>NZ_JAMRXH010000001.1 GCF_023740735.1 Nocardia sp. CDC159
ACCGGGCCGCATTCCGCCGCGGCCGCCGAGGTCTCCCATCCGGCCAAGCAGGGCCTGGTGCAAGCGTTCGCGGTCTATGTCGACACTCTGTTCGTCTGCACCGCGACCGGTTTCCTGATTCTGTCGACCGGCGCCTATCGGGTGTTCGAGGGCGAGAGCGCCAGTGGGGCCGTGCTGGCCGACGGCGGGGCGCTGCCCGCGGATGTCGCGGTCGGACCGGCCTTCGCCCAGGTCGGAGTCGACACCTTGTGGAGCGGGGTCGGCTCCACCTTCGTCGCTGTATCGCTGGCCTTCTTCTGCCTCACCACGATCATCGCCTACTACTACATGGCGGAGACCAACCTGCGGTTCCTGCTCGGCAAGTACCTAATGATCCCGGTCCCGATCATCCGCGGCACGATCGGATCGAACTTCACCATCGTGCTGCAGGCATTGATCCTGGTCTCCGTCATGGTGGGCGCGGTGTCGACCGCGACCGAGGCGTGGACCCTGGGCGATATCGGTGTGGGATTGATGGCCTGGCTCAACATCATCGGCATCATCATCCTGCAGCAACCGGCGTACAAGGCCCTGCGCGACTACGAGCGCCAGCAGAAGGACGGCCTGGACCCGGTGTTCGACCCGAAGATTTTGGGCATCCCCGGCGCCACGTTCTGGGAGACATATACTCCCGGCAGGGAGCGCACGACGACGCCGGTGTAGCGAGGTCCACCCGGGTGCGGACCGGCTGTTCGCCGTGAAGCCGCGAGGGCGAGAAGGCTTCTGTGAGTCAGCGGAGCGCCTGCGGGATGTCGGGGTGCTCGAGGGTCTTCGAATCGTGCAACCGCGGACCGCGGGTGTTGCGTCCGGCGACGGTCCAGGTCCAGGGCGATTCTCGAGGGGAGAGCTAAGCGGTTCCCCTCGTTCCGGCCAGCAGAACCGATCCGGCTGGTCGCTCGCGCTCGAAGGGCTGCTCGCTCACTTCTGCGAGACGGCTTCGACGACGCTGCCCGCTTTCGGGTTGTCGAGTTGGCGGGCCACGTCGGCTTGGGCGACGATGCCGACCAGCCGGTCGTTCTCCAGTACGGGGACCCGGCGGATCTGGTGCTGGGACATCACTTCGCACACCTTGGCGACATCGTCGTCGGCCTGCACCATCACGGGCGTGCCCTGGGCCAGTTCGCTGGCGTGTACACCGAGCGGATCCTTGCGCTGGGCAATCACTTTCACGACGATGTCGCGGTCGGTGAGCATGCCTTTGAGTTGGTTGTCCTCGCCGCAGATCGGCAGCGCGCCGACGTCCAGGTGGGCCATCTTGCGTGCCGCCTCGAGCACGGTATCGCTGGAACGAATGCATTCGACACCGGGGGTCATGATGTCGCGTGCGGTGGTCATGAGCGTCTCCTCGAATCGTCCTATAGGACCGGCCATCCACGGTGGAAGGGCCTGTTCAGCGCCTACCCGCACAGCCGAGCGGTACACGTTTCGGAGTCGGTGGGTGCCAAACCTCTTCGGCCGAGCCTGCCTGGCGCACCTGTCCGTTCAACGACCAATGGGGCCGACGCCATCGGAATGGAGGTCGCTTGAAATCTGGTGATCCACCGGGTTCGACAATTCCGCGTGATTCGGTTCGCTGTGTCCATGGGCCGCCAGGATTTTGGCCCGTTTTCGGGGATGGAGGTTGGCCTTGGTGATATCGCCTTCGTAGTGTGCGAGCACCCGCGGATCCATCACCCGTCGCCACAGCGGCGGAATCGCCGCACACAGGATCATGGTGATGTACCCGGCCGGAAGGTGTGGCGCGTTTTCCGAACTGCGCAGGGTCTGATACCGACGTCCTGGATTCATGTGGTGATCGCTGTGTCGCTGGACGTTGAAGATGAAGATGTTGGTGACCAGCCAGTCGCAGTCCCAGCTGTCCCGGGGCGAGAAGCGAGCCCAGGTACCGTTGGCCTTGCGCTCGCGCAGCAGTCCGTAGTGCTCGATATAGCCGATCGTCTTCAGCAACGCCATGCCCAGCACTGCCTGCAGTAACAGATAAGGCAAAATGCCCCAGCCGAAGACGGCGAGCAGTCCGCCGAACAGCACTGCGGTCATCGACCATGCCTGCAGGATCTGGTTATGAATACTCCACCATCCCTGACCTTTTCGGCGTAGCCGCACCCGTTCCAGCTCGATCGCGGAGCGGAAGGCGCTGACCAGATAGCGTGGCAGGAACTCCCAGAGCGATTCACCGTAATACGCGCTCGAATGATCGCCGGGTGTGGCTACCCATACATGATGTCCGCGATTGTGTTCCACCGTGAAGTGGCCGTAACCCGACTGTGCCAGGGCGATTTTCGACAGCCACCGCTCCAGGCTCTCGACACGATGCCCCAACTCGTGAGCGGCATTGATACTGATGAAGCACAGGAAGCCCACCGTCGCCGCCAGACCCAGCTTGTCCACCACGCTCAGCTCGTGACCGGACCACATGGCGCACGCGACGACCAGGCCGATCAGCTGGACCGGCAGGAACAGATAAGAGCACCAACGGTAGTACCGGTCGCTCGCCAGCAGCGAGTAATCCTCCTCCCGCAGGTTGCTGCCGTCCTCCCCGACCACCCAATCCAACACCGGGATGACGACGAACACGATGATCAGACCACTCCACCAGAAGACCGGAGAGCCCGTTCGCAACACCAGCTGGGAGGGCAGCAACGCGATCGCCGGTGCGATGAAACCCAAAACCCACAGATGCCGCTTGGGATCAGGTGATCCCGAGGGTTTGCCTAGCATTCGCACGCCTGCCCTTGGATACGACTCGCAGCTTGATTTCGGATGGAAGCATAGGGCGAGGCCGTGCGCGGTGTCGTCGAAGATCTTTTCAGTTAAGTGCCAGCTAAAAACACCCACAGAAATCCGGCTCGGTAGTCAAGCGCGGCTTACATGGCTATTGCCAGCACACCGAGAATTCACCTTTTTCGTTGTGACGCCTGGGGTTTGCTGAGAGATATGGGGAAGTTGGTTCATCTGTCCGCGGCCCGCCGCCCGGCAGCGCTGCCGACCCTGCGGTCTTCGAACGGCCCCACTCCACCCGTGTCGGAGTAGCGAATGCGGGATCCTGCTGTGCCGCTGGCAATCCGCGCCACCCGTCGGCAGGCCGTGCTGGCATTACGGTGTCCGGTGCGATCGGGCGATGGTGGTGCAGAGGATGAAGGTGGCCACGACGACGGTGAGCAGGGTTGTGGCTACCGCGTGGGAACCTCCGACCAGGAGATGGAAATCGGCGATGACGAGGGCCGTGATCAGGAATACTCCGGCCGTACCGAGGGTCGGGGCGACGACGCGAAACGCTGGATCGATGCGTCGTTGGCCGAACTCGCCGACCGGTCCGAAACCAGGGACGACAACAGCCGCGCCGCCCACCCGGCTGCCCATTCCGGCTGCCCCGGGGACCCGATGATAGTGCTACTACCCTCCGGGGCCCGGCTCGAACTCACGGAGAACTCCGATCCGAACCGCGGCGAGCTGTGGACGACGTTCCCCGACGATCCGGCCCGCTCCAGATTCGTGATCGGCATGACCGCAGGCGAGCACTCGGCCGACGACATCCTGGCGGCCTGGTGGCACCGGGCCCCGATCTGCGGCTGATCGTGTCCGCAGCGTGGATCCACCATATTCAGTGTCGGTAGCTGATAATTAGCCTCACTGTGTGCAGGGCTCGATGTCCAGCGAAGGAGGCCGTCACTGATGCCGAGCGAGCCGCCGGACACCGATGACCGGGGATCCGCCACCGCCCCCGAGGGGACCGGCGGGGAGGGGGCCAAGCGGGGCCTGCCGAGACGGGCTGTGTTGGCCGCGGGTGCCGTCGCCGCTGCCAGTGGGGTAGCGGCGGCTGTCGCTGTCGACAAATTCCACGGTGGCACCAGGTTTTTCGGGGAGGACAGCACTCCGCCGACCGTGGCGGAGTACGTGGTGGCGCGGCTGGCCGACCTGGGCATCGAGCATGTCTTCGGGGTGCCCGGTGATTATGTGTTCGGCCTGGACAACGCCATCGAAGCCAGCGATCGGGTCACGTGGGTCGGGGCTGCCAACGAGCTCAACGCCGCCTACGCGGCAGACGGCTATGCGCGTATCCGGGGAGCGGCGATCCTGTGCACGACGTACGCGGTGGGGGAGTTGAGTGCGCTCAACGGTGTCATGGGCTCCTACGCCGAACGACTGCCGATCTTCCACCTGGTCGGGCAACCGAGCAGCAAGCTGCAGCGCGCCCGGGCGGTGACACACCATTCGCTGGGCGACGGGATGTTCCGGCAGTTCGAATGCCTGTCGGCGGCCTCGGCCTGTGTCAGCGCCCATCTCACCGCGCGCAATGCGATCGCGGAGATGGAGCGGGTGATCATCGAGGCTTTGGCGCAGCGGCGGCCCGCGTACCTCACGATCGCGGCGGACGAGGCGTTGCTTCCGATCATCGGTACACCGGTTGCGGGTGTGCCGCTGGCCGAAGTACCCCGCCCGCACAGCGATTCCGCATCGCTGGACGCGGCGATCGCCGCCATCACCGAACGCGTGACCGCGTCGAAGGCCACGGTCGTGCTGCCCGCCTACACGATCGGACGCTTCGGCCTTGCGCGGCAGCTGATTCGGTTTCTCGATGCCTCCGGCCTCGCCTATGCCACCACCCCGATGGACAAGGCTCAAATCTCGGAGACGAACCCCCACTTTCTCGGCATGTACGCCGGGGACGGCTCCGAACCGGACGTGAAGAAGGCCGTGGAGGGCGCCGAGGTGATCCTGAACCTCGGCGGCGTCGCTTTCGTCGACTCCAATACCGGTCTGTGGACCGACGCGCTCGACCCCGCCCGGATGATCACGGTGTGGCCCGACTACGTCCAGATCGGCCACACCATTTTCGGCGGGATATACCTGGCCGACGTTCTGGAACAGCTCACCACGGCGTTGCCCGAAACCCGCACCCCTCGGCCCAATCCTCCTGCGGCGCTGCCGGTTCCCGGTGCCACCGCGGATCGGGTCTCCTCGGCCACGCTCTACCCACGGCTGGCCGAATTCCTGCGCGACGACGACGTCGTGATCGCCGAAACCGGACTGTGCCTGGCGCACATGGCACGCCTCCGCCTGCCCGAGGGCGCCGTCTTCCACAACCAGACCCTGTGGGGATCGATCGGATGGGCCACGCCCGCCGCGTTCGGGGCCGCCCTGGCCGACTCGTCCCGCCGCACGGTCCTGGTGACCGGAGACGGCGCCCATCAGCTCACTGCCAACGAAATCGGCACCATGGGCCGCTATGGCGTCAAACCGGTGATCATCGTGCTCAACAACGCGATGTACGGCATCGAGGAAATTTTGAACGAGCAGCAGGGCCACGTCTACGACGTCCTCACACCCTGGAACTACCACCAACTCCCCGAAGCCCTCGGCTGCAAGGACTGGTACACCGCCCGGGTCACGACCCTCGGTGAACTCGACACCGCACTGGCCACGGCAGCCGGACACGACAGCGGCTGCTACCTGGAGATCATGCTGGACCGCTCCGACATCCCCCAATCACTACCGACCCCCACGCTGCACATGATCTACCAGACCGCCCCGGCCGGTCCCGCATTGCCGCCACTGGCCATCACCGCCGCGGCAGAAACAACGAATGGCAGTGGCCACATCTCGTGAGCTATCCACCGACACCGTGCTCGACGGATCGTGCAGGGCAACGGCCCTGTGGCGGTGGGCTCAGCTGAGCGTGAACGTCGCGCGACCCGAGACGTGCTCGAGCTCCTGGGGCTGCGGGTAGTACTTGGAATAGGTCACGATCCGCGCTTCCACCCTGCCGGCTCGCGGCGCCATGCCGATTCCGGTGATCACGCCGTCGGGCGCGCCGCTGACAACGGTCCCGTGGACGCCTTGCACCTGCCCGCTACTGTATCCGGTATCGAGGTTGCGCCAGAGCACCCCCAGCTCATAGGCCCTGCACCCCTGCCCGAACTGGGTAATCCTCACCCGAACGCCGAGCTCTCCGGAGCGTGGCTGAGGCACGGTCTCGGCGTTGATGATCGCGGCACAGTTACCCGGGACCCGCGTGAAGGTCGGCGTGAACTGGACGACGGGGTCGGTGGGGCCCGCGGCGGCGGGTCCGGCGAATCCGACCAGCGCGGCTGCGATCGTCGCGACGACCGCTCCGGCACGTGCTGAGAACCGTTGTGGGGGAACGCATTTCAGTGTCATGCCCGTTTTGTCGGGCAGCGTCCGCTCGGTGTTACCGAATCTCGGGATCTCAACTCCGTAACGTGGGCTCCGCGAGTTGTGACCGGTCCTGCGGTAGCGGGACCGGCCGCGGGATGCGTCAGGGTACAGCGATGCAGCTGCTGCCCAGGTTGATTCCTCTGGTTACGGTGACCTTGACCGAGGCTCCCTCGCGGGTCGCCGGGTTGTGTCCGGCGCTCACCCAGTGGTCACCGATGGCGTTGGGAGTCCAGTCGACGGTGAATTTTCCGGGCTGGCCCTCGATTTCGCGTACGGGTCCGAATACGGTGGGGCCTGCGTTGTGGTCGTATTGGCCGTTGACGAAGACGAGGTCCTCCATCCAGACGCGGTCGCCGGGGGCGCCGGTGATGGTGACCTTGTAGGTGCATCCGGTGCCGTACGAGGCTCCGCCGAGGCCGATTCCCGGGGTGGGGGTGACGGCGGTGATGTAGGCCGAGACAGTCGGTGCGGTGAGCAGGGTTGCGGCGCCGACGAGCGCGGAAACGGCGAGCGCGGTGCCAGAGAATCGTGCGGTGTTCATGAAGCAAACCTCCAGGACACTACAGGGGCGAGAGGCCGGTCGTCTCAGTGGGCCTGTAATAACCTCACCGTAGTTGGGCTGTCTCGCCAACCCCGTACTTCTGATGTCCTGGGTCTCGGCACGACGAGTCGGTGCCGTGGCTCATTGTGCCATTTGTATACCGTATGGTCGGTTCTTCGTTGTATTCCACCTGTGCTGATCTTGTTTGGGCTGGCAGCGTGCCGGTCATGGTGGTTCGGGTCGGCTTGGTCGGGGGTCGCGGGGGTATGGGTACGTGGGTGCGTGGTTGGGTGGGGTTTCTGGTCGCGCTCGTTGTGTCGACGACATGTGCGGGTGTAGCGAAGGCGGAGCCTGGGGCGGGGAGTGCGGCGGGGGATCGGCGGGAGCGGGTGCTGTCCAGCCGGGATGGGATTGTCAGTTCGTATGTGAGCCTGTCGCTTCCGTTGCCGGCCGGGGCGCCCGCGCATCCGGCGGCCTGTGATCGGGTTGGGTTTCGGCGGTATCGGCTCGCCGATGGTCCCGAGGTATCGGCCGAGGCCGATCGGGTGGTGATCCAGCAGCCCGGGATGTTGGCCGGTGCGGTGGGTTCGGACAGCGTGGCGTTCAATACGGTTCGTTCCGCGCGATCGTTGGGGCAGCGGATCGAGTTCTGGGCGTTGGCGCGACGCAGTTCGTGCCTGGACGAGAACACCGGATTCGACTATGCGCTCGAGACCGGTGATTATCTTGACGCGGTCGACTACTACTTCAACGGCAAACCGATTGGCGGGCAGCGTTTTCCCGGATTCAAATCGTCCGCGGATCTGCCCGTTCTCGATTTCATGGGGCTCGAGCGCGTCGTGCGCGACGAGTACGAGATCATGGTGCACGAGATTCCGGATGCGGCGGCGCGCCAACGCAAGTTCGTATGCACCGGCATCTCGCTCGGTGGCCTGGTGACCGGCTTCTTCGCCGATTGGGACTTCGACGGACGGCCGGGCTCGGACCAGTGCGCGGCCTTCGCCGCGCAGGATTCGATGATCTCCTCCGACCCGGCCGCGATCCAGAACAGCCCGCTGCTGCGCGGCATCGCCGACGCCGTCGTCGGGACGACCGCCTCGGTGGTCGAGACCGCCCTGCGCGCCGGGCTGACGCCCCGAATCCTGGGCCCCACACCAATTCTGGGCACCAGGGCACTGATGATCATGCGGCTGGCGGGGCTCGCGGCCCATCTCGATCCCGACGGCGAGAGCCGACTGCTGGCCCATCTGCCCCATGATCTCGACATCGACGCGACGCTGAACTATCTGACCGCTCCGAGTTGGGCCTCGTTCCTCACCAATGGCGGTGACGGGTCCGGCTCGGTGCGGGATTTCCGGTTCACCAATACCGCGTTGCTGGGTGTGCTCATCGACAACAACTCCACCAATTTCGCGCTGCTTCAGGAAGGGGTGGGTGCGCTGTCGGGCGGGGCGGTACGGCCGAAGACGTTCCCGAATCCCGGTGAGCTCACCCAGATCCCGATACTCGGCAACTACCTGCGGTTCACCGCCGGGCCGCAGCAGCGGGTCGCCCCGGCCGACCGCGGCGCCCTCTACACCTGGCGCGATTACGACGACGTCCGCGGCGTCCGGTTCACCTCGCCCGACCATGAGGTCGCCGATATCCGTGATATCGCAACCCAATTGGGTTCCGGATCACCGGGAGCGGGATGGGAGACCTACTTCCCGCTGCGCGTGGTCACCGACATCGGCGCCGGATACGCCGGGGCTCGCAGCGGCGCCTGGTCGGGATTGCGCTATCACGGCACCAGCCGGAACAAACCGAATTTCATTGCCTGGGCCGGGGACAGCGTCGTCCAGTTCGGCGTCGGCGTGGCCTTCCCGCCGCCGCCCACCGCGCATGTGGTGACGCTGCCCGGGTACAACCACGTCGACACCATCGCCGCCGCCGCGATTCAGAACGACGGCGGGCCGGACCCCAGCGGTCAACAACTCGCCCGATTCCTCGCGGGCCTGCGATGACGGCCGCTCGAATCCGGACCGCCGATGCCGCTCAGGCTCGTTGCCACAGGGCCGGTGTCGCGGGCGGCGTCCAGTTCGATGCCCAGGCGGTATGCGCCTGAAGGCATTTCCACCGCTTGCCTTCGTGGGTGACCACATCGCCGACCTTGTAGCTCGCCCCGACCTTCCACGCCGTGGGAGAGGCGGATGGAGTGTCGGGCTTCGGGTTGCTCGGCTGTGGGTTGGCGGAGGGCTTCGGGTTGTCCGGTCGTGGGGTGTCGGGCTTCTGGGTCGGCTTCGGGTCGCTCGGCTTCGGATCGTTCGGGTTCATCGGGTCGTCCGGATGCGACCGGTCGATATCCAAGTCGATGCACTGATAGAAGGCGTTGGCGGTATCGCCGATGTTCCAGACGGCGAGCATCTTCTGCTTACCCTGGAATCCGGAAAGGTGCAGATGGTGGGTTGTTTTCTCGTCGGGCATCTGATTCCAGCCGTCGAACTCCCCGACCTTGGTGTCCCCGATGAAGTACTGCCAGTTCTGCGTCCGATGCCTGGCCGTGTACTTCCAGGTGAAGTTCACCATCTGCCCGACCTTGTGCACCTTCCACGGCTTGCTGTCATCGCTCAGATCGGCGAACTGCGGAATGTTGGCATGGCAATTCTTCAACCCCTTGGGTCCTTCGACACTTTGCGGCTCATATTTGATCGAACCGCAAGGGAGCAGACCCTTCGCGCACTGAACAGCGCGGCTCTCTCGCGATTCGACGTAGCCGTGCGCGCTCGCTACAGAATACGGCAGGGCCGCGCACAAGGCTGTTGCTGCGGCCGCGGCCAATGCTAGTTTCTTCCAGATCCTGATCTTATTCGGATCTACCTCTTCGAACCGAGGCAGCGGCCGCGAATGGGAGACGAACGGAAGCCGGGAAAAGCGCATGATCCCTTTCAAGAAAACGACAACAGGAGTTGCCTCGAGTTTCACCGGGTTTGCGGCACCGACTATATGCCGAATCGTGACCTACCCGCAACAATGTCGTCCGATCTAACGAGACTTTAGGCGGAGCTTGAAATGCGCGGCGGCGGTTCGGGTTTCGGGTCAGTTGCCGTGCTGCTGGGTGGACCAGAAGTCGCAGCGATGGGTTGTCCAGGCGTCGGCCGGGCTATTGCCCTGGGGGGCAAGGGATTGCACGGTCGGGTAAGTGACCCAGGGGGCGCGTCCGGTGCGCGCGAATCCGGTCCAGATGTCGATCATGGCGTTGCCGAGTGCTCGTTGTGCCGGGGTGAGTTCGGCGGGTTCGGATCCGCGGTAGGGGCCGCCGTTGCGGAGGTCGAAGAGGTAGGCCAGTTCGGAGGTATGGGCCGCACCTGCCGGGCGTGCGCTGTAGTAGGGGATGAAGGTCGGTGCGTCGGGGTCGGCGAATTCGTAACCGTAGGTGGGTGTTTGGGTGGCCAGCGCGCGGATGGTGGTGAGTTGCGGGCAGGCGAAGACCCGATCGGTGTCCATGGTGGCGACGGCCAGGCCCGCGTCACCGTTGTCGGGGACGGGGTATTGGTGTGCGATCGCGTCGGCAGTGCGGGAGCCGAACGTGGCGCGCAGGACGGTGTGGTAGCTGTCCGGCGTGAACGGCTGTCCGGCCAGCAGTTCGGTGAGCATGGTGGTCAGGCGGGCTTCGTCGCGGGTGTAGCCGGACAGTACCGGGACACGGTGAAACTGGCCTCGACTCGAGGCCAGTGCCGGGTCCAGCGGTAACGCCGCGGTGTGGTAGGCGGGTCCGAACCCGGCGTTGGTCTGCCACCGGGCGCCGACCACGTCGCTGGGGCTCTTACCGCGCATGCAGCCGATCGTGTCCGGGCTGGTGCACTGGAGCGCGGCGGCGAGCGTCGCTCCGGCGGCCTCGTCCTCCGATACCGGGACCCAGAAGTCGTCGGTGCTCATGTGCACGGTGCCGTCCAGCCCGGCGAAGGTCGGCACCCGGGTGAGGCAGGAGCCGCTTTGCAGGATGGCGCGGTCGAACAATCCCGCCGATCCTGGGGAGGTCAGCTGCGCGCAGATGTCCACGCCCCCGGCCGATTCGCCGAACACCGTGATGTTGTGCGGGTCGCCCCCGAACGCCGCCGCATTGGTGCGGACCCAGCGCAGCGCGGCCTGTTGGTCCCGCAGGGCGAACGTGCCCGAGTCGGCGAGGCCCGGATGGCCGAAGAAGCCGAAGACGCCCAGGCGGTAATTGATCGTCACGACCACCACATCGCCACGAGTGGCCATCCTGGCCGGGTCGTAGTCGGCACCGCTTCCGGCGGTATTACCGCCACCGTGAATCCACACCATGACCGGCCGACCGCCGCCGCCACGCGGCGTCGTCACATCGAGATAGAGACAGTCCTCGCTCGACCCGGCCAGCAGCGTACCCGGCTTGCCCGGGTCTTCCTGCGCGCACCTGGGCCCGGATGCCGTCGCCGGACGCACACCGGCCCATTCGCCTACGGGCCGCGGCGATTGCCACCGCAGCGGGCCCAATGGCGGTGCCGCATAGGGAATTCCCTGAAACCTCGACACGGTCCCGGCCACGGTGCCCCGGACCATGCCGGACGAGGTGCGGGCGAGGGCATCGGAACTCGGCGCGGGCCGCGCCATCGGCATGGATGCGACGGCCATGATCGCTGAGAGGCCCAGGATGCCCAGTAGGACAGCCTGTTTGGCGAGTCGGCTGGGCCGAACGACTCCCATGCTCATCGGTGGACCGGCTGGCCGAGTTGGCTATGAGCGGAACACGCCCTGGCCGTCGAAATTCAGGCGTCTGATTCCGAAACCGCCGTTGGGGCAGGGCAGGAGCAGGTCGGTCGACGAGGGGACCACCAGGGCCGAGATGGTGTTGCCGGTGAGCGGGCCGCTGGTTACCTTCAGCGCTATTTTGATCGTGGCGAGGCTGGAGAGGTCGACGTCGAAATCCACCGTGCCCGGTTCGGTGGTCATCGTGTCGCGGTTGACCCAGGTCGTCGTTCCCGAGCCGAAGAAGCGGGTCTGGGGGCAGCCGTTGACGTTGATCGGGTTGACGGTGATGACCCAGGAGACGTATTGCGGATATTTACCGTTCGGAGAGGTGCAGTTGCGGTAGGCGCCGATATAAATTCCGGTGACCGCGTTGTCGACGACACCGAATTCGGCCTGGGTGCCCGCCTGGCAGATGAGATCGGGAAGCGGGAGCGGGGGCAGGTCCGCGTAACTGGGCTCGGGTGCCGCGATGCTGATTCCGATTCCCATGGCGAGCGCGGCGGCAATGAAGCCCATCCGCCGGTGGATCGATGTGTGGAGCCTCATTGCCTCGGCCTCCGGCTGCGTGTAGGGATCGGACGTGGCGGAACAAGGTGCGACACATCACGATAGCAACGGGCGCGGCTCGGACGACTCTTTTGGCTTCGGCATTCCGGCAAAAACCTACCCGTCGGATTTGCGCACCACCGTCATTGTCGTCGTCCCGGCGGGCCGCGACCGGGAATCGAACGGCGGCGGTAGCGTCATGAATATGCCGTCGGTTACCGAAGCCGTCCGCCGATGATCGAGAACGGACAGCCGGTCCTCGAGGATTGGGATCCCGCTCCCACCGCGGACAGCGGGGGGTCGTTCCGGGTGTCGACGGTGTCCGGTTTCACCGGGGACGACCAGGTGCGCAGGCTCAATCTGCATCTGCTGGTGTTCGTCGCGGCGGGACGCGGCAGCCTCATGATCGACTTCGTCGACCACGAGCTCGTGCCGGGAACACTGCTGCTGGCCCGGCCGGGGCAGGTCCGGCAGCTGTCGGCCACCGCCGGGGCGACACTGGACGCGATCGCCATCTCGTTCTCCGCGGCGTTCCCGGCCCGGTTCCCGCTGCCGGACACCTCGGTGGTCGACGATATCTACGGCACCCTGACCTGGCGGTTGACCGGCGAGGACCGCGACATCATCGAACATTCGTTCCGGGAACTGGAGCGCGAATACCGCATCGCGGGTGAGCGCGGCCCCCGGGTCGAGCTGCTGCGGCTGCTGATGGCGGCGCTGCTGTTGCGGATCGTCCTGCTCTCGGCCGACACTCGCACCGAGACACCCCTGCTCGACGCCCACTATCTCGCCTTCCGGCGCGAACTCACCCGCACCTTCCGCACCGAGCACATGGCCTCGGAATATGCCCGGCGGCTGGGCATTTCGGCCCGCACGCTCAATCGAATCTGCCTGCGGGCCAGCGGTTACACGGCCAAGCAGTTGATCGAGGCACGTCTGGTGCTGGAGGCCCAGCGGTTATTGGCCTACACCGACCTGCCGGTGCACGCCGTGGCCGACCGGCTGGGATTCAGCGAGGCAACCAACTTCGTCAAATTCTTCGCCCGCCACGCCCACCGCACCCCGAGCGAGTTCCGCCGCTCGCACCGCTGACGGATCGCACGGCCGGTCCGGCCGACCGGGCCGCACCTCGGCTCGGCGGTCGGGCCGCAACACCTGCGCGCCGCCCGGGCCCGCCTCGACCAAAATGCGGGCCGCCAGCAGCGACGACAGCAGGTACAGCCCGGCGAACTTGTCGGCGATGAGGGTGGGCATGTACTGGGTGATCCCGGACGCGCGCCGCTGCAGGTCGACCAGGCCGGTCGGCCTGGGTGGAATCGGAGGCGAAGCCCTGCCCGTGCGCGTAGATCAGGCGCGGAAACTGTTGGGCCAGTTGGTCGTAGGCGATGCCGAGCCGTTCGAGCGCGCCGCCGCGCATGTTGGTCAGCAGGACGTCTGCGCCGGCCAGCATATCCAGGAACGCGGCGCGATCGGCGGCGTCCTCGAGGTTCAGCGCGACGCTGCGCTTGTTGCGATTGACCTGCAGGGACAGTGGGCCCATGCCGGGGTGGCGGCTCAGTCCGGCGGGTGAGTTGCGGGCGGTGTCGTGCGGGGTCTCGACGGATCACCTCGGCGCCGAAATCACCGAGGATCTGGCCCGCCATGGGAGCCATGACCACGGTGGACAGATCGATCACCTTGATGCCCCGCAGCGGTCCGGTGGCGGGCCCGCCGAGGTCGATGGCGGTCGGCATGATCAGTGTCCCTTCCCTGGGAGCTCGGCCAGGGCCAGGCCGGTGAGGGCGGGGTCGAGGCGGACGAGTTCGGTGTCGGTTCCGGCGACCGGGTCGACGCGGCGGATCGCGCCGCCGAGGTCGCTCACGTAGTAGGTGCCATCGTCAACGGCCAGTCCGATCGCCTCGGCGTAGCCGCGCGAAAGGATCTGCGGCGCGGCCGGTTCCGGGTCGACGGTGGCCCGGTTGAGGGTGTTGCCGTCGGGTTCGGCGCCGCGGTCGGTCCACGCCAGGAATCCGGCCGGATCGAAATGCAGATCGATGGGTTCGGGCAGGTGATCCCACAGCAGTTCGACATCGTCACGGCTGGTGGCGTCGCGGCCGGGGGGAATGTCGATGGGAGCGCGGAAGATTCGGCCCTGACCCGATTTGGGTGCGCCCTTCTGCGACCAATAGACCATGCGGCGGCTCGGATCCAGCGCCACGCCGACGCAGTGGTTGCGCGGATCGCGGGCGGCGTCCTCGCCGCGCGCGGCCACCACGACCTCCTCCAGGTGGCTGCCGTCCAGATCGCAGCGCAGTACGCGCATGCCCTCCCGGTCGCACCAGTACAGCTTGCCCGCCGCGAAATCGGCGGTGAGCTGCTTGCCGGTGGTGAAAGCGCCTGCGGGGACGATGGTTCGGCGATTCGCGCCGTCGAGGTCGACGCGCTCGATCGAGCCGTTGCGGGTGTAGAAGGTGTGGTCGTCGTCGCTGCCCGGGTCCGGTGCGCCCATATTGGTCCAGTAGATGTGGCCGCGGCGCTGATCGACGACGACGCCGTCGGGGGACTGGTCGAGCGTGTCGACCAGCGTCCACACCCGCGCTCCGTCCAGCGATACGGCCTGCAGCCAACCCTTGACGATATTGAGCACCACGAGTGCCTTCATGACCGAACTCCTTCGCTGCGCGGGCTCGCGTCGAGCCACTCCGGTCGCCCGGATCCGCGCGGGACGTAGACGAAGGGGTAGGCGCCCGGGGTCTGCGACATCCGGACCTGTTCGGCGATACCGGTGTAGAGCCCCAGCGGGGTGTCGGCCTGGATGATCTCCGGGGGCAGGTATTCGTGTCCCGGTGCCTTCCCGGCGACCTCGGCGGAATACGCCGGATCGAGGAAACCGAGGCTGGCCACCCACAGCGCCACCCGGGTCAGCGACACCGAGACCCGATACGAGCCACCGACCTGCGCACGCAGCATCAGTGCTCGCAGCACGCCGGTCGCCAGCAGCCACGCGGTGATGTAGTCGTTGACCACCGGGACGCCGGGCAGCGCGGGTACCTCACCGTCGCCCTCGGCGGCCATGATGCCCGCGACACAACCGGCGGTCTGATCGAAACCGACCCGCCCGGCCCAGGGTCCGGTGCGGCCGTGCAGGTTCACCGTGGCGTGGATGATGCCGGGGCGCACGGCCGCGGCCTGCTCGGGGCCGATTCCGGCGCGTTCGAGCGAGCCGGGGCGGCGGTTGGCGTAGAACACGTCCGCCCCGGCCAGCAGCTCGAGCATGCGGCGGTGATCCTCGCCGGTGTGCAGGTCGAGCATGGCCGAGCGGACCCCTAGGTTGGAGGTCATGTACAGCTTCGGGATCTCGTACTCGTAGGGATTCCAGATGTTGAGCACGTCGGCCCCGTGCAGCGACAGCGCACGCCCGCAGCCCGCGCCCGCGATGATATGACCTCGACCGAGCACCCGGATGCCCGCCAGCGGGCTGATCGCGTTGGGCGGCAACGGCTCCGGGTCGCTGTCGCCGATCTTCTCGATCTCCACCAGCGGCATGCCCGCGAGCACCGAGGTGTACTGGCGGGTGCGCAGTATCTCGTCCACGCCGCGCACCATGCCCATGACCACGCCGTAGTCCGCACCGGCCTGCTCGAGGTCGGTTCCCTTCCAGCGGGCGATCGCGCGCGCGACATCGGCCGGGTCCTCGCCGGTGCCGAGCAGACGGCAGGTGTCGCGGCGCAGTCCCGGATAGGGCTCGAGCGGTTGGACGAACCGGTCGTCGGCGGTGCGGTAGAACCGGTCGGAGAAGAAGGCGCTCGTCGCGCTCGCGGGATCGGTCAGCGGATAGCCGTTGAGCAGCTCCCACTTCTTCTCGTAGAACGGGCACAACCGGTGCGGCGCGACCCGCAGATCCATCGAGATGTCCTGTCCGGCACCGCCGCGCATCCGCCAGAGCTTCGCCACCGCAATGGATTTGGCCACCAGCGTCAGTGCCGTGGCGGCCGCGACCCGGGTGGCTCCGGGGACCACCGGATCGGCTCCGGTGAATTCGATGCTGCCGCCGCAGTCGCCGGGCTCGAGTCCCAGGCCGTCCAGAACGCGGGCCAGTTCCTTGTACAGGTCGTAGTCGTCGGTGGTGGCGCGCTGGGTGGTGGCGCTGCGGAGCCGGTCGGTGAGGGTGGGATCGGGGTGGGTGATCATGCTTCCTCCTTGGCGTGCTGGGCCTGCAGGACCGCGCGCAGCGCGACGTCGCGGGCGGCGACATTGCGGCGATACGCGTCCGCGCCGGTGCCGTAGGTGTGTTCGATCTGCTCGAAGACGGGCTCCATGGCCGCGGGCGAGAGATCCGGTTCGCCGAGCTCGAATTGCATTGCCGCGCCGACGTTCTCGTACAGATGGCGGGGGCCGTCGGGCCCGCCGCCCAGATTCTGGGCCGCGAACGGGCCGGTGACCGCCCAGCGCGGCCCGAGGGAATTGGTCATCACCGCGTCGATATCGGCCACCGTCGCGTAGCCCTGCTGTACCAGATAGACCGCCTGTTCCTTGAGCGCCTTTTGCAGCCGATTCCCGATGAATCCGCGGATTTCCTTACGCAGCGCCACCGGCGTCCGGCCCAGCGAGCGGTAAATTTCCGTGGCCCGCTCAACGGTGTCGCTACTGGTTTGCGAGCCCGGCACTATTTCGACCAGTGGCAGTATTTCCGGCGGGTTGAACGGATGGCCGATCACGATGCGGTCCGCGGCCGGGTTGCCCTCGGCGATGACCGAGGGCAGCAGCGACGAACTCGACGACGCGAGAATGGCCGTGGGCGGGGCGGCCGTGGCGAGCGTCGCGAAGATCGACCGCTTCACCGCCAGTCGCTCCGGGGCGTTCTCCTGCACGAAATCCACTCCGGAGACCGCACTTTCGAGGTCATTGGTGGCCGCGACCGAGCCGGCCGGGAACTGCGCGCCCACCAGCTCGGCGAGATCCTCGCGCGGATCGCTGACCGTCACCGACCAGCCGCATCGATCGAACAGCCGAGCCCAGGACAACCCGATGACACCGGCGCCCACAATCGCAACCGAGGACATGACCATCTCCTTCCCGGCCTGCGGCCGGATGCGGAACAGGGGTTCTACTGATGAATAGCCACTGATTCACTGGAGTGCTTACGTCAATTCTGTTGACCCGAATCCTCGGACTCCAGGTTGTCCCACGACGAAATATGGTCGAAAGTGGACACCGCGCCCTCAGTAGACACCTTCGATGACGCGCTCGGTGCCGAAGAACTCTACGGGCTTGGGACCGGCGACCGAATCCCCCACCTGCCCGGCGGGTGCCGGGACTCGGATCGCGGTGTCTCGTTCGAGGTTGTTGGGCAGGAACATGGCCTTGCTGACATGGTTCATGACCACTTGCCCGCGCGCGCCGAACGGGGTCGGCTGCCCGGTGGCCGGATCGATGACCCGGAACGTGGTGATCGGCGAGTCGGTGTCGAAGACGGCCTCCTCGTCCGGTCCCGCCGCCGGGCGCTGTAGTGCGGTGTCCCCGAGGATCATCGTGCTGCTGTACATGCCGACCAGCGGGATGCCAGGGAAGACGACGGTGTTGTAGAGGTAGCGGTCGTCGACGGTCATATGTGCTCCGCCCCACCAGATGATGGCGATCTTGGCGGTGACGAGTTCGACGGCGTCGGGTCGGGACGCCAGCGCCCGCAGCAGGGGCGGGGTGATGACGAGGATGCCGACGTGCTGTGTCCGCAGAATCTGCACGGCTTGGTCCACGACGTGCTGGACGTATTGCTGTACCTGCTCGGTCTGGCCCTGGGCCATCAGCTTTTTGACCCATCGGGGGTCGAGGTCGATGGTGAACGTGGTGGTGTTGTCGAGTTCGGCGGCCGTTTTCACCAGGGCTCCGGCGAAGTGCGGTCCGCTGGGAAGCACCGCCAGCCGGTTCCGGTGGGTGGGCAGGCCGTGGGCCTCGCAGTACCGCTGGTTTCGGTCGTGCAGGTATTCCAGCCAACCGGGCGGGAAGATCACTCGTTTGGGCAGACCGGTGGTGCCGCCACTTTCGAACGTCAGCGGTCTGGGGCCGCCCGGTCCGTACCCGCGGGGAACGAGGTCCTCGACGGGGACGGCGCGTAGCTCGTCGACGATGTTGGGGAACAGGGTCAGGTCGTCGAAGGTCTCGACGTCGGCCCGCGGATCGAAGCCGAGTGTTCTGGCCCGTTCCAGCCAGTACGGAGAGCCGGTGTCCTCGCCGAAGTGCCAGTGCATCGCGGTGCGTAGGTATTCGTCGGGGTCGATGTCCCCGGCGAGGGGAACCTCGAGTAGCGAGAAATCGACATGGTCCGTCGTCATCATCCGCTCCGTCTGTCGGCTTGCCGAAGTACCGTCGATCTCACAAATTCAGCAATCAAACAGCTACTAGAGTAGGCCACAGTAGCCACTCGGTTGCCGCAGTTTCGAGGTTCGTTGGTCGGGCTCGGACACGTCACGGTTGGACAGGGCCCGCTGTCGAAAGGACGGGGTGAGCCAGCCATGGACCAGCACCGATTCCCGCTGACCGATTACCAGCGCGACATCTGGTCCCAGGCGGCCCTGTTCCCGGGAGTCGGTGCCTATAACTCGGTGAATTCCCTGCGAATAGCGGGCGAGGTGGATCGGCAAATAATGGGCGAGTGCATTCGCGGGCTGTTCATCCGGCACGACGGCCTGCGGCTGCGGTTCGGATCGGAGAACGGCATCCCCTTCCAGTGGGTCGACGAGGAGTTCCCCGAGCTCCAATACCTCGATATGTCGGGCGAATCCGATCCTCGGTCCGCCTGCCTCACCTGGATGGAACGGACCGCCGCACGGCCGGTCGACTACGCCGACGGCGGCCCCCTGACCACGGTCTGGCTGGTGCGGGAGAGCGACCGATACCACTACCTGTTCATCAAGAGCCACCACCTGGTCGCCGACGGAATGGCCCTGACCACCTTCCTGCCGCAACTGCATCTCGATTACGTGGCTCGCGCCTCCACCGGCCGCCCGGCCGAACTGCCCGGCTCGTCGTACCGGCGGTTCGCCGAGGAGATCGGCCACTACCCCGGATCGGAGCCGTGGCGGGAGGATCTGCGGTTCTTCCGCGACCGACTGGCGGGCTACCGGCCGGTCGACGCGGATCGGGCCGCGGTGCCGCAGGACGGAACTCGGCTCGAGCACTACTCCTTCGCGCTCGATCGCGATCTCGTCACCCGTCTGCGGGATCGGCCGACGTCGCTGTATTCCCAGTTCCTGGCCGCGGTCGCCATCTACCTGGGGCGGCTGCGCCGCACCGATGACCTCGTGCTCGGAATCCCGTTCGCCAACCGGCAGTCCGAGGCCGAGTGGTCGACGATCGGCACCTTCGCCAACGCGCTGCCGCTGCGCATCGCGCTGGACGAGCGCGTCACACTCGGCGAATTGAGCCATCGCATCCAGGACGAGATCCAGGCGATGAAGGCACACGAGCGGATCAGCCTCGGCTCGCTGCTGCACCATCTGACCGACGCGGCCGGTCCTCGGCAACTGTTCGACGTGGCGGTTTCGAAGGTCCGCCTCCCGCAGGCGGGGGTCAGCGGGCGTACCGACGAGTACCGGATCTATCCCGCCGGTCATTCCCTCATCGGTCTGCAGATGTATCTGCGCGAGTACGGCCGGGGCGATATCACCGTCGAATTCGACTACTACTCCGACGTTTTCGACGACGAGCAACCGGTGCAGACCGTCGGACGACGGCTGGTGCACCTGCTGACCATGATCGTCGAGCATCCCGATCGCGAGCTGCGCCGCGTGGACCTGCTGTTCCCCGAGGAGAAGGCGGCGATCGCGCGGTGGAATGCCACCGCCCGGCCCTACGACCGCACCCTGACCCTCGGCGAAGCCTTCGTGCGCCAGGCCCGCCGCACCCCCGACGCCGTGGCCGTGGTCTCCACTCGCACGCTGAGCTACGGCGAGCTGGACGCCGAATCCGACGCACTGGCCGCAGTGCTGCGTTCCCGTGGCGTGCGCCGTGGTGACCGGGTCGCCGTCCTGCTGGAACGCGGTCCGGAACTGCTGGTCGCCATCTTCGCGGCGCTCAAATGCGGCGCCGCCTACGTGCCGATCGACCCGAATTATCCGCCCCGGCGAGTGGAATACCTGCTGTCGGACAGCGCCGCCACCGCCGTGCTGGCCCGCCGCGATCTACCGCTGGTCGCCGTGCGTCCGGAGCTGCCGTTCGTCTTCGTCGACGACCCGCTGCCGCGGTCGACGCCGGTCGTGCCGACGACCACGGGCGACGACCTGGCGTATGTCATCTACACCTCGGGATCGACCGGCCGCCCCAAAGGCGTGATGGTCGAGCATCATTCGGTGATCAACAGGTTGTCCTGGATGCAGCGGGCCTACCCGTTGGACGCCCGCGACGTCGTGCTGCAGAAGACTCCGATCTCCTTCGATGTATCGGTATGGGAGCTGTTCTGGTGGGCACTGGCCGGCGCCCGGGTCGCACTGCTCACACCGGGCGCGGAGCGTGATCCCGCGGAGTTGCTGGACGCCATTGCGGCGCAGGGCGTTACGGTGATGCACTTCGTGCCGTCGATGCTCGAACCGTTTCTGGACCTGTTGGAACGCGAGCCCGCGAGGCTGTCGCAGACGGCGTCGCTGCGGGTGGTGTTCAGCAGCGGCGAGGCCCTGCGGCGCGGGCTGGTCGACCGGTTCAACCGGATCTTCGCCCGTGCCGGCCACCGGACCGTGCGGCTGGTGAACCTCTACGGACCGACCGAGGCGACCGTCGATATCACCTGCTACGAGACACCGGCCGACCCCGCGGTTCCCACCGCGCGGGTCCCGATCGGATGGCCGATCGACAACATCGAGCTGCATGTGCTGGGACCCGCCGATCTGGAACAGCCCATCGGCATGCCGGGCGAGCTGATCGTGGTCGGTGCGGGGGTGGCCCGGGGATATCTGGATCGACCCGCGCTGACCGCCGAGAAGTTCCACGCCGACCCGTTCGATGCCGAAGGGGGCCGGGTGTACCGCACCGGTGATCTGGTGCGGCGGCTGGCAGACGGTTCGATCGAATATCTGGGCCGCATCGACGGTCAGGTCAAGGTCCGGGGCAACCGGGTCGAGCTCGGTGAGGTGGAGGACGCGCTGGTGTCGTTGGACGCCGTGCGCGGCGCCGCCGCGACCGTGATCGACGATCCGGTGCGCGGGTCGCAGCTGGTGGCCTTCTACGTCGCCGACGACCGGCTCGATCCACGGCAGCTGCGCGCCCACCTCGCGACCGTGCTGCCGCAGTTCATGATTCCCGCTCGCTTCGAGCGCATCGATCGAATCCCGTTGAGTCCCAGTGGCAAGACCGACCGCAAAGCGTTACCCGCACCGATCGGCGCGGGGAGTGTCGATGCCACCCGGGACGGCGTGGCCGCGGGCACCGAAACCGTTCTGGCCGAGGTGTTCTCGACCGTGCTCGGGGTCGATGCCGTGCGCGCCGACGACGACTTCTACGTTCTGGGCGGCGATTCGCTGCTGGTGCTGCAGGTGTGCGCGCTCGCGGGGCAGCGCGGCGTGCGGATCACTCCCCGCGATGTGGTCACCCATCCGACGGTCGCGCAGCTGGCCCGGGTCGCCGGACAGGGCGGTCCGGCCGACGACGCGGTCGCCCCGTTCGCGTTGGTCACCGACCGTGACCGCGCCCGGCTCTGGTTCGCCGCCGACGCCTATCCGCTGGCGCGGCTGCAGTCGGGAATGCTGTATCACAGCATCGAATCCGAATCCGCCACGCTTTATCACGACGTCTTCGAGTACACGATGCGGATGCCCTGGGACGAGCAGGCGTGGTTGCGGGCGGCGACCCGATTGGTGGAGCGGCACCCCGCCCTGCGCACCTCGTTCGACATCAGCGGATACAGCGAGCCGTTGCAGATCGTGCACCGGGAGGTGCCCGCCGCGGTCACGGTCACCGATCTGAGCGGCGTCGCCCCCGAATCGGCCGCGGCGGAGATCGCCGACTATGTCGACCGGCGGCGTCGCCACCCCTACCGGCTCGATGCCGCGCCGCTGTACGCGATTCGCGTCTTCCGCCTGCGCGACACCGTGAAACTGGTGTTCAGCTTCCATCACGCCATCCTCGACGGGTGGAGCGTGGCCATGCTGATCTCGCAACTGCTCGGCGATTACCTGAGCGAGAGCGGGCATCGCGTGGAGCGAGATGCCGAGCCGACCGACCTGCCCACCTACGCCGAATTCGTCCGCGCCGAGCGCCAAGCCCTGGCCGACCCGCGAATGCGCCAATTCTGGGCCGACGAACTGGCCGACAGTGCGGTGACCCGGATCTGGCCGCAGGATCGCGACGGTGTGGCCGAACGGGTTTCGCACACGTTGGCGGTCCCGCAGAGCGTAGCCGCGGCGGCACGTGCGCTCGCCGCCGCACAGCGGGTGCCGGTCAGTACCGTGTTGTTCACCGCGCACTGCCTGGCCTTGCAGGCGTTGTCGGGATCTCGTCGCGTCACCACCGGAGTGGTGACGCACAACCGACCGGCCCGACTCGGCGCCGAGCGGGTGGCGGGATTGTTCCTGAACACCATGCCGGTTCGCGTCGACCTGCCCGAGCCCGGGCCGAGCGGGCGCGACATCCTCACCATGGTGCGCGCCCGGGAACTCGCCCTCGACGCCTACCGCGGCTACCCACTGGCGGCCATCGAGCACGAGCACGGCTCGCCGGTCATCGCGACCGCGTTCAACTACGTCGATTTCCATATCGCCGAATCGCTCCTGAGCGCGACCGATCTCGACATCCTCGACGTGCGGTTCAACGAGCAGACCAACTTTCCGCTCATGGTCAACGTCGGCGTCAGCCCGGTGGACAAGACGATGTTCGTCCGTGTCGACGGCGATGGGATCCATGTCGCCGAGGCGATGGCCGAGGCGTTCGCGCACACCTACCTCGACATACTCCAGCGGCTGAGCGGCGATTCCGAACAACCGGTCGACCTCGCCTCGCTCACCACCCTGCCCGTCGCGGCCCCGGCACCCGTTACCGTGGTCGACACCGGTAGTCGGCAGGTCATCGGCACCCCCGCGCCCGCCGATGCCGAAGACGTACTGGCCCAAGTGTTCTCCGAGGTCCTGGGGGTCGCCGAGGTCGGGGTGCACGACGACTTCTATGTGCTGGGCGGGGACTCGCTGCTGGTGCTGAAGGCCTGTGCCCTGGCCGGGCGGCGCGGTCTGCGGATCACCGCCCGCGACGTGGCCACCCACCCCACGGTCGCGCGACTGGCGCGAGTCGCCCGGCCGGGCGACGCGAGCGATGCCGGGGTCGCTCCGTTCGCATTGCTCACCGAGGCCGACCGTGCCCGCCTGGAATCCGCCGCCGACGCCTACCCGCTGGCGCAGTTGCAGTGGGGAATGCTGTATCACAGCATCGAATCCGAATCCTCCACGCTGTACCACGACGTCTTCCGCTACACCCTGGGGTTGCCCTGGGACGAGCAGGCCTGGCTGCGTGCCGGGGCGCGGCTGACCCAGCGGCACCCCGCCTTGCGTACCTCCTTCAATGTCAACGGATTCAGCGAACCGCTGCAGATCGTGTATCCCGAGGTGCCGTTGGCCTGCACCGTGACGGATCTGTCCGCGGCGGACGCCGAGACGGCGGCCGCGCAGGTGGCCGACTACGAACGAGACCGTCGCCGGTACGCCTACCGACTCGATGCCGCACCGCTGTGGGCGCTTCGGGTTTTCCGGTTGCCGGACACCGTGGAACTGGTGTTCAGCTTCCATCACGCCATCCTCGACGGATGGAGCGTGGCGATGCTGATCTCACAACTGCTCGCCGACTATCTCCGCGAGACCGGCCACCGGGTGGACTGGGAGATCGAAACCGCCAATCTGCCCAGCTACGCCGAATTCGTTCGGGCGGAACGCCGGGCCCTGGCAGACGCCGACATGCGCCGATTCTGGGCCGAGGAATTGCACGACGCGCAGGCGACCACCCTCGACGGATCGGTGCCGAGCGGCAACGACGAGACCGGCGAACGCCTTTCGCGCACGGTGCCGGTTCCGCTGGCGGTGGCCAGGGCCGCGCGCGAATTCGCCGCGGCGGAGCGGTTTCCGGTGAGCACGGTGGTGTTCACCGCGCATTGCCTGGCATTGCGGGCGTGCACGGGTGCCGCGCACCTAACCACGGGCGTGGTGACCCATAATCGCCCGGCCAGGCTCGGCGCCGAGCAGGTTGCCGGACTGTTCCTGAACACCGTGCCGGTCCGGCTCGATCTGTCGCAGCCCGGCCGCAGCGGACGTGAGATCGTCGCCGCGGTGCGCGCCCAGGAGATCCGGCTCGATCCCTATCGGATTTATCCGCTGAGCGCCATCCAGCGCGAGCACGGCTCACCGGTGCTCGCCACTGCGTTCAACTACGTGAATTTCCATGTCGCCGAACCGCTTCTGGCCGACTCCGAGATCGAGGTCCTCGATGTGGCCGTGGCCGAACAGACCAACTTCCAGCTGATGGTGACCGTCGCCGTCGATCCGGTGGACGAATCGTGGACGCTGCGGATCGACGGTGACGCCGCCCATCTCACCGAGTCCGCGGCCGACGAGTTCGCCCGCGCCTACCTCGACGTACTCGATGTGCTGTGCAGCCGCCCGGAGCGGCCCGCCGACCGAATTTCCGCGCGGCGACCCCGCCCCCGACCCACCCCGCCCGCACGCGAGGGCGGCGCTCCTGCTCGGCGGGTTCCCGACACCGCGGCGGTCGTGCACGCCGAAGAGGTTTTGGCGCAGGTGTTCTCCGAGGTGCTGGGGGTGGACCGGATCGGGGTGCACGACGACTTCTACGTGCTGGGCGGGGATTCGCTGCTGGTGTTGAAGGTGTGCGGGCTGGCGGGCCGGCGCGGCCTGCAGATCACCGCTCGCGATGTGGCCACCCACCCGACGGTCGGCGAGCTGGCGCGCATCGCCCGGCAGGGAACGGCGTCGCAGGAATCGACCGCCCCGTTCGCGTTGGTGACCGGCATCGACCGCGCCCGGCTGGGGGACGTCGACGACGCCTACCCGCTCGCGCAGTTGCAGTGGGGGATGCTGTATCACAGCATCGAATCCGAATCCTCCACGCTGTACCACGACGTCTTCCGCTACATCCTGCGCCTGCCCTGGGACGAGCACGCCTGGCTGCGAGCCGGAGCCGCGCTCGTCCGGCGGCACCCCGCGCTGCGCACCTCCTTCGACGTCAGCGGTTTCAGCGAGCCGCTGCAGATCGTGCACCGCGAGGTGCGGCTCCCGTTCGCGACCACCGACGTGTCCGCGCTGGCCCCGGAGACCGCCGCGGCGCGGGTCGACGACTACATCCGGCAGCGGCGCGGCTTCGGCTATCGGTTCGACCAGGCGCCGCTGTTCGAGGTCCACGTCTTCCGGCTGCCCGACACCGTCGAGGTGATCGTGAGCTTCCACCACGCCATCCTCGACGGATGGAGCGTGGCCCTGCTGATCTCGCAGTTGCTGCAGGGCTACCTGAACGAAACCGGGCGCCTGGCGCTGCCGGGCGACAACGACGAGCGTGATCTGCCCACCTTCGCGGATTTCGTTCGCGCCGAACGGCAGGCCCTGGCGTCCTCGCAGATGCGCCGGTTCTGGCAGGAGGCCCTGCGCGATGCCGAGCCGACAGCGCTGGGCGCGATCGGCCTGGCCGACACCGACGGCGGTGCACGCATCACTCACCGCGTCTGGATCCCGGCCGCCGTCACCGAAGCGTGCCGCGTGCTGGCCGCGCAACAGCGCGTGCCGATCCGCACGATCCTGTTCGCCGTCCACTGCCTGACGCTGCACCTGTTCTCCGGAGCACCGCGGGTGACGACCGGCTTGGTGACACACAACCGCCCGGCCCGATTCGGCGCCGACCAGGTGGCCGGCCTGTTCCTCAACACGATCCCGGTACCCGTCGATCTGTCCGATCCGAACCGAACCTGGCGCGGGGTCGTCGACACGGTCCGCGCGAAGGAACTCGAGCTCGATCCCTATCGCGCCTACCCGCTCAGCGCCATCCAGCACGATCGGGGCGACACCGATGTCATCGTCACCGCATTCAACTTCGCGAACTTCCACATCGCCGGGGCGGTGGCGAAGGCCCCGGACATCGAGTTCTTCGACCTGCGGGTCGAGGAACAGACCAACTTCAGCCTGTTGCTCAACATCTACGAGAACCCGCTGAACAAGTCCCTGAGCATCCACATCGACGGCGACGGAATCCACGTCGACGCGCCGCTGGCAGAGGCGTTCGCGCACGCCTATCTGACCATCCTGCGGACGGCCGTCACCCACCCCGACGACGCGATCGACTTTGCCGCACTTCGGCCGTCGCAACCGCTCACCCGGCCGCGATCCGGCGCTCCGATGCATGTCGTCGACGCCGTGCAGACCCAGGCTTGCCGCACACCCGACGCACCGGCGGTGATCCACGGCACCCGTCGGGTGTCCTATCGGGAGCTGTGGCAGCGGGCGCAGGGCATCGCCCTCGCGCTGTCGGACCGCGGCATCGGTCCCGGCGCCCGAATCGGAGTGGCCTTGTCGCAGCGCCCGGAGCGGATCGCCGCCGTGCTGGGGATCGCGGCGGCCGGCGCCGCGGTGGTGCCGTTGGACACCGGCCAACCGGCTGTCCGACTGCGCGGCATGATCGAGGACGCCGCCCCGGCCTTGATCGTGATCGACGGCGATCCGATCGAGGCGATCCCGGCCGAGCGCGCGGTACGCATCGGGGAATTGTTGGACGGATCCGGCGGACGCCGCGCACCGGGCGCGCCGCGGCGCCTGGAACAGACCGCCTACGTGTTGTTCACCTCGGGGTCGACCGGCCGCCCGAAGGCCGTCACGATGCCACATCGCGGGCTGGCGAATCTCGTTGCCTGGCAACTGTCCACCCCCTCCGGCCGCATCGGTGAACGGGCGCCGCACACGGTGCAGCTGGCGCCGCTGACATTCGATGTCGCGTTTCAGGAGATCTTCGCCACGCTGTGCGGTGGCGGGACGCTGCAGCTGGCCGAGGAGGAGCTGCGCACCGATGCGCGGGCGCTGGTGCGCCTGCTCGACGCGGCCTCCGTCGAGCGCGTATTCCTGCCCTACGTCGCCTTGCAACAACTCGCGCAGGTCGCGGTCGAAACCGGCCGGTATCCGCGGCACCTGTCGCGGGTGGTGTCCTCGGGCGAGCAGCTGCGAATCACGGCGCAGATCAAAGACTTTCTCGCCGCGCTGCCCGAACTGCTGCTGGTGGAGAATCAGTACGGGCCCACCGAAACCCACGTGGCGACCTACCACAGCCTCACCGCTCAGCCGCGGGAGTTCCCGCTGCTGCCGCCGATCGGCGTGCCGATCGGCGGGGCGGAAGTCCATGTGCTGGATGCTCGGCTGTGTCCGGTTCCCGAGCGGGCTCTCGGTGAAATCTACCTGGGCGGCGCATGTCTGGCCGACGGCTACGAGCATCGTCCGGGCCTGACCGCGCAACGCTTCGTCGCCGATCCCCAAGGTGACGCGGGCTCCCGGTTGTATCGCACCGGTGATCTCGGCCGCCGCCAGCCCGGCGGAATCGTGGTCTGCGAGGGCCGTGCCGACGATCAGGTCAAGGTGCGGGGCTTCCGCGTCGAACCGGCCGAGGTGGAAGCCGCGATCCTCGCTGCCGTCCCCGCCGTTCGGGAGGCCGCCGTGCTCGCCCGGACCGGTTCCGGGTCCAGCGCCGACACCGTGCTGGCCGCCTATCTGGTCGGTGACCCGGCCGCCGCCGAGATCGACGACATCCGTCGGCGGGTCGCGGCCGTCGTGCCCGGCTACGAGGTTCCCGCCCACGTCGAGTGGGTGGACGCCATCCCGCGCACGCCCTCGGGCAAGCGCGCCGATGCGGTGCTGCGCGGGCTCCCGCTGCACCCCGCGACGCGGACCACGACGGCGGTGTCGCCCCGCGACGAACTCGAAGGCGAGTTGGTCGACCTGGTCGCCGATATCCTCGGCACCGACACCATCGGAATCGAGGACAGCTTCTTCGACCTCGGCGGGACCTCGCTCAGTGCCACCCGGCTCGTGCTCGCCGTGGAACGGCGCTACGGCACCGAGGTCTCGATGTCGGCGTTCACCGCCGCGCCGACCGTCGCCGCCCTCGCCGATCTGCTCCGCGGCACGTCCGAGGGGGCGACATCCGATCCGCTCGTGGCGATCAAACCCTCCGGCGACAAGAGTCCGCTGTTCCTCGTACACCCCCTGGGCGGCACGGTCTCCTGCTATCTGCCGCTGGCGCGGCACCTGCCCGCCGATCAACCGCTCTACGGCCTGCAGGCCGCGGGGATCGACGCGGGAACGACTCCGCTGCACACGATTCCGGACATCGCCGCCAGTTACCTCGGCGCGATCCGGCGCGTCCAACCCGAGGGCCCCTATCGCATCGGCGGCTGGTCCCTCGGCGGACTGATCGCCTTCGAGATGCTGCGGCAGCTGGAGGCCGTCGGTCAGCAGGTGGCCACGGTCGTCCTGCTGGACGCGATGATCGGCCGGGTGGACGCGCCCGCCGACACGCTGGGGCTGGCCACGCATCAGCTGTTCCTGTGGGAACTGCTGCGCGGTGACCGAGCGGTGGAGGCGCCGGTTCCGGCCATTCCCGCGACGCTGCGGACGGACGACGAAGTGCTGCAATTCATTCTGGATCAGGCCGTGGCCGAGGGCGTCGTTCCGCAGGGCTCCTCCCTCGGGCTGATCCGCAGGCTGTTCGCCGTCTTCCGCGCCACCTGGCAGGCCACCGTCGACTACCGGCCCCAGCGGACCGACCACGATCTGACGTTGCTGCGCGCCGCCGAACCCCTGCCCGAGATCCTGCGGCCCGTACACGACGGCGTCGGCAGCCGCTACGGCGACGCCACCAATGGCTGGGATGCGTTGACCACCGGCAAGATCGACGTGGTGAGCGTCCCCGGCAATCACCTGACCCTGATGGACGAACCGTTCGTCGGGCAGGTCGCCGAAACCCTGACGAAGGTCCTGCATCTCGACGATCAGGCGGAAAGGATCATGCGATGAGCCGCATACCGGCAACGACCGCGAACCTGGTCGTGGACACTCAGGACGGTCCGGTGGAAGGCGTCCTCGATCGGGGTGTCTCGGCGTGGTTGGGCATTCCTTACGCGCAGCCTCCGGTCGGCGACCTGCGCCTGCGTCCACCGCTGCCGCCGTCGCCGTGGCGAGAGGTGCGCTCGGCCAAGGCATTCGGGCCCATCTCGTGGCAGCTGTCGCTGGGGCCGGGTGTCGAGATCCCCGGCATCGTCCGGCCCGATGCCACCGAATCCGAGGACTGCCTGTACGTCAACGTGTGGTCGCCCGCCGCCGATGGACGTCGCCGCCCGGTGCTGGTCTGGTTCCACGCGGGCGGAAATATGCTCGGGGCCGGGGTCGGTGGATACGACCTGGGCATGTACGCGCGCACTCACGGGCTGGTCGTCGTGTCGTTCAATTTTCGCCTGGGCCCCTGGGGATTCCTGCATCTGGCCGGTATCGACGACGAGTTCGCCGATACCGTGAATCTGGCGGTCCGTGACCACGTGGCGGTCCTGCGCTGGGTGCGGCACAACATCGCCGGGTTCGGTGGCGACTCCGACAACGTGACCCTGTTCGGATTGTCGTCGGGAGCGATGAACGCGGCGACGCTGCTCGGTGTGCCCGACGCCCAGGGCCTGTTCCACAAGGCGGCCCTCTACAGCGGCCGGGCGGATCTGGCATTGGATCCGGACATCGTGGCCCCGAGTACCCGTCGGTTCGCCGATGCCGTGGCAGAGACCGAGGGAACTCCGGTTCGGTGGCGCTCGGTTCCCAATGTGGCACTGCGCCGCGCCCACAGCACGCTGCGCGACCGCTTCGGCAGCCACAACTTCTACGACGTGATCGACGGAGACATCGTCCCCCGCCCGGTACTCGACAGTATGGCGGCGGGCAGCGGCCGGAACATCCCCCTGCTGGTCTCCGTGACCGCCGACGAGGGCAATATCCTTCCGCTGCTGATGCAGGGCAAAGAAATTCCGGTGCTGGACAACGTGCGCCCGGACCGGGTGGAGCAGGTGCTGGCACTGCGCGCCGAGTATCGCGAGGCGATCGCCGACGTCACCCTCGCCGACGCCACACTGGCCGGTGACCTCAACTACTACGGCCCGGCGCTGCGCATGATCGAGGCGCACAACCGCGGCGGTGGCACGGCCTGGCTACAGGTCTACGGCTATGTGGCCGCCACCGCGATGGTTCCCGCGCTCGGCGCGATCCACGGCAGCGATATGCAGAGCCTGTTCCTGACCGAGGAGACCGCGCGCACCCCCGCCGATTTCGCCGCCGCCCAGGTGCATCAGGAGACCCTGGTCACCTTCGCCGGCAACTCGATTCCGGCCAGCAGCAAGGAAAGTCGCTGGGACCCCTACACCGATGACAATCGCAGGGCGCTGCGGATCGACGCCACCGCCCGCACCGAGGATTTCGTGGTCCGCCCGGCGGCGCTGGCCGATCTGTCCTGACGTCAACCGATCGACGCGGGCAATGTCATCATCGACCGCATGGCGTTCGCCTGAACGCGGGTGGGCACCAGATGCGTGGTGACGGCGCGGGCGAAGCGCAGCATCGGGCGTGACGCCTGCTCGAGATCGGACATCTGGCGGGCGCGCTCGACCGCGCGGCGGGTCCGGTCGCGACGCCGATTCTCGTACTCGCGCAGTCCCTGTGCCGGGTCGGCGGCCGCGGCCAGGCTGCGGGCGAGGACGACGGCGTCCTCGATGGTCATGGCCGCGCCCTGCCCGGTGTTGGACAGCATCGCGTGCACCGCGTCGCCGAGCAGTGTCACCGGTCCGATGCCCCAGCGATCGCGCACGGCCCGGTCCTCCATCGGCACCACGGCGATCGACTCCTCCGGGGTCACGCGGATCACCTGCTGGACCTCGTCGGCCCAGCCCTCGTACGCGCGTCGAATCTGGTCCTTGCCGCCGGACCAGTCGCGGGCGGCCGCGCGGGGCATATCCTTTGTGGCCCACCAGAACGCGCGCCCGCCGCCGATGCCGTGCAATCCGAAGCGCTGCCCCGCGCCCAGGTAGTGGTTGCTCGCGCCGGTGGCGAAGTGCGGATGTTCGAAGGCGACGATCGACAGCCAGCAGATGTGGCCCGCGTAGCGGGTCGGTTCCGGACCGGCCAGCTGGCGGCGTACCACGGAGTTGATGCCGTCGGCACCGATGAGGGCATCGCCCTCGGCTCGCCGACCGTCGGCGAACTCGACCGTCACGCGGGCGGATCTGTCGTCGATGCGGTAGCCGGTCGCCCTCGCGTCCTCGGTGAGGGGGATGCCCTCGGCCTCCTTCAGCAACAGCTGCCGCAGGTCGGCTTTGCTGGTGAGCATGCTCGTCACGCCCAACCGGGCGTGGATCTCGCCCAGCGGCATCCGCTTCAGCGTCCGCCCGCGAAAGGTCATGAAACGATACGACTCCCACGGCGCCTCCCGGTCGCTCGGCGCGAGCTCGATACCCAGGGTGCGCAGCGCCGCGACCCCGTTGGCGGTCAGGGTGATGCCGTAGTTGGGTGTCGTGTCCGCGGCGTCGTAGACCTCGACGCCGATGCCCGCGCGGCGCAGGGCGATGGCGGTGGTGAGTCCGCCGATGCCCGCGCCGACCACGATCACTGTTCTGCGCGCGTCAGCAGTCATCTCGTTTTCCTGTCGGGTTGGGGCTGAGGTGGGCGAAGGGAGCGGCCGATCCGGGCGACGGGTCGGGGAATGCCAAGGGCGCGCGCAAGGATCGAACCAGCTGCCGGTGCGGTAGGAGCCGAACGGCGGTGTCGCGCAGGGCCGCCCGCAGCCGCGTCGGCCCCTGTTCGAAGCGGGAGACGCGGTGCGCGAGCGCGACCATATCGCGCACGCGGTCCCGGCGGGCGTCCTCGTATCGGCGCAGGCCGGTAGCCGGATCCGTGCTCGCGGCGAGGCTGCGTGCGAGCACGACCGCATCCTCGATCGCCATGCACGCGCCCTGCCCGAGGCTGGACAGCATGGGATGGGCGGCGTCGCCGAGCAGCGTGACCGGGCCCGCGCCCCAGTTCTCGAGAAAGGGGCGGTCGGTTTCCGGGACCCCGAGGATCGCGTCCGCGGGGGTGGTATCGATGACGGCGCGCACCTCCTCGGGCCAGTCGGCGAAGGTGCGCACGATCCGATCCTTGTCCGGCTTCCAGGTCCGGTCGGTCGGCTCCGGTATTTCCTCGGTGCCCCACCAATAAGCGCGTCCGCCCCCGATGTCGATGATGCCGAAGCGTTTTCCCTTGGCCCAGTAGTGGTTTGCCGAACCGGGCGGGAACCGGGGATGTGCGAAGGGCGCCAGCGCCAGCCAGGCGACGTAGCCGCCATAACGTTCCTCGTCGTGGGGGCCGACGAGCCCGCGGCGGATGGCGGAGCGGACACCGTCCGCGCCGACGAGCGCATCTCCCTCGGCGCTTCGGCCGTCCGCGAAGCGCACGCGAACCGGGCCCGAATCCGAGGCCGTCTCGAATCCGGTGGCGGCAGAGCCGAGATGAAGTGGGATGCCGGCCGCCGCATCCAACAGTGCCCGCTGCAGATCGGGTCTGCCGATCTGCACCGTGGCGTCGGGCAGCGCCGCCATCGCCTCGGCGATCGGCAGCGAACGTAGCAGTGTGCCGCCGGAGGTGAAGATCCGATAGGTCTCGAGGGTCCGGCCGCGCTCGGCCAGCCGCAGGTCGAGGCCGATGCTCCGCAATGCGCTGATGGCGTTGGCGCCCACCGAAAGACCGAAACCCACTGGCTTCAGCTCGGTTGCGCGCTCGTAGATCTCGACATCGATTCCGAGCTTGTTCAGCGAGATCGCGGCGGCCAGCCCGCCGATGCCCGCGCCGATCACGATCACCCGCGGGGGCGAGGTCGGTGCCATGTCAGTCTCCGATCGGCTCGGGGACGACGGCGATTCCGGGCGACCCGCTCGGGATTTGCGAACCCTCGGCATAGGTGATCCGGTAATCCTCGAAGCGCACCCGCCGCAGCCGCAGCCACATGTCGGTGACCGAGCCGGGCCAGGCCAGCACGCGGCCGGTGACGGGGTCCTGCAGATAGTTCGCGCAACTGCCGCCGCGGCTCATGAAGCCGAGACTGGTGATGCTCCATGCCCGTTCGAGGAACCGGCGTTGGGCCTCGCGCCGCACCTCGATGGTTCGCAGGTCGTGGTCGCGGAACGCGCGGGCGATGGTGGTGAGATAGCGGGTCTGGAAGTCGATGTTGAGCAGCAGCGAGGTGTGCGTGGTCTGGCCGTACGGCCCGAGGATGAAGAAGAGGTTCGGAAAGCCCGAGACACACAGCCCCATATAGGTTTCCACCCCCTGTGGCCCGCAGGTGTCGGCGAGGGTGATCCCGTCGCGCCCGGTGATCGGCAGGCGGCGGAACGCGTCGCCCACCGCGAATCCGGTGCTCCACACCACGGCGTCGACCTCGCGTTCGGTTCCATCCGCGGCGATGGCGGTGTGCGCGGTGAGCCGCGCCAGCGCGCTGGGGATGACCTCCACATCGGGTCTGGTCAGGGCCGGAAGGTACTCGTTGGTGTTGGGTGTGCGCTTGCACCCGAATCGGTATGTCGGCGTCACCATTTCGCGCAGGTGCGGATCTGTGATCTCCTTGTTCCGCAGGGCGGCCGCCTGCCTTTCCATCAGACGGCAGAAGAAGTCGTATTTCTGGGCGAGGTGCGCCATATGGGTGACGGCGACGACGAGGAATCGCAGGAGCCGGTAGAACCCGGGCAGATATTTCAACGCCAGGCGCAGCGTCCCGGTGACCGCGACATCGGCGGTCTTCGGCATGATGTAGGGCGCCGACCGCTGGAAGACGTACAGCTGGGCCGCGCGTTCGGCCAGTGCCGGCACGATCTCCACCGCGCTGGACCCGGTGCCGACGACGGCGATGCGCTTGCCGGTCGGGTCGAAGTCGTCGTCCCACTGGCGGGAATGCAATTGCGTGCCGGAGAACAGATCTCGGCCCGGCAGAGCGGGAATGCGCGGCTGGTGCAGCGGCCCGAATCCGCCGAAGACCAGATCGGCCTCGAACCGGCGGCCGTCGGCGGCGGTGAGCCGCCAACGGGCCGTGGTCTCGTCGAAGGTGAAATCCACGATCTCGGTGTCGAACCGGAAGTGTCGCTCCAGATCGAATCTGCGGGCCAATTCGTGTTGATACGCCAGGATCTCGGGCTGGGTGGCGTAGATCCGGCTCCAATCGCGCTTTTCGTACGCGGACAGCGAATAGAGTACGGACGGAATATCGGCCGCACAGCCGGGGTAGTGGTTCTGCAACCAGGTGCCCCCGAGGTCGCGGTCCTTCTCGAAGATGACCAGGTCCGAGAAACCGGCCCGCTTGAGTCGAATGGCCATGCCCAGGCCCGAGAATCCCGCCCCGATCACAGCGATGCTCACCGATCTGGTCACTCCACTTGCCTCCGGCGTCGCGGTGTCTGGGGGAGTTCCTCTTCGACGAGAGTAGCAAATAGTTAGTTACAGACGAGCCGAACCGTATGACGCATCACATCGGTGGTGGGTCGACCGTTCTTCGGAAAGCACCGTTCTTCAGAAAGCGCAGTACCGCGGTGGCGAATTCCTCGGGCCGGTCGAGTGGTATGCAGGTGCCCGAATCTTCGACCTCGACGAGCTCGGCGCGGGGGAAGGACGCCGCGAGGCGCGGGCCGTGGTCGCGCGGCATCAGGCGGTCCTGACTCGCCCAGACGACCAGGACCGGGCCGGTGAAGTGTTCGGCCGCCGCCGCCCAACGGGCCTTGTCGGCCGGGGAGTAGGTCGCACGCAGCACCTTGGCCAGGTCGCGCCGGATCGCGGGATCGGTGAACCGCAGCAGCCACCGATCGGCCAGATCGGCGGGGAGTGGGTGGGCGACGGTGGCGTCACCGGCGGCGTATCGCCGACGGAACCGGCTGCCGCGCAGGGCGGTACCCAGCGCGGTGAGGAGTCCGGGTAGGCGCGCGGCGCGGGCGAACAGGCGTGCGGGAACCCCGGGGGGATAGTTGTCGAAGGCTTCGCACGCCGACAGCACGAGCCGCCCGAGCCGGTCGCCGTGGCCGTCGGCGAGCATGATCTGTGCGGCGCCCCAATGGTTCTGGATCAGCGTCACGTCGCTCACCTCGAGGGCGTCGAGGAATTCGCCGACCAGAGCGGCGAGCCCGGCGACGGACAGGTCGGCATCGGGGTGCATCGGCAGGCGGTGTGCGCCCAGAGGCATGGTCGGGCGGATGCAGCGGTAGGCGCCGTCGAGCCGGGCGACGACCTCGCGCCAGACCTCGGCGTCCTTCATCGCGCCGTGCAGGAACACCAGGGGTGGGCCGTCGCCGGAGTCGAGGTATTCGATCGGACCGGCCGACAGTTCGACGAGACGGGTCTCGGTCACTGGCACGCCTCCGGTTCCGTCTTGTTGAGCAGACATTCCCGCAATTCTGCAGCTACTATAGTCGACCTAGGTGATTCCAGTAGTTTCCCATTCCGGCCTGGTCGTGGCGAGCCCGCTCCTCGGGAGAGGTGGTTTCGATTCGATGATCGACGATTCTCCGGCGGCCGACACGACAATTCATGGCGAGATTCGACGACCGCTGAGCGTGTCCGAGCGGTGGTACTGGATCTGTGACCAGATCGCGCCGCTGAATGTGGTTGCGCGCGTGCGCCTGTCCGGTGACCTCCCGGAGGAGACCCTGCGCGGGGCCGCGGCCGCCCTCGCCCGGGAGCAGCCGCTGCTGCGGGCGGGTATCGCCACCCGGCCCGACGGCACCGCTCCGGCCTTCGTGGCCCCCGCCGACCCTCGGCTGCCGGTCCGGGTCGTCGCCGGCGACGAGACGGCGTGGGAACGCGAGGTCGACCACGAGCTGGCGACCCCGCTCCCGGGCGCGACGCGGCCGCTGCTGCGCGTCACCGATGTCCGGCACGGACCCGCCGACGGGCAGACACACGATGTGATCGTGACGGTGTCCCACGTCATCGCCGACGGGACCGCCGCGCTGACGCTGCTGCGCCGGCTGGTCGAGCTGGCGGCAGCACCCGGGTCCGATCGGCCCCGGCGGCCGGTGCCGTCACTGAACGCCGTGCTGCCGCGGGCGTTTCGGGGTCCGTGGGGCCTGACTTACGCCGTGGGGACGGGCCTGGTCGACCAGGCGCTCACTCTCGTCCGCCGCCCGCAGCGGTTACGACCACAGGCCGAACCGGCCTCCTCGGACCGGCGCAGCAGGCTGCTGCATCGCGAGCTGAGCGGCGACCAGACCCGGGCACTGACCGCGCAGTGCCGCGCCGCGGGGGCGACGGTGCACGGGGCGATTGTGGCCGCCCTCGCGCGAGCCTACGGCCGCGTGGTCGCACCGGACGCGCACGGCCGGGTCGGCATCGGCTCGCCGGTCGATCTGCGTGGCGAGCTGGTCCCGCCGGTGGCGGCCGAGGACGCGGGCGTCTACGTCGGCATCCTGCCCACCTATCCCGGCTACGGGCCCGGAGCGGACCTGTGGGACGTGGCGCGCGGTGTGAATCGAGAGTTGATGCGTCGTAAACGCTTCCGCCAGCACCTGGCCCAGATCGCGGGACAGCCGCTGATCTGTCCCGACTCGGTCGCGTCGAGCCGCCGCTTCGTCGAATTCCTCGACGCTCACGGTCCGGGCAATATCTGCGTGTCCAATATCGGCCGCTACGACTTCCCGGATCGGATCGCGGACTGGCGCCTGTCGGGTGCGCAGTTCATCGCCGGTATCTCCGTCAGCGGACTCCTCGTGGCGAGCGTGAACACCAGCCACGACGCCCTGCAGATGAATGTCACCTACGTCGAGGGCCTGGTCACCGTCGAACGAGCGACGCGCATCGCCGACGAAGCGCTGCGCGTTCTGACCACCGCACTCGAGCATCCCGTATCCGTCGCGAGCAGAAAGTGAGGCGCTGTGGCTGACAAGAGGAAAGCGATCGTGATCACCGGCTGCTCGTCCGGCATCGGCCGGGAGTGCGCGGTGCATCTGGCCGACCACGGGTTCATCGTCTATGCCGGGATTCGCAGTGACCAGGCGGCCGACGAGCTACGCCGCGTGCTGCCCGGTGACCGGCTGCGTCCGGTGCCGATCGATGTGACCTCCGAGCAGTCGATCACCAACGTGTACAAACTCGTCAGCGACGAGCTGGCGGGCGGCGGTCTGCTGGGATTGGTCAACAATGCCGGTATCAGCGTCTCGGCCCCACTGGAATGCGTTCCGCGCGAGGAGATGCGCAATCAGCTCGAGGTCAATCTGATCGGTACGGCCTCGATGGTCCGGCAGTTCCTGCCGCTGCTGCGAGCGGGCGCGGGCACCGGCGGCCCGGCCGGGCGCATCGTCAACATCACCTCGGGGATCGGCCGATTGGCGCTGCCGTATCTGAGCGCCTACGCCGCCAGCCAGTTCGGCAAGGAAGGGCTGTCGGATGCGCTGCGACGCGAATTGGCGCCGTTCGGGATCGGCGTGTCGGTGATCCAGCCGCCCGCGATCCCCACCCCGATCTGGGAGAAGCAGGCGGCCATGGCCGATCGCCTGTTCGACAACGCCCCCGAGGCGATCGCGGCCCTCTATCGCGATCGCTACGCCGCCTTCGCCAAGGCCAACGATGCCAGCGCCGCCGCCAGTCCGAACACCCCCGGCGACGTCGCCCGCGCCGTCGAGCACGCGTTGACGGCCCGTCGTCCCCGCACCCGGTACCGCATCGGCAAGGAGATCGCGCTGATCGCGCTGGCGACACGGCTGTTGCCCGACCGGATGTTGGATCGCTCCGTCGCGAAGAATTTGGATTTGGAATCCTGAGCGTCGAATTCGAGCCGCGACCAGGGAGGAGGTTGGATCATGTCGGGTTCGGCGTCATCTATCGGGCGGGTCGTTACTCCTGACAGTCCCGATTACGACGCGGCGCGCAAAGGCTGGAACGACCGTCACCAGTCTCGCCCCCGGGAAATCATCTACTGTGCCAGCGCCCCGGAGGTCGCCGCCGCGGTCGGATATGCCCGGGAGCAGGCGGTGCCGTTTCGGGTGCGATCGGGCGGCCACTCGACGGAGGGCTACTCCTCGGTGGAGGGCGGGATCGTCATCGACGTGTCGGAGATCAACTCCATCGAACTGATGGCGGACAATCTGGCGCGCATCGGCCCAGGCGCCCGCAATTACCAGATCGGACAAGCGCTGTGGGCGCACGGGCGCGCGGTGCCGACCGGCACCTGCTCGCAGGTGGCGGTCGCGGGTTACACCCTGGGCAACGGGATCGGGCTGCTCTGCCGCACCTTCGGGACCATGTCCCAGAACGTGGTGGCCCTGGAGATCGTGGACGCCGAGGGGGAAATCCGCATTGTCGACGAGGCGCATCATCCCGATCTGTTCTGGGCCTGCCGCGGTGGCGGCGGCGGGAATTTCGGAATCGTCACGTCCTTCCTCGTGCGCACCCATCCCATCGGGGATGTCACCATGTTCCGCCTGGTCTGGCCGTGGGACCGGTTCGCGGCGACCTTCGACGCCTTCCAGCGCTGGTCCCCGGCGGCGGACTCCCGGGTCAACAGCTACTACACCATCCAGCCCGAATCGGTCGGGTGGGTCGACATCGGTGGGCTGTTCGTGGGCACGCCGGACGAGCTGGACAAGGAGCTGCGGTCCCTGCGCGCGGCCACCCCCGCACCGGACGAACAGTCCGTGCAGGCCATGCCCTATATCGATGCCACTCAGGTCATCTACGACAAGGTCGGGAGCCCGGAATTCCACAGACGCTCCCGGGCCACCTGCCTGTCCCTGGGCAGGTACACCGAATTCGACGAGACGGCCGTCGATATCCTCGCCCGCTGGCACTCGCGCGCGTTCGGCAATATTTGGACGTGGGTCTTCGCGGGCCATCACGGCAGCACGGAGCTGCCCGCACCGCTGGACAGCGCGGAGCCCTATGGTCTGGACATCCGCGGCGACTGGACCGATCCCGCCGAGGACGACACATTCATGGCATGGTTCGAGGGCATCTACGCCGACCTGCGGCCGCACTTCGACAAGGCCTATCTGAACTGGACCGACCGCAATATCGAGGACCGGCTGCACATGTACTACGCGGGGAACTTTCCGCGGCTGGTCGCGGTCAAGAAGCGCTGGGACCCGGGCAACGTCTTCAATTTTCCGCGCAGCATCCCGCCGCAGGTGACCATCGCCGAGGCTCGACGCCAGCAGATGCCCGAAGCCCAGATCGCGCAGCTGCGCACCTACGGCTGCCTGGTCGAATAATCGGTGCACCGCCGCGCTGGCCTGGCTCGGCGGAGCGGCAACCGGCGCAGGCCGCGGGCGTCGACGGCGCGCATGGCGGTGGTGACGAACCGGGATCGCCAGCGGGACGCGGGGTACCACAGCGGTTCTCGCTTCAGGGCAGGACCGCGCGGTACCGTGATGGCCTGCTGGCGGCAGTATTTGCGGATTCCGGCGGCGCCGCCCCAGCGGGCGCCGATGCCGGACTGTTTCCAACCGCCCATGGGGATGGCGAAGTTCACCAGGTTGGCGAAGGCGTCGTTGATATTGACCGCGCCGACCTCGAGGCGGCGGGCGATTCGCTCGCCGCGGCGGCGGTCGCCGGTCCAGACGGTGGCCGACAGGCCGTAGGCCGAGTCGTTGGCCAGTCGGATGGCCTCGTCCTCGTCGGCGACCTTCAGCACCGGCAGGGTGGGACCGAAGGTCTCCTCGGTGAGGCAGGACATGGTGTGGTCGACGTCGACGAGGATGGTGGGCTCGAAGAAGGTGCCGACGCCGGTCGGCTTGCCGCCGAGCAGGATTCGCGCCCCGCGGGCCACGGCGTCGTCGACATGCCGACGCACGATCTCGCACTGCGCCCGGGTCGCCAGCGCACCGATGTCGAAGGCGAACTCACGGCCGTCCCTGCCGTGGCGCAGGCGCCGGACCTCGGCGGTCAGCAGCGCGAGAAAGCGGTCGTAGACCGGTGCCTCGACGTACACCCGTTCCACGGAGATGCAGGCCTGTCCGGCATTGAACAGCCCGCCGTAGACGATTCCGGCGGCGGCGCGCTCGAGGTCGGCGTCGGCCAGCACGATGGCCGGATCCTTACCGCCCAGCTCCAGGCTGTAGGGCGTCAGCGCGGTCCCGCAGGCGGCCGCGATCGCCCGGCCGGTCTTCGTGGATCCGGTGAATTGGACGTAGTCGACCGCGTCCACGACCGCGCGGCCGGTGTCGCCGCCCCCGGTCAGCACCGTGAAGACCCGCGGCGCACCGATCTCGGTCCAGCCGCGGCCCAGTGCGACGGCACTGAGCGGGGTCACCTCCGACGGCTTGACCAGGACGGCGGCCCCGGCCATGAGCGCGGCGAAGGCGTCGAAGCAGGGATTGAGCAGCGGCAGATTCCAGGGGGTGATGATGCCGACGACCGGATGCGGCCGGAACGTGGTGATCAGCCGCTTGGTCCGCCCGATCGGGCTGTGCGGTTTCGGGTGCTCGTCGGTGAGGAATGCCTCGGCATTGCGTGCCCAGTACTTGATCAGATCGATGGCGGCGGGCGCCTCGATCTCGGCGTCGAATCGGGTCTTGCCGGTTTCCGACTGGATGACGTCGGTGAGGTGGGCGCCGTTGTCGATCAGCCAATCCTGCAGGCGCAGCAGCCATTTCGCGCGGCCGCGCGGACCCAGGGCCTCCCATTCGGGTTGCCGCGATCGCAGGGCGCGGACGGCGTCGGCGACCGCGTCGGCGTCGTGGTCGGGCACGGAGCCGACCGTCCGGCCGTCGGCGGGATTGCGTATCTCGATGGTGCGCAGGTTGGTGGTACTCATCACGCCTCCCGGCCGGTCCGCGACGCCAGCCGCACGAGCATCTTGCCGGTGTTCGCCCCGCCCATCATGCCGAGAAAGGCGTCCAGCGCGTGCTCGATGCCCTCGACGACGGTTTCGCGCACCCGCAGCGAGCCGTCGTCGAGCCAGCGGGCGGCGGTGCGCACCCAGTCCCCCGCGCGGTCGAGGTGATCGCCGACGAGGTAGCCGCGCAGGGTTATTCGTTTGGTGATCGCCAGATTCAGATTCGCGGGGCCCGGCAGCGGCTCGGTGGCGTTGTAGCCGGAAATCCAGCCGCACAGCGCGATTCGGCCGAACGGGTTCATCGCGGCGAGGGCGGCTTGCAGCTGAGCGCCGCCGACATTGTCGAAATAGACGTCGATGCCCGCGGGGGCGGCGGCGGTGAGCAGGTCGGCCGGATCGCCCGCGCGGTAGTCGATCGCGGCGTCGAAGCCGAATTCCGAGACCGGCCGCGCCACCTTGTCCGTGTAGGGATCGACCGACAGCCACTGGTTGGCCACCAGCACCTGACCCGGACCCGGATCGCCGACCGTGGTGGTGGCGAGGTCGAAATCCGCCGGGGCCGGAGCTCCGGCCGGACGCCTGATCAGTCGCCACTCCTGGCTGGAAACTGGCATGGCACACTCGCTTTCGCTATCGCGTCGCCTGGCGGTAGAGCGGGTTGTCGACGCTGTAGTAGTTGCAGTGGAAACCGCTGGGAATGCGGAACGGGACACGCACCCGGGCCAGCGGCCCGTCCGCCAGCCGCGCGGCGTCGAAGATCGCCAGTTCGGTCTCGGGGGCGTGGGCGCGGTGGACGAGGGTCAGTGCGTAGCCGTCGAGTTCGCCGGCGCCGCCGACGCGCGGGGCGAAGATGAGCTCTCCGGCGGACGTGCCGTCGCCGAAGTGGTAGAGGTCCTGGGCTCCGGTGTGGGTGTCGACCCGCAGCACCGAGTCCATCCCCTCGGCGCGGCCGTGCACCGAATGCAGATTGCTGTTGGCGAACACCTGGCGGCTCGGCGTGGTCATGAGCCGGTCGTCCGGGCGCGGGAACTGGATGTCGTGATCGTCGAGCACCTCCTCGCGCACCACCCGGGTGCGCGCGGCCGGGTCGATCGTCCAGCGGCGCAGGCTCTGTCGCGTCTCCCGGTGTGAACGCCAGCGGCCGTGCACATCCGGAAACAGCGCGGTGCCGTCGGCCGCGGCGACATCGGCGACGATGCGGCCGTCCTCCTCCCACACATTGGCCTGATGCATCATCTGCCGCGGTTCGGTCTCGAACCAGCGCACGTCGGCGGCCGTGCCGAGTCGCGGCATGAGGCCGAGCTTGGTGGGCCGATCGGGATCCCAGGCGACCAGGGGGCCGCCGGACAGCACCCGTTTCAGGCTGATGTCCAGCGGTGTCACCGGGAAGACGACGTGGTTCTCGGTGACGAAGAAGGTGTGCATCATGCTCTGATGCGGCATCGGGATGGATTCGAACTTCGTCACCCGCCGCTCGGAATCGATGATCTCGTAGTGGATCTCGGGTGCGGTGCCCTGGCGGCGCGCGATCGAGCCGATATTGATCAGCTCGCCGGTGCCGTGGTCGACGGTCGGATGCGCGGAGAACGTCATGGTGATGACGCCGCCGTAGTGCTCCTCGCCGAGGGTGTCGAGGGTCCGCGGATCCAGTTCCACCGGTGGCGCGCCCTCCATCAGGGCCAGCAGTTTGCCGCCGTGCAGGATGATATTGGTGTTGGCGGTGTTGTAGCGGGTGCCCTCGGCCAGGGGGTCGGTGGTCGCGGGATCGCCGAGCACGCCGAAGAGCCTGCGGCCGTACTTCATTTCGAGCAGGAGCTTGTCGGTGCGCACCCAGCGGCTGCGCAGCGACACCCGGCCGTCCTCGAGGAAGAACGCGTACACCATGCCGTCGCCGTCGAACCAGTGGTAGTCCTCGGCGGTCGGTGGATACAGCGGTTCCGCGCCGTTGCGATAGAACACCCCCGCCAGATCGGCGGGCAGCTCGCCCTCGACGAACAGGTCGGGTGCGTCGACCTCCATGCGGTTGGGCCGGTGATGGCCGGTGAGGAAGGGACTTTCGCGATAGTTCGTGGCTGCCATGGCGGCCCTCATTCCCGTTCGAGTACGCCGTGCATCACCACGGCGAGACTGGTGTGGTCGAACATCTGATAGCTCACCGCCAGCGCGGAACCGGCGTCCGTGCCGGGCTCGGCGTCGAGCATGAACTCGCGCCCGATCATGCGGCGGCCGGTGTTCTCGTGGAGGCGAACGAAATTGGCGCGCCCGTAGGCCGTGCCGTTGCCCCAGATGTCGGGGCCCTCGTGGAAGGACCGGTTGCCGTCACGACGCACCCGGATGCGCGAGAGCGAGTCCATCGGCCCGGCCAGACGCAGCCGATACTCCGCGGTGAGCGGATCCAGCGGATGCACCTCCATCGTCATCTCCGCACTGCCGAGCGGTTCGCGGGCGGCCCTCCACAGCTGCACGTCCCCGCGGTAGCGGCTGTCCTCGTCGGTGGGCATGGCGAAGGACACCGGACCGCAGCGAGTTTCGTGGCCGATCCGGCCGGCGGTCAGGGCCGGATCGCGGGTGAGGATGCCGTTCAACACACCGATCAGGGCAGGCCCCTGGTACAGCAGCGACGAGCACACCCGCACCTCGCGGACGGCCTGGGTCCAGGTCTGCAGCGACACCCGCCGCTGCGGCAGGAAGTAGAGCGCGTCGGTGAACCCGCCGTAGGAACGCTCCGATTCGGCTCGGCGGTCCCCGGTGCATCGCTCGTCCTCGAATCCGAGCCAGGTGCCGTCGATGTCGAACAGCGACGGGCGGCCCACCCATTCGGGTGGCGGTGCGGTGGTCACGAAACAGCCTCCCCGGCAACGATTGCGATATCCGGCACACCGGTGACCGCCCAGGCCACACAGCGGCTCACAACGATGCTGAATTCCGGCACGGTCCAACTGCCCCGATCGGTCGTGCCGAGATCGTCCACCCCGAGATCCTGCAGATCGAATCGGCCGCGACAGTGCCCCAGGGTGAAATAGCAGACGGTCCCCGCGCCGTGCTGCTTGAGATACAGCACCGGGCGCGGTTCGTCGGCGCCGGTGTGTCCCTCCTCGAATCCGGGGGATTCGCCGACAAACCGGGTGTGGGCCAGCACCCGCAGCGGCGGATGCAGTTCGCTGATGTAGAGCTCGTCGGTGACCTCGAAATCCGAGATGCCGTGCAGGAAGGGATGGTCCGGCTCGGCGAGCTCGACCCGGTACGGCGCGATCGGGGGATGGCCGAGGAACTGGCTGCCGAGCAGCCGCGGCAGTTCTCCGAGCACCCGCGGGGTGGCGAAGCGGCCGTCGGTGCGGCGGGCGATGGCGGCATTCGTCGCGTGCAGCGCCAGCCACCGCCCGCCGCGCCGGAGGAATTGCGACAGCGCCGTGCGCTGGTCGGCGGTCGGCACCACATTGCAGGTGTAGGTGATCAGCAGATCGGCCGCCGCCAACGCGTCGGCGCAGTCGTAGGTTTCGAAGACGCGGGTGCGTACCCGCTCGTGGGTGGCGAGTTCGGTGAGCAGTCGCAGTCGCGCGTAATCGAAGTCGTGCCACTGCCCGCCGCACACCAGTACGGCGTCGATCCGCCCGGCGGGTCCCGACATGGATGGTCCTCAGTAGTCGAAGCGGTTGGTGAAGCCGCCGTCGATCACCAGATTCGCGCCGGTGATCTGCCCGGCCGCCGGGGAGGCGAGGAAGGCGACGGCCGCGGCGACATCGGCGGCGGTGGCCAGCTTGCCCAGCGCCGTGGCCGCCACCGCGCCCTCGTACAGCGCGGGCATGCGCTCGCGGATGGTCTGCCACACCCCGCCGTCGAAATACACCGGGCCCGGTGAGACCGCGTTGACCCGGATGCCCTTGGGGCCCAGCGCCCGCGCCTGTGCCGAGGTGTGCTGGATCATGGCGGCCTTGAGCGCGCCGAAACCGTTGGCGGTGGGCAGAATTCCGGCCTCGAGCGCCGAGGTGCTGGCAATGGCCACGATCGCGGCGGCGTCGCTGCGCTCCAGCGCCGGGGTGGCCGCCTCGATGAGGGTGACCAGGCTCATCAGGTCGGTGTGGAAATTGTTCGCCCACGCCTGGTCGCCCTCGCCGACCGAGGCCGACGCATTGGCCACGACGATGTCCAGCCCGCCCAGCGCCGCCGCGGTCGCGCCGACGAACTCCGACAGCGCCGCGGCGTCGGCGACATCGACGGCCGCGTGGAACACCGTGCCCTGCTCGCCCAGCCGCGCCGCCACCTCGGCCAGCGGCTGCGCGCCGCGGGCGCAGATACCGACCGACGCCCCCTCGGCGAGCAGGGTCTGCGCGATGGCGAGCCCGATGCCGCGGCTGCCGCCGGTGATCAGCGCGCGCTTACCTTTGAGTTCGAGATCCATGACCTACTCCTGCAATTCGATGGGCGCGCCGGTCAGGCGGCGCGCGGGGTGAAACTGCCGTGGAAGGTGAGCGGCAGGTGATGACGCAGCGCGCCGACGTAGAGCGGCTCCGCATCCAGGCGTCGGGCGTCGAGGACGCGCAGATGGGCTCGCCGCCGGGGCCGGTCCTGGGTGGCCACCAGCAGCCAGCCGTCGTCCTCGGCCGTGCCGCCGGGACGGGCCGTGAAGACGGCCTCGTGGGCGAAGTGCCCGGCGGGCAGCCGGTGTACGGTCTGGGTGCCGCAGACGTTGTCCAGCTTGGCGATCGCGTTCGGGTAGCTGCTGTCCGACGAGCCGACGGCCAGATAGGTGAATCGGTTGCGGCTGCCGGTGTAGTGCAGGTTGAAGGTGGGGAAGTCGCCCTGCAGATCGCTCAGGTCCTCGTGGATCACGCGCCCGCCCTTGGTGATTCGCAGCCGCCGCAACCGACCGCCGTAGGGGACCTCGGCGGTGGCGCCGCGGCCGACGCCGCGCAGTTGGGCGTCGAGCCGCTCCCAGCTGGTGTGGTAGTTGACCAGGTCCACGACGGTGTCGGCGCCGTCGTCGTAGGTGTTGCTCAGATGCAGATGCATCAGCGACTCGGTCGGCAGCAGCCGGGGTTTGCCACCGTAGCGGGGGAGCAGCGCGATCAGCGAACCGCGCTGGGCCTGGTATTCCAGCGCGTCGATGTAGTTGCGCAGGCCCAGTCCCGCGGCGAACATCTTCGGCCACGGGAACACCAGCGGAGCGATGACGAACACCAGATGTGTCGAGGTGAGGCCGAAGTCGTGGACGAACATCGGTTGCGGCAGGCCGATCTCGCCGACCCGGTCGAGCCGCCCGCGGGTGTTCACCCGGTAGGCGATGAGTTTGGGCCGAGGCATCATGGCCAGCCCGAAGTTGAACATATCGCCGGAGACGGCGTCCCATTTGGGATGGGCGGAGAACGCGCCCAGCCAGCGCAGCGCCCCGCCGAACCGGTGCACGCCCACGGTGGCCAGCGTTTCGGGCTCGAGTTCGGTGGGCGGCCCGCCCTCCCACAGCGCCAGCAGTTTTCCGGCGTGCATGACCACACCGGTATTGGCGACATTGGCGGGGAAGCGCAGCGCGTTGGCCAGCGGCCCGCCCGGCCGCAGGGTGCCCAGCGCCCGGAACGGGATGCCGTCGGAGGTCAGCGACGCGCAGTAGTGTTTGGAGCGCACGAAGCGGTTGCGGTAGTGCACCCGGCCGTCGGCGATGGCGAAGCGGGAGATCATGCCGTCGCCGTCGAACAGGTGGCCCAGCGGCTGCCCGCCCGCGTCGAGTTTGCCGGGTCCGTTGCGGTACAGCACGCCGCGCAGGTCCTCGGGGATGCGGCCGGTGAATTCGGTGATCTCGTAGTCGTATTCGTCGGGCAGCGGGATGTAGTCCAGGGGTTGGTCGGTCGGGGTGGTCATGGCCCCTCCTCGTCGGTTCATCGGCCCGCCGGGTGGACGCGCAGGGTGCACGACAGGCCCGGCAGGTGGGGGTCGAATTCGAGCGGTATGGCCGAGTCGGCGTCGAAGACGCGCTCGCAGGCGGCCTTGCAGCCCATCAGGCACGAATTGGTCTGGGGCAGCAGCGATCCGGGGGCGGTGTGCATCGCGCACTCCGGGATGTCGTAGACCAGGGTGCCGTCGGGTTCGACGCCGGTGCGGTGCACGGGACCCACCAGGAAGGAGGCGACGCCGACGCCCACGTCCATAACCCGGGGGTACAGCCGGTCCGGTATCAGACCCACGGTGCCGAACGCGGGCAGCAGCAGGCGCAGCCAGCGGCGCAGCCGGGCCGAGACGGCGGTGGTGACCAGTTCGCTCACATCCTCGCGGGCCAGGTGCCGGGTCAATCCGGTGATGGCCCACTCCAATTCGGCGATGTACTGGCCGTAGCGCCGCCGCCAGGACCGAGACGGCGGCTCCCACAGCGCACCGCGGCCGCGATGCGCCGTCAGGGCCGCCCACTGCTCGTCCACGGCAGCGCGGTCGTCGCCGACCATGCGTAGCACCGGTAGCAGCACCGTCTCCGGGATGTCGCCCACGCGGGCCAGCATCGAGCGCATGATCAGCTCGTCGCGCAGCTGGCGCAGGGCGGTGAAAAACGTTGTCGCGGTCATGATTCGCCTCACGGGATGTCCACCTTCGCGGCCTTCCACTGCCCGCCGACCCGCTGCATCGTCATGACGATGCGGCTGTGATCGATACGGGGGTCGGGCATTTCGGTATTGGTGACGGTCTGGTCGACGAACAGCAGCACCACCGCCTCGTTCTCGCTGGCCGACTGCACCGCCGACTGCAGCACCACGCCGTGGCCGGTGGCCTTGTGGTCGATGAGCAGCTGGCGCAGCTGGGTGCTGGATTTGCTGTAGACGTCGCGGAACTCACCGGTGGAACCGTCCAGCACCGATTTGAAGTTGGCATCGAGGTTGGCGGTGTCCACCGAGGTGAGGGTCACCGCATAGTCGGCGGCGGCGCGGCGCGCCTGCTCCGCGGCGGCCTGCACCGCCCGCATGTCGGTGTACTTCCAGCCCAGGATCGCGGTGGCGGCGGTGAGACCGAGGAGCAGCACGACCGCCGTCGCGATGGCGGCCACGCGCAGCGCCGCGTAGCGGCGTCGGGTGCGGGAGGGACCGTCGTCGACTCCTTCTTCGGACGATTCCGCGTCCGATTCGGCTGTCGCACCGGTGGATTCGGGCTCGTCGGGAGTGTCGTCGGTGATGTCGTGATCGCTCATGATTCTCCTCGGATCGAACTAGTTGCCACCGTGCCGCTGCGGTTCGGACTCCGGTGGCATGGTCGGACCGCCGTAGGGCAGGGGAATGGTGTGCGGTCCGACCGGGGTGGGATCGGTGCGCTGATGCGGATGCAGACCCGGCGGCGGGTTGGCGGTATCGTCGCCGGGTGGGCGCGGGGCATTGCGGGCGCCGCGGATCAGCAGTCCCGGATCGTCGTCGGGGCAGTAGGAGTAGAGGAACGGTTCGGGGTAGTTCGGCACGAACGGCACGTCCCGCGGATGCGGGTAGTCGCAGAAATGCCGGAAGTACAGGTTGGCCACCGCCCAGATGCCGCCGCCGTGCATGGTCGAGGTCACCGCCTCCAGGACCGAGCCGCGGTCGTCGCGAAACAGCTGCCGCAGCGCGGGGAGCCGAATATAGGCCAGCTGCGTGATCGTGGTCAGATTGCCCAGCAGTTGGACCATGGTCGGGGAGTTGTCGGCGATCAGCGCGTCGGCCTGCCGCAGCAGCCGCGGCGAGGCGTCGAGCAGCGTCCGCATGCCGCCGTCCTTGGCCCCCAGCCCCGACAGGGTCGCGGCCAGATCGTCGGCCGCCCGGCGCAATCCCGGCCCCGAGGTGTCGATGAGCTGGAACACCGGGCGGCTGCTGCGCAGTAGTGTCATCGTCTGCGGCAGCGCACCCGCGAGGGTGGACAGCAGCAACTGCGCGCCCGACAGCAGATCCCGCAGTTTGCCCGGGCCGTCGGGACCGACGCCGAGCTCGTCGACGATCGCCTTCAGCTTGGCCGGATCGGCCTGGGCGAGAAGGCCGTCGATATCGCCGAGCACCTGCCACAGCGCGATCGGCGTGCGGGTGCGGTCCCGCCCGATCACGCTGCCGTCGGTGAGCGGCGGCCCGGCCGCGCCGTCGGGCTGGAAATCCAGGTACTGCTCACCGGCCGGTGACATGCCGGAGACGCGAACGATGGTGCCGTCGCGCGGGATTCGCGCCGCGGCGTCGATGCGCGCGACGGCCTCGACCCCGCCCTCGTGCAACCGCACCGAGACCACGCGCCCGATCGGGATGCCGCGCAGTGTCACGTCCTGGCCCGCCAGCAGCCCACCGGATTCGGCCAGCTCCACCCGCACGGTCAACTGCTCGGCGAACGGATTCGCGCGCAGCGCCCCGAACATCAGATAGGCCACCGCGACCAGCACGACCACCGCCTGCGCCACGGTCGAGAGCAGCAGTTTGCGCGCCACCCCGAGGCGGACGAGCCGCACCAGCACGCGTGCGAAAGGTTCGAGAGGATTCATCGCCCGCCTCCCGTCACCCGATTGCCGAGCTGGGTGAGCACGAAGGTGAGCGAGCCCACCAGATTGGCCCAGTCCTCGGGCAGCGGCGCGCGGAACTGCGGATCGGCCAGATGCCCGGGATCGTCGACCGGGCCGACGACGACCTGATGCAGGTCCACATCGGAGTGGGCCGCGTTGGCGCTGAAGAACTTCAGGGTCGGCGGCAGCATGCGCAGCAGATTGGCCATGGTGACGCGTGGATCGGTCGCCGCGACATTGAACGCCCGCGACAGCTCGTTCAGATCGTGGACCAGACTGCGGGTGTCGGTGCCCGCGATCGACGGCAGCCGCCGCAGCCGGGTGGTCAGGGCGGCGACCTGATCGGCGAGTCCGGCGATCTGGGCGGTGTTGTCGGCGATCACGGTCAGCGCGGGTCCCGCGGTGACCAGGATGTCGTCGATCGCACCGCGGCGGGCGTTGAGATCCTCTGCCAGGGACGCGGTTTGGGCGAGCACGCCGCGCAGCTCGTCGGTGCGCAGCGCCATGGTGGCGAGCAGTTCGCGCGACTGGGTGACCAGCGCGGTCAGCCGGGCGCCGCCGTCGTCGGTCGCGGCGCCGACGCCGTTGAGCACGCGGGTGAGGTTGCCGATCACGCCGCCGTTGACCAGCAGTGAGGTGGAGGCCAGCACCTCCTCCACCGTCGCGGCGGCGACGGTGGAGCCGACCGCGATGGTGTCGCCGTCGCGCAGCGTCGGACCCGCGGTGGCGGGCGGGCGCAGCGCGACGAAGACGTCGCCCAGCGGTGTGGCCGAACGCAATTCGGCGGTCGTGCCGACCGGCAGGCGCACGCTGTCGAGGACGCGCAGGCGCACCACGGCCGTGTAGTCGCGGACCCGCATCGACTCGACCTCGCCGACGTCGGCGCCGCCCACCCGCACCTTGGCGCGATCGGGCAGGTTGAGCGCATTGGTGAAGACCGCCTCGAGGTGGTAGCCGGGTCCGCTCACCCCGGGCGCGGGTAGCGGCAGATCCTGCACGCCGCGCGCGCAGGCCGCACTCGCCAGGGTCAGGGCTCCGCACAGCAGGGCCGTGAGATAGCGTGTGGCGCGGCTCATTTGCCCAACCTCGTCATCGCCTCGAGCATCGAGGTGAGCCCGAAGTCGGGACCCATATCGCTCATCTTCCCGGTGCTGCAGCCCAATTGGCGCAGCCCCAGGATGTTGCAGACCTCCTTGGTCATCGAGCTGTCGAAGAACACGTTGTCGAAGTGCGCGCCGACCCGCAGGTAGCCGTTCCGCTGATCGATCGCGGCGACGACGTTGTCGACGGCCAGCGGCGCCACGTCCAGCAGTTCGGTCAGCTCGCGCCGATAGTCGACCAGCGCCTGGGAGACGCTGGCGCTGCTGGCGACGGTGGCGCGCAGGTCGTCGCCGTGGTCGGTCAGCAGCGTGTTCAGCTGGTCGAGCACCTGATTGAGCCGATGGCCGGTCTCGCCCCGGCCGATGCCCTCCGCGGCCAGCAGCTCGCTCAATCGGCCCACGCCGGAACCGAATTCGTGGATCAGATCCTGGTTGCGCGCCGCCGCGTCGGACAGTTTGCCGAGGTTGTCGATGACGGTGGTGATGCTCTGGCGGGTGGCCCGGCCGTCGTCGTCGCCGGTGCGGATGGCCTCGGCCAGCTTCGCCAGCGCCGACTTCAGCTGGGAGCCACTGCTTTGCGCGACGGCGGTGGTGGCATCGAGCACCTCGGCCATCGGTCCGCCGCCCTTGCCGTCGCCACGCATGGACGTGCCGAGCTTGTCCACCATCTGTAGCACGCGGTCGAATTCGACCGGGGTCTTCGTCCGATCCAAGCCCAGCACCGCGCCGTCGCCCAGGGTGGGGCCGCCAGTGTAGGCGGGGGTGAGTTCGACGTGGCGGTCGGTGAGAATCGAGGTGGAGACCGTGACCGCCTGCACGTCGGCGGGAATCCTCAGATTCGCGTCCTCGATCGCGAGGACGACCTCCACATAGCCGCCGCGCGCGGTGATGCGCTCGACCGTGCCGACCGGCATACCGAGTACGGCGACGGTGTTGCCCTGGTAGAGCCCGATGGCGTTGTCGAATTGCGCGGTGATCGTGCGCGGGCCGGGTTCGCCGTCGGGCAGCAGCCGGTACCCCGCCGCGGCGAGGGCGAGCACGGTGAGCACGAGCAGGGCGATACGGGCCGGGAACCTTCTCATCGGCAGTCCTCGAAGTACTGGAAGTGCTCGGACCAGTTGTTCTGCTTGGCGGCCTCGGTGATCGCGCACAGCCAGGAGTCGATCAGCAGGCCGCCGGGTAGCAGGAAGTCCAGGAAGGGGCCGGTGCCGGTGGCGTTGGCGACATTCCGGGTCGCCAGCGGCATGGCCTGCAGCAGATTGCGCAGCAGGGCGTCGTGGTCGCCGACCATCGCGGTCAGCTGCCGGATATTGCTCAGCAACTGGTCGATATCGGGCCGGTGCGCGTCGAGGATGTCGTGGGTGGTGGTGATCAGGGTGGTGGCCGCGTTCAGCAGGCGCACGACGGCGTCGCGGCGGGAAACCAGCTCGCGCACCAGATCCCGGCCCTGTTCGATCAGCACGCCGAGTTCGGTCTGCTGCTGACCGAACAGGGTGGCGACCTGGGCGGTATTGCGCAGTAGCGCGGAGATCTGCCCACGCCGCTCGGCGAGGACCCGGGCGAGATTCTCGACATTGGCCAGGGCCTGCGGCAGCACCGAGGGGGTGTCGCGCAGCTGCCGGGCGAGGGTCTGCATGGAGGTCGCGAACCGGTCGGCGTCGACCTGCTCGAAGGTGGTGGTGGAATCGTGCAGCACCCGCTGCAGGTCGTAGGGAACCGTGGTCTGCGCCAAGGGAATCCGCCGATCGGGCAGGCCCGCGGGACCGGCCGGGCGCAGGGTGACCGCGCGCGAGCCGAGCACGGTGGTCAGCGCGATGGCCGCGGTGGTCTGCGCGCCCAGGCGCACCCCGCTGTCGATGGTCATCGTCACCACCACGCGGTCGCCCGCCAACCGCGCGCCCTCCACCGTGCCGACCGGCACCCCGGCGACGGTGACCTCCTCGCCGCCGCGAATGCCCGCGGCCTGCAGGAATTCCGCGGTGTAGCGGGTCCGGCCGAGATGCAGCGTGCTCACCACGGTGGTCGCCGCCACGACGACCGCGAGTGTGGCCAGCGACAGCGCGCCCAGCCAGCCCCGGTCCATCGATTCCAGACGTCGTGGTAGTCGAAAACGGAAGTGTCTCATCGGCATTCACCTGCACATCGGCGAGTACTTGCGCTGCCCACCCGGCGTCGAGGCGTCGACGATCGAGGGGATGATCGGACGGAGGAAATCGGCGATGGTGAAGTTGAAGTCGCAGGCCTGGGCGCTCATGGCGGTGCTGTCGCCGGTGATGCGGGCCAGGCCCTTGAACACCGCGGGCAGATTCGCCCCGATCGTGGCCAGTCCGTCCGGATTGGCCAGCAGCGTGGCCAGGAATCCCGGTTGGCGGCCCAGCAGTTGCTCCAGATCCGGTGCGACCCCCGTCAGCACCGCCGACACTCGTTGCAGCACGGCCGAGATCGACCCGACCGAGGACACCAGCTGGGCCCGGCGTTCGGTCAACCCGGCCACCACCGTGCGGACCTGGGTGAGGGTGTGCTCGAGATGGCGGCCCTGCGCGGCCATCGTGGCGGCGACGCCGTCCAGGCCGGTGATCACCCGGCCGAGCAGATCGTCGGGTCCGGCGAGAGTCTGGGCCAGCCGGGAGGTTTCGGCGATGAGGGTGGTGATCGCGTGGGTGTCGCCCTGCAGCGCCTCGATCAGGGCGGTGGACAGGTTGCCGCGGTTGGCCGGGTCCAGCAGGGTGAACAGCGGTTCGAATCCGTTGAGCAGCGCGGTGACGTCGAAGGACGGTTCGGTGTGCTCGACGGGTATGACGCTGCCGCCGGGCAGCCGCTCGGGGCGGCCGTAATCGGCCAGCGACAGCCCGAGATACCGCTGCCCGACCAGGTTCTGGTAGACGACCGCGGCCCGGGTGTTGCCGTAGACCGGCTGGTCGCGCTGCACCCGGAAGCGGACGCGGGCCAGTGCGCCGTCGAGTTCCACCGCGTCCACCCGTCCGACCCGCACCCCGGCCATCCGCACATCCGAACCGGCCCGCAGCCCGGCGACATCGGTGAACACGGCCGCATAGCTCGTGGTCGGGCCGCTCACATCGCGGCGCAGGGTGACGAAGATGGTCCAGGTGAGCGTGAGGCAGACGGCCAGGAACGCGGCCAGCCAGAGTACTCGACGGTGATGCGCGGTCACGGCGTCCCTCCCGGGGCGGGGGTGAACAGCGGCGGGGATGCGGGAATCGCCAACGGGCCCAGCAGAATCCGGTCGGCGGCGCTGGCCGGGGGCGGCAGCACGGTGCCCGGCGGCGGCACGTACGAGCGCGCGTCCGGCACGCCGACGACATCGGGCACCGGTGTGGTCTCGGGTGCGGTGTCGCAGCTCGGGCCGCGCATATCGCCGTAGGTGGGGCAGTCCGGGCGGGTGTAGAGACGCAGCGGGGTCAACGAGACGACCATCTTGAACGAGAAGGTCAGCTTGGTTCCGCTGCGGGTCCACAGTTCCCGGAAGAACGTGTCGATGAGGGTGTTCATTCGCAGCATGACCGCCGGGTACTCGGCGGCGTCGTCGGCCAGCACGCCGAGCACCGGGGTGAGTTGGGCGCCGATGTCGACCAGCTGATCGATGTGGTTGCCGAGCGCGGTGTCGACGGTGCCCGCGGTGTGCCGCGCGCCGGTGAGCAGATTCGTCAGCTCGGCTTGGCGTTCGGCCAGCGTCCGCAGCGGCGCGACGGTGGCGTGCAGGGCGTCCACCAGCTCCGGCGCGCTGCCGCGCAGCGCGGCGATGGCCTGCCGCCAGGTGGGCAGCGTGGCTGGACCGCCGTCGTCCACGCCCAGGCCGTTCAGCTCCGCGGTGACGCGGTTGAGCCCGTCGACGGCGGCGGTCAGCGCCGGGCCCTGTCCGGCCGTCGCGTCGGCGAGCGTGCGCAGCAGGCCCAGGGTGCGATCGGAATCGGCGCGCCCCAGCGCCGCGACCAGTTCGCGCACCTTGGCGAGGGTGGTCTGGAACAGCTGGGTGGGCAGGCTGTGGTCCTCGCCGATGCGGTCCCCGGCGCGCAGCGGGGGCGCGTCGCCGTGGTCGACCAGCTGCACCGAGGACACGGCGAAGGCATTGCTGGGCACGATGCGCGCGGTGACGGTGCGCGGAATGGTCTGGGCGTGTTCGGGTTTCAGGTCGATGTGCACGATATTGGGTGCGCCGGGCCGAGCCGGGGTGACGCCGCGCACCATACCGACCAGGACACCGCGGTATTTCACGTCCGACTTGCGGGGCAGCCCGTCACCGACATTGCCCAGTTCGGCCGTCACCGAGACCCGTTCGTCCAGACTGCCGTTCGACTTGGCCACCAGCAGGCCCGCGACCACCACGCACACGACGGTGAACATGATCGCGGTGGTCACCAGCAGCGGTGTCGACGGGCCGCGCCCGTCGAGTTCGAAATCGTTGCCCATGTCTATCCGCCCAACCTGGCGCCCGCGTCGATACCCCAGAACGCCATGGTGAGCAGCATGTTCACGATCGCCATGATCGTGATGCCCGCCCGCATGGCGTGACCGGCCGCGATGCCGACCCCGCGCGGCCCGCCCCCGGCATGGAAGCCGTAGTAGCACTGGATCGTGGCCATGATCGCGACGAACACCGCGACCTTGATCACCGCGAAGACCATGTCCCGGCCGCTGAGCATGAGCGCGAAGTAGTGCAGATAGCTGCCCGAGGGCTGGCCGCTGGACAGGAACACGACCGCCTGGCACACCAGGAAGTTCAGCGCCAGACAGGCCACGAACAGCGGCACCACCGCCAGCGCCGACGCCAGCACCCGGGTGGTGACCAGATACGGAATCGGCCGGATGGCCACCGATTCGAGCGCGTCGATCTCCTCGGCGATGCGCATCGCACCCAGCTGGGCGGTGAACCGGCAGCCGGCCTGAATTCCGAACGCCAGCGCGGCCATCAGGGGTGCGAGCTCGCGCACCGCGGCCAAGGCGGTCAGCAGTCCGGTCGCCGGCCCCAGTCCCAGCAGGTTCAGCGCGTTGTAGCCCTCGATGCCGACCACCGCGCCCCCGGCCGCGCCGACCACCAGCACCACCCCCGCGGTGCCACCGCCGACCACGATCGACCCGTTACCCCACGTCACATCCGAGAGCAACTGGAAGAATTCGCGCCGATACCGCCGCAACACGATCGGCACCCCGGCGAGCATGCGGAAGAAGAACGCCACCATATGCCCGACCCGCGCCACGTGCCGGATCGCCCGGGCCGAGGCCAGGGCGATCGGACGCAGCCGGATGGGGTAGTAGGTGGCGGCCATCTCAGAAGCTCGCTTTGGGGAAGACGATCAGATACAGCTGCGTCATCAGGACATTGACCAGCATCAGCAGCAGAATCGACTGCACGACAGCGGAATTCACCGAATTGGCCACCCCCGCCGCGCCGTGGCGGGTGTCCAGCCCCTTGTGACAGGACACGATCGCCACGATGACGCCGAACACCACCGCCTTGCCGAGGGTGAGCAGCAGGTCCGGCACGGTGGCGAAGGAGGCGAAGGTCGCGGTGTAGCTGCCGGGCGTGCCGCCCTGCAGGGTGACGGTGAAGGCGTAGCCCGCGAGAAAGCCGATGAAGCAGGTGAATCCGGTCAGCGCCACCGCGATCACGACGCTGGCCGCCAGCCGCGGTACCACCAGCCGCCGGATCACCGATACGCCCATGACCTCCATGGCGGCGGTCTCCTCGCGAATCGTGCGCGCCCCCAGGTCCGCGCTGATCGCCGAGCCGACCGCCGCCGCCATCAGGATCGCCGCCACAAGCGGCGCGCCCTGGCGGATGGTGGCCAGCCCGTTGGCGGCCCCGGCCAGGGATGTCGCCCCGAGTTGGCCCGCGAGCAAACCGAATTGGATCGACAGCGTGACACTGATGGGCACGGTGACGAACAGCGTCGGCACCACCGCGGTGCGCGCCATGAACGTCGCCTGCTCGACGAATTCGGCGAACGGGAAACGCGCGCGCACGATATCGCCGCCCAGATACCGAAACGCCCGCACGCCCAGCACGACCTGGCCGCCGACCGTGCGCAGCGCGGCCAGCGGATGGCGCTCCACGTAGCCACGCGACCACGTGAGCACCTCGGACGCGGCGGTGCCGGGCATGGGGGAGGGGTCGGGATCGGCGACGGTCATCGCGGGTCACCGGTTTCCAGGATCAGCGCCAGCCGCCGCAGCCCGCGCAGCATGAAGCTCGGCTCGTAGGCGAAGTCGTTGTCGTCGGCGGCCCGGATCGAGGTGAACCTCCGCGCCAGCTCCTGCAGCGCGATCCGGCTCTCCAGCCGGGCCAGCGGCGCGCCGAGGCAGGCGTGGATGCCCGCGCCGAAGGCCAGGTGCGCCTTGACATTCGCGCGCCCGGGATCGAAATCGTCGGGTCGGTCGAAGGCGGTCTCGTCGCGGTTGGCCGAGCCGAACACCAGCACCACCAGCGCGCCCGCCGGAATGGTGTAGCCGCCCAGCGACGTCTCGGTGGTGGTGATCCGGAACATGCTCTGCACCGGACTGAGCAGCCGCAGCCCCTCCTCGATCACCGCCTCGGAACATTCGATCGGGTTGTCGCGCAACCGTTCCCACCACTGCGGGGCGCGCACCAGCTCGTGCAGGACGCCGGTGATGAGCTTGGTCGAGGTCTCGTTCCCGGCGATCAGCAACTGCTGGATGATGCTGAGGATCGCCCCGGTGCCCAGCGGTTCGTCACCGGATTCGGCGCTGGGCGTGGCCACCAGGCCACTGAGCAGATCCTCGCGCGGACGGGCGCGGCGCTCGTCGAGTTCGGCCGCGAAGTACTGCTGGTACTCGAGCATGCCGCGGGCCTGGTCGAGCAGCCCGGCATCGTCGAGCTGCCCGCCCACGGTCGCGGTGAACTGATCCGACCAGCGTTTGAAGTCATCGATGCGCTCATCGGATACGCCCAGCACCTGGGCGATCACCCGCAGCGGCAGCGGTGCGGCGAAAGTGCCGACCAGATCCACGGATTCGCCCTCGGGCAGGTTCCCCACCAGCGACCGCGCGATCGCCCGGATCTCCGGCTCCAGCCGCGCGATGAACCGCGGGGTGAACGCCTTGGCCAGCATGCGCCGGTAGTAGTGGTGTTCGGGCGGATCGGCGGTGAGCAGCGTGGGCACCGGCGGCCAGCCCCGGGCCTGGATCTCGGCCACCTGTGCCGCGATGGAGTCGGGAATCGGCAACTGCGGCAACCCGAATGCCGAGGAGAACACCGTGTGGTCGGCCAGCGCCCTGGTCACCAGCTCCCGAGAGGTCACGAACCACATCCCCCGGCTGGCCACGAAATGCACCGGCGCCTGGGCGCGCAGCGCCCGATGCCAGCCGTGCGGACACTGCAGGGTCTGCGGGTCCAGCGGATCGAAGTCGGTGATGGAGTAGGGCGAGGTCGCGGTCAAGGCCGCCTCCAAAGGTGTTGTCCGGGAGAAGATTCCGGAACCGAGTGAGCCGATCGGCTCGTACTTGACTAATTAGTCGACCAATATAATAGTGATACAGGTCATGCGCAATGGGGTGGGGGAATCGCCCGGAGATCGGAGGATCGGGCATGAAAGCTCTTGTGACAGGTGCCGGACAGGGAATCGGCCGGGCCATCGCGCACCGGCTCGCCGCCGACGGAGCGCGGGTCGTCGCGGTCGATCTCGACGCCGAGGCGGCCGCGGCCACCGCGCGCGAGGTCGGCGGTGTCGCGGCGGCCTGCGATATCGGCGACGAGGCCGCGGTGGCGGCGCTGGCCGAAACCGTGGACGCGGTCGACACCGTGATCAACAATGCCGGGATCTGGCGGTCGAAAGCGTTGGGGGAGAGCACCTTCGACGAGGTGGAGCGGGTGCTTCGCACCAATGTGATCGGCACCTGGCTGATCACCCGGGCGCTGGTGCCGAAGTTCCCGGCCACCGGTGGGGCGATCGTGAATCTCACCTCGGTGCTGGCCGCGACCGGTGGCGCGGGCCGGGGAGCCTATCCGGCGTCGAAAGCGGCCATTGTCGGGCTCACCCGGCAGATGGCGGCCGAGTATGCCCCCCTGGGCATTCGGGTGAACGCGGTCGGCCCGGGGCTGGTGCTGACCGAGGGCACGCGGGGCGAATTCGGTGACCCGGGAGTGGCGCGCGCGATCGGTGCGGCCATGCCGCTGGGCCGTCTCGGCACCCCCGACGACATCGCCGCGGCGGTGGGGTTTCTCGCCTCGCCCGCCGCCGGATATGTGACCGGCCAGGTGCTGTTCGTCGACGGCGGCTGGTCGATCAACGGCTCGGCCTTCATCGCGGCTGCCGTGCGGCGCCACGTCGAACAGGCCGTCTCGGCGTCGTGAACCGTTCCGCGCCAACCCGATTCGTCAACGGAGGACGAACATGACCGATATCGAAACGCCCGGAACGGCCGGACCCGGACAGGCGCGCTCAACGGGACCCACCGTGCAGAGCCTGCTGGCCGCCGACACCCGCGAGGTGCCGCCGCCGCTGCTCGAGGAGTCCTATGAATTCCTCGGCTCGGACGACATCGACGTGCGGCGCTATGTCAGCGCCGATTTCCACCGCCGCGAGGTCGAGCGGATGTGGAAGAGGGTGTGGCAGATGGCCTGCCGCGAGGAGGACATCCCCGAACCGGGCGACTACATCGTCTACGACATCGCCGAGGTGTCGCTGATCGTGATGCGCACTCCGGGCGGGGAGATCAAGGCGTATCACAACGCGTGCCTGCATCGCGGAACCCGGCTGTGCGACAACGCCGGCCACGCGGCACAGCTGCGCTGCCCGTTCCACGGCTTCACCTGGAATCTGGACGGCGCGCTCACCGACGTGCCCAGCCGCTGGGACTTCCCGCACGTCGACGACGCGAAATTCGCCCTGCCCGAGGCCCTCACCGGAGTATGGGCCGGATTCGTCTTCGTCAACCCCGACCCCGACGCGGTGCCGCTGGCGACGTATCTGGGCAACCTGGACAAGCATTTCGCCTACTTCGACCTGGACCGGCGGTTCAAGGGCGTGCACGTGGCCAAGGTGGTGGACTGCAACTGGAAGGTGGGGCTGGAGGCGTTCATCGAGTCCTATCACGTCATCGCCACCCATCCGCAGCTGCTGGAGTATCTGGGCGACGCCAATACCCAGTACGACATCTATCCGCGCAGCGATGGGCTGCCGGGCTTTCACCGGATGATCACCCCGCAGGCCACCAGCAGCCCCCAGCTCGGCGAGCAACTGGAGCCGCAGGACGTGCTCGAGGCGATGTTCCGCGACTTCTATCCCGAGGGCGTGGGCAGCATCCAGGTGCCCGAGGGGCAGTCCGCGCGGCCGACCGTGGCCGCGGCGCTGCGCACCCGCCTCGAACAGGTCACCGGCGCGGATCTGAGCGCCACCAGTGACTCCGAAATCCTCGACGCCATCGAGTATTTCGTCTTCCCGAATCTGGTGCCCTGGGCGGGGGTGGGCTCCCCGCTGACCTACCGATTCCGGCCCTACCGCAACGATCCCGATCGCTGCGTCTTCGAGATCATGATGCTCTACCCGCTGCCCGCGGGCGCGCCCAAACCCAAGGGCGTGCCGATCCACTGGCTCGGGCCCGACGAGGACTTCTCCGCCGCGCCGGAGCTGAACGCGTTGGCGGCGGTGTTCAACCAGGACCTGGCCAATCTGCCGAAGGTGCAGCGCGGGTTGAAGGCGATGACCAAACCCGGTGTGACGCTGGCGAATTACCAGGAGGCCCGGATTCGGCAGTTCCACCGCGATCTCGACGCGATGCTCGACGCCTGAGGAGGCCCACCGTGAACCATCCGACCGCTCCCGCCGACATCGAGCCCGAGGTGTTGCTCGGCATCTTCATCACCGCCACTCGGATCAAGGTGTGCGACGAGAAGTTTCGTGCCCTGGTGTTGGCCGGGCAGGTCAGCGCCCAGTACTACTCGCCGCGCGGCCAGGAGATCGTCTCGGCCGCGACGGCCGCGCTGCTGCGGCGCGACGACTACGTCGTGACCACCTATCGCGGGCTGCACGACCAGCTGGCCAAGGGGGTGCCGCTGCGCGAGCTGTGGGCCGAATTCTTCGGCAGGGCAACCGGAGTCTGCAAGGGCAAGGGCGGGCCCATGCACATCACCCATCCCGCCTCCGGCCTGATGGTCACCACCGGCATCGTCGGCAGCGGACTGCCCATCGGCGCGGGGCTGGCGCTGGCGTCCCAGCTGCAGCGCAGCGATCGGGTGACCGTGGTGAACTTCGGCGACGGCGCGAGCAATATCGGCGCCTTCCACGAGGCGTGCAATCTGGCCGGGCTGTGGAAACTGCCGGTGGTGTTCTGCTGTCAGAACAATCGCTATGCCGAGCACACCGCGTTCGAGGACGGCACCAGCGTGGCCCGCGTCGCCGACCGAGCCGCCGCCTACGCCATGCCCGGTGTCCGCGTCGACGGCAACGATCCGGTCGCCATGTACCGCGCCGCCCGCGAGGCGGTGCGGCGGGCGCGGGCCGGGGAGGGACCGACCCTGCTCGAGGCCATGACGTTTCGCTTCTACGGCCATCAGATGTCGGACCGCAACGAGTACATGAAACCCGGCGAACTCGACGCCGCCCGCGCCGCCGATCCGGTGGTCGCCTTCCGGAACTGGTTGGCCGACAGCGGAATCGCCGACGAAGAGCGGCTGGCGGCGATCGAGGTCGAGGAGCGGGAGGCGGTCGAGGACGCGGCGCGCTTCGCGGCCGAGAGCCCGCTGCCCGATCCGGCCGAACTGTACACCGACGTCTATGAGGAGGCATTGGCATGAGCGGTCAGGGCCCGGAGGCGGCAGCGGAGCATAACCACGCAGGGCCCAGAGCTCATGCCGAGAAAGGACACAGCCATGAGTGATGTGCAGACAGCGCCCATGCTGGGATTTCAGGCGCTCGGCAGTGCGCTCGACGATGCGCTGGGCCGCGATCGGTCGGTCGTGCTGCTGGGTGAGGACATCGCCGATCCGAGCGGGGGTGTGTTCAAGGTGACGGCCGGACTGTCCACCAAATACGGCGCCGACCGGGTGCGGGCCACCCCGATCAGCGAACAGGCGATCCTCGGCGCGGCCGTCGGCGCGGCGGTGGCGGGGATGCGGCCGGTGGCGGAGATCATGCTGATGGATTTCCTGGCCGTCTGCCTGGATCAGCTGGCCAACCACGCCGCCAAGTTGCGCTATATGTCCGGCGGGCAGACGTCGGTGCCGCTGACGGTGCGCTGTGCGGCCGGAGCCGGAATGCAGTTCGGCGCCCAGCATTCGGAGATGCTCGAGGCGTGGCTGACCCACATACCGGGGCTGAAGGTGGTGGTGCCCAGCAATGCCGCCGACGCCAAGGGGCTGCTCACCGCCTGCATCTTCGATCCCGATCCATGCGTGATCGTGGAGCAGAGCCTGCTGTATTTCGCCGCCCCGCAGCCGGTTCCGGTGGGCCACCATATGGTGCCGCTCGGGGTCGCGGCCACAGCGCGGCCGGGGCGCGACATCACGCTGATCTCCTACGGCCGCCAGGTGCACGATGCCCTCGCCGCCGCCGAGGAATTGGCCGCCGAGGGGGTGGAGGCCGAGGTGATCGATCTGCGCTCGCTGGTGCCGCTGGACGAAGCCACCATCCTGGAGTCGGTGCGGCGCACCCGGCATGCGGTCGTCGTCCACGAGGCCGTGCGGCGCGGCGGATTCGGCGCGGAACTGGCGGCGCTGCTCGGTGAGGAGCTGTTCGACGAGCTGGCCGCGCCCGTGCAGCGGGTGGCCGGGGCCGATACGCCGATCCCGTACGCCAAATCGCTCGAGGACGCCTTCGTCCCGGGACCCGCGCGCATCGTCGCGGCGGCTCGGCATGCGCTGGCGCGTTCCACCAGTCGCGTCGTGAGCTGAGGGGTCGGCGTGGCATACGGGCTGGACGCGGCGGCACGGCGGAACCCCACGGGCGTCGCCGTCACCGACGAGGCGGTGGAATGGACCTGGCCGCAACTGAATTCGATGGTCAATCGCGCGGTCGGCTGGCTGCTGTCGGCGGGCATCGGGGCCGGGCAGCGGATCGGCGTGTTCGCCGAGAACGGGACCTATACGGCGCTGGCCCATCTGGCGGCCACCTACGCGGGCCTGTCGGTGGTGCCGATCAACTATCAGCTGACCCCGGCCGAGGTCCGGCACATTCTCGACGATGCGGCCGTGCACACGGTGCTGTGCAGCGCCGGCACCGCCGCGGTGGCGCGGGCGGCGAGCGAGCGCGTGCGTGTAATCGCCTGGGGGACCGGCGAATCCGACGGGATCGCGTCGCTGGAGCGGCTGCTGGAGCGGTATCCGGACGTGGAGCCGTCGCCGGAGATCGCACCGGCCGCGCCGCTGTACTACACCTCGGGCACCACCGGCGTCCCGAAGGGGGTGCGGCTGCCCGACCAGATGTTCCCCGGCGGCCGCACCATGATCGAGCACGTCGAACGCATCGAGGGTTCCCCGGTACGGCCGACGGGACGGCACCTCGTCGTGGGGCCGATGCATCACACCGGCCCGATCGGTGGGGTGCGTGGGCTGACGGTGGGCAACCCGCTGGTGGTGCTGCGCAAATTCGACGCCGAGCGGGTGCTGCGGCTGATCGAGCGGTATCGAATCGAGGGCACGATGATGGTGCCCACGCACTTCTCCCGGCTGCTCGCGCTGTCCGAACAGGTGCGAAATCGCTACGACATCAGCAGTATTCGCACCATCGTGCACACCGGTGCGCCGTGCCCGGTGCTGGTGAAGCGGGCCATGATCGCGTGGTTCGGGCCGGTGCTGCGCGAGGCGTACGGCTCCACCGAGGTCGGCACGGTCACCATGATCGACTCGGCGGAATGGCTCGCCCATCCGGGGTCGGTGGGCCGGGTTATGCCGGGGTACGAGCTGACGATTCGCGACGAGCGCGGCGCGGTTCTCGGCGCGGGGGAGCAGGGGCTGGTGTGCGTGCGCTCCCTCATCGGTGCGCAGCCGAGCTATCACAACGATCCGGACAAGACCCGGCGCAGCTATATCGCCGAGGACGTGTTCGTCGTCGGGGAGATCGGTTTCCTGGACGAGGAGGGCTATCTGTATCTCACCGATCGTGCGTCGGACATGGTGGTCAGCGGTGGGGTGAACGTCTATCCGGCCGAGGCCGAGACCGTGTTGCGCGCCCATCCGGGGGTCTTCGATGTCGCGGTGATCGGGATTCCGCACGCCGATCTCGGGGAGCAGTTGTGCGCGCTGGTGGTCGCGGGGGCCGCGCGGCCGACGGCCGAGGAACTGATCGCCTGGTGCCGGGACCGGTTGGCGCACTACAAGTGTCCCGCCCGCGTGGAGTTCGTGGATACCGAGCTGCGCAGCGCCATGGGCAAGATCGACAAACGCCGTCTGCGCCGCGAATATCTGGCCCGCCGCGGCGCGGTCACGGCGGGAGGTGGCGAGTGATGACGTCGCGGACATCGAGGGGCGCAGGCCGAAGTCGCAGGAGGCGTCGATGAGCGCGGCCGAAACCGCGGCGGCGATGCCGCGGCTGTTCGAATTCACCACCGAGCACGAGGCCCTGCGCGAGGTGATGCGGCGGTTTCTGGGAGCCCACGCCGGTGCTGGTGACCGCCGGGCGAGCTGGGAGCGGCTGGTCGCCGGGCTGGGCCTCGACGAGGTCGTTTTCGGCCCGTCGGACGGCGAAACGGCCTTCACCGCAATAGAACTGGCCATCGTGGCCGAAGAGGCCGGGGCGGAACTGTTCGGTGGGCCACTGGTATCGGCCGCGGCGGTGGGGCCGCTGACCGCGCGGTGGCCCGGTGCGGACCTGCGTGGCGGGAAAGCGCTTCCCGCGCTCGGTGTCTCGATGGCGGGGGCCGATCCGGCGCTGCGGTCGAGTCGAGACGGCACCCGGGTCTCGGGCCGGGTGGAACCGGTGTGGGATCTGCCCGGGGCGCGGGTGATCGTCTGTGACGTCGCGGTCGGCGGCGAGGTCGGTGTGGTGGCGCTGAACGCCTACGCACCGGGAGTCGCGGTCACCGAACTGGGTGGCCTGGACCTCTCCCGGGGCCTCGGCCGCGTCGAATGTGCCGATGCCCCGGTGCTGTTCGCGCTCAGCGGAACCGCGGCCGCCACGGTACTCGCGGCCGCCCGCCGCCGCGCCGAGCTGGTGCTGTCGGCCGAACTGCTGGGGCTGGCCCAGCGGGTGCTGGACCGCACGGTGGAATACGCCAAGGGAAGAGTGCAATTCGGCCGCACCATCGGATCGTTCCAGGCGGTCAAACATCGTCTCGCCGACCTGCTGGCGAGCGTGGAGCTGACCCGCTCGGCGGTCTACAACGCCGCGTGGAGCCTGGCCACGGACCCGGTCTCGGTGCACACCGATGTGGATCTGGCCGCCGCGGCGTCCGTGGCCACCGAATCCGCCCTGACGGCAACGAAATCCGCGGTGCAACTGCACGGCGGTATCGCCATCACCTGGGAGCACTGGGCGCACCGGTACCTGCGCCGGGCGCATGCGGTGTCGGCACTCACCGGCGGCCCCGCCCACCAGCGGGGTCGGCTGGCCGATCTGATCGATCTGCGGGACGGACGGTATGACTGACGAGGACACCCTGGCCGCGTTCGGCGCGGAGGTCGAGCGGTGGGTGCGGGCCAATCTCGCCGCGATGCGGGCGAGCGGGCGCTGGTACGCGGAGCTGAGCGCACGCGGGTGGTTGGTGCCGCACTGGCCCGTGGAGTTCGGCGGCGCGGGACTGTCGAGCGAGGAGAGCGCGGTGGTGCGCGCGGTGCTCGCGAAGTATCGCGCCGACCTGCCGCCGCAGCACTTCGTCCCGATCACCCTGGTAGGGCCGGGGTTGCTGACCTGGGGGACAACCGAACAGCAGCGGCGGTATCTGCCGGGCATCGCCTCGGGCGCGGATATGTGGTGTCAGCTGTTCAGCGAGCCGGGCGCCGGGTCGGATCTGGCGAGCCTGGCGACGCGAGCGGTACCGACCGATGACGGCCGGTGGATCGTCACCGGACAGAAGGTGTGGAGCTCGTTCGCCGATATCTCCCGCTACGGACTGCTGCTGGCCCGCACCGATCCGGATCGGCCGAAGAATGCCGGGCTCACCTGCTTTCTGCTCGATATGAGCCTGCCCGGGGTGACGGTGCGGCCGCTGCGGCAGCTCACCGGCGACGAGCATTTCTGCGAGGTGTTCCTCGACGAGGTCGAGGTGTCCGACGCGGCCCGGCTCGGTCCTGCGCACGAGGGCTGGCGGGTGGCGCTGTCGACGCTGCACGCCGAGCGTTCGGGACTGTCCGGCGACTCCGAGGCCGCGGGTGTCGCCCTGGGGCCGGTGCTGGCGGCGGCCCGGAGCAGCGGTGCCTGGTGTGATCCGGTCGTGCGCGACCGACTGACCGGGCTGATCGCCACCCAGCACGCCCTGTCCCTGACCACGCGGCGGGTGCGCCCGGGCGACGCGCGGGGCTCGGTCACCAAACTCGTGCAATCCGAACTGGCGCAACGGATCTGCGAGCTGACCTTCGAGACGGCGGGTCCGGCCGCGGCCTGCTGGGACGGGGACGAGCTCGGCCCCGAGGCGTTCGGGCTGCTCGACAGCCGCCGCCTCACCATTGCCGGTGGCACCTCGGAGATCCAGCGCACCATCATCGCCGAACGCGTGCTGGGCCTGGATCGCGAACCCGATCCGGATCGCGGTCGCCCGTGGCGCGACCTGCGGCGCGGGTGAGCCGATGCTGCCCACCGACCCCACGGTGACCGTGCGCCCCAAGGGAATTCGCTTCGCCGCCGCCGCGGGCAGCACCGTCATGGCCGCCGCCGCGGCGGCCGGATACCGCTGGCCGACCGTCTGCGGCGGCGTGGGGGACTGCCGGGTCTGCTATGTCGAGGTGCTCGAACATCCGGAGCGGCTGTCCGAACCCGACGCGCACGAGCGGGCGGCCATCGCCGAACTCACCGGCACCCTGGGCAGCCGCGGGCAACACGTCCGGCTGGCATGCCAGGCCGTCGTGCACGGCGATGTCGTCGTGCTCAAACGCGGGGTGCGCCCCGAATCGGGAGGACATCGACCATGACGACCCGGGCCATCGATGCGGCCATTCTGGAACTGGCCGACGGCGAGATTCGCCTGCTCGGCGGCCGCTGCGCCGAGTGCGGCGAAATCCAGTTCCCCGCCGCCGAATCCTGCCGCCGCTGTGGCGGGGACCGGACCGCGGTCGTGCGGCTGTCCCAGCGTGGGTTGCTGTGGAGCTGGACCGTGCAACGCTTTCCGCCGCCGAGTCCGCCCGCCGTGCCACGCGGGGAGGAGTTCCAACCCTACGGCGTGGGCTATGTCGAACTGCCGGGTGAGGTGATCGTGGAGGCGCTGCTGACCGAATCCGATCCGGCGCGACTGCGGATCGGGATGTCGATGCGGCTGGTTCCGCTCGAGGTGCTCACCCACTGCGGCGAACCGGCGACCACCTTCGCCTTCGCCCCCGTCGAACAAGGAGATCGGTGATGCCACCCGCCGCCGTCATCGGAATCGGTTGCCGCCCCTTCGGCCGCTATCAGGACACCACCGTGCGCGAGGAGGCCGTGCGCGCGATCCGCGCGGCGCTGCGCGATGCGGGGGTGGGCTGGGAGGCGATCGGATATGCGGTGGGCGGCAGCATGTCCGGCGGTCCGGCCGATACCCTCGTGGCCGACCTCGGCCTCACCGGGGTGCCGTTTCTCAATGTCTTCAACGGCTGCGCCACCGGCAGCAGCGCGCTGAGCTCGGCGGTACACGCCCTCGCCGCCGGGGCGGCCGAGCTGGCGGTCGTGGTCGGCTTCGACTCCCATCCGCGCGGCGCGTTCAGCATCCGGCCCGAGCAGATGGGTCTGCGACCCTGGTACGGCGCCACCGGAATGGCCTTGACCTCACAGTATTTCGCGCTGAAGATCCAACGCTACCTCTACGAGCACGACCTGCCGCCCCGGCTGCTGACCGTGGTGGCCGCCAAGGCATTTCGCAACGGCTCCCGCAACCCCAACGCGTGGCGGCGAAAATCGCTGTCGGAGGCCGAGATCGACGCCTCGATGATGCTGAGCGATCCGCTGCGGCGATATATGCTCTGCTCTCCCGGGGACGGGGCGACGGCGCTGGTGCTGTGCCGGGCCGAGCGGGCGGCGCGCTATCGGCCCGATCCGGTGTATGTGGCGGCCACCGCCATTCGCACCCGCACGCCCGGATCGTTCGAGGTGTTGAGCCCCTCGCTGTCGATCCAGCGGGGCCCGAGCCCGACCGTGGCCGCCGCTCGCGCCGCGTTCGAACAGGCGGGCATCGCGCCGGAGGAGGTCGATATCGCGCAGGTGCAGGACACCGACGCCGGGGCCGAGCTGATCCATCTGGCCGAAACCGGGCTGTGCGAACACGGCGAGCAGACCGATCTGATCGACCGCGGCGCAACCGAACTCACCGGCGCGCTGCCGATCAATACCGACGGCGGCTGCCTGGCCAATGGCGAACCGATCGGGGCGTCGGGACTGCGCCAGATCCACGAGAACGTTTTGCAACTGCGCGGTGCGGCCGGGGCGCGCCAGATCACGCGGCCGCCCCGGGTGGCGTTCTCCCACGTGTACGGAGCCCCCGGGCTGAGTGGCTGCACGCTGCTCACCCGATGACGAAAGGAGCGGATGTGCGCGTTGTCGTGAATCGCGAGCTGTGCGTGGGCCACGGCCTGTGCGAGGCGGCGGCCCCGGAGCTGTTCGAGGTCGGCGACGACGGCATCGCCCGGGTGCTGCGGCCCGGCGTCCCCGACGAATCCGCCGCCGCGACCGCGGTGGCCGACTGCCCCGCGCGGGCGCTGCGCATCGAGACCCGAGACGGCAGGTAGGAGAGGCGAAGACCGATGGAGATCAAAATGCCCAAGCTGGACGTCTCGATGACCGACGGGACCTTCCTGGGCTGGCTGGTGCCCGACGGCGGCGCGGTATCGGCGGGCGAACCGCTGTACACCGTCGCAACGGACAAGGTGGAGACCGAGATTCCCGCCCCCTCCGATGGCATCCTGCGCCACGGCGCGGCCGAGACCGATACCGAGTATCCGGTCGGCACCACGCTCGGCATCCTGGAGATGTAGGCGGGAAAGCCCCTCCGGATAATGAATAGATGACGCAGCGCAAACCGGCCCGCAACGGTCCCGGTCGTCCCGCCGGAATCGACAGTGTCGAAACGCGCAGGCGCGTGATTCACGCGGCCATTCGCTGCTTCGCCCAATCCGGCTACGGACCGGCGACCAACAGCCAGATCGCCGGGGTCGCGGGCGTGACCGCGGGCGCGGTCTACTACCACTTCGGCACCAAGGACGGACTGTTCGCCGCGGTGTGCGACGAGGTGTACGGCACCATTCTGCAGCGCGCCCAGGCCCGGACCACCGACGCCCGCTCGGTGCGTGAACTGCTGCGCGCGGTGCTCGAGGTATCGATGCTGATCAACCACGAATCCCCGGAGCTGGCCGGTTTCGTGGTGACCGCGCCGATCGATGCCCGCCGCTATCCCGAACTGTCGCAAGCCTATTCGCGCTGGGCCACCGCCATGCACGACTCGCTCACCGACTCCGTGCGCGCGGGCCAGCAGGCCGGGGCGATTCCCGCCGATCTGGATCCCGGACAGGTCGCGCGGATGATCACCGCCCTGGTCGACGGTTTCGCTCACGCCGCGGCCGCCAGCGATCCGATCTCCCTGGACACCCTGGTGCTGCTGTTCGAGACGCTGGTGCTGGAGAACGAGGACGTCCGAAGGGTCGGTCAGGAGCGGGATCCGGTGTCGTCGCGGCGAATTCGGTAGGCGCGCTGGCGGACCGTGTTCGCGCAGGTGCGCGGATTGCAGTAGCGGGCGGAGCGATTGCGGGTGGTGTCCCAGAACGCGATCGCGCACCGCTCGTGCGAGCACAGCTTGAGGCGATCGCTCACACCCGCCGCGCAGGCGTACACGAGGTCGGCGGCGATCGCGCCGAGGAAGGCGTCGATACCGGACCCGAGGGGTCGTAACCGCCAGGCATTGTCGGCGACCTCCACTCCGAGCGTGACCCCACCGAGCGCCGAAGCCCGCGCCGGTTGCGGATCGGCGAGGGCGGCCACCCAGGCGCGGACGGCCGTGCGGAACTGCCGGAGGCGTTCGAGGGCGGTGTCGTCGACCGTGGCATCGCAGCCCATCTCCCGCAACCAGCGCTCGGCCTGCTCCGGCGTCGCCAGCTCGTCGTCGTGGCCGAGGTAGGCGATCGTGTTGGCCAGCGCCCGGGCGCGGCGCAGGGAGGCGGGCATCGACGAGGACATGAGTCATAGTCTAGGCCCTACCTGATGTGATAACGTTCTAAGCAATTTAGAGCGTTACGAGAGGTGAGACCATGAAGATAGGTTTTCTCGGCGGTGGCAATGTGGCTCGGGCGCTGGCGCGGCTGGCCGAGGGGGCGGGCTGTGAAACGCGGTTGAGCGGCCGGTCTCCGGCGGGGGCGTTCGCCGCCGCGGCCGAATGGGCCGATGTGGTGGTGATCGCCGTGCCCTTCGAGACCGCGGGCGAGGTCGTCGCCTCCGTGCGGGAATTCCTCACCGGCAAGATCGTGATCGATGCGACGAACCCGGTGACCGCCGGCGACTGGCGTCCGATACCGCTCGGCGAGGGTGGTTCGGCCGCCGAGGTCATCCAGGCGGCGGCGCCCGAGGCGATCGTGGTCAAGGCGTTCAACGCGATCTTCGCCGACGTCATGACCGCACCGGCGGTGACCGAGCCGACGGCGCGGCGGGTCACAGCCTTCATCGCCGGACCGGCTCCGGCCGCGGACCGGGTGGCCGAACTCGCCGACCAACTCGGCTTCGCCCCGGTACAGGTCGGCGAGCTCGCGAACTCCCGGCTGCTGGAGTCGATGGCACAGCTGAACATCGCGATCGCGGTGGGCCGCAACGGCGGAACGGGCAAAGCGTTCTACTACGACTCGGTCGCCGCATGAGCGCGTGATCGGTGCGGCCATTGACGGGTGGGCATGGCATTGAGAGGATCGCATCAGGAAACGATGTTTCGTCTGACGAAACTTGACTCTGATGAGGTGCGCCATGCGGGCGGAGGACGGGACGCCATCGGTGGCGATCGTCGGGGCCGGATTCGGTGGTCTGGCGGCGGCTATCGAGTTGGGGCGCCATGGGATCGACTACGAGGTGTTCGAGCGGGCCGATTCGGTCGGCGGGGTGTGGCGTGCGAATGCCTATCCGGGTGCGGCCTGCGATGTGCCGTCGCCGACCTATTCGTTCTCCTATGAGCTGGAGACGCGGTGGTCGGCCCGCTACGGCACCCAGCCGGAGATCCATGCCTATCTGCGGCGCTGCGCGGATCGGTACGGTGTCACCCCCAGGATCCGGTTCGGCGCCGAGGTGACGGCCGCGACCTTCGTCGACGGTCGCTGGGAGATCGAACTGGCGAGCGGGGAGCGGCGCGGTTTCGACGCGCTCATCTGCGCGACCGGGCAGCTGTCGCGGCCGCGTATTCCGGACCTGCCCGGACGGTCGAGTTTCGCTGGTGCGCAGTTCCATTCGGCCGAATGGGATCCGGCGGTCTCGGTGCGTGGTAAGCGAGTGGCCGTGGTGGGCAGCGGCGCGAGCGCCATCCAGTTGGTACCGGCGATCGTGGACGAGGTCGATGAGCTGCACGTCATCCAGCGCTCCCCGAACTGGGTGGCCAACAAGTACAACCACGGCACCGACGGAATACCGCATCGGCTGTTGCGGAAGGTGCCGGGGTTGGCGCGGCTCGAGCACAATGTCGAGTGGCTCTGGTTCGAGGCGCGGGTCCCGTTGATCTTCACCGCGCTGGATCCGGTGCGCAGCCTGTTCGAGGCGTGGCTGCGCGGCAAGATTCGGCGCGAAATCTCCGATCCGGCACTGCGCGCGGCGGTCACGCCCGATTACCGGGTCGGCTGCAATCGCATTCTGCTGTCCAATGATTGGTATCCGGCGCTGGATCGCGACCATGTCACCCTGCATCCGCACGGGGTGCGCGAGGTGCGCCCGGACGGACTGCGGCTGGCCGACGGTTCCGAGGTCGCCGCCGATGTGATCGTGTGGTGCACCGGCTTCACCGCCGACGAATATCTCGCACCGATCGATATCACCGGCCGGGACGGGCGCAAGCTGCACACCGAATGGAAGGACGGCCCCGAGGCGTATCTGGGGATCTCCGTCGCGGGTTACCCCAATCTGTTCATGATGTACGGGCCCAACACCGGCTCGATCACGAATACGATTATTTTCCTGCTGGAGAAGCAGGCGCGGTATGTGCGTATGGCGTTGCGGCACATCGCCCGCACGGGCGGCTGGATCGACGTGCGGCGCGAGGTCCAGGACCGCTTCAATGCCCGGCTGCGCCGACGACTGGCCCGCACCGTGTTCACCACCGGCTGCCCCGGCTGGTATCACACCGCCGACGGAAAGGTGTTCGCGGTCTGGCCCGGATCGCATATCGGGTATGCGCTGGCCACCCGCCGATTCGACCCGCGCCGTTACGAATTCGGGGCGCGGCCTCAGCGGGCGTGATAGTCCGACACCAGCCAGCGGTCGTCGGTGTGCTGGACGGTGACCGTGAGCAGGGTGGAGGCGGTGATCGGATCGGGATGCCGGGCGTTCTGGGTGGTTTGGGTGGCGAAGACGGTGACGGTGTAGGTCTTGTCGTCGGAGGTGCTCACCGCGGTCGCCACGACCTCGCCGTGCGCGACCACCTGGGCCTCGGTCATGATCTTGCTCAGGGTGTCGTGGACGGTGGTGTACCGGTCGGCCAGGCTCGCGGTGGTACCCGCGCGCACGCTGTCGAAGAAGGCGTCGAGGTGGTGGAAGTCGTAGGTCAGGGATTTGGTCGCGTACTCCTTGGCCACCGCCGCGGCGCGGTCGGAATTCGCGGTGCGATCGTGCAGCGCCGCCAGCTCGCGCGCCTGCTGATGCCATCCCCAGCCCAGCCACACCGCCACGGCCGCGAGCGCGGTCGCGGCGAACCAGGGCAGCCACCGGGCGCGGGCGGGCCGGGTCTCGGGCTGCTCGCCGGTGTCGGAAGTCGTTGCGGGGTGGTCGAGTTCGAGGGTCATCGTGCTCCTGAGGGTGGGATGGGGAGGTGGGCGGTGCCGTCACCGGGGAAGGTCTGCTCCAGTAGATCGACGATCGAGCCCGCGTCCAGACGCAGCGAGCGCAGCGGCGCGGTCACCGGCCGCAGGGCGGCGGCCAGCAGGGCCAGATCGGGGGCGAGGGCTCCGGCGTAGTCGTTCATCTTGTGCATCACCGGATTCAGCGAGTCGTCCCAGATGTGCTCGCCGACAACGGAGTAGTCCTGGAAGGCCCGGATGAGATGGACGACCTCCGGATCGGCGCGGGCGATGACGGGTGCGACCTCGGCGAGAGTGGCGGAGTGGCCGTCGAGGTCGTCGGCGAGCGACTGCAGGTTGTGCCACAGTCGCGCGATGGCGTCGCGTTTGTCGCGCAGGGTTCGCGCGAACAAATCGGCGTTCTCGGCGAGCCGATCCACATCGCCGTCGCGTCCGCGGGTCGCCGCGTCCGCGGTGTCGACCAGGCGGGCCAGCACCGCCGGATCCACCTGTCCCAGCAGCGCATCGAGCCCGGCCATGGCCTCGGCGGCGGTGACCGGCACCCGTACGCGCTGCGTCGGTATCACCGCGCCCTCGGTGAGGTACGGGCCGTCCGCCGACTCGGGCCGAAATTCCAGATACTGCTCCCCGGCCGCCGACAGGTTCGCCACCAGCACCGCGCTGGCAGCCGGAATGCGATGGTGCGCATCGTATTCCACGACCGCGTCGACGCCGTCCGAGGTCGGGTCGAGCTCACGCACGCGGCCGATGCGCAGCCCCCGCAGGTGCACCGGCGAGGTAGCCAGCAGCCCGCCGGAGGAGGGCATGTGCACGGTGACGGTGGTGGTCCGGCGCACGGGATTCAGATCGAGTACGCCGAGGCCGAGGTAGGCCACGGTGGCGACGGTGGTCGCCAGCAGCGCGACGAGGGAGGCCGAATGTCGTACGGTCACGGCACCATTCCGATCGATCGCAGGACGGTGACGAGCTCGTCGGCCTGCCGGGCCGGCTCGACCACCCGGACGTTCGGCGGCGCGCTGAAGTACGGGACCAGCTTGTCGCGCAACAGCGCGATCAGCTTGTCGATATTCATGGGCACGGTGGTGTCGGCCGAGGCGATGGTCAGCAGCAGTGGGCGCATGGCGCGGTAGATGTCCATGGTCTGCGGGTAGATGGGCCACACCAGATCCCCCGCGGGTCCGGCCAGGCGGCCGAGGCCCACCGCGAGATCGACCACGCCGAACAGCACGTCGGCGAGCCCGGCCGCCCGGCCCGGCCCCAGTACCAGCGCGCGGTCCACCGCGGATTTGCGCGCGGCCAGATCGGCGCTCATGCGGGCCGCGCCGTCGAGGATACGATCCAGATCCGCGGTGCTCGCGGTCATATCGCGCAGGTCGGTGCGGATCTCGGCTGCCAGGGCGCGATACTCCGCATCGCTGGGAAAGGCGGCATCGGCGCGCGCCACCGCGGCGGCCAGATCGCCGAATCGCCCGTTGGCCAGGATATTCGACATGCCGCGCAGCAGATCCTCCACGCTGTCGGGCGCCCGGGTGCGGCCGACCGGAATCACCGCGCCCGCGGCCAGGGTGGGCCCGGTCGCCGTGCGCGGCGGGATCAGCGCCACATACGGTTCGCCGAGTATCGTCGCCTGCCGGATCTCGGCCCGCGTCGATTCCGGAAGCCGTACCGCCGCACGCACGGTCACGGTCGCGACCGCCAGCCGATCGCGCAGCTCGACCCGGTCCACCACCCCGACCTCGACGCCGTCGGCGATCACCTTCGCCTTGGCGGGCAAGTTGAGCACGCCGGTGAATTCGATCCGGATCGGATAGCTCGCGCCCGATACGGCCGTGCCGGGCAGTGGGATCTCCGCGGGGTCGACGCCGCACCCAGCCACGAGCGCGGCCACCGAACAGGCGAGCAGGGCCCGGCGCATCATCGCCGTCCCGTTTCGGCCGCGGCCGACAGATGCGACAGCAGTTCGCGAATGCCGCCCGCGTTCCGCAGGCCCGCGTGCGCGAGCGGGACCAGCGTGTCGAGCAGCGGGTAGACCCGCGGCCCGTAGGTGTCGGCGAGTCGGGCCAGCACCGGCAGCAGCTGGTTGGACAGATCGATCATGGGCGCGAAATTCGCCGAGAGCCCCTCCACCACCTCGAGTCCGTCGCGCAGATGGGTCAGCAGCAGTTCCATATCGGGCCAGTTCCCGGTGAACATCGTGGTGAGGGTGTCCAGGTTGTCGATGAGCCGTCGCAGCGCGGCGTCGCGGGTATGCGGGTCCCCGGCCACGGCCGACAGCCCCCCCAGCAGGTCGTTGGCGGTGTCGGCGGTGCCGTGGACGGCGCGGTCGAGCGTGCTCAGCGTGTCGCCGACCGTGCGGTCCCCGCCCAGATCGGTGCTCAATTGCCGCATGGCGGCGAAGGTCTCGCTGATGCCGACCGGAGTCCTGGTGTGCGCGAGCGGAATACAGTCCCCATGCGGCAGTTCGGGTCCGGACGCGGGCCGGACGAGTTCGATGTGGCGGTCGGTCACGATCGAGTCGGCCAGGGTGACCGCGGCGGTGTCGGTGGGGACCGCGATATCGGCGCGGACCCGCATCGAAACCCGTACCCGATCGCCACGCGCGTCGATGCGGTCCACCACTCCCACCGGCACGCCGAGCACCGAAACCTGATTGCCGCGGTACAGCCCCGCGACATCGGCGAATTCGGCGCAGATCGGCTTGCCGTAGCGCAGCCGTGCGACCGGTGTCACCGCCGCCGATCCCGAGACCGTGAGCAGGGCTACCACCATCGCCCCGAATACGGGGTAGCCGAGCCGTTTTCCGATGCGCATCTCAGCACTCCCGTCCCGGCGCGCAGCGTCCGGTCGCCGCGCCCACCAGCGGCCCTACCTTGCGCACGAATTCGTCGATTCCCGCGATCGCGGCGTCCAGGCGCTGCGGGGCGTCGGCGACCTTGGCCAGCAGCTGCTCGAGCTGGGTGATCAGGGGCTCCACCTGATCGGCGTAGGCCATGATCGGGCGGTGGGTCACCTCGATGAGCCGCCGCAGCAGCTGAAATGCCCGAATCACCTCGGATTTGCCCGCCGCGAGCTCGGCCGAGATCGCGCCGAGCCGCCGGACGAAGTCGGCGAGCACCGCGCGGTCGGCGGCCGTGGCCGCCACGTATTCGTCGGATACCGTCACCGCGCGATCCAGCCGATCCGCCTGTGCGGCAACGACTCCGATGAGCCGGTGCAGATCGCCGAGGATGCCGCGCACCGCGTCGGGGCGGTCCGCCAGCGCCCGGTCCAGTTCGGCCATGGTCGCCCGCAGGGTCTGCCCGTCGGTCTGGCGCAGCGGCGCGGTCGCCTGCTGCACCACATCGGTCAGCTCGTAGGGGGTGGTGGTCCGCTCGCGCGGAATCGGCTGGCGGCCCAGCGGTTTCCCACCCGACGGCGCGAGGGCGAGGTAGTGCCCGCCGGTCGGGGTGAGCAGCCGCACTCCGGCGCTGGATCGATCGCCGACCGGGGTGCCGGAGGTGACGGCGAAGTCGACCCGGACGTGGTCGTCGTCGAGTTCGACGGCCCGCACCCGGCCCACCCGCACCCCCGCGATCCGCACCTCGTCACCCGCGCGCAGCCCGCCGGAATTGCGGAACTCGGCCGCGTAGGTGTCCTCCCCGACCGCGACCCACCGGACCGAAGCCAGGCCGATCAGCGCGACGATGGCGATCACCAATGCCGCTATGCCCCAGCGCAGTTCGCGCCCGCCGAGCCGCCTCATCGGTCCGCTCCCGGGTAGTTGGCGTTGAGTCCGCGGATCAGCCCGGGCACCAGCGTCAGCAGTTGCGCGAGTTGGTCGCTGTCGGGTACCAGCCGCCGCACCAGCTCGAGCAGCGGCTGCGCGCTGTCGTCGTAGAGCGACTCCAGTTCGGTCAGAATGCCGACATCCGGTTCCAGCCCGTGTGCGGCGACCCGCAGCGAATCCACCAATTCCCGTGCCCGCCCGCTGAATACGCCGATGATCTGCGCGACCTGCTTGATCAGCGCGCCGACCTGTTCGGACTTGCCGCCGATCTGCTCGGCGATCTCGCCGAGATTGCGGATCAGCAGCGCCACTACCGCGTCACGGTCGCTCGCGAAGCGCAGCAGGGCGTGCAGATCGTCGAGCACCGGCCCGATGCCCGCGCCGTCGCCGCGCAGCACGTGCAGCAGGTTTTCCGCGAGCCGGTTCAGCTGTGCGGTGTCCAGCGACTGGAACAGCGGTTCGAAGCCGTTGAACAGCCGGGTCACGTCGAAGCTGGGCACCGTGCGGTCCAGCGGAATGGTCGCGCCGGGCGGGAGCGGGGCGTCGGGTCCGGAGCCGGTGAGCTCCACATACCTTTGGCCCAGCAGGGTTTGGTAGCGCACGGCGGCGCCGGTGCCGGGTCCCACCCGGTGCGCGCCGTCGACCGAGAATCCCACCCGTGCGGTCGCCGTCGCGGTGATCGCGATGGAGGTCACCCGCCCCACCTGTACCCCCGAGGTGCGCACGGCATCGCCCACCGCCAGCCCGGACACATCGGTGAACAGCGCCGCGTACTCGACCGCGCGGTCCGGCCGCGGTCCGCGCAGTGTCGACATCAGCAGGCTCAGACACAGCCCGACCAGCATCAGGAACAGTCCGAGCTTGATCGCCGCGCCACGCACCCGGATCATCGCGCCCCCACCGAACGCGCCACCTGCGGCAGGGTTTCCCCGATGATGCGCAGCTGCAACTGCACTCGGCCGTCCACCACCGGGAAGGCCGCGCCGATCCGATCCATCAGCTCGGGCAGCCGCTGATAGGCGGGTGCCAGGCTGCCGTACGACATGCCCAGCGGCACACCGAGATCCATGACGACGGCCAGAATCTTGGTGAAGGAGTCCAGATTTCCGCCGAACAGCTCGGCGTATCCGGGGAGGAACTCCCGACTCAGACCGGCGATGGCCGTGCGGGTGCGGGCGCGGTTGGCCTCGTCGTCGAAATAGGCGCTCTGATCCAGCAGCGCGACCAGCGCGTGCGCCATCGCCGGTTCCAGTTCGGCCGAACCGGCGGCGAGGTTTCCGGCGATGCGCAGATAGTAGCCGATATCGCCGCGCCGATTCGTGGCGACGGCGCGGGCGAGTTCGGTGATGGCATCGACGGTCGGGACGAAGATGCCCGGATCGCGGGCGGCCAAGTCCATCAGCCGCCGGACCTGCGGGGAGTCGAGTACGGCCGTGAGGCGGCCGGAGCGCTGCAGTACCGCGGTGCTCGACGCCTCGATCGCGTCCTCGGCCAGCGGTATCACGGCCCGATCACGCACCCGTCCACCCGTACCCCGGGCCACCAATTCGACCGCGGGAGAACCGAAGACATTGGTCGAGGTGAACCGCGCCACCAGCGCCCCCGGCAGCGCGGCGGCGGCCCCGGGGTCGATCCGCAGGCGCACCCGGCGGGCGTCGGTGACCTCGCGCACGCGCCCGATCACCATGCCGTGGAACTTCACGTCCGAGCCCGCCACCAGCCCGTCGGCGACCGTCGGCGCGTCCACGACCAGATCGAGCCCGTCGTGGAAACGCCCCTGCGCCTGGGCCAGCACCACCGCGCCCGCGACCATCGCCGCGACGACCACGGCCGCGCCGCGACCGCGCCGCGTACCGATCATGTTCATCCCGAAATCCTGATTCCGCTGTCCGCACCCCAGAACAGGGCGGTCAGCATCATGTCGACGACGATCACCAGCACCAGGCTCGCCCGGATGGCGCGCCCGCACGCGCGGCCCACTCCCTCGGGTCCGCCGGAGGCGTGGAATCCGTGATAGCAGTGGGTCACGATCACCACGGTCACCAGCACGACCGCCTTGAGCACCGCGCACACCACGTCCGCGGGCCGCAGAAACGCGCCGAAGTAGTGGAAGTAGGTGCCCGGCGACTGCCCGTGCACCACATTCACCGCGGCCGCGCAGGACAGGTACGCCGCGATGAGCGCGATCAGGAACAGCGGCACGATGGTGACCGCGCCCGCGATCACCCGCGTCGCGACGACGAAGGCGACCGGCCGCACCGCCAGCGATTCCAGCGCATCGATCTCCTCGGCGATCCGCATCGCCCCGATCTCCGCGGTCATCCGGCATCCGGCCTGGGCGGCGAAACCGACGGCCGCCACGATCGGCGCGAGCTCGCGGGTGGTGGCATAGGCGGAGACGAATCCGGTCAGCGGCCCCATCCCGACGCGCTCGAGGGTGTCCAGCCCCTCGACGCCGACCGAGCCGCCGATCGCGACGCCCAGGAAGATCAGCACCGACGCCGTGCCCCCACCCACGACCAAACCGCCACCGCCCCAGACGATATCGGTGAGCACGACCATGGTCTGCCGGCGATAGGCACGCGCCGCATGGGGGAGCGCGGCCACGACTCGCACGCCGAAATCCAACTGGTGCCCCAGCCGATCCAGTCCGGCGGCGATCACGGTAGCTCCCCGAATACCGACAGGGCCTGGGTCACGATCAGATTCAGCGCGAACGTGGCGACGACGCCGAGCACCACCGCCGCGTTGACCGCATCGGCCACACCCTTGGGTCCGGCCGTGGCCGTGAGCCCGCGCGCACCGGCCAGCACCACCACGACGAGGCCGAACAGCGCCGACTTCACCAGCGCCGCAATCAGATCGGGCACCGAGACGAAGGCCGCGATCGAGGACAGATAGCCGCCCGCGGTGCCGTGCTGGATGCCGACATTGATGACGTAGCCGGTTGCCAGGCCCATGAAGACGACCACCACGCACAGCAGCGGCGCGACGAACACCATCGCCGCCAGGCGCGGCACCAGCAGCCGCCGCACCGGATCGATGCCCATCACCCGCATGGCATCGATCTCCTCGCGGACGGTGCGTGAGCCCAGATCGGCCGCGATCGCCGCGCCCGCCGCCCCGCCGAGCAGTAGCGCCGCCACCAGCGGGGCGCCCTGGCGCACCACGCCCACCCCGGCGGCGGCTCCGGCCAGGGAGGTCGCGCCGATCTGCTGGGTCAGCTGACCCACCTGCACCGATACGATCACTCCGAACGGCACCGCCACGAAGACGGCCGGGACGGCGGTGACGCTCACGACGAACCAGCTCTGCACGACGGCGTCCCGCCACGGCAACCGGCCCGAGGCGCTGTCGCGCAGCAGCCAGCCCAACGCCGCCGCGGCCAGCAGCACCGTGCGGCCCAGGGTGCGCACGGCCGGGCTCAGCACCGGATCTCGTCCGGCAGCAGCGCCGCCGCGGCGAGCCGGCGCGGCTTACCCGAGGGGGTCTTCGGAATGCGGCCCGGCGCAACCACTTCCACGCGCCGCGGCCCGACTCCGAGCCCGGCCTGTACGCGGTGGGCGACCTCGCGGGCAATGCGGGTGCGCTCGTCGGCATCCTCGCCGACGGGCGATTCGACGATCACCGCGAAACCCTCGCCCGCACCCGGCGCGCGGGTGCGCACGGCCACCGCATTGCCGGGCCGCACGCCGTCCACCCCCGCGGCGAGCCGTTCGATGTCGACCGGATAGAGGTTGCGGCCGGAGACGATGAGCATTTCCTTCTTGCGCCCGCACACGACGATCTGCCGGTCGGGGTGCAGGTAGCCGAGGTCGCCGGTGGCCAGCCAGCCCGACCCGTCGACCGCGTCGACGAAGCCGTCGGTCGTGCGGTAGCGGCGGATGATGCTCTCCCCACGCACCTCGAGCTCACCCACCTCGCCGGGCCCGGCGAGGGCACCGGCCGCGGTGCGCACGCGCACCTCGATTCCGGGCAGCGGCGGGCCGAGCCGGACGTGTCCGTTCGCGTCGATCGCGGGTCCGACGCCCGGGCGGGTGAACGAGACGGCCAGCGTCGCCTCGGCCATGCCGTAGGCGGGCACGATCGCCTCGCGGCGCAGTCCGAAGCGCGCCCCGGCGGCCAGGAAGCGCTGCAGCACAGCGGGATCGATCGGCTCGGCGCCGTCGAGCGCGAAGCGCAGCGAGGACAGATCGTAGGCGCCGTCGGCGGCGCGCTCGAGTTTGCGGGCCAGCAGGCCGTAGGCGAAATCGGGTGCGGCGGACATGGTCGCGCGATGCTCGCCGATCAGCCGCGCCCAGAGCAGCGGGTCGGCCAGGAAATCGGCCGGGGTGATCGAGATCAGCTCCACGCCCAAAAACATCGGCGCGACGAGGAATCCCATCATGCCCATGTCGTGGAACAGCGGCAGCCAGCTGATCATGACGTCGCGGCGGGTATTGATCAGCGAGGCGAACTCCATCGCCCGGATGTTGGCGTACATATTGGCGTAGCTGACCGCCACGGCCTTGGGCGCGCCGGTGGAACCGGACGTCAACTGCAGGAACGCCAGATCGTCGTCGCGGGTGTCCACCGGCGCGGTGTCGGGTCCGGCCGCCAGCTGTTCGACGGTGACGCAATCGGCTTGCAGGACCGCGGGATTCGCGGCCACCTCGCCGAAGGGAGCGCCGAGCACCACCAGTCGCGCATCGATGACGGCCAGGGCGCGGCGGGTGTCGGCCGCCCATGCGGCGAGGTCGGTGCGCGGGGTCGGCTGATGCAGCATGGTGACCGCGCCGCCCGCCAGCCAGCTGCCCTGTACGACCGGTGCGATCTCGGCGGGGGCGCCGGCCAGGACGGCGACCGCGCCGCCGGGCCGCAGCCCCGCGCGGATCAGTCCGCCCGCGATGCGGCGGGCCTGGGCATGCACCTCGCCCCACGTTCGGCGCGTCGGTGCGGCGGGATCGCCGGTGCGCATGCCGGTGGCGCTGCGCGCGGCGCTGTCGAGCAGGGCCGTGAGGAACCGATTCACCTGTCGTCCACTCTCTTTCGTCGCTACCGGATCAGGCCGCGGCCAGCTGACCGGCGATCAGCCGCTGCAGATCACCGAGGGTGCGGCAGGAGAACACGGCGTCCTTGCTCAGCGTCACGCCGAGGCGTTCACGGATCTCGGCGACGCCGGTGGCGAACGACAGCGAATCGAAACCGAGGTCGGCGACCAGGTCGGCCTCGGGCCGCAACTCCGCGGGGGACAGGTCGAGATCCTCGACGAGGATCTCGCGCAGGATCTGTTCGATGGTGGCCATCATGGGCACTCCTTTCTGGTTCACCTGCCGATGCGGCGGCGGACCAGCCGCAGCAACAGCAGGTGCAGAACGACGAAAACGATTGCGGCGAAGGCCGTTCCGGCGGCCAGCCGGGCGAGGTCGAACTCGCCGTACATCAGGGTGGCCGCGGCGGCGACGACGTGGGAGAACGGGTTGAGCTCGATCGACACCCGCAGCCAGGTGGGTAGGAAATCGGTCGGCATCAGCGCCTGGCTCACGAACAGCACCGGCAGGGCCAACGGCAGCAGCGCGATCGGCGCCTGCGGATTGAGCGTGCGCACGGCGGCCAGATAGAACAGTGAACTGTAGGCCGCCGACCACAGGCACATCAGCGCCAGCAGCGCGAGCACCGTCCCCATCCCGGCCCGCAGCGGCGCGCCGAGGGCGGCGAGCAGCGCGATCACCACCACCCCGGCGGGCAGGATGCGCACGGCCTCGAAACCCACCTTGGCGGTGATCACCTGGCGGGCGGTAACGCCCTGCAGCCGAAGCCGATCCACGAATCCGGAGCCGACCTCCTCGAGCAGGGTGCTGGCCCCGTAGCCGGATCCGATCATCGGGATCAGCATGATGATGCCCGGTGCGATGTAGGCGGTGTAGGAGTGCACCGGGAAGCCGGGCAGCAGTGCCACCCGCTGGAACATGGCCCGCACGAACACCACCAGCACGACCGGGAACACGATCGGGAAGAGGAAGCCGAATACCGGCTGGCGCAGGCCGACCACCAGATAGCGCAGGAACAGCAGTCCCGTTTTCATCTCGTGGCCTCCAGGAAGGCGTCGCGCAGGGAGGTGGTGTCGATCCGCAGTTCGGCGTCGGCAAGACCGGCGCTGCGCAATTCCGCAGTGAGCCGGGCGATTTCGCGGGCGTTAGCGGCGGGCAGTTCGACGGTGAGGGCACGGTCGCCGTCGGTGGTGACCGGAAAGCCCGCCGCGCGCAGTCCGGTGCTCGCCTCGGCGGATACGGGCCATGGTGTGGTGAGGCGCGCTCGCGCGCCGCGGGCGCGGGTGAGCTCGGCGGCGGGGCCGGAGGCGATGAGCCTGCCCGCCTTGATGATTCCGACGTGGTCGGCAAGCGCCATCGCCTCCTCCATGTCGTGGGTGGTCAGCACCACGGTGCGGCCCTCGTCGCGCAGGCCCGAGATCACCCGCCACAGTTCGTCCTTGCCCTCGATGTCCAGTCCGCTGGAGGGCTCGTCGAGGAACAGCAGGCGCGGATCGTGCGAGACGGCCAGGGCCACGTCCACGCGGCGGCGCATGCCGCCGGAGAGGGTCCCGATTCGCTTGCGCTGCACCGCCTCGAGTCCGAACCGCTCGATCAGCGCATCGACCCGGCCGCGGCGCGCGGTGCGTGCCCATCCGGCCAGGGCCAGCCCGAATTCGAGCTGTTCGCGGGCGCTGAGCCACGGGTCCAGCGCCACCTCCTGCAGCGCCACCCCGATCAGCGGCCGCAGCCGCCGCACGTCGGTGAGCGGTACGCCGAGCACCTCGGCGGTCCCGGCCGTCGGTGGCAGCAGGGTGGTGAGCATGCGGATGGTGGTGCTCTTCCCCGCGCCGTTGCGGCCCAGCAGGCAGTACACGACGCCGGTGGGAATCTCGAGGTCGAGCCCGTTCACCGCGCCGCTGTCGGCGCCCGGATAGGTCTTGGCCAGGCCGTGGGTGCGAATGGCGCTCACCCGCGCGCACCCGACAGGTGTGCCCGCAGGCGGCGGTGCCGATGCCGGAACAGCAACGACAGGCAGGCCCGCAGGACCGCGCCCCAGCCGGGGATCAGGCCCAGCGGCGCGCGCGGTGTGAAGGTGACGGCGTCGACGACCTCGGTGCGGTCGCCGACGGCGCGCAGGGTGCGCTCGTGCGCCCAGCTGCGCATCGACAGCATGGTGGACTGCTCGCGGAAGCGGCGGCCGGGGTCGATCTCGGCGACGGTGATGTCGTCGAAGTCGATCGGAAGCACGCCGAACAGCAGAAAGAAGCTGCGGCCCAGGCGGGTTCCCGGTTCGATGTCGGCGATGGTGCGGCCACGGAACGGGCCCGGCACCGTCATCCTCAGATACGGGCGCAGTTCGGCATTGATGCCCTCGGGGGAGGTGACGGCGGCCCAGACCGCCTGGATCGGGGCGTCGACGGTGCTCACCATGTCGATGTGCTGGGTCTCGAGCTCGAATGTCATTGCGTCGCTTTCACTGTCGGTGGGATGGTCGGGAGCAGCCGGTGCAGGTCGATCACCGCGGGTATGGAGTCGGCGCCGATGTAGTCGGGCAGCAGGGGGCCGATCCGGTCGATGGCGGTGCCGAAAACCATGCGGTACCAATCGAACAGCGGAACCACCAGCGCCACGGTCAGATAGCGCACGCCCTCGGCGGTGAGCTCGTCGGCGAATCGGGCCCACACCTGTTCCATCACGCCCGCGCCGCGGTGGGCGCGGCGCACGGCCTGGGTGGCCAGTTCGGCCACCGTCTCGGGGGCGGTCGCGGCGAAGCGCCGCGCCCACGGCGGATCCAGGCCGTCGCCGAGATCGGCGAGCGTGCTGAAACTGTTCAGGCCCAGCGCGGTATCCGCACGCAGCGCGCGCAGCACCACGGCGGGTTCGGCCGCGGACCCGGCGAAGCCGAGATAGAACTCCGAGGAGGACTCCCAGCGCCGATAGTGCGTCATCTCCCCGGCCGCGTCGTCGGCCGGGCAGGTGTAGCCGTTCTCCCGGCCGAACACCTCGTACTCCCAGCGCTTGGCGCGCGCAAAGGCGCTGTCGCCGGGACGGATTCGCCGGACGGTCAGCTCAGGCAGGGACATCGGCACTCCTCGTCCGGTGGGCGAGTTCGGCCCCGCACGCGGCGATCTCGGCGATGAGCGTGCGGGCGAGGGCGGGCGTGCACACCGGGTTGACGAAGGTCAGCTTGAGCGCGGTCGCGCCGGCGACCCGGGTGCGCCCGAGCAGTGCCCGGCCGTTCTCGGCGAGCGTGCGGCGGATGCCCGCGTTCACCTCGTCGAGTGCCGACGCGGGCAAATCCCTGCTCTCCCAACGCACCACGACCGTATTGGTGACCCCCGAGCCGAGCACCCGCAGCGTGGGGTCGGCGGCGGCCGCGGTCCGCGCGGCCGCGGCGGCGGCCATGGTGCGATCGATCAGATCCGCGACGCCCGCGCGGCCGAGGGCGCGCAGGGTGACCCACACCTTCAACGCGTCGAACCGCCGGGTGGTCTGCAGCGACCGCCCCACCAGGTGCAGGGCGTCGTCGGGATCGTCGTCGGCCGGATTGAGGTAGTCGGCGTGCCCGGACAGTGCGGTCAGTTCCGGGCCGCGCCGCACGAACAGCGCCCCGCAGCTGATCGCCTGGAACAGCAGCTTGTGGAAGTCGACCGCCACCGAATCGGCGTCGGCGATCCCGTCGAGCAGCCCCCGGTGCCGCTCGCTGAGCAGCAGGCACCCGCCCGCGCAGGCGTCGACGTGCACCCAGATGCCGCGGGCGCGGGCGATCGCGCACACCCGCGCCAGCGGGTCCACGGTCCCGAAATCGGTGGTGCCCGCATTGGCCACGATCGCGATGACGGGTTCGCCCGCCCGGTCGCACTCGTCGAGAATTCGCACCAGCGCGCGCGGATCCAGTTGTCCCTGCGCGGTGGTCGCAACCGGTACGAGGGCCCGCGTTCCCAGTCCGAGCAGGCCCAGCGCCCGCGCCACCGTGAAATGGGTGTCGGCCGTACACACCACGCGCCACCGGGATGCCTCGGGCGGCAGCCCGTCGGCGCGAATATCGTGGCCCAGCCGCGTGCGCGCGTAACGATCGCGGGCCAGCAGCAGACCCTGCAGATTGGATTGCGTTCCGCCGCTGGTGAATACGCCGTCGGCGGCGCGGTCGTAGCCGAGCCGCGCGCACATCCAGGACACCACGCGCTGTTCGATCACGCTGGCGGCCGGTCCCTGGTCGAAGGAGTCCATGGACTGATTGAGCGCGCTGAGCAGCGCCTCGGCGGCCAGCGAGGAGATCGCGGGCGGACAGTGCAGGTGTGCGGTGTAGCGCGGGTCGGCGACCGGGGTGGAATGCGGAATCAGCAGCCGCGCCGCCTCGTCCAGCGCGTCCGGCAGTCCCACCCCCCGCTCCGGTGCGACCGGTACGGCCGCAAGGTGCTGCCGCAGGGCACGATGGCCGAGCGCCGAGGGCCGCTCGAGACGGTGCGCGAGCCCGGTGGTCACCAGTTCGGCGGCGGTGGCCATGACCGCGCGGTAGCGCTCGAACCCGGCGGGAGTGAGGAATTCGGTCTCGACGGTGCGCTCGTTCACGCCACCCCCACCGGGCTCGCGGCATGGGCGCGCTGCACGCGCTGCACCGCGTCGGCGAAGATCTCGACCACGGCGGCGATTTCCTCGGCGTCGATGATCAGCGGCGGCAGGAAGCGGATGACATTGCCGTGGCGTCCGCCGGTCTCCACGATCAGACCCGCGTCCAGGCAGGCGGATTGGATGCGCGCGGCCAGTGCGGTGCCCGGCGCGCCGATGCCGCGCTCGTCGGCGGGCAGCAGGGGGTCGATGATCTCGACACCGGCCATCAGCCCGGCCGTGCGCACCTCCCCGATCACGGTCGCGGTGGCGGCCACCGCGCGCAGGCCCGCCTCCAGTCGCGCGCCCACGGCCCGGACGTGGTCGCCCAGCCGGTGCTCGGCGGCGTAGCGCAGCACCGCGGTCGCCGCCGCGAAGGCCAGGGCATTGCCGCGGAAGGTGCCGGTGAACACGCCCGGCTCCCAGGCGTCGAAACCGCGGCGGATCACCAGGACCGCCATGGGAATTCCCGATCCCAGGCCCTTGGAGATCGCGATCATGTCGGGTTCGACGCCGCAGTGTTCGAATGCCCACGCCCGGCCGGTGCGGTACATCCCGGCCTGGATCTCGTCGGCGATCAGCGGCACCCCCGCGGTATCGGCCGCGCGCCGTAGCGCCCGTGCCCAGCGCGGCGGGGCCGGGTGCACGCCGCCCTCGCCGAGGACGAATTCGCTTACGATCGAGGCCGGGTCGGCCAGCCCGCTGTGCGGATCGGTGAAGGTGTTGTCGACCGCGCGCACGGCCAGATCCACCCCCGCCTCCCCGCCGACGCCGAACGGGCATCGATACGGCTGCGGGAACGGCAGGAACCGCACCTCCGGGCCGAGCACGACGCGCGAGTGCCGCAGGCCCCCACCGGAACTCACCGAGCGGGCGGCGCGGCTGCACCCGTGGAAACCGCCCTGCACCGCGACGTGTGCGCGGCCGCCGGTCGCGATCTCGGCCACCGTCAGGGCGGCCTCGATGGCATTGGCCCCGCTGGGTGCGCACAGATGGATCACGCAGTCGCGCGCCAGTCCCGGCGGCAGCGCGGGCAACAGCGCCTCGACGAAGGCGTCGCGGGCCGGGGTGTGAAAGTCCAACGACAGCAACGGCTCTCCGGAATCGAGGGTGCGTCGCACCGCCTCGGTCACCACCGGATGGTTCCAGCCCAGCGACATCGCGCCCGCCGCGGCCAGGCAGTCGCGGTACCAGCGGCCGTCGCTGCCGCGCACGCGGGTGCCGCGCGCCTCGACCGGAACGATGGGCAGCCGCCGCGAATAGGTCGTCTCCCGCGACTCGTGCGCTCGCACCTGCGTCACGCCCGCTCTCCTTTCGTGTCTCGATCCCCCAGCAGCCCGCGCAGCGTCGCCCGCAGTGAGGGTTCGGCCGTGCGCCAGTAACCGCCGTCGGCGGGAATGGCCGCGGCCAGCCGTCGCCGCGCTCGCGGCAGCGCGTGATAGGGCAGCCAGGGGAAGAAGTGGTGCACGGCGTGATAGCGCAGCCCCAGCGGCGCCCACAGCTCGGCCAGCAGCGGGAACGACGTGTGGTCCACCGAATCGAGGATCTGCTCCGGAAAGGACATGGGCGCGTTGGCACTCGCGTAGCGGTGCGAGGCCAGCACCCGCAGCCAGTTGACGAACAGCAGCACCGTGATCACGGCGTACGCCTCGGCCAGCCGAATGGGCGCAATGTGCCCGGTGAGCAGCAGCGTCGCGACCGCGACGCAGTAGCCGAAGCACGCCGCCTCCTGCACGATCCAGTGCCGCGGGAGCCGGGGCGGCAGGACCCGGGCGAACTCGGCGTCGATCGCCAGCGCCGAGGCGCGGGTCAGCGTCCAGCGCCGCAGTCCGGGCACCAGCCAGCTCACCGGCGCCAGCACCAGAAAGCGCAGCACGAACACCGGCAGCCCGGCCGCGGCGGTGAGCGGGGTGAGCAGCACCCGCCAGCGCGGCCCGCTCGCGTAATCGACGTACTCGCCGTCGGCGGCCGTACCGTAGCTGCGCGAGGCGTGGTGTTCCTGATGGAACTCGTAGACGAATTTCGGTACCAGCAGCGGGATTCCGACCAGCAGATGCCAGGCCAGCGAGAAGCAGCGCAGGGATTCGGCGGCGTGCACCAGTTCGTGCACGAACAGCACCGCGCGGTAGAACGCCAAGGCCGCCACCAGCACACATCCGGCCGCGCCCACCGACAGCGGATCGTGCGTCGGGAACAGGGCGAACGCGGTCGCCCCCACGGTGACCGACGCGAGCAGGTCGACCCAGTAGATCCAGGCGATCGGCCGCTTCAGATCGATCACCAGCCGCCGCGCCTCCGATATCGAAATACCCAGCGCCGCACGTGATGCGGTGGTGGTCGCGGTCATCGCGCGCTCCCGTCGACCAGGTCCCGGAACAGCTGCTCGACCGGGGTCTGGCTCAGGCCGAGCTCCGTTACGGCCCGCCGCGGGCTGTAGTAGAGCCGCCGCGTCATGAGGTCGGCGTTCTCGGGCACCAGCAGCGGTGAGCGCAGCGGATCGGTGCGCAGCCGGGCGATGCCCGCATTGAGGCGGGCGACGGTCCGCAGGGCCTTGGCGGGCACCTCGCGGATCCGGTCGTCGCGGCCGAGGGCGGCCGACAGCGCCGCGCCGATCTCGGCGTAGCTCAGATTCGCGGAACCGAGCAGGTAGCGCCGCCCGGATCGGCCGTGCCGCATGGCCTTTCGGGTGCCGTCGACGAAGTCGTGGGCCGCGCACACGGCCGTGCCGCCGGTCGGCGCGACGCGTAGCAGTCCGCGCCGCGCCGCGCTCACCAGTCGCGACCAGCCCCAGTGCGGGTGGCCGCCGGGGGCGTAGACGGCGGTGGGATTGACGACAACGACGTCGAAGTCGGCAGTGGCCTGGTCGAGGACGAGCCGTTCACCCCAGAGTTTGGTGGTGCCGTAGGCGGTGGTGGTCACCGAATCGCGGACGTCGAATGTTTCGTCGGCGATGGTGTCGGCGGGCGGGTAGCCGACGGCCGCGCTGGAGGATACGTGCACCATCCGCCGCACCCCGGCCGCCGCCGCGGCCCGGGCCACCAGCTGCGCGCCGAGCACGTTCACCTCCCACATGTGCGCGGCCAGGCCGTTCAGCGGGACCGCGATGCCCGCGAGGTGGTACACCCGCGCGACGCCGCGCAAGGCCCGCGCCAGCGCCTCGGGATCGGTGACGTCGCCGTAGCGGATCTCTATATCGTCCAGTAGATCTCGCAGCCCGCCCGGTCCCGCGCCCGGTTGCACCAGGGCCACCACGCGCTCCCCGTCGGCGACCAGCGCGCGGGTCAGCGCGGCGCCCAGACATCCGCTCGCCCCGGTCACCAATGTCGCTTCGGTCATGCGATCGCCTTCTCGTAGATTCGGTAGCGCCGGGCCGGTGCGGCCTTCAGCTGCGCCACCAGTGCCTTGGACCAGTGATTGCGTTCGTGGATCCAGGTGGTGGTGACCTGCCGGTAGCGGCCGGACAGGACCACCTCGGCGATCTCCCCGGCCACCACGCGGCCCACGCCCAGTCCGGTGTGTTCGGGCGCGACGCCGATCATGACCACCACCGCGGTGTCGATGCCGCGAATGCGGTTGTCGCGCTTGGCGATCAGCCGCGCGGCCAGTGCCGGGGTCAACCGGCCCGAGCGCGGGGTGATCTGGTTGAGATCCGGCACCAGCATGGCGAATCCGGCGGGGCGGTCGTCGACCTCGACGATGCGGATCAGCGCCGGATCCAGCACGGCCTTCAGATCTCCGGCGAGCGCGGCGAATACCGGCGCGGAGATCGGCACGTGCTCGGGATGGTCGTGGAAGGACTCGTTGTAGATGCCGCGCAGCAGCTCCACCTCCGCGCCGAAGTTGCCCAGATCCGGTGGGCGCACCCGGATGCGACCGGCCGCGAGCACCTTTCGTGCTCGGGAGCGCAGCCGTTCGGCCTGCTCGCCGTGGGTCTCGCGGGACCAGTGGTAGGTGGTGGTGTCGAACCGTCGCCCGAAACCGCATGCGGACAACAGGTCCGCGTAGTAGGCCGGGTTGTGCGGCTGCATGAGCGTGGGCGGCTGCTCGAAACCGTCCACCAGCAGCCCCATGTCGTGGCGCGGCGAGTAGTTGTAGGGTCCGCTCAGCCGGCGCGCGCCGCGCGCACCGGCCCACTGCTGTGCCGCGGCCATCAGCTCCCGCGCCACCCCGGCGTCGGGTACGCAGTCGAAGAAGCCGAACAGAGCGTAATTGCCGTAGCGACGGATGTATTCGCGATCCAGGGTCACCGCGATGCGCCCGACCGGTCGTCGGCCGCGGTGGGCGACGAAGTGCGCGATATCGGCCTCGGCGTGGAACGGATCGCTCGCGCGCATCCCCGCGGCCACCGCACGGCGCAGCGGCGGCCGCCAATTCGGGTCGGCGGCGTTGACCAGCCACGGCATTCGGATGAAAGCCCGGCGCTGCGAGGCGCTTTCGACGCGGGTGACGGTCATCGCTTCGCGATGCCCAGATCGTAGGCCAGTTCGGGATTGCCCTGACTCTTCCAGAGCGCGCCGTCCATGTAGAAGTGGTGGAAGACGAAGGTCAGCGGGATCACGCCCAGCAGCACGATATCCAGCTGTCCGGCGATCACCCCGAGCACCGCGAAGGCCAGCACGTACAGCGGCAGCGCCTTGCGGCTGGAGAGCCGGGCCAGCAGCAGCCGCCGCTCGGCCGGATCGGTGGACAGCCGGAACCGGGTGTTGTTGCGGGTCCAGTTGATCAGGTGGTACTGCAGGCTGTGCGTGGTGGTCGCGATGAGGATCAGCGCGAACAGGTCCGACACCAGCAGATACGACAGGTTGTACGAGACCACCGCGAGCCCGAAGGTGGCCCACGCCATGGCGGGCAGGGCGCTTCGACCGGAGCGGTGCAGGCGCAGCTGCTCGGCGGCCAGCAGTGCCACCAGCACCGCGGCGACCCCGAAACCCGCGTACACCACCGGCATCGGGATCGGCGGCGTCGGCACGGTCAGCTCCGAGAACGGCAGCCGATGCCCCAGCACCTCGTAGTCGGAAAAGCGCAGCCCCTGGCTGGCCCGATAGGCGAACGGCGCGAGGCAGGCCGCGAACAGGCTGTATTTCAGCAGCTTTCGCGGTCCGCGGTAGCCGTTCTTCGCGGCGTAGATATTGATGATCCCGAAATGCTGCTTGAGCACATGGAACACCTGCCAGTAGGCCCACACCGCCACGACCACCACGGTGGCCCCGGAGAACATCAGCGTGCTCAGCACGGCCGCGACCACCACCCAGCTGATCAGGTAGTGCCGCCAATACCGTTGCCGCTCCCGCGGATCCAGCCATACCCGCGCCGAGGTGGCCAGCACGTGCGGATAGTCCGACAGCAACGAGAAGGCCACCGCCGCGACCAGGAACGCGCCCTTGTGCGCGGTCGTCAGCGACAGCACCACCGACAGCAGCGCGCCCAGCCCCAACACCAGCACGATGTCGACGCGCGGACTCACGAACCAGCCCGGCCGCGCGGGCTTCTCCTCCTGCGCGATCGAATCGTCGACGGCGATTGACATGGCTCCTCCTCGGCACCGGGGGATCGGGACGGTGAAACAGTAATGAAAACGACTGTCGTTATCAATAACTGTGACACGGGTCTCCGGCGTGCCGAGAAGGGGCCGGGGGAGGCTACTGGTAGGTGGGATCGGCCCAGGGTCCGATGGATCGGGAGCGGACCGGCTCGACGAGCTTGGGTGCCAGTGTGTTCGGGAATTCCGGACCCCAGTTGGTCGGCTGGCCGGACATGACGACCTTCGGGTTGTCGGTGTACCAGTCGACCAGATCGGCGTCGGAGCGCACGATCCAGGTGCAGCCCTGTTCGGCGTCGGCGGTGAAGTCGCCGTGGCGGATCAGGGCGGGGCGCCAGAAATACGTTCCGGGCCACATCTTTCCGTAGTTGTAGTCGAAACCGCCCGCCAGGCAGTAGGCCTCCTCGCTGCACGGATGGTGGGCCAGGGGCTCCTCGCGCCAGCCCGGCTTGGCCTTGATCAGGCGGGTATAGAAACCCGTCTTCTGGTCGCGGTGCAGGAGTTTGATGTACAGGCCGGGGACGGGGGTGCCGCCGAGGTCGAAGCGCATCGGGCTGCCGTCCTTCACATCGATCCACGGCATTGCCGCGGCGTCGAGCACGACCAGCTTCTGATCCTCGCGCACGAAATCGCGGCCGGCGTCCGCCCGCTCGAAGTGCCAGCCACCGTGCTCGCGGAACAGCAGGATCTCGGTGCGCTCGGCCACCGAGATCGGCGGTGTCCATACGCCTTTCGGCGCGGTCCAGAATCCCTCGGGACCGAGTTCGGTGTCTCCGATGGTGACCCGGCCGGACAGCACGAACCATTCGGTGTCGGCGTCGTGGACGCCCGCGGGCCGGGACCAGTCGCTGGTGAAGCGAACCTTGAGCGAGGCCGAGCCGTCCTCCTCGTCGTAGCTGAGGTTGCGCTGTTCGGCGCTGCCGGTGGCGAGTTCGAATTCGGCGACGTGCCAGATCAGATCGCGTTCATCGATGAGTTCTACATGCGGACGCATGGTGGCTCCTGAGGGAGGCGAATATTTTCGCTACAGAATGTACTGCTAATGCGAATCCAAAACAACCTGTATCGTTTATTGCTGTGAACAGACCCGGACGACCTGCGGGCCCGGCAGTGGAGACCGAGGAACTCGTGCTGACGGCGGCCCTGGAACTCGTACTCGCCGAGGGCGCCGCGGCCCTGACCCCGCAGCGGTTGCACGCGGCCACCGGCGTGGCCCGCACCACCATCTACCGGCACTGGCCCACGCCGAAAGACGTACTGGCGGCGCTGATCTCGGTCGCACCGCATCCGTCGCCGCGACCCACCGGCGATTCGGTCGCCGATCTGCGCGCAGAGGTCGATCTGCTCTGTGATCGCCTGCGCGACAAGCCCGTCGGCGCGTTCCTACGTGCCCTCGTCAGCGCCTCGTCGGCCGATCCGGACTGCGTGCCGCTGCGCCACCGCTACGTCGGGGATCTGCTCGCACCGTTCCACCGCGCGCTGCGGGCGCTCGGCTTCACCGACGAGGACCGGATCGCGGAGGCCGCCCTCGCGATCGTGTCGCCGCTGCTGGTGGACGTGCTGCTGCTCGACCGCCCGGCCGACCGCGACCGCGCACACCGCGCCGTGGACGGCCTACTCGCGAAGGATCGGATATGACCAATGTCGTCGGCACCAGGGCCGTCTTCGGCGTCGTCGTGCCCAGCACGAATACCGTTGTCGAACACGACTATTGGCGTGCGGGGGTGCCGGACATCGCCTATCGCGCCGGATCGATGTACATCCCGAATCCGGTGATGGGCGACGATCGCGACTTCGAGGCGCTGATCGCCCAGATCCGGGCATCGATCGACACCGCGGTCCGCGATGTGCTCACCGCCCAGCCCGACCGCATGGTCATGGGCATGTCGGCGGAGACGTTCTGGGGTGGGGTGGCGGGCAATGCTGCCTTCGAGCAGCGGCTGCGCGATAGGACCGGATTGCCGGTGACCACCGGTGCGAGTTCGTGCCGGGCGGCGCTGCGCACCTTCGGCTGCCGCCGAATCGCGGTGTTCTCGCCGTATCAGCCGATCGCCGATACCGAGGTCGGCCGGTTCTTCACCGAGGCGGGTTTCGAGGTCGCCGCGATCACCGGATTGCGCTGTCCCACGGCGATGGATATCGCCCGGGTCGAACCGGACCGGCTGCGCGCGGTGGTCGCCGAGCTCGACGGGCCGGATGTGGAGGCCATCGTGCAGGTGGGCACGAATCTGTCGTTCGTGGCGCTCGCCGACGAGCTCGAGCGGGTGCTGGACAAGCCCGTCATCGCCATCAACGCGGCCACGCTCTGGCATGCGTTGCGCGAGCACGGCATCGACGATCGCGTCGAGGGGGCGGGGCGGCTGCTGCGCGAGTTCTGAGATCGGAGCGGGTGGATGCTGTCGGCGGCGCTGCTGGTCATTGCCGCGGTGCAACTCGGATCGGCCGTCGCGGTCGGGCGGGTGCGCGGCGAGGGTGCGATGCGGCGTTGGCTGTTGCGCGTGGTCGCGCTCGGACTCGCCTACGACGCGGCGGTTTTCGGGCTCGGCGCCGTCGTGGGGGAGGGGGAGGTGTTGCGGGATGCGAGCTTTGGCCGCTTCCTCGCCCATGCGGTGCTCACGCCACTGCTGGTGCCGTGGGCGGCGGCGCTGTCGGGGCGGAACCGGCGCGACGCGTGGGCGGTCGTGGTGGTGCTGATCGGCTGGGGTGTCCTCGTCGAGCTGCGGCATCTGGAGCTGGTCCCGCGGACCTTCGCCGACACGCTGCGCTACGCACCCGCCGACCCGACGGCTCCGATTCCGGCGCTGATCGTCATGGTCGTGCTCCTGGCCGCCGGGGTCCGCGCGTGGCGACGGCGGCGCTGGCCCTGGCTCGCGCTCGGGGCGGGGGCAATGTTCGCCGCCGCGGCGGGAGGAACGGTGATCCCGCCGCTCGGCAATGCCGGTGAGGCGGTGCTGCTGGCGGCGCTCGTGTGCACCGAAAGATGGTTCGTGGATCCGGAATTCGAGCCGCCCAGGCCCGGGCGCGCCGGAATTTTCCCGCGGTTCGGCCGAAGGGCTTGACGACCGTGGCAGCTGGGCCGCACCCTCGTCCAGGAGAAATGAAACAATGTTTCTCTTGGAGAAACGCCGAGAACGGAGTCCCCGTGCGTATCCGATCCTTCTCCCTGCTCGCGGCGTTGTCGACGGCCGCGGCGGCATTGCTCGGAATCGGCAGCGGCGCAACGGCGTCCGCGGCCGCACCGGAGCCGACTTTGTTCGGTAACCTCTGCCTGCGCGCGCAGGCCCAGACGGCGAATCTGGACGTCATCGACTTTCGCCGGGCCGGTGGTTCGCTGCGCAACGTCGACTACCCGGATATGGCGTCGTTCGCGGCGTCCAAGCCGCAGGTGCAGCCGCTGACAACCACCCGATACAACACCTATGCGGATGCGGGTAACAGCCAGCCGAAACAGGTGCGCTGCAAGGGAAAGTCGGCCGATCACATCGCCGCGGTGTACGGAGCCGACATCGCGGGTCCGGAAGCCGACTGCGCCGCCGTCAACCGGCAGACGGTGCGCGAGGTGGCCGCGATGCTCACCCCCGCCGAACGTCGGGAGCTCGTGCATCGGCCCGAGGACGTCGTGATCGACCCCGATACGGTCGCCGCGACCGGGCAGGAGTGGGTCGCCGAATTCCCGGTGGCCCTCGTGGACGCCGCCCAGCGATTGCACATTCCGTCGAAGTCGCTGTACGTGCCGCTGAGTACCCCCGGCATCCCCGAGGCGTTCAAGGGGCAGCACTACTGCACATTGATTTCCCACCACTACCTGAAGCAGCTGATGCTGGGGCGGGTGGTCGCCACCGCGTAGTGAGCCGGCCGCGCCCGGTGACGGTTGGGCCTATTGCGGCATAGGTCGTGTTCGCCGCCGGTGTCGAGCGGCGAAGTTGTTCATCGTCACAGTCGCCGCGGTATCCATGTCGCCCCGCGCGAGCTAACCTTATTTGCCAAGCGGTAGCTATCTATCTGCCACCCGTGGTTACCTTTGCTGGGGATGTCGCTCTGAGACTGGCCTTTTGGGAGTCAGCGCATGGACGATCGGCAACTGCTGCGCAGGTTGTGGCGCGGGAATGATCTCTACTTCCCGCTGATGGAGATCATCGCGTCGCGTTCCGCGGTGGTGTGGCTGAAGGCGACGGTCGGGACGGTGGCCTGGGCCGTGAGCGTCATCGCGCTGTCGATCTCGCTGTTCGACCGCAATACCGGCATCGGGGGGCACGTGGGTGCGGCGGTCGGCGCGGCCGCGGCGGCGCTGTGGGGGCTGCGCTGGTTGACCCGGCCGATGCCGGACGAATCGCAGGCCGTGGCCCTGTTCGCGGTCGCGGATGTGCTCACCGCGGCGCTCTGCGTGCCGATCGGGGGTGTCTTCGTCACCTGGGCCGGCGTGCTGCTGCTGTTCGCCATCGGCATCTATTTCGGACTTTTCCACAACGCGAAGGTCCTCGCCGCTCATGTGGTGTGGTCGGTGGTGTTCGCGATGGTCTTGACGGCGGGGCTGGCGCGGCAGGGAAAGCCGCTCGCGGTCGTGGTGTCCTTTCTCGTGCTGGTGTTGGTTGCCAATTGTGTGCTGCTACCCGGATTGCATTTCGTCTGTGGCGTGCTGTGGACCGAGCTGCTCTCCGACCCGCTGACTGGGCTGTGGGATCGCCGCGGCCTCCGGACGCGCGGGCGCGCGATCGTCGAACAGGCGGGGCGCCTGCCGGTGTGCGTGCTGGTCATCGATCTCGACCGCTTCAAGAAGGTCAACGACACCTTCGGGCATCACATCGGCGACGACGTCCTGGTGCGAACCGCGGACCGGCTCCGCGCCACGGTCCCCTCGCACGCCGTCATCGCCCGCACCGGCGGTGAGGAATTCGCCGTCGTCGTCAGACTGCCGATAGTCGAGGCATACGCGGTCGCCGAGCGGCTGCGCCGCGCCATCGCCGAAACGGCCGATCCGGTCGCGGTCACCGCCAGCATCGGAGTGGCGGCGATCGGCATCGACGAGGCTCGCCGCCATGGCTCGGACCACATCGCCGCAACGCTGGCCTGTCGCGCCGATGCCGCGATGTACCGGGCCAAGCTCAACGGCGGCGACAACGTCGCGCTCGACGACATCACCGCCGGGCTGATGCTTCGGATCCCCGAGTGGCGCCGCCCAGCTCGATCCGCGACGCACACCCAGATCTCACTCTCCCCGTGAGACGACCTTGGCGGGTCAAAGTAGAGTTGCGGGGGTGAGCACGCCGCGAGTGCGCAGGAGTCCGGAGCAGGCTCGCCGGTTGATTCTCGACGCGGCGGCCGAGCTGCTGGCCGAGGGTGGGGTCGGTGCCGTGCAGGTGCGGGCGGTGGCCGCGCGGGTGGGGATGACCGATGCCGGGGTGACACATCATTTCGGGAATCGGGAGAAGTTGCTCGGGGCCCTGCTTCGACACGGCGGGCGGCGGATTCGGGAGGCGATCTCGGAAGTTCTCGGGACCTGGCTCGCGCGCGGCGCCGATATTTCGGAGCTCGTCGAGGAGCTCGCGGCGGCGTATCGGGGCGGCTACGGAGAGTTGGCGGTGGCGCTGCGCGCGGCGGGGTGGCGGGATCGTGGGAGTGGGATGCTCGATCCCGTGGTCGAGGCACTGCACCGGCTGCGGGCGCCGGGGAGTGCGCTCGATGAGACCCGGCTCGCGGTCGCGGCGCTGCACCAGGCGATGGTCACCGAGTCGCTGTACGGCAGCGACTTCCGGCGCAGTGCGGGGCTCACCGGGGCCGCGGCGGACGACTCGGGGCCGCAGCTGGATTGGTGGGCCCGTCAGCTGCGGCTGGCGCTCGGCATCCGATAGCCCGGTCCTTGGCGGCGGGATTTGCCCATTCAGACAATTCACAGCTAACGTCGCACGCTGGCCCTCCCCAGGTGCGGCGAGGGCCCGGCATGAGGTGATCCCGCATGCTCGACAGTCGTAAGTGCCTGGAGGCCGAATGCTGAGCATCCTCGCGCCCGCACCCCACCGGGAGCGGTTGCCCGAGAACCGGATCGATCCGCTGTACCGGCGGTTGCGCTGGCAGATTTTCATCGGCATCTTCTTCGGCTACGCGGCCTACTATCTCGTGCGCAAGAACTTCGCGCTGGCCATTCCGTACCTGACCGACGGCGAGCACGGCGATTTCACCAAAGGCCAGATGGGCCTTGTGCTTTCGGCCATCTCACTGGCATACGGGGTGTCGAAGTTCGTGATGGGCCTGATCTCCGACCGGGCCAATCCGCGGGTGTTCCTGCCGCTGGGGCTGGTGCTGTCGGCGTCGGTCATGATCGTCATGGGCTTCGTGGAGTGGACCACCTCCAGCGTGCTGGTGATGTTCGTGCTGCTGTTCGTGTGCGGCTGGTTCCAGGGCATGGGCTGGCCGCCCGCGGGACGGACGATGGTGCACTGGTGGTCGCAGAGCGAGCGTGGCCGCATCGTGTCGGTGTGGAACACCGCCCACAATGTCGGCGGCGGCCTGCCGCCGCTGCTGTTCCTGCTGGGCATGGCCTGGTTCCACGATTGGCGCTCGGCGTTCTACATGCCCGCGTTCATGGCGGTGGCGGTCGCGGTCGTCGCCTATCTGCTCATGCGCGACACCCCGCAGTCGGTGGGTCTGCCGCCGATCGAGGAGTACAAGAACGACTATCCGAAGGACTACTCGGCCGCCGACGAGGTGGAGCTCACCGCCAAGGAGATCTTCACCCGCTACATCCTGCCCAACAAGCTGCTGTGGTACATCGCCTTCGCCAACGTGTTCATCTACCTGCTGCGCTACGGCGTGCTGGACTGGTCGCCGACCTATCTCAAGGAGGTCAAGCACTTCACCCTGGACAAGTCCTCCTGGGCCTACTTCCTCTACGAGTACGCGGGCATTCCCGGCACCCTGCTGGCGGGGTGGATGTCGGACAAGGTGTTTCGCGGTAATCGCGGCGCCACCGGCGTGTTCTTCATGGGTCTGGTCACCGCGGCCACGGTGATGTTCTGGATCGCCCCGGCCGATATGCCCGCGGTGAGCATGGCGTGCATGATCGTCATCGGCTTCCTCATCTACGGCCCGGTCATGCTGATCGGTCTGCACGCGTTGGAGCTGGTGTCGAAGAAGGCGGCCGGTTCGGCCGCCGGATTCACCGGCCTGTTCGGCTATCTGGGCGGATCGGTCGCGGCCAGCGCCGTCATCGGCTTCACCGTCGACCATCTCGGCTGGAACGGCGGTTTCGCCATTCTCATCGGCGGCGGCGTGGCCGCGGTGCTGCTGCTCGTGCTCACCATGATCAGTGAGAACAGGCAGCGCCAGGAGGAGGAACCGGTCGCGGCCCGCCCGTAGTCAGCCCTTGCGCAGCGTCCCGGTGACGGTGCTGCCCGCGGGGCCGGTGCGGTAGGCGAGGCCGCCGTCGGTGTGCAGTTGGGCGGTGGTGCGGGGGTCGGTGTCGCAGCCCATGCCAGTGCTGGAGCGGGCGGTGAGGGTGAGTTCGGTCTCGGTGGCGGCGCTGACGCGTTCGGCGTACTCGCAGCGGGCGCCGGAGGCCTTGTTGGTGACCGTCCGGTCGGCGGTGTCGCCGGTGATGCGGAGCACGATGTCGAAGGTGTCGCGGCCGTTGTCGGCGACGCCGCGCCATTCCCCGACGAAGGCCGGGGAGACCTGGGGCGCGGGGGAATTGGTGTTCTCCGGATCGCGCATATAGGCCACGACCGCGATTCCCACGGCGAGCACGGCGATCGGTCCGACGACGGCCAGCCGCATCCGGTGTTTGCGGCGGATCGCCCGCTGCTCCGGCGTCTCCCACTCCACCCGACGAGTCTATGCCCGTCGCCGCCGCCGAATCCGTGCTTTGCCGATGCCGGTCAGGACAGGGCCTGGTCCGCACCCCGGTGCAGCGGAACGGGATCGGTGTTGCGGGCGGTGTCGCGGCTGATGCCCTTGGCGGCCGAATTCGCCTGTTCCAGTTGGGGTTTGCGGTCGTAGAGGGTCTTGGTGAGGACGCAGGCGAGGTTGGGGTCGAGATCGTCGCGGACCAGCAGGACGTTGGGGACGACGACGGTGGGGACGTCCGCGGGGAGTTTGTAGGTGGCCGCGGGAATGGGGGCGGCCTCGTAGACCGCGCTGATCTCGCGCAGGCGGGGCAGCGCCGCGGAGATGTCGAGCAGCTGGACGCGGTCGCGGGCGGAGGTGAACAGGTCGGTGATGCCGGGGGTGGGCAGGCCGCCGGAGAAGAACATGGCGTCGATGGAACCGTCCTTCATGCCGTCGACGGTCTTGGTGAGATCCAGCCGCTGCGCGGCGATGTCGCGTTCGGGATCGAGTCCGGCCGCGCGCAGCACCCGCTGCGCGATCACCTCGGTGCCGGATTTGGGCGAGCCGGTGGAGACCCTCTTACCGCGCAGATCGGCGAGCGAGCCGATATTCGCGCCGGTGCGCACGACGACCTGGGTGTAGTTAGGGTACAGCCGCGACAGCGCCCGCACCGGTTGCTTCTTGCCCTCGAAGCTGTCCTTGCCGAGTACCGCGTCGGCGGCGGTGTCGGCGAGGGAGAACGCGACCTGATAGGTGCCCGCGACCAGCTGCTGGATGTTCTGCACGGACGCACCGGTTTCCGCGGCCGTCGCCTTGACCCGCCCGCCGGTGGCCTGGGAGATCTGATCGGCGTAGGCGTTGCCGAGCGCGAAGTACACCCCGGTGGCGTTGCCGGTCGCGATGCCGATCCTGGTGTCCTGCCCGACCTCACAGGTCACCGGTCCGTCGGCGGCGCCGGACGGCGCGTCGCGGCGGCCGCCGCATCCGGCCAGTCCGGCGGTCGCCACGACGACCGCGCACACCAGTGCGGCTGTTCTCATGCGTTTCTCCTTCGATCGAGCAGCGCGAGCCCGGTGGCGGTGGCCAGCGCGGCCGCACCCACCAGCATCGACACCGGTTCCAGATACAGCAGGGCCAGCCCGCCCGCCCCGGCACACACCCGCGCGGGCGCCCCGGCCGGGCCGATGCCGAAAAGCCAACCGCCCGTGGCGATCGCGAGCGCCGCCACCGCGACGCAGGCCACCACGGTCGTCCACAGCACGCCGAGCAGCGGCCCGCGGCCGAGTAGGTGATCGCCGGGCCCGCTGAGCACGAAGACCACCGGCACCAGGAATGCGGGCAACGCGTACTTCAGCGCCTGCCGCATGGTCGCCATGGTCCGGCCCCCGGTGATCGCCGCCGCGCCGACGGCGGCCAGCGCGGTCGGCGGCGTCACCTCCGACAGCACCGAGTAGTAGAAGACGAACATGGCGGCGGCGGGCGCGGGCACGTCCAGTGCGAGCAAGGCGGGTCCGATGACCGCCCAGCCGATGATGAACGAGGCGGTCACCGGCACCGCGAGCCCGAGCAGCGCCAGCGCGATCGCCGCGAAAACCACTGTGGTGGCGAGGACTACGGTGTGATCCTCGGACAGCGCCCGCGCCGCCCGCACCAGCAACGCCGCCGCCTGCGCGCCCAGCCCGGTCTTGGTGGTGACGGCGGTGATCACCCCGGCCGCCGTGCACACCGCGACCACCGGCAGCGCCGAGCGCACCCCGCTGCCCAGCGCCTCGAACACCCGCCGCGGCGAGGTCGCGACCGCGCGGGTGCGGCGATCGAAGAGGGCGAGCACGAAGGCCAGCGCGGTGGCGTAGACGACCGCGCGCGTGGCCGACACGTCCAGCAGCAGCAGGACCACGATCGCCACCAGTGACAGGAAGTGATATCCGAAGCGGCCCAGCAGCGCCCACGCCGAGGGCCCGGCGATCTCGACCGGCCGGGTGCCGAACCGGCGCGCATCGATCTCCACGGCCAGCAGGATGCCGAGGTAGTAGAGCAGCGTCGGAATCAGCGCCCACCCCAACACCGTCACATAGGAGACGTTCAGATATTCGGCGACGATGAACGCCGCCACCCCGAGCGTGGGCGGCGACAGGATCGCGCCGACACCGGCCGCGGCGAGCATGCCGCCCGCCTGCTCCGGCGGATAGCCCGCGCGACGCAGGATCGGCCAGGTCACCGCCCCGACGCTGACCGCGGTCGCGGTGCCCGATCCGGAGACGGTGCCGAGCAGAAAGCCCGATGCCACGGTGGTGCGCCCGGCCGCGCTGCGCGAGCGCCGGAACACCGCCACCGACAGGTCGACGAAGAACTGCGCGGCGCCGGAGAATTCGAGAACCGCGCCGTAGAGGGTGAACAGCACGATATAGGTGGCGGCCACATCCAGCGGGGTGCCGTAGAACCCGCTGCCGGAGTTGTAGAGCGCGTCGACGATCTGGGCGAAGTCCAGTCCCGCGTGCGCCACGCTCCACTGCTGCGGCAGCAGCCCGCCGTAGTAGCCGTAGGCCAGGAAGGCCAGGCATACCGCGGGCAGCACCCAGCCGGTGGTGCGGCGGCACGCCTCGAGCACCAGCACCAGCAGCACCGCGCCGAGGGCGACGTCGAGCGGGTCGAGCAGGCCCTGCCGGTTCAGGAAGGCGTCGTATCCGCCCGCGCCCGAACCGATCTGCCACGGCAGCACCGGATACAGGCACACCACCACCGCGAGCGCGGCCAGCGCCCAGTCCACGATCCCGGGCCCGCTCGCGCCGCGATCGAGCCAGCGCGCCCCGGACCGGTAGGCGAGGAACACCAGCGGCAGCGTCCCGGCGAGAAAGATGACCAGGTAGTACTGACTGCCCTGCGGCAGTGGCCGGAACACCTGCCACAGCACCAGCAGCGCCACCGCGAACGATACGCCCGCGACCACCCGCTCGGCCCAGCCGCGCAGCTCACGCGCGGGCCGCTCCTGCTCGTCGACCTCCACGGCCTGCACCCGCGCATCGTCGTCATCGGCGGCGACGATCGGCCGATTCGGTGAATTCGCTTGCGCTGAGGCGTCTTCGGGCCGCGTGTGCTGCGGCGCGGCGATCACCCGTTCGTCGTCCGGCGCCACATCTCCACCTTCTCCCGGCCGCGCGGTGTCGATCACCGCGCGGGTCCGATATGGGCGAAAACGATAGCAACGGAGCGGGTTGTCGCGGGGCCGTTCGGCGCAAAGGCCGACCGCGGCGCAGGGCACCCGCCGGGGTCGGCCATATCACTGGTCTACCCGGGTGCGTCACCTCCGACCCTTGCGATCACCCTGTCCCAGTGGCCAGTTCGCCCACTCGCCGGGCAGCTGCTCCTCCTGCATGGACCTGGGACCGGCGCTCAGACTGCCGGGGAACAGATATTCGTCGGCGGGCCGCTGCCTGCCGTTGAGCCAGGCGTTGAAGAAGCCGGTCAGGTTCTTGGTGGTGCGGGACTGGACGAATTCCCGGAAATCCGGGATCGAGGCGTTGGCATATTTGTATTTGGCCAGGAAATCCTTCAGTGCGGGGTAGAAGACGTTGTCACCGACATAGCGGCGCAGGGCGTGCAGGAACAGCGGTCCGCGGGTGTAGACCACGGTGAATTCGTTGCCTCTGCCCGGATCATACAGCGGTGTGCGCCAGACGTTGGCCCGATCGGCGGCCGCCAGGGCGTTGCGATAGATCTGGTCGGGATTCTGGTTGCCCGCCTTCTCCGGCCACAGGAAATCCGCGGTGTAGCTGGCGAAGCATTCGTTGATGCAGATGTCCTTCCACTGCTTGATCGACACCGCGTTGCCCCACCACTGATGTCCCTGCTCGTGGACCACGGTGTTCAGATCCACCCAGGGCGCGTAAATGGGTCTGGTCTGGGTCTCGAGCGCGAAATTCAGATTGGTGCTGACGTACAGGCCGCCACCGGATTCGAACGGATACTTGCCGTACACCTGCTCCACGACATCGAGCACCTGCGGCAGTCGCCGCTCGAGGCTCTGCTTGTTCTCCGCACCGGGCGCGAAATAGCTCAGCAGCGGCGTGCCGTCGGAGCGCCGCTGGGTCAGGGGTTTGAACTTGTCGATTCCGATCGTCGTGAGATAGCCGATGATCGGATTCTTGTGCTCCCAGACCACGGTGTGCTTACCGGATCCGGCGGGGGTGTCGGAGGTCTGGATGCCGTTGGAGACCACGCCCCAGCCGGTGGGCACGGTCGCGCGCACGGTGAAGGTGACCTTGTCCAGCGGGGTGTCGTTGAGCGGGTACCACGTTGTCGCCGAATGGGGTTCACCCGCCGCGAACGCACCGCCGCTGGGGGAGATCGTCCAGCCGTTGCCCTGGGTGTTCTGGGCGGTGCCCTGATAGTCGACGACCACCGTGAACTGCTGGTTCAACGGCAGTGCCGCGGCCGGGGTGACGACGAGTTCGTGCTCGCCCTGCCGCGCGAAGCGGGCCGTGACGCCGTTGACGGTGACGGCCTTGACCGGGGGACCGGCGAAGTCGAGGTTGAATGCCGACAGGTCCTGGGTGGCCTTGGCGGTGATGGTGGTCTTCCCGGTCAGGCGGCGGCTGGGCGGGTCGTAATCGATGGCGACGTCGTAGTGCAGGGCGTCGTAGCCGCCATTGCCGTCCTTGGGGTAGTAGGGATCGCCGAGTCCGTCGGAGCCCGGCGTGGGCGGTGCGGGCGCACCCGGCGGTGCGGGTGCGGCGGCGACGGGCGCCCCGGCCGCCAGGGCCAGAACGAGGAACACCGCTGGCGCGGTCACCGCGCGCCAGCGGCGTCGGGCTGAGGAGCGTTGCATGCCCATGGTGCACAACCTTTTCGCGAATGACACCCGGAGCAGGGGCATCCAGGGGTCGTAATGAATTGCGGTACAAGCCATCTCGGTGAGAACTCACCAGGCCCGTACTGTGATTGCACACCAGTAGGGGTTCGGGGCGGGACGAAATCAGGGGTGCCGGAACACCGCGTAGGGGTTCCGGACCGCCCGGCATGGTCTCAGCGGAAGGGCCCGGTCACCTCGTAGGTGATGCCGCCGCTGCTGGATCCGGTGGTGCCGCGCTGGGAGGAGAAGTACAGCCGCCTGCCCGCGGGATCGAGGGCGACGCCGCACAATTCGGAGCGCGACTGGCCGTTCACCCGCAGGAACGGGGCGACGATATCGTCGGGGGTGATGAGGCAGACCTCCATATTGCCGCCGTCCTCGGCCACGAACAGATCCCCGCTCGCGCTGCCGGTGATGTTGTCCACGCCGGTGAGCGGGGCGTTCGCGGTCAGGTCGTCGTCGTAGGCGATGGCGAGGGTATTGGCCGCCGCGTCGTAGGCCCAGACCCGGTTGTCGCCCTTGGTGGTGAAGAAGCAGGTGCCCGCGCGGTAGTAGCAGCCCTCACCGCCGTTGAACTTGCGCGCCGCGGCGACCTGGCGGCGGGTGCGGGTGGGGCTGCCGTCGGGATCGGGCACGTCGGCCCACCCCACCGCGCCCTGCCCCGCATCGATGAGCACCTGCAGCTTGCCTGCGGACAGGTCGCCCCAGGTGGTCGGGATGAATCGATAGAAGCAGCCGTCGGATTCGTCCTCGGTGAGGTAGACGACGCGGCGATCCGGATCGGCCGCGGCGGCCTCGTGATTGAACCGGCCCAGCGCCGGACGCCGTACGGCCTGCCTGCCGCCCGCCGGGTAGGTCTCGTAGACGTAGCCGCGGTCGACCTCCTCGCACGACAGCCAGGTCTGCCAGGGCGTCGCACCGCCCGCGCAGTTGCGGTTGGTGCCGGACAGGATCGAGTACGCGCCGATGATCTGGCCGTCGGCGGCGAAGCGCACCGCGCCGACTCCGCCACCGCCGAAGCCGATTTCGGAATTGGAGACGTAGATCCAGCCGGATCCGTCGGCGAAGCAGGCGCCGCCGTCCGGGGCGCCGTGCCAGGTGTAGGCCGTCCCGGGCACCTTGGTGCCGGTGCGGGCGATGACCCGGCTGGTGAAGCCGCTGGGAAGCATGATCCCGTTGGCGTCGGCCGGTTGGAGGGGTCCGTAGGGGCTGTCCCCGGCGCGGGCGGGATAGCCCAGCGCCTGGGTTGTGATGCTGAATCCGAGGGCTACCGAGGTACCGGCGCCGATGACCGCTGCGCGCAGAAATGTTCGACGTTCCACCGTTCGTTCCTTGATTTTTCGGGTGGTGGGGGCTGTCGGAATCATTATCTGCGGACCCGCCCCGCGCCGGGGCGCGGAACCCGCTGGGCGGGAAACCCCTTAGGGGTGCGGGTTCTGACTCTGGGTCGCCTCAGGCGTCGGCGAAAACGGTCCCGATCTCGCGCATCCGCTCGACCGCGTGCGTCGGATCGATCAGCGACTCCGGGGTGTGGATGCCGGGTGCGACGAGCTCGCCGCGCAGCCCGAGCAGTCGTTCGACGCCCAGGGCGATACCGAGCGCGGTCAGCGGCCGCTGCCCGTCCGGGTGCACGACATAGCGGGTCACCCGCCGCGGCGCGCCCGACCGGTCCACGCCCTCGAGGTCGATGGCGATCTCCGCCGTCGGGGATCCGCCGCGGCGGCGGCCCCCGGATTCGCCGATGGCCCAATCGAAACGGACGTTCGCCGCATCGGCGGCCAGGGCGACACTGGGCACATCGGGAACGGCGATACTCTGGCCGGCCAGCTCGACGCCGTCCATGCCGCGCACCCGGACCTGTGCCTCGGCCGCGGGCAGCCAGGTGAACACGCCGTCTCGGCGCACGAGCGCAGCGTCACCCGCGGCCATCAGACGCTGCACATCGGCCAATCCGGCGGGCCCGCCGGTGTCGGTCTCGTCCAGGATGGCGCTGACGCGGACGCTGTCGACCCGAGCGAACCGCGCGGCCTCGTGCAGGACCGCCAGGGTGGCCAGACCCGCGAAGAAGTGGCTGGCGAGGAGAATCGGTGCGGCCGAGGGCCGTTGCGCGCCCGCGATGACCTCGGGGCCGATTTCGGCCAGTCCGCTGGAGATGCTCAGATACGGCAGTCCGTGCCGCTGCGCATAGCGCAGGCCCCGCAGCCGCCGGTCCCACAGGGCCGCCACGACCGCCGTGTGCTCGTGCTCGGTCAGGCCGAGATCGTCGCGATCCAGATCGATCGTCACCGTCTCGGCATCGCCGAGTTCTTCGGCCACCCGCCGCAATCGCGAGCGATCGCGCCCCGCGAGGGTCAGCGGCAGGCTCGGGTGCCACCGCCGCAGCATATGCGCGGCTCCCGCCCCCGCCTGACCCGAACCACCCAGAATCAATACCGATTTCGGTTGTGCCGCCATGACTTTCACTCCGATCGCTATACCTACACTTTGTAGCCTACACTTTGTAGCTAAGCTGGGGCGGTACCGCAAGGGAGGTTCGATGACGACACCGGTTCGCCTGTCCAAACCGGCCCGGCGCGAGCAACTGCTCGACGCCGCCCTGGCGATCGTGCGCACGCACGGCGCCGACGCGCTGACCCTGGTCACCCTCGCCGAGGCCGCCGGGGTGAGCAGGCCCGTCGTCTACGACCACTTCGGCACCCGGCCCGGGCTGTTGCTGGCGCTGTATCGGCGGCTGGACGAACGGCATCGGGGGGCCTCGGCGCGGGCGCTGCGCGCGGCCGGGCCCGATCCGGGCGCGATCGCCCGCGCCACCAGTGCCGCCTACTTCGCCTGCGCCACCGATATGCCGGAGTTCACCGCGATTTCGGCCGCGCTGAAGGGTGATCCGGAGATGGAGGCGGTGCAGCGGGAGATGTACGACAGCTACGCAGATATGGTGGCCGCCGCGTTCGCGCCGCACACCGCGCTCGGCCCCGCGGCGCTGCGACTGCGCTGCGTGGGGGTGTTCGGCGCGGCCGAGGCGATCGCGGACGAACTCAATCGCGGCCGCACGACCGTCGAGGAGGCGGTCACGGCGCTGACCGATCTGATCGTGGGCGCGCTGCGATAGCGGTGGCGCGCGGGCGGTTCAGTCGCCGTCGGGCTCCGCGGCGATGCGCCCGGCGCGGACGGCCGCCACCAGAGTCGCATGGTCGGCCTCGGTGCGATCGGCGTAGCGGACCGCGAAACGCGCCACCGCGTCGTCGAATTCGTCGGCGTCGGCGAGATAGCCCGCCAGCACGCGCGGATCGGCCGAGCGCGCGTGCGCGCGGGCCAGCAGCGACCCGGCGAGTCGGCCGTAGTCGTCGAGGTCCTCGGGCTCGAGTTCGGAGGGGTCGATGCCGCCCTTGAGATTGCGGAACTGCCGCACGATGAACGGGTGCTCCCCGCCATCGACGCGAATCGTGGTCCAGCCCAGCAACATATCGCTCTCGGCCTGCACCAGCCGCGCGCCGCGCACGATGCGCTCGCCCTCGTGGCGCGGGGCAGCGGCGGCGACGAAGGGCGCCAGCGCGGACGGGGCGGCCTGTTTGACCTGTAGCACCAGCACCTCCTCGCCATTGCCGTGCAGCAGCGCCAGATAGCTGCGCAATCCCACGCTGCCGGTGCCGACGATGCGAAAGGCGATGTCGGAGACGGTGAATCGGGCCAGCAGATTGCCCCGCGAGCCGATCAGGGTGTCGGCGTAGGCGTGCAGGCCGTCGATCACGGCCGCCTCGACCGCATCCTCGACCGGGGTCAGGATCGGCGGATCGCTGACGAAACGCCGCTGGCGGATACCGGTTTCGTGATCCTCGAGGTGTTCGGTCCACTTGCGCGCCACCCGGGCGCTGGTGTTGCGGCGGGCCTTCTTGGCCGCCCGGCGGAAATCGTCGAGCAGCGCGTTGGCGCGCGAGTGCGCGATCACCGACTCGTCGGGCAGCGCATTCCACGAGGCCAGGAACGGCTGTTCGGCCAGCCGCACCACGGCGGTGCGGTAGGAGGTCGCGGCATCGCGGGCGGCGGCGAAGCAGTCCGCGGCCGAGGAGGCGCCCTCGCGTCCGGCCAGCACCAGGCTGGCCGCGAGCCGCTCCAGATCCCACTCCCACGGCCCGGCGATGGTGTCGTCGAAATCATTGATATCCATGATGATTTCGCCGCGCGGGGTGCCGTAGAGGCCGAAGTTCGCGGCGTGCGCGTCGCCGCACAACTGGGCGAGCGGGCCGCTGACCGGGGCGTCGGCGAGATCGGCGGCCATGAGCCCGGCCGCCCCGCGGAAGAATGCGTAGGGCGAGGCGGCCATTCGGCCCATCCGCAGCGGAACCAGATGCGCCAGCCGGTCGGCGTTGGTGGCGGCCAAGAAGTCGAGCACATCGGGCCGACGCGGACCGGCGGCCGCGCGATCGCGGCAGACGAACGGCGTCCGTTCGCGCAGGGCGGCGCCCCGCGCGAACGCGTCCTCGGCGCTCAGGTGGTCCCGCAGATCGATTCCCGGCGTGCTCATGGGGTTTCACGCTACCGCCGGGGGCGGACCGATCGGTCTTACGGGACGGTGATCTCGGTCTTACCCGCCTGATGCGGGCGGTTCGAGGTCAGTTCGGCGGTGATCCGGCCCGGCCCCGTCTTGGCGGTGTAGGCGATGCAGATCATGACATCGCAACTGTTCGGGGCGAAGGAGATGTCGAAGGAATCGGCGCCCGAGGCGCCGGTGGTGGTGTTGTGCCAGCGCAGGGTCATCCGGGCCGAGCAGGCGATCGGCAGACCCGACACGACCGTGGGCATATGCCAGGCGAATCCGACCGAATCGGGATATTCGGGCGACGTGCTCGCCGTGATGTCCTGGCGGCCGACACACGGTCCGCTGGTGAGAGTCGTTGTGGAGAAGGTGGTTCGGGCGGCCTGGGCCGGGGCCGCCAGGGCGAACAGGGTGGCGGCCGAGGCCACCAGGGTAAGGGCGACGCGCGTGACTGTCCGGTGCATAGGTGCACGCTAGGAAAGCGGGATTGACGCCGGTAGCCCCCGCTTCCTGTGCCCCTACGGGGTCGCCGCGCCGCTGGCGTCCTGTAACGAACCCCCCGGGTGCCGACGATGTCGGAAGAGTTCGTCAGTGTCGATCGAAAGGGTGGTGCCAAAGGTGAAGAACATGACGTTCGCCCGACGGGTGGCCCTGGGAGCGGCCGCCGCGGCGGCGACGGCCACCGTGATGGTGGCGGGCGCGGGTACCGCGGCCGCCGACGAATGGCCGGTACAGCAGCCCAACAGCCCGGTGTCGGTATTCGACGCGAAAGGCTTTCTGACGCCGGACAATCCGGCCTACTGGAATCCGCTCGACACCAGCTACCGCCTCACCTCGCCCTACGGCAACAGCACCCGCGTGGTCTGCACCGCCTTCCACGGCGTGATCATGCAGTGCTGGCAGGCCGATCACAACGGCAACCCGCACCAGCTGAAGCAGCTGCCGGTCAACTTCCCGGCGATTGTCGGCTGGCAGCAGCTCAACGGCGGCGCCAATTTCGTCTATCCGGGATACCTGCCCTTCGTCAGCTGACCCGCACCGATCTCGGGCACGCCCCGGGTCCGACGGCCTCGCACGGCCGCGGCCCGGGGCTTTCTCGTTTGCCCGTTGACTTATGCAGGTAAATACCTGCATGATTTGGTGGTGTCACCCGAAACGGATATGGACGCGGTCTTCAAGGCCCTGGCCGACCCGACCCGGCGGCTGCTGCTCGATCGCCTGCGCGAGCACAACGGGCAGACCCTGCGCGAGCTGTGTGAGCGTGTGGCGATGGCGCGGCAGTCGCTGACCCAGCACCTCGACATCCTCGAGCGGGCCGGACTCGTCACCGTGCTGCGGCGCGGGCGCGAGCGGGTGCACTACATCAATCCCGCACCGATCCACGACATCGAACAGCGCTGGATCTCGGTGTTCGACAGGCCGCGGCTGGACATCATCGGCGGCATCAAATCCCGGGCAGAGGAGTTGGCCATGAAAACAGCGATCCCCACCTACGTCTACGTCACCTACATTCGCGCCACCGCCGAGCAGGTGTGGCAGGCGCTGACCGATGCCGATCTGAGCGCGCGCTACTGGGGCAACGCGAATGTGTCGGACTGGCAACCGGGTTCGGACTGGGAGCATCGACGCGTCGACGGCTCGGGGGTGGTCGACGTGGTCGGGAAGGTGCTCGAATCCGAGCCGCCGAATCGGCTGGTGCTCACCTTCGAGGATTCCCCGCATCTGGACCGGGAGCGCTCGATCGTCACCTTCCGGATCGAGCCCCACCTCGACATCGTCCGGCTCACCGTCACCCACGAGAACCTGCCGAACGACGAGATGTACCAGGGGATCGCGCACGGCTGGCCGGCCGTGCTGGCCAATCTCAAATCGCTGCTCGAGACCGGCACGGTGCTGCCGCAGTCGCCGTTCGACATGTCGGCGACCTCCAGCTAGCGGGGCGCCACCCGCGCTCGGGCGGCGCGGCGCACGGGCCGGTTCCAGTGGGCGAGACCGACAAGATCATTCGGTGGACGGTTCTCGTTCACATCGTGTTTACGATGTCCCAATGCTTGTGGACGACGTGCAAGGGGGCTCGACGCCCGCGGCCGATCCGGTGGTTGGTGAGGGACCCGGTGGACGTCGATGGCGGATGGTGCTGTGGTGGTGCGCCGGGGCGGCGGCGGTGGTGGCGCTCGTCGGCGGGGAATTGATGGCCGCGCACATCGGGGCGTTGGGGCCGTTGACGAGTCTGGCCCGCGATTTCGCCGGATCGCCGAAGTCGGCGACCACCTCGTGGGCCGGATTCGGGCTGGCGCTGGTCGGACTGCGCACCCGCGAGCGGATCGTGGCGGGGGCGGCCGCGGTCGGGATCGATCTGGTGTTCGTGGCGGCGCGTGCGGTCGGGGGGCACAAATTCACCGTGGGCAATGGGCCGACGCTGGTGCTGACCGCGTTGGCGGTGGTCGTGGTGCTGCGCTGGGCGGGGGAGCGGCGGCGAACGGCGTTGCGCACCATCGGCATCGGGGCGCTGCTGATTCTCGCCACCAAGGTCAGCGAGATCTGGCTCGACATCACCGCCTGGGCGTGCCCGACGGTGCTCGACGCGTATGTGCAGGCCGCCGATCATGCGCTGGGCAATCCGTCGTGGCTGGTCGGCCAGTGGTTGGCCGCGGCCGGACCGGTGGCGCTGGGCGTGGTGCGGTGGGTGTATTTCGAATTGCCGGTGGCGGCCATGGTGGTGGCGTGCTGGCAGTTGCGCGGGGTCGCCGCGGGGGTGTGGCCGCGGCACCATCTGGTCCGGACATTTCTGACCCTCGGACTGGTGGGACCGATCTGGTATGTGGTCTTTCCGGTGGTCGGCCCGGTGCTGGCGTACGGCCCGGAGGGACACGGCTTCCAGATCGCCGACGTGTGGCCGAATATCGTCCCGGCCGCGCCGACGGCGGTGGGGCCGTTGGCTTTCGACGCGATCACCCCGCGCAACTGCATGCCCTCGCTGCATACCGCGTGGGCGCTGTCACTGTTCATCCATTCCCGGCGCGGGCCGTGGTGGCTGCGTTGGGGCGGGGCGTTCTGGCTGGTGTGCACGCTGGTGGCGACGCTGGGCCTGGGCGCGCACTACGGCATCGATCTGGTGGTGGGCGCGGCGCTGGGTCTGACGGTGGAATCGGCGCTGCGCGATCCGGATCGCGGCTGGGACCGGGCCCGGGTGCGGGTGGTGGCGATGGGTGCGGTCCTGTTCGCCGGGACGCTGCTGTGCATCCGATTCCTGGCGGTGCCGATGGCGACCCACCCGCTGCTGTTCGGACTGGTGATCATGGGTTCGCTTGCGGCCCTCGGCTACACGTTCTACCTGACGTGGTTCGCGCCGTCGGCGGTCGACCGGCACGAGCCGACCGCGCACCTCGTCGATCGCTGAGCGCTTCAGGCGCTCGTGGGTTGCATCTCGCCGGGAGTGTGCCGCCTGCGGCGGACGATATTGACCGCGGCGAGCAGCAGGCCGAGGCCGACGAGTATGCCGCCGCGCAACCAGATCCCGGCCTCGATGCGGGTGAACAGGAACAGGCACGACACCAGGGCCAGGCAGGGGACGGGCCAGGGGACGCGGAAGTGATCGGGGGCGTCGCCGGACTCGCGGCGCAGCAGCAGGACGGTGGCGTTGACGGCGGTGAAGACGATGAGCAGCAACAGCACCAGGGTTTCGGCGAGCGCGTCGACCTCGCCGGTGAGGGCGAGGGCGAGCGAGACCGCGGTGGTGGCGGCGATCGCGACCCAGGGGGTGCGGCGGCCGGGCAGCAGGCGTGACAGCACCGGCGGCAGCAGCCCGTCGCGGGCCATGCCATAGGCCAGCCGCGAGGACATGATCCCGGTCAGCAGCGCACCATTGGCCACGGCTACCAGGGCGATGACGCTGAACAGCCGATCGGGCACGCCCCCGGCCGTCCGCACCACCTCGAGCAGCGGCCCGCTCGATTCGGCCAGCCGGTCGGTGGGCACATCGGCACTGGTGACGATGCCGATCAGCAGGTAGACCACCCCGGCGGTGAGCAGCGCCCCGAACAGCGCCCGCGGATAGGACCGGCGCGGATCACGCACCTCCTCGGCGAGATTGGCCGAGGTCTCGAAACCGACGAAGGAGTAGAAGGCCAGCACCGCCCCGGCGAGAGTCGCGCCGATGACGCCGTGCTCGGCGGTGCCGATGTGAGTGAGTCGGCTCGGATCACCGTCGCCGCGCAGCAGCACCCAGCCGCCCAGCCCGATGATCAGCAGCAGACCGCTCAGTTCGATCACGGTGGCGACCACATTGGCGCCCAGCGATTGTTTGATGCCGCTGACATTGAGCAGCGCGAGCACCGCGAGGAACACCACGATCACCGCGATCGTGGGCAGTTCGACCAGGGCGCGCAGATAGTCACCGGCGAAACCGCGGGCCAGCGCGCCCACCGACACCACCCCGGCCGCGAGCATGCAGCAGCCGATCACCGATCCGGCGGCCGGTCCCAGCGCCCGGGTCACATAGTGCGCCGACCCGCCCGCGCGCGGATACTTCGTCGCCAGTTCGGCGTACGACGCCGCGGTCAGCGCGGCCATCACCAGCGCTACCAGCAGCGGCAACCACACCGCCCCGCCCGATGCCCGGGCCACCTGCCCGACCAGGATGTACACCCCGGCGCCGAGCACATCCCCGAGGATGAAGAAATACAGCAGTGGGGTGCGCACCGCCCGGTGCAGAGAGATCGCCATGCCCTTCCCATACCCGCCTGCGCGCCGAAGAAGCAGGTCCCACTGGCCGGAACCACCGTGCGCCGGGCGGTGTGCGGGCGTGATTGCGTAGGTGGATGCGGATCGATATTCAGCTGGACGCGCGGCCGGACCGGGTGATCGAGCGGGCGCGGGAGTTGACGGCGTCGGGCGTGGACGGGTTGTTCACCTTCGAGGGCGCCCACGACGTCTTCGTCTCGCTGGCGGCGGTCGCGCCGACGGTACCGGTGCAGCTGACGACCAATGTGGCCGTGGCCTTTCCACGCAGTCCGCTGCACGTCGCGCATATGGCCTACGATCTGCACCTGCTCAGCGGCGGGCGGTTCCGGCTGGGGCTGGGTTCGCAGATCCGCCCGCATATCGAGAATCGGTACGGCGCGAGCTGGTCGCGGCCCGCGGCGCGCCTGGGTGAATTCGTGACCGCGGTGAAGACCATTCTGACCGCCTGGCAGGAGCGGACCCCGCTGAACTTCCGCGGCGAGTTCACCCGCCACACCCTCATGCCGCCGACCTTCGATCCGGGCCCGAATCCGCACGGTATCGCGCCGGTGCTGATGGGCGGGCTGGGCCCGCGCATGGTGCGCACCGCGGCGCGGGTCGCCGACGGGCTGCTGGTGATGCCGTTCAACAGCGAGCGGCATTTCCGCGAGCGCACCCTGCCCGCGGTGGCCGAGGGCCTGGCGCGCGCGGGCCGCGCGGCGGCGGATCTGGAAATCGTGCCGCAGGTGATGGCGGCGATGTGGCGCACCGAGGGCGAGCGGCAGCGGGCCGAGGCGGGGGTGCGGCGGCTGATCGCGTTCTACGGCTCGACCCCGGCGTACGCGCCGGTGCTGGAGGTGGAGGGGCGGGCGGAGCTGCGGCCGCGGCTCAACGATTTGTCCAAACGCGGTGCGGTGGCGGCGATGAGCGAGTTGGTCGACGACGCACTCCTCGCGGCGATCGCGGTGCGCGGGACGCCGGAGCAGTGCGCGGCGCAGATCGTGGCACGGTTCGGCGCGGTGGCGCAGCGGGTGTGCGTCTACTTTCCCGGCTACGCTCCGCCCGCGCCGCAGCTCACCGATCTGGTTGCGGCGCTGCGCCATTCGCCGCGCGCCCGGCGTTGACATCGAGGGCGGGCAGTTGGCTGGGCCGTCCCGTCCACGCGGGGGTCCGGCGCCGCAGGTAGGCGCGCATGGCCTCGCGGGCATCGTCGTGGCCCATGAGCGCCACATGTGCCTCGGTCTCGAGCGCGCCGACGGTCGCGGCGTCGTATTCGAACGACGACCACAGCATCCGCTTACTTGTCGCGACCGCGACCGGCGCGGTGTGCTCGGCGATAGCGCGGGCCAGGCCCAGCGCCGCGTCGAGGACCTGTTCGGCGGGCAGTGCCTCGTGGCACAGGCCCAGCTGGTAGGCGCGGCGGCCGTCGATGGTGGCACCGGTCAGTAGCAGGTAAGCGGCCCGCGACATCCCGATCAACCGCGGCAAGATCCAATGCGAGTACCCGTCGCCGACCATGCCCCGGCGCACCTGCACCACACCGTAATTGGCATCGACTGCCATGATGCACAGGTCGCATTGCAGCGCGAGGGTGAGCCCGATCCCCAGCGCGTGGCCGTTCACCGCGGCGATCACCGGCTTGCGGAGCCGCCAGGCGGGCGGGTCGGCCCCCTCGGCGCTGAAGTCCTGTCCCGGGTCGGTGAAGGTCCGCTCACCGGCGGTGAGGTCGGCCCCGGCGCAGAAGGCGGGTGGGGTGCCGGTGAGGACGATGGCGCGAATGTCGTCGTCGGCATCGCAGCGCCGATAGGCCAGGGACAGTTCGCTGCCCATGCGGCGGGTGTAGGCATTGCGGCGCTCGGGGCGGTGCAGGGTGATGGTGGCGACGCGCTCGTGCACGCTCAGCCGTAACGTCTCGTAGGGCAATGGGTTTGGCTCTCGATCCACCCTTCGAGGCTTAGCACCGCACGGGCGGCGCGGTCAGCGATGTGTCCGGTGAGTGGTTTCCGGTCGGTGCTGTTCGGGCAGCGCGGTCACCAGGTGCGGGCGGCCGGTGAGCGGGTGCGGCACGATGGCGCTGCGCATGCCGAAGATGGCGGCGATGCGGTCGGGGGTCAGGACGTCGGCGGGGGCGCCGGTGGCGGCGACGCGGCCGTCGTGCAGCAGGACCAGGGCGTCGCAGTAGGCCAGGGCATGATCGAGGTCGTGCAGCGCCGCGATCGTGGTGAGACCCAGTTCCCGGACCAGGGTGAGCAATTCGAGCTGTGCGCCCGGATCGAGGTGGTTGGTCAGCTCGTCCAGGAGCAGGACGGGGGTCTGCTGGGCCAGGGCGCGGGCGAGCAAAACGCGCTGGCGTTCGCCGCCGGACAGGGCGGCGAAGCGGCGCTCGGCGGCCCAGCCCAAACCGACCCGGTCGAGGGCCGCGCGCACGATCTCGCGGTCGTGGTCGCGTTCGCGGCCGAAGCGGTCCTGATGCGGAATGCGGCCCATGGCAACGGTTTCCAGCACGGTGAAGGCGTGCTCGAGACCGTGGTCCTGGGCGACGACCGCGGTGCGGCGGCCCGCTCGGCGAGTGCCGGTGCGCCACACGTCGTCGGCTCCGATGCGAACCACGCCCGCGGTGGGACGCAGGGCGCGGTACAGGCAGCGCAGCAGGGTGCTCTTGCCCGAGCCGTTGGGTCCGGCCAGGCCGGTGAACGAGCCCGGCTCGATAATGAGGTCGATCTCGGTCAGCACCGGCGTGCCGGTCAGTTCCACGCCGAGTCCGTCGACGACGATTCTCACGAGGCGACCTCTCGGCGGCGGCGCAGCAGGACGAGGAAGGCGGGTGCGCCGAGGACGGCGGTGATGATCCCGATGGGAATTTCGTTGGGGCGGTCGACGGTTCGGGCCGCGAGGTCGACCAGGACCAAAAACAGCGCGCCGCCGAGGGTGACGATCGGCAGGGTGCGGCGGTGGTCGGGCCCGGCCAGCAGGCGGGCGGCATTGGGGACGATCAGGCCGACGAAGCCGATGCCCCCGGCGACGGCGACCGCGGTGGCGGTCAGCAGCGCGGACACCAGTAACAGCAACAGCCGCAACCGATTCGGATGTACCCCCAGACCGGCGGTGGTGTCGTCGCCCAGGGTCAGCGCGTTCATGGCCTGCGCGCGGGCGGGCAGCACCAGCAGCGCCGCCGCGACGGCCACGGCCGGGGCGATCAGATCGTTCCAGTCGGCCGAGGACAGCGAGCCGAGCAGCCAGAACATCACCCCGCGCAGTTCGGCGGGTTTGGCCCGCAGCTGCAGATAGCTGGTGACGGCCGTGCCCAGATACGACACCGCGATGGCCGCCAGCACCAGATCCGCGCCGCGCACCTGCCCGCCGCGCTGGGCGAGGACGAACACGACGAGCAGGCTGAGCATGGCCCCGACGAAGGCGCAGCCGGTGACGCCGAGAGTGCCCGTCACCCAGACGATTCCGGTCATCGCCAGCACCGCCCCGAGGGAGGCCCCGGAGGTGACCCCGAATAGATAGGGATCGGCCAGTGGATTGCGCACCAGGGTCTGCAGGCAGGCCCCCGCCAGTCCGAGCGCGGCGCCGACCAGGGCGGCCAGCACCACCCGGGGTGCGCGGAACTGCCACACGATCTGGTCGGACAGCGGGTCCGTGCCCGCACCACCGACGGTGTGCGCCAGCACGACTCGCAGCACCGTCGGCGGTGCGACCGCGACGGTGCCGAACCCGATCGCCATCACCATCGCCGCGCCCAGCGCCAGCGCCAGCAGCACCGGCACACCGATCCGGCTCACCAGCCGCCCGTCGAAACGCCGGGGGGTCGCGGCGGTTTCGACCGGAGTATCGCGAGCCTCACTGCGGGTGGGCGAGGGCATCGGCGATCTTTTCCACGGCGGTGGCGTTGAGCGGGCCGAGGTAGGGGGAGTCGGACAGGGTGAGATAGCGGTGGGTGCGGGCGGCGGGCCAGGCGGGGAAGCGGGCGAACAGCTCGCTCGCCATCCGATCGGCGTCCTCGTCGGGACGGTAGCGGCCGATGACGACCAGGTCGACCGGGGCCGAGGCGAGGGCCTCGGCATTGATCTGGGCCAGTTCGTCGGAGGTCTTGCCCGCGAAGGCGTTCCGGCCGCCCGCCTTGGCGATGATGTCGTCGTAGATGCCGCCGCCGAACACGGCGGGCAGGCCGTTGCTGTTCATCGCGGACATGCCCGGATACACCAGCAGCACCGTGGGTCGCGGGCGGTCGGCGACGCGCGCGGTGACCGCGGCGATGCGGGCGCGCTGGGCATTGACGTAATCGGCGGCGCGCTGCTGCACGTCGAAGATGCGGCCGAGGGTCAGCAGCAATTCGTCCGAGGAGCTCACCGACTGCCGCGCCAGGTCCCGGCGCGCGGCTTCGCTGGCGTTCGGGTCGCCGAGCGCGCAATTGGACGGGGTGACGAAGGCGGGAATTCCGGCCCGGTTCAACGCGTCCCGACCGATCGGGCCGGTGCGATCGTCGAAGCCGCCCGCCCAGGTCGAGATCACCAGATCCGGATGCAGCGCGAGAATCTGCTCGCGGGAGAATTCGGCGCTGTCGTCTCGGCGCAATCCGGCACTGGGGAGCGCGTTCACCGCCTCGGCCATGCCGGACTGGTCGGAGACCCCGAAGTGCTGGCTGCTGGCCACGATGCGGTCGGCGAGTCCCAGGGTCACGAAGCTTTCCGCCTCGGCCACCGACGCGCCGTTGAGCAGCACCACCCGCTGCGGTGGCCGCTGGAAGGTCAGCGCGTGCCCGCAGTTGTCGAGGGTGAGCGGATAGCCGGTGGGCGCGGCGGTCGCGGGCTGGTCGGCGGGGGCCTGCTCGGCCGGTCGACCGCAGCCCGCGAGCGCGGCCACCGCGACGGCGCACAGGATCGCCGCGGTGGACCGGCGGCGCAGGGTTCGCACGAAACACACGCTGTCTCACGTCGTCCCGCACCCCGCCGGGGTTCCCGGATGTCGGCCATGTCACAGCGCGGAACCGCGGACGGGCCGCGGCCGACGTATCGGAGTACCGGCGCCGTCCAAGCCCAGGCGCCCCCTCCCCACGAAGGAAGCGATTGTGAGGACCAGCCCGCAGGCCGGTATGGGCGTCATCGTCGAGGATTTCGATCCCACCGCCGACGAGGACGTTCAACTTCTGAAGAAGACGATCTACCGCCACAAGATCGTGGTGCTGAAGAACCAGCACCACGATCCGGCGAGTTTTCTCGCGCTCGGCCGCCGCCTGGGCGCACCGCAGGCCTACTACGAGCCGGTCTACCACCACCCGGAGGTGCCGGAGGTGTTCGTCTCGGCCACCGCCGAACCCGACGGCCGCCAGATCGGCGTGCCCAAGACCGGGCGGTTCTGGCATTCGGACTATCAGTTCATGCCGCGCCCGTTCGATATCACGCTGACCTATCCGCGGGTGGTGCCCAGCAGCAACCGGGGGACGCTGTTCATCGATCTGGCCGCCGCGTACGGCAGGCTCACCCCGCAGTTGCGTGCCGCGATCGCCGACACCACCGCTGTGCACACCGTGCGCCGCTGTTTCAAGATCCGCCCCGACGACGTGTTCCGGCCGGTGGGGGAGATTCTCGACGAGATCGACGCCCGCACGCCGCCGGTGCACCGCCCCACGGTGCTGTCGCATCCGCACACCGGCGAGCCGATCGTGTACGTGAGCGAGGGGTTCACCGAGACCGTGCTCGACGCCGAGGGCAACCAGCGGCGTGAGCTGCTGGCCGAATTGCTCGCCGTCACCGGACAATCCGATCTCGCGCATCCGGCGGTGCATCTGCAGCGCTTCGAGGTGGGGGATCTGCTGCTGTGGGACAACCTGAGCCTGGTGCACCGGGCGGTGCACAGCGACCGGGTGGAGCCCGCGGTGTCCTGGCGGGTGACCGTGTACGACGACAGGGATCTGCTGAAATGATCGCCGCACCCGCCGTTTTCGAGGTCGAACCCGAATTCCTTGCCGAGGTGCAGCGCTGCTACAAGCCGCACTGCCGGTATCTGCGCACGGCGTCGGTGCGCACCGACGGCGAGACCGTCGTGGGCACGGGGGAGTTCGGCATCGGCGCGCCCTGCTATATCGATGACACCGGACATCTCAATGCCGTCGAGGTCATCATCTGCTTCAACCAGCTGATGTATCAGACCGTGGCCACCGTCGTGCGGCACGGGCTGCATCCAGCGTTCGCGGACTGGGCGATGGCGGATTTCCACCGCCGCTATCTGCCCGACATTCTCATCGCCGAGGTACGGACCGAATTCGAGCGGCCCATCGACTCCACGGCGTTCACCGGCGAGTTCACCCTCGGGGCCGCCGATGCCTACACCAATTCCGCTGGGGCGCAGCGGATCGCGTTGCACACCGGCTTCCGGTTCACCGACGGGACCGGTGTCTGCCACGGCCGGATTCGCCTGGTGGTCGTCGATACGGGGGCGGGCCGATGAGCCGGACCCTGGCCGAGTTGACCCGGGGGCACGATCCCGCGGCCACGGCGGTGGTCTGCGGCGCGCGGACGATGACCTACGGCGACCTCGACCGCGCCGCCGACCGGATCGCGGCCGGGTTGTCGGCGGCGGGGCTGGCGCCGGGCGCGCGAGTGGCGTATCTGGGTCTGGAGTCGGTGGACTACTACGCCACGCTGCTGGGGTGCGCGCGGAGCGCGACGGTGTTGGTGCCCATCAACTTCCGGCTCACCCCCGAGGAGATCGGGCACATCCTCGCCGACTCGCGGGCCGAGGTGCTGATCGCCGATGCGTCGCTGCGCGCGCGGCTCGACCTCGGCTCGACGATTCGCTGTCTGGACACCGAATCCTTCGCCGAGTGGTACGGCGGGCAGCCCGCCGAGCCGCCGGAGCTCGACCTCGATGCCGATACCCCGGTGGTACAGCTGTACACCAGCGGCACCACCGGACTGCCCAAGGGGGTGGTGCTGGCGCATCGCAGCTTCTTCGCCGTGCGCGCGGCGCTGGCCGCGGCGGGGGAGGGTTGGATCGATTGGCGGGCGGGGGATATCGGGCTGATCGGGATTCCCGGCTTCCATGTCGGCGGAATCTGGTGGGCCACTCAAGGTTTGGGCGCGGGGGCGACGATGGTGGCGATGCCGCGGTTCGATCCGGCGACGGCGGTGGAGCTGATTCGGGAGCGGGCGATCAGCACGGTGTGCGTGGTGCCGTCCATGCTGCGGTTGATGCTGGCCGAGCCGGGCGCGGACCGGGCGGCGCTGGCGAGTGTGCGCAAACTGGTCTACGGTGGCTCGCCGATCTCGGAAAGCCTGCTCGGACAGGCGATGTCGATCCTGGACTGCGAATTCGCCCAGATCTACGGGCTCACCGAGACCGGGAACACCGCGGTGTGCCTGCCGCCGGATCAGCACTATCCGGGCAGCCCGCGGCTGCAGGCGGCCGGGCGAGCGTATCCGGGTTTCGCGATCCGGGTGAGCGACGAGCGCGGCGACCCGCTGGGGCCGGGCCGGGTCGGGGAGGTGTGGCTGCGCACCCCGGGGCATATGGTCGAGTACTGGCGGCGGCCCGATGCCACCGCGGCCACGCTGGTCGACGGCTGGATCCGCACCGGCGATGCCGGATACCTCGACGACGAGGGTTACCTGTTCCTGTGCGATCGGTTGCAGGACATGATCATCGTGGGCGGGGAGAACATCTATCCGGCCGAGGTGGAGAATGTGATCGCCGGACATCCGGCGGTGGCCGATGTGGCGGTGGTGGGCGCGCCGGACGAGCGGTTCGGGGAGCGGGTGCACGCCTTCGTCGCCGCCCGCGCCGAGGTGTCGGCGCGGGAGTTGTTCGTGCACTGCACCGATCGGCTGGCGGGATACAAGATTCCGTCCCGGTTCGAGTTCGTGGAGCGGGTTCCGCGCAATCCCAGTGGCAAGATCCTACGGCGGCAGCTGCGGGAACCGCTGTGGCCCAGCGGTGTTCGGAGGATCGGATGAGTGCGGGGGTGAGTTTCGCGCAACTGCGGGCCGAGGTGGCGGCCGAACTGTACCTGACCGCGGAGGAGTTGGATCCGGAGGCGGACCTGTTCGCGGCCGGGCTGGATTCGGTGCGAGTGCTGGCGCTGGTGGAGCGGTGGCGGGCGGCGGGGGCGCGGATCGGGTTCATGGATCTGATCGAGCAGCCGACGCTGCGGCAGTGGTGGGAGCGGTTGCGTGCCGAGTAATGAACTGCGGCCGACCGCGGCGCAGGAGGAGTTCTGGCACTACCAGCAGGACGGGCCCGATCCGGTGACGGCCATGTTCAATGTGGCCGAGTACGCGGAGTTTCACGGGCCGGTGTCGGAAACGGTGCTGGCGCGGGCGATTCGGTGGGCGGTCGGGGAGATCGAGGTGTGCAACCTCGGGTTCGCCCAGACGCCGGCGGGGGTACGGCTGCGGCCGCGTACGCCGCGGTGGGAGGTGCGCACGGTCGACCTCAGCGGCCACGACGATCCGCTCGCGGCGGCCGCGGCGTGGATGGCCGCCGATCTGGACACCCCGGTGGATCTGGTGGCCGATGAGCTGTTCACGCACGCGATCCTGCGGCTGGGATCCGAGCGGGTGTGGTGGTACCACCGGGTGCATCACATCCTGCTCGACGGTTACGGGCTGGCGCAGGTCGCGCGGCGGGTCGCCCAGGTGTACACCGCCCTGCTGGCCGGACGCGAACCCGCCCCGTCCCGGTTCGGTTCGCTGGCCGAGGTGGTCGCCCACGAGGAGTCCGAACGCGACGGCCCCGGCTACGCGGCCGCCCGCGACTACTGGCTGCGCTACCACCGCGACCGCCCCGCCCCGCCGATCGTCGCCCCGCGCACCGAGCCGATGACCGGCCGGATGGCGAGAACGGCAACCGAATTCGATCCCGACCTGCTGGCCCGCCTGCGCGAGCGCGGCGGTTCGGCCACCGCACTGCTCGCGGCGGCGGCCACCTATGTGCACCGCGTGACCGGACAGTCGCAAATCCGGTTGTGCCTGCCGGTGCTGGCCCGCGCGGGCACCCCGGCGGCGCGGGTGCCGTGCACGGTCATCAATGTCGTGTACTACTGGGCCGAATTCGACTCACGGACAACGTTTTCCGATGCCGTCGAGCACATCGAAGGTTTCCTGCGCGACAGCGCCCCGCACCTGCGGTACCGAGTCGTCGACCTCTGGCGAGACCTCGGCCCGGCCTTCGACCACGACCGCGCCTACGGCCCGCTGGCCAACGTCATGCCCTTCGACTTCGCACCCCACTTCGCCGACACCCCCGCGACCATCCACAACGTCACCGCCGGAGTGGAGGAGGACATCGGCTTCTACTTCTACGACCGCCCCGACGCCATGGAGTTCGTGGTCGGCGGCAACCCCCACCTGTTCGGCGTCGAAGACCTGACCACCCACGCCACCGCTTTCCAACGTCTGCTCACCGCCGCCTTGGCCACCCCGGATCGTCCGGTGAACGGCCTGGCGTCGGGGTAGCGGCTCAGCTGCCCGCGGCCTCGCCCGCGCGGACCTCGCCGATCAGGTCCTCGCGGGCGCGGGCTACGCGGGAGCGGATGGTGCCTACGGGGCAGCCGCAGACCTGGGCGGCCTCCTCGTAGGAGAGGCCGAGGAGTTGGGTGAGGATCAGGGCCTCGCGGCGGTCCTCGGGGAGGGCGGTGAGCATGATCCGGAGTTCGGCGAATTCTATTGCGGCCGTGCTGCTTCCGGAACGGCGGCGGTCGGCGGCGGCCTCCCAGTCGGCGTCGGCGGCGACGCGCGGGCGGGCCATGGCGGCGCGAACCTCGTCGGCGCAGACGTAGCGGGCGATCGACAACAGCCAGGCGCGGGCCGAGGCGCGCGCCTCGAAGCGGCGCAGGCTGCCCAGGGCGCGCAGGTAGGTCTCCTGGGTGAGGTCGTCGGCGCGGGCGGGGCTGGCCCGGTGGGCGATGAAGCGCCACACGTCGGACTGGGTGGCGCGAATGAACTCCTCCAGCGCCTGCCGATCCCCGCGGCCCGCGGCCAGGGCGAGCGCGGTGATCCGATCGTCGCTGGACTCCGTTGCCATGCCGGACACCCTAGCCCGGCCCGAAAAAAGATCTACTACCGGGCGTAGGGTGTTTCACGCCACAGCGAATCCCGGGAACTTCGGCGGCCCCCGAACCGACTACTGCACCGTGAACTGCGATGTCTGCCGGGAAGCGCTGTCGGCCCGGATCGACGGCGAACCCGAACCGGTGCCCTCGGCGCAGGTCGATCGGCACCTCGAGGAGTGCCGGGCCTGCACCGACTGGTACGCGGCGGCGGGCGCGACGACCCGCACCCTGCGCATGCGCGCCGCGCCGGTCACCCCGGATCTGACCGACCAGATCCTGGCGCGGGCCGAATTCGTGGGCGTGACGCCGCGGCGGCGCGGGCTGTCGACCTCGGCGCTGCGGATGATCCTGCTCGGCATCGGCGCGGTGCAGTGCGCGCTGGGGTTGGCGCAGCTGGTCGGGCACGGGGTGGGTGTGCACGCCGAACACGAGGTCGGCTCGCATCTGTTCAACGAGAGCACCGCGTGGAGTTTCGCCCTCGGCGCGGGCATGGTGTGGGGTGCGCTGTCGGTGCGGGCGGTGAGCGGGCTGATCGCGGTATTCGGTAGTTTCGCCGCGGTGGTGTCGGTGTTCGTCGCCCACGATCTGATCGGCGGGCAGATGAGCGCGACCCGCGCCGAATCGCATGTGGTGCTGTTGGCCGGGCTGCTGGTGCTGGTATTGCTGCGGCGTCGCGCGGGCGGCGAACCGCCGGAGGTCACCGCCGAACCGGGACCGCTGGCGATGCCACCGGGTGCGCGTGCGGGACGGCGCACCGGCCACCTGCGCTCCACGCACGATCCCGCCGCCTGAGCGGGCGCCGAAAGACCACGCCGAATCCGCCTGCCGCCGAATCCGCTTCGGTGGCCCGAGCCAACGGAATCCGAATCCCATGACCAACTCTCTCGCTCCCGTCGAGGACACCGCCGCCGACCGCGTCCGGGTCCGGCTCGCGGTGTCGGGGATGTCGTGTGCGGCCTGCTCCTCGCGGGTCGAGCGCACCCTCAACCGCTTCGACGGGGTGACCGCCAGCGTGAACTTCGCCACCGGTGTGGCCACCGTGGACGCCCCGGCGGAGCTGGACCCGAACCTGTTGTGCGAGAAGGTGACCGAGATCGGCTTCGGCGCCACTCCCGTGCAGGGCACGACCACCGTGCTCGACACCGGCCCGGAGGATCGCATCGCCGCGGATCTGTTCCGCCGCCTGGTGGTGGCGCTGCTGCTGTTCTTCCCGCTGGCCGATCTGTCGATCATGTTCGCCACCGTGCCCAGCACCCGGATCACCGGGTGGCAGGCGATTCTGCTCGCGCTGGCGCTGCCGATCGTGGTGTGGTCGGCCGCGCCGCTGCACCGCAAGGCACTGGCCGGGCTGCGCACGGGAGCCACCAGCATGGAGACGCTGGTGTCGATCGGGATCACCGCGGCCACGGTGTGGTCGGTGGTGACGCTGTTCGCCCGGCCCGCCCCGGCCGCGTCCGGGCACGGGGTGTGGGCGGCGATCCTGGGCGCGGATTCGATCTATCTCGAGGTCGCCGGCGGCGTCACGGTCTTCGTGCTCGCGGGCCGCTACTTCGAGGCCAAGGCGCGCCGCCGCGCGGGCGGGGCGCTGCGCGCGCTGGCCGCCCTCGGCGCGAAGGACGTCACGGTGCTGACCGGCGACGGCCGCGAGATCACCGTTCCGGTCGAGGAACTCACCGAGGGCCGCCGCTTCGTGGTGCGGCCGGGGGAGACCGTGGCCACCGACGGCCTGGTGGTCGAGGGACATTCGAGCATCGACGCCTCGGCCATGACGGGGGAGTCGGTGCCGGTGGAGGTCGGCCCCGGCATGGCGGTGACCGGCGGCACGGTGTCGCTGACCGGGCGGTTGATCGTGGAAGCCGGTGCGGTGGGCGCGGATACCCGCCTGGCGGCGATGATCCGGCTGGTGGAGGAGGCCCAGGCGGGCAAGGCATCGCTGCAGCGGCTGGCCGACCGGATCGCCGGGGTGTTCGTGCCGGTGGTGCTGGGCATCGCGGCGGTCACCTTCACCGCGTGGCTGATCTCCGGCGCTGGCCTGGACAAGGCGGTGGGCGCGGGCCTGGCGGTCCTGGTCATCGCGTGCCCGTGCGCGCTGGGCCTGGCAACCCCGGCCGCCCTGATGGTGGCCGCCGGACGCGGCGCCCAGCTGGGCGTATTCATCAAGGGCCAGCAGGCCCTCGAGACCAGCCGCAGCGTCGACACCGTGGTGTTCGACAAGACCGGCACCCTCACCGAGGGCGAGATGACGGTGGTGGCGGTCCACACCGCCGCGGGCCACTCCACCCGCGAGATCGCCGCGCTGGCAGGCGGTTTGGAGGCGGCCTCCGAGCATGCGGTGGCGGCGGCGATCACCGCCTATGCCCGGCGGGAGATCGAGCGGTCGGTGGCGGCGCGCGTCGATGGGGCGGTGTCGGCGGTGGAGACCGCCGAAAGTGGTGAGCCGGGTGAGATCGGGGTGGCGAGTTCTGCGGTGGCGCGGAGGACCGAGCAGCCGACGCGGATCGAGGACGACGCCGATTCGGAGGTGGCGCGCCTTCCCGAGGTGAGCGATTTTCAGGCGCTGCCCGGACTCGGCGCGCGGGGAACGGTGGCCGGGCGGGCGGCGCTGATCGGGCGCGCGGCGCTGATCGAGGCCGAGGGTGTCGGCGTGCCGGAGGAGTTGCGGCGGGCGCTGGCTCGGGAGCAGCGGTATGGGCGGACCGCGGTGTACTTCTGTCTGGATGGCCAGGCGGTGGCGGTGATCGCGGTCGCCGACAGTGTGCGGTCCAGTGCGGCGGCGGCGGTGGCGCGGCTGCATCGGCTGGGGCTGCGGACGCTGCTGCTGACCGGGGACAATGCCCGTGCCGCGCAGGCGATCGCGGATGAGGTCGGTATCGACGAGGTGATCGCGGAGGTGCTGCCGGAGGGCAAGGTCGACGTGGTGCGGCAGTTGCAGGGCCAGGGGCATCGGGTGGCGATGGTCGGGGACGGGATCAACGACGGGCCCGCGCTGGTGGCCGCCGATCTGGGGCTGGCGATCGGGCGGGGCACCGATGTGGCGATCGGGGCCGCGGACATCATCCTGGTGCGCGAGGATCTGGGCGCGGTGCCGGACGCGATCGAGCTGGCGCAGGCGACGCTGCGGACCATCCGCGGAAATATGGTGTGGGCGTTCGGCTACAACGTCGCCGCCATTCCGGTGGCCGTCGCGGGGCTGCTCAATCCGCTGATCGCGGGCGCGGCGATGGCGTTCTCGTCGTTCTTCGTGGTCTGGAACAGCCTGCGCCTGCGCGAGTTCCGCCGGTGATGCCACGACGCGACGCCACCCCCCTCCGCCCCGGCCACGTCGAACGAGGCTGGGGCGCGGCCGTTGTCGCACTCGCGGCCGTCCTCGCGGCCGGGCTGGCGCTGGCGGTCACCGCGCAGGTCGGCACGCAGGCCTATCAGCAACAGGGCCTGGAGTTTCCGGGATACGTGCACGCGGCGAGCTATGTGCTGCTGCGCCTGATCGCGGCGCTGGCGGGCGGATTCACCCTCGGGCCGCTGCTGTTCGCGCTGTTCTGTACCGCGCCCACCGCCCAGGGCCGCGTCGATGTGGCGGGATATGCCGGGGTGCGGCTGGCCGAACGCGCGGCCGTGATCTGGCTGGTGGCCGCGGTCGCCCTGATTCCGGTGACGGCGGCCGACTCGGCGGGCCTGTCGCTGGCCAAGGCGCTGCGACTGGGCGCGCTGGGGCCGTTGCTCACCGCGGCCGAGAAGCCCAAGGCCTGGTTGGTGGCGAGCCTGGCGGTGTTGGTCGTGGCGGTGCTGCTGCGACTGGCCCTGTCGTGGAACAGCCTGTTCGGGCTGACGGCGGTGAGCGCGATCGCGGTGCTCGCGCCCGCGGTGACCGGCAATGCCGGAGAAGGACCGAACCACGATTACGCCACCGGGGCGGTCATCCCCTTCGCCCTGGCCCTCGCACCGCTGGCCGGTCTCAGCTGGTGCGTCGCCCAAAACTGCCGTCGCACAATTGATTCCACGGTCGCGCTGCGCCGCTACCGCATCATCGTGGCGTTGGCCGTGGCGGTCATGCTCCCCACCGCCGCGATCCTGGTCGCCATCCTCGCCCCGCCCTCGACCTTCGGCGGGGTGTACGGCTGGCTGGGCGTCGCGGCGGCCGTGCTACTGGGCGGGCATGCCGTGCTCGTTTGGGTTCTGGGTCGCCGCCCGGCCCGAAGCGGCCTCGGGCGAACCGGATCAGGCACGCCGGACCACCCGCCGACGAGCGCGCCCCGTCGGACGACAGCGGAAGCGGCGGACGAGCCGAACTCGCGCGCGCTGGTGCGCAACGGTCCGGGCGCGCGCACCCACCGGCGCTATGCGCTGCTGGTGGCGGCCTCGGCCGCGGCGGTGGTGTGGCTCGGAATCGCCACCGTGATGGCCGTGCAGCCCGCGCCGGCGTTCGCGCGGCGCGATTTCACCGCACAGCAGGTATTCCTGGGCTTCGATCTGCCGCAACCGCCGAGCGTGTGGCGGTTCGCGACGGTGTGGCGCTTCGATGTGGTGCTGGGGACCGCGGCGATCCTCGCCGCGGTGGCGTATCTGGTTGGGGCGCTGCGGTTGTGGCGACGCGGTGACGAGTGGTCGCGGTGGCGGACGGTGTCGTGGGTCGCTGGCTGTGCGGCGCTGCTGGTGGTGACCTCGTCGGGAATCGGCGCCTACGGATACGGCATGTTCAGTGCGCACATGGGCGGTCATATGGCGCTGAACATGTTCATCCCGGTGCTGCTGGTGCTGGGCGGTCCGGTGACGCTGCTGCTGCGGGCGGTGGCCCCGGCCGGGCGGGGCAATCCGCCGGGGCCGCGGGAATGGGCGCAGTCGCTGATGCATTCGCGCTTCACCCGGGTGCTGGCCAATCCGATCGTGGCGCTGATCGTGTTCGTGATCTCGTTGTACGGGCTGTATTTCACCGCGCTGTTCGATCAGCTGATTCGCTTCCACTGGGGGCATCTGCTGATGAACATCCACTTTTTGATCACCGGTTACCTGTACTACTGGGCGATCATAGGCATCGACCCCGGGCCGCGGCGACTGCCGCATCTGGGGCGGCTGGGCATGCTGTTCGCGATCATGCCGTTCCACGCGTTCTTCGGGGTGGCGGTGATGTCGATGGAGTCGCTGATCGGCGGCACCTACTATCCGCAGCTGCAACTGGGCTGGATGCACGATCTGCTGGCCGATCAGAAGATCGGCGGCAGCCTGGCCTGGATCTCCGGGGAGGTGCCGGTGCTGCTGGTGGTCGGCGCGCTGCTGTCGCAGTGGGCGCGCCAGGACCGCAGGGTGGCCGCGCGCACCGATCGCCATCAGGACGCCTATCCCGACGACGACGAATTGACCGCCTACAACGCCATGCTCGCCGAGCTGGGACGCTCGCGGCGCTGAGAGGTCAGGCGACCTTGTCGCGGGGATCGGGTGGCTCGGCGGAAGGATCAATACTGGTCAGCCGCTTCACTTCGGCGCGCGGAAGCTCCTCGGATTCGCCTGTGGCCGTACCCTTTTCGGCGGCATTGAGTCCGATGGCGAAGCCCACGATGAGCGCGCCACCGACCAGGCCGTTCATCGTGGGAATCTGCTGGTAGAACGCCAGCCCGAACAGCAGTCCCCACACGCATTCCACGGTCATCAGGTTGCCCGCCTTGACCGAATCCACCCGATCGAAGCCGTAGTTGATGAGGAAGACGTTCAGCACGCTCAATGCTCCGGCCACCGCGATCGCGCCCCACAGCACCACCGGGGAGAGCTCCGCGGGCAATCGGGGCAGTCCCTGACCTTGAGCCACCGAGACGAGTGCCACCCCGACGGTGCCGACTCCGACGGTGAGTGTGGTGATCTCGGAATTGTTCAGCACACCGCCGTGCCATTCGCGGCCGATGTAGCTCAGTGCCATCGCGGTCACGGCCACCAGCGCGATGAGATCGCCGCGGTTCCACGCCATCCAGGCGCCGCCGGGTCCGGGGCTGAATCCCGACATGATCGCCACCCCCGCCGCGGATCCCGCGACGCAGGTGAGCCGGGCAACGGTGGCGCGAACCTGGCGCAGCAGCAGTCCCAGGGCGGCGGCCAGCGGGAGCGCGGCGATGAAGGAGACGTTGGCGACACTGGTCATGGTGGCGGCCTTGGCGAACAGCAGGGTGCCCACGACATACAGCAGCGCGGTTCGCACGACGACGACCGTCCATTCCCGTGCCCCGGCCCGAACAATGACGCGCCAGCGCACTTGACGAGCGAAGACGACGGCAGCGAGTGCGAAGGCGACCGCGGTGCGCAGATACACCTGCTGGGCGACGGTGAAGCCGGTGTCCAGATATTTGGTGAACACCGTCAACATGGCATACGACGCGGTCAGTAACACCAGCGCCGCGACACCTCGCAGGTCGGTGATCTTGCTACCACGTACGATTGCCGTGCCATCGATACCGCCAGCGTACCTACCGTCTCCGGCTACCGGCTCGTAAATTCCAACCGGTATGGAACAGGCGGATTTTCAGCAATCGCCGTCGGTTTGTTCCCCGACCGCGAGGTGGCGTTCACTCGTCAGCGATCCTTGCGGGACCGCAGGCGGCGCAGCAGTCGATCGTCCGGTTCCGGGAGATCGTCCGGAGCCTCGGGGGGCAGCTGCGGTTGCTGTGCGGGATGCCGCCACGGCCGCGAGCGGGCCAGCCATCCGGCCACCAGGCAGGCGGCCGACAGGATCGACACGGTCGGAATGTTCATCACCGACGCGCAGGCGATGTAGGCGGCCAGCGCGGTGACGACGGTGGCCGCCGCCGACATCAGTTGGATCAGTTGGGTCGCGAGCGATGCGGTGCCGCTCTGGTCGTGGAGGTGTTTGCGAGGGGTGTGCGTCGGAGCCCTGCCGACGAATGCGCTTTTTCTCATGGCGCCCAGCCTGCGATCGGTGCGCCTGCGTCCGCCAGGGCGAGTCACCGGCTTGCACGTCTCGCGCGCAGAACAGTCGCTGTGCGAACGCAAGCTGGCGATCCGAGGACTAGTGTTGAGCTCGGACGACGCAGAGCCCCATGCTCGTCCAACACTCGCGAATTGGGAGATGTTGTGAACAGCCCACACAGCATCGCGTGCGCACGCCGGATCGTGCGTGATATCGAGGCCGCCGGGGGGACGAGGTGGGAGGCGGTCCAGGCGATCCGGGCGCACTGTGGTGCGTCGTTGTTGCGAGCACATCGGATCGCCCACGGCTACACGCTGGCCGATGTGGCCGCGCGGTTGCGGCAATTGCTCAGCGAGGCGGGCGTGGCCAATCCCGGTGTGTCACATCAGAGTGTCTCGCGCTGGGAGACCGGCCTGGACATGCCGTCCTACCAGTTCCTCGACGCGCTGTGCCGGTTGTACAGGACCCGTCCCGATCGGCTCGGATTCGGCCACGACTACACCGACGAACGCGCCCCCGCCGCGGCGCCCGCACCCGCGGTGGAGCCGGGGGTGTGGGATACCGTGCGCGCGTTGGAGGAGAGCCTCGAGCTCAGCGGCTATCTGGTGTACATCCAGCCGCCATCGGAGTACATCCCCGCCCGGATGCGGGATCTGGCGAAGATTCAGCATCTGATGCTGGCCGATCGCTCGGCGGAGCTGCATCGGCGGCTGCTGCGGGTGGAGGCGATCGTGGCGGGGCTGATCGCATTCCGGCTCAACGACATCGCCGATATCCACGACACCTTCATGTGGCTGTACAAGGCCCGGCGCGCGGCGCGGCAGGCCGGGGATGTGGCGGTCGAGGCGTGGCTGCGCGCGCATCTGGCCCATGTGCACGAGTGTTATCGCCACGCCCTGGATCAGGGGCTGTCGGCGGCGCATTCGGCGCAGTCGGCCGGATCGCGCTCGGCGTATGTGTTCGGGCTGCTGGCCGAGGCCGGGATTCAGGCGCGCATCGGGCGGCGCCGCGAGGCGATGGGCGCGATCGCCGCGGCCGAGCGGATGTTCGCGGCGCTGCCCGCCACCGCGACCACCGATGACAATCTGGGCACCTCGGAATACATTCTGCGCTGGCATCAGTCGCACGCGCTGACCTCGCTCGGGGACCGCAAGGCCGCCGAGGAGATGCGTGCGCGGGTGCTGGAGCTGCCAATGGCGGACAAGGATCAGGTGGGCCGGGCGCTGCTGGATCTGGATCTGGCCGCGATGCTGCTGCGCCAGGGCGAGCCGGATCAGGCGTGTGCGCTGATCCGCCACGTCCACCAGACCCTGCCCGCGGAGCTGCGGGTGGGGCAGATCCAGCGCTATATCACCCGGCTGGTGGCGGGGCTGCCACAGCCGTTGCGCGACAGCATCTTCCAGCGCTGACGCACCGGCCGGTCCGAGCGCACCCATCGCCGTCGCGGCGCTCGAACCGGCCGGATATTCAGTTGGCGCCGAGGATGCGGTGGAAGAAGCCGCGATAGCCGCGCAGGGCCTGGCGCAGATCCTCGGTGTCGGCGGATTGCCCGGCGCGCCAGCGGGTCTCCAGGGCGCGCTTGCGATCGGCGACCGCGGCGGTGAGCTGGTCGATGGTGGTGCTCACCAACTGGTCGGCGCGGGTGACGGCCTGCTGCGGGTCGTCGACGAACAGCGACTGCACCTCGCGCCATTCGATGCGCAGCCGTTCCAGGTCGGCCTCGGCGAACAGGGGTGCGTCGTGTTCGGGGGAATCCGAATGGGGCTGCGGAGGTTTCGCGGCGGAGTCGACGGTGCGGGCGTCCTCGTCGGGCACGACCGAGCCGGCGACGGCAGCCTGATCATCGGTGACCGCGTCCCGCCCGTGGCCGCCCTGTGTGATCGCGTCCCTGCCGTGGCCGCCCTGGGTGCCGGTCACTGCGGCGGCGTCGGGCTCATCGGGGACCGCGCCCCTGCTGTAGCCGCTCGGGGCGGTGGCGGGTCCGCCGGAGGCGTGCAGGTCCCGCTCGGTGGTGCGGGGATCGACGGCGGCGATCGGGGAATCGCCCGCGTGTCCCTGCCGTTCTGCGTCCTCTTCGGCGCGATGGGACTGGGCGGCGGGGCCGGTGCGGGGTTCGGCGTCGCGCTGGTCGGCGTCGCCGACGGTGGAGGCGTCGTCGGGCCGGGTGGGGCGGTCGGTGTCGGCGTCGCGGTGGGAGAAGATGCTCATGGCGGGTCTCACTGGGGCTGGGAGGTGGGGGTGGGGTCGGTGCCGAGCAGATCGGCGAACAGTTCGCGGTAGTGCACGATGGCGGTGCGCATATCCTCGGTGGTGGCGACGCCGTCGCCCGCGCGCACGGTGATGTCGTGGGCGACGCGGTAGCCGCTGAGCGGTTCGGCGTGTTCGACCGACAGGTCGGCGACCTTCTGCTCGTGGCTTTCGGTGGGGTAGCCCCGCTCGGCCATGATGGCGGTCACCAGCCGGTCGGCCGCGCCGAGTGCGGCGGCGGGGTCGTCGACGAACTGCTCCTGCATGCGCGCCCACTCCAGCTGATAGCGCTGCTTCTGCTGCTCCGACAGCGGCCGCAACTCGAGCCGCGCATGGCGGCGTTCGCGTTGCGCCAGTTCGGCTTCCGCGGCGCGGCGATCCTCGGCCTGCTGCATCATGCGGTCGTATTCGGGCCCGAATCTGCTGCGCAACCGGCGCCTGCGCAGGGCGGGCCGCGCGGCCAGTGCGGCCACGATCAGGACCGCGGCGACCACGACGACGATCACCACGGCCAGTACTGCACCCGACACTTGAACCTCCTCGTCGAGTTCGGTTGGTAGGTCGGGTAATGCCTCGGTACGCCGGTGTCAAACACCAAGGGCGTCAGCGGGGTTGACGATTACCCTGTTGCCATGACCGACCAGATCACCACCCCGCGCGAGCACGCCCACCCGTTCGTGCCGTATCGTCCGCCGCGGCTGGATCCGGCCGCGGGCCTGCGGCGGGGCCGGGAGTTGTTGCAGCAGCTGGATTCTCGCCGCAGTGTGCGGTTCTTCGCCGCCGATCCGGTGCCCGCCGAGATGATCGAGCTGGCGGTGGCGGCGGCCAATACCGCCCCGTCGGGGGCGCATCATCAGCCGTGGAAGTTCGTCGCGGTCGCCGACCCGGGGATCAAGCGCCGCATCCGCGAGGCCGCCGAGCACGAGGAGCGCATCAACTACGAGGGCGGGCGGCTGCCCGAGGCGTGGCGGGAGGCGCTGGCGCCGCTGGAGACCACCTCCGACAAGGGCTATCTCGAGGTGGTGCCGTGGCTGGTGGTGGTGTTCGCCGAGAAGAGTACCCCGCGCCCCGACGGGTCACTGCGCAAGAACTACTACGTCAACGAGAGCGTCGGCATCGCGTGCGGACTGTTCATCACCGCCCTGCACGCGATGGGTCTGGCGACCCTGACCCACACGCCCAATCCGATGGGGTTTCTCACCGAGATCCTGGAACGGCCCGCGACCGAGCGGCCCTACATCCTGTTCCCGGTCGGCTATCCCGCCCCCGACTGCGAGGTCCCGGATCTGCGGCGGAAACCGCTGGCCGAGGCACTGGAGTACTTCCCCGCCGATCGACGCGACTAGCCGCGCGGCAGGCCGTACTGGTGGGCGTAGACCACGGCGTGAATGCGGTCGCGCACACCGAGTTTGGCGAGAATGCGGGAGACGTGGGTCTTGATCGTCTCCTCGCCCACCCCGAGGGCGGCGGCGATCTCGCCGTTGCTGGCCGCCTCGGCGAGCAGCAGCAGCACCTGGTGCTCGCGGGCGGTGAGGGTGGCCAGTTCCGGCGGCGGCGGGGCGGGGGCGAGGGTGCCCGCCAGGCGGGCGGCCAGGCGGCGGGTCATCGACGGATCGATGATCGCGTCACCGCGCACGGCCACCCGGATGGCGGCGACCAGTTCCTCCGGCGGCAGGGTCTTCAACAGGAATCCGCTCGCCCCGGCGGCGAGGGCGCGGGCCAGGCTGGCCTCGCTGTCGTAGGTGGTGAGCACCAGCACCCGGGTGCCGCCCGCGGCGACGATGGCCTCGGTGGCCGCCAGCCCATCCAGTTTCGGCATACGCACGTCGAGGATCGCGACATCCGGTCGCAGCCGGGCGGTTTCGCTGATGGCGCTGCGCCCGTCGCCGACGTCGGCGACGCACTGCAGATCCGGATGCGCGGTGACGACCGCGCGCAGCCCGGAGCGGAACATGGCGTGGTCGTCGGCGATGAGCACGCGGATGGGGGCGGTCATGAGGCTCCGATCGGCAGCGTGACGGTGATGTGCCAGCGGTCCGCCGCGGCGCCGTGTTCGACGGCGCCGCCGAACAGTTCGGCGCGGCGGCGGATGCCGTCCAGTCCGCGACGTACGCCGGTACCTGGATCCGGCTGGGCGGCAAGGGGATTGGTCTGATCGATGCGCAGCCGACGGCCGTCGCGGCGCACCCGCAGGGCCGCGGTGCCGTCGCCGTGGCGCAGGGCGTTGGTGAGCAGCTCCTGAACGATGCGAAAGACGATGACGTCCAGCGATTCCGGCAGCGGCGGCGCGTCGGGGGCGGCGTCGAGTTCGACGGTGATGTCCAGGCCCGCGGCGCGCACGGTGTCGACGAGTTCCTCGATATCGGCCAGGCCGGGCTGGCGGCGACCGGCGTCGTCGCGGCCGTGCAGCAGATCGAGCTGGCGGCGCAGATCGTTCATGGCCGCGCGGCTGGACGCCTCGACGGCGGTGAGGGATTCGGCGGCTCGGGTGTCGCCGGACGGCAGGGCCAGCCGGGCCGCCCCGGCGTGGATGCCGATGGCGGCGACGTGGTGGGAGATGACGTCGTGCAGGTCGCGGGCGATGGCCTCGCGCTCGTCGGTGAGGGCGCGGTCGAGGGCGGCGCGGTGTTCCTGCTGGCGAAGTCGTTCGCGCTGTTCGAGTTCGGCGATGTAGGCCCCGCGGGCGGCGGTGTAGCGGCCGACCAGCCACGGCACCAGTCCGGCCGAGACGGCCTGGGTGGCCAGCAGCCGCCAGTCGTGGGCGGCCGGGCTGCCGGAGAGCAGGCTCGCGGTGGAGGCGCCCAATCCCAGCAGCGGCACGGTCACCAGCGAGGCCCGCGGTGACAGCCACGCCCCGGCGCGATACCCCGCGACGAGGAAACCGACGTCGGCGACGCGCAGCGGCAGGCCGTGACGGTGCAGCAGCCAGCACTGGACGAGCCGGACCGCCACCTGGGCGGCGGCCACGACGGCGGCGGTGCTGGGCGGGGCGGCCAGGGCCAGATCGGCGGCGACGATGGCGACGCTGAGCAGAACCGCGAGCGCGGGCGCGTCGGCGTAGATGCCGCTCATGGTGAAGACGAGGATGTCCACCACGGCGGCGGCGACGGCCACCAGGACCGATTGGCGAGCCAGCGAACGGCGCACGGTGCCGGGCTCGCCGCCGACGGCCGCGAAGCCGCGCAGCGACGCCCGCGCGCGCCGTCGCGCCCACACCCCGAGCCGATTTTCTCGCACGAACCGCGACGATACCGGCCCGCCGCGACGGTGCCGTCCCCCGCGCGAGGGACGCCCGCTCCCTCCGCGGCGCGATGTTTTGCCAGGTCAATGGCGGTAGCGTCGGCGCCGGGAGCCGAAACCGGATGAAGGAGTTCGAGGATGACCGATCTGGGCCTGTTGGCGGTGCCCGCCTTCGCGCTGCTGATGTTCGTCGAGTGGCTCGACGCGCGCCGCAACCGCGACGGGCCGAGCGGATTCTCCGCCCGTGACACCACCACCAACTGGATCACCTACGGGCTGGATCTGGTGAGCAAACCGCTGCTGCAGTACGCGCTGCCGTTCTCCACGATCGTGGCGGCGTCGTCGCTGACGCCGCTGCGGTTGCCCGCCGATCGGTGGTGGGTGTGGGTGGCGGGGCTGGTGGTCACCGATTTCTGCTACTACTGGGCGCATCGGGCCGATCACCGGATCCGGCTGCTGTGGACCGCGCACAGCGTGCATCACTCGTCGACGTATTTCAATCTGTCCACCGCGATCCGGTTGCCGTGGCTCAATCCGGTGGCCTCGATTCCGCGCAGTCTGGCGTGGGTGCCCGCGGCGCTGCTGGGCTTTCCGGTGTGGATGATCTTCCTGCTGATCACCCTCGGGCTGCTGTATCAGTTCCCGATCCACACCCAGCGGGTGAAAACCCTGTGGGCGCCCCTCGAATTCGTCTTCAACACCCCGGCCCACCACCGGGTGCACCACGGGTCGAACACGCCCTACATCGATAGGAACTACGGCGGGGTGTTCATCGTCTGGGATCGGCTGTTCGGCACCTTCGCCGCCGAGAGCGAGCCGATCCGCTACGGGCTGACCAAGAACATCGGCACCGACCATCCGGTGAAGGTGAACTATCACGAATTCGCCGCGCTGGTCGGCGATGTGCGCCGCGCCCGCAGCTGGCGCGGGCGACTGGGCTACGTCTTCGGCCCGCCCGGCTGGAGCGAGCCCGCCCGGCCGAAACCCGAGCGGGTTGCCGCCTGAGCCGGATTCCGCCGCCGCCGAATATCGAAATCGGCGGCGGCGGTGGCGTTTTCAGGCGCGCAGCCCCTCGAAGACGCGGGCGAACGATTCCGCGCCATGGCCGTCGGCGACCTGTTCGTCGATGAGGTGTTTCACCGGTGCCAGCACCGTCGGGCGCACCCCGGCCGCCCGGGTGGCGCGCACGATGGCGTCGAGGGCGGCCTTGTTGAAATGCAGCGACTGCGTTTCGGCGGTGTAGTCGCCGCTGTCGAAGTACGCCGCATGCCCGCCCAGCCCCGCGGCCATCGCCTGCACCCACGGAATCGCGCGTTCGGCGAAGGCCTGGGCGCTCACCCCCGCCGTGGCCACCATGGCCGCGCCGTGGGCAAAGCCCGCGAACATGAGATACATCGCCGACAGCAGCGCGAAATCGTAGAGCGAGGCCAGTCCGGCGTCGGGACCGAAATACTCGGCCGCGCCGAAGGTTTCGAACAGTTCGCGGTGTTCGTCGAACACCGCCCGCGACCCGGAGTACAGGATCGAGGACCCGGGCTGCCCGATCATCGAGGGCACGGCCATGATGCCGCCGTCGAGGTAGTCGATACCGTGCGCGGCGGCCCAGGCGGCCAGTTCGCGGGCCTCGTCGGGGGCGGTGCTGGTCAGGTTGACCAGCTGGCGGCCGGCGAGCTTGTCGGCGACCGGGTCGAGGGTCGCGTGCACCGAGGCGTGGTCGAGCAGGACCGCGATGATCGGGCCGCTGCCCGCGATCGCGTCGGCCACGGTGGCCGCGGCGGTGGCCCCGGCGGCGCGCAGGTCCTCATCGCGGCCGGGGGTGCGGTTCCAGACCGTGGTCGGATGACCGCCCTGCAGTAGAGCCGCGGCCAGGGCCCGGCCCATCGCGCCGAGTCCGAGCAGGGTTACGGGGGTGGATGGCATTGCGGGACAACTCCTTACGAGCGTGTGAGCGGACTTATCGAACTGCGGCGCCGCCACTATGCTCACCCTTGTTGGCCCATCGGCCAAGTACTGACTAATTTGTGCGGTACTTACCGATTCGTATGTATCCAGGTGGGAAACCCGAGGCATGAGCGAGAAGAGATCCGGACCATATTTCTGCGGTATCGACGCGGCGATGGATGTGGTCGGCGGCAAATGGAAGTCGCTGATCCTGTGGGAGCTCGACACCGGCGGGGTGCGCCGCTTCGGTGAGCTGCGCCGGGCGCTGCCGGGGGTGTCGGAGAAGATGCTGATCCAGCAGCTGCGCGAACTCGAGGAGGACGACATCGTGCACCGCGAGGTGTATCGGGAGGTGCCCCCGCGGGTGGAGTACTCGTTGACCGAGACCGGCCGTGCGCTCAATGCGGCCCTCGAGCCGCTGGGCCGCTGGGGTCAGGAGCGCATCGCCCGCATCGGCGCGGCCCGGGTGCACGCGGTCTGATTGCGCGCACGCCGCGGCCAACGGATTCCGCGCCTGCGCCCGGGTGGTAGGAAGGAAGGCGTGTCTGCACCCGGTGACAAGATCGAGAAGTCGTCGCGCGCCGTGTCGGAGGTGGTGGAGCTGGTCAGCACGCTGATCCGCTTCGACACCTCCAATACCGGCGAGCTGGAAACCACCAAGGGCGAACGCGAATGCGCGCAGTGGGTGGCCGATCAGCTGCATCAGGCCGGTTACACCACCGAGTACGTCGAATCGGGTGCGCCCGGGCGCGGCAATGTGTTCGCCCGGCTGCCCGGCGCGGACCCCTCGCGCGGCGCGCTGCTCATCCACGGACATCTGGACGTGGTGCCCGCCGAGGCCTCGGACTGGAGCGTGCACCCGTTCTCCGGGGCGGTGCGCGACGGCTACGTGTGGGGCCGCGGCGCGATCGATATGAAGGATATGGTCGGGATGATGCTGGCGGTGGCGCGCCAGTTCAAGATCGAGGGCACGGTGCCGCCGCGCGATCTGGTGTTCGCGTTCCTGGCCGACGAGGAGAACGGCGGCCGCTGGGGATCGCACTGGCTGGTGGACAACCGCCCGGACCTGTTCGCGGGCATCACCGAGGCGGTCGGTGAGGTCGGCGGGTTCTCGCTGACCGTGCCGCGCCGCGACGGCACCGAGCGGCGGCTGTATCTGGTGGAGACCGCGGAGAAGGGGCTGGCCTGGATGCGCCTGCGCGCCAAGGCCCGCGCCGGACACGGCTCGTTCGTGCACGAGGACAACGCGGTCACCATTCTGGCCGACGCGGTGGCGCGACTGGGCAAACACACCTTCCCGCTGGTGATTTCGGATTCGGTGGCGGAATTCTTGGCCGCGGTCGGCGAGGAGACCGGCATCGACTTCGATCCGCACGGCCCCGATATCGAGGGCCAGCTCGCCAAGCTGGGCACCATCTCCCGCATCATCGGCGCCACCCTGCGCGACACCGCCAATCCGACCATGCTGCGGGCGGGCTACAAGGCCAATGTGATTCCGCAGACCGCCGAGGCGGTGGTGGACTGCCGCGTGCTGCCCGGTCGCCAGGCCGCGTTCGAGCGGGAGGTGGACGAGCTGATCGGCCCGGATGTGGAGCGGGAGTGGATCACGCACCTGGACTCCTACGAGACCACTTTCGACGGGCATCTGGTCGATGCGATGAACGCCGCGATCCTGGCCCACGATCCCGCCGGGCGCACCGTGCCCTACATGCTCTCCGGCGGAACCGACGCGAAGGCGTTCGCCAAGTTGGGGATTCGCTGCTTCGGGTTCGCGCCGCTGCGGCTGCCCCCGGAACTGGACTTCTCGGCGCTGTTCCACGGGGTGGACGAACGGGTTCCGGTCGACGCGCTGGAATTCGGCACCCGGGTCCTGGAACATTTCCTCTTGCACAGCTGACGATTCGGAAAGGACGGCCCACCCGTGCCCGACTACTCCTACAACCCGTACGCGGCGCTGCCGCCGTTGCCGAGCTTCACCCTGACCTCCACCGATGTGCGCGACGGCGAGGCATTGGGCAACGATCAGGTCTCCGGTGTGTTCGGCGCCGGCGGCAAGGACGTCTCGCCGCAGCTGTCGTGGTCGGGATTCCCGGCCGAGACCAAGAGTTTCGCGGTGACGGTGTACGACCCGGACGCGCCGACCGCGTCGGGATTCTGGCACTGGGCCGTGGCCGACCTCCCGGCGAGCACGACGTCACTGGCCAGCGGAGCGGGCAGCGAGGGCGGTGCGCTGCCCGCGGGTGCGATCACGCTGCGCAACGACGGCGGCTTCGCCGGATTCGTGGGGGCCGCGCCGCCGCCCGGACACGGCTACCACCGGTATTTCATCGCGGTGCACGCGGTGGATGTGGAGTCGCTGGGGATCGGCGCGGACGCCAGCCCGGCATTCCTCGGCTTCAACCTGTTCTCCCATGCGATCGCGCGCGCGGTGATCGTGGGAACCTACGAGCAGAAGTAGTCCGCCGACGCGAGTGCGGCCCGGGCGCGAAAACGCCCGGGCCGCCGTCGTTTTCGGCTACTTCAGGCTGATCACGCCCTCCGGCAGCGGGTCGACGTACAGTTCGGCGATCTCGGTGGCGTATTTGGTGGCGATGGGGTTGCGCTTGAGTTTGAGGGTGGGGGTGATCTCGTCACCGCCGGGCTCCCACTGCCGGGTCAGGATGCGGAAGCGCTTGATCTGCTCGACGCGCGACAGTTTGGTGTTGCCCGCCTCGATGGCGGCGCGGACCTCGTCGATGATCTCCGGACGCGTGGCCAGGGTGGCGATATCGGCGTCGGGGGCGCCGAGTGCCTTGGCCCGCACGGCGGCGGTGTCCGGATCGAGCACCACCAGCGCGGCGATGTAGGGCCGGGCGTCACCGATGGCGACGACCTGCCCGATCAGCGAGGAGGCGGCCTTGACGGCGTTCTCGATATTGGTGGGGGAGATGTTCTTGCCGGCCTCGTTGATGATCAGTTCCTTCTTGCGGTCCACGATCGTCACGTAGCCGTCGCCGTCGATGGTGGCGACGTCGCCGGTGTGCAGCCAGCCGTCGGCATCGAGGGCCTCGTCGGTCTTGTCGGGCATGTTGCGGTAGCCACGGGTCACGATGGGGCCGCGGATGAGCAGTTCGCCGTCGGAGTCCAGCCGGATCTCGCAGCCGTCGACGACGCGCCCGACCGAACCGGGGCGGGGGCGGTCGAGTTCGGTGTAGGTGCCCACACCGGTGGTCTCCGACATGCCCCAGATCTCGCTGACGGTGAAGCCCAGTCCCAGCATGTATTCCAGGGTTTCCGGCGGAATGGCGGCGGCGCCGGAGGAGGCCACGCGCAGCTGGTCCAGGCCCAGGGCGTGGCGCAGTTTGGACAGCACCAGCGCGTCGGCGAGCTTGTGCTGCAGGCCGAGCAGCGCGGGGCCGCCGCCGCTGCCGAGTTCGGCGCGCGCCTTGGCGACCCCGACGCCGATGGCCCAGTTCGCCAGCGTCTTCTTCACCGGACTGGCCTCGGTGGCGAGTTTGGCGTCGATTCCGGCCTTGATCTTCTGCCAGACCCGCGGCACGCCGAAGAATACGGTCGGGCGGGCGTCGGGCAGGGCGGCGGCGATCTCGCGCGGATCGGGCACGCAGGTGACGGTCATGCCGGTGCACAGGGCCAGGCAGTGCCCGGAGATGCGGTCGGCGACGTGCGCGGCGGGCAGATACGACACCGCGCGGTCGTCGGGGCCGACGGTCAGCGGGCCCTCGATCAGCGCCTTGATCTGGGCGATGACGTTGGCGTGGGTGATCTCCACGCCCTTGGACGGGCCGGTGGTGCCGGAGGTGTAGATGATGGTGGCCAGATCCCGCGGGGTCACGGCCTGCCAGGCGGCGTCGAAGTCGAAGTCCGCCTTGGGATTGGACTCGAGCTGGTCGAGGGTGATGGTGTCGGCGGCGGGGCCGTCGACGACGATGATGTGGTCGACGGCGACGCCGGAGCCCTTGACCGCGTCGAGGAACGCGCGCTCGGTGACGACGATCCGATTGCCCGCGTTGGTGAACACGTGCGCGATCTGCTCGGGGGAGCTGGTGTTGTAGACCGAGAACGGGGTGGCGCCCAGGTGCAGGGCCGCGGTGTCGACGAGGTTGAACTCGGGCCGGTTGGTCAGCATGATGCCGATCGTGTCGCCGTGTGCGACACCGAGTTCGGCCAGTCCGGCGGCGAGGGCGCGGACTCTGCGGTCGAACTCGGCCCAGGTGATCTGCTGGGTGCCGCCGACGGTGCGCAGGGCGACCTGATGCGGGCGCAGCGTCACGGTTTGCTGGAACGCCTGCGGCACGGTGGAGACCATGGCGCCGGAGTGGTGTGTGTAACCGATGTCTGTCGTCATATCCCTTGTTCCCGGTTGTGCGATCCCGCATCCCGGCCCGCCGCTGGTGCACGTCACGAATCGGACGCCCGTGCGGAAGGTTGCCGGTCGTGTGATGCGGGTCACCCATCCTACCGACGAAGCGCGCGAATGTGACGAGTCTTATTCGGCTCACGATCTGCGGGAAGGCGCGGGACAACGGGTGCGCCCGTGATTCGCGCGCGAAGGGATCGACGTCCAGGGGAAAACGTCGGGGCCGCAAGGATTCCGGCGGCTCGTGCGAACCCGCATCGGGTGCACGATTCGAATCGTGCACCCGATGCGGGGATCACGCCGACTGTTCCAGTCCGGGTTTGTGATCGGCGCCGACGGCCTGGGCCAGGCTGGTGAAGCCGCGGGCGCGCAGGCGGGCGGCGATGCCGCGGTGGATGCGGCGGGTCCAGAACAGGCCGCCGTAGATGAAACCGGTGTAGCCCTGCAGCAGGGTGGCTCCGGCCAGGATGCGTTCGAAGGCCTGGTCGGGGGTTTCGATGCCGCCCACCGAGATCAGCACCAGGCGGTCGCCGACGCGGGTGTAGAGGCGGCGCAGTACCTCGAGGGAGCGCTCGGCCACCGGCGGGCCGGACAGCCCGCCCGCGCCCATGGCCGCGACCTCCTCGGCCGGGGTGGCCAGGCCGTCGCGGCGGATGGTGGTGTTGGTGGCCACGATTCCGGCCAGGCCGAGTTCGACCGCCAGATCGGCCACGGCGTCGATATCGTCGTCGGACAGGTCGGGGGCGATCTTGACCAGCACCGGCACCTCGACGCTGTCGAGCACCGCCGACAGCAGCGGCCGCAGCGATTCCACGGCCTGCAGATCGCGCAGGCCCGGGGTGTTGGGCGAGCTGACGTTGACCACCACGAAATCGGCCTGCGGGCCCAGCAGCCGCGCGCTGGTGACGTAGTCGGCCGAGGCCGCCTCGGCGGGAACGAGTTTGGTCTTGCCGATGTTGGCGCCGATGGGCACCCCGCCCGCGCGGCGGCGGCGCAGGCGTTCGGCGGCGGCGGCCGCGCCGTGGTTGTTGAAGCCCATCCGGTTGATCAGCGCGCGGTCGGCGGGCAGCCGGAACAGCCGCGGGGCCGGATTGCCGGGCTGGGCGTGCGCGGTCACGGTGCCGATCTCGGCGAAGCCGAAACCCAGTGGGCCCCAGGCATTCACGCCCGCCGCGTCCTTGTCGAATCCGGCGGCCAGCCCGAGCGGGGCGGGGAAGTCGACGCCGAAGGCGCGGGTGGCCAGGATCGGGTCGGCGGCGCCGGTGAGCCGGGCCAGCAGCGCGCGCAGTCCGGGCGTGGCGGTGGCCAGGCGCAGTGCGGCGAAGACCAGGTGGTGGACGCGTTCGGGCGGCAGCAGGAACATCAGCCGCAGTAGGAGCGAGTACATGCGGCCCCTCACATCCCCGGTTCCGGGGTGGGTTGTGCGGTCTTGCGCCGGCGCAGCAGCACCCGGCGGCTGCCGTCGGTGTAGGCGCGCACGCGCGAGAGTTCCCAGCCGCCGAATTCGGCCTGGATGGCCAGGCGCATGGAGGCGGTCACCCGGTTGACGTCGGGGGGAAGCCGTAACGGGACGTACTCGTATTCACCCTCGCCCTCCTGGGTGGTCTCCTCCCAGCCCGCGGGGAGCGTGGGTCGGCGTTGCGAACGGTGCGCCGAGGCCTGAGTCATCACTGCCCTCTCTTCCTCTGGTCCGCGCCGATCCGCTGCAGACCGTCACCGGTCGCGGATCCCACGAACATCTCGCCGGTGCGGTCATCGATCGTCACCGAATTCGGCTGGCGTACCGTCGCGAAGCGTCCCACTTCCTCCGGTATACCCGTCGACAGGCCGTAGCCGACGACCTCGTTGCTGCCGGTCAGCGTCACCCACACGGTCTCGGTGGAACGATCGTAGGCGAGTGCGTAGGGCGACGAGCCTACCGGGAACCGCTGGCGCAGCACGAGCGGATCGGCGGTGTAGACCAGCAGTGCGCCCCCGGCGGTGTCGGTGACCAGGAGTCGGCCGAAGTGGTCGGCGACGAGGTTGGTCGCGCCGCGGCCCGCGCGCAGCGACAGCCCGGGGCGGCGATCGTCGAGGTCGAGCTGGGTGAGGGTGGTCCGGTCGTGGTCCAGCACCGCCACCGCGTCACCCGCGGCGGCCAGCTCGTCGGCCGCCTTCAGACCGGTGACGGTGGTGCGCACCGTGTTTGCGGCGTCGCGGATTTCGACCTTGCCGTCGGCGCGGGCCAGTGCGAGGGTGCCGTCGGGGCGGCGGGTGAGCGCGCGGACCTCGGCGTCGAGCGGGGTGGCGCGCACACTGGCGGCGGCCGGATCCAGATGCAGCAGTTGGGTTCCCGCGGCGAGCAGGATCTCCCCGGGCGCGCCGAGCGCCCAGCCGGTGGCCGGGGCGGGCAGGGCGACGGTGCGCTGGTCGCCGGTGGCGGGATCGAGCACGCGCACGCCGCGCCCGTCGGGGTCGAGCAGGGCGAGGCGGCCGGTGGCGGGTTCGCTCAGGGCGGCGGCGATGGGCGCGGCCGCGGTAACGACTCCGGCCGGGGTGCGGGCGGGCACCGGGGCGACGGCGGCGCTGGCCGGTGCGGCGGGGGAGGGGGCGGTGTCGTCACCGGTGCGCTTGGCGCAGCCGCCCAGTGCCGCGACCGCCGCGACCGCGAGCGTCGCCGCGACCAGCGCCGACGGGGCTCGCCGTCGGACCGGTCGGTTCCCGTGGGGACCGCGCATACACCGAACTCCTTCTACCCGCCACTCATGCGTACCTCTTCATCTGACCATGGTGACCGAGGCGGGCCGCTCACCGGGGTCATTCCGCCGGGAAGGACCGTCCGCGCGGGCGGGCGATCGGGGGCCGAGGCACGCTCGCGGCGACCGCGGTTGTCGGTGGCCAGGGTTACCGTGGGAGGTGAACGGCCGACGATGCAGGGAGTCCCGGTTGGAAACCGACCATACGTCTGAATTCCTCGTAGAAGACATTACCGTCGGTCCGTTCGCGCACGGGTTCGGCACCACCGGCGACGGGCGGTCGTTCGCCTTCCGCACCTTCCGGGCCACGCTGGTGCTCGAGATCTACCGCCCCGACACCGCGGCCGCGGTGCCCGGCCCCGAGGATGTGGTCGCCTCGGCGCAGGTCCGCGTCACCGATGTCGACCTCGACGACGAGCGCAGCGTCACCGCCCTGATCCGCGATCTGATCCCCACCGCCGTGCCGACCGCCGCCGAGCGCGGGCCGACGACCGTGCGCGCCCTCCTCGGCCGCCTGGGCGCGGTGATCGAGGGAATCTGACCGAAATCCGCTGCGCGCCACGGTGTTCCGGAGGCCGCGCGGGCCTACTCGGCGATCTTGGCCGAACCTGGCAGACTGTACGAGAACTACCGGTAACTTCGACAGGCGGCGAGGGCGGAATGGCGGTGCGGCGCGCGATGTGCCTGGCAGTGGCGCTGGCGACGGCGGGGGCGGTGGTCGCCGGATGCGACAGCGGCTCCGACGAGGCGTCGGTGGCCGCGGCGCGGTCCTCGGCGTATGCGGCACTGACCTCGTCGTCGCAGGCCGCGGCGTCCAGCCGGGCCAATCGGCCGCCGATTCCGACCGCGGCGCAGCTGGACGCGCAGATCAAGCGGGCGCTGGATCCGTCGCTGCCCGATTCCGAGCGCACCGCGCTGATCGAGGACGGCGACGCCTTCACCGAGGCCATCCCGGACATGTACAAGGCGCTGCAGGACAATCCGCGCGCGATCTACGGGGTGGTCGATCCGGTCTTCGACAACCACGACGGCACCCTGACCGCGACCATGCGCCTGGACAAGGACGGCACCGGAACCAACGTGCGCACCACCATCGTGCATTTCGTGGACATCGACGGCACGTGGAAGATCTCGCGCACCGATCTGTGCGGCATCCTGCGCTCGGCCGACTACAAGACCCCCGCCTGCGGCTGAGTCGCGATGGTGCAGACGCAGGCGTTGCGGTGGGGCCGTTTCGTCCACCGGCACCGCTTCGCGGTGTTCGCGGTCTTCGTGGCGCTGGTGGCCGTGAGCGGATTCTACGGCCGGGATCTGGGGTCGCGGCTGACCCAGGGCGGCTGGTTCGACGAGCACAGCGAATCGGTGGTGGCCTCCAAACTGGCCGACGACACCTTCGGTCGCGACCGCGACGCCGATGTCATCGTGCTCTACACCGCCCCGCCCGGCGCCACCGTCGACGACCCGCCCGTGCGCACCGCGGTGGCCGACGCGCTGACCCGGCTGCGCCAGCGGTATCCCGATCGCATCCAGAAGATCGACAGCTATTTCGACGGCCCGATGATGGGCCAGTTCGCCGACGCCGAGCGCACGCACGCCTTCGCCAGTATCGGATTGCGCGGGGCCGACACCGAATCGGTGAACAACTTCCTGGCCATTCGCGACGAGCTGGGCGCGGGCGCGCCCGGCGCGGGCCCCGGCGGGACGACGGTGCAGCTGGCCGGGTTGCAGCCGGTGGTGGAGGGCATCAATATCGGCATGCAGCACGACATTCGCCGGGCGGAGCTGATCGCACTGCCGATCGTGGCGGTGCTGCTGTATTTCGTCTTCGGCGGGGTGATCGGGGCGGCGCTGCCGGTGCTGATCGGCACGATGACGATTCTGGGCAGCCAGGGCATCATGCGGTTGCTGTCGGATCACATCGAGATCAACGTCTTCGCCTCGGCGGTGGTCACGCTCGTGAGTCTGGGCCTGGCGATCGATTACGGATTGTTCGCGGTGACGCGGTTCCGGGAGGAGCTGGCGGCCGGGCGCAGCGTCGAGGAGGCCACCGCGCGCACGGTGGCCACCGCCGGGCGCACGGTGCTGTTCTCGGCGGCGATCATCGCGGTGAGCCTGGGGGCGCTGTTCATCTATCCGAACGGGGTGCTGCGGTCGGTGCCCTACGGCGGGATCTCCTCGGTGCTGCTGGCGGCGGTGCTGTCGGTGACCGCACTGCCCGCGGCGCTGTCGATCGTGGGGCGGCGCATCGATCTGTGGGGATGGGGGCGGCTGGCGAGTATCCGGACCGCCGAGCAGATCGATCGCGGATTCTTCTCGCGGCTGGCGGTGTTCGCGATGCGGCGGCCGGTACGGGTGATCGTGCCGGTGGTGCTGGGGCTGCTGATGTTGCTGGTTCCGTTCCGGCACATCGAGTTCGGCGGGTTGAGCGAACGGTATCTGGCCGCGGACAATCCGGCGCGGGTGGCGCAGGAGAGCTTCGATCGGCTGTTTCCGGCGTTTCGGACCGAACCGCTGAAGCTGGTGGTGGTGGGGGCGAATCGGGAGCAGCTGTCCGACATCCGGTTTCAGGCGAATTTCGCGCCCGGACTGACCGGTCCGTTCGAGGCGTCGGCGCCGACCACCGACGGGATCAATGTGTTGTCGACGGGGCTGGTGGACAAGCGCGCGGCCGATACGGCGATCGCGGCGCTGCGGGCGATTCCCGATCCGCCGGGGGTTCGGGTGATGGTGGCGGGGGTTCCGGCGCTCGAGCGCGATGCCATTCACGGGCTCATCGACGGGCTGCCGGTGCTGGTGGCGATTCTGGTGGCGGCGGCGATCGCGTTGATGTACGCGGCGTTCCGGTCGCTGGTGCTGGCGGTGAAGGCGGTGGTGATGAGCGCGCTGTCGCTGGGAGCGACGCTGGGGATTCTGACCTGGATCTTCGTGCAGGGGCACGGGGCGGGGGTGTTTCATTTCACGCCGCAGCCGTTGATGTTCGCGGTGCTGGTGCTGATCGTGACGGTGCTGTTCGGGCTGTCCACCGATTACGAGGTGTTTCTGCAGTCGAGGATGGCCGAGGCGCGCGCGGGCGGTGCCGATGCGCCCGAGGCGATCCGCTACGGGATCGCGCACACCGGTGGGGTGATCACCTCGGCGGCGGCGATTCTGATCGTGGTGACCGGGGCGTTCGGGTTCTCGGATCTGGTGCTGATGAAATACATCGCCTACGGAATGATCGCGGCACTGCTGTTGGACGCCACGGTCATTCGCATGCTGCTGACGCCCGCGGTGTTGAAATTGGTGTGGCGGTGAGGGTTTCGGCCGTTCAGCTCGCGCTGCGAGGTTCGGGTCCGGCGAATGCGGCGAGGGCGCCCAGGGCCAGATAGATCATGCCGGTGGCGTAGCGCTGGCGGCGCCGGAACACCGGCCGCGCCCGCAGCCAGCCGCCGAGCGTGCCCGCGGCCAGCACGTACACCAGATCCGAGGCGACGCCGATGAAGGCGGTGAGCACGCCCAGGATCGCGATCTGCAGCGGCACGTTGCCCGCGTCGCGATCGACGAACTGCGGCAGGAACGCCAGGAAGAACAGCACCACCTTCGGGTTGAACAGGTTGATCAGCACCCCGTCCAGATACACCCGGTGCAGCGGGCGCGCCCCGAGCACCGGGGCGTCGGCGTCCTCCCCGCCGCGCAGCGTGCGGTAGGCCAGATACAGCAGATAGGCCGCACCCGCATAGCGCAGGGCGGTGAACGCGGTCGCCGAGGCGGCGATCAACGCCGACAACCCCGCGGCCGCCGCCGCCACATGCACCAGCGTCCCGGTCTCCACCCCCAGCGCCGAGACGACTCCGGCCCGGCGGCCCTCGGCAATGCAGCGCGCGGTGATGTAGAGATGATTCGGCCCCGGAATGGCGATCAGCGTGGTGGCGGCCAGCAGGAACAGCAGCGGATGAGTCACTCCGCCAAGCTAATCCGGACCGCCCGGTACCCGCCAGCGCATTCCGCACGCCACCACCCGCCCCGGGTGTCGCAAGCCCCCGTGCCAACCCCCGTTAACCTAGGGTCCGTGACTCACCCGGAAGAATCTCAGCAAACCCCCCACGGCCGCCACGCCGCCCCCGAGGGCGCGGCCCTGCATCCCCTGATCGACCTCGACCGCGACCCCACCCCCGGCAAGCCCGACCACGCCCGCCCCGACGAGGACGATTCCCCGGCCGAGTAGCCGGACGGCCCGGAAACGAGGACACAGCCGGAGCGCCCGCGATTCGCTCGCGGGCCCGGCAATCACCGGCAACTCTCGCCGGAGTTCGTCACGGGCGATGGGCGGCCCACGCGGGTCGCGAAACGAATTCACTGCGCACCGCGCACGATGGTGACGGGGACGGCTCACAGGTGTCGCTGGTCGAAGCGGATCGAGTGCGACACGTCGCTCCCCGGTTCGAGCGGGCTCGCTCGCTCCCCATGCCACCGGCGGAGCAGTGGGGCCGCAGGTTAGGGGTCGAAGGTGGCCGACGCCGAGGATCAGCGGCGGACCGGCAGGACGAGTTGGGCTCCGGTGACGGGGTGGTCGAGGACCTCCACCGGGTGCTGGTAGACGTTCGTGAGCAGGTCGGTGGTGAGGACCTCGCGGGGGGTGCCCGCGGCGACGAGGCGGCCGGAGCGCAGGACGGCTACGCGGTCGGCGTAGGCCGCGGCCACGCCCAGGTCGTGTAGCACTACCACGACCGCCGCACCGGCGGCGGCGCGGGCGCGGGCCAGGTGCAGGATCTGTTCTTGGTGGCCCAGGTCCAGGGCGGCGGTGGGCTCGTCGAGCAGCAGGGTGTGGGTGTCCTGGGCGAGGACGCGGGCCAGGGCGACGCGGGCGCGTTCGCCACCGGACAGCGCCGGAAAGGGGCGGGCGGCGAGGTGGTGCACGTCGGTGGCGGTCATGGCGGAGGCGATGATCTTCTCGTCGTCGTCCTGGCGGGGAGTTCGGGCCCAGGGGGAGCGGCCCATCGCCACGACCTCGTGTGCGGTGAACGGGAATCCGACCAGATGGTTCTGTGGCAGTACCGCCCGCCTGCGCGCCATGTCGATCGGCGTCCACGCCCGGACCGGCTGCCCGTCGAGTTCGACTGTGCCGGTGACGGGTTCGAGTTCCCCGGCCAGGGCCGCCAGCAGGGTGGACTTTCCGGCCCCGTTGGGTCCGACCAGCGCCAGGATCTCTCCGGCGACCACGTCGAGATCCACCTCGTCGAGCACCCGCCGAGCGGCTCCGCGCTCGACCGACACGCCACGGGCCCGCAGCGTGACCGCACCGGGCGCGGGGGTCTGCGGAATTCCGTGCGCGCGACCGAGAATTCGGCTGACGCCGCGGGTGATGCTGCTCATCGCTCTCCTGCCCGGGGTACCGGGGACCGGGTGTCGCTGCTGGCGCTGTGGGTGGGCATGGGTTGGGCGGTGCGCGGCATCGTGGCGGTATGGTCCGGCGCGAGTGCGGAATTCATGCCCAACCTCCCGAGCGGGCGCGGGTGCGGCGCAGCAGCCAGAAGAAGAACGGCCCGCCGACCAGCGAGGTCAACATGCCCAGTGGCAGATCGGCATTGGCGACCAGGCTGCGCGCGCCGATATCGGCGGCCAGCAGCACGACGGCGCCCAGCACCGCCGAGAGCGGGATGAGGACGCGGTGGGCGGGGCCGACGAGCATACGCACCACATGCGGGACGATCAGGCCGACGAACAGGATAACGCCGGTGAACGCGACACCGGCGGTGGCGAGTACGGCGACGATGACGATCACGTTGCGGCGCAACCGTTCCACATCCACGCCGAGGTGGCGAGCCGCAGACTCGCCCAGCGCCAGCAGATCCAGCCGGGGCGCGAGCAGCGCCGCGGCGGCGAAACCGAGGACGGTCAGCGGGGCGACGACGCTCACCGCCTGCCAGGTGGCGCCGTTGAGGCTGCCCAACTGCCAGAACACGATCTGATCGCGGGCGGCGGGGGAGGCGGTGAACAGCAGAAACGACATCACGCCCCCGGCGAAGGCGTTGACCGCGACACCGGTCAGCACCAGCGTCACGGTTTCGGTGCGCCCGCCCGAGCGCGAGAGCAGATACACCAGCAGGGTGGTGAGCAGCCCGGCGACGAACGCGCCCCCGGCCACCGACCAGGCCGCGGCGAACGCCCCGCCGATCACGATCACGATGCCGGCGCCGACCGCCGCCCCCGAGGAGACGCCGATGACACCGGGTTCGGCCAGCGGATTGGCGAAGACTCCCTGCAGCAGCGCACCCGCGGTCGCCAGCGCCGCACCCACGAACAGCGCCAGCACCACCCGCGGGAAGCGCACCTGCCACAGGGTCACCTCGCCGGCGGGATGATGCGGCAACGGCCCCCAGTCCAGACCGATCTTGTGCGCCACACTGCCCGCCACCTCGAGCGGCGTGGTGGGCACCTGCCCGACGGCCGCCGAGACCACCGCGAGCACAATCAGCACCGCCACCGAGATCGCGCTCACGATCGCCACCCGCGACCAGCGCCGGGCAGGGGCCGGGGTGACCTGCGGTCCGGTCGGCGGTGAGTTCGTGGTGTCGATGCCGTCGGCCGCCTCTGCTTCGGCGGTGCCGGGCGCGGTGGCCGGCCTATCGGGCGAATGATGTTCGGCGGTAGGGGAATCGGGGCGGGTGTCGCTCATGCCTGGGTGCCGTGGAGGGCCTTGGTGAGGGCGCTCAGCACGCGACCGGTATTGGGGCCGAAGCTGAGCAGGACCTTGTCGGACATGTCGACGACGCGTTTGCTCCGCCCGGCGGGCGTCTGCGCGATACCGGGCACCTTGGCCAGCCCGTCGACACCGCCGATGGAGGCCAGCCCATCGGACATGACCAGGAAGACGTCGGGGGCGGCGGCGATCATGGCCTCGCTGGTGATGGGGACGAACGGCTCCTTCAGCCCGGCCGCGGTGCCCGCGTCGACGCCGCCGAGCGCACCGATCAGCGCATCGGCGCCCGAACCGGGCCCGCCCATCATGGTGATGGCCGTGGACCGCAGGTACAGAAACGCGATCTTCGGTTTGGGTTCGTGCTGGCCGACCGCGGCGGTGGCGGAGGCGATTTCGTCGCGGGTGCGCTGGGCGAGCTTGTCCCCCTGGGCGGGCACTCCGAGCGCGGCGGCCACCGCCTGAATCTGTGGGACCACACCGTCGAGGGTGCGCTGCGGGTCGAAGAACACGACGGTGATCCCCAATGCGCGCAGCTGGTCCCGCAGCGTGGGGGTCACGGTCACCGTGTCGGTGAGGAACACCGTGGGCCGTTGCGCCGCAACGGCTTCGACGCTGATGCTGCCATTGCCGCCCGCGACGTTGGTGATGTGCTGCATAGCCGGGGGCGCGGCCGAGGCGCGTCCGACGAGATTGCCGCCGAGCCCCAGCGCCCACACGGTCTGGGCGAGGGTGCCGTACCGGTCGACGGCGACAATGCGACTGGCGTCGGTGACGGTGACCTGGCCGCCGTCGAAGGAGGGCACGGTCGCGGGCAGTTGCGGGGTGGGGGCGGGCCCGATCGGCACCGGATCGGGATCGGCGAGGGTGGCCGTGGCCGGTCCCTGCCCCGCGCTGGTTTCGCCGCCGGAACCGCCACACGCACTCACCCCACCCACCAGCACCACCGCCAACACCGCGAACAGAACGCGGGTCGCCGATCGAGTGCGATGGATGCGCGGAGACCGAACACGGGCGAGACAGCTCATGAGGCAAGCCTAAGAGGTACGGCGCCAGACCTCTCGCACCACCCGCGGTTCTCCCGGACACACCGGCGTCCCTCCGACCCGCTCGATGATCGACGCCGTCGCGGCACCCTACGCAACGGCTACGACACAAACCGCTTGCGCCGCGGCGTGTTCGGCCGAATCCGGCGTGTCGCCGCGCTCGCCGGAACCGGTCGCATCCGCGCCCGCGGGGGCTCAGCCCCGGCTGACGTCGTCGATGGCCGCGGCGATGGCGCGGGGCAGTTCCAGGGTTTCGGCGGCGAGGATGCCGGTGAGCTGGGCGATGTCGCGGGCGCCGACGATCATGCTCGCGACCGTGGGGCGGTCGCGGATCCAGGCCAGGGCGACCGCGAGGGGGGAGGTGCCCAGGCCGTCGGCGGCGGTGACCAGGGCGTCGACCACGCGGGTGGCGTGTTCGTCGAGGCGGTCGCGGATCTCGGCGGCGGTGGCCTCGTCGGCCCCGCGGGAGTCGGCGGGTACGCCGTCGCGGTATTTGCCGGTGAGGATGCCCCCGGCCAGCGCGGTGGTCGCGATCAGGCCGACGCCGTGGTGGGTGGCGGCGGGCACGATATCGCGTTCGGGGCCGCGCGCGAGCAGCGAATAGGGGACCGCGGCGGCGGTGATCGGCGCGGCGGAGGCGAGGGTGGCCAGCTGCCAGGCGTTGAGGCCGCGCACGCCCGCGTAGCGGACCCGGCCCGAGCGCACCGCGTATTCCAGCGTGGTGGCGATCTCCTCGAGCGGGGTGTGCGGATCCCAGGCCGCCACACTCCAGATGTCGAGGTAGTCGGTGCCCAATTCGGCCAGGGTGTGGTCGAGTTGGCGCATCAGGGTGCGCCGGGAGGCGTCCACGGCCCAGTGGATCTCGGGGGCGGGCGACCCGGCCGGATCGATGACCGAGGGCACCGGCACCAGGCCCGCGCAGCCCGACAGCACCAGATCTCCGCGCGGCACGAGTTCGTCGATGAGCCCGCCGAGGATCCGCTGGGAGGCGCCGCCGTGGTAGGCGGGGGAGGTGTCGATGAGCGTGCCGCCCGCCTCGACGAAGGCCACCAGTTGCACCGACGCGTCGTCGGCGTCGGTTTCCCGGCCCCAGGTGTGGGTGGCCAGCCCTATCCGCGACACCCGTAATCCGCTGCGCCCGACCACTCGCTGTTCCATCACCGTGCCCACACTTCCGTCACGGGGTAAGAGCCTAGGGCCACAACCGGTTCGGAACCGGCTATCCCCCCGCGAACCGCCGAACTTGTCGCCGGCCCGCCCGTTCCCGGACCGCGCGCGACTCCCGCCGCGCCCCCGCCCCGTTCGCGGTGCGCGAAACCCCGCCCGCCCCGCGGCCGGGCGCCCATCGCCGTGAAACCGTTGCGCGCCAAGGTGATCGGCCCGCACCCATCCCGCGCGGCCGAAGTTCGTACCGGACGGTGTCACGCGGCCGCGCTGGCGCACCGGCCATGATCGCCTACGCTGGGGGCCATGACGGTGATCCTGCTGCGGCACGGGGTGTCGGCCTCCAACACCGCGCGCACGCTGGCCGGGCGCAGCCCGGGGGTGGATCTCACCGACCGCGGCCGCGAGCAGGCCCAGGCGGTCGCGGCGCGGCTGGGCGCGCTGCCGATCGAGCACATCGTGGCCTCGCCGCTGCTGCGCTGTCAGCGCACGATCGCCCCGCTGGCGGACAAGCTGGGCCTGCGACCACAGGTCGAGGAGGCGCTGGCCGAGGTCGACTACGGCGACTGGACCGGCCGCACCCTGGACGAGCTGGTGAAGGAGCCGCTGTGGAAGGTGGTGCAGCGCCACGCCTCCGCGGCGGTGTTCCCGGGCGGCGAGGGGCTGGCGCAGGTGCAGCATCGGGCCGTGGCCGCCGTCCGCGCCCACGACGCACGGCTCGGCGAGCAACACGGCCGCGACGTGCTGTGGGTGGCGTGCAGCCACGGTGATGTGATCAAGGCGGTGCTGGCCGACGCGTTCGGTGTGCACCTGGACGGATTCCAGCGCATCGTGGTCGAACCGGCGTCGATCAGCGTGGTCCGCTACACCCCGACCGCCCCGTATGTCTGGCGGGTAAACGACACCGGCGCCGATCTGTCGGCGCTGGTGGCAACCGTCGAGCAACGATCGGGGCAGCGGGCCGGACCGGTCCCTGGCGGTGAGGTGGGCGCCGCCGCGGGTACGGATAATGGGAATGCGGAACGCCCCGAATCGCGTAGTGAGTAGTGCAGCCGGTATCAGGAGGTGCAGATGGCCCGAGCAATCCATGTATTTCGCACCCCCGATCGTTTCGTCGCCGGGACGGTCGGTGAACCAGGCGATCGCTCGTTCTATCTGCAGGCAGTGCAGGAGCCCCGGGTGGTCAGCGTGCTGTTGGAGAAGCAGCAGGTGAAGGTGCTGGCCGACCGGATGGGGCTGCTGCTGGACGAGGTGGCGCGCCGCTTCGGCGCGTCGGTGCCCCCGCAGGCCGAGGAGGTGAGCGACACCGCCCCGCTGCGCATGCCGATCGACGCCGAATTTCGGGTCGGCACAATGGGTTTGGGCTGGGACGCGGACGCGGGCGCGGTGGTGGTGGAGCTGCTGGCGATCACCGAGACCGAGGTCGACGAGTCGGTGGTGCTCGACGACACCGAGGAGGGCCCGGACGCGGTGCGGGTGTTCTTGACCCCGGTGCAGGCGCGGGAGTTCGCGTTACGGTCGGCGAAGGTGATCGCCGCCGGGCGCCCGCCATGCCCGCTGTGCGGGGAGCCGCTGTCGGTGAAGGGGCACATGTGTGTGCGCACCAACGGCTACAAGCGCGGCGACATCTTCGGCGCGGCCGATCTGGAGGAGGACTGAACGCGTGAGCACCGACGGCGACCCGTTCTATACCGGTGAGCTGTCGGTGATCGGCCGGGTCACCACCGCCAGCAATCTCACCCTGGTGTGCGAGCTCGACGGCACCGACGCGCGGGTGGTGTACAAGCCGGTGCGCGGGGAGCGGCCGCTGTGGGATTTTCCCGACGGCACCCTGGCCGGGCGCGAGGTGGCCTCGTATCTGGTGTCGGCCGCACTGGGCTGGTCGGTGATCCCGGAGACGATTCTGCGGGAGGGCCCGCTGGGCCCGGGGATGGTGCAGCGCTGGGTGGAGTCGGCCGATCCGGACGTGGGCGGGCGGCTGGATCTGGTGGATCTGGTGCCGATCGGGGCGGTGCCGCCGGGTTTCCGGGAGGTGTTGCGCGCGGTGGACGGCACCGGCGCGGAGGTCTCACTGGTGCATGCCGACGACCCGCGGCTGCGGCGGATGGCGGTGTTGGATGTGGTGCTCAACAACGCCGACCGCAAGGGCGGGCACGCGCTGGCGGGTGCCGACGGCGGGGTCTACGGTGTCGATCACGGCATCTGCCTGCACGCCGAGCCGAAGTTGCGCACGGTGCTGTGGGGCTGGGCGGGTGAGCCGGTGGGCGAGGAGTTGCTCACCGATATCGCGGAATTCGTCAAGGCGTTGCCCGGGGAGACCGGCGACGCGCTGGCCGGCCACATCACCGACGAGGAGATCGAGGCGCTGGCCGCGCGCGGGCGGGCGCTGCTGGACGATCCGGTGCTGCCGCTGCCGGTGTCGGCGCGCCCGATCCCCTGGCCCGCGTTCTGAGTCCGTCTGCCGGGCATCGATACGGTGCCGCAAGATTGCAATTGTTGACTTTCCGGCACACGCTGCCGAAATGCAGGTCGTGCACGGCCACGGTGGTGGCGTGGGCCACCGGTGGACGGGGGCGGGCGGGCCGGGTCTCGATCTGACCTTTACCCTCGAATCATGCAGTCCTGGTCCGAAATAGCTGTCCCGACCGTCCCCGGATCCGGACCGCCGTTGCGGTTGTACGACACCGCCGATCGGCAGGTGCGCCCGGTGACCCCCGGCGCCACCGCCACCGTCTACGTCTGTGGCATCACCCCCTACGACGCCACTCATCTCGGCCACGCCGCGACCTACCTCACCTTCGATCTGGTCAACCGGGTGCTGCGCGACGGCGGGCATCGGGTGCACTACGTGCAGAACGTGACCGATGTCGACGATCCGCTGTTCGAGCGGGCCGCGCGCGACGGGTTGGACTGGCGGGATCTGGGCGCGCGGGAGATCGCGCTGTATCGCGAGGACATGGCGGCGCTGCGGGTGCTGCCGCCGCGCGATTACGTGGGCGCGGTGGAGTCGGTCAATGAGGTCGTGGAGCTGGTGGACAAGCTGCTGGCCTGCGGTGCGGCATACGTGGTCGACGACGCGGAGTTTCCCGATATCTATTTCCGCCACGACGCCACCGAGCAGTTCGGCTACGAGTCCGGGTACGACCGGGCCACGATGGAGCGGTTGTTCGCCGAGCGCGGCGGCGATCCGGACCGGCCGGGTAAGCGCGATCCGATCGATGCGCTGCTGTGGCGGGCGGCGCGCCCGGATGAGCCGTCGTGGCCCGCCCCCTTCGGCGCGGGTCGGCCGGGCTGGCATATCGAGTGTGCGGCGATCGCGTTGAACCGCATCGGCCCGGAGTTCGACATCCAGGGCGGCGGCAGCGATCTGATCTACCCCCATCACGAGTATTCCGCCGCCCACGCCGAGGCCCTGGTGGCACATCGACGCTTCGCCCGCCACTATGTGCACGCCGGGCTGATCGGGCTGGACGGGGAGAAGATGTCCAAATCGCGCGGCAATCTGGTGTTCGTGTCGAAGCTGCGCGCGTCCGGGGTGGATCCGGCGGCGGTGCGGCTGGGCCTGTTCGCGGGGCACTACCGCCAGGACCGCGAGTGGACCGACGCCGTGCTCACCGAGGCCCAGACCCGGCTGGCGCGCTGGCGTCAGGCCGCGGCGCTCGAGTCGGCCCCGGCCGCCGACGACACCGTGGCCCGGTTGCGCCAGCATCTGGCCGACGATCTGGACACCGCCAAAGCGCTGGCGGCGGTGGACAATTGGGCCGCCCAGGCGCTCGAGTACGGCGGACCGGATCGTTCGGCGCCGGGGCTGGTGGTCGACGCGGTCGACGCGCTGCTGGGTATCCGGTTGTAGCGTCGCCGGGCGGACGGCCTTCTCGTCGGGACAGCTGGCGGGTGCGCGGTTCGCCCGGCGATCCGCACCCCCGATTCAGCATTGCCGTTGTCGGCCCGGGGAGCCAAGGGTCCGTTGGTAGTAGTCCCTTGGTGCCGGGTCCGGCGCATCGACGTCGAGACGAGGCTGTCGATCGAGGCGCGATGCGGGCCGTGGCAACGCGAATCCGGCCCGTCGATCCATGATGTTGCCGACCTATCGCCTCGGTGATCCATTCACGCCGGGAGATGGTGGGGGGAGTTGGGGACCGGGATTTCGAACTGCCAGGGGCCGGGGAGGCCGGGACGGGCGGCGGCCTGGGTGTGTAGGTGCAGGTAGTCCGCACGGGGGAGGTCGATGGCGCCGAGAGAGGTGAGGTGGCCGGAGGTGACCTGGCAGTCGATGAGGGCGAAATCCCAGGCGGCCAGTTGGGCGCAGAGCCAATACAGCGCGACCTTGGAGGTGTCCCGGGCGCGGGAGAACATGGACTCGCCGGCGAAGGAACGACCGCATGCGACGCCGTAGAGGCCGCCGACAAGGTCGCCGTCGCGCCACACCTCGACTGAGTGCGCCTGACCGAGGTGGTGCAGCCGCAGGTAGGCCGCCAGCATGTCGGAGCCGATCCAGGTTCCGGCCGCCTTGTCGCGCGGTCCGGCGCAATTCGATATGACCTCGGCGAAGGCGCGATCCATGGTCACCGCGTAGTCGGCCTTGGCAACAGATCGGCGATAGGACTTGGTCACCCGCAGGTCGGTCGGCACCAGAATGCTCCGCGGGTCCGGGCAGTACCAGTGGATCGTTTCGCCGGGGTTGTACCAGGGAAAGATTCCCGCGGAATAGGCGCCCAACAGCCGCTCTGGTGACAGATCCCCGCCGAAAGCGACCAGCCCGGACGGATCCGCCAGCTCGACAGGTGGGAAAGGCTGGTCTGGATGGACCAGATGCATCCGCATCAGGTCGGTAGGGTCGATCACCGGACAGAGATTACCGACCCGAGCGACCAGCCTCAGGCTGCGACGGCGGGACGAACCGTCGCACGGGATCGGTCCGCGGACTTGGCAACCGTCGAGCGGGAACTCGCCCAGGCGACTGGGCCGATCGCTCCCTAATCAGTCGCTCCCCGACGTGCTCTTCTATCTCTGTGTGGTCGCAGAAGTGGGCGGAGCGGAACGGGTCGATCCGGCTTCCATGCCACCTCGGTAACGCACGGAACGCGGCATTGGCGGACATTCTGGTCGAAGCCGTGGTCTGGGAGTATCTGCTCGTTCCGGAGACTGCTTGGGCACCTTCGTGTTCGGCCTACGGCGTTTGCGACTTCTCATGGGCGTGTTGGTTGTTCGCCGGTGCGGGGAGGCCGAAAGCGCAGTGCAGTACTGCCGTGATCTCGTCGCGGTCGGGTGGGTTGGGGCGGATGAGTCCGTGCAGGATATAGCCGGTGATGACGCTGACGGCCGTGGTGGCGGTGGTCGGATCGGTGAAGTGGGGGGTCAGCGAGTCGATTGCCTGGTCGTAGAAGCGTTGTGCCATCGGTTGGAGGTCGGGCCTGCGTAGGGCGGCCATGATCAGCTCGAGTTGCACGATGCTGTGTCGACGGTGGTCGGCGAGGCGAGCCGCGACGGTGTCGACCAGGGCGGCGATGACCTGTTCGAGGGTGTCGCCTGCGTGTTGCTCGGACCAGGCCCGCAGATAGTCGGCGTGGTCGTCGATCGCGCGTGCCAGGACCACGGCGATGAGATCGTCACGGTCGGCGAAGTAATAGGTGGTCGAGCCCAGCGGCACTCCAGCGGTCTCGGCGACGGCGCGGTGGGTCAGTCCCTCCAGGCCGCGTTCGGCGATGACCTGCTCTCCCGCCGCGGCCAGCTGGTCGCGCCGCCGGGAGGGCTTCCGCCGCCGCGCCGGTTGCTGATCGTTCACTGTCTCCTCCATCACATCCATGTACGTTTGTACAAGTTGTTTGTACACTACTGTTGTGCCCCGATTTGGGAGCTACTCCCGCAGATCGCTGAAATTTTGCCTCTAAGCAGAGAATGCCCATGATTGCCAGCTCTGAAGAACCAACGTTCCCGGGCGGGGACCGGTCGAGACGAGAGGAGCGGAAACACCATGAAGGCTGTGCTGTTGAAGGAATTCGGCTCGCCGTTGTCGGTGGAGAACGTGCCCGATCCGGCGCTGGGGACCGGTGAGGTGATCGTGGATGTGGCCGCGGCCGGTGTGCCGGTGCACATGGGTGCGATTCTCAGCGGCGAGCGAGACAATTACCTGCTCGACCTGCCGGTGGTGCCCGGCGGCTTGGCGGTGGGCCGGGTACGTGCCCTCGGACCGGACGCGACCCGACTGTCGCTGGGGGACTGGGTGTGGTGCGATCCGACCGTCCGCTCGCGTGATGATGTGCGCAGTCCGGACATCTATCTGCAGGGCGGGACCGCCAATGGCGAGAGTGCGTTGCCGCTGATGCGGTATTTCGGCAACGGCTCCTACGCCGAGCAGTTGCTGATCCCGACCGAGAACGCCTACCCGATCGGCCCGATCGACCCTGCCGACGTTGGTAAATGGGTGGCGGTGAACAACTGCGCAACCCCCTACGGCGGCCTGCTCGCGGCCGACCTGAAAGCCGGGGAAACGATCTTGATCAGCGGCGCGACCGGCAACTACGGCAGTGCGGCGGTTTCCCTCGCGATCGCGATGGGCGCCGGGTGCGTCGTCGCGCCGGGCCGCAATCAGAAAGTGTTGACCGAACTCGAGCGACGCTTCGGTTCCCGAGTCCGCACCGTTGAGCTGTCCGGACAGGAGGACGAGGACCGCGAACGGATGCGCCGCGCCGCGCCTGGACCGATCGACGTGGTGTTCGACATGCTCTCACCGTCCGCCCCGGCGACCGCGGTACGCACCGCCATCATGACCGTGCGCCCGGGAGGCCGGGTGATCCTCATGGGCGGGGTCGGCTCGCTGGGCGGGGAGGATCTGTCCCTGCCCTACTGGAACTGGTTCGTGACCAACAACATCACCGTGCGCGGCCAGTTGATGTACCCGCGCGAGGCCAACGTCGGCCTGATCGCCCTCACCCGCTCCGGCCTGTTCGATCTCGACCAGTTCGACATCAGCGAATTCGCTCTCGATGACATCGACAAGGCCATCGACCACGCCGCCGCCGAAGGCGGACCATTCAAGTTCACCGTCGTCAAACCATCACCGCGGCAATCGCAATGAAGCCTCGGACCGCCCAGGGACGGTTCACAAACGGTGCAGGGACGGGGTCACGCACAAGGAGAAGGCCCCCATGACAGGTGCACACGACAAGGACGTCGCGCCGGCCATTGGACCGGGTGGCCGACGATGTGACGCGGACGCTGCCCCCGGTGACCCGGCCGCAAAACCTCGTTCCAGATCCGCCACGGCGAAATACGCGGCGTGCGCGAATACAACGACACCCAACACCAGGCTGTGGTTTTCGCCGGTTGGGAGTTTGATTTCCAGAAACGCTTCTCCGGACATGCCGGAGACAGTTCAGAACCATGGAGGTCGTTTCCATGACAGCCGAAGAGAACAAGCAGGTGGTTCGACGCTATTTCGAGCTCGTCTCCGGCGGCCGCGTCGATGAGGCGGCTGACTTGTTGGCCGACGATGCGGTCCAGGTGGTGCCCGGTGATCCGACCCGCATGCCGGGTGCGGGCACCCACCCGAAGGCCGAGCTGGTGGCGGCACTGCACGGGTTGCGCGACGCCGCGCCTGATGGAATCGCTTTCACCCCAACCACTTTCACAGCCGAAGACGACCGTGTCGCCGTGGAGGGCGAAAGCTACGGCAAGCTCGCCAACGGCAAGATCTACAACACCCCCCTGCACCACCTGTTCCAGATCCGCGACGGCAAGATCCACAGCGTCCACGAGTACTTCGATACCCAGCACGCCGCGGAAGCCTTTGCCGACCCGAGTTGAGGAGGAAATCATGTCTCTGACACTGGACACCTATCGCCTGCTGGGCCGTTCCGGGCTGCGGGTTTCGCCGCTGGGTCTGGGCACCGGCACCTTCGGCGCTGGCCCGGGGTGGGGCGCCGACAACGACGACGCCCGCAAGCTGTTCGACACCTACGTCGAGCGCGGCGGCAACTTCATCGACTCTGCCACCACCTACGAAGGGGCGGAGCAGCTGCTGGGCGAGTTCACCCGTGACAACCGCGAAAGCATGGTATTGGCAACGAAATACGGGATGGCGCGGCGGCCGGGCGATCCGAATTCGGTGGGCGATCACCGGAAAAACCTGATCGCCTCGGTCGAGACGAGCCTGCGGAACCTGAACACCGACTACATCGACCTGCTCTATCTCCACGTGTGGGACTTCACCACCCCGGTCGAGGAAATCCTACGCGGCATGGACGATCTGGTCCGCCAGGGCAAGGTGCTCTACGTCGCGATCTGCAACACCCCGGCCTGGCAGATCTCACGCATGCAGACCCTCGGCGACCTGCGTGGGTGGTCGCCGCTGGTGGCCTTGCAGATCGAGTACAACCTGATCGAGCGGACCGGCGAGCGCGACCTGATCCCGATGGCCCGCGCGATGGGACTGGGCGTGGTGCCCTGGTCACCACTGGGCGGTGGCGTGCTCACCGGCAAATACAGCCGCACCGACCTGGACGCCGAAGTGGTGGCCTCCGCGACGTCGGGCTCGCGCAAGAGCCTGGCCGCCGCTTTCGGCTCGCTCAGCGAGCGCGGCCTGGCGATCGCCGATGTGGTGAAAGAGGTGGCCGCCCAACTGAACAAGACGCCCTCGCAGGTCGCTCTCGCCTGGATCCTGCACAACCCCGATATAACGGCGCCGCTGATCGGCGCCCGCACCCCGGCCCAGCTCGAAGACAACCTCGGCGCTCTCGATGTCGAATTAGACCCGGCCCACCTCACCCGCCTGAACGAGGTCAGCGCCATCGAACCCGGCATCCCCCACAAGAGCCTGGCCCTCAATTCCACACTTGTCTTCGCAGGCATGAACATCGAAACCCGTTGATGGCCAAAGACAATACCGCGATGTGTTCGGCCGACTTCTGGACCCGCATGCCGGCGGGCCGGTCGAACGCGCGATAATCGGCATGAATGCGTCGACATAGCGGACGCTTGGCCAACCGTCCGCTGCTGGACAGGTACCGGACAGTCACACCGCCTACGGCGCACAACAACCCCATGCGGCTCCGGGAATCCCGACCTGTGACGTGATGTGCTGCGGCGCCGTTCGAGAAGAGCGGAAGAGTCTCTGCGCCTATCGCGCCGCGTCGACGCCCACCGTCACGCCGGTGCGGGCATCCCCGCGCGGACTATCGGTGTAGAAGGTGAACTCGATATCGAGGGGTTTTGTGGGTGGTCCGATGCGCCGGGTACGGGGTGCCGATGGGTCCGAAGTGGCGTGCTCGAGGACTTCGGGCAGTGTTTCGGACAGGTGAGCGGTGATCGTGTCGGCCGGGATGCCGACCTCGGCCGCGAATTCTGCTAGTCGTTCACTGTCGATGGCTTCGGCCAGCTGAGCGGGGGTGACCGGTGCGCTCGGGTCGTCGGCGGCCCAGGATGATGCTTGGGGAAGTTTGGTCAGATCGATCTCGAGGTGGACGCCGTCGCTGCGGTGACTCGTGTGGTTCATCGGCACCTCCAAGGGTCGACTCTTCGCTTCTGTTCGGGTTATCGCGCAGATGTGTTGTCAAACATGGACTTCGGCTTCTTCGACATTGCGGCCGATGGCGATCGCTCGGCAACTGCAGATCTCGCAGTCGGATGTGCGCGGTGGAGCGGGTGGGTCTGTCGATATCGGGACCCGCGTCCACCGCGGGGGGTCAGTACCCGATCAGGGCGACGCCGCTGGCGATGATCCAGCTCGCCCAGCCGAGCCAGCCGACCAGGCCGATCGGGGCGAGTGTGCTTCGGCCGTCGGCGTTGTAGGGGCTCAGTGATGCCGAGGCGAAAAGTAGTGCGGCGCTGAGGTATCCGAGGATGGCGTGCCAGGTCGGCAGGAAGCCGGTGTGGGCGCCCGCAGCGGTGAAGCCCAGAAGGGCCAGGGCCAGGAAGGTCTGGTTGAGGCCGAACAGCACCGTGGTCGTACCCCATAGGCCCGCGACCGAGTCGCGGTCGCGGCGGGCGGCCGCGGCCAGGCCGAAGCGCAAAGCCTCGACGACGGTGAAGGTGGCGTTCTGCATGAGCACGCCCGCGAAGCCGACCAGCGCCCACGCCGCGGCGTCGGTCTCGCCGTGCCACAGCACCGACAGCATGCCCGCCGCGAACACCGTGGTGCACAACCATCCGGCCGGGGCGGCCACCGATGGCTTCCGCAGTGCGTCGGCGGCCGCGGCGAACGCGGCCACGACCTCGTCGAAACTGCCCGCACCCACCGGCATCGGCAACCTGCCGCGCAGGTAGGCGGCATTGATGGCGATCGCCAGCACCACGAATCCGATTCCGGCCCACCCCGCCAGCGCGGTGAAGGTCATGGCTTCCTCCCCAAATTGGATTTACGCAACCTCTAATGAATATAGGTCTGATAGTCTCTGGGGGCAATGACTGATTCGACGACTCCCCGCCGCCGCTACGACTCGATGCGCAGACTGGCCCAGGCCCAGCAGACGCACGCCGACATCGCCGTGGCCGCCCGCGAGCTCTTCGTCGCCAAGGGTTGGGCGGCGACCACGGTGCGCGATGTGGCGCGCGCGGCCGGGGTATCGGTGCCGACGGTGTACGCGGCGTACGAGAACAAGAAGGGCCTGGTGCAGGCGCTGGCCGATGCCGCGGACCTGGCCGCCGACCCGGCCCGGCAGCTCGCCGAACTGGAAGCGACCGCCGACCCGCGTCGTCACCTGGCCGCGATGGCCGCCTACGACCGCCGCCTGTTCGAACGCTCCGGCGACCTGCTGACCCTGATCCGCGAGGCGGGACGCGGCGAACCCGAGCTGGCCGCGGTCTACGAGCGCGGCCGAGTGTTGGGCGACCGCACCCGCGTCCAGGTCCTGTCCACCTGGCCCGCCCACACCCTGCGCCCCGGTCTGGATGTGGCCACCGCCGTGGACATCTACGCCGCCCTGTGCAACATCGACGTCTACGTCACCCTCACCGTCGAACGGGGCTGGTCACCGCAGCGCGTGGAAGACTGGTGGACCGAAGCGCTGGCGCGTGAACTGCTGTCCGACCCAGTGGGTTCGGCGTCACCGAGTGAGCGAACGGCCGATGTGTGACCCGCGCGCCCAGAGTTCGGTGTGCGCGACCCGGCCCACCGTCGGGTAGGCGCCCGTGGCGAACGGCGAGTGGGCAGCCATCCGACATCCCCTGCGGCGCACCAGTTCAGCGCGACGGCGGGCCGGTGAGAATCGGCGCGATGGCCACGCGGGCGAGATGGTCGACGTCGGCGGGTTCGCCGAGATCGACCGCGAGGCTGGGGGTCAGCAGATAGCCGAGGGTGACATGGATGAGGGCGTCGGCCTGGGCGTCGGGGTCGCCCGGGGGCAGCCGGTGGGTCGATTGCGCGTGCGCGATGTGCGCGCGGACGCGGGCGTGCGCGAGGGCGATGGGGGCGGGGTCACCGTGGGTCAGGGCGGCGAGCAGGTCGCCCCGGTGCGGGGTTTCGGCGGCCAGCAGGGGATGGCGATGCAGGGTCAGGCACAGGGCGAATCCCGCGGCGACCTGTTCGGCGGGGTCGTCGATGGTGGCCAGGCGGGCGGCGAGGGCATCGAGCAGGGCGGTGATCTCGCGGGTGAGGGCGGCCTCGAACAGTTCGTCCTTACCGGCGAAGCGGCGGAACAGCGTGGCGCGCCCGACCCCGGCCGCCGCGGCGACCTCGGTCATGGTGGCCGCGCGGGTGCCGCGGCGGGCCAGCACCGCGACCGCGGCGTCGAGGATGGCGGCGTCGGTGTCGCTGGGGTCGGGGCGGACCCCGCCCAGCGCGCGTCCGGCGGCGCGGCGCAGCAGTTTGGGCAGTGGAGTGCCGGGTCTGGTCATGGCTGCTCCTTCCGCGCGACCCTTGACGTGGTGAGACTATTGCCCCTGTAATGGTCTCACACTCGAGGAGGAGGTGGGATCGTGTCGGCTGTGCCGGGCTTCGATCGAATTCGCGCCGCGCGCAAGCAGGTTCGCGCGGGAGCGGCGCTGGTGGACGCGGTGCGCAAGGATCCGCGCATTGCCCGCGACCTGGTGGCGGGCCTGCTGGGCGCCGGGGCAGCGCCCTCGCCCGCGCCCGCGCGTGAGCTGCCGCCCGGCTTGGCCGAGTTCGCCAAATCCGCGCACGCCGAGCAGGCGATGGCGGCCCCGGTCGAGGCGGTGTGGGCGTATCTGTGCGATCTGGACCGGCTCGGCGAGTGGTTCACCCTGCATTCCGGTTGGCGTGGTGCGCCGCCGGGCGCGGTGCGACCCGGCCTCGAATTCACCCAGCAGGCCCAGGTGATGGGATTGCCGGTGGATATCCGCTGGCGGGTGGCCGCGGTCGGCGAGCACGGCTTCGAGCTGCACGGCCAGGCCCCGCAGCAGGTGCGGCTGGGGTATTGGATCACGGTGTCGGACACCGGATCCGGCACGCTGGTGTCCTTCGACGCGGGGGTGGCGGGTCCGCCGATCGAGGGTCCGCTGGGCGGATCGGTGACGCGCAGCCTCGGTGACGCGATGACCCAGTCGCTGGCCCGGCTGCCGGGGGCGATCGCCGCGGCGGGCCCGCTGCGCCCGCGGGTGGCGCGCGAGCCGGTGTATCACCGGGCGTCGGGGCGGGAGCTGGATCCGCGGACCCCGGTGCTGGTCGGTGTGGGTCAATTCGTCGGCCGCACCCCGGATCCGGACGCGGACCCGGCCGAGCTGGCGGCGCGGGCGTTGCGCCGCGCGGCCGAGGACGCCGGGCCGGGAGCGCCGCTGCTGCGGCGGGCGCAGGCGGTGTTCGCGGTGGCATGCACGTCCTGGCAGTACCGGGATCTGGGGGCGGCGGTGGCCGAGCGGGTCGGCGCCGAGCGGGTGGACACGGTGCAGTCCAGTCCCTTCGGCGGCGACGGCGGGCAGCTGGTGATCAACGAGGCCGCCGCCGCGATCGCCGCCGGTGACTACGAGATCGTGCTGGTCACCGGCGCGGAAGCGGGCGCCACCCAGGCCGCGGCGCAGCGCGCGGGCCGTGAGCCGGGGTGGCCGGTGCAGGACGGCGCGGTCGCGCCGACCCGCACCGTCGGCATCGATCGCCCGGCCAACAATGCCGCCGAGACCGCCGCCGGGCTGATCGCCCCGATCAACATGTACGCGCTGCTGGAATCGGCCAATCGGCATCGGCTCGGGCGCGGTGTGGCCGAGCACGCGACCGCGATCGCCGAGCTGTGGTCGCGGCTGTCGGCGGTCGCGGCGGGCAACGAATATGCCTGGCAGCCCGAACAACTGAGCGCCGCGCAGATCGCGGCGGTGTCGGCGGACAACCGCATGGTGTCCACCCCCTACACCAAACTCGAATGCGCCAACCTGAGCGTGGACATGGCCAGCGGCATCGTGGTGTGCAGCGCCGCGGCCGCCGAGGCCGCCGGAATCGCCCAGGACCGCTGGGTATTCCTGCACGCGGGCGCCTCCGGCCACGACGAGTGGTTCACCAGCGAACGCGCCGAGCTGGCCGCCTCCCCGGCGATCCGCACCCTCGGCGCCGCCGCGCTGGCGCATGCGGGCATCACCGCCGCGGAGCTGGCGCATGTGGACCTGTACGCGTGCTTCCCGGTGGCGGTGCAGATCGCGGCCCGCGAATTGGGTTTACCCACCGACGATCCCGCGCGCCCGCTGTCGGTGACCGGCGGACTCACCTTCGGCGGCGGCCCGGGCAACAACTACGGCGGGCATGCGGTGGCCACGCTGGTGCGGCGGCTGCGTGCGGACCCGGGCAGCTACGGGCTGTCCACGTCGCTGGGCTGGTATGTCACCAAGCACGCCCTCGGCGTCTATTCCACCCACCCACCACGGCAGCCGTATCGGCATCTGACCCCGGTGATCGACCATCCCCCGGCCCGCCCGGCGCGCAGCGGCGCCGAGGGTCCGGCGGTGGTGGAGGCCTACACCGTCGCCTACACCCGCGAGGAGGTCCCCGAGGCGGCGGTGCTGAGCCTGATCACCCCCTCCGGCGAGCGAAACCTGGTGCGCGCCACCGACTCCGAGACCATCACCGCCTGCCTCGAGCGGGATCTGCTGGGCCTGCCGGTCACGGTCTCGGGGGAGGGCGTCCGGATCGACGGTGCGACGCCGGTGCCGTTACCGGCCCCGCCGGAGCCGCCGGTGCTGGTGGAGCGCCGCGGCCCGGTCACGATCATCACCGTGAACCGGCCGCAGGTGCGCAACGCCATCAACCTGGCCGCGGCCCTGGGCATCGAGCGGGCACTGGACGCGTTCGAGGCCGACGCGGCGGCGCAGGTGGCGATCATCACCGGCGCGGGCGGGTATTTCAGCGCGGGCATGGACCTCAAGGCGGCCGCGCGCGGGGAGGTACCGATGACCGAGGGGCGCGGCCCGCTCGGCATCGCCGCGCGCCCGCCGGTCAAACCGCTGATCGCCGCGGTGGAGGGCCCCGCGCTGGCGGGCGGATGCGAGCTGGCGTTGTCGGCGGATCTGGTGGTCGCGGCGCGAGATTCGAGCTTCGGCATCCCGGAGGTCAAACGCGGCCTGGTCGCCGTCGGCGGCGGTGTGCTGCGGCTGGCGCAGCGACTGCCACGCGCGATCGCCATGGAACTGGCCCTGACCGGCGACCCCGTCACCGCCACCCGCGCCGCCGAACTCGGTCTGGTCAACCAGGTGGTCGATCCGGGCCGGGCCCTGGACGCGGCCCTGGAGCTGGCCCAGCGCATCGCGGTCAACGCCCCGCTGAGCATCGCGGCGAGCAAAACCATCATCGACTCCTGCCCCGACTGGTCGAGCGCCGAATCGTTCATCCGCCAGGGCGAGGCGGCCGCGGCGGCACTGTCGTCGGAGGACGCCGCGGAGGGGGTGCTGGCGTTCGCGCAGAAGCGGGCACCGGTGTGGAAGGGACGCTGAGGCGATCGATCTCCTCTGCACCGGCGTGCAGGCGCTTCAGCACCCTCGGGTTCGCCGGCCATCCGGGTGGTGGGGATCGACGCGAAGGTCTGCGCAATATCGCCGTCGACGCCTGGACGGGCTGCCCGCCGTCGCTGCTCTGCAACCAGGGTTGCCTTGGTCGCCAAGCGATCTCGTGAATGCTCGCGGCTGCCGGTGCGGCGCCGCGGTCACGGGGATGCGGTGAGCGTTCGGAGCATGGTGTCGAGGTAGGCGGGGGAGAGATCGGCCTCGTCCGGTGTGGCGTGGGCGAGCTGGGCGATTCCGAGGTAGCTGGTGTAGGCGAGTTGTGCGCGCCGCGCCGCCTCCTCCGGCGGAAAGCCGAGCTCGGCGAACTGCTCGGCCAGATAGTCGAGGCGTCGCCTGGTGACCCGTGCCAGCACCGGGGCAACGAGCGGATGGCGCGCGGTGGCCAGCAGCGCCAGTTCCGCGCGCGCCGCGTCGCCGGTGCGGCCCTCGACCGCCCCGACGATCAGTGCCCGCAGCCGGGGCAGCCCCGGCGGTTGCGCGTCGATCTCCGCGATGACTTCCTCGGTGTCGACGCGCTCCCACAGTTCCAGCGCGGCGGTGACGAGCGCGTCGCGACCCGGGAAGTGCCAGTAGAAACTGCCTTTCGTCGTGCCCAGGCGGGCGGCGATCGGCTCGACGGCGACGGCGGCGAGCCCGCCGTCGGCCAATGCCTCGAGCGCGGCGGAGGTCCAATCGGCGGCGGAGAGACGCTGTCGCTGCGGCATCTCCGTACGGTACCGTATGGCAAACCATACGGTGGCGTATGGAAGGAGAGGGCATGCGAATCCACAACATCCACGAGCGGGTCGTCCACGCCGACCCCGCGGACATCGCGCCGCTGTTGGCCACGCTCGGCCAGCCCGGTGACGTGCTCTACCCGCCGCGGTGGGCACCGATGCGGTTCGACGGGCCCGTCGCGGTGGGCGCGAGCGGCACGCACGGCACGATCAGCGCCTACGAGCCCGGTCGGCTGCTGGAGATCACGTTCCCGAGCGGCATGGGTATCACCGGGATCCACACGTTCACCGTGACCTCACTCGCCCCGCGGCGCGCACGGGTGCGGCACGAGGTCGAGGCCGAGGCCACCGTGGTGGCCTGGCTCGGCTGGCATGCCGCGATCCGAGCGGCGCACGACGCGGTCCTCGAGGAGTTGCTGGACCGCCTGCAGGCCGCGGTCGGTGCGCCGCCCCCGAGCCGGGCCGTCCCGTCGGCCTACGCGCGGGTGCTGCGCCGGTTCGAGCGCCCGCGCGCCCGCGCGGTGGCGGTCTCGCCGACCGATCTGACCGCTGGCGCGCTCGGCCGCGTCGACCACTGCGACGCCTTCGCGATCGAGCGCCGCCGGGAGACACCCGACGACCCGAAAGTCTGGGCGCGCGCGATCTTCGACGATCTACCACCGTGGGTCGGCGCGCTCATGGCGGTGCGTGAGCGCCTGGTCGCACTCGCGGGAATCGATCGAGGCACCCCCGACGCCTTCGCCGTGCTCGCCGACAACGACGACGAAGTGCTCCTCGGCGCCGACGCGGGCCACCTGGACTTCCGCACCTCGGTGCGGCGCGAGCCGGGACGGATCGTCCTGACCGGGCTCGTCCACCTGCACAACCGCCGCGGTCGGGCCTACTTCGCCCTGATCCGGCGCATTCATCCGTTCGTCGTTCGTGCGATGCTCAACCGAGCCGCGGTCCGGTTGGCGGGAACGTCCGATGCGCGGCTCGGTTCACCCCAACCCGATTCGCGGTGAACCGGGAACGGGTCGCAGCGTTCACCCACTAGTTGGCTGTGAGGCCTTCGATCGGGTCGGTGCGCGTCGTGAGAACCAGCGCGACGCTCGGACGCGGCGGTTCGTCGGCGTACACTGCGGCGGTGATCAGCGGTGGGGAGTTGCCGGAATGCGCACCCGTTGCGCCGCAACCGAAAGGGATCGGCTGCTTCCGAACAGTCACCGGCAGAGCACGTTTCGCGGCCGCCTACCGCGCCGGAATGCGATTGCTGCCGCCCGTCGCCGAAACCCGGCTGGTGACAACACGATTCGGCCGCGTGACCGCGTACCGATTCGGCCCGCCCGGCTGGCGTCGGCCATCCTTCGCGACCGCGCGGACGTGTCGCAGCGGTCCGCGCCCCAGCGGTCGGTCTGTTTGGCGACACCTGCCGGTGGTAGTCCGGACAGACGTGCGCGCATCGACCACGGGAGGTATTGATGGACCCCGACGATCACAGCGAGGACCGCGTTCACCTCGACATCGACCTGACCAGACTTCGCCGCACGTCGCTCGGGGACGCGGCCGACCCGAACCACCCGGTCACCCCCGCTCAGCTGACTGCGGCCGTCGACGGTGACCAATTGGCCGCATTCGCCGGCGAAGTCGGCATCCCGGCCGACGAGCTCACCGCTCGGCTGTCCGAGGCGCTGCGCAGCGCGAGAAACCTCCCCGTGCGCGACAACTACGTGATGGTGAAGTTCAAGACCGAAGACGACGAGCGGGCCATCGACTTTCCCGGTCATCGTCGTGCCCCCGAGATCGAGTTTTGGTTCGAAGTCGACCACACCGGCACTCTGCGGGTCATCGCTGCGGCTGCCCGGCATCGTGAGTGAGACCGGGGCGTCTGCTCGGCATGGGTAGGGTGGTGATCATGTCGGAGCCGCTGTCGCCCAAGGTTTCCCGGATCGCACTCGTGCTGGGTGGTGGTGGGCCGGTGGGGGTGGCCTGGCTGGCCGGGCTGGCGGGGGAGTTGCGGCGGCAGGGGGTGGATCTGGGGGCGGCGGATCGGTTGGTGGGCACCTCGGCGGGGGCGATCGTGGCGGCGGTGCTCGCCGATGGCGGTGACCCGGTCGCGGTGCTGACCCTGGGCGCGGCCACCGCGTCCGAGCCCGCGGTGGCCATGGATATGGCGGTATTCGCGCCGCTGCGGGAGCCGGGGCTGGATCTGGCGGCGGCGCGACGCAAGGTGGGGGAGCTGGCGATGGCGGCCCGGGCCGGGGACGCGGGGGAGCAGGTGGCCCGGATGGAAGCGATGCTGGGGATGACGCAGTGGCCGCGGCGGGATCTGGTGATCACCGCGGTCGAGGTGGCCAGTGGCCGGCTGCGCGGGTGGACCCGCGCCGACGAGGCGTCGCTGGCGCAGGCGGTGGCCGCGAGCACCGCGGTGCCGGGGATGTTCGCGCCGGTGCCGATCGCGGGCGGCCATTACATCGATGGCGGCATCGGCTCCCCGATCAACGCCCATCTGGCCGCGGGCGCGGATCTGGTGGTCATCGTGGAACCGCTGGCGCACATGTTCGGTCATCTGCCCTCCGACGGGGATCTCGCGGGCGCGACCGCGGTCTCGATCGTCCCGGACACGATGTCGATCGCCGCGTTCGGCCCGGACGTGTTCAATCCCGCCGCGCTGGCCCCGGCCTACGAATCGGGCGTGCGCCAGGCCGTGGACGCCGCCAAGATCCTCGCCGACTCGGGCTGGCCGACCCACTGACGGTGACCTGCGGTTACTACGCGCGTATTATCGGGTTGTGGGTTTCGAATGGCCGGATTGGGCGCTGGCGCACCTGATCGGCGTCGAACCCCACGAGGTCCGCGAGGTCCTCGGCATGGCCAGGCGCTGGCCGCGACCGGCCGACGACGGCAATGTCACGGTGTTGTCGATCTGGGCCCGCAGCGCCGGTGGGCGGGCGCTGATCGTGGTGACGCGCCAGGTCGATCAGTGGACGTGGCTGATCGTGGGCGCCCGCGAGATGCGCGCGCAGGAGCTGACGGAGTTCGAAAAGTGGGAACAGGAGAACCGGTGATGGGCGAGCAGGATTTCCCGACCAGCGCCGACGACGTGCGCGCGCTGATGGACCGGCTGAGTTTCCGCGACGAGCCGGTACCGGCCGGACAGCTGCCGCCGCGGTTGCAGCCCGGCGAGGACATCATGGTGACCACCTCGATCCGGTTGCCGCTGGCCTTGCACACGCGCATCAAGGAACTGGCCGAGCAGCGCGGCGTCGGTGTGTCCACGCTGATCCGCGAATGGAGCGAAGCGGCCGTCACCGACCTCGACGACCACGACGAACTGATCTCGCGCGCCGATGTCCTGCGCGCCCTGGCCAGCATTCACCCCGTCCGCCACGCCAGCTGACCCGCACCCCCGCTGTCCGATCGTGACCCGGCCGTTCCTCTGCCCGGAGCGCGCCTACGGACCGTCGCCGATTCGCTCGCGGCGAAACGATTCAGCGAATCGGGCGATCTCGCCGTACTCACCGTCCGTAATACGCTGTCCCACAACGACGCTGCCGGCTCACGAGTCGACATGCACATGCGGGCGCTGATGCGGATCGGGCACCGCGCGCCGCAGGATCTCCCGGGTCACCGGCGCGACCTCCCCCTCACCCACGAACAGGAACTTCACCAGATTCACGATCGGATTGCCTTCGGTCCATTCGAAATACACATGCGGATTGAGCCCGGTGCGATCGCGGATGGCCAGCAGGATCGCGGCGATCGAGTTGGGGACCGCGGCGGCCTCCACCGACAGCACCTGGTAGCAGCCCAGTTCCAGCCCGGTGACGTGCAGGTCGGTGGAGAATTCGGAGGCGTCCTTGACGATGACCTCGAGAAACAGCACCGGATCGCCGCGGGGAATGTGGCTTTCCAGACGCTGTTCGGCCTCCTTCTCCCGATAGTCGTCGGGATGGCGGATCTCCCCGGCCTCGCGGTCGTGGGTGACCACCCGGATGGTGCCGCTGGCGGCGATCCTGTCGATCAACCAGGCGGCCTTGTCGTCGAAGCGGACCTCGATCGCGCGCAGTTCGAATGCGCGCCGGGCCCGGGAGGCGAAGGACACCACGATGATCGACACGATGAACAGCGACGCCAGCTGCACACCTTCGGGCCGTTCCACGATATTGGCGATGGTGGTGTAGACGAAAACGGCGGTGACGACACCGAATCCGACGGTTGTGCCGCGCTCGCCGCGGGCGGCCGCCGACAGGGTGACCGCGACGGCCGCGGAGGTGATCAGCACCAGCACCCCGGTCGCATACGCGCCGCCCTGGGCGTCGACATCGGCATCGAAATACCAGGTGATCGCGAACGCGACGGCCGCGAACACCAGCACCAGCGGCCGGGTGGCGCGCGCCCATTCCGGCGCCATCCCGTAGCGGGGCAGATACCGCGGCACCAGATTGAGCAGCCCAGCCATCGCCGAGGCGCCGGCGAACCACAGGATCGCGATGGTCGCGATGTCGTAGACGGTGCCGAACCCGTTGCCGAGGTAGCGGTGGGCCAGATACGCCAGCGCCCGCCCGTTGGCCGACCCACCCGAGCGGAACTCCTGTTCCGGGATCAACACCACGGTGATGACACTGGACACGATCAGGAAACCGCTCATGATCAACGCCGCGGTGGTCAGCAGCCGCCGCGCGCCGCGGATCCGGGTGCGCGGATCGTCCTCGGATTCCCCGGGCGCGCTGGTGATCTGCGGCATCACCGCCACCCCGGTCTCGAATCCGGACAGTCCCAGCGCCAGCTTGGGAAACACCAGCAGCGAGATCCCGATCATCGCGGCGACGCTGCCGTGCTGGGTGGTCATGGCGTGGGTCCAGTCCACGACCAGCCCGCGCGCGGTGGCGACGTGATAGAGCCCGACGACGGCCACGATCAGATTCAGCGCGAGGTAACTGCCGACCAGCGCCACCGCGACCCCGATGGCCTCGGCGAACCCCTTGAGGAAGATCGCCGCCAATCCCGCCAGCAGCGCCAGCGTGATGGCCAGCGCATGCGCGCGCAGCGGGTCGGGGAGGTACGGATTCTCCACGATGTGCGCGGCGCCGTCGGCCGCCGACAGCGTCATGGTGATCACGAAGTCGGTGGCGGCGAAGCCGAGCAGCACGAGCACGAACAGCTTGCCCGTCCAGCGCGGCAGGATCGCGGCGAACATCGCCAGCGAGCCGCCGCCGTGCGGGGATTCCGCGGCCACCCGCCGATACACCGGCAGCGCCCCGAACAGCGTCAGCGCGACCAGCACCAGCGTGGCCAGCGGGGAGAGCGCCCCGGCGGCGAGCGCGGCGATACCCGGCTGATAGCCGAGGGTGGAGAAGTAGTCGACGCCGGTCAGGCACATCACCTGCCACCAGGACCGCTGCGAGGCGGCGTGCTCGGATTTGATCATCGGCCCGGGATGACGGGAGAACCGGTCGTCCTCGGCGCCGCGCAGCAGCCACGCCGCCACCCGCGCGCGGGCTCGCCCGGCGGTCGTGGTCACCGCACCCCCTCGGGGGCAGCCCGCACCAACGCCATCATCGCTCGGCCACCCTAACCGCCCCAATCGCCACCGGCGCGCCCACAGCCGCCGTGTCCCGTCCGCACCCGGACAATCCCACCGTGACGACGATCACAATCGACGCTATCACCGCACGTCGGGACGCCCGCACCCACCCCCGTCCCGGTTCGCGTCTTGTTTGCCCGGTACGTCGCCCGGGTACATGCCCATTCCGTGCCGGTCCGCACGATGGCCGGTTCGGACAACCGAAGGGAAAGCCGCGTGGACGAACACGAGCCAGAACCGATTCCGCAGGGCCGCTCCGTCGCCGCCGCCGCGATGGGCAACGCCACCGAATGGTTCGACTACGGCGTCTACGCCGCCACCGCCGGATATCTCACCGACGCCTTCTTCCCCGGCAGCCTCGGCACCCTGGGCACCCTGCTCGGCTTCGCGATCTCGTTCCTGCTACGCCCGCTCGGCGGCATGGTGTGGGGCCCGCTGGGCGACCGCATCGGCCGAAAAGCGGTGCTGGCCACCACGATTCTGCTCATGGCCGCCGCCACCGGCGCCATCGGCCTGCTGCCCACCCACGCCTCCGTCGGCGTGGCCGCCCCGATCCTGCTGATCGCGCTGCGCGTGGTGCAGGGCTTCTCCACCGGCGGCGAATACGGCGGCGCGGCCACCTACATCGCCGAATGCGCCAGCGCCCGCCGCCGCGGATTCCTCGGCAGCTTCCTGGAATTCGGCACCCTGGGCGGATTCGTCGGCGGCTCGGCGGTCGTGCTGGCCTGCCAGCTCGTCCTCAGCGAGGACGCCATGCACAGCTACGGCTGGCGCATCCCGTTCCTGCTCGCGGTGCCGCTGGGCCTGATCGGCTGGTACCTGCGCGCCCGGCTCGCGGAATCACCGGTATTCACCGAGATCGCCGACGACGGCCCCCCACAACGACCCACCGCGGTGCTGCGCACCCTGCTGCGCGACTACCGACGCGAACTGCTCACCCTCGGCGGACTGGTCGTGGCCCTCAACGTCGTCAACTACACGCTGCTGGCCTATCAGCCCACCTACCTGAACAAGACCATCGGCCTGGGCGAGAAACAGACCACCGCCATGATGCTGGTCGGGCAACTGGTGATGATGCTGGTGCTGCCGCTGGCCGGGGCCCTGTCCGACCGGGTCGGGCGACGACCGATGTGGCTGGTGTCGCTGCTCGGGCTGGGCGTGCTGGCGGTGCCCATGTACTGGCTGATGGGACAGGGCACCGGTTGGGCCATCACCGGATTCGTCGTCCTGGGCCTGCTGTATGTGCCGCAGCTGTCGACCATTTCGGCGACCTTCCCCGCGATCTTCCCCACCCAGGTGCGCTACGCGGGCATGGCGCTGGCCTACAACGTCTCCACCGCCGCGTTCGGCGGCACCGCCCCGCTGGTCAACGAATGGGTCATCGGCCGCACCGGCTGGACACTGTTCCCCGCGTTCTACACCGTGGCCGCCTGCCTGGTCGGGTTGTGCGCGTGGACATTTCTGCGCGAAACCGCCGGAGCCTCGCTGCGCGGCACCGAGGTACCCACCACCGACGAACTGCCCGCGGTCTCGCCCACCTCCTGAACCCGCCCGCCACCAGCGTTTTGGATCACCCGCGCCGCCGGGGCGATACCATCGCTGCTCGGAGCATTCCGGACGAACTGGAGATTTGACGCGGTGCGGTTGGCAGTGGTCGAAGACGACGACGGTGTGGGCGACGCCCTGGTGGCAGCCCTGACGGTGCGCGGGCACCAGGCCAAACGCATGCGCCGCGGCGCGGATCTGCTCATCGCCCACCGCGGTTACGACGCGGTCATCCTCGATCTGGGCCTGCCCGACGGCGACGGCCTGCAGGTGCTGCGGCAACTGCGCGAGGTCAGCACCGTACCGGTCGTCATCCTCACCGCCCGCAGCGACGAACGCTCCATCGTGCGCGGATTACGCGGCAACGCCGACGATTATGTCATCAAACCGCCCCGCATCGCCGAACTGGTGGCCCGCCTCGAGAACGTGACCCGCCGCGCCGCCGTCGCCGCCGCCGTGCGCGACTCCCAGCGCGCCCAACGCCAAATCGTCGCCGACACCGCCCACGCCATGCGCAACCCGCTGACCGCGTTGACCATTCGCCTGGACCCCCTCGGCCCCGCCATCCCCGACCACGCCGCCGCCACCTTCCGCGGCGCGGTCACCGAAACCGACCGCCTCACAAGCCTGCTCGACGGACTGCTCACCCGCGCCGACCGGCTCGTCCCCGACGTCGCCGCGGGCACCCAATTCCTCGATATGCGCTCACTCATCGGCACCGACGGCATCCCGCTGCACACCGGCGCGGCCGCGGTCTACCGCCGCTACCACGGCTGAACGACACCACAGATCCCCACTACCGCGACGGCGCGGGCAACCCCACCAACTCCGCACTCACCGCCACCAGACGATCACCCACCGCATCGTCCTGCGCCACCCGCGACGGCGCCTTCACCCGATCCTTCTGGAAATAGCATCCCGTCACCGCACCCAGATCCGGATCCGTCGCCACATACGTCAACCGCCGCCCGCCGTCCTCCGACGACACCATGAAGATCTTCTTCACCACCTCCATCGCGGGCTTGGCGAACCACGGCGCGGCATTCCAGATCCCCGTCGCCACCGCCCCCGGATGAAACGCATTCACCGTCACCCCCGTCCCCGCCAACCGCCGCGACAACGCCCGCGCATACAACACATTCGCCAACTTCGACCGGCTGTAGGCCTTCTGACCCGAATACCCCCGCCGCAAATTCAGATCATCGAAATCCAGCGACGCCCCGTAATGCATCACCGAAGAGGTGAACACGATCCGCGCCGGCGCACTGGCCACCACCCGATCCAGCAGCAACTCCGTCAGCAGGAACCCACCCAGATGATTGGTCGCGAACGTCGACTCCACCCCGTCCACGGTCTCCGACCGGCTCAGGAAAAAGCTCCCGGCATTATTGGCCAGCACATCGATGCGCTCGTACCGATCCAGCACCGCCTCGGCCAAACCGCGCACCGAATCCTGCGACGACACATCGCATTCCAAGGTGTCCACCGCCGCCGCACCGGCCGCGCGCACCTGTTCCGCCGCGGCCGCCAGCTTCTCCGGATTGCGTCCCACCAGCACCAGCCGCTCGCCCCCCGCCGCGATTTGCCGCGCCGCCGCCAGCCCGATGCCTGATGTCGCCCCCGTGATCAGGATCGTCTTCATATCCGACACCATGCCAGATCCCTTCCTCGCTGTCCTGCCACAGCAATAGCCCGAACACGCACCCCTATGCCCGCCCGGCATCGAAACACCCTGGCAGCCAACACCAACCCGGTACCGTGAATCAATGCAACCGGTACTCGTCACAGGAGCCGCCGGAGGAATACAGGGCTCGACGGGCCGCCACCTCACCGCCCAACTCCTCGGCCGCGGCATCCCCGTCCGCGCCCTGGTTCACACCGACGACGAGCGCGCCGCCCCGCTGCGCCGACTCGGCGCCGAGGTCATCGTCGGTGACCTACGCGAATACACCACCAACCGCACCGCCCTCGACGGCGTGCGCGCCGCCTACTTCACCTACCCCGTCATCGACGGACTCCTCGACGCCGCAGGCGCATTCGCCGTCGCCGCCCACGACGCGGGCCTCGGCCGCGTCGTCGCCGTCTCCCAACTCGCCGCCGGACCACAGGCTCTCACCCCGCGCATGCGCCAGCACTGGGTCGCCGAACAAATCCTCGACTGGGCCGACATCGGCGCAATCCACCTGCGCGCCGCCGTCTTCCACGAAAACCTCGCCCTACTCGCCGACACCGGCGACGGCACCCGCCTGACCCTGCCCCTGGGCCCCGAGACCACCGTCCTACCCCTGGTCGCCGCCACCGACGTCGCCCGCGTCGCCGCCGGACTGCTCACCGACCCCACCCGCCCCGCCGACCCCGTGCTGCTGCTCACCGGCGACATCCAGCCCATCGGCGCCGCCGCCCGCACCCTCGGCCGCACCTACACCGACACCCCACCCGAACGCTGGCACCGCTGGGCCCTCGACTTCTACCGCTCACCGCACGCCGCCGAACACCTCACCAAACTCTGGGAGATCTTCCGCCTGCTCGGCGAAGGCACCAACCTCTACCAAATCACACCCACCATCGAACGCTACGGCGGCCACCCGCCAACCACCCTGGCCGCCTTCGCCGCCCACCGCCACGGCTGACAGCCCTGCCTCCCGGTACCGTCGAACCGGTACATCTGGAACTCGTCACGCTCATCGTCGACGACTACGACCCCGCCATCGCCTTCTTCGTCGACCGACTCGGCTTCGACCTCGTACAGGACGCACCCGCCCACACCAACGACGGCCGCCCCAAACGCTGGGTCGTCGTCCGCCCACCCGGCGCCCACACCGGCATCCTGCTCGCCCGCGCCGACGGCGAACGCCAAAGCGCCGCAGTCGGAAACCAGACCGCGGGCCGCGTCGGCTTCTTCCTGCGCGTCGACGACTTCGATGCCGCGCATCGCCGCCTGACCGACCGGGGCATCGAATTCCTGACCACTCCCCGCGACGAACCCTACGGCCGGGTCGCGGTCTTCCTCGACATCGCGGGCAACCGCTGGGACCTGCTCGGTCCCGCCGAACCATTACCTCGCGCGTAATCGTCGCCCCACACCCCGCTCTCTACGATCGACCACGTGCCAACCCAGAACGCGGGCGACCTACTTCGCCACTGGCGGGTCAACCGCCGCCTCAGCCAGCTCGAACTGGCCGGGCGCGCCGAAACCTCCGCCCGCCACCTCAGCTTCATCGAGACCGGACGCGCCACACCCAGCCGCCAGATGATCCTGCATCTCGCCGAACACCTGGAAATCCCGCTGCGCGAACGCAATCGAGTGCTCCTCGCCGCCGGATACGCACCCGTCTACGCCGAACCCGCCCTCGACACCCCGCAAATGGCTCCCGTGCGCACCGCCCTGAAACAGATCCTCGTCGGCCACGAACCCAACCCGGCGCTGGCTGTCGACATGAACTGGAACATGGTCGACGCCAACGCGGGCGTCGCCCTGTTCCTCGAGGGCATCCCCGACGAGTTGCTCGCACCGCCGGTCAACGCGCTGCGGCTGAGCCTGCACCCGCGAGGCATGGCCTCCCGCATCGCCAACCTCGCCGAATGGCGCGGCCACCTCTTCGAACGCCTGCAACGCCAGATCGAGATCTCCGGCTCGGCCGAACTCACCGCCCTGCACCGCGAACTGCTCGGCTACCCCGGCGGCGAGGAACCTCCCGGCCTGCCCGAACCCGAACAGGCCGTCGTCCCCCTGCGCCTGCGCCTGGGCGAGACCGAACTGGCCTTCATCAGCGCCATGACCGTCTTCGGCACCCCGATGAACGTCACCGTCGCCGAACTGGCCATCGAATCGTTCTTCCCCGCAGACCCCGCCACCGCCGAATTCCTGCGCACCCGGGCACAATCGGAGCAATGAGCGATCCGGCAACCCGGCTGCACACCCTGCTCGGCGTTCCTGTCGTGGCTGTCACCGACCTCGGTCACAGCCACGCCTGGACCCTGCGCCGCGCCCGGTTGGCCGACGGCCGCGACATCTTCGTCAAGGCCCTGGACCCGCACCGCCAGCCCGACGCGGGCCGCGCCCTGGCCGCGGAGGCGGCGAGCCTGCGCTGGCTGGGGGAGGGCGACACCGACGGCCTCATCCCGGAGGTACTCGCCGCCGACCCCGACACCCTCGTCCTGCCCTGGCTCCCCGAAACCGCCCCCGCCCCGCCCGCCGCCGAACGATTCGGCCGCGAACTGGCCGCCCTGCACTCCCGCACCCCCGACGCCTACGGCGCACCCTGGCCCGGCTTCATCGCCGCACTGCCACAGGACAATTCGCAGAGCACAGGGGAGTGGGGCAGCTGGTACGCCGAGCACCGCCTGGCACCCATGCTGCGGGCGGCGGCCCCAACCCTGGGGGAGGAGGGAGTGCACACGATCGAACGCGTCATCTTCACCATCGACAACTTCGCAGGCCCATCGGAACCTCCCAGCCGCATTCACGGCGACCTCTGGTCCGGCAATATCCGCTGGACACCCGACGGCGCCCGGCTCATCGACCCGGCCGCCCACGGCGGCCACCGCGAAACAGATCTGGCCATGCTCGCCCTGTTCGGCGCGCCCCACCTCGACCGCATCCTGGCCGCCTACCAGGAGAGCGCTCCGCTGGAAGCTGGCTGGCGGCAACGCGTTCCGCTACATCAGCTCTATCCGCTACTGGTGCACGTGGCGCTGTTCGGGGGAGCGTACCGAGCGGGGACCCTCGACGCCGCACGGGCGATTTTGGCCGGGTAGACACCATGCCGATCGCTCCTGTCGGCCAGGTCAGGCACATTAAAAAATACCTTAATATAGATATGCGCATCTAACTATGTAATCCCTCCATGTCACAACGTCCAGATCCAGCCGAGGCACTTTTCGAACAAGCCCAGACGAAGGGAGGGGCAGTCGCGTCCCAACCCAGCCGTTGGGTCTGTCGCGCTTCTGCCGGTCAGGGCTTTTCAGCTGGCTGGGATCGATTGATTCGGCGCAGTGCGTACACCAGAGCGCCGAGTGCTATCAGGGCGGTGCCGGACAGCACCGAGGTCGGGGGCAGGGTGAACGCCAGGGCGAGGCAGCCGATCAGGCCGAGGAGGGGGATCACCCGCGGCGGTCGGTTGTCTGTCGGCGCGAGGGTCCAGGCGGCCGCATTGGCGACGGCGTAATAGATGAGCACGCCGAATGAGGAGAAGCCGATCGCCGCGCGCAGATCGGTTGTGGCGGCGGCTATCGCGACGATCGCGCCCACAGCCACCTCGGCGCGGTGCGGGACGGCGAAGCGGGGGTGTACCGCCGCGAGGCGGATGGGCAGGTGCCGATCCCTGGCCATGGCCAGGACGGTGCGCGAGACGCCGAGGATGAGCGCCAGCAGTGAGCCCGCGGCCGCCACGGCGGCCCCGATCCGTACGACCGGGCTCATCCACTCGTGTCCGGCCGCGCGGACCAGGTCCGACAGTGGAGTGGCCGTCGCGCCGAGCCGCGATGGTCCCAGAACCAGCAGGGCGGCGACGGCGACCGCGGCATAGACGGCCAGGGTGATGCCCAGGGCCGCGGAGATCGCGCGGGGAATGGTGCGTTCGGGGTCGCGGACCTCTTCGCCGAGGGTGGCGATGCGGGCGTATCCAGCGAATGCGAAGAACAGCAATCCCGCCGCCTGCAGCACCCCGGCCGCGGTGCTGGCGCCGCCGAATTCCAACCGGGCCGGATCCGCTCGGCCGCTGGTGAGCGATGTCGCGACCACCGCTGCGAGAATCGACAGCACTATAGCGACGATCATTCTGGTCAGCCACGCGGACTTCTGGATTCCGGTGTAGTTCACCGCGGTGAGGCCCACCACCGCCGCCACGGCCACGGCATGCATGTGGCTCGGCCAGACGTATGCGCCGACCGTCAGTGCCATCGCGGCACACGATGCGCTCTTGCCGACGACGAAACTCCAGCCCGCGAGGTAGCCCCAGAATTCGCCGAGTCGCTCGCGGCCGTAGACGTAGGTACCGCCGGAGGTGGGATAGCGCGCCGCCAGCCGGGCCGACGAGGTCGCGTTGCAGTATGCGACGAGGCCCGCCACCGCGAGGCCGATCAGCAGTCCCGGCCCGGCCGCGCGGGCGGCCGGACCGAGTGCGGCGAATATCCCGGCGCCGATCATCGCGCCGAGACCGACCACGACCGCATCGCCGAGGCCGAGACTGCGAGCGAGCCCACCGCCTGTCACCGCATTGCTCCTCACCGCCGACCGCTATCGGTGACCGTATCGGATGACCGGCGTGACGGGCTCGTCGAAGTCGATGTGGTGGCCCTGCAGCCACATCATCGATGTGCCGCCGTCTTTGGCCAGCCTGCCGAACACGATGGGTAACATCAGGTCTCGGACGATGCGGCCGATGGGTCCGGCGGCCTTGGAGTTGGAGGAGCGGTGGCCGTGGGCGACGATCTTCTGCACGCGGTCGCGGCGTAGGGCTTCGAAGGTCGTGAATGCCGTTGCGGGGGAGGGGCAGTCGCGCAGGCATTTGGCGAGGATGACCGCGTCCTCGAGAGCCATCGAGGCGCCCTGGCCCGCGGCGGGGGAGGTGGCGTGGGCGGCGTCGCCGATGATGATCATGTTGGTGCCGTTGTGCCAGCGCCGGACGACGGGCAGGTCGTAGGTCGCCCAGCCGAGGAGCGGGCCGGGGGCGGCATCGATGATGTCGTGGGCGGGGCCGACATCCGCGGCCATCAACTCGTGCAGCCAGGTGCGCCAGTTGGCGTCGGACATGCTCGACAGGACGCCGCGTTCGGGCTCGCGGGCCATGGGCGGGTTGGCGAACCAGACCGTGCCACCGTCGGGGGTGTTGGTCCATGCGAAGAAGCAGCGAGTGCCGAATTGCATTCGGAACTCCCGCTCGGGCGCGTCGACTCGGAAGTCCGGAATGTAGCCGCCGGTGTTGAGGACCGGCACGTAGCGCGGCGCTGTCGCCTGCGGATCGATCAGGGTGCGGACCCGGGAGTGGATGCCGTCGCAGCCGATGAGCAGGTCGCCGGTGGCGGTGGTGCCGTCGGCGAAGCGAGCCTGGACGCGGCCGTCGGCGGTCGTGGTGGCATCCACGAGTGTCTTGTCGTAGGCGACCCGCGCGCCGCGCTGCCGGGCGAGTTCGCCGAGGGCGCCGTACAGATCGGCGCGGGCCATCATCAGCGATTGCCGCCCGTCGGGGCGGGCGGCGGCCATGGGGATGCGACCGAGGTTCTTGCCCTTGCCGTTGAGGAAGGCCAGGGTGTCGACCTCGAAGCCCAGCTTCTCGACCGGCCCGGCGGCATCGATGGCGTCCAATGCGTCCAAGCCGTTGGCCTGGAAGTTCAGCCAGGAGCCGCGCTGGTCGGCGCCGGCGGGATCGCGTTCGTAGATGCTGGACTCGATGCCGACCCGCTGCAAGGCCATGGCCAGGACCGGACCGGCGACGCCGCCCCCGATGATCAATGCGTGGGACACGAAGAACTCCTGAATCGCTGGAACGACCAGCTACTACAAAGCTCGCTGGTCATGTAGCTTGATTACCAAGCTACTCGAGTATGAAAGGAAATTCGCTCGAATGTCAAGCGATTCTGTTCCGGTCGCCGCCGCGGTGGGGGAGGCTGTGGCCAGGTACCAGGCGGCGGTCGACGATTTCGACCGGGAGGTGGCCCGGCTACTGCGGGTCAACGAGACCGATCTGCGCTGTCTGGAGATCCTGATCCGCGACGTACCGGAGGAGGCCACGCCGCGGCTGCTGGCCGATCGGCTGGGTCTGACCACGGGCAGCGTGACCACCATGCTCGATCGGCTCGGGAAGCTCGGCTACATCACCCGCTCACCGCATCCGACCGATCGGCGGCGGCTGATCGTGCGCGCCACCGAGGCCGCCGCCGCGGATGTCTTCGCGCTGATCGGCCCGCTGGTGGAGGAGGGGCAGCGCGAGCTGCTGACCCGCTACAGCCGCGGCGAGGTGGAGGTGATCGTCGACTTCCTCACCCGCGCCGGTGACTTGCAGTTGGCGCATGTGCGCAGGCTGCGCGATTTGGAGCGACCCGCGCGCGGCTGAGCCCCGGGCTGGGTCGGCTACCCTCGTGCCAATGCAGTTGCAGCGGATTCACCACGCGGCGATCATCGCCTCGGACTACGCCGCCTCCAAGGCGTTCTATACCGAGGTGCTCGGATTGCGCGTGGTCGCGGAAAACTATCGGGCGGAACGGGATTCCTACAAGCTGGACCTGGCGTTGGCGGACGGTTCGCAGCTCGAGCTGTTCTCGTTCCCCGCTCCACCGGCGCGGCCGTCCCGGCCGGAGGCGTGCGGGCTGCGGCACCTGGCATTCGTGGTGGCCGATGTGGCCGCGGCGCTGGCCGAACTGCGGGGGAGGGGAGTGCGAACCGAGGAGGTCCGAGTCGACGAATACACCGGCAAGCGGTTCGGCTTCTTCTTCGATCCGGACGATCTGCCGCTCGAGCTGTACGAATCGTGAGCGCGAGTTGAGTCAGTAAGAAATGGGGATGTGCGTATTCATGCATGAATACTCCAAGAGACCCGCGTGTCGTCTCACCTCTCCTGCGAACCTCTGGACTCGAACCGCTCACCTCCAGCCCTGAGCGGGGAAGGGCCGTGTGGCCGCAGGATTTGGGCCACCTACGATGGCCGAATGACCAAAGTGCTGTTGAACACGTCAGCGGGGGACATCACCCTGGAGCTGGACGAGGCGAAGGCGCCGAAGACCGTGGCGAACTTCGTCGACTATGTGAAGTCGGGCCACTACGCGGGCACGATCTTCCATCGGGTCATTCCGAATTTCATGGTGCAGGGCGGCGGGCTGACCGCCGAGATGCAGCAGAAGCCGGCGCCGAATCGGGTGGAGAACGAGGCGAACAACGGTCTGCGCAACGACAAGTACACGGTGGCGATGGCCCGCACGTCGGATCCGCATTCGGCGAGCGCGCAGTTCTTCATCAATACCGCCGACAACGGTTTCCTGAACTACCCGGGCCAGGATGGCTGGGGCTATGCGGTGTTCGGCCGGGTCGTCGAGGGCACCGATGTGGTCGATGCCATCGAGGGCGTGCCCACGGGTTCGCGGGCGGGACATCAGGATGTGCCCAAGGAGCCGATCACGATCGTGTCGGCTCAGCTGGTCTGATCGCTACGCTTCCAGGACGCGCGGCTGTCGCCGGGTGACCGGCGGCAGCACCGACCAGGGGAAGTTGATCCAGCGATCGGTGTGCTTCCACACGTATTCGCAGTCGACCTCGCTGCGCGGCTTCTGGTAGACGACCGCGCAGCGGACCTCGGCGACCTTGTCGGCGCAGAAGTCGCGCACAAGTTTGAGGGTGGCGCCGGTGTCAGCGACGTCGTCGGCGACCAGCACCCGCGCCCCGGCGAGGTCGACGGCCGAGGGTACGGGCGGCAGCATGACCGGCATGTCGAGGCGCTGGTCCACGCCGGTGTAGAACTCCACGTTCATCACGTGCAGGTTCTTCACGTCGAGGGCGTAGCCGAGCGCGCCCGCGACGAACAGTCCGCCCCGGGCGATGGACAGGATGAGGTCGGGCTCGAATCCGTCCGCGGCGACCTGTTCGGCCAATTGCCTACTCGCCGTGCCGAACAGCTCCCAGGTGAGTTCCTCGCGTTGCGACATCTCGTTCCTTCCCTCCGCGTGCTCGGGGAAGAGTAGCCGACGCCGCGCCCGGGCTTGCCGGGCCGTCCCGCGAGTGAGCTCACTCACCCTTCCCGTGACAGGCGTCCGCTACCATGTGAAGATTGACGTACCGAGTGGTTCTTCAATGAGGGGTGAGCAGAGAGGCGGCGGTTTCGATGGATCAGGCAGCGTTCGCCAACTACATCGCGCTGTACAACACGGCCGACTATCGCCGAGTGGTCGACACCTACTACGCCGAGGACGTGAGCGTGGTCGTGTTCGGGTGGACCGTGGCGCGCGGTGCGCAGGCGGTGCGGGATTGGTTGATCGGCGCCCGCCGAGCGGTCTCGGAGACGCTGCTGGTGCAGGAGACCGAGTTCGACGAGTTCGGCCTGCGGGTGTGGGCGCGGGCATGTCAGATCCTGGTAGCCCGCAGCGATATCGACCTGGCCGAGCCCGGGCAGCCGCTGGTGGACAAGGTTCATATCGTTCCGGTGTCCCTGCAGTTTCTGCTGCGCGGCGACAGGATCGCCCGAATTCTGGTCGAGGAGGGCCCGGGCACCGCACAGGTGCTGCGGCCCGAGCGTCGTTCGCATGTCACCGGGTACCGCCGCGGCCAGAGTGTGGCCGTGCCGGTGGACGAGGTCGTCGGGGCCGCGATGGCGGAGTCGATTTCCGCGCGCGAGTCCGAGCCTCGGCCGGGGTGGTGACTCGATCGCGGCGGTGGGCGGTGTCGGCAGTCCACTGACCGCCGCACACGAAGGGGTGCGGCCGTTTTCGGGTTCCGGGCCGCGTCGGCGGCCCGGAACCCGGCGATCAGGGTTGGTGGGTGATGGTGTACCAGAGCACGGCGAGGGTGCCGAGCACGAACAGCGGCGAGAGCACCCAGACCTCGAATTTGTTGCCGGTGCGGTCGATGATCGGCACGGCCGTGCGGATCTTCAGCGGCCAGAACAGTCGGCAGCCGCGGTCGGTCAGGCAGTCGCCGATCAGATGCGCCAGTGAGCCCAGGCCGACGCAGAACGGGAGCCAGGAGGGTTTGTCGGAGATCCAGTAGTCCATGGCGAAGGTGCCCGCGACGGCGAGCACGGTGATGGTGAAGTAGGAGCGCGGCCCGGTGCCGGGCGGGCACAGGTTGAGGGCGCGAATGGCCAAGGCGAGCAGGAAGAATACGAGTCCGAGGGTGAACCAGCGGCCGATCCAGTGTTCCCCGGCCCAGGTGCCGTAGGAGACGGCGGCGACGAAGGCGAGTGAGTGGGTGGCGTGGCGGTGGCCGCCGGTGACCGCGGCGATGAGTTTGCAGGCGACGTGCGAGATCGGGCCCAGTACATGCGAAATGGTGCCGTTGGGGTGATCGGCGTCGGGCAGCAGCGCGGCCCCGGCGGTCAGGAAGGTTCCCATCAGCAGATCGACGGTGCCCAGCCGCCCGGGCTGCAGCGCCGGGAAGGTGAGTACCGAAAGTGGTAGCGCGGCAGCGGCTCCCGCCCAGGCCAGCGCCCCACTGGTCGCATGTGAATGTCCTAGCACCAGCTCGAGAGTAGACGATCTTGATCGTATGACCGTCTCGGTGTCTCAGTCGGCGCCGACGATGCGGTTCAGCGCGGCGAGGTCGGCCTCGAGGGCGTAGAAGGTGCGCAGGGCCACCACGAACCCGAAAAGCCCTCCGACACACAGGGCCACGATCGAGCCGATCACGGTCTGCTGCTGGGCCGGTTCGAGGAAGATCAGCCCGGTGGGCACGCCGATCAGCGGAACCGATGCCGCCACACCGAGATACACGCGGGTGCGGCGCACCAACCGGCGCAGCCGCTCGGCGTCGGCGGGCACGGTGTGCCCGGCGGCCACCAAACCCGGGTAGTACCAGCGCAATCCGAAGAAGGTCACCGGGAAGTAGGTGTAGACGACCGCGACCGCGGCGGCGATCAGGTAGGAGCCGATGAGATCGATGGTCAGCCCGATCGGTAGGTCGCCGAGGGATTGCAGCCGCACGAGGAACACCGCCAGCGCGGCGATCCATCCGGCGAAGGTGGCCGCGGCGATGCGGTCGCCGCAGGCCAGGGTGTCGGCGCGGGCGCGTTGCAGGGTGGCCGGGTCGAATTGTTTGCCGCGGCGTAAACCGTTGGGTACCAGGAACATCGCCCGACACCAGTACAGCAGCACGGCGATGGCGATGGGGTAGCCGATGACGATGAGCAGCAGACCCAGCCGCTGCAACTGGTCGGTGGCCTCGGGGCCGAGCGCGCCGCGGATGAGTTTCAGGTCGTGGCCGACCAGATACAGGGCCGCGAGCAGCTGCCCGAACAGGCTGGAGGGGATCACCACCGGCACCGGGCGGTTGCGCAGCCGGGCGCGCAGCGTGTGGGCGGGCGGGTCGACCAGGTCGCGGGCGGCGCGGTCCTGGCTGAGTTCGAGCTGGTGGGCCAGGGCGGCGCCGGTGGGGTAGCGGTCGGCGGGATCGGGGGACAGGCAGGTCAGCAGCGCGTGGCGCAGGACGGCGGGGGTGTCGGCGGGCAGGTCGGCCTCGAAGCGGGGGTCGACGCCGCGGCGGCGGCGATCGATCATGTCCTGCAACGATTTCTCCGATTCCCCGGCGCCGTGTTCGTCGTCGAAGGGGATGCGCCCGGTGAGCAGTTCCCACAGCACGACCGCCAGCGCGTAGAGGTCGCTGCGGGTGTCGAGGTCGGCGGCGCTGGCGTCGAGGGTGGGGTGGCAGGCGGCGAGCTGTTCGGGGGACATGTAGGGCAGCGAGCCGCCGAAGTAGGCGACGGGGTTGGCGCCGGGCAGGTGGCGGCTGAAGCTGATGTTGAAGTCGGCGAGTTTGGGCTGGCCGTCGGCGGTGAGCAGGACGTTGGCGGGTTTGATGTCGCGATGCAGCACACCGCGGCTGTTGGCGTAGTCCAGGGCGGTGGCCAGCCGGGAGCCGAGCCAGGCGACGGTTTCGGGCCAGCTGAGCTTTTCCAGATGGGCGCGGCCGGGGGTGGCGTAGTCGCGCGGTTCGAGGATGCCGCCGGTGGTGGCGGCGGCGTCGGTGGCCTCGAGCAGCAGGGCGCCGCTGCGGCGTTCGGGTGGGGTGCGGCGCGCCAGGCGCAGGACGCCGAGCAGGGTGCCGCCCGGGACGTACTGCATGTACATCAGTTTCAGCCGCTGCTCGGTGATCTGGCGTTGGTCGAAGACGCGCACGATGTGGTCGTGGTCGAGTTGGGCCAGGGTTTGCGGTTCGACGCCGCGGTCGTGGGAGATCTTGACCGCGACCAACCGGCTCAGGGAGCGTTGGCGGGCGAGGAACACGCGGGCGAAGCTGCCCTGACCCAGCGGCAGCAGCAGGTCGAAGTCGTCGACGGTGGCGCCGGGGTTGATGGTGTCGAGGGCGTCGAGGGCGGTGGGGTCGGCCAGCAGGGTGGTGCGCATGCCCTGGGTGAAATCGCCGGTGGCCTCGACGTGTTCGGTGATGCGCGCCATCTGGGTGGGGTAGTCGTGCTCGTATTCGGTGAGGTCGACGTCGTTGCGTCGGCTGCGGGCGGTGATCTCCTCGTAGATCAGATCCGGGGGCAGCGGGTGGGCGGCCAGTTCGGGGAAGCGGTCGCGGTAGTCGGCCAGGCGGGGGGCGTCGGGATCACGTTGCCAGCGTTGGTGCAGGTCGACCTTGATCAGTTCGATGAGCGCGCTGCGGCGCAGGGCCGGTTCGGTGGGCAGGTGCGCCGACAGGTCCGGTGGTTCGCTGGAAAGTTGCCAATTCTCCGCGAATTGGGCAACGAGACTTGTCAACGCGGTTCGCGTCACGGTAGCGCGGTCGGCACCGGGGTCGGGTGCGGTCGCGCCGAGGTCATGATCCATCGTCGCTCGCTTCGAAGCTGTGGTGTCCCGGGCCCGGCCCCGAGAATATGCCATTCCTCGCGCAGGTAATCGTCGGTTGTCACAAGCTGTTACGTCCGGGTGTCACTTAGTTGCATCCGGGCGGCATTATTTCGGGTCTGGCCTTAGTGGACGATAGCGAGATATGCTCGCGGCGAATGTGGTTCGCAGAGAAAGGGGTTGACCGTGTCGGTGCCTGCCGCGGTCAAAACGCAGATCCAGCACGTCGGCGGAGCGTTCATGTTCTCCCGCGAGGCCAAGGCCTACGCCGCGAGCACCGGTGTCGAGAATTTTCTCGGACCCTACACCCGCGGCCGCGGCGGCGTGCTCGGCGACGTCGACGCCGACGTGGTGACCGCCGCCTTCGGGTTCTTCGAACCCCGAACCGTGCGCGCGGCATGGGAATCGGTGCGATTGCCCGCCGCCGCGGCAACCGCGGCCTACCGCGAGGTCATCCAACAGTTCGGTCGCCGCAAACTCGCCGGATTCGAGCAGGCCGGGCGACTGGCCGAACTGCTCGAGGCCGTCGCCCGGGCCGCGGACGTGACCGGGGTGCCGCTGTTCGCGGGCTGGCGGGCCCAGCCGCTGCCCGCCGACGCCCCCGCGCGGGCGCTGCAGCTGATGCACGTGCTGCGCGAACTGCGCGGTGGCCACCATCTCCTCGCCGTCACCGCCGCCGGGCTCACCCCGCTGCAGGCGGTGCTCATCGCCGGATCCCCGTTCAACGACGGCCCCACCCAGGCCCGCCTGTTCGGCTGGCCCGAACCGTACGAGCAGCCCACGCCGGAGATCCGGCAGCGCTGGGAACACGCCGAGCAGCGCACCGACGCCCTGGTCGCCCCCGCCTTCGCGGTGCTCGACGAGCGGGAGGGCAAGGAGTTGGTCGAGCTGGTGCATGCCGCGCATGCGACGGTGTTCCCGCCGCGGTGACGAGCGGGATGATCGGCGGTAACCGCCCGCCGACAATGGTGGGGGACAACCGGATCGACAGACAGGAGGCGGCATGAGTATCGCGATCCCCGAGGTGCGGGTGGGGCATTGGACCGACCCGGTCGGGCAGACCGGCTGCACGGTCGTGCTGCTGCCGGAGGGCACCGTCGCCTCCTGTGAGGTGCGCGGCGGCGCGCCCGCCAGCCGGGAGCTGGACGCGCTGGCGCCGGACAAGGCCGTCCTCAGCGTGGATGCCGTTGTGCTGACCGGAGGTTCGGCCTTCGGCCTGGCCGCCGCCGACGGCGTGCTGCGGTACCTGGAACAGGCCGGGCGCGGGGTATTCACTCCCGTCGGGCGAGTCCCGATCGTGCCCACGCTGGCCCTGTTCGACCTCGCCGCCGGGGATCCGGCCGCGCGCCCCACCGCCGAGCACGGCTACGCCGCCGCGCAGGCCGCCGCGGGGGAGCAGCGGCTGAGCGGACGCGTCGGCGCGGGCACCGGGGCGTATGTGTCGCAGTGGCGCGGTCCGGACCAGCGCCGCCCCGGCGGCATCGTCTACGCCGAACAGGAACTGGACGGCCTGATCGTGGGCGCCCTGTGCGCGGTCAACGCCTTCGGCGACATCGACGACGGACGCGGCGAGATCTCCCTGGACTCGGTGGCGAACCTCAACCGCCCCTTCGCCTTCGAGCCCACCCGCACCCACACCACCATCGGCGTGATCCTCACCAACGCCCGCCTCACCAAAACCGAGTGCCGCATCGTCGCCCAGGGCGCCCACGACGGCCTCGCGCGCGCCCTCACCCCACCGCATACCCGCTTCGACGGCGACGGTTTCATCGCCGCCGCCACCGGCGCCCACCCCGCCCACGTCGACACCGTGCGCCTCATGGCGCTGGCCACCGTCACCACCGCCCTGCGCTCCCTGCCCCGCTGAGGGTCAGCGCGCGGTGGCGGCGGCATCGAAACCGCCCGGCACCTCGTACACCACGCCGGTGAACGTCGCCGCGAACAGCCGCCCCGCCGAAAAGCCGCCGCTGCCCCGGCCGTAACTCACCACACTGGTCATCGGCGCGCCCACGCCCAGCACACAGTAGGAGCCGGGGGAGTCGACGCGCACGATCGTCCCCGACGGGTTGAACGGCACCACCGGACGGTCACCCGAATCCAGGGTCAAACCGTCCGGCGCCGCCAAGGTATCCGCACCGGCCAGATCCAGCAGCGACTCGGGCGCGCCCGGTGCGGCGAGCGGGATACGGCTGACACCGGGCGCGGCGAAGGTGCGCGACACATACAGATACCCGTCGCCGCGGTCGAGCACCGCGCCGTTGGCGCTGGCGAAGCGCGCCCAATCGGCCTGCGCGGGCCCACCGGCGGGCACCCGGCCGACCAGACCGCCGAAATCATTGGTGGCATAGGCGGTTCCGTCGGCGGCGACCGCCAGCCCGTTCGCGGCGCTGAGCCCCGCCGCATACGGCGTCACCGCCCCGCTGTCGGGATCGACCCGCACGATCCCGGCGTGGCGCAACCCATCACCGCCCAGCACCCGCGCATCGGCACCGTAACCAACCAGCAACTGCCCGTCGGGAGTCCACGCCAACGCCCCCGCGCCACCGCTGGGCACCGTCGCCACCACCACCGGCGCCGCCCGGGGAGCGTCGAACCGATACACCCGCCCGCTCACCAGATCGGTGGTGTAGGCACGTCCACGCCCATCCACCGTCAGCCCCTCGAACGCCGCCCCCGGCGCACTGGCCACCACCGCGGTCGGCTGCCCCGCGCCCGCACACACCGGTGCGGCACCCGCGGCCGGTGCACCCACCGCCGTCATCCCGGCCGCCGCCACCGCGGCCGCCAGCACAGCAGCTGCCCTGCTCATGCCGCACCTCCTTGTGTCCGGTTACACCTCACCCACGACAGACCCTGCCGCGGGGTTCCTTCGGTCACCGACCAGCATCGCCGATCGCGGCCGATTCGCCGGCAGTTTCCACCGATGTCCCGCCCGGCAGCGTCCGGATCCGCCACAGCGACGACGACAGCAGCCACACACACCCGCTCACCCCGCCCACCGCCGCCACCCATAATGTCGGGCGCACCCCGATCGCGGCCGACAGCGCGCCCGCCACCAAGGCCCCGACGGGACGGGTACCGAAATTGACCGTCCGATACGCGCCGAACACCCGCCCGCGCACCCCCTCCGGCGTCAGCGCGGCGAGCAGGGACGAGGCGGCGATGTCGAGCCAGGCCACACCCACCGCGGCGGCGAATTCGGCCGCGGTCAGCACCGCCACGACCACCGAACCGGTTCCATGGGCGGCCGGTATGGCCAGCAGGGGAGCGGGAAACAGCAGACAGCCCAGAAACAACAGCGGTCCCACCCCGATCCGGTCGCCGACCCGGCCCGCCAGCATCGCCCCGGCCAGACCCCCGACAGCGCCCACACTCGCGACGAATCCGAGCTGAGCGGGACTCAACCCCAACGTGCTGATCGCGTAGAAACTGAACAGCGTGAACACCATGATCGTGAACAGGTTGACCGTGGCGGTGGCCGCCAGCGCACGACACATCACCGGTGTGCCAGCGATGAACCGCACCCCCTCGACGAGCCCGCCGCGCACCCCCGCCACCGCGGGCGGCTCTCGCGGCGCGATCCGCGACAACGCCCATGCGGACACCGCATAGGACAGCGCGTCGGCCAGCAGGGCCAAGGGGGCCGAAAGCGCCTGCACCAGAACCGCACCCACCCCCGGCCCCGCCACCTGAGCCGCCGCCCGGCTGGCACCGAGCAGGGAGTTGCCCGCGATATAGCGATGCGCGGGCACCAGCGCGGTGAACACTGGCGCGTTGCACACATCGAACACCACCGCCAGCACACCCATCCCCACTGCCACCGCGTACAACTGAACCAGCGTCAGCCCGTCGCAGGCATACGCCAGCGGGATCGTGGCGAGCAGGAGCAGGCGGCCGAGATCGGCGGCGATCATGATTCGGCGGCGACGCCGACGCCGCTCGGCCCACGCGCCGACATACAGCGCGAAAAGACTCGGCAGCCACACCGCGGCCAACAAATAGCCCACCTGCACGCTCTCGGCGCGCAGGACCATGATCGCCACCAGCGGGAGCGCGAACAACGAGATCTGGTCGCCGCACACCGACACCGTTTGCCCCACCCAGTATCGGCGGAAGGCGTTGTCGCGCAGCAGGCTCGGTGGGCGATCGGGTGAAGCCGCGGCAGGGGATCCCGGCTCGTGGTCGGCGGGGGAGGCGCTCACGATCTGTTGCCCGCATCCTCGGCCCGGTCGACGGGAAAGGCCACCCGCAACACGGTCACCGGCCGCGACCCCGCCGGCCGCGCGGTCCCATCCTCGAGCCGATCCAGAAACGGCCGGACGAGCTCGTCCATCCGGGCACCGAGCTCACGCAGCTCGGCCGCGGTCAGGTGCAGGACGGTATCGCCGAACCAGGCCGCCTCCCGCCACTGCGCCTCCTCCCCGGCGCGGTCGCGAATCCACCGCGTGGTGAGCTCGAAATACCGCTCGGCGACCGACAATTCGAGCGCCTCGGCGGCCGCCGCCGCCACCGGATCGGAGCTCTCGTCCTCCCAGCTGGTGAACATCGCGCTCGCCCGCCACGGCTTCTCCCGCCCCCGCCCACCCCCGGCCTCCTCCACCAGCCCGTATTTCGCCAGTTGACGCAGATGAAACGAACAGCTGGCCACACTCTCGCCGATGGCCTCCGCCGCCTGGGTGGCGGTCAGGGGACCGCGGCGGCGCAACAGCGCCACCAGCGCCAGGCGAGTGGGGTGCGCGTAGGCGCGCAGGGCGCGGGGGTCGGTGAGGCGAGTGGAGGGCGGGCGATCCATCTTCTAAAGATAGCTTTAGAAAGATTTCTTTAGAAGAGGTTTCGTCGCGCTGCCCGAGGCGAGTCGGTCAATACGGTGAGCCATTCGTGGTGCGGATGTACGCGCGCGAGCCACCGCGTCAGCCGGTCGACGCGGTGGTCGGGGAGTAGCGGCGGCACTCGCGAAGTCCTCGCGGTCCTTGCGCCGCAGGCCCTTGGCCTTGAACAGCAGGGCGACTTCCGGGATCACGTACGGGATTGCGGCCGAGCCGATTTCGATCAGTTCGGTGCAGGGGAGTGTGATGGCGGGATCGCGGCGGCAGATCCAGCGCCCAACCCGGTGCGGAAGAGTTTGAGGCTTTACCTGACATAATGTCAATTATCGGCGTAACAACGAGGGCGGTTGGTGATCTTGGTTTGTGTTGTGGCGCAGCGTTTTCCGAGGTGTTCGGTCCAGGAAAAGGTGAGAGTAATCCGCGGTGTGTGGGAGTTGCTTCGGTTGGACCTGAAATCCAGGAAAACCTGGGTGTTGGACTTGTGTTTGATTCATGATGCCGCATAGTCATTCACCTTTGGGTTCTGTCACTGTGACGAATGTTACTGGTGTGACTTGTGTGGCGATACTGGGTGCTTGTGGTCACTCTCAGGTTTTCCTGGATTTCCGCGTCGGTGTCGAGGGCTCGCGCAGCATCCTGGGGTTTGTGGCTTCGGCACTCTCAGGTATGGGTGGATTTCTGGTGTGGCCACCGTGTGTGTTCGGCTGGTTCGGGGCGTCGGTTCGGCGCTCTCATGTTTTTCTGGACGGGCTGGGGACGTCGGTCGTGCTCTCGGGTTTTCGTGGATTCGGCTGCAGGTCGGGCTTGTCCCCTGGATTGTGTTGTGCCGCAACGATTTTGCCGATAATAAGGAATTATGTCAGGTCGAAGCTCCCAACCCTCTTCCTTGAAGAGTTTGCTCGCCACGGCGTCGCCACGCTTCGCGCGTGAGTCGGCCCGTCGCGTGGCGGATCGGTGCATCTGGTACAGATGTTGGGCGATGGTGGACGAGACGGCTAAGAGCTGGCTGCCGCGCTGATTAGTTCCACGCGCCTTGTCTGGGTGATGGTGGCGAGTGAGGTCTGCCTCTTCCCCACCCCTCATCCCCTTCGATACGTCACAGTGACGGATCGAGGGGGCGCACCCACCCGCCCGCGGACTTCACTTTGGACCGCATGTGTATTCTTCCGGCGGTCAGAAGTCCCGCCACGCCTGGCTTTGCAATGCAGGCGGCACGGGGATGGCGAAGCTGTCGGACAAGCGGGCGACGATGGAGGCGATTTCTTCTCGCATCACGGTCAGATGCCGCTCGGCGTGCTCGAAGCCCTTGGCCGGGGCGCCCGACTTATCGAGAATCACCTTCGCCATGAACGTGCGTGCGGCAGTACCGATCGCCCTGATGTCGGTCTTCAGCTTGGGGTCGTCGTCGACTTTCCGCAATGCCGCGGTCAGTTCCCCGCGGACATGTCCGAGTGCCTTCACCACGTGGAGAAACGTCTCCAGCTCCGCGTGCTCGTGCAGGGAGCGTTTGTCGGCCAGTACCTCAAAGACGTGCTCGACTACCTTCGCGTTCTGTTCTTGGCGCATCAGCTTCGGCAACAACGCCATTCGCGGACTCTTCAGCAGTTTGCGGACCCTCGCTGTGTGCTCGGTGCGCCAGTCCCTCAACACCTCCGGCGGAAAGGCGATCCCGCTATTGTTGTCGACGAGTGTGTGACACGTGGGGCACAACAAGATCGCGTTGTCCGGCGCTGCACGTTGGGCGTTGGTCATTGCCGGGTCGTAGCGGGCTGCGGTCGGTTTCTCGCCGAGGATGTGCGCGACCTGCCCGAGCCGCGCTTTCATGTATGTGTCCGGTGAGGTCAGCTCCGGTCCGACGAGCAGTCGGGTGCATTCGGGATTGCTGCACATGTAGCCGGCCCGAGCGGCCACGAGTGCCTTTGTCTGTGCGCTGAACTCCCCGCCCGCCACTGGCCCCCTCCAACAATGCGCCTCGCGTCAATCGAATCTCAGCCAGGATGGTAACAGTGGCTGCCGACAAGGTTGGCGATGGTTATCGGCCGCAACGGGTCCGGCTCACACGGGTGGGTGGTTGCGGGGGTGGTTCGGCGTAATGCTCGTGTGGTGTCGCGTCGGTCCGCACTCCCCCGGGCTGGTCGGCGGGCCGACGCGCGACCTGTGTGATTTATGCGGTGAATCGTCACAGTGACGATATGCGCTGGTGTGGGGTTGGGAACCCGGTGGCTACCACCGATACATCAGGCAAAGATTGTGATCGTGAACCGACTCCGCATCGAACTTCGAGTTCTCGACGCGGTGGACCATGTGCTCGGCGGCGGTACGGTCGAGGACGACTTGGTGGAAGCGAAAGCCATCTGGCCGCAGGATCCCCAGAAGGCCGCCCGTCGGATCGCCGGCATGGCCAACGCCGCAGGGGGGCAATCGATTCTCTGGATCATCGGCCTGGACGAGGCGGGACGGCAAGTCGTTTCCCAGCCGGACACCGATCCCGCCGACTGGTGGGCCAGAGTCGAATCGAAATTCGCGGACGAGACAGCCCCGGATATCCACATCCTCAACGTTGCTACCGATCACGGCCGTGTCGTATGCCTGGCCTTCGAGACCGACAGGGCGCCTTTCGTGGTGAAGACCGATAGCGCCGGTGCTATCACTCGCGAGGTCCCGTGGAGAGCGGGAACGAGAATTCGCTCCGCCTCGCGCCGAGAAATACTGTCCCTGTTCCAACGGTCGGCGCAAGTCCCGGAACTGGAATTGATCAGCCCGATGGTAGAGCTTCGGGACAATCCGAACCGCGGTGCAGCTGGGGCTCCTGAGCGAATATTGCTTCTGGACTGCGCGCTTTATGTCGAAGCTACCAGCCGGGTGGTCTTGCCTCGGCATAGATGCACCGTTGCGTTCACGGCCTCCACTGGAGATCGGTTCGAGTCCAGACGCATCAATTTCATCAGCGAAAATTCTTTCCAAGGCGTCGACGAGTCGGCCCACCTGGGGGTCGCAGTCCGGGTCTCGGGCCTGTTTGTTCAGGGCCCGGATACGGTAAATCTGAGAACGTCGGCCCTCGTTACGGATACGGTCGACCTCAGCGCGCTGTCGACCGCCGAATGGATGGAGATCGACTTGAGGATGCCGGTCGGTGCCTCGGTGCGGGTCGCGCGGTTGCGCCAACGGCTACCGGTGTCGCAACCGGGGTCCTCCGCGAGCGACCAAATCCTCGCCCGATGGATAACACCGCACTAAGGAGTGCCTCCCAATTGGTTTCGGAATGCGAATGTCAGGGTCTGAAAGTCGGTGGCTGGTGGGATGCTGTCGGCTGTGGCGCGGTGCACCTCGTTCCGGTTCTGTCTCGACTCCGCGGTCGAGCATCTACCACAACTCGGGCATCTCGCCCTTCCTGGACGTACTAAAACCGTACGGTCATCGTTCTGAAACATCTACAAAAGGGAGCCGTCCGTTGCGTGCTGTCGGCGACAAATTGGACTATTCCTTCCAGGTGGTATCGAAAAGCGGGAGGGTGGGTCTGGACGATATGCTTAGTGGAGAAAACGTTGTTTTACTTCCGCCTGCGGGCGGATTCGGAGATAGGAGATTTGGAATTGACCCGATCTGATGGGTCCGACCGTGAACGGGAAACCGAATCGGTCCGCGGCTCAGGGTATTTCGACAAGGGGCTGGACGCCGTCTACGTCCCGCCGGCATTCGTGGTGACGCAGCAGCAGGACCAGAGCAGCGGGGCGGAACAGTCCGGTGGAAGCGGTGCGGCGGCCGCCGATGTCTGGGGCGATTTCGAAGACTAGGGAGTAGATCGTTGACGCCGAGTTCGTGGTTGACGTTTCTCGCGTTCTTCCTGTTCGTCGCGCCTGGGCTGCTGTTCGATCAGCTCAGCGCCCGGAAACGGGTCAAACGCCGCGAGTCGACCTTCACCGAAATCAGCCGGGTGGCCCTGATCTCGACGGTGTGCAGTGTGACTGCGACGGCGTTGCTGGCTGGGGCCGCCGCCGTGATGGCGTGGCGGGGCTGGAAGCCGTTTCCGGTGCCGTCGTCGCTGATTACGCAGGGTAGCCGCTACGTCGCTGATCATGTCGTGCCTACGGCGGTGACGTCGTTGGTGTTCGTCGTCCTGTCGTTGCTGGTGTCATGGGTGCTGTTCCTGCTGCTGCACCGTAAGCACAAGGGCGGCATCTCCTACACCTCGACGTGGCGGCAGGTGATGCGGGTGCGGGCGCCCGAGGGTACGGAGGTGCACGTGCGGGCGGGAATGTCGGATGGATCGGTGTGGTTCGGCCGCGTCGCGGAGTACTCGCCGGACCTGGAGGTGGCCGATCGGGAGTTGATCCTCGCTCAGCCCCTTGCTACCAAACCGAAGCCCGAGCAGAACACCGGCGAGGAGCCGAAGCCACTTCCGGACCGCTGGACCTACATGGTCCTGCGTGGATCCGACATCGTCTCGCTGGCTGTGTCCTACCGCGCCCCAAGGGTCGATGAGTCGCTCCCCGCCCATAAGCGCCGACTCGGCCAGCTGTTCTCCTCTCGACCGCGTCCGCGGGGAGCCCTCCAGGCCACCCGTACTCGGCTGTCGACCATCCGGCTACCGCGACTGACGGCAGCCGGGCCGCCGCAGGCTGAAGCATCGCAGGCCGGCGGCGGAACGGACGCGGAGCCCGGCACCGGCCGGGGCGGTGCAGGCGGGCAGTAACCCACGGGCAGCGTTGTCTGGTGAGGCCTGTTGTATGTCCGACATCGCCGGGCGTGGCGAGCTGCGGCCGGTTTCGGTGATGATCGGCGACATCGGATCGCTTGTGCTGTGCCCCTGCGTGATTGCCGGTGTCGACGCGACCATGACAGGTCGCTGCGACAGCTGGAAGTTGTTGGGCGTCCATCCCGCCGGGTGCCGGGGCCCGCCGAACACGGCTACGGCCGCAAAGCGACACCGGGAGCAGACGGCTCGGGCTGAACGACGGGCCCTCATGTCGGGAATCGAAGGCGCAGTGTGAGTTCGACGACCGCCGGCACTGGTGTCACTGTTTCTTGTTTGCGGCATTCACGGCCGCTGCATCCCGGTCTGCCGTACGATTCCCGATCGTCGCCAGCCACGATTCGGCGCTATTCGTACTCCCATTGCGTTTGCCGTTCAACCGTTCCGGGCTCGAAAAACTATGAGGGAATGACCGATGAGAAGACGCCGCACGGATTCACCCGGGTGGCCGCCGGTGGGATCGGCACCCTACCCGCTGATCGCGTACCGGGATCCGGTACTGGGCGAGCGAGTGATCCGCATCGACGAACGGGTGGCGCAGCTGCGATTCGATCGCATGCCGCCCATCCGGCCGGTGGTCCGGTGGCCGGGATGCCGCCATCACGAGGGCGGCTACTGGTACTCACGCTCGCGTGCGCACGTGCGCTGCGGATCGGTGTTCGACGAAATGGCGTTGATGGTCCTGGATTTCGAGGCCTCTCTGCAGTCCATCGCGGCCGAACCGTTCTGGTTCGTCTGGCCCGCGGATATGAGCGCACGTACCAGCGTCCCGTCCTACTTCGGGCGTGACCGCGACGGCACCGCCACCCTGATCGAGGTCCGGCCGGCCGCGCTGATCGACGAGGACGACGACGCGGCCATGCATGCGGCCACACAGGTCTGCGCCGAGCTGGGGTGGTGCTATCGGCGCATCGACACGTTGGGCAAACCGATGCTGGACAACGTGGCGATCCTCGCGCGGTGCCGGCACCCTCGATACGCTCCCGTTGACGCGGTCGCGGCGGCGATCACCGCCGCCGCGGCGCCGGCGGCGCGTCTGCAGGACCTGGTTACCCGGGTCACCGCCGCCGGTGCCGGCGCTGAGCGGTCGGCGGTGTTGTCCGGGGTCTATCACCTGCTGTGGCAGCGTCGGCTGCAGGTACGCCTGGATCGCCCGCTCACCATGTCCGCGTTGGTGACAGTATGAGCAGCCTGCGGGCCGGCACCGTGATCGGCTATCGAGGCGCACGCTGGCGGGTGCTCGATGTCGTCGGCGTCGACGCGCATCTGGTGCGCACCGATGACGGATCCGAGCTGACCATCCCGGTGGTGACCGTGTTGTCGGACCGCAGTTACTGCACCGATGAGCCGCATCCCAGTCTGGCCGACATGCATCTGCTCGACTCGATGAGCGAGGCGCAGCGGCAACAGGCCGCGTTCTGGTTCGACGAAATGTATGAAGTCCGCCACGGTATCCGCCCGTCTCAACGGGCGGTCATGGCCGCTGACCCGCCTGCCCCGGCGGGCACCGTCGCGCAGCGGCTGGCCGCGCAGCGAGACGCGCTGCGCGACAAGGGCATCGAGGTATCGATGCAGACGATGTGGCGACGCTGGAGCGAATTCACCCGCCGCGGAATCATCGGTGTCGCCGACAAGCGCGGACTACCCCGCCGCACCCGCAGACCCGCCTACGACCCGCAGCTGCTCGAGGTGATCGACGCAGTCCGGCGCCGGTTCACCAGCAAATCCACTCCCTCGAAAAAGCAAGTCATCGAACTGGTCACCCGCGAAGCCGCCGAGCGTGGGATCCCAATCCCGAGCCGCAGCAGGCTCTACACGCTGCTCGACGAGACCGACCGCGGCAGCCACACCTTCGGGCTGGCCACCACGCGCCGCAGCCGTAATTCCAGCCCGCACCGCGACTTCGACGTCGCGCTCGCGATGTATCCCGGCCAGCAACTGCAGTTCGACACCACGCCATTAGATCTTTTCGCCCGCACCGTCGACGGGAGCACCCAGAAGATCGCGTTGGCTGCCGGTGTCGACGTCGCGACCCGCACCGTCGGCGGTGCGTTGCTGCGGCCGGTCGCCGCCAAGGCCGTCGACGCCACCAACCTGCTGCTGCGCGTGATGACGCCGCTGCCGATGCGGCCGGGCTGGGAGCGAGAACTGTCGGTGGCGCAGTCGTATCTGCCCGAAGAGCTGACAGTGCCCGCGGGTCAGCTCGCCACCGACATTGCCGCCAAACCCGTCCTGGACGTCGAGTCGGTCATCGTCGACCGGGACCGGATCTTCGTCTGCGACACCTTCCTTCGAGCATTGGAAACCCGTGGCATCAGCTACCGGCTCGCAGGGAAAGGCGAACCGACCGCCAAGCCGATCATCGAGAGCTTCTTCCGCAGCCTCGGTGAGGACTTCGTGCGCTGGGTCAAGGGCTACAAAGGCAATTCGGTCGCCCGCCGCGGGCGCCATCCCGAACGTGACGCGGTGTGGCCGCTGCCGGTGCTGCAGACCCTGCTCGAGGAATGGATCGTCTCGGTGTATCAAAACCGTCCCCACAGCGGGCTCACGCTGCCGGGGGCGCCGACAGTCGCGATTTCACCCAACGCGATGTTCAAGGCCATGAGTGAATGTGTGCCGGGTCGGGCGTCGGTGCTGACACGCGAGGAATGGATCGCGCTGCTCCCGGCGGTGGATCAACGCATCAACGATTACGGGGTGCGGGTCAATAAGCTCGTCTATCGCAGCGACGCGGTGCGCCGCCTGGCTCGGGCACGGTCCACCCGGACCGCCGTCGACGGCAAATGGAACATCCGCTACGACCCGTACAACCTGATGCAGGTCTGGGTGCGCAACGACGACCCTCGCCGAGCCGACAGCGATCCGTTGTGGCTGGAGGCCACGTGGGTGCTGGCCCGCCACGCCACCGTCCCGTTCGGACTCGACGTCCTCGACGCCGTGTGCGCCGCCGTGCGAGACCCCCGCCACGTCACCGACCGTGAAGTCCTCGAACGTTCCGAGCGCCTGCACGCCCTGCTCCTCGCCGGGCCGGCCAACTCCGCGACGAGCACACGCCGCCGCACCAAAGCACGACGCTCTCCCACCCACCGCGAACGCCGCGCCGCTGTCCGCAACGTGGAGGTCGTGCGCCTCGACGAGGTCAGCAGCCACGACATCCTCCGACCGACCCCGCCGATCCCGGCGGCTGACAGCGAGAACACGACCGACACCGGTCCGCAGCCCGAACCGGTGGGGCCACCGGCCGCGTCCGACCCACCGCCCACAGATCCCGCACTGTCCTCTCCGCAACCAAGCCCCCCGCGTGCGTCCCCGGCGCGTGAGCGGCCCCGGTCTCGCGCGGCCGACCCCACCGTCGATGACCTCGCCCTGCCGCCTCTGCGCTCGGCGAACTACAACGAAATCTGGTGACCAGACAATGACACCACACGCACCATGGCGATCCTTGACCGAATCATGTTGTGCCACAACGGCATTCGAGGCGAGTCGGCCAGCACCACGCGCGGAGCCGACCACTCGCCGCGGCGGCGAGTGCGCGTCACCGCACCACTGTGACCCGTGGGTGGTCCCACTGTCGTGCATCGACACGGAAGGCAGGTGAAACCTCATGGCACCACCGATAACCCGTGAACTGTGGTACGAGCACTGCTACACCGAACCGATGCCGCTCGGCGACGGTGCGCCGATGCCGATGCGGAACCTGCGCAAACTCTCGGCCGAGCAACGCGCGGTCTACGACACCACCCGACGTCTCTACATCGACGACGAACGCGTCTACCAAACCGCCAACATCGCGGCCATCGAGAAGCAGACCCGCCGCATGCTGGATCGCTCCCGCAGCAAGACATCGGTGGTGCGGCGCGGGTTACGCATATCCGGGCCGTCGACGACGGGAAAATCTACCGCCATCATCCACGTCGGCAAACGCCTCGAACGGTCCCTGCGCAAGCGCTGCGATCGCGAACACGACAGATCGTTCGTCCCGATCGCCTACATCACCATCAGCGACATCAACAACGCCAACAAGCTGTGGTTCGCCTTCGCACAGTTCTACGGAATCGAACTGCCCAAACGCGGCACCATCGAGGAACGGATGTACATCATTTCCGCGCTCATGCGTGATCTGGGCACCCGGTTCGTGCTCGTCGACGAAGTCCACCACCTCGATCTGCGCAAATCCCAAGGCGCGGAAACCGCCAACGCACTCAAACGCCTCGCCGAACACACCGACACCTCGATGATCTACTCCGGCATCGACCTCGACACCGCCCCCCTGTTCACCGGACGCGCCGGCGAACAATGGCGCAAGCGCACCATCCCTTACGACATGCAGGCCTGCAGCCTCGACGCCCCAACCCGGCGCGCCGAATGGATTCAGCTGGTCAAATCGTTCGCCGGAGACCTCCCGCTGTGCGACTACCGGCCCGAGGATCTCACACCCCTGGCCGAGTATCTGTTTCACCGCACCGGCGGCATGGTCGGCTCACTGAGGCAACTACTCACCGACGCCGCATGCGAGGCGATCGACACCGGAACCGAAAAGATCACCCGCACACTGCTTGACGGCGTCAGCCTCGACCAAGACGCCGACAGCTACGCCAGCACCCACCACGACTACACCGACCCAGGACAACCTCGCTGATGACGACCACCATTCGGCAACTACCGATCAGCGTCGCGCCCCTGCACGGTGAAACTATGCGCGGCTACATCAGCCGCCTGGCCGGCACCAACCACCACAGCATCGGCCATCTGTGGGAGGCGGTCACCACCGCCTACGACCCTGCCCACGCGCTCGCCGCCTACAGCGGACATCCCGCCGCCAATCTCCTCAACGCACTACCGGAACTATCCGACTACAGTCCCTCCATCCCGATCGCCACCCGGACTCTGCCGGGAAATCCCCGAACCCTTACCTGCTACGCCTGTCAGCGATGCGTCGCAGTCAAAACCGGGCACACCGACACCACCGTGGTGGTCCGCGCCGATCACTACCGGGTCCTGTGCCGGCGGCATCAGCGGTGGATCGGCGGCCCGTATCTCAAATGCGATGCACATCAACAGTTCTCGGTGACCGGACACCCCGATATCATCAAAGCTGCCGCTCGTCACCACAGTATCGCCCGTCAAGCGGGAGTCATCGACAGCTCCGAAGCCTTCAGCGACGCGATCCGGGCATTCGTGTACTGGGAACACCACGGCATCATCAACAGCGACAGGACTCCGGAAATCGTGCGCCGCCGTGAACAACTCGAATGCACCGCAAGCAGCGGCCGCGCCGATCCCCGCGCCTACGCCTGCTGGTATCCCGACGCTGTAGCACTGACCGCCATCCTTCTGCGGAACCATTTCGAGGTCCGCAGCGCCGGCCCGGCCAAGCGACACAGTGTCATCGCAGCAACGCTGCGAACCGTGGCACGCACCCTACTCAACGGCCACGAACCGATCGGCAGCTACGACCCCCTCCGCCAAGCACTCGACTCCACGTTCTACCCTCCCTCGACCTACTTCTAGACCGCTGTCACCCCCGCCCGCCCAATGTGCAGCGTGGTTTCAATCCCGTTCGCGTGCCGAGTTTATGGCCACGTTGCCTTTAATGGTCCAATAAAACTGAGCAAGGCCGATGAAACGTGTGTTCTCAGGCCTTCTCGCGGGCGACTATGACCGGGCACTCGGCCAGATGCAGCAGCGCGGTGCTGGTCGAGCCGAGCACCATGCTCGCGAATCCGCCGCGGCCACGGCTGCCGACGACCACCATTTGCGCGAGCCGGGAATGGTCGAGCAGTGAGCGGACCGGGCTGTCGCACATCACGATTCGTTCCACCGCGACGTCCGGGTAGCGCTCGGACCAACCAGCCAGGCCTTCGGCCAGCACGGTGTCCTCGTGCTCGCGAATCCCCTCCCAACCCGACACCGGAAGGTCATAGCCGCTGATATCGCTCCAGGTGTGCAGGGCGATCAGGCCGACCTTGCGCCGCGATGCCTCGTCGAAGGCGATCTCGACGGCCAGGGCGCTGTTGGCGGTGCCGTCGACACCCACCAGCACCGGCCGCTCCGCCCACCCCGGGTCGGCCGGGCGGTCGTCGTGGATCACCGCGACGGGGCAGTGCGCATGTCGGCTCAGCGCGGTTGACACCGATCCGAGGATTGCGCGGCGGATCGCGCCGCGGCCGTTGTTTCCGACGACGATCATCCGCAGTCGTGCCGAGCGGTCGATCAGAGTGGGGGTGGCCAGATAGAAGGTCAGTTCGGTGGTGATCGGAACCTCGATGTCGGACACCGTATGCCGGGCGATCGACGCCGCCTCGGCCAGCATCCGCTCCCCGTCGGCGCGCAGCCACTGCTTCTCACCTTCGGCGACCACCGCCTGCAGGCCGTCGCCGGGTGCGACGCCGAAGGAGGTCAGGATGTGTAGTGGGCAGTGGTGCAGCGCGGCCTCGGTGGCCGCCCAGGCGGCCGCCCGCAGCGACACCGCCGAGCCGTCCACGCCCACCAGAATGGGCGGGTTGATCGGGTTCGAGACGAATGCGTGGCGCGATGTCATGATCTGCTCCTTCGACTGTGGCTGGTGAAGAGTCTTCCGGTCCACACGGGCCGATCTCAGAGCACAAGGTCCTCCCGCGCGGGGGTCTTCGGTTTCTCATCCACGGGTGGCCGTGCGGCCGGCGACGCGCGACCGGCGTCGAGCGAACGTGCCAGCGCCACCAGCACCCCGACCGTTCGCCCATGCTCATCGATGAAGTTCTGCCGCGCCTGTCCGCGGCGGAAGGTGACGAACGCCCGACCGGTGTGCAACTGCCAGGTGTGCCAGAACAGCATCGGCACCAGCATCACGAAATTGACTGCGCCCCAAATGATCCACACGCGTTCGTTGAACCAGCCGTGCGAGGGCATCAGCGTCGGGAAGACGTTGTAGATGCCGATCACGAGCATCAGCACCGGCAGGGTGTAGATGCGCGCCATGATGTAGAGCTCCGGCCGACGCATCACCAGCGGATAGATCTCCGCGACGGCCAGAATGCAGATGCTGCCCGCGAAATGTTCTTCCTGCGGTGGATAGCCGCCGAAGGTGAAGCACAGGTTCCACGAGGTGTAGATGAAGTTCCACGCGACGGTGGTGTAGGCGATCAGCTCAGCGTTCGGTCCGGCGGTGATCTCCCAGAAGCGCGGGCTGTAGGGAATGGTTAGACACAGACCTAGCCCGACGGCCGCGTTCCAGTAATTCCCCAGATCGACGTCGCGGATCGTCTCCTCGGCGATATTGAGGAACAGAATCGCGTACGGGAACCACAGAAACCGCGGGTCTCGCAACCACCGCCACAGCACCCCCGCGCGCTCCTCGGCCACCGCCACTCGCATCGCGCCCACGAGCGTGAGCGGAATCAGCACCGACAGGATCTTGGCCCAGGAGAACCAGTTGACCAGGCCGATATCGCGGCCGGGCCCCCAGATCCACAGCGGGAAGGTCAGTATCGACAGGCCCCACACCCCCATGGACGCGCGCGGGTGCAGCTGCATATATCGGACGATGACGCACAGCAGTGCGCAGAACACGAGCATCGAGAGCGCGGTGGTCCAGGTGAACGGCGCGGGATCACCGCTGACTGTCTCCGAAACTGCAAGAGGCATCATGCGTACAGCACACCGCCAGCGAACCCATTGTCCCTAGGAGAACAGGTCCCGACCCTCAACGCCGAAGGTCGCTATTCGGGCATCTCCCGGACGGGTTGCCGAATCGAGCCACCCGGCACGAGCCATTCCCGGCGGCCCCGGCAGTCGATCTCGATCGGCGCTGCCTCACCGGGATCGGAGCCGAGTTCGAGGACGTCCGCATCGATGCGGACGGTGAGCCGATGGCCGCGGTACTCCATTGGGAAGGTGAGCGTCGACAGCGCTCGTGGCCAGCGTGGATTGAAGATCAGTCGGTCCGCTCGGATCTCGAGGCCGGTGAAGCAGCGCTGCAGCAGGTCCACGCTGCCCGCCATGGCGGCCAGATGGATACCTTCGGCAGTGGTTCCGCCCTGGATATCGGCGACATCGGATTCCAGTACATTGCCGAAGAACTCCATCGCGCGGTCGCGGTTGGCGCGGGCCAGCACCCACGAGTGCACGACCGCGCTCAGGGTGGAACCGTGCGAGGTCCGGGCCAGGTAGTAGTCGATCGTTCGGGGGATCATCTCCGCAGGCAGCTCATAGCCCATGCGCCCCAACAGCTCTCGCAGTTCGTCGGCGGACAGCAGATAGAACAGCATGAGCACGTCGGCCTGCTTGGCGACCCGGTAGCGGTTCACGTCGTCGCCCTCGGCCTCGAGGATGCGGTCCAGGCGGCCGATGTCGCCATAGCGGCGGGTGTAGTCGTCCCAATCCAATTCCGCCAATTCCTGATACCGGGCAAACTGACTGATCACCCCGTCGTGGAACGGCACCACGAGCCGATCGGCGACCTCGGCCCAGTGCGCGGGCTCCGGCGGCGCGACGCCCAGCGACTCCATCAACTCGGCCCGGGCCCGCGGCGCGAGCAGATCCAGCGCCTCGCGCGCCCGGCGAATCACCCACCCCGCCATGACATTGGTATAGGCGTTGTCGTCGATGCCGTCGTAGGGAGCGTCCGGATAGCCCGAGTGGAATTCGTCGGGCCCGATCACCCCGCGCAGGTGATAGCGGTCGTCAGCCGGATCGTAGACGGCGCTGCTCGCCCAGAATCGCGCGATCTCGACCAGCAGCTCGGCACCGACCGCGGCCAGGAAGTCCAGGTCCCCGGCCACCTGGTAGTACTGCCACACGTTGTAGGCGACCGCGATTCCGGCATGCCGGGCTCGCGGACTCGCATCCGGTCGCCAGCGGCCCGACCGCGGGTTCAGATGTAGCCGCTGGCTCTCCTCCCGGCCGTCGCTGCCCGACTGCCAGGGGAACAGCGCACCCGCACAACCGATTTCGCGCGCCAGCCGCCGCGCTTCGGGCAGCCGCCGATACCGGTACCCCAGCAGCGACCGGGTGATCGCGGGGATGCGCACGTTCAGCACGGGCAGCACAAACAGCTCGTCCCAGAACACATGTCCGCGATAGGCCTCCCCGTGCAGCCCCCGGGCGGGTACGCCGACGTCGAGAGCGGCGGTGTGCGGCGACAGCGTCTGCGCCAGGTGCAGCAGATGCAGCCGCACCGTTCTGGCCGCCTGCGCATTGCCGTCGGGATGGATTCGCAGTCGGGCCCACAGGTGCTCCCACGCGACCGTATGCGCGTGCAGGACATCCGCGAACGCGCCGAGATCGTCGAGTTCGCGCACCGCCTGCACCTGTGGGGCCGAGACCGCGTGATCGCGGCCGGTGAAAACGGCGACCATCTTTTCCACTGTCACGGCGTCCCCGGCGTGGACCTCGATATCGAACTCGTCGCCAGCCATCTCGTCCTCGTCGACGGGTCGGCCGGTCGCCTCGCACGGACCGCCGTTCTTCCGGACCGCCACGCGCACGGCGGTCGCGATCGAAATACGGGATTGGTTGGTCTGCACCAGGACCAGCACCGTAGAGGGCGATGGCCGTTCGGTGGACACCACGGCGAAATGGCGATCCAACAGTTCCCGATACCGCTCGACCAGACTGTTGCGCACGCCGGTGTCGATCGCACTGCGCACCGTCAGTTTTCCGCACCAATTCTCCGGTTCCACGGTCGTTTCCAGTGCACACAGATGCGGTGCGTGCATCGCGGCGAACCGGCTTTGGCAGACCGTGGTCATACGGCCCTCGCTGTCGCGATAACGCAGGCGGCGGGTCAGAACAGCGCGGCGCAGATCGAATTCCTGTCGATAGGACAGCAATTCGGCCTCGTCGACGCAGAACCAGGCGCCGCCATCGATGCGCCACGACACCGGCAGCCAGTTCGGGACGTTGACCATGCTCTCGTTGTCGACCACGTGCCCGGCGACCCCATCCCGCAGCCGGTTGTACACCCCGGCCACATAGGTGCCCGGATAGTGTTGTGCCCCAGCCCGCGATTCGGGTGCGGCCCCGCGCGTGGCGAGATAGCCGTTGCCGACCGTGCACAAAGCCTCGCGCAGCTTCTCTTCCGCCGCCACATACCCGTCGTAGGTGAGCAGCCACGACTCCGAAGCGATCGCGGTGGCCGCGCCCGACAACAGCTCGGTGAGCCGGCCCAGGAGCTCCCGCACCCGCGCCGGACCGTCGACGGCGAAGTGAGCGGCGCTGCGGCGATCACCATTTTCACTGTGGCGCACCACGACCGGCACGCCGTCGGCACCCATCGCGTCGAAGGCGTCCTCGTCGGTCAGATCGTCACCCAGGTAGACCGGCAGCGCGGGAGCGTCGAGGCGATCGAGGATCCATCGCAGCGCATAGCCTTTGTCCCAGTCCAGATCCGGACGGAGCTCGGTGACCTTGCGGCCGCCGGTGACCCGCAGTCCGGCCTGTCCCCCGACCTCGTGCACGGCCGCCACCACCGCGGCCACCCGGTCCGCGGCGACATTGCGATGATGCACCGCGACGGCGAAACGCTTGTGCTCCACCACGACCCCCGCGATATCGCGCAGCCGGTCCCCGAGTTCGACCGCGGCCCGAGCGATCGCGGGTTCGGCCGCGGCACCGGCCTCGTGGACATGGCGGGTCCCGTCCGGGGCGAGCAGCTCGAAGCCGTGGCTGCCCGCGTACCAGATCCCCTCAGTTCCCACGCGCTCCCGCAGGTCCGCGAGATCACGCCCGCTCACCACCGCGACGGGACAGTGCCGCGCCAAGCGTGCGAGGGTCTCCCCCACGTGCTCGGCCGGTCGCGCCGCCGCCGGATCGGGGACGATTTTGGCGAGGGTGCCGTCGAAATCGGCCAGCACCGCGACCTTTTCGCCGTCGACCAGATCGACTATGCGCGGCCAGTAGGTGAACACATCGGGCAGCTCCGACATGCGCCGGAAACCGTCGTGAATCCCGATCTCCGCCAGATCGGTGACGACCACGTCGGCCCCACCGGCGGCCAGCCGGTCGGCGTGCCCGACCCGGTCCACACCGACGACCCACCCGAAACCACCCCGCCGTCCGGCGGCCACCCCCGCCTCGGCGTCCTCGACGACCACCGTCCGCTCCGGGTCCGCGCCGAGCCGGTGCGCGGCCTCGTGCAGCATCGCCGGATCCGGTTTGCCCGCCAGGCCCAGATTTTCGGCCACCAGGCCGTCGACCCGGACGGAGAACAGATCCCCGATTCCGGCCGCCTGGAGCACTTGGGCGGCATTGCGGCTGGCGGAGAAGATCGCACTGCCGATGCCCGCCGCGCGTAACCGGCGCACCAGCGCGACCGTCGACGCGAACGCGGGCACGCCGTCGCGGGCGATGCGTGCGAGGAACATCCGATCCTTGCGGTTGCCGAGCCCGCACACGGTGACCGCGTCGGGCGGATCCGAGGGCGCGCCCCACGGTAGCGAAATGCCGCGAGAGGCAAGGAAATCCGCGACTCCGTCGGCCCGTGGCTTGCCGTCGACAAAACGCTCGTAGTCGGTCTCGGTGAAGGGCTCGAGATTCTCCCCCAACCCGGAATCGCGCTCGGCAAGAAAGCCGTCGAACAGCTCCCGCCAGGCCGCCGCGTGGATGCGCGCACTGTCGGTCACCACACCGTCCATATCGAAGATCACCGCGTCGTAGCGGCGCGGATCGAGGAACACCTTCGGTTCGTCACTGCCCTGCACAGCTCCAGCCTGCGCCCGCACCGACCGTGACAGGAAGAGTCGTAGGTCCCGCCGGAGCGCCCGCTCCCGGGGTCGGGGGCACGTCCGGTCGAGGACCAACGACCCTGCCCGCCCCGCTCGCGGCTGCCTACCGTGAGGATTCATGAACCCCGTGCCCACCGGCGAGATCATCGAACAGGCCGTCCGACTGGCCGGGCGGGCGCCGTCACTGCACAACAGCCAGCCCTGGCGCTGGGTCTTCGACGGCACGGCGCTGCGACTGTTCGCGGTCGCCGAACGGATGCTGCCGACCACCGACCCCTCCGGACGACAGCTTATCCTCAGCTGCGGCATCGCACTCGATCATCTGCGCGCGGCCATGGCCGCCGCGGGATGGCGCACCCATGTCGTCCGTTTCCCGAACCCGAACCGCTTCGATCACCTCGCGACGGTCCGATTCACTCCCACACCCATCGTGACCGACGCCGACCGCGAGCGCGTCGCGGCCATCACCACCCGGCGCACCGACCGGCTGCCGTTCACCGAGCCGAAGGGCTGGGCCGACTTCGCACCGTTACTGCGAACCCTCGTCGATCCCGACGATGCGCTACTCGACGTGCTCGGCGACGACAGCCGCCCGCGGCTGTCCCACGCCTCCGAGCTCACCATCGCCTTGCGCCGCTACGAATCGGATTATCAGGCCGAATTACAGTGGTGGGCAGGACATGTGGTGGCCGCGTCCGGTATTCCGCGCTCCGCGCTGATCAACGACGAAGAGCGCGATCGTGTTGCGGTGGGCCGCACATTCCCGACCACGCACGGGGACTCCCGCCGCAGCGGAATCGTCGATCATTCCCGAATCGTGGTGCTGTCCACCGACGCCGACGACCACGACAGCGTGCTGCGCTGCGGCGAGGCGATGTCGGCGGTGCTGCTCGAATGCACTGTCGCCGGCTACGCCACCTGCACCCTCACCCATCTCACCGAGCTTCCACGCAGCCGCACCATCGTCGGCGAACTCACCGGCCGCACAGCGCTGCCGCAAGCCCTGATCCGCGTCGGGAACGCACCCGCCGCAACCGACGCTCCGGCCCGCACACCACGTCGACCGCTAGCCGAGATCCTCCGGATCGCGGACACTCCCTCAGCGCCCTGAGCCGCTGGGGCGATCGTGACTTCCCTTGCCTCGCAGCGGCATTCCGGCGGACCGTCCGCGCGCGTGGCTGTCGGCGGCGTCCGCGTCCGCATTGCCCGGCACCGCGGTCCTGCACGCGCTGGGCACGGCTACTGCCGGTACTGTTCCCGTCCACCCCCGTCGCCCATGCCCTCGGCTTCCCACCGCTGCCCGGTGGTTTCTTCCTCGCTCTGGCCGTCATGATCGTGCTGTACCTGGCCCTGGCCGAGATCACCAAGCACCGGTTCTTCCGAGCGCGGCCCCTCCTCCCCGCCCGCCGCGCGCGCACTCCCGCATTTCAGATTCATCGCCGCGCGTTCCGTTTCAGCCACTGAGAGGACCATCGAAGTCATGACCCCAACCAACGCGCCATGGGCCGAGATGAAGGAAACCCATATCGGGCTGGTGCTGCTGTGCGGAGACCGGGCCTACAAGATCAAGAAGCCGGTGGTCACCGACTTCCTCGACTTCGGCACGCCCGAACGACGCGAGCGAGCGATCGCCCGCGAGCTGGAACTCAACCGCCGGCTGTCGCCGGATGTGTACCTGGGCGTCTCCCATCTCGACGACCCCGAGGGCGGGCCGAGCGAACCCGTACTCGTGATGCGCCGCATGCCCGACGATGACCGGCTGACCCGAATGCTCGACGACCCGGAGCGGGCGCGCACCGCACTGTCGGCACTGCTGGCCATGCTGGCACGGTTCCACGACGGCACCGACCACGGCCCGGAGGTGGACCGCGCCGGAACCATCGAGGCCCTACGCGACCGATGGGCGCTACTGCTGGACGGGCTCACCGATCCGCCGGTCCCGGGCGACACCATCAAGCGAATCACCACCCTGGTACACCGCTTCCTCGACGGCCGTAAACCCTTGCTGGACAGCCGGATCGCCGAGCACCGCATCGTCGACGGGCACGGCGACCTGCACGCCGGGGACATCTTCGCCCTGCCCGACGGTTTCCGTGTGCTGGACTGCCTCGACTTCGACGACGAGCTGCGCCATCTCGACCGCCTCGACGACATCGCCTTCCTCGCCATGGACCTGGAATTCCTCGGACACCCCGACCTGGCCACAACCGTGATCGATGAATACTGCACCGCCACCGGCGATCCCGCCCCACCGTCGCTGCGCCACCACTACCTCGCCTACCGCGCCGTCGTGCGGGCCAAGGTGAACTGCATCCGCCACCAGCAGGGCGGCGCCGAGTCGGCCGACCATGCCGTACGGCACGGCGAGATCGCGCTGCGCCACCTCGAAGCCGGCGCGGTTCGCCTCGCACTGGTCGGCGGGCTGCCCGGAACCGGAAAGTCCACCGTCGCCGCCGAACTCGCGGCGGCCACCCAAGCCGTCGTCCTGTCCAGCGACCACATCCGCACCAGGCTGCGCGCAACCGGCGAAATCCACGGCGCCAGCGGTGAATACGGCCACGGGGCCTATTCGCCAGAGGCCAAGGCGGCGGTCTACACCGCGCTGCTCGACGAGGCGCGCACCCACCTCGGCCACGGCCGATCGGTCATCCTCGACGCCAGCTGGACCGACGCCGAACAACGTCGGCGCGCCGCCGCACTCGCCGAGGAAGCCGACGCCGCCCTGCTCGAATTCGTCTGCCGCGCACCCGAATCGGTCACCGCGGCGCGCATCGCCGCCCGCACCGGCGGCGAATCCGAGGCAACCCCGGCCATCGCGGCCGCCATGGCACACGACGATACTTCGTGGCCCGAGGCCGTCGGGTTGGACACCACCATCCCACTGGGAGAAACCGTCGCCCGAGCCACCCACGCCTGGGCCGCCACCTCATGAACCGGTGCCCGCCGGAACCACGACCCCGATATCCCCGTCGTAGCGGCGATACAGCAACCGCCCGCGCCGATCGGACGGGTCGGTACAGAAGACGAACGGCAACCCGTACCGGCACAGCCACTCGGCCGCCTCGGTCTCGGTGGACGTCCGAGCGGGATGCGGGTCGACCGTCCACGGCACCCCTGCCCGCACCGGAGGACGCATGCTGTGCTGGCGAGCGAGCCGAATCCCGAACGGCCCGGACCAGTACACGATCGCGTCCTCACCCGTGCCCCGATCGGTGAACAACAGGGCGTCGTAATCGAGCGCGTCGAGCATCGCGACGGCCTCGTCCAGGCCGTGGGCGCCGAGCGGGCACACCTTGCGCCGGACGATCGAGGCCCGCCCGCTGGAATAAGCCAGCGGGCGACGCGCCGGATCGGGCCACCCACGCATCAACCGTCCGGCGGAAATCCGCACCAGCTGGCAATCCAGCCGATGCGCCGCCAAGGTCGCGGCGAAGCCGACCGGACTCGCGAGCTGCGTGCGCACCCGTGTCCGCGGCAATGCGAGACCGGCCTGCACCAGTACCGCGGCTTCGTCCGCAGGTCGCGCCGTCAGACGTACCTGGACGAGCAGATCGAGGCGATGACGGCGCATGACGCGAACGAAGGCCCCTTCGGCACGGGTGACTTCCCGCTCCGCCACCGGTCCACTCGTCGTGATCAGAACTTTCGGTTCGATCGTCGGTTTCGGCTCGCCCGGATTCACCGTCGCTCGCCTCCTTCCACTGCACTGACGTGCCCGCTATCCCATCAGCTCACCACCCCTGCCGTGCAGAGCCGAAAGTCCCGGGAAGGCACTTTCCGCTAGCCGGACCCGCGCTCGCGGGCCCGCGACAGCAGCTCACCCACACCGGCTTTGATCCCCGCAGCCAGCGCGTCGATATCAGGCGTGCTGTCGTAGTCGGCGGTGATGCCGAACGCCAGGCGATCGGCGTAACCGAGAATGGCGATCGTCGTGCGCAGGCGCATGGCGATCGGGATGCACGGCAGGATCTCGAGCACCTCACGGCCGTGCATCGTCAGCCGATGGCGGGGGCCGGGCACATTGGTCGCCAGCGCGCTGATCGCATGCTGCGGATAGTGCGACGCCAGTCGGAACGTCCACGCCACCATCGGGAACGGCAGCAGCCCGGCCAGCGACAGCAGTGACCGCTGCGCCTCGGCCTCGCCGCGCGAGCGGTGGGCCGAAATCTGTCCGTGCACCGCCTTCAATCGCTCGACCGGATTGGCCACCTCGACCGGCAGCGTCGGCACCATGGCCGAAACGCGGTTGTCCGGAACATATTTCGCGTCTTCGGCACGGACCGACACCGGCACCAAGACACGAACCTTGCCAGGAGTGAGCTGTTCACCACGCCCCAGCAAAACCTCGCGATACGCCGAGGCCACCGCGGCGACCGCGACGTCGTTGACCGTCACGCCGAATGCCCTGCCGATCTCTCGGATCTCAGGCAGCGACGCGCGGGCGATCGCATAGCGCCGCTGGCGCCCGATCGGACCGTTGAACGACGATCCGGTCGCCGGGCCGGCGGCCGCATACAGCACCGGCGGCAACGTGCGCAGCATCGACACAGCGAGCCGCGCCGCGGTGACGGGCAGGCGGAGCGCACGCGTCACCGTCTCGAAAACGGTGGACGGTCCACGCTTTTCGGCGCGCTGGGCGTTCCCCTCGCCGGTCGCCCGGTCACAGAAGCTCTCGAACAGCGTGATGCCGGAGATGCCGTCAACCATGCTGTGATGGGCCTTCACCAGCACGGCCCACCGGTCCCCGGCGAGGTGGTCCACCACGACGCACTCCCACAGCGGATGGTCGCGATCGAGGCGCTCGACGAGCTCGTTCGCGACCAGCTCCCGCAGCGACCGCTCGTCACCGGGCCCGGGCAAAGCGGTCCACCGGATATGATGCGCCAGGTCGAAATTTGGATCGTCTTGCCAGGTCGGCGCCTTAACATCGAGCGGTGCCCGGCGCACTCGTTGACGCAGGCGTGGATTGCGGTCCAATCCGACGGCCACTCCGGCCCGGAACTCCTCCCGGCTCGGCGGTGCCCCCGCGATGATCGCGACCGCTCCGATCCCCAGGCTGATGTGGCGGTCGGAGTCCTCCAGTTCAATGAAACCCGTGTCCAGCGGGCGCAATTCGGTCATGACGAGCGCCTTCACGACAGCCGCCGACGCCGAGTACGCCGACTTTCAAAAGCTGCCTTCGTTACCTGTCCAGCGTCACGCTCGCAGTCCCGCTCGGGGAGTCCCAGAGGTAATCCGTGGAATCGACCTTCGACCCGTCCGTTTCCGGCGCGGCGCGCCCGTCGAGCCGCCGATACAGCTCGTCGATGTGCTCGGGTCGTCCCGGGGCGGTGCCCGGGGTGCCCAGGGCCGCGGTGGCGGCCGCGATCCCCAGCCGGACTGCGGCAGACAATCCGAGACCGCGCGACAGGCCCACCGTGATGCCACCGACCATCGCATCGCCCGCGCCGATGCCACTGATCACCGGTTCCCGGATCGGCGCGAACCATTCGGCCGACCCCTCGGTGACAGCCAACGCCCCCTCCGCCCCCAGCGAAACCACGACTATACGAGCCACACCCTCGGTGATCAGCTGGCGTGCCGCCGCGATCTGCTCGTCTCGGTCTCGCAGCGGCCGACCGACACAGTCACCCAATTCCCGCACACTCGGCTTGAGCAGATACACCCCGCCGCGCAGCGCCCGCAGCGCCGCACCGGAGGTGTCCACCACCAGCCGGGCCGTCCAGCTCGCCGCGCGATCGGCCAACCGCTGAAAGAAATCCGGCGCAACTCCCGACGGAAGACTGCCACTGACGACGAGAAATCTTGCGCCGCAGGCGATCTCCTCGACCTCGTCCAGGCAACGCAGCTGCTCGTCGGCATCGAGCGCAACACCGGGAAAGACGAACCGGTACTGCGCGCCCGAGGACATGTCGGTGACGGAAATGTTCTCCCGGGTCAGCCCGGCCACCGGCACCAGCCGCATCGAGATGCCCGCCTCGGCCACCAACTGCTCCAGCAGCCGGCCCGTGTGCCCACCCGCGGGAAACATCGCCGTCACGGTCTCCCCCAGCACGGCCGCGGTGCGCGCCACGTTGATTCCCCCGCCGCCCGGATCCAATCGCGGTGTCGTGCAACGCATCTTGTCGATGGGCACCAATCGTGGTGTGCTGGTGGCAAGATCGATCGCCGGATTCATCGTCAAGGTAACGATCGACATCGTGACAGCCTTCCTTGCGCCGGGCCGAGCCCGCCCTGGTCCACACGAGTCGATTTCACAGGCCGACTGCGGTACTCGAAAGAGCAACCGGTGGTCGCGGGGAAGGACCGAAGTCCCGAGCGACAGGTCGGTCGCTTCCGACGAAGGACCTTCGGCCCTAGTGCTGCCACTCGCCGTTCCGCTCGCCGAGGATCTGAACGGCTGCCTAAAATAGGTCCGACTCCCTCCCAGAGTCCCGTAGCCGCGGCTCCGGAGCGAGCAGCCCGACCAGGGAGGCCTTCCGGTGACCGAGCGCCCGTCCAACGACGCCTACTCCGTGCGCGAGACGCTCTCGCAGTTGCGGCTGCGGGAACTGCTCGCCGAGGTCCGCGACCGGATCGAGCAGATCATTGACGCCCGCGACCGCATGGACGGCCTCGTGGAGGCGATGCTCACCGTCACCGCCGGACTCGAACTCGACCAGACGCTGCGCACCATCGTGCACACCGCCATCACCCTGGTCGGCAGCGACTACGGCGCCCTCGGCGTGCGCGGCCACGGCCACGAACTGATCCAATTCATCTACGAAGGCATCGACGACGAACTGCGCGCCCACATCGGACACCTGCCCGAAGGACGCGGCGTGCTGGGCGTGCTCATCGACGAGCCGAAACCGATCCGCCTGGACAACCTGGCCGACCATCCGGCCTCGGTCGGCTTCCCGCCCCATCACCCGCCGATGCTCACCTTCCTCGGGGTGCCTATCCGTATCCGCGACGAGGTCTTCGGCAACCTGTATCTGACCGAGAAGTTCGGCGGGCAGCTGTTCACCGAGGACGACGAGGTGATCGTGAAGGCATTGGCCGCGGCGGCCGGGGTGGCCATCGACAATGCCCGCCTCTACGAATCGGCCCGCCGCCGCCAGGGGTGGATCGCCGCCACCCGCGACATCACCACCGAATTCCTCGCCGGCACCGACTCGGAGCAGGTACTGGGGCATCTGCTCGACCACGCCCGGCGGCTGACCGAATCCGAGGCCGCCTTTCTCGCGGTGAGCCTCGATACCGATCTCCCGCCCGACGAAGTCGCGACGCTGCGCATCACCCGGTGCGACGGCCCCGCCGGCAAGCTCGCCGGGCGCGAACTGCCCACCCGCGGCACCGGGGTCGGCAGCGCCTTCACCGAGCAGACCGCGTACCGCTTCGACAGCCCCGCGGCCGCCTGTCTCGCCGACGAACTGCCCACCTCCGGCCCGGTCCTGCTGCTGCCCCTGCACACCTCGAAATCCAGCCTCGGCGTCCTGGTGGCCGCCCGGTCGCCCGAGGCGCCCCCCTATGACGACGAAACCCTGGAATTGACAACGTCGTTCGCCAACCAGGCCGCCCTGGCCATGGAACTGGCCGCCGCCCAGGAACAGATGCGCGAACTCGGCGTGCTCACCGACCGCGACCGCATCGCCCGTGACCTGCACGACCACGTCATCCAGCGGCTCTTCGCGATCGGCCTGTCCCTGCAGGGCACCATCTCGCGCAGCAACAAACCCGAAGTGCGCGAACGGATCTCCCGCGCGGTCGACGACCTGCAGGAGGTCGTGCAGGAGATCCGCACCTCCATCTTCGACCTGCACGGCGGCGACGGCCGCGTCACCCGCCTGCGCCAACGCCTCGACGACGCGATCCACCAGCAGACCGCCGACACACCCCTCGCGGCCTCACTGCGCGTCACCGGCCCGCTCTCGGTCGTCGACGGCGAACTGGCCGACCACATCGAAGCCGTTGTACGCGAGGCAACCAGCAACGCCGTCCGCCACTCCGGCGCCGATACCCTCACCATCACGGTGACGGTCGGCGACGACGTCGAAGTCGTCGCCGAGGACAACGGACGCGGCCTCCCGCAGTCGGTGACGCCCAGCGGGCTCGACAACCTGGCCAGCCGCGCCGAACAACGCAAGGGCACCTTCACCACCGCACCGGCGGCCACCGCGAGCGCGCTCGGTCCCGGGACACGGCTGAGATGGGCCGTTCCGCTGGCCTGAATTCGACGCTGCCATTGGGCCTCGGGCACGACAACGAATGCCCCTACTGCCCGAATCCCCGCGCTGGGACGGTGGATCTCGACAACGCCGACCCGCAGGAGATTCGCCATGACCCAGCCCTCGGTTCTGATCGCATACGGTTCCAAGCGCGGCGGCACCGCGGAAATCGCGCACTGGATCGGGGACGAATTGCGCGCCGCGCACATCCCCGCCGACATCGCGAACGCCCGTGAGATCCGTTCGCTCGACGGATACGACGCCGTCGTGCTCGGCGGGGCACTCTATATGGGCCGCTGGCATCGTCACGCGCGCGGATTCGCCCGCCGATTCGGCAAGCAATTGCGCGAGCGCCCGGTCTGGGTTTTCGGCAGCGGTCCCCTCGACCATTCCCTCGACGGGCCCAACCCGCCGAAAATCCTGGGCGGCAACGCTGTTCGAACGGTCGCCGAGCGTCTCCACGCTCGCGATCACACCCTCTTCGGTGGCCGCCTGAAGGCCGACGCGACAGGCTTCCCGGCCGCCGCCATGGCCAAGAAGGCGGCCGGGGACTACCGCAATCGCAGCCAGATCTGCACCTGGGCCGCCGATATCGCCGCCCAACTCATCCGCCAACCACGCTGAAAGGATTCTCGCGATGGACTACCGAGTGGACGTCTGCGAAGTGGTCCCCCGGGCGGTCCTGCGGGTGTCCCAGAGGATTCGCGCCGACCGTCCCGGAGAAGACATCACCGCCGGAATGGCCGCGCTGAACACGGCGCTGCGCCGGGCGGAACTCACTGCGTGCGGCTCCCCCGCGATCTGCTACCGCGACGACCCCCGGGTGGCCGAGAGTACCGTGGTGGACTTCGAGATACCCGTCGAGCCCGGAACGATGCTCGGCCCCGGCTCCGGCGCGGAGGTCGTCATCGCACCCGCGACCCTGATCGCCCGCACCTGCCATCGAGGCGACTACGGCGGCCTGGCCTCGGCGCACCGCGCCCTCAAGCTGTGGGGACGCGAATCCGGCTATCGAAGGATCGGGCAGCCCAGCGAGGTGTATCTGGTCGGCCCCGACGAGGTCACCGACCCGAGGCGCTTGATCACCGAAATCCGCGTCCCGGTGGCCCCTCCGCTGGCCATGACCGTCCACCGGACCGAGCCCTTCGACGACGTCGTGCAGTCGACCCGAGAAGCCCTGCGCGAACAAGGTTTCGGCGTCCTGACCGAGATCGATGTCCAATCCACCCTGTGCGAGGAGCTCGGCGAGCACATCGACCGCTACCTCATTCTGGGTGTCTGCAATCCGAGCCTGGCCGCCCGTGCGCTGCGGGCCGATCCGCAAGCGGGACTTCTCCTGCCGTGCAATGTCGTGGTGCGTACGACCGGCACGGACACCGTGGTGGAGGCCGCGGATCCGCGGATAGTGCTTCGCGCCACCGCCCAGCCCGCTCTGGCCGATATCGCCGAGCAAGCGCATCGGTTGCTCGCCGCCGCGATCGACCACTTGCGCCGCGCTCCCCGTCCGGCACGCGGTGCACTGCCGGGCGAGTGACCATGGGCCTTCGGCCCCGAGGCCCGAAGGCCGTATGCGCGCCGGGCTGCGAGGGCAATGCTCGAACCATGACAACAAGCGACCCCCTCACGACGACCCCGGTCCCAGACCATGCGACGCTGCTGGCGGTCATGCGCCTCGCGGTCCGCGCGCCCTCGGTGCACAACACCCAACCCTGGCGGTGGACCTTCGACGGCGTCGAGCTGCATCTGCACGCCGACCCGGACCGGATGCTGCCCGCCGCCGACCCGCACGGCCGCCAACGCACGATCAGCTGCGGCGCGGCGCTGCACCACGCCCGCACCGCCTTCGCCGCTTACGGCTGGCACACCGACACCGTGCGGCTGCCCGACTACGAACGTCCCGACCATTTGGCGAGCATCACCTTCCGCCCCTGGCCCGACCCGCCCACCGGCATCGCCCCCCGCGCTCGCGCGATCGTCGATCGCTACACCGACCGACTGCCGATGCTCGCGCCCGAGGGCTGGACCGACCTCGTTCCGAGGCTGCGCGCACTGGTCACCCCGCACGGCCTCGAATTCGATGTGCTCGGCGAACAGGGTCACGCGCGGCTGGCCGCGGTCTCCGAGCATACGACCTCCGCCCGCCGCTACGACATGATGTATCAGCACGAATTGCATTGGTGGGCAGGCAATTCCGATACCGCCGAAGGGATACCGCCCCACGCGCTGGTGTCGGCCGCCGAGCGCGCGCGCGTCGATATCGGACGAGAATTTCCCTCCACCGCGCATTCCGCGCGCCGCGCCGATCTCACCGACCGGTCCCAGCTGGTGGTGCTCGGCTCCTACACCGACTCCCCGATGGTGTGGCTGCACACCGGCGAGGCATTGTCGGCGATCCTGCTCGAGGCCACGGCTGCGGGACTGGCCACCTGCCCCGTCACGCACATCACCGAACTCGCGGCCGGGCGACGCACGGTGGCGACCCTGCTGTCACAGCCGACCCTGCCCCAGGTCGTCGTGCGCATCGGCACCGCCCCCGATCGTCAGGAACTGCCGCCGACGCCCCGCCGACCGCTCACCGATGTCCTGGAAATCCGCGAATACTGAGCGTCGGCTCCGACTCGCGTAGAAAGGGACTTTCGGCCATGTTCGACAGTCGTTCGGCCCACCTACTGTGATCTCAATCCACCGCTACCGATTGGACACCACCCCATGATCAAGGTGTTCCTGGTCGACGACCACGAGATCGTCCGCCGCGGCCTGACCGACCTGCTCGAGGGCGACCCAGAGCTCACCGTAATCGGCGAGGCGGGCGACGTCTCCCAGGCCTTGGCTCGCATCCCCGCCCTGCGCCCCGACGTCGCCGTGCTCGACGTGCGACTACCCGACGGCAACGGCATCGAACTGTGCCGCGAACTGCTGTCCCGGCTCGACGACCTGCGCTGCCTCATCCTCACCTCCTTCACCGACGAACAGGCCATGCTCGACGCCATCCTCGCCGGAGCCAGCGGCTACGTCGTCAAGGACATCAAAGGCATGCAACTGGCCGAAGCCATCAAAACCGTCGGATCCGGCCGCTCACTGCTGGACAATCGCGCCGCGGCCGCCCTCATGGATCGACTGCGCCGCAGCACCGAACCCGACGGCCCCCTGGCCAACCTCACCGAACAGGAACGCACCCTGCTCGATCTGCTCGGCGAGGGCCTGACCAACCGGCAGATCGCCGAACGAATGTTCTTGGCGGAGAAGACGGTCAAGAACTATGTCTCACGCCTGCTGGCCAAGCTCGGCATGGAACGGCGCACCCAGGCCGCCGTCTACGCCTCCAAAGTGCGCGGTGATCGAAAATCCTCGAACTGAGGCCCTGCGGTCGAGGACCTTCGGCCATAGTGCTCAGACCCGTTCGTCGGCGAATCTGGCTGCAGGCCAATGCTTCACCTCAACGGATCGGAGTCGTGATGGGCGACTATGTGGCAGGGCTCGACGAACTTCGGCTCGCCGACGCCGACCGAGCCGGCGGCAAGGGCGCGAATCTCGGGGAGCTCGTGGCGGCGAAACTGCCCGTGCCGCCGGGCTTCGTCCTGCTACGGGCGGGCTATCAACAGGTGATCGACCAGGGTCCGCACGGAGCCGAGCTGGCGGCCATGCACACCGCCGCCCTTCAAGCCGCTGCGGCAAGCCCCGCCGTCGACGCTCGACAGCTGGACGAATTGTGCCGGCGCATGCGGGAACTCGTCCTCGACACGCCCCTCCACGGCGCTGTGCGCGAGGCGATACTGGCGGCCTATCACGCACTCGGCGAAGCCGTTTCGGTCGCGGTCCGTTCCTCGGCGGTCGGCGAGGACGGCGCGACCGCTTCCTTCGCGGGCATGAACGTCACCCGGACCAATATCCGCGGTGACGACAAACTGCTTGCCGCCGTGCGGGACTGCTGGGCCTCGCTGTTCACGCCCCGCGTCATCACCTACCGGGCCCGCCGCAAGATGATCGACACTCCCGAAATGGCCGTCGTCGTGCAGCAAATGGTCACCGCGCGTACCGCAGGCGTCGCATTCACCGCCGACCCGGCGACCGGCCACCGCGACCGCCTGGTCATCGAGGCCGCGCACGGGCAGGGCGAGGTGGTGGTATCCGGGTCGGTCACACCCGACACCTACCTGCTCGACGCGACTGGCCCCACCCTGATCGCCACCCACCCCGGCCGCCAGAACTACGCCATCGTGGCAGGCCCCGACGGCGACCAGCACGTGGAACTGCCCGAGGCACAAACCGATTCGACCGTACTGAACGAATCCCAGATTCTCGCCGTCGCCCGCCTCGCCCTGCAGGTCCAGCAGCACCACAGCGGCCGCCCGCAAGACGTCGAATGGGCCTTCGACGACACCGACCTGTGGCTGGTACAGGCACGTCCGATCACGACCCTGCACGACCAACCCCAGCCGGAGACACCGACCACGACGAGCATCGAGGTGCGGCCTGGCCGCCGCCCCCGGCCAGGCCAGCGGCCCCGCTCGGGTATTGGTGTCCCCGGACCAGGGTTCAGCGCTGGACAAGGGCGAAGTGCTGGTGGCACCCATGACCAATCCGGACTGGCTGCCCACGATCGCGCGGGCCGCGGCGCTGGTGACCGACAGCGGCGGCATGACCTGCCACGCCGCCATCGTCGCCCGCGAGCTCGGCGTCCCGTGCGTGGTCGGCACCCGCACCGCGACCTCCACGCTCTCCGACGGCCGGTGGATCACCGTCGACGGCACCACCGGGCAGGTCCGCGCCGCACGCGCGGGCACATCCACGGCCGCTGTTCACGTGGCCGCCGAATCACCTTCTCCCGCAGCCCTTTCCGAGGTCACCGGGACTCGGATCTATGTGAACCTGGCACTGCCCGATGTCGCCGAGCGAGTGGCCGTCACCGACGTCGACGGCGTCGGCCTGCTGCGCGCGGAGACGCTGCTCACCCAGGCCCTCGGCGGTTGGCATCCCCGTGAACTCATCGCCCGCGGCGAACAGCGCACGTTCTTCGACTCGATGACCGAATCGCTGTCGCGCATCACCACCGCCTTCGCACCCCGTCCCGTGATCTATCGCGCAACGGACCTGCGCAGCAACGAATTCCGCTCGCTGACCGGCGGCACCCGCTATGAGCCCGAGGAACGCAACCCGATGATCGGCTACCGCGGCTGCTACCGCTACATCCGCGACCCCGAGGTGTTCCGGCTCGAACTGGCCGTCCTGGCCCGCGTCCGCGAACGCACCCCGAACCTGCACCTGATGATCCCGTTCGTCCGCACCCGTTGGGAACTCGAGGCCTGCCTGGAACTGATCGACGCGACACCACTGGGCCGCCACCGCGACATGCACCGCTGGGTGATGGCCGAGGTGCCGTCGGTGATCCACTGGCTACCGGAATACGTCGGCCTGGGCATCGACGGAGTCTCGATCGGCAGCAACGATCTGACCCAGTTGATCCTCGGCGTCGATCGCGATTCGGAGGAATGCGCCTCCCTGTTCGACGAATCCGATCCCGCCGTCCTCGACGCGATCGGCCGCCATCGTCACCACCGCGCGCCGCCTCGGCATCACCTCGTCTCTGTGCGGGCAAGCCCCCTCCACCCACCCGGAGTTCGCCGAGCACCTCGTCTGCATGGGCATCACTTCCATCTCGGTCACCCCCGACGCCCTACTCGACACCCGCCGCGCCGTCGCCGCAGCAGAGCGCCGGCTCCTGCTCGAGCACGCCACCTCCCTCGAGCACTGACCCACAGCTTCTCAGCAGTGACGGCGGCCAGTAGATACTCCTCGCGGGCGGCCATATAGGGCCCCGCTGGCGGCCATCGAGTTCCCCGTGGGCGGCCAGATACTTCCCCGGCGTGTTGAGCATGTTCTGGGTTGCTGCGCGGGTTGCCTCGTGTGGCGTGAAGTCCAGTAGGGAGATCATGGAAATCCTTGAGGCGTATGACCTTACGGGGGAGTTACCGGGCAGCAGCCGAGCTGGCGGGCTGCGATCACCACACGGTCGCGCGGTACGTGGCGTTGCGGGCGGCCGGGCAGAGCCCGGTGGCGCGGGAACATCGGGCGCGTCCGATCGATGAGTATCTGCCCAAGATCGAGGAGTTGGTGGTTCGTTCCGACGGCCGGATTCGTGCCGATGTGGTGCACAAACGGATCACCGCGATGGGTTTCACCGGCGGGGAACGCACCACCCGCCGCGCGGTCGCGGAGGTGAAGAAGCGGCTGCGGGAGGGGCAGCGGCGGGTGTTTCGGCCGTGGATCCCGGAGCCGGGGTTGTGGTTGCAGTGGGATTGGGGCCACGGCCCGAAAATCGGTGGCCGCCAAACACAGTTGTGGTGCGCGTGGCTGGCGTGGTCGCGGTTTCGGGTGGTCGTTCCGGTGATGGACAAGACGCTGCCGACTGTGGTGTCGTGCCTGGACACCACGCTGCGCCGGATCGGTGGAGTGCCGACCTATGCGTTGACCGACAACGAGAAGACCGTCTCGGTCGAGCACATCGCCGGGATCGCGGTGCGGCATCCCGAAATCGTCGATGTCGCACGGCATTACGGGATGACGATCCGCACCTGCATGCCCGCGGACCAAGGGCGGATCGGAGGCGACGGTGCGGATCGCGAAGGCCGATCTGGTGCCGACGATGACCAACCTGCTGCCCGCCTACCGCACCTTCGGCGAGCTCGAGACCGCCTGCCGGGAGTTCTGCGAGCAGGTCAACGACCGCGAGCACCGCGAGACCCGGCGCCGTCCGGTCGAGGCCCTCGCGGAGGAACGGACCCGGCTGCATCCGTTGCCGGCGACCGCGTTCACCGTCGCGTTCGGCACCACCCGGCGAGTGAACTGGGATTCGACGGTTTCGGTTGAGGGCGTGAAGTATTCGGTCCCCCACACCCTGGTCGACACCCGGGTCTGGGTCCGCTTCCACGGCGACGAGCTGATCGTCACCGCTGTCGGTGATCACGGGCCCACCGAGGTCGCCCGCCACGATCGGTCCAGGCCGGGCAAGCCGTCGATCAAGGACGAGCACTACCCGCCCCGCCCGGACCATCACGGCGAACGCACCCCGCGCGCGGCCAGCGCCGAGGAGGCCGCGTTCCTCGCGCTCGGGCCGGGCGCGGCAGCGTGGTTGACCGAAGCCGCGGCCGTCGGAACTCGCCGCATCCGCCCGAAGATGGCCGAGGCCGTCACCCTGGCCAAGCTGCACCCGCCCGCCGACGTCGACCGAGCACTCGGAATCGCCGCCATCGCAGGCCGTTTCGCCGAGAACGACCTGATCCGCATCCTGACCCACAACCGCGGCCGCCAGCACACCGAACCGACCCGGCCCAGCGAGAGCCACAGCCTGCAGCCGGGCACCTCGGCCTGGTCCAACTTCGGCCTGCCCGCCGCCACCGACGACGACTTCGAAAGCGATCACTGATGTCCGCCCCACTGCGCATCGCCGCATCCAACGGCGACCCCCTGGCCGAGGCCATCGCCTTGACCAAGCGACTGAAACTGCCCTACCTGCGGCGCGCCCTGACCGATCTCGTCCCGACCGCCAAAGCGCAACGCTGGGATCCCGCCGAGGTCGTGCGGGTGCTGCTGGCCGAGGAAGCCGCCGGCCGCGACGCCACCAACCTGCGGACCCGCCGCAAACGCGCCGGGTTCCCCGCCGGAAAGACCTTCGGCGACTGGGACGAAACCGCGTCCTCGATCCCGCGCCCCACCCAGGACGCACTGAAAACCCTCGAATGGGTGAAAAACAAAGAGAACCTTTGCATCTGCGGGCCGTCGGGCACCGGCAAGAGCCACTTCTGCGAAGCACTCGGCCAGGCCGCGGTCGAGGAAGGACTCACCGTCGCCTGGTTCACCATCGAAGACCTCGGCGCGCTCATCCGCCGCCACCGCGTCGACGACTCGATCGCCCGCGCCATCACCCGACTGATCCGCAGCGACCTGATCATCGTCGACGACATCGGCCTGCTGCCAGTCAGTCCCGATGCCGCAGAAGGGTTTTACCGTCTCGTCGACGCCGCCTACGAGCGCCGAGCGATGGCCGTCAGCAGCAACCTGCACCCGTCGGGCTTCGACGAGATCATGCCCAAGACCCTGGCCACCGCCACAGTCGATCGCCTGCTTCATCACGCTCATGTCGTGGTCACCTCCGGCGACAGCTTTCGGCTCGCCCAAGCAACCTCCGGGCAAGGGGTGAAGCCCTTGCGATGACCAACCACCCACCGCCGCGAAACCGTTTGCGGCGGTGGGGAGATAACTGGCCATGGGGAAACAACTGGCCGCCGCTGGGGACTCATAACTGGCCGCCAGCGGGGAGAACAACAGGCCGCCCATGGGGAGCACCAACTGGCCATTGACACAGCAGCACGACTGTCGCCGTTGCCGCGCTGCCGTGCGGCATGGTCGCGGGTATCCAACACCGCCGCCGACAACCCCGCAGGGCCTGGTCTATGGCATGGAATGGCTTGATGCTTCGAGATCCGCCGTGGAGATTTGCGGACCGGTGTGGGGCAATCCGCTTACCGCGCGGGCCGTACATTCCCCCTGGAGCCACCCGAACAGGGCGCCGGCGTTTGTCAGCTGGGACACCGGTGTTCTGGTTGGGCTGGTGTATGCCAGACGGTGCCGCCGAATCCGCTCCTGCAAAGTCCGGCGGCACTCGTCTGGCAACTCTGCCCTGGGTCGGCTCCGCCACACCGGTGCCAGCGTATGTGCGGCAGAGGGGTGAGAATCGCCGGACTGGCACCCGGGCCTCGATCCACCTCTCTGGCTATTCAGAGAGGCATCCCACCGGCGCAAAGGTAGCCGGTGGTCGGTGCGACGAGTCGATACGCGCCGCGCAGTGATCCTATGCCTATGCCGGTGGCGAACATCGGATATCGGGCCGAACTGGCTGCTGAGCCCGGCAGGACGCGCCGACGCACGAAATAGCGTGCATGGCGATGCCGCGTTCCGAAGGTTCTCCGGCACGCGGCAGCGGCAACGAAAGGGCCCGGCTCCCTATCCTGTCTCTTCTTCTGTCTTCCGCCGGCGCACGATCACAAGCGGGGTTTCCACCGAGTGCAGTACCGCATTGCTGGTGGAGCCCAACAGCATTCCAGTGAAGCCGCCGCGGCCGTGGCTGCCCACGACGACCAGCTGGGCGTTGTCGGACTCGTCCACCAGCGCACGCACCGGCCGGTCCTGCACCAGGATTCGCCGCACCGGCACTTCCGGATAGCGCTCGGAAAAGCCGGCCAGGCTTTCGGCGAACGCTGCCTGCTCGGTTTCCCGGACGGTGTTGTCCCAGCCCATCATCGGCACGTCCATGCCGATGGGGACATCGCTCCAGGCGTGCAGGGCGGTCAGGCCGACCTTGCGCCGCGAGGCCTCGTCGAAAGCCAGCTCGAGGGCAGGCATGCTGTACTCGCTGCCGTCCACGCCGACCAGCACCGGCTTGTCCGCCGACACGGGGTCGATCGCCGACCACGAATGAATCACGGCCACCGGGCAATCCGCGTGCCGGGTGACCGCGGTGCTGACCGAGCCGAGCAGTCCACGCCGCAGCGCTCCCTGACCACGACTGCCGACAACAATCATGTGTGCACGCTTCGAGCGGGCGATGAGATCGGAGATGATCGGGTCGAAGGTCAGCGTCGTGGTGATCTCGGGTGATTCGGATACGGAGAGGCGGGCGATGCGGGCGGCCTCGGCGAGGATCCGTTCACCGTCCTTGCGCAGCCAATCCATATCGATATCGGTCATCACCGCGCCCGGGCCCCACCCGACCGGAACGTTCACTGAGGTGACCAGTTCCAGACGCCGACCGTGCAGCGCCGCCTCGGCGGCCGCCCAGGCGGCCGCGTTGTACGACACCGACGAGCCGTCGACGGCGGCGACGATTGCTTGCTCACTCATGGGTTCTCCTCGATATTCGTTGAGAGTCATCGCCGGTCCGCCTACAGCGGGGACACGACATCGTTCAGGGCCCGCCGCGGTGTCGCGGGGGCGAGGTCCGCACTCGTTGCCGCCCAGCCGATCCGGACGATCAACTGCGGGTGACCGCTATCGCCCAGCACGCCCGCGAATGGCGGCGCGGGTCTCGGGGAGCTCCAGCGGTTCGGTGAGCGGACAGTTGGCCAGGCCGAGCTTGGTCGCGGTCAGCAGGACCGCGCTGAGCGCCTCCCCGGCTCGCAGCCTCGACACCCGGTCATCGCTAGCGGTACTGATCATTAGCAGCCGGTCGACAGCGTCGATATCGGTGACAACGACCTGGGGCAGAACCGGATCGGCGAACCTCCGTGTCGTCGGCTCGTCGGCGACCACGGCACTGCGCGCCGGAACTCCCGCCGGGGAGGCATGGCGGCCGCTCCACCGGGCGAGCTCGGCGTTGTAATCGGCATCGCGCGCATGCCGCGCGGCCGCCTGCTCGAAGGCCTCGAGCAATGTCGCCCGCGCCGGTCCCGATTCGACATGCGTCACCAGCGCGCCGTTCGCCGCGGCGGCCGCACCGATCGCGGTCAGGTAGGCGGTCGGCACTTCCCAGGAGGTGTACCTGCGACGGTCCGTGCGCCGCCGGGAGATCGCGCGCGACAGCTCCACCGCCTCGATCGTCGGTGTGCTCGAACGGAATTCGACCGCGGCGAGATGATCGGTGTCGGCCGGATTCGGCAGCCGGTGCACCACGGTCTCCCAGCCGAGCGCCCGCGCCGCGATGCGCAGATGATGCAGCGCCGCACCACAACTGACGATCAGATCGCGGTAATCGGGATCGGTGCGCGGCAAATGGCGGCTGGGGTCGGCGTACAGCTGCACCGTGCGCTCGCCCACGCGCCACAGCCAGGGCTGGCTGTTGTGCACCGAGGGCGCGCGCACCGCCATGGTCAGCGCGGCGCGGAGGGTGTCCGGATCAGGATGGGCGTTCGACATCGGGTCCTCCGTCAGGACGCTTCGGGCAGGGCCAGCCACTGGCCCGCGGTAGCGCCGCCGTCGAGCACGAACTCCGAGCCCGTGGAGAAGGTGGCCTCGGTGACGATGAACCGCACCATGGCCGCGACCTCCTCGGGCTCACCGAAGCGCGGCAGCGGCTGCGCCGCGGCGACCGCCTCGCTCATTCCCGCCGTCATCGGCGTGTGGATCGGCCCCGGATGCACCGAGCACACCCGGATTCCCGCCGCCCCCAGCTCGACCGCGGCGGCCTTGGTCAGTCCACGCAGGCCCCATTTGGCGGCGACGTAACCCGCGATCCCGGCGTATCCGGCCAGCCCCGCGATGGAGGAGACGTTCACGATCACTCCTCCGCCGGCGGCTCGCAGCCGCGGCGCGGACAGATGCATGCCGAGCCAGCCGCCGTAGAGATCGACATCGACCACATGGCGGAACAGCGCGGGGGATTCGGTTTCGACGCTGCCGAAATCGACGATGCCCGCGTTGTTCACCAGCACTGCCAACGGCCCGAACTGCGCCTCGGCATCGGCGATAACCCGCTGCCAGCCGGATTCGTCGGTGACATCGAGCCGGCGGAACATCGCCTCCGGCCCCAGTGATTCGGCCACCGCGGCGCCCTCATGCTCGAGCAGATCGGCGATGACGACGCCGATCTTCTCCCGCACCAGGGCCGCGGCCACGGCCGCGCCGATGCCCCGCGCACCGCCGGTCACGATCGCGCTTCTCCCACTGAAATCGATCACGGTTTTCCACCTTTCAGCTCCTGTTGCCTTCAGCATCGGCGGTCCGGATCGCGGGCGGGATGGCCGAAGGTCCTCACCGCGAGGGCCATCCGCAGGCGATATGGAGACGATGGTCGCGCGGCCCGCATGGCGGGGACTCTCGGCCCTTTCCGCGGTGTCCGCCGGGCAGCACAGTCGGAGCATGAGGATCGACGCACGCACCAGAACCCTTCGCCTCACGCTGGCACTGTTGTCCGGGCTCGTGGCAATCTGGGCCCTCACCGGTGCCGCCGGTCTCGCCACCGGTGTCGTCTCCTTGGGCGGCACGCTCGAACAGCGACTGCCGTGGCACAGTCCGGCCTTCGCTGCGATCATGCTCGCGCTGATCGTCGGCGCACCGATGGCGGCCACGGCCTGGTGGGCCGCACACAAGAATCGCCGCACTGCCGCCGCCGCGGTCCTCAGCGGATCGGCGCTGATCGGCTGGATCCTGGTGCAACTGGCCGTGATTCGCACCGGCAGCTGGTTACAGCCCGTGTGCGTAATCCTCGGTGCCGCGATTCTGGCGCTGGGTCTGCGCCTGCGCTCCTGAACGCTAGCGCCGCGCTTGCCATTTCGCGATGCGCGCCCCGACGACCAACGCCGTGACGGCGACGATGCCGACCACCGTCATCAGCCGGTTCACATCGATGGCGGGCCGCCAGCTGACTTGCCCGTCCTTGACCACATAGATCCCGACCGGTTTGGCACCGATTCCGAACCCGCCCCCGGACCCCTTCGCTCCCTCCTTGTCGGTGCCGCCACCGCCGCCACCGCCACCGGAGACGGCGGCGGCCTCGATCACCGTGATCCCCTCTCGCTCAACGGGTTCCGAGTACACCCGCCGCACCGTCATGGAGTTCGCCCTCAAAACTTCGGCACCGCCGCCGAATTCGCCATCGGCCGATCGGTCCGACGCGCCCGCGGCCCAGTTCCACTCCCCCCGAACGCGTGTTCGCATCCACCCCACTGCCGAAGACCGCAGGCCATCGCCGCACTCCCCCGGCGCACACCCCAGCGCTGCTCATCGCCGAATCAAGAAGAGCCTCGGACCCCCATCGCACCGTGGGCGGCGCACGCCCCGGCACGACGCGCCGATACCCGGCGCGAATTCCGCCCAGCGGGCGGCGACGTCCGCTGGCCGGTTCGCGGCCGGCCCGGCCACGCTCACGCCGAACCCGACGTACAGCTCTGCGCCACAACGGAATTCATGGGTCGGCGAGATGACGCCCCGCGGCGACCGGAACAGCCACCGAAGTTCGAGTCGAAACCGAGACCTCGCTAGGACCGCTCCAATCGGACTCATCCACTACGGTGTGTGGCTATGGCGCTCATCGAGATCGACGATCTTCCCGCACGGACCGCCGACGTGTTGCGCCGCCGCGCCCGGGCGGCGGGCCTTCCGCCGGTCGACTACGTACGCCGCGAACTGATCGCGCTCGCCGGTCGACCGGCGCCGATTGATGCCGTGGTGGAGTTCCTCGAATCCGAGCGGCCGGATCAGCTTGCGGCACCGGCCGATCCGGGTGCGACGGCACTGATCCACACGTACGACCTACCGCACGAGGCGTGGTCCGTCTTAGGCCGCCGCGCGGCCGCCGCTGGCGTGTCGCTGAGCGAGCACGTGCACGCCGAACTCGTCGCCATGGCGCGGCGTAGCACGATCGACGATGTCATGCTCGAATTCGAGGAAGCGCAGCAACGCGATCCGAGCCTCCAGATCGATATGGCGGCCATCCGGGAGTCGCTGCGCTTCGTCCGCGGTCAGTAATCCGTTCAGGCGCGCGCCGCGACCACCCCATCCGCCGCCGGAATCAGTAGCAACCCGGCGACACCGGTCGCGGCCGCGATACCGGTCGCAGTGGATACACCCCGGCACCTCGAATCGGCTCCGATACGCCAACCCCGACACCGCGACACTCGCGTGAGTGCCACAGCGGAATTTCCCGGTTCCGTCGACATATCCCCCGCCACAGTCGGATTCCCCTGGAGACCGGCTGCTGGATCGATGCTCTGCCCGGCCACCCTGGTGTACATCGGGACCGCCCTGGCTGCCCCGCTGGGCTCCGGCGGCGCGTCGCCACTGGCCGACCAGTCTCGTCGCCGCCGTGAACTGCCGCGATACCGACGATCTCGGGCTGGTCCCGACCGACCGGCTGGCTGGAATGGACGAGATCAAGGCGATGCGGACGGCTCCGGTCATCGGGACCGTCGAACCGACGGGAGCATCGTTGTTCTGAAACGCCATCGTGCCGACGCAAGATTGTGGGAACATACCGGAGGCGCTGCAGCTTACGCCTAGCATACTTCCGCACCACCCGGAGATCTGCCGTGAATTGCCCAGCAGCACAATTGATCAGCCCTGATGAAGCGATCCGACCGCCCGGTTGGCAAATGTTCCGCCACGGGAGTGGGGCGGCCCATGCCGATTGATCCCGCACTGCTCGAGCAACTGGGCGACTGCGACGAATTCTTCCGACTACCCGAACTGGCGCATCTGCCGCCCGACCGGCGCCGGGTGGCGCTGGCGATCCTGGCCTCGACCGGAAGCTACTGGCAGACCGCCGAGGAGATCGCCATCGGCGCCCGGCTGGCCTGGCGCAATGCCGATCGCTGTGTGGGCCGGGCGATGTGGCGGGCGTTGACGCTACGCGATGCGCGACACGTCCGCACTCCGCGCGAGTTGGCCGAGGCGTGCTGGGACTATATGGCCGCGGCGACCAATGGTGGCGCGATCCGGCCGATGATCCTGGTCGGGCCGCCGCGTCCGGTCGGTGGCGACGGCATGCACATCCTGAGCCCGCAGCTGATCCGGTACGCGGGCTATCGCAACCCCGACGGCTCGGTCACCGGCGATCCCCTGCACATCGAACTGACCGAACTCGCCGAAGACCTCGGCTGGCACGGTGAGCGCACCCCGTTCGACATCCTGCCGGTGATGATCCACTCCGCGGACCGGTCGATCGACTGGTTCGAGGTGCCGCGCGAGGTCGTGCTCGAGGTGGCGATCGAACATCCCGAATTCGACTGGTTCGCCGATCTGGGGCTGAAATGGCATGCCCTGCCGGCGATTTCGAATATGCGCCTGGAGGTCGGCGGCCTGTCCTACCTGACGGTGTTCAGCGGCAATTTCGTCGAAACCGAGATCGCGTCGCGCAATCTGACCGATGCGAACCGCTACAACACGCTCCCCCTGATCGGTGAGCTGATGGGCCTGGATCAGTCCCACGAGCGGACGCTGTGGCGGGACCGGGCGCTGGTCGAGCTCAATCGCGCGGTGCTGCACTCGTTCCGCAAGGCGGGTGCGCGCATCGTGGATCACCATTCCGTGGCCAAGCAGTTCTGCGATCACGTGGATCGGGAGAAGGCCGCGGGGCGCGGCTGCCCGACGGATTGGAGCTGGGTCAATCCGCCGATCTCCTCGGGGCTGACCCCGACCTTCCACCGTTACTACGATCCGCCCGATCCGGATCTGCGGCCCGCGTTCGTGCGCGACGAGGTTTCCGACCTCGCGTTGCGCTCACTCGCCCGCCGCCGCGCGGAATACGATCTCGCGAACGCGCCCTGAGCCCCTGCCGCTTGTCGGCGAGCTCCCAGTTGTTCACCGGGCCGCGCACCCGCATAAGCACGAATCCCCGCGCGGACAACAGGACCGGGACGGTGGCGAGTGCGCCACCCGCGACAGGACGGCCGCGCGCTACACCCGCGCCGTGTGGGCGGGCTCGCCCGTACCCGGCCGCGCGCTACATCCGCGCCGCGTAAGCGGGCTCACCGTACCGGCCGCGCGCTACACCCGCGCCGCGTGGGCGGACTCACCGCAGCCGCCCGCGCCCGCATACTGACCGAGCGCTGGCGTGTCGTGGCCGGGTGACGCGCATACTTCGTGTCCGGTGCGCCGCAGTCGGTAGCGTCGTAGCCGTGGATGTGCTCGCGGAGATGTTGCAGGGAATCCGCGCGGAGGGCTCGTTGCTGTGGCGGGCCGATCGGCAGGCACCGTGGTCGTGGCTGGCCGATCGGGCCGCGCCGCTGACCCTCTACGCCGTGCTGCACGGTCACGCCTCGATCAGTCGTGACGGCACGGCCGACGAATTGGGTGCGGGCGATGTCGCCCTGATCAGAGGGCCCGGGCCCCAGAGCGGCGCGGACGGATCGGCGCCGGTGGACGGCGGACGGTGCACCGCGCTGCGCGCGCCCGCGCCCGGTCACGGACCGCGCGCGGTCGTGATCGCCGGTACCTACGGCAGCACCGATATCGCCGGACGGCGACTGCTCGACGCGTTGCCCGAATATGTCTGCGTCACCGCCGAATCCGGCGCCTCGCCCGCCCTGGCGCTGCTCGACGAGGAGATCGACACCATCGGCCCGGGCCGTCAGGTGGTGCGCGACCGCCTGCTCGACGCGCTGCTGGCCCATACGCTGCGGGCCTGGCTCGCGGGCGCCGAACCGGATTCACCGGGATGGCGTGCGGCGCTGCGCGATCCGGTCGTCGCCCGGATTCTCTACGCCATCCACTCCAGCCCGGCCAGCCCCTGGACCGCCGAATCGCTGGCCGCACACGCCGCGGTCTCCCGGGCGACGCTCTACCGCCGCTTCACCGCCCTGTTCGGCGAATCCCCGCTGGCCTACCTCACCAGCCGCCGCATGACACTTGCCGCGGACCTGCTCGCCCGCGGCGAGCCGGTCGCCACCGTGGCCCGAAAGGTCGGCTACACCAATCCCTTCGCCTTCAGCACCGCCTTCCGCCGCCACCACGGACGGCCGCCGCGCGCCCTGCACCCGCACGGGTGAGCGTCCGCCGCCGCACTCAGCGCGCCCGATTCGCCTGCGGCAGTTCGATACTGATCGGCATGCGCAGTTCCGCCAGATAGAGCAGGGCGGCTTGGCGCAGGAACTCGTCGAACAGCCAATAGGCGTCCGGCGCCAGCGGCACGACCGGGAGCAGGCCCTCGCGCACGGCGATGAACGGCCCCCAGCTGGCCCGCAGCAGCGGATCCCACACTGGCTCGCGGCCGATGGCCAGCCAGTCGGCGATCCTGTCCCCCAGCAGGAATCGGGTGAACGCGCCCAGCACCCCGCGGCTGAGCAGGCTCAGATCGAGTTGCGCGCCCAGGCCGAGCAGCCGATGGGCCAGATCGATGCCCTCGGGGGTCGGCGCCAGCACCGGATCGAGCACCTGCCCGGCCTGGGCATTCGCCTCGTCCCAGGAGTTGGGAATGTATTCGTCGCGGATGCCGAGCATATGCGCGCACAGCTGCCACGAATGCAGGAACGCCGCCGATTCGGACGCCGGAATCGGCACCCGCCACGCGACCAGGTTCCGCATGACCGTCGTCGGCAGGCTGTGCCAGGTGACCAGCATGTCGTTCTGGCTGATCGGGATGTCGTGCCCGGAGGACTGTTTCCAGTGCGGGGACTGCGGCAGCAGATGGCGCACCGCGGCGTGCACCAGCCGGGTCTTGAGGCAGGTCACGATCATTTCGCCGTCGGGGGCGTAGGCGTTGGCGGTGCCGATGTCGTAGCCGAGCTTGGCGGTCTTGGAGATGCGGTCCTTCAGATACTCCCCGCCCTTGGAGTAGTAGACCGCGCGCGCCTCGTTCGGGATGACGGTGCTCATCATGCCGCTGGCGAGCCCGTACAGGACACCGAGATACAGCCCGCGCTTCTTGTTGAACTCCACCGCGGTGGCCAGCTTGCCGGGATCGACCCACGGCGGCAGCTGCCGCGCGTACTCCATGAAATCACGCAGGTCCGGTGGCAGGCCGGGGGGCAGCGGCTGACCGTTGCGCGTCCAGGTCCGCAGCAGATCGTTGACCCGTGCCACCTCTCCGCGCTCGAACAACGCCGCCACCACGGGATCGGCCTCCGGATCCCATACCGACAGCGGATCCGCGCCGTTCCCGCCACCGGCCACCGAGCCCGCGGGCGACCACGACCACGGTTCCGCCCGCACCGGGGTCACCCAGGCCAGCGCACCGAATGCGCCCAGGGCTCCGCCCGCCAACAGTGCCTTGCGCCTACTGAGTTGATCCATTGTGGCTACTCCTCGTCGAGCCGCCGGCCGGGCAACGGCCGCCGGTGTCGCGCATGAGAAAGGAATAGTCATTAACTTATCAAGTCAACAAGATCGTTTTCTGAAATTGAGAAAACTTCTCTTGCAGCTTCTCTCATTGTTGGACGACCGATTATCGCCCCTCAAACTACTCGGATCTACCCAGAATGAATCGTTACTTATCGGGCCGGTCCGCGCGTCCGCTCAGGGCTCGATCCCGTTCCAGAACGCCACCAGATCGGCACAAACCCGTTGCGGCCGTTCCTCGTTCGGCAGATGACCCACTCCCGGATACACTGCCACCCGTGCGCCCAGTTGACGCGCGAAATCCGCATGGATCTCGGGCGCCCACAGGTCGCCAGTATCGCCGTAGCCCACCAGGATCGGAATCCCGGCCGCGCGCACGAGCGCGGGAGCGACCGGACGGGTCCGCATGGCGCGCACGATGCCGACCAGATTCGCCTTCTTGGTGGCGTGGATACGGCGGTGCAGGAACTGCCTTTTCGCCTCGTCCGGATGCGCGGCCGCGCCCGCCTCGGCCAGCATCTGCCACACCACGTCCTGACCGCCGGCCTCGATCATCTGCTCCACCCGGGTGGGCGACGGAAAGGCGATGTCCTCCACCGAGGACGGACCCGAGGCCAGCAGGGTGAGGCTGCCGAACAGTTCGGGACGCGCCACCACCGCGGTCCGCGCGACATAGCCGCCGAACGAATGGCCCACCAGATGCACCGGCGCGCCGAGCCCCTCGACGATGCCGAGCAGGTCGCCCGCGAAGTCGTCGATGCCGTAGCGGGCCGGATCGTCGGGACCGTCGGATTCGAACTGACCGCGCTGATCGTATGCGACACAACGGAATCCGGCATCGGCGAGAATGGGCAGCATGGCCGCGAAGTCCTCCTTGGACCCGGTGAAACCCGGCACCAGGACCACCGTGCCGCGCCCGGCCACCCCCGGCGGTGGGGCGCATTCCCATCCGGCCAGGGCGCCCGCACCTCCCCGCAGCGAAATCGATGCGATGCGGCCTTCGGTGGCGCGGCTCATCAGGGACCCTCTCTGCACGACTGGCACGACCGTGTGCCATGACGGCCATACTAACCGAGTACTCGGTAGGTAACACCCGACGATCGCGATAGGATTCGGACATGCCCACACCGAGTCGCGGCGACGCGCGTAAGGAGCGCATTCTCGAGGTCGCGCTGAAGACATTCGCCGACAACGGCTTTCGCGGCGCGTCCATCGCCGAGATCGCCGATCGGTGCGGGCTGTCGCAGCCCGGGCTGCTGCATCACTTCCCCACCAAGGCGGCGCTGCTGGCGGCCGTGCTCGACTATCGCGACCGGCTCGACGCCGAGCGCCTCGGCGACGAGGAGGAACTGCGCGGCCCGGCCGTGCTGCACGCGCTGGTCCGGCTGGTCGAACACAATGTCCGCACGGCCGGGCTGGCCCGGCTGTTCACCGTGGTCACCGGCGAGGCGGTCGCCGATACCCATCCCGCGCACGCGTGGGCGGTCGGGCGCTATCGCCACGGCGCGGCCTGGCTGGCCCGCGCGCTCGACGACGGCATCGCCGACGGCACCGTCCGGCCCGACGTCGACACCGCCGCGGTGGCGCGTCAGGTACTGGCGATGATGGACGGTTTACAGCTGCAATGGTTGCTTGATTCGGACAAAGTGGACATGGTGGCGCTTTTCCGCGCATACATCGAAGATCTGGTCACCCGCATCGCCGATTAGACCTCGGCAAACCGCCGGACACCGATATCACACTCAGATTTCACCCGGCCGGGGGTGACCCGGAACACAACCCGTGGTCACATCTATCACGGGAAAATCTCGCGCAGATCTCGAAGATTCTTCGGACCGACCGGCCTCGTCGTTCACGCCAACTGAAAACAGTTTAGCCGGGCTAAAAACGGCCGCTTCCGAGTGGAATTTCGACGTCAGGACGGCTATATGTAACGCGTGATAACAGACCTGGGAGCGACAACGGGCAGTCAACCAGGGGTCTCGGGTATCTATATGAGGGAATGTGCATGCTAACGTTCAGCAAACGAACGAATTCCCCAGACCCCAAGCGTCACCTGTGGGTTTTGGGGCTCATCGCGCCGGCCAGCGCCTTGCTGCCGTCGCAGCTGGTTTTACGCACCGGGTTGCCGGTGTTCTGGTGGATCGGTCCGATCATCATCTTCATCGTGATCCCGGTCCTGGACTGGGTGGTGGGCGAGGACGGCAACAACCCTCGCGACGAGGACTACGAAGCGCTGTCCAATGACAAGTACTACCGGTGGTGCACCTTCCTGTTCCTGCCGGTTCAGCTGATCGGCCTGCTCATCGCCTGTGCCATGTGGGCGGGCGATGAGCTGAGCCTGGTGGACAAGCTCGGACTGGCGGCCACGCTCGGCTTCGTCAGCGGCATCGGGATCAATGCGGCCCACGAACTGGGTCACCGGGTGGAGCGGGCCGAGCAGTGGCTGGCGAAAATCGCACTGGCGCAATCGGGTTACGGGCACTTCTTCGTCGAGCACAACAAGGGTCACCACGCGCGCGTCGCCACCCCCGACGATCCGGCGAGCGGGCGTTTCGGTGAATCGCTGTACGAGTTCCTGCCGCGCAGCGTGTTCGGCGGGCTGCGCTCGGCGATCGAATTGGAACGGAATCGGTTGCGCCGCAAGGGCCTCGGCTGGTGGACCATCCAGAACCATATCCTGCAGGCGTGGTCGATGACGCTGGTGCTGTTCGGTTCGGTGATCGCGGTGTGGGGCTGGCGCATCCTGCCGTATCTGCTGCTGCAGGCGGTGCTGGGCGCGGCGCTGCTGGAGACGGTCAACTACATCGAGCACTACGGCCTGCTGCGGGCCAAGCGGCCCAACGGCCGGTGGGCGCGCTGCTCGCCGCGCGACAGCTGGAACAGCGACCGGCTGGTGACCAATATCTTCCTGTTCCATCTGCAGCGACACAGCGACCACCACGCCAATCCGGGCCGTCGGTATCAAACGCTGCGTAGCAGCGAGGAATCGCCGCAATTGCCGGCGGGTTACGCGACGATGATCCTGTTCGCGGTCATCCCCCCGCTGTGGCGGCGGATTATGGACGAACGGCTGCTCGAGCACCTCGACGGCGACATCAGTCGTGCCAATATCGCTCCGCGCAAGCGCGCCAAGATCCTGGCCGCCTACGGGCGGCCCGATGAAGAGATCCAGGCCGCGGCGTGAGGTCGACCCCATTGTTCCACGGCAAATGCAAGAAAGTTTCACGAGTTATCGCGGGGCGACGCGAAAAGCGCGCCGCTTCCCTTTTCCCCAGTTTGCGACACGGCAAGAAGTGGCAGGTATGACGATGACCGGAATTCGCGCGGGACGACGCTGGCGAGCGACTGTGCGGCGCATGGCAGCACGGCTCGCGGTGGCGACGGTGGCCCTCACGGCGGGGCTGGCGACGGCCACCCCCGCCCAGGCGGCGATCTACCCGACCGCCGACCCGGATCCCTTCTACGCGGCGCCCGGCGACATCGGGAACTACAAGCCCGGAGATGTCGTGCGCAGCCGACAGCTTCCGCAGGGCCTGTTCCCGGGTTCGACCGCCTGGCAGCTGGTGTATCGGTCGACCAACTCCGCGGGCGATCCGATCGCGGCGGTGACCACCGTGCTGGTGCCGCCGGGCGGCGGCCACAATCAGCCGCTGGTGTCGTATCAGCCGTTCATCAACGCGCTCGGATTGCAGTGTGCACCTTCGCATGGGCTGTTCACCGGTGAGGTGAAGGAGTCGGTGGCGCTGAACCTGCTGCTGGCCCGGGGCTGGGCGGTGACCGTGCCGGATTACCTCGGGCCCACCAGCGCCTACGGTGCGGCCCGGATGGGCGGGCGGCTCGTGCTCGACAGCGCGCGGGCGATCAAGCGGTTCAAGCAGATCGGCCTGACCGACAGCCCGATCGGGCTGGCGGGCTATTCCGGCGGCGGCATGGTGACCGGTTTCGCGGCCGCGCTCGCTCCCGAGTACGCGCCCGAACTGCGGATCGTGGGCACGGCGCTCGGCGGTGTGCCGGAGAACATCGGCAAGCTGGCGCTCGACGTGTCCGGCGCCCCGAATCCGCTGTTCGGACTGGGCTTCGCGGGTGCGATCGGACTCGAGCGGGAGTATCCGAAGGATATGTCGCTGGACAAGTGGCTGAATCCGGCCGGACTCGCGCTGCGCAACCGGATGGCCAACGCGTGCACCGAGCAGATCATCGCCGACGCGGCCAACAAGAAGTTCACCGACTACTTCAACGGCACCCCCGACGATGTCAACGCCACCCAGATCCACATCCTGCACGCGAACAGCCTGGAGACCTTCGACGGCGTCCCCAAGTCGCCGATCTACCAGTGGCACGGCGACGCCGACGTGGTGAACCCGCAGCTGGTCCGCGAGGTCGTCGCCCGGTACTGCCACGCGGGCACCCCGGTGCAGTTCGAGATGTTGCACGGCGCGGACCACGGCACGGGCATGCTCAACGCCCCACGCGCGATCGACTACCTCGCGGATCGCTTCGCGGGTAAGCCCGCGCCGAACAACTGCTGAAAATCGGCCCAGGGGAAGGGCTTCCGTCCCGGTCCAGGCGAAAGGAGGCCGGGACGGAAGGATGAATCGCGCGCGTCGCCGAGGTTGTCGGCGCGCGCGATTCGCGTTTCGCCGAGCCCATCTTTACCTCTCGCTAGGCATCTCGTCCTCGCTCGCACTGGACAAGACCGGCTAGTCTCGAATCCGATTGGCACGCAGGAGGAGTTGACGGTGGGATCGTTGTTCGCGGTGTTTTTGCCGCTGGCGCTGGCGCTGGTCATGTTCGGTCTGGGCCTGACGCTGACGGTGGCCGACTTCGCGCGGGTGCTGCGCTATCCGAAGGCGGCCGCGGTGGCGCTGGTATGCCAGATGGTGCTGCTGCCGGTGGTGTGCCTGGGGCTGATCTATCTGTTCCGGCTCGAGGGTGCGGTCGCGGCGGGGATGGTGCTGCTCGCCGCGACGCCGGGCGGGCCCTCGGCGAATCTGTTCAGTCACGTGGCCGGTGGCAATGTCGCCCTCAATATCACTCTGACCGCGGTCAATTCGGTGCTGACGGTGTTCACGCTGCCGCTGTGGGTGGGGCTGGCGTACACGCTGTTCCTCGACGGGGACGCCGGAATCGGCCTGCGGCCGGACAAGTTCGCCCAGGTGTTCGCGATCATGCTGGTCCCGGTGGCGCTGGGCATGTGGGTGCGCCACCGCTTCCCGGGCTGGGCCGAGCGCGCCCGCGGCACCGTCAAGGTGGCCTCGATCGTGGTGCTCGCCCTGGTGGTGCTCGCGGCCGTGGCCCGCGACTTCCGCACGCTCACCACGAATATCGGCGCGCTGTCGGCGGTCTGCCTGCTGCTGGCCACGATCGGACTGGCCGTCGGCTACGCGGTCCCGCGCCTGCTGCGCATCGAGGCCGATCAGGCGATCGCCGCCGCCATGGAGATCGGCATCCACAACGGCGCGCTGGCCATCGCGGTGGCGACCTCGGTTCTGCACGACAAGGCCATGGCCGTGCCGCCCGCGGTGTACGGGGTGCTCATGAACATCCCGGCCGCGATCGCGGCCTACGGCTTCGCCCGGCGAGCACGAGCCCGGCGGGCGAAGACGGCGGCCGCCTAGGCCGGGAGACGCCGGTGGCCGGCACCGAGCAGACCCTTCGCGAAATCCTGCGTCCGGTACCACGATCCGTTGCCGGCCAGGATCCATTCGATCCGATCGATGCCGTGCGCGGCGAAGTAGGATCGCGCTCGGACGACGAACCCGATTGCGGTGGCGGCCTGTTCGTCGGGCAACACTTCGACGTAGGCCAGTCGCGCGTAGTCGTCGACCGCGGTGTACCGGAACGCGAATTCGGCACGGCTGCCGTGGGTTCCGGGTCGAACGACGGCCTCGGCGTGGCCGAGATCTCTGTCCCGGGTTCGCCAGCCGCCGGGGACGCGCCCCACCTTCTCGACGCGCACGTGGACCAGCTGTCCCGGTCGGCGGGCGATGACGCGGCGCGAAGCCGGTTCGGCGCCCGCGCCGGGCTCGCGGTGCCGGTTCAGCCCGAGCCGGGCCAGATGCCGACCGACCGTGCGCGCCGACACCGCAACGCCTCCGGCGGACAGTTCGGCGGCGATGCGCCGCGCCGACCAACCGTGTTCGCGCCGTAGCCGCTCGATCCGCCCGAGCACGTCCGCGGCGGTCGCGGTGGGCTGATGCCGCGGCACCGAGGACCGATCGAGTAGACCGAGCTCCCCATATCGGCGAAACCGATTGACCCACTTGCTCGCACACTGGCGAGAGATGCCCAGCTCGGCGGCGACCCGCGCGATCGGGCGGTCCCGGCACCGCTCGACCAGCCGCCGCCGATCTCGCACCGACAGTGCGGCGTTAGCGCGCATCGGCGCGCACCGGTTCGACCGCGTCCGCGATCGGCCGACCTCGGCTCACGAGGACGACACCCACCGCGGCCGCGGTGAAGGCCGCGCCGCACCACAGCGCCGTCACCGGATGCCCGGTGTGGTCGACGACCAGACCGGCGGTGGCGGGACCGAGAACGGCCCCGATATTGAAGGCGGTGGTCGCCACCGCGCCCGCGAGCCGCGGGGCGGCCGGTGTGGCGGTCCGCACGATCGCGCCGATCAGCGTCGAACCGACGCCGAACGCGACCGCACCGGCCACCGTCGACATCACCATCACCCCGATCAGCGTGTGCGCGGTGAGGGCGGCCACCAGCCAGCTTCCGGTCAGGACAACCGTTCCGGCGGTCACGATGCGGCGCTGGTGACGGTCGCTGTAGCGACCGGTGACCGTCACCCCCAGAAACGATCCGACACCGAACAGGGCGAGCACGGCCGGAACCCACCGGCCGCCGCCGGCGATGCCGGTCGTGATGGTGCCGAGATAGGTGAACCCGGCAAAGGTCGCCGCGTTGACCAGAACTCCGGCGACAACGGCGATCCGGGTCGGCCGCTGCCGCAGCACCGACCATTCGCCGCGCATCGACCGCGCCGCCCCGGCCAGCTCATCGCCCGCGCGCGCCGCACCGCCGAGCATCGCCCACACCGGCACGAGCACCACCGCACCGACGACGGCCACCGCCCAGAACGCCGAACGCCAACCCCAGACCTGCCCCAGCAGCGTGCCCGCGGGTACGCCGGCGATACAGGCCACCGTCACCCCCGACACCACCACCGAAGTCGCGCGCCCGACCATCGTCGCGCCCACCAGCCGCGGCAGCGCCGCCAGCGCGATCGCGAGGAAACCGGCATTGGCGACCGCCGCGACCACCCGGGTGACCAGCAGTACCGCGAACCCGGTTGTCACCGCCCCGATGACATGCGCGATACAGAAGACCCCCAGGAACACGGTGACCGAGTACCGGACCGGCAACCGGCCCGCCACAACCGCCATCATCGGTGCCCCGACCACCATCCCGGCCGCGAACAGCGAGGTCAGCAATCCGGCCGCACCGAGCGACACCCCGACATCGGCCGCGATCCGCTGCAGCAGCCCCGACACCATGAACTCGGATGTGCCCTGCGCGAAAACGGCGACAGCCAGCACGAATACCACAATGGGCATGGATAGAACTCCCCGGATACATCAGGCGCCATCCCGCGGCGCCCGAGACGAGTTGCGGTGGCGGGCGAGCCATCACCGGCCACCAGGAAACTGGCAGCATCCGGCGTTGCGAGATCCCGAACCACGCCGGTCGTTCGACGACGGGCGGGTGCCACGCTCACAACGCCGCCCGGCACACGGGCCGGGCGGCTAGCTTCTGGACGCCTCCGGGGAATTCACCCCATCACCCTAACAATCCGGCCGCCTCGAACCGAAGCGGTGACCACAACGTCCTGACCCACCCGACACGCCGGGTCGCGACACGGTTTTGGGCTATTTCGTAGCTACTGTTGCGGAATGCGACAGTCTACGCATCGACGGCTGGTGGCCACGGCGGCCGCGCTGGCCTGCGTGCTGGCGGGCGGTCCGGTCGCGGCCACCGCGCCCGCCCAGGCCGCGCCGGAGCTGCCCGCGCTGGGCCAGGACTTCCTGTGGGGCGTTGCCGCCTCCGGCTTCCAGTCCGAAGGCCGTGCGCCGGACAGCAATTGGACTCGGTTCATCGCCGAGGGCACGGTCGATCCGTATCGCGATTCGGTGCGCTTCCTGGACCGCTACGCCGCCGACATCGACCGTGCGGCCCGCCTGGGCGCGAAGGTGTTCCGGATCAGCCTCGAATGGGCCCGGGTGCAGCCGGCACCGGATCGCTGGGACGATGCCGAGCTGTCCATCTACGACGCGATCGTCAATGCCATCCTCGCCGCGGGCATGACGCCCATGCTCACCCTCGACCACTGGGTCTATCCCGGCTGGGCCGCCGAGCGCGGCGGCTGGCGCCACCAGGGCATGGTCGAGGACTGGCTGGTCAATGCCCGGAAGATGGTGGAGCACTTCGCCTCCCGCGATCCGATCTGGGTGACCATCAACGAGCCCGGCGCGTATCTGGGCACCGAGCGGCGGATCGGCGCGCTCACCGACGAGCAGTGGCCCGAGGCGATGGACCGGCTCGCCCAGGCGCACAACGCCATCTACGACCACATCCACGAGGTGCAGCCGAAGGCCTGGGTCACCAGCAATATCGGCTTCGTGCCCGGAATCGAGACCGAGGTGAACCAACCCTTCGTCGACAAGGTCCGCGACCGGCTCGACTTCATCGGCGTGGACTACTATTTCGGCCCCGACCCGGGACCCCAGCAGGGCGCCACCGCCGCCGGTGCGGCGGGCATGTGGCACCTGCCCCTGCAAACCGAGGGCATCTATTACGCACTGCGCCACTACGCCCGGCAGTTTCCCGGCAAACCGCTCTACGTCGTCGAGAACGGTATGCCCACGGAGAACAACAATCCCCGCCCCGACGGCTACACCCGCGCCGACCACCTGCGCGACACCATCTACTGGCTGCAGCGCGCCAAGGCCGACGGCATGAACGTCATCGGCTACAACTACTGGAGCATTACCGACAACTACGAATGGGGTTCCTACACACCGCGTTTCGGCCTCTACACGGTCAATGTGGTGGACGATCCGGAACTGGTCCGCCACCCCACCGACGCGGTGGAGGCCTTCGCCACCCTCGCCCGCACCGGCGGCGTCCCGGCGACCTACCACCCCACCCGCCCGCCGGTCCCCTGCTCACAGGTGGATCCACCGTCGAGCTGCGATGAACCGGTGGAACCCATCGAACGCTGAGTGACCCGTCTTACTTTGACCAGTCAAGGTAAGACTCGCTACCTTGAAGTATCGAGGTAGCGAGGTGGAGTATGGACGGATCGTTCGGCATTCCGGCGATGACCGAGTTGGCGACGGCATTGGGCGTGCGGATCCACGACCCGACGCCGCCGCGTGCGTTCCACTTCTTCCACGCGGGCTGCCGCTTGCACGGATTCGACTGGGGCGGAACCGGATCGCCGATCCTGCTGTTGCACGGCGGCAGGCTGACCGCGCACACCTGGGATTTCGTCTGCCTGGGTCTGCGCGACACGGCCCGGCTCGTCACGCTGGATCTGCGCGGCCACGGCGACAGCGACTGGACGCAGAGCTACCGCATCGACACCATGGCCGCCGATGTCGTCGCCGCGGCCGATCACCTGGGCCTGCAGCGATTCGGGTTGGTCGGCATGTCGCTCGGCGGGGTAGTCGCGGCGCAGGTGGCCCGGGCGTGGCGCGATCGGGTCCCATGGCTGGCGCTGATCGATGTCGCGCCCGGGGTGGACTTCGAAAGTACCTGGCTGATGCGGACATTCATATCCGGACTCGGCCCGGTGCGCGATCTGCGGACGGTGATCGGGGCGGCGCTGCGGATCAGTCCGCGAGCCGACCATGCCACCGTCGCCTACCGGATGAGCACGCTGTTCCGCCGGACGCCCGCGGGCGAGTGGGTGCCGAAGGGCGATCTGCGCCCACCCGACTTCGACGCCATTCTCGCCGCCACCGACCGGATTCCGGCGCGGCTGAGCGGACTGCCGGTGCTACTGGTCCGCGGCGCCCGCAGCCGGGTACTCGCCCAGGGCACGGCGGAACGGCTGGTCGCGCGCCTACCCGGGTGGGAGCTGGCGGTCGTGCCGGACGCGGGACACAATGTGCAGGAAGACAATCCGGCCGCGCTGATCACCGTACTGCGCACCTTCCTGACTCGCTTCGTCTAGCGGCGCGCCGTGACGAGCCAGGCGCGCGAGTCGAACCAGACGCCGTCGGCGCGGCAGTGCGCGGCCATGGTCGCGCGCAGCCGGACGAGCGCGTCGGCGGCGTCGGCGGCGGCCAGCGGCGCGAGCAGGTCGGCGACCATGCGCAGGGCGCGCACGGCGGCGACGGCGGCGTCGGGATCGGTGCCGTACCACAGGGATTCACGCACCTCGGTACGGCGGATGTCGCGGAATCCGGCGGTGGTGAGAATGTCGTCCATCGCGTCCGGGTCGGCCAGCGAGAACGCTCCGCCGGCGAGGTCGGCGGGCGCGGGATCGGTGCCGGTCAGTGCCCGGTGCATCGCGACGACCCACTCCTGCCGGTCCCCACGCTGCCACACCAGTTGCACCAGCCGCGCATCCGGGCGCAACGCGCGCGCGATATTGCCGAAGGCGGCAAGCGGATCGGCGAAGAACATGGTGCCGAATCGGCTGATGCCCAGGGTGAAATGCGCGGACGGGAACGAATGGTCCTGGGCGTCGGCGTGTTCGAAACCGATATTGCCGATGCCCTCGGCCGCGGCGAGTTCGCGGGCGCGCGCCACCATCGGCGCGGAGATATCGACGCCGAAGGCGGTGCCCCGCACCGCGAGCCGCGCCGCCGTGCGGGTGGTTTGTCCGGTGCCGCAACCGATATCGAGCACGATGTCGCGCGGGCCCACCTCGAGGGCCGCCGTCAGCCGCGACTGGTGACGGCGCAGTTCGGCGTCGTAGTCGAACACTACGGCTGGCGCTCGTTCAGCCGCGCGTGCAGGCGTTCGCGGACCTGGTCCGGGGTGTAGGCGCGACGCTTGCGTTGGTCGCGCACGATGACCACCCCGGTCGCCGCGACACCGGCCATCCCTGCCAGACCCAATATCTTCCACCAGCGCATGCGCCTAGGCTAGTCGCCGTGTCACGCGAATCGCCCTCGAGCATCGGTCTCGACGCCGCCGTGGAGCTCACCCGCACCGGGGATCTGTGGCTGTTCCGCGGTCATTCCGGCGCCGACCGCACGATCCGGAGCCTGACCAACAGCCCGGTCAACCATGTCGGCATGGCCGTCGTCATCGATGACCTGCCGCCGCTGATGTGGCATGCCGAACTCGGCCGCGCCCTGCCGGACCTGTGGTCGGGCAACCACCATCGCGGCGCACAACTGCACGATCTGCGGGCCGCGGTCCTGCGCTGGGCCCACGAATACGGGCAGCAGGCGTGGCTGCGCCAATTGGACCGCCCGGTGACCCGCGACATGGAGGACGCGGCGCTGCGCACGGTCGCGCGGCTGGACGGCATGCCCTTCCCGTCCACCGGAGCCCTGGCGAGCCGCTGGTTCGCGGGCCGGGTGCCGCTGCCGCGGCGGAAGAAGCGCGACACCGGTCTCGAGAACGCCTACTGCGCGGAGATCGTCGCCCTGACCTATCAGGCCATGGGTCTGCTGCCGGAGAAGCGGCCCAATTGGTATGACCCGGGCCGCTTCTGGAGCGGCGACCACCTGCGGCTGAGCGGGGACTACCACCTCGGCGGGGAGATCACGGTGATCGTTCCGGAGCAGCCCTAGGCCACTGACGGTATTCCGAGTTCGGCCAGCAGACCACGGACTCGGCGTTCGATCTCGTCGCGGATCGGGCGCACCGCGTCGATGCCCTGACCGGCCGGGTCGTCGAGCTTCCAATCCAGATAGCGTTTTCCGGGGAACAACGGGCAGGCATCGCCGCAGCCCATGGTGATCACGACGTCCGACGCCTCGACCGCGGCGCCGGTGAGCACGGTGGGCACCTCGGCGGACATATCGATGCCGATCTCGCGCATCGCCGCCACCGCGATGGGATTGACGCGCTCGGCGGGATCCGATCCGGCCGAGCGGACCTCGACGCGGGGTCCGGCCAGGTGGGTGAGGAAGGCGGCGGCCATCTGGGAGCGCCCGGCGTTGTGGACGCAAACGAACAGGACGCTGGGGATGGGAGTAGTCGCGTCGCCGGTCATGACAGTGCTCCGGTTGGATGCTCGATGGGATTGCGCGGGAAACGGTTTCGTAGCGCCAGGCAGACGTACACCAGACCGACGAGGACGGGGACCTCGATGAGCGGGCCGACCACCCCCGCGAGTGCCTGGCCGGAGCTCGCGCCGTAGGTGGCGATCGCGACGGCGATGGCGAGTTCGAAGTTGTTGCCCGCGGCGGTGAACGCCAGGGTGGTGGTGCGTTCATAGCCCAGGCCCAGCAGTGCGCCGAGCAGGTAGCCCCCGCCCCACATGAGCGCGAAATACGCCAGCAGCGGTATCGCGATGCGCGCGACATCGAGGGGGTGGGCGGTGATTCGGTCGCCCTGCAGCGCGAACAGGATGACGATCGTGAACAGCAGTCCGTACAACGCCCACGGGCCCAGCCGGGGCAGCACGGTGTTCTCGTACCGGTCTCGGCCTCCTGCCCTTTCACCGAAGTGACGAGTCAGGAAACCGGCCAGCAGCGGGATACCCAGAAAAATGAGCACGGATTTCGCGATCTGCCACGGCGAGACATGGATCTCGCTCCGCGCCAGGCCCAGCCAACCGGGCAGCACCGCCAGGTAGAACCAGCCGAGCACGGCGAACATCAGCACCTGGAAGATCGAATTCAACGCCACCAGCACCGCGGCGGCCTCGCGGTCGCCACCGGCCAGATCGTTCCAGATGATCACCATCGCGATGCACCGGGCCAGGCCGACGATGATCAACCCGGTCCGGAAGTCGGGCAGATCCGCCAGCAGCGCCCAGGCCAGGGCGAACATCAGCGCGGGACCGATGGCCCAGTTCAGGATGAGCGAGCCGAACAGCAGGCGGCGGTCGCCGGTGACGGAGCCGAGCCGGTCGTAGCGGACCTTCGCCAGCACCGGATACATCATCACCAGCAAGCCGATCGCGATCGGCAGCGAGACACCGTCCACCTGGACCGTCGCCAGCGTCTGCCCGAGACCCGGAACCGCGCGGCCCAGCAGCAGTCCCGCGGCCATGGCCGCGCCGATCCATACCGGCAGGAACCGGTCCAGAGTGGAGAGGGTGATCACGCGGTCACCGTCGATCCGGCCTCGGCTGCCAGCAGGTCCGAAAGCCGTTGCAGCGCTTCGGGAACCACCCGGTAGTACACCCAGGACGCTCGGCGCTCGCTGGTCAGCAACCCGGCCTGCCGCAGTACCTTCAGGTGATGGGACACGGTGGGCTGGCCGACGTCGAGACCGTCGGACACCTCGCATACGCACGCCTCCTGTCCCGCCCGCGATGCGATCGCCGACAGCAGCCGCAGCCGCACCGGGTCCGACAGCGCCTTGAACATCACGGCCAGCTCGGTCGCGGTCTCGGCGTCCAAGGGCGAGCGGGTGCGGGGTGTGGCCGCACAGACCGATGCGGCCACACCTATCGGCACTGGATTCGACATGCATCGATATTGACGGTCATCTATATCGTGGGCAAGCGAACGGCCGATGAACTCCACCGCGCACCGGAGGGTCAGGAGCGGCGGCTCGACCCGGACGCCACCGCCTTTTCCTCCGCGGCGCTGCCGCAGCACCCACCCTCGGCGGCGGCCTCCGCGGCGGGGCCGCAGCACATCCGCACCGCCTCGGCATCGTCGAGTTCCGGTGCGGTACCGAAGGATTCACTATCGGCCAGGACGGTGTAGACCTCCCACCGCTCCCGGTCCGGGGCGGTGACCCACACCTTGTCCTGGGTGGCGAAACAACAGGTGGTCGCGATCTGCTCCTCGGTGAACAACCCCGCCTGCGACAGCCGCGCGATCTCCCCGTGCACCTGTTCGGAGGATTCGACCTCGATGCCGAGATGGTTGATGCCGCCGCCGCGGCCGGGGTTTTCGATGAGCACCAGCTTCAGCGGGGGCTCGGCGATGGCGAAATTGGCGTAGCCGGGCTTGCGCTTGGCCGGTTCGGCGTTGAACAGCGTCGAGTAGAACCGGATCGCCTGGTCGAGATCGTCGACATCAAGGGCGAGCTGGATGCGGGACATGACTTCGAACCTCCACTTGTGAGACATATATCGAAGAACTGACGACCCGAGTCTGCCCCACCTCTTCGACATATGTCAATAAAGTCGCTAGAGTCGATCTCATGCCCAAGGCGCTGCCCGTCATCGATATGTCCGCACCCGTCTGCTGCCCACCCGTGGCGGCGGGGCCGGTCGACGACGCCGCCGCCCTCGAAGTGGCGTTGCGGCTCAAGGCGATTGCCGATCCGGTGCGGGTGAAGCTGATGTCGCTGCTGCTGACCAGCGCGGGCGGTGCGGAGAACAGCGGCGATCTCGCCGCGGCGGTCGGGCTGTCGGAATCGACGGTGAGCCATCATCTCGGCCAGCTTCGCAACGCCGGACTCATCGAATCCGAGCGCCGCGGCATGAACACCTTCCACCGCGCCCGCCGCGACGCCCTCACCGCCCTGTGCGTGGTCCTCGATCCGAACTGCTGCCGCTGACCACCAGCGGACTCACCCCGCCAGCTCCACTCGATTAGTTCGACCGGTCGGTATCATCCGATCGATTGTCGAGCACCGTTCGAGCTCCCGGAGGACCGGCGATGACGACGAGGCGGGTGTGACACGGCTGCCGTACTACGCGGCGATGCTGGCGACGGCGGGCGCCCTGCCGGCGGACGGGGCGCGCTGGAACTACGAGGTGAAATTCGACGGCATCCGGGCCATCGGATACGTCGGCGACACCCTGCGCCTGATGTCGCGCAACGACAAGGACATCACCGCCGCCTGGCCCGAATTCGCCGATCTCGCCCCCGCGGACCCACCCATCGTCGTCGACGGCGAGATCGTCACCTTCACCGCCGACGGCCGGACCTCCTTCGAGGCTCTGCAACCGCGCATGCATCAGCGCAACCCCGCGATGATCAGTGCGCTGACCCGCTCGGTGCCCGCCACCTACCTGATCTTCGATCTGCTGCACATCGGTGACCGCGCCCTGATCGACCTCCCCTACGACCAGCGCCGCCGACTCCTCGAACAGCTCGACCCGCGCGGCCCCCGCTGGCAGGTCCCGCCGCGCCTGTCCGGCAGCGGCCCGGAGGTCCTCGCCGAAGCCGAACGCCTCGGCCTGGAAGGCATCGTCTGCAAACGCCTCGACAGCCCCTACCTACCCGGCCGCCGCACCCCACTGTGGATCAAGGTCAAGAACACCCGCGACCAGGAGGTCGTCATCGTCGGCTGGCGCCCCGGCACCGGCAGACGCGCGGGCGGCATCGGCTCGCTGCTCATGGCCGTCCACGACGACACCGGCGCGCTGCGCTACATCGGCAACGTCGGCACCGGCTTCACCCAGGCCACCCTCACCGACCTCGAGACCCGACTGCGCCCCCTACGCCGCCCAACCCCCACGGTCTCCGCCGACGTCAAGGACGCCATCTGGGTCGATCCGCAACTCGTCGGCGAGGTCACCTTCACCGAATGGACCGGCGACGGCCGCCTACGCCATCCGTCTTGGCGCGGGCTGCGCCCCGACAAGTCGCCGCGCGAGGTCGCCATGCCCGATTTCGGACGGCAGGCATAGGCCGCATCGCCCCATCCGGAAGCAAACTGGGCAACTCGGATATGACGTGACACGATCTCGTAGGTGACCAGCAAACCCGCCGGTGATCAGTATCTGCGCGATCTCGCGCGGCTGCGTCGCGTCCGCGACCGGATCGACCGGGACTACGCCCAGCCGCTGGACGTGGAGGCGCTCGCGCGCGACGCGCACATGTCGGCGGGACACCTCAGCCGCCAGTTCCGGGCCGCCTACGGCGAATCGCCCTACTCCTATCTGATGACCCGGCGCATCGAGCGCGCGATGTCGCTGCTGCGGCGCGGTGATCTCAGTGTCACCGAGGTGTGTTTCGCGGTCGGCTGTTCGTCGCTGGGCACCTTCAGCACCCGCTTCACCGAACTGGTGGGCATGTCGCCCAGCGTCTATCGGCGCGAGGCGGCGCAGGCGACCGAGGGGATACCGTCGTGCGTCGCCAAACAGGTCACCAGACCGATCAGGAATCGAGAAGCACCGCCCGCGGGGTCGCAATTAGCGTGAGCGACATGGACACCACCATTCACGCAAGCTTCCTTCCGCACAACGATCCGGAGGCCGCCAAGGCCTTCTACGGCACCACCCTGGGCTGGGAGATTCGCAAGGATGTCGGCTACGGCGGCATGCACTGGATCACCGTCGGCCCCGCGGGGCAGCCCGAGATCAATGTCGTGTTGTATCCGCCGCAGGCCACGCCGGGCCTGACCGACGAGGAGCGCCGGGTCGTCACCGAGATGATGGCCAAGGGCACCTTCGCCACCCTGGTGCTGGCCGCCGAGGATGTCGATGCCACCTTCGAGAAGTTGCAGGCGACCGACGCCGAGGTCGTCCAGGAACCAACCGACCAGCCCTACGGCGTCCGCGACTGCGCGTTCCGCGACCCGGCGGGCAACATGATTCGAATCCAGCAAGTCGGCTGAACTCCACCCCGCCGCGGCCGCCGTCGAGCACGCCGACGGCGGCCCGGCCGAGAGAGGAAGACACCATGGCCAAGGCCACCACGAAGGCCGCCCGCTCGACCGCCCCGTCCGGTGCGGACAGCCACGAGCTGATTCGCGTGACCGGGGCGCGCCAGAACAATCTGAAGGACATCAGCGTCGAGATCCCCAAGCGCCGCCTGACGGTGTTCACCGGCGTCTCCGGTTCGGGTAAGAGCTCGCTGGTGTTCGACGCCATCGCCGCGGAATCGCAGCGGCTGATCAACGAGACCTACAGCGCCTTCGTGCAGGGCTTCATGCCCACCCTGGCCCGACCCGATGTCGACGTGCTCGAGAATCTGACCACCGCGATCATCGTCGACCAGCAGCGGATGGGCGCCGATCCGCGCTCCACGGTCGGCACCGCCACCGACGCCAACGCCATGCTGCGCATCCTCTACAGTCGCCTCGGCACGCCGCATATCGGCTCGCCCCAGGCGTATTCGTTCAATGTCGCCTCGATCAGCGGGGCGGGCGCGGTCACCGTGGAACGTGGCGGGACGATGACGAAGGAGCGCCGCAGCTTCAGCATCACCGGCGGCATGTGCCCGCGCTGCGAGGGGCGCGGCTCGGTCAACGATATCGACCTGACCCAGCTCTACGACGACGGCAAATCGCTCAACGAGGGCGCGCTCACCATTCCGGGCTACAGCATGGACGGCTGGTTCGGCCGGATCTTCACCGGCTGCGGCTTCTTCGATCCGGACAAGCCGATCCGCAAGTACACCAAGCGTGAACTCGACGACCTGCTCTACAAGGAGCCCACCAAGATCAAGGTCGACGGCGTCAACCTGACCTACGAGGGCCTGATCCCCCGCATCCGCAAGTCGATGCTGTCCAAGGACGTCGACGCGCTGCAACCGCACATCCGCGCGTTCGTGGAGCGGGCGGTCACCTTCCAGACCTGCCCCGACTGCGACGGCACCCGCCTCAACGAGGGCGCCCGATCGTCGAAGATCAAGGGCAGGAGCATCGCCGACGCCTGTGCCATGCAGATCAGCGATCTGGCCGAATGGGTTGCGGGACTGAAAGAGCCGTCGGTCGCGCCGCTGCTCGCCTCGCTGCGCCACACCCTGGACTCGTTCGTGGAGATCGGGCTGGGCTATCTCTCGCTGGATCGACCGGCGGGCACCCTGTCGGGCGGAGAGGCGCAGCGAGTCAAGATGATTCGACATCTCGGCTCCGCGCTCACCGATGTCACCTATGTCTTCGACGAGCCCACCGCGGGCCTGCACCCGCACGACATCCAGCGGATGAACGAGCTGCTGCTGCGGCTGCGCGACAAGGGCAACACGGTGCTGGTGGTGGAGCACAAGCCGGAAACCATCGCGATCGCCGACCACATCGTCGACCTCGGTCCCGGCGCGGGGGCGGCGGGCGGCACGGTCTGCTTCGAGGGCACCGTGGACAAGCTTCGCACCAGCGGCACCGTCACCGGCCGCCACTTCGACGATCGGGCCGCGCTGCGGGAGACGCTGCGAAAGCCCACCGGTGCCTTGAAGATTCGCGGTGCGAAGGCCAACAATTTGCGCGATGTCGATGTCGACATTCCGCTCGGCGTGCTCGTGGCCGTCACCGGGGTCGCCGGTTCCGGCAAGAGCTCGCTCATCCACGGCTCCATTCCGGCCAGCGAGGGTGTGGTGTCGGTCGACCAGACGCCCATCCGCGGCTCCCGGCGCAGCAATCCCGCGACCTACACCGGCCTGCTCGATCCGATCCGCAAGGCGTTCGCCAAGGCCAACGGCGTCAAACCCGCCCTGTTCAGCGCCAATTCCGAGGGCGCCTGCCCAACCTGCAACGGCGCGGGCGTGGTGTACACCGATCTGGCGATGATGGCCGGGGTGGCGAGCACCTGCGAGGAGTGCCAGGGCAAGCGATTCCAGGCGTCGGTGCTCGAGTACAAGCTCGGCGGGCACGATATCAGCAAGGTGCTGGCCATGCCGGTCACCGAGGCCGAGGCGTTCTTCGGCTCCGGCGAGGCCAAAAACCCTGCCGCGCATGCCATTCTGCAGCGCCTCGCCGACGTCGGCCTGGGCTATCTGACCATCGGCCAGCCACTGACCACCCTGTCCGGCGGCGAGCGCCAGCGCCTCAAACTCGCCACCCACATGGCCGACCGGGGCGGCATCTACGTGCTCGACGAGCCGACCACCGGCCTGCACCTCGCCGATGTCGAACAACTGCTCGGGCTGCTGGACCGCCTCGTCGACGCCGGTAAGTCGGTCATCGTCATCGAACACCACCAGGCGGTGATGGCCCACGCGGACTGGATCATCGACCTGGGCCCCGGCGCGGGCCACGACGGCGGCACGATCGTCTTCGAGGGCACACCAGCCGAACTGGTCGCCGCGCGCTCCACCCTCACCGGCGAGCATCTGGCCGCCTACGTGGGCGCCTGAGCCGGAACCGATGATCACCGCTCAGGCCGATCGCCCCGCTCCGCGACCGCCGCGGCCAGATCCGCCTCGGAGATCAGGCGCTCGTCCGGATCGGGGGCCGATCGCGGTTCGAAGCGCAGACCCTCCATATAGGGCGTGGGCTTGCCGCGGCGGTGATCCAGGAATTCCTTGGTGTAGTAGTCGCGCGCCTGCTCCGGCGAACGCGCACCGCTGACGATGTCGTGCATGAGATTCAGCGCCAGCAGGTTGGACCGCTCGTCGTGGCACAGCGACGACACCTCGCCGGTGGTGCGATCGACGGTCAGGCCGCCGTCGAATCGCGCCAGCGTCGAATACATCGCCACCGGCACCGGATACTCCACGACACCCGACACCGAATCGGTGTGCGGCGCGGGAAAGTTGTGCTCCCAGTAACTGCGCGAGGCCACCAGCCGCCGCCACGGTCCGACCCCGTGCCAGATCAGGGCGCTGTCGGTGGCCTCGTGCGGTTCACCGTAGGCGTCGAGCACCGCCAGCGCGGCGGCGCGGGACGGCTGCGGCCAGCCCGCCACGATATCCGCGGCCCGGTTCGTCACTGCTCCGCTCATGACCACGGTCGTACCCGGCGCGATTCCGGCCAAACCGGACGGGGCGTCACACCCGCCGCAGCACCGACACCACCTTGCCCAGCACCACGGCCCGATCGCCATCGATGACGTCGTAGGCCGGATTGCGGGGTTCGAGATAGACGTGCCCGCCGCGGCGGCGGTACACCTTCACCGTCGCCTCCTCGTCGATCATGGCGGCCACGATGTCACCGGAGTTCGCCTCGTGCTGCTGGCGCACCACCACGATGTCGCCATCGCAGATGGCCGCATCGATCATCGAATCGCCCCGCACCCGCAGCCCGAAAACCGTTCCGCGGCCGACCATCTGGCGTGACATGGTGAGTATGTCGTCGGTGTGCTCCTCGGCCAGGATCGGCGTGCCCGCAGCGATGTCGCCGACCACCGGGACCGGCACCGAATCCTCGTCCCGTTCGCGGGGTGCGGCCGCGCGCAGGAACAGCCGCACATCGATGGGCCGCGTCACGGTCTCACCGCGGCGCAGAAAACCCTTGTCCTCCAGCGCCTTCAGATGTTTGGACACCGACGAGGTCGATCGCAGTCCCACCGCCTCGCCCAACTCCCGCGTGCCGGGCGGATATCCGTGCCGGACCACCCACTCCTGGATGGTGGCGAGGATGCGCTGCTGGCGCGGCGGCAGGGCCGAGGTGTCGAGATGGTCGAACGCGTCGTCGTATCCGGTCACCGGGGCATCCTAAGCGGTGCCGCCGAGCGGCCCGCGCACCCACGCGGATTCAGTTCACGCAGGGAATGTCCGAGCCGATGCTGGTGGTAACCGGCTTGCCGGAATCCGGTGCGCCGTCGGCGGGCGTCGCCGAGGCCGAGGCGCCGCTGCCGGTCGGGGTCGAGGTCGAGGTGCTCGTGCCGGAGGGATCGGCGGTCGAGGTGGTCGACGCCGATCCGGTCGCGGAGGCACTGTCGGGCATGGTGAAATCGCTGCCGATGACCACGCGCACGCGGCCCGGCTCGACATTCTTCGACGGTGCGGTCGGCAGCCCGCCCAGCATGTCGGCGACCTGGGTGGCGTCGGCGTCGGTACTGGTCGCCGGATAGTAGACCACCGAGCTGGACCCGTCGCCGTACTGCGCGTTGGCGGCGTCGCCCTGGTGGAAACCCTTGTCCGCCAGGAAGTTCGACACCTTGGCCGCCATTCCGGCGGCCGCGCCCGCATTGCGGACGTCGACCGTGCTCAGCGGCGCGGACTTGGGCGTGGTCGGCTGCGGGGTCTGCACGCCGAATGCCGCGCGCACGGTCTTCTTGATCAGCGCCGGATCGATGATGTTGACGTCCTGGCCGTCGATATTGTCGTAGGCCTTCACCGGCAGGGTGTGGAATTCGATCGGGATCGAGCCCGCCTTGCCCATGGTCTGGGCGAAGTCGAGCAGATTCCAGCCCTGCGAGAGCACGATGTCGTTCTGCGCGGCGGTGATCAGCGCCTGCAGCTTGCCGACATTGGTCAGCGTGCCGGAGTCCTTGAGCTGCTTGGCGACCGAGGTGAGGAATGCCTGCTGGCGGTGGGTGCGGTCGAGGTCACCGTTGTCCAGGCCGTGGCGTTGGCGCACGAAGGCCAGCGCGTTGGCCGCGTCCAGGTGCTGGCGTCCGGCCGGGAACACCGCGCCGGAGTAGTACTCGTCGTTGACGGCGTGGTTCAGGCAGACGTCGACGCCGCCGAGAATATTGGCCAGATCGTAGAAGCCGACCAGGGAGACCTCGGCGAAGCGGTTGATCGGCACGCCGGTGAGTTGTTTGACGGTCTGGACGATGGATTCGCGCCCGGCCTCGCGGCCCTGGCGTTCCAGCTCGATCTTGTCCTTGACGCCCTGATTCTGCAGCTTCTGCTCGACCTGGGCCTTCTTCAGGCCGTAGGCCTCCTTGATCTTGACGTGGTCGTAGCCGGGGATGCCGGTGACCGCGACGTAGTCGTCGCGCGGGATGGAGAAGGCGGTGATCTTCTTCAGATCCTTCGGAATGTGCACCAGGATCAGCGAATTGGCGTTGTAGCCGCCCTCGCTGCCGTCGCCCGCGTGCAGCTGATCGAGGATGTCCTTGGGAAGGTCGTTGCCGTTCTGATCCTTTCGGGTGTCCAGGCCGATGAGCAGGATGTTCATATCGCCGTCGAGGGCGGCCGCATCGGCCTCGCTGATCACGTTGGACCGGGTGAAGCCCTCGTTCACGGCCTTCTCGGTGTAGTAGGCGAATCCCGTGCCCGACACCACGACCACCGCGGTCGCCGCCGCGGCGAGCCTGCCCACGATCCGCACCGCCCGGCCCCGTCGGCTCGTCCGCTTGGCGACGGCCCGGCGGGTGCCCCGATTCGGCTTGGCCGGGACGTACCGGTCGGTCGGCGCGTCGGCGAGATCGGCGGCCGTGGCGCCCTTGCCGCGAGGGCGGCGGGTCTCGGCGTCGGATTCGGCTGCGGCCGCGCGGGATCGGCGCGCGGGCCGCTCCGCCCGGTGGGCGGTTTCCTCGACCTGGTTGCCCCGACGAGCCCGGGCGGCGGGGCGTGCCGCACCACGCTCGGCGCGACGCGCGGAAGGCTCGTCGGCGTCGCCGCGGCGTGCCGCTGGGCGATCGGCGCTGCCAGCCGCGGCCTCGGCCCGGCGACTCCGGCGAGGCGCGACCTCGGGCGACGGCTCGCCCGGGTCCAGGCGAGGGGTGTGTTCGGCCGGGGTGGGCGCGGCACCGGACCGATCGGCGGCCTGATCGTCGGCTCGCGCGTGCCGGGCGTGGCGACCACGGGGGCGGGGGTCCGGGACGACCGGGATCGGTTCGGTTTGATCGTTCATCTCGCCGTTCAGTCTCACATCACCGTGCTGAGGGGAAGCTGAGAGTGCCTTTCATCAGGTTGTGACATCCTGCACGATGTCTGCGACAAATGCACATCCGCGGCGGCGGGCGCACTAGGGCGTGGACGCCGCCGGTAATCCCAGTATGCCGCCCAAATTGTCCAGATGCCGCTCGAACAGGTCCGCGCGGTCGGCGAAGGTGTCGGCCCCGTACATATCGAACACGTCGAAGCTCACCGCGCCGAACAGGCCGGTCCACACCGAGATCCCCCGCGCCAGGAGCCAATCGGGCACCTGGAGCCCGAATTCGACTCGGATGCGCGCGAAGTCGCCCGACAGCGGCCGTTCGATCATCGGCAGCGGAGCGGGTTCGGCGAGAATCCCTGCGGCGTACGCTCTTTCGATCACCCGCAGCAGCGCGGCGATGACCCGCACGCCCGGCGCGACGGTCTGCTCGGCGGGGGCCTGGTACCCCGGCACCGGGGTGCCGAACAGCAGCCCGTAGCGCGCCGGTTCGGCCAGCGCCCATTCGCGCACGGCCCGCCCCAGCACCCGCAGCCCCTGCGCCGGATCGTCGGGCGCGGCGGCCAGTGCGGCGTCGACCGCGTCGGCCAGTTCGTTGTAGCCGTCGACCACCAGCAGGGTGAGCAATTCGTCACGGCTGCGGACGTATCGGTAGACCGCCGAGGACACCACGCCCAGATCCCGCGCCACCGCCCGCAGCGAGAGCGCCGCCGCCCCGTGCACGGCCAGATGTTCGCGGCCGATGCGGACGATGTCGGCCATGGTTCGGGCGCGCGCCCGCGCCCGCGGTGTGGTCCCCGTCATGACGCACAGGGTGCCATAGGGAGAGCAGTGCAAACAAAGGTGATCCCCGATCCCAATGGGATGTATCACAGTTGTGGCCCGGAGTGACACAGGTTACGGTTACCGCCCAGTAGTGGTCGGGAGCGGGCCCCGATCGGGTGAATAGCGTGGGGTGACAATATGTTTCGACGACGTCGTCGAATCCGGACATTTCTAACCGCGGCGGTTTCGGCGCTCGTGCTGGGCGCGCTGGCCCTCGCACCGGTCACCCACGCCGACCCCGATCCGGGCGGGGCCTGGACCGCCCTGCACGACGGTCCGGCTCGCTATCCGGGCGTGCACATCGACTGGGACGTGCCGATCACCATGAGCGACGGCACGGTGCTGAAGGCCAATGTGTATCGCCCGGCCGACGCGGCCGGTCCGGTCACCGAGCAGCTGCCGGTCGTGGTCAATCTGACGCCCTATACGAAACTCGTGTCCAATGTGGCCGATTCGATGCTGTCGGTGCCCGTGCTCTCCGAGGCGCTGATGAACTTCCTGCGCGGCTTCGACCTGTCCGGAATCGGGCTGGGCGGCGCGTCGGATCTGGGCAAGGCGCTGCCGGGCGGACTGGCGCGGACGTTCACCGCGGACCGCAACCTGATTCGCAGCGGCTACGTGCAGGTGGTGGTCGATGTCCGCGGCACCGGCTTCTCCCAGGGCACCTGGCAGGTCTTCGGCGAGCGCGAGCAGCGCGACGGCGCGGAGGTGGTGGAATGGGCGGCGCGGCAGCCGTTTTCCAACGGCGCGGTTGGCATGTCCGGGGTGTCCTATTCGGCGATCAACCAATTGCAGACGGCCGAACGCCGTCCCGCGGGCCTGAAGGCCATCTTCCCGGTGGTGCCGGGTAACGATCTGCTGCGCGATATCGCCGCGACCGGTGGCGGCGTGGGCACGGGCTTCCTGCCGATGTGGCTGGCCGCGGTCGACGGCAGCAAGCTGATCCCGGATGTGCAATCGCTGCTGACCGGCCGTTTCGATATGCGCTGGCTGGCCGATCGACTCGCCGATCCGTTCACCTTCGTCGACTATCTGATCGCGGCGCTGACCGTGCCGAGTATCGATGCCGTGCCGGACTATCTGCGCGCACTCATCGAGGACGACAGCCCGATCCGCGCCGCCTGGCTGGGCGATCCCGGCCGGATCGAGGTTCCGTCCTTCCTCTATGGCGGCTGGCACGACATCTTCAGCTACGACCAGACCACGCTGTATCGCGCGATTCCACTGCCCGGCAGCCACAAGAAACTGATCATGGGCAACACCTTCCACGTCTCCTCCAGTTCGGGACTGGGCGCGCCGGGCGCGCCGCCGCGGCTGGACGTGCTGCAACGCGCGTGGTTCGACAAGTGGCTCAAGGGCATCGACAACGGCATCGACGGCTTCGCGCCGGTGACGGTGTGGCAGCAGGGCGGCGGCTGGATCTCGGCACCGGAATTCCCGCGGCCGGGAATGGATTACCGGCGGCTGTATCTGGATGCCGCGCCGTCGGGGACCGTCGCGATCAGCGCCCACGACGGCAGTCTGGCGGCGGCCCCGGGCGCACCGGCGCGGTTGACCGTCGCCCCGGGGCTGGCGACGATGTGCTCGCAGGACGCGGCGACCGGCACGGGCGGGTTCACGGCCGTCCTCGATCTGTGCACCAAGGATTCCCGGATCGCCGAGACCGGTGCGCTGACCTTCACCAGTCCCCCGGTCACCGCGCCGACCCAGGTATCCGGGCCGATCGCGGTCCATCTGAATACCGTGCTCGACGCCACCGACGGATTCTGGGCGGTGACGGTCAACGACGTCGCGCCCGACGGGCGCTCCACCCAATGGACCTACGGGCAGCTCACCGCATCGCTGCGCGCGGTGAACGAGGACCGGGCGACGCGCTCGCCCAACGGCGACTACACCGATCCCTATCCGATCCTCACCCTCGACACCCGGCAGCCCGTCGTGCCGGGCGAGCCCACCGTCGTGGACATCGGGCTCAATCCGACCGAGGGCGTGCTGGCGCCGGGCCATCGGCTGCGGGTGGACGTGTTCGCGCTGAACTTCCCGCGCAGCCTGCCGCTGCGGCCGCTGCTCAACGAGAGCGGGCTGCGGCCCCAGCACCTGGAACTGGATCCGAACCGGCCGAGCTGGGTGAACATCCCGCTCGCCGGCGACCCAGGCTGGTAAGAGGTACCCTGCGACACAGGTAGCGTACCCGGGAGTACCGTTACCGAGGTCACAGGCGACCGCGAGCAAGGAGTTGCACATGCCCCAGCGCGACACCGATTTCGACGTGCTCATCGTGGGCTCGGGCTTCGGGGGTAGCGTCACGGCGCTGCGCCTGGTGGAGAAGGGCTATCGGGTCGGGGTGCTCGAGGCCGGGCGGCGTTTCGCCGACGACGAGTTGCCCAAGACCAGCTGGGATCTGCGCAACTTCCTGTGGGCGCCGCGGCTGGGCTGCTTCGGCATCCAGCGCATCCATCTGCTGCGCGATGTGCTCATACTGGGCGGCGCGGGGGTGGGCGGCGGGTCGCTCAACTATGCCAACACCCTCTACGTGCCGCCGGAGCCGTTTTTCCGAGACGCGCAGTGGCGCGACATCACCGACTGGCGCGACGAGCTGACGCCGTACTACGAGCAGGCCACCAAGATGCTCGGTGTGGTGCGCAATCCGCACATCACCCCGGCCGACGAGGTGTTCCAGCAGGTCGCCGAGGATATGGGTGTCGGGGACACCTTCGTGCAGACCCCGGTCGGGGTGTTCTTCGGCGAGCCGGGCAAGACCGTGCCGGATCCGTACTTCGGTGGCGTGGGTCCGGATCGGACGGGGTGTCTGGAATGCGGCGAATGTATGACCGGGTGTCGACACGGGGCGAAGAACACGCTGGTGAAGAACTATCTGTATCTCGCGGAAAAGGCCGGGGCGCAGGTGATTCCGATGACCTCGGTGACCGCGGTGCGGCCGCTGCCCGAGGGCGGGTGGCAGGTCGACACCCAGCGCACCGGGGCGTGGGTGCGCAAGGCGCCGCGCTCCTACACCGCCGGGCATGTGGTGCTCGCGGCCGGGACGCGCGGGACGCAGAAGCTGCTGTTCGCCATGCGGGACAGGGGAATTCTGCCGGAGCTCTCGCCGCGGCTGGGGCAGTTGACCCGCACCAATTCCGAGTCGATCGTGGGCGCGGCGACCCGCAGGGTGGATCCGGCGCGCGATTTCACCAGGGGCGTGGCGATCACCTCCTCCATTCATCCCACCGCGGACACCCATCTCGAGCCGGTGCGCTACGGCAAGGGCTCGAATGCGATGGGGCTGCTGCAGACGCTGATGGTCGACGGCGGCGGGCGGATTCCGCGCTGGCTGCGCTTCGTGCTGGAGGTGCTGAAGCATCCGGTGCGGCTGCTGTCGATGCTGACGGTGAAGAACTGGAGCGAGCGCACGATCATCTGCCTGGTCATGCAGCATCTGGACAATTCGATCACCACCTACACCAAGCGCGGCCTGTTCGGCCGCAAGCTCACCTCCAAACAGGGCCATGGCGAACCGAATCCGACCTGGATTCCCGCGGGCAACGAGGTCACCCGCCGCGTGGCCGACAAGATCGGCGGCATTGCCGGGGGCAGTTGGGGCGAGGTCTTCAACATCCCCCTGACCGCCCACTTCCTCGGCGGCGCGGTCATCGGCGCGGACCGCGATCACGGCGTCATCGATCCGTACCACCGCGTTTACGGCTACCCCACCCTCAGCGTCGTCGACGGCTCCGCCGTCTCGGCCAACCTCGGCGTCAACCCCTCCCTCACCATCACCGCCCAGGCCGAACGCGCCGCCGCCCTCTGGCCCAACAAGGGCGAAAAAGACACCCGCCCACCCCAAACCGAGCCCTACCGCCGCATCTCCCCCACCCCACCCAACCACCCCGCCGTCCCGGCCACCGCCCCCGCGGCCCTACACCTGCCCATCGTCCACATCACCACCGAAAGCGCCTGACCCCCGCCTCGCTTCGCTCGGCGGGGGAAATGAGTGGCCGCCGCGCCGGGGAAACAGATCGCCGCTGGGCGCGGAAACAGACGGCCACCCAAGCGTGGGAACGGCTGACCGCTCGATGGGGGAACCCGTGGCCGCCGAGGCCAGGAACCCGCGGCCCCGAGCGAAAATCCGTAACCACCCGCAGCGGGGGTCGCGGGCCGAGGGGAGTTCGTGGGCGACCTGGGCGGAGAAGCGACGTATCCGAGCGGAACGAGTGGGAATCGTGCGGGCGGGTAGGTGAGCGGCGGACCGCGGGTTGGGTTACTGGGCTGCTATGTGGGCGAAGCCCATTGGGGAGGTGGGGGGTGGGGTGGTGGTGGCGGGGGCGCGGAATTCTTGGAGCGCGGTGAGGACGTCTACGTGGCGGGCGGCGTAGCAGCGGACCTGGGGGAGGGCGTGGGCTACCTCGCTGCGTTCGAGGGGTTCGGCGTCGATGTAGCCGATGGTGGTGAGGTCCAGGCGGAGTTGGTGGGCAATACGGTGGATTGCTGCGGATTTGCGGCCCCAGCCGACCTCGACGGCGGCAAACAGTCCGTGCAGGCCGTGTTTGTGCAATTTGCCGGTGGTCCATGCCCATTCGCCGCGGCTGGCGACCGCGTGCAGCACGCCGCGGCGGGACAGGGTGCGCAGCGCCCGCAGGGCGTCCGGTCGCAGCGCACCGCTGGTCGAATCACAGACGACACCGTCCCACAGGGTGTTGTCCACTTCCCAGACAAGGCATTTCACGGCCGGTGATGTCATGTCACCCCTACGGTCGACGCTTCCGCTTTCCCGCTTCGACGGGACGGGACCCGCACTGTTCGGGCCGCCCCCGCGAGAGGACATAGTAGGTTCGCCGCGGCCGGAAAACCAGACCCGGCAAACAATTGCTCAGCATGCATCGCGACCTACAGGAAGCGCGTCACCGGCGCCACGGCCTCGACCGGATGTCCGGCCTGGATCGGCTCGCCGATGGCGGCCAGCCGCCAGGTGGCGTCGTCGCGATAGACCTTGGCCACGATCATGCCGGTGTGCTGGCCGCCCGCGCGCAGATTGCCCCGTGCCAGTTCGGCATTGGTGGTGCCGTCGATCAAACGCCAGAACGCGTTGCGCAGGCGCTCGAAGGTGTGCCCGGCGTAGGAGGTGACCACGAAGACCAACGAGCTGACCTGCGCAGGCAACCGCGACAGATCGACGGTGATGATCTCGTCGTCGCCCTTACCCTCACCGGTGACATTGTCGCCGGAATGGCGCACCGCCCCGTTGCGGGACGAAAGCTGGTAGTAGAAGGCGAAATCCACCAGATCGTGCCCCACGAACAGCAGCGCCGAGGCGTCCAGGTCGATCTCCACATCGCGCAGCCCGCGGGCGCTGTGCACCTTCACCGGATCCCACTGCAGACCGAGCTTGACCATGGTCAGCTCGCCCTTGCGGATCTCCTGCAGCGAGATCTCCTGGCCCGGATTCAGCACGGCCGGACCGCGATAGACCCACTGCTCCCCCGGCACGCCGCCGATCGGCACGCCGTGCGCCTTGACCAGCGCCTCGAATCCGGCCGCATAGCCGTGCCCGAGCACCCGCACCTGCCAGTCCGCCCCGACCCGGTCCAGATCGAAGGCGATGACCGTGGATTCGGGCCCCAGCCCCTCGATCAGGTACTGGTAGAGCATATTTCCGGCCGGATCGACGATGCGCAGCTCGGTGGGCGGGTAGTCGCCGAAATGCGCCTGGCGGTCGTCGAGGGTCACCACCACCCGAACGTGATCGACATCGGCCGGAACGCGGCGCAGTTCGAGGGCGAGCGCGGGCTCGTCGCCCGGCATCAGGCGCAGGCCCGGTCCGGTCGGTTTGTTGTAGAAGATGAGATCGCCCTCGCCACGGACCCGGCCCGCGGCATCGAGCAGCAGTGCGGCAACGTCGACCGGCTCGCTGTGCCGGACGGCCACGACGATGTCGTCGACGGTGAGTCGGTCCACCTGTCCCCTGGTCAGCTGAGCGGCCACGCGTCCTACTGTACGTTGCCCCGACCGGCATTTCGGGCAAGACAGACGTGCCGATCGGACCCGCGGGTACCGTGGCGGGGGCGAGACGGCCACGACAGAAGGGATTTCCGGTGCGGCTGGGCATGCTGCGAATCGGCGCGCTGGCACTGTCGGCACTGATCCCCGCGCTGGGCGCCTGCGGCGCCCCGGATCGGTCCGAGCCGGTGGCGCAGCGCGCGACGACCACGGCGCACCCGACGACCACAACCGTCGTCGCCACCACCCCCGCGATCCCGACGACCGACCCATTCGCCGACAGCGCGCTCATCGATCACACCGACTGGACCGCCGACGCCGACGGCCGCCGCCTGCGCGTCTATCCCACCGCCGCCGGACGCGCCGACACCTTCCCCGCGGCGCTGAACCGCGCCTGGGCCGAGGTGCTCACCGCCGCCCCCGACGCCGACACTCCCGGCATGTACGACCAGTTCCGATGCCATTGGGAATGGGCACGATTGGTCAAACCGAACAAGCCGAGCTGGAACCTCGAGCCGTGGCGTACGGCCGTCGGCTACGACGCGACCGTGCAGGCGATGTGCAATCCGGGCGGACCCGACCCCGCCGGAAACTGACGGCCTCACCCAGCGGGCACGGTGTCCGTCAGCCGCGCGATCACACCCGCGACGCCGCTGTCGATCAGCTCGTCGTCGGAGGTGAGCTGCCCGAAGGTGACCTCGTGCCAAGGCCCCAGCCGGTGCCACACCAGCGCGCGCTCCCGCTGGGCATCGGTCACGCCGTAGCTCGCGGCCAGCGCCTGCCGAAACGCGGGCGGCGTACCGTACAGCGCCCAGGCCAGATCGATGGCGCTGTCGCCGATCTGCGCATCACCGAAATCGATGATGCCGGTGAGCCCGTCGGCGTCGGCCAGGATGTGCTCGGGCCCCAGATCGCCGTGCACCACGGTATCGGCCGGTAGCTCCGCGACGGTGTCCAGCAGTTCCAGCGCACGCGGCCGGATATCGCTGGGTAGCAGCGGAACCACCCGGTCACGGAATTCCTCGACGTCCGCCGCCCGGTTCGCGCGCGTGCGTTCCGCCGACGACAGCCCGTGTCGCAGCGCCTCACCGACCGGACAATCGTGCAGTGCGCGCAGAAATGCACCGAGTGCCATTCCATGGGCCGCCGTCGGCCCCGCCAGCGCGGCGCCCGCGATCATGCGGTGCCGCACCGCGAAAGGCTCACCGTCGATCGGCTCGGGAACGGGCACCGGCAGCGGAAGGCGCGGAGCCAGCCACGGCATGATCCGAGTTTCGCGCAGCAACTGCGGCACGATCTCCGCCCGCTGCGCCCGCCGCCACACCCAGCCGTCGACCAGCGTCGCCACGCTGTCCCAACCTCTTCCGATTTCCACGGACCGGACGGTAGGTCACGAACCCCACCCGCCGCCACCGGAATTCCCTGCCGCGGGTCGCCCACCGGCCGAGCAGAAACGCCCCGCGGTGGCATCCCACGCACCTTCGCATCGCACGCACTTATGGGACGACAGGCGGCACGGGATGCCGGGTCGGCAGCATGAGAATGCCCAGCAACCACCCGAGCAGTCCGGCCATGATCGGCACGCCCACCCACAGCTCGACCGCCGAGGGCACCTGCCCGGCTGCCGCCGAGGCGATGCCGATATACAGCGACCAGGTGAAAAACGCCGCGGCGCACGAGAATCCCCAGTACGCCCCGGGCCGGGCCGCGAACGGATCCAGACACAGGATCAGCAGATCCACCCCGACCGCGGCGATCGCGAACGCGACCAGCACGCTGACATTGTCCCCGCCGGTCTCGGCCCCCGACACCGCGACCACCGGCAGCATCGTCAGCGCCGCCGCGCCGAACGGCAGCCGCCACCGCCGCGCCAGGAACAGCAGCGGCAGCAGCAATACCGCCGCGGTGAGCACCAGCGCCGCCGCGAGCTCGCGCGCCGCACCGTCCTCCGGTCGCGACAGCGCCTCCACGATGCGCACGGCGGAATAGGTGATCGCATTGCCGTAGCCCACCATGACCATCACCAGCGCCGCGGCCAGCCCCATCGTCAGCAGCGCCGGCCACAGCAACCGCAGCGGCGGCGCCTCCCCCACGTCCGCGCGGCCCATGGCCGAGCGCACCGGCGAGGTGACCAGCACCAGCATCGACAGGGCGAGCCCGAGATGTCCGGGAGAGAACAGGATTCCGATGCCGCCCTCCCCCTCGAACGCCGCATGCCACACCACATCCACGACCGCCGACAGCGTGAAACCGGCCACCGCGACCACCGTCGACCGATAGCCCACCGGCACGGCCGCGAAGCCGCGCGCGCCGCCGCGGGCCCGTCGCCACACCAGCGCGAGCGTCCACCCCGCGAGCGCGGCGAATCCGCTGTCGAACACCAGATGCCAGGCGGCGAACAACGATCCGGGCTCCGGCACCGCCGCATGCGCCCAACTCCCGAGCGCCAAGCCGGTGACCAGCCACAGCGAGGCGAGCGCGGTCACCGCGTCGTCGAGCGCGGACGCGGGTAGCCCGCCGCGGCGCGGATCGCCCAGCACCGCCAGCATCCTGGTCCCCACGCCCGTTGCACTCACCGGCATGACGGTACCGAGTGAGTCAGCTCACCGCATCCGAGTGAAGTCGCGTCTTGGCGTGTCGAATTCGCCTACAGCGCGCCCAAATCGGCCGAGTACCAATGCTCGGGCCGCATAGCCACCACGACCTGCTCGCCGAGCTCGGCGGCGACCCGCAGATACGCCTCGACCTTCTCCTCGGGCAGATACCGCCGCACCATGTGCAGGTGCTGCTCGTCGGTGGCCGGAGTGATCCGGGTGACCGGACCCTCCACGTTCACATACCGCACCGACGGCTCCTGCCGCTCGGCCATGATGCCGAACCGGCCCGCGGCCTTGATCAATTCGATCTTCTTCGACTCGGCCCCGGTCAGCAGCCACAGCTCACCGCCCGGCTCGTAGTCGTACCAGACCGGGACGGTCAGCGGTGCCCGCCCGGGCCCGGCATCGACCGCCAGCGCGCCGATATGGGGTTCGGCCAAGAACTGCTCGCGCTCCTGCGCACTCAGTGCCATGGTGATCAACTTACCAAGAGATCGACCAAACCCGTTGTAGGCGAGAACCTTCGGACCGGTCGTCGGAAAGTGCGTATCGTGGTGGAGTCGGAGCGTACGACCCGAAGGGAGCGTCGCGTTGCGGTCACCTGCGTCTTTGCCGGTCCTTCCTCGGTCTGCGGCCGCCTCCGACCGACCCTTCGATCCGGCGCGGATCCGCGAGCTGTTCCTCGCCGTCGCCGAGTTCCATCGCGCGAGCGCCTCGACCACGCACAGGCCGCTGCCGGTGATCGAGGCGGCCGACCGCCCCCACCCCGGCCGCGCCGCCGATGCCGGACGCGGCGTCCACCGGTGGGCCGCCGACGCGGATTCGGTGCGGGTGCGCACCCACGTCCACACCACCGGCGACGATATCGACCGGTTCGTTCGATGTGTCGCCTCGATCGCCTCGGAGGTCCGATGAGCTCCCCCAGCTACGACCGGCGCGCCGCCTCCCGGGTGCTCGCCGGACTGGCCCGGCCCGGCCTGTTCGCCGAGCTGCCGCCCGCGCGACCCGCGCGCATCGAATACACCTGCGCGGTGGTGCGTTCCGAGCCGAACAGTCATCTGACCCTGTCGCAGCGGCTGTATCTGGAACGGTTCATGCGGCCGTGCCGCCCCGATCAGGTCACCAGCGCCACCCATCGCATCGCCTGGACCGATTCCGATGGCATTCCCAATACCGGCTTCCACCACTCCGGCGGACTGGGGCCGATCGTGCCGATCGCCGCCCGCGAGACCGTGCTGGCGCTGTGGCATGCGCTGAAGTCGAATCAGGCACTGGCCGAACGCATTTCGATGGTCGGCCCGCGCGATCGCGCGATCCTGGTCGCGACCACCACCGATCACGAACCGATCGAGATCTTCCGGGTCGGCATCGAGGCCACCGGCCGGGCGCTGGCCCAGCACGCGCTGCTGGCGCGCTGGACGCCGTACCGCACGCCCGCCGAATTCGCCTGCGGCATGCGCGATTCCGGGATCTTCTCGGCCGTGGCCACCCGCTGGTACTGGGAACTGCAGGCCTCGACCTATCGGCGCGGCATGATCCCGGTGCGGTTCGCGGTGCAGCCCGACGGGACCGTCCGCTACACCGCCGACACGGTCGCGACGCTGCGCGCGATGAAGGACGCCACCATCGACGACGCGCACACCGTCATGCGCCGCGCCACCAGGCACGAGGGCCTGTCGGTGGAGGCGGCCATCGCCCGCTACCACGAGGAGCTCGATCTGATCTCGCGCCAGTACGCGTTGCTGCCGCCGGGCACCCGCCCGGCCTGTCTGGCCGCCATGCCGCATCAGGTCGACGGCGGGCACTACAGCATCCTGCCGGTGGTGGTCGATCGGTTCGTCGAGACGTTCACCGCGATCGCCGACCGACTCACCGTCGCCGAGGTGCCCGGCGACAGCGCCGACGAGACCAGTGCGCCCGCGGCCGAGGATCGGGTGTTCTATGTCCCGGACATGAACTGCAAACACTGCGTGCACACCATCACCGGCGTGCTGGAGTCGATGCAGATCCGGGTGCACGACATCGACCTGATCAGCAAGCGCGTGGTCGCCGAGTTCCGCAGCCCGCGCAATCGCCATCGCGCCTTCGAGGCGCTGCGCGACGGCGGCTACAACCCGGTCTCGGTACGCCCGGCCACGACTCCGGACGAGCCGCAGCCCACGGAAACGGCCGTATGACCGACGTGCCGCCCGCGCTACCGGCGAAGATCGATCCGCTGGTGCGCGCGTTCCTCGACACCCCCGACGCGGTCGATCGGGCGCTGCGCAGGTTCGGCTCGCCCGCGCACCTGGTGTTCCCCCAGGTCTTCGACGACAATCTGGCGCGGTTGCGCGCCGTACTCGATCTGCACCTGTCGCGGTACCGAATCTGCTACGCGCACAAGGTGAATCGCTCGCGCGCGTTACTGCGCGCGGCCGAGCACGCCGGGATCTCGGTCGACGCGGCCTCGCCGCGGGAGCTGGCGGCCGCGCGGGAGGTGGGGTTCGGACCGGAGCGCATCGAGGTGACCGGGCCCAAGGGCGAGCGGTTCCTGCGGGAACTGGCCGAGGCGGGGGTGACGGTCAATGTCGACAATGTGTGGGAGCTGCGGCGGCTGGCCGAACTCGCGCCGGGGGGCGGGCAGGTGCCCGTCCTGCTGCGCGTCTCGGGATTCCCGGCGAGCGCGCTGAGCCGATTCGGCATCGCGCTCGCCGAGGCGGAGCAGGCACTGGCGATCGCGGCGGCGCATCGCGACCGGATCGAGCTGCGCGGCTTCGCCTTTCATCTCGACTCCGGCGAGCCAGCCGAGCGGGTGCGCGCGGTGCAGGAGTGCCTGGGGCTGGTGGAGCGCGCCTACGGCCACGGGCTGGCGCCCACGGTCATCGATATCGGCGGCGGCTTTCGGCAGGTGTTCACCGCCGACGCCGACCGCTTCGACGGCTACGTGGCGGCGCTGCGCGCGGCGCTGCTGGGCCGCGGCGAGCCGATGACCTGGGGCGCCAACACCTTCGGCTTCCATATCGACGACACCGGCGTGCACGGCACACCGGTGTTCCACAAGTACGCCAATACCGTGCCCGCCGCCCGCATGCTCGCCGATCTGCTCACCGCGCCGCTGGACGCGCACGGCGGACGCACGGTCGCGCAGGTCGCCGAGGAGAACCTGCTCGAGCTGTGGCTCGAGCCCGGCAAATCGCTGGTCGACCACGCCGGAATCACCGTGGCCCGGGTGGAATTCGTGAAACGGGCCGCCGACGGGAGCGTGCTGGTCAATCTGGACCTCAGCCGCGACACCGTCACCCCGGCCGATCAGGAGGTGATGGTGGATCCGGTGCTGCTGCCCCGCGCCGGGGCGGGCGAGTGCGACGATGCGCCGGTGGGGGTGTTCTTCGCCGGGCGGTTGTGCCTCGAGCGCGACATGATCACCAATCACAAGGTGTGGCTGGCGCACTGCCCGCGGCCTGGTGACCCGGTGGTGTTCGCGAATACGGCCGGCTATCACTCGGATCTGTCGGCGGCCGCCGCATCCATGCATCCGCTGCCGCCCAAGCTCGCCGTGACGCGGCATGCGGGCGAATTCCGGGTATGCCGCGACGGCGAGTACGAGCCGGCGCTGGTGAGGCCCTGATGCGCTACGACCACATCACCGATCTGATCGGCAACACCCCGCTGCTGCGACTGGATCCGGCCGTGCACGGGCTGGCCGAGGTCGAGCTGTACGCGAAACTCGAGTTCTACAATCCGTTCGGATCGGTGAAGGACCGGGTGGCGTGGGGCATGGTCCGCGACGAGATCGACGAGATCGCCGCGCGCGGACAGCATTTCATCGAGGCGTCGAGCGGGAACACGGCCAAGGCGCTGCGGATTCTGGGCGCCGTGCGGGGCATCGGACTGCGGGCGGTCACCAATCGGATCAAGGTGGCCGAGGTGCGCGAGCTGCTGGAGCTGTTCGGCGCCGAGATCGAGGAGCTGCCCGGGCTGTCGGAGTGCCCGGACCCCACCACCCCCAACGACGTGTCCTCGGTGATCGAGGCGGCGATGGCCAAGAACCCCGGTGCGTATCACCATCCCTCGCAGTACACCAACGAGAAGAATATCGAGGCGCACTATCACGGCACCGGCCGCGAGATCCACGAGGACCTGTCCCGCGACGGCATCACCCGGATCGATTACCTGATCGGCGGATTGGGCACCACCGGATCGACCCGGGGCGCGGCCACATATCTGCGCAAACACCATCCGGAATTGCGGACCATCGCGGTCGTGTCGGAGCGATCGGATTTCATCCCCGGCATCCGCTCGGAGACCGAGATGTGGGATGTCGGCCTGTTCCAGCCCGATTTCTACGACCGCATCGTGACCGTCGATTCCGCGCGCGCCATCGAGGCCACCCTGGACCTGACCCTGCGCCACGGCGTCCTGGCCGGCCCGACCAGCGGCGCGAGCTACGCCGCGGCCGTCGACCTGCTCGGCGCCCCCGAGCTCCCGCCCATCGACGCCGAGCGCCCCCTCGTCGCGGTGGTCATCGTCTGCGACCGCATCGAGCCGTACGTGTCCTATCTCAAGAAACGCCGCCCGGACCTGTTCGGCCGCACCGCAACCCACACACCCACCCCCACCCCCGAGGAACTCGCCGCCGTCCCCGCCCTGCCCCCCGACGACCTCCCCACCCTGGACTCCCCCATCATCGTCGACACCCGCGGCGCCATGGCCTACCGCATCGGCCACGTCCCCGGCGCCATCAACATCCGCGACGACCATCTCGACGACATGCTCACCCACGGCATGCCCTTCCCCCGCACCCGCCCCCTCGTCTTCGTCTGCCCCATCGGCGAGAACTCCCGCCGCTTCGCCGCCCTGGCCCGCCGCGCGGGCCACGAGGCCACCACCCTCGCCGGAGGGATCCTCGCCTGGCGAGATGCGGGCAAACCGTTGGAGTCCCACCCGATTCCACCTGGCCCGCCCACCAGCTGACCGCTACCTCTCACCGAGTCCACGGCCCGAATCGGCCGCGGCGGAACATCTTCGTGCACGACCCGTCCGGGCGAGTGTCACCGCACTGCGGGCCGAGCGCTGACACCTCGCTACCGCGCCCGGCGCAGCGGCCCCGGTTGGCGGATGTGTTCGGTCATTGCCTCGGCGATGGGGGCGGGTGGGGGTGCGGCGGGGGTGGCTACGGTGCGGGCGTCGTGGGAGATGCGCATGAGCAGGGCGATGATGACGTAGTTGGCGAGCAGGGAGGAGCCGCCGTAGGACATGAAGGGGGTGGTGAGGCCGGTCAGGGGGATCAGTTTGGTGACGCCGCCGACGACCACGAACAGTTGCCAGCCGATGGAGAAGGCCAGGCCGCCGCCGAGGAGTTTGCCGAAGGCGTCGCGGGTGGCCAGGGCCGCGGTGAAGCCGCGGATGGTGATCACGGTGAACAGCAGCAGAACCGCGGTCAGGCCGAACAGGCCCAGTTCCTCGCCGATGGTGGCGATGATGAAGTCGGTCTTGGCGAAGGGCACCTCCTGCGGGCGGCCGCCGCCCAGGCCCGCACCCCACAGGCCGCCGGTGCCCAGTCCGAACAGGCCCTGGGCGATCTGATAGCCGTTGGTGTAGTAGGTCGCGAACGGGTCCTCCCACACCCGCACCCGCACCCGCACGTGCGCGAACAGCTGATAGGCGATGACCGCGCCGATCGCGAACATGCCGACGCCGATGAACAGCCACGACGCCCGCCGCGTCGCGATGTACACCATCGCGAGCACGGTCCCGAACACCAGCAGCGAGAAGCCGAGGTTCTTCTCGTACACCAGCACCAGCACCGATACGAACGTCACCAGCAGCAGCGGCCCGAGATCGCGCAGTCGCGGCACGGTCATCCCGAGGAAGCGCTTGCCCGCCGTGCCGAACAGATCGCGGTTGTCGACCAGGAACGCGGCGATGAAGATCAGCAGCAGCACCTTGGCGAATTCGCCGGGCTGAATCGAGAAGCCGTGGAACATGATCCAGCTCTTACCGCCGTTGACCTCGCTGAACCGCGACGGCAGCACCGCCGGGACGAGCAGCGCCACCAGGCCCGCCAGGCCACAGGTGTAGGCGTATTTCGCGGGCTGGCCGTGATTGCGCACCAGCGCCAGCAGCAGCGCGAACAGCGCGATGCCCGCGGCGGTCCAGATCAATTGGTGCGCCGCGTCCGAGGAGGGCGCGGCCTTGCCCGCCGCGGCGGCCGTGGCCGCCTCGGCGCGGTCTAGCCGATCGATGAGCACCAGGCCGAGCCCGTTGAGCAGGATCACGCACGGCAGGATCACCGGATCGGCCTTGGGCGCCAGCACCCGCACCGCCAGATGGGCCAGCAGCGACAGCACCGCGAACACCCCCAGCGCCCACTGCAGCGAACTCCCCTCACCCCCGCCGGCCGCCGCCGCCATCCCCAGTCCGGCCACCGCCACCAGCGCCACCGCCGCCACACACAACACCAGCTCGGTGCGCCGCGGTTTGGGCAGTCCGATCGGTCCCGATCCGGTGCCGATCGGGCCGGACGAGAAGCTCTCCCGAAACGCGCTCACGCCAACCAGTATGTCTGGAAGGCCGCGATCAGCGTTTATCGGCTGTGGCCCGCCGACAGCCTCCAGGCCACAGCCGCACCCCTGACGACAAGATCGATCCGATGTCCCTGGTCGCGATCCGCAATGACAGGATGATCGGGTGCATATCGCCTTCGGTCTGGTGGCGCTGGTCGCCGCGGCGATCGGGCTGGCCGCGCTGGCGCGGCGAATCGGGGTGGCCGAACCGCTGTTTCTGGTGCTGGCCGGGATCGCGGCCTCGTATCTGCCCTTCGTGCCCAGCGTGGAGATCAATCCCGAGATCGTGATGCTGGGGCTGCTGCCGCCGCTGGTGTACACCGCGGCCATCAACACCTCGCTGGTGGAGTTCCGGCCCAAGAAGTTGTCGATCGCGCTGCTGTCGGTGGGGCTGGTGCTGTTCACCACGTTCGCGGTGGCGCTGGTGGTGTGGCGGCTGCTGGACGTGCCGTTCGCTGCGGCGGTCGCGGTCGGCGCGGTGGTCTCACCGCCGGATGCGGTGGCGGCCAGCTCGATCGCGCGCCGGGTCGGGATGCCGCGGCGGATCGTGACACTGCTCGAGGGCGAGGCGCTGTTCAACGACGCGACCGCGCTGGTCACCCTGCGCACCGCCATCGCGGCCATGGCCGGGGCGTTCAGCATCTGGCACGCCGGGGCCGATTTCGCGATCGCCACCGTCGGCGGCGCGGCGATCGGCATCGTGGCGGCCGCGGTGCTCGCGGTGCTGCGCCGCCGCATCACCGATCCGGTGCTCGACACCAGCCTGTCGCTGCTGGCGCCGTTCGCTGCCTATCTACCCGCCGAGGCCGCGCACGCCTCGGGGGTCATCGCGGTGGTGGTGTGCGGACTGATCCTGGGCCAGGGCGCGCCGGTGTGGCAGAGCGCGGCCTCGCGCATCGCCGACCGAACCAATTGGCGCACCATCCAATTCATCCTGGAGAACGCCGTCTTCCTGCTCATGGGCCTCGAGGTGCGCCATATCCTGGAAGACGCCTGGGCCAGCGGCATCGGCCACACCACCCTGCTGCTCACCTGCGCCGCGGTACTCGCCACCGTCGTCGTGGTCCGCCCGATCTGGGTGTTCCCGACCATCTACTTCGCCTGGTTCGTGGAGAGCCGCCCGCGCGGCAAGCCCAAACCCGCCTGGACCGCCCCGGCGGTGGTGTCCTGGGCGGGTATGCGCGGGGTGGTCACCCTGGCCGGTGCGCTGCTGTTGCCCACGGACACACCGCAATTGGCGACGCTGAAACTGCTGGCGCTGGTGGTGGTCGGCGGAACGCTACTGCTGCAGGGTTTCTCGCTGCCCTGGCTGATCCGGCTGCTGCGCCTGCGCGGACCCAGCCGCGCCGAGGACGCGCTGGCCGAGGCGAATCTGCTGCAGCAGGCCACCACCGCGGGCCTGGCCGCGCTGGAATCCGAGATCGCCCCGGAGACGCCGCCGGAGATCGTGACCGCGCTGCGCGAACGGGTGGCCCGCCGCGCCAATGCCGCCTGGGAACAGCTGGGCCGGGCCGAATCGGTGCGCATCACCCCCAGCGGCGAATATCGGCGGCTGCGCCTGGCCATGCTGGCCGCCGAACGCGAAACCCTCCTGCGCGCACGCGATTCCGGCACCTACGACCACGAGGTGCTCGAACACGTCCTGACCACCCTGGACATCGAGGAGTCGACCATCGACCGCGTGGCCGAGGCCGACGACGAACCGGGCGAACCCCTGCTCGTCCCGGGAGCGGCGGGGTGTGACCATCTGCGTGACGCCCCGAAGGTCCCCCTGCCACAGTTGCCGGAGTCCTGCGACGAATGCGTGGCCGAGGGCCTGACCTGGGTGCACCTGCGGATGTGCCTGAGCTGCGGCCAGGTCGGCTGCTGTGACTCCTCGGTCGGCAACCACGCCACCCGGCACTACCACGACAGCGGCCACCCCGTCATGCGCAGCGTCGAACCCGGTGAGAAGTGGCGCTGGTGCTACGTGGACGAGCTCTTGGGCTGATCACCCGTGCCCGGCGGGCGCAACCGGATCACTCCCGCGTCGAGATCCAGATCGAGCCGAGGCCGATGGGTCTGCCCGTCGCTGTCCTCGCTGCCCTCGTCGACCAGCTTCTTGCCGGGGAACAGTTCACCGATGAAACCCATGCCCCCACGCTACCGATCCCGGGCCGCGGCGAGCAGCGAACGCAGCCCGCCGTCGTACCCACCGGCGAGCAGGTCGACCGTGGCCATGAACCGTCGCACGAACGCCGTGGCCGTCGCCGGATCGAACAGCGCGGTCGGATAGCAGAGCGATCCGGTGATGCCCGCGGGCGTGCCGTCGCGGTGGTAGAGCTCGGTCAGCGCGAACTCCAGATCGTGCTTGGCGATCGTCACACCCGTGGCGATCTCGTCGATGGCCGGAACCGCGCGGCCGGGGCCGTGCACGACGCCACGCTGCAGGATCAGCGTCGCCTGGAACAGCGGATGCTCCGCGTCCTGCGGCAGGCAGCGCTCGAGCCGCGGATTGGGCGTATCGGGGTGGGCGAACGCGGCCAGCGCCACCCGCCGCACCTGTTCGAGCAGTTCGCCCGCGTCCGCGCAGCGGTCCAGGCGCACGCGCATCAGCACGTCGTCGGCGAAATTGCCGACCAGCTCGTCGAGTACCCGATGCTCGCGACCGGCCACGGCGGTGGCGACCGTGACATCCGGACAGCGCGCGAAATCGCCCACGCACAGCGCGAATGCCGCCTGCAGCACCATGAACACACTGGCCCGCGCCCGCCGCGCGCGCTCGAGCAGGCCGCGCTGGACCGCGGCGTCGAAGGCGACGGGCACCAGCGCGCCCTCGGTGTCCGGACGGGCGGGCCGAGGCCGGTCGTACGGAAAGGCCAGCGGGCTGGGCCGTCCCACCAAAGCATTGGCCCAGTACCGCAATTGGGCCGAGGCCCGGCTCCACGGGTCGGCGTAGTCGCCCAGCTGGGCGTGCTTCCACAGCGTGTAATCGATGTAGTCGACCGGCAACGGCGCGAACCGCGGCGCCCGCCCCGCGCAGCGCGCCCGATACGCCGTCGTCAGATCGCGCACCAGCGGCGCCACCGAGCGGCCGTCGACGGCGATGTGATGAATCGTCAAGGCCAACACCACATCCCGCTCCCCCAGCACGAACACCCGGGCCCGGAGCGGCAGCTCGTGCACCAGATCCAGTTCCGCGCGGGCGCATTCGCGCACCCGCGCCGCCAACTCGTCCTCGGTGATCGCCGCCACCGCGATATCCGCCCGCGCGCCGCCGGGCTCGGCCACCACCTGCGCCGGACCGTGCTCGGTGAGCCGATACCGCGTGCGCAGCGGGGCGTGCCGGGCCACCACATCGGCGACCGCACTCGCCAGCGCCGCGGGATTCACCTCCCCGCCACGAATTCGCCATGCCCGAGCCACGTTCCAGTCACCGGACCGCCCCACGCGGGCGGCCGCCCAGATCCGCTCCTGCGCCGGGGCGATCGGGATATGGCGCGGACGCGGCACGGCGGCCGGAGCGGCGAGCGGCACCGACGCGGGGGGCCGATCCTGAACTGCGGCAACGCGTCGCAGCGGAGTAGTCACCGCCGTCGCCCCGAATCCGCCGACCCCCGCCCAGACCCCAGTACCGGGGTTGCCCACACGCCCACCTTCCGACGAACCACTGAATTTTCGGGTGGACGCTATGCCCGGGGAGTTAACGGCCCGTTATCACTCCGTATCGATGACCGGTCCACCGCTCGACCGGCGGGCACCCGCCGCGGCGCGGCCCGGGGGCACTACTGTTGGCCCGTGCGCACAGGTCAGGACTCCACCGGCGGTGAACCCCGCATCTGGGGCGGGACCACCCTCACCGAGCGCCGCGAGGCGCGCCGCGCGGCGCTGCTCGAGGCGGCGCTCGAGCTGATCGGCGAGGCGGGCGCGGGGGCGGTCACCATGCGCGCGGTGTGCCGCACGGCCGGACTGACCGACCGCTACTTCTACGAGAGCTTCAGCAGTCGCGACCAGCTGCTCGACACCCTCTACCGCCAGGTGGCCGACGAATTCCTGGAACCGATGACCGCCTTCGCCGCCGCCGACGATCCGGCCCGCGACCGGGAGCTGGCCGGACTGCTGGTCGACAAGGTGCTCGAGGATCCGCGCAAGTCGAGGCTGTTTCTGGTCGAGCCGTATTCGAGTACCGGGCTGGGCCAGACCACCATCGCGGTCATGCCCGCGTTCACCCGGCTCATCCAGGATCATCTGTTCACCCATATCGACGATCCCGAGCGGCGGCGGTTGGCGGCGGTGACCATGGCCTCGGGGAATGCGGGCATGTTCTCGGCGTGGTTGAACGGGTCGCTGCGGGTGACGCGCGATCAGGTGGTCGATCATCTGGTCGCGGTCATTACCGCGTACCGCGCGATGTATCGCTGACCCCTCCTGCGTCGGGGCGTCGAGAAAGTTGCGAACTACTTCCATCCGGTGTTAACTCGCAAGCGCCTGCTAGCCCTGCGCCCGAAAGGAGGTGGTCGTCATGCCTGATGGCAGTTCTCCATACCGATTCGCCAACTATTCACTCGACGACCCCCGCGGGCGGCAGGGATTTCCGATTCCCGTCCGGTAGCCTCCGCGGCGCGGGTCGCCGCCGAATCCGGAAGGGTGCCATGACAACGCTGGAGATGCTGCTACGGCTCGCGGCCGGGGTCGGCTGCGGCGCGGTGATCGGCCTGGAGCGGCAGTATCGCGCCCGCATGGCCGGGCTACGCACCAATACCCTGGTCGCCGCGGGCGCGACGCTGTTCGTGCTGCTGTCGGCGCACGGCTTCCACGGCGCCACCGCCGATCCCACCCGGGTCGCGGCCCAGATCGTCTCGGGCATCGGCTTCCTCGGCGCGGGCGTCATCATGCGCGAGGGCTTCACCGTGCGCGGGCTCAATACCGCCGCGACGCTGTGGTGTTCGGCCGCGGTGGGCTCGCTGGCCGGGGCGGGCATGTTCGACACCGCCGCCGCGGGCACGGTCGTGATCGTCACGGTCAATATCGCGCTGCGCTGGGCCGGGCGCGCGGTCGATCGCCGCCCCGAGGCCGGGCAGGAGCAGACCACCACCTATGTGTTCACCGCCGTCACCAGCGACGCCCATGTGGCCCATGTGCGCGCACTGCTGGTCCAGGCATTGACGCGCACCGACTTTCGCCTGGTGTCGATCTCGAGCCGCAATTCCGAGGACGCGCCCGGCCAAGTGGAGGTGCTTGCCGAACTGGTCGGCGATCAGCGCGACGACCGCCAGATGGAATCCGCGGTCAGCCGCCTCAGCCTCGAGCCGTCGGTGACGAGCGTCGGCTGGAATATCGGCGTGGCCACCGGATCGGAGCACTGATGACCCTCCTGCGCTCCTACCCCGCCCACGGCACCTATGACCGCCCGCGCTCGCGGGTCGCCGACGTGGTCGTCTTCCTCGGCGCGGCCGTGCTGATCTGGTTGATCGTGCACGTCTCGAGCGGGCTGAACGTGCCCTTCCACGAGGGCGAGACGAATACCACTGTCTCCACCGACGCCGCCGATCTGCCCTACTACGCCGCCCGCTCGCTGCTGCGCATGTTCGCGGCGTTGGGGCTGTCGATCGTGTTCACCTTCGTCTACGCCACCGCCGCGGCCCGGTTGCGGCGCACCCGCACGGTGCTGCTGCCGCTGCTGGACATCCTGCAGTCGGTGCCGATCCTGGGCTTCCTGTCGGTGACCATCACCGCGTTCATCGCCCTGTTTCCGGGGTCGCAGCTGGGGCTGGAATGCGCGTCGATCTTCGCCATCTTCACCTCGCAGGCGTGGAACATGGCCTTCGCCTTCTACCACAGCCTGGTGTCGCAGCCGCGCGAGATCGACGAGGCGGCCCGCAACCTGAGATTGTCGCGCTGGCAACGGTTCTGGCGGGTGGACGTGCCCAGCGGCATGTTCCCGCTGATCTGGAACGGGATGATGAGCTTCGGCGGCGGCTGGTTCTTCCTGGTCGCCTCCGAGGCGATCAGCGTGAACAACCACACCTACATGCTGCCCGGCATCGGCTCCTACGTCGCCACCGCCAACGACGAGGGCGATATCGGCAAGGTGCTGATCGCGATCGCGGTGATGATCGTGATGGTCATCGGGGTCAATGTACTGTTCTGGCGCCCGCTCACCGCGTTCGCCGAACGCTTCCGCTTCGAGGATTCCAAGTCCGCACAGGCCCCCCGTAGCGTGACCCTGGAGCTGCTGCGTCGCTCCCACATTCCCGAGCTGCTCGGAAAGATCCTGGGGCCGTTGGTCTTTCCGCTCGACCGACTGATGCGGGTGTTCGGGCTGGCCGAACATCCGCTGCATGTGGCGGCGGGACGGCGGCGCGCCGGTGACGTGGCGTTCGGGCTGGTGCTGACCGCGGTCGTCGGATGGGGCTGCTACCGGGTGGTCTCCTATATCGCCGACACCGTCGGCCTCGGCGAGGTGGCCCACGCGTTCGGACTCGGCGCGCTCACCCTGGTGCGCGTGCTGGTGCTGCTCGTGGTGTGCAGCCTGATCTGGGTGCCGGTCGGGGTGTGGATCGGCTTGAATCCCCGGGTTTCCCGCTTCGCCCAGCCGGTCGTGCAGGTGCTGGCCAGCTTCCCCGCCAACTTCCTGTTCCCCCTGGTGACTGCGGTGCTCGTGGCCACCGGTGCGAGCCTGAACTGGGCCGGGGCGCTGTTGATGGCCCTGGGCGCACAGTGGTACATCCTGTTCAATGTGATCGCCGGGGCGAGCGCGGTGCCCAACGATCTGCGCGAGGCCGCCGCGAACCTGCGGCTGCCGCGCCGATTGTGGTGGCGCAAGCTCATTCTGCCCGCCATCTTCCCCAGCTACGTCACCGGCGCGATCACCGCCGCCGGTGGCGCCTGGAACGCCTCCATCGTGGCGGAGGTGGTCAGCCACGGCGGCACCACCCTCACCGCGGCGGGGCTGGGCGCCTACATCTCCGAGGCCACCACCACCGGCGACTGGCCGCGCATCCTCGTCGGTGTGGTCGTGATGAGCGTGTACGTGGTGGGCATCAACCGACTGTTCTGGCGCCGCCTGTACGCCCTGGCCGAACGCCGATACTCGTTGTGACAGGAGGGCTTTCATGACCACAACGCAAACCGGGGCCGGTGCGGTCCTGTTGCAGGTCGACGGCGTGGGCATGTCGTTCCGGGGCGCGGCGGGCGACCGGCTCGACGTACTCGAGCGCATCGATCTGTCGCTGTACGACGGGGAATTCGTCGCCCTGCTGGGCCGCTCGGGCTCGGGCAAGTCGACGCTGCTGCGTACTATGGCGGGCCTGATCGCGCCGACCGCGGGCGAGGTCCGCTACCGCGGGCGCCGCCTCGACGGCGCCAATCCCGGTGCGGCACTGGTGTTCCAGTCCTTCGCGCTGATGCCGTGGCTGACCGTGCAGGACAATGTCGAACTCGGACTGGCCGCGCGCGGCGTCGCACCCGCCGAGCGCCGCCGCCGCGCGCTCGCGGCGATCGACCTCATCGGCCTCGACGGCTTCGAGACCGCCTATCCCAAGGAGCTGTCCGGCGGCATGCGCCAGCGGGTCGGCTTCGCCCGCGCGCTGGTGCTCGAACCGGACCTGCTGCTGATGGACGAGCCGTTCTCCGCGCTGGACGTACTGACCGCGGAGAACCTGCGCACCGAACTGGTGAACCTCTGGGAGACCGACGATTTCCCGACCCGGTGCGTCTGCGTGGTGACCCACAACATCGAGGAGGCGGTGCTGCTGGCCGACCGGGTGGTGGTGCTGGGCTCGAATCCGGGCCGCATCATCGCCGACATCCCGGTGACCATGCCGCGCCCGCGCGACCGCCGCGCCCCGGGATTCGAACTGCTCGTCGACGAGATCTACGGCCTGCTCACCGGCCGCGACACCGAACGCGCCCTGCCCGAACCGGATAAGGCCACCCCGACCGCCACGCCGCTGCCCGACGCCTCGGTCGGCGGGCTGGCCGGTCTGGTCGAGCTGGTCTACGCCTCGGGCGGGCGGGCCGATCTGCCCGAGATCGCCGACGAGTTGAACTTCGAGATCGACGATCTGCTGCCGCTGGTCGACGCCGCCGCCATGCTCGGCTTCATCACCGTCGAATCCGGCGATGTGGCGCTCACCGCGACCGGCACCCGCTTCACCACCGCCGATATCCAGGAAAGCAAGAAGATCTTCGCCGAGCAGGCCCGCCACCGCGCGCCGCTGGTGCGCACGATCTGTAAAGGGTTGGCGGGCAGCGCCGACGGCCGGTTGCGGTCGAGCTTCTTCCTGGATCTGCTGCGCCGCGGCTTCGGTCCCGACGACGCGCGCCGCCAGCTCGATATCGCCATCGACTGGGGGCGCTACGCCGAACTCTACGACTACGACGCCGACGACGATCAGATCACCGCGGATCCGGCTGCCGAGGAGTTCGCGGGCGTGCGGGAGCAGTGGAGTTGAGCCGGGCCTGCAATCCGTCGAGCACACAGAGCAATCCGAAATCGAAGGCCACCGCCCGCGCGGTGGTCACGTCCTGCGGACCGACACTCTCGTAGTCCGCGACGATCTCCGGATACTGTTGGCCCGCGAGCTGGTTCATGGCGCTTCGCATGCCGTCGATGTCGTAGTCCTCGACCCGGCCCATCGACTGCGTCATCGCGACCTCCGGAATCACCTGGCCGAAGACGAAACTGATCAGCGTGCTGTTGGCGTAGTAGACGTCCATGTCGACGAATCCGGCCGCGACGAACATCCGGCGCATCGCATCGGTGAGGGCGAAGGCGTTGGGTCCCACGCTCGGTAGCCGTCCGATCAGACCGGCCATCCACGGATGCGCGCGCATGGTCGCGCGCAGACTGTAGACCACCCTCGACGAGGCCTCGCGCCACGACATGCGCTCGGGATCCGGTAGTTCGACCTCGCCCCACGCCTGGTCCAGCGCCAGCTCCAGCAGCTCGTCCTTGTTGGCCACATACCAGTACAGGCTCGTCGCCCCCGCGCCCAGCCTGGCCCCGAGCTTGCGCATGCTCAGCGCGTCCAGCCCCTCGGCGTCGAGCAGTTCCACGGCCGCGGCCACGATCTGCTCGCGCCGCAGGCCGGAGGTCTTGGGCTGGCGCGGTGGGCGCAGCCACACGGAGGAGAACGGCTTGGTCACCCCATCACCTTAATTCTCTCGCACACTGTTCCAGTTTTATCGTACGCTGTGCGAGTGAAATCGAACGATGTACGAGTAGCAGCCGCCGAAATCGCCCGCGATCCGCGTCGCTGGTGGGTACTGGGCGTGCTGTGCCTGTCGGTGCTGGTGATCGGGCTCGACAGCACCGTGCTCAATCTCGCGATCCCGTCGCTGATCCGGGAACTCGACGCCACCCCGGCCGACATCCAGTGGATCCTCGACGCCTATGTGCTGGTCTTCGCCGGCCTGCTGCTCACCGCGGGCAGCCTGTCCGACCGGTTCGGCCGCCGCCTGGCGCTGATCACCGGACTGGCGATCTTCGGCGCGGCGTCGCTGTTCGCGGTGCTGGCGACCGAACCGTGGCAGGTGATCGCCGCCCGCGCCGCCATGGGTGTGGGCGGGTCGGTACTCATGCCCTCGACGCTGTCGATCATGATGACCACCTTCGCCGAGGACGAGCGCCGCAAGGCGATGGCGGCCTGGTCGACGGTGTCCATGGTCAGCATCGTGCTCGGCCCGACGCTGGGCGGATTCCTGCTCGAGCACTTCTGGTGGGGTTCGGTATTCCTGCTCAACATTCCGGTCGCGGTGCTCGCGATCGTCGCCGCGGTGGCGCTGATGCCGGAGACCAAGGGCGATCAGCGTCCGGTGGATCCGGTGGGCGTGCTGCTGTCGATCGTCGCGTTGACGGCGACGGTGTATGTGATCATCGAGCGCGAGTGGAATCTCGGTGTGATCGCGCTCGCGGTGGTCGCCGCCCTGGCGTTCACGTTCTGGGAGTCGCGTTCGGCGCATCCGATGCTGCCGCTGGCGGTGTTCCGCAGCCGCGACTTCACCGGCACCTGTCTGACCTTGCTGCTCATGGTGTTCGGCATGGGTGCGGTGATGCTGATGCTCACCCAGTACCTGCAGTTCGTGCTCGGGTTCGGGCCGATGAAGGCGGGTCTGGCGCTGCTGCCGTTCGCGGTGGCGTCCACGGTGTGCAACGGGCTGGGCGCGACGCTGGGCAAGACGCTGAGCAACAAGACGCTGATCGTCTCGGGCCTGGTGGTGATGGCGGCCGCCTTCGTCATCCTGGCCAATGCCGACGGCTACCTGTGGGTGCTGGGCTCGATGCTGGTCATGGGCATCGGCGGGGGTCTGGCCGGTCCGGCCGCCTACGCCGCCATCATGAGCGCCATCCCGCTCGAGCACGCGGGCGTCGGCTCGGCCATGAACGACACCATCCAGCAGGTCGGCCTGGCCATCAGCATCGCCATCCTGGGCAGTGTGCTGGCGGGGGTGTTCACCGACAACATGCCCGCGGATGTGCCTGCGGCGGCACGGGATTCGATCGGCGCGGCCTTCCAGCTCGGCTACACCGAACCGGCCAAATCGGCGTTCACCACCGCCATGGCCTACGGCTCGTGGATCAGCGCGGGATTCGCCCTGGCCGCCGCCGCGCTCGGCACGATCCTGCTGCGCAACCGCAGGCCCGTCCCGGCGCCGGAGCCCACGGCGGCGCCCTAGCGTGGGGCCGAGATACCCCAGGTTAGGGGTATGGACGAGGGGCGGCGAGCATCGATAACGTGCGGTCCGTGATCAACGGGACGACCGAATTCCTCCACGCCCTAACGGAATTCGAACGGGCGGTGGCCGGCGGCGATACCGCGGCCACCGCCGTCGCGCACCGCGCCCTGACGCGTGCCTTCGCCGGTGCGAGCGCCTTCGAGCTCACCCGCGGCGGCCCGCGCCTGGCCGTCCTGCTCGACGACGTGCCGTTCGATCTGCGGGCCGACACCGCCGTCCTGATCGCCGGCTGCGTGCACCGCGGCGCCCGCGCGCTCGACTGCTGGTCGCCGGTGCTGCGCCTGCTCGCCGAAACCCTCGCCGACGCGGCGATTTTCGCGCAGACGTGGCGCGATCTGTGGCGGGAGCGGCTCCCGGATCCGCAGGGCGAGCCGCGGCGGGATCTGGCGCACATCTGCGGCGCCGACGCCACCACGGCCTGGTTCGCGCTCGATCGCTGGGTTCGGGCCGGGCTGGCGCTGCTGCAGCACGCCGAGGTCCGCCGCGCCGCCGGGCCGCGCCTGCGGGCCACGCTGAGCGAGCTGCACAGCGAACTCGCCGACACCGCGAACCGGTGGTACAAGCCGCTGGCCTTCGTGCTGGCGGTGCTCGACGACGAACCGCTGGTGATCCTGCACCGCCCGACCCGCACCGGATATCGGTTGCGCCTGCACGGGATCGGCGACAACTTCCAACTGCACACCCTGCTGGCCGACGCCCTCATCGGCGGCGGACATCTGCCTGGCGAGCCGCCCTCGGCCGAGGCGGTCGCGGTGTGCCGGACCACCCCGGGCACGGCCGACACCCACGGGTCCTTCGACTTCAGCGGCCCCGACGGCGGCCGCATCCGCGACGACGGCATCCCCTCCGACATTCCGGTGCTCGAGGGCGAGCGGCTGCTGGTCCTGGATTCGCCGCGGCATCCACGGCGCTGGCGCGCCGGACGCTATTTCCCGTGCATGCCCGGCGATCTCGCCCTCGAACGGGCGCTGTCGGCCGAGGAGGTCACCGCCCGATTCGAAGGTATTCGCTAGCGCCGCGGCCGGTTCGCCGATCGACGGTCAACTTTGCCCGAACTCACGCTGTCGCCGAAATCCGGTCCCGGACAAGAAAATCGACGCGTTGGCGAACCCGATGCCCGGTTCGACCGGTACGCTCACATGGCCCATCCGGGTGCGGGCGCGCCCGTCCCGGATCGAATGGGGAGGTTTCGAAGTAACAAGGGAGACAACCGTGTTGGGTACCACGTACCCGCGGGCGGTTCCGACCGCCGGGGCCGTGCCGGTCCCCGGGACGGTCTGGCCGAGCGAGCAGCCCTCCGACAGCGCCGCGAAGGGGTCGATTCGTCGCGGAAGGCACTTTCGCTCAACACCGAACGGAACCCGACCAGGGTGGATAGAGTGCACTGATAGGGACGGCGACGAGGAGCGGGTGTAGGTGTCGATAGGGAAATTGGTGTCCTTCGATAGTTCTCGGGGGTTCGGCTTCATCCGCCCGGAAGACGGTGGCCCCGACGTGTTCGTACACGTGAACGACATCGGATTGGACGAGGACGAACTGCGGCAGGGGCGGGTGTTCGAATTCGAGGTGACCGAGGGTGATCGTGGACCGAAGGCGGTCAATCTGACCGCGGTCGGCGGAGCGCCCGCGCCGCGCCATCGCGGTAATCGCAATTCCGCTCAGCTCACCGCCGCCGAGCACAAACGGCTGATCACCGAGCTGCTGCTGGACGCGAGCCCGGCGCTCACGGCCGGGGAAATTCTCACGATTCGCGATCGTTTGACCGCCTTCGCCGATCAGCACGGGTGGCTCGACAGCTAGCGGAATACGATCTTGCTGGAAGTGCGGGCGATGAATTACGCGCGCTCGCACCGTCCCCATGGAGGACAACTTCTTCAGGAGGATCGTGTGGACCTGCCCGTCATGCCGCCCGTGAAACCGATGCTGGCCAAATCCGCATCGGAGCTTCCGCGCGATCCCCAGCTGTATTACGAACCGAAATGGGACGGTTTCCGCTGCATCGTGTTCCGCGACGGCGACGAGGTCGAGCTCGGTTCTCGCAACGACCGGCCGCTGACCCGCTATTTTCCGGAGCTGGTGGAGTTGCTGCGGTCCGAGCTACCGGCCAAGTGCGTCATCGACGGCGAGGTGGTCGTGGTCACCGAACAGGGCCTGGACTTCGACACCCTGCAGCAGCGGCTGCATCCGGCGGCCTCGCGGGTCAACAAGCTGGCCGCCGAGACCCCGGCCAGCTTCGTCGCCTTCGACCTGCTGGCCCTGGGTGATCAGGATCTGACCGAGCAGCCGTTCGCCGAGCGGCGGCGGCTGCTCGAGACGATCGTCGGCGATTCCGTGCCGCGACTGCATCTGACCCCCCTGACCTCCGATCCGGACCGGGCCCAGGACTGGTTCACCCGTTTCGAGGGCGCGGGCTTCGACGGGGTCATGGTCAAGGCCACCGATCTGCCGTATCTGCAGGACAAACGGGTGATGATCAAGGTCAAGCACGAGCGCACCGCCGACTGCGTGGTCGCCGGATTCCGCTGGCACAAGGACGGACAGGGCGTGGGGTCGCTGCTGCTGGGGCTCTACGACGACGACGGGCGGCTGCATCATGTCGGCGTGGCCTCGAGTTTCACCGCCGCGCGCCGGCGGGAACTGGTCGAGGAGCTGGCCCCGCTGCGCGAGAACGCGCTGGCCGACCATCCCTGGCGCGACTGGGCCGACGCCGCCGCGCAGGCCAAGGCCGAGGGGAAGATGCCGGGCGGGGTGAGCCGCTGGACGGGCGGCAAGGACCTGTCGTGGGAGGCACTGCGGCCGGAGCTGGTCGCCGAGGTCCGCTACGAACACGTGATGGCCGGTCGATTACGGCACGGCGGGCGGCTGGTCCGCTTCCGCGACGACCGCACCCCCGAATCGTGCACCTACGCCCAGCTCGACGAGGTCGCACCCGCCGAACTGGCCGATATCTTCGCCGAGGCGAGGGGGGCCGCCTCGTGAGCAAGTCGATCGAGATCGAGGTCGACGGTCGAGTCGTTGCGATCAGCAATCCGGACAAGATCTATTTTCCCGAGCGCGGCGAGACCAAACTGGATCTGGTCCGCTACTACCAGGCCGTGGCCGAACCCATCCTGCGCACGCTGCGCGATCGCCCCGTCCTGCTGGAGCGCTATCCCGACGGGGCGGGCGGCAAGTCGTGGTTCCAGAAGCGGGTCCCCAAATCGGTGCCCGACTGGTTGCAGACCACGGTGGTGTCCACCCCCAACGGCACCACCAGCGACGCCCTCGTCGCCGCCGACCTCGCCCACCTGCTGTGGGCGGTCAACCTGGGCTGCTTGGGATTTCACGTCTGGCCCACCCACGCGGGCGCGGCCGAGCGCAGCACCGCGCCCGCGGTGCACGACGCGGCCGGAGCGCTCCTGCCGCCCACCGGGGTCACCGACGAACTGCGCATCGACCTCGACCCCTCCCCCGGCATCGGCTTCGACGACCTTCGCCGCGCCGCCATCTTGACCCGAGACCTGTTCTCCGAGTTGGGCATCGACGCCCGCATCAAAACCTCCGGCTCCCGCGGCCTGCACATCTACGTCCTGCTGGAACCGCGCTGGGACGGCTACCAGGTCCGCGCCGCCTCGGTGGCCCTGGCCCGCGAACTCGAACGCCGCCACCCCGACCTCATCACCGCCCAGTGGTGGAAGGAGCAACGCGGTCGCCGAGTCTTCGTCGACTACAACCAGAACGCCCCGCACCGAACGGTTTTCGGCGCCTGGTGCGTCCGCCCCAAGGTGGGCGGGCAGGTCTCCACCCCCCTCGCCTGGGACGAACTCGACGCCATCTCCCCCGACGAGCTCACCCTCGCCACGGTTCCCGCCCGCGTCGCCGCCCTCGGCGACCCCTGGGCCGATCGCGCCCCCCAATCCATCGAGCCGCTGCTGGACATGTCGCGGCGCGACCTGGATTCGGGTCTGATGGACGCCCCGTGGCCCCCGGTGTACCCGAAGATGCCCGACGAGCCGCCACGGGTGCAGCCGAGCAAGGCGCGCAAGAGCTGAGCCGGCTTCACGAAAACCGTTCTGCCCCTGCGGTTCGACTGGTTGTATCGACCCATGCGCGCTGATCGCCCCGTGGCCGTGCTCACCCCCGAACGCCGCACCATCGACGTCATCCCCGATGGTGAGCGGCACGGTCGGCCGGTCCATCAGTTCACGCTCTGGTTCGGGGCGAATATGCAGATCACCGCGATCGTGGACGGGGCGTTGGCGGTGATGTTCGGGGCGGATGCGGTGTGGGCGATCGGGGGGACGCTGGTGGGGAATGTCGTAGGCGGGGTGGTGATGGCGCTGCATTCGGCGCAGGGGCCGCGGCTGGGGTTGCCGCAGATGATTTCCAGCCGGGCGCAGTTCGGCGTGCGGGGCGCGGTGGTACCGCTGGTGTTGGTGATCCTGATGTATCTGGGATTCGCGGCGACGGGAACGGTGCTGGCGGGGCAGGCGATCGGGAAGTTGCTGCACATCGACAATCGCGCGGTGGGGATCGTGCTGTTCGGGGGCCTCAGCGCGGTGGCCGCCGTGCTGGGGTATCGGTTGATCCATGTGGTGGGTCGGATCGCGTCGGTGGTCGGGATCGTCGGGTTCGGCTATCTGGCGGTGCGGTTGTTCACCGAATACGACGTGAGCGCGCATCTGGGCGGGCGCGGGTTCGAGGCGGCGACCTTTCTGCTCGCGGTGTCGCTGAGCGCGAGCTGGCAGTTGACCTACGGGCCCTATGTCGCCGACTATTCGCGGTATCTGCCTCGAAATACCTCCGCGCGCAGCACATTCTGGTTCACCTTCGGCGGCACCGTACTCGGGGCGCAGTGGTCGATGACCTTCGGCGCGCTGCTGGCCGCCTGCGCGGGCAGATCGTTCACCACCGATCAGGTCGGCTTCATCGGCGCACTGGCCGGTCCCGCCGTCCTCGCGGCGCTGATCTACCTGGTGATCGTCGTCGGCAAACTCACCATCAACGTGCTCAACGCCTACGGCGGATTCATGTCGACCCTCACCACGGTCACGGCCTTCGATCCGCGCACGAGCATCTCCCGCACCGCCCGCACGGCCTACATCCTCGGGTTCACCGCGCTGTCGGTGCTCATCGCCCTGGCCGCCAGCGCCGACTTCCTCGACAACTTCAAGAACTTCGTCCTCGTGCTGCTGCTGGTGTTCACCCCGTGGAGCACGATCAATCTCATCGACTACTACCTGATCTCGCGCGAACGCATCGACATCCCCGCCCTCTACGATCCCCACGGCCGCTACGGTTCCTGGAACCTGCCCGCCCTGGGTTGCTACGCCCTGGGCATCGCCGCGCAGATCCCGTTCCTCGCCCAGAAGCTCTACACCGGACCGATCACCACGCTGTTGGGCGGGGCCGACCTCTCCTGGCTGGTGGGCATCCTCGTCACCGCCGCGGTCTACTATCCGCTCGCCACCCGCACCGACCGTTCGACCGGTCTCACACCGACGGTTCGATCTTCGGGAAGGTCGTCGTGACCAGCGTCATCAGCATGTCGGCCAGCAGGTGATGCACCTGCTCGCGATCGAGTGAGCCGCGGGTGATCCATTCCCGCCCAGCGGCTTTCACCAGCCCGCCGTAGGCGCGCACCAGCGCGCGCAGCGCATCGCCGTGTGCCGCGCCGCCCAGCCCGACCATCTGCAGCATCCGGTCCGCGGCGGCGTCGTCGGCCTCGTCGAGGATGCGCTGCACCTCCGGATCGTCGCCGATGCCCTCGTGGCCGGTCACCTTGACCCAGGTGCTGCCGTGCTCGCCGATGGTGTCGAGCAGCCAGGCCACACTGGCGTCCACCCGTTCGCGGGTGGTGCCGGTGGGCGCGACCATCTGGCCGGGGCGCGGCAGGGTCACCATCCGGCGCACGACCGCCAGGTACAGGTCGCGCTTGTTGCCGAAGTAGTGGTTGATCAACCCGCGGGCCACACCCGCGCGCTGGGCGAGTTCGGCCGTGGACACCGCCGCGTAGGGGCGCTCGCCGAACATGGCGATGGCGCATTCGAGGATCTGCGCCCGCCGTTCGTCGGGTTCGAGCCGACGCCGGCGCGCGGTCGCGTCGGTGTCGGGCAGCGTCGTCGTATCAGAGTGAGCGGGCAATGAGATCCTTCATCACCTCGTTGGCACCGGCCAGGATGCGCAGCACGCGTGCGCCCGTATACAGCTGGGAGATCGGGTACTCCGTCATATATCCATAGCCACCGAACAGTTGCAGACAACGATCCACCACGATACCCAACTGATCGGTCAGCCAGTATTTCGCCATGGCCGCGGTCGGTATGTCGAGCTCACCGCGCAGATGCTTGACGATCGCGTCGTCGAGGAAGGTGCGGCTCACCGTCGCGATGGTGGCGCACTCGGCCAGCTCGAAGCGGGTGTTCTGCATCGCGAACAGCGGTTTTCCGAATGCCTCGCGACCCTTGGTGTAGTCCACGGTCAGCTCGACGGCCTTCTCCATCATGGCAACCGCCATGATCGCGGTGACCAGCCGCTCCTGGGCCAGCAGCCGCATCATCTGATAGAAGCCCTGACCCTCGGCCTCCCCCAGCAGATTCGCCGCGGGCACCCGCAGCCCATCGAAGAACAGCTCCGCGGTGTCCTGCCCCTTGCCGCCGATCTTGGACAGGATGCGGCCGCGCGTGAACCCGGGTGTGTCGTCACCGACCTCGGCAAAGATCAGCGACACCCCCGCCGCGCCCTTGGTCGGGTCGGTCTTGGCGGCGATCACGATGCCGTCGCACAGCCAGCCGTTGGAGATGAAAATCTTGGAACCGGTGATGACGTACTCGTCGCCCTCGCGCACCGCGCGGGTCTTGATGTTCTGCAGATCCGATCCGGTGCCCGGCTCCGTCATGCCGATCGACAGCACCATCTCCCCGCTGGCCGCCTTGGGCAGCACCCGCCGCTTGAGCTCCTCGGAGCCGAATTCCAGCAGGTAGGGGGCGATGATCGAGGAGTGCACCGGCATGCCCAGCGCGCCGTCGCCGAGGAATGCCTGTTCCTCGATGATGGCCGCCTCGTGCGCGAAAGTGCCTCCGCCGCCGCCGTATTCGGCAGGCACCGCGGCGCACAGCAGCCCCAGCTCCCCCGCCCGGTTGTACAGCTCGCGGTCGGGGTGGCCCTGCGCGGCGAACTTCTCCTCGTGCGGGACCACCTCCTTGTCGAAGAAGTTCCTCGCCAGCTCCCGGACGGCCTCGACCTCGTCGTCGCTCCATGCCGCGCGCGCCATCGCCTGATCCTTCGTCTCGTGCCCGAATTGGTGAGCACCAGAGTGGCAGCCCTATTGACGTAATGTCAACAAGCTTGGTCAGTCCGCGGCGCGTGCCTGGTTGACCTCGGCCAGGGTGGTGAAGATCGGGGTGTCCGGCGCGGCGGTGATGCCCTGGCGGCGCAGGAAGCCGTCGATCAGCCCCCATACCAGTTCGGTGGCCTGATCCACGAATTCGGCGTCGGCGGGCGTGGGCCCGGATTCGAGCCACAGATCGGTGATGGCCACGACCACCCCGACCACCGCTCGCGACAGATAGTCGATGCCCGCGGTGTCGATGGGAACGGCCTCGGCGATCGCCCGGGCCAGCTTGTCGAAGCGGCGCGCGGCGTCGCGGCCCAGATCGAACTGCAGCACCGCCCCCTCGGCGCTCTGCGCCATCGGCGCCTGGGCCAGGAAGCGGAAGACGTTGGGATGCTCCAGAATTCCCTCGGCGTATCCGGTGAACACCCGCCGCAGCGCCACCCGGGGCGGCTGCAGCATGAGGGTCATGTCCTCCCCCGTCGCGGCGAAGGCGTTGCGCGAGACGCGATTCGCGATTTCGGTGTAGAGATCGGCCTTGTCGGCGAACTGCCGATACAGTCGTGGCTTGGTGATCCCGGCCTCGCGCGCGATATCGTCCATACTCGGACGCGGGCCGTCGCGATCGATCACCCGAATCGCCGCGTCGACGATATCGTCACGCGTGATCGGCGCCGGGGTTCTGCTGCTGACACGGGACACGGTGGGCTCGGCTCCGTTGCGGGGGCGGGTTGGCTGTAACGCGAGCATACACGTACCGCCGGTACGGGCTGCGCGCAGGTCATGAATCCGTTGTGATCCACTGCACACAGATTTCGCCCGGTGAGCCATTGCCCCTGGCCGGTCGTACTGCCAGTATCGACAGTCGTACTGGCGGTACGTTCGGTGTGGCGCCGCCGCACCCCGAGGTGAACGAGATGACCCAGCAATCCGACAGCGCCCCCCGCTTTCGCATCGTGTCCGCACCGGGTGGCGACCTGGCCGTCTACGAGTACGGCGACCCGGCGGCCGAGACCCTCGTCCTGGTGCACGGCCTCACCGACACCCATCGCGTCTGGAACCGCGTGGCGTACCTGCTCGCCGACGGTTTCCATGTGGTCGCCTACGACGTGCGCGGCCACGGCCGATCCGCGCAACCCGCACGGCCGCAAGGCTTTCGGCTCACCGCCCTGGCCGCGGACCTCTATGCCGTACTCGACGCCACCAGTCCCGACCGGCCCGCCCATCTGGCCGGACACGGCTGGGGCGCGATGCAGGTGTGGGAGGCCCTGGGCGACGCGCGGGCCAACACCCGCATCGCCTCGGCCACCGCACTGGGCGCGCCCGCCCTCGACCAACTGGCGAACGGCCTGCGCGAACGGCGCTTTCCGCGCGCGCCGTGGTGGCGACTGCCGGGACTGGGATGGCTGGTGCTGGGCCGCAGGCTGCTGCGCTGGCCCCGCCTCCGGCGCGTGCCGCGCGACGGCCTGCGGCCCTCGACGTCGGACCTGCTGGCCGGGACCCGCATCGCCGCCGCCAATCTCGTGCACCACCTGCGTCATCCGCGCGAGCGGCACACCGCGGTGCCGGTGCAGCTGATCGTCGATCGCGCCGATGCCGCCGCCCTGCCCGCGGTCGGCGCGCATGTGCGCCGCGGCACCGATCGACTGTGGTGCCACCGCCTGCCCGCCGACCACTGGCTGCCGATCACCGAACCGCTGCTGGTGGTGGAGGCGATCGCCAACTTCGTCGACGACCTGCGCGCCGACAACAGACCGATCGAACACCCCGCGCGCTGATCGACGCGCGCCCGAAAGACCTGGAGACACAGCCATGTCCGCCGAATCGCTCACCCGCACCCTCGGATCCCCGCTGCCGGAGGAATTCACCCGCCTGTCCGACGCGCGACTGGGCGAGCTCGACCGCCTGCTGCGCGAGGCACAGGCCCGCCGCGCGAAACGGCTTGCCACGGCCATCGATTCGTCGTTCGATGTCATTCCGCGGCTGATGCGTCCGGCCGTGAAGAAGGCGCTGGGACTGTGAGCGACCGCCTGCTCGCGCGCGCCGAGACCACCAAACTCGCCCGGCTGCTCGATATTTCGGATCCGGCCGAGCTGGAATTCCTGACCGAGTTGTCGCCCGAGGCGATCCGGCAGTTCCGCGAACGCGCCACCGATGCGCTCTTCGACGCCGACGCCGCCAAGCTGAAGCGGATCGCCGCCGCCACCAAGCTGGTGCCCACCCCGATCGCGGCCAAGGCCGCCGAACGCGCCTTCGGCCCCGGTCTGTGCGCGGCGGTGGCCGCCCAGGTCGAACCGGCCCGCGCGGTCGACATCGCCAAGGCGCTGCCCGCGCCCTTCCTGGCCGAGGCGACGATTCAGCTCGATCCGCGCCGCACCGCCGACATCATTCCCCGGGTGCCGATCCGGTTGGTCGTGGCGGTCACGCGGGAATTGCTCACCCGCGGTGAGCATGTCACGCTCGGCCGATTTGTCGGCGTGGCCTCGCCGGAGATGATGCGAGCCGCCGCGCAGGAGCTCGGCGATGCCGATCTGCTGCGCACCGGCTATCTGCTCGAGGACAAGTCCTCGATGGACGTGCTGCTCGAGATCGTCGCCGACCGCCTGCCCGGCGTCGTGCGCGCCGCCCACGAGCAGCGGCTGTGGGCCGAGGGCATCGATCTGCTCGCCACCGTCAGCCCGGCCAACCGGGCGCGCATCGGCGATCTGAGCGCCCAACTCGGTGACGAGGTGCTCGACGGCCTGGTCCAGGCCGTGCTCGAGCTCGACGCCTGGACCACCCTGCTACCGGTCACCGCCGCCATGAGCGCCGAGAGCCTGGCCGTATTCGCCCAGCGGCCGATCGTGCACACCGCGCCCGTGCTCACCGCGATCATGGATGTGGCACTCGATCACGGCCTGTGGCTGGACCTGCTGCCGCTGGCCGTCCCTCTGCCCGCCGAGCCGCTGGCCTTCATCGCGGCCCGCGTCGCCGCGAAATCCGACGACAAACTCAGCGATCTCATCCTCCGCGCCCACGCCGCCGACCTGTGGGATGCCATGATCCCCCTCGCGCTGGCCATGACCGAATCCGACCGCCGCCGCATGGCCGGGCTGCCGGTGATGCAGGATCCGGAGGTATTGCGGGCCATCACCGCCACCTGTGCCCGGCACGAGTTGTGGTCGCGGGTACTGCCTTTGGTGGACGCGCTGCCGGAGGCGGGGAAGAAGACCCTCGGCGTCTGCCTGGCCGAACTCACCGACGAGCAGGTGCGGGCCGCGGTGCTGGCGGCCGCGGACAGCGCGAACTTCGGCGTGCTGGTCGATCTGGCCATCGCCGAGGGACTGTGGCTGGAGCTGCTGCCGTGCGTCACCGAATTGGACCGCGCGCCACGGGAATTCGTGGCGGCGCGGGTGGCCTCCCATTCCGACGAGCGGCTGTCGGAGCTGGTCCGGGCGGCCGCCGCGGCCGGGCGCTGGGATGCGCTGATTCCCGTGGCCCTGGCCATGTCCGACGCCGACCGCCGCCGGGTGGCCGGGCTGCCGTTGCTGGCCGATCCCCAGGTGCTGCGCCAGGTGATCGACACCGCCGCGGCGCACGAATTGTGGGCGGAGGTCCTGCCCTTGGTGGACGCCCTGCCACCGGAGGTCAAGCCGACCATTGCCGCGTGCCTGGGCGAGCTCCCCCGCGGACAGCTGCTGTCGGCGGTGCGTGCCGCCGCGGGCGGCGACGACCTCCCGGCGCTGGTGGAAATCGCCCTGGCCCAGGACGAGCCGGGCCGCGCCCGCGTTCTCGACCTCATCGACGGCATGCCCGATCTCGACGAATTCCTCACCGCCCTCGACGCGGACACACCCGAGGCGGTGTGGGACGCCTTCGCCGAGGTGCGCTCCGAGATCCCGGCCGGGCTGCGCGATCGTCTGGCCGATCGTGCCCTGCGGCTGGGCCGCCCCGGGCACGCCGACCGCCTGGCGGGCCGGTAGCCCGTCGACCCCGGCGGAAATCCGAGCTACTGTTCAGTTACCGAACTGAACTCTCAACGAACGGAGTCGTCATGACACGCTCTGCGCGAATTCGGCTCGTCCCCGCCGCCGCGGCCGCCGCCACCGCCGCGCTGCTGTGCGCCCCGCTCCCGGCCGCCTCGGCCGACGTCGGCGGCATCGCCGTGATGTACACCGGATCCGAGGGACCGGTGCTGGGCTGCCCGCACGAGGTGGGCTTCAGCCTGTGGCAGCCGGTGCTACCCGACACCCGCCTCACCATCGACGGCGTCGAGGCCGGGCCGCTCCAGCCGTATCCGACCGGCGGCTACTGGGTCCGCTGGACGCCGGATCGGCTGGGCTGGCACACGATCGAGGTGGTCAATTCCGAACCCGGCGGGCGCGAGTCGCGCCGCAGCCTCGATATCGAGGTGCGCCGGATGGGCCTGAATGCCGGCAGTTCCTGCCTGGTCAACGGGTTCCCGCTGCCGATGGACCTGCAGAAGGGCACCCTCGGGCCGTAGCGCTACCCGCAGATCAGCGAGTAGGCGGCGGCGACCGGATAGTTCAGGAACCGCAGCGCCGGGGTGTCGTAGGTGGTGAGCGCGGCGCGGATGAGCGGTTCACGTAGCAGCGTGCACTGCGCGGTGCCGTTGCTCGGCATGGACCAGGGGTCGCCGCCGGGCGGATTGGCCTGGGCGCTACCCGCCCCCGCCAGAGCGAGGGATCCGGCGACAGCGGCGATGACGAGCGACTTGCGCATGACGAGCCCCTTTCCGATCGAGCCTCAACCGGTGTTGCGAATTCTCCCCACACCCGACGATTTCATAGCCGATGGACATCATCCAGGAGATGCTCCTCACATCCGCACGCACCGAGCGCTGCCACCACCGGCCGTGTGCGGGCCCACCGCCGCACCGATGCGACAATGGGCGCGGCAAACGACCCCCGCACGAAGGATCACCGCACAGCACGATGGCCGACCACGATTCGACGACGACCACCGCGCCCTCGCCCGATTCGGTCATCGACCCCGGCGAGCTGGCGGTGTGCCTGCGTGTACTGGAACAGGCCGGTCGGCTGGACAAGGATCATCCGGAGTCGGTGGTCGTGCAGCGCGCGGTCGGGCATATGTTCAAGAAGCTCAAGAAGCGGCGGCGGATCGAGGCGCGCGATGCGGTATCCGACGCCGATCGGGCGGTGGTGGCCGCCACGGCCACCGGCTCGCCGAATCGGATCGACGACGAGACCGCCGGAATTCCGCTGTCCTCCAACGCCGCCGGCGCGAGCGCCGGCACCTTCGTGCGGCCGCGGCCCTGCTACATCTGCAAACAGCGCTACACCCGTGTCGACGCCTTCTACCATCAGCTGTGCCCCGCGTGCGCGGCGGACAACCACGCCAAACGCGACGCGCGCACCGATCTGTCCGGCCGCCGCGCCCTGCTCACCGGCGGCCGCGCCAAGATCGGTATGTACATCGCGCTGCGGCTGCTGCGCGACGGCGCGCACACCACCGTCACCACCCGCTTCCCCAACGACGCGATCCGCCGCTTCAAGGCCCAGCCCGACAGCGCCGACTGGATCCACCGGCTGCGCATCGTCGGCATCGACCTGCGCGATCCGGCCCAGGTGGTCGCGCTGGCCGACGACGTCGCGGCCGCCGGACCACTGGACATCCTCATCAACAACGCGGCCCAGACCGTGCGCCGCTCCCCCGGCGCCTACAGCGCGCTGGTCGAGGCCGAGAGCGGCCCGCTGCCCGCGGGCGAGCTGCCCGACACCGTGAGCTTCGGCAAGACCATGCAGGCCCACCCGACCGCGCTGACCGCCTCGCTCGCCCCCACCCTCACCGCCGCCGACATCACCGATCTGGCCCTGGTCGCGGGATCGGCCACCCCCGAACGCATTTCGCGTGGCGTGGCCATCGACGCGGGCGGGCTGGTACCCGATCTCGCGCACACCAACAGCTGGGTGCAGACCGTCGGCGAGGTCGACGCCACCGAACTGCTCGAGGTGCAGCTGTGCAATTCGGTGGCCCCGTTCATCCTGATCTCCCGCCTGCGCCCCGCCCTGGCCGCCTCGCCCGCCCGCCGCAAATACGTCGTGAACGTCTCGGCCATGGAGGGCGTCTTCGGCCGCGGCTACAAGGGTCCCGGCCACCCGCACACCAATATGGCCAAGGCCGCGCTCAATATGCTCACCCGCACCAGCGCCACGGAAATGTTCGAAGCCGATCGCATCCTCATGACCGCCGTGGACACCGGCTGGATCACCGACGAGCGCCCGCACTACACCAAGGTCCGTCTGGCCGAGGAGGGCTTCCACGCGCCGCTGGATCTGGTCGACGGCGCCGCCCGCGTCTACGACCCGATCGTGCGCGGCGAGAACGGCACGGACCTGTACGGCTGTTTCCTCAAGGATTACGCCCCATCGAATTGGTAACGGACTCCGCCGCACATGTCGGCCCCGGACGCTAAGCTCCTCAACGATTGTGGCTGCCCACAGAGAGGACATAGCGTGCGCACCTCGGTGAAAGCCCTTGCCGCGACCCTGTTTTCCGCCGCCGCCCTCATCCCCGTCGGCGGCACCGCGCAGGCCGAACCCGCCCGCGCCGGTTGCAGCGGGGGTGAGCTGACCTGGAGCGTCGACAAACCGATCTCGATGATCCCCCGCCAGGTCACCTTCCACACCGCGGGCACCCTGCGCGACTGCACCGGCGTGGACGGCAGCACCACCGCCACGGTGGCCGGAGTCCACGAGTCCACCTCCAGCTGCCTCAACCCCGCCGACGGCCCCCTCACTTTCACCATCGCCTGGTCCACCGGCGCCACCAGCACCGTCCGCGGCCCCTGGCCGGTAGGCATGATCCAACCCACCGTAGGCGAACTCGACATCATCTCCGGCCACGGCGCGGGCCGCCGCGTCCGCATAGTGGCCAACTACAACGTCTGGACCCCCCAGATGATCCTCGGCTGCCTCGGCCCCGGGGTCTCCGCCGGCAACGGAACCGTGGACAGCCTCACGTTCGTATGAGCCGGGCGGCGGGGGGACGTATCGCCGGTGACGGCAATGCTGGTGAGGGGACGTCGGCATTCGGAAACGCCGTCATAGGCTGCGGTGGTGAGCGTGGAGTCGGGGGGAGTGACGGGCCCACCCCGGTGGCGTCGGGCAGTGGTGGTGGCGATGTGGGTGGGGCTCGCCGGGATCGGGACGACTACGCGGCCGTTCACGGCAGCGGCCACCGCGCTGGTACTGATTCCGGTCGGTGTGCTGCTGGTACTGGTGTTGCGTCGGCCAGCTGTCCCTAACCGACCGACCTCGCGGCTGCGGCGGGGTATCTACGTCTGGTCGGGGCTGCTGGCTGCCGTGCTGGCCTGGGAGGCGTTCGCCTATGTCCGGCAGCCGGATTGGACGCAGCCGAGTGCGGAGCATCCGACGCTGTCGACCCTGCTGGATCCGGTGCTGCAGCAGGGACCACTGCGGTTCGCGGGGTGGCTGGCGTGGTTGTGGGTCGGCTGGCGACTGGCGCGGCGATGAGTGAACGGGGTGTTGTCATCGCAGGGTTCGTTGTCCTGCTGGTGATTACGCTGGGCGCGCTCGCGGTGACGCACCGGCGACACTGTGGTTCGGCGACGCTCGGTCAGACGGTCGCCTACCTGACCCGGACGCGGACCGCGGCCGTGGTCGCGATCCTGGCATGGGGATGGATCGGCTGGCACTTCCTCGCCAGATGACGACGGTGGCAACCGACGCACCGTCATCGCCCGCGACCGCTCGCGCCGGTTCCCGATAGCCTTGGCGCCGTGGCCCAGGGGAAGGTGCGGTACAACGACTACGACGATTTCGCGCAGTCGTACGCCCGCAACAACGAAACCAATCCGTACAACGCGCTGTACGAACGACCCGCGATCCTCTCCCTGGCGGGCGCTGTGGGCGGGCTGCGGGTCCTCGACGCCGGGTGCGGGGCCGGAGTGCATGCCGCCGACCTGATCCGGCGCGGGGCGATCGTCACCGGGATCGATCGCAGCGCGGGCCTGCTCGACATCGCTCGGCAGCGACTCGGTCCCGCGGTGCCATTGCACCGGGCCGACCTCGGCGAACCGCTGCCGTTCCAGGACAACACGTTCGATCTGGTGCTCTCGGCACTGGTCATGCACTATCTGGCGGAGTGGGAACCTGTCCTGGGCGAATTCCGCCGGGTGCTCCGCCCCCGCGGCCGGTTGGTGCTGTCCACTCACCATCCCGTCATGGACATGCGGATAAGCGGAAGCGACGACTACTTCGGAACCTATACCTACACCGAGGACTGGCAACGAGACGGCCGGACGATGCGCATGCGATTCTGGCACCGCCCACTGCGCGCGATGGTCACGGCGTTCAAGGCCTCGGGCTTCACCATCGACGACATCGTCGAGCCCGATCCGGATCCCGAACTGGCCCACAGCGATCCGCAGTGCTATCGACACCTGACCCGTAGTCCTCAGTTCATCTTCTTCGCCCTGACCGCCCATTGACACCGGCCGGATCGAGGTCGACCACGAGCGGCGTGCCGCCTTCGAACCAGGCGCGGTGCAGTTCCAAGATCTTCGTGCGGCTCGGCAAGCCGCGACGGTGGAAGGCGTTCTCCGCGTAATCGAATGCGTGCACTCGGTCGCACAACGCGAGATAGGCGGCACGGCGTTCGGAATCGTCGCGCAAGTCGCGTACGACGCCGGTGAAGGTACCGTCCCGCAGGCGCACCGACACGACAGGGTCGGCGCGAATGTTTTTCAGCCACAACGCCCGCTCACCTCGGATCGACACCAGATAGGCCCTGTCGCCCTCTCGTATCGCCTTGACGAAAGTCCGGCGGGGCTTGCCGCTCTTGCGACCGGTCGTGGTGAGGACGCCGACGCCGTGCGGCAGGCGAACGGTGAACCAGACGGAGTGCAACGCCCGCAGCGGCCGAGTGAGCCGCCGAATCTGCCGCAGTGTCGGCGGCTGGTCGCGACGACGAAACCGTTCCGGTGTGTAGTCGCCGTCGCGGTATCGCAGTGAGTCGGGAATGGGTCCGATCGCCGGTTCGTTCATGACGCCCCCTGAACGCGACTGGGTTGCTTCTCTCAGAATACGGCGAATCCCGACCATGCCCTCGGCTTCGGGTCAGCTGTCGCTGGTTCGACCCGGCGATCCCAGCCGGGCGTCGGCGAGGAAGTCGGTAGCCTCGACGTGGAGTCGTTGCGTCACCGCCGACAGCGCGATCGCGACCGTCTGGCCGAGGCTCGGTGAGATGGCCTGCAGGCGAACCAGTTCGGTGCCTAATCCTTCGATGTCGATTTGGCAGCAGTAGGGACTGTCGGCGGCGGACCCCCGACGGCGCGGTGCGCCGATGGTGACCAGCACATCACTGCCCCCGACGCTCAGGCGCCGCGTCGCCAGCACTCCGACCCGATCACTCGTCATAGCGGAACACTATGGTGTCCGGGCCCTGTGCGCCGAATCCGGTGGGCGTGTTGTCGACTGCGTGTCACCCACCCCTCGCCCGCGCGCCCTCCGGCGGGACCACCACCGGCCGAATGTCGAGACGGCCCGCCGCACCGAATGGACGTTTGAGCAATCCATCCGATGCGACGACCTCGACAGGCGCATCCGAGTTCTCTTCGCAGACAGCCTTTTCGACTTCCTTGCCCGCGCGCACGCGACGACCAATCCCGCACCGTCGCGGCAACGAAGGTGTAAACGGGTGTCTCGGCCAGGGTCGTCCGAGATGCCGGACAAATCATTTCGAGAGCGCCACGCGGAAAGGTCATGGCCTACACCATGCCCCGACCCGGCCAGGACGATTGACGAACGGGGGGTTGATGTATCACGAACCATCGGCGGCCAATATCTGCGGGCACACCGATATCCGACAGGCCGAACAGATGATGCGAACACACCGCACGTGTCATCCCCGCAATTGCACGTGGAAAGCCCTCGCCGTACTGACACTGCAATCGACCACACCCGACTGCACCGAGGAATCCACCGACCACCCCTCCACTCCCGAACAACAGTCCCCAACCGGCGCCGATGACCGTTTCGGACCCCACGCCCAAGGGCTGCTGCACACCCTCGACCAACTGAAGAACGACATGCTGCGCTGCATCCGCCCGGACAACGACGACAGCGACGACCACCCCCCTGCCAGCGGCCGCCGCAATAGCCGTTCCGAAACGGCAATCGACCTCCCTTCCCCAGTCGTTACCCATTAGCCCTGGCGGCCCAATACTCCGACCACCTGCCCCGCCGTCAGAGCCTCTCCTCCTTGGCTTGTTTCGGTCCGAGCGTTCTCGGCCTGGCGACACGACCTGGTGACCTATACATGCTTAGATACGCATATCTGCGTATAGGTATGAAAGTGCCTGGCCTGCCCCGATTCACACCCCACCCCTCCCCGCAACCCCTGGAATTTCGGCGTTCTCGGTCGTTGCGAAGCCGCGCATAATCGGGGGGCGGGTACGGTCCGGATTTTGGGAGGGCGCATGGGCGGCACGGGGATTGGGGCGCGGTTACGGGATCGAGTGCCGTTCGCGCGATGGTCATGGGTGCGGATGGGGTTGGGGCTGCCCAACTTTCAGCGGACCGGGCAGGTCGGGGACGGGCGGGAGGCGGCGTTGCGGGATCATGTGCTCGCGCATGCCGAGCCGGGCGATCCGGATGATGTGCTCGCGACCATCGACGACTTCGCGCGTAACCGATGCATGCTGGTCACCGTCGGCGACGAGAAGGGGCTGATCCTGGACGCGGCCGTGCGGCGCGCGCAGCCCAGGCAGGCATTGGAATTGGGGACCTACTGCGGATACAGCGCGGTGCGCATCGCGCGGGCCATGCCGCCGGGCGCGCGGCTGGTGTCGGTGGAATTCAGCGCGGCCAATGCCGAGATCGCCCGCGCCATCCTCGATCACGCGGGGCTGAGGCAGCGTGTGGATGTCGTGGTCGGGCGGATCGGAGACGGCGGGAAAACGCTGCGGCGGCTGGCGGTCGATCACGGATTCGGTTTCGGCACACTGGATTTCGTATTCCTCGACCACACCAAGACCTCGTATCTGCCCGATCTGCGCACACTGCTCGCCACCGGCTGGCTGCACGCGGGCACCGTGGTGGTGGCCGACAATATGCGACTGCCGGGCGCGCCGGACTATCTGCGCTATATGCGCGAGCACGAGGGCGCCAGCTGGCATACCGTCGACCATCCGGCGCACGTCGAATATCAGTCGCTGCTCAAGGATCTGGTGCTCGAGTCGGAATACCTGGGCTGAGCACTCGGCATCGAGCCACACACCGCCCACGCTGGCGGAATGTACCGACTGTCACCGCGGTCTGCATTTCCTGTTCGTCACCTACGTGCTGGTCGGCGGATTTCTGGCCTGGCGCTGACGCCGGACCATCTGGCCGCACCTGGCGCCATTCGGCCGGGCCTTTCGGCACGGTGCTGTTCGAATTCGAATGCCCCACTGACGTGGCTGGAGAATTACCTCACCACCGTGCTGTATCCCCGCGACGCACCGGAATTGGTGCGCGTGCTGGTCGCCTTCGCCGTCGCGGCATCCCGGTTCGGCTACTGGCGCGCCACCCGGCACCGACGGTCGCTGCCCGCCTGAGCCGTACCGCGTTATCCGGCGTTGCCGCTGGGTATTGCCTCAGAATGAACACCGATGCCCCGACCGTGGGGGTCGAGGAGGAATTCCTGCTCGTCGACGGCAACACCGGGACACCGGTCGCGCGCAACCTCGAAGTGGCGCGCGCGGCGACCGAAATCGGCATCGAATTGCAGCTGGAGCTGAGCAGCTGCCAGGTGGAGGCGAGCACCGGCGTGCACACCGAGGCGGCCGCGCTGCTGCGCGAACTGCGCGAACTGCGACGCACCATCGCCGACTGCGCCGAGAAGAACAGTGCCCGCCTGCTCGCGGTCGCCCTGCCGCCGACGGTACCGCCGCTGCTGCCGATCACCGAAACGCCGCGCTATCGCCGGATCGCCGACCGCTTCGGGGTGCTGGCGCAGGAGACGGCGCTGTGCGGCTGCCATGTGCACATCGCGATTCCGAACCGGGCCACCGCCATCGAGGTGAGCAACTTCCTGCGGCCGCGGCTGCCGCTGTTCCTGGCACTCACCGCGAATTCGGCGATCCACCGCGATGCCGAAACCGGTTATGCCAGTTGGCGTAGCGTGCAGTGGCGACGATGGCCGAGTGCCGGGCCGCCCCCGCATTTCATGTCCGTGGAGCACTACGAGGCGACCGTGCGCACCATGCAGGCCGCGGGCATCATCCTGGATCCGCAGATGGTCTACTGGGACGTCCGCCCATCGGTCACCTATCCCACGGTCGAGATCCGCATCAGCGACGTCCCCGCGACGGTCGAGGAGACGGTCCTGCTGGCCACGCTGATCCGTGCCAGCGTCATGACGGCCCTGACCCATCTGGCGGAGGGGCGGTCCGCCCCGATCGTGGCCCCCGAACTCCTGCATGCCGCCTACTGGCGAGCCGCCCACACCGGCCTCACCGCCGACCTGCTCGATCCGCTCGACGCCCGCGTCGCGCCCGCCCGCGTTCTGCTCGGCGAACTCGTCGACGAGATCGCCCCCGCGCTGGACCGCCTCGGCGAGAGCGAACGCGTGAACCGCTCGCTCACAACGGTATTCGCCCACGGCAACGGCGCGATCCGCCAGGTGCGCGCCTTCCGGCGGCGCCACCGAACCGAGGACGTCATCGCCGCGATGGCCGAGGCCACGCTGCTGGATTGCCGGTGAACTCGCGACGGCCGCCGCCACCGGGCGCCGCCCATCCCCCTACCCCGCCGGTCGGCTCAGGCCAGCCGCGCGTTCACGAGATCGGCTACGGCACCGGGGTTTTCGTCGAGGTAGAAATGCCGCCCCGAAAAGACGGTCAGATCGAATTCGCCGGTGGTGTGGCGTTGCCACTCGCGCATCCGATCCGGCGTCACCGTCGGATCCTCGTCGCCGACCAGCCCGGAAACGTTGCAGCGCAAAGGTTCTCCCGGCTGGAACGCATAGGTTTCCACCGCCCGGTAGTCGCCGCGGACGGCCGGAAGCACGATCTCGGCGAGCGTCGGCTCGGACCGCAGGACGGCCACCGACGCCGGATCGTTGGCGAGACGTTCCAGTTCGTCGATCAGTTCCGCGTCCGAGCCCTCGTGCAGCCGGCCCTCGTACGGGGCGTCGGGGGCGATGCGGCCGGAGACGAACAGGTGAATCGGATCGCGCCCCCGGGTTTGCAACCGCCGAGCGGTCTCGAAGGCGACCGTGGCGCCCATGCTGTGACCGAACAGCGCCAGCGGCGTCTGCCCCACCGCCAGATCGCGCGCGACCTCCTCGCCCAGGGCCGCGAGGTCGGTGATCATCGGCTCGCCGAGCCGGTCCTGACGGCCCGGATACTGCACCGCGAACACCGCCACCGCGCCGCCGATGCGGCCCGCCAGCGCGCGATAGGCGACGGCGGAACCACCACCGGGCGGAAAGCACACCAGCACCGCGCGCGGACCCGGCACGCCGCGCAACTCCCGCAACCATTTCGTGCCGGTGATCTCGGCCCCCACGCATACCTCCCGCTCGTCGACTCCGCTCTCGCAATCTACTTGCCGCGCAGGGTTTTCACCGCCAGCGCGACATCCTCACCGGTCAGCGGATCGGCGGCCGGGGCCATCATCCCCATGAGCGCCCAGCCCTGGAACAGCACGAAGTACACCTTGCCGACCGCGCGGGCCGCCTCGGCCGACAGCTCCGGATGCAGCTCGCGCAGCAGTTGCGCCAGCTCCTCGTAGGCGGTTTCGCAGGCCTCGGCCATATACGCCCGCAGTTCCTCCGAACGCATCACATTGGACGCGTTTTCGAAGCTCAGCTGCAACTGCTCGCGGTGGTCCCGCACGACGTCGAGCATCCCGTTCCAGGTACCCGCCAGCGATTCCCACAGCGCCGACCCCTCCCCCGTCGCATCGCGGATGGCGGCGTACATACCGTCGCCGATCTCTGTGCCGACGGCCTCGGTCACCGCCTCGACGACCAGCCGATCCTTGGAGCCGAAGTGATAGCCGATGGCGGCCAGGCTGACACCGGCGGCGGCGGCGATATCGCGGGCGGTCACCTTCGCGAGACCGCGCTCGAGGATCGCCTTGCGAGCGCCGGTCAACAGGTCCTCGCGATTTCCCATGAGGCCACCCTAGCAGCGTCTTAGACATTTGTTCTAGACAATCGTGCAAGTAGCGTGTTACACATCTGTCTAAGACATCTGAACAAGACAGGATCGCCACCATGAGCACCCCCACCCACCGCCCCCACATCCTCGTTTCCGGCGGCGGCATCGCCGGGAATGCCGTTGCGCTGCAACTACTTCGGGCCGGAATCACGGTCACCGTCGTCGAGCGCGCGGCCGAGCCGCGCGCGGGCGGGCAGGCGGTGGATCTGCGCGGGCCGAGCCGGGAGGTCGCCGAGCGGATGGGGATCATGCCCGGTATCCGCAAGTACCAGCTGGACGAGCGCGGCATGGCCTATGTCGACCGGACCGGGCGCGTCTACGCGCGCATGCCGATGGAGATGTTCGACGGCAAGGGCCCGGTCGCCGAGATCGAGATCGCCCGGGGCGATCTCAATCAGGTTTTGCTCGACGAGGTCTCGGCCGCCGGGCTCACCCCCGGCAGCGGCGCGCTGGACTACCGCTACGGCGAGCACATCCAGGCGCTGCGCCAGGACGCGACCGGGGTCGAGGTCACCTTCGCCTCGGGCGGCATCGAGCGGTTCGATCTGGTGGTGGGCGCCGACGGCGTGCATTCGGCCACCCGGCGGCTGGCCTTCGGACCCGAGGAGCGCTTCAGCATCTACCTGGGTGGCTACGCCTCGTTCTTCACCATCGCGACCCCGCCCGGCGTCGAACCCGGTTGGTTCACCACGCATTTCGTGCCGGGCGCCTCGGTCTCGATCCGGCCCGATCGCGATCCGGCGACGTCCAAGGCGATCATCACCCTGCGCACCGACACCGATCCTGCCGTGCGCCGCGATGTCGCCGCCCAGCAGCGCCTGATCGCACGGATGCTCGCCGACGCGGGCTGGCACGCGCCGCGGATTCTCGCGGCCATGGCCTCGGCCCCGGACTTCTACTTCGACGAGCTGGCCCGCGTCGATATGCCCAGCCTGTCCACCGGCAGGGTGACCCTGCTCGGCGATGCGGGCTTCTGCGGTTCGCCGCTGACCGGGATGGGCACGGCGATGGCCCTGGTCGGGGCGTACATCCTCGGCAACGAGATCGCCGCCGGGCCGGGCGATCTGCCCACGGCGCTGGCGCGCTACGAACAGCGGCTCACGCCGTTCCTGGACCAGGCCAAGAAGATTCCCGGCGGCGGCCTCGAGTTCATCTTGCCCGCGTCCCGCATCGGCGCGACTTTGTTCCGCACCAATCTGCGCCTGCTCACCTCGCGGCCGATCCGGCCGCTGGCCGCGAAGCTGTTCACGCCCGCCGACGACGGATTCCAGCTGCCGAACTACTGATCGCAAGGGCAAGCCCCCCGGCCGTGTGCGGCCGGGGGCGCGACGCTGGCTAGGCTCGGCAGGATGCGGCAGAAGATCATGATGGATGTCGACACCGGGATCGACGACGCGCTGGCGCTGCTGTATCTGCTCGCCAGCCCCGAGGCCGAGATCGTCGGGATCGCCGCCACCGCGGGCAACGTCCCCGCGCCGCGGGTGGCCGCCAACAACCTTGCGCTGCTGGATCTGTGCCGCGCACCGCAGATCGAGGTCGCGCTCGGCTCGGCGACGCCGCTGGCGATCGCGCTGCGCACCACCGAGGACACCCACGGCCCGCAGGGGGTGGGCTATGCCGAGTTCCCGCTGTCGCCGCGCGCGCTGTCCACGCGCTCGGCCGCCGAGCTGTGGGTGGATCTGGTGCGCGCGCATCCCGGTGAGATCGTGGGCCTGTGCACGGGTCCGCTCACGAATCTCGCGCTGGCGCTGCGGATCGAGCCCGAATTGCCGCGGCTGCTCGGCCGATTGGTGGTGATGGGCGGGGCGTTCAACCATCCGGGAAACACCACCCCGACCAATGAGTGGAACGTGCACGTCGATCCGGAGGCGTGGAAGGAGGTCTTCGACGCCTTCGCCGCGGCGCCGCCGCAGCGCCGTCCGCTGGTGTGCGGGCTGGACGTCACCGAGACCGTCGAGATGCACCCCGTGCATCTGACACGGCTGGCCGAACGCGCGGACAGCCTTCCGGTGCAGGAGGTTTCGGAGGTCGACACGCCGGGGACGCGGTCGAAGGCGAGCAATCCCATCGTGCGGTTCGTCACCGACGCGGTGCGGTTCTACTTCGAATTCCACCGCGCCCACGACCAGGGATATCTGGCGCATATGCACGACCCGTTCGCGGCGGCGGTCGCGCTGGATCCGAGTCCGGCGCGCATCCGGGCGGCGGCCGTGGACGTCGAACTCGGCGGTGCGATCACCCGCGGCACCACCGTCGCCGACTGGGCGGGCATGTGGGGCCGCGAACCCAATGCGGACATCGTGATCGGCACCGATCCCCGCATCTTCTTCGAACGGATGATCGCCCGGGTGGGCGATTTCGCGCGTGCGGTGTATCCGCCCGCCTGACACACAGGAGGTCGCGATGAGCGTCGACGAGGACGACATCGGGTATGTCACCGAATTCCGGGACCGGATCGGCCTGCCCGAGATCATCGACGTGCATACGCATTTCATGCCGGACTCGGTCATGCGCAAGGTGTGGGCGTACTTCGATTCGGCGGGCCCGCTGACCCGACGCGAATGGCCGATCACCTATCGGCACGAGGAACAGGTGCGGGTGAAGACGTTGCGCGCCTTCGGAGTTCGCGCGTTCACCGCCCTGGTGTACGCGCACAAGCCGGATATGGCGGCCTGGCTCAACGACTGGACCGCCCAATTCGCCGCCCGCACACCGGACTGCCTGCACACCGCGACCTTCTATCCCGAACCGAGCGCACCCGGCTATGTGCGCAGCGCCCTGGACGCCGGTGCGCGAGTCTTCAAGGTGCACATCCAGGTCGGCGACTTCGACCCCACCGATCCCCTGCTCACCGACGTCTGGGGCATGCTCGCCGACGCCGGGGTCCCCACGGTCATCCACTGCGGATCCGGTCCGGCCGCCGGCCGTTTCACCGGCCCCGGCCCGGTATCCGCGCTGCTGCGCCGCTTTCCGAACCTTCCCCTGATCATCGCCCACATGGGCTCCCCCGAATATGTCGAATTCCTGGATCTCGCCGACCGCTACGACGCGGTCCGCCTCGACACCACGATGAACTTCACCGACTTCTTCGAGGCCGAGGACCCCTTCCCCCGCGCCGCCCTCCCCCGTCTGACCACCCTCGCCGACCGCATCCTGTTCGGCAGCGACTTCCCCAACATCCCCTACACCTACGCCCACGCCCTGCACGCCCTCGAACGGCTCGGCCTCGGCGACGAGTGGCTGCGCAAGGTCTGCCACCACAATGCCGCCCAGCTGTTCGGGCTGGCCTGAATCACGCGTAGGTGCGCAGGAACTGTCGGGTGACGAAGACACTCAGGCGCTGATAGCCCACCGGGGACAGGCGCTGCAGCAGGTCCGTGGCGATGGCGTCGGGGCCGACCAGCAGGCGGATCTTGTGGCGGGCCACGCCGTCGACGATTCTGCGGGCGGCGCGGCCGGGGCTGGTGTGGGCGAGGTGGGCCGCGGGACGGCGGGCAGCGCCGGTGCGGAGGCCGCCGGGGTGGACGCACATGGCGCGGGTGTGTGCGCCCGACACCAGCAGCTCCACCCGCAGCGACTCGGTGAAGCCGCGGACCGCGAACTTCGTTGCGGCAGAGGATGTCCGGCCGGGCAGGCCGAGTGGTCCGGAGCCGCTCGACACATTGACCACGGTGCCGCCGCCCGCCCGTTCGAGGGCGGGCAGGAAGGCGCGGGTGCCGTGCACCATGCCCCAGAAGTTGTGGTCCACGATCGATTCCAGGCCGTCGTCACTGACGGTCGCCCGGTCGCCGAGCACGCCGACGCCCGCGTTGTTGACCACCACGTCGACCCGGCCGTGCCGGGCCACGACCCGATCGGCGAAGGAGTAGACCGCGGGGCGGCTCGCCACGTCCACCGCCTGCGTACTCACCGCGGCCCCGAGCGCGGCGCACTGCCGCGCGGTCTCCCGCAGACCGGACTCGTCGGAATCGCACAGCGCCAGCGCGGCCCCGCGCCGAGCGAATTCCAGCGCGATCGCGGCTCCGATCAACGACGCCGCGCCGGTCACCACCACCACCTTCCCATCGAATCGACGCATCGACCCTCCCTCCGAGCACGGCTTCCGGGCCGCCCGACCCTTATAGATAACAAACGTTCTCTAACTCTAGGCCCTGGGCACGACCCCTCGCCAGCCCCGAATCGATCATTCGGCCGAGCGCGAATAGATCGCCCGCCCGAGCCCGAGCCGATCACTCGCCCGAGCCCACAATCGATCACTCCCCGAGCCCACGATTGATCCTTCACCCGTGCCCAGAATTGATCACTCGCCCGGCCCGCCGCCGGGCCGGGCCAGGCGCGTCGGCCGAGTCCGTCCCCGCAGCGTGACCTCTTCGCCGAGCTCCCATCGCCGCCGCTCGTCCGCGGTGGCGGACTCGACCGCGGCCGCGGAGGCCAGCAGTCGCGCCGGATCCTGTTTGGCGAGTTCGCACAGGCGGGCGGCCTCGTTGACGGCATCGCCGATGACGGTGAACTCATAGCGGCGATGCGCGCCGACATTGCCCGCCACCACCCGGCCCGCAGCCACGCCGATTCCGGCATCGAATTCGGTCGCGGTGCGGATGCGCTCGCCGATGGCGCGTCCCGCGGCCAGGGCGGCGCCCGCCGGGTCCGCGATCGGGGCGGGGGTGCCGAACACGGCCAGGGCGGCATCGCCCTCGAACTTGTTGACCAGGCCGCCGTGCCGTTCGACCTCGTCGACCACAATGGCGAAGAAGCGGTTGAGAATGGTGACGATCTCGGCGGCGGGGCGGGTGGCGGTCATGGTTGTCGAGCCGACGATGTCCACGAACAGCGCGGCGGCCTCGAGTTCCTCGCCGCCGAGGCCGGGATTGCGCGCCAGCGCCGCCGCGGCGACATCGTGGCCGACGTGGCGGCCGAACAGGTCGCGCAGCCGCTCGCGCTCGCGCAGCCCCTGCACCATGCGGTTGAAACCGCTCTGTAGCTCACCCAATTCGGTGCCGTCGTAGACCGTGACCGCGACATCGAGCGCGCCGTCCTCCACCCGGCGCAGCGCGCTGCGCACGCCCCGAATCGGCGCGACCGTCGCCGAAAGCGTCTGCGCCAGTAACAGCAGCCCGAACACCAGCGTCACCCCGCCCAGCGACAGGACGCACACCGCCAGCCGCTCCTTGCTGACCGACACGCCCGACAGCGCCAGCACCGCGACCACCATCAGCAGCGCCACCGGCGTCGCCGAACCGACCGTCCACACCAGCACCAGCCGCCCGAATACGCCGATGCCGCGCCGCCGCCGCGACGGCGCGGCATCGAGCACCCGCGCGGTGACCACCCGCAGCGCGAACTCCGCGGTCAGATAGCTGAAGGCGCACACCACGATCGCGCTGAATCCCCCGCCCAGCACGAACTTCGGCAGGAAGGCCGGATCCACCGCGGCGTACATCGGCGTGAGCACGATCAGCCCGCCCAGCCACAGCACCGCCTGCTGCACGACCAGCCGACGCGGCACCGCCGCCGACGCGATCTGCTCGCGCTCGGTGGGCACTCGATCCGGATCGGTCGCCCAGCGCAGCGTGCGCAGTCCGGAGGTCGTCCCCCACACCAGTCCGATCAGCAGCGCCAGTGCGATATAGAGCGGGGCGGCAACGAAATTCAGCCAGACCAGCGACCAGGTCAGCACCGAGGGCCCGGGCAGCACGAACACGATGAGCACGATCGCCACCGCGATGCCGACCACATTTCCAATGATCAGCGGCAGGGTCAGCAGCGCCTGCACCCGGATGCGGCGGCGCATCGACCCCTCCTCGGCCGGGCCCAGCAGCCGAGAACCCCAGGGCGCCGGTCCCAGCGCCGCGGGCGTCACGTCATCGTCGACCATGCATGCAGCGTAGGGGCAAGATCACCCCTGCTGTCGCGACGCGGCCACCAGCGCGCGGATGTAGTTCACCCGCCGCTCGGTGTCGAACACCTGCTGCGGGCTGCCGACCGGCACCTGCGTCGCGTAGTAGAAGTCCGGCCCCTGCACGCTGACCTGAACGAATCCCTCCATGCGTTGCTCGCGAATCGCCAGAAACAGCAATCCGAGGAAGCAGGCCAGCACGAACACCACCGCCAGCACGATGGCGTAGGTCGGGATTCGCTCGCGCACGGTGGTCTGATTGGTGAGAATCCAGGTGGTCCCCGCCAGGGGATGCGCGCCGGACGGGGTGTACACCGTGGTCGGACTGCATCCGATATCCCCCACGGTGACCAGGATCGAGTCCCCGGGCGGGTGGTCCGGCGGCAACGACATCGGCGGTCCGGCGATCGGATTGCGGCTCATGGTCCACACTCCTCCGCCCCCACGGCGGGAGCGGATCTATCACGCTACTCGCCAGCTATTTCCACGCGGCCGGATTATCCACTTTGGGGCCTTTCCAGAATGGAATTTCACCGGGCGTCGAAGGCTCGCAGAATCTCCTCGGCGGCCAGCGCGGGCGTGAGCGATCCGTCGCGGACCTGCTTTTCGACCTGACCGCGGATCGATTTCACCTGGGGGTTGTCCGCCAGCCGCCGCAACAGCTGGTCGTGGACCATGGTCCAGGTCCAGTCGACCTGCTGACGGCGGCGCTTCTCGGCGAACTCCCCCGCCTCGGTGAGCACGCGGCGATGCTCGAGCACGGTGTCCCAGAATCGGTCCAGCCCGGTCCCGTTGAGCCCGCTCATGGTGAGAACCGGTGGGCGCCACAGTGATTCGCGCGGATGGATGAGCCGCATCGCACCCTGCAGTTCGCGGGCGGCGGCGCGGGCCTCCACCTCGTGCCGGCCGTCGGCCTTGTTGACCGCGACCAGATCGGCCAGCTCCAGCACACCCTTCTTGATGCCCTGCAGCTGATCTCCGGTGCGGGCCAGGGTGAGGAAGCAGAACACGTCGACCATATTGGCGACGGTCACCTCGGACTGGCCCACGCCCACGGTCTCCACCAGGATCACGTCGTAGCCCGCGGCCTCGAGCAGCACGATCGTCTCCCGGGTCGCCTTGGCGACGCCGCCCAGGGTGCCCGCGGTCGGCGAGGGCCGGATATAGGCCTCGCGCCGCACCGCCAACCGTGCCATCCGGGTCTTGTCGCCGAGGATCGAGCCGCCGGTGCGGGTGGAGGACGGATCCACCGCCAGCACCGCCACGCGATGGCCCTGCCCGATCAGATAGATGCCCAACGCGTCGACGAACGTCGACTTGCCCACGCCCGGAACACCCGTGATGCCCACGCGATTGGATTCGATCGCGTCGGCATCGGGGGTCACGGCCAGCAGCAGCCGCTGCGCCAGCTCGCGATGATCGGCCCGCGTCGACTCCACCAGGGTGATCGCCCGGGCCAGGGCGGCCCGCTCTCCCGCGCGGACCGACTCGGCCAACTCGTCGACGTCGATCGTCCGCCGCCGCGCGACCGGCCGTGCCCCGGCCGTACCGCCGTCGCTCGGTTCTGCGCGCTCGCTCATTCCCCTCCCGCCACCCGTGCCACGGGCCGACCGTCGCCCGGCTTCGTACGCTCGATCATTCCGCGTCGACGGATTGTCCTGCGCCGCCGCCGATCTCGTGGCCGAGTTCGGCGGCCAGCTTCTTCAGCAGATCGATCGCGGCATCGGCGATCACGGTACCCGGCGGGAAGATCGCCGCCGCACCGGCCCGGTACAGCTCGTCGAAGTCACCGGGCGGGATGACCCCGCCCACGATGACCATGATGTCGGGCCGCCCGACCTCGGCCAGTGCCTGCCGCAGCGCGGGCACCAGCGTGAGGTGGCCCGCCGCCAGCGACGACACGCCCACCACGTGCACGTCGTTGTCGGCGGCCTGCTGCGCCACCTCCTCCGGGGTCTGGAACAGCGGGCCCACATCGACGTCGAAGCCGAGATCGGCGAAGGCGGTGGCGATCACCTTCTGCCCGCGGTCGTGCCCGTCCTGGCCCATCTTGGCGACCAGGATGCGGGGGCGACGGCCCTCGGCCTCGGCGAACTCCTCGACCAGTTCGATCGCCCGGCTGATATTGGTCACCTTCCCGGCCTCCTCGCGGTAGACACCGGACAGCGTGCGGATCTCGGCCTGATGCCGCCCGTACACCTTCTCCAGCGCGTCGGAGATCTCGCCGACGGTCGCCTTGGCCCGCGCGGCATCGATGGCCAGGGCGAGCAGGTTGTTGGCCATGCCACCCCCCGACGACGCCGCGGCGCGGGTCAATTCGGCCAGTGTGCGCTCGACCTCGGCCGAATCCCGTTCGGCGCGCAGCTTGTGCAGTTTGGCGTTCTGTTCGGCGCGCACGCGGGTGTTGTCGACCTTGAGGACCTCGATCGGGTGATCCTCGGCGACCTGGTACTTGTTGACCCCGATCACCGGCTGCTGGCCGGTATCGATGCGGGCCTGGGTGCGCGCCGCGGCCTCCTCGATGCGCAGCTTCGGAATGCCCTCCGAAATGGCCTGCGCCATACCGCCGTGCGCCTCGACCTCGGCGATATGCGCCCGCGCGCGCTCGGCCAGCTGATGGGTCAGCCACTCGACGTAATAGGAGCCGCCCCACGGATCGGCGGGCCGGGTGGTGTTGGACTCCTGCTGGATCAGCAGCTGGGTATTGCGCGCGATGCGCGCGGAGAAGTCGGTGGGCAGCGCCAGCGCCTCGTCGAGGGCGTTGGTGTGCAGGGACTGGGTGTGACCCTGGGTCGCGGCCATGGCCTCCACGCAGGTGCGCGCCACGTTGTTGAATACGTCCTGCGCGGTCAGCGACCAGCCGGAGGTCTGCGAATGTGTGCGCAGGGCAAGCGATTTCTGACTCTTGGGCTCGAACTTCGCCACCAGCTCGCTCCAGAGCAGCCGTCCGGCACGCAGTTTCGCGACCTCCATGAAGAAGTTCATGCCGATCGCCCAGAAGAACGACAGCCGCGGCGCGAACTGATCGACAGCCATGCCCGCGTCCAGCCCCGCCCGGATGTACTCCACGCCGTCGGCCAGGGTGTAGGCCAGCTCCAGATCGGCCGTCGCCCCGGCCTCCTGGATGTGGTAGCCGGAGATGGAGATGGAGTTGAACTTGGGCATCTTCGCCGAGGTGTAGGCGAAGATGTCGGAGATGATCCGCATCGAGGGCTTGGGCGGATAGATGTAGGTGTTGCGGACCATGAACTCCTTCAGAATGTCGTTCTGAATGGTTCCGGCCAGCTGTTCGGGCTTGACGCCCTGCTCCTCGGCGGCCACCACGTACAGCGCCAGAATCGGCAGCACCGCGCCGTTCATGGTCATCGACACCGAAACCTGGTCCAGCGGAATGTGATCGAACAGTTCGCGCATGTCCAGGATGGAGTCGATGGCGACCCCGGCCATGCCGACATCCCCGGTGACGCGCGGGTGATCGGAGTCGTAGCCGCGGTGGGTGGCCAGGTCGAACGCCACCGACAGACCCTTCTGACCGGCCTGTAGATTGCGGCGGTAGAAGGCGTTGGAATCGGCGGCGGTGGAGAATCCCGCGTACTGGCGGATGGTCCACGGCTGATTCACATACATCGTCGGATACGGCCCGCGCACATACGGCGCGATGCCCGGCAGGCTGTCGAGCGGATAGCCCGCGGCGACAACGGCATCCCGGTCGGCCTTGGTGAAAACCGGCCGCACGTCGATGCCTTCGGGTGTGGCCCACAGCAGCTGTTCGGGCGCATAGTGATTCGCGGCCGCGGCGGCGCGCACGAACTGCTCGACCTGTTCACCGCTCACCCGCGCCGCACTCGGGGCATCCAGCGGCACATCGGCGAAACTGCCGATCACATGCTTGAATTCGCGTGTCGTCATCTATGCTCCCAGCCTCTCGAGCAGCTCGGACAGGGCCGCCACCGCGTCCATGCGCGCGGTCAGGAATCCATCGGGCCGCTGCGTCCCGGTGAGCTCGGCGACGGCCTTCTCCGGCCCGGCCAGCAGCACCGTGGCCACACCGGCCGCGCGCAGCCGCTCCACCGCGGCGCCGGCCTCGGCGGCGTAGCGCGCGTCCGAGCCGCACAGCACCGCCAGCGCCGCACCCGATTCGGTGGCCGCCGCGGCGATCTCGTCGAGGGACAGGATGCCCAGATTGGTGGTCTCGATACCTCCCGAGGCCAGCAGATTGGCCGCGAAGGTCACCCGCACATTGTGTTCGGCGACCGGACCCAGCGGCACCAGCAGGCCCTGCGGGCGGTTGCCGTGGCGGGCCAGGTAGGCGTCGGAGCGATTGCGCAGCGCCTCGAAGGCCGCGCCGTACCGGGCGACCTCGGCGCTGGGCTGGCGCGCCGCCTCCGACAGCGGCTTCTCGGCCAGGTTAGGGAATTCGTTCACGCCGGTGACGGCCGTCTTGCGGTGTGCCACATCGGAATCGCGGCGCGCCCTGGTCTCGGCGACGCGCTCGGCCAGCAGACCGGAGTCCAGGGCGGCGAGGTAGCCGCCCGCGCGCTCGAGCTCCCGCATGAACTCCCACGCGGCGGCGGCCAGTGCGTCGGTGAGGCTTTCGACGTACCAGGAGCCCGCGGCCGGGTCCTGGACGAAGCCCAGATGCGACTCCTCGAGCAGCAGCAGCTGGGTGTTGCGGGCCATGCGATCGGAGAACGCCTGGGACACCTCGAGTTCGCCCGGCGGCAGGGCCGCGTCGAAGGGCAGCACCGTGACCAGGTCCGCCCCGCCCACGCCCGCACCGAACGCGGCCAGCGTGGTGCGCAGCATGTTCACCCACGGATCGCGCTGGGTGATCATGGCCGCCGAGGTGACCGCGTGCTGGGGTGCGTTACCCAGATCGGGCGCGCCGAGCTCGTGCGCGACCCGCGCCCACAAGCGTCGGGCCGCACGGAACTTCGCGATGGTGGCGAACTGATCGTCAGTGGCGGCGAAGCGGAAGCTCAGCTGGCGCAGGGCCGCGAGCGTATCGATATCGGAGGCGGTGAAGGCGCGCAGATACGCCAGGCCCGCCGCGATCGCCGCGCCGAGTTCCTGTGCGTCCGAGGCGCCCGCATTGTGGAAGACCTCACCCGAGATCACCACGGTGCGAACGGTTTCCGGCCGCGCGATCGCCCGCCGCGCCAACGCGACCGTCTCGTCGAGGCCGAGATCGACGACGCCCGCGAAACGGTTGGTCAGCGGGGCCGCGCCGAGAACGACCTGGATGGCCTCGCGCCGCGGGGTCTGGTAGCCGTCCAGAATCGCGAACAGCTCCGCCGCCGCGGCCGCGGTCTCGGCACCGGCCTCGAGGGTCAGCGGGGCCAGGTCGAACAGCAGCCCCCGCAGCGCGGTCGCCAGCTCGGTCACCGGCACGCCGCGCGCACCGGCACCCAGCCAGACCGCACTGACACCGTTCTCCAGTCCGGCGAGAATCTCGCGGTTGGCCGTCGCGGCGTCGGGGCCACCGAAGCGGGCGCTCACATGCCAGCCGCGATGGACGTCGCGGGTGGCGTCGCCGCCGCGCACGAAGGGGAAGGCCCCGGGCAGCGGCTGTTCGGGTAGCTCGTCGCGGCGGGTGTAGAGCGGGGCGATCCGCAATCCGTCATAGGTCGAGGCCGTGAGCAGTCGCTCCGGCTCGTCGCCGAGCTCGGCCGGGTCCACCTTGCGGGCCTTGGCCAGCACCCCGGCCACGCCCTTGCGCCACGCGGCATATCCGGGCACGACCCGTGCCGCGTCCGGATCCGAATCGATCGGCATCGCTGCTGTTTCCTCTTCCACTCTCATCCGACACCTTCAGCCATACCCGATACCCGCGCCCGCGCCCAACCCTTCGCAGCGTCTTCGCAGGCCGCTGTGCGGATCGTTCGCAGGGCGTCACCGGAACCGTTCGAGCAGGTCAGAAGCCCGACTAAGTTAACGAGAATTCTCTGCGGGCACCGATGTTACGCACACCACAGCATCGCACCGCGCCGCCGCGGCCCGAACGGCAGGTGGGGCAACGCGGTTCGGTAGCCTGGACCGCTGTGCCGAGAAGATTCCGTGATCCGCGTCTGCTGGCGTTGCTCCTGCTCGCCGGCGCCCTGGTCGCGGCGACCCTGCTCGCACCGCATCCCACGCCGCAGCAGATCCGGGACTGGGCGCATTCGGTCGGCCCGCTGTTTCCGCTGGCGTTCTTCCTGGTCCACGCGATCGTGACGGTCGCGCCGTTCCCCCGCACCGTGTTCACCCTCAGCGCCGGACTGCTGTTCGGCCCCGCCCTCGGCATCACCCTCGCCGTCGCCGCGACCACGGTCAGCGCGGTGCTGGCACTGCTGCTGGTCCGGGCGCTCGACCGCGAACAGGTCGCCGCGCGCCTGACCCATCCGGCGGTTCGGGCCGTGGACCGGCGGCTGCGCAAACGCGGCTGGCTCGCCGTGGGCTCGCTGCGCCTGATCGCGCCGGTGCCGTTCTCGATCATCAACTACTGCGCGGGACTGTCCTCGGTGCGGATGCTGCCGTATCTGCTGGCCACCGTGGTCGGCGTGCTGCCGGGCACGATCGGCGTGGTGGTGCTCGGCGACGCCCTCACCGGCAGGACCGAGCCCGGACTGCTGGTCCTGTCCGCGATCTGCATCACCATCGGCGTGGTCGGCCTGATCGTCGACGCCCGCTGGGGCGCGGATCAATTCGCCGATCCACTCCCCGAGTCCGCCGACGCCTGATCGGCTCGCCGCGTCACGCGTGCAGCAGTTCGGCGATATCGGCCGCCGCGGTCATCAGTATCAGTACCGGAATCACTTTGGAGCCGGGGATGCGGTAGGCGCCGCGGCCGTGCTGTTCGACGATCTTCGCCGAGGAGAGCGCGCGGATATGGTGATAGAGCTGGCCGGTCGAGGTGAGGCCGACGGCCTCGGCCAGTTCGCCGCCCGTGCGTGGACCGTCGAGCAGCGTCTGGACCAGCGCCTGCCGGACCGGATGCCCCAGCGCGGCAAGCACTTCCACCCGGGCGGGCGCGGGCAGTTCGAGCACCGCCGCGGCGCCGTAGCTGATGGTCCAGTGGATCTCGCCGCCGAAGTCGACGCTGCCACGGTATTCGATGAATCCGCGGGCGGGGACATCGGAGCGGCGACGGCCCTCCAGCGCCTGGATTCGCGCTTCCAATTCCGCGAGCCTGGTCTCGACATCGGTCATACCGCACACGTTAATCGGCGCAACATGTCCGGTTCCGCCACGGCGCGAACCAGCAGCTCCTGCGAACTGAAGCTGGTCAGCGCGCTCTCCCATGCCTTCTCGGGCATACGGCGCTCGAGCAGCACAGCCGTCGCGACCGTGCCGTCGGCTCGACGCAGATAGATCGCGTCGGCCAGGACCCCGGGGTACGCACCGCCCTTGAAACCCATTGCGACGAAACCGTCCGGCGCGGGCCGCCATTCCAAATGGGCGCGGGCGATATCCGAACCGGCTCCGAAGCTGCCGGTGGCGATCGACCGGTGCATCGATGCCAGTTGACGCGCGGACGCCGTAGGCGTGGTGTCCGCCCAGGAGGCTTGAATCTCCAAGGACGGCATGGATTTCGACCGCATCGCCGCGCGATAGGCCGGGTCGGCGGCGTACCGTCGCGCCGCCGCCCACACGTCCACGACCTGAGGATCGAGCAGGCGAATCGCATCGCCGAGCTTCGAGGACGGCTGATACTCGTGCCATCCGCCCGCTTCGGCGGCGTCGATCAGGGCCCGGTCGCCGAGACGGTCGCGCAGATAGTCCGGGACGGCGTTGTCGCTTTCCCGGATCATCGCGCTGACCATCTCATCGAGAGTGACCGTGTCGCCGGGCAGCCGTGAGCGTGCCTGTTCGTGCGCTCCCCCGTCGGTGCCCGGAAAGGCCCACCGCTCCCATTCGCCGACGGGGATGCGTTCGTGGGGATCGAGGGTTCCCGCCGCGACGGCGCGGGCGTAGGCGGCGAGTGGGACGACCTTCACGGCCGAGGCGATGGGCTGCTGGTCATCGATGCGACGCCCGACCGTATGACCCCGCCCGTCGTCGACGGCGATCGCAATACCATTCGGTTCCTTGCTGATTCGCCCCAGCCAGCCCTCGGACGAGTTCACATCCGCGGCAGGCATCGGCGCGCAGTCCGGGCCGGACGCCGCGTGACTCGAACATCCCACCAGCGCCGGCACCATCACGACAAGGACGAAAGCAAGCCTGCTCCACATAGGTTCCCCCGTAAATCCGAAATTCCGTAATAGCGATACACCGACGATAGCCGTCAGCACGACCGATGTCGAGATCTATTGCGGCGCAGCTGGTCAGTTCACGAGCTCAGCGGGTGGGCCGTGGCGCGCAGCGTCCAGGACGTCGACCGGCCGTGCAGGGTGGTGGCGCTCAGCGGCGCGATATCCATGCGCCAGAAGGATTTCGGGGGTGCGTCGAGGGCGAGCAGGATGACGGCCCGCACGACGGCCGGATGGGTGACGGCGGCGATTCGCCGAGGCGTGGCGGTCAGCGTGGGCAGCCAGGCGGACACGCGCGCGAGCAGGTCGGTGAGCGATTCGCCGCCGGGTGGGCGGTGGCCGGGGTCGGTGAGCCAGGCGGTGAGGTCGGCGGGCGGCAGGGCGTCCATCGAACGGCCTGCCCAGGCACCGTAATTCAGATCGGCGAGCGCGGATTCGGGGGTGGCCGCCGCGCCGAGGGCCGCGGCGGTAGCGCGGGTGCGGGCTTCCGAGCCGGTCAGGACGAGGTCGGCGCGGTCGACGAGATGCGGCCGGCCGACCTTCGTCAGCGCGCGCCGTCCGAGTTCGTTGATCGGCTCGTCCGCCGGGAAGCGGGCCGCGGCGACGGCGTCGGTGAGCGCGTGGGTGATCAGGGTGAGGCGGGTGAGCTTGCTCATGCCGGCGCGGCGGGCGCGCTCTCGTCGCGGTGGCCGGCGCGGGCCAGCAGGCGGGGGGCCAGGGTGGCCATGCCGAAGCCGATGACGGTCCACAGGATCACTTGGCCCAGCAGCGAATACAGGCGGAAGTAGTACAGGTCGTCGGCGGGGAAGCCCGGGAAGACGATGCGGCCCGACGGGTCGGTCAGCGGTCGCGGCGTGTCGGTCGCGAAGCCGCCGCCGACCGGCTCGGCGCCCAGCTCTCCCGGCCAGGGCAGCAGGGCCATCACGACACCCATCACGACCACGAAGGCCGCGCCCGCGAGCACGGCGGCATTCCAAACCCCCAGGCGCGCTTGCAGTTTGCGGCTCAGCCAGATCGCCGCCAGCAGCAGCGCCACGGTGAGCGCCACCATCGCCAGATGCAGCCCGGTGCGTTCGGCGATGGTGTCGGCGTTGCCGACCGCCGGTGGATTGGGCGGATACTTCACGAACGGCACGCCGTACAGCGCCAGGAACATACCCCCCGCAACGAGCAGCGCCAGTGGCCGCGGGGCGAGCCGGGCGGCGCGGCCCAGCGCGATGCAGTACACGACCGCGAACAGCGCGCCCACGGCCGCGCCGAAGACGATGATCCCGAAGCCGAGGCCCGCATTGGCCTGCACCGAACGGGTGAACAGCTCCGCCTCGTGCACATGCTCCACGGCATGCCCGGCGGCCCTGTCCAACTCCAGCCGCGCGTCCTCGCGCCCGCCCTCGTAGTCGATGGCCCGGTCGATGATCGGTTCGGACAGCACCCGGGCGAAGACGAAGGCCAGCAGGCCGCCCAGCGCGCCGAACAGCACGCCCAGGCCGATGATCCGCTTTTCCATTGTGTGAGCTCGATTCCGCGACTAGTGGCAGGGGAATCCGAGCAGGTGCCGCCCGTCGTGCACGAACTCGTGCACGTGCATGTCGTCCCCGAAGACCGACACCGCACCCTGGTCGAAGCCGACGAAGTAAACGGCGAGCAGCGCGAGCACCGTGGTGCCGACCAGCCACAGGGCGGTGCTCGGAATCGAGAGCGAGAGCGCGGGGACGCCGGAGCGGGGAGCGTAGGACGTAGCCACGAAGACTCCTTAACTACAGGGGATTACGCGTCCCCGTCGTCGGACAGACCAGGCGATGCGAGGGTCTGGCTCGCACCCGGACGGGTGCTCACAGTGGCGCGACCGCTCCGGTTTCGCACCGGATTCCTCGATTCATCGCCCACTCACCATACGAAACCCCCGACTTGCCGGTCAATCGGCGCGCGCCGCCCGGGATGCCCTACTGCACGCGCGGCGGATCTGGACCGTATTCCAAGTTGAGATAGCCGGCAAGTTGCAGATTTTATTCTCTAGGCGAACTCTGCCGACCGGAAATAAAATACGGTCCGCCCCCGAATTCGAGGGCGGACCGTTTTCGTTCGCGGTCTCGCGAAACTTACAGGTAGGCGCCGCAGACCGGCCAGGCGCCCGCACCCTGGGAGGCGAGCACGTTCTCCGCGACGCGGATCTGCTCGGCGCGGCTGGCGTTGGCCGGGTTGCCCGAGCCACCGTTGGCGCTCCAGGTGCCCTGGGTGAACTGCAGACCGCCGTAGAACCCGTTGCCGGTGTTGGCGCCCCAGTTGCCGCTGGACTCGCACTCCGCGACGGCGTCCCAGTTGTGCCCACCCTCGGCGGACGCGGTGGCCGACAGGCCGAACGGAACGGCCACGAGCGCGGCGAAGGCGGCGAATCCGAATGCGCGGGTGCTGAACTTCCGGTTGCGAGACATAGAGGTTTCCTGCCTGCGCCCACACGGCCCGGCGCCGATTCGCGGCCGGGTCCCTGCCCCCAGGGATGTCGGGTGGAACTCGGATCGTGGGACAGGGTTACCGGTGTTCAGCGATCCGAGTTTCGGCCCGGTATGCGAGCCGGAGACGACCGTAACCAACGATTCGCGGAAGATCACGTACTGATAACGCCAAGCTCGGTCTCGACCATTGGATGAGACTGCCGGCATTTACGCAGTTCGGACCGGAAGAAACGCGGACTACATTTCTGTAGTTACCATGTCGTTATGTGCGCGAGATCACCGCTTTATAGTGATTCGCGTCGCAGCCCCATGGGTACGCCCGCTCGATTCGAATCACGCTGATCGTGGCCCTGGCCGGGGCGGGCGCCGCCGGGCGAGGATCGCCCCGGATGGGCGCGGCTCGTACCCGGCCATCCGGTTCGATCGAGCGCGAGAGAGGTGGCGACGGGGTGTCGGAGACGGCGACGGGGTGGGACGCCCGGTGATCAGCATCGCGGCCGGTCGAGCGGCTCCCAGGACATCCGCCCCCGCCACCGGGTTTTCGCCCCGTGTCCGCCGCGTCGCGGTGCGGGTGCTGTCGGTGGTCGGATTCGTGGGGCTGTGGTGGGCCATCGGTGCGGCGCGGCTGATCGATCCGCAGTTCCTGCCCGGCCCGGGGGCGGTTTGGGAGGCGTTCGCGCGGGCCAACAGCTGGCATCGGCTCGCACCGGGCGTGCCGCGCGAGGTGCGCGGCGAGCAGAACTACTTCCTCTGGGAACACCTGGTGGCCAGCCTGCAGCGCATCGGCGCGGGCGCGGGCGCGGCGGTCGTGCTCGGCCCCGTCGTGGGTTTCGTGCTGGGCACCTCGAAAATCGTCGCGGCCGTGGTGGAGCCGTATTTGAACTTCCTGCGGGCGCTGCCGCCGCTGGGCTATATCGGCCTGCTCATCGTGTGGTTCGGCATCGGCGACACCGCCAAGATCTGGCTGCTGTTCCTGGCGGCCTTCCCACCGATGGTGATCGCGACCATGGCCGGGGTGCACGGGGTGTCGGCCGATCGGATCAATGCCGCGCGGTCGCTCGGCGCGAGCCGGGTGCAGGTGATCACCCGGGTGCTGCTACCCGCGACCGCGCCGGAGGTGATCGGCGGAATCCGGGTCGCGATCGGATTCGCCTGGACCACGGTGGTGGCGGCCGAGCTCAACAACGGCATCCCCGGCATCGGCGGACTCGCCTATCTGGCGGCTCAGCGCCTGGACACGCCGCTCACGCTGGCCTGCATCATCGTCATCGGCGGCACGGCGCTCGCCCTCGACGCCGCGATCAAGGGGATCGGCGCGGTGGCCGTCCCGTGGAAAGGTAAGGCATGAGAACGACTCTCGTCGCCGCAGCGCTCGTCGGCGCGCTGACCCTGGCGCTGACCGGATGCGTCGAATCCGGGCGCACCGACTCGTCGCGGTCGACGGGTCCGGCGGTGGCGTGCCCGGTACCGGTGGACGAAACCTTCACCGGCAGTGTGCGAATCGGATATCAGGACATTCCCAACGGCGATCTGATCGTCAAGGACACCGGCCTACTCGACACCTGCCTGCCGAACGGGACGTTCACCTGGTCGAAGTTCTCCTCCGGGGCCGACGTGATCCAGGCGTTCGGCGCGAACTCCCTCGATATCGGGCTGCTGGGCAGCGCCGCGCTCGCACGCGCCCTCTCGGCCCCGCTGCGGCAGAATCTGCGGGCCATCTGGATTCACGATGTGATCGGCACCGCCGAATCGCTGGTGGCCAAGGATCCCGCGATCACCTCGGTGGCCGGGCTGCGTGGTAAGCGCATCGCCGTGCCGTTCGCCAGCACCGCCCACTACAGCCTGCTGGCGGCGCTGTCGGCGGCCGGGATCGATAAGGATGTGCGGTTGGTCAACCTCACGCCCGATGCGATTCTCGGTGCGTGGAAGGGTGATCAGATCGATGCCGCGTTCATCTGGGAGCCCACGCTGTCGCAGCTGCTGACCGACGGCCACGTCGTCACCTCGGCCGCCGCGACCGCCCAGGGGGGCAAGCCCACCTACGACCTCGCGGGCGCACGGGCCGACTTCGTCTCGGCCAATCCGGAATTCCTCGCGGTGTGGACCGCGGTGCAGGATTGGGCGGTGGGGCAGATCAACGGCGCTCCCGCCGAGGCGGCCGCCCATATCGCAGCTCAGTTGGGCGTGCCCGTCGACGCCGTGCGCAAGCAGCTCGCCGGATACTCCTATCCCGGCGCACGCGCCCAGGCGGGCCCGGAATATCTGGGCGGGCAATTGGGCGAAGATCTGCGCGGCACCGCCGAATTCCTACTGGGCCAGGGTGAGGTGCAGGGCGTGGCCGGGCCGGAAGTGTATTCCGGCGCAAGCTATTCCGATGCGGCGCGGGTGAGCGTCAAGTGACGACGGCGGTCGACGATCGGGTGGTGCTGACGGGGGTGTCGAAGACCTACGACACCGCCAGCGGTGCGACGGTCGCCTTGGCGCCCACCGATCTGATCATCGAGCCCGGCGAATTCGTCAGCGTCGTCGGGCCGTCGGGCTGCGGGAAGTCCACGCTGCTCAATCTGCTGGCCGGATTCCTGACCCCCACCGCCGGCAGCCTGCTGGTCGGGCCCGATCCGGTGGCCGGGCCCGGACCCGAGCGCGGTGTGGTCTTCCAGTCGCCGACGCTGTATCCATGGCTGTCGGTGCGCGGCAATGTGGAATTCGGCCCGAAATGCCGTGGCGTGGACCGCAGCACGCGCCGCGCCGAGGCGCTGCGGCTGCTCGAGCTGGTCGGCCTGGCCGACTCGGCCGACAAGCGCCCCTACGAGCTGTCCGGCGGCATGCAGCAGCGCGCCCAGATCGCGCGGGTGCTGGCCAACGATCCGCGCATCATTCTCATGGACGAGCCCTACGGGGCGCTGGATCAGCTGACCCGCGAACGACTGCAGGTGGAGCTGCTGCGGCTGTGGCGACGGGCGGGCAAAACCATTGTCTTCGTGACGCATTCGGTGGCCGAGGCGGTCTTCCTGTCCACCCGGGTGCTGGTGATGAGCGCGCGGCCCGGCCGGATCATCGTCGATCGCCGCATCGAGCTACCCGGGGATACCGCCGACGGCGTTCGCGAGTTGGCGGTCACCGCGACTCCCGAGTTTCAGGCGCTCAAATCCGCTCTGGCGCAGGCTATCTACGACGCGCACGGGTGAAGCGCACCCGGGCGCGCCCAGGCAACCCGGTGATCGGACCGCGACGGACACGGTCGTCGGCGCGTCCGAAGCCGGCTGCCCCCGGGGGCGTCCCCGGTACACGCGCTTCGCCACGGTGCCGAATTCGTTACCGGCAAAACCGATCCTGAATTTCTTCGCCGTCACGAGTTCCCCGGGCCGCGGGCCGTCGCGATTGCCCATCGGCCACGCCGCGCCTGGATGGGATGGGCGACGCTGGAGCCGTCCCGCGGAGGTGTCTGCCCGCGGGAGCGACCGCCTCAGAGGTGGTCCGGCTCGGCCGACGGCCATCGATCGATACCGGTCGGCAACGGCTCGCCGACCGCTGCGCGTGCCAGGTCTCGATAGCGACTGGCGAGGCAGGTGGGATCGTGGTGGCCGGGCGGGTGGCGGCGGAGCCGTTCGCATTCGGCCAGCCAGCCCGCGGCCTGTCGCACGACCTGCGCGCGGTCGGTGTCCTCCGGCAGCAGCAGGGCGCCGTATTCCGGGGCGATGACCAGGGCCGACCCGAGATGTTGCAGACAGCGCGCGATGCCGAGGCGGTGGTCCAGTTCCCGGTAGGTCCGCAGCGCCCGCTGCCAGCTGCGCAACGCCCGCCGCCGTTCCCCGCGCGCCCACCACATCACCCCGGATGTCTCCACCGCATGCGCCGCCCCGGCCGGATCGCGTCCCGCCTCGGCCAGCACCCGGGCCGCGTCCAGCCGATCCCGCGCCACTCCCAGCCGACCCTCCCGCAGATGCAGCACGCCCAGATCGATCAGGGCGCCCACCTCACCCGCGACATCGCGGCGCGGCAACCGCCGCCACGCCCGCTCGAGCAGCCGGACCGCCTCGTCGGCCGCGACCGGCGGCGTGTTCCGCTCTCCCCCTTCTTTTTTGAGATCAGGCTGGTTCGGCGGTGGGGACTCCAGGAGGGCGAGCGCGCGCAGGGTGTCGGCGCGGGCGGCGAGAGCGGCCTTGTAGGGGTGCAGCCAGGAAATGTGGGAGGTCGGGACGGGGTGGCCGGTGCGGATGCGGGCCAGTTCGTACTCGAGCGGATAGCGGGAACGCGGAATCAGGGGCGGAAGGGCCTGCAGGACAGCCCGGTTGGCGGATTCGCTACCATCGCGGACCGACCAGAGGTCGAGCGCGTCGACAATGCGGGTCAGCTCGGGGATGGCGGCGTCGAGCAGGGACGGCGCGAAATCGGCCGCGTGCGCGGCGGTTCGGGCGATCAGGGTGCGCAGCTGGTCCTGTTCCTGTTCGAACCAGCGGCGCGCGCCGGAGGCGAGGTGGGCGGAGTCGAGCGCGGCGGCCCAGCGGGTGGCGCGGTCGGCGTGATGACGCAGCAGACTCGGCAGCGCCGCCTCCCACTCCAGACTCGCCAGCACCTCGGCGCGCGCGGGGCGCTCCGGTACGGCGGTGCGCACCAGCCGGTCGTGTTCGCCGTGGCGCAGCGCCCCGGTGCGCACCAGATCGGCGATCACCGCCGTCGCCGAACGTTGCTCCGCCGGCCACGCCTGCGGCACCCGCCGCCACACCACGAGCATGGCCGAGACCGTGTCGTAGAGCGCGGCCGCCGCATACCGGTCGAACGGCAACTCCCGCAGCACCGCGGCGACGATATCGCCGTTCAGCCCCGGATCCACCCGCGGCGGCGCGGGCGGGCCGGGCATCGTCGGCGGCGCGGGACCGGGCGGGACCAGATCCGCGGTCAGCCGCAGCTCGCGCTCGGCGCGCATCCGCTCGCGCACGGCGGAAAGCCTGCGCCACAGCACATATCCGGCCGCCAGCACGACCACCAGCACCGCGATCCGGCTCAGCCAGTACGACAGCGACGACAGCACCCCGCTCTCGCCGACCCAGCTCTCCAGCAGCTTGCTGATGATCTCGAGCAGCATCGAGGTCGCGATGACCGTCGCGCCGCTCAGAAAGCCCTGCCAGGCCGAGGATTTCGCCACCACCTCCAGGGACGGCTCGTCACGCGGTGACTCCCGCGCTGTCATCGCAGCACCCCGCCGGTCAATCCGGGCACCAGGAATCGCCGCCAGGTGGCCAGCAGCAATACCACCGGCGGCACCGCCGACAACAGCGCCCCGGCCGCCAAATGCGCCACATTCTCGTGGAATTGGCGCGCCTCGCTCCACAGCAGCAACGACCACGGACTGGCATCGGCGCCGCTGACCAGCAATCCGACGAAGAAATCGTTCCACACCTGCACCAGTTGCAGCACCGCGACCGCGACCAGGGCCGGTCCCGCCGCCGCCCCCACCCGCCGCAGCACGAGCGAGGCATCGACCGGACCGCGTCCGGCGTCGGCGGGCAGATCGGGCGGCGAGAGCAGCGCGCCGCGCAGGATCAGGATCGCGATGGGCAGGCCCAGGGCGGCGTGGGTGAGGATGAGCGGCATCGACGTGCCCGCCAGCCCGTAGTCGTCGACGAAGGCACGGATGCGGCCCACATACATTTGCGCGGGCATCACCGCGAGCACCACCAGCGCCACAACGATCAGGCGCGAGCGCCTACCGTCGGGGTCCAGCGCCGCCGCGTAGTAGGCGGGCGGCAGCGCCGCGGTGACCGTCAGGAGCGTGGAAAACCCTGCCACCCAGGCGGTCTGCAGCAATGCCTGCCAGAGCTCGTCGTCCCGCCATACCGATTCCGGGCCGGTGAGGGCCGCGCCGTCGGGCCCGAACCAGCTCACCGCCGCGAGTACCGCCAGGGGCGAGAGCATCAGCAGGGCGACGACACCGACCCGCAGCCACAGCCCACCGGCCCGGGCGGCGAGCACCGCCGCGGCCCCGATCCGCATCGCCACCGCGCGGACCACTCGTCCGGCACCGGCGGCGACTCCGGCCCCGGTGAACCGCGCGAGGCGAGCCTCGACCGTCGCACCCATCCGCGTGGCCGCCGCGCGCCCGGTCCACCCGCTCGCCCAGCGCGGGCGGCGCAACCGCAATCGCACCGGAATCGGCCGCGGATCCGGCCGCGGCCAGCGGGTGCGGTGCCGGATCGTGCCGGATTGCAGCAGCCACGCACCGAGCCCCACCACGATGGCCAGCGGCAGCGAATACGCCTCGGCCCCAACCTGTCCCAGCCCCGGATCGGAGGTCAGCCGCCACCAGTGCACGGTCGCGCTGTTCAGCACGTACTGCCCCGGGCCGGGCACCGCGATCAGCACGACATCGAATATCCGCGCCGCGGCCACCGCGACCACCAGTCCGAGGATGAGCAGCACCGGATCGAGCAATCCGAGCAGCCGCAGCCAACGCCGCGCCCCGGTGCGCTCGTGCAGATACGCGCTGCGCACCGGATCGGCCGCGATACCGTCCACCGCCGCCCGCAGCAGCACGAACAACGCCCCGAACCACGTCCACACGAACGCCGCGCCCAGCATCACCGCATACAGCACCAGCTGCCCGCCGACCCCGCCCACCGCATCCACCGGCGGCTCGAAGATCAGCCGAAACGCCAGTCCCGCAACGAATGCCGAAATCCCGAACGGAACCACCAGCGGCCACCACGGCCACCATCTCCGCCGCCCCCTGCCCCACGCCGCCCACACCGCGACCGGCAGCAGCACCCCCAGCGCCCCCAGCACCCACACGATCGTGATCGCGTACGCCTGCCGCCCCGCATCCGACAACCCCACGGCCACCACGCCCATCCCCGCGACGGCCGCCGCCACCGCGGGCACCGCCGCCAGCGCCAGCTCCGACCGACTCGGCGAAATCCGACGCCACAGCAACGCCGAGCCCGTCGCGACACAGAGCACCACCGCGCTCCACACCATGAGCCCCGGTCGCTGCCGCGCCGCGAACAACAATTCCGTCGGCACCACCAGCACGATGGCCGATACCGGGAGCAACCAGCGTCCCCGCATCACCCGCGGCCACCACAGGCTCGTCACCGCGGCCGCCGCGAGCACCCCGGCCGCCAGCCACGCCGCGGGCGGCGACCATTGGTCGCGAGTCGAATTCGATTGGGCCGTCGGCCGATCCGGTGGCGTTCCGGACGCTCGCGCGGGCATCTCGGAGCGAATCGGCAGTTCCTCGACCGCCGGGACACCGCTGGAGGCGGTAACGGCCGAGGCGGGTGGCACCGGACCCTGGGCGGCCCGCTCACCGGGCGGCGACGTCACCCCCGGCGCGCCGACTGTCGAAACACCTTCGCGGAACGGGTAGTTGGCGGCCTCGACAGCGGTTTCGGGCGACAGCGCCGGTTCACTCGCCCGATCGGCCGACTGTACCGCAGGGATTCCGGAGCCCACCGCGCGCGCCCCGAAGGACGTCCCGGGCGGGTGGACCAGCAGGGCGGTCGTCGCGGCCAGGGCGAGCAGGGCCGCGGAAGCCCACCCCGCCGCCCGGCCCGGCCGCCAGCCGCTGCGCCGCAGCCGATCCACCACCGCGGCCGCGGCCACGACGATCGCACAGGCCAGCAGGATCACCGCGCCCGCACGGGTTTCCGCGGCCGTGATCACGGTCGCCGTCGCGGGGACGACGAGCACCCCGAGGATCAGCACGGCCGCCGGAATCTGCAGCGCGGCCGCGGCGAGCCGGTGCAGGTACCGGCCCCGGATCAGCGGACCCGCCGGGCGACGCGGGGCCAATTCGAGCGTCAGCCCGTCGGTGTCGAGATGCCAGGAGCTCATGGCACGCTCCGGTCCAGCGCCGCCACCGCCAATTCCACCGCCTCCGCCACCCGGCCGCGGCGGCGGTGGCCCACATCGACCAGGAAGTCGGTGAGGATGCGCCACAGCCCGTTGCGGCGGCCGCCGGGACCGATCAGATCGGCGAAATCGAAGATGTCCCAGCTGTTCAGCCGGGTTGCGACGGTTTCGAAGATGCCGTGGTAGGAGGCCGGGGTCGGGGTTTCGGCACTGGGCGCGACGAAGCCGCCGTATCGAGTCAGCCACGGCAGCGCGGCGGTGGGCGCGGCGAGCGCGGTCACCAGTTGCTCCGCGTGATCACTCGCGGCGGCGGTGACGACCATGACATCGCCACCGCCGATATTGGGCGCGCGGTAGCCGCGGTCCACGGCGGGAAAGGCCATGACGCCCACCGTCACATCCGAACGGCCGACCGCCCGCAGACACCGCCGCACGATGGGTTCGGCGAAATCGGGCGCCACCACCATGGCCGCACGGTGGTGCTGGAACACCTCGCGCACCGCATCCGGGAACTGGCGGCGCAGGGTGGCGGCGACCCCGCCGGGAAAGGCGGTCGGCTCGCCCCACAGCAATCCGAGCAGCGTCAGTGCCTCGCGTACCCCGCGTCGCCGCCAGTCCCGACGTTTCAATGGCGCTGTGCCTCCGGCCCTTTCGGCGAGCGCCAGCTCCTCGTAGTCGCCCGGGGCCGCCGACCGCAGCACATTGGCGAAGGTGGCGGCCAGATTCCAGCCGTCGGCCGCACCCAGTGCGAGCAATCTTCGCCCGCCACCGCCGAATTCGCGCACACGCTCGGGCCACTCCGCCAGCGTCCACGCCCGCGGCGGATCACCCGCCGGATCGCTGCGAGCCAGCTCGGTATCCGGCACGAACGCCGTCCGGTCGTACCAGACCAGCGATTTGTTCGCCGACTTGAACGGCACCCCGTACTGACCGACCGCGTCGGAACTGCCGTACCGCAACAGATCCCACCACGGGTCCGGATACCGCGGCCGCCCCTGGGACTGCCACAGCGAATCCCCCACCGCCCGCAGCGCGGTGCCCGCCAACTCCCGAACCCGCCCCGCATCCGGCAGCATGACGATATCGGGCGCATCGCGCCCACGCGCGTTGAGCGCGATATCGATATCGTCGCCCAGCGGAACCACCTCGACCGCCCCCGAATACCCCGGCGCCCCCGCCTCCGGCGACGCCACCCCGGCCAGCACCGCCCGGAAGGCCGCCAGCTCCGACCCGCTCCACGGCACCGCCACCCGCACGGCATCCCCCCGCCCGGGATCGGTCGCACAGGCCATCACCGGCAGCGCCACCCCTGCCCGCAACACCGCACGCCGCGTGAGCCTGTTCCCCCTCGAACCCATCGGCACCTCCCGACCATCAGCATGCCCGCCCGGCGGGCTCGCCACGCCGAGAACGCGGTGGTTGCCCGGATAAGCTGGCGCACATGGCCCTTCGGCACCCGAGCATGGACTGCGCCGAACCCCTTCGCTGGCCACGATTTGGAGCGCGGTCACCGGGTGGCCGATCTCTGCCGAGGGCACCCCGGTGGCACCCGAGGTCCTGATCGAGGCTCTCGCACCGCTGCCGAGGATCACGAATTCCGCGTCGAACGCGGCGCGGCCGAGCGCTCGGCGTCACGGTGATCCGAATGCGGCGGGCGCCCAGGTGTACTCGAGTTCGGGCAGCGCGAAGCCCTGCGGGAAATGCGCGACCCGTTCGCCGGTGCGGCGGCCGCCGTGGCGTTCGTAGAAGGTGATCGCGGGGGTGTTGGCCCGCAGGACCTCGAGATAGACCGGCCGTCCGGGATGGGTCGTCGCGGCCCAGGCCAGTCCGTGCCGCAGCAGCCTGCCGCCGATGCCGCCACGTTTGACATCCGGTCGCACATGGAGGTTGTCCAGCAGGATGCGGCCGTCGAAACGCGGGAGTAGATAGACGAACCCGAGTAACTCGGCGGCCCCGTCCAGCACGAACAGCTGCCCGTCGGACCGGTCTCCGGCGAGCCGGTCCCGCCACAGCGCCAGCCGATCCTCCAGCAGCGGCCCGTTCAGATACTCGTCGGGCATGATGCCGACATAGGCGGTCCGCCAGCTCCGGGTGTGCAGCGCCGCAACGGATTCGGCGTCACGGTGGGTACCGGGTCTGATCGCCATGAGTGGCTGCCGGGAGGATGGCGAGGCGCGCGGTCGTCGCTATCGCACGAGCATCCGTCAGCGCCCCGGATACTCCGGCGGCTGCCACGGCCGCTCCACATCGCTGCCGCGTTGTTGTTGTTGCTGCTGTGGCTGCTGCTGGGCCTGCGGCGGCTGGTACGGCTGCGGGGGCTGGTATTGCGACGGCTGCGCCTGCCCGATTCCGGCTTGCGGACCCAGGTGTCGCACCGACGGATTCACCAGCGGAGATTCGACCGGGGTGGCCGCCGCGGCCTCGGCCGCGCGCACCGCGCGCTCGGCGGCCGGGTCGGTCTTGACGTCGAACCAGTCGGCGACGTCGTCGCTGTCGTCCTCCGGGCGCGAACCGGTATCGCCGTCGGCGCTGGGTTCGTAGCGGAAAACGCCGTCCTCGCCCTTCTCGCCGAACTGCTTGGCGAAACCCTCCAGCGCCTTGCCGAAATCGCTGGGCACCACCCACACCTTGTTGGCATCGCCCTTCGCGACCAGCGGCAGGGTCTGCATGTACTGGTAGGCAAGCAGTTCCGGGGTGGGCTTGCCGGACTTGATGGCGGCGAAGACCTTTTCGATGGCCTTGGCCTGGCCCTGGGCCTGCAGATAGGAGGCGGCCCGTTCACCCTGGGCGCGCAGGATCCGGCTCTGCCGTTCACCCTCCGCGGACAGGATCGCCGACTGCTTGGAACCCTCGGCCGCGAGGATCTGCGCCTGCTTGGCGCCCTCGGCGGTCTTGATCTGCGCCTCGCGATTACCCTCGGCGGTGAGGATCATGGCCCGCTTCTCGCGGTCGGCCTTCATCTGCTTTTCCATCGACTCCTGGATCGACGGCGGCGGATCGATGGCCTTGAGCTCCACGCGCGACACCCGCAGGCCCCAGCGCCCGGTGGCCTCGTCGAGCACGCCGCGCAGCTGCGAGTTGATCTGGTCGCGGGAGGTCAGCGTCTCCTCCAGGGTCATACCGCCGACCACATTGCGCAGGGTGGTGATGGTCAGCTGCTCGACGGCCGCGATGTAGTTGCTGATCTCGTAAACCGCGGCCTGCGGGCTGGTGACCTGGAAGTACACCACCGAGTCGATCTGGACGGTGAGGTTGTCCTGCGTGATCACCGGCTGCGGCGGGAAGGACACCACGCGCTCGCGCAGATCCACCTTGGCCCGAATCCGGTCGGCGAACGGCACCAGGAACGTCAGCTGGCCGGAGACGGTGCGCGAGTACCGGCCCAGCCGCTCGATGACCGCGGCCTCGGCCTGCGGCACCAGCGCGATCGATTTGAACACCACCACCGCGACCAACAGGATGAGGACAACGGCGACGATCAGTACAGCCATCACGGCCCCTTCCACACGACGGCGTGCGCGCCGTCGATTTTCATGATGTAGACGGTCTCCCCCGCCGGGTACACCTCCGACGGGTCGAACGGACGAGCGCTCCACACCTCACCGTCGATCTTGACCCGGCCGCCGCTGTCGCCGTCGACGGTCTCGAGCACCCGCGCGGTCTTGCCGGGCAGCGCATGCACATTCGTGGGCGTGGGTGGTGGAGAGGCGAAGCGACGCAACAACATCGGCCGCACCAGCAGCAACAGGCCCACCGACGTCACCCCGAAGACGATCGCGTCCACGATCAGCGAGGTACCCGCCGCACCGGACACGCCCGCGGTGAGCAGCGCGGCCCCGCCCAGCATGAGCAGCGTGAAATCCCCGGTGAGCATCTCCGCGGCCGCGAGCAGAATCCCCGCGACCAGCCATACGATTGCGGCCACGCTCTCACCGTACCCGCTTCGCCCGTTTTCGGCGTAGGTGTTGCGGTCGTGTTGCACGCATCCGGAATCGTGTCGTGACCCCTGGGAAACTCACGACCCCAGGTATTTTCGTGCCCGTGACTGCGCGGGACTACACAGACATCTTTTCCGGACACGCTCGAAAGCGGAAACGAGCCGTACCGCGGGTGGTGGCCGAGCCCGATCTGGTGGCCGAGGACGCGGCGAGCGGGTTCTGCGGCGCCGTGGTCGGATTCGAGCGCAGCTACGACGGCGAATTCGTCAAACTCGAGGATCGGCACGGCACCGTGCGGCTGTTCGCGCTGCGCGAGGCCGCGTTCCTGATCGACGGGCAGCCGGTGACGCTGATCCGCCCGAAGGTTGCTACGCCGCGCCAACCGGTCCGTTCGGCGTCCGGCTCGACGCGGGTGGAGGGCCTGCGCGCGCGGGTGGCGCGGGCCAGCCGGATCTGGGTGGAGGGCGTGCACGACGCGGCGCTGGTGGAACGGGTGTGGGGACACGATCTGCGAGTGGAGGGCGTGGTCGTGGAGCATTTGGAGGGACTGGACAATCTGGGCGAAAAGCTCGGCGAATTCGAACCGGGTCCCGAGCGCCGGGTGGGAGTGCTGGTCGATCATCTCGTCGCGGGGTCGAAGGAGACCTCGCTCACCACGGGACTGGGCCCGCACGTCCTGGTCACCGGGCATCCCTACGTCGACGTCTGGCAGGCGGTGCGGCCGCGGGCGGTGGGCATCGCGGCCTGGCCGGAGGTGCCGCGCGGGGAGGACTGGAAGACCGGGGTGTGCCGCCGCCTCGGGTGGGGCACGCCACAGGACGGCTGGCGGCGGGTGTACGCCGCGGTGGAATCCTTCCGCGATCTGGAATCACCGCTCATCGGCGCGGTGGAACGGCTCATCGACTTCGTCACCGAGCCGCGGTAACGCCGCGCGCCCACCGCCCGGTGCGCACGCAACGGCGCAGTTATGCTCGAAAACATGTGTTCCCCCAGTGCGACGCTGACGGTGTGGGCCGGCTCCTGGCTGGCCGGGCGCAGCGCACCCGACGACGTGCTGGACGCGCTGCGGGCCTGGGCGGCGCGGCAGAGCGTCGCGGCCGGTGACCCGGTGACCGGGGGACACACCGGCTTGCCCTGGCCCGCCGCCGAGCCGCTCGACGCCGGATCGGGAATCATGGCGCTGCTCAAGGTCATTCGCGAGGCGATGGGCGATCCGGGGGCGCAGCTGCGACTGGTGCTGCCGGTGCCCGGGGATGCGCGGGGACTGCCGACCGGCACCGAATTCGCCACGGCAGCAATGGATGCCGAGGAGGGCATCCTGATCGGATCGCCCGGCGCGGACGGCACCGGCCTGGTGCCGCAGTGGCTCGACGAGGACACGCTGCAGTGGACCGTCTACCACACGCCCATCCCGGCCCCCGTCCCCGATATGGCGCTCGGCGAGGCGGAATACGCCATGCGCCAGGCGGTTCGCGATGCCGCCGACGCCCTCATGCGCCTGCAGACCACCGGCATCGGCACCGGCGACGACGACCCGCGCGAGCTGATCGAGGCCGAACTGGCCGAGCTGTCCCGCCACATCTATCCCGATTCCGCTCCGCTGCGCGCCCGGCGCATCCTCGACTCCGCCGATCACGTGGCGGCCATCCTCACCGTCGCCCAGCAGGCGCCCGCCTCCTCCCCCGCGTCGGCCAGCGCCATGCAGGCCCAGGAGACCCTGCTGCGCCCGCTCTGGAACGCCATCCGCACCGCACGCCTGGCCGCCATCCACGCCGCCTCGACCACCCGCTGAACCGCGCGACATCGGCCACGCTCGCCGCCGGACCATCGCGGCGACGCGGCGGATACTGGGAGGCAGACGGTTTCATCCGGTAGCAAGGGGGTCGTGTCATGCCGCAGCACGGTTCGACGGATCGCACACCGCAACAGCTCGCCGGGCAGCGGGTGATCCTCTCCTATCCGGGCCGCACACCGCCGCCGTCGCTGTTCGACACCATTCGCGCGGGCGAGGCCGCCGGGGTGATCTTCTTCGGCGAGAACGTCGCCGGCATCGAACAGATCGCCGAGGTGGTCACCCGGCTTCGGCAAGCGCAGGCGCACAGCCCGATCCGCGTGCCGCTGCTGTTGCTGACCGACCAGGAGGGCGGGCTGGTGCGGCGGCTGCCCGGGGCCCCGGAATCCTCGGCCAAGCAGATCGGCCGCTCCGCCGATCCGGTCGGTGCCGCCGTCGCCGCGGGCCTCGGCGCGGGCGAGAATCTGCGCCGGGTGGGGATGAACGTCAATCTCGCACCCGTGCTCGACGTCTTCGACACCCGCGGCAACTTCATCGACGGCACGCAACGGTCGTTCGGGGACGACCCGACGCTGGTGGCCGCCCTCGGCGCGGCATTCGTCACCGCCCAGCAGTCCACCGGCGTCGCGGCCACCGCCAAACACTTTCCCGGCCTGGGCTCGGCAGCCGCCGAACAGAACACCGATCTCGGACCCGTCGTCCTGCCCGTGCGGCTGGCGAAGCTGCGGTCGTTCGACGAGATCCCCTATCCGGCAGCGCTGCTGGCCGCTGTCCGGCTGGTCATGCTCTCCTGGGCCGTCTATCCGGCCCTCGATGCCGACCGCCCGGCCGGTTTGTCGCCGACGATCGTCACCCAGGAATTGCGTCGCCGCAACGGATTCCGTGGGGTCACCATCACCGACGCCCTCGAGGCGGGCGCGCTGAGCTCGTTCGGCACGACCGGCGACCTGGCCGTCGCCGCCGCCTGCGCGGGCATGGATCTCATACTCTGCTCCGCGCGCGATACCGCGCAGGGCACCGCCGCCACCGCCGCCCTCGCCGCGGCCTATGTCGGCGGGCGTCTCGACGCCGCGGCGTTCCACGCCGCCGTCGACCGGGTCACCGCCCTGCGCTCCGACCTGTTCTGAATGCCATTCGGCGGTTTCGATCTTGTCCGGGCGGACATCACCAGAACACGGATTCACGACGGAAAGGAACGCGACCGTGGCTTTTCAGGACATCATCGCCCAGCTCCGCCAGGACATCACCACCGCCGAGGACGCCGGCGACGAGGCGAATGCCGCGCGGCTGCGCAAGGAACTCGACGAGGCGCTGCGCACCGGCGAGCAGGAGGCCGAGCAGCAGTAATTCCCGCTCAGGGCACCGCGCGCGTCGAGCGCGCGACGGCGAGCAGATCGGCGGCCGGGCCGGACGGGCGGCGGCCGCGGGTCCAGACCGCGCGCAGCGGGCGGGTCAGATCCAGATCGGTGAGGGTGGGTGAAACGACCGTGCCCGCCGCGATTTCGGCACGGACGGCCAGCGCGCTCAGCACGGCGGGGCCGACCCCCTCGGCCACGGCGGTTTTGATGGCCGTGGTGGAGGACAGTTCCAGCAGCACCTCCGGCCGCCAGCCGGGTTGACGGCGAACCATGGCCTGTTCGAAGGCGATTCGGGTGCCCGAACTCGGCTCGCGGCAGATCAGCGGGGTGCGGGCGAGTTCGGCCGGGGTGATCGAGGCGCGTTCGGCCCAGCGGTGACCCGGGGCGACGACCACGATGAGCCGATCCCGGGCCACCACCTCGCCGTCGAGGTCGTCCGGGGCGTCGGGCACCTCGACGAAACCGATCCCCGCCCGCCCCTCGCGCACCGCGCGGACCACCTCCGCGGAGTTGCCCGCTTCCAGGGCGATCGCCGTCTCCGGTCGCCGGATGCGCAGGGCCATCAGCCATTTCGGGAACAGATATTCGGCGACGGTCTGGCTGGCCGCCACGCTCAGATGTGAATCTCGTTGCGCCCGTAGGGTTTCGATACCGGCATCCAGCTCGGCCGCGGCCTCGACCACCGCCCGCGCCCACTCGGCGATCAGGGCGCCCGCGGCAGTCGGGCGCGAACCCAGCGTGGTGCGCTCCAGCACCGGCACCCCGACCAGCTTCTCCAGGTACCGGATGCGCGAACTCGCCGAGGGCTGGCTGATGCCGTGCGCCTGCGCCGCCCGCCCCAGGCTGCCCAGCTCGATCACCGACAGCAGCAGATCCAGCGCGGCGAGATCCGGCACCCGAGGCGATAACGGCATAGAACGATTCTATGGACTCATCGCCCGGATCCGGCTACCGGGCACGCCGGTTCCCGGCGACGCTGAAGACATGACCACCCTGACCGATCGCCCCGCCGCCCCGGCCACCACGCGTACCCCGCGAGGCAGCCGCATCCTCGGTGCGCTGGACCACCCGCGCGATGCCTTCGCCCATATCGGGCCCAATTGGTTCGCGGTCGTGATGGGCACCGGCATCGTGGCCAACGCGGCGGTGACCCTGCCGTGGCAGCTGCCCGGGCAGCGGGCCTTCGCGACCGGGATGTGGATGCTCGCGGCGGGCCTGCTGCTGGCCGTCGGTGCGGCGTGGGTGCTGCATTGGCGTCGGTTCCCCGCGGCGGCGCGCGGGCATGGGGCGCATCCGGTCATGTCGCAGTTCTACGGTGCGCCGCCGATGGCCCTGCTCACCGTCGGGCTCGGGGCGCTGCTGGTGGGGCGCGATGTCGTCGGCCTGTCGGCGGCGGTCGCGATGGACTGGGCGCTGTGGTCGGCCGGAACCCTGCTCGGGCTGGTGGGCGCGGTCGCGATTCCGTACCGGATGATCACCCGGCATCGGTACGCGGCCGATGCGGCGTTCGGCGGATGGCTGATGCCCATCGTGCCGCCGATGGTGTCGGCGGCCACCGGCGCGATGCTCATCCCGCACACCCCGGCCGGGCAGCCCCGATCGACCCTGGTCCTGGCCTGTCTGGCCATGTTCGGGCTGAGCCTGATCGCCGCCTTTCTCACCCTCGCGCTGATCTGGTCGCGGCTGCTGCACTTCGGGCCGCCCGCCGCCGGGGCCGTCGCGACCGTGTGGCTGGTACTCGGGCCGCTCGGCCAGTCGATCACCGCGGCCGGACTGCTCGCCAGCAACGCGGCCCAGGCGCTGCCGCCGCTGTACGCCTCCGGCCTCGAGGTCTTCGCAGTCGTATACGGCGTCGCCGCCTGGGGTTTCGCCATGCTCTGGCTGGCCCTCGCCCTCGCCCTCACCTACCGCGCCCGCCACACCATGCCGTTCAACCTCACCTGGTGGGGCCTCACCTTCCCGCTCGGCACCTGCGTCACCGGCAGCACCACCCTGTTCACCCACACCGGCGCGATCGCCTTCGCCCTCGCCGCCACCGCCATGTACACCCTCCTGCTCGCCCTGTGGGCACTGGTCGCCGCCCGCACCGCCGCCCACACCCTCGACGGCACCCTCCTGCGCCCACCCACCCGGCCATGACGGATCCGGCTCGGCCGCCGGGCTTCCGCTGTCGCGCGAAACCGCTGTCGCGCGAGACGCGTCCGACATCGGGGATCACCGCCGTGACCTGCGTCATTCCGGTGAGCGGTGCGCTCTGCTTGAATGGGCCGATCGTCCCGCGACAAGCTGGAGGTCGGCTCGTGTATTTCCTTCGTCGCGCCGCCACCCTGGCGGCGGTCGCGCTCGTCGGTCTCGGTGTCGCCGTGCCCGCATCGGCCGTCGTGGGCGGTGACGAGGCGCGGGCGGCGGAGTATCCGTGGCTGGCGGCGATCGGGTCTGCGGCGTTTCCGCTGCGGCCGGGCGGGCACTTTTGTGGCGGGGCGCTCATCGCGCCGGATCGGGTGCTGACCGCGGGGCACTGTGCGGTCTTCGCGGCGGCGGTTCCGACAGCGCTTCGGGTCACCTTCGGGCGCGATGACCTCACCGTCGAGGGGGGAATTACGGTGGGGGTCACGTCGATTCGCCTGGATCCGGGCTTTCGCGTATCGGTATTCGACGGCGAGCTCGCCTTCCATCACGATGTGGCCGTGCTCGTGCTGGACCGGCCGGTCGCCCTGCCGACGGTGAGTATCGGGTCGCCACACGGTGATTCGGCCACGGTCGTGGGGTGGGGCGCGAGCGCCGACGGCGACTGGTCCAATACCCGCCTGCGCGCGGCCACCATTCCGCTGCGCCCGGACGCGGCCTGCGCGACCGCCTACGGGGACGACTTCGATCCCGCCGAGGCCGTCTGTGCGGGCTCGCCCGCTGCCGACACCGGCGAATTCGACAGCGGCGGACCGCTGCTGGTGGACGGGCGGGTCGTCGGTATCACCTCGTGGGCCAAGGGCGCCGCGCAGCCGGGCTATCCGGGCGTCTACGCGCGCGTGCCCTCGCTGGTGTTCTGATCAGCGGCCGGGCGGGCGCATATGCACCACCTTCATGGTGGTCATCTCGTCGAGAAGTTCGGGGCCGTAACCGAATCCGCTGCCCGAGCGGCCCCGCGGTTGGGCCGCGCCGCCGGGCGCGCCGCCGAAAACGGCATTGATCTTCACCGTGCCGACCGGCAGTGCCCGCCACGCCCGCTGGGCGTGCTCCACGGAAGCGGTGAGAACCGTTGCCGCCAAGCCATATTCGTCGGCGCATGCCTCCCGCAGCCCGGTTTCGAAATCGGCCACCACCCGTACCGGCGCGACGGGCCCGAAGGTCTCCTCCCGCAGCACCCGCATATCGGGCGCGCAGTCGGTCAGGACGGTCGCCGGGTACACGGTCCCCGAAGCGTCCGGAACGCGCCCGCCCACCAGCGCTTTCGCACCGGCGGCGACGGCCTCGCGCACCTGCGCGTCCACCTCCGCCCGCAGCCGCTCGTCGACCAGGGGCTGCGGGTCCAGGTTCCAGCGCTCGGCCCGCTCGCACAGTGCCCGCACGAACGCCTCCGCCACGGATCGATGGACGTAGATCCGCTCCACCGAGGTGCAGATCTGCCCGGCATTGGCGAACGCGCCGAGCGCCGCCTGCTCGGCGGCCCACGCCGGATCCACGCCCTCGTCCACGAGCAGCGCATCGTTACCGCCGTTCTCCAGCAATACCTTCGCGCCGGTGCGCGCCGCGGCCGCGGCAACGGCCCGGCCGGTCGCCGTGCCACCCACATGCGCGATCACGTCCACCTCCGGCGCTTCGGCCAGCGCCGCACCCACGCGCCCGTCCCCAGACACGGTCTGCAGCACACCGTCGGGAAAGTGGGCGGCCAGCAATCGCCCGAGCAGCACGCCGGTGCGCGGACAGCGCTCACTCGGCTTGTGCACCACCGTATTTCCGGTCACCAGCGCGGCGCCGAGCAGTCCGGCGGCGATGGCGACCGGATCGTTCCACGGCGTCAATGCCACCACCACACCCCGCGGCTGCGGAATCATGAAATCGGTCGCGTCCCACTGCCCGTGCAGCGTCCGCCCACGATGCACCGGTCCGAGTTCGGCGTACTGGTCCAGCGTCCCCACCCCCGCCAGTACCCCCTCACGGCCCGACGCCGCCGGTCGCCCGGTCTCGGATTCGAGGGTGGCGGCCAGTTCGTCGACGTGCTCGCGCAACGCGTCCGCACCGGCCCGCAGCGCCGCCGCCCGCGCCGTCGCGGGCTCGCTCGCCCACTGCCCCTGCGCCTTTCGCGCGCGACCGACAATCGCCCCCAGTTCGGCGGCGGTCGGCATCGGGTCGGCATCGGTCCGGGTCGCGTCGTCGATCTCGGTCATGATCCCCGGATACCCCCGCCTCTCGTGGCAAACACGGTCCGGCTCAGTGCGCCCGCGCGGCCGCGCGCAGCAGGCGCAGCACCGCCCGCTCCACGATCGCCTGCCGCTCGTCCTCCGAGCGCGCCCGCCGCGCCCGCCGCAGCGCCGCCTCGATGGTCTGCCCGCGCTCCCACGCCTCGATCACCCGCGGATCGACATAGGAATTGCGCGCCACGGCCGGGGTATTGCCCAGCGCCTCGGCCACCTCGGTCATGACCTGACGAATCGCACTGCGGCGGCGACGCTCGGAACCGGGGCGTTCGGTCGCGGCCAGGCCCGCGGCGGCCAGGACGGTCGCCTGCCAGGTGCGGAAGTCCTTGGCGCTGTGGTCGCCTCCGACCAGCTCCTTGAAGCGGGCGTTGATATCGGTGGAGTGCAGGTCGCGGATCTGATCGCCGTCGCGATACACCAGCAGTCGACCGCTGGGTGCGCGGGTGCGCCGCAGGGTCCGCACCGCCCGGGCCAGTTGCGGCTCGCCGATGCGGACCCGACGCCGGATACCGCCCTTGGCCCGATAGTCGAACAGCATCTCCTCACCGGACACCCGGACCTGCTCGCGCAGCAGCGTCGCCACGCCCCGGGTGCCGTGCTCCTCGGCATACTCCTCGCCCCCGATCCGGAATACGCCCCGGTCGAGCAGCCCGAGCGCAACCGCCTCCACCCGCCGCCGGTCCAATCCGGCGCGGCCCAGATCCGCGGCCACCTGCTCGCGCAGTGCGGGCAGCCGGGCGGCCACCTCGAGCACCCGGTCGAACTTCTCCTCGTCACGCTCGCGCCGCCACTGCTCGTGATACAGATACTGCCGCCGACCCGCGGCATCGACGCCCACGGCCTGAATGTGACCATTCGGATACGGGCAGATCCACACCTTCCGCCACGCCGGGGGTATGGCCAGCTCGTGAATGCGCCGCACGATCTCGGGGTCGGTCACCGCCGCGCCGTCGTCGTCGACGTAGGCGAAGCCGCGCCCCCGCCGCGCCCGCCGCAGGCCGCGGCCGTATGGGGTGCTCCGCCGCAACCGCATCGGGCCACTCCTCTCCTCGCAGGTCCCGGTGATACCCCGCGGGATCGCGCCCATGCGAGTGAGACGACGGCTTCCCAGCCCCGCGAAAACGGGGCATCATGATCCAGGTCGCTCGTCGGGGAGAACACGCGCCGAACCCGGAGGAGACGTCATGTCCGGCGATACCGCATCGATCCACGCGTACTTCGACGATTTCGTCGCCACCGCCGACCACCCGGTGGTGGTGGTCACCACCGAGGCCGCCGGTCGGCGCGCGGGATGTCTGGTGGGCTTCGCGACCCAGGTGAGCATCAACCCGCGGCGCTATCTAGTCGGACTGTCCAAGGCCAACAACACCTTCCGAGTCGCCGCCGACGCCGATGCGCTGGCCGTACATCTGCTCGATGCCGCTCAGCTACCGCTGGCCCGGCTGTTCGGTTCCGAAAGCGGCGACGGCGTGGACAAATTCGCGCACTGCGACTGGTACCCGGGGCCGGACGGGCTGCCCATCCTCACCGCCGCGCCGGGCTGGTTCATCGGAAAGATCCTCGACCGCTACGACTTCGGAGATCATGTCGGCACGCTGCTCGAGCCCACCGCGGGCCAGATGCGCGACGGGAAGCGCAAGGTGCTGCGCTACAGCGCGGTCGCCCACCTGTCCCCGGGGCATTCGGCGTGACACCCGATCACAGCGTGACCGGATCGCTGTAGATCACCCGGGTCGCCTGCCCGGCCTTCGTGGCCGCGGTCAGCCGCACATACATCCGTAGATTGACCTGTCCCAGTGCGCCTTTCACGCTTACGTGCACATTCGACAGATCGAGGTAGACCAGCGGGTTGGTGAGGGTGAGATTGGCGATGCTCTTCTCCTCGATGCCGCCGGGGGTCACCGAGAAGACCAGCTCCTGCGCGGGCAGGATCGTCGCCGTCGCACCGAGATTCGCGCCCACCTGCGGGCTGATCCCGATCGAGGGACCGCTCGGCCCGATGGTCAGCGGCACCGAGACACCCGCGCTCACACCGCCGTTCACCGAGACGCTGGGGGTGTACACGTCCACGGCGATGTTCTGCAGCGACCACGGCACGCCGATCTCGAAGCCGACGTCGAGTGTGGCGCCCGCGACCGTGGCACCGGCCGGACCGTCGATCTGGCCGATCGCGACGCTGGACAGAAACGCCTCGCGGCTCAACGGATTTCCATCCAGCGGCGGCACGCTGCGCGCGGTGGTGTTCGCCTCGGTCACCATGAGCTGGAAACCGTCCAGGGTCGACGTGGAGTCCTGATGCAGTACGCGCAGCCCGTAGGCGGCGGGATCGACGAATTGCGCCGACGCGGGACCGGCCGCGGCCAGTCCGAGCGCCGCGGCAACGGCGAGGACGCCGAGCGACCGTTTGCCGCTCGATAGCAGGTTGGCTGTATTCACAGGCACTCCCCGGCTCGAGATATGCTCTGACCTACAATCAGGCATTGCTGATTGTTAACTAGAGTCTATGGGCTTTCCCGCGCGCGGTGACATGACGCCGATCACACCTCCAGCTCCCGAAAGACTGTCGCATTCTCAGCGTTTCGCGTCGCGAATCACCATGGCGGCGACCACCGAGCGGGCGGGCAGCCGACGCCACCCCGGCCAGGGCCGCGGACCCTCGTCGCCCCGCAGGCAGGACAGCCGGTGCAGCGCCTGGCCGCGATAGCCCGGATGCGTGAGCGCGGCCTGGGCGGCGCGAGTGACCAGATGCAGTTCGCGAATGTCGCGCAGCAGGAAATAACCCGCCCAGCGCAGCACGTCGTGCCCGTAGGCGCGGGTGAATTCGGCGTACTGCTGGGTGGTGGTCCAGCCCAGCGACACCAGTTCCAGCGCCGTGGGCACCAGATCCCATTCCGGCGGCCCGATCGCGAGCTGGTCGAGATTGCGCAGCAGGACGCGGCCGTCGCGGGTCACGATCACCGCATTCGGGGTGGCATTGCCGTGGATGACGGTCCACGGACGTCCGCCCGGCAGGGCCCGCCACCGATCGCGCAGCCACGCCACCTGGTCGCCGAGCCAGCGACGGTCGGCGTCGCCGAGCGCGCTGGCGCACCGGATGCGCTGCTCGAGCGGCCCGAACGGCTCCACCAGGCCCAGCTCGAGGTCGGTGGGCTGGGGCAGGGCGTGCAGGTGCGCGAGGGCCGCGGCGACCTCGGCGGGCGTGCCGGGACGGTAGGGCGGCAGTTCGTGCCAGAAGGTGACGGCGTGGCCGTGGCTGCGCACCGGCTGGTCGATATCCGAAACCGGTTGCACGGCACCGACTCCCGAAGCGCGCAACCAGCGCGCGCCGACGATCACCCGCCGCGCCGCCGCCGCGCGGTCCGGCCGGTGCACGCGCGCGACCAGGCCGCCGGGTAGCCGGTAGACCGCACTCACGCTCAGTCGCAGCGGCTCGCGGTCGGCGCGAATCCCGGCCCGCAGGCACGCCGCCCGCACGACCGTTCGCATATCGGGACTGCAGGAATTCGCGGTCATACGGTCCCCAACCGTCGCGCCGTCGTGCCCGAGCTCGAACTGCTTCGCACCCATGGTCGCACAGCGTGCCGGATTGCGAAGCGGAGCAAGCAGATTCGCCGGAGGTTGGCTGGTACGCGCGGACGGCCACCGCGAGAGCGGCCCTCAGCGCGCACCCGACAGCGCGCGGGCCAGCCGGTCGCCGAGGGCGGCCAGGGCGGCAGCGAGTTCCGGTGATTCCCGCACGCCGAAGTCGACCCCCAGCGAACTCAACCGCGCGGCAAGCCAATCCGGGCTGTCGTCGCGCACCTCCCGCAGGCGGCAGCGGTTCTCGCCGAGCGCCTCCAGGGCCTCCGGCTGCTCCCCCAGCCGCCCCGAGACGCGCTGTGCCGAGGCGTGGATCGTGATGTCGACGTGGTACTTCGGTGTGCCCCAATCGGATCTATCACCGGCGACGAATGCCGCCGCATCGGCTGCGGGCAACGGACGGGCAACGAAGCGCGCGCCGGTCGGGAACGGGTCGGCAATGCGATCGACCCGGAAGCTGCGCCAATCCGACCGGTCCAGATCGTAAGCCACCAGATACCAGCGCCGCCCGGCGACCGCCAATCCCGCCGGTTCCACATGCCGTCGGGGCGCGGCGCCGCCGCGATAGCCGAACCGCACCCGCTCCCCATTGGTCACGGCCGCGGCCAGACTCGCGAGCACCTCGGGATCGACGAGCGCCCCGTCGCCGCCCACGGCCGAGACGGCCCCGGCCACCACCCGCACCCGCCGCCGTAACCGGGTGGGCAGTACCTGCTCCAGCTTCGCCAGCGCCCGCACCGCGGCCTCCTCGATTCCGGCGACGGCCTGGCCGGCCGCCGACCGCAGTCCCACCGCGACGGCCACCGCCTCCTCATCGTCGAGCAGCAGCGGCGGCATGGCCGCCCCGGCGGCGAGCCGATAGCCCCCGCCCGCGCCCATACTCGCCTCGACCGGATAGCCCAGCTCCCGCAGCCGCTCGATATCGCGCCGCACGGTTCGGTCGGTCACCCCGAGCCGCTGGGCCAATTCGCTGCCGGGCCACTCCCGCGGGGTCTGCAGGAGTGAGAGCAGGCGCAGCAGCCGGGCGGGGGTATCGGTCATGCGGCCCATCGTGCCGCATATATAGGACAGCTTCGGTCCGGCTCAGCCCTGCGGCGGCAGATCGCGATCGGGCAGGTTGAGCAGGATCAGCCCCACCGAGGCGATGAGGAAGTTCTGCAAGGCGGCCGCGGAGGCGTTGACCTCCTTGTTGGCCCACATCCGGAACCACTCGCCGCCGATGGTGAGGAAGCCGCCGAGGAACAGCACGATGGCCATGATCCAGCCGAGCGAGGACAGCTTGGTGGCCAGGGCCTGGGCCGGGCGACCGGTGAGGGTGCGGACCCAGGCGACCGCGGCCGACAGCAGCACCAGGGCGATGAGCAGTTCCCAGATCACGATGAGGATGTAGACGACCCAGACCACGGTGCCGTTGGTGATGGCATGCCAGTCCACCGACGGGTGGTGCAGGGTCTGGCGCATGCCCAGCACGGCCGTGACACCGCGCCGGTTGGTATCGGTGTCGGTGATGTTGGTGATCGCGACGATCAGGTAGTACAACCCCGTGATCGCGGCGAGCACGGTCACCGCCATCCGACGGCTCCCGACCACATCGAGAAATCCCCTGGTACGCATCGCGCTCCACCCTGCCGAAGTGCTGCTGTCCGGAAGCGATTGTGTCACATCCGGATACCCGGGCACGCTAGCGCGGGGCGCCCACGGCGGGCCGGCGACCGGCCTCCTCGGCGGGCTGCACCACGACCTGCGCGGGGCGGTCGGTCGGCGGCCCGCTGTGCTGGGCGTAGCCCAGCCAACCGGTTCCGACGAAGGTGGCCAGCAGCAGTGCGGTCGGCAATTCGAGCAGCAGCCACCCGGGCGGGCAGTACGCGCCGAAACCGGTCGCCACCGGTTTGCGAGCCACTTCGGCGCGGGTCGTGCCGATCGGCACCGACCACCGCGCCGCCCCCGGTGTCGCCTGTCCCACTCGAACCTCCGTCAGTTTCGAGTGCCCGGCCGTTTGCCGAGCTACCGCCAGCACAACAGAATGCCGAACGAGGACCCGCGGCGCACGGATTATCGACCGGACGATCGGCGTGTCCGCAAAAGTTTGCTGGAAAGTAGGCCGCAGCTATCGCCGCCGGGCCGGTTCAGCGCTCCGCCGCGTCGGGCAATCGGGGCGGGCACACCCCGCCGGGCACGGTCGCCAGCTCGAAGTGCCAGTACTCGTTGTCGAACGTCCGGCACAGTCCCCACCGATTCCCGTTGGCCTCGAGCCACTGCGCGCCCTGCACCGGTCCCACATCCACGGCCCGGCCCTGGACATGGGTGGACTCGCCGGGCGGCAGCACCCAACGCCGCGCCTCCTCGGGGCTGCCGTAGGTGCGGATGCCGTCCTCCCACAGCGCCTCCTGCTCGGCGGGGGTGCGATAGCCGGAGGTGATCGACAGCGGCACGCCCTGCGCGTGTGCCTCGGCCTCGGCGAGCGAGTACGCGGCGGCCAGCGTGGGATCCAGACCGGCCGTCCCGGCGGCCGATTCGATGGCATGGGCCTGCGACCCGGATACCGTCGGCCCCCACATCGCAACCCCCACCACGACCGCAGACCCCGCAATTTCTCGCAGCACGCCGCCGATCGTAACCTTCGCTACCGATTCGGGCCGCCAGCCGGGCCGCCGTGTCCCGTTCGCCGGGTGGGGCTTCCTACAATGAAAAAGATGACCGATCGGGGAGAATTGGGCCGATTCCTACGATCCCGTCGGGAACGGGTGCGGCCCGAGGAGGTGGGGCTGCCGATCGCGGGGGTGCGCCGCACGCCGGGCCTGGGCTGTGCCGAGCTGGCCACCCTGGCCGGGGTGAGCGTCGACTACTACGCTCGGCTCGAGTGCGGGCGGGAGACCGATCCCGGTGCGGGCGTGCTGTATCGGCTCGCCACGGCGCTGCGGCTGACCGACGCCGAGGCGGCGCACCTGACCGCGCTCGCGGCGCGCGGTTCCGGGCGGCAGCGGGTGCCGTGCCGCACCCTCGACCGCACGATCTGTCCCGCCACCCGCACGATGCTGGAGACGCTGCGCCCACATCCGGCGTTGGTGGTGAGCCGTCTGGACGATCTGCTCGCCGCGAATCCCGCTGGGCTGGCCCTGTTTCCGGGCATCACCGACTTTCCGCCGCTGCCGCGCAATCTGATTCGCTATCGTTTCCTGCATCCGGCCGCGCGTCGGCTGTTCGCGGATCGGGAGCGCTCGGTCACCGGCAGCGTCGCGCGGCTGCGGGCCGCGGCGGGTGATCCGGACGATCCGGAACCGGCCGCGCTGATCGGCGAATTGTGCGTCAAGAGCCCGGAATTCGCACGGCTGTGGCAGCGCCGCGATGGCGTCCAACCGGGCAGCGCCGAGCGCTACGATCATCCGACCGTCGGCCGGATGCGGCTGGCGGTCGAGGACCTTCCGCTTCCCCGCAGCGGCGGGCGGCGCCTGATCATCCATTCGGCCGAACCGGGCACATCCGACCACGACGCCATGGTGCTGCTCGATCTGTCCACCCAGCCAACCCTTTCCGATCCATCCGACGCGATCGAGCTCGGCTGAACCGCGTCCGCGTGTCCGCGGCCGCGGGAGCAACGCACCGGCTACCGTGGTAGCCGAGTCGCGCGCCGCGTGGCCTCGACGGCGAGGAGGGTGTGATGGCTCTGCCGATTTCGACGAATGTGCTGATCCCCATCGCGGCCGCCCTGGGCGCGGCAACTTTGGTGGCGCTCACAGTGATCGCGCCGCAACGGCGTGGTCACCGGGCGGAGGACCATCGATCGCATGCCGATGTCCCGATCGGAAACCGGCCGGGTCCGACGGCCCGGGGCGCGGCGGGTGCGGCACTGCGGCCGAGCGACACCAGCACTCTCGCGGACAACGCGGCGCCGGACACCCACGGCCGCGTCTCCGGCCCCGGCCGAGGACATGACGCGGGCCCGGGGCGCGGACGACGCGCGGGCCCGGGCCGCGGCCGCGATGTCGGCCCGCGCAAGCGAGCGTGACACCGCTGCGCCGGAACACCCACTGCGGGAACGGATTCGAAACGCGAACAGCGGGTAGTCCGAAGTACGCGGACGATCGGGCCGACATGAGGATCGATAGTGTGGTGAGCGGCGAGAACACCCCAGCACGAGGCGGAACCCGGATGTCGCGGCGGATATTCATTGCCGGGCTGGGCGCGGTCGCGGCCGGACGGCTGGCCCCCGCGCGGGCGGACGCCGTGGATCCGGGGGCCTGGGACGCGTTGCGGCGGCAGCTACGCGGGACGGTCGTGCTGCCCGAGGACGGCGAATTCGGTTCGGCGAAGGCCGTGTTCGAGCCGCGCTTCGACACCCTCGTGCCGCTGGCGGTGGTGCGCGCGGCCGATGAGAACGATGTCCGCACCGCGATGCTCTTCGCGCGCGACCACGGGCTGCCGATCGCCGCGCGCGCCGGAGGCCATTCCTATGTGGGCGCGTCCGCCACCTCCGGTGCGCTCGTGATCGACGTGCGCCGCCTGGCCGAGGTCAGGGTTCACGACGAGCGGGTCACCATCGGCGCCGGAGCGAGCAACTTCGCCGTGCAGCAGGCCCTGGATCGGGTGCGGCGCACCCTGCCGCTGGGCACCTGCCCGACCGTGGGTGTCGCGGGACTGGCGCTCGGCGGCGGGCTCGGCGTGGAGAACCGGCGATACGGACTGAGCTGCGATCGACTGGTCTCGGCGAAACTGATACTGCCCGAGGGGATCGCGGTCGAGACGTCACCGGATCGGCTGCCCGACCTGTTCTGGGCGCTGCGCGGGGCGGGCGGCAGCGTCGGAATCGTCACCTCCCTGACCTTCGCGACCATTCCGGCCGAGCCCAAGGACGTTGTGCGGCTGGCCTTTCCGGTCGACACGGCGACCAGCGTCCTGAACGGCTGGGCGAGCTGGCTGCCCACCGCGGACCGCGCCGTCTGGGCGAACCTGCAGATCTCGGCCACCGCCGCCGGGGTCGGCTGCTCGGCCCTGCTCACCTGCCCGGCCGGGCGCGGCGGCGAGGCCGCCCAGGCATTGGCCGCCGCCGCGGGGGTGACGCCCACGCGCACCGATCGCCGCATCCTCACCCATCTCGAGGCCGTGCGGAATCTCGGCGGCGGCGAGACGACGGCGCGATCGGACAAGGCCGCCGGATCCGACGTGCTCACCACCGCCTCCCCCGCGGCGGCCGAGACGATCGTCGACCTCGTCGCCGCCCGCTCCCGAAGCGGCGCACGGGGTTACGTCCTGATCGATCCGCTGGACGGAGCCGTCCGGGAGACCGCCGCCGGGGCCACGGCATTCCCCTGGCGCGACCACGCCGCCACCCTGCAGTGGATCGTCGACCAGCCCGACGCCACCGCCCGCTCCTGGATCCTCGACGCCCACCGAGCCCTCGATCGGCACTCGGTGGGGGCCTACGTCAACTACCTCGAGCCCGGCGACGATCCGCGCCGCTACTACGGCCCCAACCTGGACCGGCTGCGCATGCTGCGCAGGATCATCGACCCCGGCGGCCGTCTGCGGCCCGGTATCGAGTTCTAGACCCGTTCCTTCGATCGCGTGCGCACCCGCAGCGCGACCGGTTTCTGGGTGTCGGCGAAGAAGTCGTTGCCCTTGTCGTCGACGACGATGAAGGCCGGGAAGTCCTCCACCTCGATCTTCCAGACCGCCTCCATGCCGAGTTCGGGATACTCGAGCACCTCCACGGACTTGATGCAGTCCAGCGCGAGCCGCGCGGCCGGGCCGCCGATCGAACCGAGATAGAACCCGCCGTGCTCCTTGCACGCCCGGGTCACCTGCGCCGAGCGGTTGCCCTTGGCGAGCATGACGAACGAGCCTCCGGCGGCCTGGAACTGGTCGACATAGGAGTCCATCCGGCCCGCGGTGGTGGGGCCGAACGAGCCGGAGGCGTATCCGTCGGGAGTCTTGGCCGGACCGGCGTAGTAGACGGCCATCTCGCGCAGATACTGCGGCATCGGCTCGCCCGCGTCGAGGCGCTCCTTGATCTTGGCGTGCGCGATGTCACGGGCCACCACCAACGGGCCGGTCAGCGACAGCCGGGTCTTCACCGGGTATTTCGACAGCTCGGCGCGGATCTCCGACATCGGGCGGTTCAGATCGATCCGCACCACATCGCCGCCGAGGATCTCGTCGGTCTGCTCCGGAAGATATTGCGCCGGTTCGCGTTCCAGCTGCTCCAGGAATACGCCCTCGGCCGTGATCTTGGCCAGTGCCTGCCGGTCCGCCGAACACGACACCGCGATGGCGACCGGGCAGGAGGCGCCGTGGCGCGGCAGCCGGATCACGCGGACATCGTGGCAGAAGTACTTGCCGCCGAACTGCGCACCGATGCCGAAGGACTGCGTGAGCCGGAACACCTGCTCCTCGAGCTCGAGGTCCCGAAAGCCGTGCGCGGCCATCGAACCCTCGGTCGGCATGTTGTCCAGGTAGTGCGCCGAGGCGTATTTGGCCGTCTTCAGGGCGAATTCGGCCGAGGTGCCGCCGATCACGACCGCCAGATGATACGGCGGACAGGCCGCGGTGCCCAGCGAGCGGATCTTCTCGTCCAGGAACTCCAGCATTCGATCGGGATTCAGGATCGCCTTGGTCTCCTGGTACAGGAACGACTTGTTGGCCGAGCCGCCGCCCTTGGCCATGAACAGGAACTTGTAGGCCGGATGCGCGGGATCGCCCGGGGCCGAATACAACTCGACCTGCGCGGGCAGGTTGGTTCCGGTGTTGCGCTCGTCCCACATGGTGAGCGGGGCGAGCTGCGAATAGCGCAGATTGAGCTTGGTGTAGGCGTCGTAGACGCCGCGGCTGATCCATTCCGCGTCGTCCGCGCCGGTCAGCACGCCCTCGGACTTCTTGCCCATCACGATCGCGGTGCCGGTGTCCTGGCACATCGGCAGCACGCCGCCCGCGGAGATGTTGACGTTCTTGAGCAGGTCCAGCGCGACGAACCGGTCGTTGCCCGAGGATTCCGGGTCGTCGATGATCTTGCGCAGCTGGGCCAGATGCGCCGGGCGCAGATAGTGGCTGATGTCGTGCATCGCCTCGGCGGTCAGCAGCCGCAGCGCCTCGGGCTCGACCCGCAGGAAGGTCCGCCCGCCCGCCTCGAAGGTGGTCACGCCCTCGGTGGTGAGCAGCCGATACGGGGTGTCGTCCGCGCCGGTCGGCAGCAGGTCCGAGTAGTGGAAATCAGGCGCGGTCACGATCGCACTCCTATGGGCAGGGTCTCCGGTCAAGCTCGAAATCGCACTGTAATCACGCCCCGCCGCGCCGCCGATCTCAGGCAAGCCTAATCTTCCCGGTACGCCGCCAGGTTGCACCTTCAACCCAGGCGGTGTACCTGTCGTTTGAAGTGGTGGCCGACGACGGGGAGGCAATAGCATTGGACAACCAGGGACCTGGAGAGGAATCGTGACCGAACCCCGTTGGCTCGACGACCTCGAGAAGCGCGCCTGGCTGGGCTTCGTGTTCACCCGCGACCTGATCGCCGCCGCGGTCGGCCGGGATTCGCTGCGCGCGTCCAATCTCACCTATGTCGAGTACACGGTCCTGGCACGCCTCGCCGACGCCCCCGAACAGCGCCGCAGCTTCGCCGATCTGGCGGCCGTGCTGGAATGGTCGCAGAGCCGGCTCTCCCATCAGATCACCCGGATGGAGAAGCGCGGACTCGTTGCGCGCGAATCCATTCCGGACGACGCCCGGCGCACCGCCGCGGTCCTCACCACCAAGGGCGCCGAGGTTCTGGCCACGGCCGCCCCCGCGCATGTGGACAGCGTACGCAGGCACATGATCGATGTGCTCGACCGCGATCAGCTCTCCGCCCTCGCCGACATCTACGACACCCTGCTGGCCCATCACCGCGGTGACATCCGGGCCGAGATGCGGCGTCAGGCCTGACCGGACAGGTTTGGTTTGTGCCCCATCGGGTATGGGGTAAGACTAGGCTCGACAGTGGCAAGCGATGAGCAGCCGCGTGCGAGCCACCCCTGACGAGCAACCGACCTACCCTTACGAAAGGGGCAGGAGATTCCAATGTCCGACGTGTCCATCGGCCTGTCGCCGGATTCACGGCCGGCCGGCCCGGTCGACAACCTCCTTCCGGAGCTGGTCGAACACCTGCGTCAGAACCGCACCGAGCTCCGCGAGGAATGGGCCCGTCGCATCACCGACGCCCAGCTGCTCACCGCGATGACGCCGGAGGAGATCTTCTCCGAGGCCACCTCGATCTTCGACAACTACGTCGAGGTGCTCGAGACCGGTAGCGTCGAGGCCCTGCAGGCCTACGCCCGCGACCTGTCCGAGCGCATCATTCCCCGAGGCGTCGAGACCGACGAGGTCATCGGCATCGTGCTGCTGCTGCGAGACGTGCTGGCCCGCAGCCTGTTCGAGAAGTACCAGTCCAATTTCGACCTGCTCAAACGGGTGCTCGACGCCTACGAACCGGCCGCCAACCGGATCGCCAACACCGTGGCCGTGTCCTTCGTGCAGGAGCGCGAGCGCGTCATCCGCCAGCAGCAGGAAGCCATCCGCGAGCTGTCCACTCCCGTGCTCCAGGTGCGCGAGCAGCTGCTGATCCTCCCGATCATCGGCGTGCTCGACTCCCAGCGTGCCCGCCAGCTCACCGAGCAGCTGCTGCGCGCGATCCGCGCCAACCGCGCCAAGGTCGTCGTGATCGACATCACCGGTGTGCCGATGATCGACTCCACCGTCGCCAACCACCTGGTGCAGACCGTCGACGCCTCGGGCCTGATGGGCGCCAATGTCATTCTCACCGGCCTGTCCTCCGAGATCGCGCTCGCGCTGGTCACCATCGGCCTGGATCTGACCAAGATGAACGCGGTCGGCGACCTGCAGGGCGGTATCGAGGAGGCGGAGCGGCTGCTCGGATACGAGATCTCGCGACTGACCGATCGCGACGGACGGTAGGTCAGGGTGGGCACATGCCGGTACCCATTCTGAAACAGGGCACCTATCTCATCGCCTCCGTGCAATCGGCCCTGACCGACGCCGATACCGAACGGCTGCAGGACGACCTGATGAAGTTCGTCAGCAAATATCGGGCACAGGGCATCATCGTGGACGTCACGGCGATCGACGTGATGGACTCGTTCGCCGCCCGCTCGCTGCGTACCATCGCGCACATGACCAAGCTGCGCGGGGCCGAGACGGTCATCGTCGGCCTGCAGCCCGAGGTGGCGTTCGCCATGGTGCAGCTCGGTCTGACCTTCGAGGACATGCACACCGCCCTCGACCTGGAAGAGGGCCTGGCCTGGCTCAACAGAAAACTGCCCAGCCGCCGACAGCAAGACGGTCGTGATCGTGACCGCTGACAACATGGTGATCGCGGTGAAGATGTCCAACGACATCGTGACCGCACGACAGGCCGGGCGAGAACTCGCGGCAAAACTGGGGTTCACGCTGACCGACATCACCATGATCTCCACGGCGATCTCCGAGGTGGCCCGCAACATCACCAGTTATGCGGGCACCGGCGAGATCAGAGTGACCGTGGAGGATCGCGAGGGGCGGCGGGCGCTGGTCGTGCAGGCACAGGATCAGGGGCCGGGCATTCCCGATATCGCCCGGGCCTTGGAGGACGGCTATTCGACCGGGCACGGGCTCGGTCTGGGGTTGCCGGGTGCGCGACGGCTGATGGATCGGCTGATCATCGAGTCGACGCCCGGTCAGGGGACGCTGGTCGAGATGTGGAAGTGGGTGCCCGCCAGTGCATGAGGACGGGCACATCGGCGAGATCGAATGGGCCGTCGCGGGCCGGGCGCTGCCGGGACAGCGGGTTTCGGGCGATCGCTCGATCGTGCTCGACGCGGGCGGCGGATCGGCGCTGTTCGCGGTGCTCGACGGGCTCGGCCACGGGACCGCGGCCGCCGAGGCCGCCGACCGCGCCGCGCAGGTGCTCTCGGAGAACCGGGCCGAACCGCTGGATGTGTTGATGGTGCTGTGCCATCGGGCGATGGCCGATACCCGGGGCGCGGCGGTCTCGCTGGCGCTGTTCGACGCGGCGGACCGGCTGCACTGGCTCGGCGTGGGCAATGTGGACTCCCGCGTGATCGCGGCCGGGCCGGTCAAGCCGACCATCCGGGCGAGCGCGCTGCTGACCCGCGGCATCGTCGGCTATCTGCTGCCGCCCAATCTGCAGACCCAGACGGTGGTGGTGCGGCCGGGTGATCTGCTGCTGATGAGCACCGACGGCATCGTCAGCGATTTCGTCGACGGCATCGATCTGGCCAAGCCGACCTCGGAGATCACCGCGGCCATCCTCGCCGGGCACACCAAGGACACCGACGACGCATTGGTTCTGGCGGCCCGGCACCGCGGGCACAGTCCCGGTGAGGCCCTGCCATGAGCACGGTGCTGGCGGCCTTCCGCGAGGCATACGCCAATGCGCTTCGGCTGCACCTGGATTCGCCGAGCCAGATCACCCTGGCCGAGGGCTACGAACTCGGGCGGCGGGCGCTGGTCGAGGGCGTCAGCATCCTCGATCTGACCGAGCACCACTTCCGGCTGCTCGACCGCGAGGACATCGCCGACACCGAGGCCGCGCTGGAATTCCTGCTGCAGACCCTGGCCGCGCTCGACGTGGCCACGCGCGGATTCCTCGACAGCACCCGCAGTTACGAGCTGCAGCGGCTGCGCGCCGAGGATCTCGCCGATCGTGACGCCTTCCGCACCGCGCTGGTCGAATCGCTGCAGGACGGCTTCTTCGTCGCCGACGCGCGCGGCACCGTCACCGAGGTCAATTCCGCCTTCGGCGCGCTGACCGGCTATGGGCCCGAAGGGGTTCCGTACAAGCTGCCGCATCCGTGGTCGCCGCACGAACGCAGCGAATATCCGGATCTGGGCACCGAGGCGGCGCGGTTCGTGATGCCGATCCGCCACCGCGACGGCCGTCGGCTGTGGCTGGCGGTCAGCACCTCCTCGGTGCTCAAGCCGGAGAACGAGGAGCGGGTCTACGTCGGCACCATTCGCGATGTCACCTCCGAACACGACGCGCAGGCGCGCGATCAGGCGGTGTCGCGGCTGGCGACTGCGGTGGCCGCGGCCACCACCGTGGCCGAGGTGCTCTCGGTCGGGCTCGAGGAGCTGCGCCGGGCCACCGATGCCGAGACCGCGGTGGTGTCGGTGTGGCCGAATCGGCAGGGACCGCCGAATCTGTATGTCTCCGGACCGGTCGCGGGTTCGGTGAACGAATCCGACGGCACCGCGACCGCGACGGTGTCGCGGCAGGTGCTCGACGCGCGGGCGCGGGCCCTGCTGGATCGGGTGCGCACCCAGCCGGGCCGGTCGGTCTTCGTGATTCCCGAGGGCGGGGCCAGCTCCGAGGGCATCGTCGCGCCGCTCGGCGAGGCCGGGGACGCCGCGCTGTGGCTGCGCTTCGCCGCGCCCCGGGCCATCGGCGCCGCCGATCGAGTGCTGTTCTCGCTGCTGGTGGGTCATCTGAGTCTGGCGGTGCAGCGGGCGCGCAACTTCGATCAGGCGCGCGCCACCTCGCTGACGCTGCAGCGGGCCATGCTCGGCCCGATCGAGCTGCCGCCGCGGTTCTCGGTGCACTACGAACCGGCGCTGCCGCCGCTCGAGATCGGCGGGGACTGGTACGACGTGGTGCAGCTGCGCGACGGCGCCATCGGCATCGTGGTCGGCGACTGCGTCGGCCGCGGACTGTCCGCGGCGGTGGTGATGGGCCAATTGCGCACGGCCGCACGGGCTCTGCTGCTGCGCGGCGCGGGCCCGGCGCAGCTGCTGGCCGAGCTGGACACCGTCGCCGCCCGCATCCCGGGCGCGATGTGCACGACCGTGTGCGCGGCCGTCCTCGATCCGGCGCGCGGCACCGTGCGCTATTCGAGTGCCGGGCATATGCCCCCGGTGCTGGCCGAGCCGAATGCCAAGGGCAAGTTGCTCGAGGGCGGCCGTGCCGTGCCGCTGGCCACCTTCGATCCCCCGCGCCGCCCCGAGGCCACCACCGCGCTGGCGCCCGGCTCGACCCTCGTGCTCTTCACCGACGGACTGGTCGAACAGCGCGGCATTGATATCGATATGCGCTTCGACGAACTGGCCGACGAATTGTCCAGCGCCGCACCGCAGCTGCCGCGCGAGGTGGCCGACGCGGTGCTGTCGCGACTGCGTCCCGCCGGGGGCTACGACGACGACGTCGCCATGGTCGTCTACCGCCAGCCCCCGCGCGCCCTGCACATCGATGTCCCCGCCGAACCGCACCGGCTGGCCGCGATGCGCCGCGAACTGACCACCTGGCTGGCCGCCGCGGCCGTCCCCCAGGAGCTGGCCGCCGACCTGGTCGCCGCCGCCAACGAGGCCTGCAGCAACAGCATCGAACACGCCTACCTCGACGGCTCCCCCGGCCGCGTCGCCCTCACCGCCGACTGCACGATCAACCGGGTGACCCTGGAAATCGCCGACACCGGCAGCTGGCGTCCGCAACCCGAGGACCCCGGCAACCGCGGCCGCGGCATCGCCATGATGCGCGCCCTGTCCGACGAACTGACCATCGACCACGTCGGCGTCGGCACCCGCGTCCGCATGGTCGCCCAGCTGCCCGCGGTCTCGGTGGCCCCGGCGAGCCGCATCTGACCCGCACCGACAGTGACGGTTTGGTCCGGATAAGCCATCAATCCGGGCCACGATGCAGCGCGCGGAGCGGGTTCATGGCAGATTGGCTGATGTGACCAATACTTCCGGAGACGCGTATCCCCTCGCCGACACGATGACCACCTCGGTCGCGGTGCACGACGAAGCGACGGTGCTCACGGTGGCCGGTGAGGTCGACCTGGCGACTGCTCCCGCGCTCGAGAACGCGATCGAGGCCACGCTCGGCGGCAAGCCCGCCGCCCTGATCATCGATCTGTCGCAGGTGACCTTCCTGGCCTCCGCGGGCATGGCCGCGCTCGTCACCGCGCATCAGCGGGCCGGGGCGTCGACCCGGATCGCGGTGGTCGCCGACGGACCGGCCACCGGCCGCCAGCTCAAGATGACCAACCTGGATCAGGTCTTCGCCCTGTTCCCCACTCTCGACGAGGCGCTGGCCGCGCTGCGTTAGATCAATTCCCGCAACTGCTCGACCAGCTTCACCCGCTCGGCCGGGGTCGCCGCCATCGGCACCACGTTGAGAACCGTGACCCCGGCCTCGCGGAAGGCCGCGACCCGCTCGGCCACGAAACCGGCCGGGCCGATCAACGAGACGTCGCGAACCAGATCGTCGGGCACCGCCGTGGCGGCCTCCTCCTTCTTGCCCGCCAGGTACAGCTCCTGGATGCGATCGGCCTCGGCCCCGTAGCCGTACTTGGTGGCCAGGGCGTGGTAGAAGTTCTTGCCCTTGGCGCCCATACCGCCGATGTAGAGCGCCAGATGCGGTTTGACCCATTCGCGCAGCGGCTCGACGTCCTCGCCGATGGCCAACGCCGGTCCGGCGTAGATCTCGAGCTCGCCCAGGGCCGGATCGCGCTTGGCCTTACCCGCGGCCAGCGACTCACCCCAGACGTCGTTCGCCTTCTCGGGCAGGAAGAAGATCGGCTGCCAGCCCTCGGCGATCTCGGCGGCCAGTTCCACGTTCTTGGGTCCCAGCGCGGCCAGCAGCACCGGAATGCGCTCGCGCACCGGGTGATTGATGAGCTTGAGCGGTTTGCCCAGGCCCGTGCCCTGCCCGGCGGGCAGCGGAATCCGGTAGTGCTTGCCCTGGTATTCCAGCCGCTCGCGCCGCCACACCTTGCGGCAGATCTCCACGATCTCGCGGGTGCGGCCGATCGGCGCGTCATAGGGCACGCCGTGGAAGCCCTCGATGACCTGCGGGCCGGACGCGCCCAGGCCCAGGATGTAGCGGCCGTCGGAGACGTAGTCCAGGCCCGCCGCGGTCATCGCGGTCAGGGTGGGGGTGCGGGTGTAGAGCTGCAGGATGCCCGAGGCCAGCTCGACGCGTTCGGTCTTGGCGGCCAGATAGCCCAGCGCGCTCACCGCGTCGAACGAGTAGGCCTCGGGCACGAAGACGATGTCCAGCCCGGCGCGTTCCAGATCGGCGACCTCCGCCGCCACCTCTTTGAAACCGCCCGCATAGTTGATGCCCAATCCGATACGCATCTATCGAACCTACTGTATTTTCGGCCTCCGCTTCGCTCCGGCGGTGTTCACGGCCCCCGAGTCTCGCCGTTGCGCGGTCGAGACGTGCGCTTCGACCGCGCAACGGCGAGAGGGCCGCGAACACGGCGCGGGTGTGGAGGGATCGGAGGTGGCCGGTACGGTTGTCCGCGAACCACATTCCGATCATTGCCACGGGAGGCCGCACACCCATGACCGCCGACACCGCGTCGTCACCGGAGAGCACCACCTTCGCCGCGTCGACGATCGGCCGGTATCTCGACGATCTCGCCGCGAAGATCCCCGCCCCCGGCGGCGGCGCGGTCGCGGCCCTGCACGCCGCCCAGGGCGCGGCGCTGGTCGCCATGGTCGCGCGGTACACCACCCGCGCCAAGGACGCCGACAACCGGCCCGCCATCGACCGCATCCTCGCCGCCGCCGACGCCGCCCGCGGGCGCGCGCTGGCCCTGGCCGATGCCGACGCCGCCGCGTTCACCGCCGTCGGCGCGGCCTACAAGCTGCCCAAGACCACCGACGCGGAGAACGCGGCCCGCGCGCGGGCCATCGAGGCCGCCCTGCTGCAGGCCGCCCGCGTACCCGCCGCGGTGGTCGCCGAGGCCGACGAGATCGTCTCCCTCGCAACGGATCTGCTGCCCATCGGCAATCCCAATGTGGTCACCGACATCGGCGCGGCCGCCGACGCCGCGCGCGCGGCGGCCGCGAGCTCCCAGCTCAATATCGCCATCAACGTGGCCTCGCTGGCCGACCACCACGCCGGGGAGTTCGAGCCCGTGCTGCGCCGCGTCGAGGAGATCCTGGCCCGCGCCGACGCCCTGCACGCCGACGTGGTCACCGCGATCGCGCGCTGATCTATCCGTCGTAGCGGCGCAGCCAGTCCAGCACGACGTCGCGGCCCACCTGCGCGCCGAGATTGGCCACCCCGTCGTAGCCGTGGTCGTAGAACGGCAGCTGCACGTAGCGGTTCGCCACGCCCGCCGCGGTGAGCTTGTCCGCGAAGGCCTTGGTGCGGCTGGCGAAGACGAGGTGATCGGACTTGCCCTGCAGCAGCAGCGTGGGCGGGGAGTTCGGGCCGATCTGGGGCGCGGAGTCGGTGGCGGCGTAGCGCGCGGGAAATTCCGATGCCGGACCACCCAGATATTCGCGGCCGACGCGCTTGCCCTCGGCGGTGTCGCGCTCGGATCCGGTCAGGTCGACGGCCGGATAGTCGGCCATGACCGCCCGCACCCGCGGCAGTTCGGCCGCGCTGCCGCAGCTGGGCCGCAGCGTGCCATTGGCGATCTTGTAGGCGACGTTGATCGCGAGATTGCCACCGGCCGAATCGCCGAAGGTGGCCAGCCGGTTCGGATCCCAGTGGTACTGCTGGGCGTGCGCCGCGACCCAGGTCAGCGCGCAGCCCACATCGGCGTCCTCGGTGTCCCAGCGCAGCCGCGCCGAACTGGAGAGCCGGTAGTCGATATCGACGAAGGCGTAGCCCCGGTCGGCGAGCCAGCTGTTGTACGGGGTGGGCCCGCGGCTGCCGCCGACGAATCCGCCGCCGTGGATGCGCACCACCACCGGCACCGGGCCCGAGACATTGCGCGGCAGATACAGATCGGCACGCATCGGCTCACCGTCGAGGGTGGCGTAGGTGACCGTCTCGTCCGGGCCGCGCCCATCGACGATCTGCGGCAGCGGCGGCCCGAACAGGATCCAGCGCCCGGTCTCGCGATGGGCGGCCAGGATCAGACCGATCGAGGTGATCAGGGTGAGCACCAGGCCCAGCGCGACCACCGCACCCACCGCGCGCGCCGAGCGAGTTCGCCTGCCGCGCACCGCGAACAGCGTGAGCACCACCGTCGCGACGGCGACGACCAGGGTCCACGACCCCCACACGTCGCGCAACCAGTCCAGCCCCATGATCGCCGCCTGCAGCAGCGGCACCCGCAGCAGCGGCTCGGTCCAGGACACCGGCACCACCGCGAACAGCTGCGCCAGCACCAGCGCGAGGCCCAGCACTCCCGCGACGGTCAGCAGCAGGGATCGCCACACCGCCCACAGCATCGACCCGGACGCGCCGGATTCGGTCCGCACCGTCACACTCACACCCTCCATCGCTCCGCCACCACACACCCCGCAGTCCGATGCTACGGGCGCACCGGGCGCGAACTCGGGTGACACGGAACACCAGCGCCCGGTACGTCCGGTTAACCCCATCCGAACGGGGTAGGGCTATAGCAGATACATCGTTGCTATAACCGGTGTGACATGCGATGTTTTGGTCACGAAGTCAGCACTGTTCGGGCAGCGGCGTGACCATGATCAGAGAATGACAGTTTGACGATCGACCACTCGAAGGGGTGGAAGCCATGCGGAACATGATCCGGCATATGTTCCTGGCGCTCGTGATCGCGGCCCTGGCGGCGGTCATGTCCGGCACAGCCCACGCGAATCCCACGACCGAACCCGGAGCGCTCCGGACGGAGGTCCGCGCCGGCGGCATCATCGCCGAGGGCGATATGTCCGCGCACACCTTCACCGTCTTCGCGCCCGGCCAGCCTCCGCGGGTAATGCCCGCCTCGTTCGGTAAGCCCGGCTTCGAGACACCGGTCGGCGACTTCCCGGTGATCGAGAAGCTGCGGAGCACCACCTTCGATTCGCGCACCATCGGCATCCCGCTCAGTTCCCCCGAGGGCTATCTGCTGAAGGGCGAATACGCCGAGCGCCTGACCTGGGGCGGTGTGTTCGTGCACTCCGCGCCCTGGTCGGTCGGGGATCAGGGTAAGCGCAATGTCAGCCACGGCTGCATCAACCTGAGCCCGGACGACGCCGCCTGGTTCTACGACGTCGTCCAGGTCGGCGACGTGGTCCGGCTGCACTGGTAAATCAGGCGCGGGCCGCCTCCGCGGCCTGCACCACATGCCGCATCAGCAGGGCGGTCGTGACGGGTCCGATCCCACCCGGGACGGGGCTCAGCGCGGCCGCCCTGCCGTGTACCGACTCCGCGTCCACGTCGCCGACGATGCTGCCGTCGGGGCCCTCGTTCGTGCCCACGTCGAGCACGACCGCGCCCTCGCGTACATGCTCGGCGGTGATCAGTCTCGCGCGCCCGGCGGCGGCCACCACGATATCGGCGGCCGCGGTGACCGCGGGCAGATCGGTGGTGCGCGAATGGCATACGGTCACGGTGGCGTTCTCGGCCAGCAGCAGCTGAGCCAGCGGCTTACCGACCACATTCGAGCGCCCGACGACCGCGACATGCCGCCCGGCCAGCGGGATCCGGTGGAACTTCGCCAACTCCACCACGGCCTGGGAGGTGGCGGGCGCGAAGCCGGGCAGTCCGGCCGCCAGCAGTCCCAGTGACTGCGGGCTCACGCCGTCGACGTCCTTGGCGGCGGCGATGGCCGAGGCGACCTCGGCCAGCCCCACGCCCGGCGGCAGCGGCGTCTGCAGCATGACCGCGTCCACCGCGGGATCCTCGCTGAGCTTCCTCAATTCGGCGCGGATGGCATCGGCGCTCGCCTCCGCGCCGAGATCGACCGTGTCGCAGGCGATGCCGAGCCGCTCGGCGGCGCGCTGCAGCGACTTCACATACCACCCGCTGGCCGGATCGTCATTGGCCACCACCAGTACCAGCCGCGGCGCGGCCCCGGCATTGGCGAGCGCGGCGGCGCGAGTCTTGGTGTCGGCGTTGAGGTCGGCGGCGAGCTGTTTGCCGGTCAGCGAGGTCGTGTCCACGGAATGACACCCTATCGGGCGCGGTCGCGGCGGCCGATCCCGGCGCGGGGCCAACTGCTACCGATCCGCTACCGCGGCGGTGCGCGAATCAACCGGCGGGAAATCCCGGGTCGGCGCGCCCGCGGGCCGTATCGTGGTCTTGATCATCCTCGAGCCAATTATCAGCAACACGTGCGGTACCCGTTCTCCGGGAAAGGTGTCGACTGCTGTGAAGATCGCAAGGCAGGTCAAATATCTGGTCGCGGCCTCCTCCGCCGCGCTCGCCCTCGCCGGGCCGCTCGCGCCGAACGCGGCCGCCGAATCCCTCGCTCCCCTCTACAACGCCGCCCAGACCAACTTCCTCGACGGCAACGAATCCGCGGGCCTGGCCGCGCTGGGGCGGCTGCTCGTGCAGGACCCCACCGATACGCAGGCGCTCGCCCTACAGGCCATCTGGTCGGATTACACCGGTGACGTGATCACCCGCGAGGTCGCGCTCACCCGCCTCGGCGGGCTCGACGCGCGCATGGCCGAGGGCACCCGCACGGTGCTCGGCGCGATCGCCGCGGCCGTCGGCACCCTGCCCAATCCGCTGCCCGCCCTGATCGGCCCGCACACCGGCATCGTGGTGCTCGGCTACGGCCTGCTGCCCGACGGCACCATGCGCCCGGAGCTGGTGGGGCGGCTCACCGCCGCCTGGGTGCAGGCAATCGCCGCGCCCTGGGCGCCGGTCGTGGTGACCGGTGGCAATCCGCAGGGCGGCGTCTCCGAGGCCGCCGCGATGGCGGGCTGGCTGATCGGCCACGGCATTCCGGCCGAGCGCATCCACGTCGAGGAGCGCGCCAATTCGACGGTGCAGAACGCCCTGTTCGGTACCCGCATGCTGCGCGCGGCCGGGGCCGACAGCGCGGTGGTGGTGACCTCCCCCAACCACATCCGCCGCGCGGTCGCCGATTTCATCGTCGCCGGCACCCGCGTGGTCGGTGCGACGACATCGTTGGACCAGATCATCACCCAGCTCCCGCCGCCGAACCGCGCGGCCCAGCGCGGCATCTATCTCGACGCCACCCGGACCTTCCTGCTCCCGGCCGCCCGGTAATCGGCTTGGCCGTGGGCGCGCCGGTCCGGACAATGGGCCGGTGATCGCTCCCGATATCGACTCCCTGGTCGCGCGGCTGCGCGCGGTGGGCTGCGTCTTCGCCGAGGACGAGGCCCACCTGCTGACGGCGGCGGCCTCGTCCGAGGCGGAGCTGGAGGATCTGGTGGCCCAGCGCATCCGCGGCGTTCCGCTGGAACATCTGCTGGGCTGGGCGGAGTTTCGCGGACTGCGGGTCGCGGTCGCGCCCGGGGTGTTCGTGCCGCGGCGGCGCACCGAATTCCTGGTCGAGCAGGCGGTCTCCCGCGCCTGCGCCCCGGCCGTGGTCCTCGACCTGTGCTGCGGTTCGGGCGCGCTCGGCCTCGCGGTGGCGACGGAGCTCACCGCCGCGCGGATCCCGGTCGAACTCGTCGCCGCGGATATCGAACCCGCCGCCGTCGCGTGTGCCCGCCGCAATCTCGCCCGATTCGACGCGACCGTGTGCCACGGTGATCTGTTCGCGCCGTTGCCCGCCGACCAGGCGGGCCGAATCACCCTGCTGCTGGCCAACACCCCGTACGTCCCGACCGAGGAGGTGTCCCACATGCCGCCCGAGGCACGCGAGCACGAGCCGCGCTCGGCCCTCGACGGCGGCACCGACGGCCTGGATGTCGTCCGCCGGGTCGCCGCCGAGGCAGCGCACTGGCTCGCGCCGGGCGGTCATCTGTTCGTCGAGACGAGCCGGACCCAGGCGCCCACGGCCGCGCGCGTTTTCACCGACCACGGCCTGACCCCGACCATCGCCGAATCCGACGAAGGCTACGCCACCGTCGTCATCGGAACCCGAATCACCGCTTCCGGCCGGTGAATTCGTCCATCGAGTGGTACACCCCGACCGCGTTCAGATAGAAGTCGCGAATTCTCAGGGGCAGCAGGCCGGAGATGGCACGGTTGAGCCGGGACGTCCACGGCATCACCACCAGGGCCGCCCCCTTCTTCATCTCCGCCCAGGCGGTGCCGACGGCCTCGTCCTGCTCGATGATCGGCGTGAACAGAAAGCCCTTGGCGCCCTCGAACATTCCGGTGTTGATGTAGGTCGGGCAGAAGGTGGTGACCTTCACGTGGTCGTTGCCGGACTGCTCGAGCTCCAGGCGCACCGAATCCGACCAGCCCAGCGCCGCCCATTTGGAGGCGGCGTAGACACTCATGCGCGGATTGGACACCAGACCCGCGGAGGAGGCGACATTGAGCACCCGCGCCGGGGTGCGGCGGGAGACCATGGCGGGCAGGAATTCCAGCGTGATGTACATCGGGGCAAGGGAATTGATCGCCATGGTCTTGTCGATGTCGGCGCGATCGGTGGTCTCCCAGAAGTAGCCGTTGCCGCGCACGATGCCCGCGTTGTTGATCAGCACATCGACGTCACCGACCTCGGAACGCACCGTGGCCGCCGCGGCGGCGATCGCGTCCCGATCCGACACGTCCACCACATACGCGTGGATCCGGCTGCCGCCCACGGCCTCCAGCTCGGCCGCGGTCTCCTTCAACGCCTTGTCGTTCACGTCCCACAGCACCACATCGGCCGCCCGCTCGCGCACCGCCTGCTCGGCGAAGGACTTGCCGAGCCCCATCGCGGCACCGGTGATCAACACCGTCCTACCGGCTACCGTGTCCATACCCGCATCCTTTCCCAACGCGACATCACTTCTGCCGCAACGCCTTCATCACACCGAAGTACAGCGTCATCGTCTTGGCCCACAACGCCTCGGACATGCCGGGCAGCGGCGCGATCGGCACCGCCCGCTGCACGGCGATCGTTTGGGTGTCGACATACTTCAGCAGCCCCTCCGGGCCGTGGCGCCGCCCGTTGCCGGAGATCCCCAGCCCGCCCGACGGGGCGGCCACACTGCCCCAGGCGGCGATGAAACCCTCGTTCACATTCACCGAACCGGCCCGGATGCGCGCGGCGACCGCGCGGGCGCGGGCCGTATCCCGGCTCCACACACTGGCATTGAGGCCGTAGGCGGTGTCGTTGGCCTGCTCGACCGCCTCCTCGTCGCTGTGCACCCGATACACCGACACCACCGGTCCGAAGGTCTCCTCGCGGTACACCGTCATGCCCGCGCGCACGCCCTCGAGAATGGTCGGCTCGTAGAAGTACGGACCCAGATCCGGTCGCGCCCGCCCTCCGGCGAGCACGGTCGCGCCCTTGGCGACCGCATCCTCGACATGCGCCGTGACCGTGTCGATCTGGCGCGGGAAGGTCAGCGATCCCATCTCGTAGGAGTAGTCCAGCGCCGAGCCCAGCCGCAATCCCCTTGTCCGGTTGACGAATTCGCCGACGAACCGCTCGTACACGCTGTCGTGCACATAGATTCGCTCGATCGACTCGCACAGCTGCCCCGCCGAGGCGAAACACGCCCGCACCGCGATCCGCGCCGCGCCGGACACATCGGCGTCGTCCAGCACCAGCAGCGGATTCTTACCGCCCAATTCGAGCGAGTATCCGATCAGCCGCTCACCGGCCTGCCGTGCGATGGTGCGCCCGGTCGCGCTCGAGCCGGTGTAGTCGACGTAGTCGGCCCGCCCGATCACCTCGCCACCGATCACCGAACCGCGCCCGAGCACCGCCTGCCATAAACCCGCCGGCAGCCCCGCGCGGCGCGCCGCGTCGATGGCCCACAGCGCGGTCAGCGCGGTCTGATTGTCCGGGCGGGCCACCACGGCATTGCCCGCGACCAGTGCGGGCAGCGCGTCCGAGGCGGCCAGGGCCAGCGGGTAGTTCCACGGCGAGATGACCGCGACCACGCCCTTGGGCCGGTGCCGGACCTCCACCCGGGTGAGCACCGGCAGCACACCGCGCGGGGTGCGCGTGGCCAGCAACTTCTCCGCCGCGGCCGCGTAGTAGCGCGCGTTCACCGCCACATCGCCCACCTCGTCGAAGGCGTGCACACGCGACTTGCCGGTCTCGAGCTGCACGATGTCGAGGATGGCGTCCTGCTCGGCCAGCACCAGATCGTGGAATCGGCGCAGGATCGAAATACGTTCGCGCAGCGGCACTTTCGCCCACTCGCGCTGTGCGCGCCGGGCGGTGTCGAAGGCCCGCTCGATATCGGCGGCCGAGGACTGCGGCAGCTCCGCGATCGGGCGGCCGGTGGCCGGGGCGAGGATCTCCACCGCTGGCGCGCCCCCGGCCACGGCGTGCGCGAGCAGGGACTGCACCAGCGGACGCGGTAGCGCGTCGGCCGGGGCCGGATGTGGGGCGGTCGTCATTGTCGGCCCTCTCGGTCCAGGCGTTCAATTTATTGAACACCAGTGTTAGCTTAACACCGATGTTAGATTAATATCGGGAGCACAGGCTCTGTCAAGACGTCGAGGAGGATCCACAGATGCCGGGCGATGCGGTGGTCACTTCGCACAGTCCGCGCCGCGGCCGACCACCCCAGACGCCCGAGCAGGCCGACGAGGTGCGCGCCAAGATCGTGCTGGCAGCGGCCGCGGTGTTCACCGAGCACGGCTCGCGCGGGCTGAGCGTGGCCCGCATCATCGACCGCGCGGGCCTGTCCCGCCCGACGTTCTACCGCTATTTCGGTAACGCCGAGGAGCCGCTGCACGCGCTGCTCACCGCGTCCAACGAGGGCCTGGTCGGCGGGATCCGGGCGGCGTTGGCCGGTTCGGACGAGCCGGTGCGGTTGGGCATCGGCCTCATCGACGCGTATCTGGACTGGGCGCGCGGGCACGGCCCGATGCTGCGGCCGGTCTTCGCCGAACTGCACGATCCGGCCTCACCGGTATCGGCCTACCGGGAGCAGGCCTTCGACGATATCCGGGCGCTGGTGCGCGCCAAATTCGCCGAACTCGGGCGTCCCGCGCCCGCGACGCTCGATCTCGACACCGCCCTGCAGGTCTGCGAATTCGTGGTCTACCGGCTGTCGGCCGCCGACCCCGCGCCGGCGGAGCTGGCCGCCGCGCGCCTGACCATGATCCGCAGCGTGCTGGTCACCCTGGGCCGCCGGGAGGATGTCGAACTGGCCCTGACGATTCCGGGAATCTTCGAGGGCACCGGCTAACTCGCGGTGCGCGCCGCCGCCCGCGCGCGGGCGGGAGTGAATCGCAGCGCACGGTCGGCGATGCGGCCGTAGCGGAAGCCGGGCAGGTCACGCAGATAGTTCATGTGCAGCTGCCAGGGCTTGCGGTCACCGGCGATCGGGAACCGGTCGGCGGCGCGCAGCACGTATCCGGCACTGAAATTCGGCAGAAACGGTGTGGCGCCGACGGATTCGTCGCGCACGGGGGTGACCGCGCCGTACCCGTGCGCGTCCATATGGCGCAGCAGCCGGACCACGTACTCGCACACCAGATCCGCCTTCAGCGTCCAGGAGGCGTTCGTGTAGCCGATGATGTAGGCGAAATTCGGCACATCCGACAGCATCATCGCGCGATAGGCCATGGCCGCGTGGACGTCGACCGGAGCGCCGTCCACGCTCAGCTCGATGCCGCCGAAGATGAGCAGATCCAGACCCGTTGCGGTGACGATGATCTCGGCGTCGACCTCGGCTCCGGAGGCCAGCGTCAGGCCGGATTCGGTGAAGGTCTCGATCTCGTCGGTGACCATGTCCAGCTTGCCCTTGCGGATGGCGCGGAACAGATCGCCACCCGGCACCAGGCACATCCGCTGATCCCACGGGTTGTAGCGGGGATTGAAGTGGGTGTCGATATCGTATCCCTCGGGCAGCCAGCGCTCCTGCAACCCGCGAATCCAGGCCCGCATCCGCTGCGGACGCCGTTGCGACAGTTGGTAGATCGCGGTGGTGACCGCGATGTTCTTCGCCCGCGCCAGCGTATAGGCGAGGCGGGTGGGCAGCATCCGGCGGACCCGATCGGCGAAATCGTCGCGAGTCGGTACCGACAGCACATAGGACGGCGAGCGCTGCACCATCGTCACATGCGCGCCGAGTTCGGTCAGCGCGGGCCCCAGGGTGACCGCGGTCGCGCCGGAGCCGATGATCACCACCCGCTTCCCGTCGACCTCGAGATCCTCGGGCCAGTGCTGCGGATGCACGATCGGGCCCGCGAAGCGGTCGCGCCCGGCGAATTCCGGGGTGTAGCCCTGGTCGTAGCGGTAGTAGCCCGAACAGCAGAACAGGAAGGCGGCCGTCAGCGTGATGGTGTCACCGGTGTCGGTCCGCCGGGCCGTCACGGTCCAGTGCTGGTCGTCGGAGGACCAGTCCGCCCGCTCGACGCGATGGCCGAAGCGGATGTGCCGGTCGATACCCGCCTCGGCGGCGGTCCGGCGCACGTAGTCCAGGATCGACGCCCCGTCGGCGATCGCCTTCTCGCCCAGCCAGGGGCGGAATCGGTAGCCCAGGGTGAACATGTCCGAATCGGAGCGAATCCCCGGATAGCGGAACAGGTCCCACGTCCCGCCGATGGCGTCGCGGGCCTCGAGGATCGTGTACGTCCGGCCCGGAAAGGCGTCCTGCAGATGATGCGCGGCGCCGATTCCGGACAGCCCCGCACCGACAATGAGCACATCGACGTGCTCCATCGCACTGGTCATGCTCCGAACCCTCGATCTCTCGTAGATCCGACCGGTACCCCTGCTTCCAGCCTAACCATCCGCATATGCGCTCCGGCACGGATTGCCGACTACGTGCGCAATCCGCTCGCGCGCAGCACGCGCCGCCCGATTCCGGCCCGAATGGCGTCCTCGGTGCCGATGACCCGCACCCGGTGGCGGGCGCGGGTGATGGCCGTGTACAGCAGTTCCCGCGTCAGCAGCGTCGACTCCGCGCCCGGCAGCACCACCGAGACCGTGCCGTACTGGCTGCCCTGGCTGCGGTGAATCGTCATGGCGTACACCGTCGTGACGCCCGGGAACTGGGTGGGATGCACCAGATACGGTTCGCTGCCGCGCTGCAGCGCCGCGCGCAGCGTGCCGTCGCCGGCGCGCACGATCACACCGGTATCGCCGTTGTAGATGCGCGCCTCGTGATCGTTGGCGGTGACCAGCAGCGGCTGGCCCGCGAACCACTGTCCCGCACCGGCATCGACGCCGATACCCGCCGCGGCCACCCAGCCCGCCGCCAGCCGGTCCCAGCGTTCCACGCCGAACTGACCCTGCCGGTGCGCGCACAGCAGCCGATGCGATTCCATCGCCGCCAGCGCCGCGGCGGCCTCGCCCCGCTCGGCCGCCGCTGTCGAATCGCGGGCCGCCCGGACGACGTCGGCGCGCACATCGGCGACCTCGTCCGGATCACACAGCGACAGTTCCGCGCCGCCCTCGGCCAGCAGCGCCAGCGCGGTGTCGGCATCGCCCGCCCGCACCGCCACCGCCAGTTCGGCGATGCGGCCGCCGAAGCGACGACCCCGGGTGAGCCGAATGATGCCCCCGCGCAACCGATCCCGTTCCCTGGCGGTGAGCGCGTCGGGGTGCGCCGCGGCCGCGGCGTCCTCGCCCAGGACCTGGTCGAGCAGCGGATTCGGCTGGCCCACAACGGGTCCGGCCACCAGATCGGCGAGCACCGCACCGGCGTCCACCGATGCCAGCTGATCCGGATCGCCCACCAGCACCAGCCGGGTGTCGGACCGGACGGCGGGCAGCAGGCGGCTCATCATGGTCAGCGAGACCATCGAGGTCTCGTCGATGACGATGACGTCGTAGGGCAGCCGGTTGAACTCGTGGTGGCGAAATCGGGTGGGTCCGCCGCGCTGCCAGCCCAGCAGGCGGTGCAGGGTGGCCGCGGTCAGTTCCGGCAGGTCCAGGCCCGCGGCCTGCTCGCGCACCGATTCCTGCAGGCGGGCGGCCGCCTTGCCGGTGGGGGCGGCCAGCGCGATGCGCGGGGCGGGCGCGCCGGGCACCGCGCGCTGCAGGGCGACCAGCAGCGCCAGGATGCGGGCGATGGTGTGGGTCTTGCCGGTGCCCGGGCCGCCCGCGACGACGGTGGTCCAGTGCGTCGCGGCCAGCGCGGCCGCCACCCGCTGCCGGTCCGGCGGCTCGCCGGGGCGATGCGAATCCGGGAAGAGCCGATCCAGTTGCTCGCGAACGGTTTTCGGGTCGATCAGCGGATGCGTCGCCGCGCGTGCGGTCAGCGCGTCGCGGATCGTCTGCTCCTGGCGGTAGTACCGGTCCAGGTACAGCAGCGGCGCGCCGCCCTCGGGTTCGACCAGCCGCAGCGGGCGCAGCGGTCCGGCCGGGCTGCCCTGTACCAGCGGGCTGGCGCGCAGCGCGGTGAGCACCGCGTCCACCTCCGGCCACGGCAGCGTCGCGGGATCGATGGCCTCGGGGTCGTCGGCGTCGAATCCCTCGCCGTCCACGCCGATATCGTGCATGCGCGGCAGTTCCAGGCATACCGATCCCGAGCGCACCGCGCGCACCGCGAGAGCGGTGGCCAGCAGCACCGCCTCGCAATCCTCGCGCCCCAACCGGCCCAGGCGCAGCGCGACGTGCACATCGGCCGCCGACAGGATTCCGGCCGCGTTGAATGTGCGCAGCAGCCCGGTTGCCCGCTGCGCCAATTGGATCGAGGTCACGGCGCCACCTGCCCGGCCAGCAGTCGGGACAGATCCTCGACCAGGGCCACGGGCGGGTCCCAGTCGAATACGCCGCAGCCGGGTGGTGTTTCGGGTCCGATCATGCCGCGTACGAACAGGTAGCGGATGCCGCCGAGATGCCGGGCCGGATCGTAGTCCGGCAGCCGCCAGCGCAGGAAGCGGTGCAGCGCGGCCGAATACAGGATGGCCTGCAGCGGATAGTGCGAGCGCATCATTTCCGCGGCCATGCGGTCGCGGGTGTAGTGCGCGACGGTGAGATCGCCGGCGCCCAGGCGGTTGGTCTTGTAGTCGACCACCACGAAGCGCGGCCCCGCCACGCGCAGGACGGCGTCGATGCTGCCGGTCAGATAGCCGCGCAGGGGCAGATCGTCGAGGGCGTCGACATGGTCGGCGTAGCCGGCGAACGGGTCGTCGGCGGGCAGGTGGGCGCGCAGCAGATCGGCGATGCGGCGCAGCGTGATTCGCTCGGCGACCGGGGTGTCGCCACCGGCCAGCGGCAGTTCGAAGTCGAGCTCGTTGAGCCGGTCGCGGGTGGCGATATCGGCCAGGGCGCCACTGCCGATCGGGGTGCGCAGCACGGCGAGCAGTGCCGCGCTCAGCGCGTGCGGGTCGATATCGGCGAGCAGTTCCTCGATCGCGTGCGCGCAGCGGGTGTACACCTCGGCGGCCAGGTCCGGTGCGTCGGTGTCGACGCGCTCGAGCACGCCGTGCACCAGGGTGCCGAACTCCGCACCGTAGGGCAGATCGTTCATCAACGACGGTGCGGCGCCGGTGAATTCGAGATCGTCGGCGAGATCGGCGGCCGGGGCCGCGGGTTCGTCGGAACTGCCGGGAGTTTCGTCGGGTTCGGGGGTGTGCACCTCGTGGGCGGCGGCGGTGAGCGCGGAGTAGGAGGTGCGACGCCAGTCGTGGTCGACGGCGCGCTCGAAGCGGGCCGCGGCGAGCTCGCCGACCTCGGTGCGGTCGAGGTCCCAGCGCGGCCGCACGGGCGCGATCTTGCGTACCTCCTCCACGGCGACCACGTCCGGCGCGGCGGCTGCCCAGGCCGAAAGCTGTTCGGCCACGGCCTCGTCCAGCGGCACCTCCGCCCGGGCGGGCACCTCGGCGCTGCCGGGCAGACGGCCCAGGATCATGCGGTGCAGCGGTGCGAAGGTGGTGCCGTAGGCGGGCGCCCACCACGCCACCACCTGGCACTGCGCGCGGGTGAGGGCCACATACAGCAGCCGCAGTTCCTCGCCCGACTCCTCGGCCTCGCAGCGGCGTTTGCGCTCGGCGTAGCCGGGGGCCTCCGGGCCGCCGACGTCGAGCACGCGGTCGGGGCCGTCGTGGAACAGCAGTGTGGCCGGATTGGGGTTCTTGGCGCTGTCCCAGGCGAACGGCAGATACACCACCGGGAACTCCAGTCCCTTGCTGGCGTGCACGGTCGCGATCTGCACGGCGGCGGCGTCGCGGTCCAGGCGGCGGCTGCGGTCGGAGACGCTGCCGGAGGCGGGATCTCGCACGCGATCGGCCAGCCAGCGGGTCAGCGCGGTCAGGCCCAGCGATTCGCGCAGCGCCACCTGATCGAGGAGCTGGGCGATGTGGCGCAGGTCGGTGAGGCGGCGTTCGCCGCCCGCGACCGCGAGCAGGCGCGGGGCCAACCGCGTTTCGGCGGAAAGCTTTTCGAAGACGGCGGCGAATCCGGCGCGGGCGAACAGGCGGGCCGATTCGCGCAGTTGCGCGCTGAGTCTTCCCACCAGATCGGCGCCGCCGGAATCGATCTCGGCCGCGGACAGGCCCAGCAGCGGGGTCGCGGCGGCCAGTCGGACGCGGTCGGCGCGGTGCGGTTGTTCCAGCGCGCGCAGCAGCCACAGCCAGTCGGTGGCGCTCTGGGTGGCGAAAACGCTGGCGCCACCGGCGAGTACCGAGGCGACGCCCACCCGGTCCAGGGCCGAGCGGACGACCTCGATCTGGGATCGGGTGCGCACCAGCACCGCGATATCGCCGGGGCCGAGCGGGCGGTCGTCGATGCGGGTGCCCGAGTCGAGCAGGCGGACGATATCGGCGGCCAGATCCTCGGCGACGCGGGAACGCTGACGGCCCACGGCCGGGAAGCCCGCGCCGTTGAGCGGGCCCGCGCCGCTGCGCCGGAAACACCGCAGCCGCAACGGAGGCTGTGGCTCGGCCGAGCCGTCGAGGCGGGACCGCGGGCGCACCGCGTGCACGGGGGCGACGGTGATCTCCTTGTGCCCCAGGGCCGCACCGCCCATGACGTGGTCGAGCGCGGCGAGCAGTCCGGCGTCGCTGCGGCGGTTGGTGGTGAGTTCGCGGCGGGCGTCGGCGTGCGCGACGGCGTCGAGATAGCTGAGCACCTCCGCACCGCGGAAGGCGTAGATGGCCTGTTTGGGATCGCCGACCAGGACCAGGGTGGCGTGCCCGTGGAAGGAGCGGCGCAGGATGTCCCACTGCAGCGGATCGGTGTCCTGGAACTCGTCGACCAGCGCCACCCGGTAGCGATCGCGAATGCGGCGGCAGGCGCGCTCGCCGTGCACCGGATCGGCCAGCGCCTCGTGCAGCAGGACCAGCAGATCGTCGAAGTCACGAACACCCGAAAGCCGTTTGCGCCGTTCGGTTTCCACCCGCACGGCCAGCGCGAACGCGACCCGCTCGGCGGCCGGGTGATCGCCGATCTCCGCATCGGGCACCAGCCGCGCGTGCCGATCCCCCACCGCCGCCGCCGCCAGCTGATGCGCCTCCTTCAGCGACAACGGCGCGCCCCCGCGCGCGTACCGCGCCAGGTACAGATCGTCGACCACGGTCGCCACCAGATCCTCGATCCCGTCGACCAGCCGCACCCCCGGATCGTGCTCTCCCGCCAGCCCGAGCTCATCGAGCATCCGCTGACAGAAACTGTGCGTCGTCGCGATCGTCCCCGAATCGAAATCCGACAACGCCGCCACCAGCCGCCCCCGCCGCCGCTCGACCTGCGCCGCCTCCCCCCGCGCCAGATGCCTAATCAACTCGTCCTTGCTCTCCCGAGCCGCCACCGGATCCCCCAGCCCCGCCGCCACGGCCACGAACCGCTCCCGAGTCCGCTCCCGCAACTCCTGCGTGGCCGCCCTACTGAACGTCACCAGCAACAACTCCGAAACCTTCACCCCCACCTCGGCCACGAACCGCACCGCCAGCCCGACGATCGCATACGTCTTCCCGGTCCCCGCACTGGCCTCCAACACGGTCGTCCCGGTCGGCAACGGCCCACACAACTCGAACGCCCCGCTCGACGTGCGCTCCCCCTCGAGCGAAACCTCCTGCACCGCCGCATCTTCCACGGCGGCCACCGCACTACGTGCGGCCGCATCCTCGTTCCCGGCCGCGGCGGGACCCACCGCCGCGGTTTCGCCCCCGATCTCGCTCTCGGCCACGGCCGGGCGCTCGATGCCGACGACCGCCCCAGCCGTGGGGCTCGATTCCTCGCGGGCGCAGGTCACGTCTCGATCGGCCGCATCGGCGAACGACAGCAGGTCCGTCGTCTCCGGCTCCGGGCGGGTGTGGCGGATGGCCGGTTCGACGGGGCGGCGGCGTTTGGGGCGGGTGGGCTCCAGGTCGGTGACGGAGAAGAGTTCGTCGGTCATGGCTGCCCCTGGGATTCGTTGGCCAGCAACGGGTTCCACAGGCGGCGGGCGAGGGAGCCGAAGCGGGTGGTTTCGCCGGACGGGTCGGGGTCGGTGAGCGGGGTGTCGAGGGTGTCGAGGCGAGGGGACGGACCCCAGACGTAGCGCAGATAGCGGTCGGTGTGGTCGCCGAATGCCTTGGGGCCGTTGGGTCCGCCGAGGAATTCCTGCTCGGCGGCCAGGCGGGCGTCGTCGATGCTCGCGCCCTGGCAGCGGCGTTCGGCGTAGACGGCGGTGGCGGTGGGGGTGATCGGCAGCGGTTCGATCAGGCCCTCGTCGCGCAGCTCGGCCAGGTCGCGCAGGATGGCTTGGGCCGCGGCGGCATTGGGGGCGGAGAGGATGGAGCGCCAGGCGGGGCGGTTGAATTTGCCGCGCCCGATGGTGATCGCGCGCCAGCCCTGATTGCGCTCGGTCGCGGCCAGGGCGAGCAGGCGCACCCAGGCGGCGATGCGATGTTTGGGCGCGAGCCGGGAGAAGGTGGTGCGCACCACCGCGTCGTCGTGCACATCGGGCACCGTACCGCTGAGCAGCCGCCCGTCACCGAGGTCCACGGCGATATCCAGTGTGCGAGAAGGCAGTTCGTGGATCGGCCGGGCCACCCGCACGAGGCGGTCGACGGTGTTCTCCACCTCGTCGAGCACCGCCGCGCCCAGGCCGAACGGCGGCAGCGTGCCGCGCCGCCACTCGGCCGCCCGCAGCGCCGCCGGATCCGCACCGGTCAGGCGGGCGGCCAGCATGCGCTCGCCCATATTCCACTTGGTCAGCCCGTCCAGCTCGATGGGCAGCCGCTCGTCGATCTCCTCCTCTTCCTCGGGCACCCGAATGCCCAGGCGCTGCCACAGGAAGGCGCGCACCGGATGTTCGGCGAACGAGATCAGCTCCGCCAGTTCGACATCCACCCGCGCGGGCGCGGCCAGCGGCCCCGGCAGGAACCGCGGCTGCGGCTCGATCGGACCGGTCGCGGCCCGCGCACCCGCCAGCGCGACGGCGTCGAAGCTGAACGGCTCGGCCGCATCGAAGTTGCGAATATCGAACGGCTGCAACGGATGCCGGACGACCACACCGTCCAGCGAACCGGTCAGCGCCCGCAGCGTATCGAGCAGTTCGGCCACCGGAATGGCGGGCGGGCGATGCGCACCGGTCACCGGATCGGCGCCGGTATGCAGCACCACGAGGCGCTCCCGCGCCGCCATGATCGCATCGAGCAGCAGCTGCCGGTCCTCCCCGCGCGGATCGCGTTCACCGACCAGGGGTTCGCGCGAGAGCACGTCGTCGCCGTCGATGCCGCTTGCCCGGGGGAACACCTCGTCGTCGAGCCCCAGCAGCACCACCACCCGGTGCGGCACCGACCGCAGCGGGGCCAGCGTGCACACGGTCAGCTCACCGGTACGGAAGTTGGCGCGTGCGCTGCGCCCGGCCAGCCGATCGCGCAGCAGCGCCCCGATATCGGGCAGCCGCAGGGGAACCGAGCCCGCATGCTCCAGCGCGGCGGCCACCTCGCGGCGCGCCTCGACACCCTGCCAGGACTGCGCGTAGGTGGTGTCGGTGAGCAGATCCAGCGCCCGCCCCAGCACCTGCGCCCACTCGTGCGCCGGACGCTGCGACCCCGACGGCTCGGCGGGAGTGGGCCCGCGCAGGTCGCGCACGATCACCGCGAGCCGATCGGTGAATTCCGCGAACCGACCGGCCAGATCCACATCGGCCGAGTCGACGTCTTCCAGCGGCAGCGCCAGATCCAGCCAGTCCTCGGAGGATTCGCCCGCCGCGACGCCCAGCAGGATGCGGTCGACGGCCGCGTTGAGCGTGTTCTGCGCGAACTCCCCCAGCCCGAACGCCTGCCGCTGCCGCTGCCCGATCCCCCAGCGCGCCCCGGTCTCGGCGGCCCACTCCCGCAGCCGCTCGATATCGTCCTCGTCGAGCCCGCAGCGCAGCCGCACCGGTTCGGCCGACGCGAGATCGAGCACCTGCGTAATCGTCACCCGCCCGTCGGCCAGCCCCAGCAGATCCCCGAGCACCCCCAGCACCGGATTGCCCTCCCCGGAGGACCGATCCGCCATCCGCACCCGCAACCCGTGCGCCGGATGCCCCGGCCCACCCCCCGACTCGACCTGCCAATGTCCGAACGCCGCCCGCACCAGCGGCCCGTAGTTCTCCACATCCGGGCACAGCACGACCACATCGCGCGGCTGCACCGTCGGATCCGCCGCGAAGATCCCCAGCAGCACATCCCGCAACACCTCGACCTGCCGCGCGGGCCCATGACAGGAATGCACCCGCACACTGCCATCGGCAAGCCCCGCGTCCGCCTCGGGCGGCCACCGATCGTCCCGAATCCCGGCCTGCAGTTCGGAAAGCAACGTGCGAGAGGAGCTTTCACCCCCACCATGGTGGGTGTCGACAGCCTCCCCGACCTCCCCCAACCGCACCTGCAATTCCCGAACGTCGCGCCCCAGCGCCGCCAGCAGCGGATGCGCCACCCGAAGCGCACTGCCGTCCGCGGCTCGGGGAACGGACGCCCCCGGTCCGGACTTCGTCCGGGCAGGGGAATCGAGGCAGGTTGCCGAGACGGAGGAATCGCGGGAGGCCGCAGAGACGGGGGAATCGAGAGGCGTGCCCAGCTTCGCCCACAGGGCCGGGCTCGGGTGGGGCAGCCACAGGTGGACGTCGCGGTGTTCGGCCACCGCGGCGAGGACCGCCAGTTGGTCGGTGGTGAGGCGAGTGAGGCCGAACAGGGAAATTCGTTGGGGCAGAGCGAGGGTCGCGGAGGCGGTGCGCAGGCGGGCGCAGGCGACGGGGAGGCGTTCGGCGGGGCTGGGGGTGGCGAGTTCGGTGCGCAGGCGGCGGAAGAGTTCGGGTTGCCAGCGCAGGTCTTCGGGGAGGGGGTGGCCGCAGCCGTCGGTGTCGTGGCCCGCGGACCAGTCGATGAGCAGGGTCGGGCGTTGAGTGGCGTAGCCGTCGAAGAGGGCCGCGAGGCGGGCGGCGGTGGCGTAGCGGCGACCCGCGCGGTGGGTGCGGCCGGGCGCGTCGGCGCCGAGGTGGCGCGCGAGCAGGGCGGCCCAGGGTTCGGTGAGGGCGGCGTCGATCACCCGCAGCAGGGTCCAGACCAGGCGGCCGGGGACCCACGGGTCCTCATCGGCGGGGATGCCGGTCGCCTCGGCGAGAATGCCCGCCACCAGCGCCGCGGGGGTGGGGAAGGCGATATTCGCCGAAACCCCGTCCCCCGCAACCGCGCCCAGCACCCCGGCGAGCCGCTGATTGAGCCAGCGCTCGACGCCCTTGGCCGGTACGGCGACCACCTCGACGGCGAACGGATCGTCCAGCGGGTGCGCCAGCACCGCCGCGAGCCCGTCGGCGAGCGTCTCCGCTCGCTCGGCCCGGTGGATGTGCAGCGCCATCGGCCGCTTCGCTCCCCTCGCTGTCGCCCTCGATACCCTCTTGGCCGGATGCCCCGTGGTTGCTTGTCGTCGGCCGATCCTACAAACTCCGCCGGCCCGAACCGCGGCACGACTCGGCGTTCGGCCGACATACCTTGTGGTATGGGATCGGCTATCACCCAGCAAGAGATGTTCACCACAGCTTTGACCGGATTGCCGGACAAGTACCAAATTTCCAGCAACACAATCGAATCCATGCATGACACCACGCCGGAAAACTTGGCCGCAATTCGCCACCGCGTGTCACACCGACGCGCGGGGTGCGGTGTGCCACAGTGCTCTGCGGGGAGGTAACGGGAGAAGCGTTTTTCGAAAGGCTGGTTCGGTTCATGGCAGCGACGGTGATGCCTCTTGTACCCAGATCAGGGTTCACAGTCCGCAGAGTGGGCGACCGGTGGGAGCTGGTCAATTCCCGCCACTACGGTCGCACCGTCGTCCTACACTCCTGGCCACGCGATCGCCACACCGAGGCATTCGAACACTGCTACCGGCTCAACGGCCGCAGCGTAGAAGAACTGCAGGCCGCCTTCCACTGAGCCGCATGTCCGAAAACCGCTGTGCCGCAACAATGTCCGAGATTCGGGCAGCGCGGTCGCCGGTTCGGGGCAAGACGTGCGAAACCGGATCTTTTGCTATTGTCATCCACCGTGCGTTATCCCCGCAGCGCCGCGCGCGCCACCCGACCCACGCGCATGGCCGCAGGTGCCTGCGCCTTCGCCGCCGTGCTCCTCGCGAGCGCCCCCGCTCTGCAGCCCGGCCCGGCCGCCGCCGTCCCGGTGCGGACGCAGGGTTGCGCCGAGGGCTTCGACTGCGATATGAGCGCCCGCATCCAGCGCGTGGACGCCTATTTGAAGAGCCGTCCCGGCGTCGTCGGCTATGTCGTGCGCGACCGGGTGACCGGCGCGGTGCACAGCAACGCCAATGCCGACACCCCCTTCTGGACCGCGTCGACCATCAAGCTCGCCATCGCCGAGGACCTGCTCAACCGCGCCCGCGTCGGCGCGATCGTGCTGACCCCCGAGGATCGCGCGCTCATGGAGTCGATGCTGGCGACCTCCAACGACAATGCCGCCGACATCCTCTGGCGCAAGTACAACGGCCAGGCGTTCGTCAACGCCTTCCGCGCCAACGGCATGGCCGCGCTGGACCCGAAGCCGACACCCCCGGACCGCATGTTCCCCGACTGGGGCTTCCAGCAGTGCACCCCGGCCGATCTCGATCGCCTGATGAACAACGTGCTCGACCACATGCACCCCGACGATCGCGCCTACCTGATCGACCGCATGCGCCACGTCGACGCCAACCAGCACTGGGGCGTCTGGGGCGCGGGCGCGGCCATGCAGCCCGGCCTGAAGAACGGCTGGTCCGACGAGCAGGGCGGCTGGGTGGTCAACTCGGTCGGCTTCGCCGGTCCCGGTGAGCGCTACACGCTGGGCATCATGAACTTCCTCGGCGACCAGGGCGGCTACACCGACGGCGAGCAAACCACCACCCGAGTCGCGGAGATCCTGTTCTCCGGACGCGGCTAACTCACCGTCGTTTCAGAACCATCGGCGCGCCGTCGCGCGGGAACGGAATCGTGGTGAATCCCCACGGCATCAGATAGTCGTCGGGGATTCGCCATTCGTAGTCGCGGACCATCGCTGCGATGATCGCCTTCACCTCGAACATGCCGAAGTGCATGCCGATGCATTTGTGCGCGCCCGCGCCGAAGGGCATCCAGGCCAGCCGGTGCGACCGGTCCTCGCGCCGGTCCTCGGCGAATCGCTCCGGATCGAAACGGGCCGGACGCGACCAGAGTTCGGGCAGCAGGTGGTTGATGCCGTAGGCGAGGTCGACGTGGGTGCCCGCCGGAATGTAGTGCCCGGCGATCTCGGTGTCGCGCACCGCGCGGCGCACCAGCCCCGGCACCGGCGGGACCAGCCGCAGGCTCTCCTTGATCACCAGATTCAGATCGTGCAGCCGATCCAGATCGGCGATGGTCGGCGCACTGCTGAACTCCCGCAGCGCCTCGGCGCGCACCCGCCGCTGCCACTCGGGGTGGCGGCCCAGGTAGTAGGCGACCGCCGTGGCCGTGGTGGTCGTCGTGTCGTGCGCGGCCATGATCAAAAAGATCATGTGGTTGACCACATCGGCATCGGAGAACATCTCGCCGTCCTCGGTGCGGGCGTGGCAGAGCGCGGAGAAGAAATCGGCCTCTTGCGAACGGCGTTTGGCCGCGATCATGCGAGTGAAGTACTCCTCCAGCACCTTTCGCCCGCGCAGCCCCGCCCGCCACGCCCCGCCGGGCATCGGATGGCGCACCATGGCCAGCCCGGCATGGGTGCAGTCGAGGAATGCCGCGCCGAGGCGCTGCCGCTCCGGACCGGCCCGCACCCCCATGAACGTCTCGGCGGCGAGCTCGAGGGTCAGATCCTTGATCGTCGGATACAACCGCACCCGTCGCTGCGTACCGGGCACCCAGCGATCGATCGCCGCGTCCACCACGGGGGCCAGATGCGCCAGATGCGCCTCGAGCCGCTCGCGGGTGAATGCCTGCTGCATGATCCGCCGATGGAACATGTGCTCGGCGAACTCGAGCAGCAGCAGTCCGCGACGGAAGAACGGCCCGATGAAATAGTCCCAGCCCTGCCCGAAGTCGTTGCGGCGCTTGCCCACCACCTCGTCGATCGCCTGCGGTCCGGCCACGAAGACGTGATCGATGCCCAGGGTGGGGCTGTAGCACACCGGACCGTAGCGGTGGTACCGGTCCAGCAATTCCGCCGGGCCCCAACGCAGATACTGCAGCGACCGGCCGAGGTAGGGCAGCCCCGCATCGCCGCGCACCGCGCGCAGGCCGCTGCCCGGGCGCGGCGTGGCCAGGGCCTGTTCGCGGGAGGGGACCAGCCGCAGCAGCCGATCGATCGGACCTCGGCCGGTGACCTCGAGAAATCCGAGGTTCTCCCGGTCGGCACGGGGGTCGACGCTGACCATGACCACACCCTCCACTAAAAGTACACTCTGTACTTTACCGGTAGAGTGGGCGCTGTGACAAGACACACAGCCGCGCGACCACGCGGGCGCCCCCCGGGCCCGCCGCCGGATCCGGCGGTGCGGCGGGCCGAAATCCTCGACGCCGCAGAGCGAGTCGTCGCGCGCACCGGCACCCCGCTCACCGTCGCCGAGGTCGCCGCCGAGGCCGGATTTGCCCGCACCGCGGTGTACGCGGTCTTTCCCGATCTGCCCGCCCTGGTCGACGCGCTCGCCGAGCGGCATGTGGAAGCGATCATGGCCGCCGCCGACGACGTCCTGACCCGGCCGCTGCCCGGCCGCGCGCTGCTGCGCGAATTGGTTGCGCTGATCTGCTTTTTCGTCGACGGCAATCCGAACCTGTACCACCTGCTGATGCAGCGGTTGCAGTCCGACGATCCGACCGGACATCGTCGCCCGTTCTTCGCCGGTGTCGCGGACTGGGCCGCCTCGGTGTTCGAGCGGCTGCTGCGGTCGGTCGACGCCGACCCCGCGCCCGCGCGGGTGTGGGCGACGGCGACCGTGGGGGCGATTCTGATGTCGGCCGAGGACTGGGGGCGGCATGCCGACCGCGATCGCGGGGAGTTCGTGGATCGGTTGACCGGTTTCCTGTGGCCGCCTCTCGAGGCGGCCGGAGCGGACAGATTCGTCGGCCCGCTGGAAGAAGCGCCAGCGGGAAGAGAGGAGGGAGCGCCAGCGGCAATAGCGGAGAAGAGCGCCGGCGGGAATGGGGAGGAAGGTCGCGACTGAAAGACGCGCCGAGGGAAGGTCGAAGTGACTCGAATTGGGTAAGCCGACTACCGTTAGGTTCGTTGTAGGTCGAAATGGCGGGGCGGAGGAGCGAAGATGACGGGAGAGACTGTCGAGAACCGGCGCCACCGGGTGGTGGTCATCGGATCCGGCTTCGGCGGCTTGTTCGCATGCAAGCATCTGAAGAATGCCGACGTCGATGTCGTGCTGATCTCCAAGACCTCCACCCACCTGTTCCAGCCGCTGCTGTACCAGGTGGCCACCGGCATCCTGTCCACCGGTGAGATCGCCCCGGCGACCCGGATCGTGCTGCGCAAACACCGCAACACCCGGGTGATCCTCGGCGAGGTGCGCGATATCGACCTGGTCGGCAAGACGGTCACCTCGCGGCTGCTCAACGAGGACACCGTCACCACCTTCGACAGCCTCATCGTCGCCACCGGCGCCCAGCAGTCCTACTTCGGCAACGATCGGTTCGCCACCTACGCCCCGGGCATGAAGACCATCGACGACGCGCTCGAGCTGCGCGCCCGCATCCTCGGCTCGTTCGAGGAGGCCGAGGTCGCCAAGACCCAGGAGGAGCGCGACCGGTTCATGACCTTCGTGGTCGTCGGCGCGGGCCCCACCGGCGTCGAATTGGCCGGGCAGATCGCCGAACTCGCCGACCGCACCCTGGTCGGGTGCTTCCGCAACATCGATCCGCGCGACGCCCGGGTGATCCTGCTCGAGGGCGCGGGCGCGGTGCTCGCGCCGATGGGTCCCAAGCTCGGCGGCATCGCGCAGCGCAGGCTCGAGAAGATGGGCGTGGAGGTCCAGCTCAACGCCATGGTCACCGATGTCGACGCGCGCGGCGTGGTCGTCAAGGACAAGGACGGCAGCCAGCGGCGCATCGAGGCGGCCTGCAAGGTGTGGTCGGCCGGTGTGCAGGCCAGCGAACTGGGCAAGCTGCTGGCCGAACAGTCCAAGGGCACCGAGGTCGACCGCGCCGGGCGCGTGATCGTGGAGCCCGATCTGACCATCAAGGGCTATCCGAACGTCTTCGTCGTCGGCGACCTCATGTCGGTGCCGGGCGTGCCCGGGCAGGCACAGGGCGCGATCCAGGGCGCCACCTACGCGGCCAAGCAGATCAAGGCCGAGGTCGCGGGCAAGCAGACCCCCGAGCAGCGCAAGCCCTTCCACTACTTCAACAAGGGCAGCATGGCCACGGTCTCGCGGTTCTCCGCGGTGGTCCAGATCGGCAAGCTCGAGTTCGGCGGGTTCCTCGCCTGGCTCATCTGGCTGGTGCTGCACCTGTACTACCTGATCGGCTACCGCAGCCGCGTGATCACCGTCTTCCAGTGGTTCTGGGCGTTCCTGGGCCGCAACCGCGGCCAGATGGCCGCCACCGAGCAGTGGGTGTTCGCGCGCCTGGCGCTCGAGGCGCTCAACGGTAACGAGGACGAACAGCGCGAGGTGCGCGGCGAATTGGGCGAAAATGCCGCCGAGCCAGGCAAATCCGCGGCGAACCAAACGCCCAGTCCGTCGGCGGGCCGCACGGCCATCTGAAATTTCCTCGATTGTCCTGGTGATCTGACCCATCCGGAATGCCGGGCGGGTCCGAATGTTCGACGTTCGTTGGATATTCGATAGAAAGGTCCTCCATGGGCAAATGCCAACCGGTTCACCCGGTTTCGCGCCCTCGTCGGATTGTCACCGGGGTGGTGGCCGGTGCCTTACCAGTTCTGGTCGTCGTGGCCGCCGGTGGTTCGGCCGCGGCGACGACCCCTGTCGACGAGACCACGCCCATTGCCGCTACGGCCGCCCCGGCTGCCGCAGCGCCGTCAGCCGTGGCGGCCCCGCGGGCCGCATCGGCCGAATCCGCCGATCCCGCTCTGGTCGAACGCGATTCGCCGATCGGGACGCGGCCCGAGCCGCAGCGCGCCCCGCTGGCCGGAGTGGATGTGGAGCGGCTGCACCTACCCGATCCGGGCCTGGTGGAGACCGTCGCACCCATCCAGGCCCCGGCGGGCAAGCTGCGTTTCGGCGACACCCAGGTCGACATTCCGGGCTGGCTGCCGCCCGAGGCCGCCGCGGCCCTCAACGACGGCGCCGCCCGGGCCGAGGCGCAGCTGGCGGGCACGCTGGACGCGGCCGGATTCGAGCCCAGCCGCTCCGATCGCATTGCCGCCCAGACGATCGGCACCGCCGCGGCCGGCGCGGCGGTCGGTGCGGCGGTGGCCAGTCCGCTGGCGGTCGCGGGTGCTGTCGTGGGCGGCGTGGCGGGCACGCTGGCGGGCATACCGATGCTGCCGCTGGGCACGCCCGTGGTAACCGCGGTGGGAGCGACGATGGGAGCGGCGATCATCACGGTCCCGGCCGCCCTCGCCGGTGCGGCGGTCGGCGCGGCGGTGGGCGCGACCCACGGTTATCTCGCCCCGGCCGTCGACGCACCCGCCCCGGCCAGCGATATTCCCGCTGATTTAAGAGCGGCAACCGCCGAGTGATCGCGTGACGATACGGGCCGGAGTCGCGAACTGCGACTCCGGCCCTCCTCAGCCTGAAAGGACACCGACAACCGGATTTCAGCTAACTGGTCGCAATACCAAGACATTTCGACGGGTTCGTATTTCCACCCATCCAGGACGGCCGCGGGTCCGAATGCAGGGCGTCGACAGTCCGAATGGAGAAAGGTCGTTATGGCCGCAGGTAAACACAGAGCCCCCAATCCGCACCGTCAACGGATGAGCACCGCCGTCGCGGCGAGCGCGGTGCCGCTGGTGCTGGCCATCGTCGGCAGCGGGACGGCCCAGGCCGCGCCCGCCGAGCCGAATGCGGCCGCGGCGCAGGACGCGCCCCGGCAGTGGCCCGCCGTCGACGCGCCCAACGTGCAGCCGTACGAGGGTCTCAACATCCCCGACGACACCTACAGTTCCCTTCAGACGGCGCGGGCCATGCCCGATCGCTCGTATCTGGCCCCGGTCGGCGTGCTGCATCCTCCTGCGCCCGTCGCCCCGGTGCCGCCGATCGCCCCGCCACCCAACAAGTTCCGCTTCGGCGACGTCCAGGTCGACGTGCCCGCCGGGATGGACCGCGAACAGGCCATCACGATCAACGATCAGGCCGCCCAGATCGAGGCGAACCTCGCCACCTATCTGGACTCGATCGGCATGGAGCGCAGTCGCTCCGACCGGATCGCCGGGCAGACGGTCGGCACCGCCGCCATGGGCGCCGTCGCCGGTATGGCCATGGCATCCCCGTTCGCCCTCACCGGCGGCGTCCTCGGCGGCACCCTCGGCCTGCTCGTCGGCCTGCCGTTCGTGCCGGTCGGCGTCGTCGCGGGCCCCGCCCTGGGAGCCGCCATGGGCGCGGGCGTCATCGCCGTGCCCGCCGCCGCGGTCGGCGCGGCCGCCGGTGCCGTCGTCGGCGCGGTCAGTTCGTTCAACGCCCCGCCGCGCGTGGTCGGCGACTGAGCGCCACCTGCTGTCCGGGGCGGGGAGCGCGGCCGACGCGGTCCGCTCCTCGCCCCATCGGCAGGTCCGTCTCCACCACATCCGACACGAAGGACGAAGCGAATGACCATGTGGCGTGCGCTCCTGCAGACCATCTCGGCGGAATGGGAGTTCGTCGCCGAATCGCTCGGGTCGTGGCTGGCGCTGCTGTGCCCGTGATGGCCGCCAATGCCGCCGCTCAGGCGGTCAGCGTCGCGGAGGTGTTCGTGAACAGGGTGCCGCCCGCGGCCAATGGCAGCAGGCACGCGCCCATCCCCGTCGTTCGCGCCGGACGCTCGTCCGGATAGCGCAGTTCACTTTCCAGGGCGCGCGGCGCCGCGAGCCGGTCGTCGGTCGCCGTCTCCGCGCCCAGTTCCAGGCGATGCCGCAGCAGCGGCAGCTCGCCGATATCGGCGACGAATTCGCCGCCCCACCAGCCGGCGTCCTCCCCTGTGCGCCCGATCTGCACGCGCTCACGCACCCGCACGCGCGCGTCGTCGCCCAGCGTCAAGCTGGTGCGGGTCTCGTGCTCCGCGCCACCTGCGACCACCGTCGGCTCCGGATCGAAGTCCAGCGCGCCGGCCACCTCGAAGCGCCAGTGCGCCACCGACTTTCGCGTCACCCGCCCCGGGAGGGCGATGGTCGCGGCCACCGAACGCACGGCCAGCCGCGCGCCCGGCTCCACCACGATCTCGATATCCAGCTCGTCCCCACCCAGCGGTGTCGCGGCCGTGCCGATCAGATGCACCGTCTCCGGGCCGGTGCGCCGCGCCGCCAGTCCGCCGGTGGCGTGGATGTGCGGCAGGGCACCGGCCCGGGCGTGAATGCGTAGTTCAGTGCGCAACAGCCGCGTCTTGTTCGGCGATGATCCGCAACTGCTCGCGCACCCAGGTCAGCACGGGGGTCGCGGCCGGATCCTCGGTGAGCGAGGTGAACACGAACGGACGGCCCTCGCGCACGGCTGTCGAATCCCGTTCCATCACAGCGAGATCCGCGCCGACCAGCGGGGCCAGGTCGGTCTTGTTGATGACCAGCAGATCCGAGAAGGTCACGCCCGGGCCGCCCTTGCGCGGCACCTTGTCGCCGCCCGCGACGTCGACGACGAAGATCTGCACGTCGATCAGGCCGGAGGAGAAGGTCGCGGTGAGATTGTCGCCGCCGGACTCCACCAGGATCAGATCCAGCGGCGGATTGGCCTCGATCAGATCGTCGATGGCGTCGAGGTTGGCGGTGATGTCGTCGCGGATCGCGGTGTGCGGGCAGCCGCCGGTCTGCACGGCCGTGATGCGCTCGTCGGGCAGCACGGCGTGGCGGCGCAGGAAGTCGGCGTCCTCGGTGGTGTAGATGTCGTTGGTCAGCACGGCCAGCGACAGCTCCCCGCGCAGCTGCCGGCACAGCGCGGCCACCAGCGCGGTCTTACCCGATCCGACCGGACCGCCGATGCCGATCCGCAGCGGCTCGCCGGGGGTGCGCTCGCGCTTGGGGCGGTCGTGGGCGTGATCGTGCGGTTCGCCATCGATCAGATGTGGGGGCATGGGATTCCTTTCTACGAAGCGAACAGGGGCATATCGCGGTCGACATGCCGCTCGGCGAGCACGTCCTGCAGCGGATCCGACAGGGCGGCAAGGCCTTTCACGGCCTCGGCGGCGGTCTGGTCACACAGCCGCGCCAAGCGGACGGTGCAGGCGGCGACGGCCGCGGGATCCAGCGCCAGCAGCCGCTGCGCGGCCGTCGCGGCGCCGGTCATGGTGGTGTACACGACGATTCCGGCGATCTGCTCCGGCGTCGCCCCGGCCGCCCGGCCGACCGCACCGAATACCGTGGACAGATGCGGCCGGACCCCCAGGGCCCGCCAATCGTGGTGTGGCCACACCTGTTTGGCCAATCGCATCAGCCCCCGCCCCTGTGCCCGCGAGGCGACGCGCGCGGCGGGTGCGGGCGTGCGGGCATCGGCCTCCGCCTCGGCCCGGCCGACCGGCAACTCCCCCGCGCAGACGGCCGCCGCCAGCGATGCCGCTACCAGACCGGCGGTGCGCACGCGCCGCCGCAGATACACCTCCACCGAACCCACATCCCGCAGCAGTCCGGAGGCGACCGCCTCCTCGACCCCACCCGAATGCACATGACCGCCGATCGGCAGGCGCGAATCGGCCAGCGTCAACAGCATCGCCAGGCTCATCGCCACACCACCGGGTCAACCACTCCCCGATCCTATGTGGCGGTTTCCGGCCGCCGCGCCGAGGGGAGGCGACTCAGCGGCGGAAATTACGCGCCATGAACCGCTGACTGGGGCCGCGGGTGATGTCGGCCCACGCCTGCAGCGGCCCGGTCCACCACGGTGAGATCTCCACCGGCTTGGCGACCACCGCGTGGCACACCACGTCCGCGGCCTCCTCGGCCGTGAGTCCCGGCATGCTGCCGAAGTTGGTCGGCGCGCTCATCCGGGTGTGCACCAGCGGCATGTACACCGAGGTGGTGGTGACATTGTCATTGGCGATTTCGGTGGCGACCGTGCGTAACCACACGTCGAAGGCCGCCTTCGACGCGCCGTAGGCGGCCCAGCGCGGGGCGGGCGGCATGCGCAGGCCCCAGGTGGAGATGTTGACGATATGTCCCGTGCGCCGTGCGCGCATGCTCGGCAACAGGGTGAGCAGCAGCCGGACCGGGCCGAGGTAGTTGATATCGATGGTGCGGGTGAAATCGTGGAAGCGATCGTAGGAGTGGTCGATCGCACGCCGAATCGACTTGCCCGCATTGTTGATCACGACATCCACCTGCCCGTGCGCCGCGAGCACGTCGCGGCCGAGCCGCTCGGTGGCATCCATATCGGACAGATCGGCGGTGTAGGCGTGCGCCGTGCCGCCCGCGGCGGTGATCTCCCCGGCCACCTCCTCGAGATCCGCCCGCGAGCGCGCCACCAGCAGCACCACCGCCCCGGCCGCCCCCAGCTTGCGCACCGTCGCCTTCCCGATCCCGTGCGAGGCCCCCGTCACCAGGACGACCCGCCCCGAAACCGCTTCCCGCAGCGCCTTTTCCCGGGGCCGCGAGGTCGGATACAGCAGCCGCGTCGCCACACGCTCGGCCAGTGGCCGCCCATTGCCGGTGGTGTCGTTCACACCTCGACTGTAGGCCCGCGCGTTGATCTTCGCGCCGGAACCGCCCCAGCCGTCGGTCCCCGGCCCGATCCCCTCGTCAGCACAACCGATCCCACCCGCACCCGAGCTGAAACCTCCCGAATCACCGCTCGCACCAACCGATCCAACCGCGCGTCAGCCTCGTCCGTCTCCCGGCGCGTCCGAGTCGGGTTCCCGGCACGGGAATTCCGACCGGACGCCAACCGGGCGACAGCGGGGATTCAGTGCGCCGCGCAGTCGGCCGGAACGCGGACCGACTCGGCCGCGTCCACCTCGGGTTGCGGGCGGGATCGTCCGGTCACCAGCGCCACGACCGCCATCGCGGCCAGCAGTACCGCGCCGACGGTGGTCGCGGTGTGCATGCCGGTCACGAAGGATTCGCGGGCGGCATGGATGAGAGCGGCGTCCGAGCCCGCGTGGTCGATGGTCTCCCCCAGCGTCGAGGCGAACTCGCCGCCGGACCGGAAGATCAGCGCCGCAAGCGAACCCAGCAGCGACAGGCCGAGCGCATTGCCCAGTTCGAAACTCGTCTCGGAGATGCCGACCGCCGAACCCGCCCGCTCCGGCGGCACCGACGACACCGACACCTCGGACACCAGCGTGAACACCACGCCGTAGCCCAGCCCCGCGACGGTCGAGCCCGCCACGTACCAGCCGACCCCGCCGTCCACGCCGAGCCCGAACAGCATCAGGTTGCCCACCGCCGCCGCGCCCAGCGCCAGCGTGAACGAGGCCCGCACACCGAGCACCCGGGCGATCCGCGCCCCACTCATCGAGCAGACGAACACCACGATCGCCTGCGGCACGCCCAGCAGCGCCGCCCCGAGCGCGTCGCGCCCGGTCACCGACTGCAGATAGACGCTGGTGAGATAGCTCAACCCGGCCAGCGACATCATGCCGATCGTGGACGAGCCGATCGCCACCGAGAACAGCCCGCGCCGAAACAGCGACAGGTCCAACAGCGGCTCGGCCAGTTGCCCCTGCCGCCGCACGAACAGCACGAGCACCACCACGCCGACCACCCCGGCCACGGCATCGATGGCGTTGATCCCCTCGGCCGCGGCCTGTTTCACCGCGTACACCAGCGGCAGGATGCCGCCGATCGACATGACCACACTCACCAGATCCAGCGGTCCCCGTCCCGACCGATGCTCGGGCAGGACGAACGGGCCGAACGCCAGCAGTACCAGCAGCACCGGCGTATTGATCAAGAACACCGTGCCCCACCAGAACTGATGCAGCAACACCCCGCCCAGGATCGGCCCGACGGCCGAACCACCGGCGAAGAACGCGGTCCAGATCCCGATGGCCGTCCCGCGGGTGCGCGGATCCGGGAACAGGCTCGAGATCAGCGCCAGGCTCGACGGCAGCAGCGTCGCCCCGCCCAGCCCCATCAGCGCCCGGGCCGCGATCAGCACCTCCGCGCTCGGCGCGAACGCCGCCAGCACCGAGGCCAGCCCGAACACCGCGGCCCCGGCGAGCAGGATGTTGCGCCGCCCGATCCGGTCGCCGAGGTTGCCCATGGTGATCAGCAGTCCGGCGATCAGGAACCCGTAGATATCGAGGATCCACAGCTGCTGGGTCGCCGAGGGCGCCAGCGCCTCGGTCAGCGTCGGCATGGCCAGATACAGCACCGACATGTCCATCGACACCAGCAACACCGGCAGGATCAGCACCGCCAGGCCCAGCCAGGCACGCCGAGGGGCCGCGATCTCGCGGGTATCGATGCCAGTCATCACCTATCCTTTCGAACGTCGCGCGTACGACGTACGCGTCAAGAGCTGAGTACAGCGTACGCACGCGGGGGCGAAAACGAAAGCGAGATTGCGATGACCGAGCCGAAGCTCACCCGGACCGCGATCGTGGATACGGCGATCGAGTTGGCCGACGAGGCCGGGCTGGACGCCCTGTCGATGCGGCGCATCGCCGAGCGGATGGGGGTGGGCGCGATGTCGCTGTACCGGCACGTCCCGAACAAGGACAGCCTGCTGGCGGATATGACCGACGAGGTCGCGCGGCGCAATCCGTATCCGGTGCCGGAGCCGGGCTGGACCTGGCGCGATCGGGTGCGCATCGCCGCGGAGATCGACTGGCGGCTCTATCGCGAACATCCGTGGGTGCTGTTCACCTTCGCGGTGCCGCGCTACAACTTCGGGCCGTCGAGCCTGGCCTGCCTGGCCTGGCTGGTGGAGGGCTTCGGCGAGGTGACCGACGACACCCGGGACGCGACGCGGATGTCGCTGTCGGTATGGAGCTATATCGCGGGCATCGCGCTGCAGAATGTGAGCGCCGCCATGCTGGCCCGCCGCGACGGCGAACACGAGGAGTCGAGCTTCCGCGCGCTGCTGGACGGCAACCCGCGCTTCCCGACCCCGCCACCGCTGCGCCCACTCGAGGGCACCGGGCGCGTCGATCTGCTCGATCCGGAGCAGTTGCTGTATTCGGGACTCGAGGCGCTGTGCGACGGCTTCGCGGGTGGGCGATGAATTCCGCTGCGCCGCACCGTCGGTAGTGGTGCACCGCGTGCATTCGTGCGTCCCGCGCACGGTCGCACGCTCAGTCACCACCGAAGGAGAGGCACCCATGCCCCACGGTTTCGCCGTCGGCGCGCCCTGCTGGTTCGACGTCACCGCGCCCGATATCGACGCCACCGCCGAGTTCTACCGAGCGCTGTTCGGCTGGTCGGCCCACGACACCGGGCCCGAGTTCGGCCACTACACCGCGCTCGTCCAGGACGACGCCCCGGTCGCGGGGATCACCCGCGCCACCACCCCGGACGGCGCGACCAGGCCCGCGGCGTGGTTGCCCTACTTCGCCGTCGCGGAGCTGGGCCCGGCCGTCGAGACCGCGACGGCCGATGGCGCAACGGTTTTCGTCGCACCGGTCGAGGTGCCCGGACAACTCGAGTTCGCGATTCTCGCCGATCCGGCCGGGGCCGGGTACGGACTGGCGCATCTGACGGGGCACCCGGGCACCGAACGCTGGGGCGCGCCGAACAATCCGGTGTGGGTGCAGTACACCGCGACCGGTGCACCCGCCGAGGCCATGGCACACTACGCGAAGGTGCTGGGCTGGCACTACCGCAACGCCGCCTGGGAAACCGCCACCGACAAGCCGTATCAGGCGCTGACCACCGCCGCGGGCGGTCGCGAATTCGGCGGCGCGGCGGCCGCGCGGCCGGGCGAACCGGCCCCGTTCTGGGGTGTGACCATGCACGTCGTCGACTGCGACACCACCGCCGCCCGCGCGCTCGCGTGGGGCGGCAAGATCATCCAGGAGCCGCAGGACAATCCGGGACCCTCGCGGGTGGCGGTGATTTCCGATCCGGCCGGGGCGGCGCTCGCCCTCATGGCCTTCGGCTGAACGCCCGGCCGCCGGTCAGTCGACGACCACCGCGAAGGCGAACCCGTCCCAACCCTTTCCGCCGACGGTCTGCAGCGCGGTGGCGTCGAGCCGCGGCTCGCTCGCCAGCAGTTCGAGCACCTCCCGGCTGGCCCGCACGGTCGGGTCGTCGGAGGTCGCGTCGGCGACGCCGCCCTTGCGCACGACATTGTCGACGATGATCACCGAGCCCGGCCGGGTCAGCTTCAGCGCCCATCGCACGTAATTGGCGTTGTTGACCTTGTCCGCGTCGATGAACACCAGATCGAAGGGCTCCGGATTCTCCCGCGCCAGCACCGGCAGACTCTCCAGCGCCGCCCCGACCCGGATGTCGACCCGCTCCCCGACGCCCTTGCCGTCCAGATTCTTTCGCGCGACCGCGGCATGATGCGGCTCGAACTCCAGCGTCACCACTCGACCCTCGGGCCCCACCGCCCGCGCGAGCCACAGTGTGCTGTACCCGCCGAGGGTCCCGATCTCCAGCGCCCGCCGCGCCCCGATGGACCGCGCGAGCAGCGACAGGAACTTCCCCTGCGTCGGCGACACATCGATGGCAGGCAACTCCGCCACCGAATTCGCCTCCAGCACATCGGAATCTTCGTCTCCGACCAGCGTGTCCACCAGGTAGCGATCGACGTCGTTCCATCCGGCATCAGTCATAGGATGAGTCTGCCACCGGCAGGCCCGCCGCGCCGCTGTCGACATTGTCACAACGGCGTCGCCGGGCGCGGCAGCGCTACCATTCCGGGTTGGTCAGTGTGAGCCGAATCCCCCCACTCGCTCCGCGCACCGCACTGTCGGGCGCACACGTCGGCGCGGCAATCGACTCGGCGATCAGCACCTTCTCCGCGTTGTGATCGTGCAGCCGCCCGCCGATCACCTCGCCGACATAGGTGACCTCGTTTCGCCCCGCCACCACCCGGCTGTAATGCACAGAACTGTAGGTATCGCCGAAGCCACCCACCCAATGCACAATCTCGTTTCCCGGCGGCTTGGTCGTGGCCCAATCGGAGCACGAAATATTGATCGTATAGCTCCGGGTGCTCCTCCCCACCAACGCCCCGACCCGGCAACCCTCATAGGTATCGGTCTCGGTCACCCGGGTAGGCCGGGCGGTACTGCCCAGCGCCGGACTGAATTCCACCTCGAACCGCCCGAAACACTCCAAATCGACGTCACCGCCCGCAGCCGGACGCGCCGGGGCCGCCATCGACAGCAACGCACCACCGACGCTCACGACCGCCAGCAGCACGAGACTCTTGCGCATGGGATGTTCTCCACTCTGTCCACACAGACCCGCAGGATCGCCCCAATTGTGTTGGGGCTCAACTACATTTATCCAAGGACAGGGCGGGATGTCAGCCCGGGGAATCGCGCGTCGATAGGGGTTGCCCGCCCGATTCAGAACAGAAAATAGCGCTGGGCCATCGGCAGCTCCGCCGCCGGCTCCTCTGCCCACACCTCGCCGTCGACGCGGACGGTGAAGGTGTCCGGGTCGACCTCGATGCGCGGCATGGCGTCGTTGTGCGGGAGATCGGCCTTGGTGCGTTTGCGGACGTTGGCCACGGGCACCAGTTTTCGGTGCACGCGCAGGCGGTCGGCAAGGCCGGATTCGACGGCCTGTTCGGAGACGAAGTGCAGGGAGGTGCCCGCGGCGACCGCGGGGGTGGCGCCGTACATCGGGCGCGGGAGGACGGGTTGGGGGGTGGGAATGGAGGCGTTCGCGTCGCCCATGGCGGCCCAGGCGATGGTGCCGCCCTTGAGGACCGCGTGCGGGCGGACGCCGAAGAAGGCCGGTTCCCACAGCACCAGATCGGCGAGCTTGCCGACCTCGATCGAGCCGATCTCGTGGTCCAGGCCGTGCGTGACGGCCGGGCAGATGGTGTACTTCGCGACATAGCGCCGCACCCGCAGGTTGTCGGCCGCGCCGTCACCGGGCAGGGCGCCGCGGCGGCGCTTCATGACGTGCGCGGTCTGCCAGGTGCGCAGCACGACCTCACCGATGCGGCCCATGGCCTGGGCGTCCGAGCCGATCATCGAGATCGCGCCCAGATCGTGCAGCAGATCCTCCGCCGCGATGGTGGACGGGCGGATGCGGCTCTCGGCGAAGGCCAGATCCTCCGGAATCGCCGGATTGAGGTGATGGCACACCATGAGCATGTCCAGATGCTCGTCGAGGGTGTTGACCGTGTGCGGGCGAGTCGGATTCGTCGAGCTGGGCATCACATTGGGATACGACGCCACGGTGATGATGTCCGGCGCGTGCCCACCGCCCGCGCCCTCGGTGTGATACGAGTGGATGGCCCGCCCGGCGATCGCGGCAAGGGTGTCTTCCACGAATCCGGCCTCGTTGAGCGTGTCCGAATGCAGCGCCACCTGGACACCCGCCGCATCGGCGACCGTCAGGCAGGCGTCGATGGCCGCCGGGGTGGTTCCCCAGTCCTCGTGCAGTTTGAAACCGCCCGCGCCGCCGCGCAATTGCTCCCACAGCGCCTCGGGCCGCACGGTGTTGCCCTTGCCCAGCAGCAGGATGTTCACCGGCCAGCCGTCGGTGGCCTCGAGCATCCGCGCCAGATGCCAGGCGCCGGGGGTGACCGTGGTGGCCTTGCTGCCCTCGGCCGGGCCGGTGCCGCCGCCGATCATGGTGGTGATGCCGCCGGACAGCGCCTCGTCGAGGATCTGCGGGCAGATGAAGTGCACGTGGCAGTCGATACCGCCCGCGGTGACGATGCGCCCGTTGCCGGAGATGATCTCCGTGGATGGACCCACCACGAGATCGGGATGCACCCCGTCCATGATGTCGGGATTACCGGCCTTGCCGATCGCGCTGATGCGCCCGTCGCGAATACCGATGTCGGCCTTGATGATTCCCCAGTGGTCGACGATCACCACGCCGGTGATGACGGTGTCGGGCGTGCCCTCCGCCCGGGTCGCGCGAGCCTGGCCCATCGACTCGCGCAGCACCTTCCCGCCGCCGAAGACCGCCTCCTCCCCCGCCAGACCCGGTCCGCCGCTGCGATCCTCGGTGATCTCGATGAACAGATCGGTGTCCGCCAGGCGGATCCGGTCGCCGGTGGTGGGCCCGAACAGTTCGGCGTATCGGGCGCGGGAGAGTTCGGCCATCAGGCGTCCAGCTTTCCGGGGGCGTCGAGGGAGATACCGTGCACCTCGCGGGCGCCGCGCAGCGGAACCAGCGAAACCCGCTGCCCCAGGCCGGGTTCGAAGCGCACCGCGGTACCGGCGGGGATGTCGAGACGGCGGCCGTGCGCGGCCGCGCGGTCGAAGTCGAGGGCCGAATTGGCCTGCGGGAAGTGCACGTGGCTGCCGACCTGCACCGGCCGATCGCCGGTGTTGACGACGTCCAGCTCGATCCGATCCGCACCCGAGTTGATCTCGATCGGGTCACTGGCACACAGGAATTCACCGGGAATCATGCGCGCGCCCTAACCGATCGGATGGTGGACGGTGACCAGTTTGGTGCCGTCGGGGAACGTCGCCTCCACCTGGACGTCGTGAATCATCTCCGGCACGCCGTCCAGGACGTCCTCGCGCGCCAGCACCGTGCGTCCCGAGGCCATCAGCTCGGCGACCGTGCGGCCGTCGCGCGCGCCCTCGAGCACGTGATCGGTGATCATCGCCACCGCCTCGGGGTGATTGAGCTTGAGCCCGCGCGCCTTTCGGCGCCGGGCCAGCTCGGCCGCGTAGCTCAGCATCAGCCGTTCCTGCTCGTGCGGCGACAATCGCATGCGGTGCTCCTCGCGATTTCCGATGTGTGGGCGACATTCTGGCACGGCCGCACCACCGCGGGCGTGCCGACGAGGCTCAGGCGGCGGGCAGATTCTGCAACCGCACCTGCCCGCGGGCCACCACGCGCTCCTGCTCGTCGGTGATCACCACCTGCCACAGCTGCTGCAGGCGGCCGCGGTGGATCGGAGTGGCCTCCCCGCGCAGCACGCCCTCACGGACGCCGCGCAGGAAGTCGGTGTTGTTGTTGACCCCGACCACGGTGCCGCGCTCACCGAACCAGGCGCCCGCGCCCGTGCTGGCCAAGGTTTCCACGACCGTGCAGTACACGCCGCCGTTCACAAGACCGAAGGGCTGGTGCAGTTGCGGCGACACGCTCAACTCCCCGACCACGCGATCGGGTCCGAGCTCGGTGAACTTCAGGCCGATCAGATTGGAGAACGTGCCCTCGCTCAGCTTGGTCATATGCTCGGGCGTCAGCCGTCCCATCGCGCGAATCTCGGGCCGATCGTGCTGTGTCATGGCAAAACAGTTACACAGGCCGATCATCGGCTCGTTCGCGGGTGGGCGAAAAACGATGCGGCGGGCCTCACCTGAAAGGCGAGGCCCGCCGCGGCACAGGATCGGGAGTCGACCGCAGCCCTCGGGACTCACGCACGATCCGGACGCCGAGTCCTAGTGTAGGGCAGCCTTACCTAACAAGGCAAGAGCGACGCACGGGCAATCCGAGATCGTCCATGGCGACCAGCAGCGCCTGCCCCCGCTCGGCTCCCACGACCGAGGAGGTGCCAGCCAGTTCGGGCACGTAAGTGGCCGCGCCGACGACGGTTTCGGCGACCAGGGGCCAAAATCGCCGCGCGCTCAGCGCCGCGCACCGGGACATGCTGTGCTGCACCAACTTCAGCGCCGCCGCACAGCGATGCGCCAGCCACATAGCCATCGCGCGTTCGCACGGCAGCACGACCACGCCCGGCCCGCCCGCCAGCGGATCGCCCTCGACCACGCGAATCGTGGTGTCGGACAGGCCCGCCCAGTCGATGCCGCCGTCGTTGTCGGTGTGCACCCACAAATTCTCCAGGCCGGGATCCCAGCAGCGCCCCTCGGCCACCCACAGCGCCACCACCCGGCCCACCACCGCGTGGATGAGCGCGGTGGCCACCACCTCGGCGGCGATATCGGAGCTGATCATCTCCGCGGCGTGGCGGCGGTACATGAGCTCGATGCGCCCCTCGCGCAGCCCGTCGGACAGCCGCCACCACCGCCGCCTGCCCTGCTCGGCCATCGCGGCCACCGCGTAGACGCGCGGATGCTCGGGTTGCAGTGCGCGCAGCCGGGTGCAGACCTGTTCGAAGGTCAGCTGCGCCGGGCGCGCCGGGCAGGCGGTCATCGGTTCGGGCATCGAACCTCCTCATCGATTGGCATTGCTGGCCGAAACGGAAGATAGGTTAGGCTTACCAGACTTACCGAGCAATGGAAGAAATCACGTCAGGAGTTATTCGTCGCCGTGCCCGCCGCAGTCACCCCGAATCGACGCCGCGCGGCCGGACTGGCGCTGCTGGCCGCGCTACTGCTGATCGCGGTGGTCGCGGGCATCGCGGTGGGCGCGCGCTCGCTGGCGCCCGCCACGGTCGTGCACGCCCTGAGCTGTCCGGACGGCTGGCCGCTCACCTGCCCGGCCACCACGCCCGCCGATCAGATCGTGCGCCAACTGCGCCTGCCGCGAACGGCATTGGCGGTGCTGACCGGCCTCGCGCTGGGCCTGTCCGGTGCGCTCATGCAGGGGTATACCCGCAATCCGCTGGCCGACTCCGGACTGCTCGGCCTCAATGCCGGGGCGGCGTTCCTGGCCGCGCTGGGCATCCACCTGTTCGGGCTGTCGCATCCGCGGCAGTACATCTGGCTCGCCCTCGCGGGCGCGTTGCTCGCGGGTGTGGTGGTGTTCGCGGCCTCCGCGGCGGGCGGCGGTAAGGCCGGCCCGCTGAGCCTGGTGCTCGCGGGTGCGGCGGTGACCGCCCTGCTGCAGGCCATGACCAATGCCGTTGTGCTGCTGGATCCGGAGGCCGCCGACACCTATCGATACTGGGTGGTCGGCTCGGTCGCCGGACACGATACGGCGGTGCTGCGCCAGGTGCTGCCGTTCATTGCCGTGGGCGTGGCCCTCGCGATGGCCACCGCCCCGGGTTTGAACGCGCTGGGCCTCGGCGAGGAGGTGGCCCGCGGCCTGGGCGTGAACATCGCCCGCAACCGCGCGCTGGGGTTGGCTGCGGTGGTGCTGCTCACCGGGGCCGCCACCGCCGCGGTCGGCCCGATCGCCTTCCTCGGCCTGATCGCCCCGCATCTGGCCCGCTTCGCCACCGGACCGGATCACCGCTGGCTGCTGCCGTATTCCGCGCTGCTCGGCGCGCTGCTGCTGCTCGTCGCGGACGTGGTGGGCCGCGTGGTCGCGCTGCCGGGCGAGTTGCAGGCCGGAATTATGCTGTCGGTGGTGGGCGCGCCCTATTTCATTCTGCTGGTGCGTCGCCGGAAGGCGGTGGCGCTGTGACGGTTTCGCCCCCGCGCGACCCGGTGACCCGAGCGCGCCCCGCCGTGCGTGTGCGCGGCTTCTCGACGGTACTGCGACCGACGATGGTGCTCACCGTCGTCGCGCTCACGGCCGCGCTGCTGGTGCTGTTCGCCCTCGACATCTCCCACGGCGAGTTCCACATCCCGCTGGGCCGGGTGGTCGACGTGCTCACCGGCGGCGGCACCCGCGCGCAGCGGTTCGTCATCCTCGATTCCCGGCTGCCGCGGGCGGTGACCGCCGTGATCGCGGGGGCCGCGCTCGGAATCGCCGGGGCGGTAACCCAATCCATCCTGCACAACCCGCTCGCCAGCCCCGACGTCCTCGGTATCACCTCGGGCGCGGGCCTGGCCGCGGTGGCCGTGCTGGCCGGAACCGGCGGCGCCACCACCGGTTTCGCGGCGGTCTTCGGCGTGCCGCTGGCTGCGCTGACCGGTGCGCTGCTCACCGCGGCCGTCATCTATCTGCTCGCCTGGGGCCGCACCCACACCGGCGATCTCGGTGTCACCGGAATTCGGCTGGTACTCATCGGCATCGGCGCCAATGCCGTGCTCATGGCCGGAACCAGCTGGCTGCTGGTGCGCGCCAGCCTGCAGGACGCCGCGCGGGCCCAGCTGTGGCTGACCGGATCGCTGGACGCGGCGAACTGGACGCGCGCCGTCCCGGCCGCACTCGGGCTCGCGCTGGTGCTGCTCGTCACCGCCGCCTCCGCCCGCACCCTCGCCGCCCTGCGATTCGGCTCCGACACCACCCGCACCCTGGGCGTACGGATGCAGACCCAGCAGGCGGTGCTGATCGGCGCGGCGGTGGCCGCGGCCGGGCTGGCCACCGCCGCGGTCGGGCCGCTGTCGTTCGTCGGCCTGGCCGCGCCGCAGCTCGCGCGGCGGCTGCTGCGCACCCCCGGTGAGCCGATCGTCGGCTCGGCCGTCACCGGCGCCCTGCTGGTGGTGGGCTCGGATGTGCTGGCCCGCACGGTTTTTCCGGTCGACCTCCCGGTCGGTATCGTGACCGCCGCGCTCGGCGCGCCGTTCCTGCTGTTGTTGCTCGTGCGTGTGAATCGGAAGGCGACCCTCGTATGACCCATCGACTCTCGGCCGCGGACCTGTCGCTGGCCTACGGCGCGAACGTCATCGTCGACGACCTGTCGCTGACCGTCGAACCCGGCCTGATCACCACGATCATCGGCCCCAACGGCTGCGGCAAGTCCACCCTGCTGCGCGCGCTGGGCCGACTGCTCAAGCCGCGCGCGGGCCAGGTTCTGTTGGACGGCAAGGCCATAGCAACCCAAAAAACCCGCGATGTCGCCCGGATCGTCGGCATGCTGCCGCAGACCCCGGTCGCGCCGGAGGGCCTCACCGTCGCCGATCTGGTCGCCCGCGGCCGCCATCCGCACCAGTCCTGGCTGCGGCAGTGGTCGGCCGAGGACGAGACCGAGGTGAGCGCCGCGCTGGCCCGAACCGGCATCGCCGACCTCGCCGAGCGCACCCTCGACGAACTGTCCGGCGGCCAGCGCCAACGCGCCTGGATCTCCATGGCCCTGGCCCAGGGCACCGACATCCTGCTGCTCGACGAGCCCACCACCTACCTCGACCTGGCCCATTCCCTCGAGGTGCTGGATCTGGTCGACCGGCTGCACGACGAGCTGGGCCGCACGGTCGTGATGGTGCTGCACGATCTGAACCTGGCCATCCGCTACAGCGACCGGCTGATCGTCATGCGCTCGGGCAGTATCGTCGCCCAGGGCGCACCCACCGACGTGGTCGATGCCGACCTGCTGCGCGAGGTGTTCGGACTGCGCGCCGAGGTGCATACCGACCCCGTCTCCGGGCGGCCGATGATCGTGCCCATCGGGACCCGGCATGTGCTCGAGACGTTCGGCGACCCCGACTCGTGCCCCGCGCCACTATGAAAAATCCCACAGAGCTACCGGCGGGTTACGACATCCAGTAGTACGCATTTGTGTCGTTGGCTCCGTAAACTGGTGTGATGGCAGGTCTTGGTGAACTCGAGAAAGCGGTCATGGACCAGTTGTGGTCGGCCGACGAACCCCAGACGGTCCGGCAGGTCCACGAGGCCCTCGCGGCGCGTCGCGAGCTCGCGTACACCACGGTGATGACCGTTCTGCAGCGGCTCGCGAAGAAGAATCTGGTCGTGCAGCAGCGCGACGATCGGGCCCATCGCTATGCGCCCGTGCACACCCGCGACGAGCTCGTCGCCAGTCTGATGGTCGACGCCCTGCAGCAGGCCGACGAGGTCGGCAGCCGGCGCGCGGCGCTCGTGCACTTCGTCGAGGCGGTGGGCAAGGACGAGGCTGCCGCATTGCGGGAGGCACTCGCTAAGCTCGAAGATGCCGAGGCAGCGCGCAATGCGTCCGACGATGACAAAGGAGTCGCCCCGCCGCAGTAATCTGCGGTGCTCCCGGTCAGATGGACAACTGCAGAGCGCCGCGATCTCGGGCCCCTGGCCCCACAACGCAGTGAGCTGAGCATGAACGCAACCGCGCCGGTATTCGCCGGTCTCGCTTTGCTTCTCGCGGGACCGGTGCCGTCCCTGCTCGCTCGGGCCACCTGGCCGTATCGCACGCCGCGCGCCGCACTGGTGCTGTGGCAGGCCGTGGCGCTGGCCGCGGTGCTGAGCGCGTTCGGGTCCGGTCTGGCGATCGCGAGCGAGCTGTTGGTCCCCGGCCCGGACGGACGGCCCACCACCTCGCCCACCAAGGAGATCGATGCGCTGGGCCTGCCGCTGTGGCTGGCCTATGTGATCGTGTTCGCGCTCACGCTGCTGGTCGGCGCGCGCCTGATCTATGCCGCGATCCGGGTCGGGGTGCACACCCGCCGCCGCCGCGCCCGCCATCGCATGCTGGTCGACCTGCTCGATCAGGGCGGCGACTATCGCCATGCCGATCCCAAATCCGCCGATATCCGCGTCCTCGCCGCCACCGAGCCCATCGCCTACTGCCTGCCCGGGCTGCGGCGACGAGTCGTGTTGAGCCAGGGCACCTTCGCCAACCTGTCCGAGGCCGAGCTCACCGCGATCGTCAGCCACGAGCGCTCCCATCTGCGCGCCCGCCACGATCTGGTGCTCGAGGCGTTCACCGCGGCACACGAGGCGTTTCCGCGGTTCGTGCGCAGCAAGTCGGCGCTGGATTCGGTGAAGCTGCTGATCGAACTGCTCGCCGACGATTCCGCGGTCAAGGTCACCGGCCCGACCCCGCTCGCCCGCGCGCTGGTGGCCTGCTCGAATTCCACCGCGCCGCAGGGGGCGATGGCCGTGGGCGGGCCGACCACCCTCATCCGCATCCAGCGCCTGGCCGGACCGCTGGGCGATCTGCGCATCGCCACCGCGGCGTATCTGGCCGCGGCGGCGATCCTGGTGGTGCCCACCCTGGCGGTGGCGATTCCGTGGCTGGTCGAGCTGAGCCGGTTGTTCAGTGCCTGAACCCCGCTTCGCCGACCTGGGTCTGCCGGTCGCGCTGGTGCAGGCGCTACGCCGGATCGGGCTGGAGACGGCATTCCCGATCCAGGCGGCCGTGATTCCGGACATTCTGGCCGGTCACGACGTATTGGGCCGGGCCGCAACGGGTTCGGGCAAGACGCTGGCCTTCGGGCTGCCCATGCTGATCCGCTCCGGCGCGGCCGCCCCCAAGAAACCACGCGGTCTGATCCTGACGCCGACCCGCGAGCTCGCGCTGCAGATCGAACGGGCCCTCGACGAGCCCGCGCTCGCCGCGGGCGTGCGGCTGGGCACGGCCGTCGGCGGCGTTCCGATCAAGCGCCAGGCCGACCGACTGTCCCGCGGCGTCGATCTGCTCATCGCCACCCCCGGCCGCCTCACCGATCTCCTCGGCCAGCGCGCCGTCGCCCTGGACGCGCTGCGGGTGGTCGCCGTGGACGAGGCCGATCACATGGCCGAGCTCGGCTTCCTCGATCAGGTGACGGCCCTGCTCGACCGGGCCCCCGCCGACAGCCAGCACCTGCTGTTCTCCGCCACCCTCGACGCGGCGGTGGACACCCTCGTCGAGCGCTACCTGCGCGACCCGGTCCGCCACTCGATCACAATCACCACCGACGCCGCCGCCCAACCGGATTCGTCCCGACCCGATCCCACCGAACCGGCGATCGCGCACCACCTGCTGCACATCCGCAAAGCCGACAAGCGCGCGATCGTCACCGCCATCGCCGCCCGCGCGGGTCGCACGCTGCTGTTCGTGCGCACCCAGTTCGCCGCCGACAAGCTCACCCAGCGATTGCGCGCCTCCGGTGTCGCCGCGGTCGCCCTGCACGGCGGCAAGGCCCAGACCCAGCGCACCCGCGCCCTGACCGCCTTCACCGACGGCACCGCACCGGTCCTGGTCGCCACCGACGTCGCCGCCCGCGGCATCCACGTCGACGACATCTCCCTGGTCGTCCACGTCGACCCACCCATCGACCCGAAGACCTTCCTGCACCGCGCGGGCCGCACCGCCCGCGCGGGCGCGACCGGCATGGTCGTCACCCTCGTCACCGACGAGGAACGCGCGGCGACCGAGAAGCTGATGGCCGAGGCGGGCGTCGCGGCCGAGTCATCGCACGTGCGCCCCGACGATCCCGAGCTGGCGGCGCTGACCGGTTCCCGAAATCCCTCGGGCCGCCCCGTCCCGGACCCGTCCGCTCCCCCGCCAGCGACCCCGGCCGCGCGAAAGCGCGGTCCCGCCAAGCGGATCCACACCCGCCGCCGCGGCCACAATCCTTCCGATCGGTAAACTGGACGCACCGGACAGATCATCAAGGGGGATGAAATGACCGAGCGCAAACCCGCGGGCATGAGCCAGGAGTCGTGGATCGACAGGCAGATTCGCGAGGCGACCGAACGCGGCGACTTCGACGATCTGCCCGGCAAGGGCAAGCCGCTGCCGGATGCCGGGCAGCCCTTCGACGAGAACTGGTGGCTGAAGGACTATTTGCGCCGCGAAAAGGTCGGCGGCGACGGAATTCTGCCACCCTCATTGATTCTCAAGCGCGATCTGGAGCGACTGCCGCGGACCGTTGCCCGGATGAGCTCCGAGGTCCGGGTGCGCGAGTACACCGCCGAACTCAACGATCGCATCACGAACTGGCTGCGAATGCCGCACGGACCGTACGTACATGTGGCTCCGGTCGATGTGGACGAGATCGTCGAGCAGTGGCGAACCGCCAGGCAACGACCCGCCCCCGCCGCGAATCCGGCCGAACCGCCCGCACATGCGCGCCCCGCGTGGTGGCGTCGGCTGTTCGCCCGCGACTGATCCGTCATTACGGCGTGTCTTTCCGGGCGAAAGTATTCCGGAACGATCGAGGACGCAGGCTCAGCACACCCGGAGCACTCCCGTAGAATTGCCGGAGTGCAATTTCTACCGGGCCACACGCCGCCGTACGACCTGACCTACGACGACATCTTCCTGGTCCCCAACCAGACGGATGTCGCGTCGCGCTTCGACGTCGACCTGTCGACCACCGACGGGACGGGTACGACGATCCCGATCGTCGTGGCGAATATGACGGCGGTCGCCGGTAAGCGGATGGCCGAGACGGTCGCCCGCCGCGGCGGCATCGTAGTGCTGCCACAGGATCTGCCGATCAGCGCCGCCACCAAGACCATCTCCTACGTCAAGAGCCGCTCGCTCACCGCCGAGACCCCGGTCACCCTCGGCCCGGATCACTCCGTCTCCGAGGCGCTGGCGCTGATCCACAAGCGCTCCCACCGCGCGGTCGTGGTGATCCAGGACGGCAAGCCCGTCGGCGTGGTGACCGAGGACTCCTTCACCGATGTCGACCGTTTCGCGCGGCTGCACACGGTCGCCGAGACCGACTTCCTCACCGCGCCCTCCGACACCGCCCCGCGCGAGCTGTTCGACCTGCTCGAGACCTCCCATTCCCACCTCGTCGTGCTGACCGAGGCCGACGGCACCCTGGCCGGTGTCATGACCCGCAAGGGCGCGGTGCGCGCGGGCATCTACGACCCGGCCGTCGACGCGCGGGGCAAGCTGCGCGTCGCGGCGGCGGTCGGCATCAACGGCGACATCCCGGCCAAGGCCAAGGCACTGGTCGACGCGGGCGCCGACGTGCTGGTGATCGATACCGCCCACGGCCACCAGGTCAAGATGCTCGAGGCGCTGCGCTCGGTCGCCGACCTGAAGCTGGGCGTGCCGCTGGTCGCGGGCAATGTCGTCTCCGCCGCCGGCACCCGCGATCTGGCCGCGGCGGGCGCGGACATCATCAAGGTCGGGGTCGGCCCCGGCGCGATGTGCACCACCCGCATGATGACCGGCGTGGGCCGCCCGCAGTTCTCCGCCGTCGCCGAATGTGCCGCCGCCGCAAAGGAACTCGGCGTGCACATCTGGGCCGACGGCGGCGTGCGCCACCCCCGCGACGTGGCCCTGGCGCTGGCCGCGGGCGCGTCGAACGTCATGATCGGCTCCTGGTTCGCCGGAACCTACGAATCGCCCGGCGATCTGCGTACCGACCGCGACGGCAACTCCTACAAGGAGAGCTTCGGCATGGCATCCAAGCGTGCGGTCGCCGCCCGCACCGCCTCCGACAGCGCCTTCGACCGCGCCCGCAAGGCCCTGTTCGAGGAGGGCATCTCCTCCTCGCGCATGCGCCTGGACCCCGAGCGCCCCGGCGTCGAGGACCTCATCGACCACATCTGCTCGGGCGTGCGCAGCGCCTGCACCTACGCGGGCGCCCGCAGCCTGGCCGAGCTACACGACAAGGCCGTGCTGGGCGTGCAGTCCGCCGCGGGCTTCGCCGAGGGCCGCCCGCTGCCGTCGGGCTGGTGATTTCGACCACGAGGATGCCGGATCGACCGGTCGATCCGGCATCCTCGTGCACCCGGCGGATTCGCGGCCGGGACCTCGCGTGATCGCGATGCGGTACGCGCGGCGCGGCCGGATTCGGGCCCGGCCCGACGCCGGAACATGGGGCAGCGCGCTGCGGGAAGCCGGTAAAGAACCCGGTAACATGTGGGTACCCGAGCCGTCTCATCGACTCGAGATCGAGCACGTACTCCACTCCCACCTGCGAAAGGAACCAGTTGTCACCCGCGTCCCAGGGCGCCACTCAGGAGGGCTCCTCTACCGAGCCGGGTGACCAACCCGGCGCCTCCGCTCCCGCAGTTCCTCCCGTTCATTCGGGGTGGTGCTGACAGTGTCAGTCGTGCTCACGGTGGCCTCCCTGGTGGGTTTCGTCGCACTCACCGCCGGTACCGCCCTGTTCGTCGCGGCCGAATTCTCCCTCACCGCACTGGAACGCAGCACCGTCGAGGCGCACGCCCGGGAGGGCGATCTGCGCGCCCGCCAGGTCCGTCAGGCCCATCGCACCCTGTCGTTCCAGCTGTCCGGCGCTCAGCTGGGCATCACAATCACCACCCTGGTCACCGGCTATATCGCCGAACCCGTCCTGGCCCGGCTGATCGAGCCGGTGTGCACCGCCCTCGGCGCGGGTCCCGCCGCCGCGCACGGCATTTCGCTCGTGCTGGCCCTGGTCCTGGCCACCTCGCTGTCGATGACCTACGGCGAGCTGGTGCCCAAGAACATCGCGATCTCCGCCCCGCTCACCACCGCGCGCTGGACGGCCGCGCCGATGATCGCCTTCTCCGCCGTCTTCGCCTGGCTGATCCGCTTTCTCAACGGCAGCGCCAACTGGGTGGTGCGCCAGCTGGGCATCGAACCGGCCGAGGAACTGCGCTCGGCGCGTTCCCCGCAGGAACTGGGCTCGCTGGTGCGCACCTCGGCCAAGCGCGGCGTCCTGGATCAGCGCACCGCGCTGGTGGTGGATCGGTCGCTGGAATTCGGTGAGCGCAGCGCCGAGGAGCTGATGACCCCGCGAGTGAAGATCGAGACCCTCGACCAGGACGACACCGTCGCCGACCTCATCGCCGCCGCGGGCCGCACCGGCTTCTCCCGCTTCCCCGTCATCGACGGCGATCTGGACAACACGCTGGGCATCGTGCACATCAAACAGGCCTTCCTGCACCCGGTCTCGCAACGCAACCGGGTCAAGCTGCGCTCGATCGCCCATCCGGTGCCGATCGTCCCGGCCAGCCTGGACGGCGACACCGTGCTCGACCGCGTGCGCGCCGACGGTATGCAGGTCGCCCTGGTCGTCGACGAATACGGCGGCACCGCGGGCCTGGTCACCATGGAGGACATCATCGAGGAGATCCTCGGCGACGTCCGCGACGAGCACGACGAGGAGGAACTCGATGTCCGCCGCACGCCCGCGGGCTGGAACTGCTCGGGCCTGCTGCGCATCGACGAGGTCTCCCGCACCACCGGCTACGACGCCCCCGAGGGCGAATACGAGACCCTGGGCGGCCTGGTGCTGACCAGGCTCGGCCGCATCCCGGTGGCCGGGGACGAGGTCCTGCTGCCCGAACCCAGCAACGGCCAGCAGGCCGACGGCGGCTGGCTGGCCCGCGTCGAACGGATGGACGGCCGCCGCATCGACCGCGTGCTGCTGCGCCCCGTCGACGCCGACGCGCTGCAGAGCTGGGAGCTCAGCCATGGGTGACATGTTCGGAATCGTGCTGGCGCTGGCGCTGCTGGGCGGCAACGCCTTCTTCGTCGGCGCCGAGTTCGCGCTCATCACCGCCCGCCGCGACCGGTTGGAAGCCCTTGCCGCCCAGGGCAAGCGGGGCGCCACCACGGTCATCCGCGCGGGTGAACAGCTGTCGATGATGCTGGCCGCCGCGCAGCTGGGCGTGACGATCTGCTCGCTGCTGCTGGGTCGCATCGGCGAACCGGCGGTCGCCCATCTGCTGGAGCGGCCGTTCGAGCTGCTGGGTGTGCCGCCGGAGTTGTTACATCCCATCGCCTTCGCGCTGGCGCTGGGGTTGGTGGTGATGCTGCACATGCTGCTGGGCGAGATGATCCCCAAGAACATCGCCCTGGCCGGGCCGGAACGCGTTGCGCTGCTGCTGGTTCCGATGCTGCTGCTGTGGCTGCGACTGGCCCGCCCGCTGATCACGCTGTACAACCTGGCGGCGAATCTGACCCTTCGGGCGCTGCGCATCGAACCCAAGGACGAACTCGACGCCACGGTCTCGACGGTGGAGTTGGCCGAGATGATCGGCGAATCCCGGTCCGAGGGTCTGCTCGACGAGGAGGAGCACCGGCGGCTGACCCAGGCGCTGGGCACCACCGACCGCATCATCGCCGATGTCATGGTGCCGCTGGCCAAGACCCGGTGCGTACCGCTGCGCGGGGACGGCACCACCCTGGGCGATATCGAGACCGCGGTCGCCGAGACCGGCTTCTCCCGTTATCCGGTGCGCGCCTCCGACGGCTCGCTGGTCGGCTATCTGCACGTCAAGGATGTGCTGGACAAGGTCGCCGACGATTCGGCGGGCCCGGCCACGCCGATCCCGCGTGCCGACATCCGCCCGCTGCCCACGGTCAGCATGGGCACCACGCTCTACGAGGCGCTGGCCCGATTGCGCCGCACCAACAGCCATTTGGGTCGCGTGGTCGATTCGCGCGGCAATACCGTCGGCATCGTCGCGCTCGAGGATCTGGTGGAGGAGTTCGTGGGCACGGTGCGCGACGCCACCCACCGGATCGCGGAATGAGTGCACCGAATCTCATCGACGTCCTGCCCGAGCGCGAGTGGCGGGCTCGGGCGGCGGCGCATCGGGACCGGGTGGACGAGCTCATCGGCCCCTACCTGGAGATGCGCGCCGCCGGGTCGAAGCATCCCGTGATCGACTTCCTGTTCACCTACTACGGCCACAAACCCGCCCAGCTGCGCCGCTGGCATCCGGGGTACGGGGTGGGGTTGGAGAACGCCGTGGAGTACGCGAATTCCAGGGGCTATCACCGGGTTTCGACCGACACCGGCCACACTCGCACCGGCGAGCGGCCGATGCCCGGAGTGTGGACCGCCGATCCGGCATTCCTGGCCCGCCGCCGCGACACCGTGGAATTCGTCGCGCGACTGCTGCGCGCCACCGCGGCGCGCCCCGCCCACCTGTCCTGCTTCGGCCTGCACGAGTGGGCGATGGTCTACCGCACCGACGACGTCCGCCATCGGCAGGTCCCGTTGCGCCTGGGCCACTCCGGAACCGACGCGGTGGTGGAGTCGATGCCGCTGCGCTGCACGCATTTCGACGCCTTCCGCTTCTTCACCCCCGCGGCCGTCCCCCGCAACGCCGACCTCCTCACCCGCGACGATCAGATCCACCGCGAACAGCCCGGCTGCCTGCACGCCAATATGGACCTGTACAAATGGGCGTTCAAACTGGCCCCCCTCCTCGATTCCGCCCTGCTCCTGGACTGTTTCGAACTGGCCTGCGCCGCACGCGAACTCGATATGCGCGCCAGCCCCTACGACCTCACCGAATTCGGCTACACCCCGGTCCCCATCGAAACCCCGTCCGGCCGCGCCGAATACGTCCGCGGCCAGGCCCGCCTGGCCGAGCGCGCCGCCCCGCTGCGGACTCGCCTGCTCACCGCGGCCGAGGGCTTGCTCGCGGCGGCCTGATCCGTTTCGAAACGAGATCTTGTTCCAAAACGCCCGTCCCGAGAAGGTGAATGGGTTACCGTTTCGACGTATTGGCGTAACCGCCGGTACGCGGTAGTGCGGGTCGCGTATCGGCGGGTGAAGGTTCGATGGTTGGGGGTGCCGCAATGTTGCGGTTCAACAGGTTTCGGCGCTCGAAGCCGCTGGTCGTACTGGCGGTAGCGCTGCTCGGCGCGGCGGCGCTGCCGCTGGGCGGAGCGTCGGCGGATCTGCGGTCCGAGATCACCGATCAGGTCCGGCAGTTTCTCGATGTGGGACAGGTGTCGGTCCCGCGGGCGGACTGCGGGCCGGGCTCGGCGCCGGAAACCGGTCTGCAGGGCGATGTTCCGGCCGCCGATCGCAACAGCGGGCGCAGCACGCGCGGCTACAGCTGCAATATGTCCAGGGTGGGTGGCTTCGTCGGACATGGCGGCGGGATCACCTCCACCACCTACGACCACTGCTCTTACACCGGCTCGTTCTTTCCCGGCAACCTGCTCGATCCGGCCCGGGGCGTGCAGGTGATCGACGTTTCCGATCCGGCCAATCCGGTCCTCACCGGCTCGCTCACCGAACCGGCCATGGTGCAGGGCACCTGGGAGAGCCTCAAGGTCAATGCCGAGCGGAAGCTGCTGGTGGGAACGGGCGTTCCGATCGGCACCGGCGTCGGCTACCTGTCGGTCTACGACATCTCCGACTGCGCCCATCCCCGGCTGCTCAATCCCGGCCCGGGCACGAATCTGGCCATGCCGCTGCCGATCACCACGCACGAGGGCGGCTTTTCCCCCGACGGGCGCACCTACTGGTCCTCCGGCGTCGCGCCCGGCTTCGTCAGCGCGATCGATCTCACCGATCCGGCCAATCCGCGCGTCGTCTGGCAGGGTCTGACCGGTATCGAGGCGCACGGCTTCGGCATCAGCCCCGACGGCAACCGCATGTATCTCTCGGCGCTGGGCGGTTTCACCGTCCTGGACATCAGCGCCGTGCAGCGCCGCGACCCCACTCCGCAGGTGCACCACATCGGCCGGGTGTTCTGGACCGACGGCTGGGCCACCCAGCACAGCATTCCCGTCACCTACGGCGGCAAGCCCCATCTGTTCACGGTGGACGAGGGCGGCTCGGGTGGGGTGAAACTCATCGATATCTCCGACGAGACCAACCCTCGGGTCGCGGCCAAACTCAAGCTCGAGATCAACCTGCCCGTCCACCTGGACAGTCAATTGGCCTCGGCGATGGGCGGTTCGGCGTTCTCCTACGATCCGCACTACTGCGCGGCCGACCGGCCGAACGATCCCACGGCACTGGCCTGCGGCTGGGAATCGTCCGGCATCCGGGTGTTCGATGTGCGCGATCCGTACCGCGTGCGCGAGATCGCCTACTACAACCCGCCCGCGCGTACCGGCCAGAACCTGGATCTGTGGAACTCCCCGCATGCGCTGGCCTCGCTCATCGGCCCGCCCGTGATGCAGGGCTTCTCGATGGCCCGCGCGATGCTCAACGGGCAGTTCGATCCGTGGCAGGCGCTCTCGCCGCGCACCGGCATGCTCGCCTTCGGCGACGTCTCCACCGACTGGTGTTTCGCCCCGCCGGAGTGGCACGGCAACCAGCTGTGGACGACCTGCAACGACAACGGCTTCATGGTGCTGCGACTGGACAACGACGTGTACACGCCGCCGCCGGATCAGCGTTCGATCGTGGGGTCGTGATGCGAGTCCTGGCCTACCTCGCGTCGGCGCTGATCCTGCTGGTGATCGGCGCCGCCCTGCGCCCGCTGGTGCTGCCCGACACCACCGCCGCCCCACGGGTTCTCGACGACACCGAGATCGGTTTCGCCCAGGACATGACCGCTCACCATCAGCAGGCGATCCTGATGGTGGCGCGGCTGGATCCGACCGTCGATCCGGCCGTGTGGCGACTGGCCCAGCAGATCGATCAGACCCAGCGCACCGAGATCGGCACCCTGCTGGGCTGGCTGCGGCTGGCCAATGCCTCCCCCACCGCCCGCCAGCCCATGGCGTGGATGACCGATCCCGGTGCGGCCCATCATGATTCGGCCATCGCCGCGCAACCCGCTCCCGCCGCGATGCCCGGTATGGCCGCCATGTCCGAACTGGACCGCCTCGCCGCCGCGCGCGGGCGGGACGCGGAAATCCTGTTCCTGCAACTGATGTACCGCCACCACCAGGGCGGCATCACCATGGCCCGCGCCGCCGACCGCGCGATCCGCGCGGGCGCGGTGAAGGAGGCCGCACGCGCTATGCTCACCGCGCAGAGCCAGGAACTGGGCTTGATGGCGGTCATGCTGAATCAGCGTGGCGCCCAGCCGCTTGCGTGACCTCCGGCGCGACCACCCTCACCAGGTGACCGGCAGCCGCCGCACGCCGAGCAGATTGCCGTATCGAAGCGGGACCTGCTCGGGCTCGATCGCCAGTGCCAGCCGCGGGAATCGGGTCAGCAGGGCGGGTAGGGCGATCCGCAGCTCCACTCGGGCCAGCTGATGGCCGAGGCACAGGTGCGCGCCGTGACCGAAGGCGACGTGGCCGGTGGCGCGGCGGCGCAGGTCGAGGACGTCGGGATCGTCGAAACGGTCCGGGTCCCGATTGGCGGCGCTGCCCGACAGGGCCACGGTCTCGCCCGCTCGGATCAGCTGCCCGCCCAGCTCGACATCCTCGAGTGCCGCGCGGGCGCCGGTGTGTGCGATCGTCACATAGCGCAGCAGCTCCTCCACGGCCGAGTCGGCCAGGTCCGGATCGGCACGCAGGGCCGCGAGCTGGTCCGGATGGTCCAGCAGCACCATGACACCGAAGGCGATCATGTTACGGGTGGTCTCCAACCCGGCGCCCAGCAGGAATGTGGCCAGGCCCGCGACCTCCTCGTCGGTCAGATCGGTCGCGGTGAGCTCGCTCAGCACGTCGTCGGTGGGCCGGGCGCGTTTGGCCACGGCCAGGCGGGCGAGGTATTCCGCCACCTCCTGCCATGCCGCGCCCATCTGTTCGAACGACTCGGGCTCGATGACCGTCGACACCTGCTGCTGGAAGAACTCGTGATCGTCGTACGGCACGCCGAGCAGTTCGCAGATCGTCAGCGCCGGAACCGGTTGCGCGTACGCGCTCATCAGATCGAGGGGCGGGGTCGTCCGGTCCATCGCATCCAGATGTTCGGCACAGATCCGGTGGATGCGCTCGGTGAGCAACCCCATGCGGCGCACGGTGAATCGGGCGGCCACCGCTCGGCGCAGCCGGGTGTGCCCGGGCGCGTCGATGCCGCTCAGGTCGCCGGGCGGGGCCGGTGGGAGGGTGCCACCGGAATCGTTGACCGGATCGTGGACCAGTTCGTAGCGGGCGCCGAAACGCGGATCGGCGAGTACCGCCCGCACCAGCTCATGGCTGGTGGCCAACCAGCCCAGATGCCCGTCCGGGAAGCGCAGGCGGGTCAGCGGGCTGTGCGCGCGCAACTCGGCCAGTCCGCGGGGCGGATCGTAGGGGCGTCTCGGATCTCGCTCCAGCGGCAATGTGATTGCGTCACCGGCTGTTTCGGTCATCTCTCCTCCTCCGTGAGCTGATCCCACGGTAGGAATCGTTCACGAGCCAGGCAATGATTCGGCTTGCAAATTCGCAGGTGAGCGGCGAATTATCTACATTTCGTTGCAATGGTGGTGCGCAGCAACGCAATTCGACGTTGCAATGAGTTGCCCGCGAATGCCACCCTGGAATCCAACCACCGACAATCAGGGAGCACTCGATGCCGGGACGTCGCTTGGCCTACCCCGAGCGCCGACAGATCACCGCGGGCCTCGCCGCGGGTCTCACCTACGCCGAGATCGCACGCCGGATCAACCGCCCCACCTCCACCGTCACCCGGGAAATCTCCCGCAACGGCGGCCCCGACGCCTACCGCGCCGAACCGGCCCAGCGAGCCACCCAGCAACGCGCCCGCCGCCGTCCACCCACCGTGGCCCCCGCCGTCGCCCCCACCGGACCCGACGCCGCAGCGATTCACACGATAGGAGATCAACTGGTCGCCATCTGGATACGAATGGGCCTGCCCCGCATGGTCGCCCGGGTCTTCACCCACCTGCTCCTCGCCGACGCCGACGGGCACACCGCCGCCGACCTGGCCGCCCATCTGCGCGTCAGCCCCGCGTCCATCTCCAAGGCGGTGGCCTACCTAGCCACCACCGGCCTCCTGACCCGGGAGCGCGAGGGCCGACGCGAGCGCTACCGCATCGAACCCGACATCTGGGCCCGCACCGGCGCGATCAACGCCGAACTCGACCGCCAGCTCGCCGAAACCGCCCGCCGCGGCGCCGCCCTCCTGGGCCCCGAGACCACCCCCGGCGCCCGCCTCACCGAAATGGCCTGGGCCTTCGACAACCTCTTCGGCATCGAACTACACAGCGCCGAACGCTTCCGCGATTTCATCGAATACTCCACGGGCACACCCCCACCCACACCACCCACCCTCCCCTGCCCGCACTGCGGCGGCGCGATTTCCCTCCCGAATCACCCCATCAGCAATCAGCCCACCCACTAACTCGGCCAGCAACGGCCCCACCGAAAACGAGACGCGCACAGACCAGGATGCCGGTCGGCACCGACATCCGATATCGGTTCGCCCACAACCGGTTTCACCCACGCGCGGAAGCCTCCTCCGGAAGAGCTCAGGGCGACGTAGCAACCGCATGAATTGCCCACCCCGGTCAGCGCCGTTGCCACCGCGACCGCCTGGTCGACAATCCGTTCGCCCGGTAGCGTCGGCGCTATGAGTTTGGCGGGACGCGTCGCATTGGTCACCGGCGCGGGGCGGGGAATCGGACGGGCGATCGCGCTGGCGTTGGCCGCGGATGGAGCCGATGTCGCGATCAACTATCGGGCCGATGACGGGGCCGCGCGCGAGACGGTGGCGGCGGTCGAGGCGGTGGGGCGGCGCGCGATCGCGGTGCGGGCGAGCGTGGATTCGGTCGAGGAGGACGAGCGCATGGTCGAGCGGGTGCTCGGCGAGCTCGGGCCGGTGGACATTCTGGTCAACAACGCCGGGATCGCCAGCCGCGGTCGCTTCGTCGCCGATACCGATCCGGCCGAACTGCTCCGGGTGCTGGCCACGCACGCCCTCGGCGCGCATCATGTCACCCGGCTGATACTCCCGGCCATGCGCACCCGCCCGCGCGGGGATATCGTGATGATCTCCAGCACCGCCGTCGCACAGCACGCCGCGGGCAGCGCACCCTACGCGATGGCGAAATCCGCCCTGGAGGCCCTGGCCCTCACCCTCGCGAAAGAGGAGCGCCGCCACGGCATTCGGGTGAACATCGTCGCCCCCGGCCTGGTCGATACCGAAATGGGCCGCCGCCTGGTCCGAGCCGTCGCGGGCATCGACGACATCCACCAGCTCGACGCCGCCGCCCCCTTCGGCCGCGTCTGCCGCCCCGAGGACGTCGCCAACACGGTCCGCTTCCTGGTCTCCAACCGCGCCGAATACCTCACCGGCCAAAAGATCCACGTCGACGGCGGCGGCACGGACTTCGCATGACCACCCACCCCGAAACGATCATGATCCCCGCCCACATCCACGGCTATCCGGGCGTGGCCTTCGGCGGCTATGTGGCGGGGCTGTTGGCAGCGCGCGCAGAGCGGGGTCTCCTGCGCGTCGCTCCCGGTGCCGACACCGCCCGGATCCCCGCTGGCAGCAAGGTCGAACGGATCGGGTCCGGCAGCACTGCCACGCGCATCGGCTCCGCCGAGAACCCGCCGCACGTCGACGCCAACGGCACCGCTCCGTGCGGTGAATCCGGTGACTTCGCGTGCCTCGAGCCCGAAAACAACTCCTCGCGCGGCAATTCCGGCGATAACTCCCCTTCCGGCGGATTCGCCAACCACTCTCCCCGCGCCCCATTGGGCAACGACTCGCCGTGCGGCCGATCCGACAACGACTCCTCGCACAGCGCACCCGGCAACGTCCCACGCGACAGGTCCGACAACGACCCCGCACGTGGCAAGTCCAACAACAACTCCCCGCGCGACGCACCCGAGGACAGCTGTCCGCGTGGCGGATCCGACAGCGACCTCCCGCGCCGCGAGTCCGACGACCTCCGGCGCGGCCCATCCGGTGGCGACGTCCTGCACTGCCCGCCCGATGACGATGCCCTTCGACTCGACGCCGGGAACCGAATCGCGTCTATCGGTTCCGAAAGTCTCGGCCTGCGTGTCGATTTCCGGCGGGCGATACCGGTCGAGACGCCGATCACGCTGGCCGAAACCGGTACGGGCTGGGCGCTTCTCGATGCCGAGGCGGTGCTGTTGGCCGAGGTGGGTCGGGATGTTGGGCCCGATGTGGTGGTGCCGGAACCACCGTCATGGGCGCGGGCGCGGGAGGCTTCCGCCAAATCCGCCGCGGTCGAGCGCGCGATACCCGATTGCTACGGCTGTGGGACCGCCTGTCGGCCGGGGCGCGGATTGCGCTTGTATCCGTGGGGGCTGCGGGGGCGGAATATGGTGGTGGCGGCGTGGGTTCCCGATCGGGAGCTGGCCGGGCCCGATGGCCTGCTCCCCCCGCCCACCGTCTGGGCGGCCCTGGACTGCCCCGGAGGCTGGGCCGCGATCGTGCTGTCGGGCATGCGGCCCGGTGGGGTCACCGCGGCCATGCGGGTGACTCGCCATCGGCCGATGCGCGCAGGTGAGAAGTATCTGGTACATGCCTGGCCGATCGCCACCGAGGGTCGCAAATACACGGTGGGCGTGGCGATCTCGACGCCCGAGGGCCTCCGGTGCGCCACGGCCGAGGCGCTGTGGATCGAACCGCGCGGTTGAGCCGAAAACGCCGAATGCCACGTGTTTTCACGTGGCATTCGGCGTATCTCGCTCACCGCGTCACAGCGGGGGCATTCCGGACGAACCGGTCGTGGCCCAGTTCCAGAACGCGTTGATGTGCATGATGAGCACATTGGCGAGATCGATCACGGTGCTACCCATGGGTATTCCTCACATCAGGCAATGGACTTGCAGCGCCCAGGGTAACGGGCCGGCAACGATGCCGACGCGCTTTGGCCGCCGTGCCCGTCCGACACCCGGGTCAGAGGTTCCCGACGGCGTGCTCCAATCTGCGGGCCACCAGTTCGCGGGCCTGCTCGCGCAGCACCGGCCGATAGCCGCTCGGATACACCGGATCCGCGGGCGCGTACTGCTTCAGCACCTCCTTGGCGAGGGTGATCTTGTGCACCTCGGTCGGCCCGTCGGCGATGGCCATCACCTCGGCGTAGTTCAGCATGTCGACGAACGGCAGATCCTCGCTGACGCCGAGCGCTCCGTGCAGATGCAGGGCGCGCCGGGCGATGTCGTGCATGACCTTCGGCATGGCCACCTTGATGGCGGCGATGTCCTTACGCACCCTCAGGTAGTTCTGCTCCTTGTCGATGCGCCAGGCGGTGCGCAGCACCAACAGGCGGAACTGCTCCATCTCGATCCAGGAATCGGCGATGCGCTCCTGGGTCATCTGCTTACCGCCCAGCACGCCATTGCCCATCGGCCGCGACACCGCCCGCTCGCACATCATGTCGAAGGCCTTGCGCACCAGGGCGACCGTGCGCATGGCGTGATGCACGCGGCCACCGCCGAGGCGGGTCTGCGCCACGATGAAGCCCTGCCCCTCCGCGCCCAGCAGATGATCGACCGGAATACGCACATCGGTGAACCGCAGATGGGCCTCGTGCTCGCTGAAGCCGTGTACGTGGAAGTTCTTGACGATCTCGAGGCCCGGGGTGTCGGCGGGCACGATGAACATCGACAGCCGCTGATGCGGCGGCGCGTCCGGATCGGTAACCGCCATGACGATATGGAAGGTGGCGAATTCGGCGGCGGTGTTGAACCACTTCTCGCCGTTGATCACCCAGTGCTCACCGTCCCGCACGGCCGTGGTCCGGAACGAGGTCGGATCGGAACCGCCGGTGGGCTCGGTCATCACATAACAGGAGCCGATCTCACCGTCCAGCAGCGGCTGCAGATATTTCGCCTTCTGCTCCGCGGTGCCGAAATGGGCGAGGATCTCCGCATTGCCCGAATCCGGCGCCTGGCAGCCGAACACCAGCGGCGCCCACATCGACGTGCCCAGCACCTCGTTGAGCAGGGCCAGCTTCAACTGCCCATACCCCGGACCGCCCAGTTCGGGCCCGAGATGGCAGGCCCACAACCCCTGCTCCTTCACCTGCTCCTGCAGCGGCCGCAGCAGCGCGCGCACCTGTGGATCGGTCCGGTTGTACGGGTTGAGCCCGATCAGGTCGAGCGGTTCCACCTCGGTACGGACGAACTCGGCGACCCAGTCCAGCTTGCGCTGGTACTCCGGATCGGTCTCGAAATCCCAAGCCATGATCAGCCTTTCGTATCTGTCGAATGGACGAGTCCGTCCAGGACGGTGCTGGCGAGCAAATCCGCGATGGCGTCGGGACCGTGGCCGCCGCGGGGGCGGTACCAGAGGGTCACCGAATTGAGCATGCCGAGAATGCCGTTGGTGATCACATGATCGGAGGTGCGCAGCAGCCCCTCCGCATGCCCCGCGTCGATCACCCGCTGCCAGCGCTGCTGCACCTGGTCGCGCAGCTCCTGCAGGTCGGCGGCGCGCTCACCGGTCAGCGCCGAGACGTCGCGCAGCTGGATCGCGACCTCGAGCCGGTGCTCGATGATCAGCCGGATGTGGCTGTGTATGAGCCTGCGCAGCTTGGTGACCGGGTCGTCGTCGCTCGACTCGATCTCGCTCGCCTCGGCGTCCATCACCGCGGTGTAATCGCGCAGGATCTGGAACAGCAGCTCCTCCTTGGAACCGATGTGGTAGTACAGCGCCCCGCGCTGCACATCGGCGCGGTCGCCGATCTCGGCGACACCGGTGCCGTGAAAGCCCTTGGCCGCGAACAGCTCCACCGCCACCCGCGTGATGCGCCAGCGGGTCTGCTCCGCCGTCGCGGCCGGGGGACGTCCCCGGCGGCGCGCCGGTGCCGTCGTCATTTCCAGCCCCCGTCCAGGGCCAGCGTCGCCCCCGAGCAGTAGCCGGACGCCTCGGCGTCGGCGAAATACAGTGCCGCACCCACGATCTCGTGCGGCTGGCCGACCCGACCCGCGGCGGTATGCCTGCCCATCTCCGCACGCAACTCCTCGGACCAGGCCGACGAGATGTCGGTGGCGAACGGGCCGCACTGAATCGTGTTGACCCGCACCGCCGGACCGTAGGTCTGGGCCAGCCCCAGCGTGAGCGCGTTCAGCCCCGCCTTGGCCGCGGCGTACGGCACCGCGAGCGGCTCCGGCCGCACCGCCTCCAGCGAGGAGATATTGATGATCGCGCCGCCATCCGCGGCCGCCATCCGCGCGCCGATCAGGGCCGAGAGCCGGAACGGCCCTTTGAGATTCACCCCGACGACCTTGTCGAACAGTGCCTCGCTGACCTGATCCAGGCTTGGATACAGCGGCGAGACACCCGCATTGTTCACCAGCACGTCGACCCGCCCGAATTCGGCGTAGGAGGCCTCGACCAGGGCGTCGCACTGCGCCCACTCGCTCACGTTGCACGCCACGGGAAGTGCGCGGCGGCCGTGGGCGTCGGCGACCCGTTTCGCGAGCCGCGCGCACGCGTCGAACTTGCGACTGGCGATCACCACATCGGCCCCGGCCGCCGCGAAAGCCAGCACCATCTCCCGCCCGAGGCCCCGACTGCCCCCGGTGACCACAACGACCTTGTCCGACAGTCCCATCGGCGGCCCCTCCCGGTGAAATGTTCCGAGTAGTACATTAAATGTACCAGCCGATACAATCAAGGGGCCGGGGTCACAATCCCCGTTGACTACCGCCGAGTAACATGACAGGCGTACTTTTTCCATCCGGCTTTCTCGAAATGAGGCAGTAGATGACAGAGCGGATTCAGGTCGGCGGACTGCAGGTGGCGAGGGTTCTCCACGAGTTCGTCGAGAACGAGGCGCTCCCCGGCACCGGCGTCGATTCCGCCGCGTTCTGGTCGGGTGCCGAACAGGTCATCAACGACCTCGCCCCGCGCAACCGCGCCCTGCTGGCCGAGCGCGACGAGATTCAGGGCAAGCTCGACGCCTGGCACGCCGAGAACCCGGGCGCCGGTTACGACAAGGCCGCCTACAAGAAGTTCCTCGCCGAGATCGGCTACCTGCGCGAGGAGCCCGCCGACTTCCAGATCGCGACCCAGAACGTCGACGACGAGATCGCCACCACCGCGGGTCCGCAGCTGGTCGTGCCGGTGATGAACGCCCGCTTCGCGATCAACGCCGCCAACGCCCGGTGGGGCTCGCTCTACGACGCCCTCTACGGCACCGACGCCATCCCCGAGACCGGCGGCGCGGAGAAGGGCACCGGCTACAACAAGGTCCGCGGCGACAAGGTCATCGAGTGGGCCCGCAACTTCCTCGACGACGCGGTCCCGCTGATCACCGGATCGCACGTCGGCTCGAAGAAGTACGCCATCGTCGACGGCGAACTCGAGGTCACCCTCGAGGACGAGACCACGATCGGCCTGGCCGATGCCTCGGCCCTGGTCGGCTACCTCGGCGAGCCCGAGAATCCGACCGCGGTGCTGCTGAAGCACAACGGACTGCACATCGAGATCCAGATCGATCCGGACTCGCCGATCGGCAAGACCGACGACGCGGGCGTCAAGGACGTCGTGCTGGAGTCCGCGGTCACCACGATCATGGACTTCGAGGATTCGGTCGCCGCGGTCGACGCCGAGGACAAGGTGCTCTGCTACCACAACTGGCTGGGCCTGATGAAGGGCGATCTGGCCGAGGAGGTCAGCAAGGGCGGTAAGACCTTCACCCGCACCATGAACCCGGACCGGGTGTACAAGGCCCTCGACGGCTCGGATCTCGTGCTGCACGGCCGCTCGCTGCTGTTCGTCCGCAATGTCGGACACCTCATGACCTCCGACGCGATTCTCGACCAGAACGGCAACGAGGTGCCCGAGGGCATCCTGGACGGCCTGATCACCTCGCTCATCGCCAAGCACTCGCTGCGCGCGGACGTGAAGCTGACCAACTCCCGCACGGGCTCGGTCTACATCGTGAAGCCGAAGATGCACGGACCGGACGAGGTGGCCTTCACCAACGAGCTGTTCGGCCGCATCGAGGACGTGCTGGGCCTGCCGCGCAACACGCTCAAGGTCGGCATCATGGACGAGGAGCGCCGCACCACGGTCAACCTGAAGGCCTGTATCGCCGCCGCCAAGGAGCGCGTGGTCTTCATCAACACCGGCTTCCTCGACCGCACCGGCGACGAGATCCACACCTCCATGGAGGCCGGGCCCATGGTCCGCAAGGCCGATATGAAGAAGCAGCAGTGGATCCTGGCCTACGAGGACTGGAACGTCGACACGGGCCTCGCGACCGGCCTGCCGCACAAGGCGCAGATCGGTAAGGGCATGTGGGCCATGCCCGACCTGATGAAGGACATGCTCGAGCAGAAGATCGGCCATCCGCGCGCCGGTGCCACCACCGCGTGGGTGCCCTCGCCGACGGCCGCGACCCTGCACGCCACCCACTACCACCTGGTGGACGTGTTCAAGCGTCAGGCCGAGATCGCCAAGGGCGGCGCCCGCGCCTCGGTGGACCAGCTGCTCGAGATCCCCCTTGCGGCCGAACCGAATTGGACCGCCGAGGAGATCAAGAACGAGCTGGACAACAACTCCCAGTCCATCCTCGGCTATGTGGTCCGCTGGATCGACCAGGGCGTCGGCTGTTCCAAGGTCCCCGACATCCACGATGTCGCCCTGATGGAAGACCGCGCCACCCTGCGCATCTCGAGCCAGCTGATGGCCAACTGGCTGCGCCACGGCATCATCACCCCCGAAAAGGTGGTGGAAAGCCTCGAGCGCATGGCCCCCGTGGTCGACCGCCAGAACGCGGGCGACAAGAACTACAAGCCCATGGCCCCCGACTTCGCGGCCAGCGTCGCCTTCCAGGCCGCCAAGGAGCTCGTCCTCGAGGGCACCAAGCAGCCCAACGGCTACACCGAGCCGATCCTGCACCGCCGCCGCCGCGAGGCAAAGGCCCTGGCCGCCAAGAACTGAGGCCGATCAACCGAAGCCCCCGGCCGGGATCCGGCCGGGGGCTTCGTCGTGCTTGCCGTAGTCGGCGAAGATCTCGTCGATCGAATCAGCGATCACCGCACGTTGGATCCACCCTTCGAGCGTCTCGGGATCCCCGCACTCACGGACCCGCGCTTCGAGTTCGGCCGGAACATCGATTCCCCGAGCGGCGAGCACGGCCAGCAGCGCCTTGGCTTCTCCCTTGGCTTCGCCCTCGGCGACACCTTCGCGGTAGATCCCGCGGAAGAAGTCGCTCATGGGTTGCCGTGTAGTGCTCCGCATCAGCGCCTCCAGGTATCGCTGGGCCACCTTCGGCAAGGTGGCCATCACCAGGTCAAGGTACATATTCACCACCGCGTCCGCCCGGTACTCGGTCGGGTCGATATCCGGAAAGTCAGCCGAATCCAATCGCACATGGTCGAACTCGGGTAATCGCATGCCGACCACGGAGATCAACAATTCCGAGACGAGCTGGGGTCGCACGCGAATCAGCTCGATCAGCGCTTCGTGGACTCGGGACGGCATGGCCGGGCACGCTACGCCCGCCCACTGACGGGTTTGGCCGAATAGAAGTCCATACGGACCTCGGAAGCCGAGTTTCCAGAACGGAATGGCCCAAGAGGGAATGTTATGTGATCCAGCTAACAAACCGCTCGGTGTGGCTATAAGCAGGTATGGGTAATCGTTTCAACCTTGCGGGGCCGTTCCGGCGGATCGGTGTCGCGATTGCGTGTGTCGTGCTTGGAGTGGGGGTCGTGGCCGTGGTGGCGCCGGGGGCGCCCGCGGCGGCGCAGACATGTTCGCTGGCGCCTACGGATGGGCCCGTATCGCGGACGATCAAGAGTCCATTTCCGCTGGAACACGGTGGAGTGATCGATGTCGAGCGCAGCTATCTGCTCTATGTGCCGCCCGGGCTGACCGAGGCGGCGCCGTTGCTGGTTCTCAATCACGGGGCGAACGCGACCGCGGAGAACATCGAGCAGCACACGGGCTGGACGCAGTACGCGGCCGAGCATCGTTTCATCGTGGCCTACAGCCGGACGCTGGTGCGGACCGATCGGCTGCCGATCATCGGGCCGGTGGTCGGGTCGATCATCTATCCGGGCAACGTCTGGTTCTTCAACGAGGGCTCGTTCGATGTGGCGTATCTGAAAAACGTTGTCGCCGATATCAAGAGCTCCTACTGTGTGGACGCCAGGCGCGTGTACAACTGGGGCTTCTCCGAGGGCGCGATCATGGCCAACCGGATGGCCTGTGACGCGGCGGACGTGTTCGCCGCGGTCGTGTCCTGGCAGGGCTCGGATGCGACGGTGCCGAGCGCGAGCAGCCTCGCGGTCGCATTGGATCTGGGCCTGGGGCCGCTGATGGGCCTGACACCGCTCACCGAGTGGATCTACCGCCTGAATGTGCCGATCTCACCGTGCGATCCGAGCAGGCCGATCGCGGTGGGCGTGTATCAGGGCAGTCAGGATCTGTACTCGCAGCAACCGGTCGGCAGGCAGAACGTCCATCAGTGGAATCTGCGCAACGGCTGCCCGACCGAACCCAGCAGCTCGCAGATCAATGTCGGCTTCTGGTCGGCGATCCACCAGTACAGCCCGTGCAACGCCGGTATCACCGAGGTGTGGGCGACCATGGCCGGTGAGCCGCACGGCTGGCCGAGGGACCCGGCCAAGGCCGCGGCGCTGCGCGACGCCCAATGGAACTATCTGTCCTCCTACACCCTGCCCTGATCCCTTGCGGCGGTACATCACCCGACCGAGGCGGGCGCGCGGCCACCGGCCGACCGCCCGCCTCCTCGTGTCGCGTATTCCGATTCCGCGATATCCACTCCATTCACCGCGCGACCATGAAGCCACCGAGGCGCATTCCGCGGCTCCATCTGGGAGAGTTGCCATGACTTTCGTCCCGTTACCCAATTGCGAGCGGCAGCCGGTGCCCGCACCGCCCGGCGGCCCCTACCGCACCCAGCGATCGTTCAATGTCGACGACGGCACCTACGAAACGGTGACCCTCGATCTCAACGGTCGAGTGGTCCACGTCCGCGACGGCGTCATCGAACTACAGGCCGACGATTCCCGACTCGACACCTTCACCTTCCGCTGGTTCGACCCCGCGACGTGCCGGACCACCGGCTACGGCCAGGGCACCGAGATCACCACCAAGGACAAGCTGGTGGAATCACACAGCGTCCGGATCGATACCACCGGGCGGATCACCGAATACGAGTACGTCCAGAAGCGCGTCGACGACGATTCCGGCGTCCAGCACTTCGTCATCGATACGACAACGAAAGTCACCCAGCCCGACGGCCATTCGAAGTCCGACCGGATGGTCGACGACTGGGGTAACGGCCGGACGCAAATCAAGGAGCACTACGAGGAGGGCAGGCTGACCGATCGCAGCGCCTACAGCGTCGACCGGCCCGGCAATCCCGCCGCCGGCAACCAGAGCAGCACCACGATCCACTACAACGAGGACGGCGGGGCCACCATTCGAACCCAGTCACGCGACGAACACGGCACCCCGCACGACACCACCACCCGGGTCGACAAGCACGGCAACCCCATCGAATCGCCCCTCGCCGACGACGACCCCGCGCCGCGCCCCGCGCAGCCGAACCCCCTGGCGACCGGGGAGGACGAGCCCCTCGAAACACCGGAATTTCGCGCGCTCGCCGAAAACGCACTCGCCGAAAAGCCCGTCGCCGTCCTCGACGAGGCCGTCCGAGCGACCCCGAGGGCATCGGTGCGAATCGGCAATGTGGCCGTTCCCAATACGTCCGGGATGATCTCCCACGACGATGTCCTCGCGCACGTTCTCGACGGTCTGTATCCCGATATGTGACCTCGGGCCGGACTCAGGCGGGCGTGCCCGGCCAGGCGTCGTCCACCGGCCAGCCGCCCGCCACCAGATGCGCGCGCACCCGCGCCAGATCCGATTCCCGCGGCATCTCGTCGGTGAGCTTGGTGATGATCACGCCGGCTTCGGCCCGCTCGGCCGGTAGCGCGCCCTGCTCCACCAGTGCGGCCGCCACCTCACGCACCTCCTCGCGCGACAGGCGGCGCGACAGCAGCGCCAGCAGCGGCACGTAGTCCGACTCCGGCACCCCGTGCGGATAACCGGCCCGCAGCCAGTCGACGATCTTGGCGAGGAATTCGGATAGCGGCATCGATCTCCAGTTCTGTTCGCGGCGAGCATGTTCCGGACTTCGACGGGTGCGCGAGCGGCCGTCCCCACCGGCCGGGCGTGACGCTACCCGGATCGCATCGTCGCGGCCGGGCCGCCGGTGTGCGAACCGGACGATCGCCCCGCGCCCAGCTTACGATGCGCCGCCGCGAACGCCTGTCGCACCTGGCCACGACCGAACCGATCCGATACCGCGCGCAGGACAGCGGCGACTACGACCACACCCTGCGGCCGCAGCCGGGCCGCGAGTGTGCGGTCGCGACCGGATCGCCTTGCACCAAGCCTCCCGATCGTGGAACAAAACCCGCCGCCCCCTCGTTGCACCCTGTGGCGAGGGGGCAAAAAAATCACCCGACAACGGCGTAACGCTGTGTCACCATTGGCGATGATCACACCGGCACCGCAGTGGGCGGGGCCGGAACACCTCGGCGAGCATCAGGAAGGAGGAGGTGGCCGATGCCAGACAAGACCATGCCCGATCTTGGCGCACAACGACTTTCGAGTCACGAGCGGCGATTGCCGTCCGGCCGCCTCCAGCGACGGGCCTGACCCTCGCCCTTCCGAATTCATCTCCGCTCTTCACGAAACATGGTGCCGCCCATGCCGTTCCGCCGTGCCGCCGAGGCGGCTCCGAATCCCGACAACTGGATACACACCGGCGTGCTGGTGCTCAACGCCTCCTACGAGGCGCTCACCGAGATCGGCGCCGACCGCGCGGTGGTGCTGCTGATCTCCGGCGCGGCCGAAACCGTCGCCGCCCACGAGCCCTACTTCCCCATCCGGTCCAAGCATCTGGAAATGGCGCTGCCCGAGACGATTCGACTGCTGCGTTATGTCTATCTCGAACACCGGGTGCAGATCCACGACGAGAGCCGGGCCACCCTCGCCGGCGTGCTGCGACGCGACCGGTATCGGTGCGGCTACTGCGCCGGATGGGCCCGCACCGTCGACCACATCCGCCCCCGCAGCCGGGGCGGGCCGAACACCTGGAGCAACCTCGTCGCCGCGTGCGAACCGTGCAATACCCGCAAGGCCGACCGCACTCCCGAGGAGGCCGGGATGCGGCTGCTGTGGGAGCCCAAGGCGCCCGACGAGCTGGCCGCACGACAACGGCGGATCTGGAAGGACCTGGCCGCCACCACCTAGTGACCCCGGGAAAGGAGGGGATCCGAATGACGAACGCAGTACAGGAGCTCACCCTGGTGGATCTGCTCCCGCTCTCGGACTCGCAGAGCTGGGAACAGGCCGCCTGCAAGGGCGATCCGAACCACGAGGCGTGGTTTCCGTACCCGTCGCAGGACTTCGCGTACGCGCGGGGCATCTGCGCGTCCTGCCCGATCCGGCGGCAGTGCGGGGAATTCGCCGCCAACACCGGACAGACCGGCGTCTGGGGCGGGCACGAGTACGACCGCGGGCGGCTCGTGCGCGAGTAACCCCCTAAACTGGCATTTCGTGGGTACACATCGCAGCGCGGGCGGTTCACGGGGCGTCAGCAAGGGACTGGTTGTCAGCGTGGTGGCCGTGCTGCTGGTGATCGCGGCGGTCGGTGGCTGGTTCTGGCTCAGCCACCGCGCCGACGACGAGAGCCGCAGCGCGGCCGCCGAATGCGTCGAGGGCTCGGCCGCACTGGCCGTCACCGTCGATCCGGACGTGCTGACCCCCGTCGAGGCGGCCGCGCGGCGTTTCAATGCCACCAACCCCAAGGTGCGCGATCACTGCGCCAGCGTGCGGGTGATCGCGCGCCCGTCGGCGGCCATGGTCGCCGGATTCACCGGCGGGGCGTGGAATCCCCAACTCGGCGCGCAACCGGCACTGTGGATTCCGGATTCCTCACGCTCGGTGGAGGCGATGCGGGTGCCCGGCCTGGTCGAGGGCACGCCGACGCCGGTGGCCGCCAGCCCGATCGTGCTCGGGGTGCCCGAGCCGCTGCGTCAGGCGCTGGACAACGCCAAGACCCGCTGGGCGGATCTGCCCAACCTGCAGCAGGGTTCGCTCGGCGATATCGGATTGAAGGGCTGGGGCGGGCTGCGGCTCGCGCTGCCCGGCGGCGACGGCGCGGATGGGCCGGTCGAAGACGACGGCGTGGCCGTCGCGGTCACGGTCGGCGCCGCGCTGTCGAGCGGCGATCCGCTCACCGACGAGGCCGCCCGCTCCGGTCAGGTGATCGCCGCCATCTCCAAACTCGCCGCGGGTGCGCCGCGCCCGGCCGACACCGCCGCGGGGCTGACCGAACTGGCCGCGCCCGGCGATCCGGCGCAGGCGAAGATCCATGCCGTACCGGTCACCGAACAGCAGCTGAAGGCCAAGGGCGGGCTCGCGGAATTCCGCCCGGCCGGTGCGGAACCGATCGCCGACTACCCGGCGGCGCTGCTGAACGGGCCGTGGGTGGACAAGACGCAGAATCTGATCGCGGGCCTGTTCGTCGATTATCTGCGCGCCCCCGAGCAGCAGAAGCTGTTCGCCGACAACGGATTCGCCGCCGCACCGGCCACGGCCCCGGCGGTGCCCGCGAAATCGGTTGTCGAACAGGTGCGTTCGGTGCTGGCCAACCCCGTGCTCGGCGTGCAGGCCACCGTGTTGCTCGACACCTCCGCCGCCATGGCCGTCACCGACGGCACCCTGACCCGCCTGGGCAACGCCCTCGGCGCCCTGCGCTCGACCGTCGACACCATGCCCCCGGACTTCGGTCTCGGCGTCTGGACCTACGACGACGGCGCCGACGACGACAAGCCCTACCAGATCGTCTCCCCCACCGCCGGACTCGACCAGCAGCATCGCAAGGATGTGGCCAAGGCCCTGTCGTCGCTCACGCCCGGCACCGCCAAGACCGACCGCGCCTATCCCGCGCTGCAGGCGGCCTATCGCGGCGCCGTCGCCGGATTCTCCCCCGGCCGAACCAATTCCGTCGTCCTGATCACCGGTGGCCCCAACGACACCTCCGACATCACCGGCGATGAGCTGATCGCCGACATCACCGCCGCGACCGATCCCGCCCGGCCGGTCCGCATCGACGTCATCGCCCTGGGCTCCCAGCCCTCGACCACCCTGCAAACGCTGGCGGAAAAGACCGGCGGCAGCTACACCCGCCTGTCCACCACGAACGATCTGGCCTTCGGCACCGCGGTCAGCAAGGTCCTCACCACCCCCTGACCTGTCGGTGGCCTCTGGCATCCTGCCCGCATGGGGAGGAGCTACCGGCACGTGCCGTGCACGTACATCCTGGCCAGCGCGCCACACGGCATGCTGTACGTGGGCGCGACGGTCAACCTGGTGGGCCGGGTCTGGCAGCACCGGAACGACGTCGTGCCGAGCCACACCAGCCGCCACGGCATCCATACCCTGGTCTGGTACGAGGCCCAGGCGACTTTGGAGAACGCCCTGCTGCGCGAACGCCACCTCAAACAGTGGCGGCGAGCGCGCAAGATCGCACTGATCGAGGAGACGAATCCGGATTGGCTCGACCTCTATTCGTCATTGCTCTAGCGACGCGGTTCCGGCCAGCCTGGCCCAGCGGCGGTCCGCCCAGACGACCATCGGCTCGGCGACGCGGGCCGCGATGGGGCCGAGCACGGCCATCAGAAGCACATAGGTGGTGGCCAGGGCCGCGAATTCGGCGGGCACCGCGCCCTGGGTCACCGCCAATCCGGCGATGACGATGGAGAATTCGCCGTGCGCGACCAGTGCGGCGCCCGCGCGCAGGCGGCCGTGGCGGGAGGCTCCGGCGCGCCGGGCGGCCCACCACCCGGTCATCAGCTTGGTCACGACCGTCACCGCGGCGAGGACGATGGCCCAGCCCAGCACCGGCGGGATGCTCGCCGGATCGGTATTGAGGCCGAACAGCACGAAGAACAGCGCCGCGAACAGATCCCGCAGCGGTTCCAATACCTTCGTCGCACTGCGCGCGGTCGTATCGGAGATCGCGATGCCCAGCAGGAAGGCGCCCACCGCCGCCGAGATCTGCAGTGTGGAGGCCAGACCGGCCACCAGCAGTGCCGAGCCGAGCAGCATCAGCAGCAGCACCTCGCGGTCGTCGCTGTCGACGACCGTCGAGACGAATCGGCCGTACCGCAGCGCGATCACGAGCACGACGGTGACGGCCGCCAGTGCGATCGCCAGCGTCGTCAGACCGGACACGAATCCGGCGCCGGCCAGCACGGCGGTCAGGACCGGCAGATACCCGGCCATCACCAGATCCTCGAACACCAGGATCGACAGGATCGTCGGCGTCTCCCGGTTGCCGAGTCGGCCCAGATCGCCGAGTACCTTCGCCACGATTCCGGACGAGGAGATGTAGGTGACACCCGCCATCGCCACCGCACCGGTGATTCCCCAGCCCAGCACCAGCGCCACCAGCACGCCCGGGGTGGCGTTCAGCACCAGGTCGAGCACCCCGGCCGCCCAGGATCTGCGCATCCCGGTCACCAATTCGCTGGCGCTGTACTCCAATCCGAGCAGCAGCAACAGCAGCACCACACCGATCTCGCTGGCCAGATGGATGAACTCGTCCACATGACGCAGCTCCACCAGCCCACCGGTACCGAACAGCAGGCCACCGATCAAATACAGCGGGATCGGCGACATTCCGATCCGCCCGGCCACGCGGCCCAGCAACCCCAGCCCAAAAAAGACCGCGCCCAGCTGAATCAGCGCGAGCGCGGTTTGGTGTGCCACCATCTGCGTCAGCCGTCCGTAAGGATTCTGGCGGCCGCCGCGAGGCCCTCCGCGGTGCCGACGACCACCAGCACATCCCCGGCGGTGAAGACGAAATCCGGTCCGGGGGAGGCGACGGCATGCCCGGCGCGCATCACCGCCACGATGGACGCCGTTGTGCGCGAACGCATCTGGGTGTCGCCGAGCGGCCGCCCGTCGTAGGGTGAACGGGACCGAATGGTCATCTGCCGGGTGGTCAGCCCCTCGAGCTCCCGATGCTCCTCCTGCAGCTGCGCCACCAGCTGTGGGGCGCCGAGGAGGTTGGCCAGCACCGCCGCCTCCTGCGCCGACAGCGGTATCTGTTCGGAGGCGTCCGGGCTGCCGGGCTTGCTGACGATGAGATCGATCGCGCCGTCCTTGTGATCGATCACCCCGATCCGACGACGACCGTTGGACAGCCGGAACTCTTTCCGCACACCGATACCGGGTAACGGCGTCACCTCAATGTTCACCATTCCCAGACTAACGGCGACTCCGCGGCCGTGCCGCGCCGAACGGGACGCTTGCGGATTCCGAGGACAGGCGAGGCCGAAATAGCTACTGTCCGAGACCGTTACAAGAAATGGAGAACGCGTTGAGATCCACAAGATTACAAGCGTTGCTGGCAGCGGTCGTATTGCTGACCGGCCTGGGCCTGACCGGCTGCACATCCGGCGGCGACGCCGACACCGGTGTGGTCACCGCCAATGGCGGTGAGCCGCAACATCCGCTGGTCCCGACCAACACCAACGAGAATCAGGGCGCGCGGGTGGTGGACCGGTTGTTCGCCGGGCTGAAGTACTACGACAACGACGGCCAGGCGCACAACGAGGTGGCCGAGTCGATCCAGACGACCGACCGGCGGCACTACCGGATCACCCTGGAACCGGATTGGCAGTTCACCGACGGCTCCCCGGTCACCGCGAAATCGTTCGTCGACGCGTGGAACTACGGCGCGCTCAGCAGCAACGCCCAGTTGCAGAACTGGGTGTTCGGCTCGATCGTCGGCTACGACGAGGTATCGGCGGATCCGCCCAAGGCGCAGACGATGTCGGGACTGAAGATCGTCGACGAGCGCACCTTCACCGTCGATCTCGTCCGCCCGTCGATCGACTTCGAACTCTCCCTGGGGTTCACGCCGTTCTATCCGCTGCCGGAGGTGGCGTTCCAGGATATGAAGGCGTTCGGGGAGCGCCCGGTGGGCAACGGGCCGTACAAGTTCGCCAATCCCGATGCCTGGCAACACAATGTGCAGATCGATCTGACGCCCAATCCGAGCTATCGCGGCAACCGCCCGGCCAAGAACAAGGGCCTGCGATTCGTGATGTACCAGACCCACGAGACCTCCTACGCGGATCTGCTGGCCGGTAATCTCGACCTGCTCGACACCATTCCGAACAGCGCGCTCACCAGTTTCCAGTCCGACCTGGGCGACCGGTCCATCAAGCGACCCACCGCCCAGTACGAACACATCGGATTCCAGCCCACCCTCCCGCATTTCGGCGGTCAGGAGGGCGTACTGCGTCGCAGGGCGATTTCGCTGGCGATCAACCGCCAGCAGATCTGCGACACCATCTGGCACGGCACCAAGACGCCGGCACGCGATTTCACCTCCTCCAGCCTGCCCGGCTTCGACGGTGCGCTGCCCGGCTCGGAACTGCTGCGATTCGATCCGGACGAGGCGCGCAGACTGTGGGCGCAGGCCGATGCCATCGCGCCGTGGTCGGGCCGCCTGGAGATCGCCTACAACTCCGACGGCGGCCACCAGGCCTGGATCGACGCGGTCGCCAACAGCGTCAAGAACACGCTCGGTATCGAGGCCCAGGGCACGCCCTATCCGACGTTCAAGACGATCCGCGACCAGATCGTCGGCAAGACGATCCGCACCCCATTCCGCAACGCCTGGCAGGGCGACTATCCGACGATGCTGAATTTCCTGATGCCGCAGTACCTTTCGACCTCGGCGAGTAATGACATCGGGTATGTGAATCCCGAATTCGACAAGGTGCTCAACACCGCCCTGGCCGCCCCGACCCCCGAGGAGTCCTACCGGCTGATCGCTCAGGCGCAGCAGATCCTGTTCCAGGACATGCCCGATATCCCGGTCCTGGATTACATCGCCAACGCGGGCCACTCGGACAAGGTTCGCAATGTCGCGCTGACCTGGAACGGGCTGTTCGATTTCGAGGACGTCGAGAAGTAGCCCGCAAACGCGGTCGCGGCGGTGCGGCGCGTCGACGCCGCGCCGCCGCGAGTGCGCACTCAGTCCGCGTACGCCTCCAGCGGCGGGCAGGAGCAGACCAGGTTGCGGTCGCCGTAGGCGCCGTCGATACGGCGCACGGCGGGCCACACCTTCGGACGATCCGCGGCCACACCGCGGGGATAGACGGCGGTTTCGCGCGAATACGGGTACGGCCAGTCGCCGACCAGCGAGGCGGCGGTATGCGGCGCACCGCGCAGCGGGCTCGACTCGACCGGCCACTCACCCGCCGCGACCTGATCGATCTCACCCTTGATGGCGATCATGGCCTCGATGAAAGCGTCCAGCTCTTCGAGGTTTTCGCTTTCGGTGGGCTCCACCATGAGGGTGCCCGCGACCGGGAAGCTCATGGTGGGGGCGTGGAAGCCGTAGTCGGCCAGGCGCTTGGCGACATCGTCGACCGTGACGCCGGTGCGCTTGGTGATCTCGCGCAGGTCCAGGATGCACTCGTGGGCGACCATGCCGTTCTCGCCGGTGTAGAGCACCGGGAAGTGCGGATCGAGTTTGCGCGCAATGTAATTGGCCGAGGCGATGGCGGTCAGGGTGGCCCGGCGCAGGCCGTCGGCGCCCATCATGCGGATGTAGGCCCACGTGATCGGCAGGATCGACGCCGAACCGTAGAGCGCCGCCGAGACCGCGTGCGAACCCGAGCGCAGCGGATCGCCGGGCAGATACTGGGCCAGGTGCTCGCGCACCGCCACCGGGCCGACGCCCGGACCGCCGCCGCCGTGCGGAATGCAGAAGGTCTTGTGCAGGTTCAGATGCGAGACGTCGCCGCCGAAGCGGCCCGGACGGGCAAGGCCGACAAGGGCATTGAGATTCGCGCCGTCCACGTACACCTGGCCGCCCGCGTCGTGCACCAGCGCGCACAGCTCGGCGACCTCGTGCTCGTACACCCCGTGGGTGGACGGGTAGGTGATCATGATGCAGGCCAGCCGGTCGGCGTGGTCGGCGATCTTGGCGCGCAGATCGTCCAGGTCGACATCGCCGTTGTCGCGGCACTTCACGACCTCCACCCGCAGCCCGGCCATGGCCGCGGAGGCGGCGTTGGTGCCGTGCGCGCTGGACGGGATCAGGCAGGTATCCCGGTGGGTGTCACCGCGATCCAGGTGGTAGCGGCGGATCGCCAGCAATCCGGCGTACTCGCCCTGGCTACCCGCATTGGGCTGCAGGCTGACCCGGTCGTAGCCGGTGACCGCCGCCAGCCACGACTCCAGATCCTCGATCACCCGCAGCATGCCGGGCACGTCCTCGACCGGTGCGTAGGGATGCAGCCGGGAGAAGCCGGGCCAGGTGATGGGCTCCATCTCCGCGGTCGCGTTCAGCTTCATGGTGCACGAGCCGAGCGGAATCATGCTGCGGTCCAGGGCGATGTCCTTGTCCGACAGCTGGCGCAGATACCGCAGCATGGCGGTCTCGGTGTGATAGCGGGTGAACGCCGGGTGCGTCAGATACCGCGAGGTGCGGTCCTCGATCGAGGGCAGCTTCGCCTCGCCCGGGACCCCGTCGGCGCCGAAGCTCTCCAGCACGATCGTCACATGCGCGTCGGTGGTCGCCTCGTCACACGCCACCGCCACATGGTCGGCGTCGACCAGCCGCAGGTTGACCCCGCGCCCCTTGGCCTTGGCCACCACGGCCTCCGCGCCGCCGGGCACCTGGACCAGCACGGTATCGAAGAACCGTTCGTGCACAACGGCTTCCCCGAGCCCGGCCGCGAGCTGCTCGGCGTAGCCGTGCACCCGCCGCGCGATCGCGCGCAGCCCGTCGGCCCCGTGGTAGCTGGCGTACATGGCCGCCACGATCGCCAGCAGCACCTGCGCGGTGCAGATGTTGGAGGTCGCCTTCTCGCGGCGGATGTGCTGCTCGCGGGTCTGCAACGCCAGCCGGTAGGCGCGGTTGCCGTCGGCGTCGACCGACACCCCGACCAGGCGACCGGGCAGCTGCCGGGCGTGCGCGTTGCGAACGGCGAGATAGCCCGCGTGCGGACCGCCGAAGCCCAGCGGCACGCCGAAGCGCTGGGTGGTGCCGAAACAGACGTCCGCGCCCTGCTCGCCGGGCGGGGTGATCAGCGTCAGGGCCAGCAGATCCGCGCCCGCGGCCACCAGCGCGCCGCGCTCGTGCGCCGCGGTGATGAGTCCGGTCCAGTCCACGATTCGCCCCGACGCGCCCGGGGTCTGGATCAGCACGCCGAAGAACTCACCCTCGGGCAGCGCCCCGGAACTCAGGTCGGCCTCGACGATTTCGATGCCCAGCGGCTCGGCGCGGGTGAACAGCACCGTGCGGGTCTGCGGGAACAGATCGGTGTCGATGAGCAGCCGGGTCGACTTGCTCGACCGGTTGGCCCGCTGCAACAGGGTCATGGCCTCGGCCGCCGCGGTCGCCTCGTCCAGCATGGAGGCGTTGGCGACCTCCATGCCGGTCAGATCCGAGACCATGGTCTGGAAGTTCAGCAGCGCCTCGAGACGACCCTGGCTGATCTCGGGCTGATACGGGGTGTAGGCGGTGTACCAGGCCGGATTCTCCAGCAGGTTGCGCACCAGCACCGGCGGGGTCAGCGTGTCGTAGTAGCCGAGGCCGATCATCGAGGTGGCCACGGTATTCGAATGCGCCAGGGCGGCAAGCTGGTTCAGCGCCTCGTGCTCGGAGACGGGCGCGGGCAGCGCGGCCAGGCCGGTGCTGTCGGTGTCGTCGAGGATGCTCGCCGGGACCGCGCGCGCGGCCAGTTCGTCCAGCGAGCCGATGCCCAGGGTGTCGAGGATCTGATCGACGGCAGCGGAATCGGGTCCGATGTGGCGATCGGCGAAGGAACGGGTCACGGCAGCTCCCAGGGGTCGGGCGGGTCGAGGCGCGCGGGCACGCTCGACAACGTCGGGCCCTCCCCCTCTGTCGTGGCGCCTGAGAGATTCAGGGCCCCGGACTCGGGCTCCCTTTTCCCCATGGGCGGGTGGTCCGCACGGGCGTGCGGCCACCGCTTTCCAGAGGCGTCGAGTGTCCGTACGGTCCCTGGTGCCTGAGAGATTGACGGGGAGGTGCTGCTCCTTCGGCGCCCGGGTCGGACCCGGAACTCTCCCGCACGGCGGCGACGCACCGCCAGTCTAAGCAATGAACGATGAACGGCGTGTTACCGGCCTGCCCGCCGGAATGTCGCACGGATCACCAACCGACCGGCAGAGCCCGAAAGATCCGCACCCTTTCCGCTCTTTCGCACCCTTTACAGGCACCCGCAAGGGGTGCGAGGCGCGGGAAAGGGTGCGGCGGTTGACTCCGGGACGGCACTAGCCTGTCTTGCTCATGCGGGCCTTGCGGCGGTAGGCCAGTTCGTCCTCGGGGCGGTCGGTCGCGGAGTGGGTCTCGGCGCGTTCGGCCGGGAAGTTGGCGATCGCGCCGGTCAGTTCGCGCATCGCGCCGCTGACGGCGATGCCGAAGACGCCCTGGCCGCCCTGCAGTAAATCGACGACCTCTTCCGGCGAGGTGCATTCGTAGACCGTCGCGCCGTCGGAGAACAGCGTGATACCCGCCAGGTCCTCGACACCGCGGCTGCGTAGGTGGTCGACGGCGATGCGGATGTTCTGTAGCGAGATGCCCGCGTCCAGCAGTCGCTTGACGATCTTGAGGACCAGGATGTCCTTGAACGAGTACAGCCGCTGACTGCCCGAACCCGAGGCGCTGCGGATCGAGGGCACGACCAAACCCGTGCGGGCCCAGTAGTCGAGCTGGCGGTAGGTGATCCCCGCCACCTGGCACGCGCTCGGCACGCGGTAGCCCACCAGTTCGTCGGGGACGGTGTCATCGGGGAACAGCCCTGGCTGCACCACACCTTGCTGCGGTTGATCTCCCACGAACAACTCCCCTCACTGCTTCGCCGAAGTAGAACAACGGCCTAACTATCGAGGCTACTCTCTCGATTGTCTCGGCTCGATCGGCCTCGGACCAAACTCCGCGAGCGGCGTGTTTTTAGACCTCTAGGTGAGGTTGATACTCCAACGTCGAATCGGCGTTTTCCGGCAAATTACCCAGAACGACCCAGCGGCCGGACGCTAGCTGTCGGTGGCCTTGAAGTCGTCCGGCGACACCGACTCGAGGAACTCCTTGAACTTCTCCACCTCGTCCTCGCGCTCGTCGGGCATCACCAGCCCGGCCTCGTCCAGCACCGGCTCCTCGGCATAGATCGGGCAACCCACCCGCAAGGCAATGGCAACCGAGTCCGAGGGCCGCGCCGAGATGCGCAGATCGTTCTCGAAGACCAGGTCGGCGTAGAAGGTGCCCTCCTGCAGGTCCACGATGCGGACCTCCTTGAGGGTGTGGCCGAGCTCGTGGATCAGGATCTTGATCAGGTCGTGGGTCAGCGGCCGAATGGGCGTCACGCCCTCCTGCTCGAGGACGATCGCGGTCGCCTCGGCCTGCCCGATCCAGATGGGTAGGTACCGGTCCCCGGCCACCTCGCGGAGCAGCAGCACAGGCTGGTTCTGGGGCTGCTCGACACGAATGCCGATCACACGCATCTCACTCATCACTCCACCTCGCTGGCGCTCGCTCGCTGGCGCTCGACGGCCGTATCACCGAGTCTAGGCGAAGATTTCAGCCACCGAGGGCGGCGCGCACCGAGGTCTTCACCAGACTGGTATGCAATGTCAACGACAGCGCCGCGAGCTCGCGGACCGTCTCCTCGGCGCGGGCGCGCGCGTCGGCGTCGCGCCCCTTGGCGATCGGCGCGGCGATCTGGGCGATCATGGCCGCCTCCCGGTCGGCGGCCAGCTTGAAGGCGCGCAGATGCCTTGCCTCCAAACCGAATTCGCTCATCGCGCGGGCCGTGCGGGCCAGTGTGACCGCCTCGGTGTCGAAGTAGCCCGCCGCGCCGGGGGTGATCAGATTGGCGCGGATCAGCTCGGTGAGAAACTTCTCATCGATACCGGCCTGTTCCAGCAGATCGCCTCGGGTGATGCGGATTTCGTGATCGAATCGCAGCTCGTCCGGCGAGATCTCACCCGGTACCACGCCGAGCCTCCGGGGTGGGGTGGGGCCGCCCGCGGCGGCGGGGTCGGGCGCACGCCCCGATCCGGCCGCCTCGACGCCGTCGGCCCGGGCGCGCGCCTCGCGCACCCCGAGCGTCGCGGCCCCGCTGTCGATCGCCTCGAGTTGCTCCTTGATCACCTTCAACGGCAGGTACTGATCGCGCTGGGCGGTCAGGACGAACTTCAACCGCTCGACGTCGGCGACCGAGAACCTGCGGTAGCCCGAGGGCGTGCGCTCCGGGCTGATCAGCCCCTCCGATTCGAGGAAGCGGATCTTGGAGATGGTGATATCCGGAAAATCCGGGCGCAGCAGGTCCAGCACGGAGCCGATCGACATTCCCCCGCGGGTCCACTGCGCTGCGCCTGTCATCTCGTCCGGCCCGTTAGAGGGTGCCCGCGTCGCTCGTGGCGGGCTTCGGTCCGGTCAGGAACACCAGCCGGAACTTGCCGATCTGCACCTCGTCGCCGTTCTGCAGCTCCGAGGAGTCCACCGGCTCCCGATTGACATAGGTGCCGTTCAGGCTGCCCACGTCGACGACCTGGAAGGTGTCGTCGTCCTGACGGAACTCCGCGTGACGACGGGAGACCGTGACATCGTCGAGAAAGATGTCGCTGTCGGGGTGGCGCCCCGCAGAGGTGGTGGGCTGGTCCAGCAGGAACCGCGAGCCCGCGTTCGGACCGCGCTTGACCACCAGCAGGGCGGCACCCGGCGGCAGACCCTCGACCCCTTGCACCGGCTGCTCGCCGGTCTGTTCCCCGGAGCGCGACGCCTCGACCTCGTTGAGGAAGTCAGCGCGGAATACCGATGTCGTCTCGGCCGCGCTCTCCCCGTACCCCGGGTCTTTGTTCTCGCTCACCCTTGCTCTCCTCCTCGAACCGATTATCCGTACAAGCATCCGAAAGCCGTCACCCAACGCGACCGGCTGTCGCGCCCTTGGAGATTCCGGCACCGGCCGCCGGCACATCTGTTGGCATTGACCGTACCCTGCCAGGGCGATCCCGTGCAGGTAGAACTGTGAAGGCGGCTTCAGCCCCCGATAACTCCTTGATAACCTGCGGCATCCAGCAGTTCACCGAGGGTTGCGTCCAGTTTGTCGGCGTCGTCGACCTCCAGCTCGAACAGCCAACCGTCGCCATAGGGATCGGAATTCAGCGTTTCCGGCGCCGAATCCAGAACATCGTTCACCGCAACGACTTTCGCGCTCAGCGGCGCGTAGATGTCGGAGACGCTCTTGGTGGATTCCACCTCCGCGATGCCCTCGCCCGCCGCGGCGTCGGTATCGACCGCGGGCAACTGCACGAACACCACGTCACCGAGCTGTGACTGGGCGTAGTCGGTGATGCCGACCCGCACGCGAGTCGGACCGACCCGGCGCACCCACTCGTGCTCCTCCGTGTAGCGCAGATCCTCGGGAAGGTCGGTCACAGGCGCAGTCCTTTCACAGGGCTCGTACTCATTCGCGTCGTGCTCACTGTATCGGCTCCTGGCTTCGGTGCGGGACAGCCGGTATCGCCTTGGCCACCGCCAGCGCCTTGCCCAGGTACAACAGCCCGGTCCAGACGTATACGGCGGTACCCCAGATCAGCAGCGCCCAGCCGAATGCCCGGCTGAAACCCGCTGCGCCCCAGTCCATCTGGCCCGCCAACAGCCACGGCAGCGCCGACATCAGCGCGAAGGTGGCCGCCTTGCCCAGATAGATCACCTCCGGCGGCGGCAGTCCGCGGCGGCGATAGATCGCCAGCGCGGCGGTCAGCACGGCGTCGCGCCCGAGCAGCAGCACCGCCACCGGCCACGGCAGGATGCCGCGCACCAGCAGGCCCAGCACGGTGGCCACCAGATACAACCGGTCCACGAACGGGTCCAGCAGCGCGCCCAGCCGCGAGGACTGATCCAGCAACCGGGCGAGTTTGCCGTCCAGGAAGTCGGTGACGCCGCTGACGACCAGCAGCGCGAACGCCCAGCCATCGGCCCGCTCGACCAGCAGCAACCACAGCAGCACCGGCACCCCGATCAACCGCAGCACACTCAGCGCGTTGGGCACGGTGAGAATGCGATCGGCGGGTGGATCGGCCGGTGATCCGGCGGGTTCGGTGGGCACAGCCTGTTGCATACCCCAATCATCCCGACACTGCCATTCGGGCACGCCGGGCCGGTCGCGACGGCAGGATGTGAGCTGGGAGACATCCGGCATTTCCGGCCGTCACAGCGTGGTGACAGAATGAGTTGGAAATCGTTTCATTGTTGTGCGGTGGATGAGAGGAAGGCCATGTCCGACTTCGACTACGACGTGGTGGTGATCGGCTCCGGATTCGGCGGGAGCGTCAGCGCACTGCGCCTGACCGAGAAGGGCTATCGGGTGGCCGTTCTCGAATCCGGCCGCCGCTGGCCCGCCGAGGCCATTCCGAAGACGAATTGGAATGTGCGCAAATCCATTTGGGCCCCGCGGCTGGGCCTGACCGGACCGCAACGGATCAGCGTGCTGGGCAAGTGCGCGGTGTTCTCCGCGGCCGGGGTCGGCGGGGGTTCGCTGATCTACGGCAACACCCTCTACGAACCGCTGCCCAACTTCTACCGCGACCGGCAGTGGGCACACATCACCGACTGGCGCAGCGAGCTCGCGCCCTTTTACGACCAGGCCAAACGCATGCTGGGCGTGGCCCCCAATCCGCGCATGACCCCCGCCGACGAGGTGATCCGCTCGATCGCCGAGGACCTCGGCGTGGCCGACACCTTCCATCCGACCAATGTGGGCGTGTTCTTCAACGAGGACGATCCGGGCGCCGAGGTCGACGATCCGTACTTCGGCGGCGCGGGCCCGCGCCGCCGCGGCTGCGTCCACTGCGCGCGCTGCTTCACCGGCTGTCCGCACAATGCCAAGAACACCACCCCGACCAACTACCTCTACCTCGCCGAACAGGCCGGTGCGAAGGTGTTCGAGCTGACCACCGCCACCAAGGTCCGGCCGATGGTCAAGGGCGGCTACGCGATCGAGACCGCCCGCTCGGACCGCTGGGTGCGCAAGGGGCGGCGGACCTTCACCGCCGAACAGGTCGTCTTCGCCGCCGCGGCGCTGGGCACCCAGAAGCTGCTGCACAAGATGCGCGACGAACACGTGCTGCCGAATCTGTCCCCGCGGCTGGGCGAGCTGACCCGCAGCAATTCCGAGGCCATCCTGAACGTGGTGAGCCGCACCCGCGACGATTTCGCCGAGGGCATCGCCATCACCTCCTCGATCCATCCCGAGCCCGACACCCATATCGAGGTGTGCCACTACGGCAAGGGCCAGAACGCGCTGTTCCCGCTGTCCGCGCCGATCGTGGACGGCGGACCGTTCCGGTTCCTGCGCTTCCTGCTGGCGATGTTCACCCATCCGCTGGTCTTCCTGCGCAGCCTCAATGCCCGCCGGGCCTCGGAGAAATCGGTGATCCTGCTGGTGATGCAGTCACTGGACAATTCGCTGACCTCGTTCCGGCGCTGGGGCCAGCTGAAGACCCGCCAGGGCACCGGCGAACCCAACCCGACCTGGATTCCGCTGGCGCACGATATCGCCCGCCGCTTCGGCGAGAAGGTCGACGGCGATGTGCAGGGGCTGGTGATGGACGTGTTCAACATCCCCGCCACCGCGCACTACATCGGCGGCTGCGTCATCGGCGAGAGCCCCGAATCCGGTGTGGTCGACCCGTATCAGCGCGTCTTCGGCCATCCCGGCCTGCACGTCGCCGACGGTTCGGCCGTCACCGCCAACCTCGGCGTCAACCCGTCGCTCACCATCACCGCCCAGGCCGAGCGCGCAATGGCGTTCTGGCCCAACAAGGGTGAGGCCGATCCGCGCCCCGAATTGGGTCGGCCCTACCGCCGCATCCAACCGGTCGCGCCGTGGTATCCGACGGTTCCGGATGCCGCGTTCGGCGCCCTGCGCCTGCCCATCATCCCCTCCGGCGAAAAGCATGCCGGAGCAAAGATGGACGCGGTAGCGCCGGAATAGCGACCGACGGGTAGCGCCGGAATAGGACCCGGGCACGCCGAGCCTGCGGATCCCCGCCCGAACCGGCCCGGCCACTTATGCTTTCGGGTATCGAGTGTCGACTTCGAAGGGCGGGTTCGCAATGCTGGTGCGGGTGCAGAACGCCGCCGGGACGCTGGCCGAGCGGGTGCTGATCGACTGGTTGCGCACCTGGAAGGGGGCCGGGGATCCGCACGGGGTGGCGACGGTCAATTGCAGCCTGTTCTATGCCGATCATCTGCATCAATTCGACGCGGTGGTGTGGACGCCGAACAGTTGCGTGATCATCGAGACCGAATCGCTGGTCGAGCGGGTCAGCGGGGAGCTCGAGGTGCCGCTGAACGGGCCGTGGCGGGTGGGCAGTCAGGTGGTGACCCTGGAGGGCGCCGATCGCCGGACGCCGCTGGATCGCTCGCGTGAGCACACCTTCGCGCTGCAGAGCTGGCTGGCCGAGCGCGGGCTCGGCCAGCGGGTCGTGCACGGGGTGGTGCTCGTGGTCCCGCCGCACGGGTCCGAACTGCGGGTGCGGCAGCTGTGGAACGACCCGAGTTTCCAGGTGCTGCTCGGCGATGATCAGCGCAAGCTCGCCGACTACCTCAACACCCTCGCCTCGCAGGGCCGCGCGCAGTGGACGGTCAACGACGTGGCCATGGCCTTTCGCGGGCTGGGCATCCTGCCCTACCTCCCCTCCCCGCAGGATCTGGTCGCCGAGGGTTTCGGCGGCCCGGTCGACACCACGCTCTGGTACGGCGGGCCGCAGCAGGCCCAGGCGGAAGCCTTTGTCGAACAACAGAACATGGCCGCGCAGTCGGCCGCCGGACCGTTGGCCATCCGCGCGCCCTGGTACAGCCCGTGGGAGCTGTATCCGAAACAGTCCGAGAAGATCGATCTGGGCCAGGCCTTCCTGCGCATCACCCTGGCGCTGGGCATGCTCATCGCGGCGGCGTGGCTGCTGTGGTTCGTGCTGTCGGTGCTGCTGACCTACGCGCCCTGAGCGAATCGAGGGCCGCGTACGAGGCGGTCACGAAGCCGACCGCCGCACCCGCTCCGCCCAGCACGTCAGTCGCGTGGTGGTAGCCGAGCCCGATCATGCCGATCGCGACACCGGCCAGCACGACCACGGCCACCGCGATACCCACGATCCGCGTGCGGATGCGCTCGGCGGCCAGGACGAAAGCCGTTGCGATCGCGACGAATTGAACGGTGTGCCCACTCGGGTAGGCCAGATAATCGTGTAACTGCCGGTGCCACAGCGGTTTCAGCAACATCGCATTGATCGCGACCACCAATTCCGGTGCCACGAGCAGGAATCCGACCACCCACCACCGCCGCCGCCTCGCATACCACACCGCGCCGAGCAGGAGAACCGGCAGCACCACATAGCCGTTGCTCGGAATCACCAGCGCCTCGAACACACCGGGATGCGCGCCCAGCATGCGCTGCACCAGATCCGCGGCGGCCCGATCCACTCCGGTCGGGCCGCCGTCCCCGGGAAAGCTCATCGGCAGCAGCGCGGTGACCGCCAGCCCGGCCGTCACCGCGATCAGCCACCACACCTATTCGCCCTGATGCACGCTGGCGTCGTCCAGCATGGCCGCGTGCAGCATGGCCTCGGGCACGCCCAACGCCTCGACCAGCGTCGGTGTGTGCGGGCGCAGCCGGTCCACCAGCTCGTTCACCCCGCGGCGCACGGCCTTGGCGCGCTCCACCGACATGAACCGGTGCATGATGTACCACGCCTGATTCGCCTCGATGGTCGAGTACACGAACAGATCGCAGACCCATTCGGCCAGCTCGCGCGCCTCGGGATCGTCGATGCCCGCGATGCCCTCGATGAACGCCTCCAGGATCAGCCGCTCGATATGCGCCTCGCCCGCGAGCAGGATGTGGTCCTGGGCATTGTTGAACGCCTCGAACGGATGGGTCTCCTGGGCCCGCGCGCGCAGCCGGTGCGCGGCCGTGCGCACCAAATAGTCTTCGCGATCGGCGAACAGCTGCAGCTGCACCGAGCGCCGGGCCAGATCGCCGTCGTCCACCCCCTCGTCGGAGCGGTCGCGCAGCCGCTGAATCAGCTGGCGCACACCGGAACTCTCGCGCACCACATCGCGGGCCATGGTCGCGGCGAAGCGCACCCAGCCCATGGCGTCCAGATCGCGCACCTCGTCGGCGTAGGCGGTCAGCAGCTCCTTGGCGACCAGCTGGGTCAGCACCAGGTTGTCGCCCTCGAAGGTGGTGAACACATCGGTGTCGGCCTTCAGCGTCACCAGCCGGTTCTCGGTGAGATAGCCTGCGCCGCCACAGGCCTCGCGACACTCCTGGATCGCGCGTGTGGCGTGGCGGGTCTGCGCGGCCTTGAGTCCGGCCGCCCGCTTCTCCAGCGCGCGCTGGGCGGTCGGATCCAGATCCTGTCCGGTCTGGATGGCATGCATGCGCCGCACGAGGTCGTTCTGCGCGAATGCCAGCGCGAACGAGCGCGCCACCAGCGGTAGCAGTCGGCGTTGATGACTGCGGTAGTCCAGCAGCACCACCTCTTCGCCGGATTCGGTGTCGCGGAACTGGCGACGCTTCTCGGCGTAGCGCAGCGCGATGCTCAGCGCCACCCGCGCCGCCGCGGCGGCCGCCCCGCCGACGCTGACCCGCCCGCGCACCAGCGTGCCGAGGGTGGTGAAGAAACGGCGACTCGGGTTCTCGATCTCGGAGCGGTAGGTGCCGTCGGGCTCGACGTCGGCATAGCGGTTGAGCAGATTCTCGCGCGGAATTCGCACCTGGTCGAAGCTGATTCGGCCGTTGTCCACCCCGGCGAGCCCGCCCTTGAGGCCGCAGTCCGAGGTCGTCACGCCGGGCAGGTCGTGGCCCTCGTCGTCGCGGATCGGCACCAGGAAGCAGTGCACGCCCCGACTTTCGCCGCCGGTGATCAGCTGGGCGAACACCGCCGCCACCCGGGCGTGCTCGGCCGCGCCGCCGATGTAGTCCTTGCGCGCGGAGGCCGTCGGGCTGTGCACCACGAATTCCTGGGTGGCCGGATCGTAGGTGGCCGTGGTCTCGAGGTTGGCGACATCGCTGCCGTGCCCGGACTCGGTCATCGCGAAGCAACCCAGTAGATCCAGCGACAGCAGCTGCTTGACCACATCGCGGTGGCGCTCGGTGCCCAGATTCTCCACCGCGCCGCCGAACAGACCCCACTGCACACCGCATTTCACCCACAGCGACAGGTCGGCGTAGGCCAGCATCTCCAGGCCGGTCACCGCCGCGCCGGGCTCACCGGTGCCGCCGTTCTCGAGCCGGAATCCCTTTTCCGCGAGCCCGAATTCGCTCACCAGCCGCATCTGCTCGAGCACCCGCGCCCGCGCGGCGTGATAGTCCAGATAGGGATCGCCGAACAGCCGCTCGTCGCACAGCTGTCGCCGGGCCTGCTCGCGTACGTCGCGCCACGGCCCGTCGAGGGCCGCGCGTAGGTGATCCGCCGGGGACTTCGTTCCGCTCGCCATAACCCGACCATATCGGGGCGACCCCCGCTCGCCCCCGTGATCGGCCTCACGTGTCGTGCGCGGCGAGGCTGACGTTCGGCGTACCCGCCGCTACCTTGCGTGGTATGAGCGATGAGGTCCAGACGCAACCGATCCAGGTGTTGCCGCCGCCCGCTCGACAGACGCGGCTCCGGCAGGTGCTCAGCCGCGTCGTCGATCGGTTGGTGGCCGAACGACAGGCGACCGTGGACGCCGTCGTGCCCGCGCCGACGCCGCTGCAGCCGGTCGATCTCACCGACGACGCCCGCGTCACCCAGGTGCTGGAACTGGCCGAGCGGGTCGGCGACGTCGTGCTCGCCTCGGGGACCTCCGTCATGGACACCACCACCCAGGTCGAGTTCATCGCCTCGACCTACGGTCTGGCGCAGTGCGATATCGACGTCACCTACAACGCGATTCGTATCTCCGCCGATCGCGGACCGTCGCTGCCGCCCGCGAGCACCATGCGGGTGGTCAACCATCGGTCGCTGGACTTCACCCGCCTCGCCGCCGTCGACCGGCTCACCCGGCGCATCCGCCGCGAGGTGGTTCCGCCGGAGGACGCGCACGCCGCGCTGGAGGCCATCACCACCGCGCCGCACCCGTACAACCGCTGGGTGGCGACCTTCGGCTGGTCGCTGCTCGCCGCGGCGATCGGATTCCTGGTGGGCGGCGGCGTCCTGGTCGCCGCGGTCAGCGCGATCGCCACCGCGCTCATCGACCGCACCAACCGCGCCCTGAACAAGCGCGGGCTGCCGTTCTTCTTCCAGGCCATCGCCGGTGGCGCGATCGCGACCGCGCCCGCGATCGTGCTGGCCACCTTCGCCGGACATATCGAGGCCAATCCGTCGCTCATCGTCGCGGCCGGAATCACGGTGCTGCTCAGTGGATTACAACTGGTCGGCGCGGTCGAGGACGCGATCACCGGCGCCCCGATCACCGCGGCCGCGCGCATGCTCGAGGTCATGATGATGACCGGCGGCATCATCGCCGGGGTGGCCCTGGCGCTGCGGCTGGCCGAGATGCTCAACGCGGTGTCGCCGACCATCGACATGTACTCCTCCGGCGATATCCGCAATCTGCCGCTGAAGGTCTTCGCCGGTGCGGTGGCGTCGCTGGCGTTCGCGCTGGCCTGCTACGCCGAGCGGCGGGCGCTGGCGGCGGCGGGGCTCAGCGGTGCGGCCGCGACCATCTGCTATCTGTTCGCCCAGCACGCCGGATTCGGACCGGTGGTGTCCTCCGGCGTCGCCGCGACCGTGGTCGGCCTGGCCGGTGGTCTGATGGCCCGCCGCGCGCTGACCCCGCCCCTGGTCGTCGCGATGGCCGGAATCACCCCCCTGCTACCGGGTTTGAAGGTCTATCGCGGTCTCAACGCGCTGCTCAACGATCAGCTGCTGATGGGCCTGAGCCAGCTGTTCGCCGCCTTCGCGGTCGGCTGCGCGCTGGCCGCCGGTGTGACGCTCGGCGAATGGTTCGCGCGCTTTCTGCGACGACCGCGAATCCTGCAGCGATTCCAGGGAATTCGACGGCCGGTGCTGGGCCCCGGCCAGTAGCGTCACCGCCGCGGCAGCCCGATGCTCCGGGCGAGATCCGCCAGCGTCGCGTCGAACAGCGCGTCCGGATCTCCCACGGGCATCGGGTAATTGCCGAACACCTCGAGGGTCACATGCCCGTACAGCCGTGCCCACAGCTGGATCATCAGATAGGTGACCCCCAGATCCAGCTTCTCGGCCGGGAACCGCTGCCCCGAGGCGCCCAGCAGGGCGGCCTGGAATCCGATCAGGTCCTGGCGCAGCGCCTCCGGAATCACCTCCGCCGACGGCGTGACGATGTCGTAGGTCGCCAGCAACCGCCCGGCCGCCGCGAGGAAGATCCGCCCGAACGGCTCGTCCACCTGCCGCATGGCACTGGGCCCGCTGCCCGCCGGGGAGGCGAACACCAGGGTGAACTCCCGCGCGTGCGCCAGCGCCCAGCGCCGAAACCCCTTGCAGATGGCGAACAGTTGCACCACCCCGTCGTCGGGCAGCTCCGCCGCCTGCGCGGCCAGCTCCACGGCCAGATCCGCGCAGATGTCCTGTCGCAACGCCGCCACCAATTCGTCGCGGGACGCGTAGTACCGATACAGCGCGGGCGCGGTGATACCCAGCTCTCGCGCGATCGCACGCAGGGTCACCGCCTCCGGCCCGTGCTCCGCCAGAAGCTTCCTCGCCACCCTGCGAATGTCCGCATCGTTCACCGCGGGCATCCGACCCCGACGCGCGGGCTGGTTCATTCCGCTCCGACCTGCCAGTTCCGTGATTCTGTGTCAACACGAGCCTATCGGGCATAGCATTTGGACGTGGCGGCGGAGGACCCCATCTCCGGCGGGCTCGCCCAACTGCTCGGCGGCCTCACCGGAGGGCTGGTGCTCGCCGGGCTGCTGGCCCTCGCGTTGAAGACGTTCGCGGACAAGCTCGGCGAGGGAATGTACGGGTTGGTCACCACGCTGCCGCGGCGGGGGTTCGAGCGGATCGCGCTGTTGCTCAGCGAGGACACCCGAATCACTCGGTATCGCACCGGGATTCCCGATCGGTACGGACGACATGTGCTCACCCGGCAGCGGCAGATCGATGTCGAGTCGGTCTACGTGCATCTGCAGTACGAACAGGGCGGGCAGCGTCACGATCTGCGCGGCAAGGTGCTCGCGGAGAAGGCCGTGCTGCTGCTCGGGGAGGCGGGCGCGGGGAAATCGCTGCTGTCGAAGTATCTGCTGCTGCGGTGGGCCGAGCAGCCGCGCAAGGTGCGTGCGGCGCAACCGATTCCGGTGCTGGTGGAGCTGCATCGGTGCACCGGCGAGGTGGACCTGGTCGGGCTGATCGCGACGCGATTTCGCCTGCCCCGGGACGCCGACGAGGCGCGGGCCCGGGAATTCGTGCTGCGCCGGCTCGATCAGGGCCGGATGCGCCTGATATTCGACGGCCTCGACGAGGTCGCCGCCGACCATCAGGCCGCCGTCGTGAGCGCGCTCGAGACGTTCCGGCAGAGCTATACCGTCGGCGAGCAGGCCAATTCCGTGATGGTGACCTGCCGCGGTTCGGCCTACACCGGCAGCCTGAGCGCGTTCGAGCCGATCACCATCGCCGATTTCGACGATTCGTCGATCCTGCGCTTCCTGGAGCGGTGGCTGGCGGTCGAGCGCTCCCCCACCGGCGGACTGACCGAGGCCGAGGCCGCCGAATTGGGCACGGCCGAAAGCCTTTTCCACCAGATTCGCCAGCACCCGCAACTACACCAACTGGCCCGCACGCCGCTGCTACTGAGTCTGCTCGCCGACCTCTACACCGGCAGCCTGCTCCGCCGCGGCCGCACCCTGCCCGGTTCGCGAGCGGCCTTCTACTCCCGGGTCACCGATCACATGATCACCCGGGACCTGCTGCTGGATCGTGGCGAACGGGCGTCCCCCTACGAGCCCGGCGACAAACTGACGGTGCTGCGGCGCATCGCGCTGACCATGACCGAAACCCCCGCGGCCGAGGGCGATCGGCTCGTCATCGATCGCCAGCGCCTGCGCGCGGTCGTCTCGGAGGCGCTGGGCGCGCTCGATCTGCGCGCCGAGTACGACCGGGAGCTGGTGCGAGACCTGCTGGACCGCAGTCAGACGCTGGTCGGCTCCGATACCGGTGAGCGGTACTGGTTCCCGCACCGCAGTTTTCAGGAGTACTTCACCGCCCGTGCCCTGGCGGGCCCGACCGGAGTCGCGCGCCTACTCGCCGGATACCGCTGCGATCCCGCCTTCTGGCGCGACACCGTGCGCTTCTGGTGCGGCCTCGACGGCAACGAGTGCTCCGAGGTGGTGCGGGAGCTGTTCGACGCCGAGGATGCCCGGGATCGGGTGCTCGCGCTGGAATGTCTGGCGGAGGCGAGCGCGATCGATCAGTCCCTCGCCGACCGCATCGTCACCCACTTCTTGGCCGAACTGCCGGTGCTGCACCATGATTCCGATGCCGACGGCGTCGGCAGGGCACTGGGAACCGTCGCCGCCCGCGACACCGATCGTGGTCGCCGGGTCCGCGAGCGGCTCGAACTCGCGGCGAGCAGGGGCGTCGCGGCGGCCGTGGACTGCCTGGCCCGGACCGGGCGGCCCGACGCCGCGCGCTATCTGGTGTCGCTGGCCGGATCGTCGCCGACCCCGGAACATGCGCGGTTCATCCGGGCGATGGGCGATGTCGCGGTACCCGCACTGGCGGCCGCGGTCACCGACGACCGGATCTGGCCGCTGGACATTCTCGGCGAGATCGCCACGCCCAGCGCGGCATTGGAGCTGTCGCGGTTCCTGTGGGCCGGTGGCCCGCTCGTGCCGCCGGTCACCGGCCGCGGCGAGGGCGTTGCCACGCGCGCGGCCTGGTGGATCGCGGTGCTGTTGCGCGAAGCCGGAATCGAGACGGTGCTTCAGGAGCGCGGGCACGTCGATCGCGCACTCGAGATCTACGAGCAGGTGTGGGTCCCCTTCACCCATGACCCGCACGGGCGGCTCGCCCGGATCGCGGGGCGCGTCGGCTACGCGATCGAGTTCTCCGAACCACCGCCGGGGATCGCGATCGAGCGGATCGACCCCCGGATCGGGATTTTCCTGGCCGCTCGAACCTTCCTGCAGGTCCCGTACCTGGATTCCCCCGACGAGCTCGGCCGCATGACGCCGGAGCGCACCGAGTACCTCATGTCCGCGGAACAGGCCATGATCCGAGCACGCCGCGCCAACGGCGAGGTCCCGCAGGCGGTATTCGACCACCTGCGCGAGCACGGCATTCCGGAATCACGGATACGACTGCTGCGGTCGTTCCCGAACGCTGTCCAGCACGCGCTGCTCAAGGGTCTCACCGACCTCATCCTCAGCTATCCGGAGGACGAGGCGGAGGCCGCCGCGCTGTGGTCGCGAGCGGCGCGCGACGCCGAGCACCACACCCGCCATCTGCACCTGGCCGCGCAGACGGCCGTGGGTTTCGTGGCGCTCGTCATCGCCGGGGTGGGCGGCTACCGAGTCGTGTCGACCGTTCGGCATTCGTGGCAGTGGGGACCGACATGGCTGGCATGGGCGATCCTCATCGTCGGCCCGCTGTCCCTGGCGGGCTGGATCGTGTCCTACGTCCTCGAGGAAATCGTCGTCACCCGGACCGACTTCGACGACGCGCTGGTGTTCTCCGGCGTGGGGTTGTTCGCGGCGATGGTCGCGGTCGCGCCCGCGGCGACGGCGACCCTCGCCGACTGGTTCGGCTGGCCCGCGACGATTCTCGGGCTCGCGCTCCCGACCGCGATGGGGATCGCGGCCGAGGTCCGAGCCGGTCGACTGGACCGCGAGAGCAACAACCCCTACCGCGAGATCATGCATCGCTTCCAGCATGCCTACCCGGCGCAGCGATCAGCGTGATCCGCTGTCCCCCAGACCGATCGACAACCCGATATCGGCCAGCGTCGCGTCGAACAGCGCATCGGCATCGGTCACCGTCAGCGGATAGTTCCCGAACGCCTCGAGCGTCACATGCCCGTACAGTCGCGCCCAGGACTGGATCATCGCGTAACTCACCCCCAGGTTCAGCTTCTCGGCCGGGAACTTCACCCCCGACTCCGCCAGTACCCGCAGCAATTCGCGCTGGAAGGTGGTCAGATCCGCGCGCAGCCCCTCGGGGATGAATTCCGTTGGCGGGGTGATGATCTCGTATTCGAGCAGCAGGCGCCCGGCGGCGGTGAGGAACAACCGGCCCACCGGCTCGCCGAACTGGCGCATGGCACTGGGGCCGCCGGGACCGGCCGGGGAGGCGAAGACCAGGGTGAATTCGCGGGAGTGGGTCAGCGCCCAGTGCCGGAAGCCGCGGCAGATGGCGAAGAAGCGGGCCGCGGCGTCGTCGGGGGCGGACTCGTGGGCGGCGGTCAGCTCGACCGCGAGATCCGCGCGAACGTCCGCGCGCAGGGTGGCCAGCAGATCGTCGCGCGAGGCGTAGTAGCGGTAGAGCGCGGGCGCGGTGATACCGAGCTCGCGCGCGATCGCGCGCAGGGTCACCGCCTCCGGACCCTGCTGGACCAGAAGCGATCTCGCCACCCGCCGGATGTCCGCGTCGGTGACCGCGGGCATCCGGCCCCTGCGCGCGGGGGATGTCATTCGTATGCGACCTGCCAGCTCTTGATGCCGTTCAACCACCCCGAGCGTAGCCGCTTCGGCTCGGAGATCTGGCGCAAGTTCGGCATCACGTCGGCGATCGCGTTGAAGATCAGATCCAGTTGCAGCCGAGCCAGATTCGCGCCGAGGCAGTAGTGCGTGCCGGTGCCGCCGAAGCCGACGTGCGGGTTGGGGTTGCGCGTGACGTCGAAATCGAAGGGCTTGTCGAAATGCTCCTCGTCGAAATTGGCCGAGGCATAGAACAACCCGACCCGCTGGCCCTGCCGGATCGGGGTGCCGCCGATCTCGGTGTCGCAGGTGGTGGTGCGCTGGAAGGCGGTGACCGGGGTGGCCCAGCGGACGATCTCGTCGGGTGCGGTGCGCGGGCGCTCGGCCTTGTAGAGCTCCCACTGTTCGGGGTGATCCACGAACGCCTTCATGCCGTGCGTGGTGGCATTGCGGGTGGTCTCGTTGCCCGCGGTGGACAGCAGGATGACGAACCAGGCGAATTCCTCGGCGCTCAGCGCCTCACCGTCGCGGTCGGCCCGCAGCAGCGTGGTGGCGATATCGTCCATCGGACAGCGCTGCTTCTCCTCGGCCAGATTGTAGGCGTAGCCCATGATCTGGGCATTGGCCATCCGGAAATCGCCGTCGAAGTCAGGATCGTCGTAGGAGATCATGTGATTGGTCCACTCGAAGATCTTGCGCCGATCCTCCTGCGGAATGCCGACCAGCTCGGCGATGGTCTGCAGGGGCAGCTCGCAGGCGACCTGCTGGACGAAGTCGCCGCCGCCGGCCCTGCGGGCCTCGTGCACGATGCGCTCGGCACGCTCGGTGAGCGCGGCGCGCAGGCTCTCCACCGCGCGCGGGGTGAAGCCCTTGGAGATGATGCGCCTGCTCTTTGTGTGCACGGGCGGATCCATGTTGATCAGCAGTCCCTGCTGGATATCGATCTCCGCGCGGGTGATGTCTGAATTGAACCGGATGATCGCCGAATTCGCGGTGGAGGAGAAGATCTCGGGATGTTTGGAGATCTCCTTGATGTGGTCGAGCTTGGTGACGACCCAGTAGCCGCCGTCGTCGAAGCCGCTGACCCCGGGCGGCTGCGGATTCCACCACACCGGCGCGGTGCGGCGCAGCTCGGCGAACTCCTCGATCGGCAACCGGCTCGCCCACAGGTCCGGATCGGTGAAGTCGAACCCGGCGGGAATGGAGGGGACGGACGGAGCGGACACGGGTACCTCCTTTGGAACACGTTCCAGAGGAGTGAACCACATCACAACACTTTTGTGAACAGGTATTAGTAAATATCGTTCACCGAGGTTGCGAGCACGGTTGACATGGGCTCAGTAGGCACCGTCTCCCCGCGTCACCGCGCCGATCGTCTTGGCGATGAGCAGCAGGTCCAGCACCATCGACCAGTTCTCCACATAGGAGATGTCCAGCCGCACCGCATCCTCGAGCGACAGATCCGAGCGCCCGGAGACCTGCCACAGCCCGGTGACACCGGGCTTGACCAGCAGCCGCCGTCGCATCATGCCGTCGTAGGTGTCCACCTCGCGACGCACCTGCGGGCGCGGGCCGACCACGCTCATATCCCCGCGCAGCACATTGAGAAACTGCGGCAGCTCGTCGAGGGAGAACTTGCGGATCACCCGGCCCACCGGCGTGACCCGGGGATCCGCACGCATCTTGAAGAACAGCGGATTACCGCCGTTGGCCTCGATCAGCGCACCGATGTGCCGCTCGGCGTCGACGTACATGCTGCGGAACTTGATCATGCGAAACGGCTTGCCGTCCCGACCGATTCGCTCGGACCGATAGAACACCGGCCCCGGGCTCGTGAGCTTGATCGCGGCCGCGATGGCGATCAGCACCGGCAGGATCGCCAGCAGCGCCGCCGCGGCGAAGCAGAAGTCGAACACCGCCTTGCCGATCGAACTCGCGCGGCCGTACTGCGGGCGGCCGACGTGCAGCATCGGCATATCGGCGACCAGCCGATGCGTGAGCCGGGTGCCCGCGATGTCGACCAGGCCCGGCGCGACGATGAGCTCCACGCCCAGCGGATCCAGTTCCCAAGCCATGTGCCGGAAGTCGGCCGGGCCCAGATTGTCGGTGGCGGTCACGGCCACGGTGTCCGCGCCCGTCACCCGCACCGCCTCGAGCACCGAACGATCGTCTCCCACAACGGGAACGGTGCGCTGGTTCACGGTCAGGCCGGGCGGCTCGCCGTCGGGGGTGCAGACCCCGACGACCTGATATCCGGAGGTGAGATCGCGCGAGAAGGCGGCGACCATGGCCGCCGCCGACCCGCGGCTGCCGACCACCAGCACCCGGGTCGAATATCCGCCCGTCACCCGCCGCCGGGCGACCCAGCCGCGCCAGAGCCGCCGCTGCACCATCAGCCCGGCCAGCCCCAGCGGCAGCGCGATCGCCAGATAACCGCGGGCGATGTCGAAGCCGAAGATCAGTGAGCCGATGGCGATCGCCCCGAACAGCTTCAGCGTCGCGGCCACCAGGCGACGGTATTCCTCTGTGCCACAACCGATCACCCGCGGGGAGCGGGTTCCGGACCCGGCCAGGAAGGCAGCCCACACCAGTCCCAGCGACACCGAGACCACCGTGTAGCGCACCTCCCCGGGTAATCGCATGGCAAGCGGCGGGTCGGCGGGACCGCCGAACCGGATCACCTGCGCGGCGGCGACGGCGAATCCCACGACGACCAGATCACCGATCCATAATCGCCGGGCATATTCGACCTGCCACCGCTCGCGCTCGGATCGCGGCCGCGCCGCAGCGCGCGCGGGAGTACCCGCACGGAGCTCGAAACTCATGAAAGAACGCACCTCCCCCATGGGAGAACTCGGTTCGTTCCGATCCCCACTGACCGGTCCCCCACGGGATTTACGACCATGACACCCGACGGGTTCGACGATGGTTTCGTCGACCAGAAGCCGAATGTTACTGGGGGAGGTACGAGCGCGTGCCCCGAATACGCTCTGCGCCAACGTATCTCGCGGTTAGCTCGAAAAATGACAACCGGTCCCCTGTGATATCCCCTATCCTGCCGAAACCTGCGAACCGGCTGGTCCGAATGGGTCGCGGGGTCGGGATGCGTAAATGAGCCTTGCATTTCGCAAGATTTGCAGGATAGCTTCGCGAATACTCAGGGTCGGCATGTATACATACCGACCGGAATTCGCGGGCACATCCGCGCGTTCTCGGCGTGGCTGCGGCGAAAGATGTTGTAACGTAAGCCCGGTCGACGTCGACGTGCAGTTCGTGGCGGATTCCGCCACCGATCCCGGCCCGACGAAAGGTGGGGGGAATTCTTCCGTGCGTTGCCGTCTGTGTGACTCCGATCGAATGGTCAGTGTGCTCGATCTGGGCGCCACCCCGCCGTGCGAGAAGTTCCTCACCGCGGCCGAACTCGACCTTCCGGAGCCGACCTATCCGCTGCATCTGCGGGTGTGCGCGGACTGCCTGCTGCTGCAATTGCCGCCGCTGATCACCCCGGAGGAGACCTTCACCGAGTACGCCTACTTCTCCTCCTACTCCGAGAGCTGGGTCCGGCATGCGAAAACCTTTGTCGACCAAGCGATCACACGTCTCGAGCTGGGTCCGCAGCACTTCGTCGTCGAGGTGGCCAGCAACGACGGTTATCTGCTGCAGCACGTGGTGAGCGCCGGACTCGAATGCCTCGGCATCGAACCGTCGGTCAATGTCGGCGCGGCGGCGCGGGAGCGGGGCGTGCCCACGCTCACCGCCTTTCTCACCGAGGAACTGGCGCACACCGTCCGCACCGAATACGGCCCCGCGGATTTGGTGGTGGCCAACAACGTCTACGCCCATATACCGGATCTGCTCGGCTTCACCCGCGCGCTGCGCGAGTTGCTCGCCGACGACGGGTGGCTGTCGATCGAGGTGCACCACGCGCTGAATCTGGTGCGGCTGGGCCAGTTCGACACGATCTACCACGAGCATTTCCAGTACTACACGGTGCTCTCGGCCCAGCGCGCCCTGGCGAGCGCGGGCCTGACCGTGGTCGACGTCGAGACGCTGCCCACCCACGGCGGCTCGCTGCGGCTGTGGGCGCGCCCGGACGCGGTCGCGCAGCCCCACGCCCGGGTGAGCGAGCTGCTGCGCACCGAGGCCGCGGCCGGACTGCACGAGGTCGCGGGCTATCGCGGGCTGCGCCCGCGCGCCGAGCGGGTGCGCCAGCAGCTGCTGCGCTTCCTGCTCGACTGTCACGCCGAGGGCCGCAAGGCGGTCGGCTACGGCGCACCCGGCAAGGGCAACACCCTGCTGAACTACTGCGGCATCCGGCCGGATCTGCTGTCCTACACCGTGGATCGCAATCCGTACAAGCACGGCCGCTACACCCCCGGCACGCGCATCCCGATCCATCCGCCCGAGCGGCTCGAGCTCGATCGGCCGGATGTGGTGGTGGCGCTGCCCTGGAATCTCGAGGCCGAGATCACCGCGCAACTGCGGCACATCGGCTCGTGGGGGGCGGAACTGGTGTACCCGCTGCCCACTCTGCATCGCGCTTTACCCGCTGGGAGTCTGTCGTGAAAGTCGTTCTGTTCTGCGGTGGCTACGGTATGCGCATGCGCGGCGGCACCGACGATCCGGTGCCCAAGCCCATGCAGCTGGTCGGCCCGCGGCCGCTGATCTGGCATGTCATGCGCTACTACGCGCACTACGGACACAAGGACTTCATCCTGTGCCTGGGCTACGGGGCGGCCCACATCAAGAGCTTCTTCCTGACCTATCAGGAGTCGGTGTCCAACGATTTCGTCATCCGCGGCGGGCGGGTGGAGCTACTGGCCTCCGATATCAGCGATTGGACGATCACCTTCGTCGACACCGGACTGGAATCGGCCATCGGCGAACGGCTGCGCCGGGTGCGCGGCCATCTGGCCGGGGAGCGGTACTTCCTGGCCAACTACGCCGACGTGCTCACCGACGCCCCGCTCGACGAGATGATCGACAAATGCGTGGCCACGGGTGCGGCCGCCTCGATGATGATCGTGCCGCCGCAGTCGTCGTTCCACTGCGTGGACGTCGACGCGACGGGCAGCGTCGAGCACATCACCCCGGTCTCCCGGCTGCCGATCTGGGAGAACGGCGGCTATTTCGTGCTCACCCAGGAGGTTTTCGATCTGCTGCCGCCCGGCGGGGATCTGGTCGAGGACGCCTGCGGCGCCCTCGCCGCCCAAAAACGGCTCATCGGCTATCAGCACCTCGGCTTCTGGAAACCGGCCGACACCTTCAAGGAACGCGCCGAACTCGACGCCGCCTACCACTCCGGGCAGCGGCCGTGGATGGTGTGGGAGCACGGGCAGGCCGCATGCTGAACCTGCGCGGCGAGGTGCGCGAGGTCGCCCTGGTGGGCGCGCACTGCGACGATCTGGCGATCGGCGCGGGCGGCACACTGCTCACCCTGGCCGAGGCGGCCCCGGGCCTGCGGGTGCGGGCGCTGGTGCTGTGCGGCGGCGACTCGGAGCGTGGCCTCGAGGAGCGCGCGGCGCTGCAATCGTTCTGTCCCGGAGCCGATCTCGAGCTGACCGTGCTGACGATGCCGGACGGCCGCACACCCGCGTACTGGGCGCTGGTCAAATCCGCGGTGCACGAGCTGCGCCGGGGCTGCTCCCCCGACGTGGTGTTCGCCCCGCAGCCCGGCGACGCCCATCAGGACCACCGGCTGCTCGCGGAGCTGGTGCCCACCGAGTTCCGCGATCATCTGGTGCTCGGCTACGAGATCCTCAAGTGGGAGACCGACACCCCGCGCCCCACGCTGTTCCATCCGCTGCCCGAGGCGATCGCGCTGCGCAAGGCCGAGCTCCTGCTGAAACACTATCCCTCGCAACGGGATCGGGACTGGTTCGATGAACAGTCCTTCCTCGGGCTGGCCCGGGTGCGCGGCGTACAGTGCCGCGCCCGCTACGCCGAGGCGTTCGTGATCGATAAGGCCGCCGTCGTCTTCGGAGGTATGTGACCGTGCGGGTACTGCTCACCGGACATCAGGGATACCTCGGCACGGTCATGGCCCCCGTGCTGACCGCCGCCGGACACGAGGTGACCGGCCTGGACATCGGATACTTCGCCGACTGCGTGCTCGGCGACGCCCCCGCCGACCCGCCCGGGCGCACCGTGGACCTGCGCGAGGTGAGTGAGGAACAGCTCGCCGGATTCGACGCGGTCGTGCATCTGGCGGCGCTGTCCAACGATCCGCTCGGCGCGCTCGCGCCGCGGATCACCTACGACATCAATTACCACGCCTCGGTGCGGCTGGCCCGGCTGGCCAAACGGGCCGGGGTACGCCGATTCCTGTACGCCTCGACATGTTCGGTGTACGGGGCGGCCGGGGACGGACTGGTCGGCGAGGAAGCCCCGCTGCGGCCGCTGACACCCTACGCCGAGAGCAAGGTGCGGGTGGAGGACGAGGTGGCGGCCCTGGCCGATGCCGAGTTCTGCCCGGTATTCCTACGCAATGCCACCGCATTCGGCTTCTCGCCGCGGCTGCGCGCCGATATCGTGCTCAACAATCTGGTCGGCTACGCGGTGCTCACCGGCGAGGTGCGGGTGCTCTCGGACGGGACGCCGTGGCGGCCGCTGGTGCACGCCGCCGATATCGCGCGCGCGTTCACGGCCTGCCTCACCGCGCCCGCCGCGCGAGTCTCCGCGCGCGCCTACAACATCGGCGACGAGTCCAACAATCTGACCGTGGCGCAGATCGCCGAGGCGGTGGTCGCGGCGGTACCGGGTTCGCGGCTGGTCATCACCGGCGAGACCGGATCCGACCCGCGCTCCTACCGGGTCGACTTCTCCCGGGCGCGAGCCGAACTCGGCTTCGAGGCGAGCTGGAGCGTCGCCGACGGCGCGGTGGAGTTGGCGCGGGAATACCGCGCGCGGGGACTGACCGCCGCGGACTTCACCGGGCGCTTCACCCGGCTGGCCCAGCTGCGCGAGCTGAAGGACACCGGAGCAGTGGACGACACGCTGCGCCGGATCACGATCGGGGCGTGAGATGCAGTGCGGCGGCCAGCTCGGCCCAGCTGCCCGCGGCGCGGTCGCGGCCCGAGACGACGGTGACCGGCTGCGGCCAGACGATGCCCAGTTCCGGATCGTCGTGGGCGACCGCGAGATCCTCGGCCGGATCGTGCGGACGGTCGATGCGGTAGCACACATCGGCGACATCGGTCAGCGCCTGGAAGCCGTGCAGGAATCCCGGTGGCACATACAGATGCCGGAAATCGTTGTCGTCCAACAGGAATGCCTGCGTGCGGCCGAAGGTCGGCGACTCCGGACGGATATCGATCAGGACGTCGTGGATCGCGCCGTGGGCGCAGCGCACCAGCTTCGCCTCGCCGCGTCCGGACCGGCCGTGCATACCGCGCACGACCCCGCGCACCGAGCGCGACTGCGAATCCTGCACGAAGGCGGCGGCCGCGCCGGTCACGCCCAGATACGCGTCGAACTCCGCGGCGTCGAAGGTGCGGGTGAACAGGCCTCGTTCGTCACGATGCGGCTGGGGGGTCAACACGAGCACATCGGCCAGTTCGGCCGGTTCGATACGCACCCAGACATCGTGACATGCGGCGGGCGCGGTGAGCGGGCAATCGACCCGGTCCCGCCGCTACCCGTATCGCGGCCCCGGCACGGCGAGGCGGCGGCATGAGCGGTTCCCGTGCCGTCGTCCTCGGCCGCGGCGGGTGCCGGGCCTGCGGTTCGAACGCCCTGAGCGAGGTGCTCGACCTCGGGAAAATGCCTGCGGCCGACCACTTTCCCGAGCGCGACGAACCCTTCGAGACCGATCCCCTGCACGCGCTGGCGATGGTCGTGTGCCACTCCTGCGGCCTGGCGCAGCTGGCCGAGGACGACACCGTCACCGATGAGCCGCGCGGGGTGGAACCGCGCGCGCTGCGCGAGCAGGCCGCCGACGCGGTGGCCCGAATCGCCGCCACCGGCCTGCTGCGGGGGCGCACGGTGCGGGAATTCGGCAGCCCGCACGGCGGCACCTGGCTGCCGCTGCTCGCCGCGCACGGCTGTCTGGAGACACCGGGCGCTCCGGCGGATGTCGTCGTGGACAGCTTCGGGCTTATGCACTGCCCCGACCAGCGCGCCGCGGCGCTCGAACGGGCGGGAGCGGTTCGCGCGGACGGGGTGCTGCTGCTGCAATTCCATTCGCTGCGTGCCATTCTCGCCCAGGGGCAGTGGAACGCCCTGCGGCACGGGCATTTCGCGTACTACACCCTCACCACGCTGTGCGCGCTGTTCGCGGGTGTCGGCATGCGTCCCGCCACGGCCTGGGAGTTCGATCTCTACGGCGGCACGGTCCTGGTCGCCTTCGTCCACCGGCCGGTCGCCCCGGACCGGCGGGTGCGAGCCATCCTCGACGCCGAAACCGGCCTCGACGACCCGGCGCTGCTGGCCACCCTGCAGACCGCCGCCGACGAGCAGGCCGAGGCGCTGCGCCGCTGGCTCGACGAGGAGGCGGCGCACCACCGTCGCGTCTACGCCTACGGCGCCGCCTCCCGCGCGGTCGCGCTGTTCGCCCGCGCGGGGCTGCGCCGCGATCGGCTCGCCGGGGTCGCCGACGCCTCCCTCGCCAAACAGGGTCGCCGGATGCCGGGCACCGACATTCCGATCGTCTGCCCGGCCGCCCTCGTTGCGGCGCAACCGGATCGGGTGCTGCTCACCCTGCCCGATCTGGTCCACGAGGTGGCCGCGCAACTACCGAGTCTGCGCGGCCGGTGGGTGGTCGACATACCGCGGCCGCCGTGAACCGCGCCGGGGACCGGTAGCGGAGATGATCGTCGGCCGGGGCCGACACCAGGGACGGCGCGCTCGGCACGGTGCGCCGGTAGATGAGGAACGGGATATGAAGCACACGACTCTCGCGCGCACCATCGTCGCCGCGGCCGCCGCGGTCGGCCTGTTCACCGGCGTCGGCACCGCCACCGCCGGGGTGGACAGCAGCAACAGCATCGTCGACGACGGCGACCGGACCGTGGCGGCGATCGCCGAGGACACCCGCATCGAATTCGTTCCGCCGCTGGACGGCAACCCGCTCACCCGCGAATGGTTCCACCACGGGCGGGCCGGATTCCGGATCACCGGGCCGGACGCCGACGAATGGCGCGGGCATATCACCATCGGCTACATGGTCGGATTCCCGGCCACCCTCAACGGAAAGATCAAATTCCAATACCAGACCCCGGGATTGAGCCTCGAGCTCGGCAGTGAGCCCAAACTCAACTTCTTCGATCTGATTCCGCGGGCGGGGGTCGAACTGGAGGTCGGATTCGGGCCGGGCATCAAGACCATCGACTGCACCGGCGGCGACATCGCCGGGCCCGAGGGCTTCATCCGAATGTCGGGCTTCCACGGCACGGTCACCGGTGTGCTCGGACCGACCACCATCCGCCCCTACGTGAAACTCACCAGCGCCGACGGTGACATGGTGGTCACCTACGGCCCGCTCTCGACGATCTGATCGGCTCGATCGTCCGCGCCCGCAACCGCTCGGCCGCCTGCCGCACCAGCCGTAGATCCCCGGTCAGCACGTCGGGGGTCGTGAGCAGGTCCGGATATTCGCGGCCGAGCCGGTGGTGGAAGCGCGCCATCTCGGTCAGCTTGGACACCGTGGAGGTGCTGCTGCACAGGTTGAACGAGGAATTGCGCCAGGCGGCAAGGATATTCGGCATCCCGTAGAACAGGCCGAACTCGCAGACCCGGGCGAACAGGTCCACGTCCATCGGAAAGACCAGATCGCCCCGAAAGCCACCGACGCGTTCGAAATCGGCGCGGCGGAATATCGCCGCGGCGGTCGGCCCGAAGTCGGCGGGGCCGCGGCGCACGATGGTGCGCATGAGCGTGCGAGCCGGATGCGGGCCCAGCAACCCGGGCAGGCCCAGATCGGTCGCCTCGACCGCACCCGACTCGTCGATCACCTCGAATTTGGCCGAACCGCAGGCGATGTCGCGATCGTCCATGAGCTCGAGCTGTGCCCACAGCGCGCCCGGCAGCAGGATGTCGTCGGCGCACACCACCTTCACCAGCTCGCCGGAGGAGAGTGCGACGGCCTTGTTCCAGTTCTCGCCGATGTCGAGCACCCGGTCGTTGCGATGCGGGCGCACCCGGCGGTCGTCGAAGGATCGCGCGATCGCACCGGTGTCGTCGGTGCTGGCATTGTCGAGCACGGTCAGCTCGAGGTCGACGTCCTGGTCGAGGATCGAGCGCAGCGTCGCCTCGAGGGTGCGGGCGGCATTGTAGGCCGGAACGCATACCGAAAGCGTCGTCATCTGTCCCCCTGGGCCGGTACCGCGGTCGGTTCGCCCTCCACGAGCCGGAAGATCCGGTCCAGCGCGGCACGGGCGGCGCTGATCTGCTCGACGGCCCGGTGCCGCAGGGGTTCCCGCAGCGTGGGCGCGTTGTCCCACTGCCGCCGGATCGCGGCGGTGAGCATATGCTCGAGATCCGGGTCCCGCAGATCGATCACGTGCAGGCCGGTCCCGAACATCTCGGCCAGCCCGTGGAACTTGTCGTCGTAGTAGCGCGAGACGGTGATGCCGATCGCCGGAATACCCTGCGACAGCGCGAAGACCGCCAGATGGTAGGCGCTGGTGACCACGACCCGGCAGCGCGACACCTGCCGGGCCACCTCGGCCGCGGTGCCCGCGCGGCCGATCGGGCGACGGGTGCGCCCCGCACCCGCGAGCAGCGGCAGCGTGCAGCGACGGTCCTCGGAGTCGTATTCGGAGATGATCAGCGGCGCGAGCGCGGTGTCGAACTCGTCGGCCAACCCGCGCACCACCGCGCCGAGCACGGACCGCGCCCGCGCGTCGACCCGCGCGTACTCCGCTACACGCAAACAGATTCCGAGATCCGCGCCGGGAATGGTGGGTCGCAACCCGTGGGCCAGTTCCACCGCATCGTCTCCGGTGACCGCGATGCGGTCGGCCGGTACGCCCAGTTCGGCCAGCAGCGCCGGGCCGCGGCGGCCCTCGCGCACGGCGATGAGGCCGACCTCGGGCAGCACCTTGGCCGCGCGGGCGAGCAGTTCACGATCGTCGATCGGTCCGATGCCCTGGCCGACCATGGCCGTCGGAATGCCCTGCGCCTGCGCGTATTCGAGCAGATTCAGGGTGCGGTGGGCCTGGTATCGGTCCACATCGGTGAAATAGCCGCCGCCCTGGGCCAGCACCAGCGCGGAGCTCGCGACCGCGGCGGGCAGCGGCGGGGTGGACGGGACGTCGGCCCGGGCCGCGCCGCCGCGCAGCGCCCGTAACCGCGACTTCGGCCCGTCGGTGCGGGCCCGCCACCGCAGCGCGGCCAGGTCCAGTGGCCGGTCCCACGGCCGCGCGGTGGGCCAGTCCCCGCCGTCGCCGAGGCAGATCGGCTCCGCCTGCGGCAGCAGCGCCCGCAGAATGCGCGGCTGATCGGTGAGCATGCCGATCCGCGCGCCGGGCCAGCGTTCGCGCAGCCGCGCCACGGTGACCGCCATCATCGCGATGTCACCACGATTGCGCAGCCAGTATTCCCCGTTCTCGATCAGCACCCGGATGTCGTCGGCATTCGAGCTCGCGCCGAACTTCCCCACTCTGTCGTCCTTCCGCACGTCCGGTCCCCACCGGCTCATCGGTTCGGAGAAGCAGCACTGCCACGCCTGAGCTTTCATCGCAGCATGCCACAGCCCCGTTACGCAATATTGCGAAATACGCTCGGCACCAACAGGGTTCCGGTTGGTTTGCTTACCTCGCGCGGGCGCGATCAGCCCGGGGGCCGGATCGGCATCAGCACGTGGAGCCGCCGCTGGCCGTCGGCGGGGTCGCCGATCGGTCGGAAGGTCACCGCCCGGGTCGGGCCGGACATGACGATCTCGAGGCGCGGCAGGTGTACGGCCTGCAGGCCGTCGAGCAGGTAGCGGGGGTTGAACGCGGTGGTCAGGGGCGGGCCGGTCAGCTGGGCGGGCAGCATCTCCTCGGCATGTCCGGCGCTGTCGTCGCCCGCGGTCAGCCGGACCGCGGATTCGGCGAAGGTGAGTTGGATTCGGCTGCCGCGGGTGGCGAGCAGGGCGACGCGCCGAACGGATTCGATGAGCGCGGCCGTGTCGACGCGCGCGAGGGTGGTGTGCTCGGCGGCGAGGTAGCGCTGATAGGGAGCGTAGGGCAGATCCAGCAGCCGCATGGTGTGCCGAGCGTTGCGCGCGCCGAGGGCGAAGACCGATCCGCTGGCATCCACGCCCAACTCCACGCGATCGCCGGTGCAGGTCTTGGCGGCGGCGGCGAGGGTGCGGGCCGGAATCAGCAGCGGCTCCGGTTTCCCGGAATCGACTGGAGTCCAGCCCAATTCGTGCACGGCGATCCGGAATCGGTCGGTGCACACCAGCCGCAGCCACGATCCGTGGAACTCGAGGTTCACACCCGTCAGCAGCGGCAGGGTGTCGTCGCGACCGGCGGCCACCGTCGCCCGCGCCACGGCCTCGGCGAATTCCGCGCCGTCGACGGTGCCCAGGATCGGCGGCGCGGCCGGTAACGCGGGGTAGTCCTCGACGGCCATGAGCGGCAACGCGAATCGCGCGGTCCCGCACACCACCCGCAGATACGCCCCGTCCGCGGCGAGCTCGATCGGCCGCGGCGGCAACGCCTTCGCGATCTCCATCACCAGCCGCCCCGAGACCAGCGCCGCACCCGGCTCGCCGACCACCGCATCGGCCAGCACCGCGCACGAGGAGACCTCGTGGTCGAAGGTCGCCACGGTGACCGATTCGCCCGTCGCCCGCACCAGCATCCCCGCGAGGATAGGAACCGGTGGCCGCCCCGGAAGGCTGTGCGCGACCACCGAAATCGCCCGAACCAGCGCCTCGCGCCCCACCCGAACCTTCATTCCGCCCGCCCCGTTCCATACTCGAGCCGGTGATACAACGCACTCGCCCGCGCGTGCGCGGCCTGCTTCGACCGATACCCGAAGGTCTCGGCAATGGTCGCCCACCCGACACCCCGCTCCCCCGCCGCACGCAACAGCGCAAGCTCGAGCCGATCCAGCTCGGCACGCGCCGCCGTCAACATCAACGCACACGCCCCCAACACCTCCGGCGTCGGCACCACCCCCTCGTCCGCGGCCAACCGCGAAACAACCGCCCGCACCGCCTCTTTCGGATCCTCCGGCACCCGCTCCCCCGCTCCGGGCGGACGGTTCAGCCACTCGCGCACCAGCGCGAGATCCCACTTCCCAGCCTCACTCACGCCCGCCAGCCTACCCAGGCTGTCAAAAAACTTTTGACGCCCCGGCGCGCCTCGATCATCCAGCGGGCCGTACGGCGATCGGGGCCGACGATCTGGTGGTCGAACGTGCGCGGATGCGTATTCAGGCCGAAATCGATTGGCATGAGAAGGTTCTCACCGATATCGACACGTTGCGGGTGTCGCCATGATTGCTGTCGGTTGACCGTCCTTCGTGGCGGGGTTCGCTTAAACTGGGGCCTCGACAGGGGTTCGGATCGGCATCGCGGCCGAGACAATTCGATCGACTCAGGGGTCGCATGCTGGGGCTGCGGGTGCATATGACGGGGGCGGAATGGTTTTCCGCCGCACCCGGTGGATTGAACCGGTACTTCACCGATCTGTATCGGGCGCTGTGTGGCACCGGCGAGATCGCGGTCACCGCAACGGCTTTCGGAGACCCACCGCCGGGCGGGCGGAGCTGGGGACCGACCGGTGGGTCCACTTTGCGGCGCGCCCAGCGCGCATTTGCCGACCGCGCTGGGTTTTCTCGAAAAACCATCCTTGATCGGCATTTCAGTCTGTACGGACCGCCCGCGCGCGGGCCGCTCGTGGTGCATTTTCACGGCCCCTGGGCGGGGGAAAGCCGGATCGCCGGAGAAACCGACCGGGCAGTGCGCGCGAAATACCTGCTGGAACGACTCCGCTATGCGCGCGCCGACCGTTTCGTGGTGCTCTCCGAGCACTTTCGCGATCTGCTCGTGGCGGACTACCGGGTGGCCGCCGACCGGATCGCGGTGCTGCCGCCGGGTGTCGATATCGACCGGTTCCCGCCCCCCGAACCGCCGCCCGCCGATCGCGCCCCGACCGTGCTGTGCGTGCGTCGGCTCGAGCGCCGCATGGGCATCGATGTCCTGCTGCGCTGCTGGCCCGCCGTGACCGACCGGCACCCGCACGCCCGACTGATCGTCGTCGGAACCGGAACGGCCGAACCACAGTTGCGCGCGCTGGCCGGCGCCGACGACTCGATCACCTTCACCGGACACATCGACGACGACGCGCTCATCCGCCGGTACGCGCACGCCACCTGCACGGTCGTGCCCTCGCTCGCCCTGGAGGGTTTCGGGCTGATCGCCCTGGAATCGCTGGCCGCGGGGCGGCCCCCGATCGTCACCGACTGCGGCGGCCTGCGCGATTCGGTGCGCGGCCTCGATCCCTCCCTCATCGTCGCGCCCGGCGATCCCGACGCCCTCGCCGCTCGCCTGGCCGCCGCGCTCGACGGCGCGGCGCCCCCACCGAAACAATGCCGCGCCCATGCGGAATCGTTCTCCTGGGCCCGGTGCGCCCACCGCCACCTCGACCTCTATCGGCAGTTGCGGGCATGACCAGGAAAGCGGTCTTCCTCACCCACACCGCGGCCCCCTCCGGCGCCGAACTCGCCACGCTGCGGCTGGTTTCCGCGCTGCGCACCCGGCTGGACCCGGTGCTCGTTTACACCGCCGACGGCCCGATGGTCGCGCGCACCCGGGCCCGCGGCATCGAGACCCGGGTGCTGCGCAACGATTTCGACAGCCGCGCGATGACCATCGCGAAGGCCGATCCGCGCCGCCTGCTCACCGGGGCGCTGGCACTGCTGCGGGTGGGGTGGACGCTCGGCGCGATGGTCCGGGAACTGAAGGGCGAGGTGGTGATCGCGCAGAGCACGAAGGCGCTGCTGATGGGCGCGGTCGCCGCCCGCCGCGCCCGCGTCCCGCTGATCTGGCAGGTGCACGACCGCATCGCCGCCGACTACTTCGGCCGTCGCCTCGCCCCGCTCATCCGGACCCTGGGCTGGCTGCTCGCACACGGCTATCTCGCCAACAGCCACACCACGCTCGCCACCCTGCACACCTGGCGACGCCCGGCCGCGGTCGCCTATCCGGGCCTCGAGCCGCGCCCGGCACTCCCACCCCGCCCGGCGCAGCGCCCGCCCGCCGACACCGTCGTCGCCGTGGTCGGCCGCCTCGCGCCGTGGAAGGGCCAGGACCTGTTCCTGCGGGCGGTTGCCGCCACGAAAACCGTTCCGCGGCAGATACTTCTGATCGGCGGCACCTTCTTCGACGAACAGCCCTATCGCGCCGAACTCGAGCGCCTGGCCGCCGAACTCGCCCTGCCGGTCACCTGCACGGGCCACGTCGACGATCCCGAGCATCGGCTGCGCGAGGTCGACATCCTGGTGCACTGCTCGGTCCTGCCGGAACCGTTCGGCCAGGTGGTCGTGGAGGGTATGCGGGCGGGCTGCGCGGTGGTCGCCACCGCCCCCGGCGGTCCGGCCGAGATCGTCGAGCCCGGCCACAGCGGACTGCTGGTGCCCGCCGGGGATCGCGCCGCGCTCACCGCCGCCCTGGACACCCTCATCCAGAGCCCGGAACTGCGTACCGAACTCGCCGACGCCGCCCAGCTCCGCGCACACCACTTCGACATCACCGAAACGGCCCGCACGGTCGCGGAGCTGCTGGATTCGGTGCGGCGAAAGCGATTCCGCCATGGCTGAGTCACCGGGCCGGTTCGGGGTGCTGCGCGATATCGGTTACGTCAGCTTCGGCAAATACGGGCAGTACGTCATCACCCTCGTCACGCTGCCGCTGATCGCCCGCCAGCTCGGCACGCACGGGGTGGGCCTGCTGGCGATCGGCATGTCGGCGTACTTCATCGGATCGCTGGCCGTGGATCTGGGTATCACCTCGTTCTTGGCGGCCAAGGTGCACGATGACGACACCGACGCCGACCTGGGCCGATTGCGCGGGACCTACCTGGCCATCCGGGTCACCACGCTCACCGTCCTCGGCGCGGCGCTGCTCGCGGGGCTGGCCCTGGAGGTGCGGCCGCAGGTGCACATGATCCTGCTCGGCCTGTTCGCCGGTGGGGTGTGGTCGAGTTCGGAGGACTGGCTGCTGATCGGGCAGGGCCGGTTCGGCACGTCCACCCTCTATCAGGGCGCGGGCCGGATCGGTTATCTGATCCTGCTGGTGGCCCTGCTGCCGCGCTTCCCCAGCGCCTCGACCGCCATGCTGTGCCTGCTGCTGTCGTCGCTGCTGACCGTGGCGCTCACCTGGTGGGACGCGGTGCGCACCTTCGGAATTCCGGGCCGCCCGGTGCAGCTGCGGCGGGTGCTGCGGATCGGCGCGCCGGTGGTGGCCTCGCGCACGCTGGTCACCAGCTACGGACAGGGTTCGGCGGCGGTGTATTCCGCCGTGCTCGACGCGGCCTCGCTCGGATTGTATTCCGCCGGAGACCGTTTGGTTCGCGCCATCCAGTCGCTGCTCGACCCCATCGGGTTCGCGCTGCTGCCGCGCCTGGCCCGGCGCCGGGCCGACGACTCGTTCTGGCGCGGCTCGTCGCGCTCGCTGGCCGGGTGTGTGGTGGCCGCGCTGATCGCGGTGCTGGGCGTGTGGGTGGCCGCCCCACTGCTGATCCACATCATGTTCGGCAGCGCCTTCGCCGGTGCGGTGCCGCTGCTGCGGGTGGAGGTGCTGATCCTGCCCGCCACCACGATCACCTCGTTCGTCACCACCGCGGTGCTGCCGGTGCGTCAGGACACCGCGGGGGTGCTGATCGGGGCCGTGCTCGGCACCGCGGTCGCGGCCGGGGCGCTGATCGTCGCGATACAGACCCAATCGGTGTGGACGCTGGTGTACGGCACGGTATGCGCCGAGGTCGCGGTCGCGCTGTGGTATCTGGCGCGGATGCGGTGGCTGGTCCTGCGCGAACGCGCGAGCCGGGCCGGGGCGGGACATCGGACGATCGCGCCGGTGCTGGAAGGGGACGCGTCGTGAGGATTCTGTTCGTCGGCGACGACTGGCTCGGCAGCAATGCCCGGTCGCTGGCCGACGGGTTCCGCCAGGCCGGGCACGAGGTGGTGGTCGTCGATACCACGGCCGTGACGCTGCCCGCCCGGCTCTCGCCACCGTGGCTGTACGCCAAGGCATCCGGCCGCCGCGCCCCCTGGAGCGTGGCGGCCGTGCACGAGCGCATCGATGCCCTGGCCGCCGAGTTCGCCCCCGACCTGCTGTTCGCCTTCAAGGCCGTGCACCTGGACCAGCAACGGCTGCTGTCGGTCCCGGCCGCCCTGCGCGTGCACTACAGCCCCGACGATGTGGCCAATCCGGAGAACATCAGCGCCGACTATCTCGCGCACGAATCCCGGTGGGATCTGATCGTCACCACCAAGCGGCACAACGTCGCCGAACTGCGCCAACGCGGCGCGGCCGCGGTGACCTTCGTCGCCAGCGCCTACGATCCGGCCTGGCATCACCCCGCCGCCCGGCGCGGCGGCCAGCGGTTCCTCGTCGGATTCATCGGGGCGCGCCGACCCGACCGCCGCACGCTCATGATCGAGCTGTCCCGCGAATACGGTGGCCGCTTCGCGGTATACGGGCCCGGCTGGCGGCGGATTCCGGCGCTGCGGCGCTCGCGCGCCGTCGTGCGCGGACCCGTCTACGGCCAACAGTTCTCCATCGCCGTGGCCGCCGTGACCGCCAATCTGGTGCTGCTCAACTCCGCCAACCGCGACACCCACACCTGCCGCAGTTTCGAAATACCCGCCGCCGGAGGCCTTTTCGTCGGTGAGCGCACCGACGAGCACGCCGCCCTGCTGGACGAGGGCACCGAATGCCTGCTGTTCTCCTCCACCGCGGAGCTACGCGACATCCTCAACCGCTGCGACCGCGACCCCGACGCCGCGGCCAAGATCGCCGAGGCCGGGTATCGCCGCATCGTCGCCGGAGGGCATCGCTACGTCGATCGCGCCCGCGAGATCATCCATGCGATCGGGTAACGAGCACGCCGCCGATGCGGACATACGGGTAATGAAGGACATGCCGTGACGGGCGTCTGGCTGCCCGAAGTCGGCCTCGTCGCAGGGGCTTTGGCGAGTATCGTGCTCGCCGCCATGTGGCTGTCCGGACCGATCCGGGTCTTCCTGATCGCGCAGGCCGCGCACTGGTCGCTGTCGTATGTCGCGCGGCCGGTGGTGCTGCTGTGGGTGCGGCCCGAGCCGCGCTACGGCGACAATCTGCCCGACCCCCGGCTCGCCTCGATCGGCTACGACATCGGCATCGCCACCGTGCTGCGGCCGGTGATCGCCGGATTGTGGATCTACGCGGGACTGGTTGTGGCCTATGCGATCTGGGCGCGCTCGCGCGAAGGTCGGCAACCCGGCCCGGGCACGTCGATCCCCCTCGCCCGCGACCCGGTGTTCCTGCCCACCCTGATCGCGGTGTACACGCTCGGCACGCTGGGACGGCTGACCGCCGTGGCGACCGGAACCACCGGGCGCGCGGGGGAATTGGAGAGCCCGAGCCCGATCGTCAACCTGATCACCATTCTCGCCACCATCGGCGCGGTCGGGCTGATCGTCTACGTCCGTACCGCCCGCACCCGCGACACCCTGCTGATCATCGGGGCCCTCACCGCGGGTGAGCTGCTGTGGACGGCCGCGGTCCAGTCCAAGACACCGATCATGGGTGCGGCCCTGGCGATCGCGGTGCGCTGCGCCATGGTCGGCTGGACGCGTGCCAATGTGGCCGCGGTGCTGGGCATCACCGCGCTCGCACTCGGCGGCTTCGGCTGGTTGCAGTCGCTCAAGTCCACCGCGACCGCCAAAGCCGATGCGGCCGTGACCGATTCCGGCTATCCGCCGCTCGTACGTCCGTACCTGAGCCTGCTGCGCCGCTTCGACGGGCTCGAGGCCGCCACCGACGCCTATTTCGCCGGACCGCATTCGTGGCTGTCACCGGGGGAGGTGGTGTTGCACGCGCTGCAGAGCCTGATCCCGAGTCAGCTGCTGGGCGCGGAGAAGTTCCGCTCCGGCGCGGAGTGGGCGATGTGGGTGCGCGGACAGTCGGTGGACATGAGCCAGGTGTCGGTGTCGCTGGCCGAGGGCAATATCAACGAGGGCTATGTGCTGGGCGGCTATTTCGGTGTGGCCCTTGGTGTTTCGATCACCTTCGGGCTGTTGCTGGCCTGGACGCGCGCACTCTACAGTCGGCTGGTGCCGCTGTCGGTGTTCGCGCTGGCGATGATCGAGGTGCCGGTGCTGTTCGAGCGCGGCATGCTCGGCACCATCGAGACACTCGGGAAATATCTGCAGGCCATGGTGCTGGTCTGGATCATATATCTGACGATGGCCGAGTTCCGGCGCCAGCGGGCCGGGGAAACGAGGACGGCGCAATGGGTATGAGCGAGCTGTGGCGGCTGGCGCGGCGGCAGTGGCCGATCATCGTGGTGACCGCGGCGCTGTGCCTGGTCGCCGCCTTCGCCTATGCGAAGACGCGCCCGGTCACCTACACCGCCTCGAGTACCTGCTACGTATCCATGGCCACCGGCACCTCGGTCAACGATTCGTATCAGGGCGGGCTCGCCGCCCAGCAGCGGGTGCGCTCCTATCTGGACCTGGCCACCAGCCGAACGGTGGCGCAGCGGGTCAAAGATCAACTGGGGTTGCCGGTTTCGGCCGACGAACTGCGCGGCCGGATCACCGCGGCCGCGCCGCCCGCCACCACCATCATCGTGATCTCGGTGCGCGACGGCACGGCCGACGGCGCGCGCCGGTTGACCGACGAGGTGGTCTCGCAGTTCCGCCATCTGATCGACCAGCTCGAGACCATTCAGGTCGACGCGGCCCCCGCCGCGCGGGTCGCCGTCGTCGACAAGGCACAGATGCCGATGGCGCCGAGCGGCCCGCAGTCCACGCGCATTCTCATCCTGGGCCTGCTGGCCGGTCTGGCGCTGGGCGGACTCGCGGCGCTGGCCCGCGACCGTCTCGACCGGCGGCTACGCACCTCGAACGCGGTCGAACAGATCGTGCCCGCACCGATCCTGGCCATCGTCGACGACGGGCGCCCCGGCGCGGCCGGGGAACTGCGCCGATTACGCACCCGCCTGGCCGACGAGCCCGATACCACCGTCCTGTTCACCTCGCTGACCCCCCGCTCGCAGCCGGATGTGGCCGTCGGGCTGGCCCGGGCGCTGGCCGATACCGACCGCCGGGTCGCCCTCGTCGACGCCGACACCACCGGCAACGGCAGCTCCCAGCGCCTGCCCGGTCCGGTGGGGTCCGGACTGGCCGAACTGCTGCGCCGATCCACCCCGCTCGACGACGCGATCACCGCCTGGCCCGAGGTCGGCATCAGCGTGCTACCGCTGGGCACCCCGGATCTGCGCACCCCGGATCTGCTGGCGTCGGGCCGATTCGCCGAGATCATGTCCAAACTGCGCAGCGAATACGACCACGTCCTGGTGGAGGCCGCCCCGGTCACCGCGGCCGCCGATGCCATCGCCCTGGCCCGGCACTGCGACAGCGCGATCGGGGTGGTCGAACTGGGCGCCACCGCGCCGCAGGTGCGCGGGGCGCTGGCCACCTTCGGAGCCGATCGGCTGTCCGGCGTGGTGGTCTACTCCCGGCCCGGCCGGACGCGAAACCCGCTGGCACATGTGGGGAGACGACAATGAGCGAGCCCACAGGCCCTGTCGGGCGGCGCCGGATGCTCGCGGTCACCCTGGGCGCGGCCGCCGCCGGATCGCTGGCCGCCTGTGCGTCGGAGACCGCGCCGCGCGTCGAATTCCGATCCCCGAACGTGAGCGATGCCCCCTCCGCACGCAATCTGCGCGACTTCGGGGCGGTCGGCGACGGCCAGGCCGACGACACCGCCGCCCTGGCCGCGGCCGTGGCGGTCGGCGATCGCCCGCTGGTGCTGTATCTGCCCTCGGGCCAGTACCGGGTGACCAGCTGGCCCGAATTGCCGGACTACGCGACGATTCTCGGCGACGGCGCCGATGTGACGACCGTGTACTACGACGGCGACGGCACCCTGATCTCGCTGCGCAAGCGGCAGCGAGTGCGATTCGCCCGACTCGGCTTCTATCTGACCGGTGAGAAGGCCACCGCGGTGCGGCTGAGCGAATGCTTCCGCTGTTCGTTCGACTCGGTGGTCCTGCGCGGCAACCACCTGGCCTCGAACTTCCCCCGCTATGTGGACCAGCACGGCGTGGTGCTCGAGCACAACACCGGCGGCACGGCGTTCATCAACTGCGATATCAACAACTTCGGCTACGGCCTGGTCACCTCCTGCATCCAGAACTACGTCACCGCGAGCAAATTCACCAACAACCGCATCGGCGTGCGCGGCACCGGCAACGACCACAATGCCGGACTGGCCCTGTCCAACGTCGAATTCGTCTCCGACGATCAGGCGCCCACCACCGATCGGCACGTCGTGGTCGACGGGGCGGCCAACGACTGGTGGTTCACCAATGTGTGGTTCGAGGGCGCCGACACCGCACTGTCGATCGGCACCGCGGCGGGCGGGCCCGCGCAGTTCGGTATGGTCAACTGCAAGGTGGCCGCGCGGCACACCTGTCTGCAGCTCAACCGCTGCCGCCAGCCGTATCTGGCGAATGTGCAGTTCGATCCCGATCTGGACAATCCGCCGATCGAAGTCCAGATCGACCCCAAGGGCTGTCCGGAGGGTACGGCGATCAATCTGATCTCCGGCTCCTACGACGACGTCGACGCGCGCGCCTTCCCGGAGGGCTGGCACGTGATCGGGCGCGGGCGGATCCACGGCGCCCGGTTCACCGGGACGATGGTGGTGCGCACCGGTGCGCCCGACACCGACATCATGCAGGTTCAGGACGGCAGCGGTGCGGTGCTGTCGGCCGTCCTGCCCAATGGCACCTGGCTTTCCGATCGACCCGAGGGGGGAATCGTGCTCAAGGATTCCGGTGGGAACTACTGGCGGCTGTCGGTGGACACCGACGGTGTCGTGCGGACCGCGCCGCTGGGGAAACAGCGGCCGCGCATATGAACCGGGTGCGACTCGGTCCCGCGCACCTGCACGGGGCCCGGGTGATGATCCGGCCGCCGCGGCTGTCCGATTACGCCGCGTGGCGGCGGATCCGGCTACGTGATCAGGCGTTCATCGAGCCGTTCTGGTACAGCTCGCCGTGCGACTGGGCCGACCGGCACACCGAAAAGCAGTGGGTACGCGAATATCTCGTGGCAGCCATCGAGACTCGCCGGGGACGTCGCGTGTCGGGTGTGATCGAGATAGCTGGACGCTTCGCCGGGCAGTGTGAGCTGGTCGCCATCGACAGGCGTGGCCGCACCGGGGAACTGAGCATCTGGATCGACTCTCGCCTGGCCCGCCACGGCTACGGCGGGCTCGCGGCCGCGCTGGTGCTCGATCACGGGTTCGGCGCGTTGGGGCTGGAACGGATCGTCGCGCCGATCTCCCCCGCCAATGCCGGTGCCGCCCACGCGGCCGCGGAGCTGGGTTTCGTGCGGGAGGCGACGATGGCGCGCTACTTCGATGTCGGCGGCGCGCGCCGCGACCACGACCTATGGGCGCTGACGCGGGCCGATGTGCCGCCGAACGGCTTCGCGGACCGCTGGATCGGACGCTTCGCGGGGCGGCCCGCCCGGCTCTCGGCCGTCGAGCAGACCGAGGACACGCCGGTCGCCCACCGACGCTGGCACGCCGCGGGAATGATGGCGCCCGTCCTGGTCCGCCTCGTCGCCGGACGGTTCCGGCGGCGGCTGCTGGTTCTCGAGGGGGCACGCCCAGTGCGGCTGACGCTGGCCGACCATCCGGGCGCGGTGGTGCGCACGCGCCGGATCACCGACGGGGCCGGCTGGCGCACGGCGCATCCCGCCCTCGGCCGCACCGCGTGGTGGCGCGAATTCCTGCGCAGCCGCGGGGGTTTGCGCTCGACGGGCGGCCTGGTGCTCGTCCTCGAGGTCGACGGCCGCTACGCCGGGGAGTTCCGGCTGTTCGACCTGGACATGTTCGACCGCAATGCCCGGCTGCACGCCTGGGCCGATCCCGCCCGCGCCGATATCGGCGTCCGCACGGCGGCGACCCGGGCGGTGCTGGACTATGCCTTCCACACCCTCGGCCTCTACCGGGTGGCCGCCGAGATCGACGCCACCGACGCCGAATCCGCCGAGGTCGCCGCCTGCGCGGGACTGCTCGAGGAGGGAATCATGCGCAATCACGCCGGGCCCACCGGCCGACGCGGCGATCACGCGCTGTGGGCCTCGACCATCGCCACCCGGCCCGGGGCGCGCTGATGCGGGAGTTCCGGCGCAGCAATGCGATCCAGGCCCGCCTGCACGAACTGATCCCCGGCGGCGCGCACACCTACGCCCGCGGCTCGGATCAGTATCCGGAGTTCATGACGCCGATCCTGGTGCGCGGCAGCGGCGCACACGTCTGGGACTGCGACGGCAACGCCTACATCGAGTACGGCATGGGTCTGCGCTCGGTGACGCTCGGCCACGGCTATCGCCCGGTGGTGGTGGCGGTCACCCAGGCGATCGCCCGCGGGGTGAACTTCTCTCGCCCGACCGAACTGGAACTGGCTGCCGCCGAGGACTTCCTGGCGCTGGTGCCGGGCGCGGACATGGTCAAATTCGCCAAGAACGGCTCCGATGCCACCACCGCGGCGGTGCGGCTGGCCCGCGCGGCAACCGGACGGGCGACGGTCGCCGTCTGCGCACAGCCGTTCTTCTCGGTGGACGACTGGTTCATCGGCACCACCGAGATGAATGCCGGTGTGCCGGAATCGATTTCGACAGTGACGTTTCCCTACAACGACCCCGACGCGCTGGCGGCCGTGCTGGCGGCGAGGGATGTGGCGTGCGTCGTGATGGAGGCCGCCACGGCGCTGGCCGAACCCGCCCCCGGATATCTGGCCGAGGTGCGCGCGCTGTGCGATCGGTTCGGCACCGTGCTGATATTCGACGAGATGATCACCGGATTCCGATGGTCGGCCGGTGGGGCGCAGGCGGTGTACGGAGTGACGCCGGACCTGTCGTGCTGGGGTAAGGCCATGGGCAACGGCTTCCCGATCTCCGCGCTGGCGGGGCGGCGGGAGTTCATGGAGCTGGGCGGCCTGCGCACCGACCGGGATCGGGTTTTTCTGCTGTCGACGACGCACGGCCCGGAGACCGGCTCGCTGGCCGCGTTCCGCGCGGTGGTGCGCGCCTATGCCGACACCGATCCGATCGGGCGCATGGAACGGGCCGGGCGGCGACTGGCCGACGGCGTCAACAAGATCGCTGCCGAACTCGGCATCGCCGAATATCTACAGGTCCTCGGCCGTCCCTCCTGCCTGATCTTCGTCACCCGCGATCCCGACGGCCACCCGTCGCAGCCCTACCGCACCCTGTTCCTGCAGGAACTGCTCGACCGCGGCGTCCTCGGCCAATCCTTCGTCACCTCCGCCGCGCACACCGACGCCGATATCGACCACACCATCGCCGCCTGCCTGCCCGCCGCCCGTATCTACCGGCGCGCCTTGGAATCCGGCACCGTCGCCGGGCTGCTGCGCGGACGTCCGGTCGCCCCCGCCCTGCGCCGCCGCGCGTCCCCGCGCCAGATCGAACCGGAAGCCTGATCATGCCACCCCGCATCGCCCTGGTCCACGAGCGCCTCACCGAATACGGCGGTTCGGAGGCCGTGGTCGCCGAATTCCTGAAGATCTGGCCTGGGGCCGATGTCTACGCGCCGATCGCCACGCGCGCGGGCATCGACGCGGTGCGCGCCGCGGCCGCGACCGACGGCCGGAATCCGATGTCGGGGGCCACCTTTCACACCACGTGGCTGAGCCGGGCGCACGCGGTCGGGGGCCAGCGCTCGCATGCGCCGCTGCTGCCGTTCGTCCCCCGTGCGCTGCGCCGACTGCCGCTCGACGAGATGGACGCGGTGGTCGTCAGCCATCACGCCTTCGCCACCCAGGCCGCGCTGGCGACCGCGGCGCCCGTCATCGCCTACGTGCACAGTCCGGCGCGCTGGGCGTGGGACGCCGCGTTCCGGGCGCGCGAGGCGGGCGGTCGGGCAGGGCAATTGGCGCTGGCGGCGCTCGGACGGCTGGCGCGCGGCTGCGAGCTGCGGGCCGCACCGCGATTGACGCGGGTGGTGGCCAATTCGCAAGCGGTCGCGGATCGGGTCGCGCAGTGGTGGGGGTTGCGGGCGGCGGTGGTGAATCCGCCGGTGCGCATCGATCGCTTCGCCCCGGACGCCGCGGTCGAGCGGGAGGACTTCTTCCTGTTCGCGGGGCGGCTGGTGCCCTACAAGCGGCCGGATCTGGCGATTCGCGCCGCCCGGCGGGCGGGTTGCCGGTTGGTCGTGGTGGGCGACGGCCGATTTCGCGCCCAGCTGGAAGCCCTGGCGGGCCCGGAGACCACCTTTCTCGGCGCGGCGCCCGACGGCGTCCTGCTCGACGCCTATCGCCGCTGCCGCGCGCTGCTCATGCCGGGCGTGGAGGATTTCGGGATCGTGCCGGTCGAGGCGATGGCCTGCGGGACACCGGTGCTCGCGGTCGGCGCCGGCGGGGCGCTGGACACCGTGCGACCGGGCGTCACCGGCGAGCTGCTCGCATCCGGCGACGACACCACAGTCACCACCGAATTCGCCCGCGCCATGCGCGAATTCGATCCGGCCGCCTACGATCCGGCCGCGATCCGCACCCACGCCGAATCCTTCTCCCCCGCCACCTTCCGCACCCGGATGGCGGCGGTGGTCACCGACGCGCTGGGCTGAGCGGCTCGCGTGCTCGCTTCCTCAGCGCCCGGCCCGAAGCACTCATGGCGAGCACCTCAGCCCGCACCTGGAAAGCGGCATGGCCGCGCACCCGAATGCCGTGTGCCGAACGGTCGTACGACCATCGAAGGGCCCGCAGGGCGGCATACGCCACAGGCATCTGCGCCGGGCGCGCTACAGCTCCTCGGCGGCGGCGATCATGATCTCGCGCGAGCGCTCCGGGCGTTCGGCCTGTACGGCGAGGCGGTCCATCACCTCGCGGTAGAGCTCGATGTCGTCGCGGCGGTCCAGGTACAGCGCGCTGGTCAGCTGTTCCAGATAGACCACGTCGGGTAGCTCGCGCTCGGCGAAGCGCAGCATCGTGAACGAACTGCCCGCGGCGGCATGGCCACCCGCGGCATACGGCAGGACCTGGATGGTCACATTGCGCCGGTGCGACATCTCCACCAGGTGGTCGATCTGCTCGCGCAGCACCCGGGTGCCGCCGATCGGGCGGTGCAGTACGGCCTCGTCGACCACGGCCCACAGCGTCGGACCGCGGGGCACGTCGAGAATCTCCTGACGCTTGCGGCGCAGTTCGACTCGCCGCGTCGCCTCGGTGTTCTCGTGGCCGAGCGCCACCACCGCGCGGGCATAGTCCTCGGTCTGCAGCAGTCCCGGAATCAGCTGACCCTCGAAGGTACGAATCGACATCGCCGCGCCCTCGAGGCCGAGATACGTCTCGAACCAGGACGGCAGCAGATCGCTGTAGGACTGCCACCAGCCGGGTTGGTTCGCCTTGCGCACGAGGTCCAGGAACTGCTCGCGCTGCTCCTCGTCGGTGACCCCGTACAGCGTCAGCAGGTCGCGGACGTCGCGTTCCTTGAATCCGGTGCGCCCGAGCTCGAGTCGGCTGATCTTGGCGTGCGAGCCCCGGATGTGATCGCCCGCGGCCTCACGGGTGATTCCGCATTCCTCACGCAGTTTGCGCAGCTGACCACCGAGCGCGATGCGCAACGCCGTCGGACCACGCTCCGCGACATGGGAATCGACTATGTCGATCCGGATCCGTTCTGCGACCATGGGACCTACTCCGACATTCGATGGATCATCGACCGGGCCACGCCGAAACCCGCCGCGACCCACACCGCATTGCCCAATCGTAACGCCATCCCCGCCCAAACATGGCATTCCCCGTCGAGCCGCCCAGACCGCGGACGGATGCCGACGCGGAATCCCAGGCGGCGCAGGGATCTCGGGACCTGCGAGCGCGGTGTCCCGATCGTCGCTGGCGATATTCTGGCAAGCCCCATTGCGCACCGCCGCGCCCCCGCCGCCGACGCCGGCCGCCGGACCCCGCGCCCGGCGTGCCGAGTGCCGAATTCCGGCCGGGCGCACACCGGCGAGCGATTCACCCCCGGGCGGCGCGCCCCGACTCCGCGGCCATCTCCCGGGACCCGTGACCGCGATCACCCGCGCTGCTCACCCGGGGTGCGCAGCTACCGCGGGATGGATGCGGGACTGTCCGAAAGTTTGATTCCGGCGTGCGGGGCGACCGGTATCGTCGACACTGTAGTTAGGGTACCCATACCGATGCCCGCGGACCGCGACGAGGAAGTAGAGATGCCGGAGACCACCAGCCCGTCGGAGATCGTGCCGTTCTCCGCGCAGATCCGCACCGCAACCGAGCGGCAACATGCGGAGGCGGAGAATTCCACGTTCATGAGCGACATGCTGGGCGGCGCGCTGGGCGTCGAGGCGTTCTACCGCTACACCGGTCAGCTGTGGCATGTCTACCGCGCGCTCGAGGCGCATTGGGATGCGCTGGCCGACGATCCGGTCGCGGGTCCGTTCGTGCGGCCCGAACTGGCCCGGCTCGCCCACCTCGAGGACGATCTGGCCCATCTGGGCGGCGCGAACTGGCGCGCGGACACCGATCCGCTGCCCGCCACTTCCGCCTACGCCGCCCGCGTCGAGGAGTGCGCGCGGACCTGGCCCGCGGGCTACGTGGCCCACCACTACACCCGCTACCTCGGCGATCTGTCCGGCGGACAGGTCATTCGGGGCACCGCTGAGAAGCTGTGGCAGTTACCCAAGCGCGGCGACGGAGTGCGCTTCTACGTCTTCGATCAGATCCCGAACCCGGCCGCCTTCAAACGCGAATACCGGACGCTGCTCGACCGCCTGGCCGTCGACGATCTCGAGAAGCAGCGCGTGCTCGGCGAATGCCGTCGCGCCTTCGATCTGAACACCGCCCTGTTCCGCGAACTCGGCGCGGAGTTCCCGGTCCGTCGACAGGGCTGAGCATCCACGAGATCAACTGGTCGGCCGTCCAGATGGTTGCCGGATGATTACCAAATGCATCCGACGGTTACATCAAAACCGTTGTCACACAGAAAATTCGGCGCTCCCACGTGGTGACACGTCCCACACCGCGGGGGGGCGCCGTCTTGTTGCGCGCACTACTCGACCGCCGCTAAAGTTACTCACCAGTTAGGCACGAAGGTGTTCCTACCTCGGCCCGACTTCTGTTAGGGGGCCGATTCATCCACGTCCGCATCCACCGACGCATGTCGGACGAACAAGCGTTGCCGCAGCGCGAATGCGTTGCACGCCAACAGGGTTCGAATGCAGGAGGGGCGATGGTTTCCTACATCGTGACGGGTGGTACCGGCTTTCTCGGGCGGCGGGTGGTGCAGCGCCTGCTGGACCGCGACCGCGACGCGGTGGTGCACGTGCTGGTGCGCGAGGCATCCGCGGCCAAGCTGGCCGAACTCGCCGCGAGCTGGGGCGCCGCCGATCGGGTCTTCCCGCTGATCGGCGATCTGACCGCGGAAAACCTTGGGCTGCAGGACGATCCGCCGCAGGCCGAGCATGTTTTGCACCTGGGCGCGGTCTACGATATGACCGCGGACGAGCAGACCTCCTACGCCGCCAACGTCAACGGCACCCGCGCGGTCATCGCGCTGGCCACCGGGCTCGGGGCCACGCTGCACCACGTGTCGTCGGTGGCGGTGGCCGGTGACCACCGGGGCAAGTTCTTCGAGGACGACTTCGATCTCGGCCAGAACCTCACCTCGCCGTATCACCGCACGAAGTTCGCGGCCGAGAAGCTGGTGCGCGAGACCGAGGGCCTGCGGTGGCGGGTATATCGCCCGGCGATCATCGTCGGCGATTCGCGCACCGGCGAGATGGACAAGATCGACGGTCCCTACTACTTCTTCGGCGCGATCGCGCGGCTGGCGGCGCTGCCGCCGAAGCTACCGATGCCGCTGCCGGATCTGGGCGCGACCAATATCGTTCCGGTCGACTACGTCGCGGCGGCCATGGTGGAGCTGGTGCTGCGGCCGGGCCTGCACCGGCGCACCTTCCACCTGGTCAATCCCGAACCGCAACCGTTCGCCGACATCTATGCCGCGATCGCGCGGGCGGCCGGGGCGCCCACCGGTGTCGGCACCGTGCCCGGCAGTCATGCCGCGCTGGCCGCGCTCGGCCACCTGCCCGGCGTGCCGCGGGTGCGCGATTTCCTGTTGCAGCAGCTGGGAATTCCCGCCGAGGTCGCCCCGCACACCTCGTTCGAATCGGAGTTCGTCTCCGACTCCACCCGCGCGCAGCTGCGCGGCAGCGGTCTGAGCGTGCCGCCGTTCGACAGCTATGCCGACAAGCTGTGGCAGTACTGGAGCGCGCATCTGGACCCGGACCGGGCACGCCGCGGCACCGGTAAGGATCCGCTGCGCGGCCGGATCGTGCTCATCACCGGCGCGTCCTCGGGCATCGGCCTGGCCACCGCGCACGCGGTCGCCCGGCGCGGGGCGACCGTGCTGATGGTGGCCCGCGGGCTCGACGAGCTCGAGGCCGCCGCGGCCGCGGTGCGCGCCGAAAGCGGTGCGGCCCAGGCGTACCAGTGCGACATCACCGACGAAAAGGCCGTAGAGCTGCTGGTCAAGCAGGTGCTCGCCGACCACGGCCATGTCGACTACGTGGTCAACAACGCGGGCCGCTCGATCCGCCGCTCGGTGCTCAACTCCACCGACCGGATGCACGATTTCGAGCGGACCATGGCGGTCAACTATTTCGGCGCGGTGCGGCTGATCCTGGCCCTGCTGCCGTCGATGCGCGAGCGCCGCTTCGGTCATTTCGTCAACATCTCCTCGATCGCGGTGCAGACGAAGGTGCCGCGGTTCGCCGCCTATGTGGCGAGCAAGTCGGCGCTGGATCACTTCAGCGAGATCGCCGCGGTCGAGAACGCCGACGCCGGAATCACCTTCACCTCGGTGCGCATGCCGCTGGTGCGCACGCCGATGATCGCGCCCACCGACCTGTACCGCTCGCTGCCGGTGCACACCCCGCAGCAGGCGGCCGAGATCGTGGTGCGCGCGCTCGAGGAGCGGCCCGCCCGCATCGATACGCCCATCGGCACCTTCGCCCAGCTGGTCGACACGGTCATGCCGTCGGTGAAGAAGGCGATCCTGCATCAGGGCTATCGGATGTTCGGCGAATCCAAGGCGGCCCAGGGCGATCCGACCGCCGAGGCACCCGCCGACGCACGCGTCGAGACACCATCGGCTCGCAGCCCGCTGCTGGCCCTCGCCCCCATCGTGCAGCCGATGATGGGTCTGCCCACGCCGGTCGCCCGGATCGCCAACCGGATTCCCGGCCTGCACTGGTAGTCGCCGACCGGATGGTATGTCCGGACCGCACCGCGGTCCGGACATCCGGATCGGCCAGGTCGCGCCGGCGCGGCGTGAAAATGCGCGGCGGCCGGACACCTTCCGCAAACCCGCACACACTGCTAGGTTGCGGCGGATGAAACGCAGGGTGGCGCTCGCGGGCGCGGGCACGCTGGTTGTGCTGATGATCGTCTGCGCCGGGCTGTACATGCTGGTGAATTCGCGCGGCTTCCAGCTGGCCGGACGGCTGGTATCGCGCGTCGACATGGACGAGAAGCTGGTGGCGCTCACCATCGACGACGGACCCACCGAGCGCACCCCGCAGATTCTGGCGGCCCTTGCGGCGCAACAGGTTCCGGCCACCTTCTATCTGGTCGGCCGGGAACTGGACACGCAGCCGCAGTACGGCGCCGCGATCGCCGGCGCCGGGCACGAATTGGGCAACCACGGCTACACCCACCGGCGCATGGTCCTCGTCTCCACCGCGACGGTGCGCGAGGAGGTCGAGCGGACCGATGCCGCCATCGCCCGCACCGGCTACACCGGTCCGGTCACCTTCCGCCCGCCGTACGGCAAGAAGCTCTACGCTCTGCCGTCGTATCTGTCCGAGCACGGGCGGATCACCGTCATGTGGGACGTCGAACCGGACGCCCGGGGCGGCGCGAGCGCCGACCGTATCGTCGCCGACACCCTCGCGGACGTGCGGCCGGGTTCGATCATCCTGCTGCACGCCATGTACCAGTCCGAATCGCTGGCCGCCATCCCGCGCATCGTCTCCGAGCTGCGCGGGCGCGGCTATCAGTTCGTGACGGTGTCGCACCTGATGCAACACTGACCCGGAATTCACCGGCGCGCCGTGCGCGAGCAAGCCCGATCTGCCAGAGTCGAGCCCATGCGCGCTCGACATCGTGTCCTCGGCCTCGGCGCGGCGCTGCTGTGCCTGGCGCCGATCCCCGCCTGCGGTTCGGACGATCAACCCGCCGCCCCCGCGCCGAGCCCGGCCTCCTCGGTGGGCACCGACAATTTGCCCGCCCCGCGGCCGGGTGAGGTGCACCTGTTCGGGATCAACGATCTGCACGGCAATCTGCAGCCCCCGTCCGGAAGCAACGGACAGATCGGAACGCACGCCGCGGGTGGGGCGGCCTACCTGGCCGCCCATCTGGCCCGGCTGAAGGCCCGCTATCCCGACAGCGCGGTCGTCTCGGCCGGTGACAATGTCAGCGCGAGCCCGCTGATCTCGTCCCTGTTCCACGACGAGCCCACCATCGAATACCTCGACTCCATCGGCCTGGCCGCCTCGGCGGTCGGCAATCACGAATTCGATCACGGCGTGCAGGAGTTGGCCCGGCTGCAGCGCGGCGGTTGCGCACCGGACGGCTGTTCGCCCGGCGAGCCGTTCACCGGCGCGACCTTCCCCTATCTCGCGGCCAACGTCACCGACGGCAATGGTCAGCTGCCGCCCGGCCTGAAGCCCTGGACCATGCTCGAGCTGGGCGGTCACAAGATCGGCGTGGTCGGGGTCGTCACGCCCACGACCGCGAATATCGTCATGCCCGAGGGCATTCGGGGTTACACCTTCGGCGACGAGACCGACGCGATCAACAAGGCCGTGCCGCAGCTGCGGGCGGCGGGTGCGGAGACCGTGGTCGCGCTGCTGCACGACGGCGGCGCACAGCAGGCCAAGGGCGGGCCGATCGATTACAACGGCTGCGCGGATATTTCCCGGTCCGCCACCGACCTGGCCGAGCGCACCGATCCGTTCGTGCGCGTGCTGGTCACTGGGCACACCCATCAGGCCTACAACTGCACCATCGGCGGCAAGGTGGTCACCCAGGCCGCCTCCTACGGCCGTCTGATCAGCGATATCACCCTGCGCTTCCACGACGGCACGGTCGACGCGAGCGCGATCAACCGCGTGGTGACCCGCGATATCGCACCGGATCCGAACGCCTCCAAGCTGGTCGACTTCTTCGCCGCCCAGGCCGAGCCGCGCGGCAAGCGGGTCATCGGCACCGCCACCGCGCCGCTGCCCAAACAGGCCTCCCCCGGCGGTGATTCGCCGCTCGGTGACGTGATCGCCGACGCGATGCTGGCCGCGCTCGCCCCGCAGGGCGCGGTCGCCGCCTTCATGAATCCCGGTGGCGTGCGCGGGGATCTGAGCGCCGGCCCGATCACCTACGAACAGGCCTATACGGTCCAGCCGTTCGGCAATCAGGTGGTCGGGGTGCGGCTGACCGGGCAGCAGATCCTGAGCCTGCTGGAACAGCAGTGGGACAACCCGAGCAAGCCCGCCGTGCTGTCGGTGGCGGGGCTGAGCTACGCCTACGACGACAAGGCGGCCACGGGGCACAGGGTGCTCTCCGATACCGTCACCATCGGCGGGCAGCCGCTCAATCCCGTTGCGGTGTACACGGTCTCGACCAACAACTTCCTGGCCGCGGGCGGCGACGGCTTCACCGTGTTCACCCAGGGCACCCCGGGACCGGTCGGACCGGCCGATCTCGACGCCCTCGAGTCGTATCTGCGCACCAGGGGCGCGGTCGATGCCCCGCCGAGCCGGATCGAGCGGCGCTAGTCACAGCTGATCGGCCGCGAGAGTGGCGGCCGCGACGAAATCGCCGCCGTACGCGACGTGCGCGGCGGGGTTCATCCCGCCCGCGCACACCGGATCGCCCGGGGTGCAATAGTTTCCGCTGCGCCACAGATAGGCGTCGGGCAGGTGCCAGCCGATCAGCCGCAGCGGATCGCCGAACAGCAGCACCGCCGCGATCCGGCCGCCCAGCTCCCCGCCGGCCCGGACCGCGCCCGGAACGTCGAGGGTGACCCCGGTGCCCAGGGCGGTGTGCACGACCGCCGCCCCCTGCGAGTAGCCGACCAGCACGAACCGCTGGCCCGGGCACACCGCCGCCTGGTGGGCCAGATGCGCGACGAGATCGGCGCTGCCGCGGCCGATGGACAACGAGTCGGTCAGATCGGCCGGATAGTTCACCCGATAGGCGCTGGTGCTCATGGGCAGCCGGTCGCGCAGCACCGCGTAGAACGGATCGCCCACCTCACTGCCAAGATGACCGGGTTCCCCGGTTCCCCTGGCCACCACCACATCCACGGCCGCACACCACTGCGCCCGCGCCGGTGGGGTCGGATACAGCATGCCGACCAGGATCAGTGCGGCAGCGAATACCCAAGGGATGCGCCGACTTCGCGGCGAGAGGACCTTCCGGTCGCCCATCGTTCTCACCTTCTCACGCCGTTGTGAGCAGGCCCGGGATGTGACTGTTGTCAAAGACTATTGTCTCGGCCTGATGTGGCCCAAGGTAAGGGGGAATCAAGGTGACAGCAACGAGGTCCGCTGGAGAGATACCCAATCGCCGCGCAACCGTATCCGGATGAAAGTAACGGTCCACCAGCGATTTCGAATAGGGAAACCCCGCGGTTTGTGATGGATCTCCCGCGCTTTCCGACACGATACTAGAACAGGTTCTCATAGGCTGGGGACATGGAACGCATGACCGGGCTCGACGCCAGCTTTCTGTATTTGGAGACCGACACCCAGCTGCTGCACGTCTGCGCGCTGATCGTCCTGGATCCCGTCGCCGACGGCGCGCACTACGAATTCGCCGCGTTGAAGGCCGAACTCGGCCGCCGCCTGCATCTGGTGCCGTCGATGCGCAGGCACATCCATCGGGTGCCCTTCGATCTCGATCATCCGCGCTGGGTCGAGGACGCCCATTTCGACCTGGATTATCACGTGCGGCGCATCGGAATTCCCGCACCGGGCGGGCGGCGCGAGTTGGCGGAGCTGGTGGCCGACATCGCCGGGCGCGCCCTGGATCGCAGCAGACCGCTGTGGCAGATGTGGGTGGTCGAGGGGCTGGAAGGGGGCAGGGTCGCGGTGATCTCGAAGTATCACCACGCGGCGGTCGACGGCATCACCGGCACGCAGATGATGATGGCGCTGTGCGATCTCGAGCCGAACGTGCGTTATCCCGAACCCGAACCGGGCGACCGCATCACCGAATCCGACCCCAACGACCTGCTGCTCGCGGCCGAGGGGCTGCTGCGGTTGCCGGGTAAGCTCGGCGCGTTCGGCATGCTGCCCAAAACCCTCGGGATGGTCGGCGGGTTCGTGCGGCGGCGGGCGAATGCCGAGAAGGGCATGGCGATTCCGTTCACCGCGCCGCGCACGCCGTTCAACGCCACCATCAGCCCGCATCGTTCGGTCGCGTTCACCACGACCGGCCTCGGCGACATCAAGGAGATCAAGGCGGCGTTCGGGGTGAAGGTGAACGATGTGGTGCTGGCGGTGGTCGCCGGGGCGCTGCGCGGCTATCTCGAGGAGCACGGCGAACTGCCCGACAGCTCACTGTTCGCGTCGGTACCGGTGTCCACGCACGCCACCTCCCGCCACGATCGGGGCATCAACAAGGTCTCGACGCTGTTCTGCCGCCTCTACACCGACGTCGCCGATCCGGTCGAGCGCCTGCGGCTGATCGCCGAGGCCAATCTCGGGGCCAAACAGGAGCACGATCTGATCGGCGCGGACTTCCTGCAGGACTGGGCGAAGTACGCCCCGCCCAATACCTTTCAGTTGGCGGCGCGGGTGTATTCCTCGTTCAAACTGGCCGAGCGGCATCCGGTGGTGCACAACCTGGTGATCTCGAATGTTCCCGGGCCGCAGGCGCCGCTGTATTTCCTCGGCTACCGCATCGATGCGATGTATCCGTTCGGGCCGGTATTCCACGGGGCCGGGCTCAATGTCACCGTGCTGTCGGTGGGAGGCAGCCTGGACTTCGGCTTCATCGCCTGCCGGGAGCTGGTGCCCGATCTGTCGGCGATGGCCGACGAGGTGCACGACGCGGTCGGCGAACTTCTGAAGGCCGCCCGCGACCGGGGCTGAGCCCTACAGCCGCGCGGCCACCGCCGCACAGGCCTCGAGGAGCACCGGGACAAAGGCGTCCGCCTCGAGTACACAGGCCGCATGTCCGGCGCGGGCGAGGAAGATCTCCGCCCCGTCGATCAGTGTCGCCATCTCCAGCTGCCGATACACCGGCAATGCCCGGTCATGGGTCGTGATGAGCACCGACACCGGCAGTTTCAGCTCCGCCAGCCACGGGCCGGAATCGAACCGACCGATCGCCGCGATGGCCTGCGCCATCGCCCAGCCGTTGGCGGTGCGCAATTCCCCCAGCGCCCAGCGATCCAGCCTGCCGGGTTCCCAGGACACCCGCGGCATGTCCGGCAGTCTCAACGCCGCCTGCGCCACCTTGCGCGTCACCAGCTCGGCCGCGGTGGTGGCGAAGACGGCCATCGTCCGATGGAAGGCCCGCTCCCGCCATTTCTCCTGGAAGCGATGGGTGGTGGCGCACAACACGAGTCCGCCGACCCGGTCCGGATGCCGGTGCGCGGCAAGCTGGGCGACGATGCCGCCCATGGAATAGCCGACCAGGACCGGCCGTTCGAGTCCGAGCAGATCGGCCACCGCGATCGTATCGTCGGCGAGATCGTCGAGGACGAACCGCTGCGAGCGAATCCCGTGCCCATGCCAGCGCTGATCGTAGAGCACCACGCGGTAATGCCGGGCCAGCTCCTCGAGCGCGGGAAACCAGTTCAGCATCGCGGTGGTCACCACGCCGTGCAGCAGAATCAACGTGGGCGCGCCCGGCGGCCCGGGGATGTCCACCAAATAGGTGCGGCCGCGCCCCGGCAACTCGACGATGGTGCCCGCCGGAACCTCCCGCAACCGCGACACCCGTTCCCCGAAGCGGCGATTCCCCCGCCCCACGATCGACGCCCGCACCATCCAGGACCTCCCGCCGCATCGCCCATATCGCGCATATTAGAACGAGTTTCAGTTCATGATGCCACAGTTGGTCCGAACACCAGCCGCAGCGGCCCGGTCCGGCGCGACCGGACGCGCCACGGTCGCGCGCGCCGCGGTCGTGTGGTCGCTCTGCTGGTTTCGGTGGGCGTCATGGATGGTCAGGTGCAGACCTCGGAGGTGACTATCACCGGGGCGGGCGGGGTCGTGATCGTGGTTGTTGGGGGTGGGGTGGTGGGGGCGGGCGAGGGTGGGGCGTCGTCGTAGAGCCGCAGGCCGGTGCGTTCGATCCGGCCCGGGTCGACGGGGATGTTCGGAATCTGGATCTGATTGCCGTGGATGTCGGTCAGCAGGGCGGTGAACGGGCCCGGGCCCGCGCCCGAGACGGTCCAGTAGTTGTCCATGCCACGATTGAGCACCCGGCCCGGCCCGCCGGCCTCTGGGCGGATCTCGACGCGGCTCAATGGATTTCCGGTGTCGGCGAACAGCAGGCCGAGCCAGGCCGAGGACGATCCGTCCTGCACCCGGTAGCTCACCTCCGGCGGCGGACCCGGATCGTGCACCCGGCTCAGCTGAATCGACACGACGCCCTGGCCCTGCTCGGCGATGCGCGTGAACGCGGCGGTGCTCAGGTCGTATTGGCGCGGGCCGCAGCCGGGACAGCGGTCGACGACCATGGCCCGCACGCTGCCGAGCGGGCCCGCCACGTCGACATAGCTGCCGCAGATGGCGCCCCCGGCGTATTCGTCGGTCGGCACGCCGACGTAGTAGCCGTCCAGCGGCAGATTCGGGAACGAGCAGGAGACGTTCTGGTTGAACACGTAGTACCGGGCCTGGCCCGCCTCCGGTGGCTCACGCCGCTCCCCCACCGGAATCGGCTCGGCCACCGGCGGATTCGTCGGCATCGTGGTCGGCGACGCGACCGGCGCGGTCGTGGTGGGCGACGCGGTCACCGCCACCGTCCGGCAGTTGGGCGACTGGGGACGCACCACCCAGACCACGAAGGCCACCACCGCCCCCAGAACGAGCGCGCCCAGCACCCACGGCCACGCGGCACGGACGTGTTGCTGCTGTGTTACCCGATGCATGTCCCCTGCCTCCGGATCACCTCACGCCACTTTCTTTTCAGCAAAGCAGCAGTGCCGGTCGGAATGGCCGCGAATCGCGAACTAGGAGTGCGAAACTCGGCGTGTCCGCGGCGTGTCAGGTACCAAAGCGGCCGCACCGGCAAACTTCCCGTGCGCCAGATCCGACAGCGCGCGGTCGGCCTCGTCCAGCGGGTACGGGTGCACCGTCACCTCGAGCCGATGCGCGGCGGCGAAAGCCAGGAATTCGCGGGCATCGTCGCGAGTATTCGCGGTGACCGAGCGAATCTCGCGCTCCTGGAACAGATGCCGCTGATAGTTCAGGACCGGGATATCGCTGAGATGTATGCCCGCGATCGACAGCACCGCGCCGCGATCCAGCGCCGCCAGCGCCGGGAGCACCAGATCGCCGACAGGCGCGAACAGGATCGCCGCGTCCAGCGGCTCCGGCGGCGCCGCGGCCGCGCCCTGCGCCGAGGCCGCCCCCAACGCCAGGGCGAGCTCGCGGGCCTTCGGATCGCGGGTCATGACATGTAGCCGCGCGCCGCTCGCCAGGGCGACCTGCGCGGCGAGATGGGCGCTGCCGCCGAAACCGTAGATGCCCAGCCGCCCGCCCGGCGGCAGCGCCGCCCGCCGCAGAGCGCGATAGCCGATGATCCCGGCGCACAGCAGCGGAGCCAGCTCGGTATCGGAATAGCCCGCCGGTAGCGGATGCGCATAAGCGGCCGGGACGGTGGCGAATTCGGCATATCCCCCGTCGGCATCCCAGCCGGTGTAGCGGGAATTCGGGCACAGATTCTCCGCACCGCGCAGGCAGAACCGGCACCGGCCACAGGTGTGGCGCAGCCACGCGATCCCGACCCGGTCGCCGAGACCGAATTCGCCGCCCGCCCCTGCTCCCAGCGCCACCACCTCCCCGACCACCTCGTGGCCGGGCACCACCTGCGGCCGGTGCACCGGCAGATCTCCCTCGGCCACGTGCAGATCCGTGCGGCAGACCCCGCACGCCAGCACCCGCACGAGCAAATCCCCCGCGGCGGGTTCGGGGACCGGCACGCGCGCCCGCCGCAGCGGACCGCCGTCGATCGGCCCGGGCCGGACCACCTGCCAAGCGGTCATCCGCGCGTCACCCACCCGCCATCACTCCTTCCATTCGGTTGCATTCGGGATTAATCCGCCCGCCGCATCGGGTTCGCCTGCCGTTCGCCGGACTCGTCGAAGTTGTCCCGAGCATTCGAACCACGTACGGCAGCAATGTAATTCAGGTGGAAAGGACTTCTTCTCGATGCGGTGTAAAGCAGTCGTCGCGGGCGCCCTGGCAGTGGCGGCCACCCTCCTCGCGGCACCGTCCGCCCACGCCTGGGGCGAACAGGGCCACGATGTCACCGGCGCCATCGCCGACCTGCGGCTGACCCCGGCGGCCCGCGACGAGGTCGGCCGCCTGCTGGCCGGTGAGCCGGATCCCACGCTGGCTGGCGTTGCCACCTGGGCCGACGATATCCGCAAGAGCGATCCCGTGTTGGGAAAGCGCTCGGCTCCGTGGCATTACGTCAATATCGCGGAAAACGGCTGCGCCTACGACCCGGCCGTGAACGGCAACGACGGCCAGAACGTCATCGAGGCGCTGCGCGCGCAGACCAAGATCCTCGCCGACCGAGGACGCTCGGTCACCGACCGCAATCAGGCGCTGAAGTTCATCGTCCACTTCGTCGGCGACATCCATCAGCCGCTGCACGCCGGATATGCCCGCGACCGCGGCGGCAACGAGTTCAAGGTGCAGTACAACGGCCAGAACACCAATCTGCACTCGGTCTGGGACAGCCGCCTGCTCGACACCCGCCACGCCAGCGACGAGGAGGAGACCAAGCGGGTGCTGGCCCTGCCCGCGCCGGAACTGTCTCCGGCGCAGCCGGATTCGGACCCGATTCGCTGGGCCGAGGACAGCTGCCGGGTAGCCGTATCGCCCGGTTTCTATCCGGAGCAGAACAAGATCGGCGAGGAATACACCCGCCGATTCCTGCCGGTGGCCGAGTCCCGCCTGCGGCTGGCCGGGGAGCGGCTGGGGCAGCTGCTCAACGCGGTACTGGATCCGGCGGCCCGCTAGCCGCCGCGCGGAATATTCGCCGCCGGGCGAACGGTTCGTCCTCATATGAAAATCGGTGTGGGAACGTTCGTTACCGACGAGGGCATCGGCTCCGCGAAACTCGCTGTGGCGCTCGAGGAACGGGGCTTCGATGCCCTGTTCCTCGCCGAGCACTCGCATATTCCGGCGAGTCGGCAATCGCCCTATCCGGGCGGCGGTGAGCTGCCGCGCATGTACTACCGCGCGGTCGATCCGTTCGTGGCGCTCGCCGCGGCCGCGGCCGTCACCGAGCGGCTGCTGCTGGGCACGGGGGTGACGCTGCTGATCCAGCGCGATGTCATTCATACCGCGAAGGAGGTCGCCACGCTCGACCTGATTTCCGGTGGCCGCTTTGTCTTCGGCGTGGGCGCGGGGTGGAACCGGGAGGAGATGGCCGATCACGGCACCGATCCCCGCACCCGCGGGGCGCTGCTGGACGAGCAACTGGCGGCCCTGCGCGAGATCTGGACCACCGACCTCGCCGAATTCCATGGCCGCTTCGTCGATTTCGATCCGATGTACGCCTGGCCCAAGCCGGTGCAGCGGCCGCATCCGCCGATCTTCATCGGCGGCGGACCGGCCGCGGCGCGGCGCGCGGCCCGGCTCGGCGCGGGGTGGTTCCCCACCGCGGTGGCCAGCCCCGCGGAGGTGCCCGCCCAGCTCGCCCAGCTCGAGGGTGCCGACGTCCCCGTGATGGTCGCGGGGGTGGCGGCCGATCCGGCCCTGCTCGACGCGTATGCCGAGGCCGGGGTGGGCCGGGTGAGCCTGATGCTGCCGACCCTTCCGGAGAGCGAAACCCTCGACATGCTAGACCAATTCACGAAGGTCGCCGCTCGATTCACCTCGTGATCCACCGGGAGATGAGGGGTTTCGCGATCACACCGGTCGCGCGACCCCTATTCGCCCGCGAATTCCCCTGTAGCGGTGCGGGATCGGCCGCCGTCTGATAACGCGGCGGCGCATCATGGCTGTGTCGGATCGAGCGACGGGAGCAGGTCATGAACGGTCGGCGAGCACGTCTGGCAGGGGTCTTGCTGGGGCTGGCGCTGGCCGTCACCGGACTGGCGCCGACCGCCGGCGCGGCGGCCGACGACACCACCTGCCCGACCAAACCGCGCCCGAGTGGCAAAGTGCTGCAGGGTTATTGGGAGAACTGGGACGGCGCGGGCGTTCATCCGGGAATGGGCTGGATTCCGATCACCGATGCCCGCATCGCCGCGCACGGACACAATGTCATCAATGCCGCGTTTCCGGTGATCAGATCCGACGGCACCGCGCTGTGGGAAGACGGGATGGACCGCACGGTCAAGGTCGCGACACCGGCGGAGATGTGTCGGGCCAAGGCCGCGGGGGCCACGATTCTGCTGTCCATCGGCGGTGCGGCGGCCGGAATCGATCTCAATTCCACCGCGGTCGCCGACCGTTTCATCGCGACCATCGTGCCGATACTGAAGAAATACAACTTCGACGGCATCGACATCGATATCGAGACCGGCCTGATCGGCAGCGGCAATATCAATACGCTGTCGACCTCGCAGGCCAATCTGATCCGGATCATCGATGGCGTGCTCGCGCAGATGCCCGCGGGCTTCGGGCTGACCATGGCGCCGGAGACGGCCTATGTCACCGGCGGCAGCGTCACCTACGGCTCGATCTGGGGCGCGTACCTGCCGATCATCAAGAAATACGCCGACAACGGCCGACTGTGGTGGCTCAACATGCAGTACTACAACGGCAGCATGTACGGTTGCGCGGGCGACTCCTATCAGGCGGGCACCGTGCAGGGCTTCATCGCGCAGACCGACTGCCTCGCCAAGGGCCTGACCATCCAGGGCACCACCATTACCGTTCCCTATGACAAGCAGGTCCCCGGACTGCCCGCCCAGCCCGGCGCGGGCGGCGGCTATATGGCGCCGAATCTGGTGGCGCAGGCGTGGAACCATTACGGCACCGGGGCCGCGAATGCGTTGAAGGGCCTGATGACCTGGTCGATCAACTGGGACGGCTCGCGCGGCTGGACCTTCGGAAACAACGTGAAGTCGCTGCAGGGGCGTTGATTTCTCGAATTCATAGCGCACACACCGATATTCGGGTAACAACTTAAGGTGGGCCTTCAAACCCCTTCAGTTTCTTGACGATTCGCATCACGCGCAGATCACAGGCCGTATTGTTATGCAAGAGTTATACAGAACTCGACACGAGAGCAAAACATGGCACTGCAGATCAGCGACTGGTTCATCACCAGCGATATCACCCCCGAATTCGCCCAGTACCTCCCCGCCGCGACCGGCGGCGGCCACTGGCACCTCAGCTGGCTACCCGAACTCACCCTCACCCGCGACCAGGCCATGAGCGGTATGGTCCTCGACGAGACACTCAGCGACCTCCGCTTGGTCGACAACGGCGTGGCCGTGGACCTGGCCGCCTTTCACGCCGCCGAGATCGGCATCGACCTGGACCAGGCCATGTTCCGCCTCTTCATGCGCTCCTTCGACGACACCTCCCGGGCCGAACCCCCCGCCCGCCCCCTTCCCGCCTTCGCCCGCGCCTCCTGATTCCCGCCAATCATTCACCAGCCGGTGGCTAGGGTGGGCATGGTGCGATCGACGTTCTCCCTACCCGCCGCCGAGCAGCAGTTACTCGACCGAATATCGATATTGGCCAAGGATTTTCAGAGCCGAGCCGCCTATTACGACGAGCGGTCGGAAATTCCGATCGACGCCCTGCGCGCCCTGCACGACGCCGGCCTGGACGCGGCAGTCCTTCCGGCGCACGTCGGCGGCATCGGCCTGAGCTACGCCGCCTTCGGATCGATCGTGCGAATCCTCGCGCGGGCGGACCCATCCGTCGCGACGATCTGGACCATGCATGCGGGCGCGGGCGTCGGACTCGCCGAACTCACCGTCGACTCGGCGGGGTCGTTCCCGACCGAGGTCATGGCGACCATGGTCGGCCGGGAGGTCCTCGGCCTCGACACGGACTGACAGCATTCGAACATACATTCGAATCTCGAGCTATCCTCGTCCGCATGGTCAGCTCCCGTCACGAGGTTATGCATCGGATCTTCCGGCACGATCCGGCGGTGTTCGCGCGCGCGTTTCGCGCTTTGGGCCTGCCGCTTCCGGACCCGATCGAGGTGGTGCTGGAGACCAGCGATCTCACCGAGATCAAACCGGTGGAACGCCGGGTCGATACGGCGTTACGCATCGAGACCGCCGAGGGCACGTTCCTGTTGCTGATCGAGGCGCAGCAGCAGGACGACAACGACAAGCCGCCCGCCTGGGCGTACTACGTCGCCTACTGTCACGCGAAATACCGGATTCCGGTCGTACTCCTGGTGGTCTGCCACGATCTGATCACCGCCAAGTGGGCCCGGCGGCCGGTGCGGGTCGGCGTGCCGCAGTGGGACACGCTGATCGTGAATCCAATGGTCCTGGGCCCGCACAACGTTCCGGCCGTCACCGATGTCGACACCGCGGCCGCGGACATCCCGCTGGCGGCTCTGTCCGCCGTCACCCATGCCAAGGATCCGCGCATCGGTGACATACTGAAGGCGCTGGCCACCGTGTTGGAACAACTCGATCCCGAGGACGAGGATCGCGACGCCTTCCGCGAACTCACCGAACTCGGCCTGGGCACCACCCCGGCCGCCGAACTGTGGAGAAAGCTGATGCCCATCGATTCATCCTTCTACCGCTCGGTCAGCGCCCAGCGCCTGCGCGCCCAGTGTCGTGAAGAGGGGCTTGCCGAGGGGCTTGCTGAGGGCCTTGCCGAGGGACGAGCCGAAGGCCTCGCCCGGGGTCGCGCGGCAGGCGTGGCCGAAAGCATCCTGCGCGTCCTGACCGTCCGGGGCGTGGAGCCCAGCGATCACGAGCGCGAGCGCATCACCTCCTGCACCGATATCGATCTGCTCGATACCTGGTTGGAGCGCGCACTGGACGCCGAGACGGTCGCGGACATGCTCGCCGAGCGGTAGGGCGTCACGACGACCTCGACGGGTTCATCCCGCCACCCAGGTCTCCTGCAGATGTCGCCAGCGCACCGCGCCGGTCGAGTCGAGCGTGAAGTACGCCGTCGACCGGCGCGTGCTCGCACCGGAGCGATCCTGTTGCCGCTCTTGATAACTCACCAGGGCGCCGCGCGCATCGATGGTGACAGGGACGATGTCGGTGATCTCGATGGCGAAGTCCGGCCGGCAGCCGTAACCGTCCTCGAACAGGCGGCGCAGATCCGGCAGGGTCAGCAGCGCGCCGGTCGGGGTGATCATGGTGAAGTCCGGGTCGAAGCGGGTCAGCAGCGCGGCCACGGCGGCGGCCGGATCGGGTTCGGTACCGGCGAAGAGATCGATGATGACGCGATGGAAGTCGATGATCTCATCGATGAACGGCTGCGAATCGTCCACGGGGAGGGTTCCTTTCAGACTTGGGCGGGTTGCAGTGTGCGCGGTTTTCTCAGGCGCAGGGCCAGGGGTAGCGGGAGCAGGGTCAGGGTCGCGGCGACGGCGAAGGTCCAGCGGTAGGAGACCAGCTCGAAGACCAGGGCCATGAGCGCGACGCCGATGGCGAAACTCGCCTGGCGGTTGATGTTCCACAGCGCGCTCGCATGGGACAGTTCGTCGGCGGGTGTGTCGACGAAGGCGGCGCTCTGCGCGGCGCTGCTGCACAGGCTGCCGCCAAGACCCATGAGCGCGAAGGCGACGATTGCCACCGCTGCCCGCTGCGGTGCGACGATGGTGAAAAGCAATGCCAGACCCGCGCTTTCGAGCAGCATCCCGACGACGAACAGCGGCCGCGGCCCCACCCGATTGAACACCCGCCGCGTGAGCGCGATGGCGACCCCGCTGGCGACCGCCCACGGGAGCATCAGCAGTCCGGTCGCGGTCGCCGACAGCGACAACTCCTGCTGCAGATAGACCACGAAGATCACATTGGCCCCGGTGAAGATGCCGGGCACGCACTGATACACCACCATCGAGGTGGCCAGCATCGGCTCGCGCAGCAGGTCCAGCCGCAGCATCGGGGTCCGCGCCCGCGCCGACCATCGCACGAACGCCACCCCGCTCACCATCGCGCCGCCGAGCAGCACCAGACCGGTGATCCGCCCCTCGGGCGCACCGAATTCCGACAGCCCGACCAGCAGCGCCGCGATCGCCGCGCCACCGAGCACGAACCCGGTTACATCGAATGCCGGACGCCCGCGATCTTCGTCCCGCCGCAACCACCACAGCGCCAGCGCCAGCGCGATCGCCGCGGGCGGGACGTTCAGCCAGAAGATCCACCGCCACGACAGCCGATCGACCAGCAGCCCGCCCACGGTCGGCGAGACGGCGGGCACGATCAGCGCGACGCTCATGACGATCGCGGTCAGCCCGGCGCGCTCGGCCGCGGGATACTGCCGATAGGTCATCGCCTGACCCACCGGAATCAGCATGCCGCCCGCCGCACCCTGCACAAACCGCAGGATCACCAGCACCGCCAGCCCCGGTGCGAAACCCGCGGCGAGCGAGGCGACCACGAACAGCAGCAGCGACGCCACCAGCACCCGACGCTCCCCGAACCGGGCCGCCAGCCACACACTCGGCGCGATGACGACCGTCAGCCCCAGCAGATAGGCGTTGCCGATCCAGGCCAGCTCCCGCACCTCGGCGCCGAAGGTCGCGCCGATATCGGGATAGGCGATGGACGCGATGAACATATTGAGCAGATCGATGAAGAAGCCCAGCAGATAGACCAGGGCCACCTTCGTGCGATAACGCATGCGGTTCCTCGAACTCAGAGCCGGGTGGCCACGTACTCGGCGAAGGCGCGGACCGTCTCCTCGTCGCGGCGGTAATAGGTCCACTTGCTGTAGCGGTAGGAGCTCAGCAGTCCCGCGCGCTGCATGGACTGCAGATAGGTCGAGACCACCGACTGGGCCAGCCCCAGCTTGCGCTGGATGTCCTGGACGCAGACGCCGTCGGCGATGTCGAGCCCGTGCTCGCGATAGCGCGCATCGTCGAAATGCGCACCGGGCTGCTTGAGCCACTCCATGATCCGGCAGCGCGCCGGATTCGCCAGCGCCCGATAGATCAGGTCGACATTCAGTTCGTCCACATCCACGCATCTAGATTTACAGATACATAGATGCGATAGTCAACTCGACGGCCCGCGCGACACGGGCAGCACCTCACCCGCGCCGCGCGGAGCAACCGAAAACGTTGAGCGAGCAGACCCTTCGAAGCTACTCGGCGGGCAACTCGGTCCCGGAGGCCGCGGCCTTGGCGGCCACCTCCTCCGGAAAGACATTGCGGAACAGGAACAAATCCTGGCCGAGCCGCCACCCGGGAGCCAGGGCCACGGCATAGCGCTCGAAGTATCCGAGCTGCTTACCCATGAGAATCAGCTGCTCCGGCCCGGAAGCGCCACGGCGCTTACCGAATTCGACCAGCCGCGCGGCCACCTTGCCCATATCGAGCTGGGCGAGTTTGCCCGACAGCACCGGGGCCAGGGCGGTGGCCAGCTGTCGCCCGATGGTGGCGTCGTCACCGGAATCGCCCTCCACCAGGTCCAATTCGCGCAGCGCCCGGGCCACGGGTCGGAAGTCCCCGTCGATGGCGCTGGCGTGGAACAGCGCCCGCACGAATTCACGCCACTGTGGGGTCATCCTGCCGACGATGCCGAAGTCGAGCATGGCCGCCCGGCCGTCCTCGAGCAGCCAGAGGTTTCCGGCATGCACGTCGCCGTGGAACAACCCGTGCACCACAACGCTTTCCACCCACGCCTTGACGAGCCTTCTGATCAGCAGCTCGGGATCCGGATGGACGGCGCGGATATCGTCGAAGCGGTCCAGCGGCATGCCGCGCATCCGCTCCATGCACAGCACCCGCGGGCCGCTGTAGTCCCAATACACCTCCGGCACAACGACTCCGGAGTTGTCGCCGAAGGCGTGCAGATTGGCGCGGGCACGGGTCTGATTGTCGGCCTCGTTACGGAAGTCCAGCTCGGCGACCGTCGTCTCGTACAGATCGCGCACCACGCCCTCGGCATTGGCGACCCGGGCGTTCTCCGACCGCTTCTCCATCAGCCGGGCCAGCCGGAACGCCGCCCGCAGATCCACGATCATTCGCCGGGCGATATCGGGCCGCTGCACCTTCACCACGGCCGGACGGCCGTCGGCCAGCACGCAGCCGTGCACCTGGGCGACCGATGCCGCCGACAGCGGTTCGTCGTCGAATTCGCGGAACAGCTCGTCGATCGGCCTGCCGAGATCGGCCTCGATGATCGCGCGGGCGTCCACCGCCGGGAACGGCGGCACATCGTCGAGGCAGCGCAGGCACGCGTCGGCCAGCTCGCGCGGGAACGCGCCGGGCGAGGACGCGATGAGCTGGCCGAGCTTGACGAACATCGGCCCGAGCACCTCGAAACCGTCGACCATGCCATCGGCCATCGCGCGGCGGCGCTTACGTCTGGCGAGGCCGCCCCGCAGCACCCGCCGCGTCACCGAACCGCCGAGCACGGTGCCGATGACCGCGGTGCGCCGGAATTCGGCGAAGCCGAACTTCTCCAGCGCGGGCCGCAGCGGCGCGGGGGCCGACTGCTCCTCGGTGTCCACGGCCGCGGCGGTCACCGTACGACCGCCTCGACCGCTCGAACGACAGCTCGTTGTCCTACCAGCTTCATTTGCACCGCTCCGACCGCCTCGCTCGTTCTCGTTCGAAACGCCAATGTCCGAATGCCTCGTCCTACCCTCGGGTATTCGAGGCAAAGTCTACGACTCGGTTATCGGATCACCGCGGCGGCGCCGGTGCGGCAGGTCGCGTCCGATCAGATGTGACCGCCACCGCCGATCAGCCACGGGTTGAAGGTGCAGGCCAGATTCGGGGTCTGCTTCGGGTCCAGGGTGTTGAGCACGATCGACAACGCCCGCGGGGAGTACATGATCGACAGATGATCGGAAATGTCGGCCTCGCAGCCGTCCTGCAGGGTGATGTTGCGGACGTTCGCCCCGGACCCGGGCCGCAGGAACGTCAGATCGTAGGGCGTGCTGACCTGGTCGTAGCGGGTGCCGACCGCGGTGTAGTCCACGCCGGGCACGGTGTCGCCGCCGGCGTTGAGCCGGTTCAAGAAGTCCGAGCCCACGATCTGCTGCACCCCGCCGCGTCCGGCCAGCACCCCGGCGGGCGCGAGGACGTCGAGCCCCGCGTTGGTGATGAGGCGCCCCAGCCAGGCGATGCCGAGCAACGTGGTGCCGTGATTGGTTCCGGCGAAGGTGATCTCGTGCGCCACCTTGTCCGCGCCGCCGCCGTACTTCAGGTACCACCGCGACACCGGCCCGCCCTGCGAATGGGCCACGATATCGACCTTGGGCGCGCCGGTCGCCGCCAACACCCGATCCACGAACGCGCCCACCTGATCGGCCGAGCGCGCCATATCGCCCACACCCCCGCGCCCCGGCAGCACCGAGCCGACCCCGCCGCCCTGCAGCAGGTTCTCCCGGCCGTAGTTGAAGGTGAACACGCAGTAGCCCGCGTCGCGCAGCGGCTGACTCATATAGGCGAAATCGTCATAGGCGTTGACCCAGGTGCCGTGTACCAGCACGACCGGACGCGGATGCGCGGCCGAGGGGCGGCAGCCCCAGTCGTTGGCCCCCGGCGGGGCCGCGTCCGGATGCAGCAGGCTGTAGCCGAAGGCCGCCAGGAACGAGCTCTGCGCCGGACCCGCCGCGGCGGTATCGGCCGCGACCGAATGCGGGTCGGCGATCGAGGTGTCCACGATCGGATCGGCATGCGGATTCGGCACCCCGTCGGCGATCTGCTCGGCCAGCCGGTGTTGCTGCGTCGATTCCGACGGCGGCTCCGCATGCGCGCTGCCCAATCCCACCGCGAGCATCGCAGCGGCCATCGCCGCCGCGACGGTCATCGTCCTGCGGCGGAAACCTCTTTTCATGCCATGCCTTTCCCACACACCACACGACCCAAAATTCAGTGACATGTTAGGGAGGCGGGCACGCCGCCGCTCGAGTGTTAATCCCAGCTTCACGACACGCCGGAAACCGCTACACATACCGGTCCGATGGGGTCGCGAATTGTCCGAATATTCGGTCGATCACAGGGCAATCACGGCAATTGTCGTGCCCCCGAGCGGGACCGGGCTACCGCCGTTCCCACCCCACCCCGAGGGCGGGGGCGATCGTCTGCCACGCGGCCGGGAGCTGGACGGCGAAATCCGGCCAGGAATGGGTGCCCGCGTCCGCGTAGTGCACGGTGGCCGGAATGCCCAGTTGCGCCAGGCGGGTGGCGAAACGCTCGGTACACGAGCGCGCCCCCGCTTCCAGAGCCGCACCGCCCCCGACCATCCGCAGCGCCTCGGGCACATCGACTGCCGTGGCGACGGCCACCAGATCGGGCAGGCTCGGCAGGCCGGTCGCGGCGGACAGGTGGACGACCGTGCCGCGTAACGCGTCCGCGTTCAGATGGCTGTCGTGGGCGGCCCATTCCGGGGACGAGGGCGGACCCCACAGATTCTCCGGATTGCCGCCGCGCGAGCCGACGGTGATGCGCGTGACGGCCTGGCCGAGATCGTCGGCGGTGGAATAGCAGCCGCTGATCCCGGCGACCGCCCGGTAGCGGCCGGGATGGCGACCGGCCAGCATCAGCGCCGCCTGCGCGCCCATCGAGACCCCCGCGATCGCGCGGCGGCCGTCGCCGCCCAGATGGGACTCCACGATCGGGGGCAGCTCATCGATGAGGAAGGTCTCCCAGCGGTTGAGCCCGAGGGCGTGGTCGTAGCGGTCCCAGTCGGTGTACATGCTGCCGACCCCGCCGCTGGTGAACACCACATCCACCGGCCTGCCGGAGAAGAACTGCGCCGCACCGCCTTTCGTGAGCCAGCCGGAGACGTCCCCCGCCTCCACCCCGTCGAGCATGTACAGCGTCGGCCGCGGCCCCGGACCGGATCCGCGCAGCACATCCACCGCGATCTCACGGCGCATCGAGGCCGAGGCCACATACAGCCGCTCCCAGCCCGGCCCCCGGAACTCGCCGCGCACCAGCGTGGTCCGGGTGACCGCGGGATCGATGGGGGGCGGAGCCGGTGCGGCGGGTTCCTCGGCGTGCGCGGGCGTCGCGCTCAGCAGCGCCGCGGCCGCGGCCGCCGCGCCGAGCGCCGCCCAGAGCCTCATGCCGTTCCGGCACGCTCGGCACGCGCCGCCTCCCGCGCCGGGGCGCGCTCGCGCCCCTCCTCGAACCGACGCGCCTGGGCCGCCAATTCGTCGAGATAGCAGCCCAATTCGTCGCGGGCGCGGACGCCGTCGCCGCGCAGATCGGTGCGTTCGAAGACGTTCCAGGCCCGCAGCACCGGGCGCAGCACCCCGTCCAGATGCTGGCGAACGTCGTAGCTGCCGTGCTCGGCCAGCAGCACCGCGTCGCGCCGGAAGTTCGGCTGGGTCAGGCCGGGCATCTGGAAGCGCGTGACGACCTCGGTGATCGCCCGGAGCATGGCGTCCGGCGGCAGGTCCAATGCGGCGGCGGAGATATTGCGGTAGAAGACCATATGCAGGTTCTCGTCGGTGGCGATGCGCTGCAGCATACGTTCGGCGACCGGCTCGGCGCAGGCGGTTCCGGTATTGCGATGGCTGATCCGGGTGCGGGACTGTCCCGGCTCCCAGTCGATTCCGCCGAGAGCGGCGAAGTTGCGCCCATCGCCCCAGGGCACGTAGTCGTGCGGATGCCACGCCTTGGCCTGGCGCAGATGATCGTCGAGGTGGCGCTCGGCGACCGGCTCCAGTTCGCGCAGGAGGCCCAGATCGGTCAGGGCGGCAGTCACACGTACTCCTCGGTGCGAGCGGCGGTCGTGGGTGGGGCGCGTCCGGCCGGGCGTGGCGCCGGGCCGCGCAATTCCCGGCGCCGCGCTGTCATCACGGTAGGACCACGGATTCGCCACAACCTCGAAACGCGGCCAATCCGATGACAATTCATGAATGGCCCGACCGCCCGCCCGTGCTGCGACACAAATTGTCGGGGGCGCGCGTCGCGCAGACACACCAGAACGGTGCGAAGAATTCTGTGACAGTGCCCGCCGGACGAGCGATCAGTGGTTGAAGACGGTTCCGCACGGTAGCGTGCAGCACGGGTCGTCGGCCATCGATCATGGTGCGGCGACCGCGACACAGCGGAAAGGCGTATCGAACCTATGACGGGCACCCGAGGAAAACTGCAGCATCTGCACAAACTCCTCGAACTGGCGGAAGAACCGACCGGACAGGCCGGAATCGACAAACGCCGCGGCAAAGGCATTCCCAGTGCCCGAGAACGCATACGCATGCTGGTGGATCCGGACAGTTTCGTCGAAACCGGCGCGCTCATGCGCCAGCCCGGCCAGCCCGACGCCTACTACGGCGACGGCGTGGTCACCGGACGCGGCCGCATCGATGGGCGACCGGTGGTGGTGATCGCGCACGATCAGACCGTCTACGGCGGTTCGGTCGGCGAGATGTTCGGCCGCAAGGTGGCCGCGGCCATGGAGTTCGCCTACGCGAACGCCTGCCCGGTGGTGGCGATCAACGATTCCGGCGGCGCCCGCATCCAGGACGCGGTGACCTCGCTGGCCTGGTACGCGCTGATGTGCCGCCGCCAGGAGGAGCTGTCGGGATTCGTGCCGATGGTGGCGGTGATGCTGGGCAAGTGCGCGGCCGGATCGGTGTACGGCCCGGTCAACATGGACGTGCTGGTGGCCACCGAGAAGTCCTATATGTTCGTGACGGGACCCGAGGTGATCAAGGCGGTGACCGGCGAGGACGTCACCGCCGAGGAGCTGGGCGGCGCGGCGGCGCAGGCGCGCAACGGCACCATTCACCATGTCGCCGAGACCGAGCAGGCGGCCTTCGACTGGGTGCGTTCGTATCTGAGTTATCTGCCGTCGAGTTGCCTCGAGCAGCCGCCGCTGGTCAATCCCGGACTGGAGCCGGAGCAGACCGCGCACGATCGCGAATTGGATTCGATCATCCCCGATTCCGACAAATCGGGCTACGACATGCACGACATCCTGTTGCGCATCTTCGACGACGGCGACTTCCACGAGATCTCGGCGGCGACGTCGCGGAATCTGATCACCGGATTCGCGCGCGTGGATGGGCGGCCGGTGGGCGTGATCGCGAATCAGCCGCTGGTGCTCGGCGGCGCGCTCGACGCGCAATGCTCGGACAAGGCGACGCATTTCATCCGGCTGTGCGACGCGTTCGGCCTGCCGCTGGTGTTCGTCGTCGACACCCCGGGCGTGCTGCCCGGCGTCGAGGAGGAGCGCAACGGCGTGATCAAGCGCGGCGGGCGGTTCTTCCGCGCGGTGATCGAGGCGACCGTGCCCATCGTGACCGTGGTGGTGCGCAAGGCCTACGGCGGTGGCTATGCCGTGATGGGCTGCAAGCAGCTCGGCGCGGATATCAGTCTGGCCTGGCCCACCGCGCGGATCGCGGTGATGGGCGCGGAGAGCATGGTCGGCATCGTCGGCCGTCGGCAGCTCGCCGCGACCCCGCCCGAGCAGCGCGAGGCGGTGCGGCAGAACATGATCGACTTCTACAACGCCACCGTGGCCACGCCGTGGATCGCCGCCGAGCGCGGCTACATCGACGCGGTGATCGAGCCGTCGCAGACCCGGCTGGAGATCCGCAAGGCGCTGCGGCTGCTGCGGGACAAGGACACGCGCAAGCCGAATCCGCGCAAGCACAACCTGTTCCCCATGTAGGTCAGCACTCGGTTGGGGCCGCGACGCCGCGCAGCCGCTGGTCCACCCAGCTCACGGCGTCGGGATAGCCCACGGCCGCGGCGATGACGTGTTCGCCGAAGACGCTGCGGTACACCGCGGGCACCCCGAGCGCGCACTGTTCACGAAACAGCGCGCGGGCGCCCGCGGCCGGGATCCAGAATTCCTGTTCGCCGTTGTAGATGTAGAGCGGCACCGCCGACCGCATATCCCGCATCCGGGTGACACGGTAGATGTCGGCGGCCAGCTCGCTGTGCAGCGGGTCGGGAATGTCGGCGGCCAGATCGATCGGCAACATGAGCACGCCGGGCAGCGCGAAGACGCCGACGCAGGTGTCCTTGAGCGGTGAGATCGCCGCCCAGCGGCCGAGATTGTTCATTCGGGCCAGGATCTCCGGCCGCTCGCGGGCGACGCCGAAGGTGGCCGCGAGGAACACCCCGGAGGCCAGATTGGCGTTCATGCTCCCGGCCAGGACCTCGTAGTCGGCGGGCACGCCGCCGAGCGCCGCCCCCACGATGACCCGCGCCAATTCCGGTGCGTAGGAATCGATCAGCGCCACCGCGCCGCGGGTCGCGATCGCACCGCCGGAGTAGCCGTGCATGGCATAGCGGCTCTCGCCGAATTCGGCGGGCCGCAGCGCCCGCACGGCCCGAATGGAATCCAGCACGGCATGTCCGGCGACGTAGGGCTCGGCATAGGCCATGCGCGGGCCCTCGTGATCGGGAATCAGCACGGCATAGCCGTGCAGCATGGCCAGCTGGGTGGTGGGCGGAATCCAATCGGTGGCGGCGGTGTGCAGGTTGAGCCCGTGTGCCAGCGTGTAACCCGGAGTACAGGCGCGGCCGAGGGCATCGATGGGCAGATTGTTGACCAGCACCGGCCGCGCGCCCGGACCGGTCCAGTCGGCGACGGGCACGACCAGCGACGCGGTGGCGAACGACGGCGCGTCGTGCGCGTCGGTGGTGCGGAACTTCAGTTGCAGCACCTGCCGCGCGGGCGCGAGCAGCAGCGGCGCGGCGGTAGGGGTCACATCGCGCACCTCGAGGATGTCGCCGGGCGCGTGCTGGGCCAGATCGGGTGGCCAGCGATCGAACAGCGGATCGCCGATGTCGTTGGGCAGCACGGCCTGTTGCAGCGACGCCAGATCCGGGGCGATATCCGCGGCCACCACCGGGCCCGGCGGCGCGACGATCGGGGGCGGCGGGATCACCGCATCGATCCACTGCTGCAGCGCGGGCAGGCCGAGGCCGGGTGGTAGCGGAATCGCCGGTGGCGCCGCCGAATTCGGAAGCGGCGGCTGCGCCTGGGCCGCCGCCGTGGACCCTGCGACGATCGATAACACCGCGATGCATACGCGCCAACCTCGCATGACCCACTCCCGTTGTGAGCTCGTCCCGGACCCGCCAGACCGGGTGGTTCGAGAGTACGAGGGCGGTCCGGGCGATCACCCGGCTGTCGCCGTTTCGTGAGCGTCGCGAGTCCGGTTCGAGACACCGGATCCGAAAAGACCTGTCGGTAGGATCGGATCTCATGCGAATCGTCATTGCGGGCGGACACGGCAAGATCGCACTGCTGCTGGCCGGGTTGCTCACCCGGCGCGGCGACGAGGTGCACAGCCTGATCCGCAATCCCGACCATGCGGCGGAGGTATCGGCGACCGGCGCGAAACCGGTGGTGCTCGATCTGGAGAAGGTGTCCGACGAGCAGCTGCGCGCCGCGCTCGCGGACGCCGACGCGGCGGTCTTCGCCGCGGGCGCGGGTCCCGGCAGCGGGGTGGCCCGCAAGTACACCGTGGACCGTGACGGTTCGGTGCGGCTGGCCGAGGCCGCCGAGGGCGCGGGAGTGCGCCGCTTCGTGCAGATTTCGAGTATGGGTGCGGGACAGCCGCCCGCTCCCGATCGAGACGAGGTCTGGGCCGCCTATATCGATGCGAAGACCCAGGCCGAGGACGACCTGCGCGCCCGCGGCCTGGACTGGACCATCCTGCGTCCGGGGCGGCTCACCGACGATGCGCCCACCGGCCGGGTCGCTCTGGTCGAACCGCCGAGCGCGCGGGGTGCGGTCCCCCGCGCCGACGTCGCCGCCGTCGTGGCCGCGATCTTGGTGGCGGACAACACCATCGGCAAGACGCTCGAGCTCGTCGCGGGCGAGGCCCCGATCGCTGACGCGATCAGGGCACTAGGAAACTGACGCGATCGGCGCAATAAGGAACCGACGCGATCGGGGCAAAAGCGAACCGACGCGATCGGGGTAGTTGGCGGTTGACCGCGATCGGGGCTATGAGAGCGGCAATGCCGATCGCGGTCGTGCGGTGACTCCCGTCAGCAGTTGCTGGGGGCGGGCTTCCCCTCGAACCGGTCGGTCAGCCACTGCAGCACCTCGGGCAGGCCGAGCACGGCCGCGGTGAGGTGGTCGGGCACGGGTAGGGCGGCCGACTGCACCCGCACCCCGGCGGCGCACCAGCGGCGGTCGGTATTGACGATGGCGTCGACCGGCACCAGCCCGTCGATCGGCGAATGCCATTCGTAGAACGGCATACTCGGCACGCTGTCGGTGTAGAGCTCGAGGCTGTTCTCCTCGACCACCCGGCGGGCCTGCGGGTCCTGGGTCATCGACGTGGTGCGGGCGACCTCCAGCACGCTGCGGCCCGCGCCCGCGGTGAGCAGGTCGTTGGTGCAGCTGTTGGCCATGGCGTTGCGGATGGCGATGCCCTTGTCGTTGAGCTGATCCGACAGCGGGAAGCGGTCGGGGTACTCGCGCTCCAGGCCGAGACCGGCGGCCAGTGCCAGCCCGAACACCGGATGCGCCCCGTAGCCCAGGCCCTCCAGCATCTTCACCATATTCATCGGCACCCCGCCCGCGGCGGCCCCGGCGATCGTCAGATCCGGTGCGTAGGCGGGCGCGAGCGCCGCCGCCCACGCGGTGGCCATGCCGCCGCCGGAGTACCCGGCCATGGTCACGGGGCTGTGCTCGAGCCGCAGTTGTTTCGCGTTGCGGACCGCGCGAATGCCGTCGAGGGTGATCTGGCCGCCCAATCGCGCCGCGCCGTAGGCGAATTGCGGTCCCAGGTGGTCGGGCATCGCGATGCTCCACCCGCGCCGCAGCGCCACGTTGTAGGCCGGTGCCTCACGAATCATCAGGTTGGGATCGTCGGTGTAGAGCACCCGCGAGACCGCGCATTCGGTGCCCAGCCCGTTGATGATCGTCTGATACGACAGCAGCGGCCCGTCGATGGCGCGCTCGTGCGGCGTCAGCACGGTCGTGGTGGCCGCGATCGGCTTGCCCTCGGAGTTGGTGGAGCGGAACTTGATCAGCGTGATGTCGGTGTCGGGAAAGATCGGCAGCGGCGGCAGCGCGCGCACGTCCAGCACGTCGCCGGGACGGCGGTCGACGAGATCGGCGGGTGCGGCGTAGAACGGATCCGGGTCCGGCGTGGGATAGATCGGTTGAGCGGCGACAGTGGTGGCGGTGACGAGTAGCAGCAGGCCGCCGGCGCAGGCACCCAGCGCGCGACGAAATGCGGTGTTCCCCATGATCGCTCACGCTATCCGGCGGTCTGCCGGACGGCGCGCGGCCCCGAGATGTCCTGAGAAATCACAACCGCGGCCCCTACCGGGCTGTGTTGCGCGACGAATTCGGCCCTACCGCTGGTCAGCGGACCGACCCGCCCGTAACTTCTCATTCGGGCGCTGTTTCCGGATTGCCGGTTCGGCGCAGCAGGCGAAGGAGCGCGGCCATGGACTCCCCCGATACCCTCCCGGAGGCGCCGACCAGGCGCATCACCGTCTACTTCGACGGCGCCGGGCCGGGCGATCAGCTGATTCTCGAATACGCCGCCACCCGCGCGGAGGCCTGGGAATTCGCCGCCGCGGCCGTCAATTCCGGCCTCGCGGTCACCGTGGACAGCAAGGTGCGCCCCGGCCTGCGCCCGCTCCCCTGCCGCAGCCTCTGGCACTGACCCGCCGGGGGACCTTCCACCCGGCGGGTCGCGCGCCGACGTGGGCGCGGATCGGCGGGAGTCGTGGCCGGTCCGCATGCCCGCGGTGTGCGGCGCGGCGCACGCGCCGGACCGGATGTGGCGGGTGACGGTCCCGGCGGGTGCACGCCTTGCGAAGACGGTTCTCACCCTAGGCCGCCACCGCGACGCCGCGCGAGCACCGCGAAGGGGGTCTGGCCCTTCTCACAGCGGCATGCCGATCGACTTGGGCGCCTTCACAATCGCGGACCACGGGCGCACCGGCACCGGTTTATCGCCGAGAAGGAGTGGAATCGCTGGGACACGACCGCTCGACGGAAGGTACGCCATGCGCACACCGATCAGCGACACCCCCGACCACCCCGATTTCGACGGCCACGAACTGACCCCCGCCCTCGCCGAACGCCTGGCTCGCACCCGCGCCCGGGTGGTGGTGCTGGGCGATGCCGTGCTCGACGTGTGGATGTGGGGCCGCTCCCAGCGCCTGTGCCGCGAGGCCCCCGTCCCCGTGGTCGACATCGATCGCAGCGTCGGCGTGCCCGGCGGGGCCGCCAACACCGCCGCGAATCTGGCCGCCCTGGGCGCGCAGGTGCGCCTGGTCACCCTGCTCGGCGACGATGCGGCCGCCGAGCAGCTGTGCGAGCGACTGCGTGAGCACGGCGTGGACGACGATCACGTGCTCGCCGCGCCGAACCGGTCGACGGTGATCAAGCGCCGCGTCCTCGCGGGCGATCAGCTGATGATCCGCTTCGACGAGGGCGAGCAGCCGCCGCCCGATCCCCTCACCCACTGCCTGCTCGATGCGCTGGCCGACGCGCTCATCGACGCCGACGCCCTGATCGTTTGCGACTACGACGGCGGGCTCGCCACGGCATTGCGAAAACATCTCACCGCCCATCGCTCCCGGCTGCCGCTGCTGGTGGTCGACAGCCATCGCCCGGCGGACTGGCGTCCGGTGCGCCCCGATATCACCACGCCCAATGCCGCCGAGGCGGCCGCCGCGCTGGGTCTGGCGCTGCCGTCGAACGGCGACGAGCGGGTGGCGCTGTTCGACCGCGAACGCGCCCGGCTGTTCGAGGCGACCGGCGCGGACACCGTCGCGGTCACCCTCGACCGCGACGGCGCGCTGCTGCTGAGCGGCGATCGGCCCGCCCATCGCACCTGGGCCCGGCCGGTGGCCGAGCGCCAATCCACCGGCGGCGGTGACACTTTCGTCGCCGCGTTCACCCTCGCCCTGCTGGCCGGACTGCCCGAAACGGCCGCCGCCGAGCTGGCTCAGGCGGCCGCGGATGTGGTGGTGCACCGGCCCGGCACCTCGGTGTGCAGCAATGCCGATCTGCGCGAACGCCTGCTCGGCCGCGGCGGCGACGTGCTCACCCACGACGAGCTGGCGGCCGCACTGGCCGCGCATCGGCGGGCGGGGCGGCGAATCGTATTCACCAACGGCTGTTTCGATGTGCTGCACACCGGCCACATCGCCTATCTCAACGGGGCCAAGCGCCTCGGCGACGTGCTGGTGGTGGCGGTCAACTCCGACCGCGGCGTGCGCGAGCTGAAAGGCCCGGACCGGCCGGTCAATTCCGAACACGACCGCGCCGCCGTGCTGGCGGCGCTGAGCTGCGTGGACCACGTCACCATCTTCGACGAGCCCACCCCGGCGGAATTGCTGCGCCGGGTGCGTCCCGAGCTGTATGTGAAGGGCGGCGATTACCGGCCCGAGATGCTCAGCGAGACCGAGGTGGTGCACGCCTACGGCGGCGAGGTCCAGGTCCTCGGTTATGTGGCGCAGCGCTCCACCACCGCGCTGATCGAACGCATCCGCGCCGGGGCGGCCTCGTGAGCGAACCCGAACTCGAGGTCCTCATCCCCACCCGCAACCGCCCGGCCGAACTGGCCACCACGTTGTCCGGCCTTGCCGCCCAAGACCTTTCGGACTTCGCCGTGCTGGTCAGCGATCAGTCCGACCACGCCGCCAGCTACGACAACCCGGCCGCGCTCGCGATGGCGCGGGTGCTGCGGCTGCGCGGCCACCGGGTGCGGTTGGGCACCCATCGCCCGCCGCTGGGCATGGCCGAGCAGCGCCACCATCTGCTGAGCTCGTCGCGGGCCCGCTATGTGCTGTTTCTCGACGACGACGTGTGGCTCGAGCCCGGCAGCCTGCGCCGGATGCGCACGGCCATCGCGGAATTGGGCTGCGGCTTCGTCGGCTGCGCCGTCCAGGGCCTGTCCTATCTGGACGATCACCGCCCGCACGAACTGGATCCGTTCGAGATCTGGCCGGGCGCACCGGAACCCGAGGCGATCACCCGCGAGGACAAGGCGTGGCAGCGCTACACGCTGCACAATGCCGCCAATCCCACCCATCTGGCCCAGCAGCTGGCCCTGCGCGCCGACGACCGGGTGGCCTACAAGGTGGCCTGGGTGGGCGGCTGCGTGCTCTACGATCGCGAAAAGCTCCTCGCCACCGGCGGATTCGACTTCTGGCGGCGCCTGCCGCGCCATCACAGCGGCGAAGATGTGCTGGCCCAGTTGCGGGTCATGGCCCGCTACGGCGGCGCGGGAATCCTGCCCAGCGGGGCGGTGCACCTGGAGTCCCCGACGACCGTGCCGCGGCGCGAGGTCGAGGCGTACGAGATCGTGCCACCGGACTTCTGGCGCTGAGGATCAGGGCAACAGCTCGTCGACCTCGGTCAGCAACCGCTCGAGCGAAATGTCGTCGACGAAGGACACGTCGTGTTCGCAGCGTGGGGCCGTCTCGTCGGTGCAGTCGCGCCCGCACACCGGGCACCGGGTGGTCCAGGAGAACAGGATTCGATCGCGGCTGCGCCCGAGCGGGCCCGCGTTGATCACATTGCCGATCCAGAACACCCCGATGGTCGGGGTGCCGAGGGCCGCGGCCAGATGCCGGGGGCCGCTGTCGTTGCCGACCAGCAGGCAGCTGCGCGCAAGCACCCCGCAGATCGTCGAAAACCCCTCTCCCACCAGCACTTCGAAGGCCTTGCCCGGATCCGGCACGAGTGCGCCGAGGTTGGTGCGCAACGCCGCCAGCAGCTCTCGGTCACCCTCGGCCCCGATCACGACCACCCCCAGGCCGCGCCGCAGGCAGTGCGCGGCCACCCGCGCGTAGCGCTCGACCGGCCAGCGCCGCCGCGGATCTCCCGCACCCGGATGCAGCGCGACCACCGGATCCGGCATCGCACCCAGTACCCGGTCGGCGTCCGCCCGATCGATCTCGGTGGTAGCCAGCGTGGGGTGCAACCGCACCGGCGGCGCTCCCGCCAGCCCGGCCACCTCCAGCGCCCGCAGGGTCTCGTGCTGGTAGTAGCGGAACGGCAGTGTTCGGGTCAGCGGTGCGGCGTCGGGGGTGCGCGAGCCGACGCTCCAGTGCGGATGCAATTGGTGCAGAAAGCCATTCGACCAGCGGCCGCCACCGTGCAGCTGCACGCCCAGATCGATGGGCGCGCGGCAGACCTGCCGGAAGAACCGCCCCTCCGCCTCGGGATCGGCCGCGTCCTCGGTGATTCCGGGCGGCAGCGGGATCACCTCGTGAATCGGGCTCGGCCGCCCGCGCAACAACTCGGCATGCAGATCGGTGCCGAGCAGGACGATCTCGGCCGCCGGATACGCGGCCGCCAGGGCGTGAATCGCCGGGACCGCGAACAGGAAATCACCCAGGCCGCCGCCGCGCAACACCGCGATGCGACGCACCTCGGGCCAGGGCTCGGCGATCGGCCCGATGCCGAGCGCGGCCGCGTCCATCGGAACAGTCGAACTCATCTGGGCCTCCTCTGCCGAGGGCCTACCCGGGCCAGCGCCGAGCAAACGACACCGCCCCGGCGGCGCTCAGCGAGCCCGCAACGGGTCGTGACCCATCGACATCAGGCGGTGCCGCCACTGCGGACGTCCGGCCGCCGCCTCGGGCTCGGTGCCGCGCTCGGCGAGCACACCGCGCACCACCGCCCGCATGACCTCCGCGTCCTGGTGGTTCAGATCCGTGCGCCGCTTGCCCAGAATGGCCAGAACCTGTTGTCCCAGCGGCGTTCCGGCTCGGTCGGGCAGGGCCTCGGTGTGCGGCCCCGACGCATCGGTGCGCAGCCAATCCCGCAGCTCGCGCGAGGTCATGTTGACCACCTGATGAAAGTCCTCCCACAGCGCGTCGTCGACGATGGATTCGGCCATCTCACCCTCCTCGGGACTCGGATCTCGCGCTTCACCCGTCCGGCTACCCGTGCCCCCGGGGCACAAACGCCATGATTGCGCTCGCGGTGCCCGGGTAACCGGGCGATGTGGACAGCATCGGATTGCGCGAGTTGGCCGATCACGAGGGTCCCTTCGGATCGGTGTATGTCGACGGCGTGCCCGCCGCCGAGGACGCCGGACATCAGGAACGCCTGCGGCGCAGAGCGATTCGCGAGGAACTCGTCGAACGCGGCGCTCCCCCGGCGCTCGTGGACGCGATCGACGACGCGCTGACGCTCCCGCCCGGGCAACCCGGACAGGCGATCATCGCGGGGGCCGACGGCGTACTGATCGCCGAGCAGCTGCCGGTCGCCCCGCCGCGACCGGTGATCCGCTTCTCGCCCCTGCCCTATGTGCTGCCGCTGCTGGGTCTGCGCGAGCCACGCACACCCTATGTGGCCGTGGTGGTGGATCGGACCGGAGCCGATATCCACGGCGTGGACGCGCGCGGGCACCGACTGGCGCGAACGGTGCGCGGCACCGAGTTCCCGCTGCACAAGACCGGCGGCGGCGGGACCGCGCACGGATCGATTCAGCATCGCGTCGAGGAGACCGTGCGCCGCAATATCCGCGCGGTCGGCCGCGAGGTGACCGAACTGGCCGATCGGGCCGGTGCGACGCTGGTCCTGGTGGCCGGTGAGGTCGGCGACCGGGCCGCGCTCTCGGACGCGCTGCGCCCGCGCGGGCGGCGGGTGATCCAGCTCGAAGGCGTCTCGCGCACAGCGGGATCCGATCCCGCCGCGCTGGACAGCCGGATCCGCCGCGTCCTGCGCGAGGAGGCCGAACTGCGCTGCCGGGCGCTCGAGGAGCTGTTCCACCAGGAGCAGGGCCGCGGCCTGGCAACGCAGGGCATCGCCGCGACGACGGCCGCACTGCGCGAGGCCAATGCCGACATCCTGCTCATCGACGCCGACACGCTGGGCGATCGGGCCGTGCGGGTCGGCGCCGATCCCACCCAGGTGATGCCGGTCGAGCTGTCGCCGCAGCGCACCTGGTTACGCCGCGCCGACGAGGCGCTGCCGCTGGCCGCGCTGGCCGGGCGCGCCACCGTCGTGGCCACCGGCCGCGACCACGCCCCCGCCGAGGGCGTCGGCGCGATACTCCGTCACGGTTAGAGGAGGTTTCGATGGAACGGGGAAACACCAAACACGGTCCGCGCCACGACGAACAGCTGGCGCACGAACTCGAGGGCACCCTGCGCGGCAACCGCTCCAGCCGCGCGGAGCAATGGCGCGATCCCGAGCCCCCGGCCGATGACGATCCGGACATCGGCGGCATTCGCCCGGAGCTCACCCTCCCGCCCGTGCCGGGGCCGAATCCCGGACCGCCGGACCCGATTCCGAATCCTGATCCGGCCCCGGACCCGATGCCGACCCCGGTTCCGCCGGACCCGTCGCCGAGCCCGGAGCCGCCGGACCCGATTCCGAAACCCCCGGAGCCGCCGAACCCGAATCCGATCCCGAACCACCCCGACCCGGCCGTGCCGCCGACCACGCCGCAGCCGCCCGATCTGCGCTGAGACCGCGGCGGCTCAGTCCCGCAGGGCCTCCTCACGCAGCCAGGACAGCGTCTTGGCCAGGATGCGCGAGACGTGCATCTGCGAGATGCCCAGGGCCTCGGCGATCTGGGTCTGGGTCTTGGCCTCGAAGAAGCGCATGATCAGCACATTGCGCTCGCGTTCGGGGAGTTCGGCGATCAGCGGTTTGACGGCCATGAACTCCTCGACGCGGTCGTATTTCGGCTCCGCCTCACCGAGCACCTCGAGCAGCGACAGCGGGGTGTTCTCGCTGTCGTCACCGGTCACCGCGTCCAGCGAGGAGACCTGATACGAATTGCCCGCGATCAGCGCCTGGGTGACCTCGACCAGATCCACGTCCAGTTCCTCGGCGATCTCGCGGGCGCGCGGCATCCGCCCCAGCCGCTGCGCGAGCTGATCGACGGTGCCGCCGATCGACAGCTGAATCTCCTTGGTACGCCGCGGAACTCGCACCGCCCAGGTGTTGTCGCGGAAGTGCCTGCGCACCTCGCCCATGATGGTCGGGACCGCGAACGACAGGAACGACGAGCCCCTGCTCACATCGAAGCGATCGACCGCCTGCACCAGGCCCACCCGCGCGACCTGCAGCAGATCGTCGAAATTCTCGCCGCGACCGGAGAATTTGCGGGCGATGTGGTCGGCCAGCGGCATGCACAGCCCGATCACCTTCTCCCGCACCGCTTCCCGCTGCGGATCGTCCGGCGCCAGCGCCGCCAGTTCCTCGAAGACCGGCTCTATGTTGTCGTAGCTGTCGCCCCCGCGGTGCCGGCGGCCGCGCTCATCCGCCATCGGCTTCTCCCCGCCCCCTGCTGAATTCGACGACCACCGGATACCCGTTGCGGGCGGCATCGAAGGGTGCGGTGTCGGCCGCGATGGTATCGGTGATCGTTTGCAGCACATGCCAGCCGAAGCTGTTCTCGTCGAGCGCGTCCGCGACCGACGCCACGCCCGTGACGCGCACCCGCATCTTGCCGTCGTCGAACCCGAAATCACATTCGACCGAGGAGCCGGGCGTGGCCTCGGCGATCAGGGCCGTGGCAATCTCGTCGAGCGCGACCCGGATATCGGTCACCTCGTCGAGCGCGAAATCGGCGATCAGCGCGACGGTTTCGGCCAGCGCGCGCAGCATGGTGAGCTGCCCCAGATCTGCCGGCACCCGAATGCCGACGGTGGAGGTCTGCGCGGGTGACCTCGAAACCCACTCGCTCATCGACACGTCCCTTTCCTCCTCCCAACCGGCGAATACGGCCGGGGCTCGATCACCCCGGCCGCTTCGCCGTCCATTCGATGTCACGTCCACGGTCCTCCGCAGCTGTCGACCTTAGGCCGCTCGCCCGCACCCGCCGACGTTCGGGTCGGCGCGGCCGCTCCGCGCACGAAAGTCGCGCCCGCGTGCTGCGCGGGCGCGTTCGCGATCGGTGCAGCCACCTCGGGCCTTTCTGTCCGGCGACGTACCAGTGGACGCTTACCCGGGGTGGTCCGATCGAAACTCGTCAATCCGCCGCCGCCCGCTGGTGCACGGTGAGCAGCAGATGGTCGAAGCGAGTGCGCAGTTCCACCGACCAGCCGCCCAGGGCGGTGATCTCGGTCACCAGCTGCTGGGCCAGCGTGCGCAGTTTGGTGTTGGTCTCCTGGGATCGCCAGGTCAGCACCCGGAACGCCTGGTCGGCGGAGATGCCGTAGACCAGCATGAGCGCGCCCTTGGCCTGCTCGATGACCGCCCGCGCCTCGTAGAGCTCGGGCAGCGCGTCGGACAGGGTCTCCTGCCGGTGTTCGGCGAGGGTGTCGGTGACATCGATGTAATAGCCGGTGCTGCCGACCACGGTCTCGTCACCGCCGACCAGATAGTCGCCCACCACGATGACGTGATGCACCTCTCCGGCGGTGTCGATGATGCGGTGACGGCTGCAGAACGGCTCGGCCCGCTCGATCGAGCGCGCGATGGTCGTGGCGACCTGCTCGCGATCGTCGGGATGTTTGTGTTTCAGCAGTAGCTCGGTGGTCGGCTCGACCGTGCCCGGCACGTAGCCGTGCATGGCCGCCACCTCCTCCGACCACTCCCAGCGCTGATCGGCGAACCAGAACCGGAAACTGCCGACGCTCTGCGGCTTTCCGGTTCCGATCACGCGCTCGAGATCACGCGCGTCCTCCGCGGAAAGCTCACTGTCCTGCGCCACCCCACGAGTATCCGCCGCCGACCCGACCCCAGCGAGTGGAACGGTGAGACCGATCCCGGACCGGTCCCACCAGAACCTGTTCAGCAACTAGGCCTCCAGAGCGGCCTGTACCGACGGATAGTAACGAAACAGCGGCCGCAGTCCCGTCACGTCGAGCACCCGTTCGATCTCACGGCGGCCGGAGACCATCCGTAGATCCACCCCGCAGGCCGCCGCGCTCTGCTTGGCGGCGACCAGCGCCTGCGCCGACCCGATACTGAGGAAGCGGGTCGGGCGTAGATCGATGACTACGGCACGGGCGCTGGTGGTCACGGCCTGACCGAGCGCCGCGTGGAAATCATCGGCCACGGTTGCGTCCAGTTCACCCTCGACCCGGACTATCGTGCACAGCCGCCGCTGGCGCACGGGCGCCTCCGGCGGACCGTCGGCCTCGTCGGAATTCGTGTCGATCCGGCGATGCAGAACGGCAATTGCAGACATAACTAGAGCCTCCCTGAAAAGGGGGTGTCCAGCTCCCGCATGGAGATCGATCCGAAACGCCACCGATTACGGGCGTACTACACCGCCGTCACCGGCTACTGCGAACGGTTCCATGCGCGAACCGGGATCGGCTGTAGTCTCAACCTGGCATCCATTCTGTCACGGACGGAAGCAGGTGTCATCGCTTCCACCCGAAACCGCCCGCTCACGGCCCGCGTCCGCCCCGGCCCGAGCGGTTGTTCGCAGTTCGCCGCCGTACTCGAAGTCCTTGTCGCGCTCGGTTGTTCGCCCCCGCGGATCGATCGGCGGGTTCTTCCGATACGTTCCCGCGACATCGGGCGGTAAACCGGGGCCGGGGCGGGTATGCGCCCGGTATGGAACTCCTACTCGTACTCCTGGTGATCCCCGTCGCCGTCGCGGTCGTCGTGCTGCGGCGCAAGCGGCGGGGGCAGCGTCAAGGCGGGGACCCCCTGGTCCCGGGCAACGACGGGCGGTAGTGCCGTGACGATGGATCCCGATCCCGCCCGCACCCCCGACCTCGAGCCCGGCGGCGGCGTCCGGCCGGGATCGACGCCGCCGGATACACCGCAGACCTCCGGCCTGTCGGCGCCGGAACCGCGCACCCGCCATCATTTGCCGCCGAGCGGTGTGCTCGTGATGGGCACGGTGCTGGTGCTGGTGGCGGCGTTTCTGGTGGTGGCGGTGCTGCTGGTGATACAGATGAGGTGAGTGACGATGACCTCGCCCGCGACGGCCCGCCCGCATCTGTTCCGCGACCGCCGCGAGGCCGGAGCCGTGCTCGCCCAACATCTTTCGCATTATCGCGACCGCGCCGATGTGGTGGTGCTCGGGCTGGCCCGCGGTGGCGTCCCGGTCGCCTGGCAGGTGGCCGCGGCCCTGAACGCATCGCTGGACGTGTTCGTCGTACGCAAACTCGGGGCGCCGGACAATCCGGAATTCGCGGTGGGCGCGCTCGCGCCGGGCGATCGCATCGTGATCGACGACGACATCGTGCGCGCCCTGCGCGTCGCCCCCGAACAGCTGGACCGCATCATCGCCCGCGAGGGTCGCGAACTGGCCCGGCGCGAGGCCGCCTACCGCGGCGGCCGGGCAAGCCTGGGCGTGCGCGGGCGAACCGCGATCCTGGTCGACGACGGGCTGGCCACCGGCGCGAGCATGCGGGCCGCGATCGCGGCGCTGCGCGAGCTCGCGCCCGCCCGCATCGTGGCCGCGGTGCCGACGGCCCCGGAGTCGACGTGTGCGGAGCTGGGACAGCTGGTCGAGGAGATGGTGTGCGCGACCACACCGACCCCATATCGCGCCGTCGGCGACTCCTATTGGGATTTCACCCAGGTCACCGACCACGAGGTCGGTCAGCTGCTGGACGCGCCGACCACCGGCCACCGGCCCGGCCCCGATCCGGATCTCGCCGCGCTGCGCAGACTCACCCGGCCCGCGCCGGGCGGTATTCCGACCCCCGAGGCCATCGACGAACTCGTGGGCGAGGCCCGCATCGTGCTGATCGGCGAGAGCACCCACGGCACCCACGAGTTCTACGCGGCCCGCGCGGCGATCACGCAGTATCTGGTGGCAGAACACGATTTCCGCGCCGTGGCCGCCGAGGCCGACTGGCCCGACGCGCAGCGCGTCGACCGGTTCGTGCGCGGGCGCGGGCGCGATGCCCGGGCCGAGGACGCGCTCGGCGATTTCGAGCGCTTCCCGAATTGGATGTGGCGCAACACCGTCGTGCGCGACTTCGTCGGCTGGCTGCGCGCACACAACCGCGCGCACCCGGGCGACGCCGCCGGTTTCTACGGCCTGGACCTGTACAGCATGCAGCGGTCGGTCGCCGAGGTGATCGCCTACCTGGACCGGGTCGATCCGGCCGCGGCCGCCCGCGCCCGGCGGCGCTACGGCTGCTTCGATCAGTTCCCCGACCAGGGCCAATCCTATGGCTACGCCGCGGCATTCGGGGCCGGGGACTCCTGCGAGCGGCAGGTAATCGAGCAGCTGATGGAGTTGCGTGACACCGATTTCCGGCAAGTGGCGGCCGACGAGCCGGGCCTCGACGCCGACGAGGCGCATTTCTACGCCGAACGCAACGCCGCCACGGTGCGCGACGCCGAGGAGTACTACCGCGCCATGTTCGGCGGGCGCACGCTGTCGTGGAACCTGCGCGACACCCATATGGCCGACACCCTGCGCGCACTCGACGAGCATCTGACCCGCCGGCGCGGCCACCCGGCACGAATCGTGGTGTGGGCGCACAACTCCCACGTCGGCGACAGCGCCGCCACCGAACTGGCCGACGACGGTCAGATCACCCTCGGCCACCTGGTGCGCGGCCTCTACCACCACCGGGAGTCCCGGCTGATCGGCATGTCGACCCATGGCGGCACGGTCATCGCGGCCGACGAATGGGGCGGGCCCGCACGGCGTTTCGACGTCCGCCCCGCCCTACCGGGCAGCGTCGACGATCTGCTCACCGATGTCGGGAACGGACCGATCCTGCTGCACTGCGCCAGCACCCAGCCCGCCGCGGTCGCCGCCCTCGACGCGCCGCGCCTGGGCCGCGCGATCGGCGTGATCTACCGGCCCGATACCGAGCGGCACAGCCACTACTACTATGTCCGGCCCGGACAGCAGTTCGACGCGATGATCCACATCCCGCAGACGACCGCGCTGCGTCCGCTCGGACCGCGCGCACAACGTTCCGATACCACTCCGGAAACCTACCCGTCGGGATTGTGACGCGGTTGCTCCGCTTCTCGATAAGGGGTACATGTCGGAGGTGACAGTCGATCGGGCGCAGACGTCGTCGCGGCGGCGCAGCTGGGAACAACTACCGCAGGGCACGCGGGCGGCGGTGGAAACGATGACCGGCCCGATTCTGCGCGCGGAGTCCGTCATCGCCGGATTCTCGAGCCAATTAGCGGCCGTCGTCGATACCGCCGACGGCCGCACTTTTGTCAAGGGCATGCGCACCGACGACCCGGAGGTCTGGACCCAGCAGCGCGAGGCCGCTTTGGGTCCCTACGTCACCCCGATCGGCCCGCGGGTGCGCTGGCAGATCACCACCGATGGCTGGGACCTGCTCGGATTCGACTATATCGCCGGTCATTTCGCCGACTACCGCATCGACTCCGATCTGGTCGCCACCGCCGCGGCCATGACCGCGCTGGGCCGGTTGCGCTGTCCACCGCAGCTGGAATTGAAGGACGCCGAAAAGCGTTGGGGCAACTATCTCTCCGACCCCGCCGACCGGGCACTGCTGACCGGCGACGCGCTGCTGCACACCGATTGGAACTACAGCAACGTCCTCATCGCCGAGGACGGACTGGCCCGCCTGGTGGACTGGCCGTGGGCGACCCGCGGCGCGGCCTGGATCGATCCGGGTTGCTGGATCGTCTGGCTCGTCTTCGCCGGACAGCAGCCCGCCGAGGCCGAGGCCTGGGCGGCGCGAGTCCCGGCCTGGCACACCGCGACCGCGCACGAACTGGGCGTCTTCGCCACCGCGCTGGCGGGCGAATGGGCCGCCACCGCCGATCGCAACCCCAATGTCTGGACCCGTAGCCTGCGCGACGCCGCGCGACAGTGGCAGCAGTACCGACTGGCGCTGTGACGAGTCGAATTCGGGCGGCGCTGCGGCCGTCCTACCTGGTCGAGCCGCCGTAGCGACCGATCTTGCTAGCTCGGGCACTTGTAGCGCGCGGCGTTTCGATAGGAGAAGCACGGGCATGCCGTGCACATGAAGGTTGCCATGATCTCCGAACACGCCAGCCCGCTGGCCGCCCTCGGCGGTGTCGACGCGGGCGGCCAGAATGTGCACGTGGCAGCGCTTTCCGCGGCGCTGGCCCGGCGCGGCCACGAGATCACGGTCTACACCCGCCGCGACGACGCCGACGCGCCGCATCAGGTCGTCACCCCCGACGGGTACCGGGTCGTGCACGTACCCGCCGGACCGCCGCGGCCGCTGCCCAAGGACAAACTGTTGCCGCACATGGGCGAATTCGGCGCCTTCCTGCGGGAACGCTGGTCGGTCGTGCGGCCCGACGTCGCCCACGCCCACTTCTGGATGTCGGGCCTGGCCGCCGAATTGGCCGCACGCGATCTGGAAGTGCCTGTGACACAGACCTTTCACGCGCTGGGCACGGTCAAGCGACGGCACCAGGGCGCGGCCGACACCAGCCCGCCCGCGCGCATCCGCTTCGAGCGCCTGATCGCCACCCGCGCCTCGCGCGTCGTGGCGACCTGTACCGACGAGGTGTTCGAGCTGACCCGCATGGGCGTACCGCGACATCGGATCTCGGTGGTGCCCTGCGGTGTCGACACCGAGGCGTTCGCCCCGGACGGACCCGCCGCGCCGCCCGGCCGCTATCCGCATCGGCTGCTGTCGGTCGGTCGCATGGTGCCGCGCAAGGGATTCGAGATCGCGGTGCGCGCACTGGCCGAACTGCCCGACACCGAGCTGGTGATCGCCGGTGGCACCGCGGCCGAGCGCGAGGAGGCCGACCGGCTGCGCGGCATCGCCGCCGAAGCTCGTGTGTCCCAACGGGTTCGACTGCTCGGACAGGTGCCGCGCAGCGCCATGCCCGAACTGTTCCGATCGGCCGATGCGGTGCTGTGCACACCCTGGTACGAGCCGTTCGGCATGGTGCCGCTGGAGGCCATGGCCTGCCGCAGACCCGTGGTGGCGACGGCGGTCGGCGGCATGATCGACACGGTTGTCGACGGGGTGACCGGCAGGCTCGTGTCCTCGCTGGATCCGCACGCCATCGCCGAGGCCGTGCGGCCGCTGCTGGCCGATGCGACGCTGCGCGAGACCTGGGGCACCGCCGGATTCGCGCGGGCACGCACCCGCTACACCTGGGACCGCGTCGCCACCCAGACCCTGGCCGTGTACCGGCGGGCCGCGCCGCTACTGGCCGGGCAGATCGCCTCGGCGCGCTGAGGAGCCCGGCATGCCCGCGGCACTGTTGTTCGATCGCGACGACACCCTGATCGTGGACGTACCCTATCTGGCCGATCCCGCTCTGGTGCAACCGGTTCCGGGTGCGGCGCGGCTACTGGCCGGAGTGCGTGCGGCCGGGGTGCCGATCGGCGTGGTGAGCAATCAGTCGGGGGTGGCACGCGGCATCGTCTCACCCGAGCGGCTGGCGGCGGTCAACGCCCGGGTGGAGGAGCTGCTCGGCCCTTTCGACACCTGGCAGATCTGCCCGCACGGCCCCGCCGACGGCTGCGCCTGTCGCAAGCCCCGGCCCGGGCTGATCACCGCCGCCGCACGCGGGCTCGGGGTGCGTCCAGAGCGCTGCGTCATGATCGGTGACATCGGCGCGGACGTGCGCGCGGCACAGGCCGCCGGGGCGCGCGCCGTACTGGTCCCGACGCCCAAAACTCGTCCCGAGGAGGTCGCCCACGCCCGCGCCACCGCCCGGGTGGCGCCCGACCTGGCCACCGCGGTGGCCCTCGCACTGGCCGACATCGATCCCGAAGAGGTTGGGAGAAAGGGGGATTCACGGTGAGTACGCGGCACTGCGACATCCTCGACGACAGATTCACCGCGCTCGAGCGGGCATTGCGCCACAATCGACCGGCCATCGCGCGGCTGTGGCGCTGGGGCGACCAGCTGGCCGAGGTCTACCACCGCGGCGGGCGCGTCCTCGCCTGCGGCAACGGCGGCAGCGCCGCGGAGGCGCAGCACCTCACCGCCGAGTTGACCGGCCGGTTCGAGGGCGAGCGCGATCCGTTGCCCGCCTTCCCGCTGCACGCCGACACCTCCACGCTCACCGCCGTCGTCAACGACTACGGCATCGAGGACATGTTCGCCCGGCAGGTGCGCGCCCACGCCCGCCCCGGCGACGTCCTGATCGTGTTGTCCACCAGCGGATCCAGTCCCAATGTGGTCGCCGCCGCCAAGGCCGCCCACGAGACGGGCGCGCTCACCTGGGCTCTCACCGGCCCCGCCCCCAATCCGCTGGCGGCGCTGTGCCACGACGCCATCGCCGTGGACGCCGACCGGGTCGCCACCGTCCAGGAAGTCCACCTCCTGCTGATCCATTCCCTCTGCGCCGCACTGGAATCCGCCCTGGGGCTGCGATGACGGCCGCACTGGTCGTCCTGGGTGACGTCCTGCTCGACATCGATGTTCGTGGCCGCGCCGACCGGCGCAGCCCCGACGCCCCGGTCCCCGTGGTGGAGGTGCACTCCCAGGACTACCGCCCCGGCGGCGCGGGTCTGGCCGCCCTGCTGGCCGCCCGCGATGTCGACGACGTCGTCCTCGTCGGCGGCCTCGGCACCGATTCCGCCGCGCGGCGGCTGCGCGAGCTGCTGGCCGGTCAGGTCCGGCTGGCGGAACTCCCGCTGCACGGAAATACGGTGTGCAAGCAGCGAATTCGAGCCACCGGCCGGTACGTGGGCGGCGATCCGAGTAGCCCGGTCGCCATCACCCGGCTGGACTTCGGCGACGGTCGTCTGAGTGACGAGCCCCTCCCCGGCCTCGTACGCTCGGTGCTGCGCGGCGCGGGGGCCGTGCTGGTCGCCGATTACGGGCGCGGCGCCAGCGCGCATCCCGAGGTGCGCGCGCTGCTCACCGAACTCGCCGGGCGGATTCCGGTCGTGTGGGACCCGCATCCGCGCGGCGCGCCGCCCGTTCCGGGGACGGCGCTGGTGACCCCGAATCAATCCGAGGCGCGCGAATTCACCAGTGACGGCGTGCCTTTCGAATATGCCGCACGCGAGCTCTGCGATCGCTGGGACACCCGGGCCATCGCCATCACCCTCGGCGCCCAGGGCGCGCTGTTCCATCGGCGCGGCGCACCCGAATGCCTGCCGATTCCGATTCCCGAATGGCTGCGCCCCGCGTCCGGCGTCGATACCTGCGGCGCGGGCGACCGGTTCAGCGCCGCCGCCACCGCCGCACTGCACGCCGGGCACGGGCTGGCCTGTGCCGTGCGCAATGCGGTCGACACCGCCGCCGAATTCGTCTGCGCCGGAGCGGCTTCCAGCGTACGCCCGGGGGCGGCTCCTGAATTCGACCGATACATGAGAAAGGCAGATCTGTCATGACCGACGGCACCACCGTGGGCAATATCGTGATCACCGGCGGCGCGTCCGGCCTGGGCGCGGCCGTCGCCCGGGCGGTCGAGAAGGCCGGCGGCACACCACTGGTCATCGACCGGCAGGATCCGGGTGAATTCCCTTGGGAGCAGGCCGATATCGCCGATCCCGACGAGGCCACGCGGGCCGTGCACGCGCTCACCGAGCGGGTGGGCGGCGAACTGCACGGCGTCTTCACCGCCGCCGGCACCGATCGCTGCGGCCGCTTCGAGGACGTCCCGGCCGCGGAGTGGGAACGGGTCGTGCGGGTCAATCTGTTCGGCACCGCCGCCGTCGTGCGCGCCGCGCTTCCGGCGCTGCGCCGCACCCGCGGCCGCGTGGTGACCGTCGCCTCCACGCTCGGGCTGCGGGCACTGCCCGACGCGACCGCCTACTGCGCCTCGAAATTCGGCGTGGTCGGATTCACCCGGGCGCTGGCCGCCGAGACCGCGGGCGAGATCGGGGTGACCCTGCTCGTCCCCGGCGGCATGCACACCGCCTTCTTCGACGACCGCCCCGCGCAATACCGGCCCGCGCCCGACGCGCGGCTGAACCGGCCCGAGGACGTCGCGGCCACGGTCGTATTCGCCCTCACCCAACCCGCGGGCTGCGAGATTCGGGAGCTGGTGGTGTGCCCGTCCACCGAGACCTCGTGGCCGTGACCCTGGCGCTGCGCGCGCTGGGACTGGGCGATCTGCTCACCGCGGTCCCGGCCCTGCGTGCGCTGCGGGCCGCCCGTCCCGGGCACCGGCTGGTGCTGGCCGCGCCGGAATGGCTGCGCCCGATCGTCGAATTGTCCGGGGCGGCGGACGAACTGCACCCCACCCCCGGCCTGGGCGCCCTGCGCTGGGACCGGCCCCCGCCCGACCTGGCGGTGAATCTGCACGGCCGCGGTCCCGAGAGCATTGCCGACCTGCTCGCCCCGCGTCCGCGGCACCTGCTCACCCATCGCCATCCCGCCCATCCCGAACTGCCCGGACCGGACTGGCCCACCGGCGCGCACGAGGTGGCCCGCTGGTGCCGGCTGCTGGAGTGGGTCGGAATACCCACCACCGCAAGCGATCTCGATATCCCTCACCCCGCGGAGACCCAATACGGCGACCACGTGATAGTGCATCCCGGCGCGAGCACGGGCGCCTGCCGCTGGCCCGCCGAACGCTTTGCCACCGTCGCGGCCCGGCTGCGCCGCGACGGCCACCGCGTGCTGATCACCGGCAGCGCAACCGAACTCGACCTGGCCCGGCACGTCGCCGAGTACGCCGGATTGCCGCCGTGGTCGATCACCGCGGGCCGATACTCGCTGCGCGAGCTGGCCGCCGCGGTCGCCGGGGCGGCCCTGGTGGTGTGCGGCGACACCGGAGTCGGCCATCTGGCAACGGCTTTGGGCACGCCGTCGGTCCTCGTATTCGGTCCCACTCCCCCGTCCCGATGGGGTCCGCCGCCGGATCGCCCCCGCCATCGCGCGCTGTGGGCCGGGCGGATCGGCGACCCCCTGGCCGACACCGTGGATCCGGGCCTGCTGCTGATCACGCCGGATCGGGTGCTCGCCGCCATCGAGGCGATCGATGCGCTGGCAGCGAAAGAGCGGCTGCCCGGCTGAAGGTGCCGGGCAGCCGCTCCTTTCGAGTTGTCGGATCAGCTGTTGCCGCGCTCGTAAGCCTGCTGACGCTTCTCCTGGGCCGCGGCCTCGGCGCGTTCCTTCTCGGCCTGGGCTTCCCTCTTGGCGGCCTCCTGCTGCGAGTCGGCCTTGTCCTGCTGGGCTCGGCCTTCGTCTTTCAGGTTCTCGTTGCCGAAGACGGTCCCGGCGGCCTCCTTGGCCTTACCCTTCACATCCTCGACCGCGCCTTCGAAACCCTCGCGGACGCCGCCCTTGTCGTGCTCGGACAAGACATTCACCTCCAGAATGTCGGTATCACGGACGTTCTGGAGCTACCCGCGCGTAGGTCGAGGAAACGCGCTGCCCAGCAACGTGATCCAGGCCACCGTCGACTCACTCCACCGACACCCGCGTCCCGCGCCGCTGCAGCCACGGATGCACCACCCACACCAGCACGAACACCATCGCGCAGACGATTCCGGCCGCCACGGCCGCTCCCGTCCCGGCGACCACGTCGAAGATCAGCACCGCCACCCCTGTCAGGGCCGCGCCGAGCAGCGCCATTCCCACCATGGCGTACACGTGCGCCGTCGCCACCACCCGCGCGAGCTGATGGCGGCGAAACAGGATGCGGTGCGCCGACACCGGGCCCACCAGGAACACCGTCGCCCCGATCGAGGCAGCGACCGTGCCCAGATACACCCACCGCATCCACGAGGTGACCACCGCGGCGAAGCGCGCCTGGAACGGCAGCGTCAGCAGGAACCCGGTCAGCAGTTGCACCCCGGTCTGCACCACCCGGGTCTCCTGGATCAGCGAGGCCCAATTCCGGTCCAGCCGCTGGGTTTCGGTTTCGTGGCGGGTCTCCCAGTTCCAGATCCGATCACCGGTCGGCGGATCGGCGGTCTCGCTCACTTGCCCGGTGTCGGCCGGCGCCGACCGCGGGAGCGGGCCCGGCGGTTGTATTTCTTGATCGCGTCCACCAACTGAGCCTTGGTCATCTTCCAGCGGCCGGAGATCTCGAGGCGCTTGGCGATGTCGAGCAGATGCTGTTTGGACGCGTTGGCGTCCACGCCCTCGGCGGTCGCACCCCGGGCGTTCGGGCCGCCGTGCTCGGCGCGTTCATCGGAGGGCCCGCGCTTGCGCTTGGCCTCCCAGTGGTCGCCGACCTTCTCGTAGCTGTGCTTGAGCGCGGCATAGGCCACCCGGTGCGCGCGCTGCTCGCTGCCGTACTCCGCCAGCGCCGCATCGTGCGCCTCGGCGAAGATCCGCTGCGCGTGCTTCTCGGACTTGCGCAGGGTGCTGGGCAGCTCCGACTGCTTCGGAGCACCCCGCTTGTCGGTCTTGGGCATCGCAGACACCTTTCGTCTCGGCTGCTCCTGTGCTATGTGCGTACCCCGCGACGGCGCGGTCAATCGGCGGCGCGTTTCCGTCCGGGCAAGCCGGGCAACCCGGGCACATGACTTCGATCTGGCTGAACACCCACCGTCCCCCGGCCCACCCGCCGCTCACCCCCGGTCGGCGCTTCGATGTCGTGGTCGTCGGCGGCGGCCTCACCGGCCTGGTCACCGCCCTGTTGCTGGCCGAGCAGGGCGTGGCGGCGGCCGTGGTCGAGGCCCGTCGGCTGGGCTCGGTCACCACCGGCAATACGACCGGCAAGGTGAGCCTGCTGCAGGGCACCCGGGCCTCCGCGATCGCCCACCGTCACTCCGAGCGGGTGCTGCGCGAATACACCGACGCCAACCGCGCGGGCCAGCACTGGTTGGTCGCCTATTGCGCCGAACACGAGATTCCCGTCCAGCGCGAGGCCGCCTACACCTACGCCCAGACCGAATCCGGTCTGAGCGCGGTGCGCGCCGAACTGGCGGCCACCCGCAAGGCCGGGCTCGAGACCGAATTCGTCACCGATCTGGACGTGCCGTTCCCGCAGTACGGCGCGGTCCGGCTGGAGAATCAGGTGCAGCTCGACGCCATCGATGTGATCGATGCGCTGGCCGCCGACCTGGACGCGCGCGGGGTCCCGATCTTCGAGGGCACCCGGGTGCAGAGCATGCACAGCCGCGACGGTGACGACCACGTGCTGCGCACCGAACACGGCGAGGTCGCCGCGCGCACGGTCGTCCTGGCAACGGGCACACCGATTCTCGACCGGGGCGGCTTCTTCGCCCGGCTCAACCCGCAGCGCTCCTACGCGGCCGCGTTCGCGGTCCAGCGACCCCCGCGCGGGATGTATCTCAGCGCCGACTCCCCGGTGCGCTCGCTGCGCTACTGCCCCTCCGAGCACGGCGATCTGCTGCTGGTGGGCGGCAGCGGGCACGGGGTGGGCCGCACGAACGACGCCCACGCGCACGCCGACGACGTGGTCGCGTGGACCCAGCGCTGGTTCCCCGACGCCGAACCGGTGTACCGCTGGTCGGCCCAGGACTACCGGCCCAGCGGCGAGCTGCCCTATGCCGGGCCGATTCTGCCGGGCCACGATCGCATCCTGGTCGCCACCGGCTATGCCAAATGGGGGCTGGCCAACGCGGTCGCCGCGGCGCACACCCTGGTCGGGCGCATCGTCGGCAAACCCTCGCCCTGGCAGTCGGTCTTCGACACCTGGAATCCGCGGGAGCTGGCCGCGTTGCCGACCGCGGTGCGTGACAACGGCGAAGTGGCACTGCGGTTTTCGAAGGGCTGGCTGTCGGCGCTGGCGGCCCCGATCGCCCGCCGCGTCACCGGCGCGCAGGCCGATACCGCGCCCGCGGAGGGCTCGGGCCGGTTGGAGCGCCGCGGCCTGCGGCCGTGCGCGGTCAGCACCGTGGACGGGCAGACCCGGCGGCTGTCGGCCGTATGCCCGCATCTGGGCGGCATCGTCGCGTGGAACGATGCCGAAAGTTCCTGGGACTGCCCGCTGCACGGCTCCCGATTCGCCCCCGACGGCACCGTGCTGGAGGGCCCGGCCACGACGGCACTGGCGCCCGCCGCAGGCGATTAACCGCCGCGCACCGGGGTAGATCCAAGCCATGCCCACGCCGATCGACCAGCTGTTGCAAACTCTCACGCGCGTGGTGAACACCCTGTTGGACGCGGAGGTCCCCTTCGCGGTGGCGGGCGGCTGGGCGGTCTTCGCACGCGGCGGACCCGCCTCGGAACACGATGTGGACGTCTTCGTCAAACCCGTCGACGTCGACCGGGCGCGACAGGCGCTGTCGGCGGCGGGGCTGCGGCTGGTGGATCCGGCCGAGGACTGGCTCACCAAGGCCTACGACGGTGACACGCTGGTGGACATCATCTTTCGGCCCAACTACCGCACCGTCAGCGACGAAATGCTCGCGCGCGCCACGTGGATGCGGATCGGGCCGACCGCGGCGCCCGTGGTCAGCTGCACCGATCTGATGGTGGACAAGCTCATGGTGCTCGACCCGCACCGGCTGGACTTCACCAAACTGCTGCATATCGCGCGCGGGCTGCGTGAACAGGTGGACTGGCCCCGGGTGCGCGAGGAGACCTGCATGTCCCCGTACGCCCGCGCCTTTCTGAGCCTGCTCGACGATCTGGGCATCACCGACAAGGGAGGCACCGTGATGGACGATCCGGGCGGCGACGTGCTGCCGCAGTATCTGGTGGCGAATCTGCGCCGCGCCTTCGCCGAGGATCCGCGCACCGCGGAACTCGGTGTGCACGTGACGATTCGGGGTGATGTGGTGGTGCTCGACGGCGAGGTGAGCACCGAGCAGCGCCGCCGGCAGCTCGAGGACGTCGTGCGCGAACACGCCCCGAAACTGCGGGTGCACAACGATGTTCGCGTCTCCAATGCGACCGCACCCACCGATCATGAACACCTCGGCTGACGGCGCGGGCCCGTGCGTGCGGGTCGCCGCGGTGGGTGATGTGCATCTGGGCCAGGATTCGGCGGGGACCCTGCGGCCCGCGCTGGCGGAGCTGCCCGACTGCGCCGACGTGCTGCTGCTGGCCGGCGATCTCACCCGGCACGGCACGGTGGACGAGGCACGCGTGGTGGCAACCGAATTCGCGGAGCTGGGCGTGCCGGTGATCGCGGTGCTGGGCAATCACGATCATCACAGCGATGCCCAGGACGAGATCGCCGCACTGCTGAGCGACCACGGCATCACGGTGCTCGAGGGCGAGGCGACCACCGTCACCGCGGGCGGGCACACCCTCGGGGTGGCGGGCACCAAGGGGTTCGGCGGTGGCTTCGCGGGCAAGTGCGCGAGCGCGTTCGGTGAGCGCATCATGCGCGAATTCGCCTCGCACACCGTGGATCTCGCCGATGGCCTGCGCACGTCGCTGGCCGGGCTGGATGTCGACGTGCGGGTGGCGCTCACCCATTACTCCCCCGTCAGCGACACCCTGCACGGCGAGCCGCGCGAGATCTATCCGTTCCTGGGCTCCTATCTGCTGGGCGAGGCGATCGACTGCTGCGGTGTGCAATTGGCGGTGCACGGGCACGCGCACGCGGGCACCGAGCGGGGCACCACACCCGGCGGCATCCGGGTGCGCAATGTCGCCCAACCGGTCATCCGGGCGGCGTTCGCGGTGTACGAATTGGCCGTCCCGGCGAAAAGCGTGCCGGGAGAAGGAGAGACGGACGGCGTGCCGGGAGAAGGAGAGACGGACGGCGCGCCGGGAGAAGGAGGCGGTCGCGGCTTGGGAGAAGGGAGCGGTCGCGGGCCGGGAGCAGAGAGCGAGCCCATGGAGCACGCCGGTCACGGGTGAGTTTCACCCCAGGCGCACCGGGCACTCGCGCAACATGAGCGTTCCCCCAACCGATCCGCAGTCCCGCACGCTCAATGTCCTGCTGTGGCATGTGCACGGCTCCTGGACCACCTCGTTCGTGCAGGGCAGGCACAACTATCTGCTGCCGACCGATCCGGCGCTCGGCGAGTGGGCGCGCGGCCGCTGCGGTCGGCCGTGGCCGGATCGCGTGGTGGAGGTCGCGCCCGCCGCGCTGCGCGACGCCGAGATCGATGTGGTGCTGCTGCAGCGCCCGCGCGAACTCGAGCTGGTCCGCGAATGGCTGGGCCGCGTCCCGGGCAGCGAGCTGCCCGCGCTGTACGTCGAGCACAACACCCCGCGCGAGCATGCGGCCACCACCCGGCATCCGCTGGCCGACCACACCGATATCCCGCTGGTGCACGTCACCAACTTCAATCGCCTGATGTGGGACAACGGCCGCTGCCCGACCCGGGTGATTCCGCACGGCGTCATCGATCCGGGCTACCTCTACACCGGCGAGATGCCGCGCGCGGCAACGACGATCAACGAACCGGTCCGCCGCTGGCGCGTCACCGGCACCGATCTGCTGGCGGACCTGTCCGACGCCGCCCCGATCGACGTCTACGGCATCGGCACCGACACTTTGCACACCGTACTGAACCGCACCCCCGACCGCATCAGCGGCTGCGGCGATCTCACCCAGGCCACCCTGCACCGCGAACTCGGCCGCCACCGCGTCTTCCTGCACACCCCGCGCTGGACCTCGCTGGGCATGTCGGTCATCGAGGCCATGTACCTGGGCATGCCCGTCGTGGCGGTCGGCACCACCGAGGCCTCGGCCTCGGTGCCCGCCGAGGCCGGGGTGGTCTCCACCGATCCCGATATCCTCGCCGAGGCCGTCCGCCAGTTCATCGCCGAACCGGTGTTCGCCGAACTCACCGGCAAATCCGCCCGGCACTGGGCCCAGGCCAATTTCGGCATCGCCCCCTTCGTCCGCCGCTGGGACCGCCTGCTCACCGAACAGGCCGCCACCGCCCGCCGGGCCACGGTATGACCGACCGCCCGTCCCCCACCGCGCCCGCGCCGTCCGGTCGCGGGCATGTCCTGGTGGCCCGGCTCGACAGTGCGGGCGACGTGTTGCTGACCGGACCCGCCGTGCGCGCCGTTGCGGCCCGCGCGGACACCGTGACGTTCCTGGCCGGACCGCGCGGGCGCGCCGCCGCGGAGTTGCTGCCGGGCGTGGACCGGGTCGTCGAATTCCATGCCGCCTGGGTGGATTTCGTGCCGCCGCGCTCGATCCAGGACAGCGTGCGCGGGTTGCTGGAGTCGCTGCGCGACAAGCTGCCCGACGAGGCGATCGTGTTCACCTCGTTCCATCAGTCGCCGCTGCCGCTGGCGTTGCTGCTGCGACTGGCCGGGGTGGCGCGGATCAGCGCGATCAGTGTGGACTATCCGGGTTCGCTGCTGGACGTGCGGCACGGGGTCGACGACGACATCCCGGAAACCGAACGGGCGCTGTCACTTTCGTCCGCCGCCGGATATCCACCGGTTGGGCGCCGGCTGGCGGTGCGTGCGGACCTGCTGCCCGAGGTCGATGAACTCACCGGCGGCACCGGGTATCTGGTCGTCCATCCCGGCGCGGCCGTCCCGGCCCGGTGCATGTCGCCGCGGCGCAGCCGCGCCCTGGTCGCGGCGCTGGCCGCGGCCGGGCACCGGGTGGTGGTGACCGGCGGGCCCGACGAACGCGAACTGACCGCCGCCGTGGCGGATTCGCACGCGCTCGACCTGGGCGGGCGCACCGATACCGCCACCCTGGCCGCGGTGCTGCGCGACGCGTCGGTCGTCGTCGCGCCCAACACCGGCCCGGCCCATCTGGCCGCGGCGGTCGGCACCCCGGTGGTCTCGCTGTTCGCACCGGTCGTGCCCGCGTGCCGCTGGGCGCCCTACGGCGTGCCGATGATCCTGCTCGGCGACCAGCACGCCGCCTGCGCGGGCACCCGCGCCCGCACCTGCCCGATCCCGGGGCACCCATGCTTGGACGGCATCACCGACGACGCGGTCGTCCAGGCGGTTTCGCGGCTGATACGCCGCGCTGCCGAACTCCGCGCACGTCCAGATCCGAAGGAGGGCCGCTGATGGCCACCCCCAACGAACCGGCCGGTTTTCGCGGCACCGATCCCGGCGCCACCGCGCCGCGCGCCGGGTACGAACCCCACCCACCCGCCGAGACCCAGCGGATGGCCCCGATGACCCCCGCCTCCTTCCCGGAGCGCTCGGGCGACTACCGCCCGGATGCCGGGCGCACCTTCCGCTCCCGGGCGGGCGAATCGGTCGCCGACGCCCGCAACTGGCCGGGCCTGTCGCTACTCGCGATCGGTGTGGTCGCCCTGGCCGCCACGCTCGCGGCGGCGGGGTACGGCTTCCCCGGCTGGACCCTGGTCGGGGCGATCGTGGCGGTCGTCTGCCTGGTCGGTGGCGTCGTTCTGGTTGTCGCCGAGCACCGCCGGGTCAAGTCCCGCACCGAGGACCGATTACGCGACCCTGGCGGCCACTGAGCGCCGTCGGCCCGGCCGAACGCTACCCGGACCTACCCCGGCCGCTCGTGGGCGCGTGGCGGTCGCCTAGGCCATGCCTCGGCGCGTGACCGTCCGGATGTCCTCCCGGGGCCGCCGCGCTCGCTCCACCCAGGAACACCGCACCGCCCGCGGGCTCGAATCGAGCGGTTGTTGCGGCGGATCCCGATGGTCAGGGTGGCGCTGGCCGGACGGGTGCGCCACCACGGCCCGGGCGGGGCGAGCCAGCGGGTCTCGCGAAGCGGATGGTGGCCGGTTCCCAGCGGCGGACAGGGCGGACAGATATGCGTCCGGTGGATCGCCGCGGCTCGGCACTCGTCGCGATCTCGGCGAACCGGCAGGCCGGTACTTCCGATCGTGTTGCGCCGGAACCGGATCGATGCTGGTCACGGCCCGCAGCGGAATATCCGCCCACCGGGGCGGAAGATGCCGCGAATGTGCCGACACGCCGTGTCGGCCACACCCCAGATACCACGAAGACGAACAGCGCGTAACGGTCCGCAAATATCTGGAACAAGATTCGAAACTCCCCGCGCACCCAGACAACCACGACGCCGATCCCGGGAGTGGTCCGCAGGAGTACCACGAAAATCGAATAGCAACCGCTCAGCAGCCCAAATCCACACTGCGACTGCATATTAGAAGTTGCAGATGTACTTGCATCTGCTCCTTGCACCGACCTAGACTCATCCTGTCAAGGCAGTACAGGGGACTACCAGGGAGCCGCAGGGTTGACCCGGGGCCATATTTCGCCATCGGTTAGCTCTCGGCCTGGCGTCAGGGGCGTTCGCATGAACCAGCCAATGGACCTCGGCCGGCTCGGAATTATGGACAGAAACCGGACCGAGCAGCACATTTATTCGCGGGAAACCGCAACACGTTTCGTGATCGACGCGGTCGAGTCCACCGGCGCGGCCACACGCGACGATTTCGATATAGACCGAATCGTCACCACCGCACACGCGATGGTGAACGATTGGGATTTTCATTCGATGCAACCGGATGCCTTCTGGCGCATCGCTTCCAGCTGTATCCGGCAGTAAACCCGGCAGTACCAGCGGTCACCCACGGTTCGAGCGGCCGTCGGCCACAAGCCGACGGCCGCTCGAGTCGTCTGCGTGGCTCATCGGGCGACGTATTGCGGAGTGGGGCGAATTACAGCGAGTCCGCGACCTTTTCCATAACCTTCCGCGAGCGATCCGGCGCCTCGGCCTGCACGCTGAGCCGGTCCATGACCTGGCGGTACAGTTCCAGATCCTGCTGGCGATCCAGATACAGCGCACTGGTCAACTGCTCGATATACACGATATCGGGCAATTCCGGCTCGGCAAATCGAAGCATGGTGAAGGAACTGCCCGCCGCCGCATGTCCGCCCGCCGCATAGGGCAGCACCTGAATGGTGACATTCGGCCTGCTCGCCATGTCCAACAGATGCCGAATCTGCGCGCGCAACACCTCGCGGCCCCCGATCGGCCGGTGCAGTACGGCCTCGTCGATGACCGCCCACAACGTCGGACCGCCGCGCCGGTCCAGGATTTCCTGGCGCTTTCTGCGCAGTTCGACCCGCCGCGCCGTCTCGGAGTTCTCATGGCCGAGGGCCACCACGGCGCGGGCGTAGTCGTCGGTCTGCAACAGCCCCGGGACCAATTGCCCCTCGAAGCTGCGAATCGCCTTGGCGGCGTGTTCGAGACCGAGATAGGTCTCGAACCAGGGTGGCAGCAGATCACTGTAGCGATGCCACCACCCGGGCTGGTTCGCCTTGCGAACGAGATCCAGGAACATCTCGCGCTGTTCGGGATCGTGGACGCCGTAGAGCGTCAGAAGATCCCGAATGTCGCGTTCCTTGAAGCCGGTCCGACCCAACTCGAGCCGACTGATCTTCGCGTGCGAGCCGCGGATGTACTCACCCGCGGCCTCACGCGTGATTTTGGCTTCTTCCCGGAGTTTGCGGAGCTGACCACCGACCGCGATCCGAAGCGCGGTCGGACCGCGATCGGCGACAAGCGATTCCACACGGCCGATCCGGACGGGCTCTGCGATCATGAGGTCAACTCCGATGCTCGACGATCACCGGCAGTGCAGGTCGCAACCGCCTCGTCGCGTACCACACCGCGCCGAAAGCCAATGCTACCGCTCACACGGCCAGATCGTCGAACTCCCCACCCTTCGCGCCGCGCAGGAATGCGTCGATCTCCGGACGGGTGTACACGAGGACCGCCCCCTCCGGATCACGCGAATTGCGCATCGCGACCAGTCCGTTGGGCATATCGGCCAATTCGACACAATTTCCGCTGGGGTTGCTGAACGTGCTCTTGCGCCACGCCAGGCCAGACGGCTGTTCGGAACCCATGGCTGTCATATCGGTCATTGCTGTCTCCTGCTCATGGAGGCCCGGCGCTTGCGGCGGAGGGCCAGTGCTTGCATCTGTTCGCGCAACTGTTCTTGCATTTGAAACCGACAATGCAAACGATAGCACGCGGGTTGCGGGAGATCGACCCCTTCGGACCACCGGAACCATCTGCGCGACAACGGCTTTAATCTTGATCTGTCATGTTCGCGGGTTGCCCTGAGGATTCCGTGAAGACCGGCCGACCAGTCGGTAATTTTTCGATACCAGTACGCATCGAAGACGTCCATCCCCGCTGTCCCGATTAGCTGAATCTTGTACTGTCACTGCACATCAGACCCATCCACCCGCGCGCGTCCCGGCGGCACGCCGGGGGCGTGGCCGGGTTCTCGACGAGGAGCCGACTCATGCCAGCAGGGCACAACACCGAGATCCGCACCGACATCCCACATTCCGCTCGGATCTGGAACTATTGGATGGGCGGTAAGGACAATTACGACATCGATCGCCAGGTCGGCGACGCCAGCCTGGAGATCGATCCGGATATCGGCGCCATGGCCACCGAGAGCCGCCGATTCCTGATCCGCGCCGTCACCCATCTGGCCGGTGAGGCCGGTATCCGCCAGTTCCTCGACATCGGAACGGGCCTGCCCACCATGCAGAACACCCACGAGGTCGCGCAGTCGATCGTGCCCGACGCCCGGGTCGTCTACGTCGACAACGATCCGCTCGTGCTCACCCATGCGCGGGCGCTGCTGACCAGCACCACCGACGAGGGCGTGACCACATATATAGAGGCCGACTTCAACAACCCCGAGCGGATCCTCGACGAGGCCCGCAACATCCTGAACTTCACCCAGCCGATCGGGGTGATGTTCATGGGCGTGCTCGGCCACGCCCCAACCTACGAGGATCTGCTGCGGATCGTGCACACGGTCCTGGCCGCCGTGCCCAGCGGCAGCTATCTGGTCTACTGGGACGGCACCACCGACAGCCAGTACTACGTTCGCATGTGCGAGGAGTACGCGAAATCCGGCGGCGTCCCGTACTACCCACGCACCCAGGATCAGCTGCGCGCCGTCTTCGACGGCCTGGAACTGCTCGAGCCCGGCTTCGGCCCGATCACGCACTGGCGGCGACCGGAGATCGAGCTGGCCAAGGTGCGCGAGATCGCCGCCTACGGCGGGGTGGCCCGCAAACCCTGATCGGACCCGCGCACAACCACCGGGACACGCGTTTGTGACTGTGCAGATGTGCTTGCATCTGCACAGTCCACCGGCCTAAGCTTTTATTCGACGAGGATGGCCGGTCAGCGCCGGATCGCATGGGAGCCCCGCGCCAGCGTCGCCACCGTTGCCCCAGCGAGCGGTTAGAGGCGTCCCATGACTCAAATGCTTCAGCATTCCGGTACATGCGATTCCATCGATGGCACCGATGCGATCGGTGACTGCGCCGTCGAACCCCGTGAGCTGACCTACCGCCGCGCCCGCGCCATCCTGGGCGCCCACGATCGCCATCTGGGCTGCCGCCAGTGGATCGCCGCCGCGGCCTATCTCTCCGCGGGCCTGGACGACGAATAGGCCTGCGCGCCACCGCAAGTCGCTTCCGCACCCCACCCGCGCCGATGTCACGTCATCGATGCTCCTACCATGGAGGGTGGACGCACCACCGGCAACGCGGAGCGAACCGCCATGATTCTCACGACCGCCCACGACATCATCCTCGCCCAGATCATGAATCCCACCCCGGAGACCCCACCGGTGGCCGACAAGCTGTTGAAGTTGGTGCGCTATTTCACCTGGTTCATGCTGCTGTCCGGCACCGTCGGGATCATCTACGCCGGTGGGCGTTTCGCCTGGGAGAAGTGGCAGGGCGGACGGCTGGAGTCGCCGAAGATGGTGGCGGGGGCGCTGATCGGCGGCGTGCTGATCACCAGCGCGGGCACCATCATGAATACCGTCATCGGGGCATGACCCGCTCGGCGACCACATTGCCCGTACCGGGCGGTATCGAATCGGGCACCGCCCGGCCGTAGGCCGCTACGGCCTCGGCCAGCTCCCGGAAATCCGTTCGCCAGCCCAGGCTTTCGAGCCATTCCCGGGCATCCGGACCCGGCCCCGTCTCCACGGACGGAGCCGACGGTGCCGGAAAAATCCGATCCGCGCCCGGCGCCGCGCGCACCACCGCGGCAAAGCCGTCGCCGCCAATGACCGGGAATCCGTATCGACTCGCGGGCGCGGACAATTCCGTCACCGTGACGATCTCACGCCGAGCATCCGCCCTGGGCAGAAATCCGACCACATGGTCTATCCAGGTGGTCGGAACCTCGGGCCGGAAACCCTTGTCCAACAAGGCGGCCGACCAGTCCGCGCGTAGATCAGCGGGCACCACAATGCGCTCACAGCACGGCTCGGCTTCGGCGGCGGCGAGCACCACCTCCTTGAATTCGAACAATCCCGGCAGATCAACCTCGAACAGCCGCAACGAATCCGGCAGTTCCAACCGGAACGCGTAGGTATCCAGTCCCGCACCCAGCGACACCACCTGTTCGAAGCCCGCCTCGGCCGCGGCGCGCAGTTCGTCGTCGACCAGCCGGACACCCAAGGTGCGGGACTCGTACACGGCATCGGCGAGGGCGAGCGCATTCGCCCACAGCTCCGCCGCACCGGGAGGAGCGTCCGGGGCCGTATATCCGGCCTCGGCCGCGTCGACGAACTCCTGCGCGAGCGGATCCGCGTAGAGCCGATCGGGCCGCGCGGTCTCGCGGGCCCGGACGACGGCCACGCCGACGGCGGTCAGCGGTGCGCCGGAAAGGATTTCGGGAATGGATGCGGACATCGCGACTCCTGCACCCGGCCGCGCGGTGCGGCCGGAGGGTGAACGAGTGGTGATCGAAAGCATCCATCATGCCGTGCGGCGATGTCGGGCGCGAGCGAGTGAGTCCGGTGCCCGCAGCGAAGCGCCGGTCGGTGCACCGCCCGGCCGGGGTGCCGAAATCCCCGGCATCGACGTCACGGGTGGATCGCCGTCACCAGGCTCACCAGCGCGGACACCGGAGGCTGGTCTCCGTCGGGCCGGTCACCGGGACCGCGGCCACGCGCGGCCAGATAGTCCACCAGGCCGATGCGCTCGGCCCGCCAGCCGTGCGCGGTGAACCAATCGGCGGCATCGCCGCGTCGTTCGTTGTAGATCAGCCGGGCCCAGTCGGCCGGACTGTTCGCGACGGCGTTCGGCCGAGCGAGCAGGGCGGCGTGGACCTGGTCGGGGAGCGGATCCATCTGTTCGATCGCGACCCGGCTGCCGGGAGCGCTGATCGCCTCGATATCGGCGTACAGCCGATCCACCGCGACGGCCGGAAGATAGGGCAGCAGGCCCTCGACCAGCCACGCGGTCGGCGCGGCCGGGTCGAAGCCACTCCCGCGCAGGGCCTTCGGCCAGTCCTCGCGCAGATCCACCACCACCTCGCGACGCTCGGCGCGGGGCTTGTCGCCGTTGGCGGCGAGGGTTTCGCGCTTGAACCGCAGTACCGGCGCGCGGTCCAGTTCGTAGACGACCGTGCCGTCGGGCCAGGGCAGGCGGTAGGCGCGGGCGTCGAGTCCGGCGGCGAGCAGTACGATCTGGCGTACCCCGGCGGCGATGGCGGCGTGAAAGTAGTCGTCGAAGTATTCGGTGCGGGCGGCCTGGAAGGTCACGAAGGCCGGGCCGAAGCCGGGCTCACGCAACGGATGCCCGGGCGCGGTGCCATCGAGCAGCTCCGCCCATTCCGGACCGGCGGCCCGCACGAACACCTCGGCGAACGGATCGACGGCGAGCGGCTCGGCCTCCCGAGCGGCCAGGGCGCGGGCCGCCGCGACGAACAGAGCGGTCGACCCGACGCCGGTGTTGATATCCCAGGCATCTCCCTCGGTACGCATGGGCGCCAACGTACCCGCCGATCGGAAGTATTTCACTTACCGGTCGGAATGTTGTCGATATCCGCCTTTCCCTCCCCCGCTCCGGCGCGAATCCTCCCTTCCCGCACGTCGTCTCGCCGATTCCCCGCCGGCCGCCGATGCCGACCAGGATCTCGCCGACGCGAATTTCCGATTCGGGCTCGATCTCGTGCTCGACGGCCAGCGCGGCCGCAGTGGGCGTCGGATTCGGGAAATAGTCGATTAGCTTTCCTTAACAGGTTTCCGTGATACCGCCGCCCGGCCGTAGTGTTCGCCCGTGGTTTCACCGATCGATGTGGCCAAGCGCCTGATTCTCGGGCAGCCGTTCCGCAGCGATCGGCTCGGGGAAACCCTGCTGCGCAAACGGATCGCCCTGCCGATCTTCGCCAGCGACCCGCTGTCCTCGGTCGCCTACGCCACCCAGGAGATCCTGCTGGTACTCGCCCTCGCCGGGACGGCCTATCTGCGGCTGACATGGTGGGTCGCCGTGGCGGTGCTGGTGCTGCTGGGCGTGGTGGTGCTGTCGTATCGGCAGGTGGTGCAGGCGTATCCGTCCGGCGGGGGCTCCTACGAGGTGGTCGCGGAGAATCTCGGCGCGACGGCCGGGCTCGTGGTGGCCGCGGCGCTGATGACCGACTACGTGATGACCGTGGCCGTCTCGGTGACCGCCGGGGTGGACAACATCATTTCCGCGATTCCCGAACTCGCGCCCTATCGGGTGGCTGTGGACCTGGGGGTGATCGTTTTTCTCACCGCGATGAATCTGCGCGGTGTGCGGGAATCCGGGCGGGCGTTCGCGATCCCCACCTACGGTTTCATCGCCGGAGTGCTGACGATGACGGCGATCGGGCTCGCGCAGACATTCGGCGGGCACGCTCCGGTGGCCGAGAGCGCCGCGTACGAGATCCGTCCCGAGCAGATCGGGCTGTCCACCGCGGGTGTGGCATTCCTGCTGCTGCGCGCGTTCTCCTCCGGCTGCACCGCGCTCACCGGCGTGGAGGCGATCTCCAATGGCGTCCCGGCGTTCCGAAAACCCAAGGCGCGCAATGCCGCCCGCACGATGGCGGCGATGGGCGCGGTGGCGATCGCCATGTTCGCCGGCGTGACGGCGCTGGCCATGATCTCAGGCACCAGGGTCGCCGAGAACCCCTGCGATCTGATCGGCTTTCGCGGCGACTGCCGCACCGACCCGCAGAAGACGGTGATCGCCCAAATCGGCGCGGCGGTCTTCGGCGGCCACAGCCCGGCCTTCTACTACCTCATGATCACCACGGCGCTGATCCTGGTACTGGCCGCCAATACCGCTTACAACGGCTTCCCACAGCTGAATTCCATTCTGGCGCAACGCCGTTACATGCCGCGCCAGCTGCACACCCGGGGCAATCGGCTGGCCTTCTCCAACGGCATCATCCTGCTGGCGCTGGTGGCGGGCGCACTGGTCTACGCCTTCGACGGCTCGACCTCCCGGCTCGTCCAGCTCTACATCGTCGGCGTCTTCACCTCGTTCACGCTGTGTCAAATCGCGATGGTGCGCCACTGGAATCGCGTCCTGCGCGAGGTCACCGACCGGGCCGGTCGCGGCCGTATCCGGCGCGCCCGATTCGTCAACGCCGTCGGCGCGTGTTGCACCGGCGTGGTCCTGATCGTCGTCCTGCTCACCAAATTCACCCACGGCGCCTATCTGGTGGTGCTCGCGATTCCCGTGCTGGTCGCGCTCATGTGCGGCATTCACCGGCACTACGCGGCAGTGCGCGCGGAGCTGACGGCCGATCTCGACCAGGCCGAGACGCTGCCGAGCCGAGTGCACGCGATCGTGCTGGTCTCGGGCTGGCACCGCGCGACGCGGCGGGCCGTCCGGTTCGCCCGCGCCACCCGCCCCGACACCCTTACCGCGCTGTCGGTCGATATCGACGAGGCCGACACCCGCACCCTGGTGCGGGAATGGGAACGCGCGGACGTGGACGTCCGGCTCAAGATCATCGAATCGCCGTATCGGGAGATCACCGGGCCGATCGTCGGCTATCTGCGCCGGGTGCGCCGCGCGCATCCGCGCGATGTGGTCGCGGTCTACATTCCCGAATACGTGGTGGGTCGCTGGTGGGAGAACCTGCTGCACAATCAGAGCTCGCTGCGCCTGAAGGCGCGGCTGCTTTTCGTGCCCGATGTGATGGTGACCAGCGTGCCGTACCAGCTGCGCTCCGTGCGTACCGACGTGTCGGCCCGGCCCGCGCTGTGGGTATCGCCACCGGTGAGGAGGTGATCGAGATGGTCGACGATGTCGAGAAGCACTGGCACGACCCGGGGCTGTTCCGGCGAGTCGTGCTGTATTCGGTGTGCGTGCTGGCGGCCGCGGCACTGGTGTTCGCGGTGATCGCCGAGTGGGCCGCGCGGCGGGAGCCGTGCGCGCGAGCGGAGCGGACGTTCTGCGATACCGCCGCCCAGGCGGTGATTCTCGGTGGGCCGGGACTGGTGCTGGTGGCCGGGACGGTGGGCGCGTTCATCGCGACGTACCGGGTGTGGCGGCGGGGGCGGGCCTGGCCGATCTGGCAGGGCGCCGGATGGTTCCTGCTTACGGTCACCCTTGCCTACCTGGCGATCGGGGCGGGCACGGTCGCGGCCTGAGGTCCGAAATACATCCGACGATTGCGGTGTTGCATCGGCCGGAGGTGCCTGATGATCGACGTTCCGCTGTCCGTACTCGACCTGGCGCCGGTGCAATTCGGAAACAGTGTCGGCGAGGGACTGCGCGCGACGACCGAATCCGCCCGGCAGGCCGAACGACTCGGCTACACCCGCTTCTGGGTGGCCGAACATCACAATATGCCCGGGATCGCCAGCTCGGCCCCGGCCGTGTTGCTGGCCCATCTGGCCGCGGCCACCTCGACCATCCGGATCGGATCGGGCGGGGTGATGCTGCCCAACCACGCGCCGCTGGTGGTGGCCGAGCAGTTCGGCACCCTGCACGCGCTGCATCCGGGCCGAGTCGACCTGGGCATCGGCCGCGCGCCCGGCACCGATCAGGCCACCGCGCTGGCACTGCGCCGCACGACCGAGGGCCTGTCCGCCGAATCGTTCCCACAGGAATTGATGGCGCTGATCCGCTACTTCGACGGGGACAGCGCCGACGGCATCGTGGCGGTGCCCGGCATCGGCGAGCAGCCGGAGATCTGGCTGCTCGGGTCGAGCGGGTTCAGCGCGCAGCTGGCCGCGCTGCTCGGGCTGCGCTTCGCCTTCGCCCACCACTTCAGCGCCGAGAACACCGAGGCCGCGCTCGCGCTGTATCGGGAGAACTTCCGGCCCTCGCCGCGGCTCGAGCGCCCGCACGCGATGATCGCGGTCTCGGCGGTCTGCGCCGACACCGACGAGCAGGCCGATCTGCTGGCCCGCCCGAGTGAGCTGGCATTCCTGCAGCTGCGGCTGGGTCGCCGCGGCCCGCTGCCGACCCCCGAGCAGACCGCGAACTTCCCCGGCACCGAGGCCGAGCGGCGATTCGTCGCCGAGCGGCGCGAGGGTCAGCTGCTGGGCTCCCCGGCCACGGTGCGGCGACAGCTGGAGGATCTGCTGCGCCGCACCGCGGCCGACGAGGTCATGCTCAACACCCGCATCTACGACATCGACGAGCGGGTGCGGTCGCTGGAGTTGATCATGGACAAGGTCGTCAACTGACCTTCTCCCCCTTCGATACGAGGCGATTGACCAGCGGATAGCCCGCGCACACCAGTACCGCCCACACCACGCCGACGACCAGTGCCGTGCGCCCGTCGGAGGTGAAGAACAGCAGCACGACCACCAGGCCCAGGAAGGCCAGCGCCAACGCGGTGGTCACGGGCGCGCCGGGCAGGCGGTAATCGGAGGCGGGCAGCTCACCGCGGCGCACCTTGATCCGGTAGAGCAGATGGCAGACCAGGATCATCCCCCACACGAAGATGATGCCCATGGTGCTGACCGAGGTGATGTAGGCGAACGCCTTGTCCGGCGAGATCACGTTCACGACCACGCCGATCACCATCATCGCCGCCGACACCACGATGCCCATGTACGGAACATGCCTGCTGCTCAGCCCGCCCAGCGCGGCCGGGGCCTCCTGGCGCAGGGCGAGACTGCGCAGCATGCGCCCGGTCGAGTAGATGCCGGAGTTGCACGACGACAGCGCCGCGGTCAGCAGCACGAAGTTGATCAACCCCGCCGCGCCCGGAATCCCGATCTGGGAGAACACCTCGACGAACGGGCTGCGCCCGGCGTGGAAGCCGCGCCAGCTCACCACCGACATGATCACGATGAGCGCGCCCACATAGAACAGGCCGATGCGGAAGGGCAGGGTGTTGATCGCCTTGCGCAGGGTCTGGCGCGGATTGGCCGCCTCGCCCGCGGTCACGCCCACCAGTTCCACGCCGACGTAGGCGAATACGACGATCTGCAACGCCATCAGCGACTGTCCGAAGCCGTTCGGGAACACCCCGCCGTCGGCCCACAGATTGGTCACGGTCGGATTGGCCGCGTGCCCGAAGCCGATGGTCAGTACGCCGATGCCGATCAGGATCATCGCCAGGATGGCGGTCACCTTGATCGCGGAGAACCAGAACTCGCCCTCACCGAACAATTTCACCGAGATCAGGTTCGCCGCGAACAACACCGCGAGCACCACCAGGGCGGTGAGCCACTCCGGGACCGCGAACCAGTACTTCACATACTTGCCCGCCACGGTGATCTCGGCCATGCAGGTGGCGACCCACACGGCCCAGTAGGTCCAGCCGGTCACGAATCCGGCGAAGCGACCCAGGAATTCGTTGGCGTATTCGGCGAAGCTGCCCGAGACCGGGCGATAGGTCAGCAACTCGCCGAGTGCCCGCATGATCACGAAGATCGCCAGACCGGCGGCGAGATAGCACAGGATCAGTGCGGGTCCGGCCTTTTCGATCGCACCGCCCGCCCCGTAGAACAGACCCGTGCCGATCGCGCCGCCGATGGCGATCATCTGGATGGTCCGGGGGGTGAGCCCCCGGCTGTAGCCTTCTTCTTCACCGGTTGCGGTGGTAACTGGCGCGCCCGGCGCCTCCGCTCTGCGGTCTGTCGTCATGCCCGGCACGCTACCGGGTCTGTGTTATCGAATGTTTCGAACCGGCGAGAGAATTTCCGTTCGGAATCAGCTCAATTGGGCCTGCCACATCCAATGCAGCTGCTCGAGCCGGGCGGTGATCGCGATCAGCAGGTCCTGGCTGACCGGATCGGCCTTCTCGGTGACATCGACGCGCTGGCGCAACCGGCGGATCACCGCGGCCAGATTCGTGGTGATCGCCTCGACCACGTCGTCGTCGCGCTGCCAGCCCGCCGCGAAGCCCTCCGCGCCGGACTGTTCGGCGACGGTGCGGGCGCGCCCGTCGGGGCTGACACCGATCGAGGTGGCGCGCTCGGCGGCCGAATCGGTGAATTCCCTGGCGGCGGCGACCAATTCGTCCAGGGCCAGATGCACCGTGCGGAAACGGGGGCCGATCACGTTCCAGTGCGCCTGCTTGGCGATCAGCGACAGGTCGATCAGATCGACCACCGTGCCGCGCAGCGCCTCGCCCGCGATGCGCTGCTGCTCCGGATCGAGGGCGGTGGTAATGGGTTGGGCCACGGCCGTTCTCCTTCCTCGTTGCGTTGTCACCGTCGGTGCTACCCGCGCGTCGCGCCCTCAACCTGTTTGTGGCCGGGATCGCGTGGTACCTCGGCAACGTCCGGGCACCGACGAATCGAAAGGAGTGCCGACAATGGTCAATCCGATTCAGGTCCAGAAGTATCTGAGCGGGGTCGACTACCCGGCCGATCGCGACGAGTTATTAGCGGCGGCCCGCAGCAATGGTGCCGACCGAGACGTGCTCCAAGAGCTCGAGCAGATTCCCGATCGCACCTACAACGGTCCGAACGCGGTGAGCGAGGCCGTCTCGAAGTGACCTCCCCCACAGGGGTTGTCCGATCGATAGTTGTAGTTTCACAATAGTTGTGTGATTACAACTGTTGAGGGGCTGACGGCGCGTCGCAAGACGATCGTCCTGGTGACGTGCTGTCTGAGTCTGCTGATCTCGTCCATGGACGCGACGATCGTCAATGTCGCGATTCCGACCATTCGGGAGCAGATGGACGCGCCGTTGCCCCGATTGCAGTGGATCGTCGACGTCTACACCCTCACCCTGGCCAGCCTGCTCATGCTGTCGGGCGCGGCGGCCGACCGGTTCGGCCGCCGTCGGGTGTTCCGCGTCGGATTGAGCACCTTCGCTCTCGGCTCGCTGCTGTGCAGTCTGGCGCCGAGTATCGAAATCCTCATCGGGGCGCGATTCGTGCAGGCGGTGGGCGGATCGATGCTCAACCCGGTGGCGATGTCGATCATCACCACCGTGTTCACCGGCAAGGTCGAGCGCGCCCGCGCGGTCGGGGTGTGGGGTGCGGTGGTCGGCATCTCCACGGCCCTGGGGCCGATGGTCGGGGGCGGGCTGATCGAGGTACTGGGGTGGCAGTCGGTGTTCTGGATCAATCTGCCGATCTGCGCCGCGGCGCTGATTCTCACCACCGTGTATGTGCCGGAGTCGAAGTCGGCGACCGCACGGGGCATCGATCCGATCGGTCAGGTGCTGGCCATCGTGGTGATGTTCACCTTCGTCTTCGGTTTGATCGAGCACCGGCCGGTGGTCTTCGCGGCGACGGCGGTGGCGCTGGGCGGATTCGTCTGCTACGAGGCGCGGCATCGGTCGCCGTTCATCGATCTGCGCTTCTTCCGCAGTATTCCCTTCGCCGCCGCCACGGTGACGGCGGTGTGCGCGTTCGCGGGGCTGGGCGCGTTCCTGTTCAGCGCGTCGCTGTATCTGCAAGGGACGCGGCACTTTTCGGCGGTGCACACCGGTCTGCTGTATCTGCCGATGGCGGCGGGGGTACTGGTCTTTTCGCCGCTGTCGGGACGGCTGGTGGGCCGCTACGGCACCCGGCCCTCGCTGCTGGCCTCGGGCACGCTGATGGCGGCGGCCGCGGTCATGCTCACCACGCTGCGACCGGACACGCCGGTGTGGCAGCTGATAATCATGTTCGCCACCTTCGGCATGGGCTTCGGCCTGGTCAACGCGCCCATCACCACCGCCGCGGTGAGCGGGATGCCGCTGGACCGGGCGGGTGCGGCCGCGGCGGTGGCCTCCACCAGTCGGCAAGTGGGCGTGAGTCTGGGTGTGGCATTGTGTGGGCTGTTGACGGGCGCGAGCCTGTGGTGGGTGCTGGCCGGGCTGGCGATGGGCATCGTCGCCCTGGGCGTGGCCGCCAACACCCGGTGGGCCGCACGTTCGCGCGACCGGGTCGCTCCCTTGCTCGAACAGAAGGTGCCCGCCCATGCCGGATGACTCCCCCACCCCCGACGAGGTCTGGCGGCTGCTGACCCATCTGGTGATGGACACCCGCGACACCTGGAAGCGGGCGGTCATCGAGCGAACGGGCCTGCCCTTCAGCAGGATTCGTGTGCTGCGCCGACTGCGCTCGGGCCCGATGACGTTGCAGCAGCTGGCGCAGGCGGCGACCATGGACGCCCCCGCCACCACGGTCACCGTCAACGATCTCGAGGAGCGCGGACTGGTGGTGCGCGCGATCGACCCGGGCAACCGGCGCTCCAAACTGGTGTCGATCACCGATGCGGGGCGCGCGGTGGTGGCCGAGGCGGCCGCGACGCCCGATCCGGCTCCCGAACCGCTGGCGGCGTTGCCCCCCAGGGACTTACGGGCGCTGCGGGATCTGCTCCGCAAGCTCGAGCACTGAAATGATCACCGCGCGCACACTATTCGGGCTGGGACGCCAGGGCCGCGCGCACCTGTTCGACCACGGCGTCGACGCCCGCGGTGCCGTCGACGGTGATACCCGGCTCGTCGGGTGTCGGCGGCTCGAGGGCGGCCAGCTGGGATTCCAGCAGCTGCACCTTCATGAAATGCCCGGTGCGCACGGTCAATCGGCGTTCCAGCTCCGCGCGCGGCACATCCAGGTAGACCAGGAACAGATCCGGCGCGGCCGCGCGCAGCCGATCGCGATAGCGGCGCTTGAGCGCCGAGCAGGTGACCACGCCACCACGGCCGCGGCGGGCGACGAGCCAGTCGGCGATGGCGTCCAGCCAGGGCGCGCGGTCGGCGTCGTCGAGGGGGGTTCCGGCGGACATCTTCGCCACATTCGCCGCGGGGTGGAAGTCGTCCCCCTCCGCGTACTCCACGCCGAGCGCGGCCGCCAGGCGCACCCCCACGGTCGTCTTCCCGGCTCCGGACACGCCCATCACGGCGATCGGTCGTCGAATTTCGCCCATACCCCGACAGTAGCCACGGCTGCTCTAGGCTCGACAGCGTGACCGAGGAGATTACCCCGGAATGGGCACCGAGCGGGTCGGGCTTCGAATTGGGCACCGACGGACCGCGCGTGATCATGGTCGGCGTCGACGGTTCCGACTCCTCGTGGCGCGCCGCCGCCTACGCCGCCGGGCTCGCCCGCCGCCAGAACGCCCTGCTGACAATCGTTTACGTGCAGCCCTACATGGCGATGGCGGGCGCCTACGGCGCGGATGTGCAGGGGGTCACCCAGGAGGTGGCCGAGGATCTGGCGCGCGAGATCCACGACCACGCCGAGCGCGTCAAGGATGTTTTCCAGGGTCGCTGGAAATTCCTGACCCGCCGCGGGGACGCCTTCACCGGATTGGCCGAGGCGGCCGACGAGCTCAAGGCGGACATGGTGGTGGTCGGCGCGTCGGAGAAGACGGGTCACCGCCTCATCGGCTCGGTGGCGGTACGGTTGGTCAAGGCCGGACGCTGGCCGGTGACCGTCGTTCCCTGAGGACCAACGGGCACGTCCGCGTTTGGCGCGCACAACTGCGGGAACTCGCCGAAACAGCCATCGAGGAAAGGGTTCTTGTCATGTTGATCCGCCGACTGGCCCGCCCGCTGCTGGCCACCGCCTTCGTCGTCGACGGGGTGGACACGCTGATGCATCCCGAGCCACGGGCGAAGGCCGCCACCGCGCTGGTCTCCCAAGGCGAGCAGAAGCTGCCGGAGCAGGTAGCCGCCAAACTCCCGTCCGATCCCGGCAAGGTCGTCCGCATCAATGCCGCGGCGCAGGTCGGCGCCGGGGTGCTGCTGGCGCTGGGCCGGATGCCGCGATTGTCGGCGCTGGTGCTGGCCGCCACGGTCGTGCCCGCGACCGTCACCGAGCAGGACTTCTGGAATGAGCAGGATCCGGCCCGCCGCGACGCGAAGCGGGTGGCGTTCCTGAAGGATCTGGGCCTGCTGGGCGGGCTGATGATCGCCGCGGCCGATACCGAGGGCAAACCGTCGCTGGGCTGGCGCGGTCGCCGGGCCGCCCGCAAGGCGGCCGCCGCCCTCCCGTTCGGCGCCACCGCGAGCGATACGCTGCGAGATCGCTTGGCACAACAGGCCTCTCGCGGCCGCGAGCTGGCCGAGGTGGCCGCCGAGAAGGGCGCCGAAATCACGGAGGTGGCCCGCCACCGCGGCGCGGAGCTGGTGGAGACCGTGCAGGATCGCGGCCCCGACTGGGCCGAGGCGGCCAAGAAGCGCGGAGCGCACCTGGTCGAAATCGCCCAGGACCGCGGCCCCGAACTCGCCGAAGCCGCCAAGAAACGCGGAGCGCACCTGGTCGAAATCGCCCAGGACCGCGGCCCCGAACTCGCCGAAGCCGCCAAGAAACGCGCCGCCCACCTGGCCGAACTCGCCCAGGAACGTGGCTCGGAGTTCGCCGACCGCGCCCAGTCCCGCGGTTCGGACCTCGCCGAACTCGCCTCCGACCGCGGCACCCAACTCACCGGCCGCGCCCGCCGCCGCGCCGTCAAACTCGCCGACAAGGCCGAGGCCCGCGCCGCCAAACTCGCCGAACTGGCCGAGGAGGCCCAGGCCCGCAGCGCCGAACTGGCCGCCCAAGCCCAAACCCGCACCACCAAACTCACCAAACAGGCCAAGTCCCGCGGCGCCCACCTCGCCGACCGCGCCCAGTCCCGCACCGAGGACCTGGCCGACACCGCCCGCACCCGCCTCCACCGCTAACCCAAACCCCAAGGAGGGCGGCCGGTCTCGAACCGGCCGCCCTCCTCACGTATCCACTTTCCATTCAGCCCCCTCGATTCCCCGCCAGCGCAGCGCTCAGTTCCGTCGCCAGCGCAGCCCCCGATTCCCTTGCCCCGGGCGCCCAGCGCCCGGGGCAAGGGTCAAATGCGTGTCAGCTCGAACAGGCGAAACTCGCGAGGGCGGGCGAGGCGGGCCTCCATGGTGTAGCCGGGCCAGTACGCCACGGCGCGCTCCCATGCGGCCGCCCGCTCGGGGCCGGTGAGGCGGCGGACGCGGACCTTGAAACGCTCTCCCCCGCTGTGCAGTTCGGCGTGGTCTGCGGCGTTGAGGTTGGCCGACCAGGCCGGGTGTTTCGGGCGGCCCCAGTTCGAGCCGACCAGCAGGTAGGTGTCGGGACCGTCGGGGACGTAGAGCAGTGCGACCGTACGGGGCAGGCCGGATTTGCGGCCGAGGACGGTGAGTTCGATCGAGGGCAGACCGGCCAGATCCAGGACGCCGCGGCGGCCGCGGGTCAGGCGGCGGACGAGGCGCTCGAGCAGCACGATCGCGGGCGCCGCCCGCATCACCAGCGGGCGGCGCGCAATGGCCCGACCTAGCGCGGGCAAGGGATTCCTCGGCACGAATCAACCGTAGCGGCACACCGTTTCGGCACCATCGCCGCCCGGTTACCGCGCCGAGACCCCGGCATCCCGGATGATCTCGAGCACCTCGGAGTGCGGCAGCGACGAGGTGACCGTGATCGTCTCCGACCCCGGGTCCACGTCCACCCCGCTCGTGGTGTCCAAACGACGCAGCGTGCGCTCGGCGAGGTCGGCGTCGGTGGCGAATTCCGGCAATTCGAAGGTGTAGGTGCTCATGAGATCTCCCAGGCTCGAGGGGCGTTCGTGGATCGCATAGCACGTCCGCGTGTCGTCAAACCTTGGTTTGACCGGCTCGCCAGCGGGCATTGCCGGGACATAACGTCCAACAACGTTGGGAATTGGGAACTGTCATGATCGTACTCATCGGGTTGATCGTTCTGATCGCCGCGGTGATCGTCGGCGTCGCCGCCGTGGTGGCGAATTCCGGCGACGCTCACCTGCTGTCGAGCGACTTCACCGTCTTCAACCAGCATTTCGCGCCCTCGCAGGGCGAGCTGTTCGCCGCGGGCATCGCGCTCGGCGCCGTCGGCATGCTCGGCCTGGCCCTGCTGCTGGCCGGAGGACTCTCCTCGGCACGGCGGCACGCGCAGATCCGCCGCGAACTACGCCAGTCCCGGCGCGAGATGAATGCCGCGCGTAAGGATCTCGCGAACACCCCGCCGCCGCCGTCACCCGCGCAGCAGCCGGTGTGGTCCCGCAACCCATTCCTGCGGCGCCCATCCGGCAATCAGCCGCCCCGCGGCGCCCAACCGCAACCCTGACCACGCACGGAGCACATCATGATCATCCTCGGCATCATCCTCATCATCGCGGGCTACCTGCTCGGCATCGGAATCCTGACCACCCTCGGCATCATCCTCGCGGTGGTCGGCGCGGTCCTCGCCCTGCTCGGCGGCATCGGCCGCCCGGTCGGCGGACGCCGCTGGTACTACTAGCGACCCGGAAATCGGTGATCGCCTTCGCGACGGCCACGGGCCGATCGAGCAGCAATAGCCCGTAGACGTCGTCGATTCGAACCACACGGCCCCGGCTGGCAGCCTGCCAGCCGGGGCCGTGTCACGTCACCCGGAGGAAGGTGGACCGAGTGGAGCTGCGTCAGCTGCGATACTTCGGCGTGGTGGCCGCGACACGCCACTGCAGGCGCTGTTCGGCTGACCGATCCACACGGGGCCAATCGGCCTCAACCGAGCAGGAAATCGCTCATCGCCGTCGTCATTGCCTCGGGCCGATCGAGCATCGACAGCACATGGGCGTCATCGATTTCGACCACACGATCCGGCGTGAGCTGCTGCTGGCGATGTTGTGCGCTCTCGAGGGGGCGTTCATCCTGAGCCGTACGCTCCGCTCGCCCGCTCCCCTCCATGCGGCCGGGCGAGCCATGACCGCCCACCTCGAGAGCGCACTCACCGCATCCTCGGTCAGGGTCCGTCCGCGAGGCATGCACCCAGGATGACCCGCGCGCGGCCGGTCGAAAAGACCGAAGGACCAGGGGCACTCGGATGTCAAGCGGCCGGACGAGATATATCTTGCCTGTTTCGTCCGTATTGCCGGAATGTTACGGATACCCTGTCCGCATGCTGTCGATCTGCGCGGTCCGATCCGGCGAAGATCCGTTCTACGCGATCAACTCCGATGTCCCGCACGAGGATTGCACCCATCTGACCTGCCGCCTGGACCACCGCGCCCACGACACCACCCACCGCGTCACCGCCGCCGGACTCGCCCACCTCATGCTCGCCCTGCCCGCCGACGAGCTGTCCGCGCTGGGCCCCGGCGACACCGATGACCTCGCGGTGGGCATGCCCGCCGGAACCCGCATCGCGGGCGGCCACGGCCGGTCCCGCCGGATGCGCCACGCCGCCGCGCTCGTCACCCCTCCCGACGCGCCGCCGTACGCGCTGGCGGTCTGCTACACCGGCCCGCTGGCCAATGGTCGCGCCACCGGCGACCCCGCCACCCGCCTGCTGGCCCGGATCGCGGCCCAGGTGTGGTCGCTGCGCCGCGGTTAGGACCGGCCGAGGCGCTCCACCGATGCGAGCCGACCTCGGGCGTGCGATGCTGCCTTTCGGACGTGTCCACCCGCCCGCGATCTCCGAGGTATCGAAGCACCATGCCCACCGCCCCGCTCGTCCTGCTGCACGGCGTCGGCATGTCCGCGCGCGTGTGGGACGAGATCAGCCCCGCCCTGTCCCGGCGCCACCCGGTCTTCGCGCCGACCATGCTCGGCCATCGCGGTGGTCCGCCCGCCGCGAGGCAGCCGGTCGCGATCGCGGATCTGGTCACCGACATCGAGCGGCGCATGGACGAACGAGGCTGGGAGACGGCGCATTTCGCAGGGAACTCGCTCGGCGGCTGGGTCGCGATCGAGCTGGCCCGGCGCGGCCGGGCCCGCAGCGTCTGTGCCCTCTCCCCCGCCGGTTTCTGGACCGCCCGCGGCCACGGCCACACCACCGGCATCGCGACCATCGAACAGCTCGCCGCCTTCACCCGGCTCACCCGCCCGCTCGCACCGATCGGCCTGCTGTCGGCGACCGTGCGCCGGATCGCGTTGCAGGACATCATCGAACACGGTGACCGCGTCCCGCCGCGCCGGGCCCTGGCCATCGCCGACGATCTGCTCGACTGCGCCGCCCTGCACGATGTGCTGGCCACCACCGAACAGATCGAACCACTGGATCCGTCGCCGTGCCCGATCACGCTGGCCTGGTCCGCCCGCGACCGCATCCTGCCGATCTCGGTCAATGCGGCGATCGCCCGACAACGCCTGCCCCGAGCCGATTTCGAGATCCTGGCCGGGGCCGGTCACGTGCCCATGCTCGATGTGCCACGGCGGGTGACGCGCGCGATCCTCGATACCGTCGCCCGCGCCGACCGGCACACCGAATAGCCTCAGCCCACGTCGAATTCGGGCGAGACGCCCGCGATGGGCGCGAGCCGACCGACGCCATCGCGGCTGTCGCCGAAGTACGCGATGCGATAGCGACCGGGCCGAGCATCCGGCGGAATGGTCCAGTCGATCCGAATGAGCGAGGCCGCGGGCTGGCCGTCGGGACGCGACCAATGCAGCTCGGTGCACCAATCGTTGTCGTCGAAGACCCGCCGCCAGCCCGTGCCGTCGACCCGCTGCACCTCGAAATAGGTTCCACCGTTGTGAAAGTCGTTGTTCGGGTGGGCACCGGCGAAGGTCACCGAGGCGGTGGCGCCCACCGCATAGCCGGGCGCGGGTGCGCTCAGCACGTCGCCGAAGCCGTGCCCGGCCACCGGCACGTCGGGCGGGACGGGCGGCAACAGGTTCGGCTGCGGGCCCGAGGTCCAGTCCAGCGGTGCGGGGCCGCGACCCGGATCGACGCGCGCGGCCAAAGCCCGTGCCAGCCGGTCGAATTCCTGCAGATACGCCGACAGCGTCCACCGGCCGTACAGTGTCTCCCCGCCCTCGTACTGCTGCGACACGTACTCCTCGGGTGTGGTCACATATCCGCTGTAACCGTTCGCGTACCCCTGCAGCAATACATTCGATACCGGCACCCCGAGCGCCCGTGCCACCACCCGGCGAATGCGCAGACCCGAGACCACGGTGAATTCGGCCGGGCCACAGGCCAATACGAGCTCACCGAGGCGGAGGATCTGAATCGCCAGCACCCCCGGCGCCCATGGCCGCGGCGGCATGATCCCCAGTGGCGCGACGATCAGCTTGGGCGCCTGCACATCTCGCATCCACTGCTCGACCGGCGCGTCCACCCCGCCGAGCGCGGCGACGAGCGGATTCTGCTCGCCCTCGAACAGGAACGGCAACTGGGTCTTCCAGTTGTCCTCCGAACTCGTGGCCGCCGCCGCGGCGCCCATCATCGCCGGGCCGGTGCGCGCGGGCTTGCCGTCGGGGGTGTATTCGCCGTCGATGGCGGTGTCGGCCATGTTCACATATCGCAGTACGGCATCCACGCCGCCGCCCGACATCGGCCGCGCCGCGGCGAAGGCCGCCCGCCCTGCCTGGTATTGGCGTTCGCCGACCAGGGCGCAGTTGGCCCGGTTGTCGTCGGTCGGACCGCTCGGATGCCACGGCGTGCGATTCAGATTCGGCGTGATATCGCCCGGATTGGTCTGGGCGAAGGCGGCCACGAACTCCGGCGGGCCGTCCAGGTGGCGCACGCCCATCTCGTCGTGCTCCCACCGGTAGCTCGCATAGCCCTTGTTGTCGGCGGAGATGAGGGTGTTGTGGTCGGTGAGCGAGGTGCCGTGGGTGGCGAACCAGGTGATCGCGCCGACGTCGCGACCGCCCTGGCGCAGCCGCAGCACGGTGACGGCCGGATCGATCGCGTTCGGGAATTCGGCCTTGTCCTCGGCGGGGTTGAGCTCGAAGGCGACCCGGGAGCGGTTGGCCGACGCGTCGTGCAGCTCACCGCGCCCGAGCAGCAGCGTGCCCGGGGCGAGCCGCTCGTGCGCGGCGGCGATGGCGGCCACGATGCCGTTCACCTCGGCCTCGTGCGAATTCTGCTGAAATCCGTAGGCGGCCAGCGAATACGCGTACTCGCGAGCGGTGCCGCCGCAGGAGTTGTGGTTGTGGGTGGCGTTGAGGTTGACATTGCGCTCGGTGTAGAGATCGCCGAAGCGCTGTGCCAGCCGCTGCAGCACGGCCAGGTGCACCGATTGGAACAGACACGCGATATCGGCCGTCACGAAGGCGATCCGGTCGCCGGTGGCCCGGTCCACGATGACATAGGCCCGCGCCCAGCAGCGCATGAGCAGGCCGGTGGCGACCTGGTCCAGTTCGGAGTAGCCCATCATGCCCTGGCCCGCGACCGCGCCCGTGACATCGCCGATGCCGCAGCCGATCAGATAGTCCTGGCCCTCGCCCGTGCGGTGGCGCGGATCGCCGGGCCGCGCATTCGCCACCGCGGACCCGCCCGCACCCACCGCCAGCATCGCGCCCGCGGTGCCGCTCAGCATCGATCGCCGGGAGACCGTCACACGCGCTCCTAGGGTTCCGGGACGTCACCGTCGCCGCGTCTACCTGATTCGGCGAAGCGTACTGGTCATCCGTCCAGTACGCTAGCGTTCTGGCCGATCTCGCTGCTGTGAGCGTAGGGGAACGGGAAGCGGAGACGGCTCAGGTGGCCGGAATATTCGAATGCCCGGCCGGATCGCGGGAAGCGATCCGGCCGGGCATTCGCCCTTTCGGGACGTTGCCGGCACGGCCCTGGTGCGCCGGCAACGCGTCGGTGGGGCCCTCGGGGGCCCGTGGCCACTCTGCCGAGGAGACTACCTAGCCGAAACGTACAGCCGCGCAGGGGGTCTCACAATCGCCTTACCCATTCTCTTGGCGAGTTCCCGGGCTATTGCCAGGGCATTCTCAGCAATGGTGACCGATTCGCGTACTATCGGGCGATTCGGGCCGTCAGTGGCAGGTCGACGACCGAGGTGCCCACGTGCAGTGTGAAGGTTCCGCCCTCGATGGCCCAACCCTCCGCGGTCCAGTGCTCGAATGCCCGCCGCGGCAGTGCGATCTGGATGCGACGGGATTCGCCGGGTTCCAGTGTGCAGGTTTCGAACGCCGCAAGCCACCGAATCGGACGATCGATCGCGCTGCCGGGCCGTGACAAGTAGGCCTGGACCACCTGCTTGCCGGATCGGTCGCCGGTATTGCGCACGGTGACCTCGGCATTGTCACCGATCACCGCGAGATCGCTCAATTCCCATGTGGTGTAACCCAATCCGTGTCCGAAGGGGTAGGCGGGTTCGGTGCCCGCGCGCAGCCAGGCCCGGTATCCGATGTGCAGGCCCTCGAGGTAGGCCAGCGCGCCCTCGGCGTCGGGTGTGGTGTTCAGCACCGGAGCGTCGGTCATCGCCTTCGGCCAGGTCGTCGGCAGCCGACCGCCCGGTTCGCGGACGCCGGTCAGCACCTCGGCCAGGGCCGCGCCGAACTCCTGGCCCGGGAACCACGACAGCAGCACCGCGGCCACGTCGTCGCGCCAGGGCATCTCCACCGGCGCACCGGAATTCACCACCACGATGGTGCGCGGGTTGACCGCGGCCACGGCAGCGACGAGTTCGTCCTGGCGGCCCGGCAGTGTCAACGTGCGGCGGTCGACGCCCTCGCTTTCGATCAGTTCGGTGGTGCCGACCACCACGACAGCCGCCTCGGCCCCGCGCGCGGCCTCGACCGCGGCGGCGAACTCCGCCGCGGCGTCGCGGCGCGGTCGGCGAATGCCGAGGGTGAGGCCGAACAGCACGCCCAGGCCCGCAATGGCGTCCGGGGTGGCGACGGTGATCCGCACGTCCACGTCCTGACCTGCGCGCAGCGTGCGCGTAACCGACCGCTGCGGCGGATCCATCAGTGCCGTCAGCGGGTCCGCCCCCTCCGGGAGCACGGTGTCGTCGAGGACGGTCTCGCCGTCCAGTTCCAGTCGCACGTGTCCGACCGCGGCCGTGCCGATCCGCCAGTCGCCGTCGGCATCGGCGCGCAGCCGGGCGCGCAGTTCGATCGCCGAGGAGCGTGCGGCCGAGGCGTCGCCGAACAGGACGAGTTGGGCCGCGAGGCGATGCTGGGTGTCGATGACGGTGTCGCCGTCCAGGTAGCGCAATTGCACGCCGGGAGTGCCGGTGTCGGGATCGGTGAGCAATTCCAGCGGGGCGGGGGTGAGGTCGTCGGTGAGCCATATGCCCGGCGTATACGTGAGCGCCGCAACCTCTTTCAGGCCGTCCAGCGGGGTACTCGTGTGGCCCGGGATGACGGTCGCGCTGCCGCCGCCCATGAATCGCGGCTCGGCGGCGGCCGGTCCCAGCAGCGCGATCGCCGCGCCCGGGCGCAGCGGGAGCACACCGTCGTTGCGGACCAGCACCATCGCCTCGGCGGCGGCCCGGCGGACCAGGGTCCGCGCCTGCTCGTCGGTGAAGGCCGGTGTGGGGCGCGGTTGTCCGTCCAGCGCGCCGACGCGCAGGGCGAAACGCAGGATGCGGCGGACCTTTTCGTCGATGGCCGATTCCGGGATTGTGCCCGCGCGGATCGCTCGCTCGAGCGGTTCGCCCCACAGCATGGGCGGGCCGGGCATGCACAGGTCGGTGCCGCGGGCCGCGCCCGCGGTGGTGCGCACGGCGGTCCAGTCGGAGACGACCACGCCGTCGAATCCCCATCTGCCCTTCAGCGGTTCGTCCAACAGGGGATTCTCGGTCATGGTCACCCCGGCCACGGAGTTGTAGGCGGCCATGACCATCCACGCCCCGGCGTCGACGCTGCGCTCGAACGGGTACAGATACACCTCGTGCAGCGCCCGGTCGTCGACGCGGACGTCCACGGTGAAGCGATCGGTCTCGGAATCGTTGGCCACGTAGTGCTTCGGGCAGGCGCCCACACCGTGGGCCTGCACGCCACGGACATAGGCCACCGCCATCTCGGCGGTCAGCACGGGATCCTCGGAGTAGCATTCGAAATGCCTGCCGCCCAACGGCGAGCGATGCAGATTGATGGTCGGCCCCAGCACGGCATAGACATTCTTGCGCCGTGCCTCGGCCGCGATCAGCCCGCCGACCTCACCCAGCAACTCCCGATCCCAGCTCGCGGCCAGCGCGGTACCCGACGGCAGGCTCACCGACGGATCCCGCTCATCCCAGTTCTCCCCTCGCACCCCGGTCGGACCATCGGAAATAGGCATCTCCGCCAGCCCGATCGACGCCTCACCCGCCATCCGAAACATCCCGGCCCCGGAAATGAGCCGCAGCTTCGCCGACAAATCCAACCCGGACAACAGCTGTTCGATCCGCTCGTTCACACCCACTCCATTTCGCTACCATTCCCGACCAACCACTCGGTAGGCTGCCACCCACGCTACCGACCGATCGCTCGGTAGGCGACCTTCCACGGTGTGTCGCTCGGCCCATGCCCCTCCCGCACCGCTTCGTCGATCCCCCGGGCATACGCGTCGCACCCGATTCCCCCGCCGCGAGCGCCAGCGAGCGGCGGGGGTCACTGCGGCCGTGCCGGAGCGTCGATTCGGGAGATGAGGGTCTTCCCGTCGCGGTCGGCGACAGTGACCAGCTGGCGGTAGGTGCGGGCGGAGCGGTCGGGGCGGGACTCGGCGACCTGGACGTCGAAGCGGCCGTCGAGGAGTGGAGTGATTTGGACGCAGTGCAGGGTGCCCCGGGGAATTGTGGCGATGCCGAGGTCGATGACCTGCGGAGGTGAAACCCAGGCGTCGGGGGTGGTGACCGCGCGGGCGAGGGTGCCGGAGCGGGCGATGTAGTAGGCGTGCTGGAAGGCCAGGATGACGTCGGGGCCCGAGGTGGTCGAGCCGGTCCCGTTGCCGCGCACCAGGCCCGCGGTGCGGGTGGGGGCGCAGTCGGGGCCGCCGCCCAGGGTGAGGTCGGCCGTGCTGGCCACGGACTCGGGGGCGGCGCGCTGGGCGGTTGCCTCTATGCGGGCCAGCACGACGCCGCCAGCCACGGCGGCGGTGCCGATCGCAGCGACCGAGCCGACCATCATGCCGCGGTGGTGTCGGCGACGCGGTAACGCGTGCCGACGCCGCGGCTGCGGCGGTGGGATCATTCCGGGCCACACGGGTTTCCCCGCCGTGGCGGCGCGCAGCCTGCCAGCGCGACGCGGCCCACCGAATTCCACCTCTGACGACATGGCCTCGCCGCACCCCCTTTCCGATCCGTCCCGCCTCGGCTCACCGATTCGGTATCAGGTTGGGCGATAACAACATTGCATATCGCCGCCGCCTCTGCCGGGCGAATGCCCAAGTCGAGCGCGGAAATTCGGATTACGGGTCGCTTTCGGGGAGGGAATTGCGCGCGAATTCCGTGACTGCCGGTAGGTTTTGCGTCACCAGTGGTGGCAGCGGCCCGCCGCGGCGTGCGGGTGCGCCAATCGATACCGACCAGATGTCATTCCTCTATCGGATAAAAGGAATCACCATCTTCGGGTGTGCCGTCGATCTGCCCGGCATGCCGGTGGGTGGGCGCCGCCTCGTGCCCGCGGGTATCGGGCCGGACCGCATCCAACCCCTCGACACCGGTTCCCCGCTCCTCGCGTTCGGGCCGACCGGCCCCGATATCGGGTTCCTCCTGCGCGAGCCGCTCGCCCAGGGGCTGCCCCTCCCGCTGCTCGCGCGAGGTCATGCCGAACCGGTCCGCGCCGGTCCAATCCTCGGGCGGATCGACCACCACATCGCCGTCGCGGTTGCGCACCTCGTCGGAGTCGAGGCTCTCGGCCTGCCGCAGCATGTCCTCACCGGGTTCGCCTTGTGGATTCATGCTTGCGTCGTTCCCGCGCATCTTCTGGGCAAACATGCCCCGCTTGGGAGTGTGATCTCGACTACGCGCGGTCCACGACATGTCATTCGATCGCAACCTCGAATCCCACTACCCGGCATATGTTTATCGACGGACCCGCTCGGTTGGCGGCGCGCGAGGCGGCCGGTTATGCTCGGGCGCGAAATAGCGAAATCGCCTGGTGGTCTGCGCATTTCGGGCACCCCCGGGGCGGACGGGGGAGCTGCGCGGTAGCCGGGTGGACAGGAACGCGGACGCACGGAAGGTGATTCGATCGGTGAACGCGCCCCCGGCCCAGACGGAGGAGAACTCCGCAGCCGCCGAGCAACCGCACCAATTACGTACTCCCGTAATCACATTCGCCATATCGGCCGCGGTCACAGGCGCCGCCGTGACCGTCGCGGTGTGGCTGGCCCCGCCCTCGATACGCCCGGCCCTGACCATCGGCGGCGGCGTAGCGGCGGCCTTGCTCTGCGCCGCCCTCACCGCGGCCGTGCGCTACCGGCAGGCCGCCGTCATCGCCCGCACCGCACTCGAGCGGGTCGAGCGGGCCGCCGCCGATCGCACCGCCGAGGCGGCGGCCGCCCTCGCCGCCGCCCGGGACACCGCCGCCGCGCAGGCCCGCGAGGCCAAGCAGAGCGAGGTCCGCCGCGCCGCCGCCATGGCCGCCTTCGCCGGCGCGGCCGGTCGCATGCAGGCGATGACGACGAGCATGCTGGCCGAACTGCGCGAAATGGAACATCGCCACGCCGACCCCACGGTGCTCGCCGATCTGCTGGCCCTGGACCACCGCACCGCCCAGGCCGGTCGGCTCGCCGACAGCATCGCGGTGCTCAGCGGGGCGCGCTCGGGCCGCCGCTGGGCCAAACCCATCGCGATGGAATCTATTCTGCGCGGCGCGATGGGCCGCGTCGCGGGCTATCAGCGGGTGCGGCTGCGCGCTGTCGCCGAGATCGCCATCGCCGGTCACGCGGCCGAGGGCATCATGCACGCGCTGGCCGAACTGCTCGACAATGCCTGCAACTTCTCCCCGCCCACCACCGAGGTGCACGTCTACGCCGCCGAGGTGCCCGCGGGCGTGGTGGTGACAATCGAGGACAGCGGCCTGATCATGAGCGACTCGGCGCTGCGCCGCGCCGAACGCGCCGTGGCCGGAATCGGCGCCAACGGGCGGCGCGGCGCCACCGCCCTGGACCTGTCCTCGCTCACCGGCACCCGCCTGGGCCTGGCGGTCGTCGGGCATCTGGCCCGCAAACACGGCCTGACCGTGTCCTATCGCCCGTCGGCCATCGGCGGCACCGCGGTCGTGGTGGTCGTGCCGCGCGAGCTGATCCTGCGCCTGGACCGCTCCCCCGGCTCGGTCGCCACCCTCACCCTACCCGCCGCCCAACCCGCCGAGCCGCCGCCCGCCCCCGAGGCGTCCACACCGGAGATCACCCTGCCCAAACGCCGCCGCGGCAGCACCCTGGCCGCCGTCCACCCCGACGGTCTGTCCGCCCCACCGCCACCGAGTGCTCCCCCGGCCGCCACCCCGGCCCGGCCGTCCGCGCTGGCCGCGTTCCAGCGTGCCGTCTCCGGCCGTACCGAACCGTCCAATTCCGTTGCCGTGGAGAAGGATCGATGACACTGCCCGCGACGTCGCAGCTGGGTTGGCTGCTGGAACAACTGCTCTCGCGCACCCCGCGTGCCCGCCACGCGCTGCTGCTGTCCAGTGACGGCCTGAAGATCTGTCACACCCCCGAACTGACCGTCGACAAGGCCGACCAGCTGGCCGCCATCGCCGCGGGCATCCAGAGCCTCTCGCACGGCGCGTCGGTCGAATTCGGCGACGGCCGCAGCGGGGTGCGCCAATCCATGACCGAGTTCTACGGCGGCATCCTGTTCATCGTGGAGGCCGGAATGGGCGCGCATATCGCGGTCGTCGCGGCCGAGGATGCCGACGCCGGGCTGGTCGGCCACAACATGCGCGAACTGGTGGAACAGCTGGGCGACCACCTGGCGGCCGCGCCGAGATCCCCGGGCCGGTCGTGAACAGGCCCGGCCGCGACGACACCCCGGATCGGCTCTACACGCTGACCGGGGGCCGCAGCAGGCCCGACAGCGACGCCTTCGATCTGGTCACCCTCGTGGTCAGCGAATGCCAGCCCACGCCCGGCATGCAGTCCGAGCACCGGGCGATCCTGTCGCTGTGCCGCGCGCCGACCGCGGTCGTCGAAATCGCCGCCGAGCTACGGGTTCCCGTCGGTATCGCGATGGTGCTGCTGTCGGATCTGTTGCACGCGGGCAAGATCACCGTCCGCCATCCGCAGCACGTCACGAACCGCGCCGAGAAGACCTGGAATTCGATACCCGATATGGCCACCCTCGAGAAGGTGCTCGTTGGTCTCCGCAAGATTTGATCCGCGCCCGGCGCGCGCCGACGCGCCGCTGGCCGATACCACCCGCAACGGTTTCAAGATCGTCATCGTGGGCGGCTTCGGCGTCGGCAAGACGACCATGGTCCGCTCGGTCAGCGAGATCCGCCCGCTCGACACCGAGGCCACCATGACCGATGCCGGTGTGGGCGTGGACGATCCGACCGGTGCGCCCGGTAAGTCGACCACCACCGTGGCCTTCGACTTCGGCCGCATCACCATCGACGCCGAACATGTGCTCTACCTGTTCGGCGCGCCCGGCCAGGAGCGGTTCTGGTTCCTGTGGGACCGGCTGTTCACCGGCGCGCTGGGCGCCATCGTGCTGGTGGATCCCCGTCGCATCGCCGACAGCTGGTATGCCATCGACCGGCTCGAATTCCAACACACCCCGTTCGTGGTGGCCTGCAACATCTTCGGCGATGTGCGGCACAGCCCGGACATGATCCGCGACGCCCTCGACATCGATCCGCGTGTGCCACTGCTGGACTGCGACGCCCGCTCGCGCGAATCCTGTAAGCGGGTGCTGATCACCCTCGTCGAACACCTCTATCGCCTCGCCCCGCCGACCCCGGAGATCGCGTCATGACCATGCCGCACCCCACCCCTGGTCGACCCGCACACCCGGCGGTCGTCCCGCTGAGCGGTCCGCGCTTCCACACCGACCCGCAGCAGCTGTACCGTGAGATGCGCCGCGAGCACGGCCCGGTGGTGGCCGTCGAACTACCCGGCGGCGTGCCCGCGTGGCTGGTGGTGGGCTATCGCGAACTGCATCAGGTGACCAGCGATCCGGAGTTGTTTCCGCGCGATGTGAGTCTGTGGAACCAGTGGCCCAATATCCCGCCGGACTGGCCGCTGCTGCCCATGGTCGGCCAGCCCATGCCGTCGATCTACTTCACCGCCGGGGCCGAACATCGTCGCCACGTCGCGATGGTGGAGCCCGCGCTGGAGGCGGTCGATCCGTTCGAATTGCGTACCGCCTGTGAGGAATTGGCCGATCGGCTGATCGACGCATTCTGTGGGCGCGGGCAGGCCGAGCTGGTGGCCGATTTCGCCGAACCGCTGCCGGTGCTCGCGCTGGCGCGCATGCTCGGCTTTCCGGACGAGGACGGTCCGGAGCTGGCCTGGACCATGAAGACCTTCACCGACGGCGGCCCCGACGCCCAGGCCGCGCATCTGCGCTTCGCCGAGCATATGCAGCGGCTGCTCGCGGCCAAGAAGGCCGCTCCCGGAAACGATCTGGTGTCGCGCATGCTGGCCTGCCCCATGCCCTTCACCGATCAGGAATACGTCCTCGACCTGATGGCGATCACCGCCGCCGGACACCTGCCGACCTCGGACTGGATCGGAAATTCGGTGCGGCTCATGCTGACCGACGACCGCTTCGCCGCGGCGCTGGGCGGCGGGCGGCACAGCATCGGACAGGCCATGAACGAGGTGCTCTGGGAGGACACGCCCACCCAGATCCTGGCCGGGCGCTGGGCCGCCCGCGACACCCGATTGGGCGAGGTCATCGTGCGCGCGGGCGATCTGCTACTGCTCGGGCTCGCCGCCGCCAACGCCGACCCCCATGTGCGCCAGCATATCTCCGACGGCGTCGATCCCGCGCACAGCGGCAACAGCGCCCACTTCGCGTTCAGCTACGGCGAATACCGCTGCCCGTTCCCGGCCCAGCAGATCGCCGAGATCATCGCGCGCACCGGCATCGAGGTGCTGCTGGATCGGCTGCCCGATATCGATCTGGCGGTGCCCGCGCGCAACCTGGTCCGACGGCCGTCGCCGTTCCTGCGCGGAATGACATCCCTCCCTGTTTGTTTCACCCCAGTTCGTGCCGTCGGAGGTGCTCCATGAATACATCCTGCCCGCATGCCGAGACCATCGTGATCGATCCGATGATCGGCGATCTGCACGGCGAGACGGCGACGTTGCGCGCGAGCGGCCCGCTCGCCCGCATCGATCTGCTGGGCGCGCAGGCCTGGACGGTCACCACCCACGCGCTGGCCCGGCAACTGCTGGTGGATCCGCGGCTGGTCAAGGACATCTCGCACTGGTCGCTGTGGCAGTCGGGCGTGGTGACGCGGCAGTGGCCACTGATCGGCATGATCGATGCGGGCCGGTCGATGTTCACCGTGGACGGCGCCGAACACCGGCGGCTGCGCCTCAAGACCACCCAGGCCCTGTCGCCGCGACGGCTCGAGGCGCTGCGCCCGGCGATCGAGCGACTCACCGCCGAGTTGCTCGACGATCTCGAGGCGGCCGGGCGCGCCGGCGGGGTGGTCGACCTGAAATCGGTGTTCGCCTACCCGCTTCCGATGCGGGTGATCAGCGAGCTCATGGGTGTGCCGCGCGCGGATCACCCGTGGCTGCTCGAGTCCTACAAGGCGTTCTTCTCGCTGCTGACCCCGCAGGACGAGCGACTACGGGTGATCGAGCAGCAGCACGCCTACTTCACCGAAATGGTGCGTAAGAAGACCGCCCAACCCGGCGACGATCTCACCTCGGCATTCATCCTCGCCGAGGACGGCGGCGAACGCCTGACCGAGGAAGAGGTGGTGGGCAACCTCAAGGCCCTGGTCGCGGCGGGTCACGAGACCACCGTCTCGCTCATCCTCAACACCGTGCGCGCGCTGCTCACCCATCCCGACCAGTTCGCTCGCTTGCGCAGCGGGGAATACGACTGGAAGCAGGCCATCGAGGAGACGCTGCGTTGGGACGGCCCGGTGATCCATCTGCTCATGCGCTTCGCCACCGAGGACATCACCATCGGTGAGACGGTGATCGAGAAGGGCGAGGGAGTGGTCATGTCGTATCGGACGATCGGCCGCGACACCACCCAGCACGGGGCCGACGCCGACGAATTCGATCTCACCCGGCCGACCGCCAACCGGCACATGTCCTTCGGCTACGGCCCACACATCTGCCCGGGCGCGGCGCTGTCGCGACTGGAGGCGGCGATCGCATTGCCCGCACTGTTCGAGCGGTTCCCGGACCTGCGGCTGGCCGTACCGGTGGCGGAGCTCCGCAATTTGCCGGTGCTCACCCAGAACGATCTGGCGGCCTTCCCGATTCGGATCGATCGGACGTAGCCGACTCGAAAGTCGAGAATTCCAAGCAGAATTTCATTCCCGGGAGTATTAGAAACCGAAAGGTGTTGAATACCATCGCGTACTGAATACCCGATGGTATTCTCTCCGAATTTGCCGGACATGAGCCATCAATATTGTGTAGCGTCTGCACCCGAAACACTCACGGGGAACGGCGAAGTGATCAGTATCGACGGCTGCATGAAACGCATCATGAACATTCCGGGTGCGCGCAGCGTAACGCTGGTGGACGGTTCGAGCGGATTGTCGGTCGCGGCCGCGGGCCGACACGCCATGGTCGACCAGCACGAGGACGCGGCGTCGACAACGGACGTGGTCCGGGCCGTATTGTCCTGTCCCGCACTGACCACCGGGCGGACCGGCGACGATGTCACCGAGATCATCATCGGCGGCACCTACGCCTTCCACCTGCTGCGCCTGGTCGCCGGGGACTTCGACGGACGGCTGTTCGTCCATGTGCTGTTCGACGGTGACAGCGGCAATCTGGCCATGGCCCGCTATCAGTTGCAGGTAATTCTCGACGAATTCGCCGAGGACGGCCGTGGCCATTGATCTTGCCGTCGAACTGCACCGCCTGGAAATACTGCGGAGCACGGGTGTGCTGAGCGCGGGCGATGGCGCGTTCCATATCACCGAGGGTGCGATCGTCCGCGCGGACTGCCGCCGGACCACCGGCCTGGACCGGATGGTGGTCGAGGCCGGGGTGGCCACGGCCGAGGACTGGCAGCGCGCCGGTGCGGGCGATCCGGGCCATGTGTTGGGGCGACCGCGACTCGAGACGCTGGCCTTACTGTCGGTCTTCGATGCCGCCTACTTCCTGTTGGCCGCACCGTCGGTGCCCGAATTCCGGTCCGCGCCACCGCATTGGCTCGCCCCGGTCTGCCACATCCGCCCGGCCACCCTGGTGGACGAGTGCGCCCGCCGCGGCGATCCGGAGACCGGCCCCTGGCCCGCCCGGTTGGTCGACCGCGCGCCCGTCGTACCCGCCCGCCACATCCGACTCGGCCGGGTCGCGCTCACCGGCGGCCAGGCCGAGGTGCTCGCCGCCGCCGACGGCCGCCGCAGCATCGCCGCCATCGCCCGCGACCTCGGCCGCACCACCTACGGCTGCCTGGTGTCGGTGCGCGAACTCACCGCGGCGGGCCTGATCGAACCACCCACCACCGAAACCGCCGTAATTCCCCTTCCCCGAAGGGTTTCCGGTCCGACGATGCCCACAGCCGCACTGCCCATCCCGGCGTCCGACGTGACGACCGCGCTGCCACCCATGGCGGCTCCCGAGGCCGACTCGCCCGGTCCTGCCGGCCCCATGACGCCGGCTCGCACGAAATCGGCTCTCAGGTCGCGGGTTTCGACCGACTCGTCGGATCGGCCGAAACCCCTGGCGAATTCGGCCGTCCGGCGGCCGCCGGGCCTGCTGCCGCCGGAGCGCTGGGAGCCGGTCGACCGGGATGTGCTGATTCGCCTGCGGGCGGCGCTGGAGGAGCTCAGGTGAGCGCGCGCAAGAAGCGGCTCGGCGAACTGATGGGAAGGTTGACCAAGGTGACGATGACCGGACCTGGACCGGACGCCGCGGTACTGGCGGAGCTGAAGGCGTTGCGAGAGCGGGTACCTCAGCTCACCGGCGCGCTGGTCGCCTCGAGCGACGGTCTGCTCATCGCCCACGATCTACCCGATCACATCGAGCCCAACGGCATGGCCGCCCTTGCCGCCTCCCAGCTGGCGCTGTCGTATCGGCTGGCCTCCACCGCGCACGGCGGCAGCTTCGACGAGGTCGTGGTGCACGGCTCGAGCGGCCACGTGGTGGTCTACGCCGCGGGCTGGTCCTCGCTGACCGTTCTGGCCGGGCCGGAGGCGAATGTCGGTCGGCTGCACCTGGAATCGCGTCCGGTGGCCCGCGCCATCGCCGAACATCTCACCGCCACCACCAACGGAACACACACCGAATGAAAGGAACACCATGTCGAATATGGATCTGGCCCTCAAGGACATGATGGTCATCGACGGCGCGGTCGGCGCCGCGGTGGTCGACTACAACAGCGGCATGGCACTCGGCATGCTCGGCAGCTCCAAGAGCCTGGACCTGCAGGTCGCCGCCGCGGGCAATACCGAGGTGGTGCGGGCCAAGATGCGCACGATCGATCAGCTCGGGCTCAAGGAGGACATCGAGGACATCCTCATCACGCTGTCCGGCCAGTACCACATCATCCGGCCCATGACCGGCCGGAAGTCCAAGGGGTTGTTCCTGTATCTCGCGCTGGACCGCGGCCGGGCCAATCTGGCCCTGGCACGGCATCGACTCAAGGGCATCGAGGAGGAGCTGGACGTGTGAATCCCGCTGTACCCGTTCGGTATTCGGGCTCACTGTCCCGCACCCGCGACGGTGGCGCGCCGATACCCGCTGGTCGGCACAGGGGTCTGCCGGGGCGTGTGCGCGCGGCTCCGGCATTCGATACCCGAGGCCGGGGCTTCGCGCGTGTCGGGCATCCGCGCGGCCATCAATTTGCTAAACAGTTGCTATCAAACAACTAGTCATCACACTTCGGTAACGAGGTGATCGTTTCAGCACCACCGGGCGACTAGTCTCGAATCGGACCCCTCGCCCTGCGCCTGCGCCGAGCCCACCTCGGCTGCTCCACCTCGCATTCGACACAGCACCACAGCGACTCGGATCGGGAAGGTACTGCGGGATGGCTAAGGTATTGCTCGTGGCGGTCATCGCGGCGACCATCGCGGTGCTCGCATTCGTGATCGGGGATCGGCTGCGGCCGAAGTCGTGGTGCCATGCCGGTGACGAGGTGGCCAGTACGCTGGCGCTGGATCTGGTGAAGACCTATTTCACCGCGCTGGTCGCCTTCGTCTTCGTCCTGGGCTGGCAGCAGCACAACGCGGCGCACGACCACACCGTCAGCGAGGCCAAGGGCCTGGTCGAGACCTATCGGGCGGCCGAATCGCTGCCGCAGCCGCAGCGCCAGCGCGTCCAGCAGCTCATCCGCGACTACACCGACGAGGTGCTGACCCGGGAGTGGCCGCTGATGGAGAACGAGAGCCGGATGAGCACCGCGTCCGCGGACACCTTCGAGACGCTGCGCCGGACGGTGGTGGCGATCCGCACCTCCGATCCGGCCGTCTCCGAGGCCCGGTCCAAGGCGCTGTCGGGAATCGAGAAGGCGGCCGCGGCGCGCCAGGACCGCGGCATCGATATGGAGCGCACCGTCCCCCAATTCATGTACATCGCACTGTGTTTCGGCGCGGGCATGGTACTGCTCAATCCCGTTCTCAACGGTATCCGCGTCACCCGCCGCAGCATCGCGATGAGCGGGCTGCTCGGCATCGTCGTCGGGGTCGCCCTACTCGCCATCCACGACCTCGAGCGCCCCTACACCGGCGCCATCCACGTCCCCCAGGACGCCTTCCAACAGGCCAAGGCCGACTATCACCGCATCGGCACCGCACCCGACTACTTCGGCGAATGACCCCCCGCCACCGGGCGACCCCGGCCAAGACCCTCGCCCTGGCCCTAGCCCTGGCCCCCCTCACCCTGTACGCCCCCGCCCTGGCCGACCCCGCTGCCGACCCAACCCCGTCGGCCTGGGGTCCCGCCACACCTCCAACCGAAACAGTCTCCGCCCCAACCGAACCCACACCCCCACCGCTTCCCGCAAATGAGCCCGCGCGATACGAACCGCTTGGCGGACAGCATTCCGGGGACCGGAGCGGTGTGCCGCTGGAACCGGAAGCCCCGGCCGATCCCGCACCCTCGTCGGTCCTCGCAAACGAGGCCGAGCGATCCGAGCCACCAAGCGGCGAACAGCAGCACGAAGGCCGAGGCGGCGTGCCGTTGGAGCCGGAGGCTCCAGCCGATCTAGGACCTTCGCCGGTGCCCGGAAACGAGGCCGCGCGAGCCGAGCCCGGTGGTGTGCGGGAGCCCGGGGGCCAGGGTGGTGTGCCGTTGGAACCGGAGGCCCCGGGCGACGCCGCGCCTCAGCTGCCGCCGACCGCGCCGTCCGGCAGTGCGGGCGGGCCGTTGGCGGTTCCGGCCACCGGCAGCTTCGAGATGGAGCGGCCGCTGTCGCTGCAGCCGCGCGACGCCGTGCGTCCGGTCGTTCCGCCCGCGGCCCAGGGGCAGGTCGATCGGGGCGAGAATGCCGTTGCGGCAGCCGATTCCGCGGCCGGGGATACCGCGCTGTCGGGGCTGGACAGTGGCAGCTGGCTGGCCGCCTGTGCGAGCGGGGCGGTGCTGGCCGGGTCGGCCATGGCGACGGGCTCGGTGACCGGCAGCGCGCTGCTGATTCCCGCGCTCTACATTGGTGCGTTCGGCAGTGCGTTCGTGCTGGGCTCGGGCGTTTTCGCCCCGGCCGGGCTGGCGGGCTCGGTGCTGGCGGGCGCGCCGGGGTCGGTGTACGGGAGCTCCGCGCTCGGGAGCGCGATGGCGGGAAGTAGTGCGCTGGCCTGCCTGATGGCCGTGCCGACGCCGCCCCCGGTGCCCGAATTCCCGCTCGGCCTGCCGCCGCTGCCGCTCGGCCCGGTCGGCACGCCCGTGGGGGCACCGGTGGCCCCGGCGGGGGTTCCGGGCGCGCCCCCGGTACCGCTTCCGCCCGCGCAGCTGCCGCTGTCCCCCGTCGCGGGCGGCGCGGAGCCCACCACGCCGCTACCCGCCTGGGGGACAATCGAATTCATCACCGTGCTGATCGTCGTGGTAGTCCTCGGCTCGCTCGGCACCGCCACGACCAGCAGCGGTTCCAGCGGCAAGCGGCCGCGCTACTGAGCGAGCCACTGCCGACGAGCACGATCTCGGGCACCGCTACGCCCGCGGATTCGGCTGCGCGCGCGATGATCTCGACGATCACCGCGTCGAAACCGAGGCCGGCACGAGCTTAGCGACGGCGACATCGCACCTCGAAGGGCGGCACAGTCCCGCCGGAGCATCGCATCCCGCCCGCGCGGCAGGCGCGCCGCGTCACGGATATGGGCCATGGGCATCGTCGATCCTCGCAAACCGCAGTCGATCGCGGTGGCCAGGGCGAAGGCGTCGAAGGTCACCGCTCAGTCCGCCGGCCGGGCCGCGGCGCGCATGCGCGCACCGCTGACCCAGGTGGCGTGAAATCCCAGCGGGACCCGGGCCGGAATGCCGAGGCGGCACGCCGGGCCCGCGCTCAGATCGGCGGCGTCGTAGATCCACACCTCCGCCCCATCGGTATCGCCGTTGTAGGCAAACATCGTCAACCAGGCGTCGTCCTCGGCGCTCGCGTCCGGCCGGGGCACTACGGTCATCTCGCTGCCGAAGACGTTGCCGCCGAACGGCTGAGTCTGTTTGGCGCCGGTCAGCACGTCGTATTTGACGACGGCGTCGAAGAGCATGGTCCGATCCACCGACAGCCGCATCTGATACGCCCAGCGCCCGCGCCGCCCGGCAGGCCACCATGACGATCTCGTCGCCGTCCTCCCAGGCATTGACGGTGTGATAGATGTAGCCCGGCTCGGCCTCGAACCAGCGCGCCCGGGCGCCGTCGCCGCGCCGGGGCAGCACCGCGAAGCGACTACACCAACTGTAGTCAATCGGCCTCGCCGGACCCGGCGCCGCCGAGATTTCACCGGCCCGCCGCCTCGCAAAAGCGTGGCTTTGCCCGGTATGCGCAATACCGTGGAGATATGCGCACTTTCGTACACCTGGTCCTGTTCGCCTGTGCCATCGTGATGGCCGTCGGGGCGTTCGGCCCGCTGATCGGCCCGGTTCAGGCCGGGGACGTGCGACTCACCGACCTGCGCGACGGCCTCCCGGCCGGTCGATCACTGGATCAGATCGCCGGTCAGTCGGTGTCGTTGCAGGTCTCACTGGCCGTACTGCTGCTGGGCATCGCCGCCGTCGTGCTGCTGGCCGCGCTGTTCGGCTCGCGCGCGCTGGGCTGGCTCGGCGTGCTGGCCGCCATCGCCGCCCTGGGTGTGCTGACCTTCCGGCTGAACGAGCGGTTCGGCCAGGAGCTGCGCACCGACTACCGGACCCTGCTCGACGGCGCCTGGGGGCTGTACCTGTTCGGCGGCGGCGCGCTCGTCGCGCTGCTGTGCGTGCTGGTGCCCCGGGAGCGCCGGGCCGCCAGGGCGTCCTAGCGACGCGCCCCGACCCCTCCGCCCGCAGCCGCCACCCTTGAAACTTCCGGCCGCGTAGCTCACTGGCGGCGGAAGTGGTTGCGGGCCTCGCTCTTCCGGTCCGCGCCCAGGCCTTGCCGAACCGGTCCGTACGCTGGCACATGCGCGACGCGGCGTCGAACCGCATCCGCACGCGTCCGATCCGCCCGCCGCCCGCCTCGCAGGCATGCGGAATGCGGCTTCTCAGCGGCACGTTGTCGCCGGACACGCCGAAAAGGCTGCCGGTGCCCCCACCCGAATGACATACCCGTCTCATCTCGGCGCATGGCCGACTCCTCCCGTGTCGAGACTTCGTCATCTTCATGAGAGACATGCCTCATGTCAAGACGTTTCTCTTATGGGGAGTCGTCCGCAACGCGTGCGCGATTCAGTCCGTGACCACGTCCTCGAGCCCTCGCCGCGGCGTTTCGGGCAGCGGGGAAAGCCCCAGGGGCACTCCGGCGCGGACCATGGCCTGGGGATACTCGCCGTCGCAGATCGCGTAGCGGATCTGCTCGCGCAGATCGACCACGCCCAGCGGCTCGGTCTGCACGCAGGTGGACAGGCCCAGATCGGTGGCCGCCAACAACAGCGCGCTGAGGGTTTCACCCGCGCGCAACTGTGCGGCGCGGTCGTCGCCGTCGGTGCAGATCGTCACCCAGTCCGCCGCGTCCGGGCGCGCGGTCGGATCGATGAGCGCCGGATTGTGGAAGTCGCGGCCCGGCAACAGATCCTCGGCCCGAATCGGCGCGATATTGCGCGCGGGAATGCCCTCGGCCACGCCGTCACGCAGCCCGCTCCACGCGGCGAGTTCGACCTGGTAGAGCGCGTCGTCGCGATGGCGTTCGGCCGCGACCCGGATCAATTTCGCCAATTGTGGTCGCGCCGAATCCGATACCGGCCGCACGCTCGCACCGAAACGCCCCGCGTATTTCGCCGCCGACCGCAGATACAACCGGGGTATGCGGCCGGAGCGGAACCGGCGTCGATCGCTGCGGCGATGCACCATGGCCGCGGTCAGTCCGATATCGATGCCGGTGGGGCGGCGCGGGGTGAGCCGGAGTGCGGCGAGGTGGTCCGGATCCCCGGGATCGGGCACGTGGCGCACGTGCGCGGCCCAGCCGAGGGTGGCCAGCGCGATGCGCAGGTGGTGCAGGGCGACGCCACAGCTGAGAATGAGGGCGCGCCGCTGCGGATCGGTCGCGGCGAGGTGCCGGGCGGGATCGGCGTACAGGTCGAGCGTGTCGGCGACCAGCCGCCAGCGCCACGGTTGGGAATTGTGCAGCGATGGGGCGCGCTGCGCCAGTCCGATTGCGGCCCTTATGGTTTCGACACCGGGATAACCCCGAGTCATGGGAGTCCTTTCGAGCGGGAGCATGTGCACCGTCCAGTGTCGCCAGGTCGGCGGAGGGTGGCATCGCGCCGAAGGTCACGAAAATTGGTGACCGATGGCCGGTCCGATGGTCACCGCGCGCGGCCCGAGCCCGGATCCCCCGGCGACAGGCCCAGTTTGGTCGCCATGATCGCGGCCTGGATGCGGCGGTCCAGACCCAGCTTGTGCAGCAGCTGCGAGACGTAGTTCTTGACCGTCCGTTCCGACAGGAACATTCGCCCCGCGATCTCCCGATTGGTCAGTCCCTCGCCCAGCCAGCGCAGCAGTTCGCGCTCGCGCTGGGTGAGCTCGCCCAGCGGGCCACGCCGCTGCTCGGCCTCGGCGCGCATGCGATTCATCAGGATCTCGGTGGCGCGGACGTCCAGCAGCGCCCGGCCCGCCGCCACGGTGCGCAGCGTGTCGAGCAGCCGATCGGCGTCGATATCCTTGAGCACGTACCCGTTCGCACCGGCCAGCACCGCCCCGATCACGGCCTGCTCATCGGTGAACGAGGTCAGGATCAGACTGCGCAGCCCGGGCATGCGCTCGCGCAGCTCACGGCACAGCTCGATGCCGCTCCCATCCGGCAGCCGGACATCCAGGACGGCGACATCGGCCTCCGAGCGCGGTAGCGTGGCCAGCGCCTCCGCGCAACTCCCGGCCTCACCGACCGTCTCCAGGTCCGGCTGCGCGTCGATCAGCCCGCGCAGCCCCATCCGGACCACCTCGTGGTCGTCGACCAGGAAGATCCGGACCATCCGCACAACCCCTTCGGACCGAATATCGGCGTCGTCCGCTCCGCTGCGGGCTACCCGGCAAGATCATCGGCAAACCTCCGGCGCGCGCCTGCGCCGTCACCGCTTCCAGCTCGTGGCGGTACACCATGCCACCGCCAGCAGCACCGTGAACGCCAGATAGACCGGCACGCTCACGATCACCGGCACGGTCCAGCCCCGGATGTGGTGCGCGTGCCACAGGCAGTAGGCGGTGACGCTCAGTAGCGTCGCGACAATGCCGCCATAGGTGACCAGGGACTGAATCTTCAACGGCCAGGGCTGAATTCGGAAGTCGGTGACCTTGCGCGCGCGTTCGCGGCCGATCTCCTCGAAGGTCACCCCCGCCGCCCACAGCCGGGTGGCGGCGTACAGCCGCGCCTCCAGAATTCGGATGGACCGGTTGCGGGTCACGATGGTCGCCATCAGCAGGACATGGAAGGCCGCGACCATCCACAGCGGGAACGGGATGAGCACGGACCAGACGTAGGACCGCTTGAGCTCGTGGAACTGGGCGGCCATCACGCCGAGGTAGGCGACCGCACCCGCGATCAGCGCCAGCGACACATTCAGATGCACCTGCTGATCGCCCCGCTCGGCGTCGTACAGACTCGTCAACGCGGCAACCTCCGCCCGCTCCACTTCGGGCGTCGGCGAGGTCATACCTCGAGCTTATGCCTGGTCAGAACCGCAATCGGCGATCATGCCGGGTTGTGACCGAACAGCCTCCGATCCGCCACGCGCCGTGATCGGTCCGACATTCGCGCCGCGATTGCGAAAGCGAAACGCGGGTACTGCAGCAAAAGGATCCGAGGCACCGAACGCCTCGGACACGCTGACACGGAGGTGCACGATGGCAAGTGCGGATCAGGCCCGACCGGGTTTCCCGGACACCTCGCGGACCACCCGCAGTCACGCCGGTGAGGGCATCGAGGACGGTTACAACATTCCGGGCATCGTGCTGTGCGCGATCGGGCTCGTGGCCCTCGCGGGCGCGCTCACCGCCGCCGGTTACGGCTTCTCCGGCTGGGCGATCGTCGGCGGGGTGGTCTGCGCGGTGAGCCTGGTGGCGGGCATCGGCTGGCTGTTGATCGAACACCGCCGGATCAAGGCCAAGGAGGGACTGGACCTGCACGACCAGCGCGGACACTGAGGAGGCGACGATGACGCTGAATGCCCTCGCCCTGGTATGCACATTGAAGCGATCGCCCGCGGAATCGTCGAGCGACCTGATCGCCCGGCAGGTGCTCGACGAGCTGGCGGCCAACGACGTGAAGGGCGAGGTGCTGCGCGTCGTCGACTACGACGTGTATCCGGGCGTGCGGACCGACGAGGGTCCCGGCGACGAATGGCCGCAGATTCGCGAGCGCCTGCTGCGCGCGGACATTCTGCTGATCGCCACGCCCACCTGGGTCGGGCATATGTCCTCGGTGGCCCAGCGGGTGCTCGAGCGGCTGGACGCGGAGATCTCCGAGACCGACGAGCAGGGGCGGCCGAGTATGACCGGCAAGGTCGGCGTGGTGGCGGTGGTCGGCAACGAGGACGGCGCCCACAAGATCGTCGCCGATCTCTTCCAGGGCCTCAACGACATCGGCCTCACCATCCCCGCCCAGGGCTGCACCTACTGGAACGATCAGGCGATGGGCGGCACCGACTATCTCGAGCTGGACAGCGTGCCGGACGCGGTGGCCGCGACCACCGCCACCCTGGCCCGCAACGCGGCCCATCTCGCCCGGCTCCTGCGGGACAACGAATACCCGGGCAAGTGACGCGGTTGTGATTGTGCTGCACCGCGGTTGAGCACATTCGGCATATTTCACGTGGTCCGACATCCACGACGCTGGCAGTGTGCTGGCCATGAGTGATGCGGGTCACCGGTCGGGGCGGTGGCGGACCACAGTGGCATTGGCCGTATCCGCGGTGATCGGGGCGGGCATGACGCAGATCTCGGCCGCCGCGGCCGATCCCGGTCCGGTGAGCGCGGCCTCGGATCGGCAGGAGCGCGAACTGTCCACGCGCGACGGGATCGTCACCTCGTATGTGAGCCTGGCACTTCCGTTGCCGCCCAACGCTCCCCCGCATCCCGCGAACTGCGACCGGGTCGGCTATCTGCGCTACCGGCCGGTCGACGGACCCGCCGAGGCCACCGCCGCCGAGCATGTCGTGGTGCAGCAGCAGGGCATGTTCGGCGGCGCGGTCAACTCCGCCAGCGTCGCCTTCAACACCGTGCGCTCGGCGCGCGCCATGGGCCAGAAGATCGAATTCTGGTCGCTGGCGCGGCGCAGCACCTGCCTGGACGAGATCCGCGGCTTCGATCACGCGCTGCAAACCGGCAACTACCTCGACGCGGTCGACTACTACTTCAACGGCAAGCCGATCGACGGGCAGGTCTCCCCGGGTTTCAAGACCTCCGAACAACTTCCGGTGCTCGACTTCATGGGCCTCGAGCGCGTCGTGCGCGACCAGTACGAGGTCATGCTGCACGAGATCCCCGATCAGGCCGAGCGAGCGCGCAAATACGTCTGCGCCGGAATCTCGCTGGGCGGCCTGGTGACCGGGCTGTTCTCGGACTGGGACTTCGACGGCCGACCGGGTGCGGACCAGTGCGCGGCCTTCGCCGCACAGGACACCATGGTCTCCTCCGATCCGGTCGCCATCCAGAACACGCCCCTGCTGGCCGACCTCACCGATGCCATTGTGGGACCGACGAATTCGGTGGTGCAGGCCGGATTCCGCGGCGACATCATGCCGCGGGTATTCGGCGGCACACCCATCCTGGGCAGCCGCGGATTCATGATCCTGCGCCTGGCCGGGCTCGCCGCACATCTGGACCCGGACGGCGAAAGCCAACTGCTGGCGCATCTTCCGCGCGAGTTCGACGTCGAGGCGACGCTGAACTATCTGCTCGCCCCCAGCTGGGCGGCCTTCGCCAGCAACGGGGCCAACGGCGAGGGCGGCGTGCGGGACTTCCGGTTCACCAATACCGCGCTGCTGGGCATGCTACTGGACAACAACTCCAACAACTTCCAGCTGCTGCAGCAGAGTGTGGGGGCGCTGTCCGGCGGGCCGGTGCAGGAGAAGACCTTCCCGAATCCGGGTGAGCTGACCCAGCTTCCGCTGTTCGGGAACTTCCTGCGGATCAGCGCCGGACCGCAGAAGCGAGTTTTCCCCACCGATCGCTCGGCGCTCTACACCTGGCGCAACTACGACGATGTGCGCGGGGTGTCGTTCACCTCGCCCAATCACGAGGTCGCCGACATCCGCGACGCGGCACGGCAATTGGCGACCGGATCACCGGGCGCGTACTGGGAGACCTACTTCCCGCTGCGGCTGACCGTCGATATCGGCGCGGGCTACGGCGGCGCGCGCAGCGGCAGTATGGCCGGGCTGCGCTACGCCGGAATGAGCCGCGTCAAACCGAATTTCATCGCCTGGGCCGGGGACAGCGCCATCCAGTTCACCGTCGGCAGCTTTTTCCCGATCCCGGCCTCGGCGCATATGGTCACCCTCCCCGGCTACAACCACGTCGACACGATCGCCGCGGCGGCCGTGCAGAACGACGGGCAGCCGGATTACAGCGGCGAGTTGCTCGCCCGGTTCATCAAGACGCTGTGACGACGGAGCCTCATGCACCACCGACTTCCCCTGCTCCGGCTGTCCGCGGCGATGGTCCTGATCACCGCGGTCGGCGCGGGTTATGCCGCGGCACAGCCGGATACGTCGACCTGGTACGTCCGCGCCGGAGCTCCCGCGCCTGGAAACGGCGCGGCGGACACTCCGTTCGCCTCGCTCGCACAGGTCGAGGCCGCCTCCCGCGACGGTGACACCATCGTGGTGCTCCCGGCCGCGGGCGCGCTGGACGGCGGCATCGCGCTCAAACCCCGTCAGCGCCTGCTCGGCGACGGCCCGGCGGTGCCGAGTGCGCCGCCGGACGCGGCGCTGCCCCGGATCACCAACACCACCACCGCGCACAACGGCGACGCGGTGGTGCTCGCACCCGGCAGCGAGGTCCGCAATCTGGCCATCGCCGGGGCGCGCCGCGGCGGCATCTACGGACGCGACGCGGTGAACGCGGTCATCGCCGGAAACGATGTGGCGGGCACGAATTCGGGCTGCGCCGACGGTTTCATGATCGGCCCGTTCATGATTCCTCCCGGTATCGGCATCGGTGTCGCGATGCCGCCGCTGCCGGATCTGATCGCGCTCAACAACGGCTGGGCGGCCGTCATGACCGACTTCGCCACGACCACCGGCACCATCACCATCGCGAACAATTCCGTGCGCGACACCGCCTGCGGCGACGGCATCGATATCCGCGGCAGCGGCACCAGCGATATCACCGCCCGGGTGAGCGGCAACGCGCTGCGCAATATCAATCTCGGCGTGGGCAAGCTGTCGGTGCTGGCCATGGGAATCCAGGCCACCGACACGGCCCGGCTGCGCGCGGTGCTGGACGGTAATTCGCAGCTGGACATCGCCTCGCCCGACATCTCGCCGATCAACGAGATCGCCGACAGCGAGGGCATATTCGTCAATGCGCTCGGCCGCGCCGATCTCACGGTGGATATCGCGAACAACACCTTCCGGGGCGGCGGCGGGAACTTCTCGGCCAACGGGCTGGAGTACGTCACCACCAGCGGCACCCCGACCAGCCGGGTCACCGTGACCGATTCGAGCTTCGACACCGTCGTCGGCGACCTCATCGAGAACTACAACCTCAGCACCCAGGGCGCGCGGCAGTCGCTGACCCTGACCAACGTCCGCGCCCGGCATTCGCACTTCCCCGGCGCGGCACTCAACGCGGTGATCCCCGCCAATCTCGGCACCTGCCTGGTGTCGACGAATTTCGGCCGCACCGGACGAACCGATCTCACCGTGACCGGCTCGACATTCGGCGACTGCAGCGCCGACGGCATCGGACTGCTCGCCTTCACTCCCCTGGGCCCCGAGCCCGCGACCGCCGAACTGACCTTCGACATCAGCGACACCACCGTCGACGGCACCGCGGCCCACGCGCTGAACATCGTCAATGTCGGCGACACCGCGACCCTGCGCGGCAGCCTGGCCCGCACCACCCTCGCCAATGCCCGCCAATCCATCGTGCACGTCGCCAACCGGGGCGGCACCATCGGCACTGCCGCCATCGACCTCGGCGGCGGACCCCTCGGCAGCCCCGGCCTCAACTGCGTGTCCACCGTGGGCGTCCCGATCGAGGTGATCGGCCTTCCCGTCGCTGCCCAGCGCAATTGGTGGGGGCGTCCGGAGGGTCCGAACGTCGCGGGGCTCGACGCCACGAATGCCCTGAGCACCTCCCCCCGGCCGGGCTGCGGGGCCTGACAGCGGTGAAGCTCGTCCGTTTACGACCGCGATGACCGGTTATCGCCAGGATGCGGGCTCGAGCCGAGCGGCCACGCACACCATTCGGAAAGGGGACGCATATGAGCGCCACCGACAAGGCGAAGAACAAGCTCGACGACCTCACCGGTAAGGCCAAGGAGAAGATGGGCGAGGCCACCGACGACCGGGAGACGCGGAACGAGGGCAAGGCCGACCAGGCCAAGTCCGACCTGAAGGACGCGGGCGAGAAGGTCAAGGACGCCTTCCGCCACTGATTCCGCGGCTCGCACCCACGCGGGAGGTCCCGGCTCAGAGCCTGCCGGGGTCTCCCGTTTCCATGGGTTCACCCGTGGCGTGCCGTTCGGCCGCGGTGGCGAGGTAGGCGCTCAATTCCCGCCGCAACGTCCGGTCGAGCGCCTGTTCGAGCGATTTGTGCACCGTCGCCACACCCAGCTCCCGCAGGTGGTTGAGCATCTTCGTGGTCTCGGCGATCTCCTCGTCGCTGCCCGGCAGCCAGCCCGGTCCGTGCTCGGCGACGATGTGATCCTTGGCCGCGGCCACCATGGTGTCGGCAATGTCCTGCACCCGCTCGACCACCGCGGCGTGCACCTCGATCAACCCGCGCAGCCCGAAACCGTAGCCGTGCAGCGCGCCGAAGGTCTCCAGCAGTTCGGGGTGGGTGAATTCCACGGTGTCGCCGTGCAATCGGATCAGTCCCAGCTCGGCGAGCCGGTCGAGTTCCTCCGGCCCGACCGCCCCGTCCGGATCGTCGCCGAACAGCGTGTCGACCAGCTCGCGCGGCACCGACATCGGTTCCTCGGGCGAACCCCACGTCGCGGTGACGGCCTGCTGCAGGCCGAGGATCTCGGTGAGGTCCTTACCGGTCTCCCAGCTGGTGATGAAGTCGGCGATATGGGCGGTGGTGAAGCCGCGCTGCAGCAGCGCATCGATGATCTTCAGCCGGGCCAGATGGGAGTCGTCGTAGATGAGCGCCCGGCCGCTGCGCCGCTCGGGCGTCGGCAGCAGCCCGCGCTCCTGGTAGTTGCGGACATTGCGGGTCGTCGTGCCGGCGGCGCGAGCGAGATCGTCGATGCGGTATTCCGCCATTCGCGTCTCGCCCCTCCTCGCTCGGCCGTCGCTCGAACCGATGTCGACCTTAGCCCAGCCGGGCCGCCATCCGGCGCGCGGCGCCCGCGCCCGCGCGCGGCGTGGCCAGATAGTCGTCCGGATCCACGGCGGCCAGCTGGCGGGTGAACTGGGTGCCGAAGCCGGGATACATGGTGGCGTTGAAGCCGTCCTCGGTGAGATACCAGCTGCGGCAACCGGAATTCCAGGTGGTCGCGGCCAGCCGCCGCTGCAGCGCGGCGTTGTAGCGGTCCTGGCGGTCCCGGCGCACCTCGAGCATGCGCAGATCGCGGTCCAGCAGCAGCCCGATGGCGTCGGTGAGGTAGTCGATCTGGGCCTCCATGTACACCAGGGCCGAATTGTGCCCGGGCCCGGAATTGGGTCCGAAGGTGAAGAACAGGTTCGGATAGCCCGCGACCGCCACGCTCTTGTAGGCGTAGGCCCCGCGGCTCCACTCCTGGGCCAACACCCGGCCCCCGCGCCCGACGATCGGGAACGGCGTGCCCTGTGTGGACACGTCGAAGCCGGTGGCGAAGACGATGCAGTCGGCGCGGTGCTCGATGCCCTCGGCGGTGCGGATGCCGTGCGGGACGATTCGGGCGATCGGCCAGGTGACCAGCTTACAGTTGGCGCGCTGCAGCGCCGGGTAGTAGTCGCTACTGAGCAGCAGCCGCTTGCAGCCCGCCCGGAAGTCGGGCGTGAGCTGGCGGCGCAGCCACCGATCGCGCACCTGCGCGCGCAGGTGCAGCAGCGCCACCGATTCCACGACGCGGGTCAGCGGGGAGTTCCACACCACGCCCAGCGCCACCGATTCGTGACCCCAGAACCAGGCCTCGCGGGCCAGCGTCTGGGTCAGCGGCACGTCGCGGTACAGCCTGCGGGTCAGCGGGTGGGTGGATCGGTTCACCCGCGGCAGCACCCAGCCGGGGGTGCGCTGGAACACCTTGACCGAACCGGCCGTTCGCACCAGCTCCGGAATGATCTGCACCGCGCTGGCCCCGGTGCCGATGACCGCGACCGTCTTGCCGGTGAAGTCGTAGTCGTGATCCCAGCGGGCGCTGTGGATCCGGTGGCCGGTGTAGTCGTCGATGCCCGCGATGGCCGGGTAGCCGGGATTGGCCAGCGGTCCCGACGCCATGACGACGCTGCGCGCCTTGACATTCGGATGTTCGGCGAACGACATATCCCACAGCCCGCTGGCCTCGTCGAATTCGAGGCCGGTGACGGTGTGGCCGAATCGGATCGCCGGGCGCAGCGCGTGATCGTCGACCATGCGCTCGATGTAGTCCAGGATTTCCGCGCTGCCGGAATAGGTATGCGACCAATTCGGATTCGGGGCGAAGCGGTAGGAGTACAGCCGCGAGGGGATGTCGCAGGCCGCGCCGGGATAGGTGTTGTCGCGCCAGGTGCCGCCGACCCGGGTGTCCCGCTCGAACAGCACGAAATCGCCGATGCCCTTCTGCCGCAGGCGGATCGCGGTCCCGATTCCGGCGAAGCCCGCGCCGATGATCGCGACGTCGAGTGCCCTCGTCATGCGACCGGCTCGTAGGTCAGTTCCTTCGACCACGTGGGCTGTGGCGGCAGGAAGCGGTCCGGGATGCGGGCGGTGAGCTTCACCAGTGCGTCGGCGAACAGGTGGTAGGGGTGGTGGCGGTCGATGACCCAGTTGCCGTGCGTCTTCACGATCCGATACATCGGCACCCGATTGGCCAGCGGCATCCGCTCGCCGACGGCGCGGTATTTGCGCAGCGCGGCGTAGAGCTTCTCCTCGTCCACGCCCATGGCGACGATGTTGTCGCGCATCTTGTTCAGCAGCGGGACATAGCTCAGCACGCCGATCAGCAGCGAGGGCTTCACCCAGCCGCCGACCAGATCGATGAACAGCTTGCGCGCCTGGGCGTGGCCCAGCAGCTCCATCACCGCGTAATCGGTTGCCAGGTGGCGCGATTCGTCGGAGTTGATCTTCTTGAACACCTCCTGCGCGACCGGGTCGGAGATCTCGTCGGTGATGAACTTGATCAACGCGCCGTCCAGGGCCACCTCGAGCATGGGGATGACCGTGCCCAGAAACGACAGCGACATGCCGTCTGAGTGCTTGTCCAGGAAGTCGATCACCAGCTTGACATTGATATTCGGCTCGGGGATCTCCTCGCCGTCGAGCATGCCCCAGCGCCGCATCAGCGCCAGTTCGGCATTGGCGTGGCGCTGCTCCTCGGCGTGGAAGTAGCGGTAGATCTCGCGCAGGGTCTCGGTCGGCGCCTTCTTGGCCATCGCGGCGAAACCGCGAGCGCCGACGTTTTCGATCCACATCAGATCGGCCATGAACGGCCTGAGTTTGACGTGCAGTTCGGGTGAGATCCGCTCCGCACCCGGTGCGTCCCAATCGATCTCGGCCAGCGCCCACTGGCGGGCCTTGATCTTGGCCAGCATGGCGTCGAAGTCGAAGGCCATGTCACACTCCTGTCTTCGTTGCGGGGGCCGCCGCGGCGGCCGGCTCCGGCTGCGGCAGCACTCGATTCAGCACGCCGAGGGCGTGGGTGTACAGCGCCGGAAACTGCCGTTTGAGCAGCCAGACCGCGCGGGCGTCCAGTTGCGGCAGCACGTAGAGGCGGCCGTCGTCGTTGGCGTCCAGCGCGTTTCGCGCGACGCGTTCGGGCGAGAAGCCGGTGCGGCGCATGAGCTCGGCGGCCAGCCGCGACGAGCCCGCGGTGATGCGGCCGTCGCGCACCACATTGGTCTTGACGAAGGTGGGGCACAGCACGGTCACGGCCACGCCGCTGCCGGACAGCTCCGCGGCCAACGTCTCCGACAGCGAGATCACCCCGGCCTTGGACACGTTGTAGACCGCCATCCCGGGCGCGGCCGCGAAACCCGCGGCGGAGGCGACATTGACGATGCCGCCGCGCCCCGCCGCACGCAGCCGCGGCGCGAAGATCTCGCAGCCGTGCACCACGCCCCACAGATTGATGCCCAGCGCCCACCGCCAGTCCTCGAAGCCGATGTCGCCCACCGGCTTTCCGCCGATGCCGACCCCCGCGTTGTTGATCACCAGCGTGGGCGGGCCGCCGAAGGTCAGCTCGGCATGCAGCGCCAGGCTTTCCATATCGTCGCGATTGGCGACATCACAGAAGTAGGCGTGCGCGGTGCGGCCGTGGTGGCGTTCGATCAGGCGCACGGTTTCCGCGGCGCGGTCGGTATCCACATCGGCGCACAGCACTTCCCCACCACGCGCGGCCAATTCGAGGGCGAAGGCGCGGCCGATTCCGCTGCCCGCGCCGGTTACGATCGCCTTCGCGTGGTGGGTGCGGCGGGGTCCGGGGGTGAAGATACCCATCTCAGCTCACCTTCGCCCGCACGGACGTATCGGACTGGGCCAGGGCGTCTTTCACGAACGCCGCCGTGCGGCGCAGCGCGGGGACGGCCTCGGGCACCAGCAGCGGCAGGGCCTGGAAGACGTGGATGCGGCCGGGCCACAGCTCGAGGTCGCACTGTCCGCCCGCGGCGACCACCATGCGCTGCCAGGCCCGGGCATCCTCGGACAGCATCTCCCCGGCGCTGGCCTGCACCAGCATCGGCGGTAGCGGCGCACCCGGCGGGACCACCAGTCGCAGCCGCGGCGAATCCGGCGGCTGCCCAGCGGTATACAGCTCGAGCAGGCGACGACCGACCCGCGCGGGGGCCATCGGATCGGGCCGCAGCCGGTCCTGGCGTTCGGCGAGCCCGAGCGTCACATCCAGCAGCGGGGAGAACGCGAACACCCCGGCGGGCTGCTCGATTCCGGTGCGCAGATTCTCGAGCAGCAGATCCAGCGCCAGATGCCCGCCCGCCGAATCGCCACCGATCACCAGATTGTGCGCCCGCAGACCCTGGGCGAGCAGCCAGCGATAACCCGCCTCGACGTCCTGGGCCGCGGCCGGGAAGCGATGTTCGGGCGCCAGGCGATAGTCCACGACGAATACCGGCAGCCCGGTCAGCCGCGACAGCCGCGCGGCCAGCCCGCGATGGGTGCGCGCGGAGCACACCACATAGCCGCTGCCGTGAATGAAGTAGATCGCCCGCGTACCGTGCGCGACCCCGGCCGCCCGCACCCATTCACCCCGCACGCCGCCCGCGCGGACCGGGGTGACCCGGGTGCCGGGCGGTACCGGGCCGAAGGTCGCCATGACACTCGCGATGAGCGCGCGGCCGATGCCGATCCCGATTCGATTGGGCGGCAACACCGCATGCACCTGCCGCAGTCCCAGCACCGAGGCCGAGGCCGCGAGCCGGGTGCGCCGGGCGGCCGCGGCGGGAACCGCAGCCGGGGTGCCGGTCGCCGTTGACCATGTACTTGCCATGCATCACAGCATCAATTGCTTATGTGCCATTTGTCAATGGCACTTTTTGGATACGAAAAAGGCCGACGATCGTGATCGTCGGCCCTCCCCGCGTCAGTGCGCCGATCGCCGCCCGGTCGCCAACCCGACCAGGAACAGCAGAATCACCGCACCGGCCAGACAGGTCAGGAAGCTGAAAACCAGTCCGCCGCCGGCCACGTCCACTCCGAACAGCCGCAGCAGGAACCCGCCGAGCAACCCGCCGACAATGCCCACGACGATATTGAGCAGCACACCCTGCTGCGCATCCGTGCCCATGATCTTGCTGGCGATCCAGCCCGCCAGGCCGCCGACCACGATCCAACCGATGATGCCCAGTCCGAGCATGTCGTCCTCCTATCCGCGGGCGCCGGTCGTTCCGGCGCGTTCGTCTCGATCGCTATACCCGCTGTCCGGCGAGCAAACCATTGCCGGCGGATTGCCGGACTCGTCCACGGCCACCGCGTTGCCGCCCTGCTGCTTCGCGCGGTACATGGCCGCGTCGGCCCGATGCATCAACTCGGCGAGCGTCGGGCCGCAACCGCCGCGACGGGGACGATCCGGGGCCAGGCAGGCCATTCCGACGCTGGCCGTGACAGCGACCGGATCGGCCGCCTCGGCGACTGCCCGGCGCAGCCGCTCGGCGGCGACCCGGGCGCGGTCCGGCGGCAGCAGGGCAAGCACCGCGAACTCCTCACCGCCGATGCGAGCGACGATCGCCTCGCTCGGCGCGGCGGCGCGCAGCCGGGCCGCGGTATTACGAAGAACCTCGTCGCCCAAGTGATGGCCGAAGGTGTCGTTGATCGCCTTGAACCGGTCGAGGTCGATCACCAGCACGCAGGCGTTCGCACCGCCGTAGAGGAGATGGCGCGCATAGAACTCCAGTCCGCGCCTGCTCGACACCCGCGTCAGGGGATCGCTGAGGATGTCGGTCCACAACAGCCAGCAGCCGAATTGCAGGCCGGGGAGCAGCACCAGGCAGACGATCGACATCGCGAGGATCACCGCGAGCGCCGGGATGGCCTCGGCGCCGGACAGCTTCGGCCACAGCAGCACCATCGCCGAGGCCACCGCCCAGACCGCATGTGCGGCAAGCACTTTCGGGCTGTGGAAGAAGGTGAAGTAAACGCCGACGGCGATCAGCAGCACGAGCCCGGCGAAGCGGCACAGATAGCTCTCCGAGCGCACGCACACCACCGTCAAGAACACATCCGCCCCGCCGAGCAGCAGAATCGAGCCCACCGCGACCGGCACCGGCAGAAACCACCAGCGCAGTGCCCACAGCGTGGCGATGGCCGCGAAGACGAGCACTACCTTGCGGTCGGCGGCATGCTGCGCCGAGAACGCGCTCAGGAACAGGCCCACGGCCGCGGCCATACCGCCCGAGCCGACCACGACCTTCATCCACATCAGCGCCGAGCGGGACGCGATGGTGTGCACCAACCAGCGGTAGTGACCGCCCTGGTTCCACCAGGGCCGGACCAACTCCCGACTACTCATGGCGACCCCTTGGCTGCTCACCGATACATGATTGCTATTAGTTAACCACCGAGTCTATTCCGTGCCGATCGGCGGGATGCGGGCGCGATCGGGCGCGTGACCGAAGTCTCCCGCACGATCGCACCGCGGAAAACGGTGACGAAAGTCTGACCAGAGCTGGACCGATGCCCAGCCTGCCGGGTTTCGGCCGCCGACCGCCCTAGGGTGTATCCCGTGCCGAACCTCACCCTCCCCGCCGCGCGGCACGGCACGGCGAGCCGGGCGGACCTGGTCTGCGCCGGGGTCGCGGTGGCCCTGGTGGCCATCGCGATGGCGGTGCCGCGAATCCTCGGCGAACAGTGGGACGGACGCCTGTCCGCGGGCGCTGCCCCGTTGATCGGCGCGGGGCTGCCGCATGCCGGATGGGGCACGGTGCCCGCCATCGCGATCGCGGGTCTGGTCATCGCCTACGGTCCGAGTCTGGCGCACCGGCTGCCGTGGCGGGCGCTGCTGGCGCTCACCTGGTTCACCGCGGTGTGCTGGGCCTTCGCGCTGGCCATGGTCGACGGCTGGCAGCGCGGTTTCGCGGGGCGGCTCAGCACCGGCGACGCGTACCTGCCCGAGGTCGGCGGCATCACCGGCATCGGACCCATGCTGCGCGAATTCTCCGGCCGCATCCTGGATTTCCAACCGAATTCCTGGCCCGCACCCGTCGCGGGCCACCCGCCCGGCGCGCTGCTGACCTTCGTCCTGCTCGACCGGATCGGACTGGGCGGGGGCGCGTGGGCGGCGTGGCTGTGCACGCTGGCCGGTTGCAGCGCGGCGGTCGCGGTGGCGGTCACGCTGCGCGCGCTCGGCTCGGAGCAAAGGGCCCGCGCCGCAACGCCTTTCCTCGCCCTGGCACCGGCCGCCGTCTGGCTCGCGGTCTCCGCCGATGCCCTGTTCGCCGGGGTCACGGCATGGGCGGTCGCCCTGCTGGCGCTGGCCCTGCGCGGCCACGGCGATCGGCTGCTCTGCGCGCTGTGCGCCGGACTGCTGTTCGGGGTGGGCCTCCACCTCGGCTACGGGCTGGTGCTGATGGCGATTCCGGCGGCCGCGGTGGTGACCATCGGCCTCGCCGCCGCCCGGCCCGCCGCGTACACCTTTCGCCCGGTCCTCGTCGCCGCCGTCGGCCTGGGCTCGATCGTCGCCGTGTTCGTCGCCGCGGGCTTCTGGTGGTACACCGGCCATCCCCTGGCGGTGCAGCGCTACTACCAGGCCACGGCCGCCGAGCGCCCCAACTCGTACTGGGTGTGGGCCAATCTCGCCGCGACCGCCTGCGCGCTGGGCCCCGCGACCGCGGCCGCGCTGCACCGGGTCAGGCCCGAACTGACCCGGACCTTCTCGGTGAAACTCGCCACCCCGCAGAGCCTTTGGCGTCCGCATCTGGCCAGCGCGGAGCCGGTCGCGCTGCTCGCCGCGGCCGGGCTCGCGGCGATCCTGATGGCCGACCTCAGCGGGCTGAGCAAGGCCGAGACCGAACGGATTTGGCTACCGTTCGATATGTGGGTGCTCGCGGCCGCCGCGCTGCTGCCCGCCCGCGGCACCCGGCTGTGGTTGGCGGCGCAGGCCGCCACCGCACTGCTGGTGAACCATCTGGTCCTGACGAACTGGTGACATGATGCGCATTCTGGTGGCCGACGACGATCCGGTGGTCCGGGAGGTGGTGCGGCGCTATCTCGAGCGCGACGGGCTGACCGTCGTGGAGACCGCCGACGGTCCGACGACGGCGGAGGTGTTGGCGCACAACGACATCGATCTGGCGATCCTCGATGTGATGATGCCGCCGCCGGACGGTATCGAGCTGTGCCGAGCCGTCCGCTCGGGCCCGCGCCCGGAGACCCCGATCATCCTGCTCACCGCGCTCGGCGAGGAGGACGATCGCATCGTCGGCCTGCGGGCTGGCGCCGACGACTACGTCACCAAGCCGTTCAGCCCGCGCGAGCTCGCGCTGCGGGTGGCCTCGGTGCTGCGCCGCGCCAATCCCGCGCCCGCCGCGGATGAGGTGCTGCGCGGGGGCGATGTCGAACTGCGCCGCGCCGCGCGCACCGTCCGCGTCGCCGGTCGGCCGGTGGATCTCACCGCCCGCGAATTCGACCTGCTGGCCTTCCTGCTGGCGCATCCGCATCGGGTGTTCAGCCGCGAGGAGCTGCTGGCCCAGGTGTGGGGATGGAGCTTCGGGGACCTGTCCACCGTCACCGTCCACATCAAGCGCCTGCGCGCCAAACTCGGCGACGCGCACCGCATCGACACCGCCTGGGGGCGCGGATATGCCTGGGGCAGAGGCGATTCCGGCGATGCCCGCTGAGACGCTCGGCCTGATCGCCTACGCCCTGGCCGGGTCGCTGCCGGTCGTCGTGGTTGGCGCGCTGCTGCTGCGCTGGACCCGCAACCGCTCGCTCACCACGAGTACGGCCGTGCTGGTGTTGATCCCGACCTTGGCCACCCTCACCGGCGTGATCGGGGTCAGCGGGCTGATGTTCACCGACGAGCTCGAACGCACCGCGATCGTACTCGGTGTGGTGACCGCGGTGACCGTCCCCGCGGCCGTGCTGCTCGGCCGCGCCCAGGCCCGAACCATGGTGTGGGAGAAGGAGATGCTCGAGCAGGAGCGCGCGGCCGAACGCTCCCGCCGCGAGCTGATCGCCTGGGTCAGCCACGATCTGCGCACCCCGTTGGCGGGCATCCGCGCCATGGGCGAGGCGCTCGCCGACGGGGTCGTCGATCAGCCCGGCGACGTCGAGCGCTACGGGAATCAGATCGTACGCGATACTCACCGGCTGGCGGCGATGGTCGAGGATCTGTTCGAGATGTCGAAGATCAACGCCGGGGCGCTGCGGCTGGCGCTGGAACCGCTGGATCTGCGCGAGGTCGTCGACGAGGCGATCGCCACCAACGCCCCGACGGCCGCCCGCGCCGAGATCGCCCTCGCCGCAACCCAACCCGAGCACCGTGTACCGGTGGCGGGCAGCGACCGGGCGTTGAGCCGGGTGCTGACCAATCTGATCGCCAATGCCCTGGCCCATACCCCGTCCGGCGGCCGCATCGATCTCGGCGTCGGGATCGAGGGGCGCGAGGCGTGGGTGCGGGTCGACGACACCGGTCCCGGCATCGCGGCGGCGGATCTGCCGCGGATCTTCGAGGCGGGCTATCGCGGCAGCAGCGCTCGCACCCCGACCGCCGCCGAGCTGGGCAGCGGCAGCGGGATGGGCCTGGCGATCGCGGCCGGTCTGGCGCAGGCACACGGCGGCGCGATCCGGGCCGGGAATCATGGACGGGGGGCGCGTTTCGAGGTGCGGCTGCCGCTGTTTGTTCCGCAGTGACCCGGGTAGCCGCTGACTGTGCCGGAATCACGACGACATCCGGCCGACGCCGGAGAAAGCGAGGTCTGTCGATGAGCACCGTGACCGCATCGACCGAGGTGAATGTCCCCATTCGCACCGCATACAACCAGTGGACGCAATTCGAATCGTTCCCGGAATTCATGGAGGGCGTGGAGCGCGTCGACCAGCTCGACGACACCCACACCCATTGGAAGGTCAAGATCGGCCCGGTGGAACGCGAATTCGATGCCACCATCACCGAACAGCACCCCGACGAACGCGTCGCCTGGCGCTCCGACCGCGGCCCCGAACACGCGGGCGTCGTCACCTTCCACCGCATCGACGACAACACCACCCGCGTCATCACCCAGATGGACGTGGACCCCGAGGGTTTCATCGAAAACGTCGCCGACAAACTGGGCGTGCTCGACCGCCGAGTGAAGGGCGACCTGAACCGCTTCAAGGACTTCATCGAGTCCAAGGGCCACGAAACCGGCGGCTGGCGCGGCGACGTCCCGCGCCCGGGCGTCTAGCACCACCCTCCGCCCGGGCCGCCACCCGCGCGGCCCGGGCACCCTCTTCGGCGCCAGCACCGCGCTCTCCCCTCCCCGGCCTTGGGGCCATTCGCCTTCTTCCCCAGGCGTCGCGGCCTACTTCCCAGGCGTCGCGGCTTTGTTTCCGCGCGCTGGTGGCTTCCCTCCCGGGCGCTCACGACCACCCTCCACGCGCTCACGGCTTCCCTCCCCTGGTGTCCGCATCCCTCTCCCTCCACGACCCGTCTCCCCCGCCCCTCGCGCCCTCTCCCCGGGCCCCCGCGGCTCCCCTCCACCGGCATCGGCATCTTCTTTCCCCCATGCGCCCAAGCCCCTCGATTTCCCGGTGTCGGGCGCCCAGCGCCCGACACCGGGACCCCGTCACTTGGGAACCAGAATCCCCGTCAAATCCGCGTTCCGAATCGGCGTCTCCGGATTGGCCTGGGCCTTGCACATGAGCTGGATCGCCGTGACCGAGCGGCTGACGGTTTGATCGTCCGGGGCATTGCTCTTGTTGTCCTGCTCCAGATATTTGCGGACCGTCACGTGCTGCTTGTCGTTGTCCTGTTTGACGAATTCGCTGCACGGCGTGTCGCCGCCCTTGTTGACCGCCTCCTTGGCCTGTTCGCAGCCGGTCGCGAACAGGGAGACCAGAACCGCAGCGGCCGCGCAGTGCCGCAGGTGTCGTCGAGTGATCATGTCGCTGGCATACCCGTCTCGCGCCGGAACAACCGTCCACGATTAGCGCGTCTGCCTGCGGGTAGAGCCGGGGTACCGGCGATTTACTGCCGAGTTGTCGACCATCGACGAAGGAGAGAGGCCCCAGATGGCTGATCGGAAGAATCCTGGGCAGTTCGGCAACCGTGCGGACACCGTGGAGCAGGCCCGCAAGGGCGGTTTGGCCAGCAGTGGCAGCTTCGGCGGCGCCAATTCCGCCGATCCGCGGGCAGCGGGCCGCAAAGGTGCGAAGGCGCAACCGATCGAGGCGAAGGCCAAGGGCGGCAGGCACAGTCACCGTGCGAGCCGTCCCAGCGGCGGCTCGGCGGAGCGCAGCACCCCGAGCGCGCTGAGCGACTCCACCGAGGAGGCGGATGCGGTCGAACTACTGTGCCGACAGCACCGTCGGCTCCGCACCCTGTTCACCGAGACCGCCCAGGCCGCCGACACCGGCGAGCGCGAGCGCAAATTCTTCGAACTGCGCCGCCTGCTCGCCGTGCACGAGACGGCCGAGGAGGAGATCGTGCACCCGCGCGCCCGCCGCACGCTCGACGCGGGCGATACGGTGGTCCGCGCCCGCCTGGCGGAGGAGAACAAGGCGAAACATCAACTGGCGGAACTGGAATCACTCGACGTGGGATCGGCCGAATTCGAGGCCAAACTCGCCCAGCTCGAGCGCGACGTCCTCGCCCACGCCGACCGCGAGGAGCGCGAGGAGTTCGCGGCCCTGCGCGACGGATTGGCTCCCGAGGAGCTGCGCCGCATGCGCCGCCTGGTGGAACTGGCCGAGTCGGTGGCCCCGACGCGCCCGCACCCGGGCGTCGAATCCGCCACCGCCAACCTGCTGACCGGCCCGTTCGCCACCATGGTGGACCGCGCGCGCGACCTCATCGCCCGGCGCGGCTGACCCGCCTCGGATCGGCACGTCGTCCAGCACCTCGCACCCCGCGCCAGCGCCTGCGAAAGGCACCGCGGCGCAGTCGATCCAGCGGCCCGTGCGGCGCAGGGGAAGGTGACCGCGAACAGCTCCGCGGCTGGGGGCCACGCAGGGCCGGTGACCTCGGCACCTGTCGTGCGGCACATCCGCCGAGCCGATCACCCCAAACCGAGCATCTCCCCGATCAACGCGACCTGATCGGCGAAATGCTCCACGAATTCGGGGGACGTCGGATCCACACCGCAGACGCCCTCGATGACATGCGGCAGGGTGGTGGGCGCCATGGCCGCGGCCATCAGCATGATCAATAGGCACGCCGGATCCACCGCCGCGGGCAGTCGCCCCTCGGCCTGCAGCTCCCGCAACCGCTGCACACCCGCGGCGATGCCCTCGTTGTGCGTGGCCGCGTCCGGAGCGCCGCGCGGGCCGGTGTATTGCAGCCCCGCCCAGGCCAGCAGTCGCGCACCCGCCGGGTTGTGCAGGCCCTCCAGCGCATAGCGGCGCAGCTGTTCGGGCAGCGGCGTCCCGGGCGGGACCAGCTCGCGCTGGCGCTCCTGCCACAGGCCCGACATCGCTTGGTACAGGCCCTCTTTGCCGTCGAAGTAGTACGAGATCAGCTGCTGATTGACACCCGCGCGGGCGGCGATCGCGCTGATCCGAGCACCCGCGTAGCCGTGCGCGCCGAATTCGGCAGCCGCCGCCTCGAGGATCAGGCGACGGGTGCGCTCGGGATCGCGCTGGCGCTCCTGCGGCTTGGGTGACCTGCGGGGTTTCGACGTCGGCACAGCGTGATCATAACCTCACCCAGCAGTTACAACCGTTCGAGTGAGTTAATCAAACGTTTGTTTGACAAATTCCTCTGCGCGATTGACGATGGGTGGGCGCTGTACGAGCAGCGCTCGTACCCCCCGAGAAGGACACGCACATGTCGACCCAACCCAGAATCCTCATCGCGGGTGGCGGGGTCGGCGGGCTCGCGCTCGCCCAGGCCCTGCACCACGGCGGTCTCGACGTCGCCGTCTACGAGCGGGATCCCGATCCGCGAATCCGCAACCAGGGCTACCGCATTCACATCGACGCCGACGGCAATGCCGCGCTACGGGCCTGCCTGCCACCGGCGGTCCTCGACCGGGTCCGCGAAACCGGCGGGGCGGGTGGGGATCTGGTGGCCAGCTACACCCATCGCCTGGAGCGGGTCATGGTGCAGACCTTCCCGGACATCCCGGCGAGCGAGATCACCCATGTGGACCGCAACGCCTTCCGCCAGGGTCTGCTCACCGGTCTCGACGAGGTGGTGCGCTTCGGCCGGACGGTGGCCGACCACCGGATCACCGAATCCGGCCGGGTGCGCGTGGAATTCGCCGAGGGCGGCGCCGACGAGGGCGATCTGCTGATCGGCGCGGACGGCGTCGGCTCGGCGGTGCGCCGCCGACTGCTGCCGCACGCGCAGGTGCGCGACCTCGGCATCCGATGCGTCTACGGCCGGATGACGCTCACCGAGGCCACCGCCGCACTGCTGCCCGAGGATTTCCATCGCGGCTTCTGCTGGGCCGCGGACGAATCCGGCCTGGGCGCGGGCTTCGCTCCCGTGCGTTTCCGCCGTCACACCGAGGGCGCGTCGGACTATCTGATGACCACCCTGGCCGCACCCGCCGAACGACTGGGTGTGCCCGATGAGCGGTTGTTCGCGATGTCGCCGGATCACCTGTGGCGGTTGACCGTCGCTGCCACCGCGGACTGGCATCCGGCGCTGCGCGAACTGTTCGCCCGCGCCGACGCCGAATCGTTCTTCCCGATCACCCTTCGCTACGCCGAGCGCGTCGACCCGTGGCGCACCGGCCCGGTCACCCTGCTCGGCGACGCCATCCACACCATGCCGCCGACCGGCGGTGTCGGGGCGAACACCGCCCTGCGCGATGCGGCAACCCTGGCCGAGCAGTTGCTCTGCGGCGACCACGAATCCCTGGTGGACGCGGTCGCCGCCTACGAGGCCGTCATGCTGCCCAGGGGATTGGCCACCGTCGAGCAATCACTGCGATTCGCGCGGCAGCTGTTCGGCGGTTACGCCGCGTAGATTCCGTCGGCCAGGCGCGGCGCCGCCGCGCTGACGTCCACCTGCGCGGCCAGCGCGACATCGGCGCCCAGACCGCTATCGATCAGCTCCCGCCCCGACACCGCCTGCTCGAGCAGGGCGGGCACCTGCGCGCGAGCGGCCCGAAATGCCAAGGCGGCCAGCCGGGTTTCGGGCGAGACGTCGTCGTATCGATCCGACAGCGCCGCCGCGATCGCCCCGGCGCCCAGGTAGTCCTCGATACCCGGCCGCATCGGCCCCTCGGTGATCCCCCACCGCTCGCCCGCGGGGATCACCCCGATCGGGCGCTCCCCCGCCGCCTCGGCCGCGGCCTTCGCCACCGCCGTCGCATTGCGCAGCGATCCGGCGAGAACCGCCGCCCCGAGGTCGGCCGCCCGCGCCGACAGCGTCGCACCGTTGGGCGAGGGCAGCGCCAGCAGTGTCCCCGCGGGCAGATCGCGCAGCGAGGACGGACTCAGCGACCATCCGCCCTCGCCCTTGGCCGCCGCGAGCACCGCCCCCGACCGCGCGGCGGCGCGCGCGGCCTCCGGATCGGTCCGGCGCAGCGGCAGCGGCAGCACCCGACCGCCGCGCCCGACCGCGATATCCACCGAGGTCGAGAACGACAAAACGTCGACGATGATCACCGCCCCGCAGTACGGCGCGAGCGCCTCCAGGCCCTCCCGACCCCATTCGAGACGAATTCGGAACCTCCCCATGGATTGCAGAAGATCACACGGGCGGCCCGCGGGTCAATCGATCTACTGTGGACGTAAAGCACGGGTAACGAGGTGGTCAGGGCGGTATCGGCGGCAGCGGAGGAGCGATCATGAATACACCGAGGTCTGTGGACGAGCGCGGCACCCGTGGCGGACCGGTCCTCCCCGTCGCCGACCCGACCGGCACCGAACCGGCCTCGGAGGTACTGGAGAAGTACCTGCCGCTGCTCACCGAGGACGCCGTGGTCGAACTGCACGCCATGCCGCCCGAACTGCCCACCCGGCTGGTGGGTCACGACGAGCTACGCGCCGCGGTGGCGCGATTGTCGGACTACGACCTGCGCGTCACCGGGCTGGCCGCGGCCGAGCCGCTGCTGGATCCGGACACCTGGCTGGTCTTCGCCCGCGGCGAGTTCATCGTGCGCTCCACGGGCGCGATTCGCGACGAGGGCTATGTTTTCGCGCTGCGCCTGCGCGCCGGTCGGATCGCCCACTGCGCCTGCTACCGCGACCCGCTCGCGGTCCCCGCCACCGAGCCGACCCGGCGCGGGCTGCTGTCGCCGCTGGGCTTCGGCCTGCGCCGCCGCAGGCGCGGCCAGGCGCCCACCGATCGCCTGCGCTGAGCCCGGCGCCGCGCCGCCGCCTCTACCACGACCGACGCGATCGTGCCGATAGATTCGTAGCGATCGTTATGTCCATATTGCGGAGAAAGCGGGTGCGATGCACTGGGACCAGATGACCGCCACGCCCGATGACCTGCGCAAGCGTGCCACCCGGCTGCGGCGCGGGGTCGGGCAGCTCGGGGTGCTCGAGGCGATCATCGACGCCGCCTACGGGCCGTGGCTGGGCGTGATGGACGCCGACGGCCGCGGCACGGCCGAATTGCGCATGCACCTGGCCGGGCAGTACCGAATCACGGCGGTGGTGACCAGTGCGGGCAAGCTGAGCCTGGTCCAGCTCACCGATCCGGACACCGAGCGAGTGCTCTCGGCCAAACCCAGCCTGCGCCAGGGCTGGACCGATACCGACCGGATGCCCAAACAGCCGGACTGGATCGAATACGTCGTCAGCTGGGTCGAGAACGCCAGCACCCATGTCGATCGCCGCGCGGTGCTGGCCTGGCGGCTCGCGGGCGCCGACCGCCGCCTGGCCGCCATGGACGAAACCATCGAGAACCTACGCGCGAGCCTGCTCGAACGCGAACAGCTACGCACCACCCTGGCCGCCGAGGTCGCCGAGCTGCGCGCCGAACTCGAGTCCCTCCCGGCCGCCCCGGCGCCGAGCGAGGATCCGGTGACCTTCCCCACCGACGCTGCCGCCCCCGCGCCCGCCGACGTCCTCACCCCCGATCCACCCGACCCGGCCCCGCCGATTCCGGCCGCGGACACCTCCTCCCCCGACACCATCAACCAGACCGCCTTCCTGGAGACCACCCAGGTCATCCTCTGATCCGCCGACAGCTCGCCAACCCCGCCCCAGCAGCGGGTATTACGAACAATTGGCGGCCAAACATGCTCCGGCTCTAGCATTTTCATGTCCGATCCATCGAGCTGTACACGACATCGAAAGAGCCTCATCATGTTTCTCGCGGCCGTGCACGACACCCTCCTCGCTCAGATCGGCAACCCGACCCCCGAGACCCCGCCCGCCGCGGACAAGTTGATGAGACTCGTGCGCTACTTCACCTGGTTCGTGCTGCTGTCCGGCATTCTCGGCATCACCTACGCGGGCGGGCGATTCGCGTGGGACAAGTGGACCGGCGGCGGTTCGCAGGCGCCGCGGATGGTGGCCGGGGCCATGATCGGCGGGATCGTGGCGACGAGTGCGGGCACCATCATGAACGCGGTCATCGGCTCATGATCGATGCCACAATCATCGTGTGCCCGTAGAAGGTTTCGACGCCGGCTACTCCTGGGAACTGCGCCACGACAACCGGATCGTGGAATACGGCACACTGGCCTGGAGCGATCAGCATCCCTGGACCGGTAAGGCCGCGACCGACCCGTACGAGATGGGCAGCGAGCTGTTCGATCTGGCCTGCTCACTGGTGCTCGAGGAATCGCGCGACGCCGTGGTCGACGCCCGCATGGAGGGCCGCCCCGAACCGACCCCGATCGATGTGCTGACCCTCATCCTGCGCGAGCCGGACGGCCGCGAGCTGGTGTCCATGACCGCCCGGCTGATCCACCTGCCGATCACCGAGGAGTATGTACAGGAGCAGATCGCGCTGCTGCGCGCGAGCGAGGAGGAGGACCGCCGCCTGGCCCTCGCCCGCCGCCAGCGCGCCGAGGAGCCCGACCCGTATCCGCTGCTCGCCGACTTCCTTGCCCCGCAGCCGCTTCCGCAACCCGAACCGGCCGAGCCGCCCGATCCGCACCGCCAGCGCATCGACGACCTCGAACGCCGGGCCGACGACCTGCGCGAGAGCGTGGTCGATCCGGATCACTGCCGCCGCAGGCTCTTCGAGGCCGAACTGCGCCTCACCGAGGCCGAACAGGAGCACCGGCACCTCGCTGCCGACGCCGACGACGGGGCCCGCGAGGACGCCGCGGCCCATATCGCCCACTGCGCCGAGCGCGTGACGTTCTGGCACACCCGCGCGACCGAGGCCACCGAAACCTTCCTGCGCGCCGCCGCCCTCGATGCCGAGGCCGCCCGCCTGCGCCGCGCGGAGCCGGAGCGCTGAAGCGCCGACGCGCGATTCAGCGACCCCCGGTTCGTTCGTGCAGGGTCAGCAGAATGTGGTCGAAGGCGGCGACGGTCTCCGGCGGGGGCGGCGGCACCAGCGGCAGCTCGGCGAGCAGCTGCTCGGCCAGCTCTCGCGGCGGGAGCCCGGTCGTGCGCGCACGCCACAGCAACACCTTGCACGCCTGCTCGGCGCTGATGCCGTACATCCGCATGAGCACGCCCTTGGCCTGTTCGAACACCGCGCGCGCCTCCACCGGATCCGGCAGCGCGGCATCGAGCGCGGCTCGCTCCGCCTCGGCGAGCGGACCGCCGATCTCGATGTAGAAGCCGGAAGTGCCCACCGCGACGCCGTTTTCGTCGAGGATCCGATCGGCGACCACCATCACGGTGTGCTCGCCACCGGCGGTATCGAGGAACCGGTGCCGACTCGAGAACGGCTCGCCGCGCTCGACGCAGCGGGCGATCACCTCGGCCACCTGGTCGCGGTCGTCCGGATGTTTGTGCGCCAGCAGCAGTTCGGTGGTGGGGGCCACCTCCCCGGGCCGATAGCCGTGCATGCGGTAGACCTCCGCCGACCACTCCCACCGACCGGTGGCGAAGGCGAACCGGAAACTACCGACCACCGGGGCGATGCCCGGACCGGCCGCAACGGGATCCGACACCGCCTCAGTATCGCGTAAACCGGGGTTCCGGGCAGGTCGGGGTCACGTCCGGCTGGTGAGGTTCGGGCCGAGGATTCCGCAGCCCTGCAGCGCCACGACCATCATGTGCAGCATTCGCATCAGCTCGGTCGACATCGCACACCATCTCCCTCGGATCGCACCGGCCGTACCTCTCGACCATGCGCCCGGCACCGCCGTGATCACCAGGGTTCCGGTGTAATAGGGGTGTCCGGGCGCGGTGGACCGTGCCGCTGCCTAGGCGCCGATCTCGATCCGGTCGGCGCTGACCCGCTCCACCTCGAGCAGCGAGCTCGCGGCGAGTTCGGCGACCAGTTCGGCCGATCCGCTCACATAGGTCTCGTAGTCGTCGATACCGGTGCACAGGAGCCAGGACCGGTCGGCGGGCCAGAGCAGATTGGGCGATTGCATGACCAGCGTGCGCGGGGTGATCTGGCCGCCGATGCGACCCGCGTCGCCGATCGGGCCGCGCAGCAGCAGATAGCGCAGATCGAACAGTTCGAAGCAGGCCTGCCGCCGGGTCTCGCGCAGCACGTCCTCGGGATTGAGGACCTGCATCAGGCCGATCGCGCCGTCGCGTCCGGCCGACCGGCCGACGGTGTCGAACCACTGCCAGCCCTCCCACACCCCGAAATAGCACAGCCCGGGGGTGCCGGTGTGGCGGGCGAGAATGTCGATGACGACATCGAGTTGCGGTCGGTCGAGGCTGCCCTGCGCGGGCGCGCTCCAGTCGTCGGAGTCGGCGAGTTCGAGGATCCAGTCCAGCCGGTCGGGGCAGATCCGGTCGAACGCCCGCGCGGCCGATGCCCAGGAGACCGCCTCGCCGGTGGTGACGTCGGTGGCGGGGTGCAGGATTCGCGCGCTGGCCGGGAAGTTGGTGGCCACCCGGCCGCCGAAGCCCAGCGCGTCGGACAGCCACGCCGCCGGTGCGGTGTCGGTGACGAGGGCCGAGTGCACGCCGTTCTCGAAATGCCGTGCGAGCGCGGGTAAATCCAGCGATTCACCCGTCCAGTCGCACGCGGGACAGCCGGGCATCGAGGCGTAGTCCACGCCGGAGGAACAACAATGTCCTGTGTTCATGGCACTTCCTGGGTCGACGGCGGTCCCCGTTGGCCGCCGTATGCGTCTGCCTGGAGTAATCAGACAAACTGGGCAGCCGTTAACAGCTGTGATGCGCTGCACCCCAACGACTTAACGAAAATGAAGCATGCGCTAACAGTTTTGGACATGCGCCCAGGTTTGCCGTAGTTTCGATTGCTGTTCAGCGGGCACGCCCAGCGCGTGCAGCGAGACGTTCGCGCCGAGTTGCGGCGCACAGCGCGGGAGACGTTCGGCTGGGACGAACTCCGCGACGATCAGCTCACCGCCATGGTCGCGGTAGTCCAGCGCCGTGACGCGCTGGTGGTGATGCCGACGGGGGCGGGCAAATCGGCGGTGTACCAGGTGGCCACGCTGCTGCTGGACGGCCCGGCGCTGATCGTGTCGCCGTTGGTGGCGTTGCAGCGCGACCAGATCGCCCAGCTCGCGGACAGCGCCGCACCGGATGCGGTCGCGGTGAATTCGGCGCAGTCGCAAGCCGCCGATCGACGGGCGTGGCGCTCGGTGCGCGAGGGCGCGGCCGAATATCTGTTCCTCGCACCCGAACAGCTGGCCCGGCCCGAGGTCGTGGCCGAGCTCGCGCGAATTCGCCCCGGGCTGTTCGTGGTCGACGAGGCGCACTGCGTCTCGGCGTGGGGGCACGATTTCCGCCCGGACTATCTGCGCCTGGGCGAGGTCGCCGACCGGCTGGGCCGCCCGCCGGTGCTGGCGCTCACCGCGAGCGCGGGCGGCCCGGTCCGCGACGACATCGTCGAGCGGCTGCGGCTGCGCGACCCGCTGCGGGTGATCTCCGGATTCGATCGGCCCAATCTGTATCTGGCCGTGCACCGCGCGATCGAGGAGCGGGACAAGTACGCCCGGATCTTCGAGGCCGTTGCCGCGGGCGGTGGGCCTGGGCTGATCTACTGTGCCACCCGCGGCGACACCGAAATGCTTGCGGCCGAATTGAATCGGCGCGGGGTCAGGGCGGCGGCGTATCACGCGGGCATGCGCTCGGCCGAGCGCGACCGGGTCCACGACGAGTTCCATCGCGATCGCGTCACGATCGTGGTCGCGACGAGTGCGTTCGGCATGGGCATCGATAAACCCAACGTGCGCTTCGTCATCCACGCGTCGGTACCCGATTCGCTGGACTCCTACCATCAGCAGATCGGCCGCGCCGGACGCGACGGCGAGCCCGCCGACGCACTGCTGTGCTATCGCCCCGAGGATCTCGGCGTGCAGAATTTCCTCACCGCGCACCGGCTCGACACCGAGGGCCCGGTCCGGATCGCCGAGCTCCTGCACGCCCGCGGCGCGATGACGGCCGAGGAACTGGAATCCGCGCTGGGACAACCGCATCGACGGATCACCAGGGACCTCAACCTGCTCGAACAGGGTGGTGTGGTGCGCATCGATCAGCACCGGACCTGCCATTACCTCGGCGACGATCCCGCTGCGGCGGCCGAGCGCGTCGCCGCGCTGGCCGAACGCCACGGACAGCTCGACCGCACCCGCGTCCAGGTGCTGCGCGAGTACGCCGAAACCACCTCGTGCCGAAGGCAATTCCTGCTCGGCTACTTCGGCGAGGCCCTGCCCGAACCATGTGGCCACTGCGACACCTGCGCCGCCGGAACCGCCGCCGACCACGCGCCCACCGACACCACCTTCACTCCCGGAACCGCCGTACACCACGAACAATGGGGCGCGGGCGAGGTGGTCCGGCTCGGCAACGACCGTGTCACCGTCCTGTTCGAGAGCGCGGGCTATCGCACCCTCGCCCTCCCGCTGGCCCGCGAATCCGGCCTGCTGACACCCGAGGGCTGAGCATCCGCTCGCCCCCGATCCGGGTTCCGGCCGAGCAGCGCCGCGAGCACGTCGGTCGCCGTCGCGGCCGAATCCTCCGGCGCGCCCAGCGCCGCAGACAGGGCCTCACCCCCGCCCGTGCCGCAACTCGTAGGCCGCCCGCTCCGCCGCGGCGCGCTGCCGCTCGCCGATATCGGCCAGGGCCGGATCGAGATCATGCTTGATCAGGCGGTGGCGGCGATAGACGTACATGAGCGCGATCGTGAAATAGATCAGCGGAATGTACAGCAGCGCCATCATCGACAGGCCCATCCACAGCGGGCCCGGGACCAGCAGGAACAGCGCCAGCACCGGAATCATCGGCACCAGGAAGCGCAGCAGGTAGCGGCGGGCCGCGCCCGGGCCGGTCAGATCCTCGAGGACCCATTCGCGCATCGAGGGCGGCAGCGTCGCGCCGAAGATGTAGCGCAGGCGCTGAACGGGATTGGGGGTCTGGCGTTCCATCAGTTCTCCCTGTCTGCCGACGCCCGTCGGGCCGCCTCGTTGACGCGGGTCAACACCGCGCGCAACTCCTCCAGATCGGCCAGGGTCACGCCCAGCCGCCGCACGACCGCGGGGGGAATCCGCTCGGCATCGCGGCGCAGCGCCCACCCGGCCTCGGTGAGATCGATCAGCAGTGTGCGCTCGTCGTGTTCGTGGCGGCGGCGCGTGATCAGCCCCGCGGCCTCGAGCCGCTTCAGCAGCGGCGACAGCGTCGGCGAATCCAGCTGAATCGCCTCGGCGATGGCCTTCACCGACATCGGCGCCTCGCCCCACAGCGCGAGCATCACCAGGTACTGCGGATGGGTGAGCCCGAGCGGTTCCAGCAGCGGCCGATACACCGCCAGCACCGACCGATTGGCGACCGCGAGCGCGAAACACACCTGCCGGTCCAGTCGCAACGGATCGTCGATCTCCACGCCCTGAAGCTTAGTGCGCCAACAGTTAACGCACAAAGTATTCGTGCACGATGTGATGCTCGGCTCAGCCGATGATCGGCAGATCGGCCTCGTCGGCCAGCCGCGACAGCGCGCGCTGCATGATGCCGGTGATGTGGTCGTAGGCCCGCTCCCAGTCCGGTTCGGGCCCCAATTCGGCGCGCAGATCGACGGGTTCGAGGAATTCGATCGTCACCTTGACCGGCAGCGGCAGATGCCCCGCGAGATCGCTGATGTTCAGCCCCCAGGGCACGGCCAGCGAGATCGGGAACACCTTCAGCCGCAGCATGCGGTCCAACCGCAGCAGCCGGGCCAGCCGATCGCCGCGGGTGAGGATCAGATGATTCTGGTGCGCACCGTAATTGACCATCGGCACGATCGGCACATTCTCCTGCCACGCCAACCGCAGGAAACCGGTCCGCCCCGCGAAGTCGATCCGATCGCCCTCCCACGCGGGCCGATGCACCTCCCAGTCGCCGCCGGGATACACCAGCACGGTCGCGCCGCTGCGCAGCGCCGACCGGGCGGATTCCGGATTCGCGGCGATCGTGCCCCACTTGCCCAGCACCGGTCCGAGGATCGGCACGAGCATCACCAGATTGTGCGCCAGCTGATAGAAGGGCCGCCGCGGCCCGAAGTGCCGATTGAACGCCAGCGCGGTCACGATCACCTCCGGGGAGGTGTTGCCGCCGGAATGGTTGCCCACCACCAGCACCGGGCCGCGCTCCGGAATGCGCTCCAGCCCCCGCACGTCCGGGCGGAAGTACAGCCGCACCAGTTCCCAAGTGGGACCGAGCATTCGGGCGATGAACTCCGGATCGCGCTCGTTCATATCGGCCTCGGGCACGCGCTGCTTCACCTGCCTGCCGACCCACTCGGTGACCGCCTCGACCGGTACGGCGGGAAGGGAAAGCAGTTTCATCGGACGGCCCTCGGTGTCGGTGAACTCTGCGGGCGTGATACCCGACACGCCCGGGGCTACACCTCGGCGCTGCCACCACCCCGTGCGCACGTCCGCACGCGGCACGTCCGCACGGATATCCCGTTGTGGCGCAACTGATCAACGGCCCGCAGTCCCGCCGGAAACGAGGCGGAGAACCGGCGACCTCGCCGGAACAGGCGGACGAAAACGTTCTTCACCGCTATCACCTGGTGCGAAGCAATACCTATACCGATCACGTCGTATTCCGGCGACCGCCCCGTTACACCATTCGCGAAAGCAGCGTTGTGCCGACCCACGAGCAGAGGGCCGGGCCGATCCGGCTAGCGCAGATGGGCTTGCAGGAATGCCAGGGCGCTGGGCAGTGAGGCCAGGAACGCTCCGCTGTGGTCTTTGCCCGGATAGCTCTCGACGGTCACCCGAATGCCGGGATTGCGTTCCCGCAGCGCGTTGGCGTACTCCTCGGTATGGTCCGGCGGGACATCGATATCGGCGGTACCGTAACCCAGCAGCACATCGGCGGTGAGGTTGTCGTCGCGGTAGCCGGTCAGGGCCGCGATATCGGCCTCGAAGGTGGGCGTGGGATTGTCCGGATCGGCGACCAGCGCCGCCGGGCGGCGGCCGTCGGCGCGCGCCACCAGATCCGAAAGGCATTGGCTCGCGGCGCTTTCCACGTAGTCGCGACCGAAGTCCGACAGGTAGGGCGTCACCCGGTCGGGATGCAGTTCCTGCAGCGCGGCCAGGAAGTAGGCGGCGTAGCCGACCTGGTTGTGCGATCCGGTCGAGTCCCGGCGGAACATCGCGCGCAGGCTGCGCGGCGGATCGGTGCGCAGACCGGTGGCGATCACGCCGCGCAGCCCGGCCGCCCCACCGTGGCCGGGGTACAGGCTCGCCGCGCTCATCGCCGCGTGCGCGCCCTCGGACTGACCGATCACCACCCAGCGGTCCGCCAGCGGGGCGGGCACCGAGCGGACCGCCGCGACCGCGTCCAGAATCGAGGCGCCCTCGACTACGGTGTTGTAGTAACTGAACTGCCCGCCGGTGCCCAGCCCCTGATAGTCCGGGGCCAGCACGGCATAGCCGCTGTCGAGGACGCGGTTGAAATAGGTGGCGTTGCGCTCGGACTGCGGGCGGCGCGAGGGCGCGCAGGCGTCGGCGATCCCCACGGTTCCATGCGCCCACACGACCAGCGGCCAGCCACCGGCGGGCGGCAGCCCGCGCGGCAGATACAGCGCACCGGAGCCCTGGGCGGGCGCACCGTGCTGATCGACTGTGGCATAGGTGATTTGGACCGCCCCGCCCGCCGCGGCGAACGAGCGCTCCGGATCGATCAGCTCGATCGCGTTCAGCTGTCCTATCGCCGAACCCTGTGCCGCCGCCGAGGGCATCGCGGCACAAATACCCAGACCGACCGCGACCAGCACGGCCGCTACACGACGACGGGACAGTGCGAGCATGTCGCACAAGGTACCGGCCCGCGGCCGGTTCCGCGCGGAGGCGGCCCCGGCGAAATATTCCGATGCGCCAGGTCGCGCCGCGGGGCAGACTGACGCGGTGACCGACGCGGTGGGATCGCGACCACAGTACGACAGCCACGCCGAGGAGTTTCTGGAGCGGGCGCGCGAGGGCTTCTACAACGCGCACTACGACCGCCCCGCCTGCCTGGGGCTGCTCGGCGAGGTGGCGGGACGCCGAATCCTCGACGCCGCCTGCGGCCCCGGACTCTACGCCGAGGAGCTCTGCGCCCGCGGCGCCGAGATCGTCGGCCTCGATCACAGCCCACGCATGATCGAGCTGGCCCGGCAGCGAGTTCCGCACGGGGAATTCCGGATTCACGACCTCGCCCGGCCGCTCGACTGGCTGCCCGACGCCTCGGTCGAACTGATCCTGTTCGCCCTCGCCCTGGAATACATCGATGACCGGGTGGCGATGCTGCGCGAGTTCCGCCGCGTGTTGCGACCCGACGGCGCGCTGGTGCTGTCCCGCCCGCACCCGACCGGCGACTGGATCCGTCACGGCGGCAACTATTTCGACGTGCGCGTGATCGAGGAGACCTGGAGCTCGGGTTGGACCATGCGCTACTGGCTGGCCCCGCTCGAGCGCACCTGCGCGGAACTGCACGAGGCGGGCTTTCTCATCGAGCGCCTGATCGAACCCCGCCCCACCGGCCCGGCCGCCGCCATCGATGCCGAGCGCTACGACCGGCTGCACCGCGAGCCGACCGGGTTCCTGGCCATCCGAGCGATCCCGGATCCCCGCCGAGCGCCCGCGGGCGCGTCAGTCCCGCCAGCCGTTGGTCTCCAGTAGCGCACCCCACGAGCCCCGGTCCAGATCGGGATGGCGCTCGCGCAGGATCTCCCCCGCCAGCGTCGCCGGGGTCGCCTTCTGCGGTTTGGCGAGCGCCTGCCGCTCGACCGAATCGGTCAGGGCGCGCGTGCCGCCCAATCGCGGATAGGCCGCGTGCACCAGGTCGGCGACGCCGGGCGGCAGATCCGCGGGGCCGCCGAAGATGTCGATTCCGATGCCCGCCACCGAGATCCAGATCTCCGGGGCGCGGCGGCGACGATAGACCGGAGAGTCGATGAAGCCCATCGTGTGCGCCGCGATGGCGTCCCACACGATGTCCACGCGCGCGTCGGTGACGCCGTTGTCCTCGAGGAACCGCGCCGCGAAGTCCGCGCCGTCGATTTCGAAGCGCTGATCGCCGTTGGCCGGTTCGGACAGACCGATGTCGTGCAGTATCGAGATGAGGAACATCAACTCCTCGTCGTAGTCCCGCCCCGGCAGCGCGCCCTGCGCGGCCGCGGCCGCGCGACCGAACAGAAAGCCGCGCACGCTGTGATTGCGCAGATGCGGTTCGAGGGTGTCGTCGGCGAGGCGGCGGGCCCGCTCGGCCAGCGGGGTCGGCGGGAGCGCCAGGGCGGGATTCCCGGCCTGCGCCGGGCCCGTGGCAAGCACGGAAGCCGTTGCGGCGAGCCCCGCTCCGAGTACCGTGCGTCGAGATGCGTTCATGGCCTTCACCTTTCCATAACCTTCAGCCTTGCTGAAGCATAGCGCCGCCGAACGACCTCATCGAAGGTTGTGGGCGGCATCACACCGAGGCGTCGGGTCCCTCGGCGAAAGCGGCCAGAATGGCGGCCCCGAGCTTGCGCTGCACCGGATCGGCCTCCGGCCCGAACAGCCGCCGATCGACCTCGGCGACCACCTCCCGCGCGGCACGCAGCAGCCGATGCCCCTTGGGCGTCAGCTCGATCGCCGAGGCCGCCCCCGCCCGCGCCGTCCGATCGTGCACCAGCCCCGCCCGCACCAGCGCCTTCACCGCGGTATGCGCACTCTGCACGGTGGTGCCCGACATCCGCGCGAGATCGCTGAACGACACCCCCGGCACCCCCGAGATATGCCCGAGCAGCCCGAGCCGCGCGACGGTGAGATCCAGCGGCGCCAGCGCCTCCCCGAGCTCGTTCTCCACACGCCGCGCCGTCGCCAGAATGATGATGGTAGCCGTGGTCACCGGCGGAGCAGGGCGGGCGTTCTCGGTCGTCACCGCCCCAGTCTCCCCTACCGCGGAACTCAGCCCTCCCCGCGCCCCACGCAGATCTCCCGGCAACACCGAATGTATTCCCGCACAACGGCGTTCGGCTCGGACGAACTCGGCCAGGCCACCGCGACCCGGCTCGGTCCGATGCCGTCGACGGGGCGGTACACGATTCCGGGACGGGGGTAGTAGCGCGACGAGGACGCGGGAGTGAAACTGATGCCGAAGCCGTTGGCGATGGCGGTGAGCCATTCGTCGGTGTTGTGCGCGATCGCCCCGATGACGGCCGTCTCGGGTGGGCGTTCGTCGGCGCCGATCCAGAAATCGCGCCAGCGGCCGTTGTCGGGCGGGGCCGCCACGAACGGTTCGTCCCACAGTTGCGCGAATTCGATTCGCGCACAGTCGGCCAGCCGGTGCGCGGCGGGCAGGGCGATCCACCGCGGTTCGGCGAACAGCTCGCTGATCCGGTAGTCGTCCTGGCCGGGGAACGGCAACCGCACCAGCGCCACATCGACCTCACCGGCATCGAGTCCCGCGCTCGGGTCGGTCCAGCCGAACTGCCGCATATCGACTCGCCACCGCGGCTCCCGCTCCCGAAACGCGGCGACGATCGCGGGGGTGAATTCGTTGGCGGCACTGGCCACGAAGCCGACCCGCAACACCCGCGCGGCCCGGGCGGCGCTGCCCTTGGTGGCGCGCAACATGCGGTCCCACCCGGCGAGTAGTGCGGGCGCCTGCTCGGCCAGCACCGACCCGGGCTCGGTCAGGGTCATACCCGCTCGTGATCTCACGAACAGCTCCACCTCGAGCAACCGCTCCAACTGCCGGATCTGCTTGGTCAGCGCGGGCTGCGAGAGATAGAGCCGCCGCGCCGCGCGGGTCAGATGCCCCTCCTCGGCCACCGCGACGAACGAACGCAGCAGCCGGGTGTCGATATCCATTCCATCAGGTTATGAATGCCGATATTGGACGCGGCCGCGGCCCCGCGACGAGGCTCGAGGTGTGACCGACGAAAACCTCGCTCCCCCACGCATCGTCATCGCCTATCACTCCGGTTGGGGCCACACCGCCGTCCTCGCCGCGGCCGTCGCGCAGGGCGCGCGCGACGGCGGCGCCGCGGCCGAACTGCTCGCGGTGGACCGAATCACCGAGACCGACTGGGCCGCCCTGGACGCCGCCGACGCGATCGTCTTCGGCAGCCCGACCTATATGGGCGACGTCTCGGCCGCGTTCAAGGCCTTCGCCGAGGCGACCTCATCGCGCTGCGTGCGCGGCGCCTGGCAGGACAAGGTGGCGGCCGGGTTCACCAATTCCGGGGGTATGAGCGGCGACAAGCTGCACGCGCTGATCTCGCTGGCCGTGCTGGCCGCCCAGCATCACATGCACTGGGTGAACCTGGGCCTGGTGGCGGGCTGGAACAGCACCACCGCGAGCCGCGACGACCTGAATCGGCTCGGGTTCTTTCTCGGCGCGGGCGCGCAGACCGACACCGATCTACCCCCCGAGGGCGTGCTCGGCTCGGACCTGGCGACCTGCCGCCACCTGGGCGGGCGGGTCGCCGAGGTCACCGCGCAACTGGCCGCCGGTCGGCTCAGTTGTAGACCGCTCCGAACGACGGAACGCTGATCGTGCCGCGCTGGTACTGGTAGCCGTCGGGATTGGCGTCGCTCACCGGGACCGGCCAGCGGTGCCACAGCGTGCCGTAGACCGCGGCCACGATCGGGCCGGGGCCGGGATCGAGCACGCGGGTGCGAATGGTGGTGTCGATGGGCACGTCGTTGTGCTCGAACAGGTCCTCGGTGCCGCTGCGACCGTTGGACAGGTTGATCCACGACACCTGCAACCGGGCGCCGGTCTGGTTCGGCGCGATGGTGCCTGGGCCGCCGAAGAAGCCGAACCGGAATCCGTCCAGTCCCAACGCGATTCCGGAGCCGTAGACGCCGGGACCGTCGCCGCGGCCGATATCGGACTGCGCCGGAATCTGGAAGGGCTGGGCGGGCAGGGCGATCGGATCGGCCGTCTCGAGGCGACCCGACGCGAGCAAGTGGTCGATCGCCTGCTGTGCCGCGGCGTCACCGGCGACCGCGGCGCGCAGTCGCTGCGCGGCCTGCTGCCAGTCGATCTGTACCGCGCCCGATGGCGGCGCGTCGGCGCTCGCCTGGCCCGCACCGCCCACGGTCAGCGCCGCGACGGTCAGCACGCCCGCGGCGGCGCGGGCGGTGCGTACACCCCATTTCTGCATGGCACCTCTCCTCCCGTTGACACACTGCTGAGCGACTACCACGCCGCGGCGCCGGGAAACCGCCCGGCCCGTTCGCTGGCGCAACGCCGACGATAACCCAATTCGGTGCGAGTCTTGCACCTCACGCGGCGTGAGGTCCTACTGTCACGAATGTGACCACGCCCAGCCACCCCGAACGGGCCCTCAAGGTGGGCGAACTGGCCGCCGCGACCGGACTCACCGTGCGCACACTGCACCACTACGACGAGATCGGCCTGCTCTCACCCGCCGGGCGCACCAGCACCGGACATCGGCTGTATTCGACGGCCGATGTGGAACGGCTCTACCGCATCGGGCTGCTGCGCCAGCTGGGCCTGCGACTGGACGAGGTGGCCGCGGCCCTGGACGATCCGCGCTGGGATCTGCGGGCCACGATGAGCCGCCACATCGATCGGCTCGACCACCGCCTCGGCATCGAACATCGGCTGCGCAACCGGCTGGCCGCGATGGCCGAGACGCTGAGCGGACCGGGCGGACCGGACGTCCGCGAACTACTCGACACCCTGGAGGACATGGCCATGCTCGACACCACGATTCGCCGCCGGATCCCCACCCTGGTCTACCGCGATATCGCCGCCGCCCACGAATTCCTCTGCCGCGCCTTCGGTTTCGAACCCGGCCGACTGGCCCGCGCCGAGGACGGCACGGTCGTTCACGGCGAGCTGACCGCCGGTGACGGCGTCATCTGGCTGCACCAGGTCTCCGAACGCTTCGCCCTGGCCTCCCCGGCCAGCGTCGGCGTCTGCACCGAGGGCATGTCGATCGTCGTCGACGACGTCGACGCCCACCACCGCCACGCCGCGGACGCGGGCGCCGAAATTCTCTACCCGCCCACCGACCAGTCCTACGGCTACCGCGACTACAGCGCCCGCGACCCCGAACAGCGCCTGTGGACCTTCATGACGCCGCTCACCTGAGTCGACAGCCCGGATCGGCAGCGTCGCGCGCCAGCGGGCTCCCGGCGGGCAACACATAGAGCACGTCGAGCACCAGCGGCTCGACGCCCTCGTTGCGGCCGATGTGAACATGATCGCGCCCGGGCGCTTCGATGAAGGCGTTCCCGGTGGGGTGCTCGCCATCGGGCACGCAGGCCGAATCGTAATGTGCCAGCCAGCCATTGCGCACCACGGCGTAAAGGGGGCCGTCATGAAAATGCCAGCCCGTCGAACCGCCCGGCGCGATGGTGATCTCCCGCAGGATGTAGTCGGTCCCGCCGATGGTGTACCGCGCCACGACGACACCGCTGACCCCGGTGGACGGCGTCGCGGACGCGGCCACCGCCGTCGCGGCCACCAGGCCCGCCGCCAGCACGCAGGTCGCTCCCGGCCGCCACCCCATGGCAGACAGCGTAATGCGATTCGCCTCCCCCGCCACCCGTTGCGTCCCAGGCCGATCCGAGCGGAATGATTGCGGGAGGGCCACCCGGGTACTCCACGCAATGGGTCGAACCGGCGGAAAGGGGTGGTTGTCATGACCCAGACCGCAGCGGATGCCGCGGAATTGCTCGTTCGACAACACCGGCGCATTGCGGGACTGCTCGGCGAGGTGAGAGTCGGTGGCGAGCGTGGGGAGTCGTTCGCCGAATTGGTCCGGCTGATGGCCGCGCACGAGAGCGTCGAGGAATCGCTGGTGCATTCGGCCGTGGGCCGATCCGGCGCGGAGAATGTGGACGCGCGGTTGCACGAGGAACGGCAGTTGCTCGGCGTCCTGGCCGAGCTCTACGAACTCGGGGTCGACCATCCCGAATTCGGGCGCAAATTCGACCGATTCGCGGATATGGTGTCGATGCATCTGGCCTCGGAAGAGGTGCAAGAATTGCCGATCCTGCGCGAATCCGCCTCCACCGCCGATGCCCGGCGGATCGCGGCGGCGATCGAAATGGTGGAGACCTTCATACCCTCGCGCGGCACCGCCGACGGCGAGCGGCCCGCGGTGGCTCCGCCGTTGCCGCTGTTCACGCGGCTGTGCGACGCGGTCGACGCCGGATTGGGCCGAGCCTGAGGGATATTCCGGGCAAACCGGTAACGGTTTGATAAAGGCGCGGACGGGTAGTCGATCGATATGGCAATGCTGGCCCTCCGCATCACAGCGAGACCGAGGACGGCAAACCGCGGCACCGTACTGCTCGCCGCCGCAATGTGCGCAATCTTCGGTCTCGGCTTGTTCGCCCTGACCCGATCCGCGACCACCGCAGGCGGCTGCACCGCGCTGCTGGCGGTCGGCATGCTGTTCACCTCCCGAGTACTACCCGGCTGACCGTCCCGCCTCGAGGTGCCGCAGCACGCTGCGGGCGATGGCCGAATCCGTGACGAGCCGGTGCGGCACCCCGAGCCCGCGCACGGGCACATCGATCCCGCTGGCGCGCAAGGCCGCCGACAGCGCCGCGCCGAACCCCGCGTGCGCGAGCCCGTCCTCGATCGTGACGACGAGCCGATGCCCGTCGGCCAGTTTCAGCAGCGCCTCGGGCACCGGCAGCACCCAGCGCGGATCGACCACGCGGGCGACCACGCCCCGCGCCGCCAACAACCGCGCGGCCGCCACGGCCGCGGCCACGCACGGCCCCACCGCCACCAGCAGCGCCGCGCACTCCCCCGGGGGTTGATGCACCACATCGACCCCATCGATCCGCTCGATCACCGGGATCTCCTCCGGCACAGCGCCTTCCGGTAAGCGCAGCGCGGTCGGCCCCACGTCGTGGGTCAGCGCCTGGGCGACCAACCGGCGCAGCGACGCGCCGTCGCGCGGTGCGCCGACCCGTAGCCCGGGCACCATGCCCAGCAGCGCCAGTTCCCGGCTGCCGTGATGGTTCGCTCGTTGCGGCGGCGCGGCCTCGGAACGGGCCAGCACGAAGGTGACCGGCAGCGCCAGCAGCGCGACATCCATCAGAATCTGATCGAGCGCGCGGCTCAGGCCGGTCGAACCGAGCCCCACCACCGGATGCGTTCCGCCCAGCGCCAAACCGGCCGCCGAGGTGACGGCGTGCTGCTCACCCGCGCCGACATCGAACATCCGCTCCGGGAATCGCTCGGCGAACGGGCCCAGCCCGGTCGGCCCGGCCGTCGCCGCGGTGACCGCGACGATATCGATGCGCCGCTCGGCATGTGCGACGAGTTCACCGCCCAGCACGTCCGCCCATTCCGAGGCCACCGCATCGCGTCCGGTGAGCGGCCGCGGCGCGGCCGGGGATCCCCCGACCAGGTGCACGACCACCGGACCGCCGTGCGATTTCGCATGCCGCAGCGCACTTTCCAGCACGGCCGGATCGTCGACCGGGCCGAAGTAGGTGATCCGCAGATCCGCGAACGGCCGGTGTCGGAATTCGCCGATCACCACCATCACGACCGAACGCTGGCGGCCCAGGACCAGGTTGTTCCATGCCTCCCAGCACAGACCGACGTCCAGCGACTCGCTCTCCACGACCACCGCCACGTGCCGATCGTCCTGTCCGGTCAGCTCGAACGCCTTCGCCAGCCCGTCGGCCGAGGACAGCACCGACGCCGCGCCGCCGCGGGTATCGACGATGATCGGATCGCGCCGCGCATCGAAGACCCGATGCAGGGCGGCGTGGGCCATGCTGCGCAGGCCTGCCGCGTCGATCTCGCTCCGAGGGATCGGAGTGCCCGGATTCGTGTCCACCACCACACCCCCATATAGGCAGCCCCGGATGCCGCCGGACTCCCCGACCGAACGACCCACACAATGTACACGCCCGACGAGATTCCAAATCGTTTTCCGGACAGCACAATCCGGCACAACGACCGCGCACGCCCCGAAGGAGCGGTGGAGTGAATGTCCGGCTAGACGGCGGCCTTGGCGTAGGCGGCCATGACGTCGGCCTGGATTCGGCCCCGATCGGAGACGTCGTAGCCGTTCTTGCGCGCCCAGGCGCGAATGGCGGCGGTCTGCTCCCGGGCGGCGATCGGGCGAGCCGGGGCCGCCGGGCGCGGGCCGCGGCCCAGCTTGCGGCCGTGCTCGGTATACGGTTCGAACACCGCGCGCAGCCGCCCCGCGTTGAGCAGCGACAGGTCGATTTCGTACTCGACGCCGTCGAGCGCGAAGGACACCGTCTCCTCGGCCGGAGATTTGCCGTCGAAATCGTCGACGAGTTCCACAACGACCTTGCGCGCCATAAGGATTCCCTTCGGGGGGCCTATCGTCCTATATTTCCGGCCTGAACCGTAGCATCCCGCGCTCACCCACCCGCCCCGCGTCCAATTACTTCGTGGTGAATATCTCCCGTCGGCGGCGGCCTGCGCTGGCGCGTGCGCCGTCGTAGCGTCGATACTGATCCCGTTCGTAATGCGGCTATTCCGAGTGCACAGGGGCGCCCGCGAGGTGGCACGGTTTCCCGCTGCCGGCCCACGCCTGCGGCCCGGCCTTCACCGCCGAGTTCCTCGCCTGGGCGCGCCCGTCCCAAGTCCACCACGACCGCCGACGCCGCTGTTTCGCAACGCATCTGGGCCTTCCCCGCCGGATATCCGGCGGCGAAGGCTTTTCTCATTCCGGTATCGCGGCAGCGCAGCGTTGTCCGATCGTCCGCAGCGCGGCAAGCACTTCGGGTGATCCGTCGACCTCGTAGTCGGCATCGATGAAGGTGATGTGTGCGGCCAAGACGTGCGGGGTGTCGCCGCCGGCATGGACGATGCAGCGGTGATCGTCGACGGGTTCGACCGCGATGCCATCCGGCATCCAGCCGACGAGGTCCGCGGCGGGCCGATGGACCGTCACCTTCGCCCGGTAGCGCAGCCGCGCGATGCGCCGACCCGCGCTGACGAAGGCAACGAGGTCGTCGGTCGGCGGTTCGCGGGGCGGGAATCGTGGGCCGGTCGGGGTTCGGGGCCGGATCCGGTCGACGCGAAAGGTGCGCCAGTCGGACCGGTCCAGGTCCCAGGCGACGAGATACCACCTGCGACCGAGGTAGACCAGTCGATGCGGCTCGGCGCTGCGGCGCTGGGCGGTGCCGTCGTGGGTGCGGTAGTCGAAGCGCAGTCGATGGTGATCGCGCACCGCCGCGGCGATCTCGGTCAGGACGACGGGATCGGCCTCGGCCCCGGAGTGACCGGGGATCACGGTGGATGCCTGCAGCGACTCGACACGGTGCCGCACTCGCGACGGCAGGACCTGATCGAGCTTGGTCAGCGCGCGCGCCGACGCCGCCTCGAATCCGGCCACCGAGCCGGGCGCCGCGCCGCCGAGCCCGAGCGCCACGGCGGCCGCCTCGTCCTCGTCCAGCAGCAACGGCGGCAGCTTCGCGCCGGGACCGAGCCGATAACCTCCGGCCGCACCGGGCGTCGAATACACCGGATAACCCAGTTCACGCAGCTTCTCGATATCTCCCCGCACGGTGCGTGGGCTCACGGCGAGCTCGTCGACCAGTTCCGGACCGGTCCAGACCGCTCGGGTCTGCAGCAGCGTCAGCAAATGCAGCAGGCGCGCCGAGGTCTTGATCACAGATTCGAGCCTACTGCCCATTGCGGCAACTAGTTTGCCGCAATGGGAGTTTCACTCTGGGGCATGAGCAACAACACCGGCATCCAACCCTTCCGTATCGAGGTTCCGCAGGCCGACCTGGACTATCTGAACGAGCGGCTGACGCGGTTCCGATGCCCCGACCAGCTGCCCGGGCTGGGCTGGCAGCTGGGTGTGCCGACGGAGTACCTGAGCGAACTGATCGCCTACTGGCGCAGCGATTACGACTGGAACGCGCAGGAGAAGACGCTGAACGAACTGCCCCAGTTCGTCACCGAGATCGATGGGCAGCGTGTGCATTTCGTCCATGTGCGTTCGCCGGAGCCGACGGCGACACCGCTGATCATGACCCACGGCTGGCCCGGGTCGTTCGTGGAGTTCCTGGATCTGATCGGCCCGCTGACCGATCCGCGGGCACACGACGGCGATCCGGCGCACGCGTTTCACCTTGTGCTGCCGTCCATTCCGGGTTTCGGGTTCTCCGGTCCGACCACCGAGCCGGGCTGGAATATCAATCGGGTGGCGCGGGCGTGGGCGGAGCTGATGGCGCGGCTGGGCTACGAGCGCTACGGCGCGCAGGGTGGTGACTGGGGATCGGGGATTTCCCAGGAGCTGGCCCGGATCGCGCCCGAGCAGGTGATCGGCGTACACGTGAACTACCTGACGACCTTCCCGTCGGGCATGCCGGGCGAGCTCGACGATCTCGGCCCCGAGGATCATCGGCGACTGGGATTGCTCGAAAGGTTCCAGGGGGATTTCGGCGGATACATGGCGATCCAGTCGACCCGGCCGCAGACGCTGGCTTACGGTCTCGCCGATTCGCCCGTGGGTCAATTGGCTTGGATCGTGGAGAAATTCAAGGAGTGGACCGACAGCGTGGAGCGGCCGGAGGACGCGGTCGACCGCGATCGGATGCTCACCAATGTGATGCTGTACTGGTTGACCAACACCGCGGCGTCCGCGGCCCGGTTCTATTACGAGTTCGCTCAGAACATGGCCCGGGGGGACTACCCGTCGCGGGTGGAGGTGCCGATGGGTGTGGCGGTGTTCCCGAAGGACATCGTGCTGCCGATTCGCGCGCTCGCCGAACGCGGCGCCAACATCGTGCACTGGAGCGAGTTCGACCGCGGTGGCCACTTCGCCGCGCTCGAACAGCCCACCCTGCTCGTCGACGATATTCGCACCTTCTTCGACGCGCTGCGCGGCTAGGGCCTGGTTGCAGACGAGCAACCTGACAGCAATGCTGGGTGTCGCCGCTGGCTTCACCGTCCCGTTCAACACCGGATTGGAGATCATGCGTTTCCGTATCGGACGTACTCCCGCACCGACCGACCGGGCCGAGCCCGGTGCGGCCGAGCCCGGCGAGCGTGGACGGTGGGGCGCGAGCGCGCCGAAGCGTCGGCCGCGCATGTCGGTGACCGGCGCCCGGCAGGCCGGGCGGCAGCGTCGCCCGCGGGTGGCGACGGCCGAGCAGCGGCGCGATATCGCGCTGCTGCTGCGCGGGAGCATCTACTCGGACGTGTCGCCGTCACCGACCGCGACCGGGGAGGAATATTCGCCCCGCCAGGTCATCGACTTCTGCCTGGACCTGGGCGAGGTGATGCTGTCCTCGGGCGCCGACGCGCGCAGTGTGGAAGTGGCGATCGTCGCGGTGTCGGCGACCTGGAATCTGGCGGCCGTCGAACTCGACTTTCCCGGATCGTCGATCCACATGGTGTACTCCGTCCCCGACGAGCCGACCGTCGCCGGATTGCGGGCCGTGCGCGATACGGGCGCCGATCTGCACCGGCTCAACAACGTGTACGGCGTCGTCGACGACATCGTCGGGCACCGGACCGATATGACCCAGGCCAGTCGGCGACTCGTCGAGGAGATGCGATCGGGCCCACGGTGGCCCTATCGCGTCGTCGCGGGCGCCATGGGCGTTCTCGGCGTCGTCGTCGCACTGCAGGCGGGCGGGACCTACTGGTCGGCCGTGGGCACCTTCGCTCTGATGTTCGTGCTGATGTACCTCGGGAAGGTGCTCGGGAGACGTTATCTGCCAACATTTTTCGTCGCCGTCGCGCAAATGGCGGTAGCGACGACGGTCGGCAGCGTGGCGATCACCTACAGTCCGATCGACCCGGGCGAGGCGGCCAGTATGGTCGCCGCATGTGTGGTGCTGCTGCTGCCCCACCCGGCGATCGTCGCGGCGGCGCAGGACGCGATATCCGGATTTCGGAGCCTGGCCCTGGTCCGTGGCCTGGGCATCGGCCTGGTGGTGCTCGGCATGGTCACCGGCATCCAGACCGGCTTGGCGGTGACCCGCTGGGTGAATCTCGAGGTCGATCCGTCCTCGATCCAGTTGACCGGCCTGACGCCGTGGTGGGCGCTGCTCGCCTCGGCGGTCGCCGCCGCGGCGAATGCCTTCGCGCAGGGCGCCACCGCGCGGGTGGTGCCGATCTCCATGGCCGCGGCGGTGTTCACCCAGATCATCGTGCAGCTGTGCGCGCGGGCGCATCTCGGTCTGCAGTTGTCGTTGATGCTCGGCGCGGCCATCCTCGGCGCCATCAGCACCTGGACGGCCGCCCGACTACGAATCTCCTCGGCATCGATCATCGTTCCGGCATTCTGCGGCGCCCTGCTGCCCTCGCTGGCCGTCGCGCATTCCCTGTTGAGGTTCATCGGACATGCGCCGGGATCGGGGGTGTCGTTCGCGTTCGCGGTGCTCACGACGCTGGCGATCGGCGCGGGACTGGTCCTGGGCAGTTTCGTGGCTACCGGCGGGGCGCGTCGCATGGTCGGGCGAACCCGGATCCGCTCGGCGAGCCTGGACACCGAGCCGCGACCGACCGCCCCGGAGGCCGACGCGCAATCGGATTCGTGACGCTGCCCGGCGATCAGGGCAGGACGAGACAGGCCGAGCCCGTATTGATTCCGTTGCCGACCTGCACCGTCAGCACCGGACCACCCGCGGAGGTTTGGTAGGCCATGATCGCGTGCGTCCCCGGCTGCGTCGGGGTCCACCGGACGGTGGCCACTCCGTCGACCGTATCGACATAGTGCCCCGGCGAGAAGGTGGCGGCCTGGGTGAAGTCGTAGAACGACACCTTCCCCGCCGTATTCGTCCGCGCGGTCAGGGTGTAGGAACACGTCGTCCCGTACCGCGACGACGGCCCCCAGCTGGCCCCCGGATCGATGCTCAGATTCGTCACATCGGCCGCCGCACCGGGCGCGACGGCGATCATCAGCCCCGCGGAAGCGGCGAGAACTACGGGCGAGGCGAACCGGACCATGATCGAACCCCCTTGTGCCACTACAGGTTTGGTCCCGGGGGTTATAGGTTACGCCGTCGCGGCCCCGATGGCAGCGAGCTCGGCCGGTTCGGCCGGATCCGCTCGCCCGGCAGCGCGCCGCAGGTATACAGCCAGGCGGCCCCGGCGATCAGCAGCAGGATTGTGCCGAGCGCCGACAGGCCGGGCACGCCGGTGGCGACCGCGGCGGCGCGTACCGCCACCGCGGTCATACCCAGCGGGAAGACCGTCGCCCACCGCCGGATGTCGTGGTCGGGGCGGGGGCGGACGATCTCGGCGAGCAGCAGGAGCACATAGCCGATCAGATCGAGCGCCACCAGGGCCAGGGTGAACACGCGCAGCGCCTGCTGCGCGCCGCCGGTCCAGTGGTCCGCACCGAGCAGTTCGGCGGCGGCCAGGGCCGAGATCGCCAGGGCACCGGCGGCCACCCACTGATCGCCCCGGCCGGTCCACACCTGGCGCAGATCGAAGCGGGCGAACGCCGCGGCGGCGAGCCCGACCCCGCCGCACCAGAAGACCAGGCCCACCCAGTCCAGCCAGCGCGCCCGCTCGGCGCTCGCCAGCGTGAGCGCCAGCACCGCGATGCCCTGGGTGCAGACGCACACCAGAAAGGCCGCTCCCGGGATGCGCGCCCCGCCGTGCCGGATCACGAAGGTGAGCAGCAGCGGCCAGACCGCGATCGCGAGCAGCAGCGCCGCCCCGGCCGCGACCGGCCAGCCCGCCAGCGCCAGGCCGGCGCCCAGGACCGTGGTGGCGGCCACGGCGGTGAGGGCGGGTGGGCTGTCGGCCGCGCCGCGCCAGCGTTGCCGATCACTCAGCAGTCGCAGGGCGAAGTCGGCGGCCAGCAGCAGCCAGGCCCCACCCGCGAGCACCAGCCCGATCGCCGACAGCGGCTCGAGCCCGATCGGACGCAGTCCGATCGAGAGCGTCGCGGTGGCCATGACGAACCATCCGGCCGCCGGAGGCAGATCGCGCCACCATCGCTGTGCCACCGGCTCAGTGTAGGAGCAACCGCGGCGCGATCGGTCCTATGTTCACCAGCGGGTCACCCGGGCCGGGTATCGTCCTGTGGTCGCGCCCGGTACGGCGGCGGCTGACGCGCTCGAATCGATTGCACCCCTTATGGATTGAAAGAAATCGCGCAACCCCTTGGCGCAGCTTTACTTATCCTTTACCCTCGAACCCGTAAGTCCGCTTCGATCAGAGGATGCTTCATGAACGACGTGATCAAGGTCTTGGCTCAGGACTCGAACTGGGAGAAGTGGGTGGCGGCGAATTCGTCGGCGTCCGCCAAGGACGGCTGCATCTCCAAGTCGGGTTGCATCTCCAAGGCCGGCTGCATCTCCTAGCGCGACCCGCGGGCCGGGCCGTCGCGGCGGTCCGGCCTCGCTCGCGATCTCATCATGCAGACACTTCCCGCCGCCCGCCCGCTCCCGGCCGCCTTCGTCGAGGCGACCCGCGACATCCCCTTCTACCGCGATCAGGCCGCGCTCAACTCGTACCCGATCATCACCAAGGCCGATCTGGCGCAGTCGTTTCCGGAGTCGTTCCTGACCCCCCGCGTCCGCTCCGCATTGGATTCCGGTGCGGCACAGTACGTCTGGTCCACCGGCACCAATCACGCCCGGATGCAGCTGATCCGGCCGCCGCTGTTCCTGCTGAAGACCTACTACGCGGTCTGGCGCGACCATCCCGAGATCGGCCACACCTTCGCCGCCGGGGTCCCCCGGGTGTCGGTGACAACCCGCCTGGCCACCGATCATGTGGCCCGGGTCAACGAGTCCCGCGGCGGCGACCCCACCGACATCGCGCGGCGCTGGCTCGACGAGCGCACCTGTTACGTCAATCAGGAGCTCGACCCCGCGCTCTGGTCGGCCGCCGCCGTCGACCGGATGCTCGCCGAGATCGATCTGGTCCGCCACGAAAAGGGCGGCGGCCGTTACCATCTGGACTGCTCGTCGTACCACGCGGTGTACCTGCTGCGCGCAGCGGGCGAGCGGCTGTCCCATCCGGTCAGCGCGATCCATGGCTACGAGTTCACCCCGCGCAACGTCCGGCGCTATCTGCTCGACCGGCTGAACTGCCCGGTCGTCGAGCTGTTCGGCAGCACCGAACTGGGCTACCTCTACTACGGCGACACCGCCGGGCGCTACCGTCCCCACCTGGACGGCATGGAGGTGGAGTTGCAGCCGATTCCCGGCAGCCGCGGCATCCACAGCCTGGTGGTGTCGAGTATCCGCAATCCTTACATGCCGCTGCTGCGCTACAACACCGGCGACTGCGTGCACACCCACGACGGCTCGGGCGATCCGGACCAGATCGCGCGCTTCTGCGGCCGCGAGAAGGAACTGCTCGTCACCGACGGCGCGATCACCTCACAGGCCGAACTCGACGATGTGGTAGCCGAGACCGATCCGCGCATCTTCGTCTACCAGCTGCGCGTGCAGGGTTCCGAGGCCGTGCTGGCCTACACCACCTTCGACGGCTCACCGCTGGATCGCGCCGCGGCCAAGGCGCTCGGCACCGCCGCGTCGGATCGCACGCGACTGGTCGTGACCGCCGCCCACCGGGAGCACATCCCGATCGGGCCCTCCGGAAAATATGCCTGGCTGGTGCGCTGAAGGAGCATGCAGATGACCGAACGTGACGTACTCGGCGACCTCTATGAGGAAACGGTCCGATACACCCAGCACCACAACGAGACCGACGAGGACACCGCCCGCGTGCAGGTCCGCGAGGCCGTCCGCTACCTCACGCTGGTCTCGGCCCACCCCGGCGAGCTGGGCGGGCTGTTCCTGCCGGTCGAACAGCAGATCGACGAGGTCTGGCACTATCTGATCCTGCAGACCCGCGAATACCTCGACCTGTGCGAAAACCGGCTTCCCGGAGGGCATTTCATCCACCATCGCTCGATCTCCTACGGCGACTACGGTCAGCGGCAGTCCCGCGAGGCGATGCTCGAGCAGTCGCTGCGCTGGATTCCGCTGTACTGCGGCCGATTCGGCGACTTCGATGCCGAGGGCGCGCGATGGTGGACGATGGTCCGATTCCTGCACGAGGAGATGGGCTACTCGCTGAGCCAAATCTCGGCGTTACAGCCCGCCCACGCCAGCGACGGCCGCTGAGCGCGGCGCGATGCCATAATCCTCGCCGAACCAGATCCAGTCGGGGTTCTGGGTGTAGGAGTCGATCCGCTGGGTGACGCTGCGCCGTGACGTGGGCCAGGGGTCGCCGTAGGTGACGGTGTTCGCGTCCACGTCGTAACCGTAGATCACCTGCGCATGCCCGCCACCGGCGGTCCAGGCGATGCCGGTGAGGATCGGGCGGTTCGCCGCGATCTCGTCGACGACCTTGGCCATCGACAGGGGTGCGCCCACGGCGGCGTCGAAGCCGATGGCGCGGAAGGCCGACGCGATCTGTTCCAGCGAGGCGGAGCGATCGGGACAACCGCCCCCGGCGTCGCTGCCGTGCACCAGCTTGCAGTAGTCGGTCTGGGTGATCGGGCGGTGCAGATAGGTGGCGATCGATGATCCGTCGGCCGCCCAGCACCATTGGTCGGCGCGCTGTATCTGCTGCAGATATGGCAGGGTCCGCGCGCCGAAGACGCCCGAGCGGGGCTCGGGAACCCGCGGAAGTTCCGGTGTGACAACCAGACCGTTCGATCGGCCGGGCGCGGGCGGGGCGGGATCGGCGGCCGCGACGCCGTTGACCGCGGGGGCCAGCATTACCGCCGCGAGGCAGCATACGAGTTTCCGCTTCAACCCCACGCCTCGTCCTTCCCGCGAATTCTTTCGGACGTTATACCCGGATTCGATACGGCCGCAACTCGAACGGGAAAAGTCACAGCGACCCTCGACCCAAAGATTCGGCGGGACTTTTTCATTGACCGGACATCCGGCGTGTGTCACACTTTCGAGTCATTCCATTCGGAAGCACTTGTTCGCTTTCTACGGGCCGCTTTTCGGACCTGTTCCGCGCAGGAGGAACCGTGCAGTATCAACGCTTGTCCGCCGCACTGGCATTCGCGATGGGACTCGGTCTGGTCTCGGCCGCCACCGCGCACGCCGCCCCCGCCCCCGCCCCCGAGACCAAGCACCACGCGTTCGGGCTCGATCGCGGGGCCGCCCGCGCGAGCCTGGACCGGGACACCAGCGTGGGGACCACGCTGCCGGTGCAGGTCGGCGCGGTCGGCGCACCTCCGGCGTCGTACTCGCTACAGCAATACGCCCTGCCCGCGGGCGATCAGGGCCCGGTCGGCTCGTGCGTCACCTGGGCGACCGGTTATACCGGCTACGGCGTGCTGATGAACGAGCAGCAGATCGGCGGCGGGCCGCAGGCGCCCATGTTCATCTACTCCCAGATCGCCCAGGGCAACGACACCGGCACCTACGCCGGGGTGGCGCTGCCGCTGGAACAGCAGCAGGGCATCGACACCAAATCCGATTACTGGCAGGGCGATTTCGACTACACCACCCAGCCCGACGCCGCCGAACGCGCCAACGCCGCGCACTTCAAGCTCTCCGGCGCCAAGGATCTCACCAAGGGCGATATCGTCACCAACATCAAGAAGGCCATTGCCGCGGGCCTGCCCGTCCCGATCGGATTCGATGTCCGGGAAAGCTTCCAGGACCTGGACGCGAACAATTCCAACTACGACCCCTCCCCCGGCGAGCGAATCCTGGGCGGCCACGAGGTCACCATCATCGCCTACGACGCCAAGGGCGTGACCCTGGAGAACTCCTGGGGAAGCGGCTGGGGCAAGAACGGCTTCTTCACCGCCCCCTGGTCGTTCATCATCGGCGGCGACGTCAACGAAATCCATTCGATGGGCCGCCTGATTCCGGCCTGATCGATGGCGATAAGGCTCGCATACCTCACAGATCAGGTGGTAGTCCCCTGGCAAGTGAGGTTCCGAGCAGTACCGACACGAGGAGGTTCAATCATGGCGTTCACCAATCGATCCACCGCCCGACTGGCCGTCGGCGGCGCGCTGGCGGCGGGCCTGATCGCGAGCGGCGGCGCGCTGGCCAGCGCCGAACCGGTCACCGATCAGGAGGCCCTCGACCTCGCTCGCCAGACCCTGATGGGTGCGACGGTGGAATCGGTGGAGATCGACACCTCCGACGGCACACCCAAGTGGGAGGTCGACATCAGGACCCGCGACGGCGGCGCCTACGAGGCCCAGGTCGACGCCCGCACCGGCACGGTGCTGTCGATCGACCGCGACAGCGACTGATCACTCGACCAGATCCACTCGATGATCGCGGCCACCGGTGCGTTCCCGTCCGTCGAGCACCGTGCCGACCAGGATCGCACCGGTCGCGCCGTAGGTGGGCGGGGCCGATCGGGGACCGGCTCGACCCCGTATGCGCCGATGCTCCGGCCCTGAACCGAGGCGTCCGGATGGCCTCGAAATCGATGCCTCCGTGATCATTCGCGCTCATGTCCGGGCGGCTCCCCGACCACGGCCGCAACCGACTTCGAGCCATCACTGTCCCGGATACTTCTCCCACGCCGGTATCAGGCACGCATCCGCATCACCTCGAACCCCTCAGTCGCGAGTTTCGCGTCGCCTTGGCCGGCTGTACCCACCGAATGAAACGCCCACATGGGCGACTTTGCCCAATTCTGTTGCCCCACAGTTCATCTGACACACTCTTTTTGTTGGGCGGATTCGACCACCGCCCGAAAGGGCGCGCCTTAGCATGGTCCGATAGTCAATTCTCCTGCGGCAGTAGGGATTCAGCGCCATGGAGAGGGACCTCTGTCGAAGAGGGGCGATGAGGAGGGCATCATGAGATCCAGCCAACAGCAGCAGGGACGCACTCGACGGCGATGGACCGGCATCGTCCGGACCGTCGCCGTCCTCGCGACAATCACCGTGCTCGCTGTCGATCCCGCGGGTGCATCGGAAACCGGGGCGGCTACGTCGGCCGTTGCCAGTATTTCGAAAAGGGTTGGATCACGTGGAATACCGGCTCCTTGACCGATAAGAACAACTCGGTGGACGCCGCCTACCGGCGGATGACAATAAAATCGAAATCCAAATACACCTCGGCCGTGGATACCGCCATCGGCACCTGGAACGGCTTGGGACGCATCAAACTCACCAACGATATCCCCGCTGGCACCGAAGAAGATCTCGAAGTCACCGACATTTCCAAATCGGATGTTTCCTGGGAAGGGCTGTACACCATAGGGGGCACCCACGACGGGGTGTGGTTCAACACGCACTTCATGGACAAGAACAGTGCGGCAGAGAACCAGCACGTCGCGACCCACGAGTTCGGACACGCGCTGGGACTCAACCACAGCTGCCAGTACCAGATGATGACCGCCTATACCGACGACAACACCAAGCTCGGCCCGATCGACATCGACTCGTACCGCCAACTGTGGGGATAGCCAATGAACACACAACCGATCTGGAAGGCGGCCGCAGCTGTCCTCATGTCAGCGGCGGCATGCACAGTACTCACGGCGTGCGGGCCGACCCCGAACACCTTCGACCCGGGAGTGCAAACCAGGGTGGTCGAGCCTTCCTGGGCATTCGACCCTGGTGACCAGCGCCAGCTCGCAGGCTGGGCGGATGCGGTCTTCGTCGGGACCGTCATGGAGAAATCCGGCACGGATTCCCGTATGCCCGCACTGCCCGAAACACAGTTCCGAGTCAAGGTCGTCGAGACATTGAAGGGGAATCCAACCGAGTCCGTCACGGTCAACCAGCAAGGTGGATATGTCGCGGGCAAGGGCGAACTCGTGCTCGTCTACAACGATCAAATGATCTCTGTCGGTAAGAGCTATCTTTTCGCAACCAGATATCTAGCCGAGAAGAACTGGTACACCGTGGCCCCCCGCATCGGGGACGTCGAATTGACCCCAGCGGAGCTCCAGGCAGTGGAGTCGTCATTGCGCACCCGTAGTTCCGAACCGGAAATCGTTCGGAGAATGCGGGACTCCATCACCAACCAGGTACCGCTCGGAGACAAACGCGAGCCTGAGACGCCAGTGACTCCCTCGACACCACCCCCATCCGCACCCATTACCCCACCATCACCGGACACCGCGCCACGCACTCCCTCCATGTCACCGTCGACGACGGCTGGGCGCTGAAGCCACTGGGCGCGAAGTGTTTCGGCGCGGCGAAGCCGTTTCCTATCAGGCGAGTTACAAGCTACGCGAGATGATCTCCTTCATGATCTCGCTGGTGCCGCCGTAGATGCGGTTCACGCGGGAGCCGGTGTACATGTGGGCGATCGGGTACTCCATCATGTAGCCGTAGCCGCCGAATAGTTGCAGGCAGCGGTCCACGACCTTGTCTGCGGTTTCGGCGGCGAACAGTTTGGCCATCGAGGCGGTGGCCGGGTCGTTCTTGCCGTCGATGTACTGCGCGATCGCGTAGTCGACCAAGGTTTTGATGGCCAGCGCCTCGGTCTTCACCTCGGCGAGGGTGAAGGCGTTGTGCTGGAACTTGCCGATCGGGCGCCCGAACGCCTCCCGCTCGCGGGAATACCGCAGCGCCTCCAGCACCGCCGCCTCGGCCAGCGCCGAGCACAGGCTGGCGATGATCAGCCGCTCCCGGGCCAACTGCTCCATGAGCTGGTAGAAGCCCAGACCCTCCTGCGCGCCGAGCAGATTCGCCACCGGCACGCGCATATCGGAGAAGAACAGCTCGCGGGTGTCCTGCGCGTGCTGGCCCATCTTCGCCAGCACCCGCCCGCGCTCGAAGCCGGGCAGATCCTTCGTCTCGGCCACGATCAGCGAGACCCCCGCCGCGCCCTGGGACGGGTCGGTCTTGGCGACGATCACCAGCAGATCGCAGTGGGTTCCGTTGGAGATGAACGTCTTCGAGCCGTTGATGACGTAGTGATCACCCTCGCGGATCGCGGTGGTGCGCACCGATTGCAGATCCGATCCGGTGCCCGGCTCGGTCATGGCGATGGCCAGGACCAGCTCACCGCTGATGATGCCCGGCAGCCACTTGGCGCGCTGCTCGTCGTTGCCGTACTTCCAGATGTAGTGCGACACGATCGGCGAGTGCACCGAGAAGCCGAAGCCGTTGTCGTGGGCGTAGACCAGCTCCTCCTGCACCACCGCCTGCAGCCCGAAATCCCCGCCCGCGCCGCCGAATTCCTCCGGCAGATCCAGGCCGAGCAGACCGGCGTCACCGGCCTTGTTCCAGAATTCGCGATCGACCATGTGCTGGGCCGACCAGCGTTCCCGATTCGGCGCGATCTCCTTGCGGAAGAATTCGGCGGCATGCTTGCGCAGCTCGCGGTGCTGATCGGTCTCCCAGGTCGGGCGGTAGTCGGGGAACAGTGCGGACATCGGTGGCTACCTTCCGGAGTCGGTTCGAATGCCGTTGAGCGGCAGGTCTTCTCGGGCGGCGATCGCCTCGAGTTCGGCAATGGTCCGATCGGCGAACGCCTTCGCGAAGCCCTCGTGGCTGCCGTCGACGCCGAAGACCGCCAGGGCGCCGGTGAAGAAATGCGGTTCGATCGCGCCCAGGGCCACGAAACCGTCGGCGCATTCGTAGATGCCATAGCCGGGGAAGGCGCCGCCGAGCACGGCTCCGACACCGGTCAGCCGGTGCCGCACGGCCTGGCCCGCCCAGGCGGCGGCCCGTTCCAGCGCCACCCGATACGACTGTCCCGCACCGGTTTTCGACCGTGCGACGAGTGCGGCCAGGGCGGTGGCGACCGCCCGCTCGGCGCCGAGGACGTCGGCGATCGGCACGGTCGGCAGCTGCGGCGGGGTCAGTGTGCCGTGCACCGCCTGATAGTTCAGATCGTGGCCCGGGATTTCCGGATCGTCCTCGTGTCCGACGATCTCGATCAGCGACAGCCGGGGGAAACGTTCCTGCGGCCGCGCCAATCCCAGCCGGGCCAGCGCGGTCGGGCGCATCGAGGTGAGCAGCAGATTCGCGGTCGCCAGCAGCCGATCGAGTTCGGCCCGGTCACCCTCCCCCTTCACATTCAGCGTGACCACTCGCTGGCTGGCCACCAGTTCGGCGTACCAATCGGGGGCGGCGGCGGCGAGCGGATCACCGGCGGGCGGTTCCACCTTGGTGACGGTCGCGCCCAGTTCGGCCAGTCGCGCGGCGGCCAGCGGGCCGGGCAGATTCACCGCCAGCGAGACGACCTCGATACCCGTCAGGGGTCGCGTCGTTGGTACCTCCATGCAGCGAACGATACGGTTGTATAGTCATTAGGTCAACCGTAGCGTCGGCCGGGCGTCCGACCAGGTACTACTACGGCACGTAGAATCACTCGGAATCCCATGACGAGCCGAGGGGCGATGCTGAATCCACGAGCGACCAACGACGATCTGACCGCGCGGGCGCGCATTCGCAACGCCGCGATGGACCTGTTCGCCCAGTACGGCGAGTCCCGGGTCTCGCTGCGCGCGGTCGCCGCCGAGGCGGGCGTCACGCTCGGGCTGGTCCAGCATCACTTCAAGACCAAGGCCGGGCTGATCGAGGCCGTCGACCAACTGGTGGTCGACTATTTCGCCGCCGCGGTCGCCTCGATCCCGCCCACCGGCACCCCCGCCGAGGTCGCCGCCGCCCGCGACGAGGCCGTCCGCCGCATGCTCGCCGACAATCCGGCCGTCGTGAACTACGTCCGCCGCAGCGTCCTCGAACCCGCCGAAACCCGAATGCGCCTGCTCGAGGCCCTGGTGGAACTGACCCGTCGCGAGGTCGCCACCCTGCGCGAAACCGGCTTGGCCTCCACCACCCGCCGCGAATCCACGCAGATCGTGGAGGTCCTGGTCCGCCAGTTCGGCGAACTACTTCTCGCCCCGATGATCGATGCGGTCTGGCACCGCGTCGCCGGGCCCACCGATCCGCACAAGCCCCGATTATCGATCACCGTACAAGAGATCAATGATTAACTGACTCAATGAGTTTCATCGACGGCGGCGGATCGGCACCGGTCCGGCTGCGCGCGGTCGAACCGACCGATCTGCCGACGTTCTTCGACTACGAGCAGGACCCGGAGGCCGCGCGCCGGTCCCGGTTCACCCCGCGCGATCGTGCGGCGTTCCTGAGTCATTGGACCGATCGGGTACTCGCCGACCCGACCGTGTTGACACGAACCGTCACCGTCGGCGACGAGATCGCGGGCAATGTCGCGGCCTGGTGGAAGGGCGATCGACGCTACCTCGGCTACTGGTTGGGGCGACGATACTGGGGCCGCGGCGTCGGAAGCGCCATGCTCGCATTGTTTTTGCGGATCGAGACCACCCGGCCGCTGTGGGCCGATCCGTTCGCGGGCAATACCGGCTCGGTGAAGGTGCTGGAGAAGAACGGCTTTCGCCGGACCGGCTCGGAATGGGTCGGCGACGACGAATACGTCCTGCTCGTCCTGGACGGCCGCGCCCCGGGAAATGAGGGGTGGTAGCGGGGTACGGGCTCGCCCACCCCGCCGGTACGGTGATTGGGGCGGGCTCGGCGGTGATGGGAGAACGAGGTGGCCGGATTCGATCCCGAGGGTGTGCGGGTGATCGCCTGTGACATTTTCGGCACCACGGTGGACTGGTACGGCGGGGTCGCCGCGCAGGCGGCGGGGGTGTTCGCGGGCGTCGAGGTCGAGCTGGACGCCGGGATGTTCACCAATGAGTGGCGGGACATGTATCTGCCCGCGATGCGGCGGGTTCGCGAGGGCGAGCGGGAGTGGGCGTATCTGGACACCCTGCACCGGGAATCGCTGGACGCGCTGCTCGAATCGCACGGAGTCGCCGGGAAGTTCGACGACGCGGCGCGGGCGCGGCTGGTTCGCGCCTGGCATCTGCTGCCCGCCTGGCCCGAGGCCGCCGCGGGGCTGGCCCGGCTGCGGCGGCGTTATACGCTGGCCGCCCTGTCCAACGGCGGCTTCGCGCTGCTGACCCGGCTGGTCAAGGCCGCCGAACTGCCATTCGACTGCATCGTATCGGCCGAGCTGGCCCGCTCCTACAAGCCCGGCCCGGAGGTGTACCGCACGGCCGCGCGACTGCTCGACGTCGAACCCGCCGAGGTGCTCATGGTCGCCTGCCACGGCTGGGACATCGACGGCGCTCGGGCCGCGGGCCTGCGCACCGCATTCGTCGAACGCCCGCGCGAGAAGGGTCCGCGGCGCGCGGCCGATCGCGCCGCGGATACCGAAAGCGATCTGGCCGCGGGCGATTTCAACGCCCTGGCGGATCTGCTCGGCTGCTGATTCGCCGCCGGGGACGGGAGTGCGAGTCGGCGCGACTCTTCCACGTCGAATCACATTGCCCCCCTTCACTTTACGAAATTGGTACCGCAACGTTTCGGCGTACGCCAAAAAGATGGCCACGGTGACCGGTCGGTGTCCAGAATTCGGTGGTGGAGGAAAGGATGCGACCCATGCGTTACCGGCGCTCCCACGACGTGGTATTCCATTGGCACGGCAACGAATTGACCGCCGCGAATTACCGACGACGGAATTTCGTGGCGCTCGAACCCCTCGCGGCCCGGGTGCTGGGCGGATTCGGCGACTGGCGCGAGGCCGAGCGGGTCGTGCGCAGCATCCCCGACCACTCCCCCGGTCACGTCCTCGCCGTCATCGAGGCCCTGGTCGAGGCCGGCCTGCTGCACGGCGAGGACGACGACGGCGAACAGCTGTTCCGCCGGGCGTGGGGACGCTACGACGAGACTGCCCGATGCTCGACCCAGCACGACCGACCCGGATGCGACGCCCACACCCTCGCCGCACTGCTGCACTGGACCTTCGCGCCCGCGCCGAGCGGCACCTCTTACCAATTGCGTTCCTACGTAGCCGTTTTCGACGTACCCGGCGCGCATCCGGGCCTCTACCGCTACCGCCCCGAAGCACAGGTACTCCAACCCCTCCCCCGCCCCTTCGACCGCACCGCCCTGCACGAGGTGTCGCTGGGCGCGGGGGAACGGTCCGCCACTGCGTTCGCATGCTTCGTGACCGCGGCCGTCCCGCCCACGAGATACCACCGCCCCCACCGCATCGCGGTCTCGGAGGCCGTCCACCGCGCCCATACCTTCGCCGTGACCGCCACGGCCCTGGGCTTGGCCGCATGGCAGTCCGCGGCCTTCCACGACGAATTGCTCGCATCCCGGCTGGGCGCGGACGGATTCACCGAACGCGCGATCTACATGTTCGGCATCAGCTCGCCTGGAACGGCAACCGGTCGAACAGGAACCGGCTCGCGGTGATCCGCCCGTCGACGATGGTGAATGATTCCGACTCGCGCCAACGCTCAACCCGGCCTCGCCTGCTATGCCCGGCACGCGGGCGAGACGGCCTTCCGCGCCACCCGCCTGCTCGCGCTCACCTTGTCCGGCAACCGCATTCACGAGCTCGCCCATTTCCCGCCCGAACACGTCTTTTCCCGCTTCGGACTGCCGCCGGTGCATCCCGACCGCCCCTAGGCCCCGCCGGTCGCGTCGAGCGCGCGCTGCGCCTGCGGCCGCGTGCAAGCCGCCGTCTTCGCGGACCGCTGCCGACCGGCCCGGCTCAGCGCGCGTTCCGGAACACCACCCAGCGCATCGCGCAGTACATGTACACCGCCTCACAGCCCCCGGCGAGGAAGCGGGCGAGGCGATAGTCCACCCCGAGGGCCGACAGGGCGGTGGAGACGCCGAGGATGAACGCCAGGTAGTTGATCACGACCACCACGACATACACCGCGAACTGCGGGCCCACCGGGGCGTGCGAGCGAAAGTTCAGCGTGCGGTTGGCCGCATAGCTCAGCGCGAACGCGCACGCGTAGGCCACCGTCACGGCGATCGGCAGCGGCACGCCCAGGCCGGTGCGCAGCAGCGTGAGCAGCAGCAGATCGAACCCGAAGGTGGCGCTGTTGATCAGGACGAAGCCGAGGAAGGTCGGCGCGACGATCTTCGCCAGTCCGAACGGCAGCCGGGAGACCACCCATTCGCACCAGCGATGGAACTGTTCCACCGGCCGCACCCGACCGGCCCTCGCTTCGGCCCGCACCCGGCCAACCTGCCAGCGGCGGGTGTCGGCACGGTGATCGGCGGGCGAACGCCCGGGGTCAGATCAGCGCCCACGCACTGGTGAGGGCGTGCCGCAGCGCCTGTTCCATCTCATCGAACTGGGTCTGCTCGCAGATCAGCGGCGGGGCCAGCTGGATGACCGGCTCGGCGCGGTCGTCGGCGCGGCAGTGCAGTCCGGCCTCGAACAGGGCATGGGAGACGTGGCCTTTCAGGATGCGAGTGGCGTCGGCGTCGGTGAACCGCTCCTTGGTCGCCTTGTCCTTGACCAACTCGACCGCGTAGAAGAATCCGGTGCCGCGCACATCGCCCACGATCGGCAGATCGTGCAGCTTCTCCAGGGTGGTACGGAAGGCGTGCTCGTTGGCGCGCACGTGCTCGTAGAGCCCCTCCTGCTCGACGATGTCCAGATTGGCCAACGCCACCGCGCACGACACCGGATGCCCGCCGTAGGTCGAGCCGTGCAGGAAGGTCTGACCGTTGCGGAACGGCTCCATGATCCGGTCGCTGATCAGCACCGCGCCCAGCGGCGCGTAGCCGGAGGTCAACCCCTTGGCGGTGGTGATGATGTCGGGCCGGTAGCCGAATCGGTCGGCGCCGAACTCATAGCCCAGTCGCCCGAAGGCGCAGATCACCTCGTCGGAGACGAGTAGCACGTCGTGGCGATCGCAGATCTCGCGCACCCGCTGGAAATAGCCGGGCGGCGGCACGAAACATCCGCCGGTGTTCTGCACCGGCTCGAGGAACACCGCGGCCACCGTGTCCGCGCCCTCGAACACGATCGCCTCCTCGATCCGGTCCGCGGCCCAGCGGCCATAGGCCTCGTAGTCCTCGGCGTGCTCGGTGGCGCGGTAGAAGTTGGTGTGCGGCACGCGCTGGGTGCTGGGCACCAGCGGCTCGAAATCGGCCTTGGCACCGGGGATTCCGGTAATGGAGAGTGCGCCCATGGAGGTGCCGTGATAGGCCATCGAACGGCTGATCACCTTGTGCTTGGTGGGTTTTCCGGTCGCCTTGAAGTACTGGCGAATGAGTTTCCATGCGGTCTCGACGGATTCGCCACCGCTGACGGTGAAAAACACCCGATTGAGATCCCCCGGCGCGGCCGCGGCCAGCCGCTCGGCCAGTTCGATCGCGGTCGGATGCGCGTAGCCCCACAGCGGAAAGTAGGCCAGCTCCTGCATCTGACGGGCCGCGGCGGTGGCCAGTTCGGTGCGGCCGTGACCGACCTGCACAGCGAAAAGCCCTGCCAGACCGTCCAAATAGCGCCTGCCGTGCGAGTCCCAGACGTAGGCGCCCTCGCCACGCACGATCACCGGGACGTCGTCGCCGGTCATCCCGGTGTGCGAGGTGAAGTGCAGGAACAGATTGTCGCGCACGACGCGCGCGTCGCGCTGGGCCTTGCTGGGGCGTAGTTCGATGATCTCGGTCATGCGGCTCCTCGGGACGAGACGACGCCGACGCCCCGGCGCACTGTCCGGCGGGGACGCCGACGCCTCGGTTATGCCACACCGCATCCCGATATCGCAACCGAATCCGTTGCCCAATCTGTGGCTTCGCCGCGAAAAATGATGCCTTTGGCGCATCTGCCTACGGATTCCGCAGTCGGCTACCGAGCACCCCACTGATAGGTCTGCTTGCGCAACTCGAGGTACATCATGATCTCGGCGCGCGCCACCCCGGGCAGCGTGCGCAACCGGTTGGAGACAAGATCCAGCAACTCCTTGTCGTCACCGCACACCGCCTCGCACAGCACGTCGTAGCGCCCGGCGCACTCCACCACGTAGGTGATCTCGTCCATCGCCGCCAGCGCGTCCGACACCGGCCGCAGCGGCCCGTCCACCGTGATGGCGATCATGGCCTGCCGAAACAGCCCCACCTGCAGGGGATCCGAGACCGCGACGATCTGGATCACCCCCGCATCCGACAGCCGCTGCACGCGCTGACGGACCGCGGCCTCCGACAGCCCCACGGCCTTGCCGATGGCCGCGTACGGCCGCCGCCCGTCCTCCTGCAACTGGGCGATGATCTGCTTGGCGATATCGTCGAGCACGGGTGCGGACCGTGCCGATGCGGGCTCACTCATGCGTGCCATCCTGCCGCCCCCGAGGGCCGGAGACAACGCTTGCCCGCGGTCGCGGCAACGAAATCCGTTTATCTTCATCGTTTTCGATGCGGATTTCGCAAGAGTTACAGAGTGTCTGCAAATCGGCTCGCTACCATACACTTCGGCAACCGACACCGCCGCACGGGTCGTCGAGACTGACAAAACACCAACAGCCGCATCACGTTTCGACAGATGGATGGTGAAGTCCGTGCCGGATCCCACGCTGCAGAACTACATCGACGGTGAATTCGTGCCGTCCTCGGCCACCGCGACGATCGACCTGGTGAACCCCGTGGACGAGACCGTGGTCGGACGGGCGCCGATCGGCACGCCCGCCGATGTCGACGCCGCCATGGCCGCGGCCGCGCGGGCCTTCGAGTCCTGGGGCCGCACCACGCCGGGTGCGCGCCAGCACGCGCTGCTGAAGCTGGCCGATGCCATCGAGGCGCACACCGACGAACTGGTGGCGGCCCAGTGCCGCAACACCGGCCAGCCCCGGGCGATCATCGCCACCGAGGAGATCGCGGTCAGCGCCGACGAGGTACGGTTCTTCGCCGGGGCCGCGCGCATGCTCGAGGGCCGCCCGGCCGGTGAGTACATGTCCGGTTACACCTCCTATGTGCGGCGTGAGCCGATCGGCGTCGTGGGCCAGGTGACCCCCTGGAACTACCCGTTCATGATGGCGATCTGGAAGATCGGGCCCGCGCTCGCGGCCGGCAACACCGTCGTGCTCAAGCCCAGCGACACCACCCCCGAAAGCACCCTGGTGCTGGCCCGGTTGTCGAAAGGCATTCTGCCGGACGGGGTTTTCAATGTCGTGCTCGGCGATGCGAGCACGGGCGCGGCCGTCGTGAGCCATCCCACTCCAGGGCTGGTCTCGGTGACCGGCTCGGTGCGCGCCGGAATCGCGGTGGCCGGCGCCGCCGCACGCCAGCTCAAGCGCACCCACCTCGAGCTCGGCGGCAAGGCCCCGGCAGTGGTCTTCCCCGATGTCGACATCCCCACCGCCGCCGACCGGATCGCGGAGGCGGCCTACTTCAACGCCGGTCAGGACTGCACCGCCGCGACCCGGGTGCTGGTGCACGAGTCGATCCACGATGAGCTGGTGGACGCCCTGGTGCGCAAGTCCGAGACCGTGCGCCCCGGCCCGCCGGACGATCCGGACACCGGCTACGGTCCGCTCAACAACCGCAACCACTTCGAGGCGGTGCTGGGCAAACTGGCCGCGCTGCCGCCGCACGCCAAGGTCCGCACGGGCGGCGGGCGCCTCGGCGACCGCGGCTTCTTCCTCGCGCCGACCGTCGTCACCGATGTGCGCCAGGACGATTCGATCGTGCAGGAGGAGACCTTCGGCCCGGTGCTGACCGTGCAGCCGTTTCGCACCGAGGACGAGGCGATCGCCCTGGCCAACGGCGTGCGCTACGGCCTGGCCGCCAGTGTCTGGACCCGCGACCACGTCCGCGCCGAACGGTTCACTCGCGCACTGGATTTCGGTGCCGTCTGGATCAACTGCCACATCCCGTTCGTGGCCGAGATGCCGCACGGCGGGTTCAAGTACTCCGGATACGGCAAGGACCTGTCGGCCTACAGCGTCGAGGAGTACACGCGCGTCAAGCACGTGATGAGCTGTCACGACTGAGGCGAACATGAGCAAGACCACCACCGCGCCCGACTTTCTCGACAAGGGTCTGGCGACGGGCAAGATCGGCACGCTCGCCGGAGCGGTGCTCGGAATCTCCTGCGTCGCACCGGGTTACACGCTCACCACCAGCATCGGCCTGATCGTGGCCGCGGTCGGGCTGAAGATGCCCGCCATCTTCCTGGCCGGTTTCGTGCCGATGTTCCTCACCGCCTACGCCTATCGCGAACTCAACTCCCGCATGCCCGACTGCGGGGCCTCGTTCACGTGGTCCACCAGGGCGTTCGGGCCCTATGCCGGATGGATGTGCGGGTGGGGCATGGTGATGGCCAGCATCCTCGTGCTGTCGAATATCGCCTCGATCGCGGTCGGCTTCTTCTACCTGTTCCTGGCGCGGCTGTTCGACCGGCCCGAGCTCGCCGAACTGGGGCACAACAAGGTCGTCGACATCGTGTCGACGCTGACCTTCCTGGCGGTGAGCATGGCCGTCGCCGGGCGCGGGATCACCACCAGTCGGCGCGTGCAGTACGCGCTGGTCGGATTCCAGATGGTCGTGCTGGTGGTCTTCGCCGTCACCGCGCTGGCGCACGTCGGCGCCGCGGACGCGCCCGCCGGAGCACGGATCGAGCCGGACTGGTTCAATCCCTTCACCGGGCTCACCCTGGGCGCGTTCACCGTCGGGGTCACCGGCTCGATCTTCGCCTTCTGGGGCTGGGACACCTGCCTGACGCTCGGCGAGGAGTCCAAGGATCCGCGCCGGGTGCCCGGCCGGGCCGGACTGCTGTGCGTGCTGTCGATCCTGTGCACCTATGTACTGCTGTCGGTGGCGGTGCTGGCGTACGCCGGAATCGGCGACAGCGGGGTGGGTTTGGGCAACCCGGCCAACGCCGACAATGTCTTCGGCGCACTCGCCGAGCCGGTGCTCGGCCGGTGGGGCGGACCGCTGTTGCTGCTGGCGATCCTGGCCTCCTCGGTGGCCAGCCTGCAGACCACCTTCCTGCCCGCCGCGCGGACCATGCTCGCGATGGGCGTGTACGGGGCGTTCCCGAAGCGCTTCGCCGCGGTGCATCCGCGCTTCCGGGTGCCCTCCTACGGCACCGTGATCGCCGGGGTGGTCACCGGCGCGTTCTACACGACCGTGACGCTGCTGTCGGAGCACGCGCTCATGGATACCGTTGCGGCACTGGGGATCATGATCTGCTGGTACTACGGCATCACCGCCTTCGCCTGCGTTTGGCTGCTGCGCGGGCGGCGCCCGGCCGGGCCGCGCGAGGCGGTGCTCACCCGGATCTTTCCGCTGCTGGGCGGGGCGATGCTGCTGGTGGTGTTCGTGGTGTCGGTGCGCGAGAGCATGGATCCCGCCAATGGTTCGGGCGCGGCGATCGGCGGCGTCGGGCTGGTGTTCTTCATGGGCTTCGGGATGTTGCTGCTGGGCGCGGTGCTGATGCTGGTGATGCGCCGGGCACATCCCGCATTCTTCCGCGACGAGTTGCCGATTCCGGCCGAGCAGGATTGAGCGAACATATGCCACGCACTCCCATGTTCCGGCTGATCCGCCGGACGGTCGCCGAGCACGCCGGAGCCGGACGACTCGGCATGCCGGTGCCGGAATTCCGGCAGGCCCGCGCGGCCGAGGCGCTGCCCACCCTGAGTCGGCGCGGGCTGTTCCGGCTCGGCGCGGCCCTGGGCGGGGCGGCCGCGCTGAACGCCGCCGCGGGGCGCCGCCCGGCCCTCGCACGGGCCGCCGAGCAACCGCGTATCGCCGTCGTGGGCGGCGGAATCGCCGGTCTCACAGCGGCATTGACCCTGGCCGACGCCGGGCTCGCCGCCACCGTCTACGAGGCGAGCGACCGGGTGGGCGGGCGGATGCGCTCCGAGCCGAACTACTGGGACGGCGGCCAGGTCAGCGAATACGGCGGGGAGGCAATAGATTCCGGACACACCACCATCCGCGAGCTGTGTGCCCGCTTCGGGCTGCCGCTGACCGACACGCGCGCGGCCGCGCCGCCGGACAGCGACGATGTGCTGTTCTTCGAGGGCCGCTACCAGTCCCGCGACGCCTTCGTCGCCGACTTCCAGCCGGTGTATCACGCGCTGCGCGCGGATCTGGCCGCGGCCGGACCCGACTCCCCCACCTGGGACCGCGCCACACCCGCGGCGATCGCGCTGAGCAATATGAGTCTGGCCGAATGGCTTTCGACCCGGGTGCCGGGCGGCTACGCCTCCTGGATCGCGCGGTATCTCGACGACGCCTACGTCGTCGAGTACGGCCTGCCCACCGCCGCGCAGACCGCGTTGAATCTGGTCTATCTGATGGGCCCCGACGCCGACCCGGACGATCCGCAGGTGTGGAGCGCCTCCGACGAGCGCTATGAGATCACCGGCGGCAATCAGCGCCTGCCCGAGGCGATCGCCGCCGCTCTGCCCGGCGAGACGATCCGGCACGGCTGGCGGCTCGAGGCCATCACCCGCGACGGTGCGGGCACCCAGACCCTGACCTTCGACGACCGCGGCACCCGCCGCACCGTCGTCGCCGATCACACCATCCTGACGCTGCCGATCTCGATACTGAAGCGCATCGACTACCGCGGCGCCGGATTCGATCCGCTACTGACACAGTCGATTTCGGCGCTGGCTATGGGCAGCTGCACCAAGCTGAACATGCAGTTCACCAGCCGCGCCTGGGTCGGACGCGGCCCCTGGCCGGGGGTGTCGAACGGTATGAGCTTCACCGACGTGGGCTACCAGCAGATCTGGGACGCCACCGCCGGACAGCCCGGTGCGCACGGCATCGCGATCCAGTACGGCGGGGGACTGGACACCCTCAAATACCTCACCGCCACGCCGTTCGTCACCGCCCCCGACCCCGCCGTGCGGCTCGCGGTCGACATCGTCCTACCGCAATTCGAGCGGGTGGTCCCCGGCATCACGTCGCTGTGGAACGGCAAGGCCACCCTGTCCGCCTGGCATCTGGATCCGAATTCCCTCGGGGCCTACAGCTGCTATCCACCCGGCTACTGTCACCGCTTCGCCGGATACGAGGGCATGCGCCAGGGCAATATTCACCTGGCGGGCGAACACACCTCCGTCGAATCGCAGGGATATATGAACGGCGGCGCGGAAACGGGCATTCGCGCGGCGCGCGAAATCCTCGCCGACCTCGGCCTCAGCACTTCTTCCACGCGAAATGGTAGGTAGTCTTGATATTTCCGTCCGTGGAATCCATGGTGATGAAGCTGGTGGTCTTCTTCGGATCCGACGTCCCGGCGCTCACGCGCAACTCGGTATTGATATTGAAGTCGCGCATCTGCCCACACGGTTCGTAGACAATCGCATCGACCTCGGTGGTGTCGGTCTGCTGCCAGTCGTCGTCCATGGGGCCTTGGAACGCGTGGTCGACGAACTGGGTGGGCGAATTGCCCTGGAAGTAATAGCGCGCCCGTTCCAGGGCGGTCGCCCCGCGTTCCAGATGTGCGAAGCCGCGGTAGTCCGCCGACGCTATGCCGTAGGTGAAGCCCTGGGGCACATGCACTCTCAGCCCGATCTGGCAGTTCTTGCGGAAATCGGTCGGACCGGCCCCCACTCCCACCTGGGCCGTGTACGCGCTGTAGGTCACCGTGAACGCCTCGTTGTCCGGCGATACCGCCACGGCCGCGGTGCCCTGCGGGCAGCCGGTCCCATTGACGGTGACGACATCGATGACGATCCGGTCCGGCGGCGGGGGCGTGCCCCAGGAGGGGGTCGGCGCACCGGAAGCCGGTGCGCACGCCATCGGAACGGCGAACGCGAAAAGCGCAGCGCCGATGGCGGCGAACTTCTTGTCCATGATTTCCTCCGATACTCCGGTAGCAGACCTACCGCACTTCAGACACATTCACTGTAAGCACGGCGTCATGGCACCGAAACCCCTACTGACACAGCCCATTTCACGTTTCCACCGATAAGCACGGCATCGGTGGGCGGCCGCCGAAAATACGCTCCGACGGCCCGCCGCACGGTCTGGTTTCGGGGTGTTCAGCACCGCTTCCACGCGAAGCGATAGGTCGTGTTGACACTGCCGTTCGTGGAATCCATGGTGATGTAGCTCGTACCCGCCTCCGCGTTCGAGCCGCCGGTCTTCACCCGCAACTGGGTGTTGATATTGAAATCGCGGGTCCGCCCGCAGGGCTGATACACGATCTCCGCGATATCGGTGGTATCGGTGACCTGCCAGTCGTCGTGCATGGGACCGTTGAAGCCATGGTCGACGAATTCGGTGGCCGAATCGCCCTGGAAGTAGTACCTGGCCAATTCCAGCGCACTCGCCCCGGGCTCGAGGTGCGCGAAACCGCGGTAGGTCGCCGAGGCGATGCCGTAGGTGAAGCCCTGCGGGACGTGGACCTGCAGCACGATCTGGCAGAACTTGCGGAAATCGGTGGGCGCCGCGTCACCACCGGCCCGCGCGGTGAACCGGTCGTAGGCCACGCGGAAGGAGGTGTTGTCCTCGGAAACCCACACCCGGGCCGTGCCCTGCGGACATCCGGAGCCGTTGACGGTCACGACGTCGATGGTGATCTTGCCGGGTGGTGGGGAATCGGTCCGGTCGACCGCGGGGACACCGGTCGCCGGGGAAGCGGACAGCGGGAGAGCGAAGGCGAACAGGGCGGCGCCGAAGGCGGCCAACTTCTTGTACATGATTACCTCACGGTGTTCCAGCCGCAGACACGTCCAACTGTATGCAGTCCACCGTGTCGCGCCGAACCCCTACTCGCCGTTGACTTTTCACGCCTATGATCCGGTGATCGTATGTGTCGCGCACCGATTGGAGATATGCGTGGAACACCGCCGCGGGCGCGGCTTTTCATGTCAGCTTTGGCGGGTTTCGCCCGTTCCTGGCGATATGACACAAACGCCCCGTAGAATTCTCACGCATCGGAAGCAATTTCGATTCGACAAGTGTGATCGCGAATCGACCGGGTAGGCCGTCGGCATGACTGCGATGACGCCGCGTCACCTCCGGGATACGACCTGCGACACCGCGCGGACCCGTTCCGGGATCGCCCTGGTCGTCGCCGCCCTCGTCCACGCCGCCGGATATGCGGCCATCACCGGACTGGGCCTCAGCGCGGCCCTGGTCGTGCCGCTGGGCCTACTGCGCTGACCGAAAAGTGGTGCCCGGCTGTGGAGCCCGGGCACCACGATCAGGTCCCTACCCTCACTTCGGGCACTTGCCGCCCGGGCACATCGGCCCGTTCGCACTGCCGAAACCGGTCTTCAGCAGTTCCGCCGAGCCGGTCACCAGATACGCCGACCCCGTCGGCGCATCGGTGGTGGCGATCTCGGCGGCGGCGGGCGCCTCCGGCTCGAGCACCACGGTCGCACCGGCGAATCCGGTGCCGCCCAGCACAATCGCGGCCGCGGCCACACAGCCCAGGCCGAGGGTGCGGATCTTGTTCATCAGGTGATTCCCCTTCTCATTCCACGGGCCGACCCGCACCCGAATATTGATCTCGAGCAATCGACCAGTAGGTCGGTAACCAAGGAATAGCGAGAACTGAATGTCGTTTTCGTCCGGAAAGTCCGATCAATGTTCGGATGGCGTCCCCGTCGCCGCCTCGTCATCCGGCGTTCGCCCACCGATCTCCTCCGATTTCCGAAGAGCAATCACGAAGCTACCGTGAGATGTGCATCACACCGGCCTTTGGTATGGAAGCGCCTGCCCGACAGACCTTTTCGACCTACTCGATCACGCACACCGCCGATGTCGCGATGTGTGCACCGGTGCTGGCCGGGTAGCCCTCGGACATGACTACCTCGGCACGTTTACCGCACGAACGAACCGGCGCACCGCTGCGGGCGGTGGTGACGGGGTCCGACTCCGGCATCGGCGCCGCGATCGCCGTGGCCCTGGCGGGCGGCGGTGTCGATGTGGGAATCACCTATCACCGCGACGAGCAGGGCGCCCGGCGCACCGCCGAGGAGGTGCGCGCGCAGGGTGCCCGCGCCGCGGTGCGGCGGCTGGACCTCACCGATCTGCCCACCGCCGCGGCCGTTGTCGACGAATTGGCCGAGGAACTCGGCGGCATCGACGTCCTGGTCAACTGCGCGGGCACCGGATCGGCGCAGAAGGTCATGGATATGGATTTCGAGACCTGGCGCGGCGTGCTGTCGGTGGATCTGGACGGCGCGTTCCTGTGCTCGCAGCGGGCGGCCGCGCGCATGATCGAGGCCGGGCGCGGCGGGCGAATCATCAACATCACCAGCGTGCACGAGCATGCGCCGCGCGTGGGCGCCGCCCCGTACTGCGCCGCCAAGGCCGGGCTGGGCGCGCTCACCAAGGTGCTGGCGATGGAACTGGCCGAATACGACATCACCGTCAATTCCGTTGCCCCCGGGGAAATCTCGACACCCATGACCGGCCAGGAGGACGCCGACCCACGCGAGCAGCCCCGCCCGGGCATTCCGCTGGGCCGCCCCGGCCACGCCCGGGAGGTCGCCGCCGTCGTGGCCTTTCTCGCCACCCCGGCCGCCGGCTATGTGACCGGCGCGTCCTATGTGGTCGACGGCGGCATGCTGCTGATGGGACCGCAGGCCTCGGGGATGCTGGGTGACGACAAATGGCGGCAGCCGTGACGGAGGCGATCCGGATCCGCCCCGCATGAACCGACCACACCCGGGTAGCCGGAACCATGACCGAATCACGCCAACTCGCCCTGGTGACCGGCGCATCCAGTGGCATCGGCCTGGAAATCGCCCGGCAATTCCAATCCCGCGGCTTCGATCTGGTGATCGCCGCCGAGGACGCCGGGATAAGGGCCGCCGCCGAATCCCTGAACGACGGCACCGAAGTCCGTGCGGTGCAGGCGGATCTGCGCACCGCGGCGGGGGTCGAGCGGCTCTACGCCACCGCGACCGAGGGCGGGCGGCAGCTCGACGCGGCGGCGCTGAACGCGGGTGTCGGGCGCGGCGGAACGTTCCTGGAGACCGATCTCTCCGACGAGTTCGACATCATCGACCTCAATGTGCGTTCCACCGTGCAGCTGGCCAAGCTCGTGGTCCGCGATATGGCCGCGCGCGGCACGGGCAAACTGCTGTTCACCTCGTCGATCGCCGCCACCATGCCCGGGCCGCGCCAGGCGGTGTACAACGCCTCCAAGTCGTTCGTGCTGTCGTTCGCCGAGGCGCTGCGAGACGAGTTGCGCGGCAACGGGATCACCGTGACCGCCCTGCTGCCCGGCCCCACCGACACCGACTTCTTCCGCCGCGCCAAAATGCTGGGCACTCGAATCGGTCAGGGCCCCAAGGACGATCCCGCCGACGTCGCCCGCCAGGGCGTAGCAGCCCTGTTCGACGGTGAGCGCCGGGTCGTGGCAGCCTCCCTCGCGGTGAAGGCCGCCGGACTGCTCAATCACCTACTACCGGAACCGATCAAGGCCAGGATGAACCGGATCATGTCCATGCCGACGAACCGGGCGGGCTGATCCACCCCTAGCCGCGATTCGCCAATACCGTTGCAGGACAGCAGGCATCCCCGCTCGCGGCCATCGTCACGGCGGCCATCCGCAACGCCGCGGCCGACCAGCCGATCAGGTGCGAGTGGTGGGATCCTCCCCGCGACGCAGCGGTGGCAGATGTTCCACCGCGCCCGCCACCCCCGCCAAAGCATGGCTGGTGCGGCTGTACGCGACCGCCAACCGCGGCGGAACCCGGCGGGCCGCCTGGTCGAGGCGGTCACGGGCACGATCCAGCCCGGTCAGCGGCAGCGCCGCCAGCACATTGCCCGGTGGCCGACGAGCCACGGTGGGATGCGGCCGGGTCGGAGCGGTGTGCCGGACCACCCACCACACCCGCCCGACCCGCCGAAGTTCCGAAACGCTGAGCGCCGCTTGCAATTTCGGCAACAGCACATCCTCCTCGTCCCGGGCGTCCCGGCGGAGCAGTTCGGCGATCCGACCGAACCGGGTGCGGTGTTCGGTGCTGTCTGGCGGCAGCGTCTCCAGCGCGGTGAACAGCTCGTTGATCTGCTGATGCTCCTGCTCGACGTGCAACGTCAGGGCCTCGCCGTCGGGCAGTGCCCGCCGCAGCACCGGCCACAGGACCGCCTCCTCCGCGAAGGCATGCGGAAATACCAACCGGCACAGCGCGGTCAGCGCCTTTTCGCGGGCCACGCCGCTGCCTCGTTCGATGCGCTCGAGCAGCCCCTCCATCACCTGGTGGTCGCGCTTCTGCAGGGCGAGCACGCTGTGCGCGCCACCGAGTTCGGCCTCGGTCTGCTCGGCCAGTGAGCGTGCCATCGTCAACTCCTCGCTGGTCAAGGCTTTTCGGGGTCCAGGGTGTCCTTGATCTTGCCCAGCAGGCCCGCCTGCGTGCCCAGTGCGGTCGAACGGGGTTCACCCATCGAGCCGTCGTAGGTGTCGTACAGCTTCGGATCCGGCGGCGGGGCGCTCGCCTTGTCGCCCAGCGGCATCGGATCGGCGAGGAAACCGTTCTTGTGCACCCCGTCCGGGGCCATCCCGTGCGCCCACATGCCCTGATCGGATGCCGTGCCGTCGGACAGATGCCACAGGCTCGTGGCGTGCTCGGCGTGCTCCTCGTCGAACAGTGCGTTCGGGGTGACGGTGTCCTCCACGCCGTCGGCCTTCAGCTGCGCGATCGCCGAGAGCCACATGTTCTGGTGATAGGTGTCGCGCGCGAGATTGAACTTCAGCATGTCCTTGACCCCGGGGTCGTCGGTCATGTGATACAGCCGCGCGGTCTGCACCCGGCCGTGTGCCTCTGCAGAAACGTTGGCACGGAAATCGGCGAGCAGGTTACCGCTGGCCACGATGTAGCGGCCGTTCCACGGGACCCCGTTGGAGTCGGCCAGCACCGGACCGCCACCGGCCACGATGGCCTGCTGCGGATCCATGCCGCCCAGTACGGCGGCGACGACGGGATCACCCATGGCGTCCTGGGTGGCGTGCGTGGCGGGCGCACCCTCCAGCAACCGCGCCACCATCGTGGCGATCATCTCCACGTGACCGATCTCCTCGGTCGCCACATCCATGATCAGGTCCTTGTACTTGCCGGGCATCCGACAATTCCAGCCCTGGAACAGGTACTGCATGGTCACGGTCATCTCGCCGTAGGCCCCGCCGATCAGCTCCTGGAGCTTGCGCGCGTATACCGGATCCGGCTTCTCGGGCTTGACGTCGAACTGTAGGTGGTCGGTATGACGGAACACGTCGGCCTCCAGGCTGTGAGCAACGTTCGATCCCCCTCGCCGCCCGACTACCTCCGAACGTGCACCGGAAACGCTTTCTTCCCAATACTTTTCGCCGCCGTACCGGTGACCGGGCGCGCCGGGGCGCCCGGGCTCGGTGCGCGATTTCGCCACTCGGCCGCGCCCGCACCACGAGAATGGCTCTGCATGCACCGTTCTCGACCGAATATTCGGCTGCCAGGAATGGGAGGACATCATGGTTGTGGTCGTGGACACCGATCTCGTCGATCCGAACGATCGCGCGGCGGCCGTGGCGGAGGCGGTGCTGAGCACCACCGCGCCCGCCCACTTCGAGCTCGGACCCGCCGACGGCGGGATCTACGCTCGGGTCGACGCCGCCGAGTTCGGATCGGTCAGCCTCGTGCGCGGGCAGATGTCGGGCTGGCGGCTCGTCCGCACCGCCGGACAGGTCCGGCGCTCGCCGTGCGCCACCGTGGCGGTCAATCTGCAACTGGCCGCGCCGATTCGAGTGGCGCGTCGGGCGACGCAGTGGACGATTCGACCGGGTGAGCTCTACCCAGTCGACCTCGACGCCCCCTTCGACCTCGACTGGACCGGCGGCGGGTCGGCGGCGGCGTTGTACGTGCCGGTGGAGCGACTGGAATTACCGCCTCCCACGGTCGAGAAGGCGCTCGCGCGACAAGCGCGGCAGAGCCCCCTCCATTCTTTGGTGGCCAACCACATTCGTTCGATGTCCAGCATCGCCGACTCCCTGAGCGACGATCACGGCGCGACCGATCTGGGCAATGCCTGCGTGGATCTGATCCGGGCCCTGTTCACCTCGCTGGCCGACGACGCCCCCGCGGACGGCACCGCGGTGCCGGGCGAACTGCTGCGGGAACGGATTCGCGACTACATCCGCGACCACCTCACCGACGCGGACCTCGGTCCAGCCACCGTCGCCCGCGCGCACCACATCTCGGTGCGCTATCTGTACAAACTCTGGGAGCCCACCGGATCGGGCTTCGAGCAGTGGATCATCGACCAGCGCCTGGAATTCGCCCGCAATCAGCTCACCGATCCCGGCCTGCGCCACCGATCCATCGCCGCGATCGCCCTCGGCAGCGGCTTCCGCGACCCCTCCCACTTCACCCGACGCTTCCGCACCGCCTACGGCATGACGCCCAGGGACTGGCGGCACACTCGACAGCGCGCGGAGTGAGCCGCGGGAACCGGACGCCCCGGCCAGGACCGCGAGGCGTCCGGTTCATGATCGGCGGGAACTAGGCGGCGGAGTTCAACGTGGGCATCTTGACCGCCTTCACCGCATTGGCCACCTGGGTGCAGTCGAAGATGGTCGTGTGCGCGACATTGTTGCGCACGTTGGCATTACACGCCGCGGTCAGCGCGCTGCCCAGGGTGCGGTAGGTGGAGTTGGGCGTCAGCATGGTCTGCGTGGTCCAGTACAGGGCCGCGGTCTTGGGCAGGCCGATCGCGATGACGCTCTGGCCGTTCAGCAGGCCGCCGTCGACCATGAGCTGCGCGGCCTTGTTGCCGACACCGCTGTTGATGTGGACGCCGCCGTTGTCGCCGGTGCCGGTGTACCAGAACTCCCCGCGGTAGGTGTCGGGCTGACGGTGCGCCTTGGGATCGCGCATATCGCGTATGACGCCGAGCGAGCTGCACGCGCCGAGCTTCCACCGGTTCTGCGGGGTGTTGCACATGTTCGCGATATCGGTGAGGAAGGTGAGCTCGCCGAAGATATCGGACATGGATTCGTTGATCGCGCCCGATTCGTTGCGGTACACCAGCCCGTTGACATGCTGGGTCACGCCGTGGGTGAGCTCGTGGCCGGTGATGTCCTCGGTGGTCACCCCGGCGCCGTAGGCCATGTGGTCCTCGTTCCAGAAGGCGTTGGCGTACGGGCAGGCCTGCAGCGAACAGATTCGCACCGTGGCGCGCAGGGCCTTACCGTGCTGATCGCCCGGATTGGATCCGATGAACTCGGTCAGATTCCCGGGCAGCTGGGTGTAGGTCTTGTAGAAGCCCTCGGTATTGCCCATATAGTCGTAGACCCGGTCGACATCCTCGATGCCGGTCGGCGGCTGTCCCTCGACCCGGACCGGCTTCATGCCGTCGGGTCCGCCGCAGACGGTCGGATCCTTCGGATTGTTCAGATCCAGCCGCTGATTGCGCGCATCGCACACCACCCGGTTCAGATGCTGGCTGGCATCCCAGCTGTCGAGCACCTTGGCATTGTCGTTCGCGTCGACGAAAACCACGAACTGCCCGGGCTTTTCGTTGTTGCCGTCACCGGTGACCTCGACCTTGAACGCGGGCACCGCGACACTCTTGCCATCGCGCGCCGAGGCCAGCTTGGCGTCGTACCAGTAGGCCTTGACCTCGCCCGCCGCCAGCTTGTCGGCCGGGGACTTGGTCTGCTCCGCGACGGCCTTCACCGCCGTGGCCGCCACGGCCTGCGACGGTTTGGTATCGGTGAACTTGCCCTGCGACTTCTGGGTCAGCGATCCGGTGACCGACACCAGTGACCCGTCCTTGGCCAGGCTCTGCGCCACCGAGGCTCCGAAGACCGGCACCTTGTCGATCTCCTGACGCAACCGCACCGTCGAGCCCTCGCCCACCGGCAGCACCCGGTCGACCACCAGCGTGCCGACCCGCTCGCCGGTGAACAACTTCTCCACGCCCCGGGCGTGCGCCTGCGCGGCCGCGGGCGCTTCCTGCGGGGTGCCGGACGGCACCGGAACCGGCTGCTGCGGCACCACCTGGCGGATCGTGCCCTCCGGATCCTTCAGCACCTCCTTCGGGACGGCGCCGAGATCCGAGCTGCCCGGCGGGGCCGGTGGCTCACCGTAGGCGGCGGTGGAGGCGAAAACCGTTGTGGTCGCGACGATTACAGACAAGGCGGCGTAGCGGGACGCCCGGGTTCTGGAGTTCATGCCTTCAGATGGAAGCACGCCGTCAAGGGCTCTGTTCACGAAACCGGTTGCGCGACAGAGTCACTCAAGTCGAAAACTTGAAAACCCCTTTTACCGGAACATGATTCAGCGATCCGCGCCTGCTGGCACCGCCCCTCGGCGGTAGGCCCGACGGCCCAGCACATAGGTCGCTTTGACGGCGCGGTCGTCGCCGAGGATCATCAGGGCGAACAGCCGTTCCTCGAAGTCCCGAGCCACCTCGACCCGCCGTCGCAGCACCGGTGTCGCCGCCCAGTCCAGGACGACGAAATCCGCCTCCATACCCGGCCGGAAACTACCGATCCGATCGGACAGCGAGAGCGCCTCGGCACCGCCGAGGGTGGCCAGATAGAACCCCAGCAGCGCCGACAACCGCAGCTGCTCCGACCGACCGGACTCGGTCGACATCACCACCTTGTAGGCCTCGTTGAGCGTGCGCAGCAGCGAATAACTCGTTCCCGCACCGCAATCCGTGCCGAGACCGACCCGCACGCCCGCCCGCCGGGCCGCGGCCAGGTCGAACAGGCCGCTGCCGAGGAACAGGTTGGAGGTCGGACAGAAGGCGATCGCGGTACCGGTGGCGGCGAGCCGGGCCCGATCCCGGTCGTCGATGTGCACGCAGTGGGCCAGTAGCGTGCCGGGCCCCAGCATGCCCAGCCGGTCGTAGACGTCGACATAGGAGCGGGCCGTGGGAAAGCGGGCCAGCACACTCTCGGTCTCGGGGATGTTCTCCGCCGCGTGGGTCTGCAACAGCAGATCCGGATATTCGCCGACGAGCTCGGCCGCCATGGCCAGTTGCGCATCGGTGCTCGACGGCACGAAGCGGGGGGTGATGGCGTAGCCGAGCCGACCGGTGTGGTGCCACCGGTCGATCAGCTCGCGGGTCTGCCGTTCGGCCTCGGCGACGCTGCTGTCGCACAGGAATTCCGGCGCCTCGGGCCGCTTGTCCATCAGCACCTTGCCGCACACCATGCGCATACCGCGCCGCACCGCCGCCGCGCCGAAGGCGTCCACCGAAGCCGGGTGGACGGTCGGATGTACGGCCGCGGTGGTGGTCCCGTTGGCCAGCAGGGTGTCCAGGAACAGCTCGGCGATCAGGTCCGCATGCGCCCGCCGTTCGAATCGCCGCTCCGCCGGAAAGACGTACCGCCGCATCCACTCCGGCAGTTCCGCGCCGAAGCCCGCGATCGCGTCGTACTGGCTGTAGTGCACGTGGGCGTCCACGAATCCGGGCACGATCAACCGGCCCCGGTGATCGATCACCTCCCCGCGCAGCGCGTCGGGCAGCCGCGACCATTCCCCCGCCCACCGCACCAGCCCGTCGCCACCCACCGCGAGCGCCCCGTCCTCGAACACCTCCCAGCTCCCCGGCTCCCCCTCGACCCCGGGATCGCTCAGGAAATGCAGCACCGTGCCGCGATACACCGCAGGCCGCACACACGCCTCCCGTCACTTTCCGGCCAACCTCGGGCGGCATACCCGCGCGGGGGCACCGGAAACGCGGGGGCGTCAGGTGCGGGAAGCGCGCCCGGTCACTCCTCGAAGAACGAGTCGCCGTCGAACATCTCCTCGACCGCCTCGCCCAGGAACATGCCGCCGACCATGCCCGCCGCCGCGCCCGCGACCATGCCGCCCATGCCGGGGCCGCGGCCGTGGTGGCCGTGGTGGCCCGGGTGACCGAAACCGGGGTGGCCGTGCGAGGCGGGGCCGCGCTGGGCGACGTGGCCGAGCCATTCCTCGATCGTGGCGTCCCAGTCGGTGGTGAGGGCGTCGGCGTGGGAGGTGTGAAAGCGACCGAAGGCGTCGCCGCCCGCGCTGAAGAAGCCACCGCGCTTGTCGGCCTCGAGCACGACGACCAGTTCGTGCGGGCTGGTGACGAAGGTCAGTTCGACCTCGTTGACGCGCCCGGCGTAGCGCTGCGGCGGATAGAACTCGATCTCCTGGTAGAACCCGAGCTCCTGGTGGACGCCGTGAATGCGACCGGCCTCCACATCCGCGCCCCGGAAGCCGAAGCCGAGCCGCCCGAAGGCGTCGAGCACCCGGTCCTGAGAGGCGGTGGGAGAGACGTGAATCGGATCGAGGTCGCCCTTGTCGGGCGCACCGGCGATGACCAGTTCGGTGCGCACACCGACGGTCATACCGGGCAGGGGGTGCCCGCCGACGACGGTGATCGGCGTCTCCCACGGGATCGGCAGCTGGAACGGCACCGATACCGGCTGCCCGGCCGCCACCTGGACTCCCTGGGCGACGGGCAACCGGAAAAACTCTGCGGTCCCGCCGTATTCGTGATCACCCCGCTCGACCTCGACCCGGGTCACCAGCGACAGCACGATCCGGTCGAGGGTGGCATCGGCGCTGCCGCCCTGAATGCGCACCTGCCCGGTGATCATGCGGCCCGGCTCGGTGTGCGGGGCGTCGAGCACGGTGTCGACCGACGGGCCGCCGACGCCGAAGGCGCTCAGAATCCGTTTGAACATCAGGCATTTCCTCTTCGAGGTAGGTGGGCGCCGGTACGCCACCACCCTAGCCCGACGGCCCGCCGAGCGCCCGCGAGTTCGGCTGCGCGAACGGCGAACCCGGCTACCCCGACGCCGCCAGCGCCGCTTCGACGCGGTCGAGGATCCGGCCCTCGGCGAGGATCTCCGCACCGATCGCGGCGTCGTCGAACCAGGACCGCACGACGAACAGGTCTTCGGCCACCCGTGCGGCGGCGGCGCGCAGCAGGTCCCGGGATTCCTTGGGTTCGGGTACCTGCCTGGTCAGGAAGTACTCCCAGGCGCGTTCCTCGCATCGTCGCAGGCGGCCGAAGATCACGGCGCTGGTGCAGCGGGTGAGCTCGAGGGCGAGCGGAAGCTCTCCGGCGGTGGCCAATTCGATGCATCCGCCATATCGAAGCTCGTGCTCGGGTCCGGCGATCTCACCCTCGTGGCGCTCACCCCGCGGCAGCACGTGACCGAAGCGCTCGAGATCCGCCCAGAGGCGATCGCGCCGAGCGAGATGGACCGCGAGCCTGCTCGCCCGCGGCACCGGGTTGCCCAGCGCCGTCAGCCACAGTGCGCCGCCGTCGACCACCGCGCCGATCGCTTCCATCAGCAGCCGATCGGTGTCCCGCACGGTTTGCCGTTCGGTTTCCAGGGTCAGCGCCTCGACTTCGGCCGAGAATTCCAAATCGTCCAGTAGCGGCCGATTTCGCGCCGAGTGCCGAGTGATCGCATACCCCCTGGTAGTCATAGTGGTCACCATTCGCATTGATCGAGATCGAATTTCAACGGCAAAATTCCAAACCCGGGCCCGCCCTCGTTTCGGTTGCCAGGAAGGGCGGGCCCGGTTGGGGCGCGGGAACCGTCTGCGGTGGATTCCCGTGCCATTCTGCCGCCACCGAGCGATCGATCTCCAGCCGATACCGGTGGCGGCAGAAGCCTTTTGCGTAGCCGACAGCGATGAGCACACGCTCCGAAAACACATCCGATTGCCGAGGCGAGCAAGACTATGCAGGACAAATGTCCAGCTTGCAAATCTCGAACACGAAGTGACACAAATTGTCCCGGTCCGCCCGCCCGTACCGCCCACACCTGCACAGATGGCCGCACCAGGAACACCTGAGACTGTGCACTGTGCACGAGCTTCGTGGGCGCGTTGGGCACGATCGCGGCCGGTCATGCGCGCCGCCCGGTCGAGTGACAGTCCTAACAGTAACTTTCGCCGACGCTTCCGATATATGTTGCCCGCGAAGTCGAATCGGCGATGCCACGAATGCGAGCGAGGAGAGAGGACGGCTGTGCAGATCGGCGCACCCTCAGTACCCGGGACGGGCCACCGGGCCGTGTCCCGCCGCCCGATCGCACCCGCCTCGGAACGTCGTCGGGGCGAACGGTTTTCGTGGGCGTCTCAGCGTCCGGAGGTCGGCGTATATCTGCGGCGGCGGCGCGAGGCGCTGGGCCTGACCCAGGAGGAGGTCGCCCTGGCGGCCTCGACCACGCTGTCGTCGCTGCGCAAATGGGAGGCGGGCCAGCGAAATCCGGGCGCGGACAGCCTCGTCGCCTGGTGTCGCGCCCTGGACCTGCCGGACTGGATGCTGCGCAAGGTGACCTCGCTGGTGCTCAACGGCATCGACACCCTGCAGGTCGGCACCTGGCCGCCGACCATCAGCACCGACGACCTGGACCACCTCGAGACGATTGCCAACCCCGCCTACTACTTCAGCTATCCCCACCTGGACGTGCTGGCCGCCAACGCCCTCGCGCGGCGAATGGTCCCCAGCCTCGCCCCGGCCGATCACCGCTCGCCGCGGCCGCGCAACCTGGTCGAATGGGTGATGACCGAGCCGGCGCGCGAACTCCTGGTCAACTGGGAGACCGTCGCCATCCGCCTGATCTTCCTGCTGCGGGTCATGGGGCCGGGCCTGGTTTCCCAGCAGCGGCTCGACGAGATCTTCACCTTCTGCCACACCCAGTCGCCTCGGGAGTTCACCCGATTCTTCGCCACCGAGCTCACCAAGGCCGAGACCAACGACGATGTGGTCCTGCTGCGCCATCCGATCACCGGCGACACCGTGCAGTGCACCTACCGCTTCCTGCGGCCGGTGCAGCCGATGCGGCCCTACGAACAATTCCAATTGGCCAGGCGCAGCAGGCCGTAGCGGAACGCGCGCTCAGAAGCCGCGCAGCCGGTCCGGGGTGATGCGGATCAGAGCATTGTATTCGGCGAAGAACTTTTCGGGCGTGTAGTTGATGTGGGTCATCGCTTCACGGTATTTCTTTGTGTACAGGTCGATTTCGGTCGCGTCGGCCCCGGTGTCGTCGAGGCGCGCCGTACCGGTCAGCACCGCGACCTCGCCGCCCTCGGCGGTGCTGTTGAGATTGAGCGACACCCGGGGATTGCCCGCGATATTCCGCAGCTTGGCCTGATCGGGCAGGCTGAAGACGAGGAACTCCCCCTCGTGCCAGAGGAACCACACCGGATTCGGCTGTGGTGTACCACTGCGTCCGACGGTCGTCAGCCACACCACCGCCTCGCCGGTCAGCCGGTCGGCGACGTGCGCCCCGAACTCGGTCCCGGTATCCACTACCTGCGTCTGGGTCATGATCGTCTCCTCGCTCCGAACGGACTGATCCATTAACACCCGGCCCGGCGGAACAATTCCGCCGACCAAGTTTTCTGGGGCATACCGGACGGTAACGAACCCGTGCGGCAACGGAAAACCGGTGAGTAGCTTGAATTTCGAATCACACGCCACGGGGATACTCGTGCGGACAATGCCGGTGACCGTGGCAGTCGCGGTCCTGCGGCGGATCGACCACGCCCGCGGCCGCCCCGGCCAGCCGTAACCCGACTCGCCGGGACGACCGTTGGACCACGATGCCGCACCATGGCCGAGAATCACACGAGGTGATCGGATCGGAGGAGCGGCATTGGTGATCAGCGACGAGGTGGAACGCAACGCGGCCCGGTTGGCCGAGCTACTGGAGGCGGCCAGGCTCTGTGTCGCCGTCTCCGAATCACTGACCGCCGGTCAGCTGTGCGCCGCACTGGGCGCCGCGCCGAATTCCGGCACCTGGTTCCGCGGCGGTGTCGTGGCCTATGCGACCGAGGTGAAGCGCGGCGTCCTGGGCGTGCCCGACAGTCCGCCGGTGAGCGCCGAGACCGCCGCGGCCATGGCCGAGGGCGTGCGCGAACTCATGCGGGCCGATCTCGCGGTGGCGACCACCGGCGTCGGCGGCCCCGAACCACAGGACGGCGAGCCCGTCGGATCGGTATGGCTCGCGGTGTCCACCCCGGATGGCGTCGACACCCATCACTACTCCTTCTCCGGTGATCCGGAGCAGGTGCTGCGGCAGACGGTCGAGCACGCCCTGGAGCTGCTGCGCGCGGCGGTGCCCGCCCCGTCGCGTACGACCGGCCGCACTCACCCCTAAATCAGGTAAACTGCAGGTGAACGCAGCACCAACAGTTGATGTACGAAAAATTTGATCATATTTCCCTGCTCGTACGATAAATGGGCCACTACATCTGAAAGTGGCTGAGAGACAAGGGAAGTCCATGAGTAGTTTCCGCAGTATTCTCGCATCCATTTCCGCGGTGGTTGTCGGCGGATTTTCGACTATTGCATTCAATCCCATGGTCGCGCACGCTGCCGATGACAGCCCCTATTACTGGGACGTCCCGGTGCCGTCGCAGGCTCAGGTGGACATCATCGCCCGGGCGGGAATCGAAATGGTTCCCGCGGGCCCGGGCAAGGTGACGATCGCGGCCGATGAGGCGACCGCCCGGGCGCTGCAGGAACAGGGGCTCGCGCCGACGAAGAAGGCGCCGGTATACAAGTCCGCCCCCCACGAACTGCGCGCCCCCGAAGCGGGAAAAACCTACTACGGTGGTTATCACACCTCGCCCGAATTGCTCGGCCACGCCCGTGATGTCGCCACCAAGTATCCCGGCATCGCCCGGCTGCACGATATCGGCAAAACCTGGCTGGCCGAAAACGGCCGCGGCGGCTACACCATGAGCGTGCTGTGCCTCACCGGAGTCGATCCGGCGCAACATCGGACCGACCGGGAGAAGGCCGCGGCGAAGAGGACGGTCAAGCCGGCTGGCTGCGACCTGGCCCCCACCAAGCGCAAGCCGCGCTTTCTGCTCACCGCGCAGATCCACGCCCGCGAGCTGGCCACCGGCGAGCTGGCGTGGCGCTGGATGGATTATCTGGCCGCGGGTTACGGCACCGACCGCACGGTGACCTCGGTGCTGGACACCACCGAGGTCTGGATCGTCCCGGTGACCAATCCGGACGGCGTCGACGTGGTGGCCAGCGGCGGCAACCGGCCCAAGATGCAGCGCAAGAACCTGAACAACAGCCAGACCCCGGCGTCCTGCTCGGTCGTCGACAGCTCCGGCAACGGTCCCGGTGTGGATCTGAACCGCAACTTCCCGGCCCGCTGGGGCGGCGACTCGCGCAACCCCTGTGCGCAGACCTTCCAGGGTCCGCGGGCCGGTTCGGAACCGGAAACCCAGGCGGTCAAGCAGCTCTACGAGAAGCTGTTCACCAATCAGCGTCCCGCCGGTGGCGGTGACGTCCCCGACACCGCGACCGGAATCGTCATCGATCTGCACTCCTACGGCAATTACGGCATCGTCCCGACCGGGGCCACCCCGAAGAACCTGACCCAATTGAAGGCATTGACCAGAAAGATCGTGCCCAGCGGATTCGTCGTGGGCACCGATCGGGAGACCGTCGGATACTCGACCACCGGAACCACCATCGACCAGGCACACGGCGCCCTGGGCCTGGCCGCCATCACCATCGAGATCGGACCGAACAACTCCTCGTCCTGCGGCGGCTTCATGCCCCGCTACAGCTGCGTCGACAGCACCTTCTGGCCCCAGCTGAAGAAGTCCTTCGTCACCGCCGCCCAACTCGCGGGCGCACCCTACAAGCAGACCCAGACCCAACCCCAACCCGTTTCCTGATCACCCCAACCCGATGACACCGGCCCGGCCCATTGCGACCGGGCCGGTGCCCGTTCTCGTGAAATGCGCATGAGACGCCGGTGAAACCCCTGGCTCCAAGACTGTCTCCCAGATGCCGACTCGGGCATCGACCGGGAGGAGCACGTCATGAGCCAGGCCGTGGACGCCATTCTGCTTCGCCTCGCCTCCGCGGCCGGGGTCCGGGAGCTGGTGTTTCCCGCCGCCGATACCGGTCGCACCCGGATGCGCACGCTCATTTCGGCGGTCTACCAGCTGCCCTACGCCGTCATTCACGATGTCACGGCGGTCGATGTACTCACCCCCGCGTGCGCGGAGCCGCTGTATCCGGTGATCCGCCGGACCGGTAACTGGACTCAGACGATGCCGACGCATATCCGCACCGATGTCGACATCGTCGGCCACGACGGCACGGAGCCGACGTGGATCGATGTCGTGGCGGATCTGTCGGCCACGGTGGTCCTCGAAATCGATGCGGGAGAACTGGATTCGTTCGGCATCGCTCCGCTCGGCGAGTTCGCCACCCTCGACGAATTCCGGGCGAAGTTCCGCTATATCGACCTCGATGCCTTCATGCGCGAGCACCAGCTGAGCACCGTGGACGACCTGCGACGGGCGTTCCGGTATCTGCTCGCCGAGGTGCGGATCGCCCCGCCCGCGGCGTTCGATCCCACCGATCCCGCCGCGAGCAGGCGGCTGAAACTGCGGACCGGAATCCTCATCCGCGAGACCGTCGACCTGACCGCGACACTGCGCGACGTGCGGCGCCTGCTCGCCGCGCAGGAGCCGGTCGTCAACGAGATCCGCGACGGCGACTTCGCCGAAATCACCTCGCCCATAGCGCCTCTGGTGGTGTTCCCGACCGCGGCCGTGAGCGGCGGCGGGCCCACTCAGCAACAGGTCATCGCATTCTTCGCCGCACAGCAGATTCTCGCCGTCTTCGTCTGAACCGGCGATCGAAACCCCTTGAAGGAGAACCAATGCCGAGATCGCGACCGGCCGCCGAGGAATCCGGCGACGAGCCCGCCGAGGAGCAGCAGACCGCATGGGAACCGTCGATCACCATGTCGCGCGAGGAAATCGAGGAATACCGCGCGAAACTGCGCGCCCAGTACCACGAGCCGTGACGGTTCGGCTCTCGACATCCCTTTCCGCCAGCTAGGAGAACAACTCATGACACTCCGCTACGTGCGTGTGTTTCCCTCGTACGACTACGTCGCACCCGCGGTCCGGCCGACCGGCAATCTCGTCGTGGTCGGCGCCGGATCGGCCGGTGCGGTCAATGCCCCGGTCCAGGTGTCCACCCCCGACGAGGCGTTGCGGGCGTTCACCGCGGCCGGTTCCGCCCCCTCGCCGCTGAGCGCCTCACTGGCGGTGGCGATGCGGCAGAATCCGAGCCCGACCCAGTTCTGGGGCATCCGGCAGGACACCAACATCGCCAAATCGCTGGAGGCCGCCGAGGCGCTGAACGTGCAGTTCGTGGTCGTGGCCAATACCGCGCTCACCGCCGAGACCGCCAAACCCGGCGGCGCCATCACGGCGCTGCGCGACCACGTCGTCAACGTCTCCGACCGGGTCGACGGCAAGGAGCGCATGGGCGTGGCCATGCTGACCAAGGGCATCGCCGAGACCGCCCTGGTGGCCGGGCCCCTGGTCGACGACCGGATGGTCTACGTCGCGCACCAGAGCGAGGAGGACGCCGCGGCGGCGGTGGCGGGCACCATCGCGGGCCATCCGCCCTACACCTCGATGGTGCTCAAGCAGGTGGCGATCACCAGCCCGCCGTTCACCGCCGCCCAGATCGACGCGCTCAACGGCAGTGAGGACGAGAAGAATCCGGTGCCGCCGGGCATCGCGGGCAAGGGCGTGGTGTGGCTGACCTCGCCGACGCTCATTCCCGGGGGCGGGGTCTACCTCGGCGAGGGCTACACCGGGAAGCCGAACGGGCTGAAGTTCATCGATGTGCAGCGCACGATCGACGACATCAGTTTCCGGCTCAAGGCCCGGATGATCGGCGCCATCGGCAATCTGCGGATCAGCCGATCCGGGTTGCGCGCGTTGATCGTTCAGATGGAGGCCGTTCTCAATCCGCTGCTCGCGGGCGGCGTCCTGGAGCGCTTCGAGATCACCATCCCGGTGCTCAACCTGCTCGACGCCGATCCCGACACCCTCACCCCCGCCCAGATCCAGGCGATCAAGGACGCGCACAACGGCCGGATCGCGCAGGTCCTGGTGAGCGTCGAATACGCGGGTGCGATGCACCGCATCAACATCAACCTGAAATTCAACTAGCGGCCGGACCGCGAATCCGAGGACAGAACAATGCCCAATTGGAACACCCGCCTGGAAGTGCGGCTCGGCAGCACGGTGGTCAGCCCGATCTCGCAATTCACCCCCACCTTCAACGTGCCGCACACGGTCGTGCACAGCGTCGAAGCCGACAACCTCGGCTATGTCCGCCAGCCGCAGACGTTCACCTTCACCATGACCGTGCAGGCGTTCGCCTCGGTCGTCGCCGATCTCACCCAACTCGCCGTGACCGGTAAGGAATTCGAGATCGCCGTGGCGGAGAAGACCGGCACCGACTGGTCGTTCAAGGCGCTGAAATTCAGCCGCTGCGTCATCACCTCCGCCAACCCCAGCAATGTCGTCGTCGACGGCGTCCCGCAGGCCACCTTCACCTGCATGTGCCTGCAGCCCGGGATCGAGTAACCGATGACCGCCGAATCCGATTGGCCGGCAACCGAACCGGAACGGGCGGACGACCCCGTCTACCACTTCCCGGTGGAGGTCGAGGTCGTCGGCGAACTGGGCGAGGACCACCTGCGCCAGGTCGCGAAATACGTCTTCGACCAATTGCACACCACGCTACGCAGCCGCGGCTGAACACGGTTCGGCTCGTCCCGATTCACCTCGACAGGGAGGACACCACATGGCACCGGAGATACGTCCCGCACACCGTCTGCCGACGCGTGCCGGGCGAGCGGGCCGCACCGCGGTACCCGTGCGCGTCCGGGTTGTCGGCACTCCTTCCGGCGCGGATCTGGACAAGCTGACCGGCTCGGTGGCGCGGGCGGTGGGCAGGCAACTGCGCGCGGCGGGTGCGGCGGCGGTCGAGCGGACGTCGCTGGGCGAGACCCGGGATGTCCCGCCCGAGGACCGGATTCGCATTCGGCTGCGCGCGGTCGAGCACGATCTGTCCACCGGCATCGGGGTCCGATCGCCCGCCGCGATCGCCGAACTCGAGGCCGAGCGCGTCCGGCTGCTCACCGAGCTGACCACGGTGCTCGCCGGCCGCCTGGAAGACGTTCGGGCACAACGGAAAACGGGAATCGGCGTGCGGTCACCCGAGGCGCTGACCCAACTGGAGGCCGATGAGCGCCGCGCCTCCGGCGAGCTGGCCGCGGCCCGGTTGCTCGCCCAGCAGGCGGCCGGGCTGCGGCCCCCGCCCGAAACCCTCGCGATCGACTGGTTCGAAGGACATCAGGGCCGCGGGCTGAGCGCCGAGGGGCCGGTCGGTCAGCGGTACTACCCCGGCGCGACGCCGCTGCCGCGCGCCTATCCGGGCATCGATCTCATCGAGGGCGGCACGCGGACACCGTTGACCGGAATCATCCGGGTGGGCAGCAAACAGTTGCCACTGACCCCCGACAGCGTCCGGATCGAGGGCGGCACGCTCGTTCAGGTCAAGACCGTGGACAACCACCCCGGCGCCTATGCCAGACCCGGCGCGCTCCGAAATCAGCTGATTCAGAAGGGGATCGACCTTCTCGCCGCGACCGAGTCGGGCACCGGCCGCAGCCAGGACGTGGGCGGGAGCGCCTTTCGCGTGGAGCACACCGGCCCGGCCGAGCGCAGGATCCTGCACATCGAATTGCGGTCCGAGCCCACCGCCGATCACCTCGCCGAACTGGAGGCGGTCCGGGAGTACGGCAGCGCCAAGGGCATCGAGGTCGTGTACCGCTGGCCGAAGGCTCCCTCGCTCGCCGTGCCCGGCACGACCGGCGTCGCCCTCGGCGTGGCCGGAACCATCGGACGGGAACTGCGGCGCGAGGAGCAGCTGGAGCGCCGGGGCTATGCGCCGGTCGGCGCGGCCGCCTTCGCCGAGGAGCCCTGGTATGTCCAGCTGGGCAGCCTGTTCCGCCTCGACTGGTTCGAGTCGAGTGTGCGCGCGCCCGGCCCGGTGGACATCCCGGTGTGGCGCCAGCACGTCCGCCGGACGGCCGACGCCAAGAAGCCCGGCGACACCCTGCGATTCCTGTGGCAGACCCCGGATCGGTCGCGGCCGATTCCCAGCACCCGCGATATCGAGGTCACCTACCGCAAGACCCCGGAGGGCCGGTGGCGGGTCGAGACCATCGACGACGCACCGGCCGGATTCACCCCGCCCGATCTGAACGCCATCGTCGACCCCGCGGTCGGTGACGGCACCGTCGCGGCGATGTTGTCCAGCGAAGGGGCGTAGCGGTCGTGGACACCAGAGATCCGGCAACCGTTCCCGCGCCGTCGATTTCCATCGAATTCTCCGAGGCCGCGCGGCTCGAGAACCCCCGCGGCGTGGAGATCGCGATCCGCCGCGGCATCGACCAGGCGATTCTGGAAAGCCGCGCCGAGGACCGTTCGTGGTCGCCGCGACATCCGGCCGATCTCGACGAATCGGCCGCCGAGCGTGCACTGCCCCGCGAGCGGGTGTTGCACGTCCTCGGCGACACCCTGCGGATCGGGCCGACCGGGACCAGCCCGGTGCTCGCCCTGGGCCGGGATGTGCCGCAGTGGGTGAAGGCGGGCGGGCAGCTCGAGGTCGAGACCGGCGATCCGGTGCGCGCGGTGCACTGGGGTCGATATCTGTTCGGGGAGCGCGGTTTTGCCGTTCTCACCACGGCGTCGCCCGGCCGCCTGCTGGTGCGGCCGCTGCTGACCCCGCTGCATGCCACCGACTTCGGAGCGTTCGCCCCCGCGATCAGCCGGGAGCCCGGCTGGGAGGGCACGGCCACCACGGCCCCGGCCACCGGCGCGACCCTGGTCAGCGACGCCAGCCTGCAACCGCTGCTCGTCACCACGGCCGAGGGCATTCGGCTCCACCGCCGCTACGCCGCGCAGACCCCCACCGAATGGGCCGGACAGAACATCGAGCGCAGGCTGGCCGACCGCACCGATCCGGCCGCGCTGTCGGCGGCCGATGTGCGAGATGTGGTGTCGCTCATCGGGCGTGAGCATTCCGACGATGCGAGCGTCGCGCAGTTGCTGGCCGCACTGGATCGTTCGCTGTTCGCCGCCATGAGCCTCGGCGATCGCAGGCGATATCTGCTCGCGCTCACGCGCCTGGCCGAGCGGGCGGTGCGCGGGGTGGACTCCGATCAGCTCGACGCGGCCATGGTCGAGCTGATCGCCTCCTGCGGTTCGGCGGGCGAACTGGATGCCCTGCTCGCGCCGCTGGCCGCCGACGGCACGCTGCGAAAATTGTTCGGCCAGTTCGACAAGCCGACCTTCCGCCTGCTGCTCGCGGTCGGCGACCAGGTGCCGCTGACCCCGCTGGAACCGGCCGATCTGCTCGACATCGTCGCCTATCAGCTGAAACATCCGCTCTCGGCCGTCGACGTGGTCGAGCTCGTCGGCATCACCTACGACTGGCTGCGCGGCACGGTCGCCGGGCTGGCCGATCTGCCGCTGCTGCCGATCGAACTGGGCGGGAGCCTGCCCAAGCTCTACGAGCTCTATCTCCTGCTGTGCCGCGCCTTGGGCATCGTGCCGGTCCCGGTGCCGGGCCTGCCCGCGGTCGTCGGCCCGCCGGATCCGGAGGCGCTGGCGCGGGTCCGCGCGCTGCTGGCCAGCGCGGGCACGACAGGGCGCAGGGCGTTGCTCGGGCTGAAGCACATCGAGGAACTGGCCGGGGAGCCGGGTGCGATCGGCGCGGCGCTGCTGCGGCGGGTCGCGCGGGTGCTGCTGCTCGAGATCCTGGCCGCCTTCGTGACCGCCGCACCGGAGCTGCGCGCGGCCGAGATCGCGCAGCGGGTCGCCGCCCAGGCCAGGCTGTTCGAGGCGCTCGCGGCGTCGATGCGGCTGAAGGACGCGGGCGAGGTCGGCAGGCTGATGTGGTTGCTGCCCAAGCCCTATGCCGATGATGTGCTGCGGCTGGTGCGGCACGCGCCGAGGGGGGCCAGGGCACTGCCACGGTTCGTGACCGTGAACGCCGAGACGCGGGCGTCGGGGGAGCGACTGCTGAGCGCCCTGCGCATCGCCCGGACGATGGAGAAATCCCTCGGCCCGGCGATCGCATTGGCCGAGGACGTGCTCGCCGGTGCGCACCGCGTCCTCGAATTGACCACCACCGCGCCGCGGTGGTCCGGCCCCGTCGTCGCGGGTGTGCTGCGCCACATCCCCGCTCCCGAGCTGTCGGATCTGCTGCGGGTCGCCGGGCGGCTCACCGCCGAGCAGTTGCGCGAGCTGCCGCCCGCCGAGTTCGCACGGGTGGCCCGGGCCAGCGGCGCCCTGCGCTTCGTGATCGACGCGGGCGGGCACGCCCTCGCGCCCACCGCGCGGAGGTTCGGCTCGAATACCTCGCGCTACGAACACTTTCTGGCGCGGGTGGCGGCCGCGAAGCGGCGGCTCGGCTCGCAGCGCTATCACGAACTGCTCGAGCGGCTGGCGGCGGGCGATCCGGCGGGATTCGACGATGCCGACTGGTTGTCCGAGGTCGCCGAGTCGGTGCAGGGCACGCTGCGGCCCGGCACGCGGCCGACGGTCCCCGCCGCGGCGCTCGGCCGGATCGGCGCCATCGCGAGCAAGGACGCGTTCCGACGCGAGGTGGCCGCGGCCCTGCGCGCCGATCCCGGCCACCCCCTGAGCTTCCTGCTGGACGAGACCGGATCGCTGCGCTCGACGACCGGCGATTTCGCGCACTGGCTGGAGCATCCCGAGATCGTCGAGGCGGGCCACCTCGCCAGCGCCAAATCGCTGTCGACGGCGGGCAGCGACCGGCTGGTGGTCATGTCCGCCTACCGAAATCGGCTGGCCGCCAGCACCATCGAACATCCGGCCAGGGGCGGATTCATGAGCATCGACACGGCCCTGGACATCCGGGGCATCCCGGTGGATCCGGAGACCGCGGTGGATTGGGTGTCCAAGGGCCTGCTCGATCCCGCCGAATTCGATCGTGCCCGGCGGGTGCGGTATCGGATCGCCTCCGACGCGGCCGAACCGACCCGAGTGCGAATCGGAGAGCCGGGCCCACGCATCGAAATCGACCCGACACCAACGGAGGCGGCCGAACCCGTGCGACGACGACGGAAGGAACCGGAGCAATGACGGCACAACCGGTACTGATCGGCCCGGTCCCACTGCTGTATGTGCAGAGCATCTCGATGACCGAGGGGTATCAGATTCAGCGGATCGGCGACAGCAAGTTCTCCCAGGCGGTCGCACCCACCCGCAAGGCCATCGCGATCGAGGCCATGCTGCTGGGTCCCGAGCGACTGGTGACCAAAAAGGCACTCGAGGTGCTGGCGCTGAACTCCCGGCTGCTGGTCGCCGCGACCGCGACCACCCTCGCCGCGACCGGGATTCCGGTGGTGTGCGGACTGACCATCAGCCTGGACATGCAGATCACCGATCTGCGCTTCACCCAGAGCGTGCACAAGCGCGACGCCATCGACGTATCCCTCGGCCTCGAGCACGTCCCGCGCGGCCGGGCCACGGCGATCGCGGGTGAGATCGCCGATCTGGCGCTCGCCGCGGGCAGTGCGATCTTCGGCGGTCCCGCCGCACCGGCCGCGGTGCCCGCGGTGCCCGCGGTACCGCTGTGAACGAAAGGCAAGACCCATGACGACTACGCTGCATCACCGGTATCTGCGGCTGCCGCTGGACGCGGATCAGGGCTTCCCGCAGGCCGTGCGAATCTCCCTCGGCGGGCGCATCTACCTGCTATCGGCTCATGTGAACGTCACCGACGAGACACTGCTGGCCCAACCGAAACCGCTGGCGCTCCCCAGCCCAGGCGCGTTCCTGGCCCTCGCGGTGACCACCGAGGAGGCAGGGCGAACCCGAGTCCTGTTCCGCCGCAAGCTCGTTCCCGATTTGGAGTACCAGGCGCGGGAACTGGCCCTGGTGTTCACCGAACTCGCCGTGCACCCGCTCAATATCAACGGCTCCGGCGCGCACGGCTCGTCCGTGGTGGGAGGTGTCGCGCTGCGATGGGCTTCGTGATCTGGTACCGGCTCCAATTCCGCACCGACCCCGCCGACGCGACGCCGTTCCTGCGGGTGTCCAACGACGCGCTGTCCGGCGATCTGCTGATCGACGCCGCGATCGATACCAACGCCACCCTGGGACCGCATCCCTCGACCTTCGAGATCACCCTGTGGGACCTGCCGCTGGACAATGCCAAGGATCTCGCCGAACGGGCCCGCACCCGATCCGGTTCCGACCGGCCGATTCTCGTCCAGATCCAGCTCGGCTACTTCGACCAGCCCGCGACCCGCCGAGCCACCGTGCTGGTCGGGGCGATCACCGAGACCCGCAACGAGGTCGCGGCCGACGGCAGCCTGCTCACCCGGATCAAGGGCCTCGAACTGGCCGGATATCTGCTGCGCAGACAGGACTACCCGTATCACAAGCCGGGTGCGTCGAGCATCGACGAGATCCTGGCCGACCTGGCCCGCAAGACCAAGGTCGGCATCGCCCACGAGGGTGTCGACGGAACCGCCCGCGACCTCACCATCGCCGCGGGCACGGCGCTCAGCGCGCTCGGCACGCTCGCGGCCGGAGCCGGTGTGCCGCTGGCCGTGCGCGCCGGACAGGCCGTGCTGGGCGCCGGCCGCGATCCCGCGCCCCCGGCCCGATTCCGCGCCGAGGAGAATATCGTCGCCAAACGCCGCTGGGACAGCGGTTCTCCCGATCTGCAGGCACCGGCTGGCACCACGACCCGATACGAACTGACCGTGCTCGGCGATCCCACCCTGCAGATCGGCGGCCGGGCCGACCTGGAGGGCAGCGATTCCGCCGAGCTGCGCATCGAATCCGTGCGGCACCTGTTCAGCCTGCGCGGCGGATATCGGTGCGAGCTCACCCTCCTCGACGCCGACGCCGCGCATCGGCCGCACGCGGTCGACGGTGCGCATGCGGTGGCCGACGACTTCCAGTCGCTGACCCGGTCGCTGTTCGCCGACCACCCCGCCATCGACATCGGGGAGGTCGCCGCCTACAACGCGACCGGGTCGGGCGACAACGGCGGGCATCGGGCCACGCTCGACTACGGCAGGCGGCGCTCGGGCTCGAGCGTCGACGATGCGGTGGACGATCGGCTGGTCCTGCACGACAAGCCCATCGCGTCGGTATTCGCCTGGGACCGTACGGGATTGATGGTTCCGGTATATCCGGGCATGCGGGCGCTGCTGCTGCACAACGACGGCGCGGTCGACGACGCGATCACCGGTGGATTCCTGTGGTCGCGCCGCGCCGAGCACCGCCCGCCCGCCAACGAGCCCGGCGACTTCTGGCTCTGCCTACCGACGGAGGTGTCCGAGGGCAGGCCCGCGGGCAAGGGCGTCAACGATCTGACCGATGCGAGCGGCCACCGAATCGTGCAGGCCGTGGGGCTGAGCCTCGAGGTCGGCGCGGCGATCCTGCCCGAGGTCGGGGCGCGGCCGCGGCCCCCGACCGGCGAGACGCTGATCATCCAGCACGCCGCGGGCACGACGGTCAGCATCGCCGCGGACGGTTCGGTGGCCGTCGTCACCGACGGCCAGGACGTGACGCTCGGCAACGGCCGGGCATCGATCACCCTGAGCGGCGGCGAGATCACCATGACCGCCGACACCATCAAACTCGCGGCCTCGTCGGTGGAGGTGGGCTGATGGCGAAGGTAGTCGTCGTCGGCGCGCAATTGGTCTGCGGCCATGGGCCGATCGCGGTGTCGTCGAACTCGATCCTGACCGTCGGTGGCCATCCCGTCCTGGTGCGGACCGATCTTCCGAAGGCGGACTTCAAAGCCTGCACGGCGGCGACACCGCCCGGCAAATGCACGACCCTCGGCCCGCTCACCGCGGGCGTCTCGACGGTGCTGAAGGTCGGCGGGCAGCCCGTGGTGCTGCAGACCGCCGCGGCGGTCATCGCCCCCGGCGGGAAATTGGGTGTGCCGGACCCGGGCCAGACCATCCTCGAGGCGAGGTAGGAGAGCATGACAACCGCCGGAAACATCGGAATCCGTTTGGACAGCGGCGATCTCGTCATCGAGAACGGCCGGATCGCCACCGTCGCCGATCGACCCAACCTGGCTCAGGCGCTCGGACTGCGGCTGCTGACCCCACTCGGCGACGACCGCTACGACACCCGCTACGGACTCGATTACCGCTCCGTGTTCACCGCCCCGGTGAGCGCGGTCGAGATGCGGGATCTGCTGCGGCTCAACGTCGTCCGCACGCTCAGCGGTGATCCCCGGGTGCGGGAGATCCGCGATATCCAGATCACCGACCCGCAGGCCGACGCCCACCACCGGGTGTTCGGAGTCGTGGTGTCGATCATCACCAGTGACGGCGCCCCGGCCGTGCTGACCACCACCGTAGGAGCACCGGCATGACGCAATACGGCGTGACGAAGGACGGTTTCGTCCTCAAGGGTCTGGCCGAGATCCTGAAATCCGCGCAGCAGCGGGCGGTCGACGCCTTCGGTCCCGAGGTCGACCTCGGCAGCACCAGCGTGCTGACCAAACTGCTGCAGGCCACCGCCGACGAGGACGCCATGCTGTGGCAGCGGCTCGAGGACGTGTACTACAGCCAGTTCGCCTCCACCGCCTCCGGCGCCGACCTGGACCTGCTCGGCCAGGACATCGGCCTGCGACGCAATTACCTGTTCTCCCAGGGACTCGCCGAGCTGACGATAGCCAATGCCGTGGCCGGGCAGGTCTACGCCCTGCCCGCGGGCACCGTGGTGCTGGACGGATCCACGCCGGTGAACGCGTACTACACGACCGCACCGGTGACGCTCACCAGCCAGTCCCCCAAGGCCACCGTGCTCGTGCGGGCCTTCGAACCGGGGTGGCAGGCCGATATCGAACCCGGCGCCCTGACCCGGATCGACCCCGATTATCTTCGGGCACAACTGAATTTCCCGGACAACGTGACCGTGGCGGCCGTCAATCCGGCGGCCTTCACCGGCGGTTCGGAGTTGGAGGACGACACCTCCTTCCGCAATCGGCAGCTCGGATTTCCGCGCGACATGTGGACGCTGCAGAGCGTCCGGGCGGCCGCGCTCGGGGTGCGCGGGGTGGTGGACGTGCTGCTGTCGGATTCGCTCGGCGGCGTCGACGTCACGCAAAGCTTCTTCGGGCAGTTCTTCTTCAGCGAGCGCGCCTTCAGCGGCGAGCGCAGATTCGGCGAACCGTATTTCTTCGACGTGGTCGTGGCGCACGAATTCGCCCGACCCTGGCGGACAACGGGTTCGGTCGTGGGCATCTACGAGCGCGTGCGGGCCGAGGTGGATCGGGTGCGCCCGGTCGGTATCCATCCCAACATCATCGAGGCCAACCATATCGAGATCGGGCTGCGCGCCACGGTCGTGATCGAGCGCGGCCAGGATGCCAACTCACTGCGGGCCGCGCTGCTGGATCGGCTCTCGCGCAGCATCGGACTGCTGCGCCTCGGCGGCGACGTGCTGTATTCGCAGGTGATGTGCGTGCTCGCCGAGCAGCCGGGCGTGGTCGACGTGAGAGATCTACGGCTGCGCCGATTCCCGCCGGTACTGGGTCGGATCACCTTCGGAACGGAACTTTTCGGCTCCGAGCCGATCGAGGCCGGGGTGGGCGAGAACCTCGCACTGGGACCGACCGAGATCGCGCTGTTCCGTCAGGACAGCGGCCTGATCGATATGCAGGTGGTTGGGCGATGACCGCGGCTGGATTCGAACCGGACCTGCTCGCACCGCTGTATCCGGCCGCGGTGGACCGGATGGCGGGCACGCTCACCACGCCGTTCGCCGCGGGCGCCGACCGCCTCGAACTGCGGTACGCGGGCGGAGAGCCCACCCGGACGGCCGCCTTCGAACCGTACGACTTCTCCGAACACCGCGCCCGATACGGCACGGCCCCCCGCGTCCGCTACCTCGTCCGGATCACCGAGGACATCGTCGAGGACCTGACGCTGACGGTGACCTACTCGGTGAGCGGCACCTCGAAAACCGCTGGCCCGCTCGCCATCGCGGCCGGAACCCCGGCGGGCGCGTCGCTGCTGTTCCCCCTCGGTCCCGATGCCGCCGCGGCGGTACTGACCTCGGTGGCGGTGCAGGGGCCGACGCGCGAGGTCACGCCCCCGGCACAGAGCGCGTTCACCTTCACCGCACTGCTCGGCGATCTCGCCGCGCTGCTGTGGGTACTCGGCGGCGATCGTGACGTGCTGGCGGCCCATTTTCGCCGGATCCGCCAGCACAGCACCGTCGCACGCGCCGGCGGGCTGTCACTGGATCTGATCGGCTCCGACCTGAGCATCCCGCGATTCCCCCCGCTGCCCTACGGATTCACCAGCGACACGATCGCGCTCTACCACCTCGACGACGGCGGCACCGATTCGGCGGTCGCCGACGCGACGCGGCCGTATACCGGCGTGGGTCATCCCGGCACCCGCGGTCCGGGCGTGGTGAGCGGTGTCGACGGCAGATTCGGCTCCGGTATGCGCTTCGACGGCGCCGCCGAGATCACCGTGCCCGATCATCCCGACTTCGAGCTGCCCGCGGGGGCGAGCCTCACCGCCGAATGCTTCGCCCGGCCCGCGCCCGGTGCATGGACCGGTGCGGTGCTGTCCAAGCACACCGATATGACCGATGAGAACAAGCCGGGCTGGGGTCTGCACATCGGGACCTTCCGCGGCATCGATCGCAATGTGCTGCTGCGGATTTCGGATGGATCGGCCGCGAGCCCGATCCGGCTCTACGCCGACCTCTCCCTCCAGGTCGACCGGTTCCATCATCTCGCGGCCGTCCTCGACCGCAGACGGAAGACGGTCGCGCTGTACGTGAACGGGGCGCTGCGCGCCTCGGCGCCGGCCGAACTCGGGGCGCTCACCAACATCTCGCCGCTGCGGATCGGCTACCAGGGCGCCCCCGGATTCAGCGGGGCGTATCTCGGCACGGTCGACGAGGTGCGGATCTCCCGCCGTGCGTTGAGCACCTTCGCACCGGTACTGGGTGAGGACGACGAGAGCTATCGGCAGCGGCTGCGTGTGTTCCGGCGCTGGAATCTGCCGACACCGGCACATATCACCGCCACGCTGAACGAGGTCGTGGGCTCGATCAACGACTACGGCGACCCGCTCACCGTCTCCGATGCCTTCGACCGGGCGCCGATCGGCCTGCACGCGTTGACGATTCGTCCGGTCATCCTCGGTCCTGGGGAATCCGTCGACGCCCGCGGCCGCCGGGGCCGGCCCGAGGCCGAGGTCTGCGGCACCGTGGCCGACGACCGGTTCGATCCGCGGTGGCTGATCGCCTACGGCTCGCCGCAGCCGGTGACGTTCGCCGGGGACCGGCGGATGCGGCAATCGGTGCGCCGCGCGCTCGACGCCTTGATCAGGCTGCTGCTCGACGAGGGCGACATCCATTTCCCGGATCTGCGGATCAGCGCCTACGATCCGGCCGCGACCGATCTGCGTGCGGTGGGCCGCGCGGTCGTGCTGTCGTATCCGAAAACGCGCCGGGCTCGGGTGGCCGCGCTGGCACACCGCGCCGGGTTCTCCTGGGTTCGTCATCGTGCGGGCAGCAACGACATCTACGCCTCGGTCGCGGACACCACATCGCTCGAGATCGTCGGCCCGATCGGCGAGTGGTACGGCAAGGACACTGCCGCACAACGGGAATATCCACTGTCGCTGCTCCCCGAACCGCCCAGGGACTGCGAGCTGCGCTGGTCGGTGCTGCAGGCCGGGCCGGGCCGGGCGGAACTCGTCGGCGATCCGGCCGCCACGACGATCACGCTGCGCGCCCTGCGGCCCGGCGAGGTCACCGTGAAGATCGAGGCGCGGCTGGGCGGGACGGTCTACAGCGCGACGCGCCGAATCACCATCGGCACGGCCGATGTCGGGGCGGGCACATCGATCGGCGCGGACGGCCGGATCGGCGTGGACGAATCGGTGGCCGGCGCGCCGGACGACGGTGCGTACTCGCCGGATCATCTGCTCACCGTGTCGGATCCGGCGCTGGTGGTCGCCGTGCCGGGCGCGAACCGGATGCAGGCGTCGATCGCCGCGCGGCTGCAGCGCCTGCTCGCCATCATCGCGGCGAGCGCACGGGTGCAGCCCCATTCCCCCAACCAGATTCGGCTGGTCTCGGGCTGGACACCGAACGGCACCGGACTCGACGGTGTGGGGCGGGCGTTCGTCCTCGACGGCGGCCCCTCGGGGCTGGCCCCGGCGAGCCTGGCGGCACTGGCCCAGAGCGTCGGCTTCGACTATGTGCGCAACACCGGCACCGCGGTGCGGATCGCCCACCGTGGTGATCGACATATCGCGCTCACCGGTCCGGCCGAGGTCGAGGAGGGCCAGGTCGCCTCGATCGCCACGGCGCGCCACGACAATCCGGTGGACGCCGTGCTCGCGGGCGCTCTGGTCTGCGTCGTGAACCAGGGCAATTCGACAGTGTCGCTGCTGGATTCGACGACCGGTGCGCTGCTGACCTACCCGCATCCGGTGAGCGGGGAGATACGCGACGCGATCCCCGTGGGCGCCGCGCCGGTCGGGATCGCCGCGAGCGCGGACGGCAAACTCGTCTTCACCGCCAGCGCCGCGGACCGGACGATCACCGCGATCACGGTGCCCGGACGCACGGTCGCCGCCGTCGGACCCGCCCTGCCCGCGACGCCGCTGCGGATCGTCGGCCACCCGACCCGGCCGCTGCTCGTCGTGCTGGCGCAGACCCAGGTGTTCGTCGTCGACATCGCCAGCCTCGCGGTCACCAAGCAGTGGGCGATCCCGGCATCCAGTCCGGGACGGGCTCTGGCGCTCGATCCCTCCGGCGCCACCGCATGGATCGCCTGCGACGACAAGACACTGCGGGCGGTGAATATCGATACGGGCGCCTGGGTTTCCGCGCCAAATCTGCCGGATGTCCCGCTGGCCGTGGCGGCGAGCAGCACGACCGTCTACGTCTCCGGCAGCCGGGCGCTGTGGGCCGTCGACACCGCCTCCCGCACGCTGACCGGCACCTATCCCCTGTTCGACCGGTATCCGATGCGTATGCGCGTGGACGAGGCCACGGGCGTGCTGCAGATCGGCGAATGGGACGGCAACCGGATCAGTCGCGTGCGGCCGCAGGGCGGCAGCCTCACCTCCGTCTCGACGGCGTTGCCCGGAACGCCGGTGGCGATCCTGCCGTTCGGCGGATCGGTGTTGACCGTGCTGAGCGGGGATCTGCGTTCGGCCCGCGGCGATGCCGTCGCCACCGTCACCGGCGGGTCGGCACCGCGGGTCGCCGCACTGTGGCCGCTGACGCGGCCCGGCGGCAAGCGGCTGGAGTGGTCGCTGCGCACGGCCGGCGAGGCGGCGGCCCGGCTCGACGGATCCACCGGCGAGGTCCTCGCGCTCACCGCCGAACGCGCGGGCGCCGTGCAGGTTCGGGTGCGCGCACCGGTGGCCCGCGCACCGTACACCGTCCGGATCGGCCTGATCCAGCCGCTGCTGGACCTGGAGCGCACGGGTGTGAAGATCCTGATCCGCCGCGATCAGTACGAGCGAATCATGAACGTGCTCAACGAATTACATCCGATCGGGGTGGAATTCGACACCCGCGAGATTCGCGCGCGCGTCCCGGAACTGCAGACCGGCGATCTGAAGCCGTTTCCGGCCTACACCTATCCCACCTACCGACTGCGCGGGCAGCAGCTTGCGCGTCGCATTCGAAAGGACTGACCCATGGGCCTGTTCACCCGCACCTTCAGCCACAAGAAATGGGTCGACGCCGTCGACCGCGTCACCGCGGGCGGTGACAACGGATTCAACGTCCGATTCCAGGCGCTGGAGGTCGATCTCGACAATATCGCCGCGGCGTTCGACACCGTCGCCTCGGGTCTGGAGCGGCAGGCGACGATCAATCTGGTACCGGGTCTGACCCAGTCCGGCACCAACGGCTGGGTCCATGGTCTCGGCACCGCCAGCAAGGCGCCCAGCAAGGGTGACGCGGCCGGGCTGCAGCCGGTGGCGCTGCCCGCGCGAGGAACGATCAAAACGTTTCGCGTGCTCGGCCAGAACACCGGCAACGGCACGCTGAAGATCGAGCTGATCCGGCAGGAGTTCACGACCTCGTCCCAGGTCTCGGTGGTCACGATCACCGCGCCGAAGACCACCTCCAGTCAGGTCTTCGATCTGCCCCGGGCCCCCGTCGCGGGGACCGAGGGCCTCGACCAGAAGTACTCGTACTTCGTCTCGGCGACCCTCAGCGGCGCGGACCCGGCCGATGTGGTCGCCCTGTACGGCTTCCAGTTGATCTGCCTCACCAGCTGAACATCCACGAAAACCACTGAGAGAGAAGGAAACACAATGCCCGAACTCAATCCGAACGGACGATTGGTCGTGCCCCATGTCGCGGGCGATCAGGGAAGCGGCAGACCCCTGCCGCAGAACACCGCCGTCTGGGCCAGTCCCAATATCCGGCTCGTCACCCGCACCGACAAGCCGAAGTACATGAACGTCGCGGAATGGGACAGGGACGAGAACAAATGGGACGGCGTCGTCCACGTCGGGACCGCCTACTTTCTGCTGGTCCGGGTGTTCAACCGCGGCGATTTCGCCACCGAGCCCCGGGGAGAGCGCACGGCGCTGAAGGGCATCAGCATGGAGGGGTGGGTCTCCAATTTCGCGGCGGGTCCCATCGGGCCGGTGAGCCAGATCGACCCACCGCCGGATCCGGAGCACGGGGATACCGCGTTCAGCGGTTCGTTCGCCGGTGTACTCGAACCGGGTAGCGAGGTCGTGGTGGCCAGCGACGGTTTCTGGGTGCCGCAGACCGGCGATGTCGAGAAGTACAACGACGGTCACGTCTGCGTCGGAGTCAATGTCTATTCCCGGGGCGGTGATCCGATCGGCGGCGGCTCCGGCGAGGTTCATCTACTCGACGCGGCCGAGACCTATCCGGCCGACGGCAAGGCGCTGCTGGCCCGGCCGGTCACCAACAAGCTGGACCTGCTGTCCGACACCCATCACGGGCAGCGCAACATCTCGATCGATTCCAAGCCGCTGGGGCAGCGGCTGGTTCGCAAGGTGCTGGTCGAGGTTCCGGCCACCGACCGCTGCCCGCTCGAGGCGGAGGTCGCGCTGCGACCGGTCGCGCTGCGAACCGGTTCAGCGGAGGCGGCGGGCATCGCGACGGCCCTGGGCCTGAACGATCATGAGTGCCCGCCCGATCCGCTGGAGAACGTCAGCATCGATGACTGCGGCGAGCCCAGCCACGAGGTGGGCGTCTATCTGCAGCCGGGCGAGAAGCGGTGGCTCACCATCACCGTCGAGCCAGGCGAACGCGAAAAGCCCGGCGATATCTACGCTTTCGACATCATCACGACCGAGGAGTCGAACGACAAGCTCTACGGCGCGGCGCGCATGTATGTGGCGGTGACGGCCGACGGCAGCTGATCCGCGTCCGCCGAGACGGCGAAACCACTTGCGCGGGAGTGGTTTCGCCTGCGCGCCTCGGGATTTCAACCGTTCGGTGGTAAAATTTCATTGGGTTCGGGGACATCAGGAGGGGTCATGCCATCTGTTCGAAAACTTCCGTCGCACCGTCGTCGGCCCGCTCGCGCTCTCCGCACCGCCGCACTCCTCGCCGCGGTCACCACGCTGGCGCTGCCTCCCGTCGAAGCCGCGGCGCAGCCCTACCCGATCTACGGAGCCATCCGCGTCGAATACGACGAGGTCGGCGGTTATCCGTTCTTCGGCAATGCCATCAACCCGGAATCGGATGCGGCGCGTGGCGGGCGCTGGCAGGCCTTCGAACGCAACAGTTCCATCTATTGGCACCCCCTCGTCTCCGGCGGGCACGCCAATCAGATCGGCGGCGCGATCCGCGCCAAATGGGGCGACCTCGGTTGGGAGAACGGCGCCCTGCGCTACCCCACCACCCGCGAATTGCCGACCCGTAAACCCGGCCGTTTCAACCACTTCGAGGGCGGCACGATCCACTGGTCCCACAACACCGGGGCGCACAACACCTGGGGTGCGATCCGCGACAAATGGGCGACCCTCTCCTGGGAGGACGGCCGCCTCGGCTTCCCCGTCACCGACGAGTTCCAGGCCCGCAACAACGGCGCGGGCCAGCACTTCGAGGGCGGCTCGATCTATTGGTCCTCGACCACCGGGGCCCGCGTCGTCGTCGGCGCGATCCGAGACATCTGGGCGAACAACAACTGGGAGAACGGCCGCTACGGCTACCCGATCAGCGACGAGTACGACTACAACAACGGCCGAGCCCAGGACTTCCAGGGCGGCCGCATCGAGTGGTACCCACCCCGCTGACCCGATCCGTCGCTACACCGTCATGGAGAAGTCGAGTGTGGCAGACGGATGCGATCAATTGTCAGCGCGGTCGGTGACGTATCGGTCGAAGAGGTCGGCGAGTTCGGCGGGGCGGGACAGCGCTACGCAGTGACCGGCGGCGATTTCGTCGGGCGTGATGCCCAGCCGCTCGTCGACCACGCGGCGCAGGAAATCGGGTGGGAACAGCCGATCTTCGGTGCACAGCACGAATTTCGTGCGCACGTCGGGCCAGTGCGGCAACGGCCAGGGGGCGGCGCCGGAGGCGGCCGAGGGGTGGTCGCGTTCGCGGCGCAGGGCCTCGTCGGCCAGGTCGCGGGGTACGTCGTGGTAGTAGAGCTCGTAGGTGTCGCCGACGTCCATCGCACTCTGGCGGTAGCCGGTGGCCGACCACCAGTCGTCGGGGCGCTCCCCCGGCGCGGGAACCATGCCCGCGATCAGGATCAGCAGCTCCGCTCGCAGCCGCTCGGCCACGAGGGTGGCGGTGAACGCCCCGAAGGATTGGCCGACGACCACCAATCCGGACCGGTCACCAACGGCGGCGACGACGGCATCGACGTAATCGGCCAGTTCGAGCGAGTCGTCACCGGCCGGAAGGTCGGGCGCGACGACATCGTGGCCGCGACTTCGTAATTCGGTCGCCACCAGATGCCAGTACCAACCGCTGTCCCCGGCACCGTGCACCAGAACGAATGTGCTCATCGGTTGCCTCCCGCCATGCCCGTCACCGCAGACTACCGCGAGATACGGTTCTGCTCGCACGCTATGTGAACTTTCGTTCGTCCCCGCTCGATTCGGATACCGCCGACGTCGTACCGTTCAGCGCCGCGACCTCCGCACGCAGCGCGCGAATCTCCTCCAGCAGTCGCCCCACCTCGAGATCGGTTCGCTCGGTGGACTTTTCGACGGCCTTCAGCTGGTCGATGACCCAGCTGGTGGTGGTACCGATGGCGAAGCTGATCAGACCGATGCCGAAGGTCATCGGCACCAGCGCCACCAGGCGGCCCTCGGTGGTGACCGGATAGCAGTCGCCGTATCCGACGGTGGTCACCGAAACCGCCGTCCACCGCAGGGCGTCGCCGTGGTCCCGCACATTGGCGCCCTCGGCACCGTATTCGGCGTCGAACATCGCCAGGCCGCACAGGAACAGGATCAGCAGCGAACTCACCCCGACGTATACCGACGTCCGCGCCCGGGTCAGCGGGCTGCGATCGAGCGTGTCGAGCACCAGCAGTGCCGCGCGCAGCCGCTGAGCCGCTAGCGCCCCGACGTCGCCACACCGCCCAGCAGGGTGCGCACCGCGCGATCGGCGATGACATGAGCAGGCTCCGCGCCCGCCTGCGCTGCCTCGGCGGCCACATAGATATGGGCGTTGAACACGGCTTCGATCCAGGACGCGGGCAGGGCGGCGTCGAGGACGCCGTCGGATTGGGCCGCCTCGATCAGGGTGCGCAGCGACCGGTTGCCGACCGGGCGCCAGTGCGGATTGCCGGTGAAGCGGTCGGGATCGGCGTAGAGGAACACGACACGGTCGCCCACCTCCACGAACGAGCGCAGCAGCGTGGTCAGGCGATCGAGCGGCGTCGCGGCGTCGGCGGCCCGGGCCACGACGGCGTCCAGGACGCGCAGCGACTCCATCAGCACCGCGTCGAGCAGATTCTGCCGTTCCGGAAAATACCGGTGCAGTGTGCTGCGGCTGACGCCCGCGCGCTCGGCGATATCGGTCAGCGGGGCGGCGATCTCGCGTGCCCAAACCGCCAGGGCCGCCTCGACGATCGCGGCCCGCGTCCTCGATCGGACACCGCTCGCAACCGGTCGATCCGCGGTACCGCGGCCCTTCCTCACCATGCGGCGAACGTAGCATTCCCGGTGACATTGCGACATCGGGCTCTCTTAATGAGACATAGATGTGTTATTTTGGACCAGCGTGGTCCCGGCCGTAGCGATCACGAATCGGCAAGTGCGCGAAGGATGTCCGATGATCGATGACGTCACCGATACGACCGAGGCCCGCCCCCGGCGGCCGCATCGGCGTCGCCGCATCGCGCTCGCCGCCGTGGCGGGGACACTCGTCGCGGCGCTGATCGGCTGGCTGGCCGTGCGCGACACCGCTCCGGTCGGCCACTTCACCTCAGCCGCGGGATACGACGAATATCTCCGGACGTACCGCCGGGCCATGGCCGAACTGCCCCCGCCGAGCGCATCGCTGGACCTGCGCACCGACTACGGCGTGGTGCGCATGTACCGCTTCGACGGCGCCGATCCGCAGTCGCCGCCGCTGCTGCTGCTTCCCGGTCGCGCGGCGGCCGCGCCGATGTGGGCCGACAATCTGGCATCGCTGCGGCGGCTGCGCACGGTGTATTTGGTGGATTTGCTCGGCGAGCCGGGCGCGAGCGTGCAGAGCAGGCCGATTGTCGACGATGCCGAGCAGGCCGCCTGGCTGCATCAGGCCATCGCACAGCTTCCGGTGCGCGAGATCGTGCTCGTCGGGGTGTCCATCGGCGGCTGGACGGCAACCAATCTCGCCATCCGGCAACCGGATCGGATCGGCGGCGTCGTCGTCCTGGACCCGGTCATGACCTTCGCCCCGATGTCGTGGCGGGCGGTACTGCGTTCGATCCCCGCCTCGGTGCGCTGGTTTCCCAAGCGCTGGCGCGACGACTTCAACAGCTGGACCGCGGGCGGCGCCCCGGTGGAACGAGTACCGGTCGCCGATATGATCGAGGCCGGGATGCGGCACTACCGCATCGCGCTGCCCGCACCGACCACGTTCGACGACGCCCAACTGCGCGGTTTGGCAATGCCCTATCTCGCGATCATCGCCGGGAGGTCGGTCATGCACGACAGCGCGGCGGCGGCCACCCATGCTCGCCGCGTACTGCCGCGCGGCACCGTAGCTGTCTACGAGGACGCCTCCCACGCCCTCAATGGCGAATATCCCGACCGAATCGCCGCCGACATCGCCGCGTTCCTGTCCGGCAGCGGTTGAGGCATAGGGGTTTTCACGCCACTTTGCTCGCCGATTCGATCTTTCCGGCGCTGCCCGATACAGTGAAAGTTACAGAGCGACGGGTTTGTCCGAATCTATTTGCTCTGTATACTTTTCGCTGCCTGTCAACCATTTTCCTTATCAGGCAGCACATTTCACGAGACATCCCGATTCAATGCGCGCGGCGACGCATCAGCATCCATGCCCTCTCGAAAGGCGTTGCGGCAGAACAGCTGCGGCGACCGACGCGGTAGCCCGCGGTTTTCCACGGACAACTCGGCCCCGCCCGAACCCGGCCACGCTCATATTGAAAAGCATGAACGCCACACACAGACGGACGGCTCGCTCCGCCCTGACGGTAATCGCTTTTGTATCAATGGTTTTCGCGACCAGCACCGCGGCCAACGGTAATCCACAGGCTCCGCCTCCGACGCCGGGCAGCTCGGATCTGTCCGCGGCGCCGAAGGACGTGCTGAAGGATGCCGAGGGCGAGGTCATGCAGGCCGTGCCCAAACAACCACTTCCGACCCCGTCCGGAAAGACCGCTCTGCCCGAGGCCGCCGCACAGGTGCACGCCGAGGGCGTCAAGAAGGTCTTCACCCCGGGCGATTCGGTCGGCACCCTCGTCGTGGACTCCACCTTCCCGATCGGTGAGGGAGCCACGGCGCGGCTGCGCCAGGAGATCGACTCGGTCCCGGTCTTCGGGGCATCGGTGTCGCAGTCGCTGGGTACCGACGGCTCGCTGCTGGCGGCCACCGGTTCGCTGACCCGCAAGGCGGAGGGCAAGTTCCGGACGAAGACACCGTCGGGCCAGGTGTCGGCCACCGCCGTCAAGACGATCGCCCAGCAGGCCAAGGTCCCGGCCGATCAGCTCAGCGCCACCGAGACCAAGGCCTACTGGTACGACGCGAAACTGGCGGGCAAGGAGACCGCGAAGAGCGTCGCGGTCCCGGCATTCAAGGTCGAGGTCAAGGGCGACGGCAAGGATGGCGATCCCGGCCACTGGACCGTCTTCGTCGACGCCAACAACACCGGCAAGGTGCTCGACAGCTGGAGTGAGGTCAAGCATCTCAACCGCGTCGTCTGCGACAACGCCAACCGGCAGATCAACCCCAACCAGGCCGCCTGCGGTAGCAGCGTCCGACCCACCCGGTGGGAGGGCCGCCCGCCCGTCGGCATCCAGGAGGTCGACAACGCCTACGACTACATCGGCAACACCGACCGGTTCTACGCCACCTACACCGGGCTGAAGGATATGACCGCGCTGATCGGCACCAGCTCCAGCGACGGTCACGGAAAGGCGTTGCGCGCCACCGTCCGCCTGTGCGCCCCCGGCCAGTGCCCGTACCGCAACGCCTTCTGGACCGGTAGCTACGCGGCCTTCGGCACCGGTGCGGCCACCGAGGACATCGTCGGCCACGAGTTCACCCACGGCGTGACCCAGCACACCAGCGGGCTGGTCTACCGCAACGAGCCCGGTGCGATCAACGAGTCCATGTCGGATGTGTTCGGCGAGTTCACCTTCCTGAAGGACACCGCCAACCCGTGCAACACCGCGGCCAACCGGTGGAAGCTCGGCGCCTGCAGCTCCCTGGGCGTGATCCGCAATATGCAGAACCCGAACGCCCACAGCGACCCCGACACCTATCGGGGACGGTACTGGTACACCGGTAGCGGCGACAACGGCGGCGTGCACATCAACAGCGGCGTGAACAACAAGGCCGCCTCGCTGATGGTGGACGGCGGCACCCACAACGGCGTGACCGTCACCGGTATCGGCATCGACAAGACCGCCGCGGTGTACTGGACCACGCAGACGATGCTGACGTCCAACTCCGGCTACGCCCGCCTGGGCAGCGCCCTGTCGGCGGCGTGCAACGCGAATGTACAGAACCGGGTGGGTGGCCTCACCGCCGCCGACTGCGACCAGGTGCGCAATGCCGTGCGGGCGGTCAAGATGCCGGTCCCGGCCAGCGCGTCCTGACAATCCATCGGCGAACAACTGAATGAAATGGCCCTGGCGCCGCACCGGTCGTTCGACCGGTGCGGCGTTCTTTTCGCGACCTCGAACCCCTATCGGCGGCCGCCACCGGCCGAAGTGACGGTGCCCGGCCGGCTGCGCGCGATATCGTTCGGCCATGGGCGAATTCCGGTCCCGCCGCCGTATCGTGCGACTGCTGGTTCCTGCCGCCGCGCTCGTCGCGCTGATCCTCGCCGCGGCGGCCTGCGGTGGCAGCGGCGAATCCCGTTCCGGCGCGGCCGTTCCGACGGCCACTCGCGTCGAGGTCAATCAGACCGGCGGCTTCGCCGGGGTCGACGAGCTCTACACCGTCGACGCCAGCGTCCAGGACCAGCGCCGCGGCACGCTGTTGGAGAAGGTCGGCGGCGAGCAGTTCCGGGGGCTGGCCGACAGCTACATCGAACCGACGGGCTGCCGCGACGCGTTCACCTACGAGGTGACCGTGACCTACAGCGACGGCAACACCAAGCACATCGCCACCGACGAGTGCAGCCAATCCCCCGAGCTGCTGACCGAGGTCATCACCCTCACCAAGGAGATCGGCTCGCACCGCAGCGGCAAATGAGCGCGCTAGAGTGATACGACCGCCGACCCGGAATCGAATCGGCGGCAACGTGTTTCACCCCCATCGGGCCTGGGCGAATCCGCAGGCGACTTGACAGGGACCGTACCACCTGAAAAGGTCGACGCGATTTAGGTAAGCCTACGCAAAGTTGGGAGCCTCGGTGGGCGCGCGTCGATCGGCACGATCTGTTCTGATGGGAATTCTGCTGCTGGCCGGAACGCTGGTCGGCTGCGGATCGTCGGGGCAGAGCGCCGATTCCGGGGTCGGCACGGTCGCGGAACCGGGTGCGCTGCCGGTGACCATCCAGCACCGATTCGGCTCGACCACGGTGACCAAGGCGGCGCAGCGCATCGCGGTCGTCGGCTACAGCGATCAGGACTTCGTCCTGGCGTTCGGCGCGGTGCCGGTGCTGGCGCGCAAGTGGGCCGACTACGACGTGCAGTCCTGGGAGCAGCCGCAGCTGCGCGGCGCCAGCCTGAATCTGGTCGATCTGGGTAGCGACTCCATTTCCCCGGAGAAGGTCGCGGCGGTCAAGCCCGATCTCATCATCGGCGTGTATTCCGGTATGACCCAACGCGATTACGACGCGCTGTCCAAGATCGCGCCGGTGATCGCGCAGAAGGGCGAGTACATCGACTACGGCCAGCCGTGGCAGGAGGTGACCAAGCAGATCGGGGCGGCGCTCGGCCAACCGACCAAGGCCGATCAGCTGGTGCGGGATGTCGACGCGCGCTTCGCCGCCGCCCGGGCGGCCAATCCGCAGTGGGCGAATCGCACGGTGTCGGTCGCGACCTTCAGCGGCAACGAGCTCAGCGTGTTCGGCCGCCAGGATTCCCGGTCGCGCTTCTTCCACGCCCTCGGCTTCACCACGCCCGCCGAGTACGACCGGTTCACCGGTGAGAAGTTCTTCGCCAATCTCTCTTTGGAGAATGCGCGGATTCTCGACCAGGATCTGCTGGTCTGGGACCAGATGTCCTACACCCCCGGCGGCCGCGCCACCATCACCGCCAATCCGGCCTTCGCGGTGCTGGCCGCCATGCGCGACAATCGCGCGATCTACCTCGAGGGCGAGGCCGAGAAGGCCTTCGCCTGGCAGACCGTGCTGTCGCTGCCGATCGCGATCGACGCCATCGTGTCCCAGGCGGAGCACGCCCTGCCGAAACGCTGACCCGCCATGACGGCACCGACAATCCTTGCCGCCCAACAGCTCTCCGCGACCCGCGGCACCCGTCGGCGACGCGTCGGCGGCGTGCTCGTCCTGCTGGCCCTGCTCGCCGGCGGCGTCGTCGCCTCGCTGGCGATCGGCGCGCACTGGCTGCCCCCCGGCCAGCTCGCCGCGGCGCTGTCCGAACGCTTCGTGACCGATCCGGCGACGATCGCCGCGATGAGTCCCGACCGGGCCGCCCGCAACGATGCCGCGCTCACGGTGCAGTCGCTGCGCCTGCCGCGCACGCTCATCGCGATCGTCGCGGGCGCGGCGCTGGGCACCGCCGGGGCACTGATCCAGGGGCACACCCGTAATCCGATCGCCGACCCGGGCCTGCTCGGCGTGAACGCGGGCGCGGCCTTCGCGATGGTGACGGCCATCAGCGTGCTCGGTCTGGGCGCCCCGATCCAATACGTGTGGTTCGCCCTGGCCGGGGCCGCGATCGCGGCCGTAATCGTCTTCGGATTGTCCGGCATCGGCACCGGCGCGATGAGCCCGCTGACCCTCATCCTGGTCGGCTCCGGGATCTCGGTCTTTCTCGGGGCGCTCACCTCGGTGACCATCCTGTCCGACAGCGCGGCGCTCAATGTCAACCGCTACTGGAACACCGGTTCCATCGCGGGCCGCGGCTACAGTGGCCTCTGGACCACCGCACCGCTGATGATCGGCGGTATGGCCGTGGCCTTCGCGCATGCCCGGCGCATCAATGTGCTCAACCTGGGCGACGATATCGCGCGCGCCCTGGGCACCAATGTGATTCGGGCGCGCCTGGTCGGTGTGCTGACCCTGACCGCGCTCGCCGGTGGCGCCACCGCGGCCTGCGGGGCCATCGCGTTCCTCGGTCTGATCGCCCCGCACATCGCGCGCCGGGTGACCGGTCCGGACTACCGCTGGCTGGTGCCGTGCGCGGCGCTGGTCGGGGCGGTGCTGACCGTCTACGCCGACACCGCGGGCCGAATCGTGGCCCGCCCCGGGGAGATACCGGTCGGAATCATGCTCTCGCTCATCGGCGCGCCGTGCTTCGTCGCGCTCGCGCTGGCCCGGCGCATGGTGCGGATATGAGGCGCTCGGTGCTGCGGGCCGGACCGCTGTCGCTGACGCTGCGACCCCGGGTGGTCGCGGTGGTCGTCGTCCTGGCCGCGCTGGTCGCGGTGTTCGGCTGCCTGGAGGTGTCCAGCGGCGACTATCCGCTCTCGCCGCTCGCGGTGATCGCGGCGCTCACCGGCTGGTCCGACGATCCGGGAACCCACGTGGTGGTGACCGAGTTCCGGCTGCCCCGCGCGCTGGTGGCGATCACCGTCGGTGCGGCGCTGGGCTTCTCGGGCGCGATCGTGCAATCGGTGGCCCGCAATCCGCTCGCGTCGCCGGATGTCCTCGGCATCACCGCGGGCGCGGGCGCCGTCGCCGTGGCCGCGGCCACCGGGGTGACCGGAATCGGCGCGGTCACAGCGCTTCTCGGTACGACGGGCGCCGCGATGGCGGGCGGGCTGCTCACCGGGCTGGTGGTCTACCTGCTGGCCTGGCGCCGCGGCATGGACGGTTATCGCCTCGTCCTCGTGGGGGTGTCGATCACGGCGCTCATGCAGGCGCTCACCGAATGGTTCATCGCCAAGGCCGATATGCACGGCGCGGTCGCCGCACAGGGCTGGCTGAGCGGTTCGCTCAACGGCCGCGACTGGGCCGATGTCCGCACGGCGGCAGTGGGTTTGGTGATCGCCGTGCTCGCGACGCTCGCGGTGGCCCGGGCGGTGGGTCCCATGCATCTCGGGGACGACGTCGCCGTCGGATTAGGGGTGTCGTTGGTACGGGTGCGGGCGATCCTGCTGATCATCGCCGTCCTGTTGGTGGGAGTGGCGGTGGCGGCCGCCGGACCGATTCCGTTCGTCGCCTTCGTCGCTCCGCAACTCGCGCTGCGGTTCACCGCATCGGCCACTCCCCCGCTGGTGACCTCGGCGCTCGTGGGCTCGGTGCTGCTGACCGGATCGGATTGGCTGCTGCGCACCGTCTGGGCCGGGGAGATGCCGGTGGGGCTCGCGACGGCCCTCGTGGGCGGTCCGTTCCTGGTGTACGTCATGGTCCGGCGCAATATGCGGACCGAGATGTGACCAAGGCCACAGACGGTCCGCATGCTTTCCCCTGGAAATTTATTTAGGTTTGCTTTACCTAACTTATGCGGCATCCGCGATAGCTCCGGGCCGCAGTTCTCGACAGAAGGAGAAGAGCGCGCGGTGAGCGGCCGAACGTACGACATCGTCGGAATCGGTTTCGGGCCTTCGGGATTGGCCCTGGCCATCGCACGGGAGGAGTACGGCCACGCGGCGGCGAGCGCGGTCTTCGTCGAGGCCCGCAAGCGGTTCGCCTGGCATCCGGGCATGATGGTCGAGGGCGCGACGATGCAGGTGCCTTTCCCGAAAGACCTTGTCACCCTGCGCAATCCGTCAAGTCCGTACTCGTTCTTCAGCTATCTGCACGAGCACGGCAGACTGGTCGACTTCGTCAACCGGCAGACCTTCTTCTGCAGCAGAAGGGAATTCGCCGATTACCTGGCCTGGGCCGCCGCGCGCGTCGACACCCCGGTGCACTACGGCACGCGCGCGGTGGCCGTGCGCGCCACGGCGGGTGGGGCGGAACTCGAGGTCGAATTGAGCACCGGGGAACGACTGGTCGCCCGCAATGTCGTCGTCAGCGCCGGATTGCGGCCCGCGCTGCCCGAGGGGGTCGTGGAGACCTCGCGCCGGTTCCACAACAACGCGCTGCTACCACGGCTCGCCGAGCTGCCGCGACCGCGCCATCGGCGCTTCGTCGTGCTCGGCGCGGGCCAGAGCGCGGCCGAGTGCGTCCGCCACCTGCACCGCATCCATCCCGATGCCGAGGTGCACAGCGTCATCTCCCGATACGGTTATCTGCCCGCCGACGACAGCCCCTTCGCCAACCGGGTCTTCGACCCACTCGCGGTCGACGAATTCCACGCCGCCCCCGAATCCGAACGCCGGAGATTGCTTGCGGCACACCGCAGCACCAACTACTCCTGCGTGGATCCGGATCTGCTGCGCGAGCTCTACGACATCGAGTACGAGGAGCGGGTCTCCGGGCGCAGGCGGCTGTTCGTGCGCCGGGCCTCGGCGCTGGAATCGGCGGTCGAGACCGCGGACGGGGTGCGGGCCATCCTCGCCGATCGGCTCACCGGCGCGGTCGACGCGCTGGACTGCGACGCGGTGATCTACGCGACCGGCTTCCGGCCCGCCGATCTGCGCCCGCTGTTCGGCGACCTGATCGCGGAGTACACCCCGGACGGGCAGGCCGCGACCATCGCCCGCGACTACCGGGTCCGCACCACCGCTGCCGTCACCGCCGGGATCTACGTGCAGGGCGGCTGCGAACACACCCACGGGCTGAGCTCGTCGCTGCTGTCGAATGTGGCGGTGCGCGCGGGCGAGATCCTCGATTCCGTGCTGGCCCGCCGGTCGGTGGCGGTCGGCCGGTGAGCGCGCCCGAACCGACCACACCGCGGCTGCGCACCGCCTCGGCCCGCGCGTCCGCCCGGTGGGTGGCCGAATTCTGCCGCCGCACACCGCTGCTCACGGTGACCACCATCGCTACCTCGATCGGCGGCGCGGCCCTGCAGATCATTCCGTTCCTGCTGCTGAGCCGGATCATCGATACGGTCACCGGTGGCGGGGACCGGGCGTCGGCGATCCGGCTGGGCGCACTCATGGTGGCCGCGGGCCTGTCGGGGGCGGTGGTGACCGCGATTTCGGTCGCCTGCCTGGGCAGGCTCGGCGCACTCCTGGTGTCCGCGCTGCGCGAGGGCGCGATGCGCACCGTGCTCGCCCTGCCCATCGCCCGCGTCGAGACCGCCGGGCGCGGCGATGTGCTGTCGCGGGTCGGCGACGATGTCGCGGTCGTCTCGCGCGGGCTGCGCACCGCGGTACCCGAATTACTCTCGGCCGCCGTGCTCGTGGGCGTCGCCGTCGCGAGCATGTTCGGGCTGGACTGGCGGCTCGGCCTGGCCGGTGCGGTGGCGCTGCCCGCGTACGCGCTGGCGCTGCGCTGGTATCTGCCGCGGTCCGCGCCGCTGTATCGCGCGCAGCGCGAGGCCCAGGGCGATCGGGCCGATGTGCTCATCGGCGGGCTGGACGGCATCGACACCATCCGCGCCTACGGTTTGGAGCGGCAGTACCGCGGCCGGGTGACCGAACAGTCGCTGCGGGTGCGCGATCTGGGCATCCGCAGCTTCCACCTGTTCGGCCGATTCGTCGGGCGGGAGAACCGCGCCGAGCTCATCGGGCTGGCGGCCGTTTTGACGACCGGATTCGCGCTCACCAAGGCGGGCATGGTCACCCTCGGCGCGGCCGCGGCCGCCCCGCTGCTGTTCCATCGGCTGTTCAATCCGCTGGGCATGATCATGTACTGCTTCGACGAGGCGCAAAAGTCCGGCGCCAGCCTGACCCGGCTGGTCGGTGTGCTCGCCGAACCGAGTGACCGGCGGCTGGTGCGCAGCACCGCGGCCGCGTCCGCGCCCGCCACCGCGCTGCGGGTGGCGCTGCGCGGGGTGCGCTACCGCTATGCCGGCAGCGACACCGACGCCGTGCGCGGCATCGATCTCGATATTGCGGCCGGTGCCACCGTGGCACTGGTCGGGGCAAGCGGCGCGGGCAAGTCGACGCTGGCGGCGCTGGTCGCCGGCGTGCTCGCCCCGAATCAGGGCCGAATCAGCCTGGGCGACACCGATATCGGCGAACTCGACGAGGCCGGTGTCCGCGAGCGTGTCGCCCTGTCGACGCAACAGACCCACGTCTTCGCCGGGACCCTGGCGGCGGATCTGCGGCTGGCGGCGCCCGACGCCGAGGACGACGAACTGCGCGCCGCGCTGGCGGCGGCCGGGGCCGCGGACTGGGTGGCCGACCTCCCCGACGGACTCGACACCCGGATCGGCGCGGGCGGGCTCTACCTCGATCCCACCCGGGCGGCCCAATTGGCACTGGCCCGAATCATTCTCGGCCGCGCACCGGTGGTCGTGCTCGACGAATCGACCGCGGAGGCGGGCAGCCACGGCGCGGCGGCGCTGGAGCAGGCGGCACGCACGGCCTGCGCCGGGCGCACGGCCCTGCTGGTCGCGCATCGGCTGACCCAGGCGGTGACCGCCGATCTGGTCGCGGTCATGGACGCGGGGCAGATCGTCGAAATCGGCACGCACGACGAATTGCGCCGCGCCGGTGGACATTACGCACGGCTCTGGGCGGCCTGGAGCCAGGACCACAGCGCCGCGGCGGCCCACCGCGTGCACTGACGGCCGCCACCCGATCTTCCCGGCATTCACAGATTTCAGGAGTACTTCCCGTGGCAGCAGCGCCCACCCGACCCATCACCCCCGTCGGCGACTACCCGCCCAGCGCGTGGAACGACACCGATACCTCCGGCCCGCGGCCGAATGTCATTGTGCGCTTCCGGGATCAGGCTCGGCGCGATCCCGCCGCACCAGCCGTCGTCGACGGGCCGCGCACGATCGATTACCGCACCGCGCTCGACCTGTCCAACCAGTTGGCGCATGCGCTGCGCGCGCGGGGGCTGGGCCGCGGCGGGGTCGTCGGCATCTCGATGGAGCGCTCGGCCGGTGCCGTCCTGGCCATGCTGGCCACGCTGCAGGCCGGTTGCGCCTTCGTGCCGCTGGATCCGAAATGGCCCGCCCAGCGCCGCGCCGCGGTGATCGCCGATGCCGCCGTCGCGGTCCAGTTCGCCGCGCCCGGCTCGGCCGCGGTCGATCCGGCGGAGCACGAACCCGAGGTCCTCACCATCGATCTCGACAACTGGGGCTATGACGAATACCCCTGCGCCCCCGTGGAATGCGATCCGCACGGCGACGAGATCGCCTACATCCTGTTCACCTCCGGCACCACGGGCCGCCCGAAGGGCGCCATGATCCGGCACGAGCCGCTGGCCGACCGCCTGCTGTGGCAGGCCGGTGGGATCATGCCGTTCGGGGCCGACGACGCGGCATTGTTCAAGGCGCCGTTGACGTTCGACATGTCGGTCAACGAGGTGCTGCTGCCGCTGATCGCGGGCGGGCGGGTGGTGGTGGCCCGGCCCGGCGGTGAGCGCGATCCCGACTATCTGCTCGACACCATCGCCACGCACCGGGTCACCTTCGTCGACTTCGTCCCGTCGATGCTGGATGTCCTACTCGAGATCGCCGAGGGCACCGACCGGCTCGAGAGCCTGCGGCATGTGTGGTGCGGCGGTGAGGCGCTGACGCCCGAGCTGTATCTGCGCTTCCGCAAACAGCTCGACGCGCCGATGTACCACGGCTACGGGCCGACCGAGGCCACGATCGCGGTGTCGCACATCGTGTATCGCGGCGACGACAAGCGCACCTCGACCTCGATCGGATTCCCGAATCCGAACACCCGCTTCCACGTGCTCGACGAGGCGCTGCGCCCGGTTCCGGTCGGGGCGGCCGGAGAGCTCTACATCGGCGGCCTGCCGCTGGCCCGCGGCTATGTCGCCGCACCGGGTATCACCGCGCAGCGTTTCGTGGCGAATCCGTTCGACGACAGCGGATCCCGGCTCTATCGCACCGGGGATCTGGTCCGGCACCGCCCGGACGGTTCGCTGGACTTCCTCGGCCGGGTCGATTTCCAGGTGAAGATCCGCGGCATCCGGCTGGAGCTCGAGGAGGTCGCCACCGCATTGACCGCCCATCCGGCGGTGCGGCACAGCTGTGTGATCGACCGGCGCAACGCACACGGCGGAATCCAGTTGGTGGCCTATGTCATTCCCGCACCCGGGCATACCGAACTGCGACCCAAGCAGGTGCGCGACTGGGCCACCGGCAATCTGCCCGACCATATGGTGCCCGCGCAGGTCGTGGTGCTGGACTCGTTCCCGCTCGCGGCCAACGGCAAGGTCGACCGGAAGGCCCTGCCCGAACCGGAGATCGAGCCCGCCGCACCGGTGGATGTGTCCGGTACGGCGACCGAGCGCGCGATCGCCGATGCCGTCGCCCGGGTGCTCGGACTTCCCGCCGCCGGAATCGACCAGGACTTCTTCGAACTCGGCGGCGACAGCATCATCGCCATCGCGCTGATCGCCCAGCTGCGCCGCGCGGGTCTGGCGGTGACCTCGACCGATGTCTTCGCCCACCGCACCCCGCGCCGCCTCGCGGCCGTCGCGACCTCCACTCGGCGGGCGATCGATACCGCGGATATCCCCGTGGGGCCGATCGGCGGCCTGCCGATCCTGCGCTGGTTCGGCGAAATCACCGATGCCATCGACGGATTCATCCAATCCGTCGTCGTCGGCACGCCCGACGATCTCACGCCGGAAGCACTCGATACGCTCACCACCGCGCTGCTCGGGACCCATCCGGCCTTGCGCGCCAGGCTTGTTCGCGGGCGGTCGTGGAGTTTCGATATCCCCGAAGAGGTCTCGACGCGCCGCGCGTGGACGATCAGCGACGCCCCCGTGGCCGACTGCGTCGCCGCCGCGACCGCCGAACTGGACCCGGACAGCGGCATCATGTTCCGCGCGGTGTGGCGGCGCGCCGACCGGCAACTCGTGCTGGTCGCCCACCACATCGCGGTGGACGGCGTGTCCTGGCAGATCATCCTGGACGATCTGGCGCTCGGCGCCGACCAGCTGCGCCGCGGGGAAGCGGTGCGCCTGCCCGCCGAGGGCACCTCGCTGCGCCGGTGGACCGAGCTCCTCGAACGCGCCACCCGCGAAGACGACTGGGCCGCCACCGATTCCACTAGCGCCGCACCCGAGGCGGAGGCATGGATCGGCGGCCGCCCACTCGGCCCGGAGGATACCGTCGCCGCCGAGCGCAGCCTGGTCGTCACGCTCGACCCGGACGCGACCGCGCGCGTGCTCATCCACCTGCCCGCGGCCTTCCACACCACGCCCACGCCCGTACTCGTCACCGCGCTCGCGGTGGCGCTGGCCCGCTGGCACGATGAGCCGGCGCGGACCCGCCTGCGGCTGCATCTGGAGGGGCACGGCCGGGAGAGCCGCTTCGTCGCCGGGCCCGATCGCCCGGAACCGGATCTGTCGCGCACGGTGGGCTGGTTCACCACGCTGTGTCCGGTGCTCGTCGACCCCGGCACCCAGGCGACGGCCGATCTGGCCACCGCCCTGATGGCCGTGAAGGAACAGCTGGCCGCGGTGCCCCGCAACGGCCTGTCCCACGGTGCGTTGCGCTATTACGCCGACGAGCCGGTCCGCGACGACGCGATCCCGCAGGTGCTGTTCAACTATCTGGGCCGCTACGGCAGTTCCGCCGATACCGGCCTGGCCTGGCGGCTCGTCGGTTCCAGCGGACAGCTCGGGGAGCGCCGCGATCCCGCCATGCGTTTGCCGCACGCGCTGGAATTCAATTCGATCGCCGAACCGGGCGACTCCGGTGCCATCGAACTCGCCACCACCATCTCCTGGCCCGCGGATCTGCTCAGCACCGAGCAGGTGAACGAACTCGGCAGGCTCTATCTCGAAGTGCTCGGCGAACTCGCGCGAGTCGAGGGCGGCGGCCACACCCCCAGCGATTTCCCGTTGGTCGCGTTGAACCAGGAACAGATCGACCGGCTCGAGCAGCCCGGACTGCGCGAGATCCTGCCGCTCACCCCGCTGCAGCAGGGCCTGTACTTCCACGCCGTATACAGCGACGAATCCGCGGACAGCTATGTCGAGCAATCGATCCTCGAAATCGAGGGCGCACTCGATCCGGCCCGGCTGCGCGCGGCCGCGGCCCGGCTGTGCTCGCTGCATCCGCATCTGGCGGCCCGCTTCATCGCGGTGTCCGACGGTCTGGTCGTGTCGGTGATTCCCGAGAGCGCCGCGCCCGCGGTCGAATCGATCGACGCCACCGCGCTCGACGACGAGGCCGTGCGGGCGTTGATCGAGGCCGATCGGACCCGCGGATTCGATCCCGCGATCGGTCCGCTGCTGCGGTATCTGCTGATCGATCGCGGAGCCGGACGCCAGCGGCTGGTGCTGACCATTCACCACCTCGTCGCCGACGGCTGGTCGGCGCAGCCGCTGCTGACGGATCTGCTGACCGAATACCGGCAGCCGGGGGCCGCGCGCACACGCGGCGACTTCGCCGACTACGTCCGCTGGCTCACCGAACGCGACGACGCCGCGGCCGAGAAGGTGTGGCGTGAGGTGCTGGCCGACGCCAGGCCGACACTGCTGGCGGGCGGGATGGAACCGGCCCGCCGCTTCGCCGAACATCTGGTGGAGGCCGATCCCGATATCGACAGCGCGCTGCGCGAGGCGGGCGTCACGCTGAGTACCGCGGTGCACGCCGCCTGGGCCATGGCGCTCGGGCGCGTAGTGGATCGGCGTGATGTGCTGTTCGGCTCGACCGTCTCGGGCCGCGATGCCGAGGTGCCCGGTATCGAGGACATGGTCGGCATGTTCATCAATACGATTCCGGTGCGGGTGCGGTGGGACGAAACAAACACCGGCGCGGAAGTACTCGCGCAGGTCGCCGGGCAGCAGGAGGCGGTGCGTGCGTATCAGCACATGTCGCTGTCGCGGTTGTCGCGGCTGGTGGGCGCCGGGCCGCTGTTCGACACGCTGGTGGTCTTCGACATCGATCCCGATATCGGCGCCTTCGCCCATCCGGATGCCGACTTCCGAGTCACCGCCTTCACCGCCGAGGGGGCCGCGGAGTTCCCGCTGACCCTCGTGGTCCTGCGTCGCGCCGACGGGCGGATCGGATTCCTCGCGATCTACGACACCGGACTGCTGCGCGAGGTGGAGGCGGCCGCGGTCGTGGCGGAGTTCACCGCCGCGCTGGGTCGCCTGCTCACCGGCCCCGCCCGGCCGCCGCTGGTCGACATCGCGGTCGCCCCGGCCACTTTGGGCGCGCTGTTCGAGACCGCCGCCGCCCGCCACGGCACCCGCACCGCGGTGACGCTGCATTGCCTGGACGGCACCGGCGACACCGTGACCTATGCCGAACTCGCCGCCGCCCAACGTGAATTGACCGGCGTGCTCGCCGCGGCCGGGGTCGGGCCGGAATCCCGTGTCGCCGTGGCGATCCCGCGGTCGGTCGAACAGATCGTCGCCCTGACGGCGGTGGTCGCGGCGGGTGGGGCGTATGTCCCGCTCGATGTGGCATATCCGGACGCGCGACTGGAATATCTGCTCGCCGACTCCGAACCGGCCGCGGTGCTCGTGACCGCGGAGCTGCGCGAGCGGGTGGCGGGCCTGATCGACCGGGCGGGCATCGCTACCCGCATCGTCGTCCCCGGCGAACCGGCGCCCACCGCGGCACCGGCCGAGATCACCTGGGACGCACCGGCATATCTCATGTACACCTCGGGTTCGACGGGTCGGCCCAAGGGTGTGGTCGTCACCCATCGCGCGGTGGTGTCCATGCTCGCCGCCGATCGTCGCACGGCCCCCTACGGCCCGGACGACGTGTGGATGCAGTTCCACTCCTTTGCCTTCGACGCCGCGGTCTGGGAGATCTGGGGAGCGCTGACCTCGGGTGGCGCGCTGGTGATTCCGGACTACGCGCTGTCGCGGTCGCCGATCGACTTCCATCGCCTCGTCTGCGACACCGGTGTCACGGTGCTCACCCAGACGCCGTCCGCGTTCCATCAATTCCTCGACGCGGAGCGCGAGCGGGGCGTGCGCCCGACCGCGCTGCGCCGCGTGGTGCTCGGCGGTGAGGCGCTCATGCCCGCCCGGCTGCGGGACTGGGCGAGTGAATCGGGCGCACCGGAACTGATCAACGTCTACGGGCCGACCGAGACCACCGAACATGTCACCTACCGCCCGCTGGCCGCGGACGACCTCGCCGACGACCGCACCAGCCCGATCGGACGCGCGCTGCCCGGAGTTCGCGTGCACCTGCTCGACGATGGGCTGCGGCCCGTCGCGGTCGGCCAGGTGGGCACGATCTACCTCGCCGGAGACCAGCTGGCGCGCGGCTATCACCGGCGGCCCGGGCTGACCGCGGGGCGCTTCGTGGCGAATCCGTTCGGCCCCGGCGGTTCTCGGATGTACTGCACCGGCGATGCCGCGCGGCTGCTGCCCGGCGGCGGGCTGGCCTACGCCGGGCGGGTCGACGATCAGATGAAGGTGCGTGGTTTCCGGATCGAACCGGGCGAGATCGAGTTGGTGCTGCGCGAGCTGGCGGGGGTGCGCGATGTCGCGGTCACCGCGGACCACGAATCCGACTGTCTGGTGGCACATATCGTCGGCGACGCACCCGCCGATCTCACCGAACTGCTCGCCGCACAGCTGCCCGCACATCTGATTCCCCAGCGCGTGGTCTCACACGGGGCACTGCCCCTCACCGTCAATGGCAAGCTCGATCGGCGAGCGTTGGAGCACGCTGTGCCCCAGACGGTTCCGCCGCAGCAGGGTCGTCCCACACCCGACGCCCCTGCGACCGTGGCGGTGCTGACCGCGGAATTCGCCGCCGTGCTGAACGGCGCGCAGGTCGACGCCGACACCGACTTCTTCCGGGCGGGCGGCGACAGCATCATCGCCATCGCCCTGGTGAATCGCGCGCGGGCCCGCGGGCTGACCTTCCTGCCGCGCGATGTGTTCCACGCCCGCACCCCGAGAGCGTTGGCGGCACTGGCGGTTTCCGATGCGGCACCGACCGCGCCCGCCACCGAGCCCTCCGACGGGCCGGTCGCGCTCACGCCGATCATCCTGCGCCAGCGCGATATCGGCGACCTCCCCGCCGGATTCGCCCAGGCGCGGGTCGTGCCGGTGCCGCCCGGCACCACCCGGGCGAGACTGGACCGCGCGGTGACCGAGATCGTCGCGGCGCACCCCATGCTGCGCGCCCGGCTCGTGGCCGACGAGCGCATCTGGCGGCTGGAAACCCTCCCGCCACACGGGATCACCGTGACACCGGTCGTGGGGCACGACACCGCCGCCGCGGCGCGCGAGGCCGCCCGGCGACTCGATCCGGCGACCGGCGAGCTCATCGTGTTCACCTGGCTCCCCGACCGCGACGCCCTGGTCGTGGTGGCGCACCACCTGGTAGTGGACGCGATCTCGTGGGTGATCCTGCTGCACGATCTGGACACCGCGCTGTCCGGTGGCAACCTCCCGCCCGCCACCACCGCGTACCGCGAATTCGCCGCGGCCCTGGTCCGGCGCGCGCACGACGGCTCCGCGACCGGTTCGCTGCGGCGCTACCTCGACGTACTCACCGCTCCCCCGCTGGTCGCCGACCTCACCGGTCGCCGCATCCGTATCGCCGTCCTGGAACCGGAGGCGACGGCCCGGCTCGTCCGCCAGGTCGGCGACGACCTGGACGCCACCTCGATGGTCGTGGGCGCGCTGCGGGTCGCGCTGACCGCCACGCAGCCGCGGCCGTCGGATCTGGTGGTGGAACTCGAGCGGCACGGCCGGGTGCCGCAGGCCCCCGGGCACGACTACGCCCGCACCGTCGGCTGGTTCACCGCGATCGCCCCGCTGCGCCTGCCGCCCGCCACCGATCCGGTGGCCGCCGCCGCACAGGTGTCGGCGAACCTACCGAGCGAGGCGCACCACGTCGACTACGGCACCCTGCGCTACCTCGACCCGCAGGCCGCGCCGCTGCTGCGGGAGCTGCCCGCGCCGCAGATCCTGGTGAACTACCTCGGCCGCGCCACCGAGGACGCCGCGATCGCCCTCGACGATCCGCTGCCGCCGCCGTACGCGATCGAACTCAATGCCTGGATCGACGCCGCTGGTCGGCTGCGCGGTGAATTCGCCCTGGCCGACGCGGTTCCCGAGACCGTCGTCTCCGGCTGGCAAGCCGCCCTGGAACGCATTGCCGCACGGCGTGATTCGAGCGACGGATGGACGCTGCCGCTGTTGGCGCTGCAACGCGGCCTCTACATCCAGTCGGAACTGGCGGCCGCCGCCGAATCCACCGGGGCCGCGGAGCATTACATCGCGCAGAACTACTTGGAGTTCGATCGGCCGCTATCGCCGGAGACGCTGGCGGACGCCCTGGAGACGGTCATCGCCCGCCATCCCGCGGTCGGCGCGGGATTCGTCGTCGACCCCGACGACACACCCCGACAAGTCTTCGGCCGCGCCGCCCGACCAACGGTGGCGGTGGTCGACCTCACCCACGCCGCCGATCCGGCATCCGAGATCGAGGCGATCTGCCGCGCCGATCGCGCCCGGCCGTTCGCCCTGAACGAGCCGCCGCTGATCCGGCTCACCGTGCTGCGCCTGCCCGGGGGCCACGACGCACTGCTGCTGAGCAACCACCAATTGCTGTGGGACGGGTGGTCGCAGGAGACGGTGCTGCGCGAAATCCTGGCCGCCTATGCCGGACATCGGGATGGCAATCCACCGTCGCGGTTGCCCGCCGAACCGGCCATCGGCCCCGTGATCCAGGCCGCCGCGAAGCTGGATACGACCGCGGCACAGCGGTTCTGGTCGGATCATCTGGCCGTTCTCACGGCTCCCACGCTGCTGGCCGATCCGGCCACGCCGCAGCTGGCGCCCCGGCAGGTGCGGCGCACCCTGTCGGCGGCGGACGCCCAGCGCCTGCGGGGGGCGACACGACGGCACGGTGTCACTCTCAACACCGTGTTCACCGCGGCGCTGGGGCTGCTGCTGGGCGCGCGGACCGGTCAGGACGACGTGGTCTTCGGCATTACGGTCTCCGGTCGCGACGGTTCCGCCCTGGGACTCGGTGATCTGTCCGGAGTCGTTGGCGCGCTGCTCAATTCGGTGCCGATGCGGGTCCGGGCGCGACCGACGCTCGGTGTCTCGGATTTCCTGTCCACCGTGCAGGCGGAGCGGACCGCGGCCATGCCGCACGAACATCTGGGTCTCGGCGAGATCCAGCGCGGCACCGGCCATCCCGCGCTGTTCGACAACCTGTTCGTCCTGCAGAACTTCCTCGACGAGCGGTCCTACGCCGAGTTGTACGACCGGCACGGCATCGTCGCCGCGCGGTTCGACGATTCGACGCACTACCCCTACACCTGGGTGGTCACCCCGGGCGAGCGGATCACGGTCAAACTCGAATGCCGCGTCGAATCACACGCGCCGGACGAGCTTCTCGACGACTACATCCGGCTCGTACTCGCCCTGGCCGAGGCCGACACCGCGCTGGGCGCACTGCCCCGGCGCGGACCCGCCCCGTCCCGCGCGGAGGTGCGGCCGATCGGCACGGACACGGTCGTGGACGAATTCGATCGGGCGGCGCTGGCCTACCCGGATCGGACCGCGCTGGTCTGCGGCTCGGACCGGCTCAGCTTCGCCGAACTGCGCGAGCGCAGTAGGCGAATCGCGGGCGCGTTGGCGGCCGCGGGTATCGGCACGGGCGACCTTGTCGCCCTGGCGATCCCGCGCTCGATCGACACCGTCGCCGCGCTGTTCGCCGTATTGCGCTGCGGCGCGGCCTATCTGCCGCTGGAACTCGATCACCCCGATGCCCGGCTGGCGGCGATCCTCGCCGATGCCCGGCCCGCGCTGATGCTCGGCGTCGGCGCGGTCTCGGCCCGGCTGGCCGGATTCGGCGTCGAGGTGCTCGAGGTGGACCGGCCGCACACCGACGTCGCACCGGTCACCACCTTCGCACCGGACGATCCGGATCGGTTGCGTCAGCTCGCCTATGTCATCTACACCTCCGGCTCGACCGGCGCGCCCAAGGGCGTGCTCACCGAGCACGTCGGACTCACCAATATGCTCGCCAACCATCGCCGCAAGATCTTCGCGCCGATCGCGGCGGGCCGGGTGTTCCGGGTGGCGCACACCGTGTCCTTCGCCTTCGACATGTCCTGGGAGGAGCTGCTGTGGCTCGCCGACGGACACGAGGTGCACATCTGCGACGAGGATCTGCGCCGGGACTCCGCGCGCCTGGCCGCCTACTGCCGCGACGAGTCCATCGATGTCGTCAATGTGACCCCGAGCTACGCCCGCCAGCTGCTCGACGACGGGCTGCTCGACGACCCCGCCGCGCGGCCCCCGCTGGTGCTGCTCGGCGGTGAGGCGGTCTCACGCGCGCTGTGGACCCGGCTGGCCGAGACGCCCGGGACGACCGGCTACAACCTCTACGGACCGACCGAATACACGATCAACACCCTCGGCGCGGGCACCGACGAATGCCCGGACCCGGTGGTCGGGCTGCCCATCGACAACACCACCGGATTCCTGCTCGACACCTGGCTGCGACCGGTGCCCGACGGCATGGCCGGTGAGCTCTACGTCACCGGCGCGGGCCTGGCCCGCGGCTACCTCGGGCGACCGGACCTGACCGCGGAACGGTTCGTGGCCTGCCCGTTCGAGGGGCCGGGACGGCTGATGTACCGCACCGGCGACCTGATGCGGCGGCGGCCCGACGGTCACCTGGAATATCTCGGACGCACCGACGCCCAGGTCAAGATTCGCGGCCACCGGGTCGAACCGGGCGAGATCGAGGCCGCGTTCGCGGCCCATCCCGCGGTCCGGATCGCGACGGTGCTCGCCCGGCCCGGCGACGGCGGAAACCTCCGCCTGGTGGCCTATCTCGGCCTCGACGGCGCCGAGCTCACCGAGGTCGTCGCCGCGGTCGCCGCCGATCTGCCCGAACACCTGGTGCCCAGCGAGTACGCCCTGGTCGACGAGCTCCCGCTGACGGTCAACGGGAAGATCGACCTCGCCGCGCTGCCGCCGAGCGGGCCGCTGCGCGCGGTCACCGACCGCGAACCCACCCCGGAGGAGGCCATCATGTGCGAATTGTTCGCCGAGGCACTGGATCTCGATCCCGAACAGGTAGGGGTGGCCAGCGACTGGTTCGCCCTCGGCGGCCACTCGCTGCCCGCCGTGCGCCTGATCGGGTTGGTGCGCGCCGAATTCGGGGCCGCCGTCACGATCCGCGACCTGTTCACCGCGCGGACCCCGGAAGCGATGGTGCGCCGTGTCGCCGGATAGCGGACGGGCGGTGCTGCGAATCGCGGTGTCGCGCAATGCCGGTGCGATGGCCGCGGGCGGTGCGCTGCTGACGCTGTACCAGGCCGCCGAGACCGCGGTACCGGTGGTGCTCGGCCTCGTCGTCGATCGCGCGATCGTTCCCGGGTCGCTCACCGGACTGATCCTGGGCCTGCTCGCACTGGCCGCGGTGATCGGCACGGTGTCCTACTCGTGGCGCTTCGGCATGCGAATTCTGCAGCGGGCCAATACGACCGAGGCGCATCGGTGGCGGGTCGCGGTCGCCGACCGGGTACTGCGGCCGGTCCCGCCCGAGCTGGACCTGCAGTCGGGTGAGACGCTGATCATCGCCACCGACGATGCCGATCAGACCGCCGATATCGTCGAAGTAGTTCCGCAGCTGGTGAGCTCACTGCTCGCGGTCGCCGTCATCGCCGGGGTGCTGACGGTGCTGAGCCCGCCGCTCGGGCTGCTGGTGGTCGGCGGTACCGCGGCCATCCTGACGATCCTGGGTCTGATCTCGCGGCGGATCGGCGCCGCCACCGAGGAGCAGCAGGCCCGGATCGCGCGGGCGGGGGCGGCGGTATCGGATCTGGTGGCGGGTCTGCGTCCGCTGCACGGCTTCGGCGGCAACGCGGCCGCGTACGCGAGTTACCGTCGCCGCAGCGCCGCGGCCACCCACCAGGCGATCACCGTCGCGAACACCAGCGCGCTGTACACCGGAATCGGCCTGGCGCTCAACGCCGTCCTGACCGCCGCGGTGACCGTCACCGCCGCGTGGCTGGCCTTCGCGGGCACGCTGTCGCTGGGCCAGTTCGTCATCGCCGTCGGGCTGGCCCAGTTCGTCGCCGAACCGCTGCGCCTGTTCTCGGAGATGCCGAAATACGTGATGCAGGCCCGCGCCAGCGCCGAGCGGGTGGCCCTGGTACTCGCGGCGCGCCCGGCGTTCGAACCCGGCGAGAAGGACCCGCGCCCAGGCGATCTCGAGGTCGTCGGCGAGCCGTCGTTCCGCGTGCCGCCCGGTGAGTTCGTGGCGGTGGTCGCCGCGCCGCGGATCGCCGCCGATCTGACCCGGGCGCTGGCGGTCACCACCACCCCGGACGATACGCTGCGGCTCACCGGACGCCCCTTCGCCGAATTCGATCCGGCCCGGCTGCGTCGGCACGTGCTGGTCAGCCCGCACCACGGCGAGATCTTCGCGGGCACACTGCGATCGAATATCGACCCGGCGGATACGGGGGCCGATGTCGAGCGCGCCGCGGACGCCGCGGCGCTGTCGGATCTGGTGCGGATGCACGAGGCGGGCCTGGATCATCCCGTCGGTGATCGCGGGGCGAATCTGTCCGGCGGACAACGACAACGGCTGTTGCTGGCTCGGGCGCTGGCCGCCGATCCGGAGGTCCTGGTGCTGCACGATCCCACCACCGCGGTGGACGCGGTGACCGAGGAGCGGATCGCCCGCACTCTCGCCGATCATCGCCGTTCCCGGACCACGCTCGTATTCACCAGCAGCCCGGCCCTGCTCGATGTCGCCGATCGGGTGCTGGTACTCGACGGCCCCCGCGTGGTCGCCGAGGGCACCCACCGGGCGCTGGTGGCCGAGGATCCCGCCTACCGGGCGGCGGTGCTGCGGTGACGACCATGGTTTTCGAGGAGTTCGGGATCGGCGCGCGGCCGGGGACCGACGCGTTCTGGACGGAGCTGTCCGGCGGGCCCCGGGCGGTGCGCTCGCCCGGTGGGTGGCGGATGCTGTTCGTGCGGGGCGAGGGTCCCGCGCTGCTGCGGCTCGAGGGCCGCGCCGATCCGGTTCGATTGACCGAACACGAGGCCACCGGTTGCTGGTTCACCGTTGTGGAGCTGCCCGAGCGGATGCGGGTGACCTACCATTTCGAGGCCGAGGGGCACGAGTACGCCGATCCGCTCAATCCGAGCGCGGCCGGACCGCACCGCTCGCTCACCGCCACACCCGATCTGGGGCCGCAACCCTTCTGGCCGGTGCTCGGCCCGGACGAGGTCGCGCCGCTGCCACGGCAGCGAATGGTGTGGCGCAGCCGGATACTGGGCGGCAGGCGCACGATCCGGATCCATCGCGGCGCCGCACCGGAATCGGCCGCGGGACAACCACAACCGGTCGTCCTGCTGCTCGACGGTGACGACTGGCTGTTTCTGCATCCGGCCGCCGCCGCGGTGGACGCCGCGGTCGCGGCGGGCCGGTTGCCCGCGGTCACCCTCGTCTTCCTTCCGGTGCACGGGGTGCGCGAGGTCGATCTCGCCGAGAATCCGCGCCTGTGGGAGGCGATCGTCGACGAACTCGTCCCGGAGCTGACCCGATCGATCGAAAACGACGGTGGCGCGGTCGATTGGGACCGGCTCGTGGTGGCCGGACAGAGCCTCGGCGGCCTGTGCGCCCTCGACGCCGCGCTGCGATATCCGGATGTCGTCCGGCGCATCGCCTGCCAGTCCGGTTCGTTCTGGTGGCCCGAATTCGACGGCCCGTCCGGCGGGCGGATCGCCGCGCGGGTGTCCCGGGCCGATCTGAGCGGATTGACCGCGGCCTTCGACGTGGGGCGGCACGAATCGCCGACCATGCACCGGCACTGCGATGAAATCGCCCGGCGCGCAGCCGCGGCGGGCGCGCGCGTCCGCTGCGACCGGTCGCCCGCCGGACACGACCGGATCGGCTGGCGCCACGCCCTGCTCCGCGATATCGGCTGGTTGCTGACACCCGCGGCCGCGGCCGATCCGACGCGCGAATACCCTTGGGCAGCAGAGGTTTCAGCCTGACCATTCGCGATTGCCGAGCGTCCGGATCGTAATTCCCCATTCGACCGAATCTCCTGCTACATTACTCGCGGGTTAGGGAAGGTTTACCTAACCAATACGTTTCACCGCTCGACAGAAGAGGATCCACTCGATGCCATCTCCCATGCCGTACGGACGGCGAATCACCACGACCGGAATCGCCGCGACGGCGACTCTCGGACTGCTGATACACGGTGCGGGGGGTGCGGCCGCCGACGTGGTGGCCGATAAGACGCGCTCGGTGCAGACCGAGGGCGGCAAGACGCTGACGGTCACCAAGGCCGCCGAGACCCTCGACCGGCACCCCAATCTGGCCGCGACGCCGTTCACCCGCGAGGGCTTCGTGTCGCTGCGGGCGATCGCCGAAATCGGCGGGGAGAGCGAGGAACCCGTCGATTCGGCCTCGGTCACCTTCGGCTACTACGTCGGCTGCCAGGTCGACCTCGCCGACGGTATGACGGTGGGCGTCGGCGTCTCCGCGGGCCCGTCCGTCTCGGTCGACGTCTTCCCGGAGCCGAGCGTCAACCTCGGCCTCAACGCCTCGGTGTCCCCGTCCGTCTCGGTCGACGTGAAGCCCGGCTCGATCAAGATCGTCGAATTCGGCAAGAAGTCCTTCACCGGCCCCCGCGCCTCGATCACCGCCGACCAGGTCGAGATCAAGGTCGACGCCTGCGCCGGCCCGGTCACCCTGCGCTCCTTCGCCACCGCCTCCCTCTCCACCCCGAGCGAGGACCACTCGACCACGGTGTACGGCGACCCGATCCCGCTGTGAACCGCCCGGGTGGGGTGCGGCCGCCCGCACCCCACCCGCCTCAATTCCGCTTCAGACTCCCCACGCTCAGCGACCCACTCGGATCGCCCTGCAACTTCTCCTCCACCGCGCGGACATATCCCTCGGGATCCTTGTCGACCGCCCGGACGCCGGCGTAGTTTCGCGCCTCATAGGCGGCGAAGGCCACGGCCAGCTGATGTCGCCGTGCCAGCCCCGCCAGCCGCCGAAAGTCGGTGAGCCCCTCCCGCTCCTCCTCGGCCATATGATCGCTGTTGGCCAGATTCGCCGCCGCGACGGCGGCATACCACTCATCGCTGCCGACCCGGTGCCTCGCCACCTCGGCCACCGCATCCCTGATCTCGTTGTGATCGTGAATGGCATCGAGCGTCTCGTCCTCCACCCCCGCGGTACGCCGCGCCGCGATCCCCACCTCCAACAGCGCCGGATAGAAAAGCTCCTCCTCCGCCTGCGCGTGCAACTCGAGAAAGGCCGCCAGCCGCTCCCAAATCGCCGACAGCACCTCGACCTCCCCCCGATCGATCTGCTCCAGCATCGCGAACAGCCGCCGCTGCTCACGATGGTCGTCGAGGATCAGCTCGGTGATGTCCACAATTCCTCCCTGACGCGCATTTCCGGTCGGCACGGGACCCGCTTCCGCACACCAAGGGTAAGGCGCTCGCGATTGCGGCTGCGGCAACGGGGTATTCGCCGCGTGTTCGATGTGAGCGAGAACGGGGTTCGAATGAGTGTGTTGTCGGGTGGGGGATCGACGTCCGGGGCCGCGAGCCGGGTGGCGCAGAACAGCGTGCTCGAGCGGTTTGCCCGGGCCGGTTTCGTGATGACCGGAATCGTGCATTTGATCATCGGGTACATCGCGATCCGGATCGCGCTCGGGGGCGCGGGTGGGACGGCCGACCAGGCGGGGGCCATGGCGGAGCTGGCGGCCCGGCCCGGCGGGCGGATCGCGCTGTGGGCCGGGGTGGTCGCGTTCGTGGCGATGGCGTTGTGGCGGCTTGCGGAGGCCGTGTTCGGCAGCGCCTCCAAACCCGACAGGGATGATCCGAAGCGCGAGGCGTTCCGGCGCGTCAAGGCACTCGCGCTGGCGGCGATCTACGCGGCGTTCGCGCTGTCGGCGTTCGGATTCGCCCGTGGCAGCGGCAGATCCAGCGGTGGTGAGAGCGCGGGACTCACCGCGCGGCTGATGCAGCACACGGCCGGGACGATCGCCCTGGTCGTCGCCGGGCTGGTCATCGTCGCGGTCGGCGGTTACCACGTCTACAAGGGCGCCACCGGTAAGTTCCTCGACGATCTGCGCGGGCCGACCGGCACCTGGGTGCGCCGCATCGGGGTCGGTGGCTACCTGGCCAAGGGGCTGGCCGTCGGCGCGGTCGGCATCCTGGTGATACTCGCGGTCACCCGCTCCGAGCCGGACAAGGCCGGCGGCCTGGACGCCGCGCTCAAAACCCTTGGCGCACAGCCGTATGGCGTCGTACTGCTGATCGTGGCCGGGCTGGGCATCATCGTCTACGGCATCCACTGCTTCGTCATGGCCCGCTTCGCCAAGATGTAGACCTACCCCGCCCGACGGCGCAGATAGCGACCGTGCGGGGCGTCGTCGATCTTGCCCCCGCGCAGGATGTGGTGGCCGCGCAGGAAGACGTCGGTGACGCGGGCGGACATCTCGAAACCCTCGAAAGGGGTGTACTCCTGGGCCGATTCGGAGTCGGCGGCGTGCACGGTCCAGCGGGCGTCGGGATCGATCAGGGCGATGTCGGCGTCGTAGCCGGGGGCGATATCACCCTTGGTGGCCAGGCCGTAGCGGCGGGCGGGGTTGGCGGAGGTGAGTTCCGCGATGCGCGGCAGCGGCAGACCGCGGCGGCGGCCCTCGCCGACGAGGCCGGGCAGCAGATATTCCGCACCGCCGAATCCGGATTTGGCGGCGAAGATATCGGCGCGGTCCGGGCCGAACTTCTGCTCGTCGCGACAGCAGGCGTGATCGCTGACCACCCAGTCGATCTCGCCCGCCAGCAGGTGCCGCCACAACGCCTCCACATCCGCGCGCTCGCGCAGCGGTGGATTCACCTTGCCGCCCAGGCCGTGCGCGGTGTCGACGTCGGCGAGCAGGTGACCGATGGTGACCTCGCGGCGAAAGTCGATGTGGCCGAACGCCTTCGCCATGGTCAACGCGGCGGCGACGGCCTTGGCCGAGGACAGGTGCAGCAGGTTGATCGCGGGCAGGCCGGTCTCGTGGGCCAGATAGGACGCGATGGTGATGGCCAGGCCCTCCGAATGCGGTGGGCGCGAGGCGCTGTAGGCTCGCAGGCCGGTCAGCTCCGGATCTCGCTCCACCAGTGCCGTATAGGCCGCCATGATCTCGGCGGTCTCACAGTGCAGCGACAGCGAGATTCCCGGCCCGAAGCGCTCGCGCGCCCGCTGCACGCCACGCATGACGAACTCGAAATGGGCCAGGTCATAGCGTTCCCCGGGCGGGATCATCAGGAACTCGGACTGATCGGCCGAGCGCCCGTGCAGCCCGTGCCCGCCGTAGAACATGAAGATCTTGAACGAGGTGATGCCGAATTCCTCGACCAGACGGGGAATCTCGTCGATGTGCTCGGCGGTCATCGGCGCCAGATGCAGGCCGTGATCGACATGCGCGCGCCCGCGCATCCGCTCGAACACCTCGGGCAGGAAGTCCCGGTAGGAGCCGCCACGGTCGAGATAGTAACGCCCGGTGCGCAGATAACTCAGCGCGGTGGTGACCCCGCCCTGGGCACAGGCGCGGCTCTCGGATTCGGCGTCCTCGCCCAGCTCCCGATAGATCCCCCAGTGCTGATGCGCGTCCACCACCCCCGGAAACGCCAGCAGCCCATCGGCTTCCACGACGCGGGCCCCCGGGGCGTGCGCCAACCCGCGCCCCACCTCGGTCACCACCCCGTCGGCGACGGCGATATCGGTCACATCGGGACTGTCACTGGCGCCACCCGGGCGGACCACCCGGGCGTTTCTGATCAGCAGGTCGGTGGCCGCCACGGCGTGCTCCAGTTTCTCTCTGCGAAACGGAATTACGATTTCTGCGATCATCGCAGTACGATGCGCTGGTAGTCAACGCCGCAATGTTTCTCCATAGGAAACATTCGGCGGAGGGGAGTCATATCGTGACCGCTGCTCTGGCCGGGATCCGGGTCCTGGACGTCGCCACCCTGTTCGCCGGACCGCTGGCGGCCACCCTGCTCGGCGATTTCGGCGCCGAGGTGATCAAGATCGAGCACCCGCGCGGCGATCCCGCTCGCGGGCACGGGCCGCAGCGAGAGGGCGCCGGCCTGTGGTGGAAGATGCTGGGGCGCAACAAGAAATCGGTGACGCTGTATCTCGGTTCGGCCGACGGTCAGCGCATCTTCCGCCGTCTGGTCGCCGATGCCGACGTGGTGATCGAGAACTTCCGCCCCGGCACCCTGGAGCGCTGGGGTCTGGGTTATCCGGCGCTGCGGGAGATCAATCCGCGCCTGGTGCTGGCCCGGGTGACCGGCTTCGGCCAGATCGGCCCGCACGCGCACCGCCCGGGTTTCGGCACGCTGGCCGAGGCGATGAGCGGATTCGCGGCCATGACCGGCGAACCGGACGGACCGCCGACCCTGCCGCCATTCGGCCTCGCCGACGGCATCGCGGCGCTGACCACCGCGTTCGCCGTGCTGACCGCCCTGCGGGCGCGCGAGCGCGATGGGGTGGGCCAGCAGGTGGATCTGGCGATCATCGAGCCGATTCTGGCCCTGCTCGGACCGCAGCTCATCGCCTACGACCAACTCGGTGAACTGCCACAGCGACTCGGCAATCGCTCCTCGAACAACGCCCCGCGCAATGTGTATCGCACCGGCGACGGGGGCTGGGTGGCGGTATCGACCAGCACCGAATCGATCGCCGCGCGCGTCCTGCGGCTGGTCGGTCGACCCGAACTGGTCGACGAGCCGTGGTTCGCGACCGGCACCGGGCGGGCCGCGCACGCCGACGAGCTCGACGCGGCGGTGAGCCGGTGGATCGCCGCGCGCACCACCGACGAGGTGGTGCGCGAATTCGACAAGGCCGAGGCCGCGGTCGCGCCGATCTACACCGCCGCCGACATCTTCGACGATCCGCAATACCGGGCGCTGGGCACCATCACGGCCCTGCCCGACGACGAACTGGGACAGGTGCGCATGCAGAACGTGCTGTTTCGAATGTCGGGCACCCCGGGCGGCATCCGCTGGACCGGTCCCGCGCTCGGCGCCCACACCGCGGAGGTGTTGGGGCAGTATGGAGTCGGTGCGGCCGAGCTGAATCGGCTGCGGGCGGCGGGAGTGGTGCGGTGAGCGATCCTCTGGTGACGGCCGTGCGGGCCGGCGTGCGGCTGATCGAGCTGGGGCAGCCGTTCTTCACGGGCATGCCCTGCTCACCCAACCATCCGGGCTTCCGGATGACGTTGGCGCGCAGGCACGGCGACACGATCCGACCCGACGGCGGGTCGGCGGCCAACGAGATCATCGTGACCGGCGGACATGTCGGCACCCACATCGATGCCCTGAGCCATGTCAGCCACGACGGCCGCCTGCACGGCGGGGTGGACGCCCACCGGGCGCAGGCGGGCGGGTCCTTCTCCGCGCACGGAGCCGAACACCTGCCCGGAATGCTGTGCCGGGGTGTGCTGCTGGATGTGGCGCGCGTGCACGACACCGAGGTGCTGCCGGGCGGGTACGAGATCACCGTCGAGGATCTACGGCTCGCGGCCGAACTGGCCGGGGTCACGCCGGAGCCGGGCGATGTGGCGTTGATCCGCACCGGCTGGGCACGGCGGTTCGACGATGCCGAGGCCTATCTCGGCAATGGTTGCGGGGTACCCGGCGTCGGCGTCGACGCGGCGAGATGGCTCGTCGCCCAGGGCGTCATCGCCACGGGCGCGGATACCACCGCCTACGAACGCATCGCGCCCGGGGCCGGGCATCGCGTACTACCCGTGCACCGGGTGTTGCTGGTCGAGGCGGGCGTGTACATCCTCGAACACCTGGCCCTGGAGGAGCTTTCCCGCAGCGGGACAACCGAATTCGTCTTCCTGCTCGCACCGCTGCGCATCGTGGGCGGCACGGGCTCGCCGGTACGGCCGCTCGCGGCGGTGCGCCGATGAGCGCGCCCACGATCGTCGCGCGGCTGGCGGCCTTCGCCGAACGGTCCCGCGACCGCGGCATCGGCACCGAACTGCGGTCCGATGCGGCGCGGCGAGTGCTCGACGTGCTCGGAAACAGTATGGCCGCGGTCGATCTGGCCCCCGCCGCGGCCGTGCGCACCCTGCTGGCCGACCGCGGCGGCGCCGAACAGTCGACGGCGCTGGGACTGCCCCGTCGCGTACCCGCCGCCGATGCCGCGCTGCTCGGCGGAACGCTCGCCCACGCACTGGATTTCGACGACACCCATCTGCCGTCGGTGCTGCACCCGTCGGCCTCGGTGGTGCCCACGGCCCTGGCCGTCGCGGAGGCGCGCGGCGCGAGCGGGGCGGCGCTGTTGGACGCGATCGGGGTCGGTATCGAGATCACCGTGCGGCTGGGCCTGGCCGGATACGACGAATCCCTCGGCAACTCGGTCTTTTTCGAGCGCGGCCTGCACGCCACCGCGATCTGCGGCGCCCTGGGCGGCGCCGCGGCCGCCGCGATGCTGATGGATCTGGATGCCGCCGGAATCGCCCACGCCATCGGTATCGCCGCCAGCATGGGTTCGGGGCTGCTGGAGGCCAACCGCACCGGTGGCACGGTCAAACGGATCCACTGTGGCTGGGCCGCGCACGCCGCGGTCACCGCCGCCGAGCTGGCCCGGGCCGGGCTGACCGGGCCGCCGACGGTGATCGAGGGCAGATTCGGCCTGCTGCAGGCCTTCTGCGACGATCGCTACGATCTCACCGCGATCACCTCCGGCCTGGGCTCGGACTGGGAACTGCCGCAGGTGTTCTTCAAGCCCTACCCCTGCAACCACTTCACCCACGCGGGCATCGATGCGGCCCTGCGCCTGCGCGAGCGCGGTATCGACCCCGCCGACATCGTCGAGCTGGAACTGGGCGCACCCACCGCCGTCCTGCGCACGATCGGCGAACCCGCGGCCGCCAAGGCCGAACCCGAATCCGGCTATCACGCCGCCTTTTCCGGTCCCTACACCGTCGCCGCGGCCCTGTTGGGCGGCGGCGGACTCGGTGTGTTCCACGAGGACTTCACCGACGCGGCCGCCCGCGATCCACACCGCCTCGCACTGGCGGCGCGGGTGCGCTGCATCCCCGATCCGGCCTGCGACGCGATCTTCCCGCACCAGTTCCCCGCCGTGCTCACCGTCCGCCTGCGCGGCGGCGAGATCCTGACCGAACGCGTCGACGTCAACCGCGGCGGCCCCGACAATCCCCTCTCCCCCGGCGAACTCGCGCGGAAATTCCACCTCAACACCGCCGCCCGCCTGCCCGAATCCCGGGCGGCACGGCTCAGCGAGATCGTCTACGGCCTCGAGCGCGTCGACGATCTCACCACCCTGCTCGAACCGCTGCGCGCGGCCGCCACCTGAGATCAGGCCGGGGCCGCGCCGGAGGACGGGAAGGCGCCCGCGCGCCCCAGCAGGGCCGGGACCGGATTGCCGAGGACCTCCCCCAGCCAGCGCCCGGTCGCCATGACCTGTTCGAGGTCCACCCCCGTGCCCACGCCCATCCGATCCAGCGCGTACAGCAGATCCTCGGTGGCGATATTGCCGGTGGCGGCCGGAGCGAACGGGCAGCCCCCGATGCCGCCCGTACTGGCGTCCAGGACGTGCGCACCGGCGTCCAGCGCGGCCCACGCATTGGCGTAACCGGTATTGCGGGTGTTGTGGAAGTGGCAGCGCACCAATACGTTCGGTGCGATCACGGCAATGGCCGTGACCAGCCGCCGCACCCGATCCGGCGTACCCACCCCGATGGTGTCGGCCAGGGCGATCTCCTCCGGTTCGGCCGCCGCCACCCGCCGGACGAGCTCGGCCACCCACCGCTGCGAGACCTCCCCCTCGAACGGGCAGCCGAAGGCCGCGGCGATGGTGACCGTGCGCCACAGCCCCGCCGTCCGGGCCCGCTCGGCCAGCCGTTCCCACCGCTCGATGCCCACCTCGGTCGTACAGCCCTGATTGCGGCGACTGAACGTATCGGTCGCCACCACCACGACATTGATCTCGTCCACCCCGGCCGCCAGCGCCCGGTCCAGTCCGCGCTCGTTGAAAACCAGCCCGGCGTAGGAGATCTCCGCCGCGCGCGGCACACCCGCCATTACCGCCTCGGCATCGGCCAGCTGCGGCACCGCCTTCGGACTGACGAAGCTCACCGCCTCGATCCGCCGCGACCCCGCCGCCACACTGCGGCGGATCAGCTCGATCTTCGTATCGGTGGACACGAGCTCCGGCTCGTTCTGCAATCCGTCCCGTGGGGCGACCTCGACCAGATGCACGAATCCTCCTCGGCGCGATCTTGTTTAGCGTTTCGCTGTGGGATACATTGTATCCATTCAACGCCGGGACAGGGAGTAACCGCATGGCAGAGCAGAGCACACCGCCCGGGCCGCTGGCCGATCTGCGCGTGATCGAAATGGGACAGCTGCTGGCCGGTCCGTTCTGCGGGCAGCTGCTGGGCGACCTCGGCGCGGAGGTCATCAAATTGGAATCGCCGGGTCAGGGCGATCCGATGCGGGAGTGGGGCCGGGAGAAGCCGTACGGGCGGTCGCTGTGGTGGCCGGTGGTGGCGCGCAACAAGAAATCGGTGACCTGCAATCTGCGCACCGAGCGCGGTCAGCAGCTGGCCCGCGAGCTCATCGCCCAGTCCGATATCGTGGTGGAGAACTTCCGGCCCGGCACGCTGGAACGCTGGGGCCTGGACTTCGACACCCTGCGCGCGGACAATCCGGGCCTGATCCTGGTGCGCGTCACCGGATACGGCCAGCACGGCCCCTATGCCCCGCGCGCCGGATACGGCTCGATCGGCGAGGCCATGGGCGGAATCCGCTACATCACCGGCGATCCCGACCACCCGCCCGCGAGAACCGGTATCTCCCTGGGCGATTCGCTGGCGGCAGTCTTCGCCACCATCGGCGCCCTGGCCGCGGTCCATCACCGCCGCGGCACCGGCCGCGGGCAGATCGTGGATTCGGCCATCTACGAGGCGGTGCTGGCGATGATGGAATCGCTGCTGCCGGAGTGGGCCGTGGCGGGCTATCAGCGCGAGCGCACGGGCGCGGTGCTGCCCAACGTCTCCCCCAGCAATGTCTATCCGACCGCCGACGAGGAGATGATCCTCATCGCCGCCAATCAGGACAGCGTCTTCGGCCGGCTCGCCACCGTCATGGGACGACCCGAACTGGCCACGACCGAGCGCTTCGCCACCCACGCCGCCCGCGGCGAGAACATGGCCGAGCTGGACGACCTCATCGCCGCCTGGACGCGCACCCTCGCCGCCGAACCACTGCTGCGACTGCTGCACGGCGCCGGGGTGCCCGCGGGCCGGATCTACACCGCCCGCGACATGTTCGCCGATCCGCATTTCGCCGCCCGCGACGCCATCGTGCGGCTGGCCCATCCGGAATTCGGCGAGATCCCCATGCAGAACGTCTTCCCCAAACTGAGCGAAACCCCCGGCGCGGTGCGGCATATCGGCCCCGAACTGGGCGAGCACACCGACCAGGTGTTGCGGGAGCTGCTCGGCCTGGACACCGCGCGGCTGGCCGAACTCGCCGAAAAGGGCGTCATCTGAGGGGGTTTCGCATGACGGACCTGGCCGACGACTATCGCCGCCACGGCTTCGCCGCCACCCTCGGCCCCGGCGACTCGCCCGCGGTGCTGGTGGTCGACATCTGCGCCGCCTATCTCACCGACGGCTCGCCGTTGCGCGCCCCGGTCGAGGACGCCGTGCGCGCCGCCGCCACCCTGGTGGCCCATGCCCGCGACCACGGCCGCCCGGTGCTGTTCACCCGCGTGGCCTACCGGCCCGGCACCGCCGACGGCGGCCTGTTTCGCCGCAAGGTCCCGGCCCTCGCGGTATTCGAGGAGGGCAATCCGCTGGGGGCCTTCCTCGACGATCCCGCGCCGCGTCCGGCGGAGGTGGTGATCACCAAGCAGTACGCCAGCGCCTTCCACGGCACCTCGCTCGCGGCCACGCTCACCGCCGCGCGCATCGACACCGTCTGCATCGTCGGCCTCACCACCAGCGGCTGCGTCCGGGCCACCGCCACCGACGCGCTGCAGCACGGCTTCCGGCCGCTGGTGGTGGCCGATGCCTGCGGTGATCGCGACCCGCGGCTGCACGAGGCCAATCTGCTCGATCTAGGCGCGAAATACGCCGACGTACTCGACCTGCGAGCGGCGCTGGCCGTGCTGCGCCGACCCGGCTGACAGACAAGGAATTTCGTATGGGCCCGCATCCGCACGGGTGGTGGATTCTGCTGCATCTGGTGCTGTTCGTGTTCTGGCTGGGCGGTGATCTGGGCGTGTTCTACTCCAGTCGCTTCGTCATCGACCCGGCCCTGACCCCCGCGGCCCGCTCCACCGCGCTGGCCGTCATGAGCGGATTGGACCTCGGCCCGAAGATCTGTCTGGTGCTGTTCCTGCCCAGCGGCCTCACGCTGATGGCCCTCGAACCGCACGGGGCGAGCCTGTTCGGAATCGCCCTGTTCCCTTGGTGGTCGGTCGTTTTGGTGTGGCTGTTCGCGGCGGTATGGCTGGCGCTGACCGTCGCCGCCCATCGCACCCACGGGCGCTTCCCGATCGTGGTGCGCGCCGATCTCGCCATCCGCTTCGCGGTGATCCTCGGCATGGGCGGTGCGGGTCTGTACGCCCTGATCGCCACCGAGCCGTTCGGCGTGACGACCAACCCGCGCTGGCTCGGCGCCAAGATCCTGCTCTATACCGCCGCGATCGCCGCCGGACTCGGCATCCGAATGACCCTGCGCCCCTTCGGATCCGCGTTGGCAGCGCTGCTGACCACCGGATCCGACGAGCGGATCGAGACCGTCCTGCGCCGCAGCGTGAACGGCTGCCTGCCGTATGTCTGGGTGATCTGGGGCAGCGTGCTCGGCGCGGCGGCGCTGGGAGTGTTCAAACCCGGAGCGCTGCTGTGAGTCGTCAGCCGCTGTAACCCAATTGGGCCGACAGGGCGCCGGAGGCCTTGAGCAGCATGGGAACACAGTCCATCATGCGCGGCTCGAAGCGCGACAGCGGACCGCACACGCTGATCGAGGCCATCACGCCGCCGTCGTGATCGAAGACCGGCGCGGCAATGGACGCGGCCCCGATCTGGCGCTCCCCCAGCGAGATCGCGTAGCCGCGCTCCTTGACCTCCTTGAGATCCGCGCGCAGCCTGCGGACCTTGGTGATGGTGGCATCGGTGAGCGGAGTCAGCTCGTGGCGCGCCAGATATTCGTCGATCTCCTCCTTGCGCAGGAACGCCAGGATCGCCTTCGACGAACTGCCCGCGTACAGCGGATACGGCTGACCGAGCGCCACCTCCATGCGCAATTCCTGGTCCGGCACAACCTGATCGGCGTACATCCGGGTGTCGCCGCGGCGGATCGACAGCGTCGCGGTCTCACCGGTCACCGCCGACAACCGGCGCAGCTCCGGGGCGGCCATCACCCGCAGATCCGTGCGCGCCAGATACGCCCGGCCCAGCGCGATGGCGGCGTGCCCCAGCGCGTAGCGACGGGTGGTCGGCTCGAGCACGATGAGATCTCGGCTGCGCAGCGCGGTCAGGATACGGTGCACGGCCGCCTTGGTGATGCCGAGTTCGGTGGCGATCTCGGTCACGCCGAGGTCGGGGCGGCCGCTGCGGCCGAACAGCAGCAACACGTCCATCGCGCGCTCGACCGCGGCGATCGACCGGCTCTGGTTGTCGGAATCGGTTTCGGGCACGCGGCAAGTGTAGGCGGCGGATTTCCCCATGGGAAACACCATCCGCTTGCGCGACCCGAAGCCGGCCCGTTACCGTGTGCGTAACAGCGTTTCCACTAACGAAACGGAGGGCGCTGTGGATTCCCACCAACTCCGCACGGTGCTGGCCCAGTGGGCGACCGGTGTCGTCGTGGTGACCACCGTGCGCCCGGACGGCGGCCGCCACGGGATGACGGCGAGCTCCTTCACCAGTGTGGCGCTGGACCCACCGCTCGTCTCGGTCTGCCTGGCCTCCGCGGGAACGACCTGCCGGACCGTCCGGCGCAGCGGGGTGTTCGCGGTCAACGTGCTCGGCCACGATCACGAGGAACTGGGCCGCCGCTTCGCCGGAAGTCCGGGCGAGACCGATCGTTTCGCACTCGGCCGGTGGGATACGGCGGCTACCGGCTGCCCGGTGCTGACCGATGCGGTGGCCTGGCTGGACTGCGTGGTCGCGGCCTGTCATCCGGCCGGTGACCACACCATCGTGCTGGGTCTGGTGCGCGACGCCGCCACGCCGCGTCCGGCCGCTCCGCTCATCTATCACGACCGCACTTTCTACGAGGGGATAGCCCGATGATCGGTGAACAGCTCGTCGAGGACATGACCGACGCCGAACGCGAGCGGGCGCGACGGGTGGAGTCGGTGCTGCCCGCCCTGCGCGCGGCCGCCGAGGAGGCCGACCGCACCGCCACCTTCCCCGCCTCCCATGTGGCACTGCTGCGCGCGGCCGGACTGCTGGGTCTGGTGGTGCCGGAGAAGTTCGGCGGACTCGGCGGCACGCTGCGCGATCTCGCCGCCGCCACCTACGCCATGGGAACCGCCTGCCCGTCAACGGCTTTGGCGTACTTCTTCCACAACACCAGCGCCTCACGCGGACTGCTGCCGCTGGAGGCCATCGATGCCGGGCTGTTCGCCGAGGAGGAGATTCCGATCGTGCGCGCCTTCGCCGAGAAGGTGCTCACCCGCATGGCGAGCGGAACCTGGCTGGCCAATTTCGCCTCCGAATCGGTGAAGACCGAACAGGCCAACATCACCATCGCCACCACCGCCCGCAAGGTGGACGGCGGCTGGATTCTGCACGGCGAGAAGTCCTTCGGCTGCGCCACCGGCGTCGCCGACTACTACCTCACCTCCGCGAAGCTCGAAAACTACGACACCGCCGAGGGTTTGGCGACCTTCTTCGTCCCCCGCGACGCCGCGGGCGTGAGCGTGCGCGCGCCCTGGGACGGGCTGGGCATGCGCGCCACCGCCAACAACGGCATCCGGCTGGAGGAGGTGTTCATCCCCGACGACGAGGCACTAACCGTCCCGGGCGCGTTCACCAAAATGCTGCGCATGAGCCGGGGATCGTTCGTCGGCAATCAACTGGCCATCGCCGCCGTCTACACCGGCTGCGCCCAGCGCGTCTACGACGAGACGCTGGCCGCCACGACCGCGAAGACGTTCGCCGACACCGGAAAGCCGATCGCGTCGGCACCCGTGCACCAGCTGCTCATCGGTGAGATGACCCGCCACCTGCACACCGCCTACCTGTGGCTGCGCTATCAGCTGGCGATCGAGACCTGCGAGCCGCCGATCAAATCCAAACAGGAGGTGTTCGCGCAGTGGCGGCTCGGCAAGGGCGCGGTCACCGAGGCCTGCTTCCAGGTCGCGCTCGGCGCGTTCAAGGCGGGCGGCACCTCCGCCGCGGCCATGCACGGCATCGCCGGACGAGCCCTGCGCGATCTGGCAATGGGATTGGTCATGACGTTCCCCGCCGAACGCGGCATGCTCGAGGTGGCCCGCATCGTCACCGACGCCAAGGCCAACGAATTGTTCACCACCGCGCCGGAGGCCGCCCGATGAGCGTCGAATTTCCACCGATCGCCGACCTGATCGACGGCGCCTGGGGCACCCCGTCGGCGCATCTCGCCGTCTCCCTGGAGGATCCCGCCACCGGCGCCGCGCTGCGCCCGGCCGTGGCCACGACGCCGGACCGGATCGAGCGGGCCCTGTCGACGGCCGAACGCGCGAGCGGTGAGATCACCCCCGAGATGCTCGACGCCATCGCCGACGCCCTCGAGCCCCGGCTGGAGCGGATCGCCGAACTGGACGCCGCCGCCACGGGCGTGCCGATCACCCAGACCCGGCCGCTGACGGCCATCGTCACCGGCTCGTTCCGCTTGGCGGCCGGGCAGATTCGCACCGGCGCGCGCCGCGCGGATCGCGACGGCGTGCAGGTGCATCGGCTGCCGCTGGGTCCGGCGCTGTGCCTGGTGCCGTGGAACGCCCCCGCCCCGATGGCGGCGCACAAGGTCGCCAACGCACTGGCCGCGAACTGTCCGGTCATCCTCAAAGTGAGCGAACTCGCGCCCTACAGCGCGGGCGTACTGGCCGAGGCGATCGCCGACCAGGTGCCCGCGGGCATGTTCCAGTTGGTGCAGGGCGGCGCGGCAACCGGCGCCCAGCTGGTGTCGGATCCGCGGATCAAGGCGGTCTCGTTCACCGGCGGCCTCGGCGGCGGACGCTCGGTGGCCGCCGCCTCCGCGCCGCTGTTCCGGCCGTGCCAGCTCGAATTGGGCGGCAACAACCCGCTGGTCGTACTGCCCGACGCCGATCTCGACACCGCCGCCCGCATGGCCGCGGAACTGCTCACCACCCTCAACGGCCAATGGTGCCGGGCGCTGGGGCGTTTGATCGTGCCCGCCGATCGGCGCGCCGAACTGCTGGAGGCCATCGGCAAGCGGCTCGAGACCCTGCGGGTGGGTCCGCCACTGGACCCGGAGACCGAATTCGGGCCGCTGATCCACTCCCGGCAGGTGCGAACGGTACGGGCCGCGCTCGATCCGGGGCACCGAAGCTTCGGCATTCCAAGGGATTCCGGTAACTACTTCCCGCCGACCCTGCTCGGATCGGATCTCGCCGACGAGGTGTTCGGCCCGGTGGCCGGGGTGGTCGCCTACGAGACGGTGGAGCAGGCCGTGGCGCTGGCCAATGCGGTGCCCTACGGACTGGAGGGCTATGTGTGCGGCGCCGACGAGGAATTCGCCCTGACCGTGGCCCGGGGGATTCGGGCGGGCGAGGTGAAGGTGAACGGGTCCTCGATCATGAGCCTGCACCTGATGACGCCGCGCCCGGCGTGGGGGCTGTCCGGACTGGGCGAGGAGGGAACGGCGGAAACGCTGCGATTCTTCACCGGCGCACGGGTTGTCGGCGTGGAGGGGCGCTTCGCCCTGCACACGTCATGACGCGCGTGGTGGTGGCGGGCGCGGGGCCGGTCGGGCTGACCGCCGCGCTCGTGCTGGCCCGGCGCGGGGTGGCGGTGACGGTGCTGGAGCAGGGCGATGCGCTGGCCGGCGAATCGCGCGCCTCGACGTTCCATCCGCCGACGCTCGAGATGCTGGCGCGGCTCGGGGTGCTGAATGCCTTGCTGGACAGGGGAATTGTCGCGTCGACCTTCCAGTACCGGGAGCGGGGCGGCGGGCCGATCGCGACGCTGGATCTCGGCGTGCTCGCCGAGGACACGCGCTTTCCGTTCCGTGTGCAGTGCGAGCAGAGCAAGCTCACCCCGATCCTGGTGGACGCCCTGCCTGCGCACGCCGAGGTGCGTTTCGGGCATCGGGTCGAGGGCGTACGCGCCGACGATTCCGGCGTGACCGTGTCGACCGCGCGCGGCACGGTGCGCGGGGACTGGTTGATCGGCGCGGACGGTGCGCATTCGGCCGTCCGCGCGAGCATCGGAGCCGGATTCGACGGCAGCACCTATCCGGAACGATTTCTGGTGGCCTCGGTGGCGGAGGACCTCGCCGCGGCCCTGCCCGATATCGCGCCGATCAACTATGTCTTCGATCCGATCGAATGGCTGGTGCTGCTGCGCACGCCCGAACACTGGCGGGTGCTGCTGCCCACCCCGGACGGCACCCCCGACGAGCACGAATTGCGCCGTCTGCCACGGCGTTTGGCCGGCGTCGCCGAGCTGGGGCGGCCCTGGCGGTTGCTGCACGCCTCGCTGTATCGGGTGCACCAGCGCGTCACCGAACGGTTCCGGGCCGGGCGGGTGGTGCTGATGGGCGATGCGGCGCATGTCAACAATCCGCTCGGCGGACTGGGCATGAACAGCGGCATTCACGACGCGGTGGCCCTGGCCCAGGCGCTGGCCGCGGTCCTCGAGGGCGGACCGGAAGCCATGCTGGATGCCGCCGCGGCGCACCGCCGCCGGGTCGCGGTGGAGCATGTCCAGGCCACCAGCCACGCCAACTACCACCGCCTGCGCGGCGACGCCGATGAGTTCCGCCGCCAGGTCCGCGCACTGGCCGCCGATCCGGCGTCGGCGCGGGCCTACCTGCGACGGGCGTGCCTGATCGATTCCCTGGGGAGTGCGCGGTGACCGAAACCGCCGCGGGCGAGCACGACTGGATCGAGCGGGAGAATCCGGCGCGTCCCCGGGAGATCGTGGGGCGGGTCCCGGTGACCGCGCCGGAGCGGATCGACGACGTGGTGCACGCGGCGCATCGCTGGTTTCGGGACTGGTCGGAGGTGCCGCTGGCGCTGCGGTTGCGGCGGCTGTCGGAGGCGGCGGTGAGGCTGGACGCCGGACGGGCGGAGCTGGCCGCGCTGCTGGCCCGGGAGTCGGGCAAGCCGATCGCCGACTGCCGCGGTGAAATAGCCTTCGCCGCGACATATCTGCGTTGGGTCTGCGAGCACGCGCCCGCCGTGTGCGCGGCGCGCGAGCTCGCCGACGAGCAGGGGCGGCTGGTGCTGGCGCCGAAGCCGTACGGGGTGGTCGCGGCCGTCACCCCGTGGAACGCCCCGATCATCCTGTCGATGATCAAGCTCGGTCCCGCCCTGGCGGCCGGAAATACGGTGGTGCTCAAGCCTTCTCCGCTCGCCCCGCTCGCGGTCACGCGGGCGGCGCAGTCGCTGCCCGGGGTCGCGGTCGTGCACGGCGGACCCGACCTGGTCCGCGCGCTGGTGGCACACCCGCTGGTGCGCAAGGTCGCCTTCACCGGCGGCGAGCAGGCGGGTGGCAGTATCGCGGCAACGGCCGGACGGGCGATCAAGCCGGTGACGCTCGAACTCGGCGGCAACGATCCCGCCGTATTCCTCGACGACTTCGCGCTCGCGCCCGCCGATTACGAGCGGCTGGTGCTCGCCTCCTTCGCCACCGCCGGCCAGGTCTGCATGGCGGCCAAACGCCTGTACGTGCCCCAGGGGCGGGCCGCGGAATTCACCGAGGCGTATCTCGCCGCGGCACGGCGGGTCCTGCTTGTCGGCGATCCGTCCGACGAGGCGGTCACGATGGGCCCGGTGGTGACCCGCGCCGCCGCCGAACGCATGACCGCACTCGTCGACGACGCCCGCCGCCGCGGCGGTCGCATCGTCGAATTGGCGAACAGCCCCGGCGGGGAGGGCTATTTCGTCGATCCGGTGCTCGCGACGCATCTGCCCGACGACGCGGAGCTGGTGTGTCGCGAGCAATTCGGACCGGTCGTGCCGCTGCTGACCTACCGCGACGAGGCCGAGGTCCTCGCCCGCGCCAATGCGAGCGAACTGGGTCTGGGCGCCTCGGTCTGGTCCGCGGACGAGGATCGCGCCGTCGCCTTCGCCGCACGGCTGGAAGCGGGCTTCACCTTCGTCAATACCCACAACCGCACCGGAATGTCGCTGCGCGCCCCCTTCGGCGGCATCAAGCGCAGCGGCTTCGGGCGCGAGTATGCCGAGGAGGGCCTGCGCGAATACCTTCAGACCACCGTCGTGCACGCCCCCGCGGCCTTCCGCCCCGGCGGTTCGGGCATGCCCGTCCGGGCCTACCCCGGGCAGTGACCGCCGCGTCACGGCTCGACGGTCCACCCCTGTGCCAGTCGGCTCAGCAACTGGCCGACAGGCCGACGGTGGTCACCCGTGGCGACATTTCGCAACTCGGGGGCGGCGGCACGCACCCGATCCATGATCGCCGCGGTGACCTCCACCGACCCGGCGGAAGGGTCGTCGTGGCTGTCGAATTCGGGTTCGGGCCGGAAACTGCCCCACCAGTCCAGTAGCGCGTCGAGCGCAAGCGCGCGCGGCTCGCCGGTCCGCCGCAGGATCACCCGCAGCAATATGTCCACGGCCGGGACCGCGGCCGGATACAGCGTTCCCGCATGGTCGTTGCTCACCGCGTACCGTAGCTCCGCCACCGCCCGACCGGCCCGGAGTTCCGTTGTCGCCGCGGCCAGCGCTCGCTCGGCCGCCGCTGCCTGCTCGGGCCGGTAGTACCGCGGCCCCCGAATGCGCTCCCATGCCACCACCGCAACGATTGTGCGCCTCAGGTGTGGTAGTCCACCACCGCGCGGGCGGCCAGCCGGGGCACCAGCCACGCCGCGAGCTCCCGGTGCGCCGGATGGTGTTGGTAGCCGGTGAGTTCGGCCTGCGAGTCGTGGGTGGTGGTCAGGCACAGGTCGTAGGAGACCTCGGTGCCGAGTTCGTCCAGCGCCACGTGCAGGGTGCGGATGTCCGGGATGCGGTCGGGCAGGCCGCCGAGGAGTTCGGCGGCCTGCTTCGCGTCCGTGCGGTCGCGGAATTTCATGAGCACGACGTGGGTCAGGCTCATCGAGTGCGCCTGCGCCGCGCCAGGATCAGCCCCGCGATCGCGCCGAGCACGACCACCGCCGCGGCCGCGATACCGATGACGAGCGCGGTGTTACCGGAGTCGGAGTCCTCGGCGGCGGCGGTCGAATCCTGCACCGGGGCAGGGGTTGTCGTGGCGGCGGCGGATGTGAAGTTCAGCGGCACCGAGGTCAGGATCTGGGCCGGGTTCATCAGGCTGGTCACCGCGAGCGTGCAGGCGCCGGGGGCCGCGGTGCAGTCGACGCCGCCGACCGTGGCGGTCAGCGTCACGCTGGTGGCGCCGTTCAACGAGCGCCACGCGCCCTGCGCGTCGGCGTTGCCGAGTAGCGATCCGGTGAGGTTGCAGTCGCCCGGGGTCGTGATCTGTGGTTTGCACTGCCCGACCGCCACCTGCGGCATATTGGGCGGCAGGCCGTCGAGACTGATCGAGATCGCCTGTCCGACGGTCACCTTGTCGGTCTGGCTGGGTCGCAACTCGGGTGCGGCCGCGGCCGAGGGGGCGAGCGCCACGAGGGCGGTCGCGGTCGCGCAGACGAGTCCTGTTGATACAGCGAGGGTTTTCATAGTTCATCCGAAGGTCGATGGCAGCCGGGGATCGGTGCCGGGAAGTGTGTGCAGCGATGCGAGCGACCTGCCGCGATCACGGCCCCGAGTGGTCGGCTCCGGCCGTGGCTCGAATCATGGTTTCCTCCTGGGCGGTTCGCGGGGGCTACAGACGCCGCCGGTCGACAAGGGCCACACCGGCGAAGACGGTCAGCAGGGCAGCGGTCACCGACCACAGCACGATCGACGGCCCGCCGGTCTCGGTGGCCGGAGCGGTCGCGGTGACGGTGGGCGCGGCAGTGGGCGCGGGCAGCGTGGATCCGGCGAAATCTACCGGCACCGCCGCGGAATTGGCGGCGATCACGGCCGCGGGCTCGGTGCCGGGCAGCGGCGCGGCGGCGATGACGCAGCGCTGCCGCAGGCAGTCGATATCGTTGAAGCGCGGGCGTGCGGTGAGCGTGACGGTCGGGAACGTGCCGTCGCCGCCGATATTGACGAAGGTCGCCCCGCCGTCCAGATCGCAGTCGCGCAGCCCGCTGGTGAAGCCCTCGCGGCACAGTCCCACGGCCACCGCCGCCAGGCCGGGCCGGAACCCGCTGCCGTCTACCGTGATCCGCTGCCCCTCGGTGAGTCCGGTGCTCGCACTGACCCGCAGTGCGGCCGCATTCTCGGGAGCGCCACCAGCAGCCGCGGGTGCGAGCATGACCCACGCCACGACCGATATCGCGAGAGCGGACAGTTGACACCGCGAGAGGCGCACGGCGGATCGCCCCCCGGTCTCCTGCATCGGTGACGGAAGCCTTGGATGCGGTTGATCGGTCACGGTGGCCCGCTGGCAATAATCGCGGTGGGGGTCGGATACGGAATTCATCGTGTCCTCTCGGTGATCGCCAACCGGCCGGTGGTCGCGTCGGGCGCGGGCATCGCCATTCGTCGGCCCGTCAGCACGGCGAGGCCGCCCACGGTGACGGCGAAAAGTGTTAGGGCTGAGCCGGTTCCCCAGACCCGGCCGACCCCGGCGACCGAGCCGAGACCGGCCAGGCCGCCGCAGGCGGTGATCAAGGCACCGGCGGCCGAGAGCCGCACACTCGGCGCTGCGGCGGCGACCGCGACGGCGTCGTCCAGGGTCGCCAGTGCGCGGGCCGTCGCGGCCACCGTCACCGCCAGACCGATGGCCAGGGCCACCGGACCCGGCGCGGTCGCCACCAGGATTCCGCCCCCCGCCGCCAGGATCAGCAGCGGCGCCACCGCGGCGGGGTCGCGCCGCACCAGCACCAGCACCCCCGCGGGCACGCACGCCGAGGCCAGCCAGGGCCACTGCTCGGCGTCGAGCACATTCCAGCGGAACAGCAGCAGATGCAGTGCCGGAAGGACGACGTGACCGGCGGCGAGTCCGGCGGCGAAATATCCGGGGACCACGGGCCACAGCGCTGCCATCGGTGGATCGGTGTGTATCACCGAACGAAAACGCCCGAACAGCAGGAGGATTCCGAAGACGGCCGCGGTGCCGCCGACGACGAGCAGGGCCAGGCCCGGACGCCGCGCGCACGCACCGGCCAGCGCCGACCCGATCGCCAGCCCGGCGGCCATGAGCGCGTACCAGATCCCGGCCGCGCGATCGCGGCCGAGCGGCATCGCCCGGCCCACCACCAGCAGCGGCCCCGCCGCGATTCCGGCGATCAGTATCCCCGGGGAGAAGGCGGCCACCCCGGGCACGGCCGCGGCGAGGATCAGCGCGCCGCCCGCGACGAGTGCGCATGCCCCGGCGAAGGCGGACGACACCCCGCCCCGAATCCGCAGACATCCGGCCGCGGCGAGACAGCCGAGCACGAAGGCCGACAGGCTCACGTACCAGCTCACCGCACCCGGAATCCCGGCCACCCCCGCCAGCGGTTTCGCCAGCAGCACCAGCACCGCACCCGCGACAGGTCCGACCACCACACCCGCGAGGACCACCGCCCACCCGACCGATGTCGATGATTTCCGCACGGGCCTACCTCCAAGGCGTTTCCCTATAGGAAACGCGGTTTCGCAGTTGCCTTATTGAACCCGGAGCAACCACCAGCGTCAAGGGTGATCACTGGCCGTAACCGCCTGGAAACGACCGGGATTCATCCGGCCCGCAATATCGGGCGAACCCTGGACATATCGCCCCCCCGGGTACAGAATCTCCGTTATTGGAAACATCGTTTCGATGTACGAAACGATGTCGATGGGAGGAGGCGATGCCGATGACCCGGGTCGCGGCCGCACAACTCGCCGCCGGTACCGATGTCGCGGACAATCTCGCCGCGTGCCTCCGGATGATCGACGCCGCCGCCTCGGTCGGCGCCGAACTGGTGGTCCTGCCGGAGTTCTGTAATCACCTATCGTGGTACGCCGATCGCGCCCATGCGCACCGAATGGCCTGCACGGCCGGGGATTTCTTCCTGACCGCCATCGCCGAGCGCGCCGCGCGGCACGCCATGCTCGTGAAGATCGGCGTGACCATGGCCCGCCCCGACGGCCGCACCACCGGCACCGGACTGCTGTTCGGCCCCGGCGGTGCGCTGCTCGGCGAGTCCGACAAGCAGATCCTGATGGGGGCCGAGAACGACCATCTCGACCCCGGCTCGGCCGACTCCCCGGTGGTCACGACGCGGTTGGGCCGCATCGGCATGTACGCCTGTATGGAGGGGGTGATCCCGGAGGTCGCCCGCTCGCTGGCGGCGCGCGGCGCACAGCTGCTGCTCAACAGCCTCAACTCCTTCGCCATCGATGAGGCGAGCCTGCACATTCCGGTGCGGGCGGCGGAGAACAAGGTGTGGGTGGTGGCCGCCAACAAGGTGGGCCCGCTGCTGCCGGAGGACCTGCTGCCCACCGTCGCCGAACGCCTCGGAGTTCCGGCGGACCGGCTGTACGGGGCGGGTGAGAGTCAGATCGTGGCCCCCGACGGCACGGTGCTCGCCAAGGCGCCCGCTACCGGCGAGGCCATCGTGGTCACCGATGTCGACCTCACCCTCGCCGACGACAAACACCGCCCCGACGGCACGGATCTGTTTCGGGCCCGACGCCCGGAGCTGTACCGGCCGCTGGCCCATCCCGCGCGCCGCCGCGCACCGGCCGGTGCCGAATCGGTGTCCGCGGCGGTGGTCGCTCCCGATGCGGAGGCGGTGCGGACCGCGGTCGCCGCCGGAGCCCGATTGATCGCGCTACCCGAACTCGCGGCCGTACCGGTTCCGGATGTCGTGGCGGCCCTGCGCGATTCCGACGCCCACGCGGTCCTGACCGTGCGCGACCGCGACCGGCACACCGGACTGCTGCTGGCCGCCGACGGCATCGTGGGACGCCAGGATCAACTGCACCGCACCGAACGCCACCCCTGGCTGCACGAAGTCGGTAGCGAACTGGCGGTTTTCACCCTTCCCTGGGGTCGGCTGGCCATCGTGGTGGGCGACGACGCCCTGTTTCCGGAGACCTTCCGCCTGGCCGCCATCGCCGACGCCGATGTGGCGGTCGTATGCCACACCCCCGCCGAGCCGTGGGAGCAGGCCCTCGGCCTGCCCGAGCGCTCGGCGGAGAACCGCCTCAACGTGGTCGCCGCCGGACTCGGTCCCACCGGCGAATCGACCGGAGCCATCCACGCATTGAGCCCCGATTTCACGCTGTGGACGCAATGGCGGGGCCCGTTCACCGGGGTGATCAGCCACCCCGTCACCACCGTCGTCCCACCCGGCACGACCTGTGTGCAGGCCGATATCCGCCCCGCCGAGGCCGTCAACCGCGCCGTATCCAGGGGCACCGACCTCCTCGCCGACCGGCCACCCGCCGCGCTGGCGAATCTGATCAGAGAACTGGAGCTTCGATGAGCGAAACCGTGCAACACGTCGAGCAGATGGTCGACGCGACCGCACGCACCGACGTCACCGAGACCTTCGAGGAGTGGCAGCGGCTGCTGGCCGCCCTCAAAACACGCATCGACGAGCGTTTCGAACTGCACCGCGACCCCTCCACCGCGGATCTGGAGTCCTACGGCGACCCGGAGCAGGGTGCGTCGGGGCGGCTGGCCGCCTATTCCGGCCCGGAGATCGACTGGCTGGTGCACTCCTGGATCGGCGATCCCCGAACCGGTTTCGTCAATATGCACCTGACCGCGTGGCTGGGCCCGCACATCCGCGTCCCGCATCTGGGCTGCGCGCTGCTGCTGTGGCCGCAGGGCTGGTTCTACGTCGACGCCATCGCGCGCGCGGATCTGATCGGCGAGGCCGACTACTACGACCGCTACTACCTCGACGCCGACGAGCCGTGGCTGTCGTTCAAGGCCGATCATCCCGACTTCACCTGGTTCACCAGCCGGACCGGTTTCATCCGTGCCAGCCTCTCGCCCACCGCCTACTGCTATTCCTTCCCGCCCACGCGCCCGAACCTCGACACCGTCGCCGAAATCCTCACCGCCCGGGTCGATCAGTGGCTGGGCTGGGTCGACGCCGCCGAACCCGTGCCCGCCGCCGAACGCCCGGCCCTGGCCGCGCGCGATCTGGCCATCCGCCGCAATATCGCCGAACGCGATCCCGCGAATGTGATGGGGCGGCGCATGTTCGGCGACGAGCTCACCGACCGCCTCGTGCGCGGGCTCTGGGGCGGGGATCGCGTCCTGGAAAGGCCCGCGTCATGAGCATTGTTCGCTCCCTGTGGTGGTCGGTGCGCACCGACGGTGACGCGCCGTTCGACACCGCGCACCTGAAGATCTACTACCCGGCGACGGTGTCCGGCGACGACACCGAACGGCTCACCGGGGTGTTCGCCCCGGACCCGGCCGGTGCGCCGTACCCGGTGGCGCTGTTCCTGTCCGGTGTCAATGTCGCACAGGACAGCTACCGCCGCTTCGCCACCGCGGTCGCCGCGGCCGGTTTCGCCGTCGTCACCTTCGATCGGGTCGCCGAATTGTTCGGCGGGCAGGTCGGTCTCACGCCGGGGGTGGATCTGGAGGCGGCCAAGCCCGCCACCTACGGCACCCGGCCCACCTGTCCCACCATCGGCGCGATCCTCGAGGCCCTGGCCGAGCTGAACGCCAGCGGCCCCCTGCGGGGCGCGCTCGACCTCACCCGAGTCGCCCTCGGCGGGCATTCGGCCGGGGGCACCGTCGTCCTGCAGTCGGCGCGGTTCTTCCCGTCGGTCGCCGCGGTTTTCGCGTGGGGCGCGCACACCATGGTGGCGACGATGCTCGGCTGGGAGCCGGGCACGGTGGTGCCCGCACAGGTGAACTGCCCGGTGCTGCTGGGCGTCGGCACCAACGACGGCGTGATCCAGGGCAGTGCCGACCGCTACGGCGAGGACGGCGCCGACCGCCCGGATCCGGTGCGGCGCACCTTCGACGAGGCGCTACCCGACGGTGATCATCTGCTCGCGGTCGTGCTCGGCGCCAATCATTTCGGCATCGCCGACGCCGACCCGACCGCGGCGCGCGCGTTTCTCGACGGCCCGGGCCACATCTCGGCGCTGGAGCCGTTCGCCCGACTGACCGCGGCATTCCTGCGCACCCACCTGCTCGGCTCGTCACCGGCTCGCGCCGAACTGAGCGCCTTCGACGACGGCCTGCTGCTGCAGCGGCGATAGGAGATCCGATGCTCAAGAACTTCTGGTACGCACTGGAATTCGCCGACCGAGTGGGCCGCGATCCGCGCAAGGTCACCTGCCTGGGCCAGGATTTCGTGCTGTACCGCACCGAGGCGGGTGCGCCGGTGTGCCTGTCGGATCTGTGTGTGCACCGCGGTGGCGCGCTGTCGATGGGCAGGCTCTCCGGCGACTGCATCACCTGCCCGTACCACGGCTGGCAGTACGACGCGGAAGGCAAATGCGTTCGCATACCGGCCAATTCGGCCGAACGCAATATTCCGCGCAAGGCGCGGGTCGACTCCTATCCGACGCTGGAGCGCTACGGCATGGTGTGGGCCTTTCTCGGCGATCTACCGGAGGAGCAGCGCCCGCCCGTTCCACAGATCCCGCAGCACGACGATCCGAGTTTCCGGGCCGTGCAATACGAAATGGTCATCGACGCGAACTACGAGCGGACCTTCGAGAATGTCGTCGACGCGGCGCACACGCCGTTCGTGCACGGCACCTCCTTCGGCAATCCGGTCAAGCCGGAGATCCCCGATTTCCGCGTCCAGCAGACGGATTGGTCGGCCGAGGCCGATATCCGGCTCAGCCCGCCACCGCCGAAGGGACTGTGGGGTCTGCTGGCCCGGCGGCGGCCCCGCCCGGACTACGTCACCGTCACCAACGGCTGGTATCTGCCCAACATCGTCAAATTGCATGTACGGCTGCCGATCGGCGACATGATCCTCTACGACTTCAATATCCCGCTCTCCCAGGACCGCACCCTGGTCAAGATCCTCGGCTACCGCAACTTCTTCACCGGCGCGTGGGCCGATGCCAACGCCCGCAAACGGATCGAGAAGATCCTGCTCGAGGACCGCCCCGTGGTCGAATCCCAACGCCCCGAACTGCTGCCCTTCGACCTGTCCGACGAACTGCACGTGCGCAGCGACGCCCTGCAGGTCGCCTATCGCCGTCGCCGCGCTCAGCTGATCAAGGACGGCTGGTGGGTCGACGGCGACGACATCATCACCGGCGATGTGCCCCGGCGCACCGCCACCGTCATCGCCTCACCCGCGCGCCGCGACAATCCCGAACTGGCCAGCGCGTGGGTGCACAAGGCCCGCACCGGAGGAGAGCCGCGATGAGCCTGCCCGCCACGCTGTGTGAGCGCACCCTGAACACGTTGCGCGACAAATTGAATCTGAACGTCGCCACCGATATCCCCCTGGTGTCGCAGATGTCACCGGTTCCGGTCGGCAGGCTGCGCGTGCTGCGCGGCGGGCCGATCGACAAGGTGGTGACCGTCGACCTGGTGGTGCCGCCGATCGGGCTGGACAGCCACATGATCTTCGCATTCCTGCCCTCCGGCAGCGCGATTCCGCATTTCACCCTCGATTCGGTGCATGCGAGCGAGCATTTCGCGATGCATCTGGATCTGATACCGCGGGTGGATCTGGCGGTGCACCTGGACTACCTCGACGCGGCCTTCCTGCCGCTGACACCGCTGCTGGAGGCGGCCTGGCAGATCGCGGGCGTGTCCCCCGCCGCCGTCGGGCCCCGGCAGCGCGCCATGATGTCGCCGTGGATGGTCGTCTGCCGCGCCAGCGAGGCGGCGTTCGGCGAGCTCGGCGGCACCGTCGACGCCTATCTGCGGCACTGGCTCACTCTGGTCGACAAGGGAGTTCCCGCGGTCGACGTCGACGTGGCCGCCCGCGATCGGGTCAATCGGGCGAATCTGTTCAGTCCCCAGGTGGATCCGGTCTGGGCGCAGGTCACCCGGCTGCTCGGCCAGGAGCAGTCCGAGCGGGTGCGAGGGGAGCTGCTGGCATGACCACCTCCCCCGCGCCCAGCGCCTGGCAGCAACGCATCGCCGGGGAATGGGTGGGTCGCCCGTCGCTGTTCGACGCCCAGGGCACCTGGCTGGGCTTCGAGGACATCCGCCGCTCCTCGGTGTTCGCCGACGGCGTCACCACCTATTACATGAACGGCGGGCTGACCGGCGGCGGCCCGCTGGCCGGGCGGTTCGCCCTCGGCGCGCCGTTCGCCTTCGGCGTCACCGACTCCGACGCGGATCGGATCTACACCGGACCGGACTTCTACGGGTCCGGTCAGCCCTACGGCGGATTCGTCGACGCGCACTATTACGGCCCCGGCTGGCAGGTTTCGCTCAACACCTGGAACCAGACCATCGACGACACCCAGGTGTACTCCTCGGTGCTGTCCCAGGGACCGGCCGTGATCGGGGTGTTCAACGGCGTCTACACCCGTGATCCCAACCTCGTCGACGACCGCGTCGCCACCGAAACCCGGTGCGGTACCGCATGCTTCGTGCTGCCGACCAAGGACGAGAGCCGATACGCGGGCGAGTTGGAGGTATGGGAAGCGGCGCAGCGTCGCGTGGGCAGCGCACGGATGACGCTGACGGTCGATCCGCTGAGCCTGCTCAGCGCCGAGCACCACGTGCGGCTGTCCGGTGCGCTGGAGCTGGACACCCGCGCCACCGTCCGGCGCGACGGGACGCGCGGCTTCCACGAGGGTCCCGGACTCTGGGGCAACGCCACCGCCTACGGCCGGGCCAACTATCCCACCCTGCACCTGACCGACGGGCGGCGAATCCTGGGCCGGGAGTTCATGATCGACGCCGAACCCGGTATGGGGGCGGGCTCGACACTCGCGGTGGTCTATCAGCTGTTCGAGCACAACCGCCTGGCGACGGTGCTGCACGGCGTGCTGGAGCGGTCGTGAGCACGGTCGCGATCACCGGCGGTACCCGCGGTATCGGACTGGGCATGGCCCGCGCCCTGCTCGAGCGCGGGCACCGGGTCGCGCTGTGCGGCAGCGGCTTCGAGCGCGTCGAGCGGCTGCGCCTGGAACTGCCCGACACGGCGCTGGTGGTGGCGGCCGACGTGACCGATCGCCAACAGGTGCAGAAGTTCTGGAACGCGGCGGTCGAGCGATTCGGGGCGGTCGACATCTGGATCAACAACGCCGGTATCAGCCATGACCGGAAGCCGCTGTGGCAGTTGCCCGACCGCGACGCGCGCGCGGTGCTCGACACCAATTTGGTCGGCGTGCTCAACGGCTGCGCGGTGGCCATCGCCGGAATGGCCGCGAACGGCGGCGGACATGTGTGGAATATGGAGGGTCTGGGCAGCGACGGGCGCACCGTCGCGGGCCTGTCGGTGTACGGGGCGAGCAAACGGGCCGTCACCTACCTCACCCGAGCCCTGGCGAAGGAGGTACCCGCCGGGGTGTCGGTCGGACTGCTCAGCCCCGGCATGGTCGCCACCGATCTGCTCACTCACGGCTACGCCGACGACGAATGGGCCAGGGCGCGCAGGATATTCGACATTCTGGCCGACCGGGTGGAGACGGTCGCGCCCTGGCTCGCCGAGCGCGCGGTCGCCCGCACCCGCAACGGGGCGCAGGTGCGCTGGCTGACCGGCCCCAAGATCATGAGCCGATTCGCGCTGGCTCCCTTCCGTCAGCGTCATATCTTCGACGACAAGGAGTTACCCGGTGCCTGACGTGCTGGGCTGGCGAGCGAAATTCGGGGTGCTCGCGCCCTCGACCAATACCGTGGTGGAACCGGACTTCGCGCGCATGGGCGTGCCGGGGGTCACCGCACATTTCGGTCGCATCCACATCCGCGACCAGAACATGGGCGACGACGCGGGCATGGGCCGACTGCTCGAACAGATTCGCGCCGAGATCGCCGCCGCCTGCGAGCGGGTCATGACCTGCGAACCGGATTACATGGTCATGGGCATGTCGGCGGAGACCTTCTGGGGTGGTGTGGAAGGCAATCAGCGATTCGTCCGGCAGATCCAGGACCTGACCGGGTTGCGGGTGGCCACCGGGGCCGAGGCGTGCCGCCGCGCGCTGGAGCTGTACGGCGCCAAGCGCATCGGCGTGGTCACGCCGTATCAACCGGTCGGCGACGAGAACGTGGTGCGGTTCTTCGGCGAACTCGGCTTCGAGGTGGCCGCGATCAAGGGATTGCGGTGCCCCACCGCGGTTTCCATCGCCCATGTCACCGAAGACGAACTGCGCCAGGCCCTGCGCGCGGTGGACGGCGAACAGGTGGACGCGCTGGTGCAGTGCGGCACCAACCTGTCGATGGTCCGGCTCGCCGACGAGGCGGAGCGCTGGCTGGCCAAGCCGGTGCTCGCCATCAACGCCGCCACCTGGTGGATGGCGCTGCGCGACAACGGCATCAGCGACCGGGTCGAGGGCGCGGGCGCGCTGCTGCGCGAGCATTGAAGCTCAGCCGTCGAGCAGGCGACGGGCGGCGCGGATGACGGCGAGGTCGACCATGCGGCCGCGCTCGTCGAGCACGACGCCGCCGTCGGCGCGCTCGAAGCGGTCGACCAGGGCGCGGGCGGCCGCGAGCCGATCGGGTGTCGGCGTGAACACCTCGTTGACGATCGGCACCTGGGTGGGGTGAATACAGGCGCGGCCGCGAAAACCCAAGCGGGCCATGGCGAGAGTCGACGCGCGCAGGGCCTCGAGATCGACGAAGTCGGTGCGCACCGGGGCCAGCGGCGGCTCGATTCCGGCCGCGGCGCTGACCAAAACGATGTGGGTCCGGATGGCGAGCATTTCCGGTTCCCCGGGTCCGGGCTCGATACCGGTGTCGGCGCGCAGATCCGCCTCACCGAGCTGCAGCCGCCGCACCCGTGGCGCGTGCGCGATCTCACCGGCCGCGAGTACGGCCGCCGCGCTTTCCAGCAGCGGACAGACCCGCACGACGCCGGGCCGGGGAGCGTGCGCGTGCACGAGCGCGTCCACGGCGCGAACCTGTTGCGCGGATTCGGTTTTGGCCAGGCAGATCGTCGCCGCACCGGCGGCGAGAACAGCGCGCAGGTCTTCCTGCCCGAGCTCGCCGGAGTTGATCCGCACCCAGATCCGTTGCGGCTGGGCGCCGGTGCGCAGCCGGGCGGCCACCTCGGAGCGGGCCGCCGATTTGTCCCGCATCGGGACGGCATCCTCGAGGTCGAGCAGGATCACATCGGCCGGACCGGCCAGCGCCTTGTCGAACAGCTCGGGTCGATTGCCGGGAACATACAGCGCCGATCGCACCAGCCACCTCCTCGAAACATTGTTTCTCAGAAGGAAACTTATCGACCTATCAACCCTGCTGTCCAGCACGAACGAATTTCCGCTGCAAATCTCGAGGTTGACAGCCGGGCAGGCTTACCCACTAATGAGACCCATCAGTTGAGAAACGCCATTCCATCCATGGAAACGGCACCGCCCCTTGGAGTCGCCATGGGCACGAAGGATTCGGTTCTGGCCGCCCTGGCCGCCGCTGCCGCGCTCACCCTTTCCGCCACCATCCCGGCCGCCGCCGACGGCCTGCCGGGTGCCATCGAGATACCCTGCGCCGCCGACGTTCTCCAGCAGAGCGTCGACTGGTTCGTCCCGGACGGACCGGCGCGCGGCCTGATCTGGCTGCAGCACGGATTCGCTCGCACCCACGCCAATGTCGCCGAGCTGGCACAAACGTTCGCGGATGCGGGCCATCTGGTGTTCGTGCCGAGCCTGCCGTTCATGAATCTGTCCGGCTGCACGCTGCAGAGCCTGGGCGACAACACCGCCTTCCTGAACAATGTCGCCGCCCTGCTGTCCGGCGATCGAGCCGGTGCGCTGCGGGCCAGCCTCGCCGCGGCTCTCGGGCCGGACCGCGAAATCCCCGCGATCCCAGAGCAGTTTGTGTTCGTCGGGCACTCCGCGGGCGCGGAGGCGGTGGAATACGTCGCCTACCGCATGCAGGCCAGCGCACCACGGGTGTGGGCGGGGCTGCGCGGGCTGGTGCTGCTCGATCCGGTGCGATCGTTCCTGGGCGACAACACCGATCGCGCCCTGGCCGCACTCGACCCGACCGGCCTGCCGATCCTGGCGGTGTCGAGCCCGCCGTCGTGGTGCAACACCTTCGGCACCGGCACCGACGCGCTGCAACGCCATCTGCACCGGCCCTTCGTCGGCGTCCGGCTGGCCGACGGGGCGCACACCGACGCCGAGGGCAACAGCTCCGATCCGGTCGGCGAATCGCTCTGCGGCACACCGCGACCGGCGAACGTAGCCACCCTGCACAGGCTGGTGCTGGGCTGGATCGGCGACTTCTTCGCCGGAACGACCACCCCGGACTACTATCCGACCACCGCGGGCACGATACCCGCCGCCCCGGAGGTCCAGATTCTGCACGGCGCCTGAGCATTTCGCGCGAGATCGCCACGCCCGGGTGCCGAGACACGAGCCTGCGACAACCGTCTTTGGGCCCCGGTATTGACTCATACGCGTTTCCGACTCCTAATGAAGTTTGTGAGAAATGAAACACTGTTTCTCACAGAGAAACTAGGAGTCACGTTGGGTACCCGACGTCTGGCCGCCGCGAGTTCCATCGCCGCCGCCATCACCGCATTCACTTTGTTCACCGGCTCCCCCGCGAGCGCCGACTCGGCGGTCACCAAGGTGGAGAACACGGTGGAGATCCGCTGCGCGTTCACCATCCTGCGCCAGAGCAGTGACTGGTACTTCCCCACCGGCACGCCCAAGGCCCTGTTCTGGCTGCAGCACGGCTTCGCCAGCGCCAACGACGCGCTCACCGACACCGCGAACAAGCTTGCCGCGCAGGGCTTCCTGGTCTTCGCGCCCACCCTCCCGACCGCCAACACCTTCGGCTGCACGGTGGAGAACCTCGGCAACAACACCAACTTCCTGCACAATGTGGCCGATCTGTTCGGCAAGGCCGCCGACCCCAAGGACAAATTGGGTCGCAGCTTCGCCGACGCCAAGGCCAAGGCGGGGCGTCCCGAACTCGCCCTGCCGAACGCCTTCGTCTTCGCCGGACACTCCGCCGGCGGGGAAGCGGTTGCCTACGTGACCCAGGTGTTGCGCGCCGACTACGCCGCCGCCTTCGCGAAGGTCCGCGGCGCGATCCTGTTCGACCCGGTCAAGAGCTTCGTCGGTAACAACCTCAGCAGCTCGCTGAACCATCTGAGCAACAGCACACTGCCGGTGTTCGCGATCTCCGCACCGCCCTACAGCTGCAACCGCAGCGGCTCCGGCACCAACGAGGTCATCGAGCAACTACCACGTCCGTTCCTCGGTGTCCGACTCACCACCGGCTCGCACGTCGACGTCGAGGGATCCAGCGCGACGGGACCGGACAAGCGGCTCTGCGGCACCCCGCAGGACAAGAACGTGGCAGCACTGCAGCGGTTGACCGCCGCCTGGGCCGCGGACTTCGTCACCGGCACCCGCACCGCCGACTACTACCCCGGCGGCGGCTACTACGAGAGCCAGCGCACGGCCGGAACCATCCAGACACTCGCCTCGGGCACGTAGGCGACCGATATCACGGCGGCCACCGCATGCGGTGGCCGCCGCGCACCCGGGCCTGGTGCGCCTTCGCCACCCTGCTGTCGGCGAGCATCTGGCGGCGCGACGGCAACGGCGGCACGCGAACCGGAATCGCCCCTAGCGACCGGTCGTATCGGTGGTGAAAGGCACCGGGCAGGAAGGCGTTCGGCTGCACGCGAGCAGGTCGTCACAGCCCGCCGCCAGGGCCGCGGCCAGCGTGTCACGCCTGGCGGTGAGTGCGGTGAGTTCGGAGTCGATCTCGGCCAGCTTCACCCGGACCTGCGCCCGCAACCCCGCGCGGGGGCGGCGTGCGGGGCCGAGCCGGGCGGCCTCGAGCAGGTCGGCGATTTCGTCGAGGGTGAAACCCAGCCGCTGGGCCGCCTTGATCAGTCGCAGCACGGTGACCGCCCGTTCCGGATAGACGCGATGCCCGCCCAGGGAGCGGTCCGGCTCGGCCAGCAGACCCCGCCGCTCGTAGTACCGCAACGTCTGGATGTTCACCCCGGCGGCCGCGGCCAGCTGTCCGGTCCGCAGCCCGCTCATGCGGGCCCGCCCGCGATCGCACGGGCGGCCAGCCCGTCGAGCACCTCGGTCCGGGCGGGCGGCACGTCGATGTCCATGTGCACCAGATCCGTTCCCGCAGCGGTGAATCCGAAGGTGAAGAACGAGCAGCAGCTCGACTCCCGCGCCGCCAGCTCCCGCGCCCACGCCTCGGCCCCGGCAACCAGATCCAGGCGCAGCCGCGTCGCCGACACCCGATCCACCCCCCGCACCGCCGCGCGGAACAGCGCGTCGAACTCCGCCACCCGCACCGGCTGCTGCTCGGTGGGCAGGGTGCACGCCTCCACCGACACCCACGCCTGCCCCACCGCATTCTCGTCACCTCGATCGCCACCGACCCCGGCGACCCGCGCACCGGTCGACTCGGCCATGACCTGCACCTCCTTATTCATGAGGGCCCTCGCAACGGCCGCTCTCACCCGAGGCTAAGCCTGTACCCGGGTACCGGATGCAACCCCGAATCCGCCACCGTCATTTCTCGTAGCCGACCGCGGCGGCGCGCACCCGGTCGACATAGGCGTCGGAGTGGTTGTATGCCAGCACCGCGCGACGCCACCCCTGGGCCGTGGCCAGGTCGCCGCCGGCGGCGCACAGGTAGCGGCCCGCGCTCAACGCGGCATCGTCGATATCGTCCGGGCTGCCCGGAAGATCGCTGGTGGCAAGGGGATTGCTACTCGCGAGTCGGTCGATCAGGGTACGAGCGTCCGTATCGGCCCGCACACCCCAGCGTGTCCAGGTGTCCGGGATGAACTGGAACGGGCCCATCGCTCGCGCGTATCCGGTGCGCCCCGCCGGACCGCTCGCATCGACGATCAGCGCATTACCGCCGGTGCCGTCGAGCGCGACACCGCGGATCGATGGCCGCACCACACCGTCTGCCGCCACGGTCGCTCCCCCGTGTCGGCCGTGATCGCTTTCCACTCGCGCGATCCCGGCCAGGGTGGTCCAGCCCAGATGGCACGATGGTCGCGCCTGCGCCAGCAGCACCGTCGCATAGCCGTATGCCCGCAGCGCCCGCGCTGGAATACCGTGCTGGCGCGCCCGGATCCGCGCCCACTCATCCAGCGGATCGGCCTTGTGGTCGACTCTGTCCAGCCGGATCACCGGCACCGGACCATCGGCGCCGGGTGGGGCGGACGCGGGGGTCCGCGGGGTCTCCCCGCCGCATGCCGCGGTTGCCATCAGCACCAGCAGCACCAAGCCGCCGGTGTGATACACATGTCTCGCCATCTCGAATCCCGCTGTCGCAGCGAGCTTCAGCCTTCGATCAAGCGCACGCGCGAGTGGTCGGCGCGGGCGGCTTGGTCGTCGTGGTGGGCGACTGCCGCGAAGTGCCGGTCGGTGGGTGCGCGATCGACGGCTGCGCCGACGGCGTCACCGACTTCTTCGCGGCTCCGGTCGGGGCGGCGCAGGTGCTCGTCATCGATGTGGTGGTCGGCGTCGTCCTCGTGGTCGACGGGGCCGTCGAGGCGGGTGCCGACGTCGTCCTCGTGGCAGACGGGGCCGTCGAGCGAGTGGTGGTCACCGTCTCGGTCGGCGGGGCAACCACCGTCACCGTGGTGGTCACGGGATCCCCGGCAGGTCGAGCGGTCGCCTGCACCGAGAAACTCGCGCTGGCGCTGGCACTCATACTGAACGAGAAACTGGGACCGCCCGGCGCGGCGAGGACGTCCGGGGAAACGTTCGGTACGCCGGTGGGCTCGGCCGCGACGGTCGGTTCCCCGGCCTCGATCGGCTGCCCCGCATCTTCGACCGCCGCGATCGGTTCGCCGATGCCACCACCGCTCGGCATCCCATCCTCAGGCACCGGCACGTCCCTCGGCATCTCCGGGTCCGCGGCGATGTCGCCGGCCCGAATATCGGTGGATATCCCTGCCGCACTCGGTGATTCGTACTCCCCCGACGTGGCCATGACCGCACCCTGCCGATCACTGCGCGTAGCCCCCGCGCCGATCACGACGGCCACGACAAGACCGATCACCACCGCGGTACCCGCCGCATGGGGAAGGTGTCGCCGCAGATCGCGGCCGGATGTGTTGTCGAGCGATTCCACCAGCAGTTGCTTTCTTCTCCGTATCGAGCCGTTGCGGATACCGGAGGGGGACTGTGCAGGACGGACGACCAGCCCGCAAATCCCCGCACCGGGCCGCAGCACGGCCCGAACAGACCGAGCGACCAGACAGCGAACCAAGCGCTACGGCCACGATGCCGGCGTGAACTCTTCGATCACCCAAACAGCAAGCATCCAGCGACCTCGGCCGCATCACCCGGGGGGCGGGACCGTTCCCACCCACCCACGAGTTCGAAACCCTTTTCCCGACAACCTTTTTCGACCGACCGACGCCAGCGCTCGACCACTCGACCGGACCGGGGGTGACACAATTTGTGCCGGTCCCCGCTACGAGACTGCGGTCACCCGCCGCATGTTGGCACGAACCGACGCGATATCCGGATACCCGTTGACGGCCATCAGCAGGTCGGCCTCGGCCAGCATCATGCGCAACACGTGCTCGACTCCCGATGCGCCGCCCAGTGCCAGTCCGTACACATACGGCCTGCCGACGCCGACCATGGTCGCGCCGAGTCCGAGCGCCTTGATCAGGTCGGTGCCCGACCGCACACCGGAGTCGAACAGCACCGGTACCCGGCCGTCGCACGCCTCGACGATGCCGGGCAGGCATTCGAGGGTGCTGAGCCCGCCATTGGCTTGGCGCCCACCGTGATTGGAGCAGTAGATGCCGTCGACACCGTGATCGATCGCACGGCGGGCGTCGTCGGGATGACAGATGCCCTTGAGCACGAGCGGCAGATCGGTCAGCGCGCGCAGCCATTCCAGATCGGACCAGGACAGGGAATTGCCGAACATCGGAGCCCAGACCGGCACGACATCGCGCGGGTCGTCGGAGTCGACCAGGGTCCGGAACACCGGGTCGCTGGTGTAGTTCCTCAGCACGTGCCCGCGCAGTTGCGGGAAGTTGCCGGTGGCCAGATCGCGGGGACGCCAGCCGGTGATCCAGGCGTCCAGCGTGACCGCGATGGCCCGATATCCCGCCCGCTCGGCGCGGCCGACCAGGCTCGCCGCGACGTCCCGATTCTTGGGGGTGTAGAGCTGGAAGAAGGCAGGGGTGTCGCCGGTGTGGGCGATCACCTCTTCGAGCGGATCCTCCATCAGGGTGGAGAACATCGCTGGCACACCGGTTTTCGCGGCCGCCCGCGCGACGGCGATATCCCCGTGGTGGTCCTCGGGCACCAGTCCGATGACCCCGACCGGCGCCATGAACAGCGGGCTTGCGTAGGTGTGCCCGAACAGCTCCACCGTCAGATCGCGCTGGGTCGCCCCCGCCAGCATGCGCGGTACCAGCCCCCACTCGGCGAATGCCTCGACATTGCGCCGCTGGGTGAACTCATCACCCGCACCGCCACCGATGAACGACTGCAACGAGGCGGGCAGCGCGGCCACGGCCTTGGCCTCCAGCTCCGCGTAGGCCATCGGAAACTCGGGCGGATTACCGCTGAGCGCCTGCAGGTAGATCCCATTCTGATAGTCGGCGAAAGGCACGGACCCTCCCATCATCGATGACGCGAGAACGCTGCGGATCCCTCACAGTCCGAAACAGCCGAAAGTAGCGCCGAACACAACCCGGGTGAACACCGGCTAGAACAGAAGTCTGGGCAACAGAATATCCCGCCAGTTCACCACTCCGCTGTAGGCGCCGGGGGCGAGGAAGGTGGCGTAGCGCGAAACCAGCAGGATCATCGAATACAGGGCGACGTACCGGTGTGCGCGAATCGTGAAGCCGCCGTGATCTTGGCGGCGCAAGCGACTCTCAGTCGATATCAGCCGAGGGGGCCAGCGGCCGTGCCGACGGTGGCGCGGGGCAGGTCTCGTTCGGCCCATTCGGCCATCGTGGCCAGCACCACGTCCAGGCGACGACCGGCGGGAGTGAGTTCGTATTCCACCCGCGGTGGGATCTCCGCGTAGGCGGTGCGGATCACCAGGCCGGTCTCCTGGAAGCGCTGCAGGCGCGAGGACAGGGTCTTCGGGCTGATGCCCGGCAGCGCGGCGCGCAGCTGGGTGAACCGTTTGGGGCCGGTCAGCAGTTCGCGCACGATCAGGGTGGCCCACGGGCCATCGAGCACGGTCAGGAACCGCGCGATCGGGCACTCCGGTAATTCGTGGTCGACGTCACTCACCGCGGCTCCAATAGTTCATTTGAAGTAACTGATTCCCAAAGGGAACTATAGCGGTCACGCCCCTACCGGCAAATCCGAAGGAGAAGATCATGACCGATACCGTGACCGTCGACATCGACCCGCGGGCCAATACCTCGCGCGAGATGGCCCGCACGGCCGCGACCGCCGCGCTGCGGGTCGCCAACCGCAACTACGAGCTCTACGACACCGGCGATGTCGCGGGCGTCGACGAGGTCTTCGCCGTCGACCTCGTCGATCACAACCCCGTGCCCGGGGCGGCCAGCGCGATCGAGGGCATGCGGTATCTCATCGCGGAGGTCCGCGACGGATTCACCGATACCGAGCACCGGATCCTGTTCCAGGCCGAGCTGCCCGACGGCTGGGTGATCAACCACTGGCAGATGACCGCCCGCCACACCGGCGACGCATTCGGAGTGAGCGCCACCGGAAAGCCCGTGGCGTTCAACGGAACCGACATCGTCCGCGTCGTCGGCGGCAGGATCACCGAGATCTACCACGTCGAGGAGCTTCTCCAGATGACCCGGCAGCTCACCACCGCCTGACCCGAACTCGACCGGCCGGGTGCGGTCCCTCGCGCGACCGCCCCCGGCCCTGTCCCCCGACGATCTCAGGAGCTGTCAGGAAAACCCGTACCGCCCAACTGATCCACGTCTTCGATGCCTACTGCGGCTGGTGCTATGGATTCACCCCGCGGCCGCGTCGCGCCGTGGCCGAAAGACCACATCTGCACACCATGGGAGCCCAGCTCGACCTCCACCTCGCTACGACACTCGCGATGACCGCAGTGATTCGGTCACCGGCGTCCCCGCGATGAGGGCGGCCAGGTATTTGTCGGCGAAGTCCTCGACGCCGCCGCCCTGCTCGAGGTGTTGGCGGACCAGGGCGAGGTAGGCGGTGATCGCGTGCTGGGTGTCGGTGCGGCTGGCGAGGGAAAGTAGTTGTGCGCGTTCGTATTCCAGGCCTCGACCGATCGACTGGCTGCCGTATCGGTATACCGCGTGTTTGATGGCCTTGACGGCGGCCGGTGAGCGGGTCGCCAGGCGGGCGGCGATCCCCTGCGCCTCTTCGAGCAGCGCCTCGGGGGCCACGACCCGGTGGACCAGGCCGCAGGCCGCGGCCTGTGCCGGGGTCAGCGGACGTCCCTCCAAGGCGAGTTCGACCGTGCGCCCGGCGCCGATCGCGCGCGTGAGCAGCTGCGTGCCGCCCCCGCCGGGTACGAGTCCGAGCAGCACTTCGGGCTGACCGATCCCGTGCGGCCCCTCGGCCATCAGGCGGATATCGCAGGCCAGCGCGAGTTCACAGCCGCCGCCGAGGGCCATGCCGCCGATCGCGGCCACACATACCAGGTCGGAATCTCGCATCCGCTCGGTCAATCTGTGGAAACGCAGCAGGGTGACGATGCCGGCGGCCGGGGTCCGCTCGAGCAACCGCCGCATCGCCCGGCCCCGGTTCACCGCACGAACCAGGCTCGCCCCCCAGCGGGTGAGCATCGGGCCGACGGTGACGCCGACGCGCCGCGCGCCCTCGAGGATTTCCGCGACGTCGTAGTGACTGACGAATGCCCCGGGCACCGCGCTGGTCAGCACGACGGCGCGAATCGCCGGATCGGCCTCGGCCTCATCGAGCAAAGCGTCGAGTTCGTCGACGAGTGCGCTGGTGAGGAAGTTGAAGGGCGGATTGTTCATCGCGGCGGTGACGACCGCGCCGTCACGGTGGATGTCGAGCAGTGCCATCGGCTGACCTCCCGTTCAGGACAGGTGAGACAGATTTCGTATCCGTGTCTCGAGATGAAGGTAGCATCCGGTAATGCAGGTGAACAAGCGTCACGGTTATGGGTAGCTCACCAGCGGCCGTCGAGAAGCATCGGGGCCAGATAGGTCCGGGCGAATTCGCGCGCCTGTTCGGCGGTGTCGAGCGGGATCGACGTGTGCTCGCCGAGGATGAACGACAGCGTGATTCGAATGTGCAGCTCGGCGACCGTGCGCAGATGCTGCTCGCGCTCTTCGGATATCGGTGTGTCCCCGGCCAATTCGCGCCGCCACACCGCCACGCAGAATTCGCGCACCAGATCCAGCAGCGGGCCGGAGTGGGTGGTCAGGGCGGGGAGCACGGATTCGGGTTCGGTTTCCAGCAGCCTGCGCAGCACCCGATGCCCCCGCAGGAATTCCATGGTGTGGGCGGCGCTTTCGGCGATCCGGTCGGCGACGGTCGGTTGCGCCGACACCGCGGCGGTGCTGTCGGCCAGATACTTGCGCACCTCCGCCAGCACGACCGCGTCCAGCAGTGCCTGCCGCGTTGGAAACTTCCGATACACCGTCGCGCGGCCCAGCCGGGCGCGCCGGGCCACGTCGTCCATCGTGCAGCGCCGCCACCCCACCACCGCCATCTGCTCGTAGGCGGCGGCCACGATCCGGGCCGTGACCTCATCGCCGTCCCCGAGGTGGCGAACCAATTCGGCATCGGGCGCGACCAGAGCGGTCAGCGCATTCACCACGGCCTCGGTCACGGGCTCTCCCCCTGTCAGCGCTCGGCATACGCTCGAAACAAATCGGCACTCATCGTCTCACGAACAAGAGCCGCGCCCGTAAATATTCGCCGCGCGCAATCCGCGGCGAATCCACGCGGAGAAGTCATCCACGCAGCTCAGCGGCATCGCCGGAACGTAAAGTGACACGGGTCATACTCCAGCAAATGCCTGGCAATTAACCCTTATGGCGTGGGCTCACCTCCGCCAGGAAGGAATGATCGTGAAGGTCCTACTCCCCCTACCGGATACCGATTTCGACGTCACCGAGGTCGCGGTCCCCTGGCACATCCTGACCACCGCCGGACACCGGGTCGTATTCGCGACCGAACACCGCGGGACGTGGCCCGCCGCCGATCCCCTGCTGTTGACCGGCGTACTCTTCGGCCGACTCGGCGCGAAACCCGAGGCCAAAAAACTCTATCGCCGCCTGCAACTCAGTAGCGAGTTCGCCGACACCATCGCGTGGGAGGACATCGATCCCATCGAATACGACGGACTCCTCCTGCCCGGCGGACACGCCTCCGGTGTTCGCCAATACCTCGAATCCACTGTCCTGCAACAGAGGATCGCCGCCTTCTGGCAACTGCACCGCCCCGTCGGCGCGATCTGCCACGGCGTGGTCCTGCTGGCCCGCGCCATCGACCCCGGCACCGGCCACAGCGTCCTGCACGACCGCAAGACAACCTGTCTCCCGAAATACCTCGAACGAACCGGCTATTTCCTCACCGCCTGGCGGCGCGGCCGCTACTACCGCACCTACCCCGCGTACGTCGAAGACGAGGTCCGCACCGCCCTCGCCGACGACAGCCAATTCGTCCGCGGCAAACCCGTCCTGACCCGGCACGGCACCGCCACCGACCACACCGGAGCCTTCATCGTCCGGGACCGCAACTATCTGTCCGCCCGATGGCCCGGCGACGCATACCTGTTCGCTCAACACTTCGAGGCGATGCTCACCGCCTGATCCGCGGGCCGGCGGCACGGCCCGGGCGGCGGAAGGGTTCACTTCGCGCCGCTGGCCTATGCTCGTCCCGGAGCCGTGGTCGTGGACGTGGGTCGTGCGAAAGGAGCAGGGCGTGACACGGTACGGTCTGCTGATCTTCGACGATGTCGAGGAGCTCGACTTCGTCGGCCCGTGGGAGGTGTTCACCTCGTCGGCGGCGGTGCGCGACGGGGCCGACAGCGCCGTGCTGATCGCCGAGCGATCCGATCCGGTGCGCTGCGTCCGCGGCATGCGGGTGCTACCCGATCACACCCTCGACGACCACCCGCCGCTGGACGTGCTGCTGGTGCCGGGCGGCAAAGGCGTCAAGCGAGAGCTCGGCAACTCCGCGACCCTGGAGTGGATCGCCAGGACCGCTGCGGCGGCCGAGTGGATCACCAGCGTCTGCACCGGCGTGCAGCTGCTGTGCGAGGCGGGTCCGGCCCGCGGCCATCGCGTCGCCACGCATCACATGTTCGAGGAGTCCGTGCGCGCCAGGGGCGATGTCACGCTGGTCTCGGACGCCCGGTATGTCATCGAGGGGAATCTCGCTACCAGCCAAGGGGTTTCGGCGGGCATCGATATGGCGCTGTGGCTGGTGGGGCAGCTACACGGCCGCGACCACGCCCGCGAGGTGATGCGCTACATGCAGTACGAGCCCGCCCCGCCGTACCAGGCCGACGAGCCGGGCGTCCGCTGAGCGCCCGAAGCCGTGCACGTCGCCGTCAGCCTCGGTCGGCTTCGGGGGTGACCCCGAGCTGTCGCGCGTGCTCCCAGGTCAGGGTGGTCGGGTCCGCGACCGGGTTGGCGGTGATCGTGAACGTCCCCCGTTGCGGCGCGACGTTCGGATCGTCGGGATTGGTCAGCTGCTGGACGAAACTTACTGTGCGACAGTCGAATCGCAGTTCGTGTCGCACCGCCCTGCCGTTCCAATCGGCCGACGGCAAGGAGATGAAGTCGATCTCGAACTCGTCGTGACCGAAGTCGCCGCGGCCGATGACGTAGGTGCCGTAATGGTTTTCACCTTCGGACAGGATCGCGTACAGCCCGTTGTCATAGAACAGCAGCGTCGCGTCCGGAAAAGGCTTGGGACCGTACAAATCCCGATACCGCAAGCATCAGCTTCGTCGGCGCACCGAAGAAGACCGTAATCGAGGCCCGCATTCGCACCCGCCTTTGCCCCACTCCTGCCTACCCGTCCGGCAAGCGTAGTCCGACAGCCCGACTCACCGGCTGTTACCCCGCCCGCGGATGACGACATGCGGGATCGAGTCCCGGGCGTCTTCAATCACTTTCGCCGCGTCCGGTTGTAGCATCGGACCCTGCGATCCAAGGCGCGGGCGTCACGAACCAGGTGAGTGGAATCTACTCAGGAGAATGCACTGTGCGACGGTGGGCGGCAATAGGACTGTGCGCATGCTGGGCCGTCGGCGGCGGGGCGCCGCTGCCGAATACGGCGGGCCCGGCGTACGCCGCCGACGCCTCGGTGACGGGGGCCGGGGTCGACCTGATCGCCTCGGTCGACGAGATCTTCTGGGCACCGGCGGGCAACCGCCTGCCCAGCGGCGTTCCGTTCGCGCACGGGGCCGATGTCGGTGGCCGCTATTCGGTCACCGTTTCCGGTGCTCCGATTCAGGAGGGAATCGTCACGGCCGGATTCATCGTCGGCTGCGGGGTGAGCGCGAGCGGCGGTGTCAGCGTGGGCCTGTCACCCAACCAGAGCTTGACGGTCGCCATCGCCCCGGCCCCCGGCGTCAGCGTCGGAGCGGGCGTGTCGGAATCGCTGTCGATCACCCTGACACCGGGACAGGTGGCGCCGATGGCCCTCGCCTCCGCACCCATGAACAGTCGATCCGAATTTCCGTACAGCGTCACCGTCAACCATGCCGCCCTCGACGTCGGGCAGTGCATGTCCCCGGTCTCCGCCGTGCCGTTCGTCAGTGCCTCGGTGACCACGGCCACCGGCACCGTCCAGACCGCCGCCTACGGCGACCAGTTCACCTTCTGACGTCACGGGAACGGAGGATCGTACGCGGGCGGATGATCGGGCACGCCGTCGCTGGGAAAGACATCCGAGTGCTCGTCCTCGGGCGGTGGGCAGTACGGATCGCCCGTGGGCAGGGCCGGGTTCGGGCACACATCCATATCCGGCGGATCGCCCACGGCACCGCTCGCCGTGACACCCCAGCCACCGATGATCAGAGCAGCGAGAATTCCGACAAGACCCTTTCTTCGCATGAAGATCGCCTCCTTCAGCAAACTCTCGGCCTGCGACAACAGAGCCTACTCTCGTAGACCCGAACTCGGTCACCGAAGCGCGTCGGGTGAACAGCACGCGAGATACTGGTCAAAATCCCGTAACAAGAATCCGCGCGCGGATAACCGGTCGACTCCGCCCGGACCGAAATCCATGACATCGCAGCTACGCTCCAGCTACAGCAATGGTGCGAGGCGGTGGCGAATGTTCGACGAATCGTTGCTTCGAACCTGGTGGCACGACCGGGTCGATTACCGCGGGCTGGTCGCCGTGCTCGAGTTCCATTCGGCGGTGCGACCGGTGAAATTCATGATCGGCGCCGGGGGCGCGGTGATGTCACTGGTGACCATCCTGTCGATGATGTCGCACATCGGGCCGCGCAACGCGTTCTTCGCGGCGGGATGCACCCTCATCGTGGCATTGACGGCGATGTGGGCGCTGCGCTGGTGGTTGCTGCCGTGGCCGGGTCGAGCCGAATCACTGCTCTGGTGCGCCGGTGCGGACCTCGCCATCACCTTCGGTGCGGTGGCTGCCGAGAACCGGCTCTACGGCGCCTTGGTGACCACCCTGCTGGCGGTCCCGGGACTGTACGTGGGCGCATTCCACGGGCAGCGGGTGCTGGCCGCGCATGTCGGCTGGACGTCGGTATCGATACTTGCGCTGGTCGTCCTGCTGGCCATCGACGATCCGGCGCATACCGGCGCCGCGGCCGGTGATTATCGGCTCGGCGCCGCCATTGTGCTGATCTCGGTCTCGCTGAACGTGATCGGGTTGCCGACGGCCCAGTTCTGCCGCTGGCTGTGGCGGCTCAACGCGCTGATCGACCCGCTCACCATGCTGCTGAACCGACGCGGGCTCGACTACTACCTGTGGCGGTACCTCACCCCCGGCGCGAACGGCTCGGTCTACGCCGCCACGCTGGACCTGGACCGATTCAAGATCGTGAACGACACCTTCGGCCACCCGGCCGGCGACGAGGTCCTGCGGCGGGCCGCGGCGCATCTGCGCGCGGCGGCCGACGCCGACTCCCTCGTGGCGCGTACCGGTGGCGAGGAATTCGTGGTCGTCGGCCGCCTGCGCGAGGAGCCCGCGGTCGCGGTCGCCGATCGATTGCGCCGCGCCGTCGAGACGATGCCCGGGCTGCCGATCACGATCACCGCCAGCGTGGGAATCGCGGTCGTCGATACCTCGCACACCGACGACCCGAGTACCGGCCACCGCGTGCTGCGCTGCTCCGACGCCGCGATGTATCGAGCGAAACGCCGGGGCGGCAACGCCGTGGCGGTCGCCGAACCGAACGAGTGGGCGGAGGATATCGGCGGCGGAAGGACCGAGCACGGGGCCGCGTGATGAACGGTTCACCGAAGCGCCGTAAACGGTCCGTCACGGTCATCGACAAGCACACCGATCGACGACGAAAGCCCATGACCGACAACCCGATCGCGGCCCGCGCCGTTTACCCGCCCATTCATCCAGTCGGCCAATATAATTGCCCCCTGCCCATCTGGAGATCGCCATGACATCGGAGCCGGCTGCTGCCACCACATCGGATCAGCGGAAGCTGCGTAAACTCATGGCCGCGGGCCTGATCGGCAGCTCGATCGAGTGGTACGACTTCTTCATCTACGGCACCGCCGCGGCCCTGGTCTTCGGCACGCTGTTCTTCCCCGGCTCCTCCCCGCTGGTGGGAACGCTGTTGTCCTTCAGCACCTTCTGGGCGGGATTCATCGCCCGGCCATTGGGCGGACTGATCTTCGGGCACATCGGCGACAGGGTCGGACGCAAGCCCGCGCTCGTCACCTGTCTGGCCCTGGTCGCGGCGGCGACCTGCGCCATCGGCCTGCTGCCGACCGCCGCGACGATCGGGACGGCGGCGCCGATCCTGTTGGTGACCTTGCGATTTCTGCAGGGCATCGCGGTGGGCGGCCAATGGGGCGGAGTCACCCTGCTGCTCACCGAGACCACCCGGCCCGACCGCCGGGGCCGGGCCGGCACCTTCGGACAGCTGGGCGTGCCCTTCGGGCTGTTGCTGGGCACCGGGGCCTTCCTGCTCGTGGGACGGCTGGTCTCCGGCCCGGCCTTCCTCCAATGGGGTTGGCGCATACCGTTTCTGGCCAGCGTCCTGCTGTTCCCCGTGGTGTTGTTCATCCAGCTCCGGATCGAGGACTCGCCGGAGTTCCGCCGACTGCGGGCGCGCGCCCTCGACGCCTCGAACGCCGTGGCCCAGGCGCCCGTTCTCGAAGTACTGAGCAGACATTGGAAGCGGGTGCTGCTCGGCGCGGCCCTGCTGTTCAGCGGCAACGCCAGCTTCTACATCAGCGTCGCGGGCCTGCTCGACTACGGCGTCCGCGAACTCGGACTGGCCCGGGACGAGCTGCTGACGGTATCGATGCTCTCCTCTGCCGCGTCCGCTCCGGTCTGCTACCTCGCCGGATCGCTGTCCGACCGGTACGGCCGCCGCCCGCTCATGCTGGCCGGTGCGGCGATCATGACCGTCTGGGCCTTTCCCTACTTCTGGCTAGTGAACACCGGCTCGTTTGTCGCCATCGTGCTGGCGACACTGGTCGGTAGCGGTATCGGCGGCGGTCTGCTGTACGGGCCGGTGGCCGCGTTCCTGGCCGAGATGTTCGAGCCGCGGATCCGCTATTCGGGCATTACCCTGGCCTATCAGCTGGCCGCGATCCTGGTCAGCGGCGGCACCCCATTCCTGATGACCGCGCTGCTGGCCGCGACCGGCGGCACGGCGGCGGTATCCGGATTCCTGATGCTCATGGCCCTGTGCACGCTGGCCAGCGTCTGGGTGCTGCCGGAGACCGTGACGCGGCGGCCGCTCGGTTCGATGCCCGCACAGCCCTGATCACCCCCGTCCTCCCTGGTGGGCAACGGGTGCGCGCGCTCCCCTGAGTCCCCGACGAGTTCCTGGACGTCACACCTCACCCAGCGCGAGCCGGGCGCCGAGGGCGATGAGTACCGTGCCGGTGACCCGCTCCAGCCCTTGCCGCACCCGTGCTCGCGTGAAGAAGGCGCGGGCACGGCCGACGAACGTGGCGACCACCAGGAACCACACGGTGTCGATGACGACATGCAGCAGTCCGAGCAGCAGGGTGGTGGTGAGGATATCCGCTCCCGCGGTGACGAACTGCGGATAGAAGGCGAAGGCGAAGACCGCGACCTTCGGATTCGTCAGATTGGTGAGCAGCCCGGTGGAGACGGCACGCCACATCGTCGCGCCGACGGCACGCTCGTCCACCGCTTCGGCGACCGGATGCCGGGCCGCACGCCAGGCCTGTACGCCCAGCACGACCAACACCACCGCCCCCACGATCCGGATCACCACGAACGCGGCACTGCTCGCCGCGACCAGTGCCGACAATCCGAGCGCCGAGGCAACGACCCACCCGTAGATGCCGATCTCCATCCCGCCGATGATCGGCACCGCCGCCCGCGCACCACCGAGTGCGCTGCGTCGAATCACCAGGGCGGTGGTAGGACCGGGCACCATCGCCGCCAACGTCACCGCCAGCACGAATCCACTCAGAATCGACCACGTCATCGGCCGAGCATCGCACGGAACCATCCGGTCGTCATCCTGGCCGACAAGTGGTCGGGTCGCCGAAGGCGGCCGCTCCGCCCGATCGCCTCCGTCGGAGGTTTACCTTCCAGGTAAACCACGGTAGGCGGGGTAAACCAGCCGGTTTTCCGTAAACCGTTGTACCACAACATATTTCGAACCCAGTTCCGCTGCTCCCATGATTCCATCTAGCAGTATGGATCCCAGAAAGCGGGCGGCACGCTACACCGCCCTCTCCGTAATCATGCTGGCCACAACGATTTTCGTGTCGACGAGCGCCTACGGCGAGCCGCCCACGCCCCCGCCGCACAGTTCGGATCTGATCGCCGTTCCCAAAGCGGTACTGCAGGATCCGGAGGGCACGACCCAGCAGGTGGTGCCCCAGCAGCCGCTCCCGGTCCCGTCCGGCACTCCGCGCGAGGCCCCCGCCGCCGCCCGGGCCCACGCCCCGGGCGTGGCGAAGATGTTCACCGGCCGCCAGATCGGCACCCTGGTGGTCGACCAGGTTTTGCCCGTGGGTGCGGGCGCCACCGTCCGGTTGCGCCAGGAGATCGACTCGGTGCCGGTATTCGGCGCCTCGGTCGCACAGCTGCTGGCCGAGGACGGCTCGCTGGTCTCGGCCGCCGGGTCGCTGACCCAGAGGTCGCAGGGCCGCTTCGCCACCACCGAACCCTCGCGGGCGGTGGCGGAGACGGCGGTGCGGGCGATCGCCGAGCGAGCCAAGACCTCGCCCGGCAAGCTGACTCCCGGTGCGATCGAGCCCTATTGGTACGACGCGAAGCTGGCGGCCGCACCGGACGGCACGGGCGTCGCCGTGCCCGCGTTCAAGGTCGAGGTCGAGGGCGACAAAGTCGGCCGATTCGTCGTTTTCGTCGATGCCACCGACACCGGCAGGGTGCTCGACAGTTGGGACACCACAATGCATCTCACCCGGGTGGTGTGCGATGCCGAGAACAAGCCGCCCGATCCGAATGGGCCGAAAGACCCCGTATGCGGCGGCCCGAACGGTGTGACACCCGCCCGTGTGGAGGGCCAGTCACCGACCGGCATCAAGGACGTCGACGAGGTGTACGACTACCTCGGCAACACCGACGGGTTCTACCGCAAGCACACCCAGCTGAAGGATCTCACCGCACTCCTCGGCACCGACGCCGGTGATGAGCACGGCAAGGCCCTGCGTGCCACCGTCCGGGTCAACGCCATGTGGCGGGGCGGGACCATGGCCTTCGCCGAGGGCATGGCCACCGAGGACATCGTCGGCCACGAGCTCACCCACGGCGTCACCCAGCACACCAGCGGGCTGGTCTACCGCAACGAGCCCGGCGCCATCAACGAGTCGATGTCCGACATCTTCGGCGAACTCGTCTTCCTCACCGACACCGCGAACAAATGCAACACCCCGGCCAACCGGTGGAAGCTCGGCGCCTGCAGTGCCGCGGGAGTCGTCCGGGACATGAAGAACCCCAAGGCACACCGCCAGCCCGATACCTACCGGGGCGCCTACTGGTACACCGGTACCGCCGACAGCGGTGGTGTGCACACCAACAGCGGCGTCGGCAACAAGGCCGCCCAGCTCATGGTCGACGGCGGAAAACACAACGGCGTCACCGTATCCGGTATCGGCATCGAAAAGGCCGCCGCACTGTACTGGACCACCCAGACGATGCTGACCGCCAACGCGACCTACCGCACCCTGGGCAGCACGCTGACCAGTGCGTGCAGGGCCAACGTGACCAACAGGGTCGCGGGCACCACCGAGGCCGACTGCACCGAGGTCGCCAACGCCGTCAAGGCGGTCAAGATGCCGACCCTGAACACCGCGGGCTAGCGCCCGAGAAGCCCGGCCACCGCCTCGCGCCCTGGACGAGGGGGCGGTGGCCGTGGTTCGCGCGCATTGCCTGCCTCCCAACGCTTTCGGAAGGCAGGCGTGAACTCCGATGCACGAAAGGGAGCGATTCATGCGATGTTCGATCTGCCCCGACTCGACGTGGGAATGGGCCTCCGCCCGCCCGCATCCCCGGTTGTCGCCCGGGGTGCTGGGCTACCGGGGATTCCGGTTCGATCTGGAGAAAGGGAGGCGACGGTGGGACGCTCCCGACGGCGTGGTGTCGCTGTGGCTGTTCGACGAGAACCTGTCGGTGCGCCTGGCCGGCCATCGTGGCGGCGGTCGAATCCAAGGGCCCGCGATCGGTGGATTGCGCACCGGCGCAAGGGTTTCCGAGCACAATGGCCGACTGGCGGGCGTGGAGGTGATGCTGGAGCCCTGGGCGGCCTATTCGCTGTTTTCCGACCCCATGTACGAGCTGGCCGACCGACTGGTGGCGCCCCGCGGCCGGGTCCGGGAACTGGCGGAGCGACTCACCGAAACCCGTTCCTGGGCCGAGCGATTCGCACTCGTGGACGCCACGCTCCTGCGCTGGTTCGAGCACGCCCCGCGGTGCGCGCCCCAGATCGAGTGGGCCTGGCGCCTGCTGGCCGCGAGCGGCGGGACCATACCGATCCGCCGCCTCGCCGACCGCACCGGCTGGGGCTGGCGGCAGTTGGACAACCGGTTCCGCGAACAGATCGGCCTGAGTCCCAAGACCGCGGCCCGGGTGCTGCGCCTGCGCCGCACCCTGTTCGAACTCGACCGCACCGCCGAACCCGCCGCCGCGGCCATGGCCTGCGGCTTCAGCGATCAGGCGCATCTGTCTCGCGAGATGCGGGCCATGGTGGGGCGCACCCCGCGCCAGCATCTCGCCGCCCGCGCCCTGGTCACCCGCGAGCCCGCCTGGCATCGGGCCTGCGCGGCCGCGACTACCACACTTTCGGACCTGGAACCGGCTGTCGCCGTTGCGAATTCCTTCAATACTCGGCCGGATATTGCGGGCAACGTTGTTGATGTCACCCAGGCGGGTTGACGGAAATGAGACAAGGAGATTCCGAATGTTGAAGGCGATCGAGAATCTGGGGGCCACACTCCTCGGCAAGTTCGTGCCCGCGGTCGAGGCCGAGGCCATGGAGGCCAAGTGTTGGCCGGGCAGCTGGAAGAAGTGCTGGCAGTGCAACGGCCGGCCGTGCACCGGGGTTTGCTGCGACACCGGTAGCTGCTACGACATCCGCTGCCTGTAATCGCGAACTCTCGGGTTGGGCCGTGGCTACCGGCGCGGTTTCGATGCGGCCCAACCCGGGACGGAAATCTATCGAGAGGTGTACCGGTGCAGTATCTGGCTATCGGGGTGAATTGTCTGATCGGAACGATCTTCCTCGTGTCGGCATTCGGCAAGCTCGCGCGGCGCGGATCGCTCGCGGCATTCACCGAGTCGGTGCGCGGCATGCGGGCGGTTCCCTCGAATATGACACGCAAACTGGCCGTTTCGATCGTCGCGGTCGAGGTCGCGGTGTGCGTACTGCTCGCGAACCCCCTCCGGGAGGCCAGGGCGATCGGGTTGGTTTCGGCCGCGGTCATGCTCGCGGTGTTCGCGGTCGCGGTGGCGTCGGCGGTGCACCGTGGGGTGCGCGAGCCGTGCCGGTGTTTCGGTCGGTCCAGTACTCCGATGAGTTATTGGCAGGCCGGGCGCAATCTGGTCCTCGCCCTCGTCGCGGCCATCGGCGCCGCGGCGCTGTTGTCGGGCCGGGCGGCCGATACCGCGCAATTCGGCGCGGCGACCATCGCCGTTCTCGGTGGAGTGCTGACCGGTTGCCTGGTCGTCTTCGCGGATCACATCGTCGAATTGTTCCAGCCGATCGAGAAAGTTCCTGGCGCTGCCGTCGGCGCCCGGTGAGAGACGAGGAATCGCAATGAATTTCCTTATTTTCGGCGTTGTACTGGTGGGCGCGCTGTGCATCCTGAACCTGATACTGACCGTGGGTGTGATCGCGCGGCTGCGCGAGCACACCGATTTGCTGTCCAATCGGGGCGAGGCCCCGATCATAGGAATCGGTGAGCAGGTCGGCGAATTCGAGACCGCCACCGTCGACGGCGAACCGTTGCGCACCGATCTGCTGGCCGACGAGACCCTCGTCGCGTTCTTCTCGCCGACCTGCGCGCCGTGCCAGGCCAAGCTGCCGAAATTCGTGGAGCACGCCCGAGCCACCGCCGCCGGGACGCCACGTCCGGTGGCGGTGGTGGTCGGCGCACCCGAGGAGGCGACGGAGTTCGTGGCCGCGTTGCGTCCGGTGTCGCGGGTGGTGCTGGACGGCACCGACGGAACAATGGCCGCGGCGTTCCAGGCGCATGCCTTCCCGACCCTGGTCAAGGTCGGTCCCGGCAAGGGGAATTCGGTGGTGGTGAAGACGAATAGGGTCGATCTGGAGCAGCCCGCGAGGACCGCCGCATGAGCCGACCGGCCGCCGTGGCACCGCGCATCCGGGCGGCCGGTCGGCTCGCCGTGACGGCCGCGCCGGGCATTCTGGCATTCCATCTGGCGTGCAGTCTGATCATCGGCGTACTACCGGTGGTCGGGGCGTGGCTGACGACCCTGCTGCTGGACTCGCTCGTGGCCAAGGCGCAGCCCACCGTTCTGCTATGGCTGGCAACGGGTTTGGGCGTGACCGGCGCGGCGGCGGCCGTCGGCCCGCAGCTGACGCGGTATCTGCGGGCGCAGCTGGATCGCGAGGTCGGGCTCGTCGCCCAGGATCGGCTGTTCGCGACCGTCGAAAGGTTCGGCGGGCTGGGTCGTTTCGAGGATCCCCGCTTTCTGGATCGGTTGCGGCTGGCCCAGCAGGCCGGTGGTGCGACACCGGGCGCCGTCGTCGACGGTGTGCTCGGCCTCGTCACGGCGGTGCTGACCATCGCCGGATTCCTCGGATCGCTGCTGCTGTTCAGTCCCGTGATCGCGGCTATCGTGCTGGCCGCCGGTGTGCCGACCCTGGCGGCCGAGATCTGGCTGTCCCGGCAGCGGGCCACGATGCTGTGGACCATCGGACCCATCGAGCGGCGGGAGGTCTTCTACGGCAGGCTGCTGAGCAGTGTCGAAGCGGCGAAAGAGGTGCGGCTGTTCGCGATCGGCGCATTCCTGCGCGAACGCATGCGGGCCGACCGCCGCGCGGCGAACCTGGCCCGGCAGCTGGTGGACCGGCGCGAGGTGGGCATCCAGGCGGCCTCGGCGACGCTGGGTGTGATCGTGGCATCCGGCGGCCTGTTCTGGGCGGTCTCGGGGGCGCTGGACGGCAGGTTCTCCGTCGGCAAGGTCACGCTCTTCATCGCCGCGGTCGCCGGAGTGCAGAGCGGGCTGGTCGCATTCGCCGGCGAGGTGGCGCGATCGCATCAGGCGCTGTTGATGTTCGACCACTATCTCGCGGTGGTCGCGGCCGACCGGGATCTGCCGGTCGCCGACCCACCCGCCGAGTTGCCGCGACTGCGACGCGGAATCGAGCTGCGGGATGTGTGGTTCCGCTACAGCCCGGACCATCCGTGGGTGCTGCGCGGGGTGAATCTGCGCATCCCCCATGGAACTTCGCTGGCCCTGGTCGGTTTGAACGGGGCCGGAAAGTCCACCCTGGTGAAGTTGCTGTGCCGGTTCTACGACCCGACCGAGGGCGCGATCCTCTGGGACGGCGTCGACATCCGGAACGTGGATCCCGCGGTGCTGCGAGAGCGGATCTGCGCGGTGTTCCAGGACTACATGCACTACGACCTGACCGCCGCGGAGAACATCGGCGTCGGTGACTTGCGGCGGGCCGATCCCGCTCGGATCAGGGCGGCAGCGGAGCTCGCCGGTGTGCATCGGACGCTGGCCGCACTGCCGCGCGGCTACGACACGCTGCTGTCTCGCATGTTCTTCCTGGAGGCGGACAAGCAGGATCCGGCGTCGGGTGTCTCGCTGTCCGGCGGGCAGTGGCAGCGGATCGCGCTGGCCCGCGCCTTCCTGCGCGACGAACGCGAGCTGCTGATCCTGGACGAGCCGTCGGCCGATCTCGACGCCGCCGCCGAGCACGAAATCCACCGCTCACTGCGGCGGCACCGCACCGGACGGACCAGCCTGCTCATCTCGCACCGCCTGAGCGCGGTCCGGGAGGCCGACCGGATCGCCGTGCTGTCCGAGGGCCGAATCGTGGAGCAGGGCAACCACGAGGAGCTGATGGCCGCGGGCGGCGGGTACGCCGAACTGTTCACCCTGCAGGCCACCGGCTATCGGGACGGCGTGGTCGGCGAGCAGGAATTCGCATGGGAGCGATGAGAACCCTGCGTGCGGTCACGCGGTTGGCCGTCGCCGCGCTGCGGGGGGAACTGGTCGCGGTGACGGTTCGCGGCGCGAGCATGGAGCCCGCCTATCGCAGCGGTGATCGGGTGCTGGTTCGTCGGGGCGGGCTCCCGGCGCGCGGCGATGTCGTCGTGGTGGAGCACCTCGGGATCGGCGGCGAGCCGTGGCGGCGCTGCGTACACGCGGCCGCCGGGCTCTCCGCCCGCCGGTGGATGATCAAGCGGGTCGCCGCCGCCCCGGGTGACCCGGTGCCGCGCGAACAGGTCCCGGCATTGGCCCGCGTTCCGGAAACATCTGTGCCGCAAGGTCGATTGGTGCTGCTGGGGGACAACAAGCGGGTGAGTTTCGACTCCCGCAGGGTGGGTTATGTTCCGGCCGAACGGGTGCTCGGGACGGTCCTGTGCCGTCTGCCGGGTAGCGCGGAGGCGTTGGTCGTCGAGCCTGCGGACGCGCGGGCGAGGTCCGTGGGCGGGTAGGCAGCACGACTCCGGTAGGCTACCCTCGTTCTCGAACGCATGTTCGAGTGCGGGCCGGGGCCGTCGCTCTCATTCGGCGGACCGGGCCGCCCTCGGGCATGCTCGTCAGTAGACCAGGTTTCGCCGTTTTGTCCGGAGTGCATCGTGTCGCTTCCTCGCACCACATCGAAGTCGTTGTCGGACAGTGAGATCCGGCAGCTCGCCGCCCGTATCGAGGCGGGACAGAAACCCACCGTGTGGTTCACCGCCGCCGCGGTCGGCATCGAGGCGGGCCGATCGGGAAAGGTTGTCGGCATGGCCGACCCGTCCGAACCCGACTATCTGCGGGTGCGCCCGGCGGGATCCACGGACACACTCGCGTTCTCACCCTCCGAGCTCACGCTGGCCAGCCCGCATCGGCGCGGCAGGCGGTGACGACCGGATCGGGGTCAGCAGTCCGCGATGGTGCGGCATACCGGTAGCGATTCGAAGGCGGACTGGAAAGGCAACAGGCCGCCGAAGGTGTCGCGGGCGAAGGCGCCGTGCGCCCGGTCGGCGTCGTAGCGGTGCCCGACATTGACCGCGCCTATGAACCGCGACTTCACAATGGGGCCGCTCACATAGATGGTGCCGTCCCGTTGCGTTTTGACGGGATCGCTCGGGCCCTCGATCGCGAAGGGTCCTTCCCGGTACTCCCGTTCCCCGGTGCGCGGGTAGTAGAAGTAGAAGGTGGCCTCGTTCTTGGCGGCGTCGACCGCGGTACACAGTCCTTTGGGGCCGCGGTCGGACTTCAGGTAGGGCGTGGGGCACAGCAGCGGGAACGGTGGGCCGGGTATCTCCACCATCGCCGGTGCGGGCCACGGATCGCCGTCGACGAGGTCGGGGCGCATGAGGTTCCAGACCGTGAGGGCCGCCCCCGCGATCACGGTCGCGCCCGCCGCGACCGCTGCGATGGGGCGGCGAGGGTTCGTCGACAGCGCGGCGGTCGCGGCGGCAGCCAGCTCGCCGCAGGACCGGTAGCGGTCGGCCGGGTCGGAAGCGGAGGCCTTGGCGATGACGGCCGCCAGGCGCGGCGGGAGCCGTTGCGGCACACCGGTACCCGGGAGCCGGCCGGTGAGCAGTTCGAACAACGTGACACCGAGGGCGTAGACGTCCGTCCGCGGTTCGGTGCCACCGCCCGCCCACTGTTCCGGCGCGGCGTAGGCCCGGGTGAGCATGGGCGGGCCGCCGGTCTGGGTGGCTTCCGCGTCGGTGGCGCGGGCGATACCGAAATCCCCGATCAACACGCGGCCGTCGGTGCCGAGAAAGATGTTGGCGGGCTTGACATCTCGGTGCACGATGCCACGCCGGTGGGCGTGGTCGAGGCCCTTGGCGACCTCGGTCACGATGTGTACCGCGCGGCGCGGATCCAGGCCGCGCCGATGTCGGCGGATGAGGCGCGCGAGGTCACCGCCGGGGACGTGGTGCATGGAGATCCACGGCAGCCCACCTTCGATGCCGCGGTCGTAAATGCCGACGATATTCGGATGTTCGAGCTGGGCGACCAGATCGGCTTCCCGCTCGAACCTGATCCGGAAGCGACGATCGGAACCCAGCTCGGGATCCAGCACCTTCAACGCCACCGACCGGGGTAGGCGCGGGTGGTGTGCCAGGTACACCGTGCCCATACCGCCGGAGCCGAGACGTTCCACGATCATGTGGTCAGCGAAAACGGTGCCCCGCTGCAACGACGGGGCGGCCATCGTGCACCTCCCCTCCTGGGCGAGAACGGATTCCAGAATACTCGCTGCTCCACCGCCTGCGGCCGACGGTATTCTGGACAAATGCCCGACGAGAAGGTGCCGTCGGTGGATGTGCGCTTGCTGGGACCCGTATGCCTGCTGGTCGACGGCTCGACACTGAATATCGGTGGCACCAAGTCCCGGGCGGTGCTGGCGATGCTCGCCGTCAATCGGCGTCGGGTGGTGTCGTCTCGTGCGCTGGCCAACGGCATCTGGAACGGCCGTCCGCCCCGTCGCTTCGCCCCGACCCTGCACGTGTTCGTCGCCGATATTCGCAAGGCCCTGCGCACGGCCGGGACCGACCCGGCCGCGATCGTTCGGACGATCAACCCGGGCTATCAGCTCGACCTCCCCGACAACTGTTGCGACGTAGCACGTTTCGAATCGGAGCGAGCCGCCGCCACCGCGGCGGCCGCGGCCGGTGATCACGCCGGCGCGCTCGAGCACTTCGATGCGGCACTGGCGCAGTGGAGCGGCGATCCGCTCGCCGACCTGCGTGACCTCGAATTCGCCGACAACTTCGCGGCCGAGCTGGTCGACCGCCGCATGACCACGGTGCTGGGCCGCGTCGACGCCGAGATCGCCCTGGGGCATGCGGCCGAGACGGTCGGCGCAATGGCCGCACTGGCGGCCGAGCATCCGGTCAACGAGGCCGTGTGGCGCAGGCTCGTGACCGCGCTGTATCTGGCCGGAAGGCAAGCCGAGGCGCTCGACGCGTGCCGACGGTTACGGACGAATCTGGCGGAGCTGGAGGGGCTCGATCCCGATCCGGTCACCCTTGCCCTCGAGCGGCAGGTGCGACGCCAGCAGCCGCTGCTGCCGATCGAGTTACCGCGCGGCGGAACCACTTTGGAGACCACGCAATCCGCACCGCGCGCGGCACTGCGCCTGTCGGACGGGCGAACGGTCGAGATCGACAGCGGGATTCGGATCGGCCGACTTCCGGACAACGATCTGGTCGTCGACGACGCGCGCGTCAGCCGACATCATGCGAGGCTCGTCGTTCGTGAGGCCGGGATGCTGCTCGTCGACCTCGGCTCGGCGAACGGAACCTATGTCAACGGAACACAAATCGTGGACGACACCCTGCTCACCGACGGCGATACGATCCGAATCGGTTCGACCGCCATGCGAGTCGAGATCCTCGCCGAGGAGTAGCCGGGCGAATCCCAGGGCAAGCCCTGGGATTCGCCCGCTCGCTCACCCGCACTTGTACGTCCCGTGGTATGCGTCTTGGATACCCCAGGTCACGCGGTCGCGGCCCCCTGCCGGAGTATGCCGACAATCCAGGTTGGGCCCTTCCTTGTCGACGAACCAGTTGACCCCGTAGCTGCAATTGTTCCTGACGTCCAATTTGTTCTGGCGCCAATCGGTCGAGTGACGGACATCGACGCACGGCGGCAGCGGGGTGCGGTCGTTGGCGACCTCGAACCTTGCCGCGGCCAGGGGTTCCGGTGTCGAGGACGGAGCGGCCTGGGCATATGCGCCGGACGGCGCGAGGGCCGCGGCGGCGACGCCGAGGCTGGATGCGCCGACGAGCATCCGGCGGCGAACGGTCGACTTCATGACGGTTTCCTTTCATCTTTACAATCCGAGGTCGGTTCCTCGAACGCCTGATCCGCGTAAATCGCGCAGAGGTACTGGTCCCAATAGCGCCCGGCGTAGTAGACGTGGTCGCGCAGTCGGCCCTCGACCTGGAAGTACCGGCCCTCGCCACTTCTCACCTGTGGCCAGTTGAATCCGGGGACCTCCAGATACAGTTTGCGAAACGGGAAGGTATGGAACAGATATCGGACGAACAGGGTGATCACCTCGGCAGCCCGTCCCGTTCCGGCGTACGTCGGCTCGAAGACGGCGCCGACGTAGGCGTGACCGACGTTGCGATCGGCGCCGTAGGCGACGACGTGCCCGGCGGGTTGGTTGTCGTCGAGGCGACGCACGACGTACTGCGTCACCACCTGCGCCCACAGTTCTTCGACGAAGCGTTCGGGCGCCGGTGGCACCCCGCGGTAGCGCCAGCGGAAGCAGTTCTCCGGACGAACCGCGAGCGCGTAGAGGTATTCGGTGTCGAGCGGTTGGAGGGCATCGAGCCGAAACACCGCGCTCTGAAGGACAGGAGCGAGCGGATCGGGTTGCGACGGTGGTGGTTCGGGGACCACGTGCGGGCCCGACGACCCAGCCGGGGCGCGGATGGTGAGCCGAACGGGTTTGTCCGCAACGGTTTCCGCGAGCGACAGGACATCGCCGACGGTGCCGCGGCGTCCCTGGTCGGTCCGCATGCGTACACCGTGCGAGCCCAACCACGCCGACACGGTCATCATGGCGAGGCTGTCCAGGCCGAGGTCCTCGATCAGACGAGCGGTATCCGGAAGGGCCGCGGGGTCGTGGTGCACCAGGTCCGCGAGCTCGGCGCGCAGCCTTTCCCGGTTCGCCGCCGGCGCGGCCGTGCGGACGTCGATGCGGTCGATCGTGGTCACTGGAATGTCCTTTCCCGGGTTCCGGTCGGTACCTGCGCCGCATAGCGGCGGCGAGCCTCGGCACGGCGCAACTTCCCCGACGAGGTCTTCGGCAGGCCGCCGGGCGGTAGCACGATGACGGCGTGCGGACGCAGGCCCACGCCGTCGACAACGGCCGCGGAAATGTCGCGGCGAAGCTCGTCGGTGCCGTCGCCGTCCGACTCCACGGCGAGCACGAGGTTGTCACCGAGCTCGCCCGGTACCCCGAACGCGGCGACCCGACCGGGACGCACTCCCGGCGCACGGGCCGCCGCCGCCTCGACGTCCTGCGGAAAGATGTTGCGGCCGCAGGCGATCAGCATGTCCTTCGCCCGACCGCACACGACCAGCTGCCGGTCCTCGGTCAGATAGCCGATGTCGCCCGTGCGCAGCCAGCCGTGGCCGACAACGGCGGGACCGCGAACCTCGATGTGGCCGACGGTCCGTTCGGCGAGCGGCTCGCCCGTGCGCTGGTCGACGATTCGGATCGAGGTCTCGCGCACCGCGGGACCGAGCTTCACCAATTCCCGGACACGCGCGCCCGGCGCCGCCGGAATCGCCCGCCCGGTCGATTCCAAGACGAGTGAATCGACCCGGTCCACGACGACCCCGGCACCGAGGGGCGCGATGGTCACCGCCACGGTGGCCTCGGCGAGTCCGTAGGCGGGCACGACCACCGACGGCTCCACACCGCATCGCCGCGCCGAGGCGGTGAAGCGCGCCATGGTGTCGGCATTCACCGGTTCGCCGCCGCTGATGAGCAGTCGAAGCGAGCTCAGGTCGAGCCGGGGGTCGCGGGCGAGGACGCGGGCCATCAGCTCGTAGGCGAAGTTCGGCGCGCCCGATGCCGTGATCCGGTACCTCGAGATCGCCTCCAGCCAGAACGCCGGTCGTCGCGCGAACGCCGTCGGAGACGCCAGCACGAGTTCGCCACCGCACGACATCGGCAGCGCCAGAAAGCAGATCAGCCCCAGATCGTGATAGAGCGGCAGCCAGCTCAGCACGCGGTCGCGAGGACCGCCGTGATACTCGACGGCCGCTCCGATCGCCGCGATATTGGCGGCCAGGTGCGCATGTGACACGGGGATGCCGCGGGGCGCACGCGTGGATCCGCTGGTGTATTGCAGCAGTGCCAGGCTGTCGGGGTCGGTGCGGCGCGGATCGCTCGGATCGACGCGCTGGGCCGCGGCGAGGAGATCGGTGAGCGCCATCGCCCGGGTCGGCACGAATCGCGCGACCGGCGCGGTCGGCGGGTCCACGACGACGAGGTCGAGTCGGGCGTCGGCGGTTGTCGCGGCGACGTTTCGGGCAAGCTCGTCGCGGGAGCCGGGTGCGCAGGCGGGCAGCATCGTGACCGCCGCCCCGCACAGCCACACCGCCTGCAGCGCCGAGATGAGCTCGGTGCTGGTGTCACCGAGTAGCCCCACCCGTCGGTTCGGGCCGATTCCTTCGGCGCTCAACACGGTTGCCAACCGGCGAGCCTGCTGATGCACACTCGCCCAGCAGACGGCGGTCCCGAGGTTGTCCTCGCCGAGCACGGTCACGGTCGCGTCGCCCGCGTTACGCGCGATGGCGTCGACCACCGTCTGGGCGGGCATCCGCCCGTAATCCCCATCGGCACTTGTCATTTCCGCCCCTCCCGGTCGATCCCGAATGGACGAGACAACGGTAAAATTCGACGCTTAGCGAAAGCTTCGGAGGCGATTAGCGGAGGTGGGGCCTAGCGCGCCACGGCCGTTTCGCCGGTGCCCGGGGCAGGCCATGGCACGATCAGTTCGACGGCGTACCCGCCATCCGCCCGAGGACCCGCCGTGACCGTTCCGCCGTACAATCGGGCGCGTTCCCGCATCCCCAGCAGGCCATGTCCACAGCCGAGGCCGTCGGCCGAAGGTGGCGCGGCCGTATCGTTTCCGCGGTTGGACACCGTGACGCGGAGGTGCCGGGAGTCGCGCCGCACCGTCACGCTGGCCTCGCACCGACCGGCGTGTTTGATCACGTTGGTCAACGACTCCTGAATGATCCGATACACCGTCGTCTGTAATCCCGAAGGCAGGTCGTCGACCGGTCCGATGATCCGCAACCCGGCGTTCACGCCGACGCCGCGGACACGGTCGAGCAAGGCTTCCAATCGTGCGAGCCCGGGCGCGGGCTCGATCTCGGCTGGCGCGATATCGGTCGTGGACGGTTCGCTGGGGCGCAGCAGCTTTAGCACGCGCCGCAGGTCGTCCAGTGTCTCGCGGCTGGTGTCGCCGATCGTGCGCACCGCCGCGCGGGCTGTGTCCGGATCGCTGTCGAAGACGTATCGGGCCAGTCCGGCCTGCAGCGAGATCACCGAAATATGGTGGGCCACAGCGTCGTGCAGCTCCCGGGCGATCTGCAGGCGTTCCTGGGCGACGGCGAGTTCGACACGGTGTTCCTGTTCGCGCCGCAACTGTTCGGTGGCCTCGGCCAACTGCCTGTTGCGCAGGTTCAGCCGCCGGGCGACGCCAGCCATGACCCACAGCACCGCCGGCGCCGCGACCGACTGGGCCGCCGCGGCCGCCATCGGCAATTCCGGCACCACCAGACCGCTGTAGAACAACCCGGCCGCCAGCAGCAGCGCACCCACAGTCGTCGTCGAGGGCGATTTGTTCGCGGCCACCGTATAGAAGGCCACCATCGGCGGATAGAGATTGATGCTCGGGAGATAACCCAGCGACAGGTATCCGATATACACCGCCGTCACCGCGACCAGCACCGTCATCGGGGCAATTCTGCGCGCCGCCAAGGGAAGACACATCCACCCGGTCAGGGCATAACCCACGAGATCGAATTCTCGCCATCCGCCGGGACGATAGACACTGCCGATCACGGCCATGGCGGCGAACATGATCAGTGCCATCGCCGCGTCCACCGCTCGCGGGTTGTGCCGCAGCCAATCCCGAAACGTCCGGGCGTTGGCGAGCGGGGATCGACATCCGGGCGGCACGCACTCATCGTAGGGCGAATACGGCGATCACATTCGTCGAGCACCGCCGTTTTCGCCGGGCGAAATTCGTCTCCACGAGCGAATACGACGGAGGTTTACCGTCATTGCCGGATGATCAGCGGCGCTGCGGACGGCGCCGGCTTCGTCAACTCGAGTAACAGGGGGGCGATCACATTCGGACCACGCGTCGGGGAGCGTCCGGCTACGCTCGCAGCAGACACCGCACCAAGGGGGTTCTCGGGTCGTGTCCGGTACGACGATGTCTCGGAATGTACTTGCAGCTGAACGCTGTTCGCGGCGGTCCGGGCGGCCCGGCGGGCGACAGGCAGCCGGATGATCAACGTACTGGTCGTCGACGACGAACCTCTGGTACGCGGCGTTCTGGCCGCGCTGATCCGCGCCAGCGATGGGCTTCGGGTGATCGGTGAGGCCGCCGACGGTGCCGAGGCGGTCGACCTGGTGGCCGCCCACCGGCCGGATGTGGTTTTGATGGACATCCGCATGCCGGGAACGGATGGAATCGTTGCCACCGAGCGAATTCTGGCGACGTCGAACGCCCACCCACTGCCCCGGGTACTCATTCTCACCACCTTCGATCTCGACGCGTACGTTTACGCCGCACTGCGCGCCGGTGCGTCCGGATTCCTACTCAAGGAAGCATCCCCGGAACAAGTTCTTTCCGCCATTCGCGCGGTCGCCACCGGCGACATGCTGATCGCGCCGACCGTCACCCGGCGATTGATCGAGAAATTCGCCTGCCGAACGTCGCCGCCGGGACCGCACCCGAATCTCGCCGCCCTCACCGCCCGCGAGATGGAGATACTCCGCCTCGTCGGCACCGGCATATCGAATACCGAGATCGCGACCCGGCTACGCCTCAGCGAGGGCACCGTCAAAACTCACGTCTATCGCATGACGACCAAACTCGGACTCCGCAGCCGCGCCCAAGCCGTCGTCGTCGCCTACGAAACCGGCCTCGTCACACCCGGCGGGACCCGCTGAGCTCGCGAGGCGGCTCGCAACTATGTCACATGGCATAACCCTTGTCGCAGGAAGGCCTGCCTGACCAGCGGCACTCCTCGCTCATATACAACGGGTTGCATAGTAATGCGGCCGTCGATACTATGCCTCTCGACATAGTTACCACCCGTTTGCCGGATCGCGAGGAGGTGCAATGGGACGACGGTCGACCGCACGGGAGCAAATGCTGAACAGTGCCGCGGCACTGTTCCGGGAGCGTGGCGTCGATGCCACCTCGATGGCCGATGTCGTCGAGCACGCGCACGCTCCGCGGGGTTCGATCTATCACCACTTCCCCGACGGCAAGGCGCAGTTGGCCGAGGAGGCCACCCGGCGTGCCGGTGCGCTGATGGGCTCGATGATCGCGGCGAGCCTGGCACAGGGTGATCCGGTGGCGACGCTGCGGATGGTGGTGGAGTTCTTTCGACAGCAACTGAGCGCCAGCGACTTTCGGGCCGGATGCCCGGTCGCGGCCGCCGCGCTGGAGGGCGGGGACCAGCCACGGACCCGGCAGGTCGCGGGTGAGGCGTTCACCTCCTGGGAGCAGCTGATCGCCGCGGCGCTGTGGCAGCGGGGTTTACCGATGGCGCGGGCCGAATCCATCGCCACGATGGCGGTCGCGGCGATCGAAGGCGCGCTGCTGCTGGCCAAGGCCAAACGCAGCTCCGAGCCACTGGACAACGTCGAATCCGAGCTCAGCGGTTGGGTGCGGGCAATGGTAGGGAGAGAAGGACAGTCATGACACACGGCTCGGGAGGGACGACGCGCTGGGATGTCGTCGTGATCGGAAGCGGCATGGGCGGTTTGACCGCGGCGGCGTATCTGGCCGCCAACGGCAAACGCACGCTGGTGCTCGAGGCCGGTGAGGTGCTCGGCGGCTGCACCCATGTGTTCCGGCGCAAGCAGTTCGAATTCGAAGTGGGTGTGCACTATCTCGGTGACTGCGGTCCCGACGGCGCAATCCCGACCATGCTGCGCGGGGTCGGCCTCGACGATCGGATCGAGTTCCGGCCGATGGATCCCGACGGCTTCGACACCATCGTCTATCCCGAGGTGACGGTGAAGGTGCCGCGCGGCTGGGATGCCTACCTGGCCAACCTCATTCAGGCGTTCCCCGCCGACGCCGCGGGGTTGCGCAAATTCATCGGCGTGCTGCGCGCGCTGGGCGAGGCGACCGACCGCATCACCACCCCGAGCAGTAACCAGGGCATCGCCCGAATGATCGCCTCGGCCGGTCCGGCCGCGCTCTGGGCAATGGTGCCCCTGGGCCGGTTGCTCGACGCCTGCAAACTCGGCAATGCGGCGCGGTCGGTGCTGTCGTCACAGGCGTCGTACCTGTCGCCACCGCATCGCGCCGCCACGATGGTGCATGCGGTGTTCCTGCACAACTACATTCGCGACGGCGGCTGGTTCCCCGCCGGGGGCGGACAGGTATTCGCCGCCCATCTCGCCTCGGTCGTGCGCGCGCACGGCGGTGACTGGCGGACCCACGCCCGGGTGCGGCGCATCCTGGTCGAGCAGGGCCGCGTCACCGGCGTGGAACTCGCCGACGGCGAGCGCATCGATACCGATGTGGTGGTGTCCAACGCCGATATCAAGCGGACCTTCCTGGATCTGGTGGGACGCGACAAGCTGCCGTGGTGGGCGGTGAAGCGAGTCGATTCCTATCGAATGTCGTTGCCGCTGTTCAACGTCTACCTCGCCCTCGACATCGATCTGCGTGGGCGGATGCCGATCACCAACTACTTCAGCTACCCGATCCTCGAACCCTCGGAGAAGGCGTTCGACCTGGCCGAGCGGGCGGGCACGCTGTCCGAGCAGCAGATCGGCGAATTGTACGCGCGCACGCCGGGATTCGTCTCGGTGCAGTCGGTGAAGGATCCGGCCTGCGAGCGCATCGCACCGGCGGGCTACACCAACCTCGAGGTGATGTCGGCCGCACCGGCCGATCCGCGATTCTGGGGTGTGCCGACCGGCCCGTACGACGGCGGCCGATACCGTCGGGAGGCAACGTATCTGAAGCGCAAGGAGGAAATCACCGAGGTCCTCATCGAGCGCGCGGCCGCGATCATCCCGAATCTGCGCGACCACATCGTCTGGCAGGAGGCCGGATCACCGGTCACGCAGGAACGCTACACACTGTCCAGCGGCGGCGTCGCCTACGGAATCGACCTGTCCTGGCACCAATTCGGGCCGTTCCGTCCGATCCCCCGCACCCGCATCAAGGGTCTGTTCCTCGCCGGGGCCAGCAACTCCTGGGGACCCGGCGTCGAAGGGGCGATGGCCTCCGGCGTCGGCGCCGCCGGATGGGTGCTCGGCCGCAACCTCGGTCCCGAGATCCGCCGCGGGCGCGTCTACGGCGACACCGCCGCGCTGCCCGACATACCCGCCGACTGGGACCCCCTCATGGAGGTCGGCGGCCCCGAGCACCAGCGGTTCGCGCCGTCGTCCTCCTGATCCCGATCCAATCCACGCGGCTCCCACCGAAGTTCGAGCGTCCTTCGAACCGAGTCTCTAGCCCGGTGCGGCAGGGTGAGTTCGGGTCGACCCGTACGGGTCGACCCGGACCATCCGGGCGGACCGAGCAGGGAGTTGGATGTGGCGCAGCACACCACCGTGGAACAGAGCTCACCGCTGTCCGTGGGTCCGGACGAGGACACGCCGCGCCGGTTCGCGCTGTCGGCGGTGGCGGGGTCGGACCCGGCCGGGCCGCACGGGGATCTCGGCGCGTTCCGGCACTGGTTCGATCAATGTCACGCGCGCGCGACCATGACGGTGCGCCGGGTGGCGCTCGACGATCTGGCGGGCTGGCATACCGACCCGGACACCGGCGACATCACCCATGACAGCGGCCGATTCTTCACCGTCGGCGGACTGGAGGTGCACCTGACCGGCGCGCCGGTGCCGACCTGGAGCCAGCCGATCCTCAACCAGCCCGAGGTGGGCATCCTCGGCATCCTGGTCAAGGAGTTCGACGGGGTGCCGCACCTGCTGATGCAGGGCAAGGTCGAACCGGGAAACGCGCTGGGACTACAGCTTTCGCCCACCGTGCAGGCCACCCGGTCGAACTACACCCGCGTGCACGGCGGCTCCTCGGTCCCCTACCTCGACATCTTCCGCGATGTCGCGCGGCACCGCGTGCTCGCCGATGTCCGCCAGTCCGAACAGGGCGCGTGGTTCCGGCAGAAACGCAACCGCAACATGGTCGTCGAGGTGAGCGAGGACGTCCCGGAGTTGCCCGGCTTCCATTGGCTCACGCTGGGCCAGGTGCACCGGCTGCTGGCCGTCGAGGATCTGATCAACATGGACGCGCGCACCGTGCTGGCGTGCCTGCCCTTTGCCGGGCCCGCGCTGAGCGAGGCGGTGCCGGTGCCCCGCGACGAGTTCCACGCGGCGCTGCTGGCCTCCTGCGACCCCGACCGCGGCAGCCTGCACAGCATGGCCGAGGTGCTCAGCTGGATCACCGACGTGCGCACCCGCACCGAGGTCGCCACCCGGGAACTTCCGCTGGCCGCCCTGCCCGACTGGCATCGGGTCGACGGTGTGATCTCGCATGTGAGCGGGCGCTTCTTCGACGTCATCGGGGTGCGGGTGCAGTCGCGGACGCGGGAGGTGCCCGGCTGGAGCCAGCCGATGATCGCGGCCAAGGGCACCGGCCTGGTGGCGTTCCTGGTGGCCCGGGTGCACGGCGTGCTGCACGCGCTGGTCCATGCCCGCGCCGAACCCGGCTACCTCGACGTGGTGGAGCTGGCCCCGACCGTGCAGTGCACCCCGGACAACTATCGCGAACTTCCGGCCGCCGCCCTGCCCAGATTCGTGCACGAGGTGCTGTCCGCGCGGCCCGAGCAGATCCGTTATCGCACACTGCTTTCCGAAGAGGGCGGCCGGTTCTACCACTCGCGCAACACCTATACGATCGTCGAGGTCGAGCGTGCCCCGCGCCACGACCACCCCGACTTCCGCTGGATGCCCGTGCATCAGCTGGTGGATCTGTTGCGGCACAGCCACTATGTCAATGTGCAGGCCCGCACGCTGGTGGCCTGCCTGCACAGCCTGACCGCCCGGCCCGCCCGATGAAGGCGCGCGAGCTGGCCGTCGCCGGTGCGCTGGAGTTCGACGTCCCGGGTTTCACCGACGACCGGGGTCGCTTCACCACCCCGCTGGACGCCGAGGCGCTGGCCGCCGAACTGGGCCGCCCGCTGTTCCCGGTGGCGCAGGGCGCCGTGAGCCGTTCCCGGCTGGGCGTTTTCCGGGGGGTGCACTACACGATGCCGCCGCCCGGACGGGCGAAATACGTGTGGTGTGCGCACGGCCGGTGCCTGGACATCGTCATGGATGTGCGGGTCGGCTCCCCCACCTTCGGCGCACACGAGGTGATCGAGCTGGACGGCAATGCCGAGCGCGGACTGTACCTGCCGATCGGCGTCGCGCATGCCTTCCTGGCCCTCGAGGACGACACCGTGATGACCTATCTGCTCTCCGGTGGCTACATCCCGGAGAACGAGCGCGCGCTCGACCCCCGCGACCCGGAGCTGGGGTTGAACCTGCCCGCGGCCCTGGTGCTTTCCGAACGCGACACCGCCGCCCCGACCCTGGCCGAGGCGCTGGCCGCCGACCTGCTCCCCCGCTACGCGGACTGCCTCGCGCTGGAGCCCTGATCCGGGCGGCCGAAATCCGAAGGGGCGGGGCCGTTTCCGGCCCCGCCTCTGGCCGCGGTGATCAGCTCTTCCTCACCCCGATGAACAACCCCCGCCCGAACGGTTCCGGCCGGACGAACTCCGCCGGGCAGCCCGCCGCCTCGAATGCCGCGAGATACTGCTCGCGGGTGAACAGCGCCAGCCGGTGCCGGTCGGTCAGGTGGCGGATGCCGTGCTCGGCGGTCGCGACCAGATACTGCACACTCATCACGACCGCATCCCCCTCGCGAATGGAGTGGGAGAAGCGGGCCACCGCGCCCTCGTCGTCGCGCACCAGATCGGTGGACACGTAGCCGGGCGCGAAAGTGTCCGGGAATACCCAGGGTTCGATCACCACCACCCCGCCGGGGGTCAGATGTCGCCCCAGGGTGGCCAGCGTCCGCGCCAGATCCGGATAGTCGTCCACATAACCGATGCTGCTGAACATGAGAGTGACGACGTCGAAGCTCCGCCCGAGTTCGAAGTCCCGCATATCGCCCTGGTGGACGGTGATCTCGGGGATGCGCCGCTTGGCCACCGCGATCATTTCCGGCGACTGCTCCAGGCCCGCCGCGTCCGGGAATTCCGCCCGCAGGTGCGCCAGGTGACGTCCGGTTCCGGACGCGACGTCGAGCACGGACGCGGCCGTGGGATTGCGGGCCCGGACGAGGTCGGCGATCAGCCGGGCCTCACCCGCGTAATCCTTGCCGCGGTGGGCGTGGATGCGATCGTAGATGTCGGCGAACTCGCCCTCGTACATCAGCGTTCCTCTCGATAGGCGTCGACCAACGCCTCCAGCCTGGGCACCAGCGCGACAGGGGTGGGCAGGGCGTGGATCTCCTCGCGCAACCGCCGCGCGCCCGCGGCGAACGACGGATCCTCCAGCAGGGCGCGCAGGCCGTCGCGCAGCCCCGGGCCGGTGAGTTTGTCCACGGGCACGCACAGTCCCGCCCCCGCTTCCTGAATGCCGTTGCCGCGCACGGCATCCCAGCCCTCGGCGACCATCAGCTGGGGCACCCCGTGCACCTCCGCGGTGGCGCGGGTGCCGCTGCCGCCGAGATGGACGACGGCCGCGCAGGTGGGCAGCAGCGCGTCGAGCGGGACGAAGCCGACCAGCCGCACATTGTCCGGCACCGCGATCGCCACCCGCTCCGGATCCATGGTGGCGATCACCTCGCAGTCCAGCCCGGCCACCGCCTCGAACAGCTCGCCCGCACCGAGCTCGCCGAGCACGGCGTCGAGGTACTCGACCTGCTGCCCATGTGAGCGGTCGGTCAGGCCCAGGGTCATACAGACGCGGGGTCGTTCGGCCGGGGTGCGCAGCCAGTCCGGCACGACCGCCGGACCGTTGTAGGGGATGTAGCGCAGCGACTCGTAGTGCAGCCCGGTGTCCAACCGCATCCTGGGCGGGGTGATGTCCACGGTGAACTGCCCGGTGATCACCTTCTCGTCGAACGACGATCCGTACCGGGACAGCGTGTGCGACAACCACTCCGCGGTCGGATCCTCGCGGTAGGGCTCGGGCAGTTCCGCCGACATCCGCAGCAGGGCCTGCCGGACGCGCAGGGCGACGTCCGGACCCCAGTTGAAGCGGGCGCCGACCGCGCCGGTCACGCGGGCGGCGATGCTCCCGGCGAAGGTGTAGGTCTCGGAGATGATCAGGTCGGGTCGCCAGTCCCGGGCGAACGCCACCATGTCGTCCACCATCGGATCGTCGTTCATCGTGGCCCACATCGCCGCGCTCGCCATGTGCTCGAAGGCGAGAAGTCCGGTGTGCGTCCAGGTTTCGGTGGCCGTGTAGTCGAAGTCACGCACGTGGTCGAGACAGCCGGGGAAGATCGCGTCGAGCACGTCCGGGGCGTACTGGTCGCCGTACCACTCGGCGGGTCCGGCGGTGACAGCGGTGAGCCCCGCGCCGGTGATGGTCGCCGCCATCGCGGGCTGGCTGACGATCCGGACCTCGTGCCCGGCGCCGCGCAACGCCCAGGCCAGCGGAACCATGGAGTAGAAGTGCGTGGGCGCGGCGAAACAGGTCAGCACGACCTTCATGCGGACACCGCCTCTCGGAACTCGGTGGGCAGGGGCGCGACCGGCAGCCGGTCCAGACCGCCGGTGGCCGGTGCCAGCGGGCGGTCGAGCGGGGCGCCGGTGGACACCAGCCGCGGATGGCGGCGCGCGATCGCGGTCAGGACGGCGTCGGCGGTGGCGTACACCACGGGCAGCTCCACCCAGCGCGGCAACGCATCCGGGCGGGTGAGCACGGCCACCTGGCTGTTGCCGGGAATCACCTCCCCGGCCACGGTCACCTCCGCGCCCGTGGTGGTCAGCTGCAACCGCACGGGTGGGTGTGCGGCCCGGGTCCGTTCGACCGCGCCCTCGGTATCCGGCCACCGGCCGTCCGCGAGCAGGGCGGCCGCGGTGCGCGTGACCAGATCGGCGGTGAGCCGCGGCGCGACCACGGCGAGGAAGAACGCCGGGGTGCGGGCGCCCAGCGCGGCGCGCAGGGCGTCGACGGCGGCGAGCATGCGCTCGGTGGCCGCCGCCCGCTGCGGGCACAGCAGGTTGTCCAGCACCGGGGTCGCGCCGAGCAGGTCGTCCGGCTCGGCGCCGAGCAGCTCCGCGTACGCCCTGGCGCACAACAGCTCCGCGGCGGGAACCAGATCGGTCAGCTCGCCGGGCACGGCGGTCACCGCGGGCGCCGGGGTGTCGGCCAGCGCGGCGACGCCCGCCGGGTCTGCGGGTTCGATGTCCTCGGCCGCGACCGCCATCACCCGCGACCCCGTCGGGCGCCAGTCGGCCAGCCCGGTCGAGGCCGCGAACACGGTACCGGCGTGCGCGCCGCCGACCAGCACCGTCCCGGTCGTGCTGTGCGACACCGGATCCGCGATCACCGGCCACCCGTCGGCCGGATGACCGCGCAGCAGCACCGCCAGCGGGTCGCCCGCCGCGGCCCGCACCCATTGCAGCCCGCGCACGAGTTGCATGCGTCGCCGTAGCCCACTGTCCACTCCGACCTCTCTTCCCGAATGTCTTCGCTCTGCTCGGACGCTAACGCGCACGCCTACAGGCCCGGTTGAAGCCGCGTCGAGGCGTATTTCCCCGCACCACACCGCATCCCGATCGGCGTGGTGCGGGGCCGCCCACTCAGAAGCGGGCCAGGATTTCACGCAGCGCGTCGATCACCTTGTGCTGCACGTCCAATGGCAGCGAGGGGTACATCGGCAGCGAGAAGATCTCGTCCGCCAGGGCCTCGGTGACCGGCAGCGATCCCTTGGCGTAGCCCAGTTTCGCGAAGCCGGACATGGTGTGCACCGGCCAGCGGTAGCTGACGTTCAGCTTGATGTCGTAGTCCAGCAGGGCTTCCAGGATCTCCTCGCGCCGCGGATGGCGGACCACGTACAGGTAGTACACGTGGTCGTTGCCGTCGGCCAGCGCGGGCAGGCCGAGTTCGGTGTCCGCCAGGCCCTCGGCGTAGCGGGCGGCGACGGCACGGCGGCCCGCGATGTACTCGTCGAGCCGGGAGAGCTTGCGGCGCAGGATCTCCGCGTGCACCTCGTCCAATCGGCTGTTGTGCCCGGGGGTTTCGACCACGTAGTACCGCTCGGCCATCCCGTAGTACCGCAGGCGGCGCAACCGCTGATCGATCTCCTCCTCGGCCGTGACGACCGCACCGCCATCGCCGTACGCGCCGAGCACCTTGGTGGGGTAGAAGGAGAAGGCGGCCGCGTCGCTCATCGTGCCCGCGATGCGCCCGCGCTGGCGAGCGCCGTGCGACTGCGCGCAGTCCTCCAGGATCTTCAGTCCGTGCTCGGCCGCCAGGCGCCGCAGCGGGTCCATATCGACACACTGACCGTACAGGTGTACGGGCACAATGCATGTGGTGCGCTCGGTGATCGCGGCGGCCACCTGCGTGGTGTCCATGAGATAGTCCTCGGCCCGGATGTCCACGAACACCGGGATCGCACCGACGGCGTCGATCGCCACGACGGTCGGCGCGGCGGTGTTGGATACCGTGACGACCTCGTCGCCGGGGCCGACACCCAGGGCCTGCAGGCCCAATTTGATCGCGTTGGTGCCGTTGTCCACGCCCACCGCGTGCCCGAGCCCGTGGTAGGCGGCGAATTCGTGCTCGAAGGAGCGAGTGCTCTCGCCGAATACGAGTTGGCCGGACCGGAAGACCTTGTCCACGGCGGCGAGGATGTCGTCGCGCTCGCGGTCGTATTCGGGAAGATAGTCCCACACTAGGGTAGCCAAGGGTCAGTCCTCTGCAGTCGGATCGATACGCCCTTTCGGGTCTACCAATGGCGACTCGAACCTGCCTGGAGACCGCACCGGAGCCGCCACGCGGTGGCGGCCGCCCGGCGGCGCCTCTAGCCTGGGACCACCGGGAGGAGAAAGCCGTTGGCACACAACGAGATCAGAACGGCCGTGGTGCTGGGTGGCACGGGCTGGGTCGGCAGACACCTGTGCGCGACGCTGGCCGAGAGCGGGACGCGGGTGGTGGCGGTGGCCCGCAACCGCACCGCGGGACTGCGTTGCGACCGGTTCGCCGCGCTGGATCTGGCCACCGCGCCCGCCGCGGCGACGGCGGCCCTGTTGCGCGAGGAGTCGGCCGAGGTCGTCATCAACGCCACCGACGCCGCGAACGCGACCGACGGGTGGGACCGCACCGAGGCGGAACTGGTGCGGGCCAACGTATCCCTGGTCGAACAGGTACTGACGGCGGTGCGGGCGCAGCCGCGGCCGGTGCGGCTGGTGCACATCGGTACGATGCACGAGTACTCTCCCGCCGCCTTCGGCACACCGATCGGCGAGGCCATGCCGTGCGCGCCCGAATCCGCCTATGCGCGGACGAAACTCGCCGGTTCCCAGGCGGTGCTGGACGCGACGCGGACCGGCGCGGTGGACGCCGTCGTGCTGCGGGCGGTGAATGTGTGCGGGCCGCATCCGTCGCCCGCGAGCCTGCCGGGCAAGCTGGTGGCGCTGCTGGCGACGGGCACGGTGCGGCTGCCGATCGCCGACGCGCACCGGGATTGGCTGGACGTGCGCGATCTGGCGCGCGCCGCGGTGGCCGCCGCGCGGCGGCCGGGCGTGACCGGGGTGGTCAATATCGGCAGCGGCCGAGCGGTGCCGATGCGCGAGTTCGTCGAAACCTTCGTCACCGCCGCCGGTTTCCCGCTGTCGGTGGTGGAGGACACCGCCAGCGAGGTGCACAGCTACGGCGGGTCGTGGCTACAGGCCGACATCCGCAGGGCCGCCGAGGTGCTCGACTGGAAACCGCGGTGGTCGCTGACGGAATCCCTGCGGGACATGTGGGCGGCCCGGTAGCGGACCGCCCGTCCGAGCGTGGCCGTCAGACGACCCGGACGTCCGGGGTGTAGAGGATCCACTTGCCGCCCGCGGCGGTGAAACCGGTTTCCTTGGCCATGATCTCCTGCGCGTGGTTCCACGCGAACAGCAGCGCGTAGTCCGGATACGACGCCGCGAAATCCTCGGCGGGCCGTACCGGCAGATGCGCGCCGGGAGTCAGCCGGTGCTGTTTGGCCGGAGTGGTGTCGCAGACGTAGCTCACCAGGTCCGGGGTGATGCCGCAGTAGTTGGTGACGGTGGCGCTCTTGGCGGTGGCGCCGTAGCCGACGACGGTGGCGCCGTCGGCCTTCAGCTTGCGCAGCAACGCCATCAGCTCGGAGCGGATGACCGCGACCGCGGCGGCGAATGCGGTGAGGGTGGCGGGGTCGTGCAGGCCGCGCGCCGACTCCTCGGCCAGTAGGTCGGCGACGGCCGGGGTCGGCACGCGCGCGCCCGCCCGGGCCAGGGTGTAGCGCACTTCGCCGCCGTGCACCGGCAGCCGTTCGACGTCCACCAGTTCGAAGCCGAATCGCTGGGCCATGGCACGCACGGAGGTGGCGCTGAAGAAGTAGAAGTGCTCGTCGTAGATCTGGTCGAACGAGGTGCGCTCGACGATCTCGCCCAGGTACGGGTCCTCGAATACGAACACCCCGCCCGGGGTGAGCAGCGCGTCCAGCCCCGCGAAAATCGAGTCGACGTACGGGATGTGGCAGAAGGTGTTGGCCGCGTAGACGACGTCGGCCGGGCCGTGGTCGGCGCGCACTGCCCGCGCGGTGCTCGCCTCGAAGAATTCGGTGAGCACGTCGACGCCCTGTGCCCGGGCGTGGTCGGCGACGGCGCCCGAGGGCTCGACGCCGAGATGGCGCACCCCCGCCTTCGCGATCGTCCGGAGCATGATGCCGTCGTTGCTGCCGATTTCCACAATGAACGGATCGGCTCCGGTCAGTTCGTTCTCCAGGAATTTGTTCGCGGTATTCTCGAAATGTTCGCGCATCACAGAGGAACCCGAGGAAAAATACGGATAATCGGCGTGGAACATCTTCGCCCGGGGCACCTCCTCCAGCAATTGGACCATCGCGCACGACTCGCACTGTCCGGCCGCGAGATGATAGAAGAACTCCTCCCCCTCCTGCTCAGGGGCCCGGAACGCATCCGACAGCGGCTGCCGTCCGAGATCGATGAATTCGATAACCGCTTTGCCACAGACTCGACATTCGACCATGTCCCGAACTGTATCCACGCCCGGGCGAGGACCGCTCGAGTCTCACTCGAACCCCTTCGCACCAAACAATTTTGTGGACTAGGATAGCAGCGGACTGAATTTTTTTCCGGCCCGTTCCAACTGGGGAGAAAAGCCTGTATGGACAGCAATGCCGTCGTCGTCGCGGGCCTGACCGTGAACTATCTGGTGGACCCGCGCGGAATAGACGACCCGACACCGGCGCTGGGTTGGCGACTGGTCTCGGCGCACCGGGACATCGTGCAGTCGGCCTACCGGATCCGAGCCGCCTCGACTCCGGAACTCCTCGCACTGGACCGGCCGGACCTGTGGGATTCCGGCCCGGTCGCCTCGGATCGGCAGGTGGACATCGGCTACGAGGGGCAGCCGCTGTCCTCGCGCGCACAGGGGTTCTGGCAGGTCCGGGTATGGACCAACGATGACCGGGAGTCGGCGTGGAGTCCGATCGCCCGGTGGGAGATGGGCCTGCTCGAACCGGCCGACTGGACCGCGAAATGGATCACCGGCGCGTCGCCCGCGGCCCGCGAGCAGGGGCCCCTGCCGATCTTCGCCAAGCGTTTCAGCGTGCCGCCGCAGCGACGGATCGAACAAGCGCGGCTGTATGTTTCGGGCCTCGGCCTGTACGAGGCACGGCTCAACGGCCGCAAGGTCGGTGCGGACGTCCTGACGCCGAGCGTGACCGATTACCGAAAACGCGCCCTGTACAGGACATATGACGTCACCGAACACCTGCGGCCCGGCGACAATGTCGTCGGAATGCTCGTCGGCAACGGCTTTTTCAATGTGCCCGAACGGGAGGGCCGCTACTGGGAGTCGGTGACCTGGAAGAACGGCGTCGCCGGGAGCGGGGAGACCGTCCGGCTGTCCGGTGAACCGAAGGTCATCGCGCAGTTGGAGATTCGCTATGCCGACGGGACCGTTCAGCGGGTGGCCAGCGACTCCACCTGGCGGGTCGACGACGGCCCGCTGGACTTCTCGGGCTATTACGGTGGCGAGGATTTCGACGCCCGCCGCTGGCCGTCCGGCTGGGATCGGCCCGACGGTGACCACTCCGGGTGGCGTTACGCCGACGTTGCCTCCGAGACCCCCGCGACGCTCAGCGCGCAATTCGAGCCCGCTGTCGTCGAGGCGGAGTGGCTGCCCGCGGTCGAGATGTCCGAACCCGAACCCGGCGTATACGTCTTCGATTTCGGCACCGCCTTCGTCGGCTGGCCGCGGATCGAGGTCGAAGGGCCCGCCGGGACGCGGATCGGCCTGTTTCCGGGCTGGTATCTCGACAACGGCCGGGTCAGTCAGAGCGGCATGGTCGGGTGGGTGCCGAATGTGGTTGTGGCCGACCACTATACGTTGGCGGGCGACGGGGTGGAGGCGTGGCATCCGCGCTTCGGCTACCACGGATTCCGGTATCTCGAAATTCGCGGACTGCCGACCCGGCCGAACCTGTCGAGCGTGACCGGCATCGCGGTGCGCGCCGCGGTCGCCGCCACCGCCGCCTTCGACTGCTCCGATCCGCTGCTGAACGCCATCGACCGCATCGCCGAGCGCAGCATGCGCAGCGCCATGATCGCGCCGACCATGCCCACCGACCCCAACCGCGAGAAGGCCGGGTGGCAGGCCGACCGCGGCTTCGCGCTCAGCGGTGTGCACCGCTACGACTTCGCCTCCTACAACCAGGCGATGCTGCGCGAGGTCTTCGACGCGCAACGCCCGGATGGCGACCTGCCCGGCATCGTCCCCGATCCCACCGATTTCTGGTACGACGGCGATATCAACTGGAGCGGCGCGCCGATCGTGCAGGCATACGAAAGCTACCGCCGCTACGGTGACACCGCGGCGCTACGACGCCACTATGCCGGTATGCGGCAGTACTTTCGGCTGCTGCGATCGCGCGAGCGGGACGGCGGCTATCCGCCGGGCGACATCTCGGAGGGCTACTTCGGCGACTGGATGTATCCGGGCCAGCACTGGCAACATCCGTTCGATCCGGACAACGCCCACTTCACCCCGCCCGAGATGACCGAGGCGTGGGGGTACTGGAAGATCGCCACCGCCATGGCGGGCATCGCGGCGGCCCTGAACCAGGCCGACCACGCACTGGAGTACCGCGGCAAGGCCGAGGCGATCGCGACGGTGTACCACCAGAAGTTCTTCGATCCCGCCACCGCCACGTACGGGCGCGGGTCGCAGACGGCCACGGCGCTCGCCCTCGATATGGGCGCGCCCCCGAAGGAATTGCGGGAATCGGTGCTCGCCACTTTGGTCGAGAACATCAGAGCATCCGGAAACCACCTCACCGCCGGGATGATCGGGCTGCCCGCGATCGTCCGCGTCCTCACCGACGCGGGCCGTCACGACGTGCTCTACGACGTCGCCGTCCAAACCAGCTATCCCAGTTACGGATACTGGATCGAGCACGGCGCCACCTCGCTACCGGAGAGCTGGGAATGGAACGGCCGCGAAGGCGTGGCCGACCTGAACATCCTCGGCGGGTTGCCCTCGTGGTTCACCCACGGCCTCGCGGGAATTCGGCAGGACCCCGACGCGGTCGCCTTCGATAGAATCCGCATCGCCCCCGCCCTCGTCGGCTCGCTCACGACGGTGTGCGCGACCCTGCGAACCGTGCGCGGGGAGATCGTCAGCCGCTGGCACCGCGACGGCAGCGCGGTCGAACTGGAGGTCCTCATTCCGGCCAACAGCACCGCCACCGTCGTGGTGCCCCTGCTGCGGCCGGACGCGGAGATCACCACTTCCACCGCGGCGCAACGGGTCGACCGGAACGACAGGCATGCCACCTACCGAATCGGTTCCGGCACATGGACATTCACCCAGCGCTGAGCCGTCACGAACCCGCGTTCAACCGGTCGGCCTCCGCGATGGCACTGGCCAGGCTGCGCTCGACGAACCGGAGCAGCACCCGCAACTCCTGCTCGGTGAAATCGGCCAGGTCGGCCTGGGTGCGGGCGATCAGTCCCGCGTAGTAGGAACCGGCTCGCTCCAGACCCTCGGGGGTCGGCACGACGACAACCTTGCGCCGGTCCTTGGGGTCGGGCGCGCGGGTGACGCAGCCCGCCGCCTCGAGTCGGTCGACCATCCGCGTGGCCGAACCCGCGGTGAGCCCCACGCGGGCGGCCAGCGCACCGGGCGTGGTCGGCCCGCCCTGCTGCAGGACGTGCAGACAGTGGAAGTCGGTCATGACCACGCCCATCCGGGCCGCGACCAGGCTGTTGATCCGGATCACCTGCTGAATCCAGTCCGGCAGTAGCTCCAACAACGCGCTGACCTGCGGTTTTTCCTGCTGCCCCATAGTCATGTGACACGACCCGATTCGTTGAAGTATCCTTGCGTCGCACAACTTTCACGCGCCACAATATTTCTAGTACACAATATCACCGCCACACAATAGTGCGGTGAGCAGCAGTCGCGCCACGCCAGGTCGCTCGCGACCGCAGGATTTCCAAGGAGTTGGTCCTACTGTCTGGACGAACGCACGTTCCCCGCCTGCAGGCCACATTCGTCCCCGCCGAGAACGCCTTCGCCTGGTGGGGACCCGACGATCTGGACGCGGCCCTGCGGGAGCACGGCCTGCCCGGCGGACGGACCACGACCTGTTCGCTGGCGGCGCCCGAGGGCGGCACGGTCGTCGCCGCCGACCGGGACGTCCGGCTCGTCGACCTGAACGAGGCGATCGCCGCCCTCAACGGACTGAACCGGCGGGCCAAGGTCGGCAAGTCGGTCAAGAACTGGCAGGAGGCCGCCCGCCTGGTGGACGGCGACAGCGAGGCCAAGGACCCCGACTTCGCCGAGCTGGCCACCCGGATGCCCATCGCCGCGCACGCGGTGACGAATCCGGAGGGGACGGCGGTCGCCGCCCCGGCGGCGCTGCTGACCCAGTTCCGCCGGGCGGCGAACACCACCGCCACCCTGGCCACCACGGCGGTGGATGCCCAGCTGCGCCCCTATCAGATACACGGTGTGGCCTGGCTCAGCTCGCGTCTGGACCTGGGCGCGGGCGGGGTGCTGGCCGACGAGATGGGCCTCGGCAAGACGCTGCAGGCCATCTGCCTGCTGGCCATCCGGCGCTCCGAGCGCCCGCATCTCGTGGTCTGCCCGACCTCGCTGATCGGCAACTGGCGGCGCGAACTCGCCCGCTTCTCCCCCACCACCCCGGTGCTGCGCTACCACGGCGGCAATCGCGACCTGCCCGAGCGCTTCGAACCGGGCACCGTCGCCATCACCAGCTATCCGGTGCTGCGCAACGACAAGCGGCTGCTCAACACCGCCTGGGACATCGTCGTTTTGGACGAGGCCCAGCAGATCAAGAACCCGGAGGCACAGGTCAGCAAGGCCGCCGCGCGGCTGACCGCGACCGTGCGGATCGCTATGACCGGCACCCCGGTGGAGAACCGTCTCGACGAGCTGTGGTCGATCTTCCATGTCACCAATCCGGGCCTGCTGGGCAGCCGCGGCCGGTTTCGGCAGCGCTTCGTCGCGCCGATCGAACAGCGCCGTTCCGCACCCGCCGCGGCCGCGCTCAATGCCCTGGTACGCCCGCATATGCTGCGCCGCACCAAGGATCTGGTCGCCGCCGAACTGCCGCCCAAGCAGTACACCTCGATGTACTGCACCCTCACCGACGAGCAGGTGCGGTTGTACCGGGAGGCGGTGGACCGGGCGTTCAGCGAGGGCCTGGGCGCGGGCATCGGGCGCAGCGGCCGGGTGCTGGCCCTGCTGACCTCGCTCAAGCAGATCTGCAACCATCCGGCGCAGTACCTCGGGGACGAGGCGGCGGGTCCCGGCCGATCCGGCAAGTTCGACCGGGCCACCGAAATGCTGTCGGAGATCGTCGACGACGGCGACCGCGCCCTGGTGTTCACCCAGTACCGCACCATGGGCGAACTGCTGTCGACGGCGTTCGGCGAGACGCTGGGCACCGGCCCGATTCCGTTCCTGCACGGCGGACTGTCCGGCGACAAACGCGACGAGATGGTCCGGGCGTTCCAGGAGGACGACGATTCGCCGCCGGTGCTGCTGCTGAGCCTGCGCGCGGCCGGATTCGGGCTCAACCTGACCCGGGCCGCGCATGTGATGCACTACGACCGCTGGTGGAATCCGGCCGTCGAGGAACAGGCCACCGACCGCGCCCACCGCATCGGCCAACAGCGCACACTCAATGTGTACACGCTGATCTCCGGCGGCACGATCGAGGACCGCATCGCCCAGATGCACGACACCAAGCGCGGTTTCGCCGATATCGTCGTCGGCGGCAACACCGAGGCCGCGCTCGCCAAGATGTCCGACGACGAACTGCACGCCATCGTCGACCTCGACCTGGGAGCGATCTCCTGATGCCACCCGAATTCGGTGCCACCCCCTGGGGGCGCTCCTGGACCCGCACCATCGAGAAGACCACCGCCGCGGGCCCGAATCCGTTGCTGCCCAAGGCGCGCAGCATCGCCCGCAATCACGGCGCCACGCTGACCATCGAGGTCGGGGTGGTCACCGCGAAGGTCGTCGCGTCGGGCGCCGAGGCCAATGTGCGAATCGAGCTGCCGCCGTGGTCGGAGGAGACCGAGAAGGACGCCGAGCGCCTGATCGGAAAATCGCTGGCGGCCAATCCGGGGCTGGCCGCCGGCGACCTGCCCGACGGTCTGGAGGCCGACTTCACCGCCGCGGGAATCACTTTCGCGGTTCCGCTGGACGAGCAGGTCGCGACCTGCGACTGCCGCACCCGCAAGCGGCCGTGCGTACACATCCTCGCCACCCTGTACGCGCTCTCGATGCGGGTCGACGAGCGCCCGCGGCTGGCGGTGGAGCTGCGGATGGACAGTGCCGCGGTGGCGGAGGCGGGCGACCCGGACTGGATCCCGCTGACCGAGTTGGATCCGGGCGCCTTCTACGGCTGACAGGAGGAGGCCCGGTCGCGTGCGGGGACAGCGACCGGGCCTCGACTCACGCCGTGATGCCGAGGGCGTGGGTGAAGAAGCCGGTCGGATCGTAGGCGGCCTTGATCCGTTGCAGGCGAGGGTAATTGCCCTTGTAGTACAGGTCGTGCCAGGCCAGCCCGGAGCTGTTCCAGTGCGGATCGGCCAGATCGGTGTCGGGGTAGTTGATATACGACCCGTCCGCCTGCCCGTTCAGATCCGGGACACCGCCGCTGCCCGCGTACAGATCGCGGTAGAACGATCGGATCCAGGCGATATGCTCGTCGTCGCGGTCCGGGTCGGTCCAATTGTTCAGGTAGAACGCCTTCAGCACCGAGTCCCGCTGCGCGGTCGCGGTGGCATCGGGCGCCACCGCCGACGCCTGCCCGCCGTACGCGGCGAGAATGACTCCGGCACCGGGGTTGTCGTACGCGTCATCGGTCAGATGGCGATGAATGACATCGATCTGCTCGTCGGTGTAGCGCCGCCGCAGATAGGCCGCCTTGCACTTGGCCCGCTGCCCGTACACGTCGCCGCGCAGCCGCGGCCACAGCATCGACCGCAGCCATGGCCGCCGCTGCACATCGTGGCGATACTCCACCCCGACACCGTCGTTGAGCGCATCGAGGTAGTCCGACAGCATCTCCGCCGCGCCGTCGGCGTCCGCGTCGACCTGGGTGAGCAGGGCGATGGTATCGGTCTGCGCGCGCAGCACCGTGAGGATGGAGAACAGCGCGTTCTCGGCGATGCCCGGCGCGCTGTGCCGCTCGTGCCAGCGGCCGTGGTTGGCCAGCAGGCGGCGGAAGGACTCCGGTGTCAGATCCGACCACGACCAGAACGTCAGGCCGTCCAGCACCTCGGCGGGCGGCCGCGGCAGCAGCTGGGCCGGATCGTCGCCCGCGGCATTCGGCGAGCGCATCCAATACTTGGTGACCACACCGAAATTGCCTCCACCGCAACCGGTATGGGCCCACCAGAGATCATGGTTCGGATCGCCCGGATCACGAGTCGCCACGACGATCCGCGCCCGGCCCGCCGCGTCCACGGTGACGACCTCGACCGCGTACAGGTGATCGACGACGCATCCGTGCGCGCGGGTCAGCGGGCCGTAGCCGCCGCCGAGGATGTGCCCGCCCGCGGCGACCGAATACTCCAGCCCGGCCGGGATGGCGACGCCCCACCCCTTGAGCAGACCGCGGTAGACATCCCCGAGCAGCGCGCCCGGCTCGATGGCGAACGCGCCCATCCGCGGGTCGTAGTCCACCCGGTTCAGCCGCGAAAGGTCGAGCAGCACTTCGGTTTCCGCCGAGTCGACGAAGTCCTCCAGACAGTGCCCCCCGCTGCGGATCGCCAGGCGCGCGCGGGTATCGGCCGCCGCCTGCACCGCCGCCACCACCTCGGCGGCTGTGCCCGGCACGTGGACGAGGCGCGGCGTGCACCGGAAGCGGCCGTTGGCGGCCGTGGTGACCTCGGCGTAGCGGGGGTCGTCCGGAGTGATGGCGGTGCGATCGAGGGTGCCGGTCATCGGGGCACCAGATCCATCGGCAGCTTCTTGGCGCCGTTGAAGTCCTTGGGGTCGTGGAACACGATCTCCTCGTCCTCGGCCACCCGGAAGTCCTCCAACCGCTCGAGCATGCCGGTCAGCGCGATCCGGACCTCCTGGCGGGCCAGCGGCGCGCCCAGGCAGAAGTGAATGCCCTTACCGAAGGCCAGATGTCGCGCCTGTTTGCGGTGAATGTCGAACACATCCGGTTCGGCGAATTCGGCCTCGTCGCGCATGGTCGAGATCAGCGACGCGCTGACCAGCGACCCCTTCGGAATCCGCACGCCGCCCAGCTCGACGTCGGTGAGCGCGCGCCGGTCCACCCACACCAGCGGGGACCGATACCGCATGACCTCCTCGATCGCCGGGCCCAGCAGCGCGGGCTCGGCGCGCAACTGTTTGATCAGATTCGGATTCTCGTCCAGGCACAGCAGCGCGTTGGTGAGCACGGTGCTCGTGGTGAGATGCCCGGCGATGAGCAGTAGCGCGAGGAATCCGATGATCTCGTAGTCGTCCAGCCTGCGACCGTCCAGCTCCGCGTCCAGCAGGTCGCGAATCAGACCCTCCTGACCGGAGCGGCGATAGCTGTCGACGTGGCTGAGCAGATACTCGTTCATCTCCCGGATGAACGGCGCCATCGCGGCCACGCCCTCCTCGCTGAACAGCGCGTCCACGCCGTTGTCGACGAGCAGGGCATCCGCCCACTTGCGGAACAGGTGCCGGTCGCTCACCGGCAGGCCCACCACCTCGGCGATGACGATCACCGGCAGCGCGGCCGCCAGCTCGGCGACGATGTCGACCCGCCGCCGGCCGCGCTCGAGCATCGCGTCGAGCAGTTCCGCCGCGACCTGCTCGACTCGGGGCACCAGACTCTGCACGAACTTCGGCGTGAATCCCTGGCTGACCAGTCCCCGCAACTCCCGGTGCCGCGGCTCGTCCATGGCTTGGAAGTTGCCCTTGCGGAAGGCACGCAGTTCCTCGTTGTCGGGAATGAACTCGGTGAGGTCGTTGGAGAAGACCTCCGAATCGGAGATCACCCGCAGCCCGTCGGCATAGCGCAGCACCTCCCAGCGGCCGGTCGGCTCGTCGAACCGGACCGGCTCGTGCACGCGGCGGTACGCATAGTCGTCCATCATCGTGCGCAGTTTCGGGGGAATATGCGGACCGCCCATGGATCAGGCCTCCTGGATGAGTGCGAGCGCGAGCTTGCGGTAGAACGCGAGCACGCCGGGTTCTTTGGGGCTCAGATGCCCCTGTTGCAGAAAGCGGGAGCCGAGCGTGCGCTGCACCGCCTCCAGGCCGGTCCGGTCCTCGGCGTTGATGACGCTGGTGATCGACTCGACCTCCTTGCGCATCACCTCGATGTCGACATGTTCGAGCGCCTGGCGGGGAACGAGGGTGCCGCCGCGAACCTGGGTGCGATCCAACGAGATCGGAATGATGCTGATCCACGCCACGGTCTCGCCGAAGGTCGCCACCGCGCCGCCCGGGAAGAGCCGGAAGCTGTACATGATGGAACGCTCGGCCTCGGTGAGCGGCAGGATCTTCGCCTCGAACGGGCTGCCCGTTCCGCTGAGCAGCCGCGTCACCCACTCGGAGTCCTGGTACACCGTCATATCGATGCCGCCCGTCATCAACGGGCGCACCGTCTCCGGATGGAAGCCGATGGCGTGGTAGTTCTCGTACCCGTTCTCGACCGCGACCTTCCAGTTGCAGGCCCACTCCTCGGTCCAGTGGTTCACCTGGACCATGTCGTCGAGCCGGTAATTGGTCATCTCGGTCTCGGCGACGGCCAGATCCGGTTCGAACGAGCGGGCCTCGGCGTCGAGGTTGACGAACACCAGGCCGTGCCACTCGCGCACCGCGAAACCGGGCAGGCGGCAGGTGGCCGGGTCGAAGTCGGGGTTGTCGCGCATATAGGTCGCCGCGCGCAGCGAGCCGTCCAGGTTGTAGCGCCACAGGTGGTAGGAGCAGGTGAAGTCCTTCACCGTGCCCTCGCCCGGCTCCACCAGCGGCATCGCCCGGTGGCGGCACACCGGCGACATGCCGTGCAGCTGCCCGTCCTCGCCGCGGGTGATCGCCACCGGCTCGCCCGCGATGGACAGCGCCACATAATCGCCGGGCGCGGTCAGCTGATCGGTGTGCGCGACCATGATCCAGGAGCGGTTGAAGATCCGCTGCCGCTCCAACTCGTACACCTCGGGCGAGGTGAACATCTGCGGCGGCAGACTCAGCGCGGGCGGATCGGGCTCCGCATACGCGCGCACGGCGGCCAGCAGTTCGGTCGCCGACTGGTCGGGTGCGGGCCCGGGACGAATGGTTGTGGTCACTGCGGTCTCCTTGCGGGTCACTCGGTGGGCGGCAGGGCGCCGAGCGCCGCCCACGCGGCGTCGTCCATCCACGGCGGAATACCGACCTCGCCGTTGGTGCCCTTCTCGACGAAGGCGATATTGCGGTAAGCCCGCACCGCCACGACATCCCGCTGGGTCACCGTCGGGGTGCCGCCGGGGGTGTGCTCGTGGTGATGCAGGTCGTCCACCAGCCGCTTGATCAGGCCGATGGACGTGTCGGGGCCCGCCGACGGGCCCGCGGTGCCGCCCATGCTGGGGATGTAGGCGGTCATCATGTCCTCGATGACGTAGAGCCCACCCGGCTTCACATGCGGGAACAGCGCGTCGAACGAGATCCGCACATGCTCGTTGTGGTGGCTGCCGTCGTCGATGACGATGTCGAACGGCCCGTACTCGCGCGCCAGCGCGGTCAACGCCCGCGGATCGCTCTGGTCGCAGACCAGCGCGGTCTGCCGAGGCTCGTTCAGCGCGGACTTGTCGAACAGGTCGATTCCGAACACCTGGCCGCGGTGGAAGTAGCGCTTCCAGGTCCGCAGCGAGCCGCCGCCCAGGTCGCCGTCGAAACCGCCGATGCCGATCTCGAGAATGCGCACCGGCTCGTCGCGGTACGGGGCGAACTCCCGTTCGTAATGCCCGGTGTACCAGTGGAAACTGGCCCACTTGTCCGAACCGGACGCCGCGCACAGCGCGCCCAGATCGTCGCGGGGGATGCTCAGCCCGGTCATCAGCGCGCCCGAGGCCAGGCTGGTCGAGGCGACCAGGCCGGGCAGCCGGGACAGATCCTCGGGGCGGGTCGGCAGGAAGACGTCGCTGAAGTCCCCGGTGCGGCGCTGATCCGGGCGGCCGTAGAGGCGGCGGACCAGATGCGTCAGCGACATGCCCAGCTCGCGGCAGATCTCGGCCGGTGTCTCGCCGTCCCAGCGCGTGATGCGCTCGCCCCCGACGCAGTGGAACAGCACGCGCCGCACCTCGGTGTCGTGAGTGACGTCCAAGGCGATGTGCACCGGCTCCGGATTGGCCGGAACCGAAGCGCGGAACAGGATTTCGTCGACCAGGGCGGCGAGCACCGCGTCCACGCCCGCTTCCTTGGCCAGCACGGAGATGTCCGCGTCCGAGGCCGTGCCCGCGCGCAGCAGGCGGTCCAGGAGCGCGGTCACGACTGCTCCGCCCGCTTGTTCCAGACCACCAGCCGGTCGAAGGCGTCGGGGCTGGCCAGCGGGATGACCTCGAACTTCAGATGCGGGCTGATCGGGTTGTCGTAGAGCACCCGCAGCAGTTCCTCGTGTGAGGCCACGTCGTAGATATTGAGCCCGCCGGACGCACCGACCCGGATCCAGCTGTGCCGAATAATGCCCTTCTCCACCAGGTTTCGCGTGTAGGCGAAGCCCTCGCCGAGACGCTCTCGGAACTCCTTCGCCTCGCCCGGGGCCGGGGCCTGCGTGGCCAGAACGGCGAACAACGCCATGATTGCTCCTTCGCTTGTCGGTACTGTCAGTGCGTCTGCCGGGCGCCGTGGCGGGCAGCGGCGGCGACCAGGGTTTCCACGACCTCGCCCGGGCTGGGTTCGGCGCGCATCCGGTCCCGCAGGGCCAGGGCCCCGGAGCGGAACGCGGGCTCCTCGAGCAGTCGGATCACGCCCTCCCGCAACCGGTTTCCGGTGAGCTCGTGCGGTGGCAGGAACAGGCCCGCGCCCAGGTCGGCGAGCCGCTGGGCGCGATAGACGTTGTCCCACATGCCCGCGACCACCAACTGCGGCACGCCGTACACCGCTGCGGTCGACCAGGTGCCCGCGCCGCCGTGGTGGACGATGGCCGCGCAGGTGGGCAGGAGAGCGTGCAGCGGCACGAAATCCACCACCCGCGTGTTGTCGGGTATCTTGCCGACCTCGGCTGCCTGGGCCTCGTTGAGCGTGGCCACGATCTCCACGTCCAGATCCGCGACCGCGTCGAAGAGTTCACCCGGGGAGATCAGGTTGGGGTAGGCCATATCCCGCGAGGTGATGCCCAGGGTCAGGCAGATCCGGGGCCGCACCGGCGTTTCCCGCAGCCAGCCGGGCACCTCGGATACGCCGTTGTAGGGCACGTACCGCATGGGCACGATCTCCTCCGCGCCGGGCACCCGCACGCCCTCGGGCATCTGGTCGATGCTGAAATGCCCGGTGACGACCCGCTCGTCGTAGTCCAGGCCGTGCCGGGCCAGGGTCCAGGTCAGCCACTCCTCGAGGGCGTCGTCGCGCCGCTCCGGCGGCGATGCGGCGGTGTCCGCGCGGATCGCGTCCCGCATCCGGCCGAAAAGGTCGGGCCCCCACAGCAATCGGGCGCCCGCGGCGCCGCAGGCCCGGGCGGCGATCCCGCCCGCGAAGGAGAACGGCTCCCAGATCACCAGATCCGGCTGCCACCAGCGGGCGTAGGCGACCAGGTCGTCCACCATGGAGTCGTTGTTGGCCTGGGCATAGAACGTGGCGGTGAGCAGGACGTTGGCGGCCTTGCGGTCGCGCGGCCCGCCGCGCTCGCCGGTGAAATCGATATCGCGGTAGAAGCCGGTGAGCTCGGCCCCCAGCTCGCGCACGATCTCGTGGTGGGTGTGGTCGGCGCCGACCGGGACGGCGGTCAGCCCGGCCTGCGTGATCGCCCGGGTGAGCGCGGGCTGACTGGCGAAGCGCACCTCGTGTCCGGCCGCGCGCAGCGCCCACGCCAGCGGCACGGTCCCGTTGAAGTGTGCCTCCACCGCCAGGGACGTCATGAGTACGCGCATGCGGCCAGCTCCTGAATCATTGTGAGGTAAGGGATTTCGAGTCGCCGACCGGCAGGCGGACCAATGCCCCGGTCACCGGCGCCCGCAGTCTGCGCACCGCCGTACCGGCGGGGCGCAGCCCCGGATAGCGGACCGCCACGGTGGCCAGCACCGTCGCCGCCGCGCCGCGGACGAACGCCGCGAGCCGGGGCACCCCGCGCAGTCCGAGCCCGGCCGCTCCGATATGCACGACGACCTCCTCGCCCGCCGCGATCCGCTCCGCGCCCAGGTCCTGGTCGGCGCGAGCGACCCTGCGGTCCAGCTGCATCGGCGGGTTCTCGGCGAGCACGCCGTCGAGCACCGGGCCGACCGTCACCGGATCGGCGGCCAGCGCCTGCCAGCGCCCGGGCTCGGCCAGCAGCGCGTGTGCCGCCGCACCGGCCAGCGTCGCCGCCAGCTCGACGCCGCGGATGGACAGCGGGAGGGCGAAGTCCGGCACCAGCTTTCGCAGACCCGCGCACGCGGCGACGATCGCGCGGGCATCGGCCAGCCGCGGCGGGCACAGCACGGCGTCCACCGCCGGTCCGGCCGCCACGGCATATCCGATGTACGCGGGCAGGTCCGTCCGCGGCACACACAGCACCTCGGCGGCCAGCCCGGCCACCGCCGGGCGCACGACATCGCGCATCAGGTCGAACTCGGCGCCGAGCCCGTCGAGGGTCACTCCCCCGGCGGAAGGCGGTGCGGTCCAATCCGTTTCGGGAAACGGGTCGGCCGCCGCGAGCACATGCCCGGACGGCAGCTCGGTCCCGAATCGCGCATCGGTGAGCACCCGCTCGGCGAGGTCCGGATCGCTGACCACCCAGGCGCCGGGGCGGCTGCGGTACACCGGCCCCCGCTCCCGGATGCGGGCGGTGAGCGCCGCGACGTCCTCGTCCTCGGCGCGCAACAGCACCGCGTACGGGTCGTCACCGTGCGCGAACAGCCACTGCATGCCGCGCTCGGTGAGCAATTGCCTGCCCAGGTCGGTGTCCGTGCGGGTCATGTCGACGGCGCGGTGGTCAGCAGGCCGTTCACCAGGTCGATCAGCTCGCGCGGCGTCTCGGCCCCGATGAAGGCGTCGTCGGACAGCACCACCTTGTACGCGACCTGGATGCGACTGGCGGTCTCCAGCATGGCAATCGAGTCGTAACCCAGATCGTCGAACGGGGTGTCCAGGATGTCGCCGCTGAGGTCGACGGCCTCGTCCGCGCCCGCGGCCTCGCGCAGAATGCGGGTCAGGTCGTCCAGCGTCATCTGTGTCATGCTGCTTCCTCCTCGGTGATTTGCCGGACAGCGCTGTGCTCCGGCTCGGTCAGCACCATCGCGGCGTTGAAGCCGCCCAGTCCGCGCGCCACGACCAGGGCCACCGACAGCGGCTGCGATCGGGTCTCGGTAACCAGGTCCAGCTCGTAGCCGGGGACCGGATCGGTGACACCTGTGGTGGGCGGGATCCGGCCGTGGCGCATCGCCAGCAGGGCGGTGGCGACATCGAGGGCCGCCCCGCCGCTGTGTAGTCGGCCGGTCATGGTCTTGGGCGCGGTGACCGGAACTCCGTGCGGACCGAATACCGCGCGCAGCGCGTCGGCCTCCAGCCGGTCCAGTTCCGGCGTGCCCGCCGCATCGGCGAAAACGACGTCCACATCGGCGGGTTCGAGCCCGGCGTCGGTCAGCGCGCCCTCGATGGCGCGGCGCAGCGTCGACGGCCGCCCCGAGCCCGGCGGCGGATCGAAGGTGGCCGCGTAGCCCGCCACCTCGCCGTACCAGGACCGCACGCCGCGCCTGCGCGCCCCGTCCGCCGACTCCATGACGAACAGCGCCCCGCCGTCGCCGGGCACGTGGCCGCGGGCGGCGGCGTCGAACGGCAGATAGGCGCGGGCGGGATCGTCGCTGGTGCTGACCCGGCCGCTGGTGAGCTGCGCGACCCAGCCCCACGGACAGGGCGAGCCGTCCACCGCCCCGCACACCATCGCGGGCTGTCCGGTGCGCACGCGCCGCCGGGCCAGGGCCAGCGCGTCCAGTCCGCCCGCGTGGTCGGTGACCACCACGCCGCTCGGCCCGCGCATGCCGTGTCGGATGGAGATCTGGCCGGTGTTCACCGCGTAGAACCACGCGAAGGACTGATAGGCGCTGACATGCTGCGGCCCTTTGCGCCACAGCTTGTCCAGCTCGCGGTGGCCGAATTCGAAGCCGCCCGCCGAACTCGCCGTCACCACGCCGACGTCGAACCCGGTCAGCTCCGCACCCGCCACCGCCGCATCGGCCAGCGCGTGATCGGCGGCCACCAGCGACAGCTGCGTCACCCGGTCGGTCTGCGGCAGCAGTCGGCCGGGCAGATGGTCGGCGGCGGTGAACCCGGGGACCTCCCCGGCCAGGGTGGCCGAGTAACCGGACGGGTCGAAGGCCGTGATCCGCCCGATCTTCCGTTGTCCGGCAAGGGTGTTCGCCCAGTGCTCGGCCGCGCTCAGGCCGGTCGGGGCGATTACGCCCATCCCGGTGATGACCGTCCTCATGCGACTCTGCGCAAGATCATGGCGCTCTGGAAGCCGCCGAACCCGCTGCCCACGGTCAGTACCGTGTCGACCGACACCTCGCGGGCGGTCAGCGGCACGTAGTCCAGATCGCATTCCGGATCCGGCTCGTGCAGATTCGCCGTCGGCGGCACCAGGTTGTCGCGGATCGCCAGTGCGCACGCGGCGATCTCCAGCGACCCGATGGCGCCCAGCGAGTGGCCGATCATCGATTTGATGGAGCTGACCGGCGTGCGGTACGCGTGCTCGCCGAGACTGCGCTTGAACGCGGCCGTCTCGTGCCGATCGTTCTGCACCGTGCCCGAGCCGTGGGCGTTGATGTAGTCCACGTCCTCGGCATTCACCCGCGCCTGGTCCATGGCCGCCCGGATGGCCTCGGCCATCTCCGCGCCGTCGGGCCGCAGGCCGGTCATGTGGTAGGCGTTGCAGCGCGAGGCGTATCCGGCGACCTCGGCGTAGATCCGCGCGCCGCGGCGGCGGGCGTGTTCGTAATCCTCGAAGACGAACATCGCCGAGCCCTCGCCGAGCACGAAACCGTTGCGGCTGCGGTCGAACGGCCGGGAGGCGTGCTCCGGATCGTCGTTGCGCGGCGTGGTGGCCTTGATCGCGTCGAAGCAGGCCAGCGTGATGGGCGAGATCGGCGCGTCGGTGGCGCCGCCCACCACCACGTCGGCCGCACCCTCGGCGATCAGCTCCACCGCATGGCCCACCGAGTCCAGCCCGGAGGTGCAGCCGGTGGACACCGTGGCCACCGGGCCCTCCGCACCCAGTTCCCAGGCGACCTCGCTCGCAAGGGAACTGGGCACGAAGTGGTTGTACAGATGCGGGACCGCGTAGGCCTCGTCGACGTTCCAGTGCTGCCCGCCGTTGGACACCACCACGTACTCCTGCTCCAGGCCCATCGTGCAGCCGACCGCGCTGCCCACCACGACACCGGTCCGGGCCGGGTCCAGCGCGGCCGGATCCACACCGCTGTCGGACACGCATTCGCGGGCGCTGACCACGGCCAGCTGCGCGGCCCGGTCCATCCGCCGAATCTGTTGCGGGGTAAGGCCTTCGGCGACCGGGTCGAAGTCGCACTCCGCGGCCACCTGCGAGCGGAACTGCTCCGCGTTGAACGTACTGATCCGCCGCGTCGCGGTGCGGCCGCACGACAGCAGATCCCAGAATGGCTTCACACCGGTGCCACCGGGCGCTACTACCCCGATGCCGGTCATGACGACACGACGTTTCATCTCTCAGACGTCCTTCACGGTTGCGGGTCGGCCTCAGGCCTTCACGTACTCCTGCCGCGGCTCGTACATGTTGGCGACGTTGGTCGCCCGGGCCCGGATCTCCTTGGCGTGCTCGGCGAAACCGGGCGCGGCGATGGCGTCCTTCCACGACTGGACGTCGGTCCACAGCGCGATGTTCACGTACTCGTTGGCCCGCGCGGGATCCACATGCCGGGACAGGGTGAACTGGAGGAAGCCGGGCTGTTCGGCCAGCAACTCCGCGATTTTGGCGAACGCCTCCTCGAACTCCAGCGGATCGCCGGTCACGGTGAAGGTGTTGACGAAGGTCACCACGCCCTTGTCGGTGGCGTCGTAGCGTTGCTTGGCATCCTGGGCCGAGGCCGTCATCGTTGTGCTCCTAAGGTCGTTTTCGCTCTGGCACCCACGTTGCTCGGGCCGACTCGTACCCGGCTCGAATCTCGGCTCATATCAGGCTCAAACCCCCGTCCACGACGACGACCGAGCCGGTGGCGAACTCGGCCTCGGGCGCGGTCAGCTGCCGCGCCCACCAGGCGAGTTCCTCCGGCTGCCCGACGCGGCCCGCGGGCGTGCGTCCGGCGATGTCGGCCAGGAAGGCGCGGTACTGCTCCGGCGTGGAGCCCATGCGCACGCCCATCCCGGACGCCACGACTCCGGCCGCGATCGCCACGACGCGAATTCCCCTCGGCGCCAATTCGAGTGACCAGGTCCGGGTGAGGAATTCCAGCGCGACCTTGGTGGCGCCGTAGCTGGAGAACCCCGGCCAGGCGCGCCCGCCGGACGCCCCGGAACTGCTCAGATTCAGGACGGTGCCGCGGGTTTCGGCGAGCGCGTCGAGCGCCGCCTGGGTGAGGAAGATCGGCGCCAGCAGATTGACCGCCACCTCGCTCTCGGCGGCGGCCCGGTCGATGTCCGCGAGCGGGGCCGGAGCCGCCGTCGCCGCATTGTTCACCAGGACATCGACCCGGCCCAGCACCCGCTGTGCCGTCTTGACGACGAGGTCGGCGGCACCGGGATCGGTGATATCCGCCGCGAGCACGTGAATGTTGTTGTGTCCCGCGGCCGTTTCCCGCAGGGTGGACTCGGTCCGCCCCACCACGAGCACATCGTGCTCCGCGGCGTAGCCACGGGCGAGCGCCCGTCCGATTCCGGTTCCGCCGCCGGTGACGATCACACCGCGTCTTTGCGTCGAGGTCATATCCCGAAATTAGGGATGCCCGCTCGCAGCACGGTGGAGATCGGATGGCGGTCAGATCGAATCGTCGCGCGTGACAACCCGTTCGGCGACCCGCAACTCGCCCGCCGTGCGCACGAGCACGTCCTCGCAGACGCACATGGCATGCAGCTGCGACCCCGTGCCGCGCTCGGTCTTGACGACCTGTACGTAGGACCGGGCGAATATCGACCCGTCGTCGCGCACCTCGACCAGGATCATGCTGTAACACCGCCGGTACTGGATGCCCTCGGCGGCCAGCTGATCGGCGTTGCGCCGCAGCGCTTCCGCCAACGCTGCCCGCCCGACGATCGGGGTGGAGATCTTGGGCGGGGAGACCATGCTGGCCTCCTCGGTGAAGGTGGCGGCGGCATCCTCGGCGCGCCCCTCGTCCATCAACTGGGTGTGCCGGGCGTAGAACCTGCCCACCTCGGCGCAGATCTCCTCGTACGTCTTCTCCCCTACCACTGCACTCACGGACCTACCGCCTCTCGACTGGGACTGTTTCCCTAAACCTGGCGGTACTCGGTCGAGGTCCGCTGGAGAAGCCCTCGGGCGTGCCGGGCACACGAAAAGACCCGCGCCCCAAGCGGGGTCGCGGGCCTGTTCGAAGCGTCCGGGCTACTGGGGCAGATGCGCCGACAGCAGCCAGGCGGGCATGGATTTGCGGATACCGCCTTCGTCCCGCACGTCGTGGCCGACGACGTCGCGGAAGTTCGGGAAGCTGGCGGGGAAGTTGGCGTGGACGCGGGCCGGACGGATCTCGTCGATTTCCCAGTACGCGCCCACCACCGCGCGCAGTTCCTCCTCGGTCACCGGCTGGATCGGGTCGACCGGCACGGTCGCCTTGTCGAGCACCAGCACGAAGTAGGACGCCCCGGGAGCCGCCGCGCGCACGATCGACTCCTGGTAGCCCCGCCGCAGTGCGACCGGCATCGAGTGGAACAGGGTGCTGTCCACGATGGTGCCGAACCGGCCGTCGTAACCGGTGAACGAGGCGATGTCGGCGACCTCGAAACTGGTATTGGACAAGCCGCGCCGGGTGGCCTCGGCGCGCGCGAGCTCGATCGCGGTGGGCGACAGATCCAGGCCCACCGTCGTGAAACCCCGCTCGGCGAGGTAGAACGACGTCGCGCCGTCACCGCATCCGGCGTCGAGGATCTCCCCGTGGAACTTGCCCGCGTCGATCAACGCGGCGATATCGGGCTGAGGTTCCCCGATACTCCACGGCGGGGCCTCCTCCTCGACCTCGGAAACCTGCACCTGATAGGCGGATTCCCATCGTTCATCCGTATGTGAATGCGTCATGCGCAAGTCCTTTCGGCGTGAGATCAGACGGTGGCGACCGCTTCGGCGCGCCGGATGTGCTCGGCGATCGCATCGGCCAGTGCGGCGTGCACGGCGGTCGGGAAGGTGTGGCCCAGGCCGGGGATGACCAGGTGCTGGGCGCCCGGGATCTGCTCGGCGAGGAACGCGCCGTGCGGCGGCTGGTGCACCGGATCCTCCGGACCCTGGATCACCAGCGTGGGCACGGTGACATTGGCCAATTCGCCTCCGCGGCTGGTGAGGTCGGCGGTCTCGTCGATATTCGGCTCGCGCCGTGCCGCCGTGCCGGAGTGCGCGATCTCCCGCTCCTCCCAGCGCCGGAACTCGGCCGGATCGAACGGCAGCACGGAGCCGGACATGGCCCGCGCCAACGCGACCCGCCGATCCAGCTCGGCGTCGATATCGTCGACCAGCGGCGGCTGCATGATCAGGTCGAGTACCTCGCGCCGCGGCGCGGGCAGCCCGCTCGGGGTCGGCTCGCCGCTGTAGGCGCAGTCGCAGCTGGTGAAGAAGTCCACGCTCAGCGCGGCCGCGCCGGTCATGGTCAGGCTGCGCAGCCGGTCGTGATAGTCGATGGCGATGAGCTGCCCGGTCGCGGCGCCCAGCGCGAAACAGACCAGGTGCACCCGATCGATGCCCCAGCCGTCCAGTACCGCTACCGCGTCGGCGGCGAGTTCGTAGAAGGTATAGGGCTTTTCGTCGGCGTTCAGTGACACCGTGCGCCCGGTGTCGCGGTGGTCGTACCGGATGACGTGCAGACCCTTCGCCGCGAGTCGCTCCACGAACTCGTCGGGCCAGCCCCGCGAGCTGTGCGCGCCGAGCAGCAGGACCGGGGGATCGCCGGAGTCGCCGAAATCTTCGGTCCACAGGCGGAGATCGGCTGTGGAGACGACGCGTTCTGCCATGGAATTCACGCTTCCTTTCTGGTGGGACCCGCCGACAGCGCGAACCGGCGCGGCGTATGTCGTCGGGTCCGCCCGGGTGCATAGGCCGACCCGATGCAGGCGAACCCGCACCCACCCTGCCGCACCGGCCTAGAGGGTCGGTTCGAAAGACACTCGAACTTCGGTGGGGCCGCGCGGGCGCGCTCGCACCGACCACCGAGCTCGGTGCGAGCGCGCCCATTTCGGCACGCCGATCGCTCGACTCAGCGGAACAGGTCGGCGTTCGCCTGCGCCCACTCGGCGAATGTGGTGGCGCGACCGGTGAGGTCGGCCACGGTGGTGGTGGCGAGCTGCGGGTTCTCGACCCGGGCGGCGAGGCCGTCGACGAACCACCGGACGAAGTATTCGCCCATCGCGGGCTCGAGCTGCTCGATGAGCTCGTCGCGCGAGACCTTCACGAACTTCAGATCGCGCCCGATCGCCCGGCCGATGGCCTCGAGACGCTGCACCCGGCTGATGGTTTCGGGGCCGGTGAGCTTGTAGGTCTTGCCGAGGTGCCCCTCGCCGACCAGCACCGTCGCGGCGACCCGGGCGATATCCTCCATGGCGATGGGGGCGTCCGCGGAATCCGGATACGGCTCGCGCACCTCACCCGTCGCGCGAATCTGATCCGCCCAGTCGGTGGCGTTCTCCATGAATTCGTATGCGAACAGATGCGTATGACCCAGACCCGACTTGTCGACCGCCTCCGCGATGCCCGACCAGGTGGAGGTCTCGTCACCGGACAGCGCGACAATGTGCCCGACCCCCGCCGCACGCGCCAATTCGAGGACCTCACCGGCGGTTTCCCGGCTCGGCGCGAGATACATCCGGTCGACGCCCTCGAAGGCGGCGGGCAGTGAGGACGGCCGCTTCAGATAGCCCTTGACCACTTCGACCTCGGGCGGGAACGAGGTGCGCTCCGGGTGGTTGGACAGAGCGCGAATATCATCGGCCCCCAGATTCACGAGGTGGTTCACGACCATGCGGCCGATGTTTCCGGTGGCACCTGTAACAAGAATCTTCATGCCCAACAAGCTATCCCGGCACCGGGCACTCGCGCACATAGAACGTGCGCGGCCCGTCGTACGCTGCGGCGTTGCGGCGCATTCCGCATTCGGGATCGCATTCTTGGACATTCGTCCACGAGTCCGCCGGACACGCCCCGGCAACGCGTCGCGTCTTCGTACCCCTACCCGACCCACCGCCATCGCTCGAAGCCTGGTAGAGAAGCACTCTAGCGCTCACCTCGGGTACACCAGTACATCTGTGGCGCAGTCTGTTACATACAGACCGTAACGTATCTCGTTGCGGACCAGCGGATTCGACGGGCGCATGATCCAATTCGCCTGTCTCACAGAGCGTTTCGTCCTCATCGTGTCAACTCGTGCGGCTCCCGGTGTCGCGCCCCCTTACTAGATCCCACGGATCAGTCAAGCCCCCACTCTCTCGGTGAAAGCCACCAAATGTCAACGGGGACAGTAGAGCTCGATATCTACGCAATCCGTTGACGAATCCGGACGAAACGGTATAGCGTACAAACGTACTGACAAAAAGTACCGACCATTTCGGTCTGGGCAGACTCCAGGACCCACGGGGATCGCAAAGTCCCCAATTCTCGAGGCCAAGGCGCCGGAAAAGGGTGCCGCCCTTAAGGGGGAAGTATGGAATTTGGCGTGCTCGGTCCGCTCGCGGTGGAACATAACGGGAGGTCGAATGTCCCCAGTGCTCCAAAACTCCGCACCGTATTGGCAATGCTGCTGGTCCACTCGGATCAGGTGGTGCCGGTGTCCTCACTTATCACCGACCTCTGGGACGAACAGCCACCGGCCAGCGGTCTCACCACCCTCCAGACATATGTACTCAACCTGCGTAAGTATTTCGTCGGCGTCACCGGCCTGTCCGCGACGGAGGTCGCCAAGAACATCCTGATCACCCGGCCCGGCGGGTACCTCTTACACGTCGAACCGAATGCGCTCGATATGCATCGGTACGAGGCTCTGGTCGATTCCGGCCTGTCCGCGCTGGCCACCGGAAACGACGAGAAGGGCATCGCCGATCTGGATGCCGCCCTGCGCACGTGGCGCGGCCCAGCCTTGGTGGATATCACCGCGGGGCGGGTACTGGAGTCCAAGGCGCTCCAGCTGACCGAGTCGAGGCTTGTCACGATCGAATACATGGTCGACGGCGAACTCCGGTTGGGTCGCTATCGGGAAGTCCTGTCCCGGCTCGCCGCGCTGTGCGCGGAATACCCCTTGAACGAGCGGCTGCACGGGCAGTACATGCGCGCGCTGCATCTCAGCGGGCGGCGTGCACAGGCATTGGAGGTGTTCCACCGCCTGCGCGTCACCCTGGTCAACGAGCTGGGGCTCGATCCGGATCGTGGCCTGCAGGAACTGCACGCGGCGATCCTCGGTGTCGACGAGGACGCCCACGTTCTCACCCGCACCACCCGTCCCGCCATGCTGGCCGGCACCGCGGCCCGGCTGCGCTGAACCGGATCGGCCTCCGCTCCCCCACCACGATTCGCTGCCCGAGTGGGCATGGTGGACGGCATCGTCCACACCCCCACTCCGGCAGCGAATTTCGCGGTGTGCACCGGCAGGTCGGCGTTCTCAGAGCGTCGGGTCGGCACGAGTATCTTCACAAGTCCCTCCAATCTCCTTGACACGAAAGCGAATACGTCCCCGGGTGATTCTCGAGCGGGCTTCTCGGACACTCTAACCAAGCCCGGGGGATGCTCGCATATAGAAATTTTTCGGAGCCGGTCAGGAAGGCGTCAGCCGCGGTGCGTCGGGCGTTGTCCGCTTGCGCGGAGTGGAGAATCGGCGCTGCATCGGGAGCTCCACGAGCCGGTGCATCCCCCATGCCAATACGACCGTCCCGCCGAGCCCCACTGCCCACAGCCCGATCGATTGCGCGAGCGTCGGCTGGAATTCGGTGCCGTAGAGCCGGTACATGCTGTACAGCGCCACCTGATGCACCAGATAGAACGCGTAGGAGATGTCACCGAGCCAGACCATCGGGCGGCTGGCGAGCCACGACGGCCTACCCTCGATATCGGCGGCGGCCGCCGCCGGGATGAGGAATGCCAGCGGCACGATGGTGGCCGCCACCATCGAGAACGTGGTCGGCAGGAACGACGCCGCCGCGTATCCGGCGACGAATGCCAGCGCCGCCCACACCGACCGCACCCGCGGCCAGCTGCCCACCATGACGATCCGCGCCATCACCATGCCCAGCACGAAATCCAGCGCGCGCACCGGCGGGAACAGATAGACGAACCAGTACTCGTACTCCGGGGTGGCGTCCCACCACACCCGCGGCTCCGCGGGCAACAGCTTCGCCACCACGGGCATCAGCACGACCGCGGCCATGATCCCGCCAGCCCACCACCACAACCGCTCCGGCCGGATCTTGCGCACCAGCACGATCAGCAGCGGGAACGACAGATAGAACAGCGCCTCCACCGACAGCGACCAGCTGACGTCGTTGACGCCGAAGGCGACGTCGAGGTCCGGCCACCAGGCGTGTACCAGCAGCAGCTGCTGCACCCAGCCCACGATCTTCCCCCCGGTCAGCAGCAGGAATCCGACCGCGAGCAGGAAGGCGACGAAATGGTTCGGATAGATCTTGAAAAACCGCCGCCGCCAGAACCGTCTCGGGGTGTCGTCCTCGCGTGCCGACCAGGTGAGCACGAATCCGCTGAGCACGAAGAAGAAGCCGACGCCGATATAGCCGCCCACCTTCACCACGCTCATGAACACCGCGGAGGCATCGCCTGGGGGCAACAGTCCGGGTTGGAAGGCGGCGTGCGTGGTGAATACCATCAGCGCGGCGATCCAACGCAGGCCGGTCAGCGAATCCAGCCGAGGTATCCGGCGCGTGGGCACCACGTCCGCGGTCACGACTCCTCCACCAGTGCCACGGCCCTGGCCCAGCCAGCTCCCGCCCGCGCCACCTTGACCGGGAAGCACGCGATGGTGAACCCTTGGGACGGCAGCAGTTCCAGATTCGCCAGCCGCTCCAATTGGCAGTACTCCCGATCGCGTCCGGCGAAGTGCGCGGGCCACAGCACCGAGCGATCCCGGGTCTGCCGGTACCGGGCGATGATGTCGATGAACGGCGCGTCGAGACTGAACGCGTCCGTGCCGATCACCTTCACCCCCAGGTCCAGCAGGTAATGCGTTGCCGCGCCGTCCAATCCGGCGAAGTCGGTGAAATATTTCGGTGTGCCCCCATGCCGCTGCGCGCCGGTGTGGAGCAGCACGATATCCATCGGCTCGGGCAGTCGGCCGATCCGCGCGAACTCCCGCTCCAGCACCTCCCGGCCGACGGCACCGGTCGGCGCGTCGGTCAGGTCGAGCACGATGCCGGGGCGATAGAACCAGTCCAGCGGCATCTCATCGATGTGCCGGGGACCCCCGTCGCGGTAGGACGCACGCGTTCCGTAGTGCGACGGCGCGTCGACGTGCGTGCCGGTATGTGTGGTCAGGCTCAGCCGGTCCAGCGAGAGGAATTGGCCGTCGGGCAGATCGTCCACCGCGAAGTCGAGTCCGAAGTGCTCGGCCATCTCCTCGCTCATGTGCCGGGCGCCCTCGGCCGGGGTGAGCACGGTGTGCTCCACCGGATCGGGTTCGTAATGTTCGCTGTCCACCGGCGAAGACAGATCGATGATGTGCATCCGCCCTCCTCGGCGGTCCGGGCCCGTCACGCGTGGTCTTCCTCCGTATTCGATGGGTTGTGCAACTCCGAGAGTGGTCGTGAGCCCTAGAGATTCGCTGGAGGTTCGGGAGGAGCCACCCGGATGTGCCGGTCCCCCACGACTATTCGCGTCCTAGCGGTTCTAGGCCCGAACCGACACTGTGCACATGGGGAAAACGGTACAGATGAACAGCGCGCCCGTGGTGTCCGTACCGACCACCGCTGGAGCGAAATTCGAGGGCGCGGCAGGACGCTGTGCTCACGAACGACTGGTCGGCGATCGGGTGCACGCCGGGCAGCCGAGCTGACGGAAAGGCTGGTAGTGAAAGGCATAATCCTTGCGGGTGGGGCCGGTTCGCGGCTGCACCCGATCACGCGCGGGGTGAGCAAACAGCTGGTCCCGGTCTACGACAAGCCCATGGTGTACTACCCGCTGTCCACCCTGATGCTGGCCGACATTCGCGACATCCTGGTGATCACCACCCCGGCGGACGCGCAGGCGTTCCGGCGGTTGCTCGGTGACGGCTCGCAGTACGGTTTGGACCTCAGCTATGTGGTGCAGCCCGAACCGGACGGGCTGGCGCGGGCGTTCGTGCTGGGAGCCGACCACATCGGCACCGACTCCGCCGCACTCGTGCT
>NZ_JAMRXH010000010.1 GCF_023740735.1 Nocardia sp. CDC159
TAGCCGAGGCGTCGGCGGGCCAGTTGCGCGGCGATGTCGGCCGAGGTCACCTCGACACCGGCCACCATCCCCTCCAGGATCGCGACGAGGGCGGGACCATGAGACTCTCCGGCAGTTATCCAGCGCAACACGGTATCCATCTTTCCATGTCAACACCTCCGGTTTGACATCCGGTCGTTTCGGCCGCGCGCCGGAGCCGTCCGGCCGCGGTCGCGGGCAATCGGGACTAGCGCACCGCCAGCAACGCGGCCACCGTCGCGAAACACATCGAAGGGCCATGCGGCACAGCGGTATTCGCGGACGGTGCGTGGGACCGATAGGCGCGCAGGAGGGCCGCGGCCCCGCCGCCCACCGCGGTCAGCATCGGGGCGGCCAATGCCGCCCAGGTCCAGGCGTGTGCGCCGCCGCACGCCGCGGCCGCACCGAGCCCGGCCGCGAGTTTCACATCCCCGGCGCCGAACGCGGCCGGTGCGGCCAGATGAACGAGCAGATACGGCACGACCAGCAGGAGCGCACCCGTCACAGCGACGGAGAAGCGGTCGGTGAACAGGGCGAACCCGAGTACCGCGAACCCGCCGGGGAGGGTCAGCGAGTCGGGTAGTCGGCGGGTGCGCAGATCGATGAGGCTCAGCGTCGTACACCACAGGGCGAGGAGCGCGAGGGCGATGGCGGTCATGACCCGATCGTGCGTCGCCGCGGCGGGCCGTGGGGGCCGCGAACGAAAAATGTGGATAACTGTGGGGCTGTGGATAACTCGTGACGGCGAGTCGCCCACGACGGCCGGATTCGCCCAGCTACCGAGGCGTGTCGCGAGTGTCTCCCCCGGAGGACAGCGGCGGGCGGGTGCGGGCCGGGTAGCGGTAGCGTTGATGCCATGTCTGATCACGGTGCGCGCCGTCCCGACCATGCGACCCGACGGGCCGCGCTGCGGGACCTGTTGGTGGAGAACGGGGTCGATGCCCTGCTGGTGACGGATCTGGTGAACATCAGATATCTGACCGGCTTCACCGGCTCGAACGCGGCGCTACTGGTCTACGCCTGGGACGCTGGCGAGCAACGCACGGTGATCTGCACCGACGGCCGCTACGCCACTCAGGTCGGCGAGCAGGTGCCGGATCTGCATGCCGAGATCGCCCGGGCCAGCGCCCGACGGCTGGTGGAGCTGGCGGGGGAGTGGCAGACCGGCCGGGTCGGATTCGAAAGCCACGTGGTCACCGTCGATCAGCACCGCGGCTTCCTCGAATGGGGTGCCGGACTGGAGTTCGTGGCCACCCCCGGCCTGGTCGAACAGCTGCGGATGGTCAAGGACGCCTACGAGGTCGACCGCCTGCGCGCGGCCTGCGCCGCCGCCGACGCCGCCCTGGCCGCCCTGCTTGAGCGCGGCGGATTACGCCCCGGCCGCACCGAACGCCAGGTGGCGCGCGAGCTGGAATGGCTGATGTTCGAGCACGGCGCGCACAAGATCGCGTTCGAGACGATCGTCGCCACCGGTGCGAATTCGGCCGTGCCGCACCATCGTCCGACCGACGCGGAGCTCGCCCCGGGCGATTTCGTGAAGCTCGACTTCGGTGCGGTGGTCGACGGCTACCACTCCGATATGACCCGCACCCTGGTCCTCGGTGCGCCCGCCGACTGGCAGCGCGAGGTCTACGAGCTGGTGTACGCGGCGCAGCGGGCCGGGCGGGAGGCGTTGAAACCGGGCGCGGCCTGCAATGCGGTGGACGCGGCCGCGCGCTCGGTGATCGAGGCGGCCGGGCAGGGCGAGCTGTTCGTGCACGGTCTCGGGCACGGGGTCGGTCTGCAGATCCACGAAGCGCCCGGACTCGCCAAAACCGGCACGGGTACACTGCTCGGTGGCGTGGCGGTGACCGTCGAGCCAGGTGTGTATTTCCCCGGCCGCGGCGGTGTCCGCATCGAGGATACGCTCGTGGTTCGCGAGGGGGGCCCCGAGCTGCTTACGCTCACCACCAAAGACTTGACCGTCGTCGACTGACGCCGGTTGCCCTACGAACAGGAGATCCGAGGACAGTGGCGGACACCAGCGACTTCAAGAACGGCCTCGTGCTGAAGATCGACAATCAGCTCCAGCAGATCGTCGAGTTCCAGCACGTCAAGCCGGGTAAGGGTCCGGCGTTCGTGCGAACGAAGCTGAAGAACGTCGTCTCCGGCAAGGTCGTCGACAAGACCTTCAACGCCGGTGTCAAGGTGGAGATCGCCACCGTCGACCGCCGCGATATGACCTACCTGTACCACGACGGGTCGGACTACATCTTCATGGACGGCGACACCTTCGATCAGATCCACATCAGCGAGCAGAAGCTGGGCAGCAGCTCGAAGTTCCTGCTGGAGAACATGCCGGTGCAGGTCGCGATGCACGAGGGCGAGGTGCTCTACGTCGAGCTCCCGGTCACCGTCGAGCTCGAGGTCACCCACACCGAGCCGGGCCTGCAGGGCGACCGCTCCAGCGCGGGCACCAAGCCCGCCACCCTCGAGACCGGCGCCGAGGTGCAGGTGCCGCTGTTCATCAACCAGGGCGACAAGCTGAAGATCGACTCGCGCGACGGCAGCTACCTCGGCCGCGTCAACGCCTAATCTGGTGACTGTGGCGGATCAGCCTGGGGACAAGAAGTCCCAGTACAAGAAACTCGGTGCCCGACACAAGGCCCGCCGCCGCGCGGTGGATCTACTGTTCGAGGCCGAGGCCCGCGACATCGATCCGGCCGAGCTGCTCGACGAGCGCGTGCGGCTGTCGGTCCGTGACGACTCGGTGGCGCCGGTGAATCCCTATACCCGGACCCTGGTCGAGGGCGTCGCCGACGACCTGGACCGGGTGGACGGCACGATCGAGTCCTACCTGCAGGATTGGACGCTGTCGCGGCTGCCCGCCGTGGACCGCGCCATCCTGCGGGTGGCGGTGTGGGAGCTGTTCCACGCCACCGATGTGCCGCCCGTGGTCGCGGTCGACGAGGCGGTGGAACTGGCCAAGGAGCTGTCCACCGACGACTCCCCGAGCTTCGTCAACGGCGTGCTCGGCCAGGTGGTGCTGGTCGCGCCGCAGGTCCGTGCCGCGGCCGCCGCGACGCGTGCCAACCCCGCCCGGGACGACGAGGCGTAGTGCGCAAATATCTGGTGCTCGCCCTGCGCACCGGGCGGTGGAACGACTCGGTGATCCAGCCGCATCGCGATTGGCTCGCCGAGGTCCGCGCGCAGAACCGCCTCGACTGCACCGGCCGCTTCACCGACGGCAGCGGCGGCGCCTACGTCGTACTGGCCGAGAATCTCGCCGCGGCAAGGGAATTGGTGTTCACCGACCCCATCCACACCACCGGCGCCTCGGAGCTGACGGTCTACGAGTGGGAGATCACCGGCTGAGCGCCTACGCCGTGACCTTGGGGGCGCAGCGCATTCCGACGTAGCAGCAGGTGGTGCCGTCGGGCAGGTCGGCGAAGACCACCGGCATCCACGCCTCGGCGAAGGCGCCCGATCCGGCCGCGGCGAAGACGCCCTCCGACACCGGGATCAGATCCGCCTCCAGCGGCGGGGAGAAGTCCTTCATGCCGCCGGTGAATTCGTAGCGCAGGTGGGGTGCGGGGGTGTCGGTGATCGTGATGGTGACGCCCTCGCGTTCGTAGCTGCCGAGGAAGGGGGTCATGTCCACGGCGGGGGGCTGCGCCGGTGGGGCGAAGGAGGCGGGCATACGAACGTCCGCCAGTTCGGCCAGCAGCTCCCGGAACAGCTGGGCGTACAGCTCCCGTGCGCCGCCGCCATTGGTCATCAGCGCCACGGCCACGCCCGCCGATGGGACGACGCGCAGGTAGGAGTACTGCCCGATGGACGCGCCGTCATGGCCGTAGCCGACGATCCCGTCCCAGTCGTAGAGGGTCCAGCCCAGTCCCCAGCCGTCGGCGCCGACGGTCCACTTGTCGGGCACGTCGGTTGCGCGGCGCTGCATGGCCGCGACGGTCTCGGCCGCCAGGATGCGGGTGCCGTCGGCCGCCGTGCCGCCGTCGAGGTGCAGGCGGGCGAAGCGGACGAGATCACCCGCGGTCACCAGGACGCGGCCGTAGGGTCCGGCGCTGCGCGGCATCAGATCCCAGGCGGGAGCGGGTTCGGGCATCCGCCCCAGCTCGCCGAGGTGGCCCATCGCCACCCGGAAGCGCAGCGCCTCCTCCGGCAGGGTCATCGTGTGTTCGACTCCCAGCGGGGCGAGCAGGCGCTGTTTCAGTGCGTCGTCCCAGCTCTGCCCGGTCTGTACCTCGATCAGCCGACCGAGCACGTTGTAACCCACGCTCGAATACGAAACCGCCACTCCCGGTGGGCAATCGAGCGCGACGTCGCGGGCGGCGGCCACGTAGCGCGCCAGGCAATCGTCCCCGCGGCCGCTGTCGAAGGTGAAATCGCAGGTGAGTCCGCCGGTATGGGACAGCAGCTGCCGTGGCGTGATCATCCTGGTCGCCTCCGGATCCGCCGTCGCGAATTCGGGCAGCGCATCCACCACCGGCGCGTCCAGGTCCACCGCCCCGGCCTCGGCGAGCCGCATGACCAGCGTCGCGGTGTAGAGCTTGGCGATCGACCCGGATTGGAATATCGAGTCGACGGTGGCCGCCACGCCGGTGCCGCGATGCAGCACCCCGGATGCGAGCTCGTGGATCCGCCCGTCGACCAGCACGGCCAATGTCGCGCCCGGAACGTGGTGAGCGGCACGAAGGTCGTCGAGACGAGCCTGCCAGTGCGACGCATCGAAAATCATCGGAGATCCTTCCGTACAGTGCTCCTTGCACCGAACACTGTACCGTAAGGCGCACACTGTTCGTCAAGTCATGGGCGAATGTGAGTCCAGCTACCCGTACCGGAAAACGAGCTAGTGGCCGACGGCCAGCAATGCCCCGACGGCGGCCGCCGTGGCGACCACCGCCAGTCCGCAACCGGTGGCGATGAAGCGCATCCGGGGAACCCGGACGCCGTGGGTGCGGCAGAACTCCAGGCACAACAGCGTGGCCAGGGAGGCCCAGGGAGTGGCAATCGAGCCGATGTTCGTGCCGATCAGCAATGCCAGCAGTTGGTTTCGGTTGCCGGGTGGGATCACGGCCTCGCCCGCGGTGTAGGCGGGCAGATTGTTGACCAGATTCGACAGGCCCACCCCGGCCGCCGCGGCGCGATACGAGCCGAATGCGCCGGGGTCGGTCCCGATGAGCGTGCCCATGAGGTGGTCGAGGCCGACGCGCCCGAGCGTCGGGATCACCAGGAACAGTCCGAGCACGAAAATCAGCAGCTGCCAGGGAATCAGCGACCAGCGCAGTGCCGACCGATCGAATACCGCGAACGCCACGACGGCGATGACCGCCGCCGCGGCCGCCGCCAGGCCGATGCGATCGCCGACGATCGGGATGGCCGCGATGAACAGCACGCATGCCGCGCCGGTGGTGCGGAACAGGGCCCGCTGGCGACCGGGGGCGGGCCGGATCGGCTCGGGCGGCAGATACCGATCCGCCCCGCGCTGGCGTCGCCGCCAGTACCAGACCCACAGGAAAACCATGGTGACCAGCACCGAGACCAGTTGCGGCAGCCACATTCTCGTGGCGAAGGCGGCGCCGTCCAGGTCCACGCGATCGGCGGCCAGCAGGTTGGTGAGATTGGATACCGGCAGCACCAGACTCGCGGTATTGGCCAGCCACAACGTCGTCATGGCCAGCGGCAGCGGAGCGATGCGGGCGGGTCCGGCCAGCGCCAGCAGCACCGGGGTGAGCAGGACGGCGGTGGTGTCCAGATTCAGCACCATGGTCGTCGTCGCGGCGAACAGCACGCACAGTACGAACAGAATCGCGTAGTCACCCCGCCCGACGATGGCCAGCCGATGCGCGACCACATCGAAGACCAGCGCCCGCCGAGCCAGCTGCGCCAGCACCATCACGCTCGCGAGAAACAGCAGCAGCGGCCCGATCCGCCGCAGGTTCGCGGCCGCCTCGGCGCGGGGCAGCAGCCCGGTCGCGACACACAGCAGCCCGATCGCCAACAGCGCGAGGCGGATTCGATCCAGCACACCCACCCGTCGGGCCCCAGGAGACTCGGCCGCCGCCTCGGCCTTCCCGCTCAGGCGGGCGGCCGGGCCACCCACCCGGCCACGATCACCAGTCCGGTCGGCCGATGCACGGCCAGGAAGCCGAACGGCCGATCGAAGGCGACCGAGATCTCCAGGGCCGATCGCGGCCGCTGTAGCGCGACCGCCCGGGCCATCGCGATGGCCGTCACCGCCGCGGCCTCGAAACCCTCGCGGGTGAATCGGGCGAGCGCGTTCTGGGCGGCGTCGGCGACATACAGTGGCGTTTCCGATATTTCGGGGAAGCGCTGTGCGCCGTCATCGGCGGCCGAGCGCAGACCGAACAGGTCGGGATGATCGAGTAGCCGGTGTGTCGAGCGAATCTCGAAGGGCGGCAGCTGAATTCGCAGCGTGTCGGCGACCGCTCGGGTCTCGCGGACGACGAGGCCGGGCGCCCGGGTCCCGATCGGCAGATCACCGCGCGCCATCACCGAGCCGTCGAGCGCGGCCAGCCCCGCCCCGAGCACCTCACCGGGCGACCCCTCGCTCAGCAGCAGATGGACGTCCAGATCGGCGACGCCCCGCACTGCCACGCGCGTCACCGGCGAGCGGGCGTCGAGCACGGTCACATCGTCGAGCTGCCGCGAGTATCGCGACAGGCCCGGTCCGCGATGCCCACGCCACGGCCCGTCCTGCGGTTCGAGCACGTCCTCGTCGAACGTTTCGCGCCACGCGGTGCGCGCCACGATCGCGGTGGCCAGCACGAGCAGCGTCTCGGAGTCGATGGCGAGCGGGAAGCGCCGGATGAGCCCGTCGGTATGGCGATCAGCCCACGTGTCCAGGGCGTCCTGGTCGGTCAGGGTCTCGATGACGCCCTCGGGCAGCGACCGCGCCCACCGCTCGCGCACCGTTACATCCCGGCGCACCCACACCCCGAGCGCACCCGCGATCGTCTCGGCCTCGTTCAATTCCGTCAGCAGTCGCAGCGCGGCCGCTTGGGCGTCCGGTCCCTCGAGTCCGACGGCCGCGGCCAGCTCGCTCCGCACGGGCTCGTTCGCCGCGGCGGCCAGTATGCCGAGCAACGGCCACGCGCCACATCCCGACAGCACGAAATCATCGCTGCCCGCAGCGGCGCACCACCGCCCGGTCAACGAATTGGCCGCGGCCACATGGGGCAGAAGACTGGTCTGCATCTCGCCCAGGGTAGCCACCGTGGGTGACCACCGCCGCTGACCAGTCGTGACGCGGTAGCTACCGCTCGAACAGCACGGAGCGGAACACGACGTGACGCTCCCGCTCCCGGGGAGCAATCGAGGTCACCGGCTTGCCCCGGCAGTCCGCGTTGCGGTAGAGCTTCGCGACCCGGTTGGTCCTGTTCTCGGCGGCTCCGCGACCCTCGATGGCGTAGCACCGATTGTTCTTGGGATCGCGCAGGCGCTTCTCCGTGCCGTGCTCGGTGTAGACGAACGCGCCCTTCGCGGGGCGGGGCCAGGGAGTCGGTTCGGCACCGGCATCGGCCGCACCGCCGAGGAGTAGAGCGACAACCGCACCGACCGTGACCAGTGCGCCACCGATGTGCGTCATGGTCTTGCCTTTCGTCGAGTCGTGCGCTCGGGGTACGGGCCCGGCCGGGCGCGATCGACGATATCGATCCTAACCGGCAGCGGCGGCGGAAAATGTTGCAGTACAACGTAATAGGGGCTGGAAGTAGTTATCGCCCCCGCTGCCGGGTGTACGTGGGTGCAGCGGGGGCGGCGACGGTCGCATCGGGCGACCGTCGGACCCGGGCCGTCAGGCGGGCCGGGAGATCGGGGTGTTCTGCCGGGCGGCGGCCCACCAGCGACCGTCCTCCTTGATCAGGACGTAGAGGGCGATCATGGCCGGTTCCTGGTCGATCAGGTCGCCGTCGGGCGTGGTGGCGCGGGCGTGTTTGTGGGCGATGGCGACGTCGGGGCGCAGGAAGGTGATGTCGATGGTGTCGTAGCGGACATACTCGTCCTTCAGGAAACCGGCCAGTCCGGCCCGGCTGGACTCCAGTAGTTCCGCGCGACCGGTGAGCAGCGTGCCCATCGCGTTGACGACCGTGGCGTTGTCGAGGAAGTCGGCGGTCATGAGTTCGGCGTCGTTGGTGTTGTAGCCGGATTCGACACGCCCGATGATCGCCCGGATGGCGGCGATGTCGCCGGTGTGATCAACGGTGGTGTCGGTGATCGACGGGGCGATCGGGTGCGCGGTGTTCATGGGATTCATCGTGGTATCTCAACCGGACTTCAGGTCCAGAGTTCCTCGGCGTGGCCTGGGTCACGTGGTCCGGTGGCGGCGCGGGTCTGAGATATCGTGAGAGAAGTCTTGTCATTCGGTCACGACGTCGAGGAGGGCCAATGGCCGCTGTCGAAACGCCCGCCGCGCGGCTGCGCGAACTACAGGATCGCGGCTGCACCCCGGGACAGGCGTGGGAGCTGTTCGACTCGCTGCCCGCGGTGCGGGTCGACGAGATCACCACCGGTCGTTGGAGCGGCGACGAGCTCGACACCGGCCACCCCTGGGCGGACGTACTGGTCGAATCCGGCTGGTACGGTAAGCAATTCGACAGTCCCGACAATGTCCAGCCGCTGCTGTTCGCCGGTCCGGACGCCGCGGTCTTCGCCGTCGATCCGCGCCGGATGCCGCTCGCGCTGGCCGGACGGATTCCGCTGTCCGGTGTGCGCGCGGCCCGGGCCCTGCTCCCGGTGCTGCGTCCGCTGCTGCGCACCCGCGCGCCGCGGGCCCGACTGCGGAATCTGGAGTATCGCGGAAAGATCAGTGCGGCAATGATTTACGACCACCTGCCGATCATCGACATCTTCCGGCTGGTGGACGATCAGACCCTGCTGGGCGTGATGGATCTGCGCGGGCTGCACGAGCCGTATTTCTTCATCCTGCGCCGCGAAAGCGTCTGAGTCCGAACGGTCGCGGCCTACCATCGGAGGTACCGCGACCGAAGGGACATCCCGATGGAACGCACGACCTGTCTGGTGGCCGGTGGCGGTCCGGCCGGAATCGTCTTCGCCCTCTTGGCCGCTCGTGCCGGGGTCGACGTCACCGTGTTGGAGAAGCACGCCGATTTCCTGCGCGATTTCCGCGGCGACACCGTCCATCCGACCACCCTGGACCTGCTCGACGAACTGGGCCTGGGGGAGGAGTTCGCGAAGCTGCCGCAGCGGCGGGTGTCGGCTGTGCAGTTGCCCCTGCGCGGGAGTTTCGCCACCGTCGCCACCTTCGAACGGCTGCCGGGGCGGCACAAAATACATTGCCATGGTCCCGCAGTGGGATCTGCTGGACCTGCTCACCCGCGCTGCTGATCAGGAGCCGAGCTTCCGGCTGCGGATGAACACCGAGGCCATCGATCTATTGCGCACGGGCGGCCGGGTGACAGGCGTGCGCTATCGCACGAGTGACGGTGTGGTCGGAGAGATCCGGGCCGATCTCACCCTCGCCTGCGACGGCCGCACGTCGGTGCTGCGGGAGGCGGCCGGGCTCGGCTCGCGCCGCTGGGCGACGCCGTTCGACGTCCGGTGGTTCCGGATTCCCCGACACGACACCGATCCGGCGGGTGCGGTCCCGATCCTGACCGCCGACCGGGTCGCGATCCTGCTCGATCGCGGCGACTACTGGCAATGCGCGACGCTCATCGCCAAGGGCGGCGCTGCGGCGGGGGCCGGTCACCGAGATCATGCGCGGTATGGCCGATGCCGTGCCGTGGCTGGCCGATCGCGTCGACGCCGTGCCCGGTTGGGAGCAGGTGAAGCTGTTGGATGTGCAGCTCGATCGCCTCGACCGCTGGTATACCGACGGACTGCTGTGCCTGGGCGATGCGGCGCATGCCATGTCGCCGGTGGGTGGGGTCGGGATCAATCTGGCGGTGCAGGATGCCGTCGCCGCGGCGCGAATCCTGGTGCCGCGCCTGCTGTCCGGTGCGGTCGGCGTCGCCGATCTGGCCCGGGTGCAGCGGCGGCGCATCGTGCCGACCGTGGTCACCCAGACGATGCAGCGGTTCATGCATCGGGTCGCGATCCGCCCGGCGGTCTCCGGCCGGTTGAACGTCTCCAATTCCGAGCGAACCCCGTTGCCGCTGCGGGTGTTCCGGCGCATTCCGATCGTGCGGAGTGTGCCGCCGTTCCTGGTGGCCCGCGGTGTGCTGCCCGAGCATGCCCCGGACTTCGCGCGGCGGCCGTGACGCGGCCGGTCACGCCATGGCCGCGAGCATCGCGACCGGGGTGTTGGCCGCCTCGTGGGCCAGGATGAGCAGCCAGGGATTGCGGTATCGCGACCAGAAATAGCCCAGGAACAGTCCGGTGACCCCGGTGTTGAGCACCGCCGAGGCGAGGTCGATCGCGGTGCCCGCACCGCCCTGCACGGCCGAATGCCAGGCGCCGAACAGCAGCGCGGTGACCGCGATCGCGGGCCACCGGCCGTACCGCGCCTCCAGCCTGGTCTGCAACCAGAGGCGATAGAAGATCTCCTCGGTGGTGGCATTGATCAGCAGCAGTGCGGCCAGGGTGAGCGCGCTGGGCGCGGTCGCACCGTCCCACTGGACCACCAGGTTGCAGGCCAGCGCGAAGCCGACGGCCGCGGGCAGTGGTCGCAGCCAGCGGCCGCGGGTGTCCAGCCGCAGCCATTCCCGCACGGTCACCTGCCGCAGCAGCAGCGGAATCGCCAGCAGCAGGCCGAATTTGAGGCCGATGAACCAGAGCGGCGTGCGCGGCGCCAGATGCAGGGCCACGACGAAGGCGACGGCTGTTCCGGCCAGCAGCCAGCCCTGGCGCGCCGCCGTATTCGGATCGGTGTCCGGTAGGGCAGTGTCCGGCGTGACCTTCGGCGGCACCAGCCGGGTCAGGACGATCCCGACGAGCGCCGGGACCCACAGCAGCAGCATCGGTGTGGTGTCGGGGGTATCGCCGGAGTGGCGCAGGCTGGTGTGGCCCGTCACGATCAGGACCAGCAGCGCCGCACCGAAGACGCCGACGGCGGCGAAGGGGACGATCCGGTCCGACCGTATTGCGCTCGACACCGCGTCGACGCTACCGCCCGGCCCCCGCGCCCGGCGACGATCTCGGCCTAGCCCTCCTCGAGGATGGCGTCGAAGCGCTGGTCGGCGCGGTCGAGCTGGGCGAGGATATGCCGTTTGACGTGCTCGGCGAGCGGGGTGTCGGGGCGGGTCACCAGGTCGCGGTAGACGTCGGTGAGCGGCCGGTATTTGGTGGCCAGATGCCGCTGGACGCCACCGGTGGCGTAGACGATGCCCACGCCGTTGTCGGTGAAGTCGGAGATCTTCACCACTCGGGCCCACGGATCGCGGGCCAGGCTGGTGGCGACGTGTTCGCGGTACTGCGCGTGCCGGTCGACGCCCGGTTTCCGGGCCGGATTGGTGACGGCGGCAACGATAGTGGCGACCCGATCGCCGAAGCGTTCGGTGACCTCGGCGAGGGCGGCGTCGGCCGGGGCGCCGGGGCGGTCACCGGCCAGCTCCTCGGGATGGTCCTCGACCGAATCGTGCAGCAGCCCAGCGACAACCACCTCGGTATCGCGCACCTCGTAGTGACTGACGATCCGAATGGCCACCCGCAGCAGATGATTCACATACGGTTCCCGCCCGTATCGATCGTCGCGATGCAACCGCGCGGCCAAATCCAAGGCCGCCCCCACCTTCTCGGGCTCACCCAACTTCTCGCTCTCGAGCTCCAGCCGTTGCCGCAACCCACTCTCGCCGTGCACCTCACTGATCGTGTGCAACGGCATGATCGACAGAATTCCCGCCCCGATACTGCTCATATCGCCAATCTATCGGCCGCTTGCCCTGGCGGAAAGCGCGCCGGGGACAGGAAGTGTGGGTGCGCCGGGGACAGGAAGTGTGGGTGCGCCGGGGACAGGAAGTGTGGGTGCGCCGGGGACAGGGATATGCGCAGGGTGTGTGGTGTGCCGAGACAGGGTGTCGGGTGGGGTGCGCCGGAGCACGGGGTGGCGGGCGGGGGTGCAGCTGGGGAGGTCAGCGGACGTTGTGGGGGCGGAACTGGATGCTGATTCGGGGGCCGACCGGGCGGCGGGTTTTCGGGATGGCGTGTTCCCAGGTGCGCTGGCAGGAGCCGCCCATGACGATGAGGTCGCCGTGGCCTGCCTGGTAGCGGATGCTGGCGCCGCCGCCGCGGGGGCGCAGGAGTAGGGGGCGGGCCGCGCCTACCGAGACGATGGCGACCATGGTGTCGATGGTCGAGCCTCGGCCGCCGGTGTCGCCGTGCCAGGCCACGCTGTCGTTGCCGTCGCGGTAGTAGCACAGGCCCGCGGTGCGGAACGGCTCGCCGAGTTCGGTGCCGTAGTGGGCGCTCAGGGCGTCCCGGGCCTGGTCGAGGATCGGATCCGGCAATGCCTCGTTCTCGCCGTAGAACCGTTGCAGCCGGGGCACATCCACCACTCGCTCGTACATCTGCCGCCGATCCTCCCGCCACGGCACCCCGTCGGCCAAGCGTTCGAACAGCGAATCGGCGCCCCGCAACCAGCCCGGCAGCACATCGACCCAGGCCCCATCGCCCAGCACATCCCGGCGCACCCCGGCCAGCGGGCCGAGCTCGACCTCCCCGAACCCGTCCAGCAGCGACCCCTGCAGCGGTATCGACATGCCCCGAATCTACGACCTTTCGAACATATGTTCAAGGTTGCCCGGCGCGGGGTGTCGGAAAACCGAGTGGCCGGTATGCGGGCGGGACGGACACTCGGCACAGTGCCGATGGATCATCGCCTGCTGCTGACGTTCACGCTGACCACCCGGTATGCGTTCCCGATTCTGGGAGTGATCTTGATCGCTCTGGAGTTCCTCGTCGACGGCACCGTGGGCGTGCTCGGGGGCGGATCGGGGAGTGGCCGCGCACCCGGCGAGCCGCTCGTCGGCGCGTGGACGTGGCGACCGGCGGCGTTTTCCTCGACCTCGGCGTGCGCCTGGCCGTGCAGCGCTGACCGGCGATCAAGGCTGCCCGGCACCGTAATCGGCCCGGATGTGACCCAACGCCCATGACACGCACGGGTTGTCGATCCGCGCGGGCGCAATAGGGTTGGGCACACTGGGGATTGACCCCATGCCCCGCGCGACCGGGGACCTGGTGGAGGGTGGTTGAGTATTGACGGCGCGGCTGAGCGGTTCGGTCGAGGTGGTGGAAGGTGTTCGGGGACGGCGTGGTTGGTCGTGGCTGTCCCCGCTGGCGGCGGTGCTGGGCGGCGTATTACTGCTGGCCTGGCGGGCGAGCGAATACGGCAGCTGGATGGTGGACGACGCGGGTATCACCTTCGCGTACGCGCGCAGCGTCGCCGAGGGCGCGGGGCCGGTGTTGCAGCCCGGTGCGGCGCCGGTCGAGGGGTTCTCCAATCCCACTTGGCTTTTCGTGCTGGTGGTGGGTAAATGGTGCGGACTGTTCGACCACGGCGCCCTGTTCGGCATCCCCGATTACGTTCTCTATCCCAAGGCGATCGCGCTGATCTGCTGCGCGGGTATCCTCGCGGCCTGCTACCTGGCCGCGCGGCGGGTATCGCGCTGGCCCGCGCTGGTGACCCTCGTGGCGGGCGCCGCGCTGGCCGCGATCCCCTCGTTCGTGATCTGGTGCTTCTCCGGCCTGGAGAACGCGTTGTTCGCGCTGGCCGTGTCCGCGCTGGCCGTCCGTCTGTTCCTGGCGGTGCTGGACGAGCGACTTTGGACACCGGCGGTGGCGGTGACGGTCGGTGTGACAGCCGCGCTCGCCGCGCTGACCCGTCCCGACGGGCTGATCTATCTGGCCGCCTATCCCGTGGTGTCGGCGATCCTGGTCCGGCGGGCGACCTTGTCCGTGGCGCTGCGGTGTGGCCTGTATTCGGGCCTGGCGTTCGCGGTTCCGTTCGGCGGCTATCTGCTGTGGCGGATCGTCGAATTCGGCCGACTCGTCCCGAATACCGCGGTCGCCAAACAGCAGGCGATGCCGACCGTGCAGGATCTCACCCGGGCCGGGGATCTGGTGCAGTACGCGGGCGCGCCCGCGGTGCTCGTGGCCGTGGGAGTGGTCGCGCTGTCGCTTGCCCCACGCGGCAGATGGCGCGACGGCGTCGTCGCGCTCGCGGTGCCGCTGGTGCTGGCGGTGATCGCGTATTGCGTGCTGCAGCCGGACTGGATGGCGCAATTCCGGTTCGCCACCCCGGTGTGGGCCCTGGGGGCAATTCTCGTCGCGATCTCGGCCGAGCAGCTGCTGGCGCGGCTGCACCGGCGCGGCCAGGTGCTGGTCGCGCTGACGCTGATCGGTGTTCTGATCCCGTCGGGCTGCGCGCTCACCGTCTCGTCCGAATCGTTTCGTGCCGATCAGGACGTGCCGCTGTGCTGGATCGTTCTGCGGTTCGGGCGCATGGTCAACGGCTACGCGGACATTCTCGCCCTCCGGCACGGCACCCTGTTCACCCCCGATATGGGTGGAAGTTCGCTGACCTCGCGGCTGCGACTGGTCGACATGGCCGGTCTCGCCGATGCGCGGGTCGCGGACATCTACGCCGGTAAGGACCCCACTCGCCTAGGCGACTACGTATTCGACGAGGTCAAGCCCACCTTCGTGCACACCCACGGGGCGTGGATGCAGAACGGGGTCACCACCGATCCGCGTATCGAACGCGACTACTACCGGATCCATCGGTCCCCGGACCCGGACCGCCCGGACGAAGACTGGGTCCGCAAAGAGGTGGTCCGCGACGAACACCAGCTCGGACAGCTGCGTCGATACGCGGGTGAGGTCCTCCCGGGTCTGTGGCAGGAGTTCAGGACCTCGGGTTGCGGTCCGACCTTGCGACCGGGTCAGACCCTCGCGCGCACGTGATGTGGAAGTCGCAGACCGCTGCGCGCGGTGCCGCCGCATCCGGCGGCACCGCGCGGAGGTGCGGCGGCTAGATCACCGGTTCGCGCCCGACGGCCGCCACAGATGCGCCCCACCCGTATGCCGGGGCATCGAGGTCGTCGTCGTATGCGACCCGCCGGAACGACCGCGCAGGGCCATGGCCGCGAGGCCGCCCGCGGCCGCCGCGATGATCAGGCCGATCGGCAGCGCCCACCACTTCGCGTTGGAGTTGTTGTCGGTGGCGGGGGCCGCGCTGCCGCGATCCTCGGCCGGGGGAGCGGGGACCCCACCGGGCGCGGCACCCGGAACCGAGACGTCCAGGCCGCTCAGCTGACCGGCGACATCCGGTGGGACCGTGGCGAAACCGTCCGCCTGACTCCAGCGAATCTCGACGGGCGCGCCGTTCTGGCCGCTGAAGGTCTGGCTGTAGACGCCGTCGGCGACCGTGGTGTCGGAGATGGGGCTACCCATGACGCCGTCGCTGGCCTTCAGATGTGACCAGGCGGTTCGGATCGGACCGCGCACCAGCCACGCGCCGTTCTGCGGACTCCAATGGATGGTTGCCCCATCCGCTGCCGAGAATTCGCTGTAGCGGGCCGTACCCGCGACGGGCGAATCGGATTCGTCGTTCTTCGGATAGCCGAGGGCATCCGCCCCGCCCAGTGCGAGGTATTTGTCGAGAATCGCGCCGTACATCACCTTCGCGCCCGTATCGGGCGAGTAGACGATCTTGCCGCCGCGATAGTCCTGGGCCGCGCCGTCGGGCCCGAATGCGTATGGCGCGCCGACACTTTCGCCGAGCGGCGACGCCGCGCCGCCCTTTTCCTGATAGTGCGCCTTGATCGCAGCATCGGCGTCGGCGGTCTGGGCCGTCGCGGGTGGACTCAGCAACATGCCCGCGCCCAGTGCCAGGGCGAAGCCGGTGGCCGCGGCGGACACCGTTTTCTTCCACAAACTCATCGAAAGCCTCCTCGTAATTCGAAAGGGAATTCGACTCGTGTGAATCAGCGGACCTCGCCGGTCTTCGGCTTGGTGGCGAATCCGACGATCGCCGACAGCACGGCGCCGACCACGCCGCCGCCCGCGACCTGCGCGAGGATCTGGCCGAAGTCCAGTCCGCTGCTGGTCGCGGCCTGAATGATCGCCCCGGTGATGCCCCCGCCGACCGCACCCGCCGCACCGCTCACGACGGGTCCCATCGGACTCTTGGCTCCACCGACCCCGCCGCCTACGACCCCGCCGAGCAGACCCAAAAGCCACTCCATGCTTCCTCCTTCAAATATGACGGACGTTGCATAACCACACGATAGCCCGCAGTTCGCTGGATAAACTCGAAAACGGAGGAATGTAATTCCAGGAATGATCGGGTCGAAATTCCCTCACGAGCCGGAACGCAGGCGTCGGATCTCTTCGGCGGTACTCCGCTCGGCCGCCTCGAGAAAGCGGAGAATCGTTCGGATCTCTTCGTCGTCGAACCCCTCGAGGTCGGCCTCGGTGCGGGCGCCCAGCCCCGCGTAGGCGGCGGCGGCCCGATCGATGCCGGTGCGCGTCGGCTCGATGAGAACTCGCCTGCGATCGGTCGGATCGGGCACCCGCCGAACGCAGTCGGCCGCGACCAGTCGATCGATCATGCGCGAGGCCGATCCGGTCGTCAGATTCACCCGTTCGGCCAGTGCGCCCGGCGTCGCCGGACCGTACCGGTCCAGCACATGCAGACATTGCACGTCGGTGTCGGTCACTCCCAGCCTGGCGGCCACCAGGCCGTTGAGCTGTACCACTCGAATCGCCCAGGCTGGCACCGCGATCCTGGTGAGCTCGCCGACCAGCGCTTTTCGGTCCCGTTTCGACTCCGTCATGCCGCACCGATCCTCTCCGATCGCTGCGTCGCGCAGCGAATCCGTGCTACTTTTGCTGTGTCACACAGTCGCTGCGCGACGCAGCAATCCTACCTTCCGAGGAATTCGATGACCCTCGCCCCCGAGATCTCGCTCGACCCCTTCGTCCCCAATGTTCGCGGCATCGATGAACCCCATCCCGCCCGCGAGGCCCTGCGCGCAGCCGGTCCGATCGTCCGCGTCCATGCCCACGGCGGTCCCGTCTGGATCGTCACCGACGAGGCCCTCGCTCGTCGTGTGCTCGTCCACCCGCGGATCGTCAAGGACCCCGCCTACGCGCCACCGCACTGGGACCGCTGGGCCGCGGGCCTGGAACCCACCGCGGCCGAACAACTTTCGCTCACTACTTCCGACGGCCCGGCGCACACGGTGTTGCGCCGTGCCCACACCGCACTCTTCACGGGCCCGCGCATGCGTGCCGAGTTCGAGCGGATGAAGGCCACCGCCCACGCGCTGCTCACCGAATGCGCGAGCGGTACAACAGATCTGATGGCCGACTTCGCCACGCGCTACCCGCTCACCGTGATCTGCGAGCTGCTCGGCGTCCCGCCGGATCGCGTGGATCAGGCCATCGCCGCCTGTCAGGACATGTACAGCTACGGCGATGATCGCGAAACGACCGCCCGCGCAATGCATTCCTTCGCCGACCTGGCCGCCGCGGCGCTGCACGGCGACCGGCGCGGCCTCGCCGTCGAATTGCGCGACCGGCTGCCCGATGAGGTGACCGAGCCGCGGCTGCACTATCTGTTGTTCACCCTGATCTACGCCGGGCAGCTGACCACCGATGCCAGCCTCGGTTTCCTGCTCGCCCGGATCCTCGCGAAGCCGATGGCACACATCGCGGTCGACGATCTCGTCCGCGAAACCCTGCGCGTGCACCCACCCGCCCCCTTCACGCTGTGGCGCTTCACCGCGACCGAGATCGACCTGGGCGGAGTATCTCTCGCCGCCCACTCACCCCTGCTCATCGACATCGAGGGCATCAACACCGCACCGGGCCGCTCACCGGGCGCCGACCTGGCCTTCGGCGCGGGCCCGCACTACTGCACCGGAGCGCACCTGGCCCAGTGGGAACTGCGCGCGGTGGTCGAGGCGCTGCGCGAGGGCTTTCCGCGCGCTCGCCTCGTGGTGCCGTATTCCGAACTGCGGCAGATCAGCCGCGGCGGTATTCAGGGGAGTCGGTTGACCGCCCTCCCGGTGGCACTGCACGGCTGACGCCCGCGGATCAGCCCGACGTCAATCCGGTCGCGATCCTCACCACGACCTTGTCGCTGGTCACCTCCTGGACGGTGACGGTCCGCCCGTCGGCGGGTTGGGTTTCGCCGACCGGGACGGTGACCTTCTGTCCGGCCACCTCGAGGGTGACCATATTCCCGTCCACGGCAAGGAGTTTCGCCTCCACGCCGAGGATGCTGGCCTTGGCGTCGACGCCGCGGGCGAAGGTGACCGTGCAGGCGGTGAGGTCGCAGTTGGTGGTGGTGCCGGGGCCCTGGCTCGTGCAGGCGGATGCGAGCGGGGCGAGCAGGACGAACGCGCACAGGGCGATGAGCCGACGGACGGGCATGCGGCCAGTGTAGAGCGGCCGGACGTTTCGGGCATCGTCTCATCCGAACACGCCGTTCTCGCCTACGCTGCGCTGCATGAGCGAAGCTCCGGGACAGGCCGCCGTCGGACAGGCCACCGCGCGGCGGCACGTGGTCGCGTGGGGGCTGTGGGATTGGGGCTCCTCGGCATTCCACGCCGTGATCCTCACCTTCGTCTTCTCCGTGTATCTCACCGACAAGGTGGGCGACGACCTGCCCGGCGGCACCTCGGCCAGTGTGTGGCTCGGCTGGGCGCTGGGCCTGTCCGGGCTCGTCGTCGCGCTCACCGCGCCGATCAGCGGCCAGCGCTTCGACGCGACCGCGCGCCGCAAGTTCTCGCTGGGCATCCTGACCGGATGCGTGGTCGTGATGATGGCGGGCCTGTACTTCGTCCACGACGACTACCGCGATCTCTGGCTCGGCCTGCTGCTGCTCGGACTCGGTTCGGCCGCTTTCGAATTGGCGAATGTGCCCTACAATGCCATGCTGCGGCAGGTCTCCACCCCGGCCACGATCGGCCGGGTCTCCGGATTCGGCTGGGCGATGGGCTATTTCGGCGGCATCCTGCTGCTGTTGCTGTGCTACGTGGGCTTCATCGCGGGCGATGGTGACACCCGCGGTCTGCTCGGGGTGCCGACCGCCGACGGGCTCAACATCCGGCTGATCGCGCTGCTCGCGGCGGTATGGTTCGCGGCCTTCGCGCTGCCCGTGCTGCTGATGGTGCCGGAGGTGCCGCGCACCGACGCCGATCCGGGCGCGGCGCGCGCCGGTTTCCTCGCCTCCTACCGGGTGCTGTGGCGCGATCTGCGCGAGCTGTGGGCGGTCGATCGGCGGACGGTGGGATTCCTGTTGGCCAGCGCGATCTTCCGGGACGGTCTGGCCGGTGTGTTCACCTTCGGCGCGGTGCTGGCCGTGCGGGTCTACGGCATCGGTGACGACGATGTGCTGCTGTTCGGCATCGCGGCGAATGTCGTTGCGGCGCTGGGCGCGATCGTGGCCGGGCGCTTCGACGACACGATCGGGCCCAAGGCGGTCATCGTCGTCTCGCTGGTCTCGATGCTGGCCTGCGGCCTCGCCCTGCTGATCGTCTCCGGGCCCGCGATGTTCTGGATATTCGGCCTGCTGCTCACCATCTTCGTCGGTCCGGCGCAGTCGGCGGCGCGCAGCTTCCTGGCCCGCCTCGCTCCGCCCGGTCGGGAGGGGCAGCTGTTCGGCCTCTACACCACGACCGGCCGGGCGGTGTCCTTCCTGGCCCCGGTCATGTTCGGCCTGTTCGCGTGGCTGTTCGGGGCCGATCGCGCGGGCATCGTGGGACTGCTGCTGGTCCTGGGCGCGGGCCTGGTCGCCCTGCTCCCGGTGCGCTCGCCGGAGCGGGCCGGATAGCGATACCGCCGTCAGCGCCGCGCCTGGCGAATGCCGCCGACCAGCCCGGTGGCCGAGGAACCGATGCCGTGCAGCACGACGCTGCCGAGCACGGTGAGGACCATCGCGGTCACGGTCGTGTCGGCGTCGGCGTTGCCGAGCTCGTTGAAGGCCAGCAGCCCGAAGACGATCGAGGTGGTGCCACGGGGACCGAGCACGCCGAGCAGGACGCGTTCGCGGGCGGTGAAGCGGGAACCCCACAGCGACAGCAGGATCGGGACGACGCGCACGACCGACAGCGCGGCCAGGCAGTAGACCACCATGCCCCACTCGACACCCTGTGCGATCGCATAGACCGCGACCCCTCCGAAGACGAACCACATCACGATCGTGAGCAGGAATCCGATATCGTCCACCAACTCCAGCTCCCGCCGATACGCCGGTGAGCGCCGAATCGCATTGACCACGAGCCCGCAGACGAAGGCCGCCACGAATCCGTTGCCCTGCACACCCACCGACACCGCATACGACAGCAGCGGGGCCGCGACGAGCGCGATGCGCTGGGATTGCTCGGTCGAGAACCCCCGCCGCTCGGCCGCGTTCATCGCCCAGGCCAGCCCGAATCCCACCAACAAACCGACAAGCACCGCCGCGAGCGCCGACGGCACCGCGGTCCGCAGGGCATCGGCCAGGGTCTGCGCCTGTGAACGGTGTCCGGCCAGCACCAGGGCGGCCAGAAACACCGGAGAGACGATCCCGTCGTTGTAGCCGCCCTCCACGGCGAGCAGATCTCGCACCCGCCGCGGAATTCGTTTGTTGCGCAGTATCGATGCCGCGGGAGCGAAGTCGGTCGGCACCACGACGCAGGCGATCACCAGCAGCACCGCCCACGACGCCCCAGGCAGCAACCAGGCCCCCAGCCCCACCGCCAGCGCCAGGCTCAGCGGCAGCGCGATGAACAGCACGCGCAGCGCCGAGCGCGGATCATGGCCGAGCGGCCCGCCCCGCACCTCGGTGGCGTCCACGAACAACAGCACCGCGAGGATGATCTCGACAATGTGCAGCGCGACCTCGGTATCGAGCCGGTCGGCGACGGTGGCCCGAGTGGAGAACCCCACCGCTATCCCGGCGCACACCACCATGATCGGGGCGGTGATGCGCCACTGGTGTATCCGCGCCGCGAACAGCGCCCAGATCACCACGACGACAGCGACGACGACGATCGATAGGAGCACGCCAGCATCCTGCCAGCGTCCCGCCCGTCCGGTCGGTCGCCACGCGACGACGACGAAGTCATCCGTCTTTCAGAGCGGAAACTCTCATCCGAGATTGTTCCACTCGCCGGGCATGACCGCCGATAATCTCTTCGATGATGAGCAGGCCCCGTAGCGACTCAGCCGAAATGGGGGCACACCGTGGAGTTCCGGATCCTGGGCCCGGTGGAACTGCGCACGAACGAGGCGGTGATCGCGCCGGGCGGACATCGTCAGCGCACGCTGCTGGTGGCACTGCTGTTGCGTGCCAACACACCGGCGAGTACCGCCTATTTGAGTGAGGCGGTCTGGGAGCGTCCGCCCTGTTCACCGGAGTCGAATCTGCGCACCTACATCGCCGAGCTGCGCCGGTGGTTGCATCGGTCCGGCGTGCACGAATCCCGGCTGCAAACCCGCCCCGGCGGCTACACCCTCGTGCTCGAGCCCGGCGAATCGGATCTGGCAAACTTCGAGGCGCTGGTCGAGCGCGGAACGAGACGGTGGAATGACGGCGATTCGGCCGGGGCCGCAACCTGTTTCGGGCAGGCGCTCGATCTGTGGCGCGGCGAACCGTTCGAGGACCTCCCGTCGCCGAGCGCCCTGCTGCGGGCCGAGCGCACTCGCCTGGAGGATCGACGCCTGGCCGTCGTGGAGCGCTACGCCCGGGCACGGATCGAGCTGGGCGAGGCCGACGCCGTGCTCGGCGAACTACGCGTGCTGACGGCGCGGTACCCGATGCGCGAGGAATTGTGGCTGTTGCTCATGCTCGCGCTGTATCGCGGCGGCAGGCAGGCCGCGGCATTGCAGACCTACACCCAGGCGCGCCGGAACATAGTGGAGGCATTGGGGATCGAGCCCGGCCCGCGGCTGCGCGCCCTGCACCAGCAGATCCTGGTGGCCGAGCCGCCGCCGGCGGAGGCGGCCGTGGCCGACATCAATCCGCCGGTCCGCCCGGCGATGCCGAAACCTCGTCAGTTGCCGCCCGACGTTCGTCACTTCATCGGCCGCCGAGCCGATCTCGCGGCGCTCGACGAGATCGCCGACTCGGCCTCCGCCGGCGCCGCACCCGTGGTGATCTCGGCGATCGCGGGTATCGCGGGCGTGGGCAAGACCGCCCTCGCGGTCCACTTCGCACACCGGGTCGCCGACCGCTACGGTGACGGTCATCTCTACGTCAACCTGCGCGGTTTCGATCCGCAGCAACCACCCGTGCCCGCCTCGGAGGCGCTGGGCCGGTTTCTGCGCGCCCTCGGCGTCATCGCCGAGCAGATACCCGCCGATCCGGCCGAGCGGGCCGGGCTGTATCGCACGCTGCTCGCCGACAAGTCGGTGCTGATCGTGCTGGACAATGCCGCGACCGCCGAACAGGTCCGCCCGCTGCTGCCCGGCTCGCCGTCCTGTCTGGTGCTGATCACCAGCCGTAATCAGTTGCACGGTCTGGTCGCGACGCACGGGGCGCACCAGGTCACCCTCGATACCCTCCGGCCGCACGAGACGGTCACCCTGCTGCGCGAGATCATCGGCCCCGACCGCGTCGACGCCGAGTCGGGCGCCGCGGGCGGGCTGGCCCGGCTGTGCGGCCACCTGCCGCTGGCGGTGCGCGTCGCTGCGGCCAATCTCGTTGTCCGCCCTCATGATTCGATCGGGCAGCTGGTTGCGACGATGGAGCGCGACGATCGGCTGGTGGCGCTCGAGGTCGGCGACGACGCCGAGGCGAGCGTTCGGCGCGCCTTCGAATCGTCCTACCGAGCGCTGAATCCGGAGCTGCGTCGGCTGTTCCGGCGTTTGGGGCTGGTGCCCGGCGCGGATTTCACCGTGTACGTGGCCGCCGCTCTCGTCGAACGGCCGGTGGCGCAGGCGCAGTCGCTGCTCGACGGATTGGCCGCCGCGCACCTGGTGGAACCGTACGCGCCCGGGCGTTATCGGCTGCACGATCTGCTCGGTCTCTATGCCTGCGACCGCGCCCACGCCGACGAGCACGAATCGGAGCGCGAGCACGCCGTGCGCCGCCTCGTGGAGTGGTACCTGTACGCGTGCGCCGCCGCCGACCGCGCGCTCATGCCGCAGAAACCCCAGATCCCCGACCTCGCCCCGCCCGGACCGCACCGCGAGACACCGGATCTCGCCACCTACGACGCGGCGCTGTCGTGGTGCGATGGCGAACAGCAGAATGTCGCGGCCGTCATCCGCGTGGCGGCGCGGCGCGAACTGCCAACTCACGCTTGGAAACTCGCTGTCTCCCTATGGCAGTACTGGTATCAGCGCAGGCAATGGCACGAGGCGGAAGCCGCGTGCCGAATCGGCCTGGAGTCGGCCCGGCGCACCGGCGATCGGCACGGCGAGGCGTGGATGCTGACCCAGCTGGGCATCGTCCTGTTCGAATTCCGTCGCTTCGACGAGGCCGTCGACCATCAGCGGCGATCCGTCGCCCTCTTCCGGGGCGAGTTTCCCCCGGGCGAGGCCATGGCGCTGGAAAACCTGGGTTCCGCACTGGCCAGGACCGGCCGCTTCGACGAGGCCGTCGAGTGTCATCGGCGTTCCCGGAATCTGTTCCGGGAAGCGGGAATTCGCGGCGGCGAATGCATCGGCGAGTACGGCCTCGCCCTGACGTATCAGGTCATGAACCGTTTCGACGAGGCCCTCGACCACTTCGGCCGGGCCCTGGCCATCGCCCGGGAGATCGACAGCCACTGGGGTGAGGGGTGGTGCCTGCTCAACGTGGGCAAGATCAGACGGCAGCAGCACCGGTTCGACGAGGCCATCGACTATTTCGAACGCAGCGCCGAGGTCTTCGCCGCGATGGGCTACCGGTGGGGCCGGGCCGCCGCGATGACCGAACTGGGTCAGGCACTGCGCCAGACCGGTCGCGCTGATGCGGCGCACCGCTGTCTGAGCACGGCCCGAATCATCCTCGACGAATTCGACGATCCCGAGTCCCCCGAGATCCGCGCGCGGTTGGAACGCTATCGGCACGGCCGTGAGGACTGAGTTCGTGTTCCCGGTGTGGCTGGGGCTGGCCAATCTGTCGCTGTCGATGGCACTGCTCACCCCGCCGCTGGTCACCCTGGCCCTACGCGTGCATCAGATCGATCCGGCGCAGCAGAATGCGAGCCTGGGCTGGGTGCTGGGCCTCGGCGCGTTCGTCGCCCTGATCGCCAATCCGGTGGCGGGCCGGATGTCCGATCGCACCACCGCGCGGATCGGCCGCCGTCGACCGTGGCTGGTCGGCGGCCTCGTCGTCGGTGCGGCCGGGCTGGCCGTCTGCGCGACCCAACCCTCGATTCCCGGTGTGGCGCTGGGCTGGTGTCTCGCGCAGGCCGGTTTCAACGGCACCCTGGCCGCGCTCACCGCCACCGTCGCCGATCAGGTTCTCGATCAGCGCCGGGGCGTGGCCGCGGCGGCGATGGGACTGGGGCAGCTCGCCGGGGTGGTCGCCGGGTCGATGGTGGTCGGCGCCTGCGCGGATCACATCGCGCTGCAGTTCCTGCTCCCGGTCGTGCCCGCGCTGTTGCTCGTCACCGGGTTCGCCGTCGTTCTGCCCGACCGCGGGGGTCCCATCGATCGGCCCCGGGCCGGGCGTATCCTCGCCGGTCTCGTGGCGGGCCTGCGCCGTAGCCGGGACTTCCGTTGGGCCTGGCTGTATCGCTTCCTCACCGCATTGGGGATCGCGACGCCGCTGAGTTATCTCGCCTACTTCCTCACCGATCGACTGGATATCGATCCGGAGCAGGTTGCCGCGAATGTCTCGGGTCTGGTCACGGCCACCTTCGGGCTCACGGCCGTGGCCGCGGTGCTGGGCGGGTGGTTTTCCGATCGAGTCGGGCGGCGAAAGGCGTTCCTGCTCAGCGGTTCCGGGCTCATGGCGGTCGCCATGACGGCCCTCGCCGTCGCGGACCGGTTCGCGTGGGTACTGGTCGCCGCAATGGTGTTCGGGATCGGCGTGGGACTGTTCATGTCGGTGGGTCTCGCGCTGGTCACGCAGGTGCTGCCCGATCCAGAGACGGCCGCCGCGGACCTCGGGGTCGCCAATATCGGCACGGCATTGCCGCAGATCCTCGGTCCGCTGGCCGCGCCCGCTCTACTCGGTGGTGGGGGTTTCGCCGCACTGCTGGCCTTTGCCGCCCTCGCGCATATGGCCGCGGCCGTCGCGCTGACCCGCATCACCGGCGTGCGCTAGTGCCTGGGCGGGAACCGGGCCGGATCTGGGCGCGCCCGCGCGCAAGGTGAGTCCGAAGCCCGCGGGGGCGGGCGGGAATCGAAAACTCGAGCGCGAGGAGCGATATGAAGGTAAGGACGACGCTGATCGCGGTCATCGGCAGCGCGGCGGTGCTGCTGAGCGGCTCGGCGGGCCTCGCATCCGCCGGGAACGCCCGGTCTCCGACCCACCGGGGGAGTGGTCGATCGTGGAGGACGCGGCGCCGTGCGGCTACACCGGTGTTCATCCGGTGCTCAGGAGGGGGAGCACCGGCGAGGCCGTGACGCACGCGCAGTGCCTGCTCGTCGAGATCTGGAGCTACGACCTCGGGCCATCGACGGGCAGTTCGGCGCGCGGGCTCACCGTCGAAGGCATCGCCCATGAGTCGGAACCGGGCGGCGGCTTTCCCGTGGGGGCGGGAAAGCCGTTGCGGCGGCACTAGACTGCTGAGTCCATGGCCCTGAGCGCGACCATGCACGTTTTCACCGTCCACCTCGCCGATGTCGATCGCGGCGTCTACGAGGAGTTGGAGCTGCGGGTGGCACGGCATCCGTCCGAGACGGCGGAATTCATGCTGACGCGGCTGCTGGCCTACTGCCTGGAGTACGAGGCGGGGATCGCATTCAGCGATGGCGGGGTCTCCGACGCCGACGAGCCCGCGGTGCTGGTGCGGGATCTCACCGGGCAGGTGAGGGCCTGGATCGAGATCGGAGCGCCGGATGCCGAGCGGGTGCATCGGGGGAGTAAATTGGCGCAGCGGGTCGCGGTGTACACTCATCGGGATCCGATCAAGGTGTTGAATGCGCTGTCCAGCAAGCGGATTCACCGCGGCGCGGATATCCCGGTGTACAGTTTCGATCGAGATTTCATCGGTGCCGCCGTCGATGCCGTCGATCGGCGTAATGTGGTGAATCTGTCGGTCACCGAGGGTCTGCTATATCTGAATCTGAATGGGGTGGACCTGAATACGGCGATTCATGAACATCGCCTGCAATAGGTGAGCGCGACCACTTGCCGGCTCGAGTACCGCATGCGTCACACCCTTGTTTTCACGTGAAACTTTAAGTGTTACGTTTCGTCACGTGCAGTCGCGAAACGATCGATTCGAGCTGAGTCCGGGGCGTTCCCGGTTCGCTCGGTACTGGATCGTGTTCGTCGTGGTGGCCGGGCTCGTGGTGGTCGGACTGATCGTTTCGCAGCGTCGGGACGTGGCTACCGCCGGTCCTGCCGATTTGCGTCTTGACCAGGCCGTTAACATGGATATGGGCGATCGGACCGTCACCTACGAGATCACCGCGGAGGGGGCGGCCACCGGCCAGATCGCCTATTTGGACGATCGTTCTATGACGCAGCGGGTCTCCGATTCGCTGCCGTGGTCCCGGCAAATTCATACCGGTGGCAAGCCGATTCCGGCCGGTGTCGTCGCGCAATCCGAGGAGGGTGCGTTGACCTGCCGCATTCTGGTGGACGGAAAAGAACAGACCCGCGATTTCGCACCGGGCCCGCACGCGGCCGTCAACTGCAATCTGGTGGCGGTTTAGACCCATGTTGCACCGGGACGAACGCACCTTCGCCGCCGCCCTGCGCCGGGGCGCGTTCGGGGCGGCGGCGCGGTTGGTCGTCGTCGCACTGTGGGATATCGCGCGCGGCAAGGACGGTGGCGTCACCGCGGGCACCGGGCGCATCACCGTTGGCGGTCTCGTGCGCCGCTGGGCCCCGCTCGTGGTCGGCGCGTGGGTGCTGCTGGCCGCCGTCATGAATGCGACGATTCCGCAACTCGAGCATGTGATCGCCGGGCATTCGCGCGAATTCGTGCCCGGCAATGCCGAATCTGCGGTGACGCTGAAGAAGATGGGCGCCGATTTCCGGGAGTCCGACACCAATAACGTCGTCTTCCTCTTGCTGGAACGCCCCAAGGACCGGCTCGGCGACGCCGACCACCGCTATTACGACGATGTACTCGCCCGGATCGTGGCGGATCGGCAGCACGTCCAGTCGGCGATGGACATCTGGTCGAATCCGCAAACGGCCGTGGCCAATCAGAGCGCCGACGGCAAGGCCGCCTATGTGATGCTGCGGCTCACCGGCGAAATGGGCACCACCAAGGCGCAGCAATCCATCGACGCGGTGCGCGCCCTGGTGGCGGCCCATCCGAGGCCCGCCGGCCTCGACGTCTACGTCACCGGCCCGTCGGCCACCGCGGGCGACGAGATCACCGCGGCCGACCGCAGCATGATCGTGCTGACCGCGATCACCGCGGTGCTGATCATGCTGTTGCTGCTGGTGGTGTATCGGTCCGTGGTGGCCGCCGCGGTTCCCCTGCTCACGGTCGGCATCGCGCTGGCGGTGGCCCGCTCGGTGGTGGCGGTGCTCGGCGAGCACGACGTCGTCGAGGTGTCGATCTTCGCCAGCGCGCTGGCCTCGGCGATGATCCTGGGCGCGGGCACCGACTACGCGATTTTCTTCCTCGGCCGGTATCAGGAATCGCGCCGCGCGGGAAGGAAATTCGTCGACTCGTATCACGACGCCTTCCGTGCGGTGGTGCCGGTGGTGGTCGCCTCGGCGCTGACGATCGCGGTCGCCTGCGCCTGCATGCGCACCAGTCAGCTCGGGTTGCTGCGCACCTCGGGGCTGGCCCGTGCCATCGGCATGCTGGTGAGCGGTGCGGCGGCGGTGACGCTGACCCCGGCGCTGGTCGAGATCTGCCGCCATCTCGGCTATCTGGAGCCCAAACCTCCACGCGCACCGTATCTTTGGCGGCGCATCGGAACCAACGCCGCCCGCTGGCCCATTCCGATCATCGCCGCCAGCCTCGCCCTGCTGGCCGTCTGCGCCGTCGCGCTGCCGACGATTCGAATCAACTACAACGAGCGGGCCATGCAGCCCGGCGACACCGAGAGCAATCTCGGCTATCAGGCCGCGGACCGGCATTTCCCGAAGAACCGGCTCTCGCCGGACTTCCTGCTCGTCTCCGCCGACCACGATCTGCGCAATGCCACGGATCTGACTGCCATCGAACAGATTTCGGGAAGTGTCGCCCACATTCCCGATGTCAGCCAGGTGCAGAGCATCACCCGCCCGATGGGCACTCGGCTGGACCAGGGTTCGGTGCTGTACCAGGCCGGATACATCGGCAACCGACTGGATCTGACCTCCTCGGTCATCGATCAGCGCCTGAATGATCTGTCCTCGATCACCGGCGGACTCGATCAGCTCATCCGCGGCCTCGACGCGATGTCCCAGCAGGTGGATGCCGGCGGCGCCGGATTGCAGGGGCTCAGCGCGGGCATGGGCGATCTGCGGTCGCAGACGCGGCAGGTGCAGCAGCTCGCCTCGACGGTGAACCAAACCATCGGCCCCGCACGGCAATTGCTCGACAACTACCCGAACTGCGCCGGTGATCGGCTGTGCAGCACAGCCCAACAGGCGTTCGCCTCGCTCGACACCGTCGGTCAGCTGTCGGCGACCATGGACCAGCTGAGTCAGAGCACGAATGCGGCCTCGGGCGCGATTTCCGGCCTGGGCCAGAGCATTCCGGCCATGCAGGATTCGATCGCGCAGATGCGCGGTATGGCGAGCGCGATGATCGCGACCGTCCGCATCCTGATTCCGCAACTGCACGACATCACGGCCTATCTGCAGGACCTCGGCCGCGATAGCAGCGCCGCGGGCACGGGGCCGTTTCACCTACCGCCGCAGGCGTTTTCCGATCCGCGCTTCCAGGCCGCACTGAAGCTGCTCGTCTCTCCCGACGGCAGGACCGCGCGCATCATCGTCTACGGGCAGAACGAGAGCTTCAGCGCGCAGGGTATCGAGCGCGCCCGCGCGATCGAGGCGGCGGCAAAGGCGGCGGTGAAAGACACCCCGCTGCAGAACAGTTCGCTGTCCGTCGGCGGTGTCGGCGCGACCATGGCCGATATCGAGGTCATCGCCGCGCACGACTTCCGTTTGCTGATGATCATCGTGCTCATCCTGGTGTTCCTCATCGTGCTGATCGTGCTGCGCAGCCTGGTGGCGGCCATCGCGGTGCTGGGAACCGTGCTGCTGTCCTATGTTTCGGCCCTCGGCCTGGGTGTGCTGATCTGGCAGCACCTGCTGCACCAGCCGCTGCACTGGGCGGTCCCGCCGCTCACGTTCATCGCCCTGGTCGCGGTGGGCGCCGACTACAACCTGCTGTTCACCTCGCGCTTCAAGGAGGAGGCCGTCGGCGGCCTGAAGACCGGCGTCATCCGATCCTTCGCGGGCACCGGCGGCGTGGTCACCACCGCCGGAATCGTCTTCGGCATCACCATGTTCGCCCTGATCAGCAGCAGTCTCACCAATATCATGCAGATCGGCTCGATTATCGGCATCGGCCTGCTGCTGGACACCTTGATCGTGCGGACGTTCCTGTTGCCCGCCGTCGCGGTGCAACTGGGCCGGTGGTTCTGGTGGCCGCTGCGGGTGCGCCCCGCGCGGTGATCAGTCGAGGTCGATGCGGATCGTGAGCAGGTCGGTGCCGAGCAGTCGCACGATCCAGCTGTTGAGACGGGGGAGTCGGCGCAGCCGGGCGCGGGTGTCGTCATCGGGCAGCAGGTGGGCCGTGCCGGTGTACCAGCGCGAGCGAAGTTGCAGCCGGACGCGCGGATCGGCCTCGATATTGCGCACGTAGGCCGAGGCCCGCCCGTGGTCGCTGACCAGCCAGAACGAGCCGTCGATCACGCGCCCGCCGATCGGAGTGCGGCGCGGCAAGCCGGTCCGGCGTCCGGTGGTCTCCAGCAGGGCCTGGCCCGGGACATGCCCGACCACGCGCCGCAGCAGCGGATTGGCGATATGCCGGTGATACCAGTTCACCCGGCGCTGCTTGGTCGAGGTCATGCTGCCACCCCTCTTTGTCGGTACCGTTGGTGTCGACAATTGTTGTAGGTACCGTTGGTTCCGTCAACGCTATGCTGTGCGGGTGACCTCGCCACGCCCGCACACGGGCCGCCGCCGCAACGATGCCGCGCGTCGGGCCATTCTCGAGGCCGCGGCCGCGCTGTTGGCGCGCTCGGGCGGCACGGCGGTGTCCACGGCGGAGATCGCCGCGGCGGCCGGTGTCAGCAAGCAGACGATCTATCGGTGGTGGCCGTCGAAGGGCGCGGTCCTGCTCGAGGCAATGACGGAATGGGCGCGCGAAAGCGCACCGGATGTCGACACCGGCAATGTGCGCGCCGACCTGCTGACCTTCCTGACCGCGACCTTCGCGGCCGCGACCACACCCCCCGCCGCCGCGCTGCTGCGCGCGGTCTTGGCGGAGGCGCAAACCGATCCCGCGACAACACAATTGCTCGCCGACTTCGCCCGCGAGCGCCGCGCGATCCTGCGCGACATCTTCGCGCGAGCCGAGGGCCGCGGCGAATTGGACGCCGCGGCCGATCCCGAACTGCTGGTGGACCAGATCTACGGCGTCCTGTGGTACCGCCTGGCCGTGGCCCGGACTCCTCTCGACGCCGAAGTCGCCGTGCGCCTGGTCGACTCGCTGCGCCTCTGACGTTCGCGTCGCGGAAGCTCCGCGGGTGCCCGTGGCGGTCGTGCGCTCGAGTTACCGCGCCAGATGCGTGCGGACGAAATCGACTACGGCGTCGGAGAATTCGTCGTTCACGTCGCTGGCGGCGGTATGGGCCGCGCCGCCGATTTCGACGTATTCCATGTGCGGCACCAGTGTTCGGAAGTCGGCGACGCCCTGCTCACTGACCACGTCGGAGAGGCGGCCGCGGACCAGGAGGACGGGGATGGTCAGGTCGCGGGCGGCGGCTTCGAGGGCCTCGCTGTGCAGTTCGATGTCCTCGCCGCGGCCGGAGAGCATGGCCGGATCCCAGTGCCAGTACCAGCGGCCGTCCGCGCGCTGGCGCAGGTTGCGGCGCAGGCCGTCGGTGTTGCGGGGGCGGGGGCGGTGGGGGAGATATGCGGCGACGGCGTCGGCGGCCTGCTCGAGGGTGTCGAATCCCTCGCGGTGGCCGCCGAGGAAGTTCAGGACCCGCTCGACGCCCCGATGCTCGGGGCGCGGCACGACATCGACCAGGACGAGTCCGGCAATCCGCTCGCTGCCCGGCCGCGCGGTGGCCAGCAGTGCGGTCAGGCCGCCCATGCTCGCTCCGACCACGATCGCGGGACGTCCGAGTTCGCCGAGAATTCCGAGCAGATCGGCGGTCATCGCCTCGCGCGTGTAATTCCCGTCGGGTGCCCACTCGCTCTCGCCGTGCCCGCGCGCGTCCAGCAGCACCGCCCGCAGCCCGGCCTTGGCCAGCGCCGCGCCCGACTCCTTCCACGAATGCCGCGTCTGTCCGCCCCCGTGCAGGAAGACCGCCAGCGGCCCGTCCTCGGGCCCCCAGCTCTCCCCGGCGAGGGTGATGTCGCCGTATCCACGAAACGCGAGCCGCCGCGGCTCGGAGAAGTCAGCCTCATCGCTCACCCCACGAGCATCGCACATTTGGATTTACAGCGTATGAACCCGACGCCGGTAACATTCGGCGGCAGTTCAGTTCGATGGAAGGACCGCTCGTGCAGATCGCAGTGCTGACGTACCCCGCTATGACCGCCCTTGATGCCATCGGACCGTATGAGGTGCTGCGATTCACCCCGGACGCGGAGATCCGGTTCGTCTGGCATCAGGCGGGCCCGATCGTCACCGACAGCAATGTGCTGGTGCTCGGGGCGACCCACACGCTGGCGGAGACGCCGAGCCCGGACATCGTCCTCGTTCCCGGCGGGCCGGGCGCGTTCACCACGCTCGCGGACGAGCGGGTCCTGGAGTGGTTGCGCCGAGCCCATGCCACCACGGCATGGACCACCTCGGTATGTTCCGGCTCGCTGATTCTCGCCGCGGCCGGTCTGCTCGACGGCGAACCCGCCACCACGCACTGGGCCGCCCAGCAGGCCCTGGCAGCCCTGGGTGCCAAATCGCAACGCGACCAACGCATCGTGCACACCGGCCGGATCGCCACCGCGGCCGGCGTCTCGGCCGGGATCGACCTCGCGCTGTGGCTGGTGGGCCGGAACTTCGGCGAAGACCGCGCTCGCACAATCCAATTGAGCCTGGAGTACGACCCGCAGCCACCTTTCGACACCGGTCATCCGAGCAAGGCCCCGGCCTCGATCCGCGCCGCCTCGCTCGCCGACCAGGCCCGCATGATGGCCGACTTGAAGGACCACGACCTGCTCGTCCGGACGGCTGCGGCGTTGCCGCAAGCCCTGTGGCAGAGTGCATTACGTCGCGTCCGCCGCGCGAAGGCGGGTGACTCGGGCCCGCGCTCCTAGGTGGCGCTACGGGGTGCGGATGCAGCCGCTGCCCGTATTCACACCCGCGCCGACCACGTCGACCCGGATGTAGCTGCGGGTGTTGACGCCGTTCGGCTCGGTCTGCACGGCGGTGATGTTCTGGCCGCCGATCCGTTGTGGAGTCCAACTGGTGGTGACCGTGCCGTTGTCCGGGTGGTAGTCGCCCCATCCGGGGATCTGGGATCCATCGTTGAAGAACGTCACCGCGCCCGGCTCGTGCGGTGGCGTCGTGACGGTCGCTACGACGGTGTAGGAACACCCGGTCAGCAGGCCGTCGGGCCCGGCGTTCACGCTCACACCGGTCACGTCGGCGCTGGCCGCGGGAGCGTTGAGAAGTGCGCCTATCGAGGCGAAAGCGATTGTGGCGGCCCCGATTCGAGCGAAACCTGCGATCATGACTCTCTTCCTTCCTGGCGACGCCCAGCTTTGTGGGCACGCACCGGGTTGAGAACGGACCTTGCGGTTCGTTTCGTAGTTTACGCGTTCGGAGATGACGCCGAAATCAGCCGAGATGCCCGGTGACCGGTTCAGGCTCGTCTTCATGGTGGTCGCCGATGGCGAATTCCTGGGGGATCGGTTGAAGGGTGATGTATGCGCGGCCGTACAGGACGTCGCCCGGGCGGCCGTCTCCCATCGGCTCGAACGGCCGTTGCGCGAAATCGCCACGAGCGCACATGAACTCCCGACTCGCTGCCCTGGATCCGTGCGCGGTGCTCGGCAAGGTGGGGCAGGGCCACGGGCCCGCGCTGGACGTCGACTACGGAAACAGCGCGAATCCCTGGGAATGCTCCTTCCGACTCGACAAGGACGACCGTTCGACCTTCCAACGCCGAGGAGATCGCCCGGCTTTACAACCAGCTGCCGCGCTGAGTGCACCCGACCCCTGACGGTGGCTGGTGGTCCGCGTAATCGGCTGGGGCACAGGCTTCGGGCCGAGTTCGGCGACCAGTTCCCGGCGGCGTTCGGCACGCACGCTGCGCCGATCGCGATAGGTGGGGGCGCCCTCCATCGCCCACAACATCTCGAGATTCAGCCCCTTCACCCCGGTAGCGCGCATTCGCCGATACGCCTCGACCGCACCGATATCCGCCAGATCGTCGAGACCGAACACGTCCGCGTGCGCGAGCATGGCTCCGGCCGTCCGGCCAAGGACATACCCTTGCTCATCCGACAACACGCGCCAGGTGTCGTGAAACCGATTGGTGCTGAACCGAGCCCGCGTACCCGGCCGCAGCGTAATCACCGTATGCGCACGCCCCGACCACCGCCCCACATGCCGGTGCAGTTCGAGCCCGTCGCCGAAGATCCCGGCCGCCGCCGGTCGCTGTCGCTTCATCGCGATCCATGACGCCACAACGATCACCCGCGAACAACCGATTGTCCCGCCCTTGCCGGTGACCCACTCCCACGCACCGCCCACAGGAACGGCGCCATGGTCAACCCCGCTATCACGGCGAACACCGCAAAGGCCCGATCAGCTCCACCCCACTGCGCCAAGGCGCCGCCGAGCAAGCCACCGATCGGCATCGCGCCCCAGGAGAACAAGCGGGCCGCGGCGTTATAGCGGCCCAAGAGCTCATCCGACACCAACGACTGGGAAAGGGTCCGCGCGTTCACCGACCACAGCACCCCGCCCATACCGCCCGCGAAGGCCGTGCACGCCACCAGCGCGATATTGGCGGTCAGAGCCGGAGTTCCGACCATCAGGAATGTCCCGACCAGGTCGGCGAACAGCGCCCATTTCATGCCCAACACCCGATTCATCCACCCGACCGATGCGGCCCCGACGAGTCCACCGACGCCGAGGGCGGACATCGTCAAACCGTATTCCATTGGGGTGTAATGCCATTGGGTCACAGCGAGAGCCGGTATCACTGCCAGCCACGCACCCCAGCACGCGCACAGGACTGTGAGTACCAGTGCCATCATTCGCAGTGTCGGCTGCCGCCACAGGAAACTCAATCCCTCGGCGATTCGCTGGTGCACGCCGGAGGCGACGTCAGCGGTTCGGACCGGCCGGAAGGTGCCGACCAACAATGTCAGAAGAACGGTGGCCGCGACATAGGCCACGCCGGTCGCACCCACCGCCGCAGTGGCACCGGCGGCCACCAGCAGGCCACCGACGAGCGGTCCAGCGAACTCGTTGCATACTGTCTCCGCACCGCCGATCCACGCATTGGCCCGTTCACGTCCGCACGTCGGCACCGCGGCCGGGATCATGGCCCCGGCCGCGGTAAGTGCGACAACCTCCGCGATCCCGAGGATCATCCCGACGAGGTACAAGACTCCGATGCTCAGGGATCCGCTCACCGTCAGGATCAGCAGTGCCGCCATCGATGCAGCGCGCACCCCGTCCGCGAGCCAGAGCAGCAACCGTCGATCGAACCGGTCGACAAGGACTCCCACATGTAAGGCCACCAGCAGCCACGGCAATGTGAGCACGACTCCGACACCCGCGATCAATCCGGGAGCGTGGGTGACCTGGGTCGCCAGCAGAGGGAGCGTCACCTTGGTCGCGCCGTCGGCGAGGTTGGTGAGAGCGGTGAACGACACGAGTATTGCCGAGTTCCGTTGGCCGCGAGCGATTTCGGTTGGTGTGGTGGTGACAGTCATCCGTACTCCGCCCCTAACCGGTGTATCAGTTCGATGGTTAGCAGGCTACGTGACGTTGCCTAACTGGTAAACTGGTTTGCAGGTTATTGATCGAGTTGGAGAGTGTCGTTGGACCCTTCGCATCACGCCGAGCTGATCATGCTCTTCGCCAACACCCTCGATATCGAGGCGGGCACCGATGAGCTGGAAGGTCCGGCCGCACTGGCGGATTGGCTCATTGCGGCGGGACTGACAACCACGCGCCAGGCTCTCGAGCCGAGCGATCACCGACTGGCTCTGGATTTGCGGGCGGGGCTGCGTGAGGCGCTGGGAGCCGGTGTGGGCACCGCGGCCGATCCTGACCTGCTTGGCACCGCCACCGCGGTCCTGGAAGAGCTACCGGTGCGGGTGACGCTCGACCCGAGCGCCCCACTCCAGGCAACAGCGCCCCAGTCCGTACGGCAAGCGTTGGGGCAATTGGCTATTGCTTGGGCGCATATGGCGATAACCGGGGAAGTATTGCGGATCAAACGCTGCGCCGAACACAGCTGCGGCTGGGTCTTCTGGGACGGCTCGAAGAACCGCAGCCGCCGATGGTGCTCGATGCGCGTCTGCGGCAACCGAAGCAAGGCCCGCGCCTACGCCGAACGGCACCGTCCCGATCGGTCATGACCACGTGGTGACTTTGCTGCTGCTAGTCGTGGGTTGATATACACGTTCCGCGCTGTGAGATGTATCGGGTCGCGGTGCAGTGGCGGAACCTTGATTCGGGCGCGACGAGGTCGAACAGCCGTGGGAGCAACCTGGCCGCCAGTGCGTGGCGGCCACGCGCATCGAGGTGCAGCCGGTGGCTCCGGGTCCGGGTGGTCGCGGCGGAATCTCGTTCGTGGACAGCGACATCGATGCCCGCGCGGCGAGGCCCTGAGCGAGACGGAGGCCGCCGAGGGCCGCGCCGACGACGGTTACCTGATTCAAGACATACCTCACCGGAGTCGGAAAACGACTCCCACCTCCCCGACGCCACATGTCGCCGAGAAACCGTGCGGTGCGGCCGAAGCCGACGAGAGCCCGTGCTCTTCGGTGAGAAGACCCGATCAGTGTAGGTGATCGGCGGAGTTCGGCTCGTCGACCCGGTCCAGATAGTCGTGCACGAGGCGCACGGCCATCGCGCCGTCGCCGACCGCGGCGGCCACCCGCTTGATCGAGCCGCTGCGGACATCACCCGCGGCGAAGACGCCCGGCAGACTGGTTTCCAAGGGAGAGCGGGCATTCGCTCCGGTCAGGACGAAGCCGTGGTCGTCGAGGGCCACCGCGTCGCCGAGCCATTCGGTGGCCGGTTCGGCGCCGACGAAGACGAACAGTGCCTCGGCGTCGAGCGTGCGGCTGTCCCCGGATCGGTTGTCGCGCACGGTGATCGCGGTCAGGTTGCATTCGCCGATCAGCTCGGCCACCTCGGTGTGGGGGAGGATCTCGAGGCCGGGATTCCGCTCGAGCTGGTCGATCAGGTACCGCGACATGCTCTCGGCGAGGTCGTCCGCGCGGACCACCAACCGCACCACGCGCGCGAAGCGAGTCAGGAATTGCGCGGCCTGTCCGGCCGAATTGCCGCCGCCCACGACGACTACCGATCGATCCCGGCACAGCTGGGCCTCGACCAGCGTCGCGGCGTAGTAGATATCGGTGGTCTCGAATCGGTCGAGCCGGGGCACGGCGAGCCTGCGATACCGCGCCCCCGTCGCGATGAGCACCGTGCGGCCGGTGACTGCCGCGCCGTCCGCCAGCTTCAGCACATTGTGGCCCGGACGATGGTCCAGGCCGACGACCTCCGCCGGCCGCGAGAGCCGCGCGCCGAACTTCACCGCCTGCAGTTCCGCGCGTTCGGCGAGCGTCGCGCCGGAGATGCCGGAGGGAAAGCCGAGGTAATTCTCGATTCTCGAGGTCGTGCCCGCCTGTCCGCCGATCGCGACCGTGTCGAGCACCAGCGTCGACAATCCTTCCGACGCGGCGTAGACCGCGGCCGCGAGCCCGGCCGGTCCGGCCCCGGCCACCACGAGGTCGTAGGGCCGGTCGGGAGTGGTGACGACCTCGAGCCCGATCGCGCGGGCGAGTTCGGAATTGCTCGGATTGCGGAAGATCTGATCGCCCGCCCCGATCACGATCGGCGTCTGGTCGGGCGGGATGTCCAGCTGGCGCAGCAGCGCCTCGGCGCGGTCGTCGCGCTCGAGATCGAGCCAGGTGTGCGGAATCTGGTTGCGGGTGGCGAAGTCCCGCAGTCGCCGAGCATCGGGCGAGTAGGCGGAGCCGACGATCTGCAGCCCGGCGCCGAGCCCGATCAGGACCGCGCGCCGGGTCAGATAGGTGGCCAGGACCAGATCTCCGAACGCCTGGTCACAGGCCAGATACCGGCGCAGGGTCGCGGCGGGCACGATGAGCACCTCGCCGGGTTCGCGCACCACCACCGAGACGTAGAGGGCCTGACCGGTCAGCAGGCTCAGGTCGCCGAGAAATTGGCGGGGTCCGTAGACGTCGATCACCCGCTGCGCGGTGCCGTCGCGCCCGAGCGCCGCGATCGTGCCGGACAGCACCACCAGGAAGTCGTAGCCGCGTTCGCCGCCGCGATAGAGCACCTCGCCCGCGGTCGTCGGCCGACGTCGCCCGTACTGCTCGAGCCTGCGGATGAGCGGCTCGCTCAGCCGCAGGTCGGTGTCCCATCGGTCCGAACCCTGCTGTTCCGGCACAGAGGAATCATGCCGGATGGCTATCGGTCACCCGCGCAGGCGGGTTCGGCCGGGATCAGCGCCGGGACAGGGATCGGACGCTCGCGGCCAGACATTCCGGGCTCGACCCCGGCAGTCGGACGCCGATATCGACCCGGTCGGGATCGAGCGCCTGCCCCTCGACGGTGGCGAACGCGGTGGCGCCGGGATACTTCGCGGCGGTGTCGACGGCCCAGGTCAGCGTGCGGGCGAGTTCGTCGCGGCCCGCCGGACTCCAGCCGGAGCCGGGGACGAGCTGGGCGATCGGGCGGCCCAGCTTCAGGTTGGACACCACTGCCGCCTCGCCGGGCTCGAGCGAGACCGTGGCCCCCAGCGGCCGCGGTTCGAACGTCACCGCCGCTGCCGTGCCGATGCCGAATGCCAGCATCGTGATTGCCGCGGCCAGGGTCGTGACCATCGCGGTTCGCACACGCATGTCCGTCCTCCTCGTCTGGCGTGGTCGACCCAGTATTCGCCGCAACCGGCCCGAGGTCCGGCACCCCGACGTGGGCGCGGCGGTTCGCCCCCGCATCCTCATGCGCCCGCATTCCCCCAGGTGGCGGCCCTCACAGCGGCCACCCCCGATGGCGGGCGTTTGCGGGCGCGCTGCTAGCATTCTCCGCCGGAAGACATCCTTTAAAGGACCGTCCAGAGAGGCGGGGAAGGAGGTCGGCATGAGCGTGCCCGAGGATCGGGCCGCCAGGTCGAGCGCGGGCGAATATTCGCAGCGGCACGACCCCGAGTGGGTGCGGGCCGGGCGTGAATTGTTGTCCGCCCAGGATGTCGGCCGAACCATCGCGCGCATGGCGCATCAGATCATCGAGAAGACCGCTCTCGATTCCTCGGACCCGAGCGTCCCCCGGGTGGTGTTGATCGGAATCCCCACGCGCGGAACGGGTTTGGCTTCGCGCCTGGCCGACCGGATCGAGGAGTTCTCCGGCGTGCGCCCGGCCGTGGGCTCGCTGGACATCACGCTGTATCGCGATGATCTGCGCAATCGCCCGCATCGCCCGCTCGAGCGCACCTCGGTGCCCGAGGGCGGGATCGACGACGCGCTGGTGGTTCTGGTCGACGACGTATTGTTCTCCGGCCGCAGCGTGCGCTCGGCCCTGGACGGCCTGCGCGATCTGGGCCGCCCCCGCGCGGTGCAACTGGCGGTGCTCATCGACCGCGGCCACCGCGAACTGCCCATCCGCGCCGATTACGTCGGCAAGAACGTGCCCACCGCCCGCAGCGAGGACATCTCCGTGCTCTTGACCGAACACGACGGCCGCGACGGCGTCTACCTGCATCAGGGGGAGGAGAAGTGAGACATCTTCTCTCCGTCACCGATCTGGATCGCGCCGCCGCCACCGAATTGCTGGACGATGCCCAGCGTTTCGAGCAGGCGCTGCTGGGGCGCGAGGTGCGCAAGCTGCCGACGCTGCGCGGGCGCACGGTCATGACCGTGTTCTTCGAGAACTCCACCCGCACCCGGGTCTCGTTCGAGGTCGCGGGAAAGTGGATGAGCGCGGATGTGATCAATGTCAGCGCGTCGAGTTCCTCGGTCTCCAAGGGGGAATCGCTGCGCGACACCGCGCTGACCCTGCACGCCGCGGGCGCGGACGCGCTCATCGTGCGGCATCCGGCCTCCGGCGCGGCCCATCAGATCGCCCGCTGGTTCGGCGAATTGGAAACGGGCAGAGGCGGTTACGCGGGGACCGGCCCGGCGATCATCAATGCCGGGGACGGTATGCACGAGCATCCGACCCAGGCCCTGCTCGACGCGTTCACCCTGCGCCAGCGCCTCGGCGATCTGGACGGTAAGCGGGTGGTCATCGTCGGTGACATCCTGCACAGCCGCGTCGCGCGCTCGAATGCGTTCCTGCTGAACATCCTCGGGGCCGAGGTGGTGCTGGTCGCACCGCGCACGCTGCTGCCGGTCGGCGTGGACGCCTGGCCGGTGCGGATCTCGCATGCGCTGGACGCCGAGCTGCCGGGCGCCGATGCGGTGATGATGCTGCGCGTGCAGGCCGAGCGGATGAACGGCGGCTTCTTCCCGTCGGCGCGCGAATACTCCATCAACTACGGACTGAACGAGCGGCGGATGGCGCTGCTCGACGAGCATGCGGTGGTGCTGCACCCGGGCCCGATGCTGCGCGGCATGGAGATCGCGTCCGCGGTGGCCGATTCGCCGAAGGCGGCGGTGCTGCAGCAGGTCACCAATGGCGTGCACATGCGCATGGCGGTGCTGTTCCGCCTGCTGGTCGGAGCCGAAGAGGTGGTGGCGTGAGTAACGTAGTGATCAAGGATGTGCGCCTCTACGGCGAGGGCGATCCGGTCGATGTCCTGCTGACGGACGGTGAGATCCGCGATATCGCTTCGGATTTGGGTGAGGTCGACGCCGAGGTCGTCGACGGCACCGGCCAGATTCTGCTGCCGGGCTTCGTGGATCTGCACACGCATCTGCGCGAGCCGGGCCGCGAGGACACCGAGACCATCGAAACCGGTTCCGCCGCGGCCGCACTCGGCGGCTACACCGCGGTGTTCGCCATGGCCAACACCAGTCCGGTCGCCGACAGCGTCGTGGTCACCGACCACGTGTGGCGGCGCGGGCAGGAGGTCGGCCTGGTCGACGTCTATCCGGTCGGCGCGGTCACCATAGGCCTCGAGGGTAAGCAGCTGGCGGAGATGGGCACCATGGCCGCGGGCGAGGCCGGGGTGCGGATGTTCTCCGACGACGGCCACTGTGTCTACGACCCGCTGATCATGCGCCGGGCGCTCGAATACGCGAACTCGCTCGGCGTGCTGATCGCCCAGCACGCCGAGGAGCCGCGGCTGACCAAGGGGGCGGTGGCGCACGAGGGCCCCAACGCCGCGCGACTGGGCCTGCAGGGCTGGCCGCGGGCGGCCGAGGAGTCGATCGTGGCCCGCGACGCGCTGCTGGCCCGCGATGCCGGGGCGCGCGTGCACATCTGCCACGCCTCCACGGCCGGGACCGTCGAACTGCTGAAATGGGCCAAGGCCCAGGGTATTTCGATCACCGCCGAGGTCACCCCGCACCACCTGCTGCTCGACGATTCGCGGCTCGAGACCTACGACGCGGTGAACAAGGTCAACCCGCCGCTGCGCGAGGCCTCCGACGTTCAGGCGCTGCGTCAGGCGCTGGCCGAGGGTGTGGTGGACTGTGTGGCCACCGACCACGCCCCGCACGCCGAACAGGACAAGTGCTGCGAATTCGCCGCCGCCCGCCCCGGCATGCTGGGACTGGAGACCGCGCTGTCGATCGTCGTCGAGACGATGGTGCGCACCGGACTGCTCGACTGGCGTGGCGTCGCCCGGGTGATGAGCGAAAACCCCTCGCGCATCGCGGGTCTGGACGATCAGGGTCGGCCGCTGGCGGTCGGCGAGCCGGCCAATCTGGTGCTGGTCGATCCGGAGACGGAATGGACGGTGCGGGCAACGGAGCTCGCGAGCATTTCCAACAACACGCCGTTCGAGGCGATGACCCTGCCCGCGCGGGTGACGGCGACGTTCCTGCGCGGACGGATCACCGCGCGCGACGGCAAGGCACAACAGATGCGAGCGCCTGACGACGGGAGCGGCCCGTCGCTGGCCGGGAGAATGAGAGCCTGACATGGAGCGAACGCTGTGGGTGCTCGGGCTGCTGGCACTGTTTGTGCTGTGCCTGTGGCTGATGTATCGGGCCTGGCAGAAGAAGGCGCGTAAGCAGGCGGCGTCGATCGGCGAATTGCCCTCGGTGCCACCGGAATTGGGTGCGCAGCTGCTGGAGCCCACCACGGGCCTCTACACCGGGACCACGCTGGCTCCCAGCTGGCAGAACCGGATCGCGGTGGGCGATCTGGGGTTCCGGGCCACGGCGGAGCTCACCCGCTTCGAGCGCGGGATTCTGCTCGAGCGCGACGGCGCGTCGCCGCTGTGGATTCCGAGCGAGTCCATCACCGCGGTGCGCACCGAGCGGGGCCATGCGGGCAAGGTAATGACAGCAGATGGTGTGCTGGTGATTCGCTGGAAGCTGCCGACCGGAACCGAGGTGGACACCGGATTCCGCGGCGACGACAAGACGGTGTATCCGGCCTGGACGGGCAGCGCGACCAGTACGACGACAGGAGACGAGAAAGCATGAGCGGTGCTACCGCTGTGATGGTGCTGGAGGACGGTCGCGTATTCCGCGGCGCGCCCTTCGGCGCCACCGGAGAGACGCTGGGCGAGGCGGTGTTCTGCACCGCGATGACGGGTTATCAGGAGACCCTGACCGACCCCAGCTACCACCGCCAGATCGTGGTGGCCACGGCCCCGCAGATCGGCAATACGGGTTGGAACGACGAGGACGACGAGTCGCAGAAGATCTGGGTCGCGGGCTACGCCGTGCGCGACCCCGCCAAGCGTTGCTCCAACTGGCGCGCCACCACCACGCTGCAGGCCGAGCTGGAGCGTCAGCGGGTGGTCGGCATCGCGGGCATCGACACCCGCGCGCTGGTGCGCCATCTGCGCAGCCGCGGGTCGATGAAGGCGGGCATCTTCTCCGGCGCGGCCGCCGCCGCCTCGACCGAGGAGCTGCTGGCCCGGGTGAACGGTCAGCCCTCGATGCTGGGCGCGGATCTGGCCGCCGATGTCAGCACCGGCAGCGTCTACACCATCGAGCCCTCCGGTGAGCACCGGTTCACCGTGGTCGCGGTCGATCTGGGCATCAAGACCAATACCCCGCGCATGTTCGCCGAGCGCGGTATGCGGGTGCACGTGGTGCCCTCGAACGTGACGCTGGACCAGATCAAGGAACTGAACCCGAACGGGGTGTTCCTGTCCAACGGCCCGGGCGACCCGGCCACCCAGGACGCCGCGGTGGATCTCACCAAAGCCGTTCTGGGCGAGGGTCTTCCGCTGTTCGGCATCTGCTTCGGCAACCAGATCCTGGGCCGCGCGCTGGGCCTGAAGACCTACAAGATGAAGTTCGGCCACCGCGGCATCAATGTGCCGGTCGTCGATCACGCCACCGGGCAGATCTCGATCACCGCGCAGAATCACGGTTTCGCGGTCGAGGGTGAGGCCGGGCAGCGCTTCGACACCCCGTTCGGTACCGCCGAGGTCAGCCACACCTGCGCCAACGACGGCACGGTCGAGGGCGTGCGACTGACCGACGGCCGCGCCTTCTCGGTGCAGTACCACCCCGAGGCCGCCGCGGGTCCGCACGACGCCGCCTATCTTTTCGACCGCTTCGCCGGTCTCATGGAGGGAGCCTGATGCCACGCCGCGAGGATCTGAAGCACATCCTGGTGATCGGCTCGGGCCCGATCGTGATCGGCCAGGCCTGCGAGTTCGACTACTCCGGCACCCAGGCGTGCCGGGTGCTGCGGTCGGAGGGCCTGCGGGTGTCGCTGGTCAACTCCAACCCGGCCACGATCATGACCGATCCGGAATTCGCGGACTCGACCTACGTCGAGCCGATCACCCCCGAGTTCGTCGAGAAGGTCATCGCCAAGGAGCGTCCCGACGCGATTCTGGCGACGCTGGGCGGCCAGACCGCGCTCAACACCGCCGTCGCGCTGCACGAGCGCGGGGTGCTGGAGAAGTACGACGTCGAGCTGATCGGCGCGGACTTCGACGCCATCCAGCGCGGTGAGGACCGGCAGAAGTTCAAGGACATCGTCGCCAAGGTCGGCGGCGAGAGCGCGCGCTCCAGGGTCTGCTACACCATGGAGGAGGTGCGCGAAACCGTTGCGGAGCTGGGCTTCCCGGTGGTCGTGCGGCCCTCGTTCACCATGGGCGGGCTGGGTTCGGGCATGGCCTACAACGACGCCGACCTCGATCGCATCGCCGGCGGCGGCCTGGCGGCCTCGCCGACCGCGAACGTGCTGATCGAGGAGTCGATCCTCGGCTGGAAGGAATACGAGCTCGAGCTGATGCGCGACGGCCGCGACAACGTCGTGGTGGTCTGCTCGATCGAGAACGTGGACCCGATGGGCGTGCACACCGGCGATTCGGTGACCGTCGCGCCCGCGATGACGCTCACCGACCGCGAGTACCAGAAGATGCGCGATCTGGGCATCGCCATCCTGCGCGAGGTCGGCGTGGACACCGGCGGCTGCAACATCCAGTTCGCGGTCAACCCGCGCGACGGCCGCCTGATCGTCATCGAGATGAACCCGCGCGTGTCGCGCTCGTCGGCGCTGGCCTCCAAGGCGACCGGCTTCCCGATCGCCAAGATCGCCGCGAAGCTGGCCATCGGCTACACCCTCGACGAGATCGTCAACGACATCACCAAGGAGACTCCCGCCTGTTTCGAGCCGACGCTCGACTACGTGGTGGTGAAGGCGCCGCGGTTCGCGTTCGAGAAGTTCGTGGGCGCGGACCCGACCCTGACCACCACGATGAAGTCGGTCGGCGAGGCGATGAGCCTGGGCCGCAACTTCTCCGAGGCGCTGGGCAAGGTGCTGCGCTCGCTCGAGACCAAGGCCGCGGGCTTCTGGACCCAGCCCGACGGCAAGTGGACCGACGTCGCCGCGATCCTCGACGATCTGCGCGTGCCCACCGAGGGGCGTCTGTACCAGGTGGAACGGGCCCTGCGGCTGGGCGCGAGCATCGAGGACGTCGCCGCCGCCTCGGGCATCGACCCGTGGTTCGTCGCCGAGATCGCGGGCCTGGTCGATCTGCGCGTGGAGATCCTCGCCGCGCCCGTGCTGGACGAGCCGCTGCTGCGCCGGGCCAAGCACAACGGCCTGTCCGATCGCCAGATCGCCGCGCTGCGACCGGAATTGGCGGGCGAGAACGGCGTGCGCGAGCTGCGCCACCGGCTCGGCATCCGGCCGGTGTACAAGACCGTGGACACCTGTGCCGCGGAGTTCGAGGCCAAGACGCCGTATCACTACTCGAGCTACGAGCTGGATCCGGCCGCCGAATCCGAGGTCGCCCCGCAGCGCGAGCGCGAGAAGGTGATCATCCTCGGCTCCGGCCCGAACCGCATCGGTCAGGGCATCGAGTTCGACTACTCCTGCGTGCACGCCGCGCACACGCTGCGCGAGGCCGGGTACGAGACGGTGATGGTCAACTGCAACCCGGAGACCGTGTCGACCGACTACGACACCGCCGATCGCCTCTACTTCGAGCCGCTGACCTTCGAGGATGTGCTCGAGGTGTACCACGCCGAGCGCGAATCCGGCACGGTCGCGGGCGTGATCGTGCAGCTGGGCGGGCAGACCCCGCTGGGTCTGGCGCAGCGGCTCACCGACGCCGGGGTGCCGGTGGTCGGCACCTCCGCCGCGGCGATCGACCTGGCCGAGGACCGCGGGGAATTCGGGCACGTGCTGGTGGACGCCGGGTTGCCCGCGCCCAAGTACGGCACCGCGACCACGGTCGAGCAGGCCAAGAAGATCGCGTCCTCGATCGGCTATCCGGTGCTGGTACGGCCGTCCTACGTGCTGGGCGGGCGCGGGATGGAGATCGTCTACGACGAGACCTCGCTCGAGGGCTACATCTCCCGGGCCACCGAGCTGAATCCGGAGCATCCGGTGCTGGTCGACCGGTTCCTGGAGGACGCCATCGAGATCGACGTCGACGCGCTGTGCGACGGCGAGGAGGTCTACCTGGGCGGAGTGATGGAGCACATCGAGGAGGCCGGTATCCACTCCGGTGACTCGGCGTGCGCGCTGCCCCCGATCACCCTGGGCCGCAGCGATATCGAGGCCGTGCGGCGCTCGACCACCGCGCTGGCCAAGGGCATCGGCGTGCGTGGCCTGCTCAACGTGCAGTACGCGCTCAAGGACGATGTGCTCTACGTGCTGGAGGCCAATCCCCGGGCCAGTCGCACCGTTCCGTTCGTGTCCAAGGCCACCGCGGTGCCGCTGGCCAAGGCGGCGGCCCGGATCATGCTGGGCGCCAGCATCGCCGAGCTGCGCAAGGAGGGGATGCTGCCCGCCGAGGGCGACGGCGGCCACGCGCCCATGGACGCGCCGGTAGCGGTCAAGGAGGCCGTGCTGCCGTTCCACCGGTTCCGCCGCCCGGACGGCTCGGGAATCGACTCGCTGCTGTCGCCGGAGATGAAGTCGACCGGCGAGGTGATGGGCATCGACGCCGACTTCGGCACGGCTTTCGCAAAGAGTCAGACCGCGGCCTACGGCTCCCTGCCGACAGGGGGTACGGTGTTTGTGTCGATTGCCAACCGCGACAAGCGAGCGATGGTGTTCCCGGTCAAGCGGCTGCACGACCTGGGCTTCCGGATTCTGGCTACCGAAGGAACGGCGGAGATGTTGCGGCGCAACGGAATTCCGTGTGAACGGGTGCGTAAGCACTCGGAGCCCACGCCTACCGACGCGCCGACGATCGTCGATCGGATCAAGGACGGCGAGATCGACATCGTGTTCAATACCCCTTACGGCAATTCCGGGCCCCGGGTCGACGGCTACGAGATCCGGACCGCCGCGGTGGGAGCGAACATTCCGTGCATCACCACGGTGCAGGGCGCGGCCGCGGCCGTGCAGGGCATCGAGGCAACCATCAATGGCGGTATCGGGGTGCGCTCACTGCAAGAGCTGCACGCCGTGCTGCGCGGCTGAACTGATACAGGAGAGGACTACTACGGTGGGAGCCATCGGGTTTGGGGCAGGTGCCCGGCCGGTGGGCGCCGGACGGGTCAAGCCCCGTCGGCGTCGGACTGTCGAAACCGGTGAGGCGGTCTTGCCGGGCGGCGGAGACATCCGGGGCATGCGGAAGGTCGGCGGATATTCGACCGTCGGTTTTCGGGCGACCCCGCCCATGGGCCGCAAACCGTGGATCGAGGAGGTCGACGCCGAGCCGGAACTGGCGGTGGCCGGTGCCGACGCGGAGAGCCGGTGACCTCGTTCGGTGAGCGGTTGCGCGATGCCACCGCACGGCACGGTGCGCTGTGCGTGGGCATCGATCCGCATCCGCCGCTGCTGCGTGCCTGGGGTCTGACCGAGGACGTCGAGGGGCTCAAACGCTTCGCCGACGCCTGCGTCGAGGCCTTCGAGGGGCAGGTGGCGATCGTGAAGCCGCAGGTGGCGTTCTTCGAGGCGTACGGCTCGGGCGGGCTCATGGTGCTCGAGGACACCATCGCCGCGCTGCGGTCGGCCGGAACGCTGGTGCTGGCCGACGCCAAGCGCGGCGATATCGGCTCGACCATGGCCGCCTATGCGGCGGCCTGGCTCGGCGATGGGTCGCTGGGCAGCGACGCGGTCACCGTATCGCCCTATCTCGGCTTCGGATCGCTCACGCCCGCAATCGAATTGGCGATGGTCAACGAGCGTGGCGTGATCGTGCTGGCGGCCACCTCCAATCCGGAGGCCGCCCCGCTGCAGCGCACGGTGACCGCCGACGGCCGCAGCATCGCCCAGACCATGGTCGACGACGCGGCCGCCTGCAATGCCGGGGCCGCGTTCGGTTCGGTCGGCGTGGTGATCGGCGCGACCCTCACCGAGGCCCCGGATCTGAGCAAGCTCAACGGGCCGATCCTCATGCCCGGGGTCGGGGCGCAGGGCGGGGGAGCGGAGTCGATCCGGGCGATCGTGCCGCCGGAGAGCTACGCGGCGGTGCTGCCCGCAGTGTCTCGCGAGGTGCTCGCGGCCGGGCCGTCGGTCGCGGCGCTGCGGACGCGGACGCATCAACTCGCCGAGGAGTTCGCCTTTCTGCAGGCATGAGCGGGTGGACGCCGGGTCCCGATGCCGGGCGCGCGATACCGGACCGGTCTCGAAAGAGACCGGTCCGTTCTGTTTGTATGGCCCGCCAGCGTGTTCGAACCTCCGATCGAACGGGAGAACTACAGCGGTGTGTTTTCCCGCGTCAGCGGGGCTGTGAGGCGGTATTTCGACCCCCGCCCGCGTGGCTGCCATCGATTCGGTCATCCGACCCGGAGCGGCGTGGGACGTGATGAGCGACACGCAGGGGCAAAAATTCACGACACGCCGACGAATCCAAGAAAATTCCTGGTCGCGCGATAACAGCCCGATTACGACAGCCACGGGTACCCCGGCTGTACTGCGACAACGCCGGTCGGAGGGGGAAAAATCCCAGGTCACGCCGTGAATCGCGAGATCGGGCGTAGGATCTGCGCTATCGGTCCGATCGGGCGCGACGCGGCGTCCGCACGCGCGATACCGTGCCCGAATCCCGCGCTGACCTGGGGGGTGGGTTCGCAATCGGCGCGAGGCGTGGGTACGGTCGCACAGACCGCCGGGTTACCGGCGGGAGATGAAGCAATGAACGATGAGACGGAGGAACCGTGGCCCTTCCCCAGCTGACTGACGAGCAGCGCGCCGCTGCTTTGGAGAAGGCGGCTGCCGCGCGCAAGGCTCGGGCGGAGCTCAAGGAGCGCTTGAAGCGTGGCGGCACCGACCTGAAGACGGTCCTGAAGGACGCCGAGACCGACGAGGTGCTGGGCAAGATGAAGGTGTCGGCGCTGCTGGAGGCCCTGCCCAAGGTCGGCAAGGTCAAGGCCGCCGAGATCATGAGCGAACTCGAGATCGCGCCTACCCGTCGCCTGCGGGGTCTGGGCGATCGGCAGCGCAAGGCGCTGCTGCAGAAGTTCGACCAGGCCTGATCACGAGGGTGGTCGAGCACACGCAGAAGGGTCGGCTGGTAGTACTGGTCGGCCCCTCGGCCGTCGGCAAGTCCACGATCGTCCGGTGTGTCCGAGAACGACTGCCGGACTTGGTCTTCAGTGTGTCGGCCACCACCCGGGCCCCGCGGCCCGGGGAGGTCGACGGCCGTGACTACCGCTTCGTGACCCGGGCCGAGTTCGACGCCATGATCGAAAAGGGGGAGTTGCTCGAGTGGGCCGAGATTCACGGCGGCCTGCAGCGGTCGGGCACCCCGGCCGCCCCCGTGCGCGAGGCGCTGGCCGCCGGGAAGAACGTGCTGGTGGAGGTCGACCTGGAGGGGGCGCGCCAGATCCACAAGGTGATGCCGGAGGCGCACCTGGTCTTCCTCGCGCCGCCCAGCTGGGAGGAACTTGTCGCCCGTCTGACCGGGCGCGGCACCGAGTCGCCGGAGGTCATCGAGCGGCGGCTGCAGACCGCGCGGATGGAGCTGGCGGCCTGTGACGAGTTCGACACCGTGATCGTGAACGACGAGCTGACCAGCGCCTGTGGGCAGTTGGTATCGTTGTTCGTTAGCACAAATTCGATGTAGACGGAATCCCTCGTTCCGTCAGTGGAACATCGGGTAGCCCGTCGGCCCCGGCGCAGCCGGGACTCATCCACACGACCCGCAGGAGCCTCACCAGTGAGCGACACCAAGACCGTGCCCGCGTACGACACCCCGGTCGGCCTGACCAACCCTCCGATCGACGAGCTGCTCGAGCGCACGTCGTCGAAGTACGCGCTGGTCATCTACGCGGCCAAGCGGGCGCGCCAGATCAACGACTACTACAACCAGCTCGGCGACGGCATCCTCGAGTACGTGGGTCCGCTGGTCGAGCCGGGCCTGCAGGAGAAGCCGTTGTCGGTGGCGCTGCGCGAGATCCACGCCGACCTGCTCGAGCACTCCGAAGGCGAGTAACGGCGACACCGCCGCCCACCACAGCACCCGGACCCGAAGAGGCGTAGTCAGATGCGGATCGTTGTCGGCGTGGGCGGCGGAATCGCCGCCTACAAGGCCTGCTCTCTCATTCGCAAATTCACCGAGACCGGGCACCACGTCCGCGTGATCCCGACCGAGTCGGCGCTGCAGTTCGTCGGCAAGGCGACCTTCGAGGCGCTGTCCGGAAATCGGGTCGATACCGGCGTTTTCGCCGATGTCCCCGAGGTTCCGCACGTGCGGATCGGCCAGGAGGCCGACCTCGTCGTGATCGCCCCGGCGACCGCCGATCTGATGGCGCGCGCCGCGATGGGCCGCGCCGACGATCTGCTCACCGCCACGCTGCTGACCGCGCGATGTCCCGTGCTGTTCGCCCCGGCCATGCACACCGAGATGTGGGAGCATCCGGCCACGGTCGCGAACGTGCGGACGCTGCGCGCCCACGGGTCGATCGTGATGGAACCCGCCGCCGGCCGGCTCACCGGCGCCGATACCGGTCCCGGGCGCCTACCGGAGCCCGAGGAGATCTTCGCCCTGGCCTCGTTGCTGCTCGAGCGCGCCGACGCGATCCCGCGCGATCTGGAGGGCCGCCGCATCGTGGTGTCGGCGGGCGGTACGCGCGAGCCGCTGGATCCGGTGCGGTTCCTGGGCAATCGCAGTTCGGGGAAGCAGGGCTATGCCATGGCGCGCGTGGCCGCCCAGCGCGGCGCGCATGTGATCTTGGTCGCGGGCAATACCATCGGACTCGAACCCCCGGCGGGGGTCGAGGTGGTGCACGTCACCACCGCCGAGCAGATGGGTATCGCCGTGGACAAGCACGCCACCGGCGCCGACGCGGTCATCATGGCCGCCGCGGTCGCCGACTTCCGACCCGCCAACGTCGCCGCCGCGAAAATCAAAAAGGGTGCGGGAGAACCGGATTCGATCGAGCTCACCAAGAACCGCGACATCCTCGCCGGGCTGGTGGCCGCGCGACGCGACGGGCGACTGCCCGGGCTCGCGATCGTCGGATTCGCCGCCGAGACCGGCGACGAGCACGGCGATGTGCTCACTCACGCCCGTGCGAAACTGAAGCGGAAGGGCTGTGACCTGCTGGTTGTCAACGCGGTCGGCGAGGGCAAGGCCTTCGAGGTGGACAACAACGACGGCTGGTTATTGGGTGCCGACGGCACCGAACAGGCCCTCGATCACGGGTCGAAGGCATTGTTGGCCAGCCGCGTGCTGGATGCGCTGGGCCCCCTGCTGCGCTGACGCGCGGGGAGCTTCGGCCTATCCTGCAATTGGCACGCAGTGCACAATGGGCATTGCATGCATTAGCGCACCGGCCGCCGAAACGGAGCCCTGTGGAGGTGTTGTCGCTGGTGGGGGCGTCGCAGCAGCGGCGTCATCGCCCACCCCGTCGGTGGTTTGGAATAGTCTGAGTCGAAGGATTGCGCGATGACGTCATGCCGTTACCGTCGCAGTCCTGAGACGAGAAACCCGTTGAGGGAGAGGGATTAACTGTGCGCACGTCCGGTAGCCGGCTATTCACGAGTGAGTCCGTGACCGAGGGTCACCCGGACAAGATCTGTGATGCCATCAGCGATTCCATTCTCGATGCGCTGCTCGCGCAGGATCCGCGCAGCCGAGTCGCGGTGGAGACCTTGGTCACAACAGGTCAGGTCCATGTAGCGGGTGAGGTCACCACCTCCGCATATGCCGACATCCCCACCATCGTGCGCGACAAGGTGCTCGAGATCGGCTACGACTCGTCGGCCAAGGGCTTCGACGGCGCGTCGTGCGGTGTGAACGTCGCGATCGGCGCGCAGTCGCCGGATATCGCCCAGGGCGTTGATGTTTCGCACGAGGCGCGCGTGGGCGGCTCCGACGACGAGATCGAGAAGCAGGGCGCGGGCGACCAGGGCCTGATGTTCGGTTACGCCACCAAGGAGACCCCCGAACTGATGCCGCTGCCGATCGCGCTGGCGCATCGGCTGTCGCGGCGACTGACCGAGGTCCGCAAGTCCGGCGTGCTGCCGTACCTGCGTCCCGACGGCAAGACCCAGGTCACCATCGAATACGACGGTGCGCGGCCGCTCCGGCTGGACACCGTGGTCATCTCCACCCAGCACGCGGCCGATATCGACCTGGACAACCTGCTCGCGCCCGATATCCGCGAGAAGGTCGTGGACTCGGTGCTCGCCGAACTGGAGCTGCCCGAACCGCTGGACACCTCGAACATCCGGCTGCTGGTGAACCCGACCGGAAAGTTCGTCCTGGGCGGGCCGATGGGTGATGCGGGCCTCACCGGCCGCAAGATCATCGTCGACACCTATGGCGGCATGGCCCGCCACGGTGGCGGCGCGTTCTCGGGCAAGGATCCGTCGAAGGTCGACCGCTCGGCCGCCTACGCCATGCGCTGGGTCGCCAAGAACGTGGTCGCCGCCGATCTGGCCGACCGGGTCGAGGTGCAGGTCGCCTACGCCATCGGCAAGGCCGCCCCCGTCGGCCTGTTCGTCGAGACCTTCGGCACCGAAAAGGTCGATCCGGCAAAGATTTCCGCCGCCCTGGCCGAGGTCTTCGATCTGCGCCCCGGCGCGATCATCCGCGACCTGGACCTGCTGCGCCCGATCTACGGCCCGACCGCGGCCTACGGCCACTTCGGCCGCACCGATGTCGACCTGCCCTGGGAGCACACCGACCGCGCGGACAAGCTCCGCGCCGCCGTCGGTCTGTAAGGTGGCCTGCGTGGATATGTCGACCTGCCCTGGGAGGCTGCATCCGATGTGTGCGGACAAGCTCCGCGCGGCTGTGGGTCTGTAAGGTGGCCTGCGTGGATATGTCGACCTGCCCTGGGAGGCTGCATCCGATGTGTGCGGACAAGCTCCGCGCCGCCGTGGGTCTGTAAGGTGGCCGGCGTGGATATGTCGACCTGCCCTGGGAGGCTGCATCCGATGCGCGCGGACAAGCTCCGCGCCGCCGTCGGCCTCTAATTGGCCACCCCGGCGCCGGAAGCGGCGGCAGTCGCGCGCCCCATCGCGCGCGTGCTGCCGCTGCTCGAACCGGCCCACCTCGACCGGGATTTCGACTACCTGGTCCCCCCCGACCTGGACGCGCTCGCCCAACCCGGCGTGCGCGTCCGCATCCGTTTCTCGGGCCGCCTGATCGACGGCTTCATCCTCGAACGCCTCGAAACCTCCGACCACACCGGCAAATTGGTGCGCCTGGAGCGAGTGGTGTCGGGCGAGCGGGTACTGACGCCGGAGATCCTGCGCCTGGTCAACGCGGTGGCCGCCCGCTACGCCGGAACGCGCGCGGACGTGCTGCGGCTGGCCATTCCGCCGCGGCACGCGAAGGTGGAGGCGGAGACGCCGGGCGGGAAGAAGTCTGCGGCATCCTCCGAAACGTCTCCCCCTCAGGCTGATTCGCCGACCTCGGCCGCCCCTCGCGCGGCGGTGCCGCAGGCAGCCCATGAAGCGGAACCCGTCGACGAGACGGCTCCCGCTGCGGTGCGGCATGGGTATTCGGCCGAAACCGGGTCCGTTGCAGCGGCTTCCGTCGAAATGGTGCCTGTCGCCGCTCCTCCGGCCGAGGTGGATCATGCGGTCGATACTTTGCCTGGTGCCTCCTTCGAAAAGCGGCTGGCTCCCGGTGGTGTCGAGTCCGCCCGTGCTGCTTCCGCCGATGCCGAGTCGGCCGTCGCTGATCTCTCCGGTGTCGAGGCTGCTCCCAGTACTTCCCCAGTGGCGGAGGGCCATTCCGATTCCCCTGCCCGGACGGAGTCCGGGCAGGGGGCTGAGGGCGTTGACGTTTCGCGGTTTCGCGGGTGGGGGAAGTACCGGCATGCGGAGTCGTTTTTGGCCGCGCTGGGGCGGGGGCGGGGGCCGCGGGCGGCTTGGCAGGCGGTGCCGGGGGAGGAGTGGGCGCGGCGGTTGGCGGAGTTGGCCGCGGTGACCGTCGAGGGTGGACGGAGTGCGGTGCTGGTGGTGCCGGATCAGCGGGATCTGGATCGGGTGCTGGCGGCTTGTGTTGAGCTGGTGGGGGATTCGGTGGTGGGGCTGGCGGCGGGGTTGGGGCCCGCGGCGCGGTATCGGCGGTGGTTGGCCGCGTTGCGTGGGAGTGCGCGGGTGGTGGTCGGGACGCGTAGTGCGGTCTTCGCGCCCGTGCGGGATCTCGGATTGATTGCCATCTGGGACGACGGGGACGATATGTACGCCGAGCCGCGGGCGCCGTATCCCCATGCGCGGGAGGTGGCGATGCTGCGGGCGCACGAGACGGGGGCGGCGTTTCTGGCCGGTGGGTTCTCGCGGACCGCGGAGATCCAGGCCGTGGTCGAAACCGGTTGGGCGCATGACCTGCTCGCGGATCGGGCCGTGGTGCGCGAGCATATGCCGCGGATCAGCGCGCCCGGCGACAGTGACATCGCCCTGGAACGGGATCCGGTCGCGCGGGCGGTCCGCATCCCGGGTGTCGCATTCACCGCGGCCCGCAAGGCGCTGGCGGCGGGGGAGTCGGTCCTGGTCCAAGTTCCCCGGCGCGGCTATGTCCCGGCCCTCGCCTGCGCGAAATGCCGGGTCCCCGCGCGTTGCCGTCATTGCAATGGACCGCTGGCCCTGCCGGACAACGCGCCCACGGGTCGCGCGAGAAGTGCGGGGGCACAGGATCGAACGGGCCGGGGTGAGCGCGGGGCCGACGAGCGAGTGAGCGGCCTCCGAGAGGGCGGTCATCCGGGCGGACGCGCGCGGTTCCTCGATGCGCGTGCTGCGGGAGTCTCCCTCGCGCGCGATGCGTCCGATGCCGTCGCGCACAGTCCGAGCTGTCGGTGGTGCGGTAAGACCGAGGCCGCGTTTCGATGCGGTTCGTGTGGGTCGCGGGCGTTGCGGGCGGTCGTGATCGGGGCGGCGCGTACGCAGGAGGAGTTGGGGCGGGCGTTCCCGGGGGTGCCGATTCGGGGCTCCGGCGGTGCGGCCGTGCTGGATTCGGTGCCCGAGGGGCCACAGGTGGTCGTGGCGACCATCGGGGCGGAGCCGGTCGCGCCGGGCGGTTACGGGGTGGGGCTGTTGCTGGACGGTTGGGCGTTGCTCGGGCGCGCGGATCTGCGCGCGGCCGAGGACGCGTTGCGCCGGTGGATGTCCGCGGCCACGCTGGTCCGCCCGACCGGTCAGGTGATCGTGATGGCCGATCCGGCCGTTCCGACCGTGCAGGCCCTGGTGCGCTGGGATCCGGTGGGCCACGCCGAATTCGAGCTAGCCTCCCGCACCGAGGTCCGCTTCCCCCCGGCCGTCCGCCTGGCGGCCATCGACGGCACCGCCGAATCCATCGCCGAATTGCTCGGCGAGGCAAAGCTTCCCGCCGAGGTCGAGGTCCTCGGCCCGGTCCCCCTGCCCTTCGGCGCCCGAAAGCCGTTCTCCTCCGGCGATTCCCCCACCGAGGTCGAGCGCATGATCCTGCGCGCCCCCCGCCCCTGCGGCTCCGCCCTCTCCCGCGCCCTCACCGCCGCCCAGGCCGTCCGCAGCACCCACCGCTCCGACGCTCCCTTGCGCGTCCAGATCGATCCGATCGACATCGGCTGACCCCGCACCCCGGCCTGGCGGCCGTGGTGCGGGGACATGTGTGGTGAGTGCGTGGTGCGGGGACATGTGTGGTGAGTGCGTGGTGCGGGGACATGTGTGGTGAGTGCGTGGTGCGGGGACATGTGTGGTGAGTGCGTGGTGCCGGGACCTGTGGTGAGCGCGTGGTGCGGGGACTTGCGTGGTGTGTGCGGGCGCGGGGACTTGCGTGGTGTGTGCGTGGAGCGGGGTACGGGGGGAATGGGATGGTCAGCTCATGAGTCCACTCTGATAGGCCAGTACGACGGCCTGGGTGCGGTCGCGGGAGTGGGTCTTGGCGATCACGTGCGCGACGTGCGTGCGGGTGGTGGCCTCGCTGATGAACAGTTCGGCGCTGATCTCGGTGTTGGAGCGGCCCAGGGCCATCAGTCTCAGCACCTCCTGTTCCCGGGCGGTCAGGCCCGAGAGCGTGGTCGGGGCCAGGGCGGCCCGGGGTCCGGCGCGGCGCAATGCCCCGAGAACACCGCCCACGATGGCGGGATCGAGCCACCCCTCGCCCGCGGCGCAGCGGCGCACGGCCTGGACCAGATCGGCGGGTGCGGCCTGTTTGAGCAGGAAACCGCTCGCCCCGGCGGCGAGCGCCTCCTGTACAGCGGTGTCCTCGTGGAAGGTCGTGAGCACGAGAACCGCCGGTGCGCCCGGAATTTCGGTGATCGCCCGGGTGGCCCCGATACCGTCCAGGATCGGCATCCGCAGATCCATCAGGACAACCTGGGGCGCAAGGGTTTTCGCGGCCTCGATCGCGGCCGCGCCGTCACCGGCCTCGCCGACCACCTCGATATCGGGTGCGGTGCCGAGCAGCAGGACGCAGCCCGCGCGCACCAGCGCCTCGTCCTCGGCGACGAGCACGGTGATCGTCATGACAGCTCCATCGGCGCGTCGGCGGTGGTGGGCAGGGTGGCGCGGACGCACCAGCCGTCGCCGTCCGGCCCGCTGCTCAGCTCCCCGCCGACGGCGTCCAGCCGTTCGCGTAGCCCGCGCAGCCCATTGCCGGTCGACAGCCCCGCGGCGGGTGTCGCGCTGCCGCCGGAGCTGCGGACCAGCAGTTCCAGCGCGTCCTCGGTCCACGTGATGTCGAGTGAGACGGTCGCGCCCGGCCCGGCGTATTTGGTGGCGTTGGTCAGCGACTCCTGCACGGTTCGATAGGCCGCGAGGTCGGCCTCGGGGTCCAGCGGCCGGGCCGCTCCGGTGACCTCGCTGCACACCCGCAGCCCCGCGCGGCGCGCGGATTCCAGCAGCCGCTCGACATCGGCGAATCGGGCGTGCGGCGCGTCGCCGGAGTCGCTCGAGCGCAGCAGCCCGAGCATGGAATGCAGTTCGGACATGGCCTGGGCCCCGGCCTGTTCGATGACCTCCAGCGCCTGCCGCACGCGCGGATCACCCCCGGCCGACAGCGCGCGAGCGGCCCCGGCGTGCAGCATCATGCCCGCGACCGCGCCGGTCACACTGTCGTGCAATTCGTGCGCGAGCCGCAAACGCTGTGCGGCGAGCGCCCTTTCGGCCGCCGCGGCCAGTCGTTCCCGCTCGGCGCGCGCATGCTGCTCACGGGCGTAGGCCAGCCTGCCCAGACCCCAGGCGATGGACAGGATGATCGCCCAGGTGCCGACGGCCGTGCCGACATCGCGCACCTGGTCTCCGGATGCACCGGATTGTCCGGACCGATAGCTGAACAGCCCGAGCGGCAGGGCGGACGCGACGAGCACGAGCCGGGCGGTGGACGCGGGCACCCGGCTCGCCACCGTATACGCGGCCACCAACAGATAGGCGAACGGATAGTACTCCGGCACCGCGAGATTGACGCCGGTGTACAGCCACACCACCATCCACACCCCGAGCGGGAACCGCTGCCGCATCAGCAGCGCCGCACCCAGGCCCACGGCCGCGACGGGCACCGCCCACAGCGGCAAGCGCGAACCGGTGATCAGATCGCGATCGCCCGCCCAGAAGGCTAGATCCACCCCGCAGGTGACGAGCACCAGTGCCGCGTCGGCGATCCGGCGACGCGGAACAGGCCCCGGCCACCGCATCATGAACAGCAGTTTCCCACGAATCACGGCGGCGGGTCGCCCGTTCACCCCGTCTCACCAGCCGAAACAGTCCCGCACGGAAGGGTTTTCAGCCACCGCCGAAGAGTTTGGCCAGCCACCGGATGGGATCGTCCGCCGGGGTTCCGCCACCGGATTCGGCCTCGGCGATCAGCTCCTCGAAGGTCGGCTCGTGCGGCGGCGGGATCTCGTCGAAGACCCGGCGCACCCCCGCGACGATCTCGGCGTCGCTGGGCTCCAGGAATTGTTCGAAATTCAGCGGATCGTCGGGTAATTCGAGGGGCACACCCCGCACCGGCGCGGTCGAACCGAACGCGAGCTCGAGCAGCACCAGCTCCGGATCGTCGGGAATCACCCGCACCCGGGCGACGTCGATGACCTCGCCGATATCGCGCTCGGCGTCGAACACACCCACCCGCAGTGCGCGCGAGGCGTCGGCCAGCGCGCGATTGAGCGGCGGATGGACCAGCGCGTACTCCGGCTCGAGCAGCGTTGCCACCCCGAGGAACCCACCGGTTGCCCCGGCGTCGCCGACCGCGTACACGACGACCTTCGTCATGCGCAGCAGTGTCGCACGAACGGCGGGTCTACCGCGGCGCGATGACGGATCTCATCGCCTCGCGGTAATCGCGGAACACCACCTCGCTCCGATTCGCGCGAGCCCCGCCCCCGGCCATTCTTTAGTCGTTCGATTCCACCGGCGACCAGGCCGAATCCGAGAAGGGCAGCGGCACAATGCTTCAGGACGCGGCGTTCACCTTCGCCCACCCCGACTACTACGAACCCTTCGAGCGCACCGATCCGGGCCGCCGGTACAACCCGACCCGCCCGCCCGCGGGCTGGACCCGCCGCGAGTTCGAGGTGTGGACCCAGTGGACGCCGCCGCATGCCGAACTGCCCGAGCAGGGCTGGAAGGTGCATGTGTCGAGCTCGCTGGCCACCGCGCAGCAGGTGCTCGACGTGGTGAGCGCCGCCTGCGCCGAACTCGGAGTCGCCTTCAAACATCTCACCGGGAAGCAGTACTTCCTCTGGCTGCACGGCAAACACGGCAGCCGCGTGCAGAGCGGCAAGTTCTGCGCACTGTATCCGCCGACGCCGCAGCTGGCCTACGCCCTGCTGGAACGGCTGGAACGCGAATTGGCCGGTGTGGCCGGGCCGTACGTGCTCACCGACCGGCGGTTCGGCTCCTCGCGGTGCGTGTCCTACCGCTACGGCGCGTTCCGTCCACGGCACCGGCTGCAGGCCGACGGCACCCGGGTGCCGGTGATGCTCGCCCTCGACGGCACCGAGGTCCCCGACGAGCGCCGCCCCGAATTCCTGCTGCCCGCGGGCATCGCCGACCCGTTCGGCGCGGTGCCCGAGACGGACGGGGAGGAGGAGGTGAGTTTCCACGGCTACACCTTCGAGAACGTGCTGCAGTCCAGCAATGCCGGTGGCGCGTACCGGGCTCGCCGCGCGGACGGCGACGTCGTCTTCGTGAAGGAGGCCCGCGCGCACAACGGTTACGCCGGTGACGAGGATGCCCGCGTGCGGCTCGAGCGCGAATATCTGACGCTGCGCGCCCTGCACGCCGCCGCGCCCGGGCTGGCCCCGGAACCGGTCGAGCTGTTCACCGAGTGGGAGCACACCTTCCTGGTCACCGAATTCGTGCCCGGCCGCACGCTGAGCAAGTGGATGGTCGCGACCTCGCCGCTCATTCGCGCGGGGGAGGATCGGGCGGCGTTCACCGCCTACTACCGGCGCTGCACCCACATTCTCGATCAGCTTGCCGCGCAGCTGGAGACGCTGCACGAGCTCGGCTACGCCTTCGTCGACCTGTCGCCGGGCAATATCCTGGTCGGCGACGACGACACCGTGCGGCTCATCGACTTCGAGGCCGCCCAGCCCGTCGACCATCCCCTGGGCCTGCTCGGCACGCCCGGCTACGAACCACCGGAATCGCGGTCGCCCGGCGCGCGGGCCAAGACCGATCCGCTGCGCGTGGACGCCTACGCGCTGACCGCGATCGCGCAGCTGCTGATCTTCCCGATGCACGAGGCCGCGCGGCGCAGTCCGGAAACGCTGGCCCACCTGTATGCCGAATTGGCCGAATTGTGCCCGCCCCCAACGGATCTCTGGGCGACGGTACTGCGATCGCAGCCCGCGCCGCGGGTCCTGCGCCTGCCCGCGCCCGCGCAGGTGCGTTCGGCGCCGGGCGACGCGGTGCGCTGGCTGCGCGACCGCACGGCCGAGGCGCTCGAGCGCATGGCCGAGCCGGACAATCCGCGCTGGGTGTATCCGACCGCGCCGGAGGGACTGCGGTCCAATGCCCGATGCGTGGCCCACGGTACCGCGGGCGTGCTGCACGCGCTGCGCGCCGCCGGTCGCGAGATCGACCCGCGGGTGGTCCGCAGGCTGCGGGACGACGCGCTGCGCGAGCGGCATGCGACCGGGCCGGGGCTGATGTCCGGCAATGCCGGAATCGCCTGGGTCCTCGACGATCTCGGCGAGCGCGACGCGGCGACGACCCTGCTCGCCGCGGCGAGCACGCATCGGCTCGCGACCGAGGCGGCGAGCTGGGGCGGCGGTGCGGCGGGGGTCGCCATGGCCCACCTGTCGTTCTTCCACCGCACCGGCGATCCGGACCACCTCGACCGGGCGCAGCGGCTGCTCGACGCGGTGCCCGACGGCGACGCGCTGATCCCGCTGCTCGGCCCGGATCAGCCGTCCGGGCTCGTGGCGGGACGGGCCGGTATCGCCCTGGCGCTGTACTATCTGTCGGAATTCACCGGCGCGCGTGCGCCGTTCGAGCGCGGGCTGCGGTTGCTGCGTGACGAACTCGGCTACGCCGAGCCGATTCCGGTGGGGGCCATGGGTTTCCGGGTCTCGGCCACCGACCGCCGCAATATGCCGTATCTGGCCTGTGGCAGTGCGGGATTCGGCTACGTGCTGGCGCGCTATCTCGCCCGCCGCCCCGATCCCGAACTCACCGAACTCCTGCGCGCCTGCGTGCGCGCCGTGGGCATTCGGTTCACCGCGGCCCCGGGACTGTTCCAGGGGCAGGCCGGTACCGCACTCGTACACACCGAACTGGCCGCCCGTTTCCCGGACGAGCACTTCCTGTCCGATCCGGCGGCCCGCGCGACCGCGCTGTTCAAATACGCGATCGCTGGTGCGACCGGCGTGCGCTGGCTTGGTGGGCGCGGGCAGCGGCTCAGCGCCGACCTGGCCTCCGGTTCCGCCGGAATCCTGCTGGCGCTGCAGCACGCGACCGCCGGTGTCGCCGATCCGCTGTTCACCCTCGACCACTGCCTCGCGTCCGCCGATCGGTTCGGCCGGGTCGGGCAGCTGAGCGAAATCACCGACGGGAGGAGGTGAACGACATGACCAAAGTGCTTCGGCTGCAGCTGCAGTCGGACCCGGAGCTCGGCGACGACGCCCCCCTGAGCTCCTACAGCGAGCATCACTGCAACAACGCCGAAGAGCAGGCTATCTGACCCGAATCCACACCCCGGAAAGGAGGTGAACGACATGACCAAGGTGCTGAAGCTGCAGCTGCAGTCCGATCCGGAGCTCGGTGACGACGCGCCCATGAGCACCTACAGCGAGGCCCACTGCGGTGGCGGTGGCGGCTGCGCGGACGAGGCGCTCTGAGCGCGGAGGTGACGCACATGACCAGCGTCCTGAAACTCCAGGTCCACACCGATCCGGAGTTCGACGACGACATCCCGATGAGTGCCTTCAGCCTGCATCTGTGCGGCGTAGAGCAGCTCTGAACCGACAACGACATCACGAGAGGAGGTGAACGACATGACCAAGGTGCTGCGGCTGCAACTGCAGTCGGATCCGGAGCTGGGCGATGACGCCCCGATGAGCTCCTACAGCGAGCACCACTGCGGTGGCGGTGGTGGCGGCGGCTCGGAAGAGGCGCTGTAGTCCGACCACATCGCCGGGCGCAGGATATCCGCGCCCGGCGAAGTCTCTTGTACGGCAAGCGAATTCACAGGAAAGAGAACAAAGGACAGCACAATGGAGATCCAGAACGTGGTCGCACTGGCGACCATGGTGACCGACGACGAACTGATCGACGACGCGCCGATCAGCGTGTTCTCGGTCGCCTACTGCGACGACGCGTATTTCGGGTGACACGATGACCGCATCGGCTATCGCGGCCTCGCCCGGGGCCGACCTGCGGACCTACCGGGTCGCGCAGGCGGCCTCGACCCTTGGCAGCACCCTCACCGCCACCGCGGTCTCCGTGGTCGCGGTGGTCGGGTTGGAGGCCGGGCCGCACGAGGTGTCGCTCATCGTCGCCGCCGGGACGATCCCGCCGCTGGTGCTCGGCCCGGTGGCGGGGGTGCTGCTGGACCGGGTGAGCAGGCCGCGCCGGCTGATGCTGGGAGCCGACCTGGTCGCCGCGACGGCCGTGCTGTGCTGTGCGGCGGCGATGACCGCGGGCGTGCTGACCGTGGCCGGACTCGCCGCGCAGTCGTTCGTGCTGGGCCTGGCGCGGGTGGTGATCGAGGGCCTGTACTTCGGTCATCTGCGGACGCTCGGGGTCGCCGATATCGGCCGGGCGCGGGCCGGACTGCAATCGACGACGATGATCGCGCGGTCGGTCGGCGCCTCGGCCGCGGGTCCGCTGGTGGCCTCGGTCGGGGCGGCGGCCATGTTCGCCTGCGACGCGGTCAGCTATCTGGTGAGCGCCTACTGTCTCACCCGGCTGCGGGCGCCGGACCGGCGGCCGATCCGGCAGCGCTGCGGCTTCGGCCGCGAATTCCTCGACGGCGTACGGGCATTGCGCGGGCACCCGCTGCTCGCGGCACTGGCGATGTATCTGCTGGCGGGTGGGGCGGCCTCGGGCGGTGTCACCGCCCTGCGGGCGGTATTTCTGCTCGACGAGGTCTCGTTACCCGTTGCGGTGTACGGGATTCCGGCCGTGGTGGCCACGCTGGCCGGGGCCGCCGGGGCGCTGCTCGCGCCACGGGTACATGCCCGGGCGGTGCCCGCGCGGCGGGTGCTGTCGGTGGCGGTGCTCGGCGGGGCCGTCGGCACGGCCGCCCTGCCGCTGGCGGCCGGGCCGATGCCCGCGGTGCTGCTGGCGGCCTGCCTCGGCGCGGCGGTGCCCATGTTCTTCGGCGCGGTGCTCAATATCGCGCTGGTGACGGTGGTGGGCGAGGGCGTCGGTGACGGATATTTCGCCCGGATCGGCGCGCTGCTGTCCACCGGGACCACCGCGGCGAGTCTGTTCGGCGCGGTCCTGGCCGGTGTGCTCGGCGAACGCTGCGGGACCCGCATCGGAATCTGGGCGTTCGTGGTCGCCGATCTGCTCGCGGCCCTCGCCTTTCTCCTGATCGTCGGCCGCGCGCCGACGGTCCACGACAGCACTGACGATTCGATTGTGAAGGTGGCGTGATGACTGCCGAATATCCGGATGCCCCCGCGTCCGACGCCTGGGACGACCTGCACGGCATGCGGATTCCCGATCCGTTCCGGCCGCTCGAGGATCCCGAGGATCCGGCGAATCTGGCCTGGGTCGCGGCCCAGCGGCGGCTGGCCGAGAGCTATCTCGCCGACCTGCCCGGTCAGCGGCGATTGCGAGAAGTGCTGGACGACATCGTCGTTGCGGGACCCACCGCCTCGCCGGTGAAATCCGCCGGGAGCCGCCGCTTCCGGGTCGGCCGGGCCCGGGCGGCCGGACCGTGGCAGCTCCAGGTCGCCGACGGGCCCGAGGCCGACTGGCGAACGCTGCTCGACGCGTCCGCCCTCGGCGCGGGGGCGATCCTGCGGCGCTGGACGCCCTCGCCCGACGGCCGTTTCGTCGCGGTGCAGGCCAGCGTGGGCGGGTCCGAGGCCGCGACCCCGCTCGCGCTGCTCGACGCCGCGACCGGCGCCGTGCTGCGCACCTGCGCGCTGACCCGGTACGCGCCGGTGGAGTGGCTGGCCGACAGCAGCGGCTATTACTACGTACGGCGGCACGCCGACCGCGGCGGCAGTGGCGTCTACCGGCATCGGGTGGGCACCGCGATCGCCGACGACGAACTGCTCGTCGGCGACGACAATCCGGTGGGCCGCTATCACCTCACCTTCTGGCACGACCGCTGGCTGATCATCACCGGTCGCTCCGGCACCAGCCGCAATACCCGCGTGTCGATCGTCGATGTGGCCGAGGGCGGCGCGCCGCGACCGCTGGATCTGGGCGGGCTCTCCTCGGCCGGGGTCGTGGTCGACGGCGACGGCCGGATTGTGGCGCTCTCGACCGCCAGCTCCGAATTCGGGCAGTTGCTCGTGGCCGAACCGGAGCCCGGGGGCGGCTGGGGTCCGTGGCGGGTGCTGGTCACGGCCGACGCGCCCGCGGTGCTGTCCGCATTCGCCCTGGCCCCGGCCGAGGACGGCGACCGGCTGCTGGTGCTGCGCACCCGCGACGGCTACGCGGAGCTGTCGGTGCACGACGCTCGATGCGGCACTTGGCTTTTCGATGTCGAGCTGCCCGGCGCGGGGACGGTCGCGGCGATCAGATCCGGCGACGAGCCCGGCATACTGGTGCTGAGCTACACCGACTGGATTCGCCCGCTCGGGGCATGGCGGCTGGATCTGCGCTCGGGGCGGGTCGCCCCGGTCGAGCCCGCCGCGCGCACGCTGCCCGGAATCACCGTCATCCGCACGACATATCGCTCCGCCGACGACACCGAGGTGCCGCTGACCGTGCTCGCCCCGTGCGGACCGCGCGTGCCCCGGCCCGCCATCCTCAGCTGCTACGGCGGCTTCGGCATCACCTTCCGCCCGGGTTATCAGCCCGACGGCCTGACCTGGGTGCTCGCCGGGGGCGTCATGGCGATCGCCGGGGTGCGCGGCGGTGGTGAGCGCGGCCGCCGCTGGCACCTCGACGGCGCGGGCGTGCACAAACTCAATGCCTTCACCGACCTGCACGCCGCGGGGGACTGGCTGGTCGACACCGGCTGGACCCGCCGCGGTCAGCTGGCGCTGCTCGGTGGCAGCAACGGCGGCCTGATGGCGGTCGGCGCCATGGTGCAGCGGCCCGCCGCGTACGCGGCCGTGGTGAGCGCGGGCGCCCCGCTGGACATGGTCCGCTACGAACGCTGGGGGCTGGGCCGCGCCTGGCGCGAGGAATACGGTTCGGCCACCGATCCGGCCGCCCTCGCCGTATTGCTGCGCTACTCGCCGTATTACAACGTCACCGCGCGCTCCGGCGAATCGCCGCGGCACTGGCCGCCCGCCCTGTTCACCACCGGCGACGCCGACACCCGGGTGCCGCCGGTGCACTCCTGCAAGATGGTCGCGGCCCTGCAACGCGAGATCGGCGGTCCCATCCTGCTGGACGTGATCGCGGGCAAGGGGCACGCCGGGGGCGGCCCCGATTCCGACCGGGCCCTGATCCTGCTGCTCGCCTTTGCCGCACACCACACCGGGTTGCGGCTGGACGGCGAGATCAGGCCGCGCCGATGAGCGCGGGCCGGGGTACGCGATGGGAGCGGGCGCGTGCGGTCAGGGCGACGATCAGCGCGATCGGGGCGCACAGCGGGGGCACGCCCGCCAGGTGCAGGGCGAAATCGGCGAGCAGCGCGGTGATCGCGAGGGTGAACGCCCACGCCGGGGCGTTGTGCAGCCGCGGCCCACGCTCGGCGAAAGCGGTTCTGCCCCAGGGCTTGGCCACCGATGCCCACGCCTGGAACGCCAGACCGCTGGACATGAGCGCCGCACCGAGGATCGAGATCAGGGCGGGACCGTCGGTCCCGGCGTCGGCGGCCGCGACGATGGCGGGCATGCGCGGGCTCAGGATCGCGATGCCGATGAACAACTGCACCAGGGTGAGCACGAATTTCACGGCGACCCAACGCCGATGGAAGTAGCCGTAACTGGTGCACGCGGCCAGCAGGAATCCGGAGAACGCGGCGGCATTGGCGCACGGCACCAGCACCGACTCGTCGAGCAGCCGGGCCCCGTGCGCCAGCCCGGATTTGATCGCACCCGGTTCGCTCAGCGCACTCGCCGACAGCAGCACTCCCAGTGCCACCGCCTGACTCGCCCAGCCGATCGAGGTCACCACGTGCAGCCAGACGAGCAGCTGCCTGGCCCGCCGACTCGACATTCCCATGCCGCCCATGGTCTTTCGGGCGCGAACCGGCCGCATCCGGGCACGGCCCTGATCGGACCCTGATTTTCAGCTCGCCTGCGCGGCCCGGATCCTGCCGGTCGCCCGGCGCACCGCGGCGTCCACGCGGGCGCGATCGGCGCCCATCCCCACCAGCAGATCGACGGTGGCGGGCAGCAGTACCCGCGGCGCCGCCCGGCCGTCGGTACCGAACTTGCCCGCCAGCTCCAGCGACACCACCCCGTGAATGAGCCCCCACAGCCGGGCCGCCACCTCGTGCGCGGAGTCGCCGCCGATGACCTCGGCGGCCATCATGCGCTCCACCACGGCCACCAGCTGCTCGAAGGTCTCCGCGCCGATCGCGTCGGTGACCGGGCCGGCGGTGTGATCCACTGCCCGCGAGGCGGTTTCGGGCGTCCTGGTCAGGCCGAACATGAGCAGATAGCGCTGCGGGGCGGCCAGCGCGTAGGCGCGGTAGGCGTAGCCCATGAGCAGAAAATCCTCGATCGGATCGGCGCTCGGCGGCACCGCGAGCGCCGCGCCGAAGCGGGCGAAGGCCTCGGCCACGATGGCCGAGATCAGCTCGGTCATGCCGCCGAAGTGGGTATAGACCGCCATTGTCGACGCGCCCACCTCCGCGGCCACGCGCCGGGTCTGCAGCGCCTGCGGTCCCTCCGACTCCAAGAGCCGGATACCGGCCTCGATCAGCTGCGCACGCATGGTCGAACCCGATTGCCGGGAGCGGGGATTCACCGTTGCCTCACCTCCATAACGCCGTTATTCTAGGTGCATAACACTGTTATTCCATCTGGGGGTCTGTTATGGGCAATCGCTATCTCGAGGGCGCCTTCGCCCCGATCGAACACGAGTACACGCTGACCGGTCTGCGGGTCAGCGGAACCATTCCCGCCCACCTGGACGGCCGCTACCTGCGCAACGGACCCAATCCGGTCGGCGAACTGGATCCCGCGCTCTATCACTGGTTCATCGGCGACGGCATGGTGCACGGTGTGCGCCTGCGCGACGGCCGCGCCGAGTGGTACCGCAACCGCTGGGTGCGCGGGCCCGCCACCGCCCGCGCGCTCGGCGAGCAGCCGCCGCCCGGACTCGACCACGCCTGGGGTCCGGGCGCCAACACCAATGTCATCGGGCACGCCGGGCGCACGCTGGCCCTCGTCGAGGCGGGTCTGCCCAACTACGAGCTCGACGAGGAGCTCGACACCGTCGGCATCTGCGATTTCGACGGCACGCTGCCCGGCGGGTACACCGCCCACCCCAAGCGCGATCCGGAAACCGGTGAGCTGCATGCGGTTTCCTATACCTTCCGGCGCGGCAACAAGGTGCAGTACTCGGTGATCGGGGCCGACGGCCGCGCGCGTCGCGTCGTCGACATCGAGGTGGGCGGGGCGCCGATGATGCACGACCTGTCCCTCACCGAGAACTACGTCGTCTTCTACGACCTGCCGGTCACCTTCGATGTGCGCCAGGCGGCGGAGATCTCGGTGCCGCGCCTGCTGCGCTGGCCCGCCCGATTGATCCTGTCGGCCATGGTCGGCCGGGTACCGATCCCGAATCCGCCCGCGGCGCGACAGAACCGGGTGTCGCGGGATCGGCGGCTGCCCTATCGCTGGGATCCGAAATATCAGGCGCGCCTGGGGGTGATGCCGCGCTCGGGCGACAACGCCGACGTGCGCTGGTTCGACATCGAGCCGTGCTACGTCTACCACCCCATGAACGCCTACGAGGACGGCAACACGATCGTGCTCGATGTGGTGCGGCATCCGAAGATGTTCGACACCGACCTCACCGGCCCCAACGAGGGTGCGCCGACGCTGGATCGATGGGAGATCGATCTCGATTCCGGCAAGGTGCGCCAAGGCTCGGTCGACGATCGCCCGCAGGAGTTCCCGCGGGTGGACGAGCGCCTGACCGGTAGGCGGCATCGCTACGGCTATGCGCCGGGCATCCGTGGCGGGCTGGCCGGAGGCGGTGAGCTGTACAAGCACGATCTGGTCGGCGCGAGCACGGCCGTGCGCTCCTTCGGGCCCGGAACGGCGTTGGGGGAGTTCGTATTCGAGCCCGCCAGGCCCGACGCCGCCGAGGACGAGGGCGTGCTCATGGGCTTCGTCTACGACTCCGGTTCCGACACCACCGATCTGGCGATTCTGGACGCGGGCACGCTCGAGGATGTGGCGCGGGTGCATCTGCCGGTGCGGGTCCCGGCGGGATTTCATGGCAACTGGGTGCCGACCACTTAGTACGTAGCGGTCGGTTCGTGTGCGTCCTCACACTTGTCGATGATGCATTGCCGATATATCGTCGAATGCGTCAACGAAATAATCAGCCTGAGGAGGCACGCCATGGAAAACATGGAGAACATCGAGATGCGCGGCCGCTGGCGCGGCCGCGGACCGGGTCGGGAGCGCTACCTTCCCGAGCGGGGCGGCCCCGAGCACTTCCACCGCCATCCGCGGGGTCGTCGGGGCGGTTTCGGTCCCGAGTTCGGACCATTCGGTGCGGACTTCGGCGCCGGTTTCGGTCCGAGCGGACACTTCGGGCGTGGGCGCGGCCGCGGCGGCCGGGGTCGGCGCGGTGATGTGCGCGCGGCGATCCTGCTGTTGCTGCAGGAACGTCCGATGCACGGCTACGAACTGATTCAGCAGATCCGCGAGCGCAGCGACGACGTCTGGCGGCCCAGCCCGGGTTCGATCTACCCGGCGCTGGCGCAGCTCGAGGACGAGGGCCTGGTGCTCATCGAGCGGGTATCGGGTCGCAAGACCGCCAAGCTCACCGACGAGGGTGTCGAGTACGTCCGGGCGCATGCCGAGGAACTCGGCGATCCCTGGCGAGAGGTGCGCGACGGCATCGGTGATCAGGCGCTGGATCTGCGCGAGCTGGTCGGCCAGCTGATGGGCGCGGTCGCGCAGGTGGCCCGGGCCGGGACGCCGGAGCAGGCGGCCAAGGCGGCCGAGGTGCTCACCGAGGCGCGGCGTTCGCTCTATCGGATCCTGGCCGACGACGACACCCAGGAAAAGTAGCGGCTCCGAAACGCGGTGCCGCAGCGCGAAATTCCGCTCGCGATGCGGAATGATCGTGACATGGTACAGCGTCGGAGTCGGTGGGCTCGGGGTATTTCACAGTGGCGGCGAACGATTACGGGTGGATTGGTGTGCGCGCTGGTGTTCGGCACCGGCGCGTCCGCCCTGGCGGAACCGAATCCGGGCGAGAAGTCCGAGACGCCGACCTACCGGGCCGCGGTCGTACCCACCGAACCCGGTCCGGTGCAGCCCGAACATCTGACCGCCTCCTGGTACATGAAGGCCCATCCCAACGCGGCGCCCATGGGCGCCAACGATTTCGGCTGCCGCCCGAGCGCCGAACATCCGCGCCCGGTCGTGCTGGCGCACGGCACCGACGCCTCCGCCTATTCCGACTGGTCGGCCATCGCTCCGCAGCTGAAGGAGGCCGGATTCTGTGTCTTCGCACTGAATTACGGCGGTAAGGTCGGCGCGACCAGCTACGGCACCGAGGATCTGTGGCTGTCGGCCCGGCAGGTTGGCGAATTCGTCGAGCGGGTGCTCACCGCGACCGGGGCGGCTCAGGTCGATCTGGTCGGATTTTCCCAGGGCGCCAGCGTGACTCGGTACTGGGTCAACAAGATGGGCGGGGCGCCCAAGGTGGGGCAGTGGGTGGGGCTGGCCTCGCCGAGCTACGGCGGTGTCATGTTCGGCCTGGTGCCGGTGGCGAACGCGCTGCCGCCGCTGTGGGGTGTGTTCGAGAAGGTCACCTCGAAGGCGGCGGTGCAGCAGGCGCAGGGCGCGCCGTTCATGGTCGAGCTCAATGCGGGCGGCGACACCGTCGCGGGTGTGCGTTACACCACGATCGGCAGCCGAGTCGACGAGATGATCCAGCCGTTCGACAACATCGCGCTGCGCGGGCCCGGGGCGACCAATCTGGTGTTGCAGGATATGTGCGCGATCAATCTGACCGGGCATTTCCATATGGTCTACGACCCGTTCGTGCAGCAGTTGCTCCGCAATGTCCTGGACCCGGCCCATGCGCAGGAACCGGTGTGCCGGTTCGTGCCGCTGGGGACCGGAATCCCGGAGGTGATCCTGGGGGCGCACTCCTGAGCGAGCGACGTCCGTAAAATGAGACGTCCGCATTCGATCGCCCGGGGAGTTGCTCGTGACCGTCCAGCCCGTTCGCCTGTTCGGCGATCCCGTCCTGCGCGCCCGCGCGGACGAGGTCACCACCTTCGACCGGGAGCTGCGCCAGCTGGTGACCGACCTCACCGACACCATGCATGCCAGCGGCGGGGTCGGCATGGCCGGGCCGCAGATCGGGGTCGGCCTGCGGGTGTTCGTCTACGACACCGGCGACGCCGCGGGACATCTGGTGAATCCGAGCTACGAGGTGCTGGGCGAGGAGGAGCAGACCGGGCCCGAGGGCTGCCTGTCGATCCCGGGACTGCGCTACGACGTCACCCGCGCGCTGCGGTTACGGGCGCGCGGGGTCGACTTCCGGGGCGCCGCGGTGGAATTCGAGGCCGCGGGCCTGCTCGCGCGCTGTGTGCAACACGAGACCGATCATCTCGACGGTGTGCTGTACCTGGACCGTCTGACTCCGGCGACACGGAAGGAGGCGATGCGCGCGGTGCGCGAATCGACCTGGTTCACCATGGGTAAGACGGTGATGTCGGCCGCGGAGGTGGCCACGGCCAAGTCCGCCGCGGCGGAGCGGAGCAGCTGATGCGCCTGGTCTTCGCCGGTACGCCCGAACCGGCCGTGCCGTCGCTGCGGCGGCTGATCGAGTCCGCGCGCCACGAGGTCGTCGCCGTGGTGACCCGGCCCGATGCCGTGGCGGGCCGCGGCCGCAAGGTGACCCGCTCGCCGATCGGCCGCCTGGCCGACGAGCACGGCATCCCGGTGCTCACCCCGCGCAAGCCGTCGGAACCCGAATTCCTCGCCCAGCTCACCGAATTGGCGCCGGACTGCTGTCCGGTCGTGGCCTACGGCGCGCTGCTGCCCCAGCAGGTGCTCGACATTCCGCGGCACGGCTGGGTGAATCTGCACTTCTCGCTGCTGCCCGCCTGGCGCGGCGCGGCGCCCGTGCAGGCCGCGATCCTGGCCGGTGACGAGATCACCGGCGCCTCCACCTTCCGCATCGAGGCCGGACTGGACACCGGCCCGGTATTCGGCGTGGTCACCGAGAAGATCGGCGTCACCGACACCGCCGGTGTCCTGCTCGACCGCCTCGCAGAAACCGGTGCGCGCCTGCTGGAATCGACGCTGGACGGCATCGAGGACGGCACCGTGCAGGCCGTGCCCCAACCCACCGAGGGTGTGTCCTACGCGCCGAAGATCGAGCCCGACGCCGGTCACATCCGCTGGGACCAGCCCGCATTGGCGATCAACCGCCGCATCCGCGCGGTCACCCCGGCCCCCGGCGCCTGGACCGAGGTCGAGGGCAAACGCCTCAAACTCGGCCCGGTCGAACTGGTCGAGGAATCCCTGCCCGCCCGCACCATCGAGGTCCGCAAGTCCGGCGTCTACATCGGCACCGCCACCACCGCCGTCCGCCTCACCCAGGTCCAACCCGAGGGCAAACGCATGATGCCCGCCCTCGACTGGGCCCGCGGCGCCCGGCTCCAGCCCGGTGCGGTGGCCGAGTGACCCGCCCGCAGCGGGGGCGGCAGGGCGACGACTCGAGCGCGAACTACGGTGCGCGGCAGGGGGATTCGCGTACGGACGGACGACGAGGCGCGGGAGAGAATGGGGCGCGGGAGGCGTCGCGGCGTGAATCGCCCGCGGGCGGATCCGGGGCGCGCGGCGAGGCCGTCTCGGGCGGGCGTTCGGCGGGTCGGGGCCGGTCGGGCGCATCGGGTCGTCCTCGGGGTGGCGCGCGAGACGAGGGGATCTCGCGGGAGAGGTCCGCGGGTTCGTCGGGGCGTGGTCGAGCCGCGCGAGGCGAGGGGGATTCGCGGCGGGTAACCGAATCATCGTCGGGGCGTGGCGGTGGCGGCAACGCACGAGGCGAACGCGATTCGCGTGGGCGCGGTGGTGCTTCCGGGGCCGGGGGATCGGCCAGGCGGCGGGGGCGAGAGGCGTCGGTGGATGCTGCTCGGCTGGTGGCGCGGGATGTGTTGCGGGCGGTGCGGGAGCGGGACGCCTATGCGAATCTCGTGTTGCCGGGGTTGCTTCGGGAGCGGGGGGTTTCGGGGCGGGATGCGGCGTTCGCCACCGAGTTGGCCTATGGGGCGTGCCGGTCGCTGAGGGTGCTCGATGCCGTGATCGAGGCCGGGGCGGGGCGGGCGGTCGGCGAGATCGATGGGCCGCTGCTGGATGTGTTGCGGCTCGGGACGTATCAGATGCTGCGCGCCCGGGTGGGCGCGCATGCGGCGGTCGACACCTCGGTGGATCTCGTGCGGGCCGAATTCGGTTCCGGGCGGGCGGGGTTCGTCAACGCGGTGCTGCGGCGGGTGGCCGAGCGGACGCCCGAGGAGTGGGTCGACGCACTCGCGCCGCGAGATCCGGTGGGGCGCCTGGCCTTCGAGTACGCACATCCGACCTGGATCGCGCAGGCGTTCGCCGATGCGCTCGGGGCGCGGGCCGGGGAACTGCGGGACCTGCTGGCTGCCGACGACGAACGCCCGGCCGTCCACCTGGTGGCCCGGCCGGGCGACATCACCGCCGAGGAATTGGCGCTGGTGACCGGTGGCGAGGAGGGCCGCTGGTCGCCGTATGCGGTGTATCTGGACGGGGGAGATCCGGGCAAGCTCGAGCCGGTGCGCGAGGGTATGGCCGCGGTCCAGGACGAGGGCAGTCAGCTGGTGGCGCTGTCGCTGACCCGGGCCCCGCTGCTCGGTCCCGACACCGGTCGCTGGCTGGACCTGTGCGCGGGGCCGGGCGGTAAGGCCGCCCTGCTGGGCGCGCTCGCCGATATCGACGGCTTCGGTGTTGATGCGGTCGAACCGGCCGAACATCGTGCCGAACTGGTCCGCAAGGCGACCCGGGACCTACCGGTCACCGTGCATGTGGCCGACGGCCGGTCCAGCGGGCTGACCCCCGGCTACGACCGCATCCTCGTCGATGCGCCCTGTACCGGGCTGGGCGCGTTGCGCCGTCGCCCCGAGGCCCGCTGGCGGCGCACCCCCGCCGACGTCCGCGACCTCACCGCGCTGCAGCGCGAATTGCTCGGCGCCGCATGGGATCTGCTCCGCCCGGGTGGTGTGGTGGTGTACTCCACCTGTTCCCCGCATCTGCCTGAGACCGTCGCCGTGGTGGCCGATCTGGTCCGCCGCACCGACGCCGAGCAGCTCGACACCCGCGAACTGCTGCCGGGCGTCACCGATCTGGGCGACGGCCCCGCCGCGCAGCTGTGGCCGCACCGCCACGGCACCGACGCCATGTTCCTGGCGGCCCTGCGCAAGCCCCAGTCCGACGGGTAGGTCGGCTCCGTTATAGTGGTTCGCTATCGAAATTCCGTGCTCGACCTTACGAGATCGGGAGAACCGCAATGTCGAAGGCAACATTCTCGGTCGACGGACTGCACTGCTGGGGTTGCGTCGGCACCGTCGAGAAGAGCATCCACACCATCCCCGACGTCCGCTCGGTGATCGTGGATCTCAATATGAAGGGCGTCTCGACGGTCACCGTCGAGGCCGACCACGCGCTGAAGGCCGAGGAGATTCAGCGCGCGCTCGACAGCGAGGGCAATTTCACCGTCGTCTGAGGCCGGGATCCGGCGCCCTGATCAGCCCGGCAGCTCGGTGAGCAGGGCGCGGATCCGGTCGGTCGTCGGGGAGCCGGTGACCTCGGAGTCGATCGTCAGCTGCCCGGCGAACGTGGTGATGATGTGCATGGCCCGTGGCCAACCACCCGATGCGAGCGATGCGCCCACGGTGTGACCGAGGGGGCGGAAATCCTCGATTGACGCATCCGAGGGGGTGCGCAGCGGCGGAATCCTGCCCCAGTTCGTCGACTGGACATCGACGTCGCCGGAGGCGGCGAACTGCTCGGGAAGCCGCAGGGCGGACCGCTGGATCGTCCCGGAGGCCAGGTCCCGGGCGAATTCGTCGTTGATCGCGCGGGCCAGGTGGGCGATGCCGGGGTACGCGTCGGCATCCGCGACGAACGTGGCCAGACCGAGCACGTTGGTTCCGTCGGTGTAGCCCATCGGCGGATCCACCCGGGTGCGCAGGTCGACCACGTAGCGGTAGGTCAGGCCGCCGACGCCGACACCGCGGACCTCGGCCTCCGCGCGCAGCAGGGCCGCGGACACCAGGCCGTTGATGGTCGTGTTCTCCCGATGGCCGAAGGCGATCAGGGCTTTCGTCTCCGCCGCGGTCAACCGGGTGCGCACCGTCGCGGGGGTCGACGGGGGCGCCGGGTCCGGGTGCTGACCGAGCTGCGTCGACCAGTCCATGGGCTCCCCGGGGTCGCCGGTGACGCCCCGTTCGGCCAGCAACTGCTCGGCGGGACGGGGATAACCGTGCCGGTTCGTCCAGATCTCGCGGCCCTCGACGATATCGGTGTACAGCGCCCACAGGTCGGCCAGCAGTTGCAGGGCATGATGGCCGTCGGCGATCGAGTGATGGGTCAGCAGCGTGACCCATGTCTGGTCGCAATCGTCCGGCGCGATATGCACCAGGGCCGCTCGGCTCCTGGGATCGGGCAGCCCGGCCAGTGGATCGCCGCTGTTCCGCTCGCATCGGCTGATCGCGCCCGCGCCGTCGGCGCGTTCGAGCACGGAGCGACCCGAGTCGTCGGCGATCCTGCTGGCCAGGACCGGATAAGCCCGTTGCAGCGCTCGAAACGCCTCCATCAGGGCGGTCGTATCGAGTCGGCCGCGGACCAGGGTCGCGTAGCCGACGTAGATGCCGAATGTGGCGAATGTGGCCTCGCTGGGCGCCAGCGGCCGAATCAGTGTTGTCGGTGATGATCCCATGCTTTCGTTCTCCTTCCGAACCTTGGTGGCGGTCTTATGGCAGAGACTGCCATATAGACATAACATGACAAGTAGGACTTCTATGCCAACTGGGTAAGGTTGGAGTGGTGGAAACCACAGCCGAGGACCGGTCCGCCGCCGACAAGCCGGATCTACGGGCACGTCGCCGAGCGCAGACCCTGGACGAAATTCATCGGGCCGCGGTGTCGCTGAGCGAACAGCGCGGCTTCGACAACGTGACGGTCGACGAGATCGCCGCCCGCGCGGGCGTCTCGCCGCGGACGTTCTTCCGCTACTTTCCGACCAAGGAGAGTGCCGTTCTGCACGACCGGTGGGGCTTCAACCAGGCCATCGAGTCGGTGATCGCGACGGCGGACGCCGCGACGCTGCGCCCGGCCGATATCGAGGCCGCCACCGAACATGTCCTTGGGGAGGTCGTCGACAATCCCGTGGCGGCTTCCGGGAACGCCGAGGAAATGGCCCGGACGTTCCGGGTGATCACCCTGACGCCGCATTTGCAGGCGGCGATGCTGACGGAATGGAATGCCCGCACCCAGGCGGCGATCGAATCCGTCGAGCCCGGCGCGCGTCTGCGGCTGCGGCTACTGCTGGACATCAATCGCGTCAGCGTGTCCGCGGCCGTATCGGAATGGATCGACGCCCGCACGGCCGGGGCCGACGATGCCGACCTCCCCGCCATCTATCGGCGACTGTGCACCCAGGTTCGAACCCTGTACGCCCAGTGATGCCGCGCGGAATTGAAGGAGAGGAGACCGGTGTCCCGCTGCGGCTGCTGGCCGCCCGGCTGATCGCCGAACTCGATACGCTCGACCCGCCGCCGCCCGGCGTCCAGAACGCCTTCGACCATCTACTGCTCACCGTGCACGAGGCGTCGCCGAATCAGGGGACGTTGCATCGCAATTCGTCCAGCCAGGCCGTGGCCACCGCATCGCTGGGCGCCCGCCAGTCCCCGCGCGGTGAGAGCGAGCCGCCGGAGCCGACCTTCGGCGCATTGGGCAGGGTCGACCGCTTGAACTGGCTGGTCTGCACGAAGCGCCGCAGGAATTCGGCCAACCAGTGCTTGATGGTCGGCAGATCGTACTCGTGCCGGTCCTCGGGGCGGATGAGATCCGGCCAGCGCCCGCGGTCGCGATCCGACCAGGCGTGCTGGGCGAGATAGGCGATGCGGCTGGGTCGATAGCCGAAGCGCAGCAGGTAGTACAGATGGAAGTCCTGCAACTCGTACGGGCCGACGGTGGCCTCCGAACTCTGCGCGGGTTGGGCCTCGGCGTCGCCGGGACCGGCGGCGGAGGGCACGAGCTCGGGGGAGATCTCGGTGGCCAGGATCGAGGTGAGCACCTCCTCGGCCGCCTCGCCCAGCTCGCCCGTGGCGACGGCCCAGGCGATGAGGTATTTGATGAGGGTCTTCGGCACCGACGCGTTGACGCTGTAGTGCGCCATATGATCGCCGACGCCGAAGGTGCACCAGCCCAGAGCGAGCTCACTGAGATCGCCGGTGCCCACCACCAGCGCCCGGTGCTGGTTGGCCAGCCGGAACAGATGTGAGGTCCGCTCCCCGGCCTGCACATTCTCATAGGTCACGTCGTACTGCGGAACCCCTTCGGCGGCCGGATGATTCAGATCCCGCAGCATCTGCGTCGCCGAGGGCCTGATATCGATCTCGTGCGCCGTCACGCCCAGTGCGTTCATCAGCCGGTGCGCGTCCCCGCGGGTGCGGCTGCCGGTGGCGAAGCCGGGCATGGTGTAGGCGAGCACGTTCTCCCGGGGCAGGCCGAGCCGGTCCATGGTCTTGACGGCCACGATCAACGCCAGCGTCGAATCCAGGCCACCCGACACGCCGATCACCACATGCCGCGAGCCGGTGGCCGCCAGGCGGGTGCTCAACCCCTCCACCTGGATGTGGTGCACCTCGGCGCAGCGCTCGTTGCGGACCGCGGGATCGGCGGGAACATAGGGGAAGCGTTGAATCTCGCGGCGCAGCGGCACCGCCGCGGCCGGAATGGGAAGCTCGATCTCGAGGCGGCGCAGGCGCGTGAGCCGGTCGCGGTGGTCGTGCGCATTGTCGGCGAAGCTGGTCATCCGCAGCCGGTCGGCGGCCAGGCGGTGCAGGTCCAGGTCGGCGGTCACCAGTCGGGGGTGGTCGGCGAACCGCTCGCCCTCGGCCAGCAATTCACCGTTCTCGCACACCAGGGCCTGTCCGTCCCAGGCGAGGTCGGTGGTCGACTCCCCGTGTCCGGCGGCCGAATACAGATAGGCGGCGATGTAGCGGGCCGAATGCGAGGCGCACAGCTGCCGCCGATAGTCCGCCTTGCCGACGACGATATTGCTCGCCGACAGGTTCACCAGCACCGTCGCCCCGGCCAGCGCCGCGAAACCGCTGGGCGGCAACGGAACCCACCCGTCTTCGCATATCTCGAGGTGGAAGACGAATCCGTCCAGATTGCGCGCCGCGAACAGCAGATCCGCGCCGAACGGCACCCGCTGCCCGGCGACGGTGACGTGGTCGTCGAGCACCTCGCGCGCGGCCGCGAACTGCCGCTTCTCGTAGAACTCACGATAGTTGGGCAGATAGCTCTTGGGCACCGCGCCCAGCACCCGCCCGCCCGCGACGACGATGCCGCAGTTGAACAACCGCCCCTGCGCGCGCACCGGCGCGCCCACCACGAGTACGGTCGCGATCTCGGCGCTCTCGGCCACGATCCGATCCAACGCCCGACCGACGGCCTGGTCCAGCGCGTCCTGATGAAACAGGTCGTCGGCGGTATAACAGGACAATCCGAGCTCGGGAAACACCGTGAGCACGGCCCCGTCGGCGGCGGCCTGCCGCGCCGCCTCCAGCGTCCGCTCGGCATTGAACTCCGGATCCGCGACCCGCACCGCCGGCACGGCGACCGCCACCCGCGCGAACCCGTGCCGATACAGCGATTCGAACGGCAGTTCCTGCGACACGCCGACCCCCTTCACAACCCGGACGAGGTGATCATGGTGGTTCGCAATCTACGGCACGGGCCCGACATTGCGCGCGCACTACGTCGGGCCGAAGAAGCAGGGCACCAGCGATTCTCGGTGGGGTCGGTCAGGCGGCCCGCTCGCCCTTGACGAACAACAGGCGCACGTCGATGGCCCCGTCGCGCACGCGAACGGCCCTCTGATACTCGGCGGAGGAGTACCACCGTTCGACGCTCGTGCGGTCCGGAAACTCCACCACGGTCATGCTCCGGTCCGCGGGCCACTGCCCCTCGACGGCCTGCGGCTCGACGCCCTGGACGAGGTAGCGACCGCCGTGCCGCTCGATCGTCGCCTCGGCCAGCCTGCGGTATTCCCCGGCTCGCTCGCCGTCGAGAACGACCGCGTCGACGACCACATAGACGGACATGTCAACCTCCAAGCTGTTTCGGCATCGCCGTCACAATCGGAAACGCCGTGTAGTTTTGATACGGCGAATCATAACGACGCGGCGTAGGGTGTCAACCGTGGCGCTGACGACGGAACCTCGAACGACCCGACGCGACCGGTTGCGGGCGGAGACGACGCGGGAGATCAAATCCCTCGCCCTGGCTCAGCTGACCGCCGACGGCGCGGGGGCGATCTCGCTGCGGGGCATCGCCCGTGAGATGGGCATGACGGCGCGCGCCATCTACAGCTACTTCGCCACCCGCGACGATCTGGTCACCGCGCTGGTCGAGGAGATCAACACCTCGCTCGCCGACGCGCTCGAACGGGCCCGCGACGAGGCCGCCGATCCGGGAGCCCGGCTGTTCGCATGGGGTATCGCGCTGCGTGAATGGGCGCTGGCCAACCCCGCGGGTTTCCGCCTCGTCTACGGTGACCCGATCCCCGGCTATCGGCCGCCGGTAGACGGGCCAGCCGAACGGGCGGCGCGTCGGGTCTGCGGCGGGCTCAATCGCCTGGTGGCCGAGCTGTGTCCGGATCCGGTCGAGCCCGTGGGCAGCGTCGAATGGTCGCACTTCCCAGCCGATTACGTGGCGAAGGTCCGGGCCGAGGCGCCCGAGATCTCACCGGCCGTGGCCGCGCTCGCGCTGCGGGTGTGGGGCCGCATCCACGGCCTGGTGACCCTCGAGGTCTATGGCCAGCTGCGCTCGGTGTCCAATGACCCCGCGGCGCTGCAGCGCGCCGATCTGCTCGATCTCGTCGAGCAGTTGCGCGCACAGCGCGTTGCGGAGTGAGCGGCCCGGGTCACTCCCGCGCCGACTGTTCCCGCAGGCGGGCAAGGGTTTTGGCGAGGATGCGGGAGACGTGCATCTGGGAGATGCCCATGCGCTGGGCGATCTGGGTCTGCGTCATGGATTCGAAGAAGCGCATGGTGAGGATGCGGCGTTCGCGTTCGGGCAGGCCCGCCAGCAGTGGGCGGATGGCCACGTACTCCTCCACACGGTCGAACTGCGACTCCTCCTCGCCGAGGGTGTCCAGCAGCGAGGCCTCCGAATCGCGGCCCACCGAGACCGCGTCGATCGAACTGGGCTGGTAGGCATTGCCCGCGATGACGGCCTGGGTCACCTCGTCGGCGGAGATGCCCAGTTCGGTGGCGATCTCCTTGGCGGTGGGGGAGCGGCCCAACGTCTGCGACAGCGCGTCGATGGCCGCGCCGATGCGCAGGTGCGTCTCCTTGACTCGGCGCGGAACCCGCATGGCCCAGGTGTTGTCGCGAAAGTAGCGGCGGACCTCGCCCATGATCGTCGGCACGGCGAAGGACAGGAAGTTCGAGCCGCGCGCGATATCGAAGCGGTCCACCGCATGCACCAGCCCGACCCGGGCCACCTGGGTCAGATCGTCGAACGGCTCACCCCGGCCGCTGAATTTGCGGGCGATGTGATCGGCCAGCGGAATGCAGCGGTGGATCAGCTCGGCGCGCAGCGTGGCGCGCCGAGCCGGGTCGTCTCCGGCCGCGGCCAGCTCCTCGAAAAGCGCTGTGACGTCGTCGTATCCGGAGACCGACTCGGCGACCTCGTCGACCTCGTCGGTGTCGACCTCGTTGTCGTCGAGGTCGTTGTCGTCGTCGGGGGTCGGGGTGGTCTCGGGTGGCGCCGGGGGTTCGGCGGGGGTGGCCGGATGGGCCGGGGTGGGATCGAACACGGTGTCCTCGTCAGCCACTACGCCTTCCCCCGGACCCGCCGGAATTCCACAATCGTCGGGTAGCCGGACACCGTCTCGTCGAAGGCATCCTGGGTGGCGGCGATCTCGTCGGTGAGCGTCCGCAGCACGTGCCAGCCGAACGCGTGCTCATCGGGCAGGCCCTCGCGGGCGGCGACGCCGGTCACGCGCACCAGCAGATCCTTGTCGCCGACGAGGAACCGGCACTGCAGCGTGGACCCGGGCGCGGCGATCGCGATCAGGGTCGAGCACGCCTCGTCGACGGCGAGCCGGATATCGGCCACCTCGTCGAGGGTGAATTCGCTGAGCAGAACTAGGGTTTCGGCGAGTCCGCGCACGATCGGCAACTGTGACACGGTTGCGGCAACGCCGATCTCCACCGGGGTGCTGCGCAGCCCCTTCTCCGCCGAAATATTGATCACCCTACGTAGGCTACCCAAAATGCCCCCAGGTAATCGGGGGTATCCCCGCAGTGTCCAGGCTGTGACCGGGCGTCGCTACACTCTGCGCCGTGTCCACCGCCTCGAACGCGCCGTTCCACCGTCCGTCGCCCATGATCGCCCCGTCCATCCTGTCCGCAGACTTCGCGCATCTGGCCGACGAGGTCGAGGCCGTCGCGGGTTCGGACTGGCTGCACGTGGACGTCATGGACAACCACTTCGTGCCGAATCTGACCCTGGGCCTGCCGGTGGTGCAGAGCCTGCTGAAGGTCACCGACATTCCGCTGGACTGCCATCTGATGATCGAGGACCCGGGCCGCTGGGCCCCGGGATACGCCGAGGCCGGGGCCTACAACGTGACTTTCCACGCCGAGGCCACCGACGATCCGGTCGCCGTGGCGCGCGATATCCGCGCGGCCGGTGGTAAGGCCGGACTGTCGGTCAAGCCGAACACCCCGATCGAGCCGTATCTCGAGATCCTGCGCAATTTCGACACGCTGCTGGTGATGAGCGTCGAGCCCGGTTTCGGTGGGCAGTCGTTCATTCCGCACGTGCTCGACAAGGCCCGCACCGTGCGCCGCCTGGTCGATTCCGGTGAGCTGCGCCTGGTGGTCGAGATCGATGGCGGTATCAATATGGACACCATCGAACAGGCCGCCGAGGCGGGTGTCGACTGCTTCGTCGCGGGCTCGGCCGTCTACGGCACCGACGATCCGGCCGCGACCGTGGAGAAGTTGCGCGAGAAGGTGATCGCGGTCGAGTCCTAGGCCGTGGCCTTGCGCGCCCCGACCGCCCGGGTCGCCTCGATGACCGCCTCCAGCGGCGGCACGGTGTCGGCGGTCTCGGGGGCCTGAACCCAGGTGCGGTATCCGGTGCGCTCGTCGTCGGCCGAGGGCAGCACGACCTGGCTGCCGGTGCAGGCGACGGTGGCGTAGAGCCGGAACAGTTCGGCCGAAACCGATTTGGTGAGCGTGTCCGGGCGGACCGCGCCGGTGACGAAGGTCCAGCGCCGGGCGCGGGGATGATGGACGACCGGTCCGGCGAGCCCGGCCTGGGCCAGCCGCTGCTGTACGCGCTCGCCCAGGTCAGCGGGCATGGTGATGGCGCAGTAGCGTTTGCCGATCTCCAGCAGGATGTGACGGGACACCGGATCGATGGACGCGGGGAGATGGAATTCGTGCCGATATTGATCGCAGCGAACTTCCAGTGTCGAATCGAGAAGCGTGGTCACGCCCGTACCCCCATCTGTGATCTGTCGTCCGCGAAGTTGAACGTTTGGGATCAGCTACATAACAATATCGCATCCGCTGCTATCCGTACGCAAGCTCGGCGTGTAGGCATGTCGTCCAGTGGGTAAATATTCTTCTTCGGCCCCTATTTGCGTCGTCGGATAACACTGGTCTTATATTCCGAACGGTCGGATTGTTTTCCCTAGGGCTATCTTCGGTTCGGTATTCCGGAAATTTCAAGGATTTATTCGATATTTGGCGGAATTTCCTGTCGAGCCGTCTGCTCGTCCCGCATGAACCGGACCGCGGGCTCGCACTCCGGGGACGGCCGGGTATCGACCGCCAAACGCCGTCGTTAGGCTGGTGGCACACCGGACCGGCGGGGGAATAGTCACGTCGGCCGGGGTTGTTGGCGCAAGCGGGACGCCCGAGCGGCGGGCATCGGTGACAGGAGAAGCGGGCATGTTCACAGGCATCGTCGAGGAGCTGGGCGAGATCGTCGCGAGTGAACCGCTGGCCGACTCGGCCCGGCTGACCATCCGCGGCAAGCTGGTGACCTCCGATGCCAAGCACGGCGACTCGATCGCCGTGAACGGTGTGTGCCTGACCGTCGTCGACGTGGTGGACGGCGACTCGTTCACCACCGACGTGATGGGCGAGACGCTGAACCGTTCCGGCATCGGCAAACTCGGTGTCGGCTCGCGGGTGAACCTGGAGCGGGCGGCCGCGGTGAACAGCCGCCTGGGCGGCCACATCGTGCAGGGCCACGTCGACGGCACCGGCACCATCCTCGCGCGCACCGCCGCGGAGAACTGGGAGGTGGTGCGAATCTCGCTGCCCGACAACCTCGCCCGCTACGTGGTGGAGAAGGGTTCCATCACCGTCGACGGCATCTCGCTCACCGTCTCCGGCATCGGCGTCGACGACACGCGCGAGCCGGGCCACCGCGATTGGTTCGAGGTCTCGCTCATCCCGACCACCCGCGAGCTGACCACCCTCGGCACCGCCCCGGTGGGAGCCACGGTCAACCTCGAGGTCGACATCATCGCCAAGTACGTCGAACGGTTGCAGCAACGCGGGTGATATTCCCGACGAACCCACGCGATCTCCCACGCCGTAGTGTTATGGGGGCACCGAATTCGAGATGGAGCACAACAGACGTGACCAGGTTCGACACCATCGAGCGCGCCGTCGCCGATATCGCCGCGGGTAAGGCGGTCGTCGTCGTCGACGACGAGGGCCGGGAGAACGAGGGCGACCTCATCTTCGCCGCGGAGAAGGCCACCCCCGAGCTGGTGGCCTTCATGATCCGCTATACCTCCGGCTACATCTGTGTGCCGCTGACCGGTGCCGACTGCGATCGCCTCGGACTGCCGCCGATGTACGCGGTCAATCAGGACAAGCACGGCACTGCCTACACCGTGTCGGTGGATGCGCGCGAGGGCGTGAGCACGGGCATCTCGGCCGCCGACCGCGCCACCACCATGCGGCTGCTCGCCGATCCGCTGGCCAAGGCCAGCGACTTCACCCGGCCCGGACATGTGGTTCCGTTGCGCGCCAAGGACGGTGGCGTGCTGCGGCGGCCCGGCCATACCGAGGCGGCGGTCGATCTCGCGCGCATGGCCGGGCTCGGCCCCGCGGGCGTCATCTGCGAGATCGTCAGCCAGAAGAACGAGGGCGATATGGCGCGCACCGAGGAGTTGCGCGTCTTCGCCGACGAGCACGACCTCGCGCTGATCTCCATCGCCGACATGATCGCCTGGCGGCGCAAGCACGAGAAGCAGGTCGAGCGCGTCGCCGAGGCCCGGATCCCCACCCACCACGGCGTCTTTCGCGCGGTCGGCTACAAGAGCATCTACGACGAGGTCGAACACGTCGCGCTGGTGCTGGGCGATATCGCCGTCGACGGCGGGGAGAACGTCCTGGTGCGCGTGCACTCGGAATGCCTGACCGGCGATGTGTTCGGCTCGCTGCGCTGCGACTGCGGCCCGCAGCTGGATGCCGCCATGGAGATGGTCGCGGCCGAGGGGCGCGGTGTGGTGCTCTACATGCGCGGGCACGAGGGCCGGGGCATCGGCCTGATGCACAAGTTGCAGGCCTATCAGCTGCAGGACAGCGGCCACGACACCGTCGACGCCAACCTCGAACTCGGCCTGCCCGCCGACGCCCGCGACTACGGCACGGGCGCGCAGATCCTGGTCGACCTCGGCGTCACGTCCATGCGGCTGCTGACCAACAACCCCGCCAAGCGGGTGGGCCTGGACGGCTACGGCCTGAGCATCACCGAGCGCGTCCCCATGCCGGTCCGCGCCACCGCGGAAAATCTGCACTACCTGCGCACCAAGCGCGACCGGATGGGCCACGACCTGGTCGGCCTGGACGATCTGGACCTCGGCGAGACCGCGCAATAGGCGCGTGCCTCGAAAGCTCGGGGTTCCCCTGGGTTCGCGGCCCGGCTCGGGCCTGGACTGACGGAGCCGGGAGCGAAGCGGAGGAGGGAAGGCCCGAGCCTCAGGGGTCGCGAACACTCCGAGCGAAGCGAGGCAAACAAACACAGAAAGGCGGACACCTCAGATGAGCGGTACGGGCGTACCGGATTTCGCGCTCGAGGATGCCAAGGAGCTCAAGCTCGGCATCGTCGCCTCGCGCTGGCACACCAAGATCTGCGACACGCTGGTCGCCAATGCCGAGCGGGTGGCGCGGCAGGCGGGGGTGCAGGAGATCACCGTGGTGCGCTGCGCGGGCGCGATGGAGCTGCCGGTGGTCGCGCAGGCGCTGGCGCGCACGCACGACGCGGTGGTCGCGCTGGGTGTGGTGATCCGCGGTGAGACACCGCATTTCGAGTACGTCTGCGATGCCGTGACGGCCGGGTTGACCCGGGTCTCGCTCGACGAGGGCACTCCGGTCACCAACGGCGTGCTCACCGTCAACACCGAACATCAGGCGCTCGACCGTGCCGGGCTGCCGGACTCGGCCGAGGACAAGGGCGAACAGGCCGCCGCGGCCGCGCTGGACGCGGCGTTGACCCTGCGTGCGCTGCGCCAGGGCGTGTGATCACGTGCCGGTCGTTCGTATCTGGAAGCGAGAACCGCAGCGGGCGGAGGGGGCTGCCGCGGCGCCGGAGTGGGATCTGATCATTCGTCCCCGCCGCTCGGTGCGCACCGCGCGGATCGTGGCGGCGGTCATCGCGATCGCCTTCACCGCCGCCGGTATCGCGACCCCGCACACCTCCACGGGGGTGAATCTGCGGGTGGCGGATCAGATCGCGATCGTCTGCTTCGGCCTGCTGCTGGCCGGGGCGGTGCTGCTGCTGACCCGGCCGCGGGTGCGGGTCGGTCCGGGCGGTGTCTCGATTCGGAACATCCTGGGCGACAGCGACTTCCGCTGGCCCGATATTCGCGGCGTGTCGATTCCGGACAAGAAGGCCTGGGCCCGGCTGGAACTGGTCGGCGACGAGTACGTGCCCATGCTCGCCATTCGCGTGAACGACGGCGAACACGCCGCCCGGGCGATGGATCGCTTCCGCGCGCTGGGTGCGAAATACACCGGGGCGCAAGCCAACTGAGTGATGGATGCTGGTAATTCGCTGTCTGCGGGTTCCGGTCGTGCTCTCTTCGTGTGATGCCGGAGGTATGCCCGTTGTCGCAATCGTTCGGCAACGGTTCACATCCGCGACCCTTCCCGTTCGTGTGGCCGATGGCCGCCGGGCGTGATAGCACTTCTTAGCTCGGTGACCGATGAGGGGTCACCGACCGAAGGATTCGAAGGGTATTCCGCTATGCGTCGTATGCTGCTCCTGCTGCCGATTCTGGTCGTTGCCGTCGGCTGTTCGTCCGGCTCCGGACAATCGGTCGACGAGAAGGACACGCAGGCCGCCATCGCCGATCTGTTCCAGAACAATGCCGCCGAGGCGCCCGCGAAGTCGTCGTGCGAGGGCACGCTCGCCGCGCAGGCCGGGGCGACCGTCAAATGCAAGGCCGACGACAGCGCGGGGAAGACCTGGCCGGTTACGGCGAAGGTCGCCAAGGTCGAGGGGGACAAGGTCGATGTCGAGGCCACCTTCGACGACCAGCTGGTCGCTCTCGCCGATGCCCGGGACAAGGTCGCTCGGATGTACCGCCAGTTCTCCGAGGGCCCGGTGAGGGGCGTGGACTGCAAGGGTCTGCAGAAACTCGAGGTCAACAGCGTGCGGCAGTGCACCGTGACCGAGGCGGGCGGTAAGACCGTACCCGTCACCTTCGCCATCTCGTCGGTGAAGGGCGATCAGTATTTCTACTCGGTGCGGCAGGCCGGCTAGTCCTGCCGCGCCGGGAGGTCGGGGGCGGCCCGAAATGCCGGGCCGCCACCCTGATTCGTGCTACTTCACATCCCCCATGACCGCGCCCTCGCGCCGGGGATCCGTGCCGCCGATCCAGCCGTCGCCGTCGCGTTTCAGCGCACTCAGCCCGCTGGACTGGGAATTCACCGATACCTGATGCCCCATCGCGCGCAGCTGCTGTACCAGGGGGTCGTGGTCGCCCTTGTCGGTGGCATTGATCGCCGGATGCTCACCGCCGACACCGGTCACCGGCGTATTACCCGCGCCGAACGCCACTGCGGAGACCGCCTGCTGCGGATCCAGCTGCCAATCCAGCATGCCCACCAGGGTTTTCACGACGAACTGGATGATCACCGAGCCGCCGGGCGAACCGGTGACATGGGTGAGTTGCCCGCGCGCGCCGTCGGGTGCGCTGTCGAAGACCAGCGTCGGGCTCATCGAACTGCGCGGCCGCTTGTTCGCCTGCACGCGGTTGGCCACCGGGGTGCCGTCCGGGGCGGTCGGATTGGCGGCGAAGTCGGTGAGCTGGTTGTTCAGCAGGAACCCGTCCACCAGGTGATACGAGCCGAATTCCGACTCCACCGTGGTGGTCAGGGCCCCGGCGTTACCGTACTTGTCCACCACCGACACGTGGCTGGTGCCGTGCTCGGGCGGCTGCGGACCCGTGCCCAGCGGGACCGGGCCGAAGTCGCCCGGCTGGGCGGTGCCCATGGCGCGGTCCGGATTGATCAGTGCCGCACGCTGTTTCAGATAGTTCCTGTCCAGCAGCGTATTCGGCGTATTGCCGGGCAGCGGGACGAAGTCGGAGTCGGCGATGTACTTGTCGCGGTCGGCGTAGGCCAGCCGCTCGGCCTCCGAGATCAGGTGCACCGCCTTGGCTTTCGGCTTACCGCCGTTGCGGTCCGGATTGTCCGGCGCCACGGCGGCCAGGTCGAAGTTCTCCAGAATGCCCAGTGTCGCCGCGACGGTGATACCGCCCGAGGACGGGTTGGGCATGCCGCAGATCTGGTGGTCGCGGTAGGGGGTGCAGATGGCCTCGCGCTTCTTGGGCTGATATCCGGCGAGATCGGCGAGGGTGAGCTGGCCGGGGGTGCGGCCGCCGGAGGTGCTCGCCGTCGCGTCGACGATGCTCCGCGCGATCGCCCCGGTGTAGAAGGCGTCGGCCCCGTCGGCGGCGATGGCCCCCAGCGTCTTGGCGTAGCCGGGATTGGTCAGGTTGAATCCGGCCGGTTTCGGCGAGCCGTCGGGCTGCAGGAAGTACGCCTTGGCGTTCTCGTCGCGCGCGAGATCCGGTGCGGCCTGGGCGATCTGGGCGGCCAGCCGCGGACCGATCGCGAAGCCCCGGTCGGCGAGGTCGACCGCCGGGGTGAACAGATCCCGCCAGGGCTGCTTGCCGTGGTCGCGATGCGCCAGCTCGAGCATCCGCAGCACTCCCGGCACGCCGATGGACCGGCCGCTGGCGCGCGCATTCGGTTGCGGCGGTGTGCGATCGGTGTCGCTGATCCAGCGCAGATAGTTCTCCGTCGCCGCGGCCGGGGCCACCTCGCGGCCGTCGTAGGCCTCGACGGATCTGGTGTTGGCGTCGTAGTACATCAGGAAGGCGCCGCCGCCGATGCCCGAGGACTGTGGCTCGACCAGACCCAGCACCGCCTGCGCCGCGATCAGCGCGTCGACCGCGGTGCCGCCGTCGGCCAGCACCCGGCAGGCCGCCTGGGTGGCAAGCGGATTGGCCGCCGACACCGCGAAGCCGCCGGTGCGCACCGGGGTCATATTGCTGCGGTAACCCGTGGCCAGCTCCGGGTTGGTGCTCAGGTTCACGCTGGTCGGTGGCGGGCCGCTGGGGGGTGGGGTGACCATCGTGCCGTTGCGGGCCTCGGCGCACGTTCGGTCGGCGGCGGTGTCGGTCGAGGATGTGCAGCCGGAGAGCACCGCCGTGGCGAGCAGCAGTGCACCGGCCGCGCCGGCCCAGGTTTGTCGCGTGCGCCTCATGATCGGACTGTATCGCCCGGGTCCGGCAGCGGGCGGGGATTTCGATCCCCTACGCCGACCGGCGGATCGGAGCGTTTACCCAGCTATTTCCACTCGGCTGAACCGAATTTGCCCTATCGGACTCTATTGTGTGTGCAGGTCGAAATCCGAGGCCGATGTGCGGGGCCCGGCTATTGACCAGGTAACGTCAGGGCCTCCCGGAGTCGAAGAAGGAACAACCGACAGATGACCCAAGTGCGAGGCAACACGTACCTCGACGCGGAAGACGATGGCTATCACAAGAGCCTCAAGCCACGTCAGCTGCAGATGATCGCGATCGGCGGCGCAATCGGCACCGGATTATTCCTCGGTGCCGGTGGCCGCCTGCACAATGCCGGGCCGGGCCTGTTCCTGGTCTACGCCGTCTGCGGCATCTTCGTATTCTTCATCCTGCGAGCGCTGGGTGAGCTGGTGCTGCACCGGCCCTCGTCGGGATCGTTCGTCTCCTACGCCCGCGAGTTCTACGGCGAGAAGGCCGCCTTCGTCGCGGGCTGGATGTACTTCCTGAACTGGTCGATGACCGGCATCGTCGACACCACCGCGATCGCCACCTACCTGCACTTCTGGGGTCCGTTCCAGCCGATCGCGCAGTGGATCCTGGCGCTGATCGCGCTGCTGATCGTGCTGAGCATCAACTTGATCTCGGTGAAGTGGTTCGGCGAGCTGGAATTCTGGGCTGCGCTGGTGAAGGTCGTCGCCCTGGTGTCGTTCCTGATCATCGGCACGATCTTCCTGGCCGGGCGCTTCGAGATCGAGGGTCAGAGCACGGGTTTGAGTGTCATCACCCATACCGGTGGCTGGTTCCCGACCGGCATCCTGCCGCTGGTCACCGTCACCTCCGGGGTGGTGTTCGCCTACGCGGCGGTGGAGATGGTCGGCACCGCGGCGGGCGAGACGGAGAATCCGCAGAAGATCATGCCGCGGGCGATCAACTCGGTGATCTTCCGAATCGCGGTGTTCTATGTCGGTTCGCTGATCCTGCTGGCGCTGCTGCTGCCCTATACGGCGTATTCGGCGGGGGAGAGCCCATTCGTCACGTTCTTCTCCAAGCTCGGCATCGGCAATGCCGGTTCCATCATGAACTTCGTGGTGCTCACCGCGGCCTTTTCCAGCCTGAACGCCGGGCTGTATTCGACCGGTCGCATTCTGCGGTCGATGTCGATGAACGGCAGCGCGCCCAAGTTCACCAGCCGCATGAACAGCCGCGGCGTGCCCTTCGGCGGCATTCTGCTGACGAGTGTGGTCGCGCTGTTCGGCATCGCGCTGAACTACTTCGTACCCGCCCGGGCCTTCGAGATCGTGCTGAACGTGGCCTCGCTGGGCATCCTCGCCTCCTGGGCCACCATCGTGCTGTGCCAGCTGCAGCTGTGGCGCTGGTGGAAGCGCGGCGAGGCCGAGCGTCCGGCGTTCCGCATGTTCGGTGCGCCCTACACCAGCTTCGCGACGCTCGCATTCCTGCTGGCCGTGCTGGTGCTGACCGCCTTCGACTATCCGGTGGGCACCTGGACCGTGGCCAGCCTGGTGGTCCTCGTCCCGGCGCTGATCGTCGGGTGGTTCGCCGCCCGCAAGCGGGTGCTGGGGATCGCCCGCGAGCGCGAGGGCTACACGGGCGAATTCCCGGTGGTGGCCAATATTCCGCTCGACGGCGACTGACCGCTAGGTGCGCACCGCCCGGTCGGTGCGCACCTGCCAGCGGCCCTCGATCCGGGTCAGCCGGATCGGGTGGTCGAAGCAGGCGCTGACATGGGCGTCGGTGAGCACGTCCGCGACCGGCCCCTGGGCGACGCTGCGGCCCGCGCGCAGCAGCATGGCGTGCGTGGTGCCGGGCGGCAGTTCCTCCAGATGATGGGTGACCAGCACCGAGGCCAGGTCCGGATGCGCGGCCTGCAGTCGATCGATGCGGTCGATGAGCTGTTCGCGTCCGGCGACGTCCAGTCCGGTCGCGGGCTCGTCGAGCAGGAGCAGCCGCGGATTGGGCAGCAGCGCGCGGGCGATCAGCGCGCGGCCGCGCTCGCCCTGCGAGAGGGTGGGCCAGCGGGCGTCGCGGCGGTGGGTGAGGCCGAGCAGATCGATCAGCCGGTCGGCCTCGGCGATATCGGCCGCGGTCGGACTCCAGCGCTGCTTCAGATCCGCGGTGTTGGTGCGCCCGGTGAGCACCACCTCGTGCGCGGTGAGCGGATAGGGCGGGGTGTGGCGCGGGTCGACATGGCCGATGGCCGTGCGCAGTTCGCGCATATCCACCCGGCCCAGGCGGTGGCCGAGGACCTCGACCGAACCGTGTGTGGGATGTTCCACCGCGCCGAGCAGTTTCAGCAGGGTGGTCTTGCCCGCGCCGTTGGGCCCCAGCAGCGCCCAGTGCTCGCCGGGCCGGACGGCCAGCGAGACCGCGCGGAGGATGGGGTTGCGGTTGCGCACGAAGTCGACGGCGTCGACCTGGAGAATGGGGGAGCCGACCATGCGATCACGGTAGCAAACTCCTCAGACAAGCTGATGTGTGAGTCGGGTCATGGGACGACTCGGTACGCTGGCCGCGTGACTGTCGAAGCGGTGCTTTTCGATTTCTCCGGGACCCTTTTCCGACTCGAGGACGACGAGAGCTGGGCGGCGGATCTCATCACGGCCGACGGGCGTCCGCTGGACGCCGAGGAATCGGCGGAGATCCTGCGGCGGATGACCACGCCGGTGGGGCAGGCGGTGACATTCGACGAGCGCGCCCAATACGCCTGGGACCACCGGGATCTGGACCCCGCGCTGCACCGGCATGCCTATCTGGCGGTATTGCGGAAGTCCGGTCTGGCCGACGCGCAGGCCGAGCGGTTGTACGCCCGCAGCGTGGATCCGGCCGGGTGGACGCCGTATCCGGATACCGGGAAGGTGCTGGAAGGGCTTGCCGCCCAAGGTATTCCGATCGCGGTGGTCAGCAATATCGCCTTCGACTTCCGGCCCGCCTTCGCCGCGCGCGGCTGGGATCGCCACATCACGGCCTTCGCGCTGTCCTACGAGATCGGCACGGTCAAGCCCGATCCGGGCATCTTCGAGTGGGCCCTGGAGCGCGTGGGGACCCGCAACGCGCTCATGGTCGGCGACAGCGAACATGCCGACGGGGGCGCGACGGCGGTCGGCTGCCGGTTCGCGCTCGTCGATCCCGCGCCCACGCTGGAGCGGCGGACCGGGCTGATCGACGCGCTTTCGCCGTACGGCCTGCTCTGAACTCAGCTTCCGGGCAGATGATGGCGCAGTAACACCGCGAGCTGGGTGCGGGCATCGGTGAACGGCTCGGTGGACTTGAGGGCGCGGCTCTGCACGATCGTGCCCTCGATCACCGACAGCAGCAGGCTGGCCAGCGCGGAGGCGTCGGGTTTGTCGATGCCCGCGGCGACCATGCCGTCGGCGAGCCGGGCCGTCCAATCCGTGAATGCCTGCCCGGCCGCGGACTGGACGGCCGGATCGAGCTCGTCCAGGGCGGCGGCCATCATGAACGACCCCTTGCGATAGTCACTGGACTCGAGTGGCCGACGCCAGAAGGCGAACAGATCGTCGAGCCACTGCTCGGCCGAGGACGCGCTGGCCAGGGCGTCGGCGACCGTGCTCAGATGCTGATAGACCAGGCGCGAGACGATTCGCGCGGCCGTCTCCACGAGCTGGCCCTTCCCGGCGGGGAAGTGCTGATACAGCGAATTGCGCGAGGCGTTGCTGCGCTCGAGCAGTGCACTCAGACCGGCGGCGTGCACGCCGTGTTCCTGCACGATGGTGATGGTGCTCGCCAGCAAACGCGCGCGCGGGCCCGCCGTCGTCATTAGAGCCCCCTTTCAAACCTTGTGTGAACCGATTGGTTCATGTTAGATCGTAGGCAGGTGAACCGATCGGTTCATGTGGAGAGGAAGTCGTGCCCGCCCCAATCGCAACCGCCACCCCGGTCGCTCACGCCACCCTGCTCGGACTCGGGGTGTATCGCCCGCGTCGCGTCGTGCCCAACGCGGACATCGTCGAGCAGATCAACTCCTCCGACGAGTGGATCCGGACGCGCTCCGGCATCGAGGCCCGGCACTGGGCCGAGGCCGACGAGACGATCGTGTCGATGAGCACCGCGGCCGCCCGCGAGGCCCTCGCGGCCGCCGATATCGCGCCCGAGCAGATCGACGCGGTCGTGCTGGCGACCTCGTCGCAGATGGTGCTGGGTCCGTCGGCGGGTGCGGTGGTGGCCACCGAACTCGGCATGCACGACACCGCGGCCTTCGACGTCTCGGCGGGCTGCGCGGGCTTCTGCTACGCGCTGGCCAATGCCGCCAACCTGGTGCGGGCCGGGCAGGCCCGATATGTGCTGGTGATCGGCGTGGAGCGGCTGTCGGACCTGCTCGATCCGGCCGACCGCACCTGCGCGTTCATCTTTGCCGACGGTGCGGGCGCGGTCGTGGTGGGGCCGTCGGACACCGAGGGCATCGGCCCGGTCGCCTGGGGCTCGGACGGCAGCCAGACCTCGGCGATCAAGCAGGACAAGGACTTCCAGCAGTATTTCGCCGAGGTCGCGGCGGCCGAGGCCAACGGCGGCAGCACGGTGCGGCCCTATATCCGCATGAACGGCCAGGCCGTGTTCCGCTGGGCGGTCACCTTCCTGGAGAAGGCGTGTCGCGACGCGCTCGACCAGGCCGGTGTCAGCGCCGACCAGCTGGACGCCTTCGTCCCGCACCAGGCCAACATGCGCATCATCGACGCGCTGATCAAGGCCCTGGGCATCCCGGATTCGGTGGCCGTCGCCCGCGATATCGTGCGCACCGGCAACACCAGCGCCGCCTCGATCCCCATGGCCATGGAACAACTGCTGCGTTCCGGCGAGGCCAAGCCGGGCGACACCGCCCTGCTGCTCGGCTTCGGCGCCGGTCTGGCCTATGCGGGCCAGGTCGTCAACCTGCCCCGGATCAGCTGACCCGCCCGCTCAGTCCAGCACGCGGGTGAGGGCGCGGCCCGCGGCGCGACCGGAGAAGACGCACCCGCCGAGGAAGGTGCCCTCGAGGGCGTTGTAGCCGTGCACGCCCCCGCCCCCGAAGCCGGCGACCTCACCCGCGGCGTACAGGCCGGGGAAGGGGGTGCCGTCGGGGCGGATGACCTGGGAGTCGAGGTTTGTTTGCACGCCGCCCAGGGTCTTTCGGGTCAGGATGTTCAGGCGGATGCCGATCAGCGGGCCGTGGGCGGGGTCGAGGATGCGGTGCGGGGGGACGACGCGGGCGAGTTTGTCGCCGAGGGCGCGGCGGGCATTGGCGATGGCCATCAGCTGGGCGTCCTTGCTGAACTTGTTGGCCACCTCGCGGTCGCGGGCGACGATCTGGCGCTCGATGTCCGCGGCGTCGAGCAGGGGGCCGCGGCTGATCTTGTTCATGCCCTCGACCAGTTCGGTCACCGTCTTGCCCACGACGAAGTCGACGCCGTGGTCGACGAACGCCTGGATCGGTCCCGGCGCGCCCTTGGCGAGTCGGGCGCGCATCGCGTATTTCAGATCCTTGCCGGTGATATCCGGATTCTGCTCGGAGCCCGAGAGCATGAACTCCTTCTCGATGATCGTCCGCGACAGCACGAACCAGGAGTAGTCGTAGCCGGTCGACAGGATCGCCTTCATGGTGGAGTTGGTGTCGAAACCCGGGAAACACGGTGCGGGCAGGCGCTTTCCGTTGGCGTCGAACCACAGCGAGGACGGTCCCGGGATGATGCGGATGGCATGGTCGGGCCAGATCGGATCCCAGTTGTGCAGGCCCTCGGTGTAGTTCCACATCCGATCGCGGTTGACGATGCGGCCACCGGCGGCCTCGGTGATGGCCAGCATGCGCCCGTCGACATGCGCGGGCACGCCGGAGATCAGGGTCTTCGGGCACGGGCCGAGCCGGTCGGTCGGCCAGTTCTTGCGGATCAACTCATGGTTGTGGCCGATGCCGCCGGAGGCCACCAGCACCGCGGGGGCGCGGAATTCGAACTCACCCACCACAGTTCGTGAGGACGCCCGGCCACGGTCCAGATCGGTGGGCTCGAGCACCGCGCCCCGCACTCCGACCACCGCATCGTTGTCCACGATCAACTCGTCCACGCGATGGCGGAACGCGAATTCGACCAGGCCGCGCTGTTCGGCCGCGAGCACCGGCTCCAGAAAGACCCGCACCACCTCCGGCCCGGTGCCCCAGGTGAGATGGAAGCGCGGCACCGAATTGCCGTGTCCGTCCGCGGCCGCCCCACCACGTTCGGCCCACCCCACCAGCGGCACCACCCGCAGCCCGAGGTCGTGCAGATACTGCCGCTTCTCGGTGGCGGCGAATTCGACGTAGGCGCGGGCCCACTGTCGGGCCCAGTGGTCCTCGTCGTCGCGGTCGAACCCGGCCGAGCCCTGCCAGTCCTGCCAGGCCAGCTCGACCGAGTCCTTGATGCCGAGCCGACGCTGTTCGGGGGTGTCGACGAGGAACAGCCCGCCCAGCGACCAGAACGCCTGTCCACCAAGGTTGTTGCGATTCTCCTGATCCAGGACGAGGACGCGTCGCCCGGCCTTGGTGAGCTCGTAGGTGGCCACCAATGCGGCCAGTCCGGCTCCGACGACGATCACATCCGGCTGTTGCGACGACGGCACGGGTCCTCCATTCGGCGAGGTTGGATACATCGATGTATCGAATGCTGTCACCGTAGCAGAGGCGGTCGATCTGTCGGTGCCGCTCGACATAGTTGTCGCGCGGTCCGTTGACCGGACCGATTACTTCCGTTCAGCAGGGCCGGTCCGCCATGCTCGTGCTCGCGGGCGGGCTCGGGGGCTTCATTTCGGACATTCGAACCGCACTGCCGACGGTCGGGGTTGGCGCTTCACAAAGCGAGAGCCGTCGGTTCGGTGCACGACAGAACGATCGCGAGGGGCGATGAGTGTAGCGAGTCGGCAACGCGGGGGCGGGTCGGAGGAGCCCCCCGTCGAGGTGCGAGTGCTCGGTCCGGTGCTGGTATGGGCCGAGGGACGGCAGATCGCCGTCGACCGTCCGCTGGAACGGGCGGTGCTGGTGCGGTTGGGCCTGGCGCGCGGTACGCCGGTTCCGGATCAGCGAATGGCCGTCGATCTGTGGGGCGACGGCGATCTTACCCGGCCGATTCCGCGTCTGCGCGTGCTGATTTCGCGCCTGCGCGCGGCATTGGGCGGACATGCCAACGCGGTGCTGCGCTCGCCCGCGGGCTATCGCGCGAATATCGTGCTCGCCGATCTGGCCGCCGCCGAGGCCGCGGCCGACCGCATGCATGCCGCGCGGCGGGCCGGGCGGCACGAGGAGGTGCGCGCCGCGGCCCGCGAGGCGCTGTCGCATTGGCGCGCAACGGCGCTGGCCGATCTGATGGCGGTGCCGTTCGTGCGGGCCGAGGCGGCGCGGCTGGAGGAGTGGCGGCTCGGGCTGACCGTCACCGGACTCGACGCGGCGGTGGCGCTGGGCGCCGAGGCCGAGGTGATCGCCGAGCTGGCGGCCCTGGTCGACGAGCATCCCCTGCACGAGCCGCTGACCCGGCTGCACGCGATCGCGGTGTACCGCACGGGAAGTCAGGCCGATGCGCTGGATCGGTTGCAGCGGCTGCGCCGGGCGCTGTCGGACGAGCTGGGCGTGGACCCGGCGCCGGAGACCGCGGAGCTGGAACTGCGGATGCTCAACCACGATCCGGCGCTGCGCACCGCGCCCGCCCGTCTCGCCCCCGCTCCGGAACCCGCCGGGAGTGAGTACACCGGCGCGCTGCCCGTGCCGACCGACAGCTTCCTGGGTCGGCGGCGCGAGCTGTCCGCGGTGCTGGGTGCGGCCTCGCGGCCGGGATTGGTGAGTGTGGTGGGCCCGCCCGGCAGCGGGAAGTCGCGGCTCGCGCTGGAGGCGGCGCGACGGCTGGTGAGCACGGGGCGCGCGGTGCGGCTGGTGGAACTGGGCCCGCTGCACCGCGCCGACACCGTCGGTCCGGCCGTGGCGGCCGCGTTGGAAGTGGATGCGCCGCCGCAGGGTTGGGCCGCGGCGCTGGCGCCGGTGCTGCGCGATGCGGTGCTGGTCCTCGACGGCGCCGAACATGTGCTCGCCGCGGCGCGGCTGACCGCCGCGACGCTGCTGCGGCTCACACCGGGGCTGACCGTGCTGGTCACCTCCCAGCGCGCGCTGGACCAGCCGGGGGAGTTCGTCATCGGATTGGGCGCGCTGGAGCGCCCCGCGAGCGTGGAGCTGTTCGTCGACCGCTCGGTCGGGCCGCTGACCGCGGCCGAGCGGGCCGATCTGGTGTCGGTGTGCGCCGCGGTGGACTGGCTGCCCCTGGGCATCGAGCTCGCGGCCGGTCTCACCCGCACCCTCACCGTCGCACAGCTCGCCCAGCGCATCGACGCCCGGGTGCGCTTGCTGGTCGGGGGTCCCGGCGGTCGCCACGGCAGCCTGCAGGCGGCCCTGGACTGGAGTTACGAACTGCTGGAGCCGGTCGAACAGGCGGTGCTGCGCCGGATTTCGGTCTTCGCGGGCGGATTCGTGCTGGAGGCCGCCGAGGCGGTTGTGCCAGATGACGAGCTGGATCGGACCGGGGTCGCACCGGCGCTGGCCGAGCTGGTGCAGCGCAGCCTGGTGGCGGTCCACATCGATGGTGCGGGCCGGAGGTTCTCGCTGCTGGAGACCGTTCGCGCGTACGCGCTCACGAAACTGGCGGCGGCGCAGGAGGTCTCGCTCACTCGCGCGCGACATGCCGACTGGTGTCTGGAGCTGGTGACGACGGCTGGTGCGGACCGTCGGTTCGCCTCGGCCGGTGCGGTGGCCGAGGTCTTCGCCGAATGGCCGAATCTGCTCGAGGCGCTGGAGTGTGCGCCGGGCACGGCGTGGGCGCCCACGGGTCTGCGGCTGGCCACCGCGCTGCACGAGCCGTGGCTGGTCCGATCCTGGTATCGGGAGGCGCAGCGGCATTTTCGCGCCCTGATCGACGCGCCGGGAGCGACATCGGCCGAACGCGCGAACGCGTTGAGCCGCCACGCCTTTCACGCGTTGATGACCGGCGGACTCGACCGGGCGGCCGAGCTGCTGAGGCAGGCCGCCGGGTTGGCCGACGGCCTGGACGACGAGGCGCTGCTGCTGGGCATCCGGTACTACCAGGGCATCGTGGATATCGAGCGCGGCCGGTTGCCCGCGGCGGTCGACGCGCTGGAAACCGGTGAGCGGCTGGCCGAGCGGCTCGGCGACCGGACCCGGATGTCGGCGTTCGCCGACGCCCGGGGCACCGCCCAGCTGTTCGCGGGCGCCGCGCTCGCGGCCCTGGGCAGTTACCGGCGTGCCCTGGACATCGATCGCGAGCTTGGCGACGAGCACGGGTTGGCCCGTGGGCTGAGCAATTCCGCCAAGGCACTGCTGTCGCTGGGCCGCGAGAGCGAGGCCCTGTGCGCGGCCGAGGAATCCGATCTGTACGCCAAGCGGCTCGACGATCGGCAGATCCTGTCGCTCAACGAATTGGTCCGCGCCGCGGTGGCATCGGCCGCTGGTCGCCTCGACGTCGCCGAAACCCATTGCCGCACGGCGCAGGCGTGTCTCGGGGACGACATCAGCATGGCCGATATCGATCTCGCCGACGTGCTGCTGGCCAAGGGCGAGATGCCGGCCGCGCGTTCGCTGCTGGAGCGCGTCTACGCCGAGGCCCCGCCCGGTGGCACGCAATGGCTTGCGGCCCGGGCGATCTCGGCCGTGCTGGCCGCCGCCGACGGTGACCGGGCGCGGGCTCGGCACCTCGTCGACGAGGTCGGCCGGGACTACGCCCGGTCCGGATTCGGCTGGGTGCGCTACACCGCCCGGCTTCAGGCCGTGCGCGAATGGCTGGCGTGCGACGAACCGTTCGCGGCGCTGGGCGGCCGATCCGGCTGGGGCCACGGCTCATAACCTGGCCAGGGCGAGGCCGCGCGCTCGGCCCGCACGAGCCGGACCAGTTCGACGCTGATCTGGTCGGCGGTGCGGCGCACCGCCTCGGTCACGGCATCGATCCGGCGCGCCTCGAACGTGGTGGCGGCCAGGGCGGCCACCACCGTGCCCGAGGGCGCGCGCACCGGCGCGGCCACGCAGGCCACCGCGTAGGCGCGCATGTCCAGGTCGTAGGCCAGGCCGCGATCGCGCGCCGTGCTCGCCGCCTGTGCCCACTCGCGCGTCGAATATCCCTGCGGCGGTTCGGTGAAAGGCGTTGTGGCCCTGATGATTTTCTCCGCCGCCGTACCGGGCGGCAGCAGTACGCCCGCGCGCAGCGGGAAGACCTCGTTCACCTCGCGGCCGATTCCGGTCACCAGGATGGTCTGCCCCGCCTCCGCGACGGCCAGGCTGAACCCGCCGCGCTCGGTGGTGGCGGCCAGCCGCCCGAGTGGCCGGGCCGCCGCCGCCCGCAGCAGCCGCGCGGGCCGCCAGGACTGACCGAGCCGAAAAGTGCGCGGCCCCAAGGTGTATCGCCCGCCCCGGCGCTGCACCGCGCCGAGGTTGACGAGCTGGTCCAGGAGCCGATGCGCGGTCGCCTTCGGTAGGCCCGCCGCGGCGGCGATACCGGTCAGCCCCCGGTCTTCGCCGTCGGCCAGCACCTCGAGCAGTGCGAACGCGCCCTCCAGCACGCTGCGACCGCTCGTCGTCTCGTTTTTGACAATTACCTGCACGCTGTTCACCCTCGACCTTCCGCTGCGCGGATCGTCGGTGGACGATCCGGTTGCTGTCGGGCCGATGTCCGAAACCCCCGAGCGGAAGGTCACCGGCTGGCTCGATCGCCGCGTTCGTCGGGCAGCCCGCACTGCCGCCTTCGGCTGACGATCATGCCTGCGTATCGGGCGAAAATGCAAGTATGTTTCACCCCCTACGGGGACCAACCCATCGGTCCGATTCGGTGAAACGTCGGTGAGATGTCGCTGAGATGCGCCGCTTCCAGACTTGGTCGCACACACCGACCGAAAGGAACGACGATGGTGGACAGTCTCTTCGCCGATGTCTCGTATTTCCAGGTGCCGGTCGACGATTCCTATCCGTACCGGATCCTGAGCTTCCGCTCCAACGACGGCACCTTCCGGGATCCGAACTTCGCCGCGAATTACGCCTGGGCCACCGCGGCCGCCGACGACGGCCGGTTGGCGTGTTTCATCGTCTATTTCTACTGGCGGCCCAACTGGGCCGAGACGGTGAGCACCCACCGCGAGATGGTGGCGAGCTGTGGCGGCCCGCATCCGCGCATGATCGTGATGATCGACGTGGAATCGGGCGGCAATCCGGGCGGGGATCAGTCCGACGGCATCAACCGCGCCTACTGGGAGTTGGCCGGATGGCTCGGCGACGCCCGGCGGGTGATCGGTTACGCCAATGCCGGCGATCTGTTCGGCATGTGGCCGACGCGGCCGCAGGGCCTACGCCTGATCGGCGCGGGCTACGGTCGCGATCCGCATCTGCCCGGCCAGATCGCGCATCAATACACCGACGGAAACGGGTACGGCGGCGGCCTGCCCGAGGGCTGCCCGCCCTTCGGCAGCTGCGATATGAACGCCGCCAACGGGCTCTCGCCCGAGGACTTCGCCGCACGGTGCGGCGTTGGTACAGAGGAGGATTTCATGTCCGCGTTGAACGAGGCCGAGCAGCGCGAGCTGCTGGACAAGACCCGCGAGATCTGGACCCAACTGCGCGGTCCGGACGGTCAGGGGTGGCCGCAGCTGGGCCAGGACACCCACGGCCGCAATCGAACTCCGGTCGACGCGCTGGCCGCCGTGGGGGAGGCCGTGGCCGCCAAGGCGCGGTCGGTGAAATAACTTGTCGGTGCCGTCTGGCATGGTTCGCATGTGCGTACCATGACCGCCGCAGCGGCCCGCCGGACCGCGCTCGCCGCCCAGGGATTCGCCGCGCCGCGCCCGGCGTCCCCGCCCTCCCGCCGCACGATTCTGCGCACGCTGGAGCGAACCCAGCTGCTGCAGTTGGACTCGGTATCGGCTGTGGTGCGGGCCCATTACGCGCCCGTGTTCAGCCGTATCGGGGCCTACGACCGGGCGCTGCTGGACGAGGCGGCGTGGAGTCACAGCGCCCGGCGGCCGCGGCGGCTGGTCGAGTACTGGGCGCACGAGGCCGCGCTCATACCGGTCGAGGACTGGCCGCTGCTGCGGTGGCGGATGGAGCGCTACCGGCACGGTCGCTGGGGCGGCGCGCAGAATGTGTTGCGGCGCAATCCGAATCTGCCCCAGGATGTGCTGGATGTGATCGGCGAATTCGGGGCCAGCACGGCCGGTGAGGTCGAGCGGCATCTGGAACTGGATCGCCCGCGCAGCAAGGACCACTGGGGCTGGAACTACAGCGATACCAAGGTGATCTGCGAGGTGCTGTTCGCCACCGGCGAGCTGTCGGTGGCCAAGCGCGTCGGCTTTCAGCGCCACTACGACCTCACCGAGCGGGTGCTGCCGCCGGAGGTGCTGGCCCGCACGCCGGACGAGGCGGAGGCGGTGCTGGAGTTGGTGCGCCGCGCCGCGACGGCGCTGGGCATCGCCACCGAGCCCGATCTGCGCGACTACTACCGCCTGCATCGAAGCCAGACCGAGCCCGCGATCGCCGCGCTGGTGGACGCGGGGGAGTTGGAACCGGTGAGTGTGGCCGGCTGGGATCGGGTGGCCTATCTGAGCGCGGGTGCGCGCACGCCGCGGCGGGTCGAGGGCGGCGCGCTGCTGTGCCCGTTCGATCCGCTCATCTTCTTCCGGCCGCGCACCGAGCGGATCTTCGATTTCCACTACCGCATCGAGATCTACACCCCGGAAGCCAAACGGGTGCACGGCTATTACGTCTTTCCGTTCCTGCTCGACGGCGAGCTGGTGGCCCGGGTCGATCTGCGCGCCGAGCGCGGCACCGGGCGGCTACTGGTGCCCGGCGCCTTCGCCGAACCGGGCCGGGACTCCCCGTACGTGGTCGCGGAACTGGCCCGGTCGCTGCGCGAGATTGCCGATTGGCTGGAACTGGACACCATCGAGGTCGGCGAGCGCGGCGATCTGATCGTTCCGTTGCGCGGTGCCTTCGCCGCCGCGGCCTAGGTGGTCGGATCGGGTGCCGTCCGCCCGGCTGGTGCGGGCGCGCTGAGCGCCGCGGTCGTCGTGGTCTCGGTGGAGGTGATCAGGGCGTAGGCGCGGGCGAGTTCGGCCAGCGCCCCGGCGGCATTGCCGGGCTGCAGGTCCGCGACCGCGTCGGCCTCGCGGCCGATCGCCTGCAGCAGTCGCTCCCGCGCCGCCGCGGCGGCGGGTTCGTCCCGCAGGAGTACGAGGGGGACCTGCTGGATCTCCTCGTACGGTGACTCGTGCGCGGATCCCGGATGCTCGTCGGTCATCGTCATGGATTTCCTGTCGGCGCGACTATGGGGTCGCTGGGAAGGCTAACCCGCGATCGCGCGGCCGCGGCCCAACCGTCGACGAGATCGCCGTGTTTCTGTCGGACCCGGCAGGTAGGTTTCGGCCGTGGCACTGAATTGGAAACTGGTCATCGACGCCAGAAACGCCCCGGCCCTCGCCGAGTTCTGGGCGGCCGCTCTGGAATACGAGGTGGAAGACCCCACGGTCCTCATCGACCAGCTGCTGGCCGCGGGCCACATCGGCGGCGATGCGGTGACCGAGCACCGGGGCCGCAAGAACTTCCGGGGCTACGCCGCGATCCGCCACCCCGACGATCCATTCGACCCGGTCAGCGGTATCGGCCAGGGGCGGCGGCTGCTCTTCCAGGACGTCCCCGAGGGCAAGTCCGGCAAGAACCGCCTGCACATCGATGTGCACAGCGCACCCGGCGGCTTGGACGAGCTGGTGGCCCGCCTGGAGGCGCTCGGGGCAACCCGGGTCGACGAGGTCGACCAGGGCCCCGCCGGACATTGGTGGGTGCTGCGCGATCCGGAGGGCAACGAGTTCTGCGCCGCCGGATAGACCGCGCCGGAACGTCTTTCGGGTATCGGCCCGGTACTCGCCGATCCGTCAGGTATTGACCGTCGCGTCCTCGGCGATGATCGCGTCCCCCGGGGCGGGCAGCCGCCGGGCCAGGACCTGGCCGCGGAAGAACCTCGGCATCACCCGGGCGAGGATCAGGTAGAGCGGGATGCCGATCAGTAGGGTGCCGACGCCGAGGAGGAAGATCGCTCCGATGCGCCAGTGCGGCGGGAAGGGCATGAGCCAGGCGGCATCGTCGGCGCCCGGCTGCCAGGAGGTCACCGCCGTCCAGCCGGCGGCGAACAGCAGGGCGATGCCGCCCAGTGCCGGGAGCACGCCCTTGATCAGGAAAGTCCTTGCGTCGGAAGTGAAGTCGTGGCGGTGCAGCCAGGCGCAGCTCAGACCGGTCAGGCCGTAGTAGAGGCCGATCGAGATGCCGATGGCGGTGACCGCCTCGCTGATCAGGCGGCCGCCGGAGACGAAGTTGAGCACCACGTACAGGGCGACCGACATCGCGCCGAACACGATGGTGGAGAACGCGGGGGTCAGCCAGCGCGGGTCGATGCGGCCGAATGCCCTGGGCAGCGCGTGATGCAGCGCCATCGAATACGTCGTGCGGGCGGTCGGCAGGATCGTGGTCTGGGTCGAGGCCGCCGCGGAGGTCAGCACCATCAGGAACAGCAAGTGCACCAGCACGTCGCCTACGGTGCTGTCGCCGAACACCGCGCTGCCCAGCGCGCCGAGCACGTCGTCGACATGGGCGGGATTGGCCAGGCCCAGACCCTCGCGGCCCGCCCCGGCGAAGGCCTGGGCCGCCACGGTGACGAGCAGATACAGCGCCACCAGTGTGACCGTCGACAGCACGGCCGAGCGCCCGGGCGTGCGCCGCGGATCGACGGTCTCCTGATTGACCGACACCGCCGAATCCCAGCCCCAGTAGATGAACACCATCAACAGCACCGCGGTCACGAAGTCGTTGAAGGTGCCGATCGCGAACGGATCGAACCAGGACAGGTCCGGCACGCTCGCCCCCGGCGGCGCGTGCCCGGTCGCGACCCGCACCAGCGCGACCACCGAGAACAGCACGAGCATGCCGAATTCGACGGTCAGCAGCGCCGACTGCAGCCGCGCGGACACATCGATCCCGCAGACCGCGACGATCGTCATCACGATCAGATAGCAGATCCCCAGCAACAGCACCCAGCCGCTGGTCGGATCCGAACCGATGCCCTGGGCGCCCACCAGCAGGAAGGTGTACTGCGCGCTGATCTGCGCCAGGCTGGCCATCACCAGCAGATCCGACACCACGATCGCCCAGCCCGACATCCACCCGGTGAACGGCCCGAACGCCCGCGTGGCCCACACGAAGGTCGTGCCCGGATCCGGCTCCACCTGATTGAGTTCGCGATAGCCGATCGCGACCAGCAGCATCGGCACGAAGGCCAGCAGCACGATGATCGGCGCGTGCAGCCCGACGGCGGCGGCCACCAGGCCGAGGGTGGCGGTGATGCTGTAGGCGGGCCCGGCGGAGGCCACGCCGATCACCACGCTGGAAACCAGGGAAAGCGCACCGGAACGCAAGGTGCTGGGGGAACTCACCGGGTAAGGGTAAGGGCTACCTGAGGGCAACACCGCATCGGCCGAACGGCCTCCCGGGCGGGCGCCCGGGAGGCCGCGCGGGCCTCAGGCCGCGACCGCGGACTGCCGCGGCGAAACCGGTTGCGCCGCCTCGGCTTCCTCGGCCTGGCGGCCCCAGCGGCCCGCCAGGCTCGCGCAGGTGAACAGCTGGATCTGGTGGAAGATCATCAGCGGCAGCACGATCAGGCCCACCGCATGCCCGGCGAACAGCACCGTCGCCATCGGCAGCCCGCTGGCCAGGCTCTTCTTGGAACCGCAGAAGATCATCACGATCCGGTCGCCGCGATCGAAGCCGAACAGTTTGCTCATGACCGAGGTCAAGCCGAGCACCACGGCCAGCATGCCCGCGCAGATGCCGACCACCGCGACCAGCGACCACGGCGAGATGCTGCTCCAGATGTGTTCGACCATCCCCGCGCTGAAGGCCGCGTACACGACCAGATACACCGATCCGCGATCGACAACCCTGGTGACGGCCGTGTGCTTCAGCAGCCACCGCATCCGCGACCGCAGCAACTGCCCGGCGAGGAACGGCAACAGCAGCTGCAGCACGATCGACAGCACCGCCTTCGGCGAGACCGTCGCGCCGCCGGTGGTGTTCATGAGCAGCATGACCAGCAGCGGGGTGGCGAACACGCCGATCAGGTTGGACAGCGAGGCGCTCACGACCGCCCCGGCCACGTTGCCGCGCGCGATCGAGGTGAACGCGATCGAGGACTGCACGGTCGAGGGCAGCAGCGTCAGATACAGCAAACCGGTGTAGAGCTCCTCAGTGAGCACCGAGGGCACCAGCAGTCGCAGCGCCAGCCCGATGAGGGGGAACACCACGTAGGTGACCGCGAGTACCGCCGAATGCAATCGCCAGTGCTTGAGACCCTGGATGGCCTCCCGGGGTTCGAGCCGGGAGCCGTAGAGGAAGAACAGCACCCCGATGGCGATCGTGGTGGCCCAGTCCAGCACGCCCGCGGCCGCGCCCCGGGCGGGCAGCACGGCGGCCACCAGCACACTGGCGAGGATGCCGAGCATGAAGGCATCGATGCGGAGTTTGGCGAGGAACTTCATTACTCGACGGTAGCCAGTGACCGAATGATCACGATAGACGTTGGAGTAGATATCTCTGAACGAGTATCGTGATGAATATGTTCGATCCGGAGCTGCTGCGGACCTTCCTCGCCGTCGAGCGGGCCGGGGGCTTCACCGCGGCCGGTCGGATTCTGGGCCTGCGGCAATCGACGGTCAGCGGGCACGTCGCGCGGCTCGAGCAGGCGGCCGGGCGGGAGCTGTTCCGCCGCGACACCCGCAATCTCGCGCTGACCGCCGACGGCGCGGCCATGGTCGGCTTCGCGCGGTCCATCCTGGACGCGCAGGCCCGGGCCGAGCGCTACTTCTCCGAGTCCCGGCTGACCGGCCTGATCCGGCTGGGCGCCTCCGACGATGTGATGGCGCGCGAACTGCCCGACGTGCTGTTCGAATTCCAGCGCAGCCATCCGGGCGTGGATCTGGAGCTGACCGTGGGGCTCAGCGAGAATCTCAAGACGCGCATGGCGGCGGGGGAACTTGATCTGATGGTCGGCAAGCGGCTGCCCGGCGAGCAGCACGGTGAGCTGCTGTGGCGCGACCGGCTGGTCTGGGCGGGCCGTTCGGGTGCAACGGGTTTCGAGGATCCGGTGCCGCTGGTGACCTATCCGCCGCCGAGCATCACCCGCCACGTCGCGCTGCGCGCGCTGGAGCGGGAGGGGCGGACCTGGCGGATCGCCTGCGTCAGCGACAGTCAACTGGGCTTGCGGGCGGCCGTGTTGGCCGGGCTCGGGGTGGTCGTGCACGCCGAAAGCCTGCTGCCGCCAGGGCTTTTCGCGGTAGAGGACACCCGCCTGCCCGGGCTGGGAGAGCTGGAGTTCGTGCTGCTGCGCCGCCGCGACCGGCTCTCCGAGCCCGAACGCGCGCTCTACGAGGCCATCACCGCCGCGGCGCGGCGACTGCGCTCGGATACTCCGGGTCCACCTGTCGGTGCAGGTCGTTAACCTGGTTCCCGTGGCAGATCCCGCGACCTACCGGCCCGCGCCGGGCACCATCCCCGTCGAACCCGGCGTCTACAAGTTCCGGGACGCGCACGGGCGGGTCATCTATGTCGGCAAGGCCAAGAGTCTGCGCAGTCGGCTGAATTCCTACTTCGCCGACGTCGCCTCGCTGCATCCGCGCACCCGGCAGATGGTCACCTCGGCGGCCAGCGTGGAGTGGACGGTCGTCACCACCGAGGTGGAAGCCCTTCAGCTGGAATACAACTGGATCAAGGAATTCGATCCGCGCTTCAACGTCCGCTACCGCGACGACAAGACCTATCCCATGCTCGCGGTGAGCATGAACGAGGACTATCCTCGGGTGTTCGTCTACCGGGGCGCGCGCAAGAAGGGCGTGCGCTACTTCGGCCCCTACGCCCACGCCTGGGCGATTCGCGAGACCGTGGATCTGCTGCTGCGGGTGTTCCCGGTGCGCACCTGCTCCAACGGGGTCTTCAAGCGGCATCAGCAGATCGGGCGGCCGTGTCTGCTGGGCTATATCGACAAGTGCTCGGCCCCCTGTATCGGGCGGGTCAGCGCCGAGGAGCATCGCCGCATCGCCGAGGATTTCTGCGACTTCCTCTCCGGCAAGACCGACCGGATGGTGCGCGAACTCAAACGCCAAATGCAGGACGCCGCAGCGGATCTGGATTTCGAGACCGCCGCCCGGCTGCGCGACGATGTGCAGGCGCTCGAACGCGCGCTGGAGAAGCAGGCGGTGGTGCTGGGCACCGGCACCGACGCCGATGTGATCGCCTTCGCCACCGACGAGCTCGAGGCGGCGGTGCAGATCTTCCACGTGCGCGACGGCCGGGTACGCGGTCAGCGCGGCTGGGTGGTCGACAAATCCGGCGACGCGGTCGACGACGTCGAGACCGGTGGCGAACTGCCCGCCCTGGTCGAGCAGTTTCTCACCCAGTTCTACGGCGAGCAGGCCGCCTTCGCCGAGGACACCGACACCGAAACCCCCGCCACGGTGGTGCCGCGCGAGGTGCTGGTGCCCGCGCTGCCGACCGATCCGGATCAGGTACAGGGCTGGCTGTCGGAGCTGCGCGGCTCGGCGGTGCAGCTGCGGGTGCCCCAGCGCGGCGACAAGAAGGCGCTGATGGAGACCGTGCAGCGCAATGCCGCCGAGGCGCTGGCGCAGCACAAGCTCAAGCGGGCGGGTGATCTGACCGCGAGATCGGCCGCGCTGCAGGGGATTCAGGACGCGCTCGACCTCGACTCGGCCCCGCTGCGCATCGAATGCGTCGACATCAGCCATGTGCAGGGCACCGATGTGGTGGCCTCGCTGGTGGTGTTCGAGGACGGGCTGGCCCGCAAATCGGAGTACCGGCACTACACCATCAAGGAGGCCGCGGGGGAGGGGCGCTCCGACGATGTGGCCAGTATCGCCGAGGTGACCCGGCGACGGTTCTATCGGCTGCGCAAGGATCTCGAGGCCCTCGAGGCCGAGGACGGCGACAATCCGACCCCCGGCATCGATCCCAAGACCGGTAAGCCGCGCAAGTTCTCCTATCCGCCCAATCTGTTCGTCGTCGACGGCGGCGCGCCGCAGGTGAACGCGGCCGCCGAGGTGCTCGACGAATTGGGCATCACCGATGTCGCGGTGATCGGGCTGGCCAAGCGGCTCGAGGAGGTGTGGGTGCCGAACGAGCCCGATCCGGTGATCATGCCGCGCAACAGCGAGTCGCTGTATCTGCTGCAGCGGGTGCGCGACGAGGCGCACCGGTTCGCCATCACCTTCCACCGCAGCAAGCGCTCGCGCCGCATGACCGCCTCCGCGCTGGACTCGGTGCGCGGGCTCGGCGAATCGCGGCGCACCGCGCTGGTCACCCACTTCGGCTCGGTGGCCCGGCTCAAGGAGGCTACGGTAGAGGAGATCACGGAGGTGCCGGGCATCGGGGTGGCGACCGCGAAGGCGGTGCTCGCGGCCCTCAACGGTGAATGAGCGCGAATCGAACGACTCGCGTCCGCGGCGGGGCGCGCAGACGAAATCGTCACGACCAGGTTTCGTCCCTCGCGTGTGTCCGCCGCCGGAAGCGTGTGCAGGGCAGGATGATCGAATGAACAGCCAGAGACGGACCCGATAGGACATGACCAGCGTCGAATCGAACAACAGCGCGGCGGACCCCCGCGCCTCGGCGGTGCCCGCGCGGCCCGGCTCCGACGGCGCGGGGGTCGAGGTGGTCATCGTCACCGGGCTGTCGGGGGCCGGACGCGGGACCGCGGCGCGGGTGCTCGAGGATCTCGGTTGGTATGTGGCCGACAATCTGCCGCCCGAATTGATCGCCCGGCTGGTCGAACTGGGCTCGGCCACCGAGCCGCCGATCCGCAAGCTGGCACTGGTGATGGACGTGCGCAGCCGCTTCTTCACCGGCGATCTGTCCGGGGTCACCGAACAGCTGCGCGCCGCGGGGGTGCGCACCCGGGTGCTGTTCCTCGAGGCCTCCGATGACGTGCTGATTCGCCGGTTCGGCTTCGCGCGCCGACGCCACCCGCTACAGAGCGAGAGCGCCGACGGTACGCTGTCCGCCGGCATCACCGCCGAGCGGCAACGCTTGGCGAGGGTGAAGACCGCGGCCGATCTGGTCATCGACACCACCGCGCTGTCGGTGCATCAACTGCACCGCAAGCTGGAGGAGGCCTACGGCAGCGGCGCACCGACCGCATTGCAGGTGACGATCCAATCGTTCGGTTTCAAGTACGGAGTTCCGCTGGACGCCGACATGGTGTTTGATTTGCGTTTCCTGCCCAATCCGCATTGGGTACCGGAACTACGCGAATACACCGGACAGGACGCGGTGGTCAGCGAGTACGTGCTGTCGCAGCCGGGCGCCGACGACTATCTGCGGACCTGTCGGCATCTGATCGATCTGACGACCAACGGGTACCGCCAAGAGGGGAAGCGTTACATGACCGTGGCAGTGGGCTGCACCGGCGGTAAGCACCGCAGTGTGGCGATGGCGGAGGCGCTGGGCGAAGCGCTCGGCGAGGCCGATCGCGATGTCGTGCGCGTGGTGCATCGAGATCTGGGGCGGGAATGACCGACGAGAACTCCGCGCCCGCGATCGTCGCGCTGGGCGGTGGTCACGGGCTGTACGCGACCCTGAGCGCGGCGCGGCGGATGACCGAACGGATCACCGCCGTGGTGACTGTGGCCGACGACGGCGGTTCATCCGGCCGGCTGCGCGCCGAGTTGGGCATGCTGCCGCCGGGCGATCTGCGCATGGCACTGGCCGCGCTGGCCGCGGACACCGACGGGTTGTGGGCGCGCACGGTGCAGCACCGCTTCGGCGGCACCGGCGCGCTGGCCGGGCATTCGGTCGGCAATCTGATCCTGGCGGGTCTGACCGAGGTGCTGGGCGATCCGGTCGCCGCCCTGGACGAGATGGGCAAGGTGCTCGGGATCACCGGCCGCGTGCTGCCCATGTCGCCGACCCCGCTGACCATCGAGGCCGACGTATCGGGCCTGGAGGCCGATCCGCGGGTGAGTCGCTGCATCCGCGGTCAGGTCGCGGTGGCGACCACGCCGGGCAAGGTGCGGCGGGTGCGGCTGATTCCGCAGGATCCGCCCGCCAGCCCCGAGGCGACCGCGGCCATCGAGCACGCCGACCTGGTGATCCTCGGGCCCGGCTCGTGGTTCACCAGTGTCATCCCGCATGTGCTCGTGCCCGGTCTGCACGACGCCCTGGTGCATACCCGTGCCCGAAAAGTGCTGGTACTCAATCTGGCCGCCGAGCCCGGAGAGACGGCCGGATTCTCCGCCGAGCGGCACCTGCATGTATTGTCCCAGCACGCACCGGATTTCGCGGTCGACCACGTGGTGGTGGATTCCGGGTCCGTACCCGAGGGTAGGGAACGCGAACATGTGGCAAGAGCTGCCGAACAGCTGCGTGCGCGAGTAACCTTCGCTGATGTCGCCGAGGCGGGAACGGACCGGCACCACCCTGGAAAGCTAGCCGCCGCACTGGATCAGGTGATCCGGCAACCTCGGCCGGAATTGGCAGGGCTTCGAGTCGAAGGACGGCACCGCGGCCAGCAGGTGCGGTCCGCGTTGGGTGGAAAGGAGCGGGTCTCGTGGCGATGACAGCCGAGGTGAAGGACGAGCTGAGCCGTCTCTCCGTCTCGCAGGTGAGTTCACGCAAGGCGGAGTTGTCGGCGCTACTCCGGTTCGCCGGCGGCTTGCACATCGTCGGCGGCCGCGTGATCGTCGAGGCCGAGGTCGATATGGGCTCGATCGCGCGGCGGCTGCGTCGGGAGATCTTCGAACTGTACGGCTACGGTTCGGACGTGCACGTTCTCGGCGCCGGGGGTCTGCGTAAGACCTCCCGCTACGTCGTGCGGGTGTCCAAGGAGGGCGAGGCCCTGGCCCGCCAGACCGGTCTGCTCGATGTGCGCGGGCGTCCGGTGCGCGGCCTGCCCGCCCAGGTGGTCGGCGGCAGCATCTCCGACGCCGAGGCCGCTTGGCGAGGGGCGTTTCTCGCGCACGGCTCGCTGACCGAGCCCGGCCGCTCCTCGGCGCTCGAGGTGAGCTGCCCCGGCCCCGAGGCCGCCCTGGCCCTGGTGGGCGCGGCCCGGCGGATGGGTATTTCGGCCAAGGCGCGCGAGGTCCGCGGCACCGATCGCGTCGTGGTCCGCGACGGCGAGGCCATCGGCGCCCTGCTCACCCGCATGGGCGCCCAGGACACGCGCCTGACGTGGGAGGAGCGGCGCATGCGCCGCGAGGTCCGCGCCACGGCCAACCGCCTGGCCAACTTCGACGACGCCAACCTGCGCCGCTCGGCCCGCGCCGCGGTCGCCGCCGCGGCCCGCGTTGAACGCGCCCTGGAAATCCTCGGCGACGACGTGCCCGACCACCTGGCCGCCGCGGGCCGCCTGCGCGTCCAGCACCGCCAGGCCTCCCTGGAGGAACTGGGCCAACTGGCCGACCCGCCGATGACGAAGGACGCGGTGGCGGGCCGCATCCGCCGCCTGCTGTCGATGGCCGATCGCCGCGCCAAGGAGCTGGGCGTACCCGATACGGAATCCGCCGTCACCGCGGAACTTCTCGAAGACGCCTGAACCAGACATTTTCCCGATGCCGCCGTCGCACGAGATCCCTTGTGCGGCGGCGGTTTTCGCGTCTCTGATTCGGTTTATCCACAGGCGAAAAGTTATCCACAGACACCCTCTCGAGCAGCCTCCGGAACGGCGGCGATGCGGTAGGTTCGAACCCTGATCGCAGGGGCAACCGAACGCACAAGGGGGAGAGACGATGACGACATTGGCTCAGCTGGAGGCGAGGGTGGCGGCACTGGAAGCGAATCAAGCCGAGGGGCGGGCGACGCTTGCCGCGGTGCACGCACTCGACGTCAAAATGGATGTCCATTACGAGGAGAACGCTCGACGATTCGCGGTGCTCGAGGAGGGACAGGCGGATCTCGGTGCGAGGGTGGCGGGGCTGGTCGAGGGGCAGGCATCGCTGGTCGCTGGGCAGGCGTCGTTGGAGGCTGGGCAGGCATCGTTGGAGGCTGGGCAGGCATCGTTGGTCGCTGGGCAGGCGGCGTTGGAGGTGGGGCAGGCGTCGCTGGTAGAGGGGCAGGCATCGTTGGTCGCTGGGCAGGCGGCGTTGGAGGTGGGGCAGGCGTCGCTGGTCGAGGGGCAGGCATCGTTGGTCGCTAGGCAGGTGGCGTTGGAGACGGGGCAGGCGTCTCTGCAACGGCAGGCGGATATTCAGCGGAAGCTGACGAACACACTCGGGGAACGACTGGCGGAGTTTCAGAATGAGACCCGGGCTGGGTTCGACCGCATGGACGAAGGCTTCGCCCGCACCGATGGATGTATCGCGGACCTACGTGGTTCGATTCGGTCGCTGGAGGAGGGCTTTGCCGAGATGAAAGACGTGCTGGTGCGGGCATTCGATCGCCGCGACAACCAGTGAGTCGGCCCCCCGCGGCGAGGTGACGATCGGTCGGCCGCACGCGTCGCGGGTCGGCCGGTCAGCACAGCTCACGCACGCATATTCGCTGTGAGCAGGGGCATGTCTGTGCCATCACAGGCGGGCATTAGGGTGGACTTTGCAACGGAACGAATCCGCTTGAAAGCTGAGGAGCGATAACGTGACTGTCCGGGTAGGCATCAACGGCTTCGGCCGCATCGGTCGTAACTTCTTCAGGGCGGTGGAGGCGCAGAAGGCGCTGGGTACCACGGATATCGAGATCGTCGCGGTCAACGACCTCACCGACAACGCCACCCTGGCGACCCTGCTGAAGTACGACTCCATCCTCGGTCGGCTCCCGCAGGACGTCTCGCTCGACGGCGAGGACACCATTGTGGTGGGCGACCAGCGGATCAAGGCCCTCGCCATCAAGGAGGGCCCGGCGGCCCTGCCCTGGGGCGACCTGGGTGTGGACGTCGTGGTCGAGTCGACCGGCATCTTCACCGACGCCACCAAGGCCAAGGGCCACCTCGCCTCGGGCGCCAAGAAGGTCGTCATCTCCGCGCCTGCCAAGGGCGAGGACATCACCATCGTGATGGGCGTCAACGACGACAAGTACGACGGCAGCCAGAACATCATCTCCAACGCCTCGTGCACCACCAACTGCCTCGGCCCGCTGGCCAAGGTGCTCAACGACGAGTTCGGCATCGTCAAGGGCCTGATGACCACCATCCACGCCTACACCCAGGACCAAAACCTGCAGGACGGCCCGCACAAGGATCTGCGCCGCGCCCGCGCCGCCGCGCTGAACATCGTGCCGACCAGCACCGGTGCGGCCAAGGCCATCGGCCTGGTGCTGCCCGAGCTCAACGGCAAGCTGGACGGCTACTCGCTGCGTGTCCCGGTGCCGACCGGCTCGATCACCGACCTGACCGCGGACCTGGCCAAGAAGGCCACCGTCGACGAGATCAACGCCGCCTTCAAGGCCGCCGCCGAGGGCCCGCTCAAGGGCATCCTGAAGTACAACGTCGACCCGATCGTCTCCAGCGACATCGTCACCGATCCGCACTCCTCGATCTACGACGCGCCGCTGACCAAGGTGATCGACGACCAGGTCAAGGTGTACTCCTGGTACGACAACGAATGGGGCTACTCCAACCGCCTGGTCGACCTGCTCGGCCTCGTCGGCAAGTCGCTGTAAAGCCATGGCAGTCAAGACACTTCAGGATCTGCTGTCCGAGGGTGTCGAGGGTCGGGGCGTGCTGGTGCGCTCCGACCTGAACGTCCCCCTCGACAACGGCGTCATCACCGACCCGGGCCGCATCGTCGCCTCGGTCCCCACCATCAAGGCGCTGGCCGAGGCCGGCGCCAAGGTGATCGTGACCGCCCACCTGGGCCGCCCGAAGGGCGAGCCCGACCCGAAGCTGTCGCTGGCCCCGGTCGCGGCGAAGCTGTCGGAGGAGCTGGGCCGCAATGTGCAGCTCGCCGGTGATGTGGTCGGCCAGGACGCGCTCGCGCGTTCGGAGGGCCTGACCGACGGCGATGTGCTGCTGCTGGAGAACATCCGCTTCGATCCCCGCGAGACCAGCAAGGACGACGCCGAGCGCGGCAAGCTGGCCCGGGCCCTGGTCGAATTGGTCGGCGACGACGGCGCTTTCGTCTCCGACGGGTTCGGCGTGGTGCACCGCAAGCAGGCCTCGGTCTACGACGTGGCCAAGCTGCTGCCGCACTACGCGGGCGGTCTGGTCGCCACCGAGGTCGAGGTGCTGAAGAAGCTGACCAGCGATCCGGAGCGGCCGTATGCCGTCGTCCTGGGCGGCTCGAAGGTCTCCGACAAGCTCGCGGTGATCGAGGCGCTGGCCCCCAAGGTCGACACCCTGGTGATCGGCGGCGGCATGTGCTTCACCTTCCTTGCGGCCCAGGGCCTTTCGGTGGGCACCTCGCTGCTGCAGGAGGAGATGGTCGACACCTGCAAGAAGCTGCTGGAGACCTACGGCGACGTCATCCACCTGCCCCGCGACATCGTGGTGGCCGACAAGTTCGCCGCCGACGCGGAGTCGAAGGTCTTGCCCGCCAACGAGATTCCCGATGGCTGGATGGGCCTGGACATCGGCCCGGAGTCGGTCGACCGGTTCGGCGCGCTGCTCACCGAGGCGAAGACGGTGTTCTGGAACGGCCCGATGGGCGTGTTCGAGTTCGAGAAGTTCGCCGCGGGCACCCGCGGTGTCGCCGAGGCGATCGTGACGGCCACCGGTAAGGGGGCGTTCACGGTGGTCGGGGGCGGCGACTCGGCCGCGGCCGTGCGCACCCTCGGCCTGCCCGAGGACGGTTTCTCGCATATCTCCACCGGCGGCGGCGCGTCGCTGGAATACCTGGAGGGCAAGGAACTTCCGGGCATCGCGGTGCTGGAGGACTGAGCCATGGCGCGTAAACCCCTCATCGCCGGCAACTGGAAGATGAACCTCAACCACCTCGAGGCCATCGCCCTGGTGCAGAAGATCGCCTTCGCGCTGCCGGACAAGTACTTCGACAAGGTCGACGTCACGGTGATCCCGCCGTTCACCGACATCCGCAGTGTGCAGACGCTGGTGGAGGGCGATCGGCTGCTGATCACCTATGGCGCGCAGGACGTCTCGGTGCACGACTCCGGCGCGTACACCGGCGAGATCAGTGCGTCCATGCTGGCCAAGCTGGGCTGCACCTTCGTCGTGGTCGGGCACTCGGAGCGGCGGCAGTACCACACCGAGGACGATTCCGTCGTGCTGGCCAAGGCCAAGCAGGTGCTGAAGAACGGCATGACCCCGATCGTCTGCATCGGCGAGGGTCTCAACGTCCGCGAGTCGCAGACGCACGTCGCCTACAACCTCGAGCAGTTGCGCGGTTCGCTCAAGGGCCTGACGGCCGAGGAGATCTCGAAGGTCGTCATCGCCTACGAGCCCGTATGGGCCATCGGCACCGGCCGGGTCGCGACCCCGTCGGACGCGCAGGAGGTGTGCGGCGCCATCCGCGCCGAACTGGCCGAGCTGGCCGATCCGGAGGTCGCCGCGAGCGTGCGCGTCCTCTACGGCGGTTCGGTCAACGCGAAAAACGTCGGTGAGCTGGTCGCCCAGACCGACGTCGACGGCGCCCTGGTCGGCGGTGCGTCGCTCAAGGGCGACGAATTCGCCACCCTCTCGGCGATCGCCGCGGGCGGTCCCCTGCCCTGATCGGCTGAAGACCGGACGGCCCGGTATCGCTCGCGCGATACCGGGCCGTAGTCGGTTCGGCCGCCGGTCGGTCGATGCGGTTACGGGATGCGCGCGACCGCACCGAGCATGGAGACCGCCTCGGGACGCGGGTGGGCCCGCCAGCCCTCCGGTCGCCAGGCCATGATCGATCCGATGCCCGGGGGTTCGATCTCGAGGCCGTCGAAGAAGGGGGCGAATTCGGCCGTGGAGCGTAGTCGGAACGGAATGCCGCTGCGTTTGTTGGCTTCCTCGCTCTCGGCGATGTCCTCGGGGGTGAGGTGGTCGCTGGTCGCATGGCTCATCACCAGGTAGCTGCCCGACGGCAGCGCCCGGCACAGCTCGCGGACCAGTTCGTAGGGCTGCTCCTCGTCGACGATGAAGTGCATGACCGCCACCAGCATCAGTGCCACCGGCCGGGTGAGGTCGAGGGTGGCGAGCAGGTCCGGATGGTGGAGGATGGTTTGGGGCTCGCGCACGTCGGCCTCGAGATAGGCGGTCTTGCCCTCGGGGGCGCTGTTGAGCAGGGTGCGGGCGTGCACGGCCACGATCGGGTCGTTGTCGACGTAGACGATGCGCGAATCCGGCGCGATGTCCTGCGCGATCTCGTGCACATTGCCCGCGGTCGGCAGGCCCGTGCCGATGTCGAGATACTGCCGGATCCCGGCCTCGGCGGCCAGGAAGGTCACCACGCGGCGCAGGAACGCGCGATTCTCCAGGGCGGAGAACTGCACGCTGGGGAACGCCTCCGCGACGAGCTCGGCCGATTCCCGGTCGGCCTCGAAATTGTCCTTACCGCCCAGCCAATAGTCGTATCGGCGGGCCGGATGCGGTTTCGACACGTCAATTCCGGGCGGCGCCCATTCGGAGTCCACTTACGCCCCTTTCCTCTCGACTACTGTGATCCTGTCAGCGCGAATTCGCGAACCGGGTAGCGACACCGCCGCGCTCATGGAAGGCTCGGTCAATGCAATTGCAGTACAGCCCTTACGATTTCGACGTTCACGACGACCCGTACCCGTACTACGCCCGGCTGCGGGCCGAGGCGCCGGTGTTCCGGAACGAGGTCGACGACTTCTGGGCGTTGTCGCGGCACGCCGATGTGCTGGCGGCGTTTCGGGATTCCGATCGCTTCTCCAGCCGCAACGGCCTCCGGATGGAGCCCGCGTTCTGGGGCCCGCAGGCCGAGCAGTTCTTCTCGTTCGTGGCCATGGATCCACCCAAGCACACCCGGCTGCGCGGGCTGGTGACCAAGGCGTTCACCCAGCGCCGGGTGCTGTCGCTGGAGCCGCGGGTGCGCGAGATCGCGCGCGGGCTGCTGGAGCCGCTGCTCGAACGCGGCTCGTTCGACCTGATGAGCGAGTTCGCCGGACCGTTCCCGACGCATGTGATCTCCGAACTCGTGGGTGTGCCGGAGGCCGACCGCGAGCTGGTTCTGCGGCTCGGCATGGAGATCATGTACACCGATGAGGAGTCTACCGACCTTCGTCCGGAGGCGATGCAGGCGATCGGTGCGCTGGTCGGCTACTACACCGAGCTGACCATCGAGCGCAGCAAGCGGCGCGGCGACGATCTGCTGTCCGGATTGCTGGACGCGGCCGACGGCGCGGACCGGCTGACCCCGGAGGAGATCGTCGGCGTGCTGATCCTGCTGATCGGCGCGGGCATCGAGACCACGATGCTGACGCTGGGCAATCTCTGGTACGCCGGATGGGAGCATCCCGATCAGCGTCGGCAGGGCTTCGACGGTCGCCTCGACGCGTTCATCGCCGAGGGGATGCGCTACGACCCCGCGACCCAGTCGAATCTGCGCACTACCACCGAGGAGATCGAGCTGCACGGCGTGCGCATCCCGGCCGAGTCCCGCATCCTGCTGCTGTCCGGCTCGGCCAATCGCGATCCGGAGGTCTTCGAGCATCCGGACGCCTTCGACCTGGATCGCGATACCAGTGCGTCGCTGGTCTTCGGCAGCGGCCGCCACCACTGCCTCGGCTCCAATCTGGGCCTGCTGGAACTGCGGGTGGCGCTGCAGGAGATCGCCGCCCGGGTGGCCGACTACGAGATCGATCCGGCCGGGACGAAACGAGTGCACGCGTCCAACAACCGCGGCTTCGCCTCGGTGCCGACCACGATCAAGACTCGCTGACCGCACCCGAACCGGTCGGCCCGGCGATGCCGTTGCGCCGCACCGCATCACGCCCGGGGGTTCGGGGATGCTGGACCGGATCCAGAGGGGCACTGGTCCGTGCCGATCGGCGATCGGCACGGACCCGGTGGCGCGGGCGGCCTACGGTCGGGCGATGACCCGATCGTCGGGCTCGGCGGCGGGGCGCTCGACCAGCCGCTGTGCCGCCGTCTCGATCGTGGACTCGTCCAGCAGCACCGCCGCGGTGGCGGGACCGAGCGGGACGAAGCTGTCGACGCTGGTGACTCGGGCGATCGGCCCGGTGAAGCCGCCGTCGAGGAGGGCGGCGCAGACCGATTCGGAAACGCCTCCGCTGCGGCGGGTTTCGTCGGCGACGAGCACCCGGCCGGTGGCGTGGGCGTGCCGCAGCAGATCGTCGGTGGGCAGGGGGCTGAGCCAGCGCAGGTCCAGAACGCGGGCCGCGACGCCGCGCTCGGCGAGTCGGCGGGCCGCGCGCAGGCTCATGCGAACGCCGTTGGCGAAGGTGACGATGGTCAGATCCGCGCCGTCGCCGTAGATCCGGGCGCGGCCGATGTCGACCGGATCGCCGGAGACCGGTGCGAGCCAGTCGTCGTCACCGGATTCGTACAGATCGCGGGTGTGATAGAGGGCGATCGGTTCCAGGTACACGCACACCCGCCCGTCCACCCGCGCCGCCGATACGCAGGTCCGCAGCATCGCGGCCGCGTCGTCGGCGCGAGCGGGGGAGGCGACCACGACGCCGGGGATGTCGCGCAGCGCGGCAACCGAATCGTCGTTGTGGAAGTGACCGCCGAACCCCTTCTGATAGGCGTATCCGGCGATCCGGACGACCATGGGATTGCGATACCGCCCACCCGAGAAGAATCGCAGCGTCGCGGCCTCGCCCCGGATCTGATCCAGCGCGTTGTGCACATAGGCCAGATACTGGATCTCCGGAATCGGCACGAACCCCGCCAGCCCCGCCCCCAACGCGGTCCCCAGCACACTCTGCTCGTCGAGCAACGTATCGAACACCCGCCCCCGCCCGAACGTCTTCTGCAACCCCTTGGTCACCCCGTACACGCCACCCTTGCGCCCGACATCCTCCCCGAACACCAGAATGTCCCCATCCCGCTCCAGCAGCGCCCCCAATGTGTGATTGATCGCCTGCGCCAGCGTCATCGAATCCGCTACCCGCGCAGCGTAATTCGCCCCACCCGCGACTGCCCGTCGCCCGCCCCGCGCCGAACCACCGCTTCGAAGCGAAACCGTATTCCCCGCATCGCCATTCCCGATCCGGCCGGCCACGCCACCGGCCGCGCCGGAACCCCCGCCACTTGGCCTCGCGATTCCGCGGACCACCTCGCTACCCGCGAAGCCCGCCTTGCGGGGGTCATCGGTCGCTTCGGTTTGCGGGCCGCCCGCGCTCCCGGCGCTACGGTTGCCGGTCGCGTCGGTCCGTGCGGCGCGCGCTTCGGCGTGGCCGCTGGTTGCGCTGGTTTCGATGCCGCTTGCGCTCTCGGCGCTGTTGCCGGTTGCGGTCGATGTGCCTGTGGCGGAGTCCCACAGCCCGGCAACGGGGTTGGCGGTGGATTCGGCGGCGTCGCCCGCGGCGGCCACCGAGCTGCCCGGGCGGACCGGTGGTAGGTCGAAGCCGTTGGCTCCGTGGGCGGCTCGATCGTTGTCGGTGGGGTCGGGTGCGGCCGCGTGCAGCGTGTCGAGTCGGGCCGTGCGCAGGGCGTCCTCGCGGACCGCGGCCGGGTGGCTGGGGGCCAGGGGGGCGATCACCTCCGCGGTGGTGCTCAGTTTGCGTTCGTCGGCGACGCGGGCCGCGGTCTCGATGACCTGGGCCGCGATCGAGTCGTAGCGTTCGAGGATCTGGTCGGGGGTGGCGGCGCCGGATTCGACCAGGAGGGCCGCCGTGGCCGCGACCGGGTCGCGGGACAGGTCGGCGGTGATGTCGGCGGCGCGGCGGTAGGCCGATTCGACATCGGATCCGGCGTGGCCGAGTAGGCGGACGGTGCGCAGACGAAGGAAGGCGGGGCGGCGGTGTTCGCGGACCCAGCGGGCCGCCTCGGCGGAAACCTCCAGGGCCGCAAGCAGTTCCGAGCCGTCGGCGGTGAAATATCGCAGGCCGGGGCGAGAGCCGTAGGCGTGTTCGATCCAGTCGGTGGGGGTGGGGACACTGATGCCGATGCCGTTGTCCTCGCAGACGAACAGCACCGGCATCGGAACCTGCTGGTAGGCGGTGTGGATCGCGGCGTTGACGGCGCCGGTGGCGGTGGAGTGGTTGGCCGAGGCGTCGCCGAAGGTGCACAGCACCACCGCATCGGTGGGCCATTCGCTACGCAGACCCAGTCGTTCGGCGCGGTCGAGGGCGAAGCCCAGGCCGACGGCGCGCGGTAGATGCGAGGCGATGGTCGACGTTTGCGGAATCACCGCCGCGGGCTGGGAGCCGAAAACCTTGTGCCGTCCACCGGATATCGGATCGGCGGCCGCGGCGACCACGCCGAGCAGCACGTCGCGAATCGGATCCAGGCCGGGCACTCGGCGGCAGCGGTGGACGAAGAACGCACCCGAACGATAGTGCAGCAGCGCGGGATCGGTGGTGCGCAGCGCGGCCGCCAGCGCCACATTGCCCTCGTGACCCGACGAGCCGATGCTGTAGTACCCGCGCCCGGCCGCGGTCAGGCGGCGCGCGGCCAGATCGAGATGGCGGCTGGTGGCCTGTGCGTCGAACAGCTCCAGACAGGTCAGACCCGTGTACGGGCTGCCCGTCCGGATGGGGTCGGTGGCGGCGCGGCGGGGTCCGGGGGTCGCCGCCTGCACCGCCTCGCGAAACCGTCGATCCAGTTCTGCTTCTCGTTCGTTGATCACATCTCCAATAATGTTGTGTCGCAGCGGCCTGTGGGCCGAAATTTTTCCATCGGATCGGATCAGTCCTGGGCGCGCAGCACGAGGCCGGTGTTGTTGCCGTCGTTGCGCAGGGTGAGGGTGTCGGCATCGATCGTGGCGCGGGTCTTGCCGTCGAGCGCCTCGAGCACCTGCCGCTCCACCTCCATCACCTCGGGTTCGCAGGCCATCCGGGTGGTTGCGATCCGGAAGGTGATCTCCTGGCCACCCGCCGCGATCGCGGCCGTTCCGGTCATCCGGTTGCAGCCCGCACTACCGCTGACCTGTCCGTCGGCGCCGATGGTGAGATTGGGTTTCGCCTGCTCCAAGACCTGTGAGGTGATCTGGCCGTTGGGCCGCACCAGCGTCGTCACCGTCCAGGCGGTGCCGGTGAGCGGCCGATCGGGCTGGGCCACCTTCTTGTCCAGCATGGTGACCGTACTGCCGTTGCCGGTCAGGGTGAGCGTGCTGCCGTCCAGCTTCCAGGTCGGCGCGGACTGCAGCAGTCCGGTCTGCCAGCCGTCGGCCCCGCCGCGTTCACCCGGGCAGCCCATCATCGTGGTCGCCAGTCCGGACACCCGCAGCACCGCGCCGTCGAATTCGACCGGGCCGCTGCTGGTATTGCATCCGGCCTGCGCGGATATTCGCCCGTCGGCGAAGGTCAGCACCAGCGGGCCGCCACCGGGGATCGCGGCGCCCTCGACCTTGGTGGAGACAAAGGTGTGGCCCATCGGCGTCGGCCCGTCGGAGTGGTCGTGGTCCGACGAGCATCCGATCACCAAACCCGCGATCGCCATGAGCGGCATCCAGCGCAGCGAAATGGCCGACATGTGGCGATCGTAGCCGCGGTGCGGGCGGGTGAACCCGCGATCGCGATCCGGCGATTCGCGCCCCCGGGTGGCCTCGCCACTCGAAAGGTATGGACGCGTCGGCGGACCGCTGCTGGAGGGGCGGATGGGGCTCGCGACGGACCGGGCCGGGCTCGGGTCACCGATGCCGTGCGCCCGGGCCCGGAAGCGGTGCGCTCGCATCCCGAGGCGCCCGGGGGCTCTCATTCCGAGGCTTCGGGCTCGCGTCCCGGGTCCTCCCGACGGCTCTGACTACGCTCCGACTATGACCGCACCGCCGACCGCACCCGTATCCACCTGGGCGCCCTTGGCCTCGCGCGTGTACCGGGCATTGTGGATCGCGCAGCTGGTCTCCAACCTCGGCACCTGGATGCAGACGGTCGGCGCGCAGTGGCTGCTGGTCGACGAGCGGAATGCCGAGACGCTGGTCTCGCTGGTGCAGACCGCCACGACGCTGCCGGTGATGCTGCTGTCCATCCCCTCGGGGGTGCTCGCCGATCTGCTCGATCGCCGCCGACTGCTGATCGGCGCGCAGTCGGCCATGGCGGTCTGCGCGGGGGTGCTGACGGTGGTGACGGCCACCGGGGCGATCACCCCGGGCGTGCTGTTGACGCTGCTGTTCCTGCTCGGTGTCGGGCAGGCGATGACCGCGCCCGCCTGGCAGGCCATCCAGCCGGAGTTGGTGGCGCGCAACCAGATTCCGGCGGCCGCGGCGCTGGGCAGTATGAGCCAGAACGTGGGCCGCGCGGTCGGGCCCGCGATCGCCGGGGCGTTGGTGTCGCTGGTCGGGCCGACGCTGGTGTTCGCGGTGAACGCCGCCTCGTTCCTCGGGGTGGTCGCGGTGCTGGTCGCCTGGCGGCGGCCCGCGACCGATCAGGACCTGCCCGCCGAGCGCCCGATCGCGGCCCTGCAGACCGGGCTGCGGTTCATCCGCGCCGCGCCCGCGATCCGGCGGGTGCTGGTGCGATCGATCCTGTTCATCGGCCCGGCCAGTGCGCTGTGGGCGCTGCTGCCGGTGGTCGCCCACGCCCGGCTCGGGCTGTCCTCGTCGGGGTACGGCCTGCTGCTGGGTGCGCTGGGGGTGGGCGCGGTCGGCGGCGCGACCCAGCTGGCGCGGCTGCGGCGCGCGCTGAGCCCGACCCGCCTGCTGGCGCTGGCTGCGGTGCTGTTCGGCGCGGCGACGGTGGCCGCGGCGGTGGCGCCGTCGGCGTGGATGGTGCTGGTGGCGTTGGTGTTCGGTGGGTTCGCGTGGCTCACCGCGCTGTCGACGATGAATTCGATCATGCAGCTGCTGTTGCCCGCGTGGGTGCGGGCGCGCGGGCTGTCGGTGTATCAGCTGGTGTTCATGGGCGGGCAGGCGGTCGGTGCGCTGGTGTGGGGCGTGGTGGCCGGGGCGTTCGGGACGGCGGTCGCGCTGTGGTGCGCCGCCGCCCTGCTGGGACTGTGCGCGGTGAGCACGCTGTGGCTGCCGGTGCGGGTGACCGCCCTCGACACCACGCCCGCCGCGTACTGGCCCGAACCGGAGCTCGAGATCGAACCCGACCCCGAGGACGGGCCGGTGCTGGTGCTGGTGACCTATCACGTCCCCGACGAGGCGGCCGCCGACTTCGCCGCGGCCATGGCCCGGGTGGGTCGCTCCCGCCAGCGCACGGGTGCGATGGAGTGGCGGCTCTATCGCGATGTCGGCGCGGTCGATCGTTATATCGAGGCGTTCGTGGTGCGGTCCTGGGAGGAGCATATGCGCCAGCATCAAGTGCGGCTGACCGCCCAGGACCGGCTGGCCGAGGACGAGATCGAGCGCTACACCACCGGGGTGAGCCGCACCCTGCATCTGGTGGCCGTGCCGCCGGTCCAGCCGGTGCGGACATGGCGGCGGGGCTGATCGCCGTGGCGGATTCGAGGCCCGCGCGGGTGTTTGCATAAACTGTCGGGCATGCGCATGTTCCTGGATATCCTCCTGATCATCACCAGCGTGCTGCTGGTGCTGCTGGTCCTGTTGCACCGGGCCAAGGGCGGAGGCCTGTCCAGCCTGTTCGGCGGCGGCGTGCAGGCGAGCCTGTCGGGTTCGACCGTCGCGGAGAAGAATCTGGACCGCATCACGGTCTTCATCGGATTGATCTGGCTGATCTCGATTCTCGGCATCGGCTTCGAGATCAAGTTCGCGTCCTGATCCACAGCGCCACACCGGTCGCCGCCGCCAGCACGACGGCGGCGATGGCGAAGGCCGCGGCGTAGCTCGACCCCAGGACGGGCGTCACCACCAGCGGCCCCAGCACCTGGCCGAGTCCGTATCCGGCCGTGAGCGTGGCGGCCGCACCGGCCCCGGCCAGGTCGTCGCCGATCTCGATCGCCAGCATCGTGATGCCCATGAACGTCGCACCGAACAGCGCCGCCGACACCAGTGCCGTGATCGCGCCCGGCGACAGCGCCGGCAACAGCGCGGAGCAAACCTGCAGCGCGAGCGCGATCACCAAGGCGTGCACCGGAGTTCGCCGCCGGGCCAGGACGCCCCACAGCACGGTCGCGGGCGCGGCGGCCAGGCCGACGAGCACCCATACGGTGGTGCCGAGCGTCGCGTCCCGCACCGCGGCCACCAGGAAGGTGCCGATCACGATGTACCCCAGCCCCTCCAGGAAATAGGCGATCAGCAGCGCCCGCCACGCCCCGACCGACCGGGTCGCGCCCGCCCGCGCCCGGCGTCCCGGCACGATCTCGAGGTTCGCTGCCGGAAGTAGCAGCAGCGCGGTGAGCGCGGCCGCGCCCAGCCACAGCGCCTGCCACGACACCAGCGGCCCGAACACCAGCGCCAGCGCGCCGGTGAGCGCTATGCCACAGCCCACCCCCGCGAAGGCGATCCCGGCCGCCCGCCGCCGGTTCTCGTGCCGGACCGCGATCCCCGCACAGCCGATGAACACCACCGCGCTGGCGATGCCCGCGATCAGCCGCAGCGCCGCCGGGACGGCGGCCGGGGCGGGCCAGGCCATCAGCGCCTCGCTGAGCACCAGGGTGCCCGCGGCGGCGCGAAAGGTGGTGCGCCCGACCCATTCCGGTCGTCGTGCCAGCGCGACCGCGCCGATCAGATATCCGGCGTAGTTGGCGGCCGCGATCACCGCGCCCGCCTGTGCGCCGATCCGGCCCGCGCCGACCATCACCGGCATGAGCGGTGTGTAGGCGAAGCGCCCGATGCCCACAGCGGCCGCGAGTCCCGCCGAGGCCCGGACCGCGGGCGCCAGGGTGTGCTGTCGAGGAAGCGTGATTGTCACGTCATTCGACGCTAGGGCGCGGGAACCACCCCGTGAAATGCTTTCTGCGCACCATGTATACGCTGGACGCATGGATCTGGAGCTGCGGCACCTGCGCGCCTATCTCGCGGTGGCCGAGGAGCGCAACTACACCCGCGCCGCGCACCGGCTGCATATGACCCAGCCGTCGCTGACTCGCACGATCCAGCAGTTGGAGCGCGTCCTGGACTGCCGGTTGATCGAGCGCACCTCGCGCCGGTTCGCCCTCACCGACGACGGCGAGCAGTTCCTGACCGCCGCCCGCCGGATCGTCGCCGATCTCGACGCGGCCGTCGCCGATCTGCAGTTGCGCTCGGCGGTGTCGATCGGCTTCTCGTGGCTGCTGCCCGACGCCTGGTTCGCCGCGGCTCGCACCCGCTTCGAGGCCCTGGGCGGTCATGTGCAGATCCATCGCATCGACGATCCGATCTCCGCGCTGCTGTCCGGAACCATCGATATCGCCCTGTTCCGCAAGGACATCCGGCTACCCGCCCAGCTGGCCACACGGGTGATCGCGACCGAACGGCGCGTCCTCGCGGTCTCGGCCCACTCCCCGCTGGCCCGCGCCCGCTTCCTGAACTGGAACGACGTCGCCCGATACCCGTTGGTGGTCAACACCATCACCGGCACCACCGACGAAACGTCCTGGCCCACACCCCGCCCCGCCCGCCCCGTCGTCACCTGCACCAATTTCGACGAATGGATCGAACTGATCGCCGCCGACCGCGGCATCGGCGCGGTCCCGGAACTGGCCCGCCACCGCGCCCCGCATCCGGGCGTGGTCTACCTCGACGTTCCCGACGCCCCACCGTCGCAGGTCCACCTGGTCTGGCGCGTCACGCCCGCCCCGCCTCGCTCGGTCCAGCGTTTCCTGGATGTGGCGTGATCGGTTGCGAGTACGGGAGGCGGCCGTCTATATCGGTGAAGCCGTAGGCGTCGGCGAGATCGACTACCCGCCAGGGCCTTCCGGTGCGATCGCGACGATTCGGATCGGTGGCCAGGGCGACCACCGCTCGGCCGGGGAAGTGCGGGGTTTCCGCGTCGTTCAGATCGAAGGTGCCTTCGCCGGGCAGGGTGACCAGGCGACGGCCCTCGGGATCGGGCGGGATCAGTTGCAGTAGTTCGGTGTTCACGATGCCGGGCCAGAGGGAGACGACCGTGACCGCGGTGTCGGCGAGGTCGTGGGCGAGGTCGGCGGTCAGGCGGTCGACGGCGGCCTTGCCGACGCCGTAGACGGCGTTGTGGGTGTAGTGCTCGGCTCCGGGCGAGGAGATGTTCACGATCAGCCCGCCCGTTTCGATGAGCAGGCGGGCGGCGAAGTGGCTTGCCACGTAATGGGATCGGACGCCGATGTCGAAGCCGGAGTCCCACGCCTTCGGCGGCACCTCCCAGAACGGCTTGCCCAGCCAGCGGGCCGAGGCCGGAGAGTTGTAGACATTGTTCACCAGCACGTCGAGGCGGCCGTGATCCGCTCCGACCTTGGCGAACAGCGCGGCAACCGCCTCGTCGTCGCGATGATCGCAGATGTGGGGAATGCCGATGCCGCCGAGTTCGTCGATGGCCGCGGCGGTTTCGGCGACCGTGCCGGGCAGGCGGCCGGGTGCGGTGGTGCGGCCGGTGACGTACACCGTCGCGCCCGCGGCGCCCAGCTCCAGCGCGATGCCCTTGCCGATGCCCCGGCTGGCGCCGGTGACGACCGCGACCCGGTCGGCGAGTATTCCGTTCACGACTCCGGGACACTACCGTGAAATAAGAACACGTTCTAGTACTCGGGAGGCGGCGTGGAGCCGACATATCGGTTCGTGCGGACCGGCGACGTTCGGATGCACGTCGCCGAACAGGGGCGAGGCTGTCCGGTGATCTTCTGTCACGGATTCCCGCACGGCTGGTTCGTCTGGCATCGGCAGCTGGCGGCGCTGGCGGCCGCGGGATACCGGGCGATCGCGCCGGATCTGCGCGGCTACGGGCGCACCGAGGCCCCCGCGGGGATCGAGGCGCACACCAATCGCGCGGTGATCGGCGACCTGCTCGCCCTGCTCGACGACATCGGCGCGCGGCGGGCGGTATTCGTCGGCCTGGACTTCGGCGCGCAGCTGGTGTGGGAGCTGGCGCTGCGGGAGCCGCAGCGGGTGGCGGCGATCTTCGTGCTGAACAACCCCTACGCGCCGCGTCCGCCCAAGCCGCCGTCGGCGTTCTGGCAGCGGGCGGCCCAGCGCCACTTCCTGCATCTGGCCTACTTTCAGACCCCCGGCGTGGCCGATGCCGAACTCGCCGCCCGCCCCCGGGAATTCCTCGCCCGGGTGTTCTACTCCCTCAGCGGCGACTACCACTACCTCGACACCTGGAAGAATCCGCCCGGCCTCGGCTACCTCGACGTCCTGCCGCAGGCCCCCGCGCTGCCCTGGCCGTGGCTCGACGAGAGCGAAGTGGACACCCTCGCGGCCGAATTCGAGCGCACCGGCTTCACCGGGCCGCTCAGCTGGTACCGGGCCCTGGACCGCAACTGGGAGCTGACCGCCGACCTGCCCACTACCGTCGAGGTCCCCACGCACTTCCTCTACGGCGAGAACGACCCGGATATGGAGGGTTTCAGCGGCCGCGATCCGCTCACCACCATGCGTGCACACGTCCCCGACCTGCGCGCGGTCGAGAAGATCCCGGGCGCGGGACATCTGGTCCAGCTGGAACGCACCGCGGCCGTGAACGATTTCCTGCTCCGGCACCTGTCCGCCCTCGACCTGCCCGCACCGGCCGAGGCGCGGGCCGTCACGGAACCCAGGTGAGCAGATCGTCCACCGACAGCCGCCCCAGCGGAATCGCCGTGGGGGAGCGGTGGTTCTCGTCGTCGGTATAGCCGAGGGCGATCGCGTGGCGCGGCAGCCAGCCCGGCGGCGCGGCGAGGATGTCGGCGGCCTGGCGGACGTTCTCGTCGGGATGGAAGGTGGTGACGCAGCTGCCGAGGCCGCGCTGCTGGGCGGCCAGGCAGACCGATTGGGCGATGCGGCCCAGATCGAATTCGGTGTCGCCCATGCCGTTGTCCTCCGACAGCAGCACCAGTACCAGCGGCGCGCGGCTGAGCAGCATGGCGTAGTCGCCGAAGCGCGACAGCGCGCCGCGCATCCGCGGATCGGTCACCGCGACGAAACGCCACGGCTGCCGATTGCGCGCGGAACCGGTCCAGCGTGCCACATTGATGACCTGCTCGATGGTCACCCGGGGCACCGGATTGGGCTGGAAGTGCCGCACCGATCGCAGCGTCGTGATCGCCTCGTCCACCGGCCCGACGCTACCGGCTGCCCCCGGATCACTCATCCCGAGCCGATCGGGTTGAAACCTGTTCGTTGCCAATCACCGGTTCATTCGCTCTGCTCCCACGCGGCGACGGGCAGCGAGAGATACACCCCCACCTCCGCCAGGCCGAACGTCTTCTCGATCTCCCGATGCAGCCGCTCCACCCGCTCCTGCCGATTGTCGGCCCGGCTCGGGAAGAACTTCGACTTCACCTCGACCACGACCTCGAGCCCGCCCCGATCGAACGGCCCCCACTGCCGAAACCGCACCTCCGCATCCCCGGGCTGCAGATTCCCGTCGTAGGGCTCCTCCGGACATTCCACGGCCACCGACACCAAATGCGGCAGCCGCAACGACATTTCCCGCAGCGTGTCCGCGGAAACGGACGGCGCGTAGGTCACCTCGATGATCGGCACGCCGCCCAGTCTATCGATCCGCTCAGCGCGGCAGATCCGCCGCCGCCGCCTCGTCCAGCAGCCATGTCGTGGATTCGCTGCCCTTCGCGCCCGCGGCGGGGATGTCGAGGTGCGACGCTCCCGCGAGGGCCGCCGCGACGGCCGCGGCCTTGGCCTCGCCGCCGACGATGAGGACGACGTGGCGGGCGCGCTGGACCGCGGGCAGGGTCAGGGTGACTCGAACCGGCGGGGGCTTGGGTGAATTGGTCACGGCGACAACGAGTTCGTGCTGTTCGCGGGTCGCATCGGTATGCGGGAACAGCGAGTTCACGTGGCCCTCGCCGCCCATGCCGAGCAGGTGCAGGTCGAAGGAGCCGAACTCGGCCAGGTGGGCGTGCACGGTCGCGGAGTATTCGGCGGCGGCCTCGACCGGGTCCGGATACTCGCCGTCGGAGGCGGCCACCGGGTGCACCCGCGACGGATCGACCGGGACATGGTCGAACAGCGCTCGGCGGGCCTGCAATTCGTTGCGCTCGGCGTCGCCGGTGGGCACGAAACGCTCGTCGCCCCAGAAGATGTCGAGCCGCGACCAGTCGATCTCGCCGCCCAGCTTGCGCAGCTGCTCCAGGGTGGCGATACCGGTTCCGCCGCCGGTGACCACGACCGATGCCCGACCGCGTGCGCGCTGGGCCGCGGTCACGATCTCGACGAACCGTTCGGCCGCCGCGACCGCCAAAGCGTCGGTGTCGGCGAGGATTTCGACGCCGGGCTCACTCATACACAACCCTTTCGATTCCGGCCAGGGCCTCGGCGTAGACCTCGTCGGCGTCCAGCCGCCGCAGCTCCTCGGCCAGGCAGTCCTTGGTTTCCCGGCGCGCCAGCGCGAAACGCTGATCCGGTTCACCGGTGCGCGACATGGTCGCGGTGCGCCCGGTCTGGGGGCGGGAGATGGTGATCGAGACCGTCGGCCGGTGCAGCTCCACCTTCAGCTCGCCCGTGCGGCGGCGCACCGGGCACTTCAGCCGCGCCGCGAGCCAGCCCGCGAGCACGTCCAGCGCGGGCTCCTCGTACAGGCCCGACACCGTCACCGATTCGACCGGCTCGTAGGGCGGTTCGTCGAGTGCGGCGGCCAGCAGCGCGCGCCAGTAGGTGATCCGGCTCCACGCGAGGTCGGTGTTGCCGGGTGCGTAGGAGGCCAGCCGCTTCTTGATCGCGGCCTGCGGATCGGCGGCGAAGGTGGCGTCGGTGATGCGGCGAATCGCCAAGCGCCCCACCGAATCCTTCGACGGATACTCCGGCGCCCCGCGCGGCCACCACGCCACCACCGGCGTATCGGGCAGCAGGAACGGAATCACCACGCTGCTCTCGTGATTGATCAGCTCACCCTGCAACCGCAGCACGAGCACCTCCGCCGCGCCCGCGTCCCCGCCGACTCTTATCTGGGCGTCGAGCTTGGTCTCGGCGAAGCGGTCACCGCGCGCCAGCACTATCACCCGGCACGGATGTTCGCGGCTGGCGTCGTTGGCCGCATCGATGGCGTCCTCGGCCTCCGAGGAGTCCAGCGTGCACACCACCAGCGTCAGCACCCGGCCCTGGGTGACCACGCCGTTGCTCTCGCGCAGCTTCACCAGCCGCTTGGCGACGTCCTGGGTGGTGGTATCGGGCATATCCACTATCACGGTCGCCGCCATTCCCGCCCGGTGCGAGCGAGCATCTCGTCGGCCGCCGCCGGACCCCAGGTGCCCGCCTCGTACGGTTCGGGCTTGCCGTCGGCGGCCCAGTGCGCGAGCACGGGATCGAGGATGCGCCAGGACAATTCGACCTCCTCGTTGACCGGGAACAGCGAGGGCTCGCCGAGCAGCACATCGAGGATGAGCCGCTCGTAGGCCTCCGGGGACGCCTCGGTGAACGATTCGCCGTAGCTGAAGTCCATGTTCACATCGCGCACCTCCATGCCCGAGCCGGGCACCTTGGACCCGAAGCGCAGGGTGATGCCCTCATCCGGCTGCACGCGGATGACCAGCGCGTTCTGGCCGAGCTCCTCGGTCATTGTCTGATCGAAGGGCAGATGCGGCGCACGCTTGAACACGATCGCGATCTCGGTGACCCGGCGCCCCAGGCGTTTTCCGGTGCGCAGATAGAACGGCACCCCCGCCCAGCGGCGGGTGTCGACATTGAGGGTGATGGCCGCGTAGGTCTCGGTGCGCGAGTTCGGATCGAACCCGTCCTCCTCGAGCAGGCCGACGGCCTTCTCACTGCCCTGCCAGCCCTCGGTGTACTGCCCGCGCGCGGTCGTCTCGTCCAGCGGCTCCACCAGTTTGGTGGCCGAGAGCACCTTGATCTTCTCGATCTGCAGCTGCCGCGGCTGGAAGCTGACCGGATCCTCCATCGCCGTCAGCGCCAGCAGCTGCAGCAGATGGTTCTGGATGACGTCGCGGGCCGCGCCGATGCCGTCGTAATAGCCTGCGCGCCCGCCCAATCCGATGTCCTCGGCCATCGTGATCTGGATGTGGTCGACGTAGTTGGAGTTCCAGATCGGCTCGAACAGCTCGTTGGCGAAGCGCAGCGCCAGCAGGTTCTGCACCGTCTCCTTGCCCAGATAGTGGTCGATGCGGAAGACCGTCTCCTCCGGGAAGACCTGATTCACCAGCGCGTTGAGCTCCTTCGCGCTCTTCAAATCGTGGCCGAACGGCTTCTCGATCACCACTCGTCGCCACGGGGCCTGCTCACCGGGCTCGGCCCGACTCTGCTGGGCCAGCCCGGTGCGCGAAAGCTGTTGCAGCACGGTTGGAAACGCGTTCGGCGGAATCGATAGGTAGAAGGCGTGATTGCCGCCGGTGCCGCGCTCCTGATCGAGCTGCTTGAGGGTGTTGGCCAGTTCGGTGAAGGCGTTGTCGTCCTCGAAGGTGCCCTGGACGAAGCGCAGGCCCGCCGAGAGCTGATCCCACACCTCCTGGCGAAACGGCGTGCGCGCATGCTGTTTCACCGCATCGAGCACGACCTGGGAGAAGTCCTCGTCGGCCCAATCGCGCCGGGCGAAGCCGACCAGGGCGAACGCGGGCGGTAACAGCCCGCGATTCGCCAGATCGTAGATGGCCGGCATCAACTTCCTGCGCGACAGGTCACCGGTGACCCCGAAGATCACCATGCTGCACGGACCCGCGATCCGGGGAAGCCGCTTGTCCCGCTCTTCGCGGAGCGGATTCACCGGTGCGGCCGTCGTCTCTACGCCGGCCATCGCGCTCAGTTGCTTCCGGTGGTCTCGAGCTCGGCCTTGGTCGCGGAAAGCAGTTCGTCCCAGGACTTCTCGAACTTCTCCACACCCTCGCGCTCGAGCACCGCGAACACGTCGTCGAGGTCGATGCCGACCGCGGCCAGCTTGTCGAAGACCTGCTGGGCCTCGGCGGCCTTGCCGGTGACGGTGTCGCCGCGCAGCTCACCATGTTCGGCGAACGCCTCGAGGGTCTTCTCCGGCAGGGTGTTGACCGTATTCGGGGCGACCAGCTCGGTGATGTACATGGTGTCGGGGTAGTCCGGATTCTTCACCCCGGTCGATGCCCACAGCGGCCGCTGGCGGTTTCCGCCGGAGGAGGCCAGCTGGTCGTAGGTGGAGGTGTGCGCGCCGCCGTCGAAGACGTCCTGATAGGCGGCGAAGGCCAGGCGGGCGTTGGCGATACCGGCCTTGCCGCGCAGCTCGAGCGCCGCGGGCGTGCCGATCTGCTCCAGCCGCTTATCGATCTCGGAGTCCACGCGGGAGACGAAGAACGAAGCGACCGAATGGATCCGGGCCAGATCGTGGCCCGCGACCCGCGCGTTGCGCAGACCGTCCAGATAGGCGCCCATCACGCTGCGGTAGCGCTCCACGGAGAAGATCAGCGTGACGTTGACGCTGATGCCCTCGGCGATCACCTTGGTGATCGCGGGCAGGCCCGCCTCGGTGGCCGGGATCTTGATGAACAGGTTGGGCCGGTCGACGATCTTCCACAGCTCGATCGCCTGCGCGACCGTCTTGTCGGCGTCGAAGGCCAGGCGCGGATCGACCTCGATCGAGACACGGCCGTCCACACCCTTGCTCGCCTCGAAGACCGGGGCCAGCACATCACAGGCGGCGCGCACGTCGTCGGTGGTGATCGTGCGGATCGCCGCGTCGACGTCGGCGCCGCGGGCGGCCAGTTCCTTGATCTGATCGTCGTAGGCGTGGCCCTTGCTGAGCGCGCCCTGGAAGATCGTGGGGTTGGTGGTCACGCCGACCACGCTGCGGGTGTCGATGAGTTCGGCGAGGTTGCCGGACCGGATGCGGTCGCGCGAAAGATCGTCGAGCCACACCGACACGCCCGCCGCGGACAGCGCGGCGAGATTCTCGTTCTGTGCCATTTGTCGCTTATCCCTTCACCTTGTCGAGTGAACGCTGGGCGGCCTCGACCACGGCGTCGGCGGTGATGCCGAACTCGCGGAACAGGGTCTTGTAATCGGCCGACGCACCGAAGTGCTCGATCGACACGGATTCACCCGCATCTCCGGTGAACCGGTGCCACGGCATCGCTATTCCGGCCTCGACGCTGACGCGGGCGCGGACCGCGGGCGGCAGCACCTCGTCGCGATAGGACTGTTCCTGCGCGTCGAACCACTCCACACACGGCATCGAGACCACGCGGGTGCCGATGCCCTGCTCCTCCAGCCTAGTGCGGGCCTCGACGGCGAGCTGCAGTTCCGAACCGGTGGCGATCAGGATCACCTGCGGTGTGCCCGTGGACGATTCGGCCAGGATGTAGCCGCCCCTGCGGACGCCCTCGTAGCTGGTGCCCTCGACGATCGGCAGATCCTGGCGGGTCAGCGCCAACGCGGACGGGCCGTCGATGAACGGGCCCTGCGCCGGGGTGAAGTGCGAATCCCGTTCGGTGCTCTCCAGTTCCAGGATCGCGCGCCAGGCGTGCACGGTCTCGTTGGCGTCGCCGGGGCGGACCACGTTCAGGCCGGGGATGGCGCGCAGCGCCGCGAGGTGCTCGATCGGCTGATGGGTCGGACCGTCCTCGCCCAGGCCGATGGAGTCGTGGGTCCAGACGTAGATCGCGGGCACCCGCATGAGCGCGGCCAGGCGGACCGCCGGGCGCATGTAGTCGGAGAACACCAGGAAGGTGCCGCCGTACGGGCGGGTCGGGCCATGCAGCGCGATGCCGTTGAGGATCGAGCCCATGGCGTGCTCGCGGACGCCGAAGTGCAGGGTGCGACCGTACGGGTTGGCCTTCCACATGCCGGTCGAGATCGACTCCGGGCCGAAGCTCGGCTGATCGGGCATCGTGGTGTTGTTGGATTCGGCGAGATCGGCCGAGCCGCCCCACAATTCGGGCAGCACGGGCGCGAGCGCGGCGAGCACCTTGCCCGAGGCCTTGCGGGTGGCCATGCCCTTGGGATCCGGCTCCCAGGAGGGCAGCCCATCGGTCCAGCCCTCGGGCAGCTTGCGGGCCACGAGGCGGTCGAACAGCTGCTTGTTCTCCGGATTGGCCTGCGCCCAGGCGTCGAACTGGTCCTGCCACGCGGCGCGGGCGGCCTTGGCGCGGTCGGCGGCATTGGCGCGGGTGTGCGCGATGACCGCGTCGTCGACCTCGAAGGTCTGCTCCGGATCGAAGCCCAGGATCTTCTTGGTGGCGGCCACCTCGTCGGCGCCCAGTGCGGCGCCGTGCGAGGAACCGGTGTTCATCTTGTTGGGCGCGGGATAGCCGATGACGGTGCGCAGCAGGATGAACGAGGGCTTGTCGGTCACGGCCTGCGCCTCGGCGATGGCCTGCTCGATCGCCACCACGTCCTCGCCGCCCTCGACGACCTGCACATGCCAGCCGTAGGCGCGATACCGCGCGGCGGTGTCCTCGGTGAGGGCGATGGTGGTGTCGTCCTCGATGGAGATGCGGTTGTCGTCGTAGAAGACGATCAGATTGCCCAGCTGCTGGGTGCCCGCGAGCGAGGACGCCTCGGAGGTGACGCCCTCCTCGATATCGCCGTCGGAGGCGATGACGTAGACGAAGTGATCGAACGGGCTCTGGCCCTGGGCGGTGTTCGGGTCGAACAGGCCGCGCTCGCGACGGGCGGCCATCGCCATGCCGACCGCCGAGGCCAGGCCCTGGCCCAGCGGGCCGGTGGTGATCTCGACGCCGCGGGTGTGCCGGTACTCCGGGTGGCCCGGGGTCAGCGAGCCCCACTTGCGCAGGTTCTTCAGATCGTCGAGTTCGAGGCCCGAGCCCGACAGGTACAGCTGGATGTACTGGGTGAGGCTGGAGTGGCCCGCCGACAGCACGAACCGGTCCCGCCCGGTCCAGTCCGGATCGCTCGGGTCGTAGCGCAGCACGCGCTGGTAGAGGGTGTAGGCCAGGGGGGCGAGGCTCATCGCGGTGCCGGGGTGTCCGTTGCCCGCGTTCTGCACCGCGTCGGCGGCGAGGACGCGGACCGTGTCGACGGCTCGCGTGTCCAGATCGGTCCAGTCGCTCGGGTGCTTCGGCTGGGTGAGGGCGCGGATGTCGTCTGTGATCGACACGACCGGGGTTCTCCTGACCTTCTCGTCATCTGTTGGCACGGCTTCGGGCTACCCACCACCCTAGAGGTCATCGCAATCCCGCGATGCGGGAACCCGCCCGCTGCCGGGCCGGTGTCCTCGCTTCGTTACGGTGGATGATTACCGCGCTGAACGCGCACCATGCCTGCGGCACGGGCGGATTCGCGGCGGGTGCGTGCGAGACCACACCGGCGCGGGGTCTACCATCGTGCGTAGTAGTTCCTATCGGATCGAGTGCACCACCTGCGAGGAGAGACAGTGCGGATTGGGCAACAGCCGGGTGGTGCGCATGGCTCCTCCGCGACGGCGCTGGCTGAGCGGGTGACCGGTACGGGTCCGGTCGCGACGCTGGCCCGGCGCGTGCTGGCCTACATCGCGCTGACCAAGCCGCGCGTCATCGAGCTGCTGCTGGTCGCCACCATTCCGACGATGCTGCTGGCCGATCGCGGGCATGTCGACATCCGGCTCATCCTGGCCACCCTGTTCGGCGGCTGGATGGGTGCGGCGAGTGCGAACACGTTGAACTGCGTCGCCGACGCCGACATCGACAAGGTGATGAAGCGGACCTCGCGGCGGCCGCTGGCCCGCGAGGCCGTGCCGACCCGCAACGCGTTCGTCTTCGGCGTCGCGCTCGGCATCGGATCCTTCGCGTGGCTGTGGTGGCAGGCCAATCTGCTGTCCGGCGTGCTGGTCGTCGCGACCATCCTCTTCTACGTCTTCGTCTACACCCTCGGCCTCAAGCGCCGCACCTCGCAGAACGTCGTCTGGGGCGGCGCGGCCGGATGTATGCCCGCCCTGGTCGGCTGGTCGGCCGCGACCGGCACCATCGGCTGGCCCGCGATCGTGCTGTTCCTGGTCATTTTCTTCTGGACCCCGCCGCACACCTGGGCATTGGCCATGCGCTACAAGGAGGACTACCGCGCCGCGGGCGTCCCCATGCTCCCGGTCGTCGCCACCGAACAGGCCGTAACCAAGCAGATCGTCATCTACACCTGGCTCACGGTCCTGGCCACGCTCGCCCTCATCCCCGCCACCGGTGTCGTCTACGCCGCTGTCGCCCTGGCCGCGGGCGCCTGGTTCCTCCTCATGGCCCACCAGCTCTACTCCGGCGTCCGTCGCGGCGAATCCGTCAAGCCCCTGCGCCTGTTCCTACAGTCCAACAACTATCTCGCGGTCGTCTTCTGCGGCCTGGCGGTCGATTCGGTCCTGGGCTGGCACACCATCGGGAACACCCTGTTCGGCTGAGCCCCCACGGCTTTCACCGCGCGCCCCTTCCGGTTCTCGAATCGGAGGGGCGCGCCTATTTTGACGGCTTCGTCCGTTCACCGGGCGCGGTTTTCGTTCTGGTCCATCGGCTGAAGGCCCCGCACCGCCCGCTGGGCGGACGGTGCGGGGACAGAGGGAGGACCGTCGGGACAGAGGGCGGCCGTCGGGCGGGGACAGAGGGAGGGTCGTTGGGCGGGGACAGAGGGAGGGTCGTTGGGCGGGGACAGCGGAAGGGTCGTTGGGCGGGTACAGCGGAAGGGCCGTCGGGCGGGGACCTCGCTCGGGTGGTTGATGCGGGCGGGCTCTCGTTCTCCCGCGGGCGGGGTCTTCATTTTCGTGCGCGGCTCTTCATCTGATTCCCTGCGCGGCTCTTCATCTGATTCCCTGCGCGGCGGGCTTCCATTTGTCCCCGGCGCCGTCCGCCCAGCGGGCGGCGCCGGGGTCCCGGCGATCAGGGCGGACAGGGCTGGAAGGGGTAGCAGGCCGGGCCGGGGGTTTCGGTGGGGATGGTGCGGTTGGGGGCGGGGGTGAAGGGAAGTTTGGTGGTTTGGGTGGAGCCGGGGGAGTGGGCAGGGGCCGGTTTGTTGGCGCCGCCGGAGCACAGGGCGGCTGTGGCCAGGAGGATTACGAGGAAGGCCAGGATTACCAGGGGGGCGATGCCGCGGCCGCGGCGGCGGGGTGGTTGGGGTGGGCGGGGGTCGAAGGGGACCGAATACGGCTGGGGGGTGGGGGGATAGGGGTGGGGGTTGGGGGTGAATTGCGGGGTGGGTGCGGGTCCCGGTGGGGGAGCGGCGAATTCGCGGGCGCCCGGTTGTGGGCCGCGTGGGGTGTTGCTGGGCGGGGGGATCGGTACGCCGGGGTTGGCCGTGGGGGCGGTCGGTGGCGGTATGGGTGCGCCGCTCGGCGGGGGAACGGGTGCGCCGCCGGCTGGGATGGGGGCCGCGGCGGTCGGAGCCGGGATGGGGGCGGGGTTGGCTGCCGGTTGGGGGGCGGTGACCGGGGCGGGGCGGTCGGTGGCCGGGCGGGGTGGGGTGCGGTCGGCGCGGGGGGCGGGGAAACCCTCGGTGGTGAGGTCGGAATAGGTTGCCGCGGCGGCGAAACCGAGGGCGCCGAGGGCCTGGCCGACCTGGGCGGCGTTCCAGGAATCGGGGGCGTCGGCGGTGATGCGGGTGAAATACGAACGCAGCGAGGACGGTCCGTCACCGACCACGACATCGATGTCGGCGGGCAACTCGCCCTTCTCCAGCGAGACCCGGGTGCCCAGCTGCGGGATGACGAGCACGATGCCCATCACGCCCACGTCCTCGCGGCCCGGTGCGGCGCGCAGCAGGCGCTGGATCTCGTCGGTGCGCGCGCGAATCTCGGCCATCGCCTCGGTGCCGTTCTCCGTGCCCTCGAGCGGTGCGACCCGATCGTCGATCGTCCACGGCGCATCCGCGGCGACGTGCAGCGCGCCGTTGATCCGTTCGGTGAAGCCCTTGACCGTCATCGCCACGCAGATCTTGGGCGTCCACACGATCGCGTCGGCGCCACCGGCCTTCACCACCGCGATCCCGGGCAGCGCATGCGCCCCGGTCCACGACTTCAACCAGTTCACCACCGTCCGTTCGGTGGCGGACAGGCGCGACGGGTCGTCGTTGCGGACCTTCACCAACATCGTGATCAACCCCTGATCGATGCCTCATCTGTCGGCCGCCCGAGCGGTCGTTCGACCACGGTACCGGGGAACCGGGCGAATCGGCTTGTGCGGCAGCACAGATCATCCAGTATCCGTGCCGCCGCGTTACGTGCGGGTCACCCCTCTCGACGCCAGGCCAGATAGCCGTCGGGCCGAATCAGGATTCGGGTGCCCGCCGCGGCCGCGTAGTCGGTGAACGCGTGACCCTCGACGGCGACGAGTTGTTCGCCGGTCGGCGGCCGTTTCGGGGAGGCGATCGAATAGCTGCGCACCCCCGCCGCGGCGGGTGCGGCGGGCGCGTCGAAGGACAGCAGCGTGGCATGCGGCCCCCGAAACAGGTCGAACAGCCGCACCGACCTCCCGTCGGCGCGGCGCAGCGGAGCATCCGGCGCCCGATCGCCCGCGACCAACCGTCCGGTCGCGCCGGGCGATCGGTAGCTGACATCCAGCTGCATGGTGTCCTCGCCCCGCTCCATCGCCGCCTCGTCGCCCGCCCGATGCCGGTCGAGCAGATCGGTACTGATCCCGAGCACCCGCGCCGCCACTCCGCGCCGCTCGCTTTCGTAGCTGTCGAGCAAATCGCCGTTGCCCTCCAGGGCGGCCGCGAGCTTCCAGCCGAGGTTGTAGGCGTCCTGCACGCCGGTGTTCATGCCCTGCCCGCCGGTCGGCGGGTGCACATGCGCCGCGTCCCCGGCCAGGAACACCCGCCCGACCCGGAACCGTTGCGCCAGCCGAATATTCGGCCGCCAGGCCGAGGCCCACACCGGCTCACCGAGCACGATGTCGGTGCGGCCGGAGCAGCGATCCAACGCGGCCTGCATCACCGCGCGGGTGGGCTGCTCATCGGTCAGCGGCGCGATGAACTGGAACAGTGGGCCGCCGGGCAGGGGAGTCAGGGCGACGCCGTCCATGGCCGCCTCGGGCGGGGCGAACCAGTACCCGTAGTCGTGGTCGAGCGCATCAGCGCGCACATCGCCGATCAGCATGCGAAACGCCTCGTCGGTGCTGCCCTCGAACGCCACACCCAGCACCTTGCGTACCGTGCTCGCACCCCCGTCCGCGCCAACGAGGTAGTCCACCCGTACCGTCTCCACACCGCCCGGGCCGTCGAGGGCGACCGTCACCGCCGCCTCGTCCTGGGTGAAATCGACCACCGCGGTGGACAATTCGACCCTCACCCCGAATTCGGCCAGTCGCTCCCGCAGAATCCCCTCCACCTGCGACTGTCCCAGCACCCAGGCGTTGGGATACGGAATCGCCGGACTGGGCTCGCGCGGTTCGGCCCGCCGGCGCTCGCCCACGAACTCCCCGCCGATGTGGATCCGCATCGGCGCCACCGCCGCCCCCGCGGCCAGCACCGCCTCGATCACGCCGAGATCGTCGAACACCTCGAGCGTGCGCGGCTGGATGCCGTCGCCACGCGAGCCGACGAAGAACTGGCCGGCCCGCTCGACGATGCGCACGGCCACGCCCCGCCGGGCCAATTCGATGCCGAGGGTCAGCCCGGTCGGGCCCGCTCCCGCGACGAGTACCTGCGTAGACACCTGTCCTCCAGTGAGTGAAACCAAATTCAATGAATCTGAATTCAGTATTCGGGTTGGTAGGGTCCGCTGTCAACAAGGAGGTGAGGATGGCCCGCCGCAAGGAGCAGTCGGCCGAAACCGAACAGGCTTTGAAGGACGCCGCGCGCCGATTGTTCGCCGAACGCGGCTATCTGAACACCAAGATCACCGACATCACCACGGCCGCCGGTCGCGCCGCCGGTTCCTTCTACAACCACTTCGCGAGCAAGGAGGAACTGCTGCAGGCGCTGCTTCGGGATTTCGGTGCGGAGGGTGACGCCGCGGCGGAGCAGCGCGAGCACAAACCGGATTTCACCGATCCGGAGGCGGTGCACTACCACGTGCGCGCCTACTGGGATTTCGCGCGTCGGCACTGGCCGGTGCTGCGCGCGGTCGACCAGGCCGCGCTGGTCAATGACGAATTCGCCCAGCTGGCAAGCCGTTTCGCCGCCGAGGGGCGGGCGGAGGTGGCCGATCACCTCGACGGTTTCGACGCCGCGGGCCTACGGCTGCCGAGCACGCGCGAGGGCAGCCTGGCGATGATGTTCCTGATGATGCACGCGCTGCTGCAGGCGGTGGCGGAGGGCGCGGTCGAGCTGACCGACGATCAGGCGGTCGACGGTCTGACCCGATTCGTCTACCGCGGCCTGACCGGCCGCGACTACTGACGCGAAAGACCTATGGCAGCAATACGATCGAGCCGGTGGTCTTGCGGCCCTCCAGATCCCGGTGTGCCCGTTCGGCTTCCGCGAGCGGATAGGTCGCACCGACGCGCACGCGCAGCGTGCCCTTGGCGATCGCATCGAAGATATCGCCCGCGCGCCAGAGCAATTCGTCGCGGGTGCGGGTGTAGTGCGCCAGCGTCGGGCGGGTGACGAACAGCGATCCGGCTCGGTTGAGCCGCTGCAGATCGAATGGCGGCACCGGCCCGCTGGCCGCGCCGAACAGCGCCAGCATGCCGCGAATCCGCAGCGACGCCAGGCTCGCCTCGAACGTCGCCCTACCGACGCCGTCGTACACCGCCGCCACACCCTCGCCGCCGGTGAGCTCGCGCACCCGATCGGCGAGATCGTCGCCGTAGCGCAGCACCTCGGCCGCGCCCGCCTCGCGCGAGAGCGCCTCCTTCTCGTCGCTGGAGACGGTCGTGATCACCCGCGCGCCCTTGGCCGCCGCCAGCTGGGTCAGCAGCAGGCCCACGCCGCCCGCACCGGCGTGCACGAGCACCGCCGCACCGGGTTCGGGCCGATGGATCGATTCGACCAGGTAGTGCGCGGTCATGCCCTGCAGCAGCGCCGAGGCCGCCACCGCGGGCTCGACGCCGTCTGCCACCGGCACGGCGACCGCCGCCGGTACGAGCACCCGCTCGGCATAACTGCCCGGCGCGGCCGCCCACGCCACCCGGTCGCCGATCCGGAATTCGCCCACCCCGTCGCCGGCCGCCCGCACCACGCCGGCGCCCTCCGAACCGGGGATGTAGGGCACGTCCTGCGGATATGCGCCGGTGCGGAAGTAGGTATCGATGTAATTGACGCCGATCGCCTCGGTCTGGACCAGCAGCTGCCCCGGGCCCGGCTGCGGGTCGGGCACTTCCGCGTACTTCAGGACCTCGGGACCGCCGTGCTCGGAAACCTGAATGGCGCGCATGGAATCCAGTTCTACACCGGCCCGCGCGCACTGTCCGCGGCACCCGCTGGACGCGACCTTACCCATCGGTAAACTGATCGGCATGACCGACACCGCCACCGTGACCAAGCCGTCGTCCGCCGTCATCACCTCGGTGCGTAAGTTCGTCGCCGCTCACGGCGGTTCGGCCACCGCCGTGCTGCAGCCGATCGGGCGCATCGGCGTGCGGATCACCCTCGTCGGCGCCGACGGCGTGCTCGGCGATCGGGTGGTCGACGATCTGGCGACCGCCAAGGCCGTGGTCGAGGCCGTCGAGGGCGTCACCGAGACCGAGCACTGGGATCGCGACACCAGCGCCGCGGCCAATCCGGCGCGGGGGCACTGGGCGAAGATGGCCGGGTGGGTCGCCCATCAGAGCCGCTTCCCCAGGGCGCGTAACGAGCGCTGAGCATGGGGGTTCGCCGGTACGCGGCCGCGCTCGCGGCCACCGTGCTTTCCGTTGTCGCGCTGGCGATTCCGGCGCACGCGCAGGACGCGGCGCAGCTGCGGGTGTGCACCCCCGGTGACTACCCGCCCTATGCGGTGGCCGACGGCAACGGCGGCTACCGCGGCGTCGACATCGAACTCACCCGCGGGCTGGCCGAGATGATCCGCCGGCCCGTCCGCTTCGTGCCGACCACCTGGGCCTCGCTGAAAACCGACTTCGCCGCCCTGCACTGCGATCTGGCGGTGGGTGGCATCTCCGACTCCCCGGCCCGGCGCGAATACGCCGACTTCTCGGTCGCCTACGGCACCGACGGCAAGGCGCCCATCACCCGCGCCGAGAACGCCGACGAATATGCCACGATCGATCGGATCAACCGCCCCGAGGTCCGTGTGATCGTCAACCGCGGCGGCACCAACGAAACCTTCGCTCGCACCCACTTCCCCGACGCCCACCTCATCCTCTGGCCGGACAACATCACCATCTTCGACCAGCTCACCCAGGGCAACGCCGACGTCTTCGTCACCGACGCGGTCGAGGGCCGCTACCGCACCCGCCTGCACCCCGGCCTAGTGGTCCTGCACCCCGACCACCCCTTCGACTCCTTCGACAAGATCTTCCTCATCCGCGAGAACGACCCCCTCCTGGCCGCCGAGGTGAACACCTGGCTGACCATCCAACGGCTCACCGGCGGCATCGACCGCCTGTTCGCCGACTGGATCGGCCCCCACGCCACGGCCTGAGCGAAAGAGAAGCCCCGGTCCATTGGTACCGGGGCGTTCCCATCGGGAGACCTGGAAGATCAGCAGGTCGACGCGGGCGGGCACTTCTTTCCGGTGGACCCGCTCAGGAGCAGCTCCGACAGCGACTTCGACGAACCGCTGTCCACCGTGGTGCCATTCACCTCCGTCGCCGAGCTGTTCGTCGCGGATTCCAGGGGGATGCCGGCACCCAGTGCGGGTGCCGCCCCGGCGCCGATCGCGAGAACGGCCACACCGGCGGCCAGGGTCCTGATACCGAAATACTTCACGAAATGCCTTTCGCCTCGTTGAAACGTGCGCGGCCACAGTATCTTTGGTGGCTGCTGTCCAACATGCCCGCAATTGCGGGGACGGCGAAGACAGGGGCTGCCGCGGCGTCAGGCAGTTCCGAATTCGATGTCCGCTGCCGGTGGATCGCGGCGCAGTCGGTCGAGCTCGAGTATTTCGTGGATCCATGTCGGTGCGGTTATCCGGTTGCGCGCCAATTCCCGGATGGTGGCGGCCGCGATCGCGGCGGTGGCCGCGGATTGGCCGCGACCGGTCGCCCATCGGGTCGACCCGTCGGCGGCGCGGGCCAGTGCGACCCAGCGATCGCCGCCCGGCATTCGAGACGGTGCCAGCGATCGCAGCGCGGGGGCCCAGGTCAGGGCGGCCAGCCCGGCCGTCGCCGGGCGGGAGTCCAGTCTGAGGTAGGTGCGGACCGGGACGCCGAATTCGCGCGTGAGCCGGTGCTGGTCGGCGAAGTCGGCGCGCAGTGCGGGGAACGGCCGGTATCCGGCCGCTTCGGGAATCGGGAACTTCGCGGGTCCGGTGAAGTTGCGGACCCTGGTGCCGTCGGGGTCGGGGAAGTGTTGTCCCAGTAGGCGATAGGTCCAGGCCGTCGCGGCGGGGCCGTGCCGCTCACCGGAGCCGAGGCCGATCATGATGTCGACCGGGCCGGGGCGGTCCCTCAGCGCCTCGGCGGCGAGCAGGGTGGTCAGGCCGGGCGCCAAGCCGATTCCGAGCGCTATCGGTCCCTCGAGCTGTTCCAATGCCTGCACGTAGTCGGAGGTCGCGGAAATCTCGACGAACGGAATTTCGCGCCGGGCGCACTCCGCGGCGAGCCGAATATCCTCGGCGCCTGCGCAATCGACCACCACCGACACCCCGGACAGCGCGGTCCCGAAACCGTCGACCGCGGCCAGATCGACCACCCGGTCGGCACGTGCCGGATCGCGTCCGGCCGCGAGCACCGCAATCCCGTCCGCGCGCAGAAAACGGACCAGGTGGGTGCCGACCGTCCCATACCCGCCCAGCACGAGCACGCTCATCGGTCGTCCTTCCCCCGGGGCGGGAGCAACTGCAGGGTGAGCGCGTCGGTGGCCCACGATTCCCATTGTGCGCCAGTCCAACCGCGCTGGTGAACCAGCAGCTGGTAGGTCTCGGGCGCGAGCACGGCCAGGGCGATATCGGCGGCGCGGGCCGGGGTGATCCCTTCCCGCAGTGGCGTTTTGGCGGCCAGGGCCGCGGCGAGACGGAGTTGGACGGTATGCCGCTGCGCGATATTGGTCTGCCACATCTCGGCGAGTTCCGGGTCCGTCGCCGCGGCCGATCGGATCACCTCCAACAGCGGACCGACCCTGGCCAGAATCGCCGCCGCCGCGGCGACCTGGCGCTCGATCTGCTCGGCGGGCGGTGCGGCCACCGCGGCAGCGAACCAGGGCCGTTCCATGGTGGCGATGGGTTCGCTGTCCCCGGCGATCTCGATGTCGAGTAGCTCGGCCAGGATCGCGCGCTTGGTCGCGAAGGTGAAATACAGCGTCTGCACGGCCATGCCCGCCTCCTCGGCGATGGCCTTCATCGTGGTCGCCGGATAGCCGCGGGTGGTGAACAGTTCCCGTGCCGCCGCCAGCATCTTCGCTCGGTTCGCCGTCGTCTTGGCGGCGCGAACACCGGTGGTTTTGCCTGCCATATCCCGAATTCTACTTGACTAGAGCGCCACTACAGTGAAATCTGACTGTAGTGCTGCTCTAGTGAGAAGGTGTTACATGATCCTGTTGCTGATCACGGTCGTCGAACTGGTGATCTTCCTGGACACGACGGTGCTGAATGTGACGCTGCCCAGCATCGGCGACGAGCTCGGGCTCGACGAGGCGGGATTGGGCTGGGTGACCAACGCCTACCTGCTGGCCTTCGGCGGATTTCTGCTGCTGGGTGGGCGCGCCGCCGATCTGCTCGGACCGCGGCGGGTTTTCGTCGGCGGCATCGCGGTGTTCACGGTGGCCTCCGCCCTGGCCGGACTCGCCACCACGCCCGCGGTGCTGATCGCCGCCCGGGCGTTGCAGGGGCTCGGCGCGGCCGTGGTCATCCCCGCCCAGCTGGCCCTGCTCACCAGGGCGTTCACCGAACCGGCCGCGCGCCATCGCGCCTTCGGGGTCTGGAGTGCCATGGGCGCTGCCGGTGCGGCCATCGGCACCGCGGTCGGCGGACCGCTCACCGATCTGTTCGGATGGCCGTCGGTCTTTTTGATCAATCTCCCGGTCGGGGTGCTCGCCTGCGCCTTCGCCCGGTTGCTGCCGCCGGATCCGACATGGTCGAGTCGGGTCCTGGGTCGGCTCGACGTGCCCGGCGCCGTCACCGGCACGGCCGGGCTGCTGATCGTCGGCTATGCCATCGGTGCGCTCGGCGACCAGTCGAGTCGTGTTCCCGCTGCCATCCTGCTCGGCGTGGGGCTCGCGCTGCTGGGCGGCTTCGTATTCCTCGAGGCCCGCAGCCCACATCCGCTGATGCCGTTGCGGCTGTTCGGGATTCGTCAGGTGAGCGGGTCGGCCGTGGTGAACGCACTCGTGGGCGCGGCGCATGTGCCCACCTTCGCGCTGCTGGCGCTGTACCTGCAGAACACGCAGCGCTACAGCCCGACCGCGTCCGGTCTGGCGGTGCTGCCCGTGGCGGTGGTGAATATCGTCGTCTCCCGCAGCCTGATTCCCTTCGCGCTGGATCGTTTCGGTCCGTGGCGAGTGCTGGCGGCGGGCCTTGGACTGCAGGCCCTGGCCATGGCCTGGTTCGCCCGCCTGCCCGCACACGGCGACTACCCGATCGACGTGCTGCCCGGCGCGGTGCTGCTCGGCATCGGCCTGCCCGCGGCCTTCGTCGGCGTCACCGCACCCGCGGTGACCTCGGTCGACACCGCCGACGCCGGAATCGCCGCCGGCATTGTCAATACCGCCCAGCGCGTCGGATCGGGACTCGGAGTCACCGCCGTGCTCCTACTCGCCGACCTCGTGACCCGCCACTGGACCGCGGCCGATGCCTACCGCGCCGGTCTCAACGTCGCCTTCGCCGCGGCGGCCGCACTGGCGGCGCTGGGCGCGGTGCTGACCGTGGCCCTGCTGCGCACCCCTCCCGCTCCGGTCGCGGCGCACGAGCTCGCGGACAATGCCCCAACCCACCGGTGATCGGAAAGATTCGATGACAACCCAGAAGCGTGGCTGCAAATGGATGCGCGCCGAGATCGAACGCCTCGATTCCGAGGCGGACAGCGCGCGAATCGTGCGCCTGACCAGCTGCCGACTGCTCCCGAGGAGCCTGCTCGTGGTGCATCTGTTCTATACCGTCGGTTTCGTCCGCTTCGCCGGACCACCGGAGTCGGCGGCCGCGGTGGACCGCGACGGGACGGGAATGGTGTACGAGCACGGCATCCGACGCGCCGATGAGACCATGTTCCAGCTGTTCTCCTGGATCGACGACGGAGTGTTCGACGCCGCGAGCCGCGAAGGCCTCGACCAGGTGCGCCACTGGCACTCCGGCGTCGCCCGTACCTGGCCGATGCCGGCGCATACCTTCCAGCACAGTGCCGCGGTCTTCACGCTCATCTACGACCGGCTCCTGCGCCGAATCGCGGGGGCGCCCGGCCTGAGCGACACCGAGCGCCGTGCCCAGCTCCGGCATTGGCGCGCGGTATCGGAAAGGCTGGGCGTCACCGATATTCCACACACCTGGCACGGCATGGAAGAACTGCTCGAGTCCTACGAACACGGTCCGCATTTCGCGTATTCACCGGCCGGACAGCGGCTGGCGAACGCACTGCTCGATCAGTTCGCCACGCGCTGGTTTCCCCGGCCGCTGCGCTGGTTCGGCCGCTGGCTGGCCCTGGCGTTCTCCGAAGAACATGTGATCGACACTCTCGGGATCGCGCGGCCCCCAGGGGTTTTCACCGTCGCGGTGCGCCGCCTGGCACGGGTCGCGGTGTTCGCCAAACAGCATGTGCTGCCGGACCCGCGCGCGGTCTTCCGGCTCAGCGAGATCGTGGCCGGGCACAAGGATGCCGCGCTGCCCGCGCGACGATGAGGCAGGGCGCGAATGTCGTTCAGGGCGTGGGCGCTTCCGCCGCGTTCTGGACGACGGCGGTGAAAAGCATGTCGGACAGCCAGGTCTCGTATTCGTCATAGGACCAGCCGGCCTCGGCGACGAGGCTGTCGTGCACGCCGAGACTCATCAGCGCGACCGCCACGTCGGCCGCGCGCGGGGCGACCGGCGCCCCCGCCGCGCGAATGCGGCCGACGATCATTTCCACGGCAAGGCGATTGCGGCGCTGGCCTTCCGCTTGGGTGGCGGCGATATCCGGATCCACCGCGGCGCCCGAGGCGAGCATCGTGACGATATCGCCGCAGTTCTCGCGGATCCGGCGGGCGGCCGCGGCCAGCAGGCCGAGAAGTGTTGCGGGATCGGAGCTTCGGTTCGCGGCGGCGATCAGATCCGGCATGCCGGTCTCGTCGTCGAGCAGATCGACCAGGCCGGTCAGCACCCCCGCCTTGGAGCCGAAGTGGGCGTAGATCGTCTGCGGCGCGACGCCCGCCTCCTGGGCGATCAGCCGGATCGGGGTGCGCGCGTAGCCGCGCTCGGCGAACAGCCGCCGGGCCGCGGTGAGGATCGTGCGCAGCGTCAGCGCCTCGCGGCGGTCCCGCAGCCGCACTAGTCCCGGCAGATCATCGGCCATGTATGCTCCTTCTAGAACAACGTTCCAACTTTTGGATCGATGTTCCAAGTATAGGAGGAGGGATGCTCGTGACCATCGAGCGGATTATCGAAGGACTCGCCGACGCCTGGAATCGCCGGGACAGTCAGGCGTGGGCCGACCATTTCAGCGAGGATGCCGACTTCGTCGACGTGGTGGCTCGACTGCAGCGCGGCCGGGCCGAGATCGAGGCGTCGGCGCGCAAGATCCTCGACACCATCTATTGCAACAGTCATTTGAAGATGTGGGAACTGGACCGCCGCCCGCTGTCGGAGGACACGACGCTGCTCCACACGGCCACGGCTCTCGACGTGGCCGACGGCCCCCGGCAGGGGCACTACGACAGCGTGCAGACCCTCGTCGTGCGCGAGGGCCGAATCCTGGCCTTCCAGAACACCATGAGTGCGGACTGGGCCCCCTAGCCGCAGCACCCGCCGCCGCAACAGCCGCCCGCCGCGGGCGCGGGCGCGGCGGCGGGCGCACCGGCGGATCCGGTCAGCGCGATCGTGGTGAGCAGTTTGACGGTGTCGGCATGCCCGCCCGGACACGGTGCGGCAGCACCGGATTCGCTCATCGGCCGGACGAGTTCGAAGGTCTCGCCGCACTCGCGGCAGCGGTAGGCGTAGGTCGGCATGGCGGAATTATCCGGTACGACACCCGAGGTGGTCACGCCCGGCCCGCTCAGGCGGGCTGCGCGACCGCCGAAGCCGCTGCGGCGCCGACCTTCTCGCGCGTCCGCAGCGCCGCCCACAGCGCGGCGGTGGCGGCCGTGCACGCGGCCGCGCCGCCGACGTGCACGGCCACCAGCGCGGCGGGCACATCGGTGAAGTACTGCACGACACCGACCAGGCCCTGCGCGCACACCAGGGCGATCAGCACGAGGTAGCGCACCCGGATCGCCCGGGTCATGCCGACCGCGGCGAGGCCGAAGCCCAGCCCGATCAGCAGCGCCAGATAGGCGACCAGCAACTGCGCGTGCGCGTGCACGAGCGTCACGATCTCGACCTGCAACCGCGGCACCGGCTTCTCGATACTCTTGTCGCCCGCATGCGGCCCGGCCCCGGTCACCAGCGTGCCCGCGACCAGCGTGGCGCCCAAGGCGATTGCGCCCAGTGCGGTCAGCCACCGCAGCGGCGCGGGCACCTGCGACACCTGCACGCCGTCGTCGGGCTCGCCGATCTCGGCGTACAGCAGCACCGCCAGCCACACCATGAACATCGAGGCCAGCAGGTGCAGGGCGACGGTCCACCACAGCAGACCGGTCCGCACCGTGATGCCGCCGATCACCGCCTGCACCACCGTCCCGCCCGGCATCAGCCACGCGTACACCAGCACCTCGCGCCGCCGCCGCGCGCGGACCACGGCCAGCACCACGAGCGCCGCGCACAGCGTGACGACGAAAGTCAGCAGCCGATTGGAGAATTCGACGGTCTGATGCAGCACCGGCACCTCGGCGTGCGCGACCGGGGTGAAACTACCCGGGAAGCACTGCGGCCAGGTGGGGCAGCCCAGTCCGGAGGAGGTGACGCGCACGATCGCGCCGGTCACGGAGATCCCGGCCTGCGAGAGAATCACCGCGAGCGCGATGATCCGCTGCGCCCGCAACGAGGGCAGCGGCAGCAGGTCGACCAGTCGCAGAAAGGCGCGAGTCAGCACGCACCGATCGTAGTCGCCGCCCATCGGGCCGAATCGGCCGGGCTACTACAAGATGTCGTTTGTCGCATCCGGCAGACTGATCGGATGCCGCGTTCCGCCCCGACCTACCGCCCCACCCCCGACGATCTGGCCGCCGCGCGCGATGTGACGATTCCGGATCTGGTCGCCCCCGGCCTGCGCGTGCTGTTCTGCGGCATCAATCCGGGACTGTGGTCGGGCGCGACGGGCTATCACTTCGCCCGCCCCGGCAATCGCTTCTGGCCCGCCCTGCATCGCTCGGGTTTCACGCCCCGGCAATTGCGCCCCGACGAGCAGCAGGCGCTGCTCGATCTGGGCCTGGGCATCACCAATGTCGCGCCGCGCACCACCGCCAAGGCCGACGAGCTGACCAAACAGGAGCTGCGCGACGGCGGCATCGCCCTGCGCGAACGCGTCGCGACCTACCGGCCCCGGGTGCTCGCCGTGCTGGGCCTCGGGGCCTACCGCACGGCCTTCGACCGCCCCCGCACCACCGTCGGCCGCCAACCGGAAGCCCTCGGCGACACCGAGGTCTGGGTGCTGCCCAATCCGAGCGGGCTCAACGCGCATTACACGATCGACGGCCTGGCCGCGGAATTCCGCGCCCTGCGAGAGGCGGTGGACCGGCTCGGGGAGTAGGGAAGTGACCGCTGTGTAGGGTGGGCCCGCCTATGAATACCGTGATCTCCCCGTCCGTGCGTCCGGCCCGCCGGATCGCCGCGATTGCCGCGGGCGCCGCGCTCGAAGCCTACGAGTGGTCGCTGTACGGACTGACCGTCGTCTACTTCGCACCGCAGTACTTCGGCAACGACCTGGCCCGGTCGGTGCTCTACGGCTTCGGCGTCTTCGCCGTCGGTTTCGTGATCCGGCCGATCGGCGCGCTGGTGCTGGGCCGGGTGGCCGATCGGCGCGGGCGGCGACCGGCGCTGATGTTGTCCCTCGCGCTCGCGGGCGTGGCGACGCTGGGCATGGCGATCACGCCGGGCCACGCCACGATCGGCGCCGCGGCGCCGATCCTGCTGCTGCTCTGGCGGCTGCTGCTCGGCTTCTCCTTCGGCGGCGAACAGGCCGTGGCCCAGGCGTATCTCTACGAGACCGCCCCGCCCGGCCGGCGCATCGCGGGCACGAGCGTGTACTCGATCTTCTACGGCCTGGGAACCATCGCCGCGAATCTGTTCGTGGCCGGACTGGCGGCGGGATTCGGCGCGGCGGCGCTGCGGGACGGACTGTGGCGCATCCCGTTCCTGGTGGCCGCGGCGGGTTCGGTGATCTTCCTGCTCGCCCGGCGCGCGCTGCCCGAAACCCGGCCCGGCCCAACCGAACCGGTGACCTGGCGGCGGGAGTGGCGGGCGCTGCTCGGGCCGGGTCTGGCCGTGGCGGGGCTCACCGCGGGCACGCTCTCGTCGTACTACCTGTGGATCACCGCGCCGACCAGCTATGCGATCACCGTGCTGAAAATGCCCGACGCGCAGGTGCTCTGGGCGGGTGTGGTCGCGCAGCTGGCGTATATGGCCGCCGCCCCGCTGTTCGGCACGCTCGCACAGCGATTCGGTGCGCTGCGCTGGATGGCCGGTGCCGCGATCGTGCTGGCGATCGCGACGCTGCCGATGCAACTGCTGCTGAATTCGGCCACCCTCTCGACCTACTGGATACTCATCGTCGTCTCCGCGGTCTGCGTGGTCACCCTGGCGGCGATCCTGCCGGGAGCCACCGCGATGCTCGCCCCGGCCCGCCATCGGGTCACCGTGATGGCACTGCCGTACAGCATCACCTCCGCGGTTTTCGGCGGCACCACTCCCGCGCTGAAGCAGCAGTTCGCCGCGCACCCGGCCCTGTTCTCGGGCTACATCATCGCCCTGTTGCTGCTGACCGCGGTGACCGCGCTACTCGCCCAGCGGCTGCTGCCCACCGCGTAAGCGGGCTGATCGATCAGTCGAAACGGAACCAGCGGACCGCGAAATAGCCGCCGACCACACCCCATCCGACGAGCACGATCAACCCGTACCAGTCGACCTCGAGCCGCTGGGCCTGTTCCAGCGCCTGGGCCAGCGCCCCGGATGGAATGATCCGGGCGGCCACGCTCAACCAGTGCGGCACATTGCCGGCGGCGAAGACGAGGCTGGAGGTGCCCAGCATGACGAACCACAGGATATTGGCCAGCGCCAGCACGATCTCGGCCTTGAGCGTGCCGCCGAGCAGCAGCCCCAGCGCCGCGAAAGTGGCGGTGCCCAGGGCGATCACGGCCGCTCCGCAGATCAGCCCGCCGAGCGAGGGCCGCCAGCCCAGCGCCGCGCCGATGGCTCCCAGCAGCACCGATTGCAGCACCACCACGATCAGCACCGCGGCGCATTTGCCGCCGACGATGCCCCAGCGCGGTAATGCGGTGGCGCCCAGCCGTTTCAGTGCGCCGTAGCGCCGATCGAATCCGACCGCGATGGCCTGCCCGGTGAACGCGGTGGACATGATCGCCACCATCATCACCGCGGGCACGATCCGATCCACGCGGTGCTCGCCGAGACCGCTGATCGGCAGCAGGGTCAGCCCGATCAGCAGCGCGATCGGAATGAACATGGTCAGCAGCAGCTGTTCGCCGTTGCGCAGCAACAGGATCAGCTCCATGCGAGTCTGGGCCGCCAGCATCGCGGGCCGGGCCGCGGGGCGCGGAGCGGGGGTGAAGGTGCCCGGTGCGAAACGTTCGGTCGACGTGGTCACGGCAGTACTCCTCATCACCCGCGTAGCTCCCGCCCGGTCAACTCCAGGAAGACGTCCTCGAGCCGCCGCTGATCGATGCGAATGTCGGTGGGCAGCACGTCGATCCGGGCGCACCACGCCGTCACCGTGGCCAGCACCTGCGGGGTGATGTCGCCCTGCAGCAGATAGGAGCCGGGGGAGGTCTCGGTGGGGGAGAAGCCCTCCGGCAGGGCGCTTTTCAGCAGGCCCAGGTTCAACTTCGGCGGTGCGGTGAAGCGCAGCTGCCCCTCGGCGCCCGCGGAGGTCACCTCGGCGGGGGTGCCCTCGGCGACGATCCGGCCGTGGTCGATGATGACCAGTCGGTCGGCCAGCTGCTCGGCCTCGTCCATCATGTGCGTGGTCAGCAGCACGCTCACCCCGTCGCGGCGCAGCGCATCGATCAACTCCCACACCAGATGTCGCGCCTGCGCGTCCATCCCCGCGGTGGGCTCGTCGAGGAATACCAGCTCCGGCCGTCCCACCAGCGCGCACGCGAGCGCCAGCCGCTGCTGCTGCCCGCCGGACAGCCGTCGATACGGCGTGCGGCGCGCCTCGTGCAGGCCGAGGGTGTCCAGCAGCCAGTCCGGATCCAGCGGATCGGCCGAATAGGCGGCGACCAGATCCAGCATCTCCCCGGCCCGCGACCCGGGATAGGCGCCGCCACCCTGCAGCATCACCCCGATGCGCGGTCGCAGCGCGTCGGAGTCGGCGATCGGATCCAGACCCAGCACCCGCACCGCACCGGCATCGGGCGCGCCGAAGCCCTCGCACATCTCCACGGTCGTGGTCTTGCCCGCGCCATTGGGGCCCAGCAGGGCCAGCACCTCGGCGCGGTGCACCTCGAAGCTGAGCCCGTCGACCGCGGTGACGTCGCCGTACCGTTTCACGACACCGTCGACGCGGACGGCAGGCTCAGGGGGCGCGCTCACGAAGAAATACCGTAGGCCGCGGCCCGCTGTGACGGAGCAGACACCCCCGCAGGTTTGCGCCACGGCAACAGATTCCGCGTCGCGACGATGAACGACACCGTCACCACCACCGCCGCGATCGCGGCCTCGATGATCTGGAAGACCCCGTAATCCGCACCGCGCGGCATCAGCATCACGCTCACCACCGCCGAGAACGCCACCGCCGGGACCCGGAATGCCGGGGTGGTCGCCCACGCGGCCAGCGGCACGATCGCCCAGAGCAGATACCAGGGTTGCACCACGGGCATGAGCAAGACGATCGCGCCCAGTGAGACGCCCAGCGCGCCGACCGCGGGCAACCGCCCGGTCCAGGTGGCGATGAGCATGCGCAGGGTGACGAAGCCCGCCACGGCGAGCGCGATCGGCCGGGTGATGCTCAGCAGGGCGGTGGTGTGATCGCCCAGCCCCAGCAACACGCCGCCGAATCCGGTGATGATGCCGATGGCGGTCGGCATCGACATCCAGCTGCGCACCACGCTGGCGGTGTTGAGCGTATAGAGCCAGCCGAACCCCAGCCCGCTGGCCAGGCTCACGAAAAGCGTTGTGGCAAGGGCGATCGCGCCCAGCAGCGCGGCCGACGCCAGCACCGACCGGATGCCCCTACCCCAGCGCCGGGCCAGCGCCATGCCGACGAAGCCCAGCGCTATCAACGAGGAGATCTTGATCGTCGACGACAGCGCGATGACGACCACGCCGAAGATCAGCAGCGTCCACTCCCGCCGATCGAACCGGTTGTCGACCTCACGGCCCTCGTCCGAGATCGCCCGCAGGCAGAACTCCAGGCCCGCGAGCATCAGCCCGAGCATGATCGCGTCGTTGTGCACGCCCGCCACCAGGTGGAACAGCACCAGCGGATTCGCCGCGCCGAGCCACAGCGCGCTCACCCCCGCGACGCCGCAGCGTCGCGACAGCCGCGGCAGCGCCCAGACGATCAGCGCCACCCCGCCGAGTGCGATGAGTCGGTGGCACCACACGCCGATGATGATGTTGTCCCCGGTCAGCTGCGAGATGCCGCGCCCGATCCACAGGATGAGCGGGCCATAGGGCGCGGGCGTCTCGCGCCAGATGTTGGGCACGTTCATCGTCAGCACATCGCCCACGCCGAGCCCCTGCGCCGGACCCACCACATAGGGGTCCATCCCGCGCTTGGCGATCTCGCTCTGCGCCAGATAGGAATACACGTCGGTGGAGTACAGCGGCGGCGCGACCGACAGCGGCAGAATCCACAGCAGCAGGGTCCGATCGAGCTGGGACCGGCTCAGCCGGTGCACCGGCTCGCCGCCGAGTCCGCCGACGGCGAAGCGCCCCAACAGCAACCACGCCAGCACGACCAGCACCGTGCCGATCATCGACAGCGCCAGCGACGAGGTCTGCCAGCGCGCGAACACTCCGATCACGCGCACCCCGGAGACCGGATTCTGTAGCACCGGCTGCGCGGCCACCCCCAGGGCGCTGATGCCGATCAGGACCGTCCCGGTGGCCCCGAGTAGCCGAATCCGCCCGAGTTGACGGGTCTCTCGCGCATCCAGTCCGGGGACCTCGGTCTCCACGCTGTGCAGGACGGCGATGGTGTGATCGGCGGGCGGGACATCCAGGCCCAAGGCCCGGCGTCCCCACTCCACCATGCTGCGCCGAGCGCCCTCGAGTGCCACCACGCTGCTGAGCCTAGTTCGCCGTCGCGATATTGCGGGATTCGTCTCGCGCACGGCGGCCGCGACCGTTCCGTTATGTGTGGGAAGTGCGGAAATCATCACACCGACCGGCGGAATAGGCACGAACCCCCGGTGCGGCGGCCGTTTACTCAGGTCACCCTTACTAGAATGCGGGAAGGAATTCCGTCACACTGATGTTGTGAAAACCGTGGGTTTGCGGAACGTGGAGACGGAAGCCGGGCGTCGCAACGACGCCCGGACCGCTGTCGTGCCCGCGACGCCGACGGCGGAGGGGCAGACCCGCGCGGCGGTCGTCCAGCTGCTGCTGGAGGAGGGCCCGATCACCGCGACCGCCATTGGTCAGCGACTGGGCCTGAGCCCGGCCGGGGTGCGTCGGCATCTGGACGCGCTGATCGAATCCGGTGAGGCGCGCGCGACCCGGTCCGCGCCGTGGCAGCAGAAGGGCCGCGGCCGGCCCGCCAAGCAGTATCAGCTCACCGCCGCGGGCCGCGGCCGCCTGGGCCACGCCTACGACGATCTCGCGGGTGCGGCCATGCGCCAGCTGCGCGCGATCGGCGGGGACCGGGCGATCGTCGATTTCGCCCGGCAGCGGGTCGCCACGATCGTGGCCGGAATCGACAAGCTCGCCCGGCATACGCCCGACGCCACGGCCGCCAAGGCCGACGAGATCGCGGAGGCGTTCACCGACGCCGGATTCGCGGCCTCGACCCGCAAAGTGGGAGCGGGTGTGCAGATCTGCCAACATCATTGCCCGGTATCGCACGTCGCCGAGGAATTCCCGGAGCTGTGCGCCGCCGAGCTGGAGGCGTTCCGCGACCTGCTCGGCACCCACGTGCAACGGCTGGCGACCATCGCCAACGGCGATTGCGCCTGCACCACCCACGTCCCGCTGTTCGTACTGCCGAATACGAGTGGCGACAACCAGAACTCAGATGAGGCCGCTGCCCAGCCCGCAGCGGAGACCACGAACGACTCCGGAAGGAGTGCCGAATGACGACGACCACCGACCAGGTGCAGCCGCTGTCCCAGGAGGAGACGATCGCCTCCCTGGGCAAGTACGGCTACGGCTGGGCTGACTCGGATGTCGCCGGTGCCAGTGCCAAGCGAGGTCTGTCCGAGGAGGTCGTGCGCGACATCTCGGCCAAGAAGAACGAGCCCGAGTGGATGCTCGACATCCGCCTGAAGGCGCTGCGCATCTTCGATCGCAAGCCGATGCCGAACTGGGGTTCCAACCTCGACGGCATCGACTTCGACAACATCAAGTACTTCGTGCGCTCCACGGAGAAGCAGGCCGCCAGCTGGGACGAGCTGCCCGAGGACATCAAGAACACCTACGACAAGCTGGGCATCCCGGAGGCGGAGAAGCAGCGCCTGATCGCCGGTGTGGCCGCCCAGTACGAGTCCGAGGTCGTGTATCACCAGATCCGCGAGGACCTGGAGTCCCAGGGCGTCATCTTCCTCGACACCGATACCGGTCTCAAGGAGCATCCGGAGCTGTTCAAGCAGTACTTCGGCTCGGTCATCCCGGCGGGCGACAACAAGTTCTCCGCGCTGAACACGGCCGTGTGGTCGGGCGGTTCGTTCATCTACGTGCCGCCGGGCGTGCACGTCGACATCCCGCTGCAGGCCTACTTCCGGATCAACACCGAGAACATGGGCCAGTTCGAGCGGACCCTGATCATCGTCGACGAGGGCGCCTACGTGCACTACGTCGAGGGCTGCACCGCGCCGATCTACAAGTCCGACTCGCTGCATTCGGCGGTCGTGGAGATCATCGTCAAGGACGGCGGCCGCTGCCGCTACACCACCATCCAGAACTGGTCCAACAACGTCTACAACCTGGTCACCAAGCGGGCCAAGGCGGGTGCGGGCGCGACCATGGAGTGGATCGACGGCAATATCGGTTCCAAGGTCACCATGAAGTACCCGGCGGTCTGGATGACCGGCGAGCACGCCAAGGGCGAGGTGCTGTCGGTGGCGTTCGCGGGCGAGGGCCAGCATCAGGACACCGGCGCGAAGATGCTGCACCTGGCGCCGCACACCTCCTCGACCATCGTGTCGAAGTCGGTGGCGCGCGGCGGTGGGCGGGCCTCGTACCGCGGCCTGGTCCAGGTCAACAAGGGCGCGCACGGCTCGAAGTCGACCGTGAAATGCGATGCGCTGCTGGTGGATACGATCAGCCGCTCCGACACCTACCCCTACGTCGACATCCGCGAGGACGACGTGACGATGGGCCACGAGGCCACCGTCTCCAAGGTGAGCGAGGACCAGCTGTTCTACCTGATGAGCCGCGGCCTCACCGAGGACGAGGCGATGGCGATGGTGGTGCGCGGCTTCGTCGAGCCGATCGCCAAGGAACTGCCCATGGAGTACGCGCTCGAGCTGAACCGCCTGATCGAGCTGCAGATGGAAGGAGCCGTCGGCTGATGCCGGTCGAGAACGTTGCCGAGGCCGCCGAGGCTCACCGGAGCGGAGCCCGCGGAGCGACCAATGGGCTGAGCCCGGCGCTGAACAAGGGCGAGGTGTTCACGTCCTTCGACGTGAACGCCTTCGAGGTGCCCTCGGCGAAGGACGAGGCGTGGCGGTTCACCCCGCTGCGTCGGCTGCGCGGCCTGCACGACGGCACCGCCACCCGCGACGGCGAGGCCTCGGTCGAGGTGACCCCCGTCTCCGGCGTCACCGTGGAGACGGTGGACCGCACCGACTCCCGTCTCGGCGCGGCGGGCGTTCCGTCCGATCGCGTTGCGGCCCAGGCGTACTCCGGCTTCGAGCGGGCGACCATCGTGTCCGTCGGCAAGGAGACCGAGGTGGCCGAGCCGGTCACCGTCACCGTCACCGGTCCCGGCGAGGGGAAGACGGCCTACGGCCACCTGCAGATCCGCCTGGACAACTTCGCCGTCGCCACGGTGGTCCTCGATCAGCGCGGCAGCGGGACCTACGCGGAGAACGTGGAATTCGTGCTCGGCGACAGCGCCAAGCTGACCGTCGTCGCGGTGCAGGACTGGGCCGACGACGCCGTGCACGCCACCGCGCATCACGCCCGGCTCGGCCGCGACGCCACCCTGCGCCACACCTCGGTCACCCTCGGCGGTGATGTGGTGCGCCTGACCGGCACCGTGCGCTACGCCGGTCCCGGCGGCGACGCCGAACTGCTCGGCCTCTACTTCGCCGACGCGGGTCAGCATTTCGAGCAGCGACTGCTGGTCGATCACGCGGTGCCCCACTGCAAGTCGAACGTGCTGTACAAGGGCGCGCTGCAGGGCGATCCGAACTCCTCGAAGGGCGACGCCCGCACGGTGTGGGTCGGCGATGTGCTGATCCGCGCGGAGGCCGAGGGCACCGACACCTACGAGGCCAACCGCAACCTGGTGCTCACCGATGGCGCGCGCGCCGACTCGGTGCCGAACCTGGAGATCGAGACCGGCGAGATCCTGGGCGCCGGACATGCCTCGGCCACCGGGCGTTTCGACGATGAGCAGCTGTTCTACCTGCGCGCTCGCGGTATTCCGGAGGACGCCGCCCGCCGCCTGGTGGTGCGCGGTTTCTTCCACGAGATCATCCAGAAGATCGCGGTCCCCGAGATCCGGGAGCGGCTCGAGACGGCCATCGAGGCCGAGCTCGCCGCGATCGGTGTCTGACCCACGAACCTAATCACCCACAAAGGAACTCGAATTCGATGACCACCCTGGAAATCAAGGACCTGCACGTCGAGGTCGCCAATCCGGACGAGACCGGTGAGCCCATCAAGATCCTGAAGGGTGTAAACCTCACCGTGAAATCCGGTGAGACGCACGCCATCATGGGCCCCAATGGCTCGGGCAAGTCGACGCTGTCCTATGCCATCGCCGGTCATCCGAAGTACACGGTGACCCAGGGCTCGATCACCCTGGACGGTGAGGACGTGCTGGCCATGTCCGTCGACGAGCGCGCCCGCGCGGGCCTGTTCCTGGCCATGCAGTACCCGGTCGAGGTGCCCGGCGTCTCCATGTCGAACTTCCTGCGCACCGCGGCCACGGCCGTGCGTGGCGAAGCCCCGAAGCTGCGGCACTGGGTCAAGGAGGTCAAGGAGTCGATGGCCGAGCTGGAGATCGACTCGGCCTTCGCCGAGCGCAGCGTCAACGAGGGCTTCTCCGGCGGTGAGAAGAAGCGCCACGAGATTCTGCAGCTGGGCCTGCTGAAGCCGAAGATCGCCATCCTGGACGAGACCGACTCCGGCCTGGACGTGGACGCGCTGCGCATCGTCTCCGAGGGCGTGAACCGCTACAAGGAGCGGCAGAACGGCGGCGTCCTGCTCATCACCCACTACACCCGCATCCTGCGTTACATCCAGCCGCAGTTCGTGCATGTGTTCGTGGGCGGGCGCATCGTGGCCGAGGGCGGTCCGGAGCTCGCCGAGGAGCTGGATGCCAACGGCTACGTGCGCTTCACCCAGACCGCTACCGCTGGAGCCTGATATGACCGCAACCGTGCGCACACTCGATGTCGCGAGGATTCGGGCGGACTTCCCGATTCTGAACCGCACCGTGCGCGACGGCAAACCCCTGGTGTACTTGGACTCCGGGGCCACCTCGCAGCGTCCGCTGCAGGTTCTCGACGCCGAGCGGGAGTTCCTCACCACCCGCAATGCCGCCGTGCACCGCGGCGCGCACCAGCTGTCGGAGGAGGCGACCGACGCCTACGAGGCCGCCCGCGCGGATGTCGCGCGGTTCGTGGGCGTGGACACCGGTGAGATCGTGTTCACCAAGAACGCGACCGAGTCGCTGAACCTGGTGACCTACTCCTTCGCCGACAAGCGTTTCCCGTACCACGTGGGTCCGGGCGACGAGATCGTGATCACCGAGCTGGAGCATCACGCCAACCTGGTGCCGTGGCAGGAGCTCGCGCTGCGTACCGGGGCCACGCTGAAGTGGTACGGCATCACCGACGACGGCCGCATCGACCTCGATTCGCTCGAGCTGTCCCCGGCGACCAAGGTGGTGGCGTTCACACACGTCTCCAATGTGACCGGCGCGTTCACCGACGTGCCCGAACTGGTCCGGCGCGCAAAGGAAGTCGGCGCGCTGACGGTGCTCGACGCCTGCCAGTCGGTGCCACACATGCCGGTGGACTTCCGGGCGCTGGGCGTCGATTTCGCCGCCTTCTCCGGCCACAAGATGCTCGGCCCGTCCGGGGTGGGCGTGCTCTACGGCCGCTACGCGCTGTTGGAGGAGACCCCGCCGTTCATTACCGGCGGCTCGATGATCGAGACCGTGACCATGGAGCGCACCACCTTCGCCGCGCCGCCGCAGCGGTTCGAGGCCGGGGTGCCGATGAGCTCGCAGGTCATCGGGCTGGCCGCGGCCGTGCGCTATCTCGACGAGCTCGGTATGGAAGCCGTCGCGGCGCACGAGCACGAGCTCACCGGTGCGGCGCTCGAGGGTCTCGGCGCGCTCGACGGCGTGCGGATCGTCGGGCCGACGGAGAATGTGAACCGCGGCGGCGCGGTGTCGTTCGTGGTCGACGGCATCCACGCCCACGATGTGGGCCAGATCCTCGACGACGAGGGCGTCGCCATCCGCGTGGGTCACCACTGCGCGTGGCCGCTCATGCGGCGGCTGGGCATTCCGGCCACGGCCCGCGCCTCGTTCTCGGTCTACAACACCCTCGACGAGGTGGATGCCCTGGTCGCCGCGGTGCGGAAGGCCCAGAGCTTCTTCGGGGTTGCATAGATCATGCGCATGGAGCAGATGTACCAGGAAGTCATCCTGGACCACTACAAGCACCCGCATCACCGCGGGCTGCGGGAGCCGTTCGGTGCCGAGGTGCACCACGTCAACCCGACCTGCGGTGACGAGGTGACCCTGCGCGTCGCGATCGACGACAACGGCGACGTCGCCGACGTCTCCTACGACGGTCAGGGCTGTTCGATCAGCCAGGCCGCCACCTCGATCCTCACCGACCAGGTGATCGGCCTGCCGGTGCAGCAGGCGCTGAAGGTCGTCGACTCCTACAACGAGATGATCTCCAGCCGCGGCACCGTCGAGGGCGACGAGGAGGTGCTCGGCGACGGTATCGCGCTGGCCGGGGTATCGAAGTATCCGGCGCGCGTGAAGTGCGCCCTGCTGGGGTGGATGGCGTTCAAGGACGCCGTGGTCCGGATATCCTCCGCACAGGAGACCAAGCCCGCCATGGGGAATGGGGAACGTCATGAGTGAGACACCCGCGACCGAGGAGCAGCAGCTTTCCGCCGAGGAGATGCGTCTGCTCGAGGACATCGAAGAGGCGATGCGCGACGTCGTCGATCCCGAGCTCGGCATCAACGTCGTCGACCTCGGCCTGGTCTACGGCCTGCGCGTCGAGGAGGACACCGCGGTCATCGACATGACCCTGACGTCGGCGGCCTGCCCCCTGACCGACGTCATCGAGGACCAGTCCCGCAACGCCCTGGTCCGCAGCGGCCTCGTCGAGGACCTCAAGATCAACTGGGTCTGGATGCCCCCGTGGGGCCCGGACAAGATCACCGAGGACGGCCGGGAACAGCTGCGCGCGTTGGGGTTCACGGTCTAGTTTCGCCGGACGGCCGGTCCGTGGGCAGGTCGAAACAGACGACGTCGTCCACGAGACCGGCCGCGATTCCGGTGTCCGCCAGGATGTGCACGGCCAGGCGAACCTGGCCCGCCACCGGAACCACCATGGCCCGGCCGTCGACGTCCCGGCAGGAGTTGCGGGTGTCGCAACCGTGTTTCCACAGCGAGGCGATGACGTCCCTCGGTTGTCGGGTTCCGCGCGAGGCATTCGTGCGTGCACGCACCCGGGCCCGGCGTTGCCGAGCGTTTCTTTGGACATACCGGGCGCAGGCGGGGGAGGATTCACCCGTTCGCATTCTCCGACGGGGAGGACTCTCCAATGTCATTGCTGCACAAGGCCGCCTGGTGCCTGACCGTTCCGGCGGTCGGCGCGCTCGTGTCGGTGGGGGTCGGGCCGGCCGGTGCCGCGCCGGGGGATCTGTATGGGGCGATGGCGCTGTCGTCGAGTACCGGGACGGTTGCCTATGCGGTCGACTACACCGATCGGATTCACGCCGATGCGGGGGCCAATGTGAAGTGCGGGGTGTACGACTGTCATGTGGTCCTGCGCTTCGTCAATGCGTGCGGGGCCGTCGCCCAGGGGGCGGACCATCGTTTCGGCTGGGCCTCGGCGCCGACCAAGGTCGAGGCGGAGCGGGCGGCGGTCGAATCGCTCGGCCTGAGCGCGCCGCCGTTCCCGGATCTGGGCAGCGCCTCGCCGCGCGCGGCCGAACCGGTGCTGTCGGTCTGCACCGCCAATGCCGACTGAGGCGTTCCGAGGAAAAATCGGATGCCGTCCGCCGCGGGCGTCGTTAACGTACCGGTCATGCGAATTCTGTACGGCAAGAAGATACGTGACGTGGACGTCGGTTAAGCCGAGGAACTGATCGCCCGATACTCGCGGGTGCGGATCGACCTGGGAACCGGCGACGGCCGCGCGGTGCTGGCCGCCGCGGCGTCGGATCCCGGCCGCCTGGTCATCGGCATCGACGCCAGTGCCGCGGGCATGATCGACGCCTCCCGTCGGTCGCTGCGCCCGCGGGACGGCCTGGCCAACACGCTGTTCGTGGTCGCCGCGGCCGAACGATTGCCGAGCGAATTGGACGGCGTCGCCGACGAGGTGACGATCAACTTCCCGTGGGGCTCCCTGCTTCGCGGCCTCCTCACCGCCGAGGACACCGTGCTGAGCGGCCTGGTGCGGATCATGAAACCCGGTGCGGCGCTGTCGATCCTGCTGTCGGTCACCGACCAGGACCACAGCGCCGAGCTGCCGCCGGTCACCGACGCCGGGGCCCTGGAGGCCCTCGTCGCGCCCTATGCGGCCTGGGGCCTGATCGTCACCGGCATCCGCCCGCTGTCCAGGGCGGAAGTCGTTGCGGCGGGCTCGAGCTGGGGTAAGCGACTCGGCGCGGGTGAGCGCCGCCCCGCCTGGTCGATCCAGGCGCGGCGGGGGCGGGAGGTGGCCGAGCGGACGGCATGAGAGCGCTCGTTCACCACCGGGAAGCGTAACCGACGTGTTACGCTTCCCGGGTGGACGAGGTGGCCGCGGCGATAGCCGATCCCATTCGGCGGGAAATTCTCACCATGCTGCGGACCGGCCGGTTGACCGTCGGCGCGATCGCGAGCCGATTCGCCATCAGCCGCCCGGCGATCAGCAGACATCTGCGGGTGCTGCGGGACAGCGGCCTGGTGCGCGACGAACTCGTCGGGCGGCACCGCTACTACCGGCTCGACCCCGAGCCCCTGCGCGAAATCGCCACGTGGCTGGCGCAATTCGAGCGGGCCGACGCCTGGGAACGCCACCTCGACGCGCTCGAAACGGAGGTCTACCGGACGCGCCGCGACCATCGCGCGACCCGCTCCTCCGACACCCCCAGGGAGGACACCGCATGACCACCACACCCACCGGCCGCCTGCTGAGCACCCCCGACGGTCGCGACCTCGAACTCACCCGGACCTTTCGCGCCCCGATCGACGACGTATGGGCGAGCATCACCGAATCCGCCCGTACCGCACGCTGGTTCGGCCCCTGGGAGGGCGAGGGCGGCGCCGGGCGCACGATCAAGATGCAGCTGGCCTTCGAGGACGGCGCCCCCTGGTGCGACGCGCACATCGACGCCTGCGAGCCCCCGCATCACCTCGCCCTGACCACACGCGACGAGTTCGGAACCTGGCGCCTGGAGGCGTCGCTCACCGAGACCGCGGGCGTCACCGAACTGCGCCTGATCCACCACCTGGACCCGCAGGCCGCCATTGCCGAGGTGGGACCGGGCTGGGAGTACTACCTCGACGCCCTCGCCGCCGCCCGCGAGGACCGACCCCACCCCGACTTCGACGACTACTACCCGGCCCTGAAGCAGTACTACGCCGACCTCGAGAAGTAGGCGTCCCAACACGAAGTTGCAACAGTGAGTTCGCAATCCCGGTGAATCCGGTGGTGGCCGAATCGGTTCGTGGGATGCTGATTCCGGATGCCACGGAGGTCCGGCCATGCAGTATCGCCCGACGGCGACCGAGATTCTGGACTCGGTCGCCGAACTGCTCGACAACACCCTCCTGCCCGCGCTACCCGAGGAGCTGCGGCACCGGGCTCGGGTGGCGGCCAATCTCACCCGGATCGTGCGCCGGGAACTGGAACTGGGCCCGGCCGCGCAGCGTCGCGAAGACGAACTTCTCTCCGCCGTCGGGCCCGAGGTGGCCGATGGGGTCGTGCCCGCGGGTACGGAGGCGGCGCTCTGGCGTGCGCTGGTCGAGGTGGTGCGGGATGATCTGGCCATTGCCAAGCCGGGGTACGACCAGTGGGAGGGGCGATGACCGTGGGGACGGCCGCGGGGCTCGCATCGTTCTTGAGCGCGGAAATCGGTGCGGCGGTATCGGTTTCGAATCTACGACAGCTCTCGGCGGGGGCGCGACGGCGATCGGTGGCGTTCGACGCGCAACGCGGCGGACGCAGTCGGCGGTTCGTGGCGACCATCGTGCCGCCCGCGATACAGCGGCTGCCCGTCGAGGCCGAGGCCGAGGTGCGCGAGCTGGCCCGCAAACACGGCGTTCCGGTGCCACCGGTCGTGGCCACCTGCACCGATCCGCGGTTCGTCGGCGCTCCCTTCCTGGTATCCGAGCGAATGGACGGGGAAACGGTGCCGCGCAAGGTCTTGCGGCTGGTACACGCCGCCGGGATCGGCGAGCAGGTGGCCGCCCAGCTCGGCAAGGCGATGGGCCGCCTGCACGCCATCGATCCGCATTCCGCACCGGCGGCGCTGCCGGGAGATGCCGAAACCGATCCGGTCGGTGCGGAATTGGCCGAGGTCGAGCGCGGGGTGGCGGAGCTGCTCGCCGACCGGCCGGTCTTCGCGCTGGCGCTGCGCTGGTTGCGCGACCGCGTCCCGGAGCCGCCGCCGCGAAAGGTGCTGCTGCACACCGATATGCGCAATGGCAATCTCATCGTCGACGGCGACGGGCTGCAAGCGGTGCTGGACTGGGAGGGCGCGTGCCGGTTCGGCGATCCCATGCGCGACGCCGCCTGGGCGGCGCTGCGGATGTGGCGATTCGGCGCCGACCGGGCCGAATTCGGTGGCTTCGCCGGTCGAGAACCGTTCCGGCACGGCTACGAACAGGTGGGCGGGATCTTCGATGCCGATCGCTTTCGCTGGTGGAAGGTGCTGTGCACGCTCGGTTGGGGCGTCGGCCTGGCGGGGCAGGCGGCCGCCCATCTGGACGGCAGCGTGCGCGATATCGTGATGGCGGCCAGCGGCCGACGGATCTCGGAGATCGAGTGGGATCTGCTCATGCAGATCCGGCCGGAAGGTTAGGAGCCGCCGTGGATTTCGAACTGCCCAAGGAGTTGGTCGCCTATCTGGCCGAGCTCGACGAGTTCATCGACCGCGAAATCGTTCCGCTCGAACAGGCCGAGGACAATATCCGCTTCTTCGACCACCGCCGTGAAAACGCCCGCACCGACTGGGACCGCGGCGGACTGCCGAGCCGGGACTGGGAGGCCCTGCTGGCCGAGACCCGCCGCCGCGCCGACGCCGCCGGGCACTATCGCTACGCGTTCCCGGCGGCCCACGGCGGCCGCGACGGTACCAACCTCGACATGGCCGTCATCCGCGAACACCTCGCCCACCGCGGCCTGGGCCTGCACGCCGATCTGCAGAACGAGCACGCCGTGGTCGCCAACAACGTGGGCCTGCGGCTCATGCTCGAATACGGTTCGGCGGAGCAGAAATCCGCATGGGTCGACGGCTTGGCCTCCGGCACCCGATTCTTCGCCTTCGGCATCACCGAACCCGAACACGGCTCCGACGCCACCCATATGGAGACGACCGCGATCCGCGACGGCGACGACTGGGTGATCACCGGCGAGAAGACCTGGAACAGCGGTATTCACAGCGCCGACGCCGACCTGATCTTCGCCCGCACCTCCGGCGAGCCCGGCGATGCCGCGGGCATCACCGCCTTCCTGGTGCCCACGGACACACCGGGTTTCACGATCGAGGAATATCTCTGGACCTTCAACATGCCCACCGACCACGGCCGCGTTGCCTTGCGCGGGGCGCGCGTACCCGGTGCCGCGATGTTCGGTCCGGAGGGACGCGGCCTGGCCGTGGTGCAGCACTTCTTCAACGAGAATCGCATCCGCCAGGCCGCGTCCAGTCTCGGCGCGGCGCAGTACTGTATCGACCAGTCGGTGGCATATGCCAAGGCGCGCACGCCCTTCGGCAGGCCGCTGGCGGAGAATCAGGCCATCCAGTTCCCCCTCGTGGAACTGCACACCCAGTGCGCGATGCTGCGCGCGCTCATCCGCCAGACAGCCTGGACCATGGACCGCCACGGCACCTTCGCCGCCTCCGAACAGGTCTCGATGTGCAACTACTGGGCCAATCGGCTGTGCTGCGAGGCCGCCGACCGTGCCATGCAGGTGCACGGCGGCCTCGGCTACTCGCGGCACAAACCCTTCGAGCACATCTACCGCCACCACCGCCGCTACCGGGTCACCGAGGGCGCGGAGGAGATCCAGATGCGGCGGGTGGCCGGATATCTATTCGGATTCATGAAAGGCCCCGCGCCCAAGGGCGTGTGATCAGCGCCGCAGCACCCGCCGCGCCAGCCAGTTGCCCGCGAACTGCACGCCCTGCACGCCGACGATGATGACGACCGTCGCGACGAGCGTGACCTGCCAGTCGAAACGCTGATACCCGTAGACGATCGCGAAATCGCCCAGCCCGCCGCCGCCTACCGTGCCCGCCATGGCCGACATGTCGACGATGCCGATCACCACGAAGGTGTAGCCGAGTATCAACGGGCCCAGCGCCTCCGGGATGAGCAGCGTCGCGATGATGCGCAGCGGTCCCGCGCCCATCGACCGCGCCGCCTCGATCACGCCCGGATCGACGGTGACCAGGTTCTGCTCCACGATGCGGGCGATGGCGAACGAGGCCGCGACGATCATGACGAACGCCGCCGCGTCGGTGCCGATGGTGGTGCCCACCACCCGCAGCGTCACCGGCCCCAGCGCCGCGAGCAGAATGATGAACGGAATCGGGCGCACGACGTTCACCAGCACGTTGAGCAGCAGGTGGATCGGCGCGTTGGCCAGCAGGCCGCCCTTGCGCGTGACATAGAGCGCGGTGCCCAGCGCCAGGCCGACCAGCCCGCCCACGACGAAGGTGAGCAGGACGAGGTAGATGGTGGTGCCGACGGCCTCGCCGAGGACCGGTCGCAGTTGATCCCAATCGGTGTGCATCAGGCCCCCGTCGTGAGTTCGTCGATCACCTTGTCCACCGCGTCCTCGGGACCGTCGAGGGCGAGGGTGAGGCTGCCGAACGTCTTGTCCTGCAATGCGCTCACCCCGCCGTAGACCACCTCGAACCGCACCCCGGCGTGCGTGGCGGTCGCCAGCGCCGCCCCGATGCCGCGGTCCTCGCCGAGATCGACCGTCACCAGCCGTCCCGGATGCCGCTCGCCGAGGCGGCGCAGCTCCTCGGCGCCGGGCCGGTTGTGCAGCACGGTATCCACGAACGAGCGCGTCGGCGCCGCCTGCGGGGTCGCGAAAACCGCGAAGGTGGAGGCCAATTCGACCACCCGGCCCTCGGCGAGCACCGCCACCCGGTCGGCGACCGCGCGAATGACGTCCATCTCATGGGTGATCACCACGATGGTGACGCCGAGCTCGCGGTTGACCTTGCGCAGCAGCCGCAGCACCTCCTGGGTGGTCTCCGGATCCAGCGCCGAGGTCGCCTCGTCGGCCAGCAGCAGCGACGGCGAGGTGGCCAGCGCTCGCGCGATGCCCACGCGCTGTTTCTGCCCGCCGGAGAGCTGGTCGGGATAGTTGCGCGCCTTGTCCGACAGGCCGACGAACTCGAGCAGCTCGGCGACCCGTGCCTTGCGCTTCGCGCGCGGCCAGCGGGCCACCTTCAGCGGATACTCCACATTGCCCGCGACCGTGCGCGAGCGGAACAGGTTGAACTGCTGGAACACCATGCCGATATCGCGGCGCAGCCCGCGCACCCGCGCCTCGGACACACCGGTGATCGGCTCGCCGCCGATCAGGATCGTGCCCGCGCTGGGCTTCTCCAGGCCGTTGATGAGCCGCACCAGCGTGGACTTGCCCGCGCCGGAATAGCCGATGATGCCGAAGATCTCGCCGCGCTCGATGCTCAGATCGATCTCCTCGAGCGCGACCGTGCTCGTCTTGCCCGCGGTGAAGGTCTTGGTGACCGAACGGAATTCGACGGCGGCGAGATCGGTGGCCGCCGTGGTCGATTCGCTCACTTCTGCTCGCGCAGCTGCTGCTGGACGCGCTGCAGGATCTGCTCCAGCTCCGGACCGCTGCGCTCGACCTCGACCGCGGTGCCCTTGGTGGTCTCGGCCTGCGCCTGCTGCACCTCCGGGTCGTGCCAGAGGTCGACCAGCTGCAGATACAACGGATTGCTCTTGTCCTCGGCCCGGGTCACCAGCGCGTTGATATAGGGCTCGGCCGCCGGATCCTTCGGATCATCCTTGTAGATCGCCGATTTCGGGTCCACGCCGGAGCGCTCCAGGAAGGTGTTGTTGATGACCGAGCCGTCCACGGAGTTCAGCGACAGCGCGGTCTGGGCGGCGTCGACCGGGGTGACCTTCACCTTCGAGGCGCCCCTGTCGATATCGGCGGGGGTGGGCTGGCGCGGGGTGCCGGTGAGCTTCACCAGACCGGCCGACCGCAGCACGTTCAGGGCGCGGGCCTGATTGGTCGGATCGTTCGGGATGGCGATCTCGCCGCCCTGCGGGATCTCGGCCACCGACTTGTGCTTCTTGGAGTACAGGCCCAGTGGCACGATGTAGGTCGCGCCGATCGGGGTCAGGGTGTCGTTGTTGGCGACGTTGTACTGGCCCAGGAACTGCAGGTGCTGGAACAGATTCACGTCGATCTGCTGCTGCGCCAGCGCCAGATTGGGCTGTTTGTAGTCGGAGAAGTTGGTGGTCTTCAGGGTGATGCCCTTGGCCTTGGCCTTCCGCTCGAAGACCTCCCAGGTGTGATCGCGGTCGGTGGTGCCGATGCGCACGACATTGCCCGACGGGGCCTCGCCATTTCCACCGCAGGCCGCGAGGGTGAGGGCCGCGGTTGCTACCAGGACCGGGATCGCCAGTGCCCGACGGAATTTCACTCGTGCTCCAAAGATCGTCGTGATGAGAACCCGGCCATCCAAGCGGCTGGGCCCGGCGGCGAACAAGGTTTCCGATTGCGATGAGCGAAACCCTCGCAACCGGAGGTCCCGAACGTCTAATTTGCACGAAATGCGAAGGCTGCGCCGGTTTCTGGTGATCCCCGTCCTGCTCGCGGTGGCCGCGGCCGTCGCCTCCTGTGGTGCGGAGCACCGCGGCGATGTGGTGCGCATTGGTGTGAACGATCTCGCACAGCCGCACTGGCAGGTCTACCAGCGCAAGGCCGCGGCGGCGGGCATCACGGTGGAGTTCGTCGACTTCACCGATTACAACCAGCCCAATCCCGCACTGGCGCAAGGGCGTATCGACCTCAACAAGTTCCAGCACATCCGGTATCTGGCGAACTACAACGTCCGCAATCACGACACCCTGGTGCCGATCGGCGCGACCGAGATCTACCCGCTGACCTTGTACTCCAAGAAGCACAGATCGGTGGCCGAGATTCCACAAGGCGGGCGGATCACGTTGAGCAACAATCCCGCGAATCAGGTGCGGCCGCTGCTGGGCCTGCAGGCGGCCGGACTCGTCGCCCTGAAGGGCGGCGGGAGTTGGGATTCCAAGCTCGAGGATGTCGATGCGGCGGCGTCGAAGGTAAGGCTGACCACGATCGATCCGACGCTGACCGCGCAGTCGCTGGACAGCGTGGACGCCGCGTTCGTCGACGACACCTTCGCGCGGCAGGCGGGTCTGACCCACGAGCAGGTCATCTTCACCGACGATCCGCAGCGGCCGGAGTTGGCGCAGTACATCAATATCTTCGCCGCTCGGGCCGCCGATCAGGACGACCCGAGGCTGGCGAAGCTGGTGCAGATCTATCACGACCCCGAGGTGGAGGCCGCCATTCGCGCCGAGGCGGGCTTCGACGGCATCTTCAAGACCAACGATCCCGCCCAGCTGCGGGAAGCGCTGCGCCGGCTCGAGGCGAAGTTCCGCGAGTAGCTCAGACTTCACCACGGATGGCGTCGAGGCTGTAGGTGCGGGATCGGAAACGCGCGGCAATCCCGATGGAATCGGCACGCTCGCCGTGCCGGTTGCGGCAATGATGGTCGGGTGGACGACATCATCTACGAGGACACCCGCTTCGCCCTGCACGCGGTGTCCGAACTGCTGATAGCCGGTCCGCAGTACCGGCGCTTCGGCACCGTCCGGATGCGAATCGTGCTGGGTGGTTTCGTCGGCGTGAAATGGCCGGTGTCGGTGGTGGGCACCGAGCTGGTGTGGCCGGAGGGCCGCACCCCGCTGCGCGGCAGCTACGAACACCTCGGCGAGCTGGCCGGATTCGAGGCCGAGGGGCCGCCGCCGGGGCTGTACAGCGACGGCACCGATATGGACCCGAAGGAGGCATTCACCCTCGACGGCGAGGCGACCGAGCTGATCCACGACTGGTTCGCCGTCGGCGACACCGCGTTGCGCCGCTTCGCCGATCAGCCGCCGGTGCTGTGGCCGGAGCATTTCGATCTGTCGGTCGCGGTCGATCAGACCAATTTCGGTGTCTCCCCGGGGGATTGGGACAACCCCCAGCCCTACGCCTATGTCGGCCCGTGGACCCGCCGCCAGGGCGAGTTCTGGAACGCCCCGTTCGGGGCCATGCGCACCCGCGCGGAGGTGCCGACGGTCGCGGCCCTGCTCGAATTCTTCAACGAGGGCCGCAAGCGGGCCGCCGAATCCTGACCGCAGGCCGACCGGTTCAGCGGCGCAGGCGGCCGGTGCGGGCGAAGGTGCGCTTGGTGGCGGGGGACAGGCCCGGCGCATCGGCGGCGGCCTCGGGCTGATCCGGATTGGGGCGGACGAACAGGGTCACCGTCGTGCCATCGGTGAAGCCGTGCCGCGTCATCAGCGCCGCCGATGCCGTGTTCCCGGCTTCGACGTCGGTGACGATGCGGCGGGCCCCACGCGCGAACAGCGCCGCGCAGCACATGTCGACCAGTCGGCCCGCGATGCCGCGGCCCTGCATATGCGGGGCGACGCCGATCCATTCCAGATAGGCCCAGTCCTCGCGCAGCTCGAACTCCATGGATCCGAGCACGAAGCCGACCACTCGGTCGGAATCGAGGGCCACCCAGCAGGAACCGTCGGGATTGTCCAGATGTTCGGCGATCGAGGTCAGCGACCAGGACGTATAGGGTTTGGTGTCGGTGTCGAAGACCTCGTCACCGAGGTCGAGGACCTCGCGCAGGTGACCGAGGCCCATGGGAACGATGGCTATGTCGACATCCATGGCCGACAGTTTGCCAGCTGAGGCCCCCGACCTCGGGAGACGGGGTCAGGCGCCTTTGCGGGCCGATGTCTTGGACGCGGTCTTGGACGCCTTGCCCGCCGCCTTCTTGGTGGTCTTCTTCGCGGCCTTCTTGGCGGGCTGTTTCTTGGCGGTGGTCTTGGCCGCGGGCTCGGATTTGGCCGTGCCGCGGCGGCCGGTGGCCTCGAGGCTGCGCTGCAGGGCGGCCACCAGGTCGACGACCTCGGCATCCATCTCCGCGGGCGCGGGCTCGGCCGGGCGGGTGACCTTGCTCGAACCCGATTCGATGGCCTCGTCGAGCATCTTCTTCAGCTCGATCTGGTACTCGTCGGTGTACAGGCCCGGATCGAAGTCGTCGGACATGCTGTCGACCAGGGTCTCGGCCATCGACAGCTCCTGCTTGCGCGGCTCGGCCACCCCGTCCAGCGATTCGAAATCCGCCGCCCGCACCTCGTCGGGCCACAGCAGGGTCTGCAGTACCAGCACTCCGTCGCGTACTCGCAGCGCGGCCAGGCGCGTCTTCTGCCGCAGTGTGAAGTTGACCAGTGCCACCCGATCGGTCTGGTCGAGCGTCTTGGCCAGCAGCACATAGGCCTTGGGCGTATTCGAATCCGGCTCCAGGTAATAGCTGCGCTCGAACAGGATCGGATCGATCTGCTCGGCCGGGACGAATTGCAGCACCGGAATCTCGTGCTTCTCGGCCACCGGCAGCTTCGCGAAATCCTCGTCGGTCAGAATCACCCGGTCCCCCTCGGGCGACTCGTACGCCTTATCGATATCGGCATACTGCACCGACTGCCCGCACACCGTGCACACCCGGTCGTACTTGATCCGCCCCCCATCCTTGGCGTGCACCTGGTGGAACCTGATGTCGTGGTCCTCGGTGGCGGTATAGACCTTCACCGGGACATTCACCAGTCCGAACGCGATGGAGCCTTTCCAGATCGACCGCATGGTTCGAGGGTACGTTCGACGGGGCGCCGATGTCCGGTGAAACGCGCCGACCGAGTTGTTCTCGGTGGTTGTCGGCTTCGGTTCGGGCAGGATGCACTGGCCATGGTGGTTGGATAGCCTCAATGGATGGACGTGATGGGTGCCACTTCCGAGGCTGGAGGTAGGCCCGGGGCGGGAGCGGGGATGCGGGGCGCACCGACCGTGTTTCACCGCGGGGTGAGCCGGCTCGCCGAATTGTTCCGCGATCCGGCGACCGCGCTGCGCAGGCATGTCGACGAGTTGCCGTGGGACTATCCGCCGTCGGTCGTTTTGATCGCCGATCTCGCTTTGGTGATCGTCTCGGTAGCGGCCACGATTCAGCGGTATTCGTACTTCCCGACCGTGCTGCCGCTCCTTGCCATCGTGCTGGTGAATGTGATGTTCCCGCTGCTCGCCATTGTCGGCGTGCAACCCCGGCCGATACCGTTCTGTCTCGCCGGGCTGGTGGCGCAGGGACTCTTTCTGACCCAGCCGGTGACCTTCGACGTCTCGCCGCTGTTGTTGACCATCATCGCCGGCGAAGTGGCGGCCATCGCGCCGAAGAAGGTCAGCATTCCGTTCACTGTCGCGGCCATTCTCGAATTGATCGGCTTTGCCGTGCTCGGCCCCGGAATCGACAGCCTCCCAACGTATCTGATCGCCATCGTGCTCGGGTTCATGGTGGGGCTCATGTTGCAGTACCAACGCCGGTTCCTGCACCAGGAGCGCGAGAACCAGGCGATTCTCGACGCGCGGGAGGCCGATGAGGAACGGCGCGGCATCGCCCGCGAGGTGCACGACGTCATCGCGCACTCGCTCAGTGTGACGCTGTTGCATCTGACCGCGGCACGGCACGCACTCGAGACCGACGACGATCCGCGCGAGGCGATGGCAGCGCTCACCGATGCCGAGCGGCTGGGCCGCCAGGCCATGGTCGACATCCGCCGCACGATCGCGTTGCTCGACAAGGCGAAATCCGGCGCCCCGCAGCCCGGAGTGGATGACCTGAGAGCGCTGGTGGGGGAATTCGAACGCGCCGGACTGCAATTGACCTACGAATACGACAACCGGGCCGAGACCATCTCTCCCGCGGTGAGTTTCGCGGTATTTCGGATCACTCAGGAGGCGCTGGCCAATATCGCCAAGCACGCACCCGGTGAGGCGGCGCACCTGCGTGTGACGATCGCGCCGACGGTGGTCGAGATCACCGCGACCAACAACCTCCCGAGCGCCAAGTCGGCGCTGGAGCTGCGCGGCGGTATGGGTATCGCGGGCATGCGGCAGCGGGCCGAAAGCTTCGGTGGCACCCTGACATCGGGGCGATGCGAGACCGGCTGGCGACTGCGCGCCTCGATACCGCTCGAGGGCGGGCGCGTCGTGCCGTCGGCTATCGGAAGCGATCCACCCTGAACGGCGCCAGCACGGGAGCCCGTTCGCCCTCGACGATCCAGCGCGCCACCAGTACGGCAATGGATGCCGCCAATGTCATGCCCAGCGTCGCATAGCCGGTCGCGACGAAGACATTCGAGTACGGCGGCAGACGATCGACCACCGGCAATCCGTCGGGCGTCACCGGCCGCTGTCCCGTCCACTCGTTGCGACGGTCGCCCCAGTCCACACCGACCAGCGACGGCTCCGCCAATGCGACCATGGCGTCCAGTCGCGCCGAACTCAGCCGCGCCGACGGTCCGAAATCCACACCGCCGGCAATGCGTACGCGGCCATCGCGCGGCACACAGGCGATATGCGATCCCAACAGCAGCACCGATCGGCCGGGCCGCCGTCGCGCCGCGACATCGAAGCTGTAGCCCCGTGCGCCGATCATCGGAAATCCGCGATACAGCGGGTTGGGGATCGCCCCGGTCGCCACGACCACGGCATCCGAACGATAGTCGCCCTGATCGGTCACGACCGCGTCGGCGCGCCCATCCACCGCGCGCACCTCGGTGGCGGTCACCCCCTCGGCGATGATCACGCCCCTGTCCCTCAGGTGATCGGACAAGCCCCTCAGCAGCGAGGCCGAATCGATGTCGAGGTGGTCCTCGACACGCACGCCGGCGGTGATCCGGGACGAGAGAATCGGTTCCAGATCCCGCAGCTCGGAGCCGGTCAGTACCGTTGACGGTAGCCGTAACCCGCTTGTGCACAGTGGTTTTCGTGCCGCGAGAAAGGCGTCGACCAACCGGGGGTCGCGCGCCACGGCGAGCAGTTCACCGCGGCGATGGGTGAAAACCACCCCGTCCTCGGCCAGCTGTTCGACATCGGCCACACTGGTGCGCCCCAACTCGGCCAGCCAACCTGCCGCGCGGCGATAGCGGGCGGGGGTGCAGTTGCGGAGAAAGGCCAGTAACCACCCCGCGAGTCCGGGAATATCGCGCATCGCGATTTTGGTGCTGGATTGCCCGGACCCGAGGTGCCGCACACTGTCGAGCACGACCTGCGGCTCGGGCATGGGCCCGGCCTGGATCGGGTTCACCCACCCGGCATTGCCCCACGACGCACCCGCGCCGACGCCGACCCCGTCACAGACGGTCACCCGAATCCCTTGGCGGCTCAGCTGATGGGCGATGGTCAGCCCGGCGATACCGGCGCCGATGACGAGTACGGATTCCGGCTTGTCGGCAGCACCGCGCACGCAGATCCCTCACTTTCGACCGATCCGCCGCCGGAACTCCGACCGCAATCCGAGGATACGCACACGCGAACCATTGCGGCGAGAACGTAAACGCAGTCTGTCGCGCCACTTTCGCGAGGTGGCGCCGTTCGTGTCCGGTACGGGCTCGACCGGCGCGGCTGCGGCCGGGGTGAGCGTATCGAGTAGGCCGGCAAGTCGGGTCGTGAGCTGACCGTGGTCCTGCGGTGGCAGCGTTGTGGCGGCGCAGGCCCGCACGAGCGAGTCGAGTTGGGCCAGAATGCGCGCGGCGGGATCGTCGGCGGGCGCGACCTCGGCGCGAATGTATTTCGCCAGCGCGGCGGGGGTCGGGTAGTCGAAGATGACGGTGGCGGGCAGTTTCGATCCGGTGGCGGCCTTGAGACGATTGCGGAACTCGACCGCGCCGAGTGAATCGAACCCCAACTCCAGCAGCGGTTGATCGGCTCCGATCGCTTCGGGGGAGTCGTGGCCCAGAATGGCGGCACCGTGCGAGCGAATCGCCTCCAGAATGCGCCGCTCCTGCTCGGCCGGATCCAGACCCGCGAGGGAGGCAACGAATTTCGAGGATTCTCCGGTACCACCGTCCGCGGCGCGCCGCCCCGCCCGCAGCAGACCGCGCAGTACCGGTGGAATCTCGTCGGGGTCGGTGTGGGCGCGCAGGGCGGCGGTGTCGATGCGTGCCGCAACGAGCGTCGTCGCACCGCGGGCGCGAGCCGCGTCGAACAGCGCCAAGCCCTCGGGCCCCGACAGCGGGACCACGCCGCGGGCGCGGATACGGGCCCGGTCGACCTCGCCGAGGTGAGCGGTCATCCCCGTGGTCGGGGCCCACATGCCCCACGCCAGCGACAGCGCGGGCAGACCGCGGCTGCGCCGGAACTGCGCCAGCGCGTCGAGAAAGCCGTTGGCTGCGGCGTAATTGGCCTGTCCCGGGCTGCCGATCACCCCGGCGATCGAGGAATACAGCACGAATGCCGACAGGTTCATCGAGGACGTCACCTCGTGCAGATTCCAGGCCGCGTCCACCTTGGCATGGAAGACGTTCTCGATATGGCGTCGGCTCTGCGTGAAGAACAGGCCGTCTTCGATGACGCCCGCGGTATGCACCACCGCCGTGAGCGGATGCGTGCCGTCGATATCCGCCACCACCCGGGTCAGCGCCGCACGGTCGGCCACGTCGCAGGCGACGATCTCGACCTCGGCGCCCAGCTCGGTCAACTCCGCACGCAACTCCGGCGCGGAGTCGGCCTCGGGCCCGCGGCGCGAGAGCAACAGCAGATGCCGCACGCCGTGTTCGGACACCAGGTGCCGGGCCAGCAGCGCGCCCAAACCGCCGGTGCCGCCGGTGATCAGCACCGTGCCGTCCGGATCCAGCGGGCGCGGCAGCGTCAGCACGTTCTTGCCGATATGGCGGGCCTGCGAGAGGTGCCGGAAGGCTTCCGGGGCGCGGCGCACATCCCAGTGTGTGACAGGCAGCGGACGCAGTGCCCCTTCATCGAACAGGGCAACCAACGCGCGCAGGATCTCACCCAGCCGCTGCGGTCCGGCCTCCATCAGGATGAATGCCCGATAGGCGACTCCCGCATACTGATTCGCGATCGCGGTCGCGTCGCGCACATCGGTGAGGCCCATTTCGACGAATCGCCCGCCGCGCGGCAGCAGGCGCAAACCGGCGTCCACGAGTTCGCCGGCCAGGGAATCGAGGACCACGTCCACGCCACGCCCGCCGGTCGCCGCCGTGAAGGCGGCCTCGAATTGGTCCGTGCGACTACTGGCGATGTGGTTGTCGTCGAAGCCCATGCGCCGCAGGGCATCCCACTTCGGCGGTGACGCCGTGGCGAAAACCTCCAGCCCGAGGTGGCGCGCCAGTTGCACGGCCGCCATGCCCACCCCACCGGTGGCGGCGTGCACCAGAATCGATTCCCCGGCCCGGACATCGGCCAGATCGACCAGGGCGTAGTAGGCGGTCGCGAAGACGATCGGTACGGCCGCGGCATCCTCGAACGACCAGCCCGCCGGTACCGGTACCAGCGTTCGTCCGTCGGCCACCACCGCCGATCCGACGCCGGGAAACAGGCCCATCACCCGGTCACCCACGGCCAGGTCGGTGACCTGCGGGCCGACCTCGATCACCACACCGGCGCCCTCGCCGCCGAGCGGTGCATCCGGGTCCGGGTACATGCCGAGCGCGATGAGCACATCCCGGAAGTTCAGCCCCGCCGCGCGCAGTGCGACCCGCACCTGACCGGCCGCCAAAGGCGGCGAATCGAGCTCGGCCGCGACGATGTTCTCGCCGGACAGTGTTCCCGTGCCGTTGAGCCGCAACGTCCAGTCGCCGCCGCTCACCCGTTCGGCCGCGCCGATCGAATCCGCGCCGGCGCGGATCAGCCGAGGAACGAAGACCGAACCGCGGCGCACCGCTGCCTGGGGCTCGCCCGGCCCGTGCAGTGCGGCGACCACGCCCGCGCGATACGCCGCCCAGTCCTCGACGTCCACGATGACGACGCGCCCCGGGTTCTCGTTCTGCGCGCTACGCAGCAGTCCCCACGCGGCGGCCCCGGCCAGATCGTCGACGCGCTCGCCGCCGTGTACCGCGACCGACGCGCGGGTGACCACAACGACGGTGGCGTCGGGCGCGATCGCGCCGGCGAGCAGCCGCTGTAGCGTGCTCAGCAGATCGATCACGCGTGCCCGTATCGTGCCCGCATTCGTCGCCGCGGAGTCGGGGCCGAACCGCAGCACCACGTATTCGCGTCCGTCGGCGGTGAGATACCGGTCCGGGTCGCTGCTCACCGAGAGTTCCGCGTCGGCGGTGTCGGACAGCGTGAACGGTGACCATTCGCCCTCCGGACCGGTCGCGCCGCGGGGCGCGGCGGTCCAGGCCAGCTCGAACAATCCATCCTCGAGTGCGGCGGTCGCCTTGGCGCCGAGCGCGTCGAGGGACAGCGTCGCGAAACGCAGCCGCCGCACCAGCCCGACCGGTCCGCCGCGCGGGTCGGCCAGCACCAATTCCACCTGATCCGGTTCGGGGACGGTGATGCGGACGCGGAGCGACGATGCGCCGACCGCGTACAGCGACACACCCTCCCAGACGAACGGCAGTTTCACACTGCCCATCTCCGTACGCACCGCACCCGACGCCCCGATCGCGTGCAGGGCCGCATCCAGCAGCGCCGGATGCACCCCGAAGCGCCCGGCGCCCGATCGCGCGGGCTCGGGCAGTTCGACCTCGGCGAAGACCTCCGCACCGCGCCGCCAGACCGCGCGCAGGCCGCGGAACTGCGGACCGTACCGGTAGCCGACCTCGGCCAGCCCCTCGTACAGTCCGTCGATCGGCACCGGCGACGCCCCGGCCGGGGGCCATTCGGTCAGCTCCGCCCCGGGGGGCGTGTCGGTGGCGCGCGCGAGTGTGCCGGTGGCATGGCGGGTCCACCCGGCCTCCGCCACGGCCTCGGCGTCCCGGTAGCGGGAGAACACGGCGACCGAACGGTCCCCGTTCTCCTGCGGTCCGCCGGTGACGACCTGCAGCTCGACCGACCCGGACGCGGGCACCACCAGCGGGGCTTGCAATACGAGTTCGGCCAAGGACGGACAGTCCACGAGATAGCCCGCGTGCGAACACAATTCGACGAACGCGGTACCGGGCAGCAGCACCGTGTCACCGACAGCGTGGTCGGCGAGCCATTCGTGGGAATGGCTCGACAGCTTGGTCGTGAGCAGCAGGCCGCCGTCGGCGGCGAGCCCCAGCGAGGCGCTCAGCAGCGGGTGATCGGATTCGACCATGCCGTACTGCGTCGCGCCGATGGCCGTGTCGAGCCAGTAGCGCTGATGCTGAAAGGCGTAGGTGGGCAGGGGGATCGTCGTGCCGGTGTGCCCGGGGTAGGTGCGTCGCCAGTCGACCGGCAGGCCGCGGATCCACCCTTCCGCGGCCGAGAGCAGGAACCGCTCGAGGCCACCGTCGTCGCGGCGGAGCGTGCCCAGTACCACGGTGCGTTCCGCATCGGAGGTGTCGTCGAGCAGTTCGCGGACGCCGACGGTGAGCACCGGGTGCGCGCTGCACTCGACGAAGGCCCGGTAGCCGGCCTCGTAGGCGGCCGACACCGCGGTCTGGAACAGCACGGTCTCGCGGATATTGCGGTACCAGTACTCGGCGTCCAGGGTCGCGGTATCCACCGATTCGCCGCGGACGGTGGAGAAGAACGTCAGTTCCGACGTGCGCGGGGCGATCTCGGCGAGCGCGTCGAGCAGCGGTTCTCGCAGTCGCTCCATCTGCTCCGAGTGGGAGGCGTAGTCGACCGGGATGCGGTGCACGCGCAGGCCCTCGGTCTCGAGTTCGGCCTGCAATTTGTCGAGATCCTCGGCGGCGCCGGAGACCACCGTGCTGGTGGGGCCATTGATCGCCGCGATACCGATTCCGTCCGCACGCGCCGACAGGCGGGCCCGGACCTGGTCGAGGGGCAGCGGAATCGACGCCATACCGCCGGTTCCCGCGACGGCCAGCAACACCCGGCTACGCAGGGTCACCACGCGGGCCGCATCGCGCAGTGACAGCGCACCGCAGACGTACGCCGCCGCGATCTCACCCTGGGAATGGCCGAGCACCGCCTGGGGTTCCATGCCCACCGACCGCCACAGCGCGGCCAGCGACACCATGGTCGCGAACAGGACCGGCTGGACGACATCGACCCGATCCAACCCCGGGGCATCGGGCTGGCCGCGCAGCACCGCCAGCAGCGACCAGTCGACGAATTCGTCGAATGCCGCTGCGCAGTCACGCATTTCGGCCGCGAACACCGGTGAGGAGGACAGCAGATCCCCGGCCATGCCGACCCATTGGGAACCCTGCCCCGGAAAAAGGAAGGCGGTCTTGCCCGTGACATTCGCGGTGCCCGCGATCGTGTGCGCGGCGGATTCGCCCGCGGCGACGGCGCGACAACCCGCCGTCAGCTCGGGCCCGGTGCGTCCGACGACGACCGCGCGGTGCTCGAAGACCGCGCGCGTGGCCGCGAGCGAGTATCCGATATCGGCGGGGTTCGACCCACTGTGCTCGCTGACGAAATCGGCCAGCCGCTCTGCTTGGCCCGCGAGGGCCGCCGCGCTTCTCCCGGAGATCGCCCATGCCAGGCTCGATGGCATCTCGACCGAATCGCGTTCCGCGGGTGCGGGCTCGGGAGCCTGTTCGAGAATGAGATGGGCGTTGGTGCCGCTGAATCCGAAGGAGGAGACGGCGGCTCGGCGGGGTCGGTCGGTGTGTGGCCATTGCTGGGTTTCGGTGACCAGTTCGACTTGTCCGGCGGTCCAGTCGACGTGTGAGGATGGGGTGTCGACGTGCAGTGTTGGGGGGACGAGGCCGTGTTGCATCGCCATCACCATTTTGATTACGCCGGCGACTCCGGCGGCGGCTTGGGCGTGGCCCATGTTGGATTTGATTGATCCGAGTAGGAGTGGTTCGGCGTTGCCGCGTCCGCGTCCGTAGGTCATCAGTAGTGCGTGGGCTTCGATGGGGTCGCCGAGTGCGGTGCCGGTGCCGTGGCCTTCGACGACGTCGACGTCGCCTGTCGACAGTCCTGCCGATGCCAGTGCGGCGCGGATTACTCGTTGTTGGGAGGGGCCGTTGGGTGCTACGAGTCCGTTGGAGGCGCCGTCCTGGTTGACCGCTGAGCCGCGGACTACCGCTAGTACTCGGTGGCCGTGTGCTTGTGCGTCGGAGAGTCGTTCCAGTAGTACCAATCCGACGCCCTCGCCCCAGGCGGTGCCGTCGGCGCTGTCGGAGTAGGACTTACAGCGCCCATCGGGGGCGAGACCCTTCATGATCGAAAAGGCGACCAGCAGTTCGGGTGTCGAGGTGACGCACACGCCCCCCGCCAGTGCCAGTGAGCATTCGCCGGTGCGCAGTGCCTGGACGGCCTGGTGGATGGCGACCAGCGAGGAGGAGCACGCGGTGTCCAAAGTGACCGCGGGGCCTTCGAATCCGAACACATAGGAGATCCGACCCGACGCGACGCTCGGGGTACGGCCGGTCAGAATGAACGGGGCCAGCCCGTCGCGATCGCCGGAGGGCGCGCCACCATACGGCGTCGCGATCGACCCGACATAGACGCCGACGTCCTTGCCGCGCAGCGTATCCGGGTCGATCTCGGCGCGTTCGAAGGTCTCCCAGGCGGATTCGAGCAGCAGCCGCTGCTGCGGATCCATCGACAGCGCTTCGAGGGGGCTGATACCGAAGAATCCGGCGTCGAATCCGGCGACCTCCATGAAGCCGCCCTCCCGCACATAGGTCGTCCCTTCACGCTTCCCGTCCGGATCGTAGAGCGAGCTGTCCCAGCCGCGCTGGGTAGGCCACCCGGAGATGACGTCACGGCCCTCGACGAGCAAGTCCCACAACTGTTCCGGCGAATTCGCCCCACCCGGATAGCGGCACGCCATACCGACGATCGCTATCGGTTCGTGCGCCCTGTCCTCCACCTCACGCAGCCGCTGACGAGTCTGATGCAGGTCCTGGGCGGCCCGCTTCAGATAGGTACGCAGTTCCGCTTCACTGGCCATGATGTGCCACCCACCGATCCGTACGGGCTAGGAGAGGGTCGAGGACTGATCGATGAACTCGAAGAGCTCCTGATCATCCGCGGATTCGAGCTTTTCGCTGACGCCGTCGGGTACCACGCCGCGCAGTGTGTTGAGCAGGTTGGTGAGTTTGGTGGTGAGTTCGGTGAGGTCGCCGGCCTCCCACGCGGCACCGGTGGCCGCCTGGGTGAGCGAATCGACCTGCGCCAGAATGCGCAGTGCGGGTTTGTCGGTCGGCGCTATCTCCTGCCGGATGTAACTGGCCAGTGCCGCCGGGGTCGGATAGTCGAAGATCACCGTGGTGGGCAGTTTCGAGCCGGTGGCCGCCTTGAGCCGGTTGCGGAACTCCACCGCGCCCAGCGAATCGAAACCCAGCTCCATGAACGGTTGATCGGGTCCGATGACATCGGGCGAATCGTGGCCCAGGATGGCCGCACCGTGCGTGCGGATCACCTCGAGAATGCGCTTTTCCTGCTCCGCGGGATCCAAACCGGCAAGGGAGGAAACAAATTTCGAGGATTCACCGCTACCGGCATCGGCGGCGCGCCGACCGGCCCGAAACAGCCCGCGGTAGGCGGGTGGGATCTCGTCGGCATCGGTGTTGGCCCGGATCGCGGCGGTATCGAGGCCTGCGGGCACCGTCATCGTCGCGCCCGATGCCCAGGAGTCGTCGAACAGCGCCAGGCCCTCGGCCTCCGACAGCGCCACCACACCCCGGCCGCGGATACGCGCCCGGTCGGCCTCGCCGAGGTGCTCCGTCATTCCGGTGGCCGGGCCCCACATACCCCAGGCCAGCGAGAGCGCCGGCAGCCCGCGGACCCGCCGATACTGCGCCAGCGCATCCAGGAAGCTGTTCGCCGCAGCGTAATTGGCCTGCCCCGGACCACCGACGACACCCGAGATGGACGAGTACATGACGAACGCCGTCAGATCCAGGTGTGCGGTGAGCTCGTGGAGATTCCACGCCGCGTCCACCTTCGACCGGAACACCGTCTCGACCTGTTTATCGGTCTGGGCGAAGAACAGCGCATCGTCGATGACGCCGGCGGTGTGCACCACCGCGGTCAGCGGATGCCGCGCGTCGATATCCGCCAGCACCGTGGTGAGGGCGGAGCGATCGGCGGCGTCGCAGGCGACGATCCGCACGGTCTCCGCACCGGCCGCGCGCAACCCGCTGTCCAGCTCCGCCGCGGACTCGGCGGCCGGGCCCCGGCGCGAGAGCAACAGCAGATGCCGCGCACCGTGCGAGACCACCAGGTGGCGGGCCAGCATCGCCCCCAACCCGCCGGTGCCACCGGTGATCAGCACCGTGCCGTCGCCGTCCAGGCCGCGCGGCACGGTGAGCACGTTCTTGCCGATGTGCCGGGCCTGCGACAGGTACCGGAAGGCCTCCGGGGCGCGCCGCACATCCCACCGCGTCACCGGCAGCGGGCGCAGCGCACCGGAATCGAACAGCGCCAGCAACTCCCGCAGGATCTGGCCCAGCCGCACCGGCCCGGCCTCCATCAGCACGAAGGCCCGATAGGTCACTCCGGCATACTGATTCGCGATCGCCGTCGGGTCCCGCAGATCGGTCAACCCCATCTCCACGAACCGGCCGCCGCGCGGCAGCAATCGCAGTCCGGCGTCGACGAGATCGCCGGCGAGCGAGTCCAGCACGACATCCACGCCGCGCCCCTGGGTAGTCGTCAGGAACTTCGACTCGAACTCCGCCGACCGCGAGGTGGCGATGTGGTCATCGTCGAATCCCATGCCGCGCAGCACATTCCACTTCGGCGGGGAGGCCGTCGCGAAGACCTCGAGTCCGAGGTGGCGGGCCAGCTGTACGGCCGCCATACCCACGCCACCCGTGGCGGCATGCACCAGAATCGATTCCCCGGACCGCACTCCCGCCAGGTCGATCAGCGAGTAGTACGCGGTGGCGAAGACGATCGGCACAGCGGCCGCGTCCTCGAAGGACCAGCCCGCCGGAATCGGCACCAGGGTCCGCGAGTCCGCGACCACGGCCGATCCGACCCCCGGGAACAGGCCCATGACCCGATCGTCCGGAGCGAAGTCGGTCACATCGGGGCCGACCTCGAGCACGATGCCGGCGCCTTCGCCACCGATCGGGGCGTCCGGGTCGGGGTACATGCCGAGCACGATGAGCACGTCACGGAAGTTCATGCCCGCCGCGCGCAGACCGACCCGGACCTGACCGGATTCCAGCGCGACCGAGGGGAGCTCGCCCGCGACCATGTTCTCTCCCGACAGCGTGCCGGCGCCCTTGGTCTCGAGCCACCAGTCACCGCCGATCAGCTCGGCCGCGCCGCCCACCGAATCCGCGCCCGCACGGGCGAGTCTCGGCACCAGGACGCCTCCGCGCCGCACCGCCAGCTGTGGTTCACCCACGACGGACAGGGCGGTCGCGACGCCGTCGCGATAGGCGTTCCGGTCCGGGACGTCGATCAGGATGATCCGACCGGGATTCTCGTTCTGTGCGCTGCGCAGCAGACCCCACACCGCCGCGCCCGCCAGGTCGAGCACATCCTCGCCGCCGTCGACGGCCACCGCCCCGCAGGTGACCACCGCCAGCGGCATACGGGCCGGCAGGCCGCCGGCGAGCAATCGCTGCACCTGGGTCATGACGGCGGTGACGCGCTCGCGGACCGACTCCGCGTCGACGGCGTCGGCGTGCGGTGAGGTCAGGACCGCCACCTCGTGGCCGTCGCGCACGAACCGTTCGACACCGGCCAGCGATTGCGCCTGCTCGTCGTCGATATCGGTCTCGGCGGTCAGCGCGGCCCAGTCCGCGTCCGGCAATTCCACGGCCGGGGCGGTCGCCGGAGCCCAGGTGAGCTCGAACAGCGCGTCCGCGGTGGTGGCAGCGCCCTCGCCGCGCAGGGCGAGCTGATCGACCGAGATCGCCGCGAACCGCAGCGTTTCCACCGAGGCCACCACACCGGCGGCGGGGTCGGCGATGGTGATGGTCACCGCGTCGGCGCCCGTCGCGGCGATCCGCACCCGCAGCGACGCCGCGCCGACCGCGAACAGCGATACGTTCTCCCACGCGAAGGGCAGTTTCACCATGCCTTCGTCGACACCGACCGCACCGGAGACCGCGATGGCGTGCAGGGCGGCGTCGAGCAGCGCGGGGTGAATTCCGAACCGCGTGGCGGATTCTCGTGCGTTCTCGGGCAGCTCCACCTCGGCGAACACCTCGGAACCCTGCCGCCACACCGACTTCAGGCCGCGGAACAGCGGACCGTAGTCGTAGCCCAACTCGGCCAACCCCTCGTACGCCGCACCGATCGGCAGCGCGGCCGCTCCCGGCGGTGGCCAGGCGCCGAAATCGGCGTCCGCCGCCGATCCGGCCGCGTCGGCGGTGAGAACACCGGTCGCGTGTGCGGTCCACGCCGTATCGGCGGGCGCACCCGTCGGCCGGGAGTAGAACGCTATGGCACGCCCGCCGGTCTCGCGTGGCCCGCCGACGATGATCTGGAGTTCGACCGGATCGGTCTCGGGCACCACCAGCGGTGCCTGCAGTATCAGCTCTTCCACCACGGGGCTGTCGATCGAATCGCCGATGTGCAGCGCCATTTCGACGAAGGCCGTGCCTGGCAGCAGGACCGAGCCGCCGATCGTGTGGTCGGCCAGCCACGGATGGGTGTGCAGCGACAGCCGCGAGGTGAGCAGTACGCCACCACTGTCGGCCAGGGTGAGTTCACCGCCGAGCAACGGATGCTCGACGCCGCGCACGCCGGTTTCGCGGGCGCCGAGCCCATAGACCGGATCGAGCCAGTAACGCTGATGCTGGAAGGCGTAGGTGGGCAGCGCGACGGTGCGCGGGTCGGCGGCACGGTGGGCGTGGGCCCAATCGATGGTGGCGCCGCCGGTGTGGGCGGTACCCAAAGCCGTGAGAAAGCCGAAAACTTCGTCCTCGCCCGAGCGCAACAGTGGCGCACTCGTGAATGCGGCCGTATCGGGATCGGGCAGGCAGCCGTGCAGCATCGCGGTCAATGTGGTGCCGGGACCGGCTTCGAGATGGACGACCGGGCCCTGATCGAGCAGCCAGCGCGCGGCATCGTGATAGCGAACGGTGGAGCGCACGTGGGCAACCCAGTACTGCGGATCACACAGCTGCGCGCCGGTCGCGGGCGCTCCGGTGAGGTTCGACACCACCGTGATGGTCGGCTCGTGATACTCCAAGCCGTGGCATACGCGGGTGAACTCGGCCAGCATCGGCTCCATGAGCGGTGAGTGGAAGGCGTGACTGACGTTGAGACGCTTGGTTTTTCGTCCTTCGGACGCAAATCGGGCGGCGATCTCGGTGACGGCGGAATCGTCGCCGGAGATCACCGTGGCGGCGGGCCCGTTCACCGCCGCGACGCCCACCAGGTCGCCGTGCCCGTTCAGCCGTGCGCGCACCTCGGCCTCGCTCGCGGCGATGGACACCATCGCCCCGCCGGTGGGCAGCGCCTGCATCAAGGTGCCGCGGGCGGCGACCAGGGCGCACGCGTCCGACAGCGACCACACCCCGGCCACATACGCGGCGCTGATCTCCCCGATGGAATGGCCGAGCAGGAAATCCGGTCGCACACCGAGGGATTCGAGGAGCCGGAACAATGCCACCTCGATGGTGAACAGAGCGGCCTGGGTGTACGCGGTCTGATCCAGCAGTGCCGCGGCCGGGGTGTCCGGTTCGGCGAAGAACACCTCGCGAAACGGCGGATCGAAATGGCCGTCGAAGTGCGCGCAGATCTCGTCCGTCGCGGCGGCGAAGACCGGGAACCGTTCGCGGAGCTGGCGGCCCATGCCCGGGCGCTGCGCGCCCTGACCGGGGAACAGCAGGGCGGTTGCCGCGGGCCGGGCCGTCACGCCGGTCACCACCAGCGGCGCGGCCGTACCGGTCGCCAGGCTTCGCAGACCCGACAGCAACTCGTCGCGGTCGGCGCCGAATACCACCGCGCGGTGGTCGAACACGGCCCGGGTACGCGCCAGCGAGTAGGCCACGTCGGCCGGGTCGAGGTCGGGGTGCGCCGCGACGAACTCGGCCAATCGGCCCGCTTGGGCGGCCAGAGCGCTGGAGGCGCCCTTACCCGACACCGGCCACGCGTACAGCGGCAGCCGCGCGCGTTCCCGTTGCTGGTTCGACTCTTCGGAATTCGGTTGTGCAGGAGCCTGCTCCACGATGATGTGCGCGTTGGTGCCGCTGATCCCGAAGGAGGAGACGGCGGCTCGGCGGGGTCGGTCGGTGTGTGGCCATTGCTGGGTTTCGGTGACCAGTTCGACTTGTCCGGCGGTCCAGTCGACGTGTGAGGATGGGGTGTCGACGTGCAGTGTTGGGGGGACGAGGCCGTGTTGCATCGCCATCACCATTTTGATTACGCCGGCGACTCCGGCGGCGGCTTGGGCGTGGCCCATGTTGGATTTGATTGATCCGAGTAGGAGTGGTTCGGCGTTGCCGCGTCCGCGTCCGTAGGTCATCAGTAGTGCGTGGGCTTCGATGGGGTCGCCGAGTGCGGTGCCGGTGCCGTGGCCTTCGACGACGTCGACGTCGCCTGTCGACAGTCCTGCCGATGCCAGTGCGGCGCGGATTACTCGTTGTTGGGAGGGGCCGTTGGGTGCTACGAGTCCGTTGGAGGCGCCGTCCTGGTTGACCGCTGAGCCGCGGACTACCGCTAGTACTCGGTGGCCGTGTGCTTGTGCGTCGGAGAGTCGTTCCAGTAGTACCAATCCGACGCCCTCGCCCCAGGCGGTGCCGTCGGCGCTGTCGGAGTAGGACTTACAGCGCCCATCCGCGGACAGGCCGCGCTGGGCGGCGAAGCCGACGAAGACATCGGCATGCGGATACACGCACGCTCCGCCGGCCAGTGCCAGTGAGCACTCGCCGGTGCGCAGTGCCTGGACGGCCTGGTGGATGGCGACCAGCGAGGAGGAGCACGCGGTGTCCAAAGTGACCGCGGGGCCTTCGAATCCGAACACATAGGAGATCCGACCCGACGCGACGCTGGCAGTTCGCCCGGTCAGCATGAATGCGGCATTGCCGTCCCGATCATCGCACACCGGCCCGCCATAGGGGGCAGCGATAATCCCCGCGAAAACACCGGTATCACTGCCGCGCAACCTGGCCGGGTCGATCTCCGCGCGTTCGAAGACCTCCCACGCGCACTCCAACAGCAGCCGCTGTTGCGGGTCCATCGACAAAGCCTCACGCGGACTGATGCCGAAGAACCCGGCATCGAATCCGGCGACTTCCATGAAGCCGCCTTCACGCACATACGTGGTGCCCTCGCGTTTGCCCTCGGGGTCGTAGAGCACATTCAGATCCCAGCCGCGATCGGTGGGCCAGTCGCGCACGGCATCGCGGCCTTCGATCAGCAAGTCCCACAACTCTTCCGGCGAATTCGCCCCACCCGGATAGCGGCACGACATTCCGACAATGGCCACCGGTTCGGTCGCCCGTTCCTCGATCTCGCGCAATCGCTGCCGCGTCTGATGCAAATCGCGAGCGGCGCGTTTCAAATAGGAACGCAGTTCTTCTTCGTCGGCCATGTCCTCCGCCTCCCACTGTTTTCCGGGGCTCTCGACGGAGCGCGGAATCGCTTCGCGCACACCGTTCCCCAGCGTTGCCATCAACGGTCCCGCACTCGGGGAGGGGGAAAAACCCCTAATGCTCCCCTAACGGGTGGAATTGGTCCCGGAGCCCCTGAAAGCTTGTTGACCTGGTATTTCTCAACGGCCGCCCAGTGGCTCCGCTGATAGTCGAGTTACTGGTGTGACAGAACGAGAGTTCTGTGCTGCTGTGGTAATGGGTCGCACATGCTAGTTTGCGACTGGTTCGCAATTTCTCGCGAACTTCGGTCGAGAGCATGGAAATCGAAAGATGCGGGCGCGATGACACATACAGGCCAAGAAACGACCAGTCGTCTCGAAGTTGTCCGTTGGGTCGTCGATAAGATCGCCGACATCACCCACGCCCCGCCGGGGGAGATCGAATTCACTACGCCATTGACGCAAATCGGATTGAGCTCGCTGCGCACCGTCCGACTGCGTGCTCTGATCGCCGAGCGATTCGGTGTCGAAATACCGCTGGCCGTGCAAACGATCGACGACATCGCAGATTTCGTCGCGGCGGCACAGCCGAGCGCGCACGAGCCGGTCGACCACATCGAGCCGGACCCCGCCAACGCGTTCGAACCATTCCCGCTCACCGACTTGCAGTATGCCTATCTCATGGGCCGCAGCGATGTCTTCGAACTGGGCGGGCTCGGCGGCCACGCCTACTTCGAATTCACCCGCGACACCGGTGATCCCGAGCAGCTCCGCACCGCGTGGAATCGAGTCGTTGACCGGCACGACGCGCTTCGCATGCAGGTTCGTCCCGACGGGCGCCAGCAGGTATCGGCGAATTCGCCGAGCACCGGATTCGACATTCTCGACCTCCGCGCGGCCACCGACGAGCAGCTGACCAAGGAGCTGGCGGATCTGCGCCACCGGAGCTCCCACGAGGTCTTCGATCTGCACACCGTGCCCCTGTACCACATTACGGTGGCCCGGCTGCCCGGCACGGCGCTGCGCATCTTCTTCAGCATCGACCTGTTCGTGGCCGACCTGTGGGCCTGGCGCGTTCTCATGCGCGACTGGTGGGGCTACTACTCCGACCCGGCCTACGATCCGCGGCCGCTGCGGCTCACCTTCCGCGACGTGGTGCTGCACGAGGCCCGGATGGCCACCGGTCCGCAGTTCGAGAAGTCCCAACGTTATTGGGAGAACCGAATTCTCGAACTGCCCGATGCCCCGGCGCTCCCGGCGGCCGTCCATGCCGCCGAGAAGCGCTTCCGTCGGCGCCGATTCCACGTCTCGCGGCCGGTGTGGGCACAGCTGAAGCAGCTCGCCGCGCAGCGCTCCGTCACTCCGTCGGCGGTCCTGCTGGCCGCGTACTCGGTGGTCCTGGCGCGGTGGAGCGGCTCCGGACACTTCACCGTCGACGTGACGCTGTTCAATCGACCGCCCCTGCACCCCGAAATCAACGATCTGGTCGGCGATTTCACCAATGTCGATCTGCTCGAGGTCGATGTCGAGCGGGCCGCCACCTTCCACGAACTCGCCACCGCCGTGCAGTCGCGGCTGTGGGCCGATCTCGAACACGCTCAGGCGGGCGGCATCAAGGCGCTGCGCGAACTCGCCGCCCAGCGCTGCGGGGTCGGCTCCGCCTTGTTCCCGGTGGTTTTCACCAGCACCCTGGGCGGCGAGGAGGAGGGATACGACACGGTCTTCGCCGGTTTCGGCGAACCCGACTTCGCGATCACGCAGACCCCGCAGGTCTACCTCGACCACCAAGTGTTCGAACAGAACGGGCGAGCGCTGATCGTGTGGGACACCCGGGACGGCGTGCTCTCCGAAACGGTCATCGACGAGATGTTCCTGGCCTACATGCGCCTGCTCGACCACATCGCCACCGAAGACGGATGGCAGACCGCACCGAAGGTGCCGTTGCCCGCACGCACCCGCCGGATCCGAGCCGCGACGCGGGTCACCACCGAGCCGCTCGACACCATGCTCCACGACGGCTTCCTCACCGCCCCGGCCGGTCCCGACGCCGTCGCGATAATCGCCCCCGATCGCACCCTCACCTATGGTGCGGCCCGCGCCCACATCATCGGGACCGCGGCCGCCCTGCGCGAACAGGGCCTCGGTCCCGGGGATGTGGTGGCAGTGGAAGCGGAAAAAGGCTGGCGGCAAGTCGTTTCCGTCGCCGCGGTGATGGCCGCCGGATCTGCGGTCCTGCCCATCGATCCGGCACTGCCCGCCGCGCGCAAGGAGTGGATCGCGCAGCACTCCGGCTGCCGCGCGATGCTCACCGACCGCGACGAGCTGCCCGTCGCCGCCACCACCACCATCGAGGGCTGGCGCGATCTGGCGGGCCCCGACGATCTGGCCTACATCCTTTACACCTCCGGATCGACCGGCACACCGAAGGGCGTCGCGGTCACCCATCGCGCCGTCGTGAACACCCTGCACTGGGTCAACGAACGCTTCGAGATCACGGCGGCCGACCGCGTACTGGGACTGTCGTCCATGTCGTTCGATCTGTCGCTGTGGGACACCTTCGGCGTCACCATGAAGGGCGCGACCCTGGTCCTTCCGCCCGCCGATCGCACCCGCGACCCCGCGACCTGGGCCGAACTCATGGCGCGGCACGGCATTACATTGTGGAACAGTGTTCCGGCGCTGCTCACGATGCTGCTCGAACACACCGACACGGGACTCGACGCGCTGCGGCTGGTGCTGCTCTCCGGTGACTGGATCCCGGTCGCGCTGCCCGACCGCATCCGCGCCGCCGCGCCGCGCGCCCGCGTCATCGCCATGGGCGGCCCCACCGAAACCTCGGTGTGGACCAATGCCTTCGAGGTCGGCGTCACCGATCCGGCCTGGACATCGATACCGTACGGATATCCGCTGCCCAATCACGAATTGCACGTGCTCAACGACCGACTCGAAGAAGTACCCGACGGTGTCGCCGGTGAGATCTATATCGGCGGAACGGGTTTGGCCGTGGGATACCACAACGACTCCCAACGCACCGAAGCCTCCTTCATCACCCACCCCGATACCGGCCAACGGCTCTACCGCAGTGGAGATCTGGCCCGCTACCGCGCCGACGGCTGCCTGGAAATACTGGGGCGCACCGATTTCCAGCTCAAGGTCGGCGGGCACCGCATCGAGGCCGGGGAGGTCGAAGCCGCGCTGCTCGAGCATCCACTGATCCGCGCCGCGGTCGTGCTGGCACCCGATTCCCTGGCCGCCTTCGTCGTCCCCGACGAACCCGTAGCGGACGCGGACGTCGACGCCCTCGTCGCCGAACTCACCGCCACGCTGCGCGACCGGCTGCCGAACTACATGGTTCCCCACCGCATCGAGGTGCTCACCCGGCTGCCGATCGACCATCGCGGCAAGGTCGACCGCGCCGCTCTGCGCACCAGGCTCAGCACCCACCGCGGAGTACGTTCCTACATCGAACCCGCCAACCCCGTCGAAACCGTCATCACCGACACCGTCGCCGAGGTGCTCGGCGTCGACCGGGTCGGAGCCGACGAGCGATTCCTCGAGGCCGGCGCGAACTCGGTGGCGCTGACCAGGATTCACGCCCTGCTGTCGCAACGCCTGTCCGTCACCTTCGATCTGCTCCAACTCTTCGAGAATCCGGATGCCCGCTCGCTGGCGACCGCGCTGCGCAGCGACGCCCCGGCCAACGACGCCGTGGGCACCGGTAGGGAGCGGGCCCGCGCCCGGCGGGCGGCACGGCAGCGCGTACCCGGCCCGAGCTCGCAGAACTGAGGCGCCCGCCATGGACAACGAGATGGATATCGCGGTAATCGGTATGTCCGGGCGGTTCCCCGGCGCCCCCGATCTCGCCGCCTTCTGGGACAACCTGTGCGCGGGCAGCGACTCCGGTGAACGCCTCGACCATGCCGTGCTGCGGGCCGCCGGTGTACCCGCCGACCTGCTGAGCGACCCCAACTATGTGCCGGTGGCGCAGCGGATCACGGGTCTGGCCGAATTCGACGCGGATTTCTTCGGCTTCACCGCCCGCGAGGCCGCCATGCTCGACCCGCAGCAACGGTTGTTCCTCGAATGCGCCTGGCATACCTTCGAGACCGCGAAACTGATTCCCGGCGCGCAACGCGATGTCGGGGTGTTCGCGGGTGCGAATATGCCCGCGTACCTGATCAGCAATCTGCTGCACGGCGAGCCGCTGCGCATGAGCGCCGCCACCTTTCTGCTGCAGATCCACAACGACAAGGACTACGTCGCCAGCCGGACCGCCTACAAACTCGGGTTGACCGGACCGGCGTTCACCGTCCAGACGGCCTGCTCCTCCGGACTGGCCGCCGTCCATCAGGCCGTGGCCGCATTGCTGGGAGGAGAATGCCGCCTCGCCCTCGCCGGCGGTGTGTGCGTGCGGGTGCCCCACGATGTCGGCTACCTCTACGAAGACGGCTTGATCTTCTCGCCGGATGGACGCACCCGCTCCTTCGATGCCGAGGCCAACGGCACCATGTTCGGAAGCGGGGTGGGCACGGTGCTCCTGCAGCGCCTCGACGACGCCCTCGCCGAGGGCAATCGGCCGCTCGCGGTGATCAAGGCGACCGCCATGAACAACGACGGCGACAACAAGATCGGGTTCACCGCGCCCAGCATCGACGGGCAGGCCGAGGTCATCGCGACCGCGCTGGAACTGTCCGGAATAGATGCCGCCGACATCACCGCCATCGAGGCGCACGGCACCGCCACGCCGATCGGCGATCCCATGGAGGTCGCGGCACTGACCAAGGTCTTCCGCGAATACACCGACCAGCGGTCGTTCTGCGGCATCTCATCGGTGAAAAGCAATGTGGGACACCTGGAATCGGCCGCGGGAATCGCCGGATTCATCAAAGCCGTTCTCCAGATCCAGCACCGGATGCTCGCCCCGACCGCCAATTTCACCGCCCCCAATCCCGCCATCCGATTCCCCACTACCCCGTTCTCGGTCGTCGATCGCTTGACCGCGGTGACCGGGCCCGTCCGAATCGGGGTGAGCTCGTTCGGCGTGGGCGGAACGAACGTCCACGCGATACTGGAGTCACCACCCGAATCACCGGCCCCGCGCTCACAGCCCAGAGGCCACACGCCCGCACTGGCCTGGGTGGTGTCCGGACGCGGCTCCGCGGCGCTGGCGGCTCAGGCCGAACGACTGGCCGAATTCTCCACCACGCATGCCGAACTCGACCCGGTGGATGTGGGATATGCGCTCGCGACCACGCGCGCGACCTTCGATCATCGGGCGATGGTGTTCGGTACCGATCGCCACGAACTGCTCAGCGGGCTGCGGGCATTGGCCGCGGGCGAATCCGCGCCGGGGCTGGTATCGGGTGCGGCCACCCACCCGACGGCGACGGTGCTGCTGTTCCCCGGCCAAGGCGCACAGCGCAACGATCTGGGTCGCGATCTGTACCACCGCTTTCCGGTGTTCGCGGCCACGGTGGACGAGATCTGCGCCCAGTTCGATTCCCGGTTCGATCCGCCGCTGCGCGATGTGCTGTTCGCAGCGCCCGGCACCGAGACCGCTGCGCTGCTCGACCGGACGGCCTACACCCAGGCGGGCTTGTTCGCCGTGGAGGTGGCGCTGTTTCGCTTGGTCGAATCATGGGGCGTGCGACCGGATTTCCTGCTCGGACACTCCATCGGCGAGATAAGCGCGGCCTATGCCGCGGGCCTGTGGTCGCTGCCGGACGCGTGCACGCTGGTCGCCGCCCGGGGCCAGCTCATGCAGGCACTGCCCGACGGCGGCGCGATGATCTCCCTCGCCGCCGGCGAGTCCGAGGTCGCCGCCGCGCTCGACGGGTACGGCGACAGGGCGAGCGTCGCCGCGATCAACGGACCCGCCGCGACCGTGGTCTCCGGTACGGCCGACGTCGTCGCGGAGCTGGCCGCGACATTCACCGGTCGGGGCCGGAAGGTCAAGCGGCTCAACGTCAGCCATGCCTTCCACTCTCCGCTCATGGATCCGATGCTGGCCGAGTTCGCCCGGGTGTGCCGCGGTCTCACCTACCACGAACCCACCACCACCGTGGTGTCGACGCTGACCGGCCGGCCCGCCGAGAGCGGTCGACTGCGCGATCCCGACTACTGGGTCGACCACGTCCGCGCCACCGTGCGGTTCCACGACGCCGCCCGCTGGCTGCTCGGCCAGGGTCGCGCCGTCTACCTCGAAACCGGTCCCGGCGCCACGCTGTCGGCGCTGCTCCACGACTGCCTCGACGATCCGGATTCCACCGCATCGGTCACCGCGCCGCTGCTGCGCGGCACCGGCGACGAAACCAACGGGTTCCTCACCGCGTTGGCCACCGCCCACACCCACGGGTCCGCGATCGACTGGTCGATCCCGTACGCGGACACCGGCGCTCGGCCCGTCGACCTACCCACCTACGCCTTCCAACATCAGCGTTACTGGCTCGACGCGCCGCCCACGCCGGGCAGCGATCTGCGGATGCTGGGCCTGGATCCGTTCACCCATCCGATCCTCACCGCCGCGGCGGCCGCACCCGGCACCACCCTGTTGACCGGGCGACTGTCATCGACCGCCCACCCGTGGTTGCGCGAGCACACGATCGGCGGATCGCTGCTGGTGCCCGGTGCGGCCGTCGTCGATCTGTTCCTGAGCGCCGGCGGTCCGACCGGCCACGATCACATCGAGGAACTGACCATTCGACTGCCGCTTCTCGTTCCACCGGACGGCGGCCTCGCGATCAGGGTGCTCCTCACCGATCCGGACGCGGGCGGCGGCCGGGCCGTATCGGTCTACGCACGGCCCGATTCCGACGACACCGAGACCGCCTGGCGCCTGCACGCCGAAGGGCTGTTGGCGCCGCGCGATGACAGCCCGCACGCGCCGCGATGCTCGTGGGCGGACTCGCCCTGGCCGCCCACCGACGCCGTCGACGTGTCGGTGGACCGGATCTACGCCGAACTCGCCGCCGCGGGTGTCGAATACGGACCCGGTTTCCAACGGCTGCGCAGGGCGTGGCGAACCGTGGACGGGTACTACTGCGAGCTGGACCCGCAACGGCCACCGACCGCGGGGGCCGCGGATTTCGTGCTGCACCCCGCGATTCTGGATTCCGCGCTGCACCAGTGGGTGCACGCGACTCGGGACGCGGGACTACGCCTGCCCTTCGTCTGGAGCGGTATCACCGTCTGGCGACCGCGCGCCGTACCCACCCGAGCGCGCATCGGCTGGGAGCCCGACGACACCGACAGGCTGAGCATAGAACTGGTTGATGCCGCCGGGAACACGGTCGCACGCATCGCATCCATCCGTACCCGCCCGGTCGATCCCGAACAGCTCCGCCGCCCGCTGGGAATCACCGCCGCACAGGAGGATTCACTCTACCGACTGCGCTGGGTCCCTCCTCTCGACGACCGGGCGGGCGCGACACCGGGAACCTGGGCGATGCTGGGCAGCGCGGCCTCCTCGGTGAGTACCGGCCGCTCGACCGAATCGATGCGGCACTACCCCGATATCGCGGCGCTGCTCGCCGCCGCCGACAAGGGCACTCCGCTACCGGATTACGCCGTCTTGCCCTGCCGCAACGGCATCGACGCGGAGGGCGATCCACCCGGGATGGTCGCCGCACTGCACGATGCGACGCACCGGCTTCTCGACGCGCTCCGTTCCTGGCTGGCAGACCCGCGCACCGAGGACTGCCGCCTGGTCTGCGTCACTCAGGGCGCGGTGGCCGCACGCCCCGGCGACCGGGTCACCGATCTCGTCGGTGCGGCACTGTGGGGACTGCTCGGCTCGGCGCAGGCCGAGCACCCCGACCGGTTCATTGTCGTCGATATCGACGACCGGACCGAGTTGGCGGCGCTGCGCCGCGAGATGCCCGCGCACCGAACCCAATTCGCCATCCGTTCCGGCGCCGCACTGGAGCCGCGGCTCGATCGCGCCGACCCGGGGGAGCTCGCGCGAATACCCGCCGAGACATCGGCCTGGCGGCTGCGGGTCACCGGTGCGGGCACCGTGGACGACCTGCACCTCGCTGCCGCTCCCGAGGCGACGCGCCCCTTGGACCCCGGCACGGTGCGCGTGCGGGTCCACGCCGCCGGGCTGAATTTCCGCGATGTGCTCATCGCCGTCGGTGTATACCCGGGCGACGATGTCATCGGTAGCGAGGCCGCCGGTGTTGTCGTCGAAACAGCTCCCGACGTCACCGATCTCGCACCCGGTGACCGGGTGATGGGATTGTTCCGCGGCGCCTTCGGCCCGCTGGCGATCACCGACCACCACTGGGTGATCCGCATACCGGACGACTGGACCATGACGACCGGTGCCTCGGTGCCCATGGCCTTCGCGACGGCGCTGTACGCGCTGACCGATCTGGCCGCGGTACAACCCGGGGACTCGGTGCTCGTGCACGCCGCGGCCGGTGGCGTCGGATCGGCGGCCGTCCAGATCGCACGCTTCCTCGGCGCGGAGGTCTTCGCCACCGCCGGTCCGGACAAATGGCAGGCCCTGCGCGATCTCGGCCTCGACGACGACCACATCGCGTCCTCCCGCGACACCGGCTTCGCCGAGAAATTCCACCACACCACGCACGGGCGCGGTGTGGATGTCGTCCTCAACTCGCTGACCCGGGAATACATCGACGCCTCGCTGCGCCTGCTCGGCTACGGCGGGCGCTTCATCGAGCTCGGCAAGACCGATGTCCGCACCCCCGAGCAGATCGCGGCGATCGCGCCCGGCGCCGCCGCCCGATACCGGGATTTCGACCTGCGCGACGCCGAACCCGAACGCATCCGGCAACTGCTGCACCAGGCCCGCGAACTACTGCGCACCGGCGCGCTGCGGCCGCTGCCGACCACGGTCTGGGATATCCGGCGCGCCCGCGAGGCATTCCGGTTCGTTTCCCAGGCCCGGCATATCGGCAAGGTCGTGCTCACCGTCCCCGCATCGTTGGATCCGCAGGGCACCGTCCTGGTCACCGGCGGCACCGGCGGCCTCGGCGCCGTCGTGGCACGCCACCTCGTCGAAACCCGGGGCATCCGCCGACTCGTGCTCGTCGGCCGCCACGCCGACTCCGCCGACAAGGTCGGCGCGCTCGTCGACGAGCTGTCCGCGACCGGCGCCGACATCCGGGTGGCGTCCTGCGATATCGCTGACCCCGCCGCCGTGCGGGCGCTGCTCGCCAATATCCCGCGGCAGCATCCGCTGACGGCGATATACCACCTCGCCGGCAGCATCGACGACGGTCTCGTCGAATCGCTCACCCCGAACCGTCTGGACGCGGTACTGCGTCCCAAGGCCGATGGCGCGTGGCATCTGCACGAGGCGACCGCGCACCTCCCGCTGGCGGAGTTCGTCCTGTTCTCCTCCGCGGCGGGCATTCTGGGCTCACCCGGGCAGGGAAACTACGCGGCCGCCAACACCTTCCTCGACGCCCTCGCCCACCACCGGCACTCGATGGGATTGCCCGCCACCGCCATCGCCTGGGGCCTGTGGGAACAACCCACCGGACTCACCCGCGCACTCGGTGACGCCGACCGCGCGCGACTCGGGCGAACCGGACTGGCTGGACTAGCGACCGCCGAGGCGACGGCGCTGCTGGACGCTGCCCGCGACAGTGGGGACGCCTTCGTCGTGGCCGCCCGCCTCGATACCGCCGCGCCGCACGCCGACACTGTCCCGAACGTACTGCGCGGACTCGTCCGGACCAATGGATCCGCTAGTGCCGCAACGTATTCCGTTGGGCCCGAACTGGCGGGATTGTCGGAACGAGAACGTCGGCGGCGCGTGCACGACCTCGTCGCCCGGGAGGTGTGCGCCGTACTCGGCGTCACCGATCCCACGACGCTGTCGGTGGACCACTCCTTCGAAGCACTCGGCGTCGACTCACTGACCGCCGTCGAACTGCGTAATCGCCTGCGCACAGCAACCGGTCTCAAACTGCCCGCCACGCTGATCTTCGACCACCCCAGCCCGGCCGCCGTCTCGGAATGCCTCGTCACGGCATTCGCCGACGACGCCGATCCCGGCCAGGACGATTCCGGTGACAGCACGACCGTCCTCGCGGAATTGGATCGCCTGGACACCATGCTTGCCACGCTGGCGCCCGACAACGCGCTACGCGAACGAATCACGCTACGGCTCAACGCGCTCACCACCAACTGGGCCCACCGCACCGGAACCGGCACGCTCACCACCGCGGACCTGGCGATGGAACCGGTCTCCACCGACGAACTGTTCCGTATCCTCGGCGAGCCCGATGCGGTGCCGCCGTCGGACCGAGCGGCCGACCAATGACCGGGCCGCGCATCTATATCCGCAGTGTCGCCACCCATCTCCCCGACCCGGTGCCGGTCACCGCGGCCGTCGCCGACGGCCGGTACCCCGCGGACGAACTCGCCGAGACCGAACTCACCGGAATCCGCGTCGCCACCGATCTCGCCGCACCCGAAATGGCGGTCCTCGCAACACGATCCGCCATCGAGCGCACCCCGGCAAGTCCCACCGAGGTCAGCGCGCTCGCGTACGCGCACCTCTATCACCAGGGCCAGGACTTCTGGAGCCCGGCGGCCTACGTGACACAACGCGTACTGCACGGCTCCTGCCCGTTCTTCACCGTGCGGGAGGCGTCCAACGGAGGCATGCTCGCCCTCGATCTGATGGCGAGCCGACTGGCAGGTCGCGCGGAGCCCTCCTCGGCCTACGTGGTGACCGCGGACCGCTACACCGAACCCGGATTCGACCGCTGGCGCACCGACGTCGGGCAGATCTACTCCGACGGCGCGACCTCGATCGAGGTATCGACCAGACCCGGATTCGTCGAACTGCTGAGCATCGTGACGGTCGCGGACAGCTCGCTCGAGGGACTCACTCGCGATCACGGCTGCTTCTCCGATGCGGCGCTCCAGCACGACACGCCGATCGATCTCCGCAGGCTCAAACGGGACTTTCTCGACCGCGCCGGATCGTCGACGGTCTTCGACGCGCTCACCACGGGCACCCGCACCGTTGCGCGCAAAGCGCTTGCCGTGGCGCAGGTTTCGATCGACGAGATCGCATTCGTGGTGCTGCCCAACGTCGGACGCGAGACCCTCGAATGGGAATTCCTCGAACCACTCGGCATCCCGATCGATCGGACGCTGTGGGAATGGGGCCGTGGGGTCGGCCACCTCGGCGCGGGCGACCAGTTCGCCGGTCTCGAACACTTGATCCTCGAGAAACTCGTGCGTCCGGGCGACCTGGTCCTGCTGCTCAATGCGGGCCTGGGGTTCACCTGGACCGCCGCGGTCGCGATGTTCCACTCCGTTCCGGACTGGAACTAGATCGAGCCCGAAACCGTTCGGGCGTCGCTCAATCCGCGCTCACCGCGTCGACGATCTCCAAACGCGCGGCCCGGATCGCCGGTGGCAACGACCCTGCCAGGCACATAGCCAGCGCACCGACACCGATCGCCAGGATCAACGGCCGTATCTCGAAGGCGACATCGAGACTGAGCACGTCCGACAGGGTGGTGGTGATCATGAATTGGTTGACGGTGCCGATCGCCATGCCCATGGCCCCACCGACAATGCCGATACCGGCGGCTTCGGCCAGGATCATGCGCAATACGAAGCGGCGGTTGGCTCCCAGGGCGCGCAGCATCCCGAGTTCGCGACGGCGGTCGAGGGTGGCGAGCATGAGGGTGTTGAGCAGCGCGATCGCCGAGACGAGAACCACGATCCAGGCCATGACCGCGATCACGATGGTGATCTGCGCGAGCGAGCCGCCGATCTGTTCCAGCGCCGCGGTCCCGGAGAAGACGTAGTACTCGGCGGGAACCACCGATCGGACGGCGGCCATGACCGTGTCGCGATCGGTTCCGGGCGACACCATGACCTCGAGTTCGGTGGAACCATCGCGGGCGAACCAGTCCCGCATTTGCGGCAGGTTCATGGCGATGATCCCGGTCAGGCCGGAGAAGAACGGCACCAACTCCAGCACCCGAACCTGGCGGATACCGCCCGGCGTCGGCAAGGCCAGCTCGTCGCCCTCGGTCACGCCCAGCCCGCGCCCGACATCGCGCGACAGTACGACACCGGCTCCCTGCAGCATCCGCGTCCGCGCGGATTCGGACATGGCCGTATAGATTTCGCGGTGCGAGCCCGCCTCCAAACCCTGGATCATCACGCGCGTGCCCTCGACCATCGCGAAGGCGGCCTGCCCCGCGATCACCTGCTCGACGCCGGGGACCGCGGCGACCCGCTGCTCGAGATCCTGCGGCAGGATCGGCGCGGTGGGGAAAACATCGGCAGGCGTGGCGCTGACGAAGATATCGGTCTCGGCCACCGACGAGAACGAATCGATCACCGACGCGAGACCGTTCGCGTTCGCACCGGTCACCGACACGGTCGTGGCGACCGCGGTGAACACCGTCATCACCGTCACCCAGACGCGACGCGGAGCGCGTTCGATATTCGCCGCGGCCAAGGCGCCGGGCGATCCGAAGCGTCTGGCTATCGCCGCCGCGGACCGCACCAGCGGCACCGAGAACGCGTATCCGAGCAGACATCCCGCGATGAAGGCCAGGGCGATCGCGATCATCGCGACCCGCCCCAGATCCGAGACGACGACCAGGACGACCCCGGCGACCGCCGCCACACCGAGCACACCCGCGACCACCCGCGCCGCCAGGCCGCCCGCTTCCGGTTTCGACACGAGGACCGGCGCCAAGGACTCGATCGGCGAGACCGCGTAGATGCGGCGCGCGGCCAGCGCCGCCGCCGCCACACTCGCTACGACACAGGCGATCACCGCCAGCGGAATCGCGTACGGCGGCAGCACGTACTCGCTCTGCACCTCCAGCGACTGCACCAGCGCGGACGGTAACCGCCCGATGGACACGCCACCGATCAGTACCCCCAACAGCGATCCGAGCACGCCACCGACGAGCCCGAGCACCGCCGCCTCGATCAGCATGTCGCCGAAGATCATGCGCCGCTTGCCGCCGAGGGCGCGCAGCATGGCGAGGGTGGGGCGGCGCTGCACGATGGCCATGCTCATGACGTTGTAGACCAGGAACGCGGCGACGACCAGCGACACCGACGCCGCCATCAGTGCCATCGCACCGAGCACCATGACCGAGCCACTGGCCTGCGCTGCCCGCAATCCAGGCGCGGCGACGACCGCGCGGCCATCGAGCGCCCGGGCGATATCGGAGCGGACGGTAGCGACCTCGGTGCCCTCGGCGACCACAACGAGAACCGAATCCAGCAGTCGTGCGCGGTCTGTCACCGCCTGGGCGGTACCAAGGGTGGTGATGACGAAGCGGCCGCCATTGAGACGTTCGGCTTCCGCGCCGTGCACCACCGCCACCACCGTCAGCCGGTGGCTTCCGGTCGTGATCGTGTCGCCCACACGGTAACCCGAGCCCGCGCCCACCGCGGCGGCATTCGGGACGCTCAGCAGTATGCCGCCGCCGCCGAGCTGCCCATCGATCGACCGTTGCAGATCGCTGCCCAGCGCGCTGGCGCTGAGATCCACACCCAGCAGCAGCACTTGCCCGTTCGCGACGGGGGCCTGCGTGCGCACCATCGGCACGGCCGCACCGACACCTGGTACCCGCCGAATCTCCTGGGCCAGTGCCTGATCGAACCCGGCGTCGGTGATTCCGGAGACCTCGAGGTCGGCATCGCCGCTGACGCTGTTGGCCAGCCGCTCGATCGACCCGGTGATGGATCCGGAGATGCCGATGACCGCCACGAGCAGTGCGGCGGAGACCGCGATGACACCGACGGTGGCGATCGCGCGGCCCCAGTGCCGCCGGAACTCGCGCAGGTTCAGCAGCCGCACCCTCGACAGACTCGACACGCCCATCGGTAGACCCCCGTTACCGTTCCTCGTGCGGACCGCGATCCCGCTGCGTCCCAACGTACCTACCCGCTCGCGGCCTGTCGTCGTTATGCGCGCGAAGGCCGGCCGTCCAGACCACGATGCGCTCCGCCCACGCCGCGCCCTCGGCCAGTACGACATCGGTGTGCCCGGCGCCGTCGATGACCTGGAACGTTTTCGGTTCGGGCGCGGCGCCGAACAACTGCCGTGCGGACGCGAGTGGTACGACCGAATCGTCGCTGCCGTGCATGACGAGCAGCGGTGAGCGCAGCGCCGAAATCCGGCGCAGGCTCGGATAGGCATCCGGCACCAGCCAGCGCGGCACCAGCGTGCCCATCGCCTCGACGACGTCGCGCACGCTCGTGAAGGGCGAGGTGAGAATCAGACCGGCCGGGGGATGCGTCAGTGCCAACTCCAGCAGGATCGCGCCGCCCATCGACTCGCCCGCATAGAACACGCGACCGGGATGCACGCCATCGCGTCGGGCCAACTCCCGCAGCGCCGCCCGCGCGTCCTGATATGTACCGGTTTCGTCGGGTGTTCCCGAGCTGCTGCCATAGCCGCGGTAATCGAAGGCCAGCACATCGAATCCGGCCTCGGCGAGCAGCGCGACGTGCAGCACGCAGTCGCCGATATTGCCCACCGCGCCGTGTGCGAAGAGCACGTGTCCCCGGCATTCACCGACGGCGGGTACCCACCAGCCGTGCAGGATCACTCCGTCGGAACTCGCTATTTCCACATCGACATGATGGGCGCCGACCGCGGCCGGTGTTCTCCGTATCGGGCGAGTGGGAAAATAGAGAAGCCTGTCCAGCGTGCGTCTCATATCGTCGACGATAGCAAGGGAATCGTTATTGTGCACCGAAATCTGCCCTCGAAATATGAGGGGGGTGATAGGGGTTTCGGCAATTTACAGACGCGCGCGACAATACAGGCGTGCGTCACTTCGGACTGTATTCGGTGAGAACCGCCGATACCCCCCGTGTCACCTTTCCGCCCGGCCCCACGGAGGGTGCACTGGGCACCCTCCGCTTCCTGCGGGACGGGCTGCGTTATCTGTTCCGCGGCGAAACCGTTGTCGATGAGATGGTCCAGAAGTACGGTGGCGCATTCCAGTTCAATGCGCCGATGTTCGGCAAGAATGTCGTGGTCACCGAGCCTGCCCTCATCAAACAGGTCTTCACCGAGCGGCCCGATATCTTGCTCGGCGGAAAGGGTGTATCGCCGACCGTGCCGATCTACGGTACGGATTCGATGTTCGTGCACGAGGAGCCCGAACATATGCGGCGACGCAAGATGCTCACACCGGCGTTTATCGGCAAAGCACTCGCCGGATACGAGAAAACCATGCTCGAACGGACCGCCGCGGCGTTCGACACCTGGCCGGAGAATGAGAAATTCTCCCTGTCACACGAAACGCACCGTCTGACTCTGGACATTATTATCCGGGTGATATTCGGTGTGACCGAGGATGCGGAAGTGGCCGCCATGGTCGGCCCACTCCAGCGTTTGCTGCGTTTCGGTGTCAGCGAGGAAATCGTCATTCGCTACGCCTATCGCTCGTTCGGCACCCTGAAGTATTGGCGACGACTGCGGCGCACCTTCGCCGAAGTGGACCCCATGCTCCAGGACCTCGTCGCGCGCCGGCGCGCGACCCCACCGGACCACCGCGGTGACGATGTGCTCTCGATTCTGCTGGCGACGGTCGGAGCCGACGGCGAACTGCTCACCGATCGGGAGATCCACGACGACCTCATCACCCTGCTGCTGGCCGGGCACGAAACCACCGGCAACACCCTCGCGTGGTGCGTCCACGAACTGACCCGCGCCCCGGCCGCCATGGCGCGCGTTCGTGAGGAAGCCGAGACCGGCGGCAGTAAATTCACCGACGCCGTGATCCAGGAGGTGCTGCGCCTGCGGCCGCCCGCGGTCGCCACCGCTCGCGTCACTGCCGATCACTACCGGCTCGGCGAATGGCAGCTGCCACCCAACACCTGGATCGTGCTGCACATCGGCGGGGTCAATCACCGACCCGACATCTACGAGGACCCGTGGGAGTTCCGCGCGGAACGCTTCGTCGACAGCCCGCCCGGATCGTTCACCTGGATTCCGTTCGGCGGCGGCATCAAACGGTGCCTCGGCGCCGCTTTCGCCATGCTCGAAGTCCGCACTTCGCTGCATTACCTCGTCCGCCACGGTGATTTCTACGCCGCCGATCGTCCCGATGAACTGGATCGGCGTGGTGTCATCCTCCGGCCCAAGCGCGGGATTCAGGTCGTCCTGCACAAGCGGCAACCGGTGCGGTGACGACTGGTCGCTCGCACGACCGAGCTCGCTCCGAGGCCCCCGAAACGGAAGCCTCATCCGGAAACTCGCGCATGCGCGATATTCAGAAATTCGTAGGGCCGCCCCGCCGTGGCGCCCGAGCTGGTGACGAGATAACGCTCGCACATGTCCCGTGGGCTCAGATCGCTGATCAGCTGCAAACCGTGATCGGAAAGCACCTTGGGCAGCGCTGCGGGGTCGATCCCGGATCGGAACGGCTCGCCCAATCGCTCGACCCGTCGCACCAGTCGGTATGCGCCGTAGGCGCTGTAATCGCCCTGCACGATCGTGCGATGCCAGTAGTCGAAGACGATCGAGCTGCCTTTTCCGGATCGTTCGGCCACACCTCGGAATATCGATGACATGGCGTTGTCGGTGAGATACCCGCTCACACCCGACAATATGAAGAGCGTTCGGACGTCTTCCATGTAACCGGCCTCGACCAGCGAGTCCAATACATTGTCGACCTCGAGGTTAGCCGATACATATCGGACCGTTTCCGGTAACTTGCCGAATATGCGCTCGACCGAGCGTCGCTTTTTCTCCTGGGTGAGCGGATGGTCGACCTCGTAGGTCATGGCGCCGTCGAGGGCATCGGCGAAGCGGTGCGCGCGGGTGTCGTAACCCGCACCAAGTACTACCAGTTGGTCCAATCCGTCCGAAATCTCGTCGGCGAGCACCTTGTCCATGTGCTTGCCCCGCGCGAGTTCGTAGTAGTAGACGCCGGGGGAGACGAGTTCGAACACCCGGGGAGCGAGCGCGAGGAAGGGGCGGAACTTCGTGTAAACGGTCATATGCGGCGTAAGGGGCAGCATCTTCCGGGCCAGGTAGTCGGGGTGGCGCAGGTTGGGATCACGCTCCGCGGCACCTGCGGCGCGCAGGGCCGCCATCGCCGCGGCTGTACCACTCGTCAACATTCGATAGCGCCCTCGGTCCATGGCGGAAGTCTCCCTAACGGTACGGCGAATAGAGCCGGACATCAGCAATGCCCATCTCGGGACATCTTTACTTCGGATATCGTGAGTAACTACCCCTAGAACCCCCTGTGGATCATTTCGGCGATCTTGAAATCACGGTCAAGCCCTTAGTGATACCGTCTTGACGGTTTACCTTCACATACGGTTGCATCTCGTTCGGGCTCACCGGGGGGATCCGATGGCCGCGGCCGTCGACGGTGCAGTGTACGCCAGCTCCACTCCGGCGCCAGCATCGCAGCGAGGGGAGTTCGTTAAATGAACGAAATGTCTGAGATACCGAGTACCAGCAATGGTCGAGTGCCTATTCGGCAGGTGCGCCAGCATCGAGGCCGCGCTGCTCTGACATATTTGAGGAATAGTTCTCGAGCTCATATCGATGTCGCCCGGGTGATGGCAATTCTCGGCGCCTCCAGTACCGGTGAGCTGATCGCGGATATGTTGAGTTTCGATGTGGCCGAAGTGAATTCGATTATCCAGGATATGACCGCGGTCGGAATCGTCGAGAACGCCGCGATACCGCACCGATCGATTCGGGAGCGAATTCTCCGTGACATGCGAATGGACACCCGACAGGAGCTGCACCACCGCGCGGCCGCGGTGCTGTACAAGCGCGGGCATCCCGCCGCCACCATTGCCGAACATCTCCTGGGGGCCGTGACCGTCCGCTTCACCTGGGCTCCCGCGGTACTGCTCGCCGGGGCGAAGCAGGAGGTCGGCAACGATCGGGTCGACCGGGCCACCGCTTGTCTCGACCTGGCGTACCGCTTGAGCCACCAGGCCTGCGACCGGGCCGCTATCGCCGTATCGTTGGTGGCAACCGAGTGGCGAACAAACCCTTCGACGCGGACGCGCCATTTCACGCGGTTGATCGCGGCGGTCGGCACCGGACTCGTCCCGGCCCGGGATCTCCCCCTCGTGATCAGATATCTGCTCTGGCATGGCCGTCGCGACAAAGCGGACCTCGCCCTCGACCAACTGTGCGGTAATGCCAAGGACACCACGCTCCCGGCGCACGAATTCCACACGCTGGACACCTGGTTGAAGTACACCCATCCGGAACACCATCGCAGACACCGCGGTTCACTGCGCCTGCGCTCCGAGATGGGCCCGGCCCGCGGCGGCGATCCCCGTGGTGGATCAGCGCGAACGGAGGTCGCCGACCTGTTGGAGGGGACCTTCAGCGGGCAGCCGCTCGAGGTGAATATCCAATTGGCGCACCACATCTTGGCGCACTCGCGGCTCACGATGGACACCGTCGAGGCGCTCGTGACCGCGCTGACCTGCCTGCTCATCGCCAATCAACTCGATGCGGCCGCTACCTGGGCCGACGCGCTGCTCGCCGAATCCGAAGCCCGCGGCGCGCCGACCTGGAAAGCGGCCTTCGCGAGTCTTCGCGCCGATGCGGCGCTGCGCCAGGGCGACCTGCACGCCGCGGCGCAGTACGCCACCGCGGCGCTCAACGCGGTTCCGGCGGGCAACCTCGGCGTCCAGGTCGGCCTTCCCCTCGCGATACTGGTTCGGGCGCTCACCGCGCGCGGACACCACGAGCAGGCCGCCGCACAGCTCAAACGCCCGGTGCCCGCGGCGATGCTCGAGTCGCGATTCTGCCTGCCCTATCTGCACGCTCGCGGCCATCATCTGCTCGCGCTCGGTCGTACCGAAGACGCCCTCAGGGACTTTCACCGCTGCGGCGAACTGATGCAGCGCTGGCAGATGGACGTTCCGGGACTCGTGCCCTGGCGTAACGACACGGCCGAGGCCTACCTGCGACTGGGTGATCGCCGCCGCGCGCAGACCTTCGCCACCCTGCATCTGGATCGGCCCGGGTGCGGCGATCACCACCGCACCGATGGGGTGTCGCTGCGGATTCTGGCGCTCACGAGCACCGTGCACCAACGGATTCCACTGCTGCGCGACTCCACCGCCATCGCACGAGCCGGCGGCGACCGGTATGAAATGGCAATGGTGCTGGCCGAACTCGGCAAAACGCATCGCAGCATCGGTGATCGCACCCGCGCGCGGACGCTGACCCGCAACGCCGCCCGGCTCGCCGAGTCATGTGGGGCGGATGCGCTGCTCGAGGAACTCGACCCCGTTCGCACACAGCACGTTACGCCCGTCCCCACACGGGTCGACCTGCCCCGGACGATCGACTCGTTGAGCCCCGCGGAGTTCCGTGTCGCCGAACTCGCCGCCGACGGTAAGCGCAACTCCGATATAGCCCGCACCCTCGACATCACCACCAGCACGGTCGAACAGCATCTCACCCGCGTCTATCGAAAGTTGAACGTGGCCCGCCGCACCGAGTTGACCTTCGTGCTACTGGCCGATTCCAACCACCGGCCCAATATCGGCGCCGCGGGTTGACGGCGAACGGTACCCGCTCGATCACGAAGGCAGAGACCATGACCGACACCCTCGATACCGCGAAGTGGTACAAGACGTTCCATCCGACCCCCGCGCCCGCCGCCCGGCTCGTGTGCTTCCCACACGCTGGTGGGTCAGCGACCTACTTCTGGCAGCTGTCCGCCGCCCTCGGCCCCACCGTCCGAGTGGAGTCCGTCCAGTATCCGGGCAGGCAGGATCGTAGGCATGAACCACTGATCGGCGACCTCCACACCCTCGCCGACCTGCTCACCGACGCACTGGCCACCGGTGAGCTACCTACCGCCTTCTTCGGACACAGCATGGGCGCCACCCTCGCCTTCGAAGTCGCCCGGCGCTGGGCCCGACGCGGTACCCCACTGTCGTCGCTGTTCGTCTCGAGCCGGCGCGCACCCTCGCTCCCGCCCGCCCACCGGGTCGCGTTCGACACCGATGCCGACGTACTGGCCGAAATCAGATGTCTCAGTGGCACCGACGGGCGACTACTGGACGACGAGGAGATGCGCGCGATGATCCTGCCGATCGCTCGCAACGACCTTCGGGCCGCCGAGTCGTACACCCTCCACCCGGGCCCGGATCTCAACTGCCCCATCATCGTGCTGCGGGGCACGGGTGACCCCCGCGCCTCCGCCGACGAGGCCGACCAGTGGCGCAACCACACCACCGGCCCATTCTCCACCCACACCTTCGACGGCGGCCACTTCTACCTCGACACACACATCACCGAGGTAGCGGGGATCATCTCTGGCCATCTCGATCTCGAGCGGCCCTGACTCCGGGGTTGTGCCGAGCGCGGCCTGGGGAGTTACTCCACCACCTCGACCACGTCACCGGGTTCGAGGTATTCGAAGAACGCGCGGGCGCCCTCTGGAGTCATTCGGACGCAGCCGTGTGACTGTTCCTCGATCGGGCCGATATGGGTGGCGATATCGCCGTTGAAGAACACCGCGTACCGCATCTCCGCGTTGTGCAGGGTGCTCCAGTGGTAGATCTCCTTGAAGTTGACCTGGAAGACGCCCGGAGGTGTTTCGTAGCCGGGGCGGCCGAAGGAGACCGGGGTGGGGCCGTAGATCACCTTTCCGTTGTCCATCAGCCAGCCCTCGTTGGTGGACAGGCGGAAGCAGGCCCGTGCCTGCGCCGAGCAGGGTGCCGTGACCGGCGCGGGCGGAAGCAGCGCGGACAGGCCCGGGACGGCGGGCAGGGCCGGGAGTGGCGGCACACCGGGGAGTGTCGGCAGAGCCGGGAGCGCGGGCAGATTCACCGGCAGATTCGGAATGGTCGGTGCGGCAGGTATTTCGGGTCCTGCTGGCCACAGCGGCCCGGCGGGCCAGAGCGGTTGAGCCTGCGCGGTGGCCGTCGAACCGAACCCCGCCGCGGTCACCCCGGCGGCCACCGCGGCCCGGGCGCCCCACCGGTTGATCGTGGTCTCGCTCCGCCGACGATGTCTACCCATCAGTCTCGCCCTCTCCGCTCCGCCAAGCGCAGTGAAGGCTAATGCGCACTCCGGCCAAGGGCGAGCAACATTAGCCGTGGCTCAACAGATTTCAAGCCCTGATTAAGCAATCGGCGTCGGTTCGTAGCGTCGGCCGGACGACAGGTACGGTGGATCGGGGAGTGTCGTACGGGAGGGGAGGCCCGGTGAGTCGGCTCAAACGCTATGAGCTGGTGGTGCTTCGGCTGTGCAATCCGCTGATCGGCTGGGTGATCGAGCGGTTCGGGCCGCCGACCTATGCGCTCGTGGAGACGACCGGGCGGCGCACCGGGAAACGCCGCCTGACGCCGGTGGCCAACGGGCTGGACGGCGACGTGTTTTGGCTGATCGCGGGGCTGGGTGCGGAGGCGCAGTTCGTACGCAATATTCGGGCCGATCCCCGGGTGCGAGTTCGCGCGCGCCCGGCCCGGCTTCGCGACGGTGTGCGGTTGCGTTGGCGAACCGGCACCGCGACGCTGCTCGAGGACGACCACGCGGCGGCCCGGCATCGGCTACTCGGCCGGGGGCGGCCGATGTTTCGGCTCGACGGACTTGTGCTGCGCAGGCTGGCTCACGGCGAGCGGATGCTCACCATCCGGATCGATCTCGACTGATACGCCGATGCGAGTGTGGACATTGCAGGCGCCGGAGGTGGCGAGTGCGCTTCGCCGCACCGGCCGCTATCGACCGGACTGGGACCGGGTCCCCGTGAATTGGCGAATCGCGTACGGGGACATGTTGATCGAGATGCGCCGCCGAGGCATCGACTGCGGCGACGGTCCGCCGGTGTGGTGCTGGCCGGGGCGGGCCCGGCCGCGCAAACAGGTGCGTATGACGGCGAATCTGCTGCTCGGCGACGACCAGTGGGCCCGTGGCGTCGACCTGCTCGAGCTCGACATACCGAACGAGCTGACCGTGACCACCTCCTACGGCAGGTGGAACGACCACCTGGAGCGCACCATGTCGCTGACGGCCGCCGAGAAACCGTGCCGGATGGACTGGCGGCCGACGCCGGTACACGACTACGACGCCCTCCAGGTCGTCGTCCCCGAACTGCGCCGGGAATGGCTGGTGCGGGTGCGTCCGTATCCGCCGGACGCGGAAACGGCCGCGCGCATCGCCACCGATCCCGATCTGGCCGTGTTCCGGGCGGGGAGTGGCCACTAGATTCTGATCGTGACCACCATCAGTCGCCGAAACCTCTTGGCCACAGCGGCTCTCGTGACGCTGGCCGGATGCGGTGCCGACAAGACCGCGCCCGTGACCGCGACGCGACCCCGGCCCGCGCCGCTGGTCCCCGAGTTGCTCGCACTCGAGCGAAAATTCGACGCGCGGCTGGGCGTCTATGCCGTGCACACCGGCACCGGCGCGACCATCGCCCACCGGGCCGACGAGCGCTTCGCCTTCTGCTCGGCGTTCAAGGGGGTGGCGGCGGCCGCGGTCTTGAGCCGTAACCCGCTGTCGCACCTGGACATGGTCGTCAGGTACTCCGAAGCGGATCTGACCGAGAATGCCGCGATCACCCCGAAGCATGTGGCTACCGGCATGACCATTCGCGACCTGTGCGACGCCGCCGTCCGCTTCAGCGACGGCACCGCGGGCAATCTGTTGCTGCGCGACCTCGGCGGCCCGGCTCAGCTGACCGCCTACGCCCGCACGCTGGGCGACACGGTCACTCGCATGGATCGCATCGAGCCGTTCATCACCGAGGCCACCCCCGGTGACCCCCGCGACACCTCCTCCCCCCGAGCCTTCGGCACCGCTTACCATAAGATCGTGCTGGGCGACGCCCTCCCCGAGGACAAACGCGCCTTCCTGCGGGACCTGTTGGAGCGCAACGTCACCAGCGCCCAGCGCCTCCGCGCGGGCCTGCCCGCAACCTGGCGAATCGCCAACAAGACCGGCACCGGCGACTACGGCACCCTCAACGACATAGCCATCGCCTGGCCCCCGGCCTCCGCCCCACTCGTCATCTCGACCATGTCCAGCAAGACGACCCGGGACGCCGAATACAACCAGGCCGTGCTCGCCGAGACCGCCGCCTATTTGGCAGCCATCCTGCGCTGATGACCGAGCGGCAGATGTGGTCCTCCGAAACCCTGCGATCGACCCTGGATCTGCCCGCGCCGCGGCGCAACCATTGAGCAATCCGGCGACCGTCGGCGGTGTGGCCCACGACCTCGTTGTGCAGCAGCGTGGCGAGGACGTCGACGCCGTTTCGATACCTCGGCAGATCCAGGAAGTAGCAGCTTGATGATCTTGCTCGACGATGGCCCGAGCGTTCCACGCCGCCGTACTGGTGGCCGGGGGAAATTCGAGTAGTCGACCACTCTGGTTAACCCTTGCGACGCCATCGACGATTGCTATAACAGCACGCGTGGACGGGATCGCCGCCGCGACTTCGTACCACGTGGTGTCGAAGGAGTGCGCGATGGCCCACCAGTCCGTGACCGGCAAGCCTGGCTCGGGCGGATTCGATGCCGAAGTGGTCGTGCGGTCGCTGGAGGCGGTCGCCCTGCGCATCGTCATCGTGTCGCCCATCCGGTTGTATCGCGACGGCGTGGCGGCGGTCCTCGACGCGCTCGATGATGTGGCCGAGGTGTGCGCGTGCGCGCTGGCGATCGAGGGTATCGATGCGGCGCGACGGATCGGGGCGCAGGTGGCGCTGCTGGATATGACGGCGGTGGGCAGTGCGGCCGCGGCCCGGGTATTCACCCGCGAGTTGCCGGGGGTGAATGTCGTGGCGCTGGCGCTGCCCGAGACCGAGCAGTCGGTGATTGCCTGCGCGGAGGCCGGGATCGTGGGTTACGTCTCGCGCGAGGGCACCCTCGACGATCTGATCGCCGCGGTGCGACATGCGGTGAAGGGCGAGATGCTGTGCTCCCCGGTGATCACCGGCGTGCTCATGCGCCGCGTCGCCCGGCTCGCCGACGGTCGCCGCCCGGACACCGGCCGCCGATTCCGCCTGACCGCCCGGGAACGGGAGGTCGCCGATCAGGTCGCCCTCGGCCTCAGCAACCGCGCGATCGCCGAGCGGTTGGGCATCGAGCTGTGCACGGTCAAGAACCACGTCCACAACATCCTGGACAAACTCGGCGCGGTGCAGCGCGCCGAGATCGCCGCTCATCTCTCGGAGTAACGGCTCACCGAACTTTCCTCGTCCGTGCCGTGCCCGGATCGGATCCGGACCGGGTTCAGGCGAAGTCGGACCCGGGGGATCCATTGTCCCGGCCGAGCCCGCGGGGCGTTACTGAATGCGGTGGCGTCGGTGGCGACGCCGGTTACGAGGCCCAGATGAACGACATGACCGGGACCACGGTCGCGCTGGTCGCGTGCTCCGGGATCATCGGCGGACTGATCCGTCGCGGCCTGCGCGCTCGCGCCGATGTGACCGTCGTCGAGGACGCCCCGGCTCATGATCCGCAGCGGTTGCGTCGACTCGCGCCCGACGTGGTGGTCTGGCAGCTCGACGACGACGCGATGCTCGACCGGAGACCCGAATTGTTCGGCGCCACCGGCGGATTCCCGGTCATAGCGATCATCGACGACGGCCGCGGCAGTGCCGTGTGGCGGCTGCTGCCCCAGCGCACCGCGCTCGGCGCGCCGTCCATCGACACCCTCGTCGACACGATCCACGCCGTCACGGCGTCAGCAGAGGAGAACCCGCCATGCCAGTGAGCCCGACCTATCCCGGTGTGTACATCGACGAACTGCCCAGCGCGGTCCGCACCATCGTCGGGGTGCCGACCTCGATCGCGGCCTTCGTGGGCTGGGCGCCGCGCGGTCCCGCCGATCCGGTGCACATCACCAACTTCGACGACTACACCCAGACCTTCGGCGGTCTGCACGAGCAGAGCCCGATGAGCCACGCGGTGTACCAGTTCTACCTCAACGGCGGCAGCGAGGCCGAGATCGTCCGGCTCGTCGGTGCCAGTGCCGCGGCCACGATCCAGCTGCTGCCCGCACCCGCTGGCAATCCACCCGCCGGGGGCGGCCCGAAGCTGAAGGCGGCCAGCGGCGGATCCTGGGGCAACAAGCTGCGGGTCCGGGTCGACTACGACACCAAGGATCCCTCGGACACCAAGCTCTACAACCTCACCATCCGCGACGCGGGCATCGGGGCGCAGGAGACCTATCTCAACGTCAGCATCGACCAGTCGAATCCGCGTTACCTCGCCAATGTGCTGAGCGGGTCACGGCTGGTGGTACTCGATGGCGACGCCACCACGCGCCCGAACGCCCACGCGGCCGTGACCGCGGGCCTCGACCCCTTCGCCGACGGCAAGGTCGGGGATCCGCCCGGCGGCTGGTACTCCGAGCCACCCGCGGGCAGCGGCACCGACAGCGCCGCGATGGCTCAGGCCGACTACGTCGGGGACAATTCGACCACCGGGCTGTATCAACTGCGCAAGACCGACATCTTCAACATGCTCTGCCTGCCGGGGCTGCTCGGCGTCGCCGAGGGCACCGCGGGGGCGAACACCGTCCAGGATGCCGCGCTGCAGCTGTGCGTCGAGCGGCGGGCGATGTTGATCGTCGACCCGCCCGACGAGTGGAAGACGGTCAACGATGCGGCCGATCCCAACAGGGCCCATCACCTGAAGGGCGACTCCACCAAGAACGCGGCGATCTATTTCCCGAACGTGCGCGTCGGCAACCCGCTGCACGGCGGCGCGGTCGAGAAGTTCCCGCCGTGCGGTGTGGTGGCGGGCATCTGGGCGCGCACCGACGTGCAGCGCGGGGTGTGGAAGGCGCCCGCGGGCACCGCGGCCTCGCTCAATGGCGTCGCGGCGCTGGGCCACGACGTGCCACTGAAGATCACCGATCTGCAGAACGGCATCCTGAATCCGTTGGGTATCAACTGTCTTCGTTCCTTTCCGGTGGTCGGCCCGGTGTCCTGGGGCGCGCGCACCATGCGCGGGGCGGACCGGCTGGCCGATCAGTGGAAGTACCTGCCGGTGCGGCGGCTGGCGCTGTTCATCGAGGAGAGCCTGTACCGCGGCACGCAGTGGGTGGTGTTCGAGCCGAACGACGAGCCGCTGTGGTCCTCGATCCGGCTCAATGTCGGCGCGTTCATGAACAACCTGTTCCGCCAGGGCGCGTTCCAGGGCCGCACCCCGCAGCAGGCGTATCTGGTCAAGTGCGACAGCACGAACAATCCACAGAACGACATCGATCGCGGAATCGTCAATATCCTGATCGGTTTCGCGCCGCTGAAGCCCGCGGAATTCGTGATCATCCACATTCAGCAGCTGGCCGGTCAGATCCAGGTCTGAAGGCAGGGAAGGACTTTCAGTCATGGGCGAGGCAAAAACCAAGCGGCGCGACCCGTTCAAGAACTTCCGGTTCCGGGTCAAGTTCAGCGGCGGTAGCGAGTACATGCTCGGAGTGAGCAAGGTGACCGGATTCAAGCGGACCACCGAGGTGATCAAGCATCGCGCGGGGGGCGATCCGGCCACCAGCACCAAACTGCCCGGACGCACCGAATTCGACCCGATCGTGCTCGAGCGCGGCGTCACCACCGACAAGGTGTTCGAGCAGTGGGCCAACCGGGTCTGGAGTTTCACCAATGCGGCGGGCGGGCTGGAGACCTCGCTGAAGGACTTTCGCCAGGACCTGATCGTGGACGTGTTCAACGAGGGCGGTCAGAAGGTGCTGTCGTATCAGGTCTTCAACTGCTGGGTGTCGGAGTGGCAGCCGGTTTCGGATCTGGATGCCAACGCCAATGCCGTTGCCATCCAGCACATCCGGCTGGAGAACGAGGGTTGGGTGCGTGAGGATCTGCCCGAGCCCGCCGATGTCTCCTTCACCGATCCGGTGATGTGATGTCCGGGGTCAGCGAGGTCGAGCTGCTGTCGATCTGGGAATCGGCGGCCGGGCAGGGCCCGATCGGGCGGGCGCTGGTGCTGGCGGTCGCCGGTGGGGCCGATGCGCGGACCGTCGCTCGGCTGAGCGTGGGCCGGCGCGACGAGTTCACGCATGTGCTGCGCGAGCGGTGGCTGGGTGACGAATTCGACTGTGTGGTGAGCTGTCCCGGTTGTGCGGTGGAGCTGGAATTGACGTTGTCCGCCGCGCAGCTGCGGCGCGCACCGGCCGAATCGGAAGGCGCGCTCTGCCGGGCGATCACCTCCGCCGATCTGCTGGCGGTGGCCGGAGCCGCCGATCCGCGCCGAGAGCTGTTGTCGCGGTGTGTTTTCGGGCGAGCCGATGAGGCGGTAGTCGTCGCCGAGCTGGCGGCGCTGGATCCGCAGGCCGATGTGATGGTCGAACTCGATTGCGCGGTCTGCGAATACAAGTGGTCGGCTCCCTTCGAGATCAGCGCATATCTGTGGGCGGAGCTGGACGCGCATGCGCGGCGGCTGCTGTACGAGGTGCACGCGCTGGCGAGCTGCTACGGCTGGTCGGAGGCCGAGGTGTTGGCGGTGGGTCCGGCGCGGCGGCGGCGCTATCTGGAAATGGCGGCGTCATGACCGATTTCGTCGATCGACTGCTGGGCCGCGCGACCGGTGCGGCCATTCGGCCGATGATTCCCACATTGTTCGAGCCGTTGGCGAGGCGGCGCGCCGGGGAGCCGTTGGTGTTGGGCACGGTCACCGATACCGCGCACGGCGAAAACAGCGGCGGCGCGGCGGAACCCATCTGCCCACCAGCGGCACAGTCGCATCCGATCCGGATCCTCCAGGCGCGCGAGCCTCGGCCGACGGTGGGTGCGTTGCCTCCGGAGCGGCAGCCGAGCTCCGCTGTGCCGGTCGCCGCGCCCGAACCCGTGACGCAGTCGCGGTCGGGCGAGCCGCCGGTGACGGTACCGGTCGTCGAGCCACCGATGCCGTCGGAGCCGGCGCACAGGTCCGCGACGAGCGTGGTAGCGCACACCAAACTCGTTCACAGGCAATCGGTTCCGGTGTACGAGCCCGCCGCGGTCCCGCCCGCGTCCCCGTCCCGCCGAGCCACCGCGTCCCGTGCCGGACGCCCACCCGAACCCGAAGTGCGGATAAGCATAGGCCGGGTCGAGATCCGAGCTGCCGCCCCGGCCGCCGAGCCGACCCGCCGGACCGACCCGCCGAAACGGCCCCGCCTGAGCCTGGACGACTATCTGCGCGGGCGGGACGGAGGTGTCCGCTCATGAGCGACGCGCGCGCCATCGAGGCGGTCACCAGGACGCTGCTGCAGCTCATCGACGATGCCGTCAACGACACCGGGCTGGGCTTCGGCGGCGGGGTGAAGGTGATCGCCCAGCCGCCGCACGAGGTGCGCACCGATATCGAACCGCTGCAATGCAATCTGTTCCTCTACCGCACCGAGGTGGACGCCGCGCTGCGCAACGAGGAGCCGCTCGAGCTGCGGCCGGGCGAGTCCGGGGATCCGCCGCTGCCGCTGGTGCTGCACTATCTGATCACGCCATATATCCAGGGCGGTAAGGATCCCGATGCGCATCGTCTGCTCGGCTTGGCCGTGCGCGCGGTGCACGAGCAGAGCCTGCTCAGTCGCCGAAGCCTCACCGATTCCGGCCCGTTCAGCAATGTCGCGGCGCAGCTGGACCGGATCCGGATCACCTGGCAGCCGCTGGCCGCGGGCGATATCTACTCGCTGTGGTCGGCGTTCCAGACGCCGTATCGGTTGTCGGCGGCCTTCGAGGTGCGCGTGGTGCTCATCGACAGCAGGCGTGCGCCGCGCGCCCCGGTGCCGGTGATCAAGCGTGGACTCGCCGACGAGGGACCGATTGCGCGCGGCGAGGTGAGCTCGCCCTTCCCGCAGTTGGAGCTCGCGTCGCCGCCGAACGGCCAGAGTGCGGCGCGTCTCGGTGACATCGTCGTGCTGCGGGGCGCCAATCTCGCGGCCGCGAGCGTGGCGGTGCACTTGGTGCATCCGCTGCTGGCCGATCCCGTACCGGTCCCGGTGTCGAAGATCGCGGCCACCGCGGTCGAATTCGTCCTGCCCGCCGCGGGCATCCCCGCCGGACTGTGGTCGGTGGCGCTGGAGCTCACCGATACCGTTGCCGGACAACAGGTCTCGACCACGACCAATGCGGTACCGCTGGGCGTCGCGCCGCGGATCACCAGCGCCCTGCCGATCAGCGTGGCGCGTGATCCGGCAGGGGTGGCGACGGTCGGCCTCACCTGCGACCCGCCCGTGCGGTCGGGTCAGCCGGCATCGCTCATCGTCGGCGGCCGGGCGGTGGCCGAAAAGCGCTCCGGCACCGGCATCCCGATCACCGGGACCGCCCTGACGTTCGTCATCGACCGCGCCGAGCCGGGCGATCACCCGCTGCGGCTGCGGATCGCGGGCGTGGACAGTCTGCTGATCGATCGCTCGCAGCCCAAGCCGCGCTTCGACCCGGCCCAGACCCTGACGGTGACGTGATGAGCCCGATCCTCGACCACGACGACTGGGAAACGGCCAACGGCCGCTTCCTGGCGGCCTCGCTGGCCTGGATCCGGCTGCTGCTGCGCCGCCGCATCGATGAACGCGCCGGTATCGCGGTCGCACCTCGGCGGGGCTGGCCGGGCGGCCGCCGGGAGGAGGAGTTCTCCGCCCGGGTGACCGAGTCCCAGATCGCCACGGCCGCCGCCGATGTGACCGCCGCGGCGGATATTTCGCCGCCCCCGGCCCTGGTCCGGCTGGCCGGTCGCCTCGGCCTGTCGCGATTCGAGCGGGACACGCTGCTGCTCTGCGCGGCCGTCGAACTGGATCCGGCGGCGGGCCCGCTGTGCGCCCGCGCCCACGGCGACGAGCAGCTGCGCTGCCCGACCTTCGGCCTGGCCCTGGCGATCCTGCCGAATCCGGCGTGGGAGGCGGTCGCACCGTGCTCCGGTCTGCGCCGGTGGCGACTCATCGATATCACCCAACGCCCCGGCGAGGGCATCCTCACCGCGGGCCTACGCGTCGACGAGCGAATCCTCAACTACCTCAAGGGGCTCGACCATCTGGACATTCGCCTCACCCCCTTGGTCACCCAGCTGGAACCGGCCGCGCGTCCGCTACCGCCCTCGCAGCAACGAGTCGCCGAGGAGCTCGCTCGGGAATGGCGTGGGGACACCCCGGGCGGGCCGAGCGTCCAGTCTGCGGGGGCAAACGCCCGCGAATCGCGTGGGGACACGCTCAGCGGTCAGCAGGTCGAGGTGGAATCGACCGATGATTCGCTGTCGTCCTCGCAGCGCGGGGTGGCCGACGACCGCGCTCGCGAGTGGCGCGGGTTCGTCCCGAGCGCGCCGATCATCCAGTTGGCCGGGGCGGAACCGGCTGCCAAGCAACTGGTTACCGCGCAGGCCGCCGCCCATTCGGGCCTCGTCGTCTATCGGCTGCCCGCCGCGCTGTTGCCTGCCGCACCGGTGGAGCTCGATGAGTTGGCGCGGCTGTGGGAGCGGGAGGCGGTGCTTGCGCCGCTGGTGCTGTATCTGGACGCGCAGGAGGTCGATGAGGGTGGGGCGGATCGGCCGCCGGTGGAGCGATTTCTGACGCGGGTGCGGGGGCGATGTGTGCTGGCCAGTCGGGAGAGCTGGTCGGAGGCGGGGCGTCGGGCGCTGGTGCTGGATGTGGCCGCGCCGACGGCCGATGAGCGGGCGGTGGCCTGGCGCGAAGCTCTGTCGCCGGGCGCCGACGCGGGTGTGATCGATGCGCTGTCGGCGCAGTTCGCGCTGGAGGACAGCGATATTCGCGAGGTGGCGCGGACGGCGGGGGGTAGCGCGGAGCAGGCGTGGCGGGCCTGCCGGGCGCGGACCCGGCCGCGGATGGACGCGCTGGCGCAGCGGCTGGAACCGCGGGTGGGGTGGGACGATATCGTGCTGCCCGATGCGGTGCTGGCGGTGCTGCACCGGATCACCGATCAGGTATCGCATCGGACCACCGTCTACCAGCAGTGGGGATTCGGGGCCCGGATCAGCCGTGGGCTCGGGGTGAGCGTGCTGTTCGCCGGGCCGAGCGGCACCGGTAAGACGATGGCGGCCGAAGTGCTTGCGGCGCAACTGAAACTGGATCTGTACCGGATCGATCCCTCCGAGGTCGTCGACAAGTACATCGGCGAGACCGAGAAGAAGCTGCGCCGCGTCTTCGACGCCGCCGAACGCGGCGGGGCGATGCTGTTCTTCGACGAGGCCGATTCCTACTACGGCCGCCGCAGCGAGGTGAAGGATTCGCACGATCGCTACGCCAATATCCAGATCAACTATCTGCTGCAGCGCATGGAGACCTATCGCGGCCTGGCCATCCTGGCCACCAATCTGCGCAGTGCGCTCGATCCGGCCTTCCTGCGGCGGCTGCGATTCATCGTGGACTTCCCGTTCCCCGGCATCGCGGAGCGAAAGGGCATCTGGGAGCGCTCCTTTCCCACCGACGCACCCGTGGCCGGACTGGACTTCGATCGGCTCGCGCGGCTGCCCGTCAGCGGCGGCATGGCCCGCAATATCGCGGTCAACGCCGCCTTCCTGGCCGCGGCCCGCGGCGGCGACATCACCATGCGCGAGGCGCTCGCGGCGGCACGCACCGAATTCGAGAAGCTGGAGCTGCCGATCCGGGACCGCGACTTCGTCATCGACGAGGTGAGCGAGTCATGACCATCGAGGTGCGGATCGATCGGATCGTGGTGGATACCGCGGTGCGGCACGGGTGTTCGAGGACGGATGCCGTCGCCGTGCGAGAGGCCGTGTGCGCCGAACTGACCCGGCTGCTGGCCACGACCTCGGCCGCGTCGTGGCGGGCGGGTGAGCGACGCCGAATCACCGTGCACGCGAACGAAATCGCGGCCGATCCGGCCGCATGGGGTGGGATCATCGCGCGCTCGCTGTGCGCCGGACTGTTCGACGGCGAACGGGGCGCACGATGACGGCCCAGCATATGGAACCCCAGCCCGAACCGACGGTTCGCCCGCCCGTCGCGCGCGACGCGGCACCGGATGCCGTCGGCGAGGCGCTGGCCGGGCCGGGACGCCCGCTCGAGCCCGACGAGCGGGCACGGATGCAAGGCCGATTCGGTAGCGACTTCAGCGCGATTCGCGTACATACCGATGCCCGCGCGGGCGATTCCGCACGTGCGATCGATGCCCGCGCCTACACCGCGGGCAAGGACATCGTCTTCGCCCCCGGCGAATACCACAGCGGCGCATCCGATTCCGAGCGCCTGTTGGAACACGAGCTGATGCACACCACGCAGCAGCGTCCGCTCTCCGGCGCGGATCTCGGCGACCTGCGCGTCGGCGATCGCGACGACCCCGCCGAGCACGGCGAGACGCTCACCACCGCGCCGATCGTGCGGCGGCAACCGACCGGATCGAATATCCCGCCCGCGCACGCCCGCGGGCACGCCGGGGAACAGGGCATGGGATTTCTTGGCTACCGCGCCGAGGACGGCTGGTTCTTCCTCGAGGGTCCCAGCGGTGCGAAGGGCCACGGCATCACCGCCACCGGGTTCGACGGCGTGGCCGTGCGGACCAAGGGCGCGATCGAGATCCACATCCTGGACAACAAGTCCCTCGCCCGCGAGGGCAATGTGTCCAGCGCGTCGGCGCTGACCAAGAACCTCGGCAAGAATCTCGACAAGCTGATCAGCCGGATCGGCTCCAAGGATTTCGACGATGTTCCGCGTATCGGCGAGATTCGCGCGGAACTGGCCGCGGCGCGCAAGGCCCTGGCCGCCGGGCAGAAGCTTTCGACGACGGTCCGGCTCATCGTCACCGGTGTCGGCGGCCGTTCGACCGGGGTCACCGCCCGGCTCGCCGGGCAGGGGGTCGAATTCAGGGACCTCGACGCACCGCCGCCGAAGGCGGGCACAAAGGTGGGCGAAGCGCCGAAACCGGGCACGAAGGTCGAGGTAGCGCCCAAGGCGCCGGAGGCGAAACCGGCGGCCCCGAAAGTTGTTGTCCCGCCCAAGGAACCGGAGGTGAAACCGGCCGCGCCCAAGGTGGCCCCGAAAGGAACCCCGCGCACCGGCGGCCGGTCCGGGGGCGGCGGCGCGGGAGTCGGCATCGCGGTCGGCGGGGCGATCGTCGACGTGATCGCGCAACTGGTCGTGCAGCATTACGTGCAGGACATTCTCGACGAGAAGAACGCCGAGGCGTTTTCCCGCGATCTGGACAAGTATCAGGACCGCATCGACAAGCTGATCACCGCCCAGCAGGCGACCATCGACCGCCTCGCGGCGGCGGGCACCCCCACCTTCGTCAACATCACCCTGCTGGTGCGCTATCAAACCGATGTCTCGGGCCAGCTGGGCGGCGGCACCGCCTATATGGGCATGGATCTGAAGAGCCTGGTGATCAGCGGTAACCGCATCGAGACGGTGTCGGTGACCGAGGCCTCCCGGGGTTGGGGCGCGGCGGCGCGCGAGGCGTATCTCGGCAGCTCCGAGCGGCTGATCTCGTTCTCGCTCGGCTATCCGGATCTGCGGATGGCGAGCAAGGAGGATCCGCGCGCCTCCGGCGGCGGGTGTTTCATCGCGACGGCCTGCTACGGCTCACCATCGGCCCGGGAGGTGCTGGTACTGCGCACGTTCCGGGACCGTGTCCTGCGAACCCACGCCACGGGACGCGCTTTCGTCCGGGCGTACTACCGGCTGTCGCCGCCGCTGGCGAATTCCCTGCGGCGGCACGAGTGGCCGCGTGTCCTCGTCCGGACCGCCGCGATCGCCCCGCTCGCGCGGGCCGCGGCGGCATATCTGGAACGGAGAGACCGATGAGCGGCTTTCCGGGACGCGCGAAATCGGTACGCGGCGGATTCGTCCTGGTCGATCCGGATACCGGGCAGCCGGTGAAAACCATTCCGTTCCAATTCAATCCGGATACCCTCACCCGCACACTGCAGCCGCAGGGCATCGGCAGCGAGCCCGGGGATCGGCTGGAGGCGCTGCGGTTGAAGGGCCCACCGCACGAAACGATGAAGTTCGAGGCCGAATTCGACGCCGCCGACGCCGCCGACAAACATCCGGACGGCCTGCATCCGGTGCTGGCGGCGCTGGAACTGAGCATGTACCCGAACGTCGCGCAGCTGCGCGAGGAGGATGCCCAGGCCGGGCGGGGCACCCTGGAGATCGCGCCGGTCGAAGCGCCGCTGACCGTTCTCGTGCTCGGGCCCAAACGCGTTGTGCCGGTGCGGATCGCCGATTTCAGCGTCACCGAGGAGGCGTTCGATCAGGCGCTCGCGCCGATCCGCGCGAAGGTGAGCATCGGGGTGCGCGTGCTGACCGTCGACGATCTGGGTTATCGGCACAAGGGCGGGCTGCTGTACCTGGCCCATCAGTCGCAGAAGGAGCGCTTCGCGCATCCGGTCGATTCCGCACTCGGCACGCTCGGCGTGTCCTCGATCTAGGGGTATGACATGTTCGCCGCAACCAGTCGCTACCAGGGGATTCCAATAGCGGTTCAGCACACCGCCGACGGCCGGGCGATCACCTACGTGCGCCGCCGTATTCTGCCGCAGCCGGAGGATCTCGCCCAGATCGGTTCGCACACCGTGCGTCCCGCGCGGCGATCGGATCACATCGCCTTCGCGGTCTTCGGCGACGCCGAACAGTGGTGGCGGCTCGCCGACGGCAACCGGGCCGACGATCCGGACGAGCTGACCGCCCGCCCCGGCCGGATTCTGCGGGTGACGCTGCCGTCGCAGCTGCCCGCGGGCGGCCTGATCGCCGAGGCGGGTCCCGGCCATGGCTAAGAGCCTGCAGGTGCAACTGCTGATGGGGCCGGTGGTGCCGCGGCCGGTGCCGCGGCCACTCATCGACGCGCTGCAGTCGGTGCAGGTCACCACGAGTGCGGGACAGCGCAGCGGTTTCCAGCTGACCTTCGCGGTGAGCAAGAACTCGCTCATCGCCGACACCCTGCTGCCCACCGGACTGCTCGATCCGCCCGCGCGGGTGGTGATCGTGGGGCTGCTCGGCGGGCTGCCGGAGGTACTGATCGATGGTGTGATCACCCGTCACGAATTCGGGCCCGCCGAGACCCCGGGTCAGTCCACGCTGACCCTCACCGGTGAGGACCTTACGCTGCTGATGGATCTGCGTCACGAGCACGAGTGCTATCCGGCCATGCCGTTCAACGTGCGGGTCATGCTCATCCTGCTGAAATACGCGCGCTACGGCATCATTCCGGCCGCCGTGCCGCCGGTGATCGTGAGCGTGCCCAATCCGTTGCAGAGCATTCCCATCCAGTCGGGCACCGATCTGGAATACGTGCGGGCGCTGGCGTCGGAGGCGGGATATTCGTTCTTCCTCATCCCGGGACCGGTTCCAGGGGTGAGCACCGCGTACTGGGGCCCGGAGGTCAGGGCCGGAATGGTGCAGCCCGCCCTGACCGTGAACAGCGGCACCGCGACCAATGTCGAATCGCTGTCGTTCGGTTTCGACGGCCTGGCACGCACGCAATACACCATTCATTTCACCGAGCCGAACACCAAACTCGGTATCGCCGTGCCGATTCCGGACATCTCGCTGCTGCGCCCGCCGCTGGCGCCGCGCCCGGCGATCGCGCTGCGCGAACAGCCGCTACCCGATGTGGACGATCGGCCCGTCATGGATATCGCCCTGCGCGGGCTCGGCGAATCCGCGCGCGGCGCCGATGCGGTGACCGCGCAGGGCAAACTCGACGTGCTGCGCTACGGCCACGTGCTGAAGGCGCGCAGCCTGGTCGGCGTGCGCGGGGCCGGAATCACCTACGACGGACTGTATTACGTCGCCAGCGTCACTCACGACATCAAACGCGGTGAGTACAAGCAGAGCTTCACCCTCACCCGCGACGGTTTCGGTCCCCTGATCCCGAAGGTGCTGCCATGACAACCGATGCCAAGAAATTCCCGCACCTCTACCGCGGGGTGGTGGTGAACAATGTCGATCTCACCGGCGGCAATCGAATCATGGTGCGGGTGCGCGACGTGCTCGGCGACGATCCGTGCATCTGGTGCGAGCCGGTGACAGCGATCCCGGGCATGGTGGTCGTACCGAAGATCAACGACGGCGTCGTGGTGCAGTTCACCGACGGCGATATCGACCGCGCCAAGTGGACCGGGTTCTGGCCGAGCGATCTGGACCAGATCAAACCCATCGCCGCGGCCGTGCCGCCCGGAGTGCCCAAGGTCGTCATGGGGACCTCGCTCCAGAACAGCCTGCTCATTACTGACGCACCAGGTCCGACCGGTGGCATTCAGCTGCAGATCAAAGCGCCGGGTGGACCCTCGATCAAGATCAGCGAGGTGGGCATCGTGCTCTCGGCCGGGCCCGCCGGGGCGACGATCACGATCACCGCCGCCGGGATCTTGATCAATGGCAAGACCGTCAACATCGCTCCGTGAAGGGGGAGTACCAATGCCTGGTTTCGTAGTGGATTTCGGCACCCTGATGACCTGCCCGCACGGCGGGAAGGTGAACTTCGTGCCCGCCGGACCGCCATTGGCGCTGATCGCGGGCAAACCGGTCGCGACGGCCGCGGATCAGCTGCTGGTGACGGGCTGTTCGCTGACCGGGTCGTCGTCGCCGTGCACCAAGGTGCAGTGGCTGAATGTGGGCACCACGCTGCTCGGCGGCAAACCGCTACTGCTGCAATCGAATCCGCCGCCGGGGCCGGGCAACGGCACCTGCCTCGGCTCGGCCACGCCCGGGCCGCCCGTGCTCATGGCCGTCCAGCTACAGGTCACCGGGATGTGATGGCCGTGGATATCGCCTTTCCCCTCACCATCGACGGCCGCGGCGGCACCGCCAACGCGGAATACGCCGACCATGTACGGCAGATGATCGAGCAACTGCTGTTCACCCGGCCGGGGGAGCGGCTGAATCGGCCCGACTTCGGCTGCGGACTGCTGGATCTGGTGTTCGAGCCGAACAGCCCGGAATTGGCCGCGGCGGTGCAGGTCTCGGCCGAGGGTGCGCTGATGCGCTGGCTCGGCGATGTGATCGCCGTACAGCGGTTGTCGGTCACCGCCGAGGAGTGCACCTTGCGGATCGAGATCGAATACCTGCTGCTGGCCACCGGGCAGCGCCGCACGGACGTCATCGAGGGGAGTGCGGCATGAACGGGCCGGTTTGCTCGGACCAACGCCGCCGCGCGGCGGTGCGTGCGCACGGGCACAACGGAATCGACTCGGTGGACGTGGGGACGGATCGGCACGAATTGACGGTGCTGTTCTTCGCCCCGCTCGACGAGGAGCCGACGGCGCGCGACTTCCGTATCGAGGGCGGTGTGCAGGTCAGCGGAATTCGCGTGGTGGGGGTGGAGCCGGGTCCGTCCGACGATCCGGAGGTCGTGGCGAGTGTGCGGCTACGTGTGGACCGGGTCGGCGACATCTCCACCTATCGGCTGCGCGTGGTCGGGTTGCACGGCTTCGATTCCCGGTACAGCAGTGCGGAATTCCGATTCGTGACCGGATGCGACGACCTCGATTGCGCCCCGGCGTGCCAGTGGCCGCCGGAACCGGAGCCGTCGGTGGCGATCGACTATCTGGCCAAGGACTATGCGAGTTTCCGGCAGCTGCTGCTGGAACGGATGAGCCTGATCATGCCGGAGTGGACCGAGCGGCATGTGCCCGATATCGGCGTCGCACTGGTGGAACTGCTTGCGCACGAGGGGGATCGGCTCAGCTATCGCCAGGATGCCGCGGCCACCGAGGCGTATCTGGACACCGCCCGGCTGCGCGCTTCGGTGCGCAGGCATGCCCGGCTGGTCGACTATACGATGCACGACGGGTGCGCGGCGCGGGCCTGGGTGTGTCTCGAGGTGTCGCACGATGTGCGGTTGAACCCAGCCGATGTGCGGTTTGCCGCGGGCCCGCAGATCTATCGGCCGATCGGGTCGCGGGAACTGTCGCTGCGCCGGGCGCACAACCGAATCGAGCTGTGGACCTGGGGCGATCACGAATGCTGCCTGCCGACGGGTGCGACCTCGGCCACGCTGGTCGACGGCAGGCGGTCCGGCGCGGACGGCGGGCCGCGGCGGCGATTGCGGCTCGCACCGGGGGATGTGCTGATCTTCGAGGAGCTGGTGGGTCCGAAGACGGGGCTTGCCGCCGACGCGGATCGCGGTCATCGCCAGGCCGTTCGGCTGACCTCGGTGACCGAGACCATGGATCGGATCTACGACGTGGCCCTGCTCGAGGTGAGCTGGGCGCGCGACGATGCGCTGCGTTTCCCGTTGTGTATCAACAGTATCGGTGGCCCTCACTGCACCGACCTGACCGTCGCGGTGGCTCGGGGCAATGTCGTGCTGGTCGAGCACGGCGGCACCACGGTGACCGAACGGCCCGAGGTGCCCGTCGCCGAGCCCGACGAGCCCGGGTGTCCCGACACACCCTGCTTCGGCTGCGCCGATGTCACCAACCCCGCGCACCGGCCGCACTATCCGCCGCTGCCGATCCGCTTCCGGCCCCGGCTTGAGCACCGGCCGGTCACCCAGGCCGCGCCGTTTCCCGCGCCCGCGGTGGTGGCCGCCGAACAGGCTCGCTGGCTGCACGCGCTGCCGGAGCGCGTGCGGGTGCGGCTGCGGGCGTTGCGGGACAAGGCGATGCACGACGAGCTCGGCGAGGGCGATATCGCCTATCTGACAACAATATTCGGTGCGCGGACACTGCGCCGTGTACACCTGGGCGAGGCGGCCGGACCCGCGCTGAAACTGCTGCTGGCTCGTTTCGACGACCTGCTGGCCAGCAAGCTGGCTCGCCTGGACCACCTGACGTTCCGGGCGCGCGGAGGTTATCTACTGACCGCGGACAGCGAGGGGTGGGAGATCCGCGAGCAGTGGGGCGAGGCCGAGGGCGCGGCGATCGACCCGGGCAATCCGGCGTTTCACGGCGCAGCGGCGGCGGCGCTCAGCGTGGACCCGCGGGCGGCGCTGCCCGCGGTGACCGTGGTCGACCGGTGGGGTGAGGAGTGGACGCCACGGCGCGATCTGCTCGACAGCGATCCGGACGACCGGCATTTCGTCGGCGAGACCGACGATGACGGATATCTGTGCCTGCGGTTCGGCGACGGCCGCAATGGGGCGGTGTTCGAACCGCTCGAGCGTCTGCCGCGCGGCGACGAACCACCCACGACCATCACCTATCGCGTCGGTAGCGGCCGCGCGGGCAATGTCGGGGCCGAGGCGATCGACCGTCTACTCACCGATGTGGACGGCCACGGAATCACCAAGGTGCGCAACCCGATTGCCGCCACCGGCGGCACCGGCCCGGAGCCGGTCGCCCAGGTCCGCATGCAGGCCCCGCACGAGGCCCGGCTGCGGCAGCTGCGCGCCGTCACCGCGGCCGATTACGCCGCCGCGGCGGCGACGGTGCCCGGCGTGCGGGCAGCGGCGGCCGATCTGCGCTGGACCGGGAGCTGGTACGAGGCACAGGTCGGTGTGCTGCCGTTCGGGGCGGCCGAGGCGCCGGACTGGCTGCTCGACGAGGTGCGGGCGGCACTGCACCGGTATCGGCGCATCGGCCACGATCTCGCGGTGGCGAGCGCGATCACGGTCGCACTGGATCTGGGACTGTGCGTCGAGGTCGCCCCGGATCATCTCGCGGGCCACGTGCGCGCGGCCGTGCTGCGCGTACTCGGCCGGATCTTCGATCCGGGGGGCCTGAGCTTCGGCACGCCGGTCCGGCTCAGTCGGATCATCGCGGCCGTGGTCGCGGTGCCGGGGGTGCGCAGCGCCGAGTTCACCACGGCGGAGCGGCTTTTCGGGCCGTCGGGCAATGCGCTGGACACCGGGGTGCTGCCGCTGGGGCCGCTCGAGGTGGCCCGGCTCGACAACGATCCCACGCGGCCGGAGCACGGTCGGCTGCGACTGAATCTGGTAGGTGGGCGATGAGTTGCGCGGGTGACTGCGACTGCTGCGTCGGTGTGCGGGCGCGCACCCCGGCGGGGTCCTACAACCGGCCGGGGCTGCCCGCCCTGAGCTATCGGGTCGGGACCTACGGCAGTTTCCGGGAGACGCTGCTGGCCCGGCTGGCGACCCGACCGGAGCTGGCGCGGTTGACCACGCGCGAGGCCGACGATCCCGCGATCGCGCTGCTGGACTGCTTCGCGGTGCTCGGCGATGTCCTGACCTTCTATTCCGAACGCATCGCGAACGAGGGCTATCTGCGCACCGCGACCGAACCGTATTCGCTCGCCCGGCTGGGCCGCCTGGTCGGCTACCGCCCCCGCCCGGCCTTGGGCGCGAGCACCTACCTCGCTTTCACGCTGGATCCCGGTGCGGCGACGGTGATTCCGGCCGGTTCCGGCGCGCGCAGTATCGCGAAGCAGAACGAGCTGCCCCAGACCTTCGAGACCGTCGAGGACCTGTCGGCGCGCGCGGAATGGAACACCCTGACGCCCGCGCGCACCCGACCGGTGGATATCGCCTACTACGCGCCGGCGGATCCGGCCAGTGGCCGCGCCGACGACGTGCGCACCAAACCGAGCGTGATCATCGCGGGCACCACGGCCCATCTCGAGGCCGGTGACCGCCTGCTGTTCCTGTTCGGCGGCAAGCCCGACACCGCGGTGCGGGTGGTGCAGCGCAGCGAACCCGACTTCCCCGCCGATCGCACGGTGGTGACGCTGGTATCGCCCGACGACGCCCGGGAGGCCGCCATCGCGGCACTGCACGCCGCCGTGACCGCGGCGCGCGAGGCGGTGCCGATGGCGAGGTCTGCGGCCGATATCGATGAACGGTATCTGAAGCCGCTGGACGACGCGCTGGCCGAATGGGACGGCGGCGCGCTGCCGCTGTCTCTGATCGATCGGCTCGCGGAGGCGAAAGCGTTGGCGGTGGTGCGCGACTCGTGTGCCGTCGTGGACTGGTGCATCGGTCACGTGCAGCCGGTGATCGACGCCGGGCGGGCCCTGGCCGAACTGCTGCGGCGGGCCGAGCGGCGGTTGCCAGATGAACTGGCCACCACCCGGTGGATGGCCTACGAGACGCTGTGCCCTGGATGTGGGGGCGACCGGGTGGCCGGTCGCGCGGTGGCACCCGGCGACGCGGACTGCTTCGCTGCGGATCGCGACTGTGACGAGGGCGCGGCACTGGCGGCCCTGACCCCCGTGCTGCCGTGGCTGCGACGCGACCCGTCGCGACCGCCGCGCAGGCCGCGCGACACCGCCGCCGCGACCGCCGACCAGTTCCGGCCCGATTCCGATGCGCATCCCAAGTTGTTGATCGCCGCGGATCGCCGACTGGCCCCGAATCTGCATCACGCCTGGACCAATCAACAGCTCACGGCCCCAGCGGAATTGGCCGGGCTGCAGGTGCTGCGCACCAAGGCGACGGTGGCGGCGAGGCCGAGCGGGCGGCCCGTCGGGGAGGTGTGGCTGGATACGGTCTACGACCAGATCCTGGCGGGTAGCTGGGTGGTCGTCACGCTGGTGGACCAGAGCCGCGTCCTGGGCGAGACAGTGCGGACCGAGGCACATCGCGTCGTCGACGTGGTGCAGGGGGTGCGCCAGGAGTCCGTCCCCGGCAATGCGGCGGCCAAGGTGTCGATTCCGTGCACGGTGCTGACCGTGGCGGGCAGCGAGCCCTGGGGCCAGGGCCATCAGGGTCCGGCGGTAGGCACGGCGGTATGGGCACAGGGCGAAACGCTGACACCGCAGGGCGATCCGATCACCGGTGACATCGCGGGCGCGGAAGTCGAACTGGCGCAGGTCTATCCGGGCCTGCAACCCGGCCGCCTGCTCGTCGTCGCGGGCGAGCGCACCGATGTGCCCCACACCAGCGGTGTCCGGGCGGCGGAGGTGACCCTGCTGGCCGGGGTGCGGCAGCGAATGAACCCGGATCGCCCCGGCTCGGCGCTGCGAACGGTCCTGGAACTGTCCGGCGAACTCGCCTACCGCTATCGCCGCGACACCGTGACCGTCTACGGCAACGTGGCCGAGGCGAATCAGGGTGAGACCCGGCGCGAGGTCCTCGGCGCGGGCGATGCCACCGTGGCGGGGCAGCGCTTCCCGGTCCGCCAGATCTCGCCGGCCACCCCGCTCACCGCGCTGCCCGCGGACAACCCGGCGGGCTTCGACGACACCCTGTCGGTGTCGGTGAATGGAGTGCGTTGGCGCGCAACGGAATCGCTGGCCATGCACGCGGCCACCGATCGGGTCTACGCTACCGATGTCGCCGTGGACAACTCGCTGACCGTCCGATTCGGCGACGGCGAGCGCGGCGCGCGCCCCGCGACCGGTGTGGAGAATGTCACCGCGGCCTTCCGGGTCGGCGCGGGACGCTCCGGCAATGTGGCGGCCGAGCAGATCGCTCAGCTGGCGAGTCGCCCGCTCGGTGTGAACGCGGTCGTCAACCCCGTCGCGGCCGTGGGCGGAACCGACGGCGACGGGCCGGACGACATGCGCGCCACCATACCGCTGCGGATGTTCGCGCTGGACCGGCTGGTGTCGGTGCGCGACTACGAGGACTTCACCCGGGCCCGCGCCGGTATCGCGAAGGCCGCGGCCCGCAAGCTGTTCGACGGGCAGGCCGAGGTGGTGCATGTGACGGTCGCGGCCGTCGGCGATGCCCCGCTCGATCCGTCGGCGCGGCTGATCGTCGGCCTGGAACAGGCGCTGCGCGCGTTCGGCGATATCGGCGTTCCGGTGCGGGTGGACGCGCGCGAGCTGGTGCTGCTGATCCTGCGCGCGGGTGTCGCGGTGCTGCCCGACCACTCCTGGGATCTGGTCGAACCGGCCGTGCGGGCCGCGGTGCTGAACGAATTCTCCTTCGCCGCAAGCGGGCTCGGTGAACCGGCCCACCTGAGCCGGGCGATCGCGGCCATGCAGTCGGTGCCGGGCGTGGACTACGTCGACATCGAGGTCTTCCAAGGTGTGCCCGACACCGTCACCCCGCTGGAGCTGCTGAACCTGGCCGCCGGGCTGACCGGCGTCGAACATCGCGTCGCGGCGGGTCCGGCCGAATTTCAGGAGGTCACCGTGGCGGTAAACGACGGCGAATCGCTCACCGACTTCGCGCTGCGGGTCGGGCTGACGCTGAGCGAGCTGGCCGAACTCAATCCCGGCCTGGCCGACATCGAGATCGGCGACCGGGCGCTGACCGTGTTCCGGGGCATTCGGCCCGCCCGGATCGCCGTGCTTCCCGGTGACGTGCCGGAGGCCCTGACCCTGCGGAGGATCTCGTGACCAGAGCACCCGATCGGCTCTTCGAGCTGTTGCCCCGCGTCTACCAGTCCCGCGACGCCGAACAGGGCGGACCGCTGCGCGCGCTGCTGGGCGTCGTCACCGAACAGGCCGATCTGCTCGAGGGCGATATCGAGCGGCTGGGCGAGGACTGGTTCGTGGAGACCTGCCAGGACTGGATCCTGCCCTATCTCGGTGAGCTGGTCGGGTTCCGGCCGGGTCCCGGCATGGCCGAGGCGCTGGCCGAGGCGACCGACGAAGCGCGAAAACTGCTGGCCGCCATTGCCGTTCGCCGCGATGTCGCCCACACCGTGGGCAATCGGCGGCGCAAGGGGACCCTGGCGCTGCTGGAGGAGCTGGCGGCCGATGCGGCCGGATGGCCCGCCCGCGCGGTGGAATTCCGCCGATTGCTCGGGGTCACCCAGGCGATCCGGTTGTACGGGCGCGACGTTCGCGCCGATGCGCGGCGGCTGCGTCGCGGCACGCTGACCGATGTGCACCGGGTGGACGTACTGGATCGGGTGGACGGTCCGTTCGATGCGCTGGCCCACACCGTCGATATGCGGCGCGTCGATTCCGTTCGCGGGCAGGGCCTTTACAACATTCCCGAGATCGGCCTGTTTGTCTGGCGGTTGCGCGCCTACCCGATCACCGGCGCACCCGCCTACTGCGAGGATCGCGCCCGCGCCCGGTTCACCTTCAGCATTCTCGGCAACGACACCGCACTCATCACCAGGCCCGAGCGGGAACCGGCTGCGACCCATATCGCCGATGAGACGAATGTGCCCGCCTTCATCCGGCGGCAGGCATTCGCCGAACGACTGGCCGACTACTACGGGCCGGGGAAGAGCCTGTGCGTCTACACCGCTGTCGACGATGCGGAGGCCACCGAACGGGTCGCCGTGCCGCTGTCGGCGATCGTGCCCGCGGATCTGTCCGACTGGCGCTATCGTCCGCGACCCGGTCAGGTCGCGATCGATCCAGTACTGGGCCGCATTGCCTTTCCCGCCCGGCATGCGCCCGATACCGGGGCGTGGGTGGACTATCACTACGGCTTCTCCGACGACCTCGGCGGTGGCGAATACCATCGGCCGCTCCGGCCGCGGGTCGCCGACCAGCTGTACCGGGTGGGGCCGGGGGAGCGGTTCGCACAGATCACCGAGGCGCTGCGGCAATGGCACTCCGATAAGCGGGCGCATCCGGCCGCCCGGGTGGCGGTGATCGAATTGTCCGACAGCGGCGCGTATCAGGAGCAGCTGGAGATTCGCCTGGACGACGGTGATCACCTCACGCTGCGCGCGGCGCAGGGCGCGCGCCCGGTGATCCGGATGCTGGATTGGTACAGCAACCGCCCGGACGCGCTGCGCGTGCTCGGGCCGACCGGTACATGCGAGTCACCGCCCACGGTGGTCTTCGACGGCCTGCTCGTCACCGGCCGCAGCGTGCGTGTGCAGGGCCGCATCGGCACCGTCACGATCCGACATACCACCCTGGTGCCCGGCTGGACGCTCGACGAGCGCTGCGGTCCGCAACATCGGGAGGAACCCAGCCTCGAGCTCGTCGACACCACCGCCTGCGTGCAGATCGAGCGCAGTATCGTCGGCATGATCCTCGTGGACGCGGATCAGGCACGGCACCAGCCGAACCGAATCCGGCTGTCCGACAGCATCATCGACGCCACCGACGATTGTCTGGCCGCGTTGATCGGCGCGGGGGAGGGGTTCGCCTTCGCTGAGGTGAGCGCTCGCCGCTGTACGATTCTCGGGCGGGTGCGGGCGCATTCGGCGCTGCTGTTCGAGAATTCGATCGTCACCGGTGAGGTGTGTATCGCGCGGCGGCAGGTCGGTTGCTTCCGCTTCTGCTGGCTCCCGCCGGGCTCCCGAACGCCTGCGCGATTTCATTGCGAACCAGCGCATTCCGGTGACCCCGACCGTGTCTTTCCGCGGTTCACCAGCATCCGCTACGGCACTCCGGGCTACGGCCAACTCGCGATCCGGTGTCCCGACGAGATCCGCCGCGGCGCGGAGGACGGCTCGGAAATGGGCGTCTTCCATGACCTGTTCCAACCGCAGCGCACCGACACCCTGCGCCTGCGGCTGGACGAATACACCCCGGCCGGAACCGATTCCGCCATCCTCATCGTCACCTAGGAGACCACGATGCACGGCGACTTCTCCCGCCAGACCTTCCAGGCGGCCGACCACTTCGCCGCGGTGCTGTTCCAGCAGGGCCGGGTGCAACTGGATGCCGACTTCAACGAGCACGCCCGGATCATGCTGCACTATCTGCGTACGGTCGTCGCCGATATCGTCGGCCCGGCCGCCGCGCCCAAGCGCGACGCCGGATTCGAGATCCGGGTCGTCAAGGGTGACGACGGCAAGATCGCCGAGCTGGCGATCGGTCCCGGCCGCATGTATGTCGACGGCCTGCTCGTCGAGAACGACGGCGGCGATCGGGACGACGACACCACCTGGACCGGCTACTGGAACCAGCCCGATGGCTTCCTCGACCCCGACGCCCCCGGTGACCAACTGCCGCAGGGCAAGCCGTTCGTCGCCTATCTGCGGGTGTGGGAACAGCTGGTCAACTCGGTACAGGCGCCGCGCATTCGCGAGGTCGCGCTCGGTGATCCCGGCCCGGACACGGCGGCGCGGGCGCGGGTGGTCTGGCAGTTGGCGACGTTGCCGGTGACCCGCGATCCGGGCACGAGGGTGGTGACCGTACTGGCGAATCGGCTTGCCGAGGCGCACCCGCGGCCGGGACGGATGGTCGCTCGTGCTCGACGGCCGCACGATGTCGATGCCGATCCGTGCCACCTGCCGCCGGAGGCGAGGTTCCGCGGGCCCGAGAATCAGCTCTATCGGATCGAGGTGCACAGCGGTGGGCCCGCGGCCGTGCTCCCCGAGCAGGGAAGACGAAAGGCGTTGAGCGGGGCGACCTTCAAGTGGTCGCGAGAGAATGGGTCGGTGGTCTTTCCGGTCGTCTCCGTCAGCGGTAATCAGGTGCGGCTCGCCTCGCTGGGGCGCGACGGGAAACTGGGACTCGAGATCGGGGACTGGGTCGAACTCACCGATGATGCGGTGGCTGCCCGGGTCGCCGATGATCGCGATCTCACCACGGTGCAGCGGGCGCCCGCGCTGCTTCGGGTGACCGCCATCGACGCCGATTCCCGCACGGTCACGCTGTCGGGACGGACCCCGGGGGAGTGCGGGATGCATCGGAGCAGGCATCCCATGCTGCGCCGGTGGGATCACAGCGCACCCACGCGGTACGACTCCGACAAGCAGAACATCGCGGCGGACGGCGCGCTGCCGATCGTCGAAAACGTCTGGATCGCAGTGGAAGACGGGCTGGAGGTGCTGTTCACCCCGCCGCGTTCGCAGCCCATGCCCAGTGACGGCGACAACGACCGCGTCACCGGCACCTATCGGCCCGGAGATCACTGGATCTTCGCGGCACGCACCGTGACCGGCGATATCGAATGGCCGCAGGGTGAGGACGGGCCGATTCCGCGCCTGCCCGACGGCGTGCGCTATCACTATGCGGCCCTGGCCTTCATCGACGGCCAGGGCAAGGCCACCGATCGCCGTCACCAGTTCGATCATCTGCCCGATGCCTGAGCATGCTCACCTTTCCAGACGTGCACGGTCGGCGACCGCGCCGCCGAAAAGCGCCGCCGGTCAGGAGCATTCGCGAACCACGCCGGAGATCGCGGACGAGCCCGCCTGGTACGGAACGGATCTGGCGGCGATTCCGCTGCGTATGACGACGCCCTCCGACCGGCGCGAGCTGGCGGCGACCGCGCCCGGGCCCGAACCGCACGCGCACGGCTCCGAGGAACGGCCGCTGCGTCCGGAGGCCGAAAGTTCGGTCCGCGCGGCGCTTTCGGAGCCAAGCGCCACCCTGCCCGCCGGGCTGCGGCGCGATGCCGAGACACGACTCGGTGCCGACTTCAGCGACGTGCGCATCCACACCGGCCCGCGTGCGGAGTCCTCCGCGCGGGCGGTCGACGCCGCAGCCTATACAGTCGGGTCACATATCGTGTTCGGCGCGGGCCGGTTCGCACCCGATACCCGGGCGGGTCGGCAGACGCTCACCCACGAGCTCACCCATGTCGCGCAGCAGGCCCGCGGGTCGGTCGTGCTGGCCAGACAGCCCGCCGATCAGGACGATCCGGATGCGAAGGTCTCGCTCGGGGCGCTCGACAACGCCCTGGTGACCCGCGCCGGGGAGGCGGTGCTCGGGCCGACGTCGTGGACGATCGCCCGGGAATTCCTGCGCGGGCTGCGCGGTGGGCTGGCCTCGGTCGAAGCGGACCAGCAGGCCCGCATCGACAAGAAGTTCGACGACTTCGGCCCGATCAATGCCGCCAAGTACGCCGGTGGGTATCTGGTCGGCCTCGTCATCGGTCTGGGCCAGGGTCTGTGGGGCCTGGTCGAGGGTCTGTGGACCCTGGTCACCCTGCCCTACAAGACCGCGGCATTCGCCTACGAGACGCTGCCGCCGCTGGCCGCGAAATACGGTCCGCGCCTCGAGCAGGCCCTCGCGGAGGGCGGGGGCATCAAGGGTCTCGTCGCGGATCTGCTGAAGAATCCCAAGGAGACCTGGCAGGCGCTGAGCGGGATGGCCGAGCTGGTCGCGCAGGCGGCCCTGGCGAAGGTGCGTTCGTTCGGGCGCGGCGCGGCCAAGGACATCCTCGCGCTGGCGGAGGAGGACTGGTACTCGTTCGGCCGCGATATCGGCAAGGTCGTGGGGCGTGTGCTGTTCGAGATCGTCCTGCTGGTCGCCTCGGACGCCATCGGCAATATCGTCAAGGGCGCGGCCGAGCTCGCCGGCCGGATCGCCGCCCGCGCCGTCGAGGGCGTCGTGACCGTGGTGCGCGCGGTGGGCCGCATGCTCGGCCAGGCCGTGGAATGGGTGGCGCGCATCGGAAAGTCGATGAGCGGCAGGGCCGCCGAGGTCTTCGAGAAGTTCAAGGCCCTGCTCGGCAAGCTGCGCGCGCTGATGGCGGAGATGCTGCCCGAGGTCGCCGAGACGAACGTGGGCGGCGTCGAAATGCCCGTTCCCGACACCAAGGGCGCGGCGGCGCTGGAATCGCGCGCCCTGCCCACCCGCACCGCACCGGCGAAGGTCTCCGATCTGGTGCCGCCCAAGGTGCATCCGTCCAAGGCCGGTGCCCCCGGGTCCGGGCCGCGTAAACCGGGCACCCCGAGCCAATTCACCGATCAGGAGATCGCGGAAGAGCTGGCGGACGTGCAGGCGAAGGGCAAGCATCTGGCGGAACAGGAGGCAAGCGCCGCGCCCAGGATGCGAGAGACCGGCGCGCCCAAGGGTGCTCCGCCGCAGGAGGCCGGAATCAAGGGCGATATCGGCGAGGTGCGCGGCGGTGGCGACCCCTTCGCGAGGAAGACCCCCATCTGGGTGGGCAAGGACAAATTCATCCCCGATGTCCTGGACCAGGCGAAAAAGGTGCTGGTGGAAATCAAGAACGTCACCGACCTGGGTCGAGACGCCCGCGCGGTCAACCAGATCAGCGCGTACGCCAAATGGGCGAAGGGCAGGGGCTATACCTTCGACCTGATCATCGACAACCGAACCAAACTCGGCCCGGTGATCGAGGCGTTGGAGCAGGCAGGCGAACTCACCGTCACCCGCAAGGCCCTGCTGTGAGCGCCGGACTCAGAGCTTGTAGCCGATGGTCCGCAGCAATTGGCGGCGATCGGCCTGATCCTGCGGACCCTCCACGCCCAGCGGCGGCTGACCGTCCACGACACCGACGATGCCGCGGCCCAGCGTGGTCTCCGCGATCAGGACGTCCACCGGATTCGCTGTGGCGCAGAAGATTGCGCAGACCTCCGGGACGCGGCGGATGGCGTTGAGGACGTTGACCGGGTAGCCCTCGCGCAGGAAGACGATGAACGAGTGGCCCGCGGCGACGGCGGTGGCGTTCTTGGTCGCGAGTTCGATCAGGTCGGGGTCGTTGCCCGAACGGCGGACCAGACGGGGGCCGGAGGCCTCGCAGAAGGCCAGGCCGAATCTCAGGTGGGGGCCGGTGCCCACCAGGGCCTCGTGCAGGTCCTCGACGGTTTTGATGAAGTGGGACTGGCCGATGATGACGTTGAGATCGTCGGGTTTGTCGATGCGCACGGCAGTCAGTTCCATCGGTCCATGATGCGCCGAACAGGTTGTCCCGCACCGAAAAATGGGCCGAAACTGTTGATCGGAAGTAAGCTCGCTGGTGGCGCGGTGGCATCCGCGCCGGATGTGAGGGATTTGCTTGGCAGGACGGCAGGACCGGTGTGGTGGCGAGACGGGTTCGGGGGTTCTTCGACTGCATCTGCTCGGCGCGGTCGAGGTGTGGCTGGGTGAGAGCCGTCTGAATATCGCCGCGCCGCAACAGTTGGTGGTGCTGGCCGTACTCGCGGCCGAGCGGGGGAGGACGTTGTCGACGGCGCAGCTGACCGGGCGCCTGTGGGCCGATAGGCAGCCCGCGACGGCGGTCGGGGTGCTGCGCAATCTGGTACTCGCCCTGCGTCGCCAGTTCGATGCGCACGGCCGCACGGGCGCGGGCGCCGAGTGGCTGGCCTCGACCCGCGGCGGGTACCAGCTGACCGTGCCGGTGGAAACCGATGTCGCCGAGGCCGAATCACTGATCGCGGGTGCCGAGGCCGATCGCGATTCGGGGGCGGCGGAACAGGCCGAGGCGAAACTCGCCGCGGCGCTGCGGCTGTGGCGTGGGGACCCGCTGGTCGGCCTGCCCGGGCCGTGGGCCGAGAGCGAGCGCACCCGCCTGCGTCGGCTGCGCTCCACCCTGCGCGAATCCGCGATGGCCGTCGCGATGGATCTCGGCCGGCATTCGGCCGCGGTGGCGGAACTGGAGGCACTCATCGCGGCCGAGCCGCACTGCGAGCGGTGGCACGAACTGCTGATGCTCGCACTGGACGCCGGCGGTCGGCGCGTCGAGGCGCTCGAGGTGTACCGCAACGCGCGCCGCCTGCTCGCCGACGAACTCGGCCTGGAACCCGGCCCCCGGCTGGTGCAGTTGCATCAGCGTATTCTCGCGGCGCGGCCGCCGGCGCCGAACTCGATCGACCTGTCGCCGAGGGGCGAACCGGGGCCCGATCGGCCGGCGCCGGTGGTACGGCAGCTTCCGCCCGACATCGCCGATTTCGTCGGCCGCGACGATCTGATCCGCCAACTCGCCGCCGAGCTGGGCGCGGACTCCGATCGACGTCCCGTGGTCGCGATCACCGGCATGGGAGGCGTCGGAAAGACGACTCTCGCAGTGCATCTCGCGCATCGGGTGCGCGAACGATTCCCCGACGGCCTGCTGTATCTGGACCTCGGCGGCATGGACGAGCGCCCGCGGCCGCTGAATGTGCTGCTCGCCGTCGCATTGCGCTCGGTCGGCGTCGATCCGGGCGACGTGCCGCCCGACCTGCCGGAGCGAACGGCCCTGTGGCGCAGCACCGTTGCGCACAGACGGATGCTGCTGGTGCTGGACAACGCGCGCGACGTCAACCAGCTCACGCCGCTGCTTCCGGGCGTGGGTGCGAGCGCGGTGCTGGTCACCAGCCGTTCCAGCCTGGCCGAGCTGTTCGACGCGCGGCTGGTTCCGCTGGACGTTTTGACCCCGGAGGAGGCGCGCACGCTGCTGGAGCGCATGGTGTCGGCGCAGCGAGTGTCGGCCGAACCCGATGCGGCACAGGAGATCCTGCGTGCCTGCGGCCGGCTGCCGGTCTCGCTGCGCATCGTCGGCGCTCGGCTCGCGAGCCGGCCGACCTGGCGGCTGGCCGCGGTCGCCGAGCGGCTGGCCGACGAGCGCGGCCGGCTGGCCGAGTTCACGGTCGGCCAGACCACCGTGGAATCGGTCTTCCGGCACAGCTATCGGCAACTCGACCCCGAACTGGCTCGCGCCTTCGTGCTGCTGACGTTCTCCGACGCACCCGATCTGTCGGTCGCCGCCATCGCCTCCCTGCTCGACCGCGAGCCGGCCGAGGCCGAGCGGCTGTGCGAAACGCTCGTCGACCTGAGCATGGTGCAATCGCCGGAACCGGGCCGCTACCGCTACCACGACCTGCTGCGCCTGTTCGGGCGCGAGGTGGCCGACCGAGAGCATCGGGAGGAGTGGCCGCGGGCCCTGCGGCGGCTGGCCGACTTCTACCTCGCCACCGCCAAAAACGTTGCGGAACTGCGTGACCCGGGGGTGGGTACCGACTACTATGCCGTGACCGACGCAGCCGGGCAGCGGTTCGCCGACGAGCGGCAGTGCACCGTGTGGGCGACCTCGGAGCGCTTCGGCCTGGTGGCGCTCTATCGCCAGGCGGCCACTCTGCCGGATCCTCGAACCCGCACGCTCGCAGTGGATCTCGCGTTGCTGCTCGCGGTGGCCGGCGATGCCGGGGAACATCTGCCCCAAGTGGCGCAGGCGCTCGAGGTCCTGGGCCGGGCCGCCGCGGCCGACGGGGATCGCCGCACCATGGCCCGGGCCCAGCTGGCCGCCGCCATCGCCCGGCTGGTCGGGATGGGCGATCTGCGCGCCGGACGTGAACTGCGTTGCGCTGGTGCGGTTCTGCGCGAGGTGGGCGACCGGCCCGGCATGATCATCGCCGAGCAGATGCTCGGCACGGCCGCAACCTATCAGGGCCGGTTGGACGATGCCGTGGAACACTTCCGGCGGGCCATCGAGCTGGTCCGTCAGGCCGGCCCGCAGTGGGGCGAGGGCATGAGCTGGGCGACGATCGCCCGCGCCTACTGCGACGCCGGGCGCTGGGCGGAGGCCGTGGACGCGGCCGAGCGGGCTCTGCTCATCGCTCGGCTGGTCGGCAGCCTGCGGATCGAGTCGATGGCATTGCACGAGTTGGGATTCGCGGTGCTGCAACGCGGTGACCCCACGACCGCGCGCGAGCTGTGCGTCGCGGCGCTGGACGTGGCGCGCCGCGGCGGGCGGCGGCATCAGGAGGGCTGGGCGCTGACCCGCCTGGCCGAGGTGATCCTCTACGGCGGCGACGCGGAGGCGGCCGTGCCGATCGCCGCGGAGGCCGTGCGGGCGCTCACCGAGGTCTCGGCGACGGTTCGGCGGCTGCGGGCGATGCGCGTGCACGGGCGGGCGCTGACCGCCGCCGGTCGGGCCGCGGAGGCCGAGCCGATCCTGCGCAAGGTCGAGCAGCTGAGCCGGCGCATCGGCGTGGCGCTGCCGGACGCCGAGCCCGCCGCCGAATCCGGCACCGCGCGGGGCGGTCGCGCCGTGACCTCCGTGTGAGCATTCCGGTGCACTGCGCGTCCGCCGCATCGCTCGACGGTGTGCAATATGCTCATGCCCACAAGCGGGTATTGCGCAGATTTCGCGAGGTTGTTGCACTGTTCGGCAGTTCTGCACAATCGATCGAGGAGATTTGATGCACGCCGTCACGGAGCCGGAGCTGGGGGCCGACCCGCACGCACTCGCCGCGATCGAGCGCCGGGTGCTGTGGTTGTCGACGGCGATGATTCATCACGCCAATCGGGTGCGGCCCAATCCGAGCGGGCTGAAGGTCGGCGGGCACCAGGCGTCGTGCGCCTCGATGGTCTCGATCATGACCTCGCTGTGGTTCGAGCACCTGCGCCCCGGGGACCGGGTGTCGGTCAAACCGCATGCGTCGCCGGTACTGCACGCGGTCAACTACCTGCTGGGCGAGCTCGACGAGTCCTATCTGACCCGGCTGCGTGAGTTCGGGGGGCTGCAGGCGTATCCGAGCCGGACGAAAGATCCCGATCCGGTGGATTATTCGACCGGTTCGGTGGGTATCGGCGCGACCGCGCCGATCTGGGGCGCGGTGGCGCGCCGCTACGTCAACGCCCATGGCGGGGACGCCGGAACCGGACGGCAGTACTCGCTGGTCGGCGACGCCGAACTCGACGAGGGCGCGGTGTGGGAGGCCATTCTCGACCCGGGCGTGGTCGACCTGGGCGAGGTGGTGTGGATCGTCGATCTCAACCGGCAGTCGCTGGACCGGGTGGTGCCGCATATCGCCGCGCGCAGGCTGGCCAAGATGTTCGACGCGGCCGGATGGCAGGTCATCACCGTCGCGTTCGGGCGACTGCTCGAATCGCTGTTCACCCGCCCGGGCGGGGCCGAGTTGCGGACCCGCATCCTCGACATGCCGAACCCGGAGTATCAGCGGCTGCTGCGTTGCGACGCCGAGGAGCTGCGAAAGCGATTGCCGGGCAACGGGTCCGGGCGCGAGGAGATCGCGGCGCTGATCGCCGCGCTCGACGACGCCACCCTGGCCGCCGCCATCCGCAACCTCGGCGGTCACGACCTGTCGGCACTGTCGGCCGCCTATCGGCAGATCGATGACACCCGCCCCACCGTCATTCTCGCCTACACCATCAAGGGCTACGGCCTGCCCATCGAAGGTCATCCGCAGAACCACTCCTCGCTGCTGAGTGTCGACGAATACCGCCGCCTGGCACCCGAATTCGGCATCGACCCGGAGCGGCCCTGGCAACGGTTCCCGGCCGACAGCGATCCGGGCCGACTGTGCCGCGCCACCGCCGAACGGCTGCGCCGCGAGCCCGCCGCGATCACTCAACCTCCTTCGGTCCCCGCCGATTTCGGTCGGACCCCCAAGGGCACCTCCTCCACCCAGGCCGCGCTGGGCCGGGCGCTGCTGGACCTGACTCGGGAGGCGCCCGAGGCGGCCCGGCGGGTCGTCACGGTCAGCCCGGACGTGAGTTCGACGACCAATCTCGCGGGCTGGGTGAACAAGGTGGGCGTGTGGTCGCCGAGCGAACGGCACGACTGGTTCGCCGACGACCGCGAGACTCTGCTGCACTGGCGCGAGAAGCCCACCGGGCAGCATATGGAGCTGGGCATCGCCGAGACCAATCTCGTCGGCCTGCTCGGCGAGCTCGGCGCCACCTGGAGCCGCTGGGGCCGCCCACTGTTCCCGATCGGCGTCGTCTACGACCCGTTCGTGGAGCGCGCGCTCGAGCCGTGGTCGTTCGGCATGTACGCGGGCGGGCAGTCACTGCTGGTCGGCACGCCTTCGGGCGTCACGCTGGCCGCGGAAGGCGGTGCGCACCAATCGATCACCACGCCGTCGATCGCCCTGGAACAGCCCGGCTGCGTCGGTTACGAGCCCGCCTTCGCCCTCGACGCCGAGTGGACCCTGCTCGCCTGCCTGGCGCGCCTGGGCCGACCCGATGGCGGCTCGGCCTACCTGCGGCTGTCCACGCGGCCGATCGACCAGACCCTCGCCGACGTGCCCACCGACAGTGCGGCCCGGGAGCGTCGTCGCCGCCAGGTAGTCGCGGGCGGATATCCCTTGCGCCGCACCGCCGATCCGGCGCTGACCATCGCCGCCATGGGCGCGGTGCTGCCCGAGGCCCTGGCCGCGGCGCGGCGCCTCGACGAGGTCGGCGTCGCCACCGATGTCCTCTGCGTCACCAGCCCGGGTCTGCTGTTCCGCGCCCTGCGGGCGCGCCAGGGCCGCGGTACGGGGGAGACCTGGATCCTCGATCAGCTCTTCCCCGAACACCGCCGCACCCCGCTGATCACCGTCCTCGACGGCCACCCCCACACCCTCGCCTTCCTCGCCACCGTATCCCGGGTCCGCCACATCGGCCTGGGTGTCACCGAATTCGGCCAGGCCGGAGATCTCGACGACGTCTACCGCCTGCACGGCATCGACACCGACAGCATCGTCTCGGCCGCCCTGGATCTTTCCTGAACATCGCGGCGCGAGAGCCGATGCAACGGCGGAAACAACCGAGTATCACTGCGCCATCCGCTGGCGGGAGCGGGGCATTATGCATAATTGACGAATTATCATGGAGTTCTAAAAGCTTCTGCTGCTACGGTTTTCGGCGTCACGGGGGTGTTGACGCAGGTTCGACAACCATCCTGTAGTGGAGGCCATATGACCGCGGAACCCATTGCTGTCGTCGGCATGGCATGCCGTTTTCCCGGCGGCATCGACAGCCCCGAAAGCTATTGGGAATTCCTGAAATCGGGCCGCCATGTCGTCGGCGAGATATCGCCCGAGCGTTGGGCCGGTTATCGGGCGGCGGGTGACGGCAATGCCGCGGCGCTGCGCCAGGCCAACCCGCTGGGCGCATATCTGGACGACATCGCGGGATTCGACGCCGAATTCTTCGGCATAGCCCCGCGCGAGGCCGAGCTCATGGATCCGCAGCAGCGGATGACGCTCGAGGTGGCTTGGGAAGCTCTGGAGCACAGTGGGATAGATCCGCAGGCCCTCGCGGGGAGCGATACGGGCGTGTTCATGGGCGTCTGCTGCGACGACTACGGTCGCCGCCTGCTCGAGAATCTGCCCCGGCTGGAGGCGTGGATGGGGATCGGCTCCTCGCTGTGCGGGGTGGCCAATCGGGTGTCCTACGCGCTGGATCTGCGCGGACCGAGCATTGTGGTGGACACCGCCTGCTCGGCCTCGCTGGTCGCGGTGCATCAGGCCTGCCAGAGCCTGCGCGCGGGGGAGAGCACACTCGCACTGGCCGGTGGTGTGATGCTGGTCGCGAGCCCGAGCTTCGCGCTGGTGCTCGCAGCCGCCGGCGCGACGTCTCCGGACGGCCGGTCGAAGGCGTTCGACGCCTCGGCCGACGGGTACGGGCGCGGTGAGGGCTGCGGCGTGCTGGTGCTGGAGCGGCTGCGCGACGCGCGGCGGCACGGCCATCGGGTGCTGGCGGTGATCCCGGGCAGCGCGGTCTGTCAGGACGGCCGCACCGACGGCATCATGGCTCCCAGCGGCGCCGCGCAGGAACATATGGTCCACAAGGCTTGCCGCGACGCCGGAATCGACCCCGGCACAGTCGATTACATCGAGGCGCACGGCACCGGCACGGCCCTGGGCGATCCGATCGAGATCGGCGCACTGAGCGCGGTCGTGGGTACCGGGCGAGCCGCCGACCGGCCGTGCCTGATCGGTTCGGTGAAGACGAACATTGGTCACCTGGAGGCGGCCTCGGGGGTGGCCGGGGTGATGAAGGTCGTGCTCGCGCTGACCCACGCCGAGATTCCGCCCACGGTGATCGCCACCGAGCCGAATCCGGCCATCGCCTGGGATCGCTCGGGACTGCGCATCGTCGACCGGCGCACCGCGTGGCCCGCGGCCGATCGGCCGCGCCGGGCCGGAATCGCCAACTACGGCTACGGCGGCACCATCGCCCACGTCCTCGTCGAGGAGGCGCCCGCGGCCGAACCCGTTTCCGAACCACCCGTCGGCGCGGGCCCGCGGCTGTATCCGCTGTCGCATGCGTCGACGGCGGGTATGCGCGCGACCGCCGCACGCCTGGCCGACTGGCTCGAAACCCATGATGCGCCTTTGCAATCGGTGGGCCATACGCTCGCCCACCGCCGCGCCCATCTGGATGCGCGCGCCTGCGTGGTCGCCGCCGACCGCGCCCAGTTGGCCACCCGGCTGCGGCAACTGGCAGCCGGGCACGACGTGGTCGGCATCGCGTCGGCACGCGTGTCGCGCGCGACACGCGGCCGCGACGCGGTCTGGGTGTTCTCCGGACACGGCGCGCAGTGGGTCGGCATGGGCCGCGACCTGTTGCGCCGCGAGCCGCTGCTGGGGCGCGCCCTGGACGAGCTGACCCCGATCGTCGAAGCGGAGCTGGGGTTCTCGCCGCGACAGGCCCTACTGTCCGACGACCTCGGCGATGTCGCCCGGGTCCAAACCCTGATCTTCCTCGTGCAGGTCGGCCTGGACCGGATCTGGCGGTCCTATGGGCTGCGGCCCGCGGCCGTCGTCGGCCACTCCGTCGGCGAGGTGGCGGCCGCGGTGAGTGCGGGCATGCTCGACATCCGGGATGCGACGCGGCTGATCTGCCGACGCTCGCTGCTGCTGCGCCGCGTGGCGGGCAAGGGGCGGATGGCGCTGGTCGATCGCTCCTTCGCCGAGGTCGAGGCGCGCCTGTCGGGCCGCCGCGACGTGGTGGCCGCCATTGCCGCCGCACCGAATTCGACGGTGCTGTCCGGCGCGTGCGCCGCCGTGGAGGAGGTGCTCGCGCAGTGGCAGGCCACGGCGGAGCTCACCGTGCGGTGGATCGACTCCGATGTGGCCTTCCACGGTCCGGACATGAAACCGCTGCTGCCCGATCTGCGACAGGCGCTCGCGGCGCTCATGCCCGGGGAACCGACCCTGCCGGTGTACTCCACGGCGCTGGCCGATCCGCGCGCCACCGATGCTCGCGACGCGGAGTACTGGGCGGCGAATCTGGGCGATCCGGTGCGCTTCGCGGCGGCGATCGCGGCCGCGGCGGCCGACGGGCACCGCCTGTTCGTCGAGATCTCCGCCCATCCGGTGGTGACGCATTCGATCCGGGAAACGCTGGCCCACAACCACATCGACGATGCCTTCGTGGCGTGCACGCTGCGCCGCGGACAGCCGGAGCAGGCCGCCCTACTGGACAACCTCGCGGCGCTGTACTGCCACGGCGCCCGGGTCGACTGGTCGGTACTCCAGCCGTCCGGCGAGCTGGCCGACCTGCCGAACATCGCCTGGCAGCATCGCAGGTACTGGGTCGATGCCGTATCGAGTCCGGGCGGGGCCGCCAGCAGCCACGATCCCGAGGAACAGACTCTGCTGGGCAGCCGCACCGTCGTCCAGGGCGGCTCGCCGGTCATACTGTGGCAGACGCGGCTCGACTTCGCGACCCGTCCCTACCCCGGCGGGCACGCCGTCCTGGGCACCGAAGTGATTCCGGCCGCGGTCGTACTGAACACCTTCGTCGCCGCGGCGCGGACCGAACTGCCGGTGCTGCTGACCGATCTCGAACTGCGCGTGCCGGTTTCGCTGTCGGCCCCGCGCGATCTGCAGGTCGTCGCGCAGGACTCGGCCCTGCGCCTGAGCTCGCGTCTGGTCACCGACCGCACCGATCACGGCTGGCTGACCCACGCCACCGCGACGCTGGGCGGAAAGCCGCTCGACCGGCCCGTCGATCCGGAGATGATCCGGCGGCGGTGCGATGAGCGGTTGGATCCGGGCGCGGTCACGACCCGATTACGTCGAATCGGCGTGGACGGCATCGGATTTCCCTGGCGGGTGACCGAATTGCGGCGCGGTGCGGGATGTTTGATCGCCCGCATCGACACCGGCGACACCGGAGCGCGCCGGTGGGGCAGTGCGCTGGACGCCGCACTGTCGGTGGCTCCCATGATCTTTCCGGGTACGCCGATGCTGCGGATGCCGGGCCGCTTCCGCACGGCCTGGTTCGTCGACACACCCGACACGGAGCTCGTCGTCGCCGTCGATCTGGTGAAACCCACCGGCCCGCAGACCGATTCGGACGCACCCGAGCAGGTCGACGTGGACATCGAACTCCTCGGACCCGACGGCGTCCGCATCGCCTTCCTGACCGGTGTGCGATTCGGCGCGGTCGAGCGCGAACTCGGCGACGATCTGGTCGCCGAGCAGAGCCCGGGACCGGCGGACTGGTCGGAGCTGTCGGGCGTCGAACTCGGCGACCACCTGGCCGACGCGGTGCGCGCGGCCGTGGCGACCGAATTGCGCATCGAACCGGCCGAATTGGATCTCCGTCGGCCGCTGGCGGAGATGGGTGTGGACTCCCTGCTGGCCACGGCCGTGCGGCAACGCCTCGGCCACCGGTTCGGCGTCGCGGTGCCGGGTTCGGTGCTGTGGGACCGTCCGACCGCGGCGGCCCTGATCGACTATCTGGCCGAGACGCTGGCTCCGACGGAGGTGGTCGCCGAATGAGCGATCCGCGCATCGAGAAATTCGTGCGGAACTTCGACCCACACGATCCGGATTTCACCCCCGAACTGGCCACCGAGGTGTATCGCGAGATCCGCGACCGCTGCCCGGTCACCCGGACGGCGGCACACGGCGGGGTGTGGGTGCTCGGGCGCTACCGCGACGTGCACGCCGCCCTGCGCGACCACGAGACCTTCCGCTCCGGGCACGGCGTCTTCCATCCGCGTGCGGCCGGAACGCCGTATTTCCCACCGCTGGAATTCGATCCGCCCCACCACACCTCCTATCGCGCGCTGGTGAAGCCCCCGCTCACCCCGGCCGCGGTGCGCGAGCTGACGCCGCGGATCGATCGAGTCGTGGACGATCTGCTGCGACCGCTGGTCGAGCGGGGCGGCGGGGATCTCGTCGCCGGGCTCGCCGTTCCGCTGCCGCTGACCGTGCTGTGCCTGGCGCTCGGCGTCTCGGCGACGGTGGGCGAGCGGATCCGGGAGTTGACCGCAAACACCTGGCGGCGGATGCCGACCGAGGACAATCCGGACGGCTTCTGGCCGCAGTTCACCGCGCTGTTCGCGGCCGAGATCGCCGGTGCCCGAGCCGAACCCCGTGACGACTATCTGTCCTGGTTGGTCGGCCAGCGCTTCGGCGACCGCCCGCTGACCGATGCGGATGTGGCGAACATCCTGGTGCCGCTGAGCATCGCGGGCCACGAGACCACGATGAACGCGATCAGCCACCTGCTCGCTCACCTCGCCGCCGATCCCGAATTGCAACGGCGACTGCGCCGCGAGGCCGACCTGGCGCCGCGGGTGATCGACGAGACGCTGCGGTTGTGGACGCCGGTCGATCACGGCACCCGGCGCACCGCCCGCGCGGTGTCGGTGGGCGGGACGACCATTCCCGTGGGTGCCCGGGTGATGCTGTTGTCCGGCAGTGCGAATCGCGATCCCGAGGAGTTCGACGCACCCGACGAGTTCCGCCTCGATCGCCCGGCGAACCGGCATCTGTCCTTCGGCCACGGCATCCACTTCTGCCTCGGTGTGCATCTGGCCAGGGCGGAACTGAGCGCGGTCCTACGCGGGCTGGCCCGCATCCCGATCGTCGAATCGGCGGGCCCCGTGCGGCGGTTCTACGAGAACGGCAGGCATATGTGCATCGACAAGCTGCCGGTGCGATTGCGCGGGGAGGAGCGGTGACGGCGCGGCCCTATGCGCGTGGCGAGCTGATCCACGAGTTGTTTCGCCGGTGCGCGGCCGAGCGGCCGGAGGCGATCGCACTGATCCACGACGGTCGACGCATCGGTTATCGCGAATTGGATACGGCCGCGGGGATATTCGCCGCCGAGCTGCGTGGTCTCGGCGTCGGACCCGGTACCGTCGTGCCGGTCATTATGCCGCGCTCGGCGCGGCTGGTCGTCGCGCTGCTGGCCGTGCTGGAGTGCGGCGCGGCCTATTCCGCCTTCGATCCCCGTTGGCCCGACGAGCGGATTCGCGACCTGCTCGGGCTGCTCGCACCGCCGGTGGTGATCAGCGACGAACTGCTGCGCGCGGGCGGCGTGCCGACCTGCCGGGTGCCCGAATCCGGCGCGGTCACGCTGTCGCGGCCGGATGCTCCGGCGGTCGAAGTCACCGGCACCAGCCCGTGCGCGGTGTTCTTCACCTCCGGAACGACCGGCAAACCCAAGGGCGTGGTGTCCCCGCATCGCGGGACGGTGCGGCTGTTCGGGGACTGCCCGTTCGCGCGATTCGGGCCCGAGACGGTCATGCCGCTGGCTGCGGCCGTGCCCTGGGACGCCTTCGGCCTGGAGTTGTGGAGCGTGCTGATGAACGGCGGCTGCTCGGTGATCATCGACGAGCCGTATCTCACCCCGGGCGCGCTGCGCGCGGGTGTCGAGCGGTACGGCGTCGACACGGTGTCGCTCACCGCCTCGGTGTTCGCCATGTTCGTCGACGAGGACCTCGACTGTTTCACCGGCATCGGGCAACTTTTCGTGGGTGCGGAGCGGGTCTCTCCGGAGCATGTCCGGCGGTTCGTCGAGCGGCATCCGGCGATCCGGTTGGTGCACTGCTACGGCCCGGCGGAGAGCACCATCTTCGCCACCACCTACCGAGTGACGGCCGGGGATCGGCTGCGGGAGAACGGGATTCCGCTCGGACTGCCGGTGCCCAACACCGGCGTGCACCTGTGGGACGACGGTGAGGTCCTCGAGCCCGGACGCCGCGGGGAGATCGTGCTCACCGGCGACGGCCTGGCCCTGGGCTATCTGGCCGATCCCGAGCAGACCGCCGCGCGGTTCGTGCCGCTGCACCTGGACGGGGCACAGCGGCTGGCGTATCGCACGGGCGATGTGGGATACCGGGACGCCGACGGACTGCTCTACTTCGACGGCCGAGTCGATCGGCAGGTCAAGATTCGCGGGCATCGCGTCGAGCCGGCCGAAATCGAGCGCACCGCGGCCGAACTGCCCTGGCTCGGTCGGTGCGCCGCGGTTCCGCTGCCCGATCCGGCGGGTGGCTATCGCGGGCTCGCGCTGTTCTATCGGGGCGAACACCCCGACGGTGACACCGCCCGGCGGTTGCGTGCGCACCTGGAGAACCGGCTGCCGGGGTATCTGGTGCCGCGGCTGCTGCAGGCGGTGGCCGATTTTCCGTGGAACGACAACGGAAAACTCGACAGCGCGGCGCTGCTGTCGCGCATCGATCGGAGCGCGATCGAACCCGTGTGGCCGGACGAGAGGACGACGCGGCTGCCGTTCGTGGCGGAGGTCGCCGCCGCCTTCGGCTCGGTGCTCGGCATGCGAACCGTGCCGCACGAGGTTTCGTTCGTCGCGCTCGGCGGCGATTCGCTGGGCCTGGGCAGGCTCGCGACCCGGCTGTCCGCGCGGCTGTCCCTGCCGGTTCCGCTGTCGATCCTGACGCGCTACCCCACGGTGGTCGAACTGGCGCACTGGCTGACCACGGCGGCCCCGGCCGCCGACGGGAAATGCGCGGTCGAGACGGCCGACCGGGTGCCGCTGTCGCCGATCCAAGCCTTCTTCGAGGCACGCCACCGCGCCGATCCGGCCAGTCCGGCGTATCACTGCCTGATGGTCTGGCGCATCGACGGTCCGGTCGAGCGGAGCGTGCTGACCGACGCGATGATCGATCTGCACCTGCGCCACGAGCCGTTGCGCGCGGCGTACCGGCACCTGGGTGCGGATCCGGTCGCGGTGCTGCCCGACCCCCCGCCGCCGGTGCGGCTCATCGATCTGCGCCGCATCCCCGACGCGACCGCCGCCGAGACCGAACTGCTGGCCGTGCTGACCGCTCCGCTGGATCTCGCGGCGGGACTGATCTGGCGCGCCGCGATCGTGGACGTCGGCGCGGACTGCCTGCTCGGTGTCGCGGTGCACCACGTCGCCTTCGACGGATGGTCGGAGGCGGTGTTGGCGAAGGAACTCGGCGACTGCTACGCCGCGCGCAGCGGCCGCGCCGCGCCGTGTTTCGATGCGGCCACCGCCACCCTGGCGGAACTGGAGAGCGAGCGTCGTCGCCAGCTCGCGCTCGCCGACCTCGCGACACAGCGCGCATACTGGCGAAATACGCTGCGCGACATCCCATTCCTGGACTTTCCCGCGCCGCGCTCCGCTGTCCCGTCCGGGCCGGTCGGCGTCCGGGCGCGTCGGATCGGCGCGGCCGGAATGCGGCGGGTGGATCGGTTGGCCGCACACCACCGCAGCACCCGATTCACGGTGCTGTTCGCCTGTTACGCGTGGGCGCTGCACACCGTCACGGGCCGCTCGGATTTCGGCATCGGCGTGCCGATCGTGAAGCGCGAGACGCCGATTCGGCAGCGGGCGATCGGCTGCTTCATCGACATGATCATCGTGCGGGTCCGCCTGGCCGGCGCGGACGACCGCGACGGGGCCATCGCGGCGCTGCACACCGCCGTGCAGGACGCGCTGTCCGGCCAGGACGTGCCTTTTCTCGAATTGTCCGCGATGGCACCGCGACCCGAGTCGGGCCGGACCTCGCCCCATCAAACGATGTTCGCGCTGCAGAACAACGAACGTCCCGCATTGACCCTGCCCGGCCGCACCGCGGAATTTCGACGCATGCCCCGCCAGCGTGCCCCGTTCGAGCTGATCACCGAGGTGTGGCCGCAATGCGACGGTTCCGCGATGGTCGAATTCACCTACCAGAGCGAGCGGGTGGCGACGGAATTCGTCGATCGGGTCGGCAGGCATTTTTTCGACGCGATAGGAGAGTAGCGGTGTCTACTGCATTGCCTGCCGCCCTGGCAGGGCTGGCGATCGATTACATCGGATTCCAGGTCGATTCGCTGTCCGAGTCGACCGCCGAGTTCGTCGATCGATACGGCTTCATCAGCGATACCGCCACCGCCGCCGGTTCGGTCCGGCTGCGTCAGGGCGACATCACGATCGTGCTGACCACCAGCGACGACCCCGATCACCCGGCTCGAAAATACGTCGCCGCACACGGCGACGGGATCGCCGATATCGCGCTCACCACCAGTGACGCCCGCGCCGCCTTCGCCGCGGCCGTGCGGCGGGGAGCGCGGCCGGTGACACACCCGGCCGTCGATCCGGACACCGGGGCGGTGACCGCCACCATCGGCGCCTTCGGCGACGTCGTGCACACCTTCGTGCAGCACGGCGCCGCCCGGCGCGGCGTTGCCCCGCTGTCCGCCGCGCGGTTGGCGACGGTGGATCACATCGCGGTCTGTGTCCAGCCCGGGCGCCTCACCGCCACCGTCGAGTTCTACCGGGACACATTGGGGTTCGCCGTCGTCTACGAGGAGCGCGTCGTCGTCGGCGATCAGGCGATGCTGTCGACGGTGGTGCAGAACGATGCCGGCGGGGTGACGTTGGTGCTGATCGAGCCCGACCCGACCGCGTCGCCCGGGCAGATCGACGCGTTCCTTCGCGATCACGGCGGCCCGGGGGTGCAGCACCTCGCTTTCGGCACCGACGACATCGTGCAATCGGTCGGCGCGCTGCGCGCGCGGGGCGTGCGCTTCCTGCGGGCGCCGGATGCGTATTACACGCTGCTGGCCGGGCGGGCGGCGCTGGACCGCCATACCGTGCCCGAACTGCGGGCGCGCGACATTCTGGTCGATACCGACCACGACGGTCAGCTGTTCCAGATCTTCACCCGCTCCACCCATTCACGCGGCACCTATTTCGCCGAGATCATCGAGCGCCAAGGCGCGCGTACCTTCGGCAGCGGCAATATCCGGGCACTGTACGAGGCCGTCGAGCTCGAGCACGAAGGGTCCGCGATCCGATGACCGACGTCCTCGACGACCTGCGCTCGGTGCATTCGATCGACGAGCTGCGCTGCCGGGCCGAACAGCGGATGCCCGCCGATATCCGGGATTTCGTCACCGGCGGGAGCGAGTCGGAGCAGACCCTGGCCGCCAACCGGGCCGCCCTCGACGGCGTTCGACTGGTGCCGCGGGTGATGGTCGACGTCGACCGAGTGCACTGCGGCGCAACGCTTTTCGGTCGTCCGGCGAGCGCGCCGATGGCGGTGGCGCCCATGGCTTATCAGCGGCTGGTGCACCCCGACGGCGAACTGGCCTCCGCCCGCGCCGCCGCGGCGGCCGGAATCCCCTTCACCGCAACCACACTCAGCAGCGTTCCGGTGGAGTGGATCACCGCCACCGGGGCGGACACCTGGTTCCAGCTGTACTGGCTGCGCGATCGGGCCCTCATGCGGAAGCTGATCCGGCGCGCCGAGGCGGCGGGCTGCGCGGCGTTGATCCTGACGGTCGACGCGCCGGTCATGGGACGACGGCTGCGCGATATGCGCAACGGCTTCGCCGTGCCCGACACCGTGCGGGCGGTCCATCTGCCGGAGGAGGCCCGCGGCCCCGCCCATCTCCGCCGGGCGGGGGCGTCGGCGGTGATCGCGCATACCGAGGACCTGTTCGACCCCGGGCTCTGCTGGTCGGATCTGGGGTGGCTGCGCGACAACACCCGACTTCCGCTGGTGCTCAAGGGTGTTCTGGATTCGCGCGATGCCGCGCTGGCCGCGGCGTTCGGTATCGACGCGGTGATCGTCTCCAATCACGGTGGCCGGCAACTCGACGGTGCGATCTCGAGCATCGACGCCCTGCCCGGCGTGGTGGAGGCGGTCGACGGGAACTGTGAAGTGCTGCTGGACAGCGGAATCCGGTGTGGAACCGATGTACTGCGCGCGCTGGCCCTCGGCGCGCGCGCCGTCCTGATCGGCCGACCCGTGCTGTGGGGGCTGACGCTCGCCGGTGCGGACGGCGTCGAGTGGACGTTGTCGCTGCTGCGGCAGCAACTGCATACGGCCATGCGCCTGGCCGGATGTCCCGATCTCGCGTCGGCGGCGAACCTGGGCACCAGAACCGTCACACCGTCGTGGGATGTGGTGATGTTCGAATGACCGAACTGCGACTGTCCGATCTGCACCCGGGCCTGGCCGATCCGGCCGCGGAGTCGATGAACTTCCTCAACGAGGTGGCCAACCGGTTTCCCGATGCGGTGTCCTTCGCCCCCGGTCGGCCCTACGAGGAGCTGTTCGAGCTCGATGCGATACCGCGCTATCTCGACAACTACTGTCGCCACCTGCGGGAGCACTGCGGGCTGACCGAGGACCGGATCCGGCGGACGCTGTTTCAGTACGGCCGCACCAAGGGCATCGTGCACGACCTGATCGCCGAGCAGCTGCGCCTGGACGAGGCCATCGAGGTCGATCCGGAAACCATCGTCGTCACCGTCGGCTGCCAGGAGGCCATGGTGCTGGTGCTGCGCGCGCTGCGCGCCGACGTGCGCGACGTGCTGCTCGCGGTGACGCCGACCTACGTCGGACTGACCGGCGTGGCGCGCCTGCTGGACATGCCGGTACTCGGTGTCGCGGCGGGTGAACGGGGTGTGGATTTCGAGGATCTGGACCTGCAGGTGCGACGGGCGAAACAGGCCGGGTGGCGTCCCCGCGCGCTGTATCTGGTGCCCGACTTCGCCAATCCCTCTGGAATCAGCCTGGATCCGGCGACCCGGCACCGGCTGCTCGACGAGGCGCGGCGCCTGGACCTGCTGGTACTCGAGGACAATCCGTACGGGATCTTCCACGCCGAACCCGACCGCCGCCCGCCCACCCTCAAGGCGCTCGACCGGCACGGCCGAGTGATCTATCTCGGCTCCTTCGCCAAGACCGGATTGCCCGGTGCCCGTGTCGGGTTCGTGGTCGCCGACCAGCCGGTGACCGACCGCGGCCGCGTCATCGGTCCGTTCGCCGACCAGCTGGCCAAGGTCAAGAGCATGTTCACGGTGAACACCTCGCCCATCGCGCAGGCCGTGATCGGCGGCAAACTGCTCGAGAACGGTGGCAGCGTGGGGAAGGCCAACGCGGCCGAGATCGAGGTGTACCGCCGCAATCTGGGTCGGCTGCTGGAGGGATTGCGTGCGCGCTGCGCGGATCTGCCGGTGCGGTGGAATACCCCGCGGGGCGGCTTCTTCGTGGTGCTGGACGCGGGCTTTCCAGTGGACGACGAGTTGCTGGAGCTGTCGGCGCGCGAATACGGCGTGCTGTGGACGCCGCTGTGCCACTTCTACGACGGGCATGCGCCCCGAAATCAGCTGCGGCTGTCGTGCAGTGCGCTCACACCCGCGCAGATCGATATCGGGTTGGATCGGCTGGACGCGCTGCTGCGCGACCATCATCTGGGAGGTTCGCGATGAACGCGATCGACGACGTCGATGAGATCCGGTCGTGGCTCGCGCCACAGCAGCGGCTGATGACGATGTTGCAGGCGTCGCTGGTCACGCAGTTGCTCGCGGTGGCCGCCGAATTGGGTATCGCGGATCTGGTCGCCGACGGCCCGCGCGAGGTCGGCGAATTGGCCGCGGCCACCGCCACCGACGCCGCATCGCTGTATCGGGTGCTGCGGGCGCTGGCGAGCGTCGACGTCTTCCGCGAGGTGGACGGGCAGCGCTTCGCGGCGACCGAATTGTCGGACGCGTTGCGCACCGACGCACCCGGATCGATACGGAACTGGGCGCGACTGTGGGGGCTGCCGGAGCGCGGCCGGGCGATCAGCGAACTGCTCGTCGGTGTGCGCAGTGGCCGCCCGGCGTTCGAACAGATCCACGGGACCGACTGGTGGTCCCATCTGAGCGCGCATCCTGAGCAGGCCGCGCTGTTCAACAGCGCCATGGGAGATCTGGCGCGCCAGATCCACGCCGCCGCCGTGGCCACCTGCGACCTGTCCGGCGTTCGCCGCCTGATCGATGTGGGCGGCGGCCACGGCCACCTCGCGGCGACGATCCTGCGCCGGTATCCGGAGATGACCGCCGTCGTCTACGACCGCCCGCACGTAATCGCCGACGCCCCAGCGGTTGTGGCCGCCGCCGGTGTCGCCGACCGCATCGAGCTGATCGGCGGCGACTTCTTCGCATCGGTTCCACCCGGCGGCGACGCCTATCTGCTGTCGATGATCCTGCACGACTGGGACGACGCCCGCGCCCACCGAATCCTCACCGCCATCCGCGCGGCCATACCCGCCACCGGTCGGCTGCTCGTCATCGATGCCGTGCTGCCCGAACACAATTGCGAGCACGACGGCATCTTGCGCGACATCATCATGCTGGCCCTGCACCCCGGCCGGGAACGTACCCTCGCGGAATTCTCGGCGCTGCTGCGCCGTGCTGGTTTCCAGCACACCCACACGAGCGCTTTGGCGGCCTCGACTGGATTACTGGTTGCTATCCCGTGTGAAACACGCGGATAGGCGGTCACAGCTACAACCCGACGATCGGTCTGTCGAGAATTCTCGATTTGTGTAACAGTGGACGAGGTCTGCACGATCCAGACTTTGTTCGTTCAGTGCGCAGATCTGCTGTTTCACGTCCGTAACCACCGAGATTCGGAAAAGAGGTTGGGATGAGATTCATCACATTTATTGGCGCGGCTGTGGTGCCTGCTGTAATGGCCGGATTGATGTCGAGCGGATCCATTGCGGCCGCCGACAGCGAGGTGTTCAAGGAGTTCGAGGCGGCGCCGGTCAGTGCGCCGGTTCCGGGGTGTACGGGGACGGCTCGGGCCTCGGTGCGCGGGCAATCGGCGATTCCGTCGCCCGCGTACGAGGGCATGGATGTCGGGAGTTACACGTTTTCCGAAGTGACCGTGTGGTTCGATCGGGACAAGTCCGATGCGCCGGTTGTGCCCGATTCTGCCTGCGCGCTGCCGGCGACGGTCACATTGCGCAACCTGGATACCGGGGCCGAGAAAACCGAGACGGTAATGGTTACGCCCACCGGTTTTCGGCAGGGTGGGGCTCAGGTGAGCCTTCGCGGGCCGGGCCGGATCGAGGCGTCGGTGAGCACCAACCCCAATCCGGCCACGATAGAAATCGTCGTCCCGCAGCCTTAGCGCCCGGAACTCTTCGCACCCTTTCCCGCTCTTCGCACCCGTTCCGACTGCCTGGAACCGGTGCGAAGGGCGATACAGGGTGCGAAGGTTGGGTGAGGCTATCGTGGGCGCGTGGTCGAAGGCGGATGGGCTCGGCGAGCCGTTGGGCTCGGCGTGGTTGTCGGCCTGGTGCTGGCGGTGTATCTGGTTGGGAAACCGGAACCCCGGGCCGCGGTCGGTGCGAGCGCTGTGAATTCGCAGGTACGGGTGTGGGCGCGCGCGATCACGCTGACCACCGACGACCGCGGAGCCTCGGCGAAGATCGCGAACGGGCAGCCCGGCGATTCGGTGTGGCTCGACCGGATCGGCGTCGAAGCCGAAAGAGCGGATACCGCAACCGTTTCCGCGGGCGCCACCACCGGGCAGACGCGGTGGCTCCGATACGACAACGGTCCGGTGCGCGCCTGCGGGAAGGCCGGTGACCGTCCGGAAATCCGCTGTACCCGGTGGACCGCGGCGGCCGACCGACCACCGGACCGGCGGCTGCGGGCCGTCGAGCGACTGCTCGACCGCTACGACATGGGAACGGGGTTGTGGCACAACGACCCCGGTATCTGGCAGAGCGCCAACGCCCTGACCGCTGTGATCGACTTCGCGGCGCGCACCGGCGATCCGCAGTACCTCGCCTATGCCGACGCGACGTATCGGCACACCGATCGGGGAGTGCCCGCGAAGACCGGCTACAACGACGACGAACTGTGGTGGGCGCTGGCCTGGATCCGGGCCTTCGACCTCACCCACGATCCGCGCTACCGCACGGCCGCACGGCCGATCGTGGATGGGCTCGACGATCAGCGGGCGTCGTTCTGCGATGGCGGGCTGGCCTGGGCGCGCGTGGGGACCGATCCGGAACAGCGGCCGTGGACGCAGGTCAACGCGATAACCAATGCGCTGTACCTGACGGCGACCGCCCAGCTGAGCACCCGGGTCGAACCCGCCGACCGCTCGTCGTATCTGGCTCGCGCGCAAGGGATCTGGGACTGGTTCACCACCCGCGCCGGACGTGCGCTGCTCGATCCCTCCGGATTGATCAACGACCACCTCGACCGCTCGCCGGACGGCAAGACCTGCGCCCTCGCCGACGAGGGCACCCGGTGGACCTATGTCCAAGGCGCGCTGATCGGCGGACTGGTCGCGCTGCATCGGGCCACCGGACGCGAGGATCTGCTCGCCACCGCCGATACGATCGCGGCGGCGGCGACCCGCGCGGGCTCACCGTTCATGCGAGACGGCGTCCTGCGGGAACCCAGCGCCACGAACTGCCCCGGCCCCGAATGCCGCGACGCGGAAACCTTCAAGGGCGTCTTCGTCCGCAACTACCGCCAACTGCTGGACACCGGCCGTTCCCGGACCGCCAGCCTGGAATTCCTTGCCCACCAGGCAAATTCACTGCCAATCGATTCCGACGAATTCGGTTTCCGATGGCAGGGCCCGGCGCGCCCGGACGACCCGCCCGATTTCGCCACCCAAGCCGCGGCGCTGGATGCCCTCAACGCGATGTGAGCGAGCGGCACATCGCTCGGGCGAGATGTGGGGCGCTGGTCGTCACGAATTGGCGGCCGAGCCCACGGCGCTGGGTTTGGCGTCGAGGTCGATGTCGAAGGTCTCCGCGAATCGTGCCGTCCCCAGGTAGTGGCCGACCAGCAGGGTGAGCGTGACGAGGTATTCGTCGCCCAGCGCCGCGCGGGCCGCGTCGAAGGTCTTTTGGGGCACACGGAAATTCGCTACGCATTCGTCGACGTAGCCGAGCGCGGTTGCCGACAGCTTGTCGAGTGTCGCGTAATCGCCCGTCTGCACCGCATCGATCTGCTGGTCGGATGCTCCTGCGTCCTTGGCCCGGCCGACGTGTTGGAGCCATACGTAGTCGCAGCCGGTGAGTGTGCCGACCCGCAGGATCGCCAGCTCCCGCAGGGCCGGGTCGAGGGAGGACTGCGCGAAACTCATGCTCAGCCGCAGATAGCCCTCCGCGATTTCGGGGCTGGTCGTGAGCATGCCTCTGATCAGGTTGGCGGGGAAAGCCTCATACACCCGGCGTTTGTCGGGCTCCATCTCCGACGGGTCGAGAAGTTTTATCCGAGCCATCAGAATCCTCCTACGGGATCAGCCCGCCGTCGACGGGCACCGCATGTCCGGTGATGTAGCTGGCTGCGTCGGAGCACAGCCATGCCGCCGTCTCGGCGACCTCAATGGGTTCGCCGAACCGTCCCAAAGGGATTCGGGACACCATCGATTCGGTGAGGGATCCGGTCTGCATGGCGGTTTCCATCATCGGCGTTCGGATCCCGCCCGGACAGAGGGCGTTGACCCGAATGCCCTGTCGGCCGTACTCGGCCGCGCCCTGTTTGGACAGTCCGACGACCCCGTGTTTGGCCGCGTCGTAATCCGCCTGCCGTGGAAAACCCGCCAGGCCACCGACGGAAGCGTTGTTGAGAATCACGCCCCCGCCTTGGGAAAGCATTTGCGGGATCTCGTATTTCATCGAAACCCATACGCTGGTGAGGTTGACCGCGATCATCCGGTCCCAGTTCTCGGTGGTGATCTCGTGTAGCAGAGCCGAGGTTCCGGAGATGCCCGCGTTGTTGAAGGCGCAGTCCAGGCGGCCGAATCGGGTCACGGCCGCGGCGACCATGGCGGCGACGTCGTCGTGCGAACACACATCGGTTCGTACGAATATCGCTTCGCCACCGGCATTCTGGACCGCATCCGCGAGTTCGCGCCCTTTTTCCTCGTTGAGATCGGCCAGTACCAGGCGTGCGCCCTGCGTGGCGAACACCTGTGCCGCTGCCGCACCGATACCCGACGCGGCACCGGTGATCAGCGCAACCTTGCCGTCGAGAAGGTTCATCCCCATTGCGTTTTCCGCTCGAAAACGCCGGATTCGACGAGCTGGGCGGAAAGGGAGTCCGGTTTGCGTTCGGCGTGGTCCTGGCTGACACGCCGGGTGTAGTCCCGATAGGCCTGGCGTGGCCATTTCCGCAGGACGGCGTCGACGAAGTCCGCGTCGAACTCGTCGGAGAACTCGCCCCGGTTTTCCATGGCGCAGGCCATGGCCAGCAAGGCCACTTCGTGCCTGGGGTCCTGGAAGGTCGTGGGGTCGACGTGGAGCAGGGTCGCTTCCTTCACGGTCTCGGCGCGCTTCTTGGGGTAGCCGTGCTCGAGGAGGAACTTCTCGGCGGCGTTGCCCCCTTCCACCTCGAACGATTCCGGCCCGTCGAAACGCTCGGTCACACCGAGGTCGTGCAGCATGGCCTCCAGGTACAGCAGCTCCGGGTCCACCTGCCAGTTGCGGTTTTCGCCGAGGGCACAGCTCCACTGGTAGACCCGCTGGCAATGGTTGACCAGCACCTCGGGTGCGCAGTCGGTCAGCAGGTCGGTCGCCGCCCGGGCCAGCGCCGTATCCGGCGCCGCCGCCATATCCGCGTGTCCAGACATATTTTCTCCCCTTTCGATCGAAGAGGGTGCTCGAACACCGAGCACCTTTGTCGTGCGCGAAATGCAGTCGACCGCTCTGTCAGCCGTTGTACGGCGTGGCGGGCGGTGCGCCGACGCCGGGTTCGACCCGATAGATGCGGCCCGCGTTGGGGTCGGCGGCGCGTTGTTCGGCGGTCATCTGGATCTGAGAGGTGGTGATGAACAGGACGTCGCCGTTCGGGCCGCCGAAGCAGCAGCTGGTGACATTGGGAGTGGATACGTGCACGCGCGCGGCCAGGGTGCCGTCAGGGGCATAGCGATGGACGGTGCCGGTGGTGGCGCCCTTGTTGTAGACCGCGACCCACAGGCACCCCTCGTCATCGATGCACATGCCGTCGAAAGCGTGGTAGCGCTTGTGGCTTCCGAGGTCGACCAAAGTGCGCCGGTTGGTGATCGCGCCGCTGTCGAGGTCGTAGTCGAAGGCGTCGATCCGGTAGTCGGAACTGTCGATGTAATACATCGTGCGGGTGTCATGGCTCCAGGCCAGTCCATTGGACCAGCTCACCTCCGAGAGAACCGGACGGGCGGTGCCGTCGAAGCGGAACAGCTGCCCGCGATGGTGCGGGAAGTCGCTGTTGTACTGCGCGGGCATGAAACCCGCCCAGAAACGGCCCGCCGGATCACACTTGCCGTCGTTCATCTGCACGACGGCGGGGTCCCCCAGCTCCGGGGTGAGCGGGGTGACGGTGCCGTCGGTCGCGAGGTCCAGGATCTGCGTACCGGCTGCGACCAGCCAGCCGCCGCGGGCCTTGGGCACCGCCGACCCCAGCCACTGGCCGGTCTCATAAGCCTTGATGTCGGTGACCTGTGTGCCGTCGACGGCCGCCGTGCGCAGCACGCCGGTACCGGAGTCCACCCAACCCAGCCGATTGTCGTACCAGAAGGGGCCCTCCGCGTGCTCCACACGCACCGAGCAGGGTTCAGCGGTCAATTCGACAATGCGGCCATCCTTTGTTGCGAGTTTGCTGGTCATAGCAGTTTTCCTTCCAAGTTGACGAACCAGTCGGTAACTCAACTACACTTGAAGGCTAACTCCATAACCCGTTCCCGCGCGCCCCCTCGACGTCAATATGACGTAATAGACACCCGCTGCGGCGATCCGCGCCGGGCGATTCGGCCGGAGACTCGCGGTCCCGTCACGTTCGTCAATAGATTGCCATGAAGTAACTCACGATTAGTCTAGAGGCCAGTGTGCGGTCGGCCGAGGAAATTTCCGATTCATTCGCCCTATCGAGGAAAGTGAACAGATGAACGATTCGCTTCTCGGGGACAAGGTTGCTCTGATTACCGGGGCCGCATCGGGAATCGGTGCGGTGGCGGCGCGGGTTTTCACCGCGCACGGTGCCAAGTTGGTTTTGGCGGATCTGAATGATGAGAAAGGCAATGAACTCGCCGCCGAGATCGAAAATTCCGGCGGGGAAGCTCTGTTCGTGCACACCGACGTCAGTTCGGAGGACGACGTCGCGGCGATGATGCGAGCGGTGGTCGAACGGTTCGGCCGTCTGGACTGTGCGTTCAACAACGCCGGTATCGACGGCCACCCCGCGATCGCACACGAGGTCACCCGGGCGGACTGGGACCGAATGCTCGCTGTCAATCTGACCGGCGTGTGGCTGTGCCTGAAATACGAGCTCCCACAGATGCTTTCGCAAGGCGGCGGCGCCATCGTCAACACCGCCTCGGTGGCGGGACTACGCGGTTCCCCGCGCCAGACCTGCTACACCACCGCCAAACACGGCCTGATCGGATTGACCATGGTCACCGCGGTCGATTACGCCGCAACCGGCATCCGCGTCAACGCCATCTGTCCGGGCACGATCCACACGCCCATGCTCGACGACGGATTCCGAAAGGGAATCCTGGACAACGAGAAAATGCTCTCTCGAATCCCCATGGCCCGCCACGGCGAACCCGAGGAAATCGCCGAGGCGGCGGCGTGGCTGCTGTCGGATGGGGCGAGTTATGTCACGGGGCAGGCACTGCCGATCGACGGGGGCTGGACCACGCACTGAGGCCGCGCTGGGTGTTGTAGTCACGCGATGTGCACCCACCGATGGAATGTCCTATCTTGCAGCATGTTTCGGTTCGTGGTGGTGCCCCCGCCTTCGGAACCGCCCGGTCCGGTTTCGGGACCGTCAGCGAGAATGGGCGTCGGGGCTGACACTGGGAGCTGTGGACACGCCGTCGGCGCAACGAGAGTTCTCCGCGTACGGACTGTCGCACTGGGTGGCGCTGGCCGTATTCGTGGTGGGTGCGATAGTGATCGTCCGGATAGGGCGCAGTCACCGAAGTGCTGACACCGCACGATGTTTCGGTCGGATCTTCGGCGCATTGACGCTGGCGCTGTATCTGACGATCTACCTCGTCGCACTGGTTCCTCCGACCATCGATCGCGCTGTTCCGCTGCGCCTGACCGATCTGGCAACCATGGTCGCCGCGTACGCGCTGTGGTCGCACCGCCCCTGGGCGTGCGCGCTGACTTACTACTGGTGCCTCACCTTGAGCACGCAAGCGCTCGTGTCGCCCGCACTGCAGAGCCTCGACTTCCCGCACCCCGAGTTCGTGGCCTTCTGGGCGATCCACCTGGTCGTGGTCTGGGCGGCGATCTATCTGACCTGGGGTATCGGCATACATCCGGACTGGCGCAGTTACCGCATCGCCGTGCTGACCACCACGGTGTGGGTCGCGGTCACCTTCGTATTCAATTCCATTGCCGGGACCAACTACGGATTCGTCAACGCGAAACCCGCCACGCCGTCGCTGCTCGATGTACTGGGCCCCTGGCCCTGGTACCTGGCCACCGTTGCCGTTCTCCTCCTCTTCGTGTGGGCCTTGATGACCTGGCCCTGGACTCGACCGGCGCGCAACCGATGAGGCGAGTTCCGGGGCGCGGCGCCGGATGCTCGGTTGAAGGTCGAACATGATTCACGCAACACGGCCCTGGCGGTCCGACTCCACCTTCAGCTACCGTTCAGCAAACGATCGCATGACCAGTTGATCGGCGCACCTCGATTCGAGGGAGTCCCCATGGTTGTTGTGAACGGTCCGCTCGACGGGCACCGGCCGCGCCGGAGCCGCAGGACGTCGGTCGTCGGCGTGGGTATCAGCGTTGGCGCCGTCAAAACGGTATCGGCGTCGGTCACCGGCGCCGGGCGGACCGCGGTCTCGAGCCGCAAGACCGCCGTGACAATCGATCCGTCCGGCGCCGCCGCGGCCGAGGCCGACGGCGCCCTCGGTACCGTTATCGCCGATTTCGCGGATCTGGCCCGGGAACCGGAGACCGTCACGGTCGCGGGCCGGGTCTGGTCCCCGACGATGCTGATCGCCTCGCTGGTGTGCAACCTCCTCGATTCGGTCCGCCCCGCCGCGGATGTCGCCATCACCTACCCCGCCGTTTACTCCGACAAACAGGTGGAGTTGCTGCGGCAGGCGCTGGAACTGTCGGTCACCCGGTCGGTGCTCCTGGTGCCCGAACCGGTCGCCGCCGTGGAATGGCTTGCGCACGAATGTGATACACCGGACCCGGGGCTCGTCCTCGTCTACGATCTCGGCGCGACCTCCTTGGACGTCGCACTGGTGCGGGTCGGTCCGGGGCAACCGATGATCGTCGGCACACCTGTGCGCTCCTATGATTTCGGCGGCAGGCCCCTCGGCGAGTGGATTGCCGAGAAGGTCGCCCCGTCCGGCGACGGTCGGCCGCCTTCCGCGCTCACCGACTGCGACGAGCTGCGAGCCGCGCACGTGCGCTACTCGTTCCGCGTGGTCGACGAATGCTTGCGATCGGCGTTGACGAGCATCAGCGAGGTCGATCGAATCCTGGTGGTGGGCGGCGCTTCCCGAGGGTCCGAAGTCGCGGGTGTCATGGCAGAACTCGGGCGTCCCGTGGTCGCATCGGCCGATCCGGGGCATAGTGCCGCGATCGGAGCCGCCGTCCGGGCGGCCCGGACCGCCGACGCGCGGGTGGTCGAGACCGCGCGCACGGGTCGTCGGCCGCTGGTTCTGGCCGGGGCCGCCGCATTGTCCGTCGTGGCGGTGTCCGCGGGGACGCTGTTCATGCAGCCGGGACCGACGAAGACCTCGCAACCGCAGGCCGTCCTGGCACCGCAGAACGCCCCCCGAGAACCGAGGGCCCAGAACGAGGACCGTCGGTTGAAGACCGCGGCGCAACCGAATCCGCCTTCCGCGGCACTGCCTCAGCCGCCCGCGCCACCGCCGCCCGCGGCGCAGCCACAGCAGGTGGATTCGACGAGTGCAGGCGATCCCGTCTCGCCGGACACCTCCTCCGGCGCGTCCGACGCACCGAGTGGTCCGGAGGTCGACGTGCCTTCCGACCCGCAGCCCGACGCGCCTACCCCACGCCGGGAACGCCACCGCACCGAGCATCGTCCGCATCACGGGCCCGCACAGCTACCGTTCGGGCGTCACCGACACGATGGTGCCCACGGTCGATTGCCGTGAATCACCTTCCGCGGTGCGGAGATTCGCAACCTCCGATGGTGTATGGCGCACGTAGTCGAGGCTCGATCATTCCTTCGAGACGGCCTCGAGGACGCTGCCCGACTGCGGGTTTTCCAGTTCGCGAGCCACGTCGGCCTGGGCAACGATGCCGACCAACCGGTCGTTGTCCAGCACGGGCACTCGGCGGATCTGGTGCTGCGACATCAGCTCGCACACCTTCGAGACCTCGTCGTCGGCCTGTACTGTCACGGGTGTGCCCTCGGCCAGCTCGCCGGCATGCACGCCGATCGGATCCTTGCGCTGGACAATTACTTTCACGACGATGTCGCGGTCGGTGAGCATGCCTTTCAGCTGGTCGTCCTCGCCGCAGATGGGCAGGGCGCCGATATCCAGTTCGGCCATCTTGCGTGCCGCGTCGAGCACCGTATCGCTGGTACGTACGCATTCGACACCGGTAGTCATGATGTCGCGCACGGTGGTCATGGAGTGCCTCCTCGAATCGTCCGGTAGGACCGGCCATTCATGATGGATGGCCTGTTCACCGCCTACCCGAACAGTCGCGGCACACACCTGGTGCGCCAGCCCCGCACCCGGTACGCGGTGTCGCCCGTTGATCGTCCAGCCGAGCCGGCGCGTCGGCCCGTTTCCGCGACAACAGGCAACGAGGTGACCATGACCGCAGTGTAGGAACCCTTTCACTACACGAAATACTGGTGAGCATCATCGGTGTGGACCGCGGGACCGAGGAGGTTGGAGGCTGGGATTCCGTGCCGTGTGGCGGGCGGGTAGATCGTCGGTGGAGGCGTATGTCTGTACCGCGTGGGCGATCGCGCCGGTGTTCACGGTCAGTGCGGTGTCGTTGATGTTGGTGGTCGTGTCGCAAGGGCGGTGGTAGCAGTAGTCATAGGCCCGGCCTGCCTGGCCGCCGAACATCCGCTGTTCTTCGGGGGTTTTGATGCCGTCCGAGCCGGTGAACACGCCGCCGATCGGAATTCCGGCCCGCATGAACGGGTCGTAGTCCGAGCGGCCGTTGAGTGGTGCGCTGATGTGCGGGAGGTTGCGGACGTCGTAGTAGCGGGCGAAGTTCTTTTCGATTTCGGTGGATCCGGCCGGTCCGGCGCTGCCGTCGCGGATCATGTAGGCGAAGTTCGGCGAGGCGATCATGTCGAAGTTGAGATAGAGCCCGATCCTGCGGTGGTCGGTTTTGGACAGGTTCGACACGTAATATTTGGAGCCGAGCAGGCCGAGTTCCTCGGCGCCCCAGAAGGCGAAGCGGAGCTTGTTCTTCGGTTGGACGGTGGCCATCCGGCGCGCGACCTCGAGCAGTCCCGCGACGCCGGAACCGTTGTCGTTGATCCCGGCCCCGGTGCGCACGGAATCCAGGTGTGCCCCGGCCATGACGACGTTGTTCGCGTTGCCCTGTTTGGACTCCGCCAGGAGATTGTAGGTGGTTCGGGGCGCGGACTCGGTGTTGGTCTTCAACCGCACCACCTTGCCGGGCGAGGCGAGCCGTTGGCCGACAGCGAAACTCGCGCCGACCACCGGGATGGTGATGCCGGTCTGATCGAGCGGCTCGGTGAAGACTTCGGTGCGACCGCGCTGGCCTTCGTTGAAAATGATCACCCCGGATGCCGCTGCCGCCTGGGCATTTCGCGCCTGGTCGGCGAACGTGCAGATACCGCGCTGCAGCAGCGCGATATTGCCACGAGTGAAGCCGGCGAAGTCCGCGGCCTCACAACCAGAGGTCGAGGAGTTCGGTCGCGGGCCGGGCGGCAGGGTGAGATCGACACCCTGGATCGCCGCCTCGACATCCCCCGAGCCTGAATGGATCGAGCTGGCGAAGTCGCCGAAAGCGTTGCTGCCCTGCGGAATTGGAGTGAACGTCGCGCGGTGGGAGGAGACCTGTTCCATGATCGGTGCCGTTCGTTCCCGGAAGGACGGAAAGGTGAACGCCTGCAGGGTCACCTGATAACCCGCGCCGCGTAGCTCGCCGGCCACGTAGTCACGGGAGGCGTCGTCTCCGGATGTGCCCGAGGCTCGGGTGCCGCCGTGGGTGTTGGCGATGGACTGCAACTTCTCCAGATGTCGCTTGACATTGCGCATATCGATCGAGTCGGCCAGTTGCCGCTCGGGCGGCGCGCCGGTTTCGGTACTGGCGGACCCGGCCGGCCCGAACAACAGCACGAGCGGCAGAGCGGTAGCGACGGCGGTGACGAGACCGACCCTGACACGGCGAGGGATGCGAGGCATGTCGGCTCCTCCAAAGGGGGCGGATGAAACCCGATCATCGGAAGTGAAGCCGGGGTGGCGCCTCGGTGAAACCTCGACTCGACGATCGAGGTAGGGGATTGCCCAGCAGACCAGCCGGCTACTCCGCGTTCACCGAACTGCCTTGTGCGGCAAACCTTCTGGCAAGATCCAACGGTCGCCCCCGGCAACTTCTCCTGGCCGACGGTCCACCGAACCGACAAACTACGTCTTTCCGTGTGGGCGTATACCGGAGCATGCCGGTTCCATCAACCGGTTCTCGAGAACTGGGAGCCCCAACGTTATAGGGGCTTTACCGGACAAACCGGGCGTTCGATGATCGAGCACGGGGTGTGACACCCCGATGTGATTACCGCACCGATTTATCGAACACGAGCATTCGCGAACCCACCATGCCGCCGGTTTCGGCCGGTCCGAGATCACCAGCCGTGTCGAAGAGTTCGTCGTCGATGCGGAGTAGGTGACTCGGGCATCCGCGGGAATGTCGTTGACTCGCTGTTGGATCGCTCGAAGGAGTTTCGCAATGTTCGGAAAACTGTTCTACGCACGGGCGGCCCTGATCGCGGTGAGTTGTACCGCGGCCGCGATGGTGGTCGGCGCCGGTCCGGCACAGGCCGACAGCTCGACCACGGTCAGCCCGGCCGGAGCCGGCGTCGCAACCGCGAACAACGGTGCGGTGGTCTTCGGGACGGGCACCTCGACCGTCAATTGCTATACCGGCACGACCAGTGGCGGTTCCGTTCCCGCGGCACCGAACAACAAGAACTCGAGCGGACCGGTGACCGTTTCGCTCGGGCCCCTGACCCTGGGCAAATGCAGCACCGACCAGTCCGGTCGCACCGTCGAGGTAACAACCACCGGCAGCTGGGGAATCGCGGCACAGAACGGGTCCTCGATCGCCGCCGATCTGGTCATTCCCCAAGGGGGAGTGACCATCACAACCAGCGGGGCTGTGAACTGCACCACCGTATACGCGCCGGACGGGCCCGCGACGGTGGCCGGTACCTACACCAACAGCGTGAACAACGGCGGCCTGCAGTCGCTGCCGTCGATGACGGTCCTCGATACGGTGCCGAGCCGGACAACCGGTGACGCCTCCTGTCCGACGGGGGATTCATGGGACAGGGTGTCAGCCACCTTCTTTGTGAACAACCCCGCCGACCCGGGGCGCATGATCACCGTCGGTCCGTAACTCCGGTCGGACCGGGGGCGACGATCGTCGATGCTCGTGTTTCGGACGGGCCCGGTCATCCCGCACGACACGTGTCGCGATCACTCGCACAGGCCGTTGCACACATACACCCATCCGGTTCCGCATCCACCGACAAAATTGCAATCGTGCAGCTTGTACTTGCAGATATGAGGATCATCGCAATACGGATCCTGATCGGCACACGCACAGTCAGGACCCGGCGAGGCCGCGACGTCAGCGGGCCCGAGCGTAGCCAATAGTGCTCCAGCGTCTTGCCTGCCGTACGCCGCCACTGCGGCCTCTTTGAGCGCGGCAAGCTCCGTCTTGACGGCTGTTGGATCCGCAGGGGCATACGTGGTCTCCGAGCCGAGAATCGCCACGGCGCGGTTGATCACCTCGCGTTGCTGCGTGGTCAGATCGGCCCGCGCGTCGCGTGACCGTGCTAGATGGGTCACCCACAGTTGGCTCTTGACTCGCGGTTCGAGCGCCGAGAAAATCGCCCTTCGATATGGCATCGAGTGTGCGACGAACTCGTCATACGTTTGCGGTAGCCGGTTTCTATTCGCTTCGACCCATTGCCGCACTGGGGACTGACCCGAAGCGGCGAAGGCGGGGATGTTGCCGGTGGCCAGCAAGCCGGCGGCTACGGCGGCACCCGCACCGTAACGCAGAAAGCTCTTACGATTTATCGTCGCGCGGGCCGCGGTGGCCTGTGGTGGGTCGATGTCGGGGTAGCGTAGCCGACCCAGGGCGCCGATAACGCGCATACTCATGCGCGGTCCCAGCGAACGCAGAAGCGGGCGTGACATCGAACGGCCTGTCCACGCTCGTACCTCACCCGTGGCGTCGACCCTGATGAGAGTCGGCGCCCATGGCGCACTGGGCCCCAGTGCTCGCGCGCGCCACTGTCGCACCTCAGCGTTCGCCAGTGGCAGGACCTCGAGTCTGCCCTTGCATGTCCGTGCGACGTTATGCGCGACCTCATTGCACTGTCCGCATGTGCCATCGAACGCCAGCACCAAACGTTTTACGGCTGTCATGGATAAAACACCCCCAGTTATGTACTGCATCAAGAAACAAGAACCACTTTCAACCGAGGTGGAGACGGATTAGTTGGAAGTGATTGCACGACATAATTGTTTCGCGCGCGCCCCAGATATTCAACTCGACTTCGAGGCCACCGTTTCCGCACCTCCCACATACCCCTCAGCAGCGCTTACCGGGCACTTTCGAGGCGATCCTCGATGCGGCTGCTCGACTTTCGAACAGGATCAAGCGCTTCGGCGACCCGCAAGGAGCCTTTCGAACGCGGTCACCATCCCCCTCGTGGGCCACAGGGTGGTCGCACATTGTCGAAACACCTTGGTGCCGTGGGTATGTCGTGAAATGGGCTGCCGGTGCTTTCGGGGGGATGACCTGAGCACTGGGGGCGGCTATCGTCGGGAATTCCCGAACAAGGAGGATTATGACGAACCGCAAGCGCCGGACGGCCGCTGCCTTCGGCGTCGCTGCCGTGGGAGCCGCGACTGTGGTGATCGGCTCGGGCCCCGCGCACGCCGCTGCTCCGCAAGGCTGCGTCGAGAACCGTCAACTGACCGCTGCCACGGTGACCTGTCCCGGCTTGCCCCCGGATTGGGGCGCCGAGGTGGATGTCGACTGTGTCGGCGTCTTTCTGACATATGGGCTGGCGCCCGGCGTGGGCCGATACACGCAACTCGGCTTCGGCAGTGCTTCCCGGGGCGTCACTGTTGCCTGCATCGGCGGCGATCCGAACCGGGGCCTCGGCATCGTCACCGACGTGCGTGTGCGCATCGTCCCCAGCGAACGAGTCGGCTGACCCACTCGTGGGCTGGTGGCGGGGTTCGTGTCGCCGCGGCATCCGATCAGATCCGCTGCCCGCCACGCCTGGCGCGGATAGCCTTTCTTCAGCCATCTCTTCGGTCAACAGTCTGCCCACGTATGGCAATTCGCGTCCGACTCGAGCCGGCCTGCCAGCGGGTTCACACACCAATCCTTGCCTTCGCGCCGCCGACGGGCACGCCCTCAGTTCGGGGCCTCATCGACGTGCACTGTCGCGTCGGCGGCAGCCGGACACAGATCGTTCAGTTCCGGTGGCGTAACAGCTCGAGTGAGCGCTCGTGTGCCCTTGCCGCCAGGGCGTTTTCGCGGGCCGCGTCGGGGCCGCCCTGTCCGGCGAGGTACCAGTGCAGGTTGGCTACGGCCTCATACCAGGCGGCGCGTTCGATGTCGTTGGTCTCGGCCGTGGGGCGGCCGAGAGTCAGGGCGGTCATTTCGACCAGGACGTTCACCCGCGGTCCCTTCTCGACAATGTTTCGGGGTGTCTCTCGGTGGTACATCGCGACCGGCGTTCGGAGCGCTACGTCTGCCGGAGTACATACGAAGTATGTGCACTGCGCGCGCTCCGCAATAGAGGTCACTCGGTGTTTGCTGAGGTGTCCTCAGGAGGTTGCTGGCCGCTCCGTTGCCCGCCCGCATGCCCCTTCCGAGACGAGGAACGGCGGCGCGCGCGTCGCGTGACTCGGCACGGAAATGGCACCCCTTTAGGTCAAGACCTTCTCGGGGTGTGGGGGTTAGCCTGTGTGGTGGGTCCGGGTTGTGGCTTGTCCGAAGGATCGGTGTGCGGGTTGGAGCCGGTCACGCTGGAGTCAAGA
>NZ_JAMRXH010000011.1 GCF_023740735.1 Nocardia sp. CDC159
GCTGTCTGGTCGGTGGAACCAGCCTCGGCGCTCTCGGCGTCGTGGCCGGGCAGTTGTTCATCACCGCGCCCGTCGCCATCGCCGCCGCGGTGCAGTACTTCACCACCATCAACGCACCGTTCACTCCCCCGGCGAAGTAAGTCCTTCGCTCCAAGCGGATTCACGCGACGAACAAGCAGCACCCCCGTTCAGCCGACGCTGGACGGGGGTGCTTTTCGATCAGGCTGTGCGGGCCACGGTTTCGGGCTCGATCCGAGCGCGGACGAACCGGGCCACCCGGGCCAGTGCGGCCCGGCTCTCGGGGAGGCTGGGCAGGATGCTCATGAACGCGTGCACCTGCCCGCGCCACAGCTCCAGGGAATGCGGCACCCCGGCGGCGGTCAGCCGCCGCGCCATCAGTTCGCAGTCGAAGCGCAGCAATTCGTCCTCGCCGACGATGAGCAGCGCGGGCGGTAACCCGGACAGCGTGCCGTTGACCGGGGACAGCATCGGATCGACCCGGCCGTCCACCTCCGCGCCGTAGCGGACCATGCGGCGCACGGCCGACATCGGAATGTAGGCATCCCGGGCGACATTCACGTAACCGCGCTTGGCCTTGTGATCCAGATCCAGCAGCGGCGACAGGCCGACCAGCCCCGCGGGCGCGGGCAGTCCGGCCGCGATCGCGCGCAGCGCGGTGGCGAAGGTGAGATAGCCGCCCGCCGAGTCACCGGCGAAGACGATCCGCGCGGGATCGGCGCCGTGCCGCAGCAGCCAGCGGTAGGCGGTGAGGCAGTCCTCGATCGATCCGGCGATGGAAGTGCTGGGCAGCTGGCGGTATTCGACATTGACCACCGGCAGGCCGGTGCGGCGCGCCAGGCTGGCCGCGATCGGCCGATGCGAATCCAGGCCGCACAGGAAGAAGCCGCCGCCGTGCATGTAGAGCACCGCACCGTGCCGCAGCGCCCGGGCGGCACCGGCCGGGCGGAGGATCTCCAGACGAAATCCGCCCAGCCGCACCTGCTCTCGCTCCACCCCGCGCGGCCGGGGCCGCAGCGCGGCCAGGCCGTCGACCACGTGGCGGGCCAGCGGCATGGTCTGCGGATATATCGGATAGCGCCGGATCACCGGCCCCACCACCCCCCGGCAGGCCAGCAGCACCGCCTGCGAGTGCAGGCTGCGCCGATCCGGATTCACCACCACGCCGGGATCGGGCTCGAACACCGTGTCCTCGATCGGAATCGCCACCATCGTGCACCTACCTCACTCCCGGCGCACCGAACAGCGGCCGGGAATCCGGCGGCGATGTCGGCGCTGACATCTCACACGGTGTTATTTCAGAAGACCACGGCGACTGTGACCTACGCAATACTTATGGGCCGAATCGAGTTCCGCGAAACCCGTTGTGATCGTTTCGGAACCTCGCCGAGCCGCGGCGCGGACCAACTGGCAGACTTGCGTGACATGCGCGGAATCATCCTGGCCGGTGGCACCGGATCACGGCTGCACCCGATCACGCGCGGGGTGAGCAAACAGCTGGTCCCGGTCTACGACAAGCCCATGGTGTACTACCCGCTGTCCACCCTGATGCTGGCCGACATCCGGGACATCCTGGTGATCACCACACCCGAGGACGCCGACGCCTTCCGGCGGCTGCTCGGTGACGGCTCGCAGTACGGTTTGGACCTCAGCTATGTGGTGCAGCCCGAACCGGACGGGCTGGCGCGGGCGTTCGTGCTGGGAGCCGACCACATCGGCACCGACTCCGCCGCACTCGTGCTGGGCGACAACATCTTCCACGGCCCCGGCCTGGGTACCCGGCTGCGCCGGTTCCAGGGCGTCGACGGCGGCGCGGTGTTCGCGTACTGGGTGTCGGATCCCAGCGCCTACGGCGTGATCGAATTCGCCGACGGCAAGGCCGTTTCCATCGAGGAGAAGCCCAAGCTGCCCCGGTCCAACTACGCCATCCCCGGCCTGTACTTCTACGACAACGACGTGGTCGAGATCGCGCGCGGCCTGACGCCCTCGGCGCGCGGCGAATACGAGATCACCGATATCAACCGGACCTATCTGGAACAGGGCAGACTGCGGGTGGAAGTGCTCGCCCGCGGCACCGCCTGGCTCGACACCGGCACCTTCGACTCGCTGCTCGACGCGGCCAATTACGTCCGCACCATCGAGGAGCGGCAGGGCCTGAAGATCGGTGTGCCCGAGGAGGTGGCCTGGCGGATGGGTTTCATCGACGACGAACAGCTGTGCCGCCTGGCCGAACCGCTGGTACGCTCCGGATACGGCCGGTATCTGCTCGGACTACTGGAACGCGGACGGGACTGGTGAGCATGCGGATTCGCGAGCTGGCGGTACCGGGCGCGTGGGAGTTCACCCCGGTGCTGCGCGGTGACGAACGCGGCGTCTTCGCCGAGGCGTTCAAGGCCTCGGAGTTCGAGAAGGCGGTCGGGCGTCCGTTCGAGTTGCTGCAGGTGAACACCTCCACCTCGGCCGCGGGCGTGCTGCGCGGCATCCACTACACCGACGATCCGCCCGGCCAGGCGAAGTACGTGACCTGCGTCCGGGGCGCGTTCGTGGACGTGGTGGTGGATCTGCGGCCGGGCTCGCCGACCTTCGGTGCGTGGGACAGCGTCATCATCGACGATGTGGATCGACGCTCGGTATTCCTGTCCGAAGGGCTCGGCCACGCACTGCTGTCGCTCGAGGACTCCTCGACGGTCGTCTACCTCTGCTCACTCGAGTACACCCCCGAATTCGACCACGACATCGATGCCTTCGATCCGCAGATCGGCATCGAGTGGCCGACGGTGGGCCGCGACGGGCGGCCGCTGGAATTCATCCGCTCGCCGAAGGACGCCGCGGCGCCACGCCTGCGCGATATCGCCCTGCGATAGCGAAAAGCCGCGGTGTGCGAATCCCTACGCACACCGCGGCTTTCGCGCTCATGGATCAGGCGGCGGCCAGCTCCGGCTCCCGATCCGCGTCGGCCACCGGTGCGGACGCGCGGCGCTTGGGCAGGAAGTGGGTCAGCGCCACCAGCGCGCCGAGGATGCTGATCACGCCCGCGAACAGCAGGCCCGGCTTGTAGGTGTCGAGCATCGCGGCGGGTGAGGTGTCGCCGTGCGTGCCGGAGGTGACGATCGCGGTGCTGACCGCCAGCACGATCGCCGCGCCGACCTGCATCGAGGTCTGCAGCACGCCCGCGGCCAGGCCCTGCTCGTCGTCATCGATGCCGTTGGTGGCCTGGATGTTGATGGCCGGGAAGCCAATCCAGCCGATGCCGATCAGCAGCACCGCGGGCAGGATGATCGCGAGGTAGGACGGGTCGGTGTTCAGGCGCAGGAACAGCAGGTAGCCGATGCTCATGACGACCGTGGTGACGGCGATGATCGGGCCGGTGCCGAACCGGTCGACCAGCTTGTCGGAGAACACCGACGACAGCGCGACCAGCAGGCCCACCGGCAGCAGTGCCATGGCCAGCCTCAGCGGTGACCAGCCCAGGCTGTCCTGCAGATACAGGGTCACGATGAACTGCCAGCTGAAGTAGGAGCCCGCGACCGCGACGATCACCAGGCTGGCCCGCACCAGCGAGACCTTACGCAGGATGCCGAGCCGGATCAGCGGGTGCTTCACCCGGTTCTCAACCGCCACGAAGGCCGCGAACAGCGCCAGCACCGCGGCGAACGATCCGACCGTGCGGGCCGAACCCCAGCCCACCTCGGGCGCCGAGACCACGGTGTAGACCAGCAGCAGCATGGCGGCGGTGGAGAACAGCGCGCCGAGCAGATCGTGACCGCCCTCGTCGGCGGGCTTGTCCCTGGGCACCAGGACGGCCGCGGCGGCCAGGGCCGCCAGGGCGATCGGCACCGGCAGCAGGAAGGTCCAGCGCCAGCCGATTCCGGTCATCAGACCGCCGAACACCAGGCCCATGGAATAGCCGCCCGCACCGAACACGGTGTAGATGGACAGCGCCTTGTTGCGGGCCGGGCCCTCGGCGAAGTTGGTGGTGATGATCGACAGGCCGGTCGGCGCGGTGAAGGCCGCGGCCAGGCCCTTGATGAATCGGGTGAGGATCAGCAGCGGGCCCGAGCTGACCAGGCCGCCGGCCAGCGAGGCGACCGCGAAGACCGCCAGCGCGATCAGGAAGACCTTGCGGCGACCGAGCAGATCGGCCGTGCGCCCGCCGAGCAGCAGCAGGCCGCCGTAACCCAGGACGTAACCGCTCACCAGCCACTGCAGGGTCGATGTGCCCAGGCCCAGCTCGGCGCCGATGGAAGGAAGTGCGACGCCGACCATCGACACGTCGAGGCCGTCGAGGAACAGAACGATGCACAGGGTGATCAGCAGGCCCCAGAGTCGGGCCGGCCACCGAGTGTCGGCCGCGGAGGCCTGAAGTGTTGCCGTGGAAGTCACGGGCCGGAACATTACATGCGCGTGCATTAAATGCGCAAGCATTTAATGCCGTTGCATGAATCGGCGCGGACCACTAGGATGGCCGCATGCCCAAGCCGTCGACAGCGTCCGTCGACCGGCCCGCGGTCGAGCAGCCTGGCGCGCCGAGCGGACTGGTGAGCGAATGGCGCGATCTCATGGCCAAGCACGCCACCGTCACCTGCGCCCTCGAGAAGGAACTGCAGGGGCGTCACCACATCGGACTCAGCGAGTTCGAGACGCTGGATCGGCTGGTGGACGCGGCGTGCGAGACCTTCCGGATGAGCGAGCTGGCCTGCGAGAGCCATCTCAGTCAGAGCGCCCTGTCGCGCACGGTGGCACGGCTCGAGCGAGAGGGGCTGGTCAGCCGCAGTCTGTGCAGCGAGGACCGGCGCTCGATCTACGTCTGCCTCACCGACAAGGGGCGGGCCGCGCACGCCGACGCCGCGCCGACGCACCGGGAGGTGCTGGCGCGCACGCTGCGCGGCGAGCGCTGATCACGCGTGTGCGAGGGCCGTTTCGACGGCCTCGCGCGCGTCCACGGCGACGGCCTTGATACTCGCGAAAGCGGCTCGATAGCGGTCTATTTCGGCTTCCTTGTCGAAATAGGCGGAGCCGGTGAAGGTTTCGACGTACACCACCGGCGGCTCGGGCGGTTCGCCCGCGGGGGAATCGAATTCGACCAGGACGAATCGGCCGGACTCCAGGCCGTCGTGATAACCGGAATCATCGGGCACCAACCGGATTTCGATATTGGGCCGGTCGCACATGGCCAGCAAATGCTCGAGCTGACCGCGGGCGACGTCGCTGCCGCCGATGCGACGGCGCAACATGGAGGCGGTGATCACCGCGTCCAGTCGCACGGGCTCCTCGGCGCGGGTCAGCAGCGCCTGGCGGGCCGCGCGGACCGCGACCCGGCGATCGGCCTCGGTGCTCGACATGTCCGGTCGCGCCCCCGCGAGTACGGCGCGGGTGTAGGCCTCGGTCTGCAGCAGGCCCGGCACCAGTTCGTTCTCGTAGGTCGAGAGCCGATGCGCCGCCTCCTCCAGGCCGACGTAGACCTCGAAGCCCTCGGCGATCACGTCACCGTATTCGGTCCACCAGCCGCGGGCCTTCGTCTCGCGGGCCAGCGCGGTGAGCGGCGCGACGAGTTCGGCGGGCGCGCCGTAGATCTTGCACATCGCCTCGACATCCAGGCCGCGCAACGACGTCTGGCCGGTCTCGATGCGCCAGATCTTGGCCTCCGACCACTCTAGGCGCTGGGCCGCCACCCGCGTGGTCATGCGGGCGCGATTGCGTAGGTCGCGCAGCCTGCGGCCGAGCTGGCGGCGCGGCATCGTCGAGCCGGTGATCCCCTGCGGTAGAACCATGTTTCCCCCTGCGTTCCGTGCGCCGATCGTACCGTCGGTGCTGCCCGCCGAATGGCAAAACCCTTACGGCGTACCCGAATTCGTCAAACTGGACATCCGATCGGATTGTTGCACAACAGAATGGCGCCCCGGACGGGGACGTCCACGCAACGAGGACGATGGCGCATGTGCGCCACCCCTACTTACGGGTGGGCCGCCTGCGAAAGCGCCAGAACTGCACCGCCCGGACGTCCTCGGAGAGCTGATTGACCGGTTCGGCGACATCCGACAGGGCCTGGAACAGATCGTCGGCGAGTGCGTTGATGTGTTCGACCCGGCTCGCCAGCCGCGAGGCGTTCACCAGGAATTCGAGCGCCAGCCGTACCGAGGCCGCGATGGTCAGCCCTAGCGGCACCGCCACCAGAAGGGCGAAGGCGAGGCCCAGCACCATGGAGAACTGCCAGAGCACGTCGATCAGGACGATCGGGACGCCGAAGGCGAAGGCCAGACCGAGCAGATAGGCCAGCGGCAGCAGCGTCCGGGTGGCCGGGCGACGGAACTGGATGTCGAACAGCGCCCGTAGGGCCGATACCGCCCACGCGCCGAACGCGCCCGGGCTGCGGAACGGCTCGGCGGGCGCGTCCTCGTCCGCCTCGGTGCCAGCGTGCCGGGACAACCGCCTGGTCGCCGACTCGCGCCAGGCTATCCAGCGCGGTTCGGCCTCGTAGTCGTCCGCGTCGGGCAGGCCGCCGACGGGCTCATCAGTCATGTCGGGAATCCTCTCGCGGATGCGCGGCACCGGCAACGCCGGGCCGTTTCCGGAACTGCCCGCGGGCGGCTATCGGGAAACTTTCAGCGACAACGCATTTGGTTCCCAGGTGGGACGGCAATCGTGATGGTCGTGCAGAATGCACGGGCCGCACGGTCGTGAGTAATAGCCGGTACGAATCAAATTGGCGATCTTGTGACGAATGCGACGTTGAGCAAGAAAGTTTCGAGAAGCTGTAACACCGCAGCTGGCCGGGCCCGATTAGTCCCATGAACACAGCAGGACCTGATCTATCCGGGGAATGGAGAAGACAGTGCGTACGACGTTTCCGACTTCCGTCCCGGCGGCGACTTTGGCCGCTACCGCGCAGGACTACATCCGGCGCGGCTGGACGGTCGCCGAAACGGCCAACGGCATCTGCCTCATCACCGACGAGGATGTGGCGGGTATCGAGGTCACCGGCGAGCTCGCCGGCACTGTGCGTCGTTTCCTGCGGGCGAACAACCTGTCCGGCCCGGTGATCGAGATCCCCGGCACCGAGCGCCGCGAGATCCACCTGGTCACCGGCGTCCGCAAGGCCGAGATGGCCATGGCGGCACTGCGCGAGGCCGGTATCACCGTCTACACCGACGGCGCCGGCATCCCGCTGCCCCCCACCCAGCTCTCCGCGGGTTCCGCCTGCTGGGGCGTGGCCCCTAACGAGGCCCGCTGGGTCCCCCCGGTGGTCGCCATCGCCGCCGCCGTCCGCGCCGCCCTCTCGGGCCGCAAGCCCCAACTGGCCCGCATCGCCAGCTGACCGGCCCCACCAGCGGATAGTCGACAAACGCATAGCGCCGATCACCGCGAGAGCCTCCTGCTCTCGCGGTTTTGCGTGTGCGGGGGGCGTTGGTGTCCCCGCTTCCCGGCCTGGGGGCCGGGAAGCGGGGAAAAGCGAAGCGGCCGGGAGCTGAGGCAGCCGGGAAAAGTGAAGCGGCCGGGAGCTGGGGCAGCCGGGAAAGTGAAGCGGCCGGGAGCTGGGGAAGCGGGAACGTGAAGCGCCTAGGCCGGGAAGCGGGGAATCGTGGAGCGGCCGGCGGCGTAAGGGTGGCACCACGCTGGAGAAGGAGGCGCCACGCCATCGAAGACGGAACGCGGGGTAGGACGCCGCTCGAGGGCGGGTAAGGACGCGACCCGGGAGAGGCAGAGACGCCGGGCGGGAGCCTGCTCGTTCCTGGCGGGCGTCCCACCTGTCCCGGCGGGCGTCCTACTTGTTCCCGCGGCGTCCAACTTGTTCCCGGCGGCGTCCTACTTGTTCCCGGCGGCGTCCTACTTGTTCCCGGCGGGCGTCCAACTTGTCCCCGGCGGGCGTCCAACTTGTCCCCGGCGGGCGTCCAACTTGTTCCCGGCGTGCTTTTTGCCGGGATCTGTTTCTGATTGGGGGTGGTCACGTAATGATGTGGGGTATGACGAGGGTCACGGACGGTACTCGGAAGGTGTTGCGGACCTGCCCGCTGTGTGAGGCGGTTTGCGGGCTGGAGATCGGGCTCGATGCCGAGGGGCGGGTGGTGGAGGTTCGGGGGGATCGGGAGGATCCGTTCAGCGGGGGGTTCATATGTCCCAAGGGGGCCAGTCTCGGGCGGTTGGATGAGGATCCGGATCGGTTGACGGAGCCGATGATTCGGGATCGGGGGACCGAGAGTTGGCGGGTGGCCTCCTGGGAGGAGGCCTTCGATCTGATTGCCGAGCGGTTTCCGGCGCTGGTCGCGAAGTACGGGCGGCAGTCGGCGGCGTTGTATCTGGGCAATCCGAATGCGCACACCATCGCGGGGGCGATGTACGTGCCGGTGCTGATCCGGGCGCTGAGTACCCGCAATCTCTATTCGGCCAGCACCGCCGATCAGATGCCCAAGCAGGTGGCCTCGGGGCTGATGTTCGGCGATCCGCTGACCGTCGCGGTGCCCGATCTCGATCGCACCGACTACCTGCTGATGCTCGGCGCCAATCCGCTGGAATCCAATGGATCGCTGTGCACCGCACCGGATTTCCCGGGTCGGTTGAAGGCGCTGCGCAAGCGGGGCGGGCGGTTCGTGGTGGTGGACCCGCGCCGCACGCGCACGGCCAAACTGGCCGATGAGCACCTGTTCATCCGGCCCGGCAGCGATGCCTACCTGCTGTTCGGCATCGTGCACACGCTGTTCGCGGAGGGGCTGACCCAGGTGCGCGTCGACGCGAACGGCATCGAGGAGGTCCGCGCCGCGGCCGAGCCGTTCACCCCGCAGGTGGTGGCCGAGCGCACCGGCATCGCGGCCGAGACCATCGTGCGGCTGGCCCGTGACCTGGCCGCCGCGCCGACCGCGGCCGTCTATGCCCGAATCGGCACCTGCACCGCGGAATTCGGCACGCTCACCCAGTGGCTGGTCGATGTGATCAACGTGCTCACCGGCAATCTCGACCGGCCCGGCGGCGCCATGTTCGCCACCCCCGCCGCCCTGGGCATCGTCCGTACCCGCCCGTTCCGCACCGGCCGCTGGACCAGCCGGGTGCGCGAATTGCCCGAGGCCATGGGCGAATTCCCGATCGCGACGCTGGCAGAGGAGATCCGCACCCCGGGCGAGGGGCAGGTGCGAGCGCTGATCACGGTCGCGGGCAATCCGGTCCTCTCCGCGCCCAGCGGCGCGCGCCTGGACGCGGCGCTGGCCGAACTCGAGTTCATGGTCAGCGTGGATCGCTACCTCAACGAGACCACCCGCCACGCCGACGTCATCCTGCCGCCCCCGCGCACCCTGCAATCGCCGCATTACGACTTCGCCCTGCTGCAGTTCGCGGTGCACAACTACGCCCGCTACTCCCGGCCGGTGCTGCCGCTCGGCGACCGGCCCTCGGAACCGGAGATCCTGGCGCGGCTCGCGCTCGCGATCTCGGGACAGCCATCCGAACCGGGCCGCGATCCGCTGGCGGTCGTCGACGAACTGGTCATCGCCGGAACCCTGCACAAGGCGGGCCTGCTGGACCGGCGCGGGGAGTTGCTGGGCGACAACAGCACCGAACAGCGCATCGATATGATGCTGCGCCTGGGCCCCTATGGCGAATGGCGCGGCGGGTCGCTCAATCTGCGGGTCCTGCTGGACAATCCGCACGGCATCGATCTGGGACCGCTGCGCCCGCGGCTGCCCGAGAACCTGCTCACCGCGTCGAAACGGGTGGAACTCGCACCGCCGCAACTGCTCGCGGACGTCGACCGGCTGCGCGCCGGACTCGGCACGGCCGCCCCGCAAATCGTCCTGATCGGGCGCCGCCAGCTGCGCTCCAACAACAGCTGGATGCACAACGTCTCGACCCTGGTCGGCGGCTCCAACACCTGCACCCTGCACATACATCCCGACGATGTGTCCCGGCTCGGGCTGGACGGGCAGGCGGTGATCGAATCGGCGGCGGGCAGTCTCACGGTCCCGCTGGAACCGACCGACGAGATCATGCCCGGCGTCGTCAGCCTGCCGCACGGCTGGGGTCATGCCGACAGCACCCAGGCGGTGGCCCGCGCTCACGCCGGTGTGAATGCCAATGTGCTGACCGATGATTCCCAGGTCGACGTGCCCTCGGGCAATGCGGTGTTCAACGGTGTGCCGGTGACGCTGTCCCCGGCCTGACCGACGGGTCGGCTTGTGCAAGGGGGATGACCGACTGGTCGCCTCGGACAAGATCGGGCCAACCCGCAATCGTGACAACGCACGATTGCGAAAACCTCGGCGTTCCAACCGAACTGGAACGCACACCGCTTCGCGCCGGACGGCATCGAGTCAGCAACCCGAAAACAGGCCCTTGTCGGGGCCGCGGCACCGGCGCATGCTCGGTCGAACGGGTGAACCGGTCGCCCGCCGCCCCAACGTCGTCGGCGGCGGGCCAGCCGGTTTACCCGTGCGAAACGCGAATAATAATGTGCGGATCTCGGCTATCCCGAGGGGGTGCGCGATGCCCGGTACGCGATACGGCAGCGACGGTGAGCGGGAGCTCCAGATGCGCTGCGGAACTCGGGACCGCGCCGAGCGCTTCTACTCCGACCAGGTGCTGGATCGGCTGAACCCGAGGATGATCGACTTCGTGCGGCGGATGGACATGGCCTTCATCGCCACCGCCGACCGGCACGGGGAATGCGATGCCAGCTTCCGGGCGGGCAAACCCGGCTTCCTCCACATCGTCGACGAGCGCACCATCGCCTATCCCGAGTATCGCGGCAATGGCGTCCTGGCGAGTCTGGGCAACATCGTGGACAACCCCCATATCGGCATCCTGCTGATCGACTTCGTCGAGGACCTGATCGGCCTGCACATCAACGGCACCGCCCGCATCGTGGCGGATTCGGTGCTGCGGCGCGGGGTGCCCGACCTGCCCCCGGCCGAGCGCGGGCGGGTCGCCGATCGCTGGGTGGTGGTGGACGTCGAAGAGGCCTATATCCACTGCCGCAAGCACATCCCGCATCTGGTGCCCGCGCGACGCGAGACGCGGCAGTGGGGAACCGACAGCGTCCGGGCCAAGGGCGGGGACTATTTCGGGGTGAAATCCGCGATCAGTGGATCTTGAAGATCACCGCGCGCTGCACGATGAAATTGATCACGGTGGCGGTGCCCTGCGCGATGACGAAGGCCAGTGGCTTGCGCCACCAGTCGTCCGGCAGGGCGTAGAACAGGATCTGATTGATACCGACCTGGACCGCGAAGGTGACCGCGTAGAGGGCGACGACGGCCAGGAAGCGCTTGCGGCTGGGCTCGGCTCGGAAGGTCCAGCGGCGATTGATCAGATACGCGGTGGTCGTGCCCGCGATGAAGCTGATCGACTTGGCCACCGCGACCGGCAGCCCCACCAGTTCGAGCAGCAGCATGTAGAGGCCGAAGTCGATGATCGCGGAGAACCCGCCCGACAGCACGAAGCGAACGATCTGCGTCTTCAGGTCGACGTCCGTACCGCCCGGCTCGTCCACCAGCGGCAGCTCGGGTGGCAGGGGCAGATGGGGTTCCGCGGTCACGGGCTCGACTCTAACCGGGTCGGCGGGTCACAGCCGTCCCTGGCGTGACGCTTGCGACAAAGGGCCCAAGGTTCGGCCATACCTGTAGCCTCTATGCCGATGTCCACGAAAGCTCAGACCTCCACCGCCGCGGGTTCTGCCGATACGGCCAGCGACGCCGTATACGCGCTTCCGACGCGCACCCGCAGGCTGACCGGATGGGGTCGCACCGCACCAACCTCCGCCGAAGTGCTTTCGACCAGCGATCCGGAGCTGATCGTCAAAGCCGTTTCCATGGTGGCGGAGGACAACGAATCCAAGCCGCCGCATCTGCGGCGCGGTGTCATCGCGCGCGGACTCGGCCGGTCCTACGGTGACAACGCGCAGAACGCGGGTGGTCTCGTCGTCGACATGACCGCGCTGAACAACATCCACAAGATCGACCGCGACAGTCGGCTGGTCGATGTGGACGCGGGCGTGAACCTGGATCAGCTGATGAAGGCGGCGCTGCCGTTCGGGCTGTGGGTGCCGGTGCTGCCGGGTACCCGGCAGGTCACCGTCGGCGGGGCCATCGGCTCCGATATCCACGGTAAGAACCATCACAGCGCCGGTAGCTTCGGCAATCACGTGCGCTCGATGGATCTGCTCACCGCCGACGGCACGGTCCACCACATCACCCCCAAGCGCAATGCCAAGCTGTTCTGGGCCACCATCGGCGGCTGCGGGCTCACCGGCATCATCCTGCGGGCCACGATCGAGATGACGCCCACCGAGACCGCGTACTTCATCGCCGACGGCGATGTCACCGAGAGCCTCGACGACACCATCGCCTTCCACAGCGACGGCTCCGAGGATCGTTACGAGTACAGCTCGGCGTGGTTCGACGCGATCAGCCCGCCGCCGAAGCTGGGGCGCGCGGCCATCTCCCGGGGCAATCTGGCCAAGCTGGATCAGCTGCCGAAGAAATTGCAGGCCGATCCGCTCAAGTTCAATGGCAAGACGTTCTTCACGCTGCCGGACATCTTCCCCAACGGCCTGGCCAACAAGTACACCTTCACCCCCATCGGTGAGCTCTGGTACCGCAAGTCGGGCACCTACCGGGGGAAGGTCCAGAATCTGACGCAGTTCTACCACCCGCTGGACATGCTGGGTGAGTGGAATCGCGGTTACGGCTCGAATGGCTTCCTGCAGTACCAGTTCGTGGTTCCGCCCGAGGCGGTCGAGGAGTTCAAGAGCATCATCCGGGACATCCAGACGTCGGGGTTCTACTCGTTCCTCAACGTGTTCAAGCTGTTCGGGCCGGGTAATCAGGCCCCGCTGAGCTTCCCGATGCCGGGCTGGAACATCTGCGTGGACTTCCCGATCAAGGCTGGGCTCAACGAGTTCGTCTCCGAATTGGACCGGCGGGTTCTGGAATTCGGTGGGCGGCTCTACACCGGCAAGGACTCCCGGGCCACCGCGGAGACCTTCCACAAGATGTACCCGCGGATCGACGAGTGGATCAAGGTCCGCCGAAGTGTCGATCCCACAGGCGTTTTCATGTCCGATATGGCGAGAAGGCTGGAGCTGCAATAGTGATCAACGCGGTAGGGAACCCGCAGGCGATTCTGCTCCTGGGTGGCACCTCGGAGATCGGTCTCGCGATCGTGTCCGAATATCTGAAGAAGGGCCCGGCGCGGGTGATTCTCGCGGCGCTGCCGAATGATCCGCTGCGCGCGGACGCGGTCGCGCACGTGGAGGCGGCGGGTGCGTCGAAGGTCGAGGTCATCGACTTCGACGCGCTGGAGACCGACAGCCATCCCAAGGTGATCGACGAGGCGTGGGCCGCGGGCGATATCGACGTCGCGATCGTGGCCTTCGGCATCGACGGCGACGGCGAGGAGTTCTGGCAGAACCAGCGCAAGGCCGTGCAGATGGCCGGGATCAACTACACCGCCGGGGTTTCGGTGGGTGTGCTGCTGGCCGAGAAGATGAAGGCGCAGGGCTACGGCCGCATCCTGGTCATGTCCTCGGTGGCCGGTGAGCGCGTCCGCCGCTTCAACTTCGTCTACGGTTCCACCAAGGCCGGTCTCGACGGTTTCTACCTCGGCCTCGGCGAGGCGCTGCGCCCCTTCGGCCCGCGCGTCACGGTGATCCGCCCCGGCCAGGTCCGCACCAAACTCTCCGCCCACGTGCAGGAGAACGCCCTCACCGTGGACAAGGAAGAGGTGGCCGCCCTCGCGGTCGCGGCCTCGGAGAAGGGCCGCGAAATCGTCTGGGCGCCGGGCACCATCCGCTGGGTGATGGCAATCCTGCGTCACATCCCGCGCCCTTTCTTCCGCAAGCTGCCGATCTGAGGGCTTCGGCGTGGACCTCGGCGCGGCGCCTGGGGGCGCCGCGCCGAGGTAATCGAGGAGAAACGACACCGTCGAGGAAATCGAGGGCGAAGCCGATTCCGTCGCGGTAGTCGGGGGCGACCTGTGCCCGGCATGTGGGGCGCCACTGGGCGCAGGGCGGGGGTGTCGGGTATCGGGGGTGGGCGCGGTTAGGCTGGCGCACGGCTGATCACGGGCGACAGGAAACCGGAGGCGGCGTGCGGGCATTCGTGCGGCAGGTGGGTAGTGGGGTTGGGGAGGCCGTGGTCGCGGTCTTGGTTGCCGCGGTGGTGGGGGCGGTGGGTTTGTATGCGTTTTCGACCGTGGAGTGGCCTGCGTTCAATTCGTCGAATGTGACCCGGGCGCTGACCACGGTGGGGCAGGTGGGGGCGGCGGTGCTGCTGGTTGCCTCCGTGGTGTTGATTCGGGTGCGTCGGTGGCCATGGGGGGCGAAAGTGCTTGCCTGGGCGGGAATTTCGGGATTCGTGACGGTGACGCTCGGGATGCCGCTGGCGGCGACGAAGCTGTATCTGTTCGGCATTTCGGTGGATCAGGAGTTTCGGACCGAATATCTGACGCGGCTGACCGATTCGGCGGCGCTGCACGATATGACCTATGCGGAGCTGCCCGCGTTCTATCCGGCGGGGTGGTTCTGGCTGGGCGGGCGGGTGGCGAATCTGCTCGGCATGGCCGGATGGGAGGCGTTCAAGCCCTGGGCGATCGTGTCGCTGTCGATGGCGGCGACACTGGCGACGGTGTTGTGGTCCAAGCTGATTCGGGCGGATTGGGCCGTGGCGGTGGGGGCCGCGACCACGGCGGTGATGGTGGCCTTCGCCGCGCCGGAGGCCTACAGCGCGGTGCTGGTGATCCTGTTCGCGCCCGCCATGGTGCTGGCCTGGGGGGCGCTGTATCGGCCGGCGGAGTGGCTCGAAAAGTTCGACGCGGCAGGCGGTTCGGCGACCGCGCGCGGATGGGGCGCGGTGGTGGGGACCGGCCTGTTCGTCGGGGTGTCGGGCATGTTCTACACGTTGTTCTTCGCCGTCGCGGTGTTCACCGTGACGCTCATGGCAGTGCTGGCCTGGCTCGCGCTGCTGCTGCGGCGCCACGCCGACATGGTGCACCGGCGGCCGCGCGAGGGTGAGCCGGGTGCGCTGGGCCTGCTGGGCCCGATTCTGGTGCGGCTCATCGCGATCGGCGCGATCGCCGGTGCGCTGACCCTGATCACCTGGGGACCGTGGCTGCTGCGGGCGGCGCGCGACCGGCCGCGCTCCTCGGGTGGTTCGGCCCTGCACTATCTGCCGGAATCGGGTTCCCGCCTGCCCTTCCCGATGTTCGACTTCACCCATCCGCTGCTCGGCGCGCTGTGCCTGCTCGGCACGGTCTGGCTGGTGCTGCGCGTCGGCAGTTCGCGGCGCGCCCAGGCGCTGAGCATCTCGGTCGTCGCGATCTACCTGTGGGCGCTGGCCTCGATGGCGGTGACCGCCGCCGGGACGACGCTGCTGGCCTTCCGGCTCGAGCCGATCCTGCAGGTGCTGCTGGCCGCGGCGGGCGCGTTCGGCTTCGTGGAGGGTGCGCGGGCGATCTACCAGGTCTTCGATGAACCCGCCCGGATGCGCGGGGTGACCGCCGCGGTGGCGGTGCTCGGCGCGCTGGCCTTCACCCAGTCGATCCCGGCCGTGCTGGCGACCGAGATCACCACCGCGTACACCGATACCGACGGCGATGGCAAGCGCGCCGATCAGCGCAATCCCTCCGCGGTATCGCACTACCGGGCGATCGACGAGGCCCTGCTCGCACAGACCGGCCGCCCCCGCGACGCCACGGTGGTGCTGACCGCCGACACCAGCTTTCTGAGCTACTACCCCTACTACGGCTTCCAGGCGCTGACCTCGCACTACGCCAATCCGCTCGCCGACTTCCCCGCACGCGCGGCCGAGATCGAGCGCTGGAGCGAACGGAAGTCCCCGACCGACCTGCTCGAGGCGCTGAACCACTGCCCGTGGCGCGCGCCGGACGCATTCCTGTTCCGGCGCGGCGGCGACGAGTACACGCTGCGGCTGGCCGAGGACGTCTACCCCAACGATCCGAATGTGCGCCGCTACACCGTGGCCTTCCCCAAGACGCTGTTCGAGGATCCACATTTCCAGGTCACCGACATCGGCCCGTTCACCCTCGTGGTGCGCCGCTAGCCGCGCTGTGGCCCTGTGCACAGCCCATTCGATCTGTGCATAACACTGTGGAATTGTGGTGTTTCTTGTGGATAACTCCTCGTTCGACCGACCGGTCCCCCGCGAAGTTCGGTAGCGTGGGCCGCTGATCGTCGGCTAGAGGAGTTTCACCTGTGGTACCGGGGCGGGAAACGGATCGAATCGAACGAACGAGCACGACCGCACTGCTGGAGCGCGGCACCGGCACCCCGGAGCGGACCGCGCGGCGGCCGCTGCGAGCCCGCCCCGACCTGCTGGTCGCCGCCGCCTATCTGAGCCTGTCGGTGCTCGTGCTGTCCGGGCAGTGGCGCGACACCGGGCACGGCTATCTGATCAAGAGCGGCCAGGACCAGACCATGTGGGAATGGTTCTTCGCCGTGACCGCGCACGCCGTGGCCAATCTGGAGAACCCCCTCGGCACCCGACTACAGAACTTCCCCGACGGGGTGAACATGATGGCCAATACGGCCATGTTCGGGGTGGGCGTGCCGCTGACCCCGGTCACCCTGCTGTTCGGGCCGACGGTCACCTTCGTCCTGGTCCTCACCCTCGGCCTGGCCGCCACCGGATTCGCCTGGTATCGGCTGTTCGCGCGCGAGCTGGTGGCCTCGCGCCCCGCGGCGGCCGTGGGCGGGCTGTTCTGCGGCTTCGCCCCGGCGATAATCTCGCACGCCAATGCGCATCCGAATTTCGTCCTACTGGCCGCGCTGCCGGTGATCGCCGGACTGTTGATTCGGATGGCCCGCCGGGTGCGCGACGGCGAACCCGTCACCTTCGCCCGCCGCGCCCGCGACGCCGCGCTGCTCGGGGTGCTGGTGGCCCTGCAGATCGCCCTCGGCGAGGAACCGCTGCTGATCTTCGCGCTGGCATTCGGTCTGTTCGCGGCCGTGTACTACCTGCATCGGCCGCGCACCGGGCTGCGGGTGCTGCGCGGGATCGCGCCCACCGTCGGGCTCGGCGCGTTGATCACCCTGGCGCTCACCGGGATTCCGCTGTGGTGGCAGTTCTTCGGACCGCAGAGCTATCGCTCGATCGATCACGGCCCGATGGGCAACGATCTGAAGGCCCTGGTGCAGTTCCCCTCCGAATCGCTGGGCGGCATCTTCGCGCCCGGCCAGAACGTGGCCATCAATCCGACCGAGCAGAACGCCTATTTCGGCTGGCCGCTGCTGGCGCTGGTGGCCGTGACGATCGCGCTGCTGTGGCGCGATCCCCGCGCCGGCCGGATGGTGCGCGCGGCCGCGGCGGTGATCCTGGTGTTCGGGGTGCTGTCGCTGGGCGGTCAGGCGACCGTGGGCAAGATGCCGACCGGGGTGAGCCTGCCGTGGCGGTGGCTGGACCACGTCCCGCTGCTCGGCACGGTGCTGGAGACCCGCTTCGCGATGGCGGCGATCCCGGCCATCGCCGCGATCCTCGCGCTGGCCACCGAACGCGCCCTGGCGCACCGGCGCGGTGCGCGCACCGAGTGGCGCCCGCTGACCTGGTTCGCCGCGCTGGCGCTGGCCCTGGTGCCGCTGGCCCCGACGGCGCTTCCGGTGGTGCCCCGCGACCCCACCCCGGCCTTCTTCACCGACGGCACCGTGCGCCGGTTCGTGCGCGACGGATCGGTGGTGATCGCCCCGCCGCCGACCCGGCTCGACGCTCGGCCGCTGCGCTGGCAGATCGACTCGGGCTTCGAATTCCCGCTGGCCGGAGGCTATTTCGTCGGTCCAACGGCGGATCGGAAGGGCCGCTACGGACCCGAGGATCGCCCGACGGCCGCACTGCTGACGCAGGCCCAGGAGACCGGGCGGATTCCGGTCGTCGACGACGCCGCCCGCGCGCGGGCGCTGGCGGATCTGCGCTACTGGCAGGCCGATGTGGTGGTGCTGCCGCCCGCGACCAACGGGGCCGTCCTGCACGCCACACTCGATCGGTTGCTGTTCCCCGGCAGCTATCTCGACGGCATGTGGGTCTGGGATGTCCGCGAGATGCGCATCGGCGGTAGCTAGCATCGTCGATCGTGCGCGCTGACTCTTCCGCGGTGTCCCGTGTCCGCCTGATCGCCCTCGTCTCGGGGGTGCTCGGGATACTGCTGGCGGTCCTGACGCCGCTGCTGCCGGTGCGCCAGGATCGGGCGACGCTGGATTGGCCACAGCCCCAATCGGTGAACGTCGACGCGCCGCTGGTCTCCTATGTGCCGCTGGAGGTGCGACTGTCGCTGCCGTGCGCGGCGATTCGCGACCTGCCCACCGGCACGCTCGTTTCGACCGTCCCCGCGCAGGCCCCCGGCGCAACGTCGAAGGGCCTGGTGGCCAGGGTGACCGACGAGCCCGGCGCGGGTCGACGGCTGTCGGTGCTGCTGCGCGACATTCCGCTGCTGTCGGCGCCGATCGCCGAGATCGGCGGGTGCGCCGCGTTCACCGTGGTATCCACCGCGACCGCGACGACCGCCGAACTGACCGGCGTGCAACGCGCGGACGGCACGCCGTTCACCTCGACCGTCGGCGGCGATGTGCGGCCCCAGATCGTCGGCGTCTTCACCGATCTGAACCGCGCCCAGCTCGGCGACGCCCGCCTGCGTGCCGATATCGACTCGCGGTTCTCCTCCAGCCCGTCCTGGCTGAAGCTGGCCGCCATCATCGGCGCGGTCGTGTGCACGCTCATCGCGCTGATCTGCCTGCACTTCATCGATACCGCCGACCGCCGACGGCCGCGCCGGATACTGCCCGCGCACTGGTGGCGCTTCACGGGTACCGATGCCGTCGTCCTCGGCACGCTGGCGCTGTGGCACATCATCGGCGCGAACACCTCCGACGACGGCTACATCCTGAACATGGCTCGGGCGTCGCGGCACTCGGGTTATATGGCCAATTACTACCGCTGGTTCGGGGTGGCCGAGGCACCGTTCGGCTGGCCCTACGAGGTGCTGGCTTGGATGACCCGGATCAGCGACTCGAGCCCGTGGATGCGGCTGCCCGCGCTGCTGGCGGGGGTCGCGTGCTGGCTGGTGATCAGCCGGGAGGTGTTGCCGCGCCTGGGTGCGCGCGTGCGGCGGTCCGCGGTCGCGCGCTGGACGGCCGGTCTGGTGTTCCTGGTCGCCTGGCTGCCCTACGACAACGGCCTGCGTCCGGAACCGCTGATCGCGCTGGGCGCGCTGCTGACCTGGTGTGCCATCGAACGGTCGATCGCCACCGGACGGCTGCTGCCCGCCGCGCTGGGCGTGCTCATCGCGGCCTTCTCACTGGCCGCCGGGCCGACCGGCCTGATCTGCATCGCCGCGTTGATCGCCGGATCGCGCCCGGTGCTGCAGCACATCATCAAACGCGCCCGGCTGGGTTCCGCCGGGGGCAACCGCCGCGACTGGTCGGCGATCCTGCGCTACGGCGCGCTGCTGGCTCCCGGCATGGCGGCCGGAACCCTGGTCCTGGTGGTGGTTTTCGCCGATCAGACGCTGGCCTCGGTGCTGGAGGCGACCCGGGTGCGCAAGATCATCGGACCGAATGTGGCGTGGTTCGACGAGCGCACGCGCTGGGATTCGCTGCTGATGCTCTCGCCCGACGGATCGCTGGCGCGGCGGTTCGGCATCCTCGGCATGCTGCTGTGCCTGGGCGTGTGCGTGCTGGTGATGCTGCGCAAGGGGGGCCGGGTGCCGGGCACCTCGCGGGGTCCGTCGGCGCGGATTCTCGGCATCGTGTTCATGTCGCTGCTGCTGATGATGTTCACGCCGACCAAGTGGACCCACCACTTCGGCGTCTACGCCGGACTGGCGGGATCGCTGGCCGCGTTGACCGCGATCGCGGTGGGCGTCAACGGGATTCGCGCGCCCTACAACCGGTCGCTGTTCGCCGCGGCGGTGTTGTTCCTGCTGGCGGTGACGTTCACCGGATCCAACGGCTGGTGGTATGTGTCCAGCTACGGGGTGCCGTGGTGGGACAAGGCGCCGCTGCTGGCGGGTAAGGGGCTGTCCACCCTGTTCCTCGGCCTGGCGGTGCTGTGCCTGCTGTTCGCGGCCTGGCGGTACTACCGGCAGCCGTATCGAAATGCACCGCCGCGCAGGCGGTTCGACCGCTTCGCCATCGAACCGCTGACCGTCGCGGCCGCGGCCATGGTGCTGTTCGAGGTGGCCTCGCTGGGGAAGGCGGCGCTCACGCAGTACCCGTCCTATTCCATCGCCAAATCGAATCTGCGGGCGCTGGGCGGGAACTCGTGCGCCCTGGCCGATGACGTTCTGGTCGAGACGAATACGGCGGATTCGCTGCTGCAGCCCTATACGGGCGCGGCCGCCGACGCACTGGCCGCCGACAATGTCGGCTTCACCCCCAACGGCGTCGCGAGCGATCTGACCGCCGATGCGGAGGAAACCGTCTCCGGCGGCGCCAATTCCCTCGATTCGGGTTCGGAGAACAAGACCACCCGCACCACCCAGGCGGGCACCGGCGGCGGCAGCACCGCCGAACCCGGCATCAACGGCAGCACCGTCGCGCTGCCGTTCGGCCTCGATCCCGCCCGCACTCCCGTGCTGGGCAGCTATACGAACAAGGACAAGCAGCAGGCCCGCCTGACCTCGCAGTGGTACCGGCTGGATCTGGCCGCCGCCCGGGGCGATTCGGCGCACCGGCTGCTCGTGGTGACCGCGGCGGGCCGGATCAAGTCGATCGATCCGGACGGCGTGGTCCACTACGGCCAGGACCTGCGCGTCGAATTCGCCCATCGCGGCGCGGACGGCGGCGTCGAGGAGTTGGGCTCGTTCGTGCCGCTGGATATCGGTGGCGCGCCGTCGTGGCGCAATATGCGGGTGCCGCTGGACCGAATCCCGGACCGCACCAATGCCATTCGCATCGTGGCCGTCGCCAACGACCTCACCCCGCGGCAGTGGCTGGCCGTCACCCCGCCCCGCCTGCCCAAGCTGGCCACCCTGAATTCGGTCGTGGGCCACACCGCGCCGGTCCTCGAGGACTGGCACGTCGGCCTCGCCTTCCCCTGCCAGCGCCCGTTCGACCACGCCGACGGCGTGGCCGAGGTCCCCGCCTGGCGCATCCTGCCCGACCGCGTCGGCTCCGACGCCTCCAACGCCTGGCAGGACGATATCGGCGGCGGCCCGCTCGGCTGGACCGGCCTACTGCTCGAGTCCCGCACCATCCCCGGCTACCTCGACGGCGACTGGAACCGCGACTGGGGCTCTCTGGAGAAGTTCACCCCGTACGTCCGGGAAGCAACACCGGCCACCATCGGGGTCTCCACCGAGAATCACTGGGGTTGGGCCAAGGACGTCCCCATCAAGGCTCGCTGACAAGAACACGCGGCCAACGACCGTTCGCGGCCGTCTCGCCGTTCAGCGGTCGAAGCGCATGCGCGAAGCGCGAGTCTCGACCGCTGAACGGCGAGACATGGAGGCCGCGAACCCGCCGGAGCGAAGCGGAGGCCAGACCAACACAGCTAACATCTGCAACCGTGCCCGACGCCGCAACTGCTGTCTTGACCGAGCCGAGGCCCGCGCCCGCCGCCGCGACGCCCCGTGATTTCCGTACCGCCCGCTGGATCGCGCTGGTCGCGGGGTTGCTGGGGGCGGTGTTCGCCATTGCCACGCCGTTCCTGCCGGTGCAGCAGACGACGGCCGAGGTGAACTGGCCGCAGGACGGGACCATCGGCAATGTCGAGGCGCCGCTGATGTCGCAGGTTCCGGTGGATCTGGACGCGAGCATTCCGTGTGCGCTGGTCGCCCAGGTGCCGCAGGGGATCATTCTCAACACCGCGCCGCAGCAGGGCGAATGGGCCGCCCTCGAGGGGATGTTCGTGCGGGTCACCCCCGACTCGGTGGATGTGATGGACCGCAATGCCATCGTGGCGTCGGCAAAGCGGTCGCAGCTGGACGGCTGCTCGGCGATCACCATCTCCTCCGATATCCACCGCACCACCGCCGAATTCGTCGGCACGGGGATCAAGGGCACCCTGAACGGCGATCTGCGGCCGCAGGTGGTTGGCATCTTCTCCGATCTGAAGGGTCCCGCACCGGCCGGGCTGTCGTTCCACATGACCGTCGACACCCGCTTCACCTCGACGCCGACCTGGATCAAACTGACCGCCATGATCGCGGCGGTGTTGTGCACCCTGCTCGCGCTGGGCGCCCTGGCCCGCCTGGACACCAGCGACGGCCGCGGGCACCGGCGCATCCTGCCCGCGAACTGGCTGAAGCCGACCTGGGCCGACGGCGCGATCATCGGCACGCTGGGGCTGTGGCATTTCGTCGGCGCCAACACCTCCGACGACGGCTACATCCTGTCCATGGTTCGGGTCGCACCGCACGCGGGCTATCTGGCCAACTACTTCCGCTGGTACGGCGTGCCGGAGGCGCCGTTCGGCTGGTACTACTACGTGATCCAGGCCTTCGCGCAGGTCTCCACGGCCAGTCCGTGGGTCCGCATTCCGGCACTGGCCTGCGGAATTCTGTGCTGGATGGTGATCAGCCGCGAGGTGGTGCCGCGGCTCGGGCGCGGCGTGCGCACCTCGAAGGTGGCGCTGTGGACCGGCGGCCTGGTGTTCCTGGCCTTCTGGCTGCCCTATGACAACGGCCTGCGCTCGGAGCCGATCGTCGCGCTGGGCGCGCTGCTGACCTGGGTCTCGATCGAGCGGGCCATCGCCACCGGACGGCTGCTGCCCGCGGGGGTCGCGGTACTGGTCGCGGCGTTCACCCTGGCCGCGGCACCGACCGGATTGATGTGTGTGGCGGCGCTGCTGGCCGGTATCCGGCCGCTGGTGCGGATCGTGGTGCGACGCCATCGCGAAGCCGCGGCGCGCGCCGAAACGGGCTTCTTCTCGACCCTGTGGGGCTCCTCGCTACCGCTGCTGGCGCCGATCGCGGCGGCCGGATTCCTGGTGCTCACGGTCGTCTACAGCGATCAGACCTTCGCCGCCATCCAGGAGGCCGACCGCGTCCGCAAGGTGACCGGACCGAATCTGGCCTGGTACGAGGACTATCTGCGCTACTACTACCTGTTCGTGCAGACCGTCGACGGTTCGCTGTCGCGCCGGTTCGCCTTCCTGGTGATGATCCTGTGCCTGGTCACCACCGCGCTGGTGCTGCTGCGCCGCCGTCGGGTGCCGGGCATCTCGACCGGTCCGACCTGGCGGCTGATCGGCGTGGTGTTCGGGACGATCTTCTTCATGATGTTCAACCCGACGAAGTGGACCCACCACTTCGGCGCCTATGCGGGCATCGCGGGTTCGCTGGCGGCGGTCACCGCGGTGGCGGTGTCGGCGACGGCGCTGCGGTCGCGCAAGAACCGCACCGTCTTCCTGGCCGCGCTGCTGTTCATGCTGGCGCTGACCTTCTCGGGCATCAACGGCTACTGGTACGTGTCCAGCTTCGGCGTGCCGTGGTTCGACAAGACCGTCTCGCTGCACGGCAATCAGTCCAACACCCTGGTGCTGATCCTGTTCGGCCTGGCGCTGGCGCTGGTCGGCTGGCAGACACTGCGCGAGGACTACACCAAACCACCCGCTAGCCCGAAGACCGCGCGCGGCAGGCGGATTCGCCGCTTCGCGGCCATCCCGCTGACCGTGGTGGCGGCGCTGATGGTGGCGTTCGAGGTGCTGTCGCTGGTGAAGGGCGCGGTGACGCAGTATCCGGCGTATTCGCTGGCCCGCTCGAATCTCGATGCGGTGCGCGGCAGTTCGTGCGGTCTCGCGAACGATGTTCTGGTGGAGTCGGATCCGAATGCGGGCCGGTTGAATCCGATCATCGATCCGGCCAATCCGCCGACCGCAGATCCGCTCGGCGGCGTCGATCCGACCGGCTTCGATCCCAACGGCGTGCCGGACGATCTGAAGGCCGATTCGGTCGAGGTGAAGCCGGGCACCGGCAACACCTCCAACCAGTCGGTGGGCGCCAATTTCGCCGAGGGCCAGAACGCGGGCACCGAAGGCGGTCGCATCGCCGAGCCCGGTGTCAACGGCAGCACGGTGGCCCTGCCCTACGGGCTGGATCCCAAGACCACCCCGATCATGGGCAGCTATCAGAAGGGCATGCAGCAGCCCGCGCATCTGATCTCCAGCTGGTACGAGCTGCCGGCGCGGTCGGATGACGCACCGCTGGTGGTCATCACGGCCGCCGGTCGCATCCTGTCCTTCGATCAGACCGGCGCGCTGCAGTACGGCCAGGATCTGCAGCTGGAATACGGTAAGCGGCAGGCCGACGGCAGCGTGGCCGTGCAGGGCAAATACGTGCCGCGCGATATCGGCCCGTCGCCCTCGTGGCGCAACCTGCGGGTGCCGCTGTCGGAGATCGCGCCCGATGCCGACGCGGTGCGCATCGTCGCCAACCGCAATGTGCTGATCGGCGATCAGTGGCTGGCCTTCACCCCGCCGCGGGTGCCGAAGCTGGTGTCGCTCAACACCTTCATCGGTTCGCGCCAGCAGGTGCTGGAGGACTGGGCGGTGGGCCTGCAGTTCCCGTGCCAGCAGCCGTTCCTGCATCGCGACGGCGTGGCGACCATGCCCAACTACCGCATCAAGCCCGATCGGCCACTGGCGGCCAGCTCCACCGACACCTGGCAGGCCCAGGAGTTCGGCGGCCCGCTCGGTTGGGCGAATATGCTCGCGGGCGCCACGACCGTGCCGACCTATCTGAAGGACAACTGGGCGCGAGACTGGGGTTCGCTGGAGCGCTACGACCGCTACTACACCGATGCGACGCCCGCGCGGATCGAGACCGGCACGACCACGCGCTCCGGATTCTGGTCACCGGGGCAGATGCGGGTGTCCTGATCGAGTCGCACACCGCGGGCGGCGCAACGGGTTTGCGCCGCCCGCGCTGTTCTCCACATGCCTAGGCTCACACTCGGTCTACGAGGTGGCTGCGGCAGGATGGTGATCATGAGTTATGTGCGGCTGGGTGCGGTGGAGACGTGGTACGACGTGCAGGGCGAGGGTGAGCCGCTGGTCCTGCTGCACGGCGGGTTCACCGACTCGCGCACGTTCGAAGCGGCGATCCCCCTGTTCACCAAGCATTTCCGGGTGTTCACGGTGGACCGGCGCGGGCATGGCCGCACGGCCGACACCGCTGCGCCGTTCAGCTACGCGGCCATGGCCGAGGAGACCATCGCCTTCCTCGAGCAGGTGGTCGGGGGCCCGGCGCACCTGGTCGGCTACAGCGACGGCGCCAATACCGCGCTGCTGGCGGCGCTGCGGCGGCCCGATCTGGTGCGCAAGCTGGTGTCGGTGAGCGGCAACTTCCATCACGACGGCCTGATCCCGGGCACGCTCGACTTCGGCGACGAGGTGATCGCGCACTTCGCGCCGAACTACGGCGCGGTGTCGCCGGACGGCGAGGCGCACTTCCCCGTGGTGTTCCGCAAGGGTCTCGAAATGGCCACCACCCAGCCGGAACTCAGCGCTGCTGAGCTGGCGGGCATCTCGGCGCGGACGCTGGTGCTGGCGGCCGACGACGACATGATGACCCTCGAGCACACCGTCGAGCTCTATCGCGGCATTCCCGATTCGGAGCTGGCCATCGTGCCGGGCACCTCGCACACCCTGTTGTTCGAGAAGCCGAACCAGGTCTACGGCACGATCATCGACTTCCTGACCTCCGACCCGGTGCCGACCCGGGTACCCGTCCGCCGGGCGCGGTGAGTTTCGGGGCTCAGCGCTCGATCCGCTCGCACCATTCGTAGACGGGGAGGCTGCCCTCGGGCGTCTCCTGCCAGCGCGGGGTCACCTTGAAGCGCTCGTAGCCGCCGTTGAACTGCACGCGCAGTTCGATTCCCGGCGGCGTGATCGGCACGATCCGTTGCGGCAGGTCGGCTGGCCCGCCCTCTAGTACGGCCTTCGGTGAGCTACCCATAGCTGAAGGCTCTCATACCGGGACGGATCGACCGACCGATTCCGGGAAAGACACGCTACAGAGGAAGCAGGTGATGTTTGCGCGGGTTCCGGTAGACCTGCTTGTCGCGCAGCAGCTGCAGGGCCTTGCGGATCTCCAGCCGGGTGGTGGCCGGTTCGATGACCGCGTCGATGTAGCCGCGTTCGGCCGCGATCCACGGGGTGGCCACGGTGGTGTTGTAGAAGTCGATCATCTGCTGGCGGATCGCGGCGCGCTGCTCCTCCGGGGCCGCCTCGATCTGCTTGCGGCCGACCACGCTGACCGCGCTCTCCGCGCCCATGACCGCGATCCGGGCGGTCGGCCAGGCCAGGTTGACGTCCGCGCCGAGCTGTTTGGAGCCCATCACCGCGTAGCCGCCACCGTAGGACTTGCGGATCACCACGGTCACCTTGGGCACCGTCGCCTCGACGAAGGAGAACAGGAAGCGGCCGCCGCGCTTGATGACGCCGATCTTCTCCTGTTCCACGCCCGGCAGGAAGCCGGGCGTGTCCACGACGAACACCAGCGGGATCTCGAACGCGTCGCACATCCGCACGAAGTGCGCGGCCTTGTCGGAGGCCCGCGCGTCGAGCGCACCCGCGTACACCATCGGCTGATTGGCGACCACGCCCACGCTGCGGCCGTCGACCCGGGCGAAGCCGGTGATGATGTTCTGCCCCGCCGTCGCGCCGATCTCGTGGAAGTCGCCGTCGTCGAAGATCCGCAGCAGCACGTCGTGCATGTCGTAGGCCGCGTTGTCGGAGTCCGGCACCAGCGAGTTGAGTTCCAGATCGCTGTCGGTGATCTCCGGTTCCAGGCCCGGATTCACGATCGGCGGCAGCTCCTGGCAGCTGGACGGCAGATAGCTCAGGTACTGCCGCACCCATTCGAAGGCGGCCTGCTCATCCTTGGCGACGTGGTGGATATTGCCGTACTCGGCCTGGTTCTGCGCGCCGCCGAGTTCCTCCAGCGAGACGTCCTCGCCGGTGACCTCGCGGATCACCTTGGGGCCGGTGACGAACATGTACGCCGCCTCGGTGGCGACCACGACGTCGGTATTGATCGGGGCGTACACCGCGCCGCCCGCGCAGCTGCCCAGGATCATCGAGATCTGCGGCACCAGCCCCGACAGCGGCTCCTGGCGACGGCCCATCTCGGCGTACCAGGCCAGCGAGGTCACCGCCTCCTGCACCCGCGCGCCGCCGGAGTCGTTGATGCCGACCACCGGGCAGCCGACCTTGGCCGCGAAGTCCATGACCGCGGCCACCTTGCGCCCGAACATCTCACCGACCGAACCGCCGTAGACGGTCTGATCGTGCGAGAACACCGCGACCGGGCGGCCGTCGACCAGGCCGTGCCCGGCCACGACGCCATCCCCGTAGAGCGCGTTCTTGTCGCCCGGATTGCGCACGAGCGCACCGATTTCCACGAAGGTACCGGGATCCAACAGCATGTTGATCCGTTCGCGGGCCGACGGAATACCCTTGCGGGCCCGCTTGGCCACCCCCGCTTCACCCGCCGGCTCCTGCGCTAGTTCTAACTTCTTCCGCAGGTCGGCAAGCTTTTCGGCGGTCGTGCTCACTTCGCTCCCTTCGCGATCTCGGCAAGCTTCCGAGTGAGGTCGGCACCGATCGTGGCGATGCGTGGCTCGTCGACGATCTGGAGGTGGTCACCGGGGATGTGGATGACTTCCAGGTTGGGGATGTACTCGTCCCAGCCGCCGTTGGGGCGGCGGTTGGCGTAGCGGGGTTCGAGTTCGATCGCGCCGTCGTGGTAACGGTCGGCGAGGTAGAGCACCACATCGCCTTCGTAGCGCGACGGCCGCACCTTCGCCAGCTCGCGCTGCTCGATCCACGAGGTCCGCTGGTGTTCGAGGACTCCGCCCGGAATCTTCGCGCCGGAGAACTTCACCAGCTCCATGACGATCTGCAGCTGCTCCTCGTCGCTCGCCGCAGCCAGCTCCTCCAATTGCTCACGATCGAGCTCGGCTGGAAGATTGAAGGTCTTCTTCGCGAAGTCCTGGTATCGCGTGATGCGAGCGATCCGCTCCTCGGGGCTGTTGTCCTCCGGCTCCACCGGAATGGCCAGATCGAGCAGACCGATCAGGCGCACATCCGCGCCCTCCGCGCGCAGCAACTGGCCGACCTGCAGCGCGAGCACCGCGCCCAGCGACCAGCCGTACAGCACATACGGCCCCTCGGGCTGAATCTTGCGGATTTCCGGGAGGTACTGCCGCGCACGCTCTTCGATCGAGCCCTCGACCCGCTCGAAGCCGTACATCGGGGTATCTGCGGGCAGGCGCTTCAGCAGCGGATCGTAGACCAGCGTGTCACCACCGGCCGGGTGGAAGACCAGCACCGGCACCGCATCCGAGCCCTCCGCCCGCGGCCGCAGCGGACGCACGAAGCCATCGATCGCGCGCGCGTCGTGCTGATGCCGACGCACGATGTCCGACAGCTGCTCGATGGTCTCGCACTCGCGTACTTCCTCCACATCGATCTCGGCCTCGACGCGCTCGGACAGCCGCTCCGCCAACTTCTTCGCGGTGGCATCGTCCAGAATCGGCAGCGTATTGAAGATGCCGCCCGCCGACTTCCCGGTCACCATGGCCCAGGTGCCGTAGGTGAGCCGCTCGGCGGCATCACGCGGCGGCACATTGTCCTCGCCCGCCGCCGAATCGGGCTCGGCGGCAGTGGTTTCGGCCACAGCGGCCTGCGGCTCGGCCTTCTCGGCGACCTGCGCCCGCACCGCGGCCGCCGGATCCTCCCCCTTCTCCACGGCCGCCCGCGCCGCGGCGATGAAGTTCTCGTCGACGGTCAGCGAACCGCCCTCGGCCGCCTGCTTCTCCGCCATCTCGCGGATCTGGTCGCGGTGCTCGATCGCGTAGCGCAGCACCTTGGCGACCTCGTGCAGGCTGGCGTCGCGCACGGCGGAGACCTGCAACTGCGGGATGTCGAATTCGTACTCGACCCGGTTCTTGATGCGCATGGCCATCAGCGAGTCCAGGCCCAGCTCCATGAGCGGGATCTCCATGGGCAGATCCTCCACGGCATAGCCCATGGACTCGGCGACGATCAGCGACAGGCGCTCCTCCACGGTCTGGCTGCCGTTGGGATCCCAGCGCTCGCCGAAGCTCTCGGCGACCGCGACCTCGGCCGATTCCTCGGCGGCGGGCTGCGCGGCCGGAACCGGCTGTGCCACCGCGGTTTCCGGCAGCGGAGCGCCGGAGGTCACGACCGCGTCGAACAGCAGCCGGAAGGCATTGCCCTCCTTCACATGCACCTGCACCGACGCGCCACCCGGATGCGGGGTGAGCGTGGTGGTCAGCGTCCCGGCGGCGGGTACCGGCGCATGCGCGATGGACGCACCGAGCGAGACATCCGAAAGCACCTGGGCCGCCGCTGCATTCACCAACGCGGCCAGATCGGTGGCAGCGGTCGCCGACACTTCCCACGCGTGGCGGCCGTCGGGCAGCGCCACATGCGAGCCCGGCACCCGGCCGACACCGGATCCGGCAGAGATGTTGACCTTGGGCCAGTACTCCTTGCGCAGGAACGCGGTGCGCGGAATATCGGCGTAGTCACCGGCGGGCAGCAGCGACGACAGGTTCACCGGATGGCCCTGCACGTACAGCTGGGCCAGTGCGGAGATGATGTTGGCGGAGTCGTCTTCCTTGCGCTTGAGCGTCGGAATCAGCGCGGCGTTGTGCACGCCCGCCGCGAAGGTGGTGCCCAGCACCTGCATCAGCGCCACCGAATGCGGCGCGATCTCCAGGTAGGTGGTGATGCCGTTGTCGACCGCGGCCTGAATGGCGTAGCTGAAGCACACCGGCTGGCGCATATTCGCCACCCAGTAGTCGACGTCGTGTACCGGCTCCGAACCGGCGCGGAACACCTGGGACCTGCGCACGGTCGAATACAGATCGACCTTCGGCTTGCTCGGCTCGATGCCCGCGAGCTCGGCGGCCAATTCGCCCAGCAGCGGATCCATCTGGGAGGTGTGGCCCGCGCCGCGGGTCTGCAGGACGCGGGCGAACTTGCCCTCCGACTCCGCGCGCGCCACGACCGCCTGCACCTCGTCCGGCAGGCCGCCTATCACGGTATTGGTCGGCGCGGCGTACACCGCGACCTCCAGGCTCGGATAGTCCGCGATCACCTTCTCGATGTCCTCGGCGCTGTATTCGACCAGCGCCATATTGCGGACCTCATCGTCGGTGATCATCTGCTCGCCCTCGCCCATCAGACGCGAACGTGCGCAGATGACCCGGACGGCGTCCTCGAGGTTCAACCCGCCCGAAACATAGGATCCGGCGGCCTCACCCTGCGAATGCCCCACCACCCCTTCGGGTTCCGCACCGTGCGCACGCAGCAGCGCGGCCAGGCCGACCTGAATGGTGAACACGCCGACCTGCGAGGTGCCCACATCCCAGTCCTGGGCGTCGTCGAGGATCATCTCCTTGACCGAGTATCCGGCCTCGTCCTGCACCAGCTCGTCGACCTCGTCGACGGCGCGGGCGAAGATCGAATTCTCCAGGTAGAGCTGCTTGCCCATCTTGCGGTGGTGCGAGCCGAAGCCGCCGAACACCCACATCGGGCCGCGCGCGGCGGGGGCATCGGCGGTGAAGACGCCCTGGCCGGGCTTGCCCTCGGCAATGGCACGCAGGCCGGTGATCGCCTCCTCGTGTGTCGTGGCCAGCACGACACCGCGGGAACGACCGTGATTGCGCTTGGCCAGCGACCGCGCCACATCGGCGAGCGGAGTCGCCTGTCCCGCTTCGGATTCCAGCCAGTCGGCCAGATCGGCGGCGGCGCGCCGGCGGCGCGAGGGCAGATAGCCGGAGACGGCCAGGATCACCGGCAGCGGCTCGGTGCGCGCCTCGGTCCACTCCGCCACCGGCTCCGCCGCCTCGACGATGGCCTCGGCATCGGCGACCACATCGGTGGTCTCGTCGTCCAGATCGCTTGCCGCCGTAGCGGTTTCCGGAAGCTCCGTCTCGACCGGGGTCGGAACGTATTCCTGGATCACGATGTGGGCGTTGGTGCCGCCGAAGCCGAAACCGGAAATGCCGATGGTCGCCCTGCCGCTGTAGCGCGGGAATTCGGTGGGTGCGTCGACGACCTTCAGATGCGCCTGATCCCAGGCGATGTACGGGTTCGGACCGGCGAAGTTGATATTCGGCGGGATAACGTCGTGTTGCAACGACATGATCACCTTGGCCAGGCTGGCCGCGCCTGCGCCGGACTCGAGATGGCCGAAGTTCGTCTTGGCCGAGCCAAGCAGTGCGGGCTTGTCGGCATCCCGGCCTCGGCCGACTACCCGACCGAGCGCATCGGCCTCGATGGGGTCGCCGAGCAGGGTCCCGGTACCGTGCGCCTCGATGTAATCGACCGTGGAGGGGACGATTCCGGCATCGCGGTAGGCGCGCCGGAGGACCTCGGCCTGCGCGTCGGGATTCGGCGCGGGCAGGCCATTGGAACGACCGTCGGAGTTGACCGCCGAGCCCTTGATCACCGCCAGGATTCGATCGCCGTCACGCTCGGCGTCGGCCAGGCGCTTGAGCACGACCAGGCCGCCGCCCTCCGAGCGGGCGATACCGTCGGCGTCGGACGAGAAAGCCTTGATCCGGCCGTTCTCGGCAATCATGCCGATCGAGTCGAAGCCGAGCGAACCGAACGGGGCCAGCAGCATGTTCACACCGCCAGCCAGAGCGAGATCCGCCTCGCCGCTACGCAGTGCACGCACCGCCTGGTGCACGGCGACCAGCGTCGAGGAGCAGGCGGTGTCGAGAGCGACCGAGGGGCCGCGGAAGTCGTAGAAGTAGGAAACCCGACCAGCGATGATCGAGGTGTTGGTGCCGGTCAGCCCGTAAGCGGCGGCGGAGGCGGGGGCGCTCGGATCGGCCTCGCCCAACCCGGCGGCGGTAACGAACATGAAGTCGTTGGTCGAGGAGCCGATGAACACACCCACCGCCTCGCCCTTGAGCTCATTCGCGGGAATCCGCGCGTGCTCCAGGGCTTCCCAGGTCAGCTCCAGCGCCAGGCGCTGCTGCGGATCCATCCGCTCCACCTCGAGCGGCGAGATGGCGAAGAACTCGGCATCGAAGTTCTTGATCACATCCTGGGAGAGGTAGCCGCCGAAAGTCTTGGACTTCTCCACGATCTCGGCGACGCGCGGGTCCGAGGTGAACTCCGACCAGCGTCCCTCGGGGAGCTCGCTGATTCCGTCTCCCCGATTGATCAGGAATTCCCAGGTGCTCTCCGGAGTATCCCCCGCCCCGGGCAGCCGCGTGGACAACCCGACGATGGCGATATCGTGCGCCTCGTCCGGCGTGAACCCGGCCGTATAGAAGGCGTCGTCCGCCGCCTCCTCCGCAACCTCGGGCTCCCCGTTGATGATTCGCTCCGCCAGCGAGGCGATGGTCGGGTGCTGGTACACGATCGTCGCGTTCAGCATCACGCCGGTGAGTTCCTCGATGTCGCCACCGAGGGCGATGGCATCGCGCGAGGCCAGACCGAATTCCTCCATCGGCCGGTCCACGGTGATCTGTTCGATCGGCTGGCCGGTCGCCTCGGCGACCCAGCGGCGCAGCCACTCACGCAGTTCGGCCACGGACATGTCGGTGCCCGGTTTGTCGGTGACCGCCTCGACAGCGTCGGCGGTCTCGGTCGTCTGGGTGCCCTCGTTGTCAGCCATCAATTCCTCAAGCTACCTGGGTGCGGGGGTTGAGCGGCGGGTATTGACAGCCAGTGTCCCCTGTGCTCACTCTTCGTCGGGTGCGTCGGGGAAGGCCTGCTGCTGATGACGACCACCGCGCAGCGTGCCTTCCAGATATTCGGCCTTGCAGGCGCGGCGGGCGATCTTGCCGCTGGAGGTGCGCGGAATCGAGCCGGCCGGGACCAGCAGCACGTCGCGCGCGGTCACGCCGTGCCGCTGCGACAGCGCCGCGCGCACCGCGTCGGCGATCGGGCCGGGATCGGCCTTGTGCGCGCCGGGCCCGCGCTCGGCCACGATCACCAACTGCTCGGAGGCGTCGTCCGGATCGAAGGTCAGACCCGAATGGCTGTCGTGGGCGAACACCTCGGCGGGTAGCTGATTGGCCGGGACCGAGAAGGCCGCGACGAAGCCGGGGCGCAGCAGCTTGCTGGCCTCCTGCGCCGAGTACTCGAGATCCTGCGGATAGTGGTTGCGGCCGTCGACGATCACCAGATCCTTCACCCGGCCGGTGATGTAGAGCTCGCCGTCGACGTAGACGCCGTAATCGCCGGTGCGCATCCAGATGGCGTCGGCGGGGGTACCCTCGGCCTTGCTGCCCTCGGGCAGGCGCCGGTTCAGCAGGTTCTTGAAGGTCTTGCGGGTCTCCTCGTCGCGACCCCAGTAGCCCTGGCCGATGTTGTTGCCGTGCAGCCAGATCTCGCCGACCCGGCCCTCGGGCAGCTCCTGGGCGCCCTCGGGGTGGTCGATCGTGTCGGGATCGACGATCGCGGCCCACTGCGACAGCGCGACATAGCCGCAGCTGACCTGGGCGATGGAGTTAGGGGTGCCCTGTTCGACCTTGACGATGCGACCGGCGTTGAGCTCGTTGCGGTCGACGTAGATGACCTTGGCCTCGTCCTCGTGCCGGGTCGCCGAGACGAACAGCGTCGCCTCGGCCATGCCGTAGCACGGCTTGATGGCCGTCTTGGGCAGGCCGTAGGGCGCGAACGCGTCGTTGAACTTCTTCATCGACGAGGTGGTCACCGGCTCCGAGCCGTTGATCAGGCCGATGACATTGGACAGGTCCAGCGATTCGCCGTTCTTCGGCAGACCGCGCGCGGCGGCGTGCTCGAAGGCGAAATTCGGTGCCGCGGCGAAGGTTCCGGCGCCGTCGGAGACCGCGGCCAGCTCCTTGATCCACCGGCTCGGGCGGCGCACGAAGGCGCTCGGCGACATGATGGTGATGTACTTGCCGCCGATCGCGGGCAGGATCACGCACAGCAGGCCCATATCGTGGAACAGCGGCAGCCAGGTGACACCGCGCGAATTCCAGTCCAGGTTGATGGCGTTCACCATCTGCAGCAGGTTGGTGCCGACCGCGCGGTGGGTGATCTCCACACCGGCGGGGGTGCGCGTCGAGCCGGAGGTGTACTGCAGGTAGGCGATGTCGTCGACGGTGATTTCCGGACGCACCCAGGCATCACCCAGAGTGTCGGGCACGGCGTCGACGGCGATGATGCGCGGGCGCTGCGCGGCCGGGAGCGGGCGGAAGAACTGGCGCACACCCGCGGCGGAGGAGCTCGCCGTGAGAATGGCCGAGGGGGTGCAGTCGCCGAGGACCGCGTGCAGGCGGTCGGTGTGGCCCGGCTCGTCCGGGTCGAACAGCGGCACCGCGATCGTCCCGGCGTAGATGGCGGCGAAGAAGGAGACCACGTAATCCAGACCCTGCGGCGCGAGAATCGCCACCCGGTCGCCGGGCTTGGTCACCTGCTGCAGTCGAGCGGCCACCGCGCGCAGCCGAATGCCGAATTCCCGCCAGGTCAGGTCCTGGTACTCACCGTCGCGCTCCCGGGAGTAATCGATGTAGCGGTACGCAAGGGTGTTCGCGTCGTTGCGAGTGTGCTTCTCGACGTAATCGACCAGGGTCCGTCCCTCGGGAATGCTGATGTTCCCGGTTTCGTCCAGGTAGTCGTCGAAAGTCTCGTCCGTCATTCCTTCTCCTCCGAGGCACACGCAGCACGGCGACATGGCCGCTGTTACCTGTGAGGCCCCGACTCGCTATCGCCCGCGGGCGCTCTGTGGTGCCAGAGCATGCCTGCAGCTTTATCGGCGGTCTGCGCGGTGACCGCCTATCGGCTAGATGTACTCAAACCAGAGACATGTTACAGAGCAGGCCCCGAAGCAGTCTCCGGAGCGCGGCGAACACGTCCTAGTGGCCCTATTCCTCCCGCAGCAACGGGATCACCGGCGCGAACGCGTCCATCTGGGTCGGAAACACTCCGACATAGGACATCGAGGTCGAAGCTCGCACGTTACGGATCTGCTCGGCGATCTCCTCGAATGTGCCGATCGCCACATACGGCGACGTCAGAATGTCCTCGACGGTCAGTTGGACGTCGACCTCGAGATCGGGGTGCAAACCCTTCTCGATCGCGTTCAACGCCATCTCCGCGGTCCGCTCGCGATCGTCGGTGACGAGTATCGCGGTGATGGCCCAGTTCAGCTCGATGTCGGCGAAACGATCACCGGCCGCCTCCTTGATCAGATGCACTTTCTCGATGGTCTTGGCGAGGGTGATTCCGGACAGCAGACCCTTGCCCTCGCGGGTCGTCCGCGGAACCACGGAAATGATGTCGGCGTGTTTGGCCGCCAGGCGCAGCATCCGCGGACCGCCGCCCCCGGTGGCCAGCGGCGGGCGCGGACCCTGCCGCGGGCGCGGCGTCCCCTTGATGCCGCGCACCCGGTAGTGCTTGCCCTCGAAGTGGCACTCCTGGCCGCGCAACAGCACATCCAGGATGGTCAGCGCCTCGTCGAGCCGCTCGAGCCGCACACCAGGCGACTCGTAGGGAATTCCGGCCGCCTCGAATTCGCCCTTGATCCAGCCCGCACCGACGCCCAGCTCCAGCCGCCCCCGGGACAGCACATCGATGGTGGCCGCGTCCTTGGCCAGCACCACCGGGTGGCGAAAGCCGTTGGCCAGCACGGAGGTTGCGAGCCGGATGCGCTCGGTCGCCACGGCCAGCGCGCCGAGTGCGGCGATCGGGCCGATCTGCGGGCCCAGATGATCCGGCACCGCGAAGGTGTCGTAGCCGTACTGCTCCGCCTGCTGGGCGAGCTTCACGAACTTGCGCGCGCAGCCCTCCTGCTGGCTGCCCTCCCCCGCCGCGGCGAAACGGAAGCGCCGCAGCGGCGTGCCCAGCGCCGATAGCGCTGGTGCGGCGGCTTCTGTCATGAACTCCTGCTCCTGGCCGTGCGGAAATCGCTGCGACGCCGGGCGGTCCGGGAAACCGGCTCCGGCGTCGCGATCATCGCAGCACTTTACAGCCTGTGGAAGAAACCGGGAGGTTCTCTTCTGCCGGGGGTCAGGAGTGGGGTGGGCGCGGGGCCTTGTCTATCAGTCCGATGGCCCAATTCGCGGTCCAGGTGGTGGCCGTGGTGCCGTTCTCGTCGACCTTGTACGAGGCGTAGAGCGCGTGCACCGGATTGCCGACCGCGCGGACGAGGGTGGTCAGGCTGGGCAGGATGTTGACCGGGTTGAGCGCCTTGGGCGGGGCGTCGCAGATGAGATCACCAGGCGCACAGATGGTGTACGTGCGATCGGCGAGCGCGCCGAAGCCGCCCGGGCGCGGACCGGTCATGGTGATTCCGGGCACGCTCAGCCCGCGCAACGCCACCTCGGCGCCGACTCCCGGTGGGGCACCGCCGATCTGGACGGGCTGTCCCGGACCGCCGTCGCGGCGCCCGTCGGCGATCACGGTCACGCCGAGCACCTTGTCGGCGGGCACCGGGCCCTTGCCCGCGCCGATCTGGGCGGCGATATCGCCCGCGATCACCGCGCCCTGCGAGAAGCCCGCGATGACATAGGTGGTCAGCGGACAGTGCTCGCGCGTCGCGGCCAGCTTGTCGGTCGCCTTGCGGGTGCCCTCGGAACGACTGTTGTTGTAGGACTGCTGGCCGTCCGGCGGCAGCGCGATCGGATTGGAGAACTGCGCGACGTACGGGACGGTGTAGACCTCCACCCGGTTCTCCGGGAACTGCTGGCGCACCGGATTGGTGACACCGAGCATCAGCGAGTTCGGATTGGCGCTCGGGTTGTACGGATCGTCGTCGCTGCGGGACTCCCAGGTTCCCGGGATCGACAGCAGCAGCACATCCGGGCAGTCGGCCGGCTGCGAGGTGGGTTCCTTCGGACCCGGCTTGGGCGGCTTCGGCCCGGGCAGATTCAGCAGCCCCGCCAGCAGATACCACAGCAGGATCACCAGCACGACGATCGCCGCGACGATCGCCAGGAACAGCAGACAGCCGGGGCGGCGCCGGCGACCGCCCGCACCGCCCGGATATCCCGCCTGTCGCCGAATCACTTGTTGCAGTAGGTCGTCGTGGCGACGTCGATGTAGATCTTGCCGGCCTGCTCGACCGACATCTTGGACGCGTCGAACGCCGGATCGGAACCGGCCATGGCGTTGACGTAGGTCGCGATCTCCTGATCGGAGGCGCCGCTCGCCTTGCCCTGGCACACGTAGTTGGCGGCGGTCAGCGCGATATCCGGGCTGGACGGCGACACGCCGCGCTTGTGCAGCTCGTCCAGGAAGGCCTGATCCTTACCGCTCACCGGGGCGGTGTTGGCGGGACCGGGCGACTGGGGTGCGGGCTGCGGCCGCTCCTCGGGCGTGATCAGGGTGGTGGGCGCCTCCGCGGGGGGCTCCACCGGGGTGTACTTCGGCGAGGTCGGGGTCGGGCTCGCCGCCGCGGTGGTGGTCGAGGTCTTCAGCGTGGGCGTGTTCGACGCCGTCGAATCGTTGTTGCCGCAGGCGGCGAGCAAACCGGTGGCCGCGAATGCCACAAGCACGCCGGTCACCTTTCCACGGGTCCGAAGCATGTATTCGTTTCCTCGATCTGTTCACAAGGGTCAGCGGTCGCCGTCCAGGCTAACGGCTGCCCCGGGTCTCGGGGTGTGGCCACCGGAAACCTCATGTACTTCTCAAGGTGGAGCTTCACATGCCGTGTACCTCCGGCCTGCCGCCGCGGATCACGATGAAACCGGTCTGGAAGTTCTGCTGGCTGCCGCCGGGCACCGGGAATTCGTCGCTGACCGGAAAGCCCAGCCTGCCGTTCTCATACCCCTGGCGTCCCCACTCGTCCATGATCGCGCCGGTGCGCACGGCCCAGGCGCCCGACAGCGGACTCCAATAGATATTGCCGCCCTCGAATTGCGAATAGCGGCCCGCGTCGCGGGTCGGCAACTCGTCGGCGACCGGAAAGCCGAGCGGGCTGTTCTCGAAGCCCAGCTGCGCGTACTTGCCCAGGATGAAGCCCTGTACGCGATGCGCGCCGGTCCTGGGGCTGAAGTACATCGGCCCGTTCTCGAAGCCCTGAACCACGCCGTCGCGCTGCGGCGTGCGCTCCTCCGGCCCGGTCGGATAACCCGCGGGCCCGCGCTCGTAGCCCTGGCGGGCCCATTCGGCGAGGATCGCGCCGCGCAGTGCGTGCGCACCGGTCTGGGGGGTGAAGTAGATCGAGCCGTTTTGGAAGGTCTGATAGCGCCCGCGCCCGTCCGGCAGCGGCCGCTCGACGTCGGTCGGCAGTCCCAGCGGCCCGGCCGGACCCAGCGCGCCGGTGTAGCTGCCGCCGACCATGCCGCCGACCGGATGCGCACCGGTCGCCGCCGACCAGAGCACCCGGCCGCCCCGGAAGTCCTGCGCGATCCCGCCGGGGACCTGGTATTCACCGGTCACACAGCCGCCCAGCCACGGATTGACCTGCGCCACCAGGCCGATCGCGCCGCCCGCCTGACATTCCGGCGCCTGCGCCTCGACGCCGAGCGCCGCGGCGGCCTGCGGCCAGGACTGGCGCATCTCGAAATCCCAGTACGGCCAGGAGTGCGTGCCGGACGGGCGGAAGTTCACCGTCACCGGGATGGCCAGCTTGTTCAGCTTGTCGACGAAGTTCTGACTGGTCAGCCGGGACAGTATCTCCAGGCCCATGCCCGCGTAATTGGTGCTGATGCCGGGGATGTCCGACGGATGGTCGAAGGTGCCCGTACTGCCGCTGCCCGCGGAGACGTACAGGCTCAGGTCCTTCAGCTTGTCGGCCAGTGCGTACGGATCGTGCGCCGCCCATTCCGGACTGGTCGGCGGGCCCCACATGGCATTGGCGTCGAAGCCGCCCGCGTCGCGCATGGCGTACATGATGGCCTGCGGCATCCCGAGGGTCGTGGTGGTGAGAACGCCCGAATAGGAGGCCGCGTACCGCACCCAGCCCGGATTACGCCCGGCCAGGAACATCGCCGCGGTGCCACCCATCGAAAGTCCCGCGACGCCACGGTTGTTCGTGGCGCGCCACTGGTTTTCCAGCAGCGGGGGCAGCTCCTTGGTGAGGAAGGTCTCCCACTTGTAGGTCTTGCCGTTGTTCGGCTGTAACCAGTCGGAATAGAAGCTGGACTGGCCGCCGATCGGCAGCACCACGGTCACGCCCTTGTCGGCGTAGAACTCGGCCGCGCCGGCGTCCTTGGTCCAGCCGCTCTCATCGTCCTGAGCCCGCAGGCCGTCGAGCATGAACAGCACCGGGAAACGGGCCTCGGGCCGGGTGTTCCAGTCCCGCGCCAGCAGCAGCTGCACCTGTACGGGGGCGGCCATACTCGGCGAGTTGACCCAGACCGCGACGCGACGATCGGTCAGCCACACCACCTTCTGCACGGTCGCGCCGGAGACCGCGGCCGGAGCGGGCGCCGCCGGAGCGGGCACCGGTCCGGGGGCGGCTGGAACGGACGCGGGCGGGGCCGCCGGAGCCGGGGGTTCCGGTGCGGCTGGTGCTGGTGGGGGCGGCGCGGGAGCCGGAGCCGGAGCGGGGGCCGCCGCGGCAGGTGCGGGCTGAGCCGGTGCGGGCGGTTCCGGCGCCGGGACGGGCTGAGCGGGAGCCACCGGGGCAGGAGCAGCGGGAGTCGCCTGAACGGGGGCCACCGGCGCGAGCGCGGGTTGAGCTGGCGTGGGCGGCCCCGGCGCGGGGGCGGGCTGAGCGGGGGCCACCGGGGCAGGAGCAGCGGGCGTGCCCTGCACGGGTGCGACCGGGGCCTGAGGCCCGAGCGGAGCGGCGGGCTGAGCAGGGGCAGCGGGGGCGGCTGGCGTGGCCTGAGCGGGGGCAACCGGCGCGGGGCCAGCGGGCGCGGGGCCGGGTGCGGGCTGAGCGGGAGGCGCTGCGGGCGGCTCGGCGGCTATGGGCGTGGAAAGCCCTGCGGCGAGCGGCAATACGATCGACGCGGCGAGCACAGCCACCCGCCCACGAGTCACCCGAGCGCGGCGCGCGCTCCCCCAGCTCTCGCTTCCCTCACCAGCCACAGGTGATTTGTACCGCGCAGTCGGTGGTTTGCCGGGGAGGACGCGCGGGTAGCCGGGGGATAACGAAAGGCACCGCCCGCAATGGACGGTGCCTTTCGGTGAAATGTCCTACTAGCCCGCGTTCAGTGCGGCCAGGATGCCCGGACGGGCCTTGGCCAGCTCGTCCTCCCAGTACTTCCAGGAGTGCGTGCCCGCGAACGGGTAGTCGTACTGCGCCGGGATGCCGAGCGAGGCCAGCCGAGCCTGGAACGACTTGGTGCTCACGAACGAGATCGCCTCGATGCCCATGGCGTTGGCGGTGTTGAACACACCCACCGCCGAGTTCGGGCGATCGTGCTGGCCGGGAAGGCCGTTGGCCGAGGAGATGAACATCGGCAGACCGCGCAACTGCGGCGCGAAGACCATCGGGTCCGAGCGCAGCCACTGCGGGCTCCACGGCGCGGCCATGGAGTCCACGTTGAACCGACCGGCGTCGAGCATCATCACGCGGATGGCCTCGCGCATACCGGGCGCGTTCCAGTTCAGCGGGCCGGAGAAGGAGGCCGCGTGCTTGAACTGATCACGGTGGAACGCCGCCAGCCGCAGCGCCGCCGGACCACTCATGGACAGTCCGGCCACGGCGTAGTTGTTGCGCGACACACCGTAATTGGCGAGGAAGTCGGGCAGCTCCTTGGTCAGGAAGGTCTCCCACTTGTAGGTGAACTTCTGACCGTTGGTGTTGCTCGGGGCCTGCCAGTCGGCGTACCAGCTGGACTGCCCGCCCACCGGCATGACCAGGGTGACGTTGTCGTTGGCGAACTGGGCCTGGGCATTGGTCTCGAACGACCAGGCATTGCGGTCGTCGCGGGCGCGCAGGCCGTCGAGCAGCAGCAGCGCGGCGTTACCGCCGTTGCGCGCCCACTGCACCTGAACCTTCACCGGGCCCATCGAGGAGGGCACCATCAGCTCTTCGTAGCCACCGGCCGGAGTGCGATGCACCGGAGCACCGATCGGAGCCGCCAGGGCGACCGTCGGGGTCGCCACACCCGCCGCGATCGGGAGTGCCAGCGTGGCCGCACCCACAGCGAGAAGGCGTGAGCGCCAACCGAGCTTTGCATTTCGCCGTCCTGACTGGACTCCCTCCGGCGCGGCGGACCTGCCGAAACGCATTGATACTGCTCTCTTTCTGCTGCTGTAAGTCTGCTGTTGTAGCTGTACCGCGCGACGGCATTCACCGACACCGGCACGATCAGCACCCACCCCGGATCCCGACCTCCGATGTGAGCGACGGCGCGTCTACGAACTGGTCACACTTGCGCTCGCTGGACGATATGCGACAGCCGAATCGTTAGCAAGATGGCACCTTACCCATGACCGAAATCCGCCCGTGCACGTTCCGTAATCGTGCGGTGACCCTATCGCGTTCGGCCGGTGATGTCGCCGGAACGCGAAATCTCCTGCCCTACCCGAGATTCGCGCTCAGATCCGGCAGCATCTTGTAGACCTGATCCACCCAGTAACGCCAGAAGTGAACCCCGATCGGGGTGTAATCGAAGACCGCGTTACCGCCGCCCAGACTGTCCCAGCGGGCCTGGAATGTCCGGGTATTCGCCAGCGCCAGGGCCTCCAGCACCGCGGCATTGGTCAGATGGTAGGCGTCCACGGCATTGCGCAGCGGATCGCGCGGGCCGGGAATGCCGTTGCCGGAGGAGATCCACAGCCGGGTCCCGTGCTCGCGCAGCAACTGCGCGGAGGCCGTCGGATCGTGGCGTTGCCAACGCGGATCCCACGGCGGCCCCCACATGGCATCGATGTTGAAGCCGCCCGCGTCCACCATCGCCACGCGCAGCGCCTCCGGCATACCCGGGCCGGTCGGATTCAGATATCCGGAATACGATGCGGCATATCGGAATTGATCGGGGTGATGGGCGGCGAGGGTGAGTGCCGCGCCGCCGCCCATCGACAACCCGATGACCGCGTTGCCCTCCGGGCTGAAACCGAGCCGGTCGTGCAGCGCATTACGCAGATCCCGGGTCAGGAACGTCTCCCATTGGTAGCGCACGCTCTTACCCGGCCCACCCGACAACACCTGTGTCCCACCGGATCCGGAGACCGGCGCGCCCAGCGGCGGCAGCGCCAGGAACGAACTCGGCGCGTTCCAGTCCGAATAGAAACTGGACTGCCCGCCGATCGGCATCACCACGTTGATGTTGGCCTGGGTCAGCGCCCGTTCCACATCGGTGTCGATCTCCCAGCCGGACAGGTCGTTTCGGGCGCGCAGCCCGTCCAGCGCGTAGACCACGCGGCGGGTGTTACCGTCCGCGGCCCGGAATATCCGGCTCTTGATCGGTCCCATGCCGGAATCGACCCAGAAATCGAATCCGGCCGGATCGAAGGCGGCCGCGGCCGGTCCGGCCGTCACCGCGGTCGCCCCCAGCGGCAGCGAAACGACCAGGGCCAGACCGACGAGCACGCGGCGCAGCCGCGATCCGCCTGCGACAGCAATTTTTCCGCACACCACACCGGGACGCATCGAGTCGCCTTTCGCCTGCGCAATCACCATTGACCGTTCGGCATTTTCCGAACTCTTCTATAAGGTGCGGCAGCGAATCCGGAGTGCGCGAAAACACCCCCGAGACCGAAACGTTACGTCAGCCGATATTGGCCGAGATATCCGGAATCATCCGATATGCCTCGCTCTGCCAGTTGAACCAGTCGTGCACCCCGACGTCGGGGAACGAATAGACCGCGTTCTGCGCACCCAGGGTGAGCATGCGCACCTGGAACGCGCGAGTGTTGGCCAGCGCCAACGCCTCCAGTGGCGCGCCGCGCACGATGTGGTCGGCGGCCTCCAGCGGCGGCAGGGCCAGATCCTCCGGCGCGGGTACGCCGCTGCCCGCGGCGATCCACAATCGCGTGTTGTTCGCGATCAACCGGGGTGCGAAGACGAACGGATCCATGCGCAGCCAGGCCGGGCCCCACGGCGGCGCCATCGAATCCACGTTGTAGCCGCCCGCATCGATCATCGCGAGCCGAATCGCCTCGCGCATACCGGGCGCGGAGATATTCAGATAGCCGGAGAACGAGCCCGCGAAACTGAACTGATCCGGGTGATAGGCCGCCAGCGTCAACGCCGCGCTACCGCCCATCGACAGGCCGAACACCCCATTGCGATCGACCCGGAAACCGAGCCTGTCCCGCAACGCGTTTCGCAATTGGACGGTCAGGAAGGTCTCCCAGTCGTAGCGGTAGCTCTTGCCCGGACCGCCCAGGAACGTCTCGGTCGCACCGGATCCCGTGACGGACCCGAAGCCCGGCGAACCGATGCCGAAGAACGAACTCGGCGCGTTCCAGTCGGCATAGAAGCTGGACTGCCCGCCGATCGGCATGACCGCGTTGATATTCCACGCGGCCAGCACCTCGGCCACATTGGTCTCGTGCTCCCAGCCGCTGATGTCCTGGGTGGCCCGCATGCCGTCGAGCACATAGGCGACGCGGTTGGTATTGCCGTCGGCGGCCCGCAGGATGCGGGTCTTGATCGGTCCCATCACCGGGGAGTCGACCCAGAAGTCGAAGGCGGCGGGGGTGAACGCGGCCCGGGCCGGGGCGCCACCGAAACCCGCGAGCGCGATGGGCACGGCCATCATCGTCGCGACCGCCAGAACCGTCCGTCGCAGCCACCCGGCCCCCAGGGAACCGGACGTACTTCGCGCACCTCGCATCGCTGTCGACCTTTCGCCAGCGACCGGCGCACTTCTCGCGTCGCACGTCCGGCCGCTCGATCCGGAAACTGCGGGTCCTCGCTCAGTCGAGTATTACGGATGTCCGGTTGGTTCGCGGCCAGGCGGGCGGAATAAAACCGAAAAGTGATCTTGGACGTACGGAAAAGAACGAGGGGCCCGCTGAGCGGGCCCCTCGTCGATCGAATCGGTCAGCCGATATTGGCGGAGAGATCCGGGATCATGCGGTAGACCTCGCTCTCCCAGTAGCGCCAGTTGTGCACGCCCACGGCCGGGAAGTCGTAGGTGACGTTGTTGGCGCCCAGGGTGGCCATCCGGACCTGGAAGGCCCGGGTGTTGACCAGGGCCAAGGCCTCGAGCCCCATCGCGTTGAGGGTGTTGAAGTTCGGGCCGTCGACCGGGCCGGGCAGGCCGCTACCGGCGGAGATCCACAGCCGGGTGTTGTTGGCCTTCAGCCGAGGGGCGAAGACGAACGGGTCCATGCGCAGCCAGGCCGGGCCCCACGGCGGCGCCATCGAGTCGATGTTGTAACCGCCCGCGTCGATCATCGCCACCCGCAGCGCCTCGCGCATACCGGGCGCGGAGACGTTCAGATAGCCGGAGTAGGAACCGGCGTAGCTGAACTGATCCGGATGGTAGGCGGCCAGCGTCAGTGCCGCGCTGCCGCCCATGGACAGGCCGAACACGCCGTTGCGGGTGGGGTTGAAGCCCAGCCGGGCCCGCAGCGCGTTGCGCAGATCGCGGGTCAGGAAGGTCTCCCAGTCGTAGCGGTAGCTCTTACCCGGGCCACCGGCCAGCACCTGGGTCGCGCCCGAGCCGGAGGCCGAGCCCGAGGAGGAGCCGGTGATCGGCGGCAGACCGAGGAACGAGCTGGGCGCGTTCCAGTCGGCGTAGAAGCTGGACTGCCCGCCGATCGGCATGACCACGTTGATGTTGGCCTGGGTGAGCGCGGCCGCGACATTGGTCTCGTGCTCCCAGCCGCTGATGTCCTGGGTGGCCCGCATGCCGTCGAGGGCGTACACCACGCGGTTGGTGTTGCCGTCCGCGGCGCGGAAGACCCTGGTCTTGATCGGCCCCATGACCGGGGAGTCGACCCAGAAGTCGATGCCCGAGGGGTTGAACGCGGCGGAGGCGGTGCCCGCCTCGACGACCGAGGTCCCGAAGGGCACCAGCGTCGCCAACGCCACTCCGAGCACCGACCGCTTCAGCCAGCCGGCCCGACGTTTCGTCTGCGCCCCTCGCACAGTCACGCCTCGCATATTCTGTTCGGCCTTTCCCTTGTGCGGCCGGGGTTGGCCGCGTCTTGCTGATGGATCGCCCCTACGCATGCGGACATGCGTCCCCGACGGACGTACTCATCGGAGCTTATCGTGCGAGCAACAGCGTGTCGTTACCGAATCGAGACTAAGTGGCGAAGGACTCGCTATTACATGACTAATTCGGAGCCGTCGGGGTTGTCGGATCGACCAGATGGCAACGCTGGATCTCGTACTTGGGCACCCGGTCGATGCGGTACTTGGCGAAGTGCAGAGATTGGACGATGTTGTGCCGAAACCGGTCCCAGGTCAGCGGTGCGCGCGAGGAGGCGAGCAGATCCTGGGTGGCCGGGCAGCTCAGGGCCGTACGGGCCTGGGTGACCCACTTCTCGTCCAGGAACCACGGCATCCACGGATGCCGGTCGACCATGCCGGTGTCGACCACCACCCAGTCCGGGTACAGGTTCTTGTCGTGGCCGATGCGCCCGTCGGCGAGCCGGTCGGTGTGGGCGGCCAGCGGATAGGCCAAGCCCTCTTGATCGATCACGCGCACGTTCAGCGGGACGTTCATGCTCGTCATGCCAAGATTCAGGAAGTAGACGGTATGGCCGTGGCCGTCCTCCGGAATGGGCAGCGGCGGCGGGGCGACGTACCACATCATGAACGACGGCGAGTTGAGCAGCAGGCCGCCGTCCGGGGTCAGGGCGATATCGCGAATCATCGCCCGCATGCGCGGATAGTCCAGATAGTCCTCGGCCAGGATCGGATGGTCGTGGCCGCTGTTGAGCACGTAGTAGACGCGCTCGTCGACGATGCCGGTATCGCTGATCGACGCGCCCGCGTTGTTCGCGGTGGTGTTGGCGGCGAACAGCGCCCACCCCATTGCCACAAACCAGGCGACCAGGGGAACCGCGACGCCCGCCACCGCTTTCGGATCCCGCGTCGCGGGCAACCGCAGGGGCAGCACCGACACGGGCAGCAGCAGGATGAACAGCTGCGGCAGCAGCATGCGGCCGTGCATGAAGTCGCCACCGACGCGCAGGTTGAACGCGATCAGCAGCAGTCCGCTGAACAGCATGAGGAGCACGATCGCGGTCGGAGAATGCAATCGCTGGCGCAACGCCCGTAACCCGGTCACCCCGTCCCGCGGCGACGCGGAGGCGGCGGCACGCCGGGACGACCGGATCACCAGCACCGCCGCGGCGACGAGTAACAGCAGCGGCAGCCACAGGTAGTACGGACCCACCAGATCCCACAGATAGGTGAATCCCTGCTGCCACTTCGCACCGCCCGCCTCCTTGGCGATGGCGGTGTTGGGAACCGGCAGCCCGTAGTAGCCCATGCGCCAGATCTGGTAGCCCAGCGGCACCAGCCCGCCGACCACCACGGTCAGCGCGCGAATCACGATGGGCCGCAGCCGGGATTCGGGCATGGGTGCGGAAAAGACCAGCAGCAGCGCCAATCCGCCGAGAATGGTCATCTCCGGCCGGATGACCCAGCACAGCCCGGCCCAGAAGACGAGCCCGAAAAGGGCGGGCAGCGTGACCTTCTCGGCCTGGCTCCAGCGCATCAGCAGCCACCACAGCACGCCGATCCAGAAGATGACCAGGCAGTTCTCCAGGCCGGAGCTCGCATAGTCGCGGGCGGGCGGCACCGCGATGTAGACCAGCGCGCCCGCCGGGAGCAGCAGCTGCCCGGCCGCGCCGCCCCACAGCCGCGCCGCGCCGAGCATGGCGAATACGACCGCCAGCAACGACAGCGTCAGCGCCACGCCCAGCACCACGTATTCCAGCCGGGCCTGGGTGAGCCAGCTGAAGAACCAGACGACATAGGTCCACGCGGCGCTGGTGTTGGTCTCCACCCGCTCACCCGAATTGAACACCGGTCCGTTCCCGGCCAGCAGATTGCGCACGGTGCGCAACACGATCAGGCCGTCGTCGGCGATCCAGCGCCGCTGCCAGGCGCCGACGCCGAACAGGACCACGGTGAGCGTCACCCCACCGACGAAGGTGGCACGGGACAGCAGCGAGGCGCGCCGCGCGGCTAGGGCCTGGCGCAGCGCTGCGCCGACCGGTAGGGCCGTCGTGGGCGCATCCTCGTTCCGCTTGTCTCCCGCTACCACCATCTCGTCAGGTGAGATAGACAGCGACACCTACCGCTCCGATCCACGCTATGGCCAGGAGCTGCAGAATGCGGTCCCCCAGCGCGATCTCTTCGGGTTCACCGGCCTCGCCGCCATCGACGTCGACCGCGTAGCGCAGGATCGCGACCGTGAAGGGAATCATCGAGATCGCGAACCAAGGGTTGTTCTTGTGATCGTTCTCGAACGCCCACAGCCCGTAGAACACGACCACAGCGGTGGCCGACAGGGTCCAGATGAAGCGCAGATAGGTGGGCGTGTAGTACTGCAGGGACTTACGGATCTTGGCGCCCGTGTCGAGCGCGATCTTCAGTTCGGCGTAGCGCTTGCCCGCGGCCATGAACAGCGAGCCGAAGGCCATGATCAACAGGAACCATTGCGACAGATGAATATTGGCGGCCGCACCACCGGCCACCGCGCGCAGCAGGAAGCCCGACGACACGATACAGACGTCGAGCACCGCCTGATGCTTGAGCCCGAAGCAGTAGGCCAGCTGAATGCCGATGTAGACCGCCATTACCACCGACAGCTGCCACGCCGCCAGGAACGAGAGCAGGATCGAGCCGATCAGCAGCACCACCGACAGCGCGTATGCCAGATTCACCGGAACCACACCGGCGGCGATCGGCCGGAACCGCTTGGTCGGATGCGCCCGGTCGGCCTCCACGTCCAGCGCGTCGTTGACCAGGTAGATACCCGAGGCCGCCATGCAGAAGACCACGAAGGCGACCGCGATGTGCCAATCCCGGGTGAAGTCCGCGAGGTAGTAGGTGTCGGTGCCCGGAATCTTGCCCGCCACCATCGGCGCGGCCAGCACCAGGACGTTCTTCACCCACTGTCGCGGCCGCACGGCCTTGACCAGGCCACCGGCCAGGGTCTTGGGGGGACCCTTGATGACGGCCTCGTCCAGGTCGACGCTGGTCGGCTCTTCACTCATTTCAACGAGGGTTCTTTCCTGTGCGGTCACTGGTGAATCTCTTTTCGGCGGCTAGCACTGCGGCAGCGGACGCGGCGCCCAGCGCGGAACCGGCGAGCACGTCGGAGGGGTAGTGCACCCCGAGCACCACTCGGGAGAGCAGCATCGGGGGCACGAGCACCGCAGGCAAGGGTAGCCCGGTGAGCCGGCCGAGCAACACCGCCGCTGCCGTCGTGGAGGTCGCATGCGAGGACGGGAAGCTGAGCTTGCTCGGCGTCGACACGTTGACCTGCACCGATGGATCGTTTGGGCGGGGGCGGCGGACGATCCGCTTGATGACGACGGATGCCGCGTGTGCGCCGAACGCGCCCACCGCGACCCCGGCCCACTCGCGGCGGCGGCGCTTGTCCACCAGCGCGCCGACCGCGCCGATGCCCATCCAGCCCAGCGCGTGCTCACCGAAGTGCGACATGCCCCGAGCGGCCTTGATCACCTGTGGGTTTCGCCCGATCGTGCCCTGGACGGCATTGATGATCTTGACCTCGGCGGGTGCGGGCGGCGCGGGTTCGGGCACCACGCGCAGATGCGGCGAATCGGCCGATTCCGGTGCGGCGGCGGTCATTTCCCCTCACTCGCTGAGTCGATGCGGCGTCCGCGGGTCCCTTCGTGGTTACGCAAGCTGCCTCCTCCGGTCCCGTCGCTCCCGCCGATTCCGAACGCGTTCTCCCACGCGGCGGTGCTGGTCAAGTACGGATGTGCGGCACGATACTGGGCGCGGATTTCGCCGAACCGGGCGGCCAGTTCTTTGCGCAGTCGCATGGCCTCCTTGAACAGCGCGAGCGCCTGGCGCGGATCGCGTTTGCGGTAGACCACGCCGCGGCCGTCGGCCGTCGTCACGGTGACGCCGTCGACCTGCGAGAGCAGGAACCAGCGGGCGTCCAGGGTCGGCACGTTGAGCTGCGGGCGCTCATGGTGTTCGGGCTTGGCCCTGCGCAGGTTGTGCAGCACGCCCTTGCCCAGGCGCACCACCTTCGCGATCGGATTCGACGGTTCGCCGACCGCGCCCACATCCGCGCCGCTGGCGAACGGGAGTTCGGTCGAGGACGGCAGGATCACCGCGTCCGGGAAGTCCTTGCGCATCTTGGCGACCGAACCCAGCGCGGTCGGCAGCAGCTGGAACAGCCGGTCCGGACCGGCCATGAAGTCGCGAATCGCCTGATTCTGAATGGCGACCGTCGAATACTCCAGGCACAGCAGGTGTTTGAGCGTGGCCTTGATCGTGTTGACGATCATCGGGCGACCGTCGCCCGGCAGGTGCAGCGCCGCGACCACCAGCCGGTTGCGCAGGTGGAAGTAGGCCTGCCAGTCGATCGCGTCGTCCTTGTCGCTCCAGGCCATATGCCAGACCGCCGCGCCCGGCAGGGTCACGGTCGGATAGCCCGCCTGCTTGGCGCGCAGACCGTATTCGACGTCGTCCCACTTGAGGAACAGCGGCAGCGGCTGGCCGATCTCCTCGGCGACCACGCGCGGGATGACGCAGGTCCACCAGCCGTTGAAATCGACATCGATGCGCCGGTGCAGCAGTTTGGAGTTGTCACGGTCGCGCAGCGGGTATTTCGAGAAGTCGTGGTCGTATTCGACATTCGGCGCGGCGGTCCACATCCAGATGCCGCGGTCGACGACCTCGCCCATGGTGTGCAGGTGCGAACGCTCCTGCAGATTCAGCATCTGACCGCCGACCAGCGTGGGCGTGCGGGCGAAGCGGGCGAAGGCCAGCGCGCGCAGGATGCAGTCCGGCTCGATCTCGATATCGTCGTCCATGTAGACGATGTACTGCGCGTCGGTGGTCTTCAGCGCCTCGTACATGACCCGGCTGTAGCCGCCGGAACCACCGAGATTGGGCTGATCGTGCATGGCCAAGCGGCCGCCGAGGGCGGCGGCGGCCTCGGCGAAGCCCGGCTCGTCGCGCACCTTGCGCGTGCCCTGATCCGGGATGATGACGGCCTTGACCTTCTCCAGCACCAGCGGGTCGGAGCCCAGGGCGGCAAGGGTTTTCACACAGTCGGTGGGGCGGTTGAAGGTCGGCATGCCGACCGCGATGCTGCCCTCGCCGGGCGCCTCGACCGGGGCGTACCAACCGCCGCTGCGCAATTCGACGTGCGAGTCGGTGGTGATGTCGAACCAGATCCAGCCGCCGTCCTCGAACGGGGCGAGGTCGACCTCGAATTCCACCGTTATTCCCGCGAAGGATGTGCGGGAACGGCTCGTGGCGCCCTCCCCCACCATCGCTTCGGGCACCGCGTCTCCCGTTGTCCCGGCATGGTCTCCCGTTGTCCCGGCGCGGCCTCCCGTTGTCCCGGCATGCTTTTCGCCGGGATTCACCACGACGTCGGTGCTGAATTCCTGCCCCTGCACGTGGATTCGGGAGCCGTCGGCCTTGGAACGGTACACGTCCACGCGGCCGTGGCCGGACAATTCCAGCCGCAGCACAACCGATTTCAGAACGGTCCAGCGCCGCCAGTAGCTCGCGGGAACGGCATTGAAATAGGTACAGAACGACACCTCGGATTCCGCGCCGATCGACAGCGAGGTGCGCGAGGTGGCATGGGCGCGACGGGCATTCGTCGCGGACTCCTCCAGATAGAGGGTGCGCACGTCCAGCGGTTCACCCGGCCGGGGCAGGATGATCCGCTGCAGTAGCGATTTCGCGCGAGTTTCGATCGTCATCTCTTCCAACGTCGCCTGCATGGTCACTCGTTGTCGTCCCGATCCACCAGCGGCGCACCGGATTCCAGGTGCGGGCGCAGCACGTTGTCGAACATGCTCAGCGCACTGCCGATGGCCATGTGCATATCCAGGTATTTGTAGGTGCCCAGGCGGCCGCCGAAGAGCACCTTGGCCGCGGCGGTTTCGGCCCTGGCCCGCTCACGGTAGGCCAGCAGCTTGGCGCGGTCCTCGGGGGTGTTGATGGGGTAGTACGGCTCGTCGCCGGTCTGGGCGAAGCGCGAGTACTCGCGCTGGATGACCGTCTTGTCGGCCGGGTAGTCGCGCTCGGGGTGGAAGTGGCGCGGCTCGATGATGCGGGTGAAGGGCACGTCCGCGTCGTTGTAGTTCATCACCGAGGTGCCCTGGAAGTCACCGGTCGGCAGCACCTCGGTATCGAAGTCGATGGTGCGCCAGCCCAATTCGCCCTCGGCGTAGTCGAAGTAGCGGTCCAGCGGGCCGGTGTAGATCACGGGGGCGTCCGGGTTCTGGGCGCGGATCTCCTCGCGCACCTCGAACCAGTCGGTGTTCAGCCGGACCTCGATCAGGTCGGATTCGGCCATCTTGGCCAGCCACGCGGTGTAGCCGTCCTTGGGCAGGCCCTCGTAGGTGTCGTTGAAGTAGCGGTTGTCGAAGGTGTAGCGCACCGGCAGGCGGGTGATGGTGCTCGCGGGCAGTTCCTTCGGATCGGTCTGCCACTGCTTGGCCGTGTAGTCGCGAATGAACGCCTCGTACAGCGGTCGGCCGATCAGCGAGATCGCCTTCTCCTCGAGGTTGGCGGCATCCTTGCCCTCCACCTCGGCGGACTGCTCGGCAATGAGTTTGCGGGCCTCGTCGGGAGTGAAGTACCGCCCGAAGAACTGCGACAGCAGCCCCAGGCCCATCGGCAGCGGGTACGCCTGCCCTTTATGCATACCGAACACGCGGTGCTGATACCCGGTGAACTCCGTGAACTGGTTCACATAGTCCCAAACCCGCTTGTTCGAGGTGTGGAACAGATGCGCCCCGTACTTGTGCACCTCGATCCCGGTCTCCGGATCCGCCTCCGAATAAGCATTTCCACCCAGGTGGTAGCGGCGTTCGATCACCAGCACCCGCTTCCCGAGCAGGCTGGCGGTGCGTTCGGCAATGGTCAGCCCGAAGAAGCCGGAGCCGACGACAATGAGGTCGAAGGGGGATGCGACGGTCACGGGTGCCCAGCGTATCGGAAGTTCCGCCGACGTCCGGGTCGAGTGGCGGACTGGGGTGCACCCGCCCGCTCAGCGGTACGCCCGCGACGGCCCGCCGCGACCGGCCGCGATCCAGCGACCGGTTGATCCGGCCAGTGCCAGCCACCGGGGCGATGCCGTGGCGTCGTAGGCCGAACGCCGCTCTTCCGGGCACATGCCGATGAACGCGACGGCGACCAGGCCGAAGAGCCCGCCGTCGAGCACCGCGAGGGCACCCGCGGTGATCGCGGTGTCGCCGTTGGGCCTCGATGGCGGACGACCGGGCGCCGCCGGATGGACTGGCTGCCCCACCGGGGTGTGCGGATGGTTCATGCGGTCCTCCCCCCTTGCTCCCGCGCGAGCTCTACCGCGAGGCGTCCGGCGGGGCGCCGTTATGGACCCGCCGGACGCGTCGAACCCGGCTACCGCGAACGCGATTCGGCGTAGACCTTCATCGCGTCCCGGACGAACTCGGCGTTGCCCTCGCCGTGCCGGTCGAAGTTGACCCGGAATCGCGGGTCGGCCACGTACATCTCGCCCAGGTTGGTGAAGTACTCCAGGTTCGGCTGGTCGGTCTGCCAGCCCAGGCCGATCCATCGGTAGTGCCGCTCGACGATGGCCTGGACCTCAGCCGAGTCGGGGGACAATCCGTCGCGGTGGGCCCTGCCGTAGTCGGCGGCGATGTCGACGAAGGTCTGCTGGAACTGCCGCCGCTCCTCCTCCGACATCGAGCGCCACCAGCGATCGCCGCTCTCGTAGGCCTCGCGGCCCCAGCGCTCGATCACCTCGTCCTTGTATTTGGTGTGGTCGAAGCCGTCGAATACTTCCTCGGCCATGAGTTGTTCACCCGCTTCCGTCTTCTGCAATGTGGTGTGCACCGACGCGATCTGCCGTGCGATCCGGTCCTGTTCCTGCCGCAGCAGGTTCAGATGGGTGCGCAGCGCGGCGCTGGTGTCCTGCTCACCCGCGAGCACCTCGGCGATGACCGGCAGGCCGAGGCCGAGTTCACGCAGCAGCAGGATGCGTTGCAACCGCACGAGGGAGGACTGGTCGTAGTAGCGGTAGCCGTTGGCCCCGATCCGACTCGGCGGCAGCAGCCCCAGCTGGCCGTAGTGGCGCAGCGTGCGGCTGGTCGTCCCGGCCGCCTTCGCCAGGTCCTGGATGGACCATTCGGTCGTGGACTTCGCCACCGTCGCCTCCTCTCGTTCGCGTCGATGAACCCAGCTTGCAAGTTGACGTTACGTCAAGGTCAAGCTCGATATCCGCTTGTCGTCGGCGGCCGATCAGGCGGCCCGGCCGAGAGCCAGCGAGGAGCTATTGATAATCTCAACATTGAGATAACACCTCAGGACTCGTCTTGATGTGAGAGGACTCGCATGAGCGATGCGGTGGACCAGGTCGTGGCCGCGTGGTCGAAGGTGGCGCCCGATCTGGACGTCTGGCCCACCCATGTGGTCGGACGGATCAAGCGCCTCGGGCGGCTGCTCGATCGGGAGATGAAGGACTTTTTCGCGCCGCACGGGCTGGAGTACTGGGAGTTCGACGTGCTCAGCACGCTGCGCCGCTCCGGCGGCCCGGACGGGCTGACCGCGGGCGCGCTGATCAAGGCCACGATGGTCACCTCGGGCGCCATCACCAACCGCATCGACCGGATGGCGGCCAAGGGCCTGGTCCGGCGCACCTCCGATCCCAGCGATCGGCGCACCGTCCGCATCCAGCTCACCGACGCGGGCCGCGAACTCATCGACGAACTCATGCCCCTGCACGTCGCCAACCAGATTCGCATCCTCGGCGGCCTGGACCGCCCCGACCTCGATCGGCTGATCGTGCTGCTGCGCGCGTTGCTGGAATCGCTGGGCGACACCGATCTGGACTGATCCGACTACCGTGGCGAATTCCGTTGGCTGCCATGGGATCCCCCGGCCGATCCGGACGGTGGCAGCGGGATCGACCCGGGATCAAGCCCCGGATCCAGGCCCGGCCCGTCGACCGGGTCGTGACCCGAAGTCGGCGCGGCCGCGCCGGGCGCCATGCGCGCGAGCGTATTCGGATCCACCACGCGCGCACCGAATTCGGGAGTCCACACGATGACACCGGATTGGAACACCCGAAACGTCCCGAGCTGTCCCGGCAGCGACGTCTCCGGTCCGATCGGCGCGCCCAACGGCCCTGCGGGACCACCGGTTTCGGCATATTTCAGATCGATGGCGGTATCGGTGCGTGGCGGCCGCGGATCGAATCGTGGCGTCACCGGCACCTGCGGAACGGCCGGCGCGGCCGGAACCAACTGAGCCGGTGCCGGACCCACCTCGAGGGTGGTGATGTCCACGGGCTGCCCGCCGCCCGGCGCGGCAGAATACTCCGTGCGCAGAATGTATCCCTCGCGCAGCAGCACCTGCCCGGCCGTCGCGCGCACCGCCTCCACCGCCCGCGGATCCTCCTTCTCGGTGCCCGGATACTGCTGGCAATCGGTCGTATCGCAGGTCTGGGCATAGGGATAGCGGTGTTCGGCCAGGGCGTAGGAGCGGGCCGCGACGGCCTGTGCGCGCAGGGCCTCGGCCCCGCCGCGATCGGCCCAGTTGGCCTGCATCTCCGCCGGAACGACGCCGAGCAGATAGTCCTCGACGTCGACCTCGTTGACCGTGCGCGGCTCGCCGTCCTCGAGTGTCACCGCGAGCGCGCCGCGGAAGGTCGAGCCGTCGCACACCTTCAGATGTTCGGCGGGCGGGCGATCCGGCCCAGGATCCATCGGATAGGCCCGGGGATCGTCGGTATCGCCCTCCCACACTTGCTCACCCGTGCAGCCCATGGTGACGGTGACGTGGGCGCCACCGCCGGGCGTCGGAGTCAGATGCGCCGCCTGGCCCGCGACCACGCGCCGACCGGCGACCAGCACCCCGGTATCGGAGTACACGTCCAGGGTCTGGTTGTCGTACACCGTTAGCCGGACCCGGACTGCCGTCGGCGCGATCGTGGCCAGGGTCGCGCCCGGGTAGTAGCTCATGAGAATGCTCTGCGCCGATGCGCCCGCGGCCGCCTTCTCCAGGGCCCCGAACTGGCTCATGCCCCGGCCGTGCCCGGTGGCCGAGAGCGTCCGATAGGCGGTGTCGACCGGGCCGATCATCGGATACGACCAGGTCACCACGATCGTGCCGCCGGTGAGCGAGACGGCCGCCAAACCCATCACGACATATCTGCGCCGACGCAGGCGCCTACGTAGATCACCCTCCCGAACTGCGGTCGTGCCCATGTGGACTCCCCACGGACGGCGCGGAGCGGCATGTCCTCCCCGCGGTATGGCTATCTAAAAGTTACATTTCAGCTACCAAGAGTCTCAGTCTCGAGTGAAGCTTTAGTCTTGTGACATTTGTGACTAGTGTGACCATTGATCCGTCAGGAATCAACCCGCATCGCTGCTGACGGTCGCCGGTTCTACCGAATGAGGGAGACGATCGTGCCGTACCGTGGACCGCAACGCTCGTATCTACTACCGGTGGTGACGACCCTGGCGGTCGCCGCGCCGCTGGCGACGCTCGTCCTGCGGGAGCCACCGGAATATCGATCGACCACTGACAGCAATCTTGCCGCGATTCCCACGCAACTCACCGAGATGGCGTTGGCGGCGGCCCCCGACGTGGTGCTCCCGCTACGCGAGCTGACCGGCCTGGACCTACCGGACCTACGGCTGTCCGATCTACGCAGGCTGCCCCTACCCCGCGCGCTCCCCGTACCGGCAGGTCTGCCCAATCCCCTCGGTGGCGAACTGCCCACCGAGATCCAGCTCCCTCGGCTCGACGACGCCGCCGCGACCGACCCCCTCTTCGCCAGCGCCCAGACCGCCGATCCCAGCACTCCCGCACTCGCTCCCGGGGCCGTCGCCCCCGAACTCACCGACCAGGTCGGCGCCGAGGTCAAGCAGCTGCGCCGCGACACCCCCTTCAGCGTGGTCGCCCTCACCGGCAGGGATCTCGCCGGGACCAAGGCGCTGGTCCGGGCGCGCAAGGACGACGGCAGCTGGGGCTCCTGGTATGACACCGAGCGGGTGGAGACCTCCCGCAACGATCGCGTGCGCGGCGAGAAGACCGGCACCGAACCGGTTTTCGTCGGCGCCACCAAGGCCGTGCAGGTGCTGGTGACCCACCGCGTCGCCGCGCGCGGCGACGACCCGGCACAGCTGACCGCCAAGGATCTGTCGGCGGTGCTGATCGATCCGGGCCGCGGCCCGGCCGACCGCAATCTCGCCGAGGTTGCCGCCCCGCTGCCCGGCGGCGGCCCCAGGGTGATCAGCCGCGCGCAGTGGGGCGCCGACGAGTCGCTGCACGAACAGTGCTCCGAACAGCAGCCCGCCTACGACGACTTCCTCGGCGGCATCACCGTGCACCACACCGCGGGCCGCAACGACTACAGCCCCGAGGAGTCGGCCGGCATCGTGCGCGCCATCTTCGCCTACCACGCGAAGACGTTGGGCTGGTGCGATATCGGCTACAACGCGCTGGTCGACAAGTACGGCCAGGTCTTCGAGGGCCGCTTCGGCGGCCTGGACCGGCCGGTGCAGGGCGCGCACGCGGGTGGTTTCAACGAGAACACCGCCGGGGTCGCGATCATGGGCGACTTCCAGAGCGAAACCCCCTCCGAGGAGGCCGTCCAGGCCGCCGGGCAGTTCATCGGCTGGCGCGCCCGGGTCGCCGGACTGGATCCCCGGGCACATACCACCATGATCTCGGAGGGCACCGACTACACCTTCGTCCAGGAGGGCGAATCGATCGATCTGCCGGTCGTCTTCGCGCACCGCGACGTGGGCAACACCACCTGCCCGGGCGACGCGGCCTATGGGCAGATGGACCGCATCCGCGAAATCGCGGCCGCGGTGGCGGGCACTCCCGTCACCGAGGATGTGAAAACCTATGCGGGCGCGGCCGATCCGAACGCGCCGACCGGCCCGCAGACCCAGCAGCCTCAGCGCAGCCGGACCGATCTCGCCGCCCTGGCGCGAATCACCACGCGCATCCTGAACCTGCTCGACAAGAACGCCATCGCGAATCACTATGTGGCCCAGGGCGGTCCGAATGGCCGCCTCGGCGCGGCCGCGTCCGACCCGATCCCGACCCGCGGCGGCGGCCAGTACGTCCGGTTCGTCAACGGCTATGTCTACGCCGCACCCGACGGCACCATCACCGAGGTGGCCGGGCGCATCCTGGACCGATTCATCCAATTGGGCGCGGAGAGCGGCATTCTGGGGCTGCCCGTCCGGGGCGCCCACCCCGTACCGGGCGGCACACAGGTCGACTTCCAGTACGGCTCACTGCTGCTCGACACCGCGACCGGCCTGGTCACCACGCTACTGAAGTCCTACGGCGACCATCAGAATCCGGCCACCATCCCGGCCCCGATCGCGCATCCGGCCCCGACGCCGTAGCGTCAGCTGGCCCACCAGCGCTCGAGCACCTGGGCCACGCCGTCGGCGGAATTGGACGCGGTGATCTCGTCGGCGGCGGCCTGGGCCTCGGGATGGCCGTTGGCCATGGCCACGCCGTGGCCGGCCATGCGCAGCATGGGGACGTCGTTGGGCATATCGCCGAACGCCACGATCGTCGCGTGCTGCACGCCGAGGCGCTCGGCGACCAGGGTCAGGCCCGCGGCCTTGGTGATCCCGGGGGCCGACAGCTCGATCAGGCCGTTGTTGGTCGAATAGGTGATGTCGGCCCGGCCGCGCAGTTGCGGTTCCAGCGCCGCGCGCATATCGGCGCTGGTCGCCCCGCGCAGCCGGATCAGCATCTTGATCGCCGGAGCGGCGATCACCTCCCGGCGGGCCACCTGGGTGTCGTCCGGATTGAGCCAGGCGTGCTCGTATTCGGGCGAACTCACGAACTGCGGCGTGGCCGCGTCGTGCGCGCTCGCCCCGACCCGTTCGGCGGCCAGGCCGCAGCCCGGCAGCACCCGCTCGGCCAGATCGGCGATCCAGCTCAGACTGTCCACGTCGAGGGTGGTGGTGTGCAGGATGCGATCGGCCGCGCTGTCGTAGATCACCGCGCCGTTGCCGCAGACACTCAGCGGCGCATGTCCGAGTCCGTCGACGACGGGCCCGATCCAGCGCGGCGGCCGCCCGGTGGCCAGCACGAACGGGACACCGTCGGCGACCAGCGCGGCGACCGCGGCCCGCGTGCGCGGCGTCACCCGCTCCTGCTCGTCGATCAGCGTGCCGTCGACGTCGGTGGCCACCATCTTCGGTTTGGACAGGTGCAGACGAGTCACCTATTCCATCCTGCCGGAAACGACCGCCGGACCGTAATCACGATTCGGGTCGGGTCCAGGGGTTGTCCGTGGGCGGCCGATAGGGCGGGGGCGAAGGGGCCCAGCGGGCGGCCGGGTCGTAGGCCAGCCAGCGCGTGGTGGCCGGGAGAAGGACGAGGATCAGGGTCACGATCGGAAAGGCCAGCCCGAGCAGCCCGCTGATCGTGCCCAGGGCGAGGAAGGGGCTCCACATCGACGCGACCACGGCCCCCACCACACCCCGCACGATCGCCGTGCCCGTGCCGATCGCGATGAGGGTGCGCCCGACGGTCTTGCGCCGCAACAGCGCGATCGCGCCCCACGCGAGCAGCACGCCGACCACGATCGCCACCACGCCGGTACCCGCGAGATATGGCCCGAACCAGCTGTCGGCCGGTAGCTCGTCCCCGGACATATCGAGCTCGCGCAGCAGTCCGGTCGCCCCCAGCACCACATTCGCCAGTCCACCGAATAGCTCGGCGACCGCGCCCAGGGATGCCAGCACACCTGCGGCTATCGCGGTCCCCCCATTCGGCGCGGGCTGCCAGCCGCTCGGATACGGCTCGTAACCATCCGGATACTGCGGAAGAGCCATTGACAATCCCCCTCGTTCGCGCCTCGAACCGGCGACGTAACGACCGGCCCGATGCACGATATCTCCGTTTTGCGCATGTCGCTCGCCGCGCATGCCACGCCACCACCCCTATCTGTCCCTATGATCAGGGGCTAGCAAACCCGACCCGAGGGGACCGATGACCGGCTTTCTGCTACGACGTGCGCTGAACTATGTCGTGCTGCTGGTGCTGGCGACCTTCCTGACGTTCAGCCTGGCCTCGTTGACCTTTCGCCCCCTCGACAGCCTCGAGCAACGAAATCCGCGGCCGCCGCAATCGGTGATCGACGCCAAGGCCGAGGAACTGCACCTCAACGATCCGATCCCGCAGCGATATCTGACCTGGGTCGGCGGCATGGTGCACGGCGACTTCGGTAAGACCCTCGCGGGCCAGCCGGTGAGCGAGGAACTGCCGCGCCGGGTCGGAGTCAGCCTGCGACTGTTGATCGTCGGATCGATCGTGGGCACGGTCCTCGGCGTTCTGATCGGGGCGGCCGGTGCGATCCGGCAGTACCGGTTCAGCGATTACTTCACGACCATCGTGTCGCTGCTGATCCTGAGCACGCCGGTGTTCCTACTCGCTACCATTCTGAAATATGGTGCCCTGCAAGTCAATTCGTTGACCGGCACGCAGATCTTCCTCTACACCGGCGAAACCTCGGCGAATGCCGTGCACGGGCTGTGGAATCAGCTCGTCGACCGTGCTCAACACATGATCGTCCCGACCCTCGGCCTGGCCCTCGGTTCGATGGCCGGTTACAGCCGCTATCAGCGCAACGCGATGCTGGACGTGCTGCAGAGCGATTTCATCCGCACCGCGCGCGCCAAGGGCCTGACCCGGACCCGCGCGCTGTACAAGCACGGCCTGCGAACCGCCCTGATCCCGATGGCGACCCTGTTCGCCTACGGCATGGGCGCGTTGATCACCGGCGCCACCTTCACCGAGAAGATCTTCGGCTGGCACGGCGTCGGCGAATGGCTGATCGACGGCGTCAACGCCCAGGACCTCTACATCGTGGCGACCGTCACGGCATTCACCGGAGTGGTCGTACTGGTCTCGGGCCTGCTGTCGGACATCGTCTACGCCCTGCTCGACCCCCGGGTGCGTGTGGCATGACCGAGACCGAGATCATCGCGCAGGGCGCGCCGGAACCCACCGCGGCCGGACGCCGGAAACTGGTGTGGCGCAGGTTCCTTCGGAACAAGGCGGCGGTGGCGGGACTGATCGTGCTGCTGCTCATGCTGATCCTGAGCTTCGCGCTGCCGCCGCTGCTGAAATACGACTACCAGGAGCTCGATTACACGGCCCTGCTCAAACCTCCCAGCCCGGAACATCCGTTCGGCACCAACCAGATCGGCCAGGACGTGCTGGCGCAGACGCTGCGCGGCCTGCAGAAGTCGCTGGTGATCGGCTTCAGCGTGGCGATCTTCGCCAGCCTCATCGCCGCGACGGCCGGATCGCTCGCGGGCCTGCTGGGCGGCTGGACCGATCGGGCAATCATGTGGCTGGTCGATCTGCTGCTGGTGGTGCCGAGCTTCATCATCATCGCGATCTTCGCCCCGCGCACCAAGGGCAGCGGGTCGATTCTGCTGCTGATCGTGCTGCTGGCCGTGTTCAGCTGGATGATCAGCGCGCGCATCGTACGCGGCCTGACGCTGAGCCTGCGCGATCGCGAATTCGTCCGGGCCGCACGGTATATGGGCGCCTCCACCTGGACCGTGATCACCACCCACATCATCCCGAACATCGCCTCGATCCTGATCATCGACACCACGCTGGCGGTGGGCGCGGCGATCATGGCCGAGACCGGGCTGAGCTTCCTCGGCTTCGGCGTGCAGCCGCCGGATGTGTCGCTGGGCTCGCTGATCGCCTCGGGCACCAAATCCGCGCTGACCTATCCGTGGCTGTTCCTGTTCGCCGGTGGGCTGCTGGTGATCACCGTGCTGTGCGCCAACCTGGTCGGCGACGGCCTGCGCGACGCCTTCGATCCGAGCTCCAAACGGGCTCGTTCGCGCCGCAAGAACACCGACGAACCGAAGGCCGTCGCATGAGTGAGTCGACCAAGCGCGCGACGACCGCGCCCCTGCTCGAGGTCTCGGACCTGCATGTGTCCTTTCCCTCCGAGGAGGGCCGCATCGATGCCGTGCGCGGGGTGAACTACACCGTCGCCGACGGCGAGGTGCTGGCCATCGTGGGCGAGTCCGGTTCCGGCAAATCGGTGTCCTCGCTGGCGGTGATGGGGCTGCTGCCCGAGCAGGCGCGGGTGCGCGGCTCGATCCGGTTGCGCGGCAAGGAATTGCTGGGCATGGGCGATCGGGAGTTGTCCGCCCTGCGCGGCAGCCGGATCAGCATGGTGTTCCAGGATCCGCTCTCGGCGCTGACCCCGGTGTACCGGATCGGCGACCAGATCGCCGAGGCGCTGCTGGCGCACGGGAAGATGAGCAAGCAGGACGCGGCGCGGCGGGCGGTGGAACTGCTGGATCTGGTCGGCATTCCCGATCCGGAGCTGCGGGCCCGTGCCTTTCCGCACGAATTCTCCGGCGGCATGCGCCAGCGCGTGGTGATCGCGATGGCCATCGCCAACGATCCCGAGCTGATCATCTGCGACGAGCCCACCACCGCCCTCGACGTGACCGTACAGAAGCAGATCCTCGGCCTGCTGCGCAAGGCGCGCGACATCACCGGCGCGGGTGTCGTGATGATCACCCATGATATGGGTATCGCGGCCACCCTCGCCGATCGCGTCGCGGTCATGTACGCCGGTCGCATCGTCGAAACCGCCGGGGCGACCGAACTTTTCAACGCCCCCCGGATGCCGTACACGGTCGGCCTGCTCGGCTCCATCCCGCGCATGGACGGCCCGCCGCGCGCCCCGCTGATACCCATCGTCGGCGCGCCCCCGGCCATGCACGCGCTGCCGCCCGGCTGCCCGTTCGCCCCGCGCTGCCCGGTCTCGATCGACGAGTGCCGGGCCGCGGAACCGCCGCTGCAGGACACCAATCCGGGCCACCGCGCCGCCTGCATCCGCACCGCGGAGGTCGGCACCGCGGCGCTGTTCGCCGCCTATCGGCGCGAGATCACCGAGCCGGTGCGCGAGGCGGAGCCCGATCCCCGCGTGGTGCTGCGGGTTTCGGGACTGACCAAGACCTTCCCGATCACCTCGGGCGTATTGTTCAAGCGCCGCCGGGGCGAGGTGCGCGCGGTGGACGGCATCGACTTCGAGGTGCGGGCGGGGCGGACGCTGGCGCTGGTCGGCGAGTCCGGATCGGGCAAGTCCACCACGCTGACCCAGATCATGGATCTGGCCCAGCCGGAGGCGGGCGCGATCGAGGTGCTCGGCCACGACGTCACCGCCCTGACCAGGGCCGGCCGGCGCGAGATCCGACGCAGGATGCAGATTGTGTTCCAGGATCCGTCGGCCTCGCTGGATCCGCGCCTGCCGATCTTCGACGCGCTGGCCGAACCGCTGCGCATCGACGGCCGCGCGCGCGACGAGATCCACCGGCGGGTACCGGAATTGCTGAAGCAGGTCGGCCTGCGCGGCGAGCATGCCGATCGCTATCCCGCCGATTTCTCCGGCGGCCAGAAGCAGCGCATCAACATCGCCCGGGCGCTGGCGCTGGATCCGGAGCTGCTGGTGCTGGACGAGCCGGTGTCCTCGCTGGACGTCTCGATCCAGGCGGGGGTGCTCAATCTGCTGCGTGAGCTGCAGGCCGAGCGCGGGCTGGCGTATCTGTTCGTTTCGCACGATCTGTCGGTGGTCCGCAATCTCGCCCACGACATCGCCGTGATGTATCGGGGCAAGATCGTCGAATCCGGCCCGGCGGAACAAATTTTTGCCGATCCTCGCCACGAGTACACCCGCGCCCTCATCGACGCGGTACCCGTTCCGGTCGTCGCACGATAGGAGAAGGCCGTGAGGCGTCGTTCCGCCGTACCGTATGCGATTGCCCTGCTGATCGCGGTGGCGATGGGAGTGGGCGGCTGCGCCGCGGGCGGCGACGAGGCCGGTGATCCGATCACGCTCGGCGCCGCCAACGACATCAACCCGCAACCGCGCGAGACGATCCGCGACGGCGGCAATCTTCGCCTGGCGACCACCGGATTCCCGTCGAACTGGAATACGCTGTCCAACGACGGCAACAACCTCGAGATCGCCCGCATCGTCTGGGCGATGATGCCGCGCTCGTTCACCATCGACGCGGCCGGGCGCACCGAGGTCGACAAGAACTACTTCACCGATATCCAGCTGACCGGCACCGACCCGCAGCAGGTCACCTACACCATCAACCCGGAGGCGGTCTGGAGCGACGGCAGCCCGATCACCTGGGCGGACATCGCCTCTCAGGCGCATGCGCTGAGCGGGGTCGACAAGCGCTATCTGATCGGCACCACGGTCGGATTCGACCGGGTCGAGAAGGTCGAGCGCGGCGTCGACGACCGCCAGGCCGTCATCACGTTCAAACAGCACTACGCCGAATGGCGCGGCCAGTTCGCCGGAAACGCGATGCTGTATCCGAAGTCGGTGACCGGCGATCCGGAGACGTTCAACCACGGCCTGGCCGACCACATCACGTTGACCGCCGGACCGTTCCTGGTGCGGTCCACCGACCGCACTCAGGGCCGGATCGTGCTGGGCCGCAATCCGAAATGGTGGGGCGACACCCCCAAGCTGGACACGATCACCATCAGCGTGCTCGATCAGAATGCCTGGCCCCAGGCGCTGCAGAACAAGGAACTGGATGCGGCGCAGCTGTTCTCGCTGTCGGATGTCGCGACGGTCCGCGGCACCTCCGGCCTGGCCGTGCGGCGCGCCCCCGGACCCCTGTGGCGGCACCTCACCTTCAACGGCGCGCCCGGCTCGATCCTGGCGGATCCGAAGCTGCGCGTGGCGATCTCGAAGGCCATCGATCGGCAGGCCATCGCGAACGCCGTGCTGAACGGCCTGGAAGCCGACCCCAAACCGCTGAACAACCACGTCTTCGTGCGCGGCCAGGACGGCTACCGCGACAATGCCCCGCCCTTCGATCCCGACGCCGCCGCCCGCGAACTCGACGCCCTGGGCTGGAAACTCAACGGCGACATCCGCGAAAAGGACGGCCGCCGCCTGGAAATCCGGGACGTCATGTACAACAACGAGACCTGGGTCAAGGTCGCCCAGCTGATCCAGCAGAACCTGGCCCGCGTCGGCGTGAAGCTCATCATCGACGCCCGCCCCGGCCAGAACATCTTCTCCGAGGTCTTCATCCCCGGCGATTTCGACCTGGCCCAATTCCAATGGCAGGGCGACGCCTTCCCGCTCAGCGGCCTCCCGCAGATCTACGCCCTGAACCCCGACAACAAACAGGGCAATTTCGGCCGCATAGGCTCCCCCGAACTCAACGCCCTGATCGACCGCACCCTCTCCGAACTGGACCCCGGCAAGACCCTCGAGCTGGCCAACGAGGCGGACCGCATGATCTTCGACGAGGGATTCTCGCTGCCGCTGACCCAGGACCCGGGCAACTGGGGGGTGCGGCCCGACCTCGCCAACTTCGGGGCGGCGGGGTTGGCGTCCTATGACTACACCAAGATCGGCTTCACGAAGTAACCCTCCCCCGACGGAAGGAGCGATCCATGCGGATTCGTTCGACAGTTACCCGGGCCGTAATCCCCGTGGTCGCACTGGGTTTGGCCCTGTCCGGATGCGCCGGATCCGACGACGGGGGCGGGACCGGAACGGCCGCGGTCGGAACGACCAACGACATCAATCCGCACGACGTCGCCGATCTGCGGGACGGGGGGAATCTGCGGCTGTCGGTGTCGGGATTTCCCGTCAACTGGAACACGCTCATGGTCGACGGAAACGAGGCCCCGGTCGCGAGCATGGCACGGGCGATGCTGCCGCAGGCCTTCCGGATCGACGCGGCGGGCAACACCACGGTCAACACCGACTACTTCACCAGCGTCGAACTGACGAAAACCGATCCGCAGCAGGTCACCTACACCATCAACCCCAAGGCGGTCTGGTCCGACGGCACCCCGATCACCTGGGAGGACATCGCGTCGGAAGCGGCGGCCATGAGCGGGCGCGACAAGGCGTTCCTGATCGCCGGTACGGTCGGATTCGACCGTGTGGAGAAGGTCGAGCGGGGGGTCGACGATCGGCAGGCCGTCATCACCTTCAGCAAGCATTTCGCGGAGTGGAAGGCGCAGTTCGCCGGTAACGGCATGCTTTATCCGAAGTCGGTGACCGGCACTCCGGAGGCGTTCAACAAGAGCCTCGTCGATGGGCTGCCCGTGACGGCGGGGCCGTTCCAGATCCAGTCCATCGACCGCACGCAGGGGCGGATCGTATTGGGGCGCAACCCGAAATGGTGGGGGGCCACACCTAAATTGGACACCATTACGTTCAGCGTCCAAGACGTTGCCGCGGACATTCCCGCCCTGCAGAACAACGAGCTCGATGCTGCCGGAGTGAGCAACCGTGACCAGCTGAAGACCGTCGAGGGCATTGCCGGAGTGGCCATTCGCCGCACCCCGGCCACCCAGTGGTCACACCTCACTTTCAACGGTGCACCCGGATCCATTCTGTCCGATCCGAAACTGCGCGTGGCGATCATGAAGGCCATCGACCGGCAGGGCATCGCCACCGCCATCCACAACGGGCTCGTAGCCAACCCCCATCCCCTGAACAACCACATCTACCTCGAGGGTCAGACCGGCTTCCAGGACAACAGCCTGCCCTACGATCCCGACGCCGCCGCGCGGGAACTCGACGCCCTGGGGTGGAAGCTCAACGGTGACGTCCGGGAAAAGGACGGCCGCAAGCTGGAGATCCGCGACGTGATGTACCAACAGGACGTCTGGGTGCAGATGGCCCAGATCATGCAGCAGAACCTGGCACGCGTCGGTGTGAAGCTGAATATCGAGACCAAGCCGGGCACCGGATTCTTCCGCGACTGGATTCAGCCGGGCAATTTCGATGTCGGGCAGTGGACCTGGGTGGGTGACGCGTTCCCGTTGAACGGCATGCCGCAGATCTGGGGCTACGATCCGAACGATCTGCAGGGCAACTACGGCCGGATCGGCTCGCCCGAACTGAATGCCCTGATCGAGCAGACGATCTCCGAACTGGATCCGAAGAAGGCCATCGAGCTGGCAAACCAGGTCGATCGCAAGATCTGGGAGGAGGGCCATTCGCTGCCGCTGCTGCAGTCGCCGGGAATCGTCGCGGTCAAGGACACGATCGCCAACTACGGCGCCCGTGGTCTGGCCACCCTGGACTGGACGAAGGTCGGCTTCCTCAAATAACCCCCGCTCGACGGAAGGAGCGATCCATGCGGATTCGTTCGACAGTGATTCGTGCCGCGATCCCGATGGTCGCCCTGGGTTTGGTCTTGTCGGGGTGTGGTTCCGGCGGCGGCCCGGAGGCGGGCAGCAACAAGGTGGGCACGACCAACGACATAAATCCCAAGCCGCGTGACGAGGTGCGCGACGGCGGGAATCTGCGGCTTGCGATCACGTCGTTCCCCGAAACCTTCAATACCCTGCACGTGGACTCCGACCAAGACGCCGGGGACGTGGTGGCGTGGACGATACCGAGTGCGTTCCAGTCGAATGCGGCCGGAGAACTCACCATCGACCACAACTATTTCACCGATATCCAGCTGACGAACAAGGACCCGCAGCAGGTCACCTACACGATCAATCCGAAGGCGGTCTGGTCCGACGGCAGCCCGATCACGTGGGAGGACATGGCCTCCCAAGCCGCGGCGCTGAGCGGAAGGAACAAGGAGTTCCTGATCAGCGCTCCGCTGGGATTCGATCGGGTCGAGAAGGTCGAGCGCGGCGTCGACGACCGCCAGGCCATCGTGACATTCAAACAGCACTACGCGGAATGGAAGGGGCAGTTCGGCACCCTGTATCCGAAGGCGGCGACCGCCGACCCGAAGGCATTCTCGGATCTGTACCGCAGTGGAATGCCGGTGAGCGCCGGTCCGTTCATGATCACCACGATCGATCGGACGCAGAACCGAATCGTCCTGGGGCGCAATCCGAAATGGTGGGGCGAGACGCCGAAGCTCGACACGGTGACATTCAGCGTGCTGGATTACTCCGCCCGCATCCAGGCCCTGCAGAACAACGAAATCGATACGGTCGGCATCTCCGGCCTCGACGAGCTCACCAGCGCGTCGGGTGTCCCCGGCATCAAGGTTCGCCGCACACCCTCGCCCGCCTATTCGCATTTCACCTTCAACGGCGCACCGGGTTCGATCCTCGCCGACCCCGCGGTGCGTCGAGCGATCGCGAAGGGCATCGACCGCGAAGCGATCGCCACCACCAATCAGCACGGCGTCGTCGAGGACCCGAAGCCGTTGAACAACCACATCTTCGGCATCGGTCAGCAGGGTTACCAGGACAATGCCGCGTCCGTGGCGTACAACCCCGACCAGGCCGCGAAGGAACTGGACGAGCTGGGCTGGAAGCTCAACGGTGATGTCCGCGAGAAGGACGGCCGCAGACTCGTGCTCCGCGATGTCATGTACCAGCAGGAAACATGGGTGCAGACCGCACAGGTCCTGCAGCAGAACCTCGCGAAGATCGGGGTGAAGGTCGAAATCCAGACCTATCCGGGCAATGGGCTCTTCACCGACGTGATCGATCCGGGCAACTTCGATATCGCGCAGTTCAGCTGGAGCGGTAGCGTGCTCCCGCTGGGGGCACTGCGCCAGATCTACTACTTCGATCCGAACAATATGCAGGGCAACAAGGGCCGGATCGGCACACCCGAGCTCAACGCCCTGATCGATCGGACCCTGTCGGAGCTGGATCCCAAGAAGGCCATCGAGATGGCCAATCAATGCGACAAAATGATCTTCGATGAGGTCTTCTCGCTGCCGATCGTGCAGTCCGCGGGCCTGACCGCGCAGCGCGAGGAGGTCGCGAACTGGGGCTCCTTCGGCCTGGCTTCTCCCGATTACACGAAGGTCGGCTTCGCCAAGTGACCCCCGGTGCGGGCCACCCCCTGGCCTACCCGGCTCTCACCACCATCGGCGCCCTGGCGATCTGCCTCGCCTGGGCGCCGTTCGGCGGTCTGGAGCAGGTGAGCCTGGTGGGGACGGTGGCGCTGATCATCGTGGCGTACACGGCGGTTCGGTTCGCGGTGGCATACGGGGTGGTGCGCGGGCGGGCCGTGCCGCCGGGGGTGGTGCGGTGCAGGCGGGTGCGGCAGCAGTATCGGCTGGTCAGCCGGTCCTGGCTGGAGTTTCGGGTGGGCGGACGGAACCGTTGGCTGCCGGTGTATTTCGATCCCGCGCTGGTGACGCTGGCGGAGGCGGAGGCCGAATTCGGGGGCGGCGCCGTGCGCGTCGGTGGGCGGCGGCTGTATCCATCGGGGGCGCCGCGTGATTCGGAGCCGGTGGGGCGGCTGGTGGACAATCCGACGCGGGTGGATCCGGAGGGGGGCGCGCAAGCGGTGCGGGCCGCGCGGGTGGGGCGGCGGCTGCTGCTGGATGCGCAGTCGGCCGTGGCCGCGCCGTTCGCGGGGGTGTTCTGGGTGTATGTGGTCGGCGGTGGGTTGGCGGCATTCGCCTGTGCCACTACCGTTTTCGCGGGTGCGGCGGTGTGGTTCGCCGCGATCCGCGGATCCGATCCGAGCTGAGCTACGCCGGTTGCTGCTGGGTGGAGCAGTGGATGCCGCCGCCGCCCTCGGCGACCGCGTTGTATTCCACGGGCACCACCTCGCGGCCGGGGAAGACGTCGGCGACGATGCCGGCGGCGCGGTCGTCGCTGCGGCGGTCGCCGTAGGCCTGTAGGTAGACGGCGTCGTTGCCGACATAGAAGTTGGCGTAGGAGTAGAGGAAGTCGGGGCCGCGGGTGCCGGACATATCGGCTCGATTCGGCTGGGGCAGTTCGACTATCTCGAAGTGGCGGCCCGCGGCGTCGGTGGCCTCGGCCAGCCGGGAGCGGGCCCGGGTGGCCGCGCGAGCGAAGACGTCGGCGGGGTCCGGATCGACCGGCCAGTCCAGCAGGATGACGCCGGGGCGGGCGAAGCGGGCGACGGCGTCCACGTGGCAGTCGGTCACATCCTCGTCGGCGACGCCCTGCAGCCAGACCACCTTGCCGATGCCGAGCAGATCGGCCACCGCCCGCTCGATGTCCTCGTGTCGCAGGTCCGGATTGCGGTTCGGGTTGATCAGCGAACTCTCGGTCGCGAGCATGGTGCCCGCGCCGTCGACCTCGATCGCGCCGCCCTCGGCCACGATCGGCGCCATCATCCGCTCGATTCCCGCGATTTCCAGGACCTTTCGGGCCACCTTGGCGTCCATGTGGTACTCGGCCTTCTGCCCCCAGCCATTGAAATTGAGGTCGAGTCCGACCGGCATGCCGTCGGCATCGAGGACGAAGGTCGGGCCCGTATCGCGGATCCACAGATCGTCCAGCGGCGCGGCGACCACCTCCACCTCCGGCCCGCAGGCCCGCTGCGCGTCCTCCACATGCTCGCGGCGCGCGATCATGGTGACCGGCTCCCGCTCGGCGATCGCGCGGGCCAATCGGGTGACGTCGGCACGCGCATCCGGCAGCAGTTCCTCCCACACCGATTCCTTGGCGGGCCAGGCCAGCCAGGTTCGGGCATGTGGAGCGGATTCCGCCGGCATCACATAGCGCGTCATGATTCCGAACGGTATCTAGTCCCGGCGCGACACGCTGGGAGGGGTGTGTGTCTGCTGGTCACCCGGGCGTGCCGGGCGGCGTGTCGGAAACGGACGCCTGACCAGCAGATCCACCGGTCAGACCTCCGGTCCGAGCACACCGTCCAGGAGGCTGCGCAGCGCCCATTCGAACTCCGCGGCCGGATCGTCGGCCAGCAGCCGCGACCGGACGGTGCTGAGCGCGCCGCTGCTGGTCAGCGCCGTCCTCACGCCGGTGATCGGACGGCTGGGCGACCGATACGGGGCGGCGGCGCGTGTTCCTGGGGTCTTGCTGGTCTATCTCGACGCGACCCTGCGCGCGGCGGCCGCTATTCGTCCGCGGCGCGGCGGTTCCGCTGTTCGGCGCGGCGCTGGGCCGCGGCGCGGCGGCGGGCCAGCTCCTGCTGTTCGATGACCGCGGCCTGTTCGAGGGTGGGTGCGGTGCCGCCGAGCCGGGCGGGGACCCAGCGCGCACCGGGCGGCATCTCGTAGTTCTGCTGGGCGCGGTGCAGCAGTTGTTCCATGCTCAGGCGCAATTCGGCGGTGAGGGCGTCGGCGGGGCCGTGCGGGTGGAGGGGTTCGCCGATGCGGATGTTGATCGGAAAGCGGTGGCGGCCCAGCTGTTTCGGGATGTCCTTGGTCCAGATGCGCTGCGCGCCCCAGATGATCATGGGGACGATCGGAACGTCGGCAGCGAGCGCCATCCGGGCGGCGCCGGATTTGAATTCCTTCAGCTCGAAGCTGCGGCTGATGGTGGCCTCCGGATAGACGACCACGATTTCACCGTCGCGCAGCGCCGCTACCGCCCGTTCGAAGGACCGCGCCCCGGCGGTGCGGTCGACGCCGATCGCCTTGCAGCGCTTCATCAACCAGCCGACGATGCCGTGTTCGAGCTCGGCCTTCATCATGTAGCGGACATTGCGGCCCGAATTGCGGCCCACCAGACCGACTTCCATGAAATCCAGATAGGCCGTGTGATTCACGGCCAGCACGGCCCCGCCGCGGCGCGGAATATGTTCCTGCCCCTCGATATCGATCCGCAGGCCCTGCACCTTGAAGATCGTTTTGACCAGGCCGGTCAGGACATCGAAGACCGGTTCACGCGCCATACCCTCGAGACTCCCCTACTCACGGCTCATTCGGCCGCCTTACGCTTGGCCGCCTTCTCCGCGGCCTCGGCCGCATCCATCGCATCGGCCTCTTCCAGTGTGGGCGCACCCCCGCCCAGGCGGGCCGGAACCCAATACGCGCCGGGCTCGTGCACGTAGTCCTTCTGCGCCTCCAGCAGCAGATCCTGCATCACCGATCGCAGCTTGCGGGTCAGCTCCGCCGCGGGCTCGGCGATATTGCCCGAATCGACGACGGGCGGCTGGATCGGCTCGCCGACCACGATCGAAATGGGAGTGTTCGTGCGTCCCAGGCGCTTCGGATGTCCCTTCGTCCACACCCGCTGCGCGCCCCAGATCGCCATCGGAACGATCGGCACCCCGGCCTCGATGGCCATCCGCGCCGCTCCCGACTTGAATTCCTTGATCTCGAAGCTGCGGCTGATGGTGGCCTCCGGATAGACCCCGACCAGCTCACCGCGGCGCAGATACTCGACCGCCGCCTGGTACGAATCCGCACCCGCCGACCGATCCACCGGGATGTGCTTGAGGGCGCGCATGATCGGCCCCGAGATCTTGTCGTCGAAGACCTCCTTCTTGGCCATGAACCGGATGTACCGCTTGGGCGTGCGCGCGGGCAGCCCGGCATAGGTGAAGTCCATGTACCCGGTGTGGTTGATGGCGATGACCGCGCCACCCTCGGCGGGGATGTGCTCATCCCCCTTGACGTCGAATTTCAGGCCCTGGACAAAAAAGACCGTGCGGGCCAGGCCGATGATCGTCCGGTAGACGGGTTCCACAATTTCGGTAGCGTAGTCGCTGTCACACCCGGTACCGAGTACTGCATACGAAAGAGGTCCGACGCAGTGGAACGCCCCCGACCGGCAGTGCGGGAATCTTTTAGGCACAGTGCACAATTCACCCGTACCGCCCTGGTGGGCGCTGTCGCACTGCTGAGCGTCGGCCTGCTGACGGGATGTGATTCCGTGGTCGGCATCGAGGGATCCGACTCACCGCAGCGACCGCGGGACACCCGCCCGCACACCGCCACCTCCATCGCGGCGGCCGTACCCTCGCCGGGCACCGCACCGGGCTACTCCTCGGTCACCGTCGCGCTGGCGACACCCGACCCGGCGGCCGCCGACGCGCTGACCCGCTGGGCGATGGATCTGCAGTCGGCGTCACCGCAGACCCTGCAGAAGCGCTGCTGGACCATGGCGCCGCGCAATGTGGACTCCATGTACGCCGACAAGCAGGCGATCCTCGACGCCCTGCGCCAGGTCGGGGTGGACGACGGCACCCGGATCGTGTGGCAGAACCCGCGCGCGGGGGTCAGTGTCGTCGCCCAGCGCACCGATATCGCGACCGGCTACGCCTGCCCGCGCGTCGTCCCCACCGGCGCGGAGGTCTTCGACGACGCCGACGCCCGGCATACCGTGCGCCGCTATCTGGCCCGGCTCACCGGTAATCCGATCGATCCGGCGGACAAGGAGACCACCCATCCGCTGGTCTGCGCGGCGGGCGTCGGCTGGGATCCCACCGGCGCCGGTCGCACCGCGGCCGCACCGCTGGCGAGCGCGCCCGGCAAACTCGGCCCGGTGCGCTCGTTCGTCGACGATTCGCTCACCTCGCAGCCGCTGCGCGGCGACTACACGACGGTGTCGGTCCCGGTCACCGGGGCGTCCGGCGCGCAACGCGAGCGGACCTTCACGCTGAAGTCGGGCGAGCGGGGTTACTGCATCGGCGACGTTTCCGCCTAACCGCTACCCTGGGTGGCTGGCAACGGTTCAGGAAGGGCTTCTTCGTGCAGATCACCAGCGTCGGACACGCCGGATTCCACATCCGCACCGCGGCCGGGACGATCCTCTGCGATCCCTGGGTCAACCCGGCGTACTTCGGCTCGTGGTTCCCGTTTCCGGACAACACCGGGCTGGACTGGGACGAGCTGGGCGACTGCGATTTCCTCTACGTCTCGCATCTGCACCGCGACCACTTCGACGCGAAGAATCTCGCCGAGCACGTGAACAAGGACGCCACGGTCCTGCTGCCCGACTATCCGGTGCCGGACCTGAAGCGCGAGCTGGAGAAGCTGGGCTTCCACAAGTTCGTCGAGACCGAGGACTCGGTCAAGCACACCGTCACCGGTCCGGGCGGCGAGCTGGACATCATGATCATCGCGCTGCGCGCTCCCGCCGACGGCCCGATCGGCGACTCGGGCTTGGTCGTCTCGGACGGCGAGACCGTGTGCTTCAACATGAACGACGCGCGCCCGGTCGACATGGACGTACTGCACGAGGCGTTCGGCCACATCGACATCCACCTGTTGCAGTACTCGGGCGCCATCTGGTACCCGATGGTCTACGACATCCCGAACCGCACCAAGGCCAACTTCGGCAAGCAGAAGCGCCAGCGCGGCATGGACCGGGCGCGCAGCTACATCGATCAGGTCGGCGCGACCTGGGTGGTGCCCTCGGCCGGTCCGCCCGTCTTCCTGGACGATGAGCTGCGCTATCTCAACGACACCGGCGACGGCGCGGAGACGGGCAATATCTTTCCCGACCAGATGGTGTTCCTCGAGGAGATGCGCCGCAACGGTCACGAGGGCGGGGTGCTGATGATTCCGGGCTCGGTCGCCGATGTGCGTGGGCGCGAACTGGAGCTGTCGCACCCGTTCGATCCGGCCGAGATCTGGAACGACAAGGCCGCCTACATCGAGGATATGGCGCAGCGGATGGCCCCGGTGCTCGCGGCCGAGAAGGCCTCCTGGGCAACGGCGGACGGTCCGCTGCTGCCGCAGCTCAAGGAGCTGTTCGAGCCGATCATGGCGCAGAGCGATCTGATCTGCGACGGCATCGGCTATCCGGTCGGGCTGGTGCTCGGCGAGGAGACCGTGGTGCTGGACTTCCCCAAGCGCGTGGTCCGCGGCCCGATCGACGGTGAGGGCAAATACCGCTACGGTTTCCGCATCGATCCCCAGCTGGTTCGAACCGTATTGCGGGACAACGAACCCGACTGGGTGAACACCATCTTCCTGTCCACCCGCTTCCAGGCCTGGCGGATCGGCGGCTACAACGAATTCCTCTACACCTTCTTCAAATGCCTGACCGACGAGCGCATCGCCTATGCCGACGGCTGGTTCGCCGAGGCGCACGACGATTCGGCCTCCACCGAACTCGCGGGCTGGGAGGTGCAGCGCCGCTGCCCGCATCTCAAGGCCGACCTGTCCAAATTCGGTGTGGTGGAAGGCACCACGCTCACCTGCAATCTGCACGGCTGGCAGTGGGATCTGGAGAGCGGACGCTGCAAGACCTCCAAGGGTCATGAGTTGCGGGCGCGCAAGCTCTAAGCGGTGAGCTCGCGGGTGAGCTTCGACGACCACGGGCACCAGAAGCAGCCCGGCAGGAAGGCGCCGCACGCCTCGTCGAGGTGGTCCTCGACATAGGTGATGCTCGCATCGCACACCTCGATCGCCACGGTGAAGAAGGTGATCGTGTCCGGATCGAGGTGGAAGTCCCATTCCGGGTTGTAGTCGACCCGTTGTTTGCGAATGCGGCCCATGACGTGCACCGACATCTGCTCCTCACCGGAGAGGATGCGGCGCGCCTCGGCGATGCGCTGCTCATTGGTCAGCCGGATGACGAATTCCTTGCCGGAGTAATCGGTGAATGCGAAGTCCGCCATGGTTTTCACCTCGATGATTCGGCGGGGGAGAACGGGACATATCGATGGTAGATCCGGACAATCACCCTTGACGCCGAAAACGATTGCGCGGCAACATAATTGGAGAACCGACCTGTATCTTTACGGATAACACGGACGTTCGGGTGAACCATCCGATTTTTCCGGACAAGCACCCTGATTCCGGCGGCGGTCACTGCCGCGCAACGGCTTCGGCCCGCCCGATCAGCTCCCGGATCGCCATGGCCCCGCGGGCGACCGGCGCCGCCACCCGCCCCTCGGCATCGATCAGCACCCCCGAGGGCGTGCCGCGCACCCGATACCGCAGCGCCGCCTCGTTACCCTGCTGAACCAGCACCGGAATCTCCCCCAGCCCCTGCCTGCGCCCCCACTCCGCATACTCGTCGACCGCACCGTTGCCCACGACCGCGATCGTGAGCGCCCTCTGTGCCCGTACCCGCCAGCGCGGCAACTCCCGCGCCAGCGCCGCACACATCTCACACGCCGGATGCACGAAGACCAGCAGCAGCTGACGACCGTTGCGCTGCAACGTTTCCAACGAGACCCGGCCGCCCCGGGTGTCGAGCAATTCGAATTCCGGCGCCACCGCCCCCACCGGCAGCCCCTCCGCGCCGAGCGTGGACAGCGCCTGCTCGTCCACCCGCCGCCGCAGCGCCCGCACCTCGCCGAACAGCAGCACCACCAGCGCCGCGAGCCCGGCCGCGACCGCCGTGCCGACCGCGCGCTCGACCGAAAGGCCCAGCGGCACCCGGGGATACCCGATCGATCCCGCCGTCACGAGCACGGCCATGGCGATCAGCACCCCGTTTCGAATCAGCGTCCGCCCGCCGATCGGCGCGCTCATCGCCCCGAAACAGGAGCAGGCGGGATGCTTCCCACGCCGCAGCAATCGCCCCACCGCGGCAGTGAACACCAGCAACAACACCAGCGCGAGCACCCCCGCTCCCACCCCTGCCCGGGGCAACAGCAGCCCGACCGCGAGCACCGCCTCGACCACCGGCAGCACCCGAGCCGCCACCGGCGCCCATCGCACCGGCACCCCGAACTCCGCCATCGCCTGCCCGGTCCCGCTCCGATCCGCCCACTTCCCCCAGGCCGACAGTCCGAACACGCCCGCCAGGGCCAATCGCAGCACCCACACCCCGTATTCGATCAGCATGTCCGCACGATGACACATCGCCCGGCCGCCGAAAGGGGAACGGCGGCACGACTTTCGCGATCACCCCTGCCGGGCGCGCTCCAGAACTCGCAGCGCCGCAACGGCATCGCCCGGATCCACGGGCACCGGCGCGCCCTCGAGCAGCGCATCGGCCATACCCGCGTAGAACGCCGGATAGTCACCGGGCTCGCTGGGGATCTGCCGGGTATCGCCTTCGACGCCGAGCAGGCCCCAGGCCTCGGGTTCGACAGTGCCCCAGGGCTTTCCGTCGTCGGGGCGGCGGCCCGAGCGCAGGGCGGCCTCCTGTGGGTCCAGGCCGTAGCAGAGGTAGCCGCTTTCGGCGCCCAGCACGCGGAACCGCGGTCCCAGTTGGGGAGCGACGGCGCTCATCCACAGGTGCGAGCGCACGCCCGAGGCGTGGGTGAGCGCCAGGAACGCGTCGTCGTCCGCGCGCACCTCCGCGCGGCGGGAGTCCAGTTCGCCGTAGACCTCGGTGACCGGACCGAACAGGTGTAACGCCTGGTCGACCAGGTGGCTGCCCAGGTCGTAGAGGATGCCCGCGCCCTCGGCCGCGTCGCCGACCTCACGCCAGCCGCCCTTGCTCACCGGCCGCCAGCGCTCGAAGCGGGATTCGAAGCGACGCACCTCGCCCAGCTCGCCATCGCCGATCAACCGGCGAATGGTGCGGAAGTCGCTGTCCCAGCGGCGGTTCTGGAATACGCTCAGCGCCAGCCCGGCCCGTCGCGCCGCGGCGATCACCCGCTCCCCCTCGGCGGCCGTCAGCGCGAACGGCTTGTCCACCACCACCGGCAGCCCGGCCGCCAGCGCCTGTTCCGCCAGCGGGACATGGGTGCGATTCGGCGTCGCGACGACCGCGAGATCGATGCCGGTGGGATCGGCGAACAGTTCGTCGGCCGAGGCGAGAACGCGTACGCCGGGATGCTCGCGACGGGCCTGGTCCGCCCGCTCCGCCGAGGAGGTCACCACGGCCGCGACCCGCATGCGCGGCTCGGCGGCGATCAGCGGCGCGTGAAAGACCGAGCCCGCCAGCCCGTACCCGAGGACGGCGACGTTGAGCGTTGACATATCACCCTTTCTGCCCGCTGATCGGCTACCGAAAACATTCTCATCCGGTAGCTCGCGGACCTTCGGGGTGGGTCAGTTGCGGCCCGGATCGTCCATCGGAATCCAGCCGTTGCCGGAGTACTCCCGCTCCGGAGCACCCGCGCCGACCAGCCCGCGCGACTCGTTGAGGTCGCTGATCAACGCCGAGACCGGATGCGAATCGCTGTAGTGGTAGCCCTGGGCGAGGGCGAAGCCGAGCTCGGTGAGCACCGCCGCCTGATATTCGGTCTCCACGCCCTCGGCGATGACCTGCAGGTCCAGCGATTTACTCAGCGCCGCGATGACTCCGAGCAGCGGCGGAGCCGGGGAATCGGAGCGGATGGCCGCGACGAAGGACTGATCGACCTTGAGGATGTCGCTGGGGATGGTGGCCAGGCGGCTCAGCGAGGAGTAGCCGGTGCCGAAGTCGTCGATGGCGATTCGCACACCGCGCTCGCGCAGCTTGTTCAGATTGCCGATGGCGGTCTGGGATTCGGCGGCCAGCTCGCTCTCGGTCACCTCCAGCACCAATTGCTCGGCGGGCCAGCCGGTATCGGCCAGGATGCCGGAAACCCGCTCGGCGTAATCGGATTCGGCCAGTTCGAGGCCGCTCACATTTACGTTGAGCGTGAGATCGAGCTGGGCGAAGGTCTCCTGCAGGCGCGCGGCGTCGGCGCAGGCGCGCCGCAGCACGAGCTCGTCCAGATCGGAAATGAGGTCGTACTCCTCGGCGACCCGAATCAGCCCCTCGGTGGTGACATCCGGTTGGGCGCTGGACGACCAGCGCAGCAGGGCCTCCACGCCGACGGCCTTGGCGCCGCCCTCGCTCAGGCTCACGATGGGCTGATAGTGCACGTCCAAAGCGCCGCTGTCGATCGCCTCGCGCAGCTCCACGGCCAGCGGCAGCTGCCGCGAGGACTCCAGCACCGTCCGATTGCGTCCGGCCTGCTTGGCTCGATACAGGCCCACGTCGGCGCGGCTCACCAGCAGGGAGCCCGACTCGCCCGGCTGCCACGAGGTGACACCCGCCGAACAGCCCGTGGTGACCGCGGCCCGCAGTTGCTCGGTGAGCAGAATCGCGGCCTGTTCGGTGGTGTTGGGCAACAGCAGTGCGAACGCGTCGCCGCCGTAGCGGGCCAGACGCTGATCGGGCTGGAGCAGTTTCTGCCAGGCGTCGGCCACCCGCTGCAGCACCGCGTCACCCGCGCGATGACCGAGATGGTCGTTGATCTTCTGGAAGCGATCGAGATCGACGAGCACCAGCGCCAGCCCCTGTCCGGTCCGGGTGGCGTGCGCGATCGCGCCGTTGAGCGCCCGATCGAAGCCGCGCCGGTTCAGCAATCCGGTGAGCACATCGATATCGGCGTCGGAGGCCATCCGGGTCAGGATGCCGACCACGATGCCCACGCCCACGGTCACCCCGGCCGGAATCATGCCCGACCACCACGGCAGTCCGCGCGAGGGCACCACCCATAAGCACAGCACCACCGCGAACGCCACATGCGCCGCAACCCATTGCCAGGCAAAGAAGATCGCGGCATCGCAGGCGATGAACACGTAGAACGCCGCCAGGCTGATCGCGCCGACGGTATTCGGAAACCAGTGCACCGCAACGGTCACCAGCACGGTGGCGACGGCGACGTACCCGTGGTGAATCGAATGCGGCAGCCGCGGACCCCAGATCAGCAGGCTGATGCCCAGTACCAGTGCCGTCGCGGCGGCGATGCCGACCAGCGGGCGATTACCCTCGTTGCCCGGGGCGACGGCAGTGATGAGCAGGCCCAGCACACCACCCATGACGTAGAACGCTCCGGTGGTTCGTGCCATGACCATTGCCGTCGCCAGCGCCGATGCGGCCCGCACTCGCGTGCGGGTATCGCCGCGAGACCCGATTCCTCGCACGGTGCATAGCCTAGAGCCAACCGACCTGAGCAGTAGTCACATCCGCAGGAATCGACCGGCAAAGTCGCGGATTCGCCTGCTCGGCAGCGCACCGGCCGCCGCATGGTCGCTATGTCCGTAGCGACCGGATTGCTCGCGAATTATCAGTTACCGCAACGGTTCCAGGACCTCACGCCCGACGAATGGGACGAGTGCGGCGGGCACCCGCACCGAACCGTCGGCCTGCTGATGGTTCTCCCACAGCGCGACCAGCCAGCGCGTGGTCGCCAGCGTGCCGTTGAGGGTGGCGGCGATCTGCGGCTTGCCGTTCTCGTCGCGATAGCGCACCGACAGCCGGCGGGCCTGGAAGGTGGTGCAATTCGAGGTCGAGGTGAGCTCACGGTAGGTCTGCTGGCTGGGTACCCAAGCCTCGCAATCGAATTTGCGGGCGGCCGAGCTGCCCAGATCGCCCGCGGCCACATCGATCACCCGGTACGGCACCTCGAGCGCGGCGAGCATGTCCTTCTCCCAGTCCAGCAGCCGTCGATGCTCGGCATCGGCGTCCTCGGGCCTGCAGTAGACGAACATCTCGACCTTGTCGAACTGGTGCACGCGGATGATGCCGCGGGTGTCCTTGCCGTAGCTGCCCGCCTCGCGCCGGAAGCACGACGACCAGCCCGCGTACCGCTTGGGTCCCGCACTCAGATCGAGGATCTCCCCGGAGTGGTAACCGGCCAGCGGCACCTCCGAGGTGCCGACCAGATACAGATCGTCGTCGGCGAGGTGGTAGACCTCGGCGGCGTGCTGGCCCAGGAATCCGGTGCCCGCCATGATCTCCGGGCGCACCAGCACCGGCGGGATCATCATGGTGAATCCGTTGGCCACCGCGCGCTGCGCGGCCAGCTGCAGCAGGCCCAGCTGCAGCAGCGCGCCGTAGCCGGTCAGGAAGTAGAACCGCGAGCCGGACACCTTGGCGCCGCGCTCCATATCCACCAGGCCCAGCGCCTCGCCCAGTTCCAGGTGGTCCTTCGGCTCGAAGTCGAACTGCCGCGGCGTGCCCACCGTTTCGAGCACGACGTAATCGTCCTCGCCGCCCGCGGGCGCGCCCTGCTGCACCACATTGGAGATGGCGCGGTGCGCGGCGTCGAGTTCGGCGTCGGCGACGCCCTCGGCGGCCTCGGCCTCCTTCACCTGGGCCGAGAGCTCCCGCCCCTGCGCCAGCAGCGCGGGCCGCTCGTCCGGGGACGCCTTGCCGACCCGCTTGCCCAGCTCCTTCTGAGCGGCGCGCAGGTTGTCGGCGGTCGCCACCGCGGCGCGGCGCGCCTCGTCGGCCGCCAGCAGGGCGTCCACCAGGGCCGGGTCCTCGCCGCGGGCTCGCTGGGAGGCACGCACGGCGTCCGGGTTCTCGCGCAGGAATCGCAGGTCGATCACGAGCAGCCAGCCTATTACCCGGGCTCGCCGTCCGGCGATCCGGATCCGATCGTGGCGGCGCCCGCCGCGCGCTGCCATCATGGAGCGCGATGTCCTCCCACGATGTGCCGTCCCAGGAGCCCGAATCCGGAACCGAGCCACCGGCCGGTCCCGATTCGCCGACGTCCCCGACCCCGCGCGGCCCGGCCGGGCGGGTCCACCTGCCCGCGCACAAGCTGCGCTGGGGTCTGCTGGCCGTGGCCATCGGTGCGGTGGTCGCGGCGCTGGTGACGCTGTCCATATCCGGCTTCCGCAGCAAGAACGGGCTCGAGGCGCACGATCCGGGCGGGCCGCCGCCGACCGGGCGGGCCAACTCCGCCTTCGGCACCGCGCGCTCGGGTGACTGCCTGACCTGGAGCAATCCCAAGACGCTGGATCTGAACAAGGTCAACTGCGCGGACAAGCACCTGTTCGAGGTCACTGCGGATATCGACCTGAGCGCGTATCCGGGCCGCGAATTCGGGCCGGGCTCCCGCTTCCCCGACTCGCTGCGCTTCGCCGAACTGCGCGACGAGCACTGCACGCCCGCGGCGGCGGCCTACCTTGGCGGGCGGCTCGACCCGCGCGGCCGATTCGTGGTGGGCATGATCAACCCGGGCGAACCGGGCTGGCGCAACGGCGACCGCACCATCCGATGTGGGCTGCAACTGGTCAGCGCGACCGGCAACGCGACCCAGCAGACCGTCGGCCGGGTCCGCGACAGCGATCAGTCGCGGACCTTCGATCCGGGTACGTGCGTCGGCATCAACCAGAGCCTGCCCACCAACGAACCGGTCGACTGCGCGAAACCGCATGCCTACGAGGTCATGTCGGTGGTCGACCTGGGCGCGCACTTCACCGGCGGCCCGCCGAACAACGGCGACCAGGACAAGTTCATGCAGGACGAATGCGCGCGGGCGGCGGGCGACTATCTGGGCGGCCAGGACGCGCTGATCAACAAGACGCTCACCATCTTCTGGGACAACCTTGACGCGCGCAGCTGGCTGGTCGGCAGCAAGAAGCTGAACTGCCTGGTGGGCAAGGGTTCTCAGGATGGGTTCGCGACGATCACCGGTTCGGCCAAGGGCGACATCCTGATCGACGGCCAGGCCCCGGTGCCGCCGCCCAACTCCGGGCGTTCCACTCCGGCCCCGCTGCCGGGCGCCGCGCCGCCGCGGTAGTCGCCGTGTCGGTTCGCATGTCGGAGGCTCGATTCGAGGAACTCGTCGCCGACGCGTTGGATATGATTCCGCCGGAATTGGCGCGGGCCATCGACAACGTGGTGGTGTTGATCGAACCCCGCAACTCCGAGGATCCGCAGTTGCTCGGGCTTTATCAGGGCATCGCCCTCACCGAGCGAATCGATAGCCATTACGGCGGAGCGCTTCCCGATACGGTCACGATCTATCGCGACGCCATTCTCGAGATGTGCGACAGCGAGGACGAGGTGGTCGAGGAGGTCGCGATCACCGTGATCCATGAGATTGCTCACTACTTCGGGATTGACGAAGACCGCCTGCATGAGCTGGGATGGGGCTAGTCTTGACCCGCGCAGCGGGTCAAGCCGGAAGAAACTTTGGGTGTGAGGGAACCGGATCGGCTGCCCTCGCGTCCAATCTACTCGTAGGGGGAATTCTCGTGGTTCCACCGAAGGGCAGACGTACGTCGGCCCGACTGAGCTTCAGCCGCCACTAGAAGGAGTTCGAGTAATGGTTGGCTTCACGAATGTAGCGCCCGAAGTCGTCCTCGCGGCCGCTGCGGAACTCGATCTGCTGGCCGAGCGTCTGGCCGCCGCCGCGGGCCTGAGCGGTCCGGCGACCCATGTGCTCCCGTCCGGCGCCGAGGAGGTTTCCCTGCTCGCCGCCAATCACTTCAATCAGGCTGCGGTAAGCCATGATCGGGCGGTTGCCCAGGGAATCCTGGAGTTGAACCACGCCGCCATGACACTGCGGCAGCAGGTGGCCTCGTTCATTGCCGGCGATCTCGGCAATGCCGCCGGTGTCACTATCAGCGGCGGCGGACTGTAGTCCGCCCGAGCCCGCCACCACCATTCGTTAAGGGGAGTAACAATGACCGCAGGGATCACCGGGGTGTTCTGGCTGCCCCGCATGGCCGAGGCCAACTCGATCTCGCTCAACGCCGGCGCGCACGCCATTCCGATCTCGGCCGCCGCCACCGCATGGGGCGCGCTGACGGCCGCCTGGGTCGACGCGACCGCGACCGTCGCCCGCGTGATGGCCGAACTCGGCATCGGCATGCAAGGTGTGAACGGCATCGCCGCACTGGCCCGCCTCACCGGCTTCACCGGCTGGGCCGAGCAGCAGGGCGTGCTGGCCGCCGCGATGGGCGCCAAGGCCGCCGCCAATGCCACCGCCTACACCGTGGCCTCGCTGGCCATGCCGAGCCTGCCCGAGATCGCGGCCGTCGAGGCGGCCCGCGTCGCGGCGCACTCCACCGGCGGCGCCCTGAACGGCAGCGCCGAGGTGGCCGAGGCGGCGAAGGCCGCCATGGACCTGCGCGCCGCACTGGTCATGGAGACCTACGAGGCCGCGACCACGGCCCAGGTCACCACCCCGAACCAATTCGCCATGCCACCCGCCATCGCCAACGGCGCGGGCAATGCCGAGGCCGCGCAGAACTCCGAAACCGCGTTCCAGGAGGGCGCCCAGGCCGATCCGGTGCAGACCGCGGTCGCGGCCGCCCAGGCGTTCATCTCCAATCCGGGTGTGGCCAGCGCCGCCACCCAGGCCGTGCAGTTCGCCGGTTCGATGGCGAGCACGGGCGTAAGCACCGCGGGACATGTGGCCGGTAGCGCCATCGCGGCGGCGACCAATGCCGCGGCGCCCTCCTCGGTGGGCATCGCGCCGATGGCCGGTCTCGGTGCGGCGGCGGCCGGTGGCGGCGCCACGGCGGTGGCGACCCGCGCGGTGTCCTTCGGTGGTTCGGTCGGCATCGGCAACGGCGCGGGCACCCTCAAGCTCCCCGAGGGCTGGGGCGCGGGCAGTTCGTTCGGCGGCGGGCACGCGTCCGTGGCCACCGCGCCCGCCGAACCGGCGGTCCAGGTGGGCGGTCCGGCCGCCGCCCGGCAGAACGTCACCGGTGCCAACCCGCTGCTGGGCCGTCAGGTGCAGAAGGACGACGAGGACGAGACCTACCACAAGGGGGCCGATTACCTGCACGGCGATCATTTCGCCGACGGCCGGGTCGTCGCCGAGGGCGTGATCGGTGGCGAAGCGACCGCTGGAGAGCGATAAGTGACGGTGCTCGGCGCGGGCCGCGGCCCGTCCATGCTCGAGGCGGTTCCGCTGTCGCTCGACGAGATGCAGTTTCTGCTCGAGAAGCTGGAGATCGACGAGGTGCCCGTCGTGCTGGATGCGATGGGCCGCTACGACAATGTGACCGATCACGATGCGGCGATGGCCGCGGCCGCCGAATCGCTCACCGCGCGTGAGCTTCTCGTCGACGGTACGGTGCACCGCGACCTCGCCGACCGGCTGCGGGCGCTGTACCGCCCGCACTGGGTGGTGGCGCTGCGCTGGTACGTCGAGGATCGGATCAACCGCTTCTGCTTGGCCAAGGGCGACGATCTGGAGGTCGTCGCCCTGCGCGGGCCGGACTCCTATGTCATCGATGAGGCGGGCCACGATCTGCCGGGCACGGTGATGGCGGCGCTCGGACCCGCCGATCCACTCGAGTTGAGCGGTATGAACGCCCTCACCGAGGAGCTCATCCCGATCTTCAACGATGCCGGAGATGCCACCGCGACCGCGGAACGGCTCACCAAGGTGGGCAAGCCGCCGCGCGATGCACAGGTACTTGCCTCGGCGATGGTCGAAATCCATTCGCACGCCTCGATCGTGGGCGTGGTGTACGGCGACGGCAGCCGCGATGTCACCGACGGCATGGTGTCGGTCTACAACACCCGCCACGGCCGCTTCCTCGCCATCACCACCCGCTCCGAGGACGATGTCCAGTGGACCTCGTTGGCCACGGGTACCCCGGCCCGGCTGCGGACGGCGCTGAAGGATCTGCTCGAAAAGCTGCCGCTGCGTACGGATTTCAAGCCTCCGGCCTGAGCCCGCTCGTCATCCCATCGGGTCGTCGGCGGTCGGCTCGACCTCGTAGCCGAAGGGGGGCGTGTAGCGCCCCCACCGCAGGCAGTCCCAGCCGCCGTCGGCCCGGGGTGCGAGTTCGATGGTCTCGGTGTTGTCGAGGTGATTGTTGGTGGTGAACGGCGGCGCCACTCCGCTGATCGCGCGCGCGGCAAGCCGCATGGCCGCGCCATGGCTGACGAGCAGGATGTCGCCGCCCTCGCCGCTGGTCAGATAGTCGTCCCGAATCCGTTCCAGCACGGGCAGATACCGCTTCAGCACCTCCGCGCCGGATTCGCCGCCGGGCACCCGCTCGTCCAGATCGCCGAGGTGCCAGGCGCGGTAGATCCGCTGGAACTGCTTGTGCGCCGCCTCGGAGTTCTGACCCTCCAACTCCCCGACCTGGACCTCGTGCACGCCGTCGACCACCTCGGACCGCACGCCGGTGACGGCCTCGATATGGGCGGCCGTCTGGCGGGCGCGCAGCGCGGGCGAGCAGAACAGCCGCCGCGGCGGCCCAGCCAGATTTGCCCCGAACGACTTCGCCTGCGCCACACCGCGTTCGGTGAGCGGCAGGCCCGGCACCCGGGTGTCGAGAATCTTCGCGACATTGCCCTCGGTTTCACCGTGTCGGACCAGAATCAATCTGCTCACAGGTCGGCCACCCCCTTCTTCAGGTCCTCCAGCCACGCGGCGGCCGGTTCGTCCGGCGGCGGCGCCGAACCGCTGGGTGAGCTCGCCGGCCAGGAGCCCAGGTAGCGGATCCGTCCGGCGGTGCGGTGCAACGCCTTCAACGCCTCGGCGACGGCGGTGTCGTCGATATGGCCCACGCAGTCCAGATAGAAACGATAGGTGCCCATGCCGGTTCGCGTGGGGCGAGACTCGATGCGGGTGAGATCGACTCCGCGCGTGGCGAATTCGGCGAACACCCGCATGAGCGAACCCGGCTCGTTGGGCAGTTGCAGCACCACCAGCGAGGTGCGGTCGGTACCGGTGCGCGGCGGGGCCGTGCACGGCCTGGTCACCAGTACGAAGCGGGTGACCGCCTGCTCGTGGTCGGCCACGCCCGAGGCCAGTACCGCCAGGCCCAGCCGCTCCCCGGCCAGGGTGGTGGACACGGCCGCGTCGGCATGGCCGTTCGCCACATCCTCGGCGGCGGCGGCATTGGACGCCGACGTGTACAGCCGGGCCCCGGGCAGCCGGTGCGCCAACCACATTCGCACCTGGGCCGCCGCGACCGGATAGGCCGCGACCACCCGCACCTCGGACAGCTCGATTCCCGGCCGGGCGACGATCGTGAAGGCCACATCGAGTTCGGTCTCGGCCACGATCTGCAGCCGCGGGCCGACCGCCAGGGCGTCCAGGGTGGCGGAGATGGATCCCTCGATCGAACTCTCGATCGGGACCACCGCGCCGTCCACCTCGCCCGCCCGGATCAGTTCGAGCGCATCCCCCTGACTGGGCGCGGCGACCCGCTCCACCGGGCCGTCGAAGACTGCGGCGGACTCGAGCTTGGCGAGGGCCATCTCGGTGAAGGTTCCCGACGGCCCGAAATAGGCGATACGCGGCACGGATACGACATTACTGGTCGGTCGGGAGTGGGCCGGAAGTTTGCGGGATCATTCGAGCGCCGTCAGACCCGCGGCGACCGCCTCGGGCCGCGCGGTCTCCACCGCCAGCAGCACCTCGCGCAGCGCGGCAATGGCCGGGCCCCGCAGCCCGCGCAGGAATTCCACGTCCGGGTCGGTCAGCGCGGCGCGAATGTCCTCGCCGCACAGGGCGGCAGCCGTGGCGGCGACGACGGCCAGGGCTCGCTCGCCGGAGTCGGTGCGAACCACGAAACCCGTATCGGCGTGGGCGATGCCCGCGAGGAAGGCGGCCACCTGCTCGTCCGGGACCGACGGGTCGAGGACCGGGACGTTCGGAATGGCGGCGACGGGCCTGACCAGGCCGTCCACCAGATCGACCGGGTGTGCCAGGGGCATACCCAACGACAGGGGAACCGGACCGGAAACGGAAGTCGAATCGTGCGGCACGGTTTCCACCGTAGCGATCGCAATGCTTGCGCAAGCGAACTTCGTCACTTAGCTTAGGTTTACCTAATTCCCATTCAGTACGGATTGCCCCCTCGGAGGTACCGCATGCGCCACCCGTCCCCGACCGTCGCCCCGACGACCGCCGAGCGGGTGCGTAGCGCCTGTGCCCACGCCGATCAGGCGATGCTCGCGCTGCCCGGCACCGATCCGGTCCGCACCCCGGTCCACCACCTGCGCGGCTGCGGCGATGCCGTGGTCACCGTCGCGTTCGACTCGCCCGCGGTGCGCGCCGCCGCCGAACCCACCGGCTCCCCGGCCGTACTGGAGCTGACCGATCACGCGCCGCTGGCCCTGCGCGAACCGGTGCGCGCCCTGGTCTGGCTGCGCGGTCGCGTCCACGCCGTCCCCGACTACGCTCAGCGGGCGCTGGCGACCGAGGTCGCCAAGGAGCATCCGCATCCGGCCCTGCTCGATATCGGCCACACCACGACCGTGCTGCGCCTGGTGCTCGACTCCGCGGTGGTGGCCGACTCCAGCGGCGCCGCCTCGGTCTGCGTGGACGAGTTGCGCAGCGCCCATCCCGACCCGTTCTGGGAGCTCGAGTCGGCCTGGCTGCAACACATGGACTCCGACCACGCCGACGTGATCGCCCGCCTGGCCCGCCACCTCCCCGTCCGCCTGCGCGGCGGCTCGGTCCGCCCACTGGCCATCGATCGCTACGGCGTCACCCTGCGCGTCGAGGGTCCCGACGGCGACCACGACGTCCGCCTACCCTTCGACACCCCCGTCGACGACGTCCAATCCCTCAGCAAGGCCGTCCGTATCCTCGCCGGATGCCCGTTCCTCCACGGCACCCGTCGCCTCTAGCGCGACACGCGTTCACCGCACGGTCCCACGCGACGTCCATCGACGAGGTCCGCCGCCCTGGTCCGCGCACCTCGATCCACGGGCCGGTGAATCTCGTCGCCACCACCGAAATCCGGTGCCCGACAACATCACCGGCTTCCGCCCTACTCAGCGCGGCCCGTATCCATCGAGCGGGTCCTCGCAGCCTCGATCGACCGGCCGCGTCACCGCGGATGAAGCGATGCGGATACCGTTGGCGGCCGCACTGGCACCGGCGGCGGGTAGCTGGCAACGCACCGGCCAAGCGACCGCAATCGGACAGTTACGGCACGCCGACACCGCGGTGATCCGATGGCGCGGGACTCGGGCGGCCGTGCCCTTGTCGATGGGCCGATCGCGCGCGGCCGGGATGTCGAGTGCACCGCCGGATAGCGCGCAGCGGGGGGCCTCGAGCCGGTGGTGACGGCGCGTGTGTTGCCGCGGCGAGCGTCGGTGGGCGGGCCGCATAGATTGGCGGGCATGGTTTTGCCTGCTGATTCCGCTTCGGTGTGGCCCGTGCCGCCCTCTGGGCGCGAGCGTTTCGCGATTCGGGTGGAGATCGCGGTCGTGCTGGTTGTGACGTTCGGGTTGAGCGGGGCCAGTGCGCTGTTGTCGCTGGTGGAGAGTGCGCTTTCGCCCGGTGGGGTGGGTGGGCAGACGGTGGCGTTGAACCCGTCGCGGGCGGCGCAGTCGACCATTGATCTGCTGTTCCAGCTGTTGAGCGTGTTGCGGTTGCTGGGATGGGGGGCGCTGGGTCTGTATCTGTTGTGGCGCAGCGGGATCGGGCCGCGGATGATCGGACTGGCCCGAATCCGGTTGCGGGGGGATGTACTTCCGGGGCTGGTGCTGGCGGCGGTGATCGGGCTGCCGGGGCTCGGGCTGTATCTGATCGCGCATGCGCTCGGGATCAGCGTGACCATCGTGCCCAGTTCACTCGGCGATCATTGGTGGCGTCTACCGGTATTGATCCTGTCGGCGCTGGCCAATGCGGTCGCCGAGGAGATCCTGGTGGTGGCGTATCTGCTCACCCGGCTGCGGGCGCTGGGCTGGTCGGCGAACCGCGCGCTGGTCGCCTCGGCGCTGCTGCGCGGCAGTTATCACCTCTACCAGGGCCTGGGCGGTGGGCTCGGAAATCTGGTGATGGGCTTGATCTTCGGACGATTCTGGCAGCGCACCGACCGGCTGTGGCCGCTGGTGCTGGCGCACGCCACGATCGACACCGTTGCCTATATCGGCTACACCGTGCTGCACGGCCATGTCTCGTGGTTGCCGTGACCGGGCGCACATCGGCACGGCCGGTATCGAATCGAGATGAACCGGAAGGTCGCCCGGATCAGTAGCATCACCATCATGAACGGCGACGACCCCCGGCAGTACCCGCGGACGCGCCGGGTCCCGCCGCCGGCCGGACCCGGCCCGCGCCGCCCACCGCCCCCGCAGCACCGGCCACCCGGCGAGGATCCGCGTATCGAACCCACGCAGGTCATCCGGCGCGGGGGCCGACCCGATCAGCCGCTGGCCTGGTCCCAGACCCCACCGGCACGCAATGCCCCACCGCGCCCGCGCCCCGAGACCGCGCGCAACGCCCCGCCCACCCACGCGCCGACCCAGCGCCCGGTCCCCTATCGCGAGACGCCCCCGCGCCCGCGGCGTAAGCGCCGGTGGGGCCGCTGGCTGCTGCTCCTGCTGGTGCTGGTGGTCGCCACGCCGATCGCGGCCACGATCTATCTGGACCGATCGCTGGATCGCATCCCGGTCCTGGCCGACTATTCCGGCCGGGTGGGCAAGACGGCCGGAACCAATTGGCTGCTGGCCGGATCGGACAGCCGCGTCGGCCTGACCAAGGATCAGGAACGCGAGCTGTCCACCGGCGATCAGGCCGATGCCGGGGGTGAGCGCAGCGACACGATCATGCTGGTCCACATCCCGAAGTCGGGCCCGGCCACGATCGTCAGCCTGCCCCGCGACTCCTATGTGCCGATTCCGGGCAACGGTCGCGACAAGCTCAACGCCGCCTTCGCGATCGGCGGCCCGCGGCTGCTGGTCCAGACCGTGGAGACCGCGACCGGCCTGCGCATCGACCACTTCGCCAAGATCGGCTTCGGCGGTTTCGCGAATATGGTCGACGCCCTGGGCGGTATCGATATCTGCCTGCCCGAGCCGATCGACGATCCGCTGGCCGGAATCAACCTGCCCGCCGGATGCCAGCATCTGACCGGCCCGCAGGCGCTGGGCTTCGTCCGCACCCGCGCCACGGCACGAGCGGATCTGGATCGGATGAACAATCAGCGGCTGTTCCTGTCCGCGCTGCTGAAGAAGGCGACCAGTGCGGGCACCCTGGCCAATCCGTTCAAGGCGTGGCCGCTGGCACAGGGGCTGACCGCCTCGCTGCAGGTCGCCGACGGCGACCACATCTGGGATCTGGCCCGGCTGGGCTGGGCGATGCGCGGCGACGCCGTGACCACGACCGTCCCGATCGGCGGATTCGACTCCGTCTCCGGCAGCGGCAGCGTGCTGCTGTGGGACAAGCCCAAGGCCGCGCGCTTCTTCGAGGCCCTCGCCGCCGACCAACCGGTCCCGGAGGATCTGCTCACGCGGTAACGTCGTGATCATGTCCGAGCGGCCCTTTCCCGATCTGCTGCGAGATCAGATCCGCCACGAGTTCACCGCCGCGCAGCAATATCTCGCGGCCGCGGTCTACTTCGACGCGCTCCGGCTGCCGCGGCTGGCCGAGGTCTGCTACGACGGGGCCGAGGACAAGCGGGCGCATGCGCTGCGCATGATCCAGTACCTGCTCGATCGCGATCTCGAGGTGCGCGTCGGCGGGCTGGACGAGATCGTCTCGACCTTCGACTCGCCGCGCGGCGCACTGGAATTCCTGCTGCGCCGGGAGCAGCGGCTGACCGAGCAGATCACCGCGCTCGCCGGGACCGCCCGGGCGTCGAACGACTATCTGGGCGAACAGTTCACCCAGTGGTTTCTCGAGGATCAGGTCACCGAGGTGGCCCGGATGAATACGTTGCTGGCGGTATGCGACCGCGCCGAGGGTAATCTGTTCGACGTCGAACAGTTCGTCGCGCGCGAACTGCGCATGCCGCCGAAACCGGATACGTCGGCACCGAAAATGGCGGGCGCGGTTCGATTAAAATAAGGCAAGTATTGCCTTAGTTAGTATTGCCTCGATAAGGGTGCACTTGGATGACAGCGCCTTTTTTCGAGGCTAATCTCGTGCGCATGTCCAGCCACCCCGATACCCCACGCAGCAAGTTCCACTCCCTGCTTCACGATCAGATCCGGCATGAATTCAATGCCGAGCACCAGTACATCGCGATCGCAGTGTGGTTCGACAATGCCGATCTGCCGGTGCTGGCCAAGCATTTCTACAAGCAGGCGATCGAGGAACGCAATCACGCGATGATGATCGTCCAGTACTTCCTCGATCGTGATATGCAGGTGGAGCTCACGAGCGTCGACGCCGCCAAATCGAAATTCGAGAACGCCCGCGAGCCGATCGCGCTGGCCCTGCAGCAGGAGAAGACGGTCACCGATCAGATCGTCCAGCTGGCGAGCACCGCTCGCGAGGAGGGCGATTACCTGGGCGAGCAGTTCATGCAGTGGTTCCTCAAGGAGCAGGTCGAGGAGGTCGCCCGGATGACCACCCTGCTGACCGTCGCCGAACGGGCCGGATCCAATCTGTTCGATCTGGAGAATTTCGTGTCCCGCGAGATGAGCAGCCCCAGCGACGCCTCGGGTGCGCCGTCGGCGGCGGGCGGCTCCATCTGAACGCCCCTTATCCGACAAAAAGCTCGGCTCCGAATCCCGGAGCCGAGCTTTCGCTTTTCTGCCAAGTCCCGGTGACGAGTCCCGGAATCAGCGCAGGGTGACCTGACGCGACCGCAGGCCGTCGCGCGAACGCCGCTCCTCGGACGTCAACGGGGTGTCGGTGGCCAGCGCCTGCGCCAGCCGCGCGCCGAACTCCCGGGCCGGAGCGACCCATTCGCTGGCATGTCGCTCACGGTCCAGATCGAAGACCGGAACCAGCAGCCCGTGGGTGCGGAAGGATCCGGCGAAGCGAGAGCCCTCGCCCAGGTGCAACCCGCCCGCCGCGTGCACGCGCGCCAGCGCCAGCATGAGCGCGTCCTCGTCCTCGGGCCGGACCCAGCGCAGATGCGCCTTCTCCCCGGCGTCGACCCACCAGGCCGCGCCGATCGCGTCGCCGCCCAGCTCGAGCCGGTCGGACGGCATGATCGCGTGATTGGCCTGCTCGATGGTCGCGGCCACCTGCGGATCGGGCTGCACGCCCGCGGGCACCCACCAGTTGAAGTCCTGGTGCACGGTCAGATCCAGGCTCGCGCCCGGATCGATGACCTCGGTGAGGGCCGGGGTCGCGCCCTCGGAAGCGTTTGCCGCGGAGAGGGATTCACCCGGCTCGGCACCCTGCGTCCACAGGATGGCGGCGGCCAGATCGGCGCCCGGATTCGCGGATTGGAACTGCGTCTGCGCGCCCACGAAGCCGGTCGGCTCGTCGCCCGCGCGCACCAGCGCGGCCACGGCCCCGGGCAGCACGGTGGCGAGGGTGACCGGGCGCTCGGCGGCGACACCCGGAGCCAGCTTCAGCGTCGCGGTCGCCGACGGCACGAATTCCCGTAGCGCGACCAGATCGCATTCGGCGGCCAGTCCGGCGAACGGCCGCGTCACGGCCTGGGCGGCCTGCTGCTGCGCGGCTCGACGCTCGGCGAGGCGCTGGGCCCGATTGCTGTCGGGCTTGGGACTGTTGCGCTTGCTCTTACCCACGAACGCAGAACCTACAGTGTCGGCGGGACCGACGGGCGCAGGGGCGCGGCAACGGAATTCAGACGGTGGCCAGGACCGCCTTGGTGCGGCCCGGGTAGTTGGTGGCGATCCAGCTGACGCCCAGATCCGCGCACAGCTTCACATCCTCCGGATCGTCCACCGTCCAGCAGTAGGTGGCCCGGCCCGCCGCGGCGGCCTTGTCGACCAGATCCGGATGCTCGCGCAGCGTCTTCACCGAGGGGCCGACCGCGGTCGCGCCGACCGTCGTCGCGGCGCTGCCGCCGAGATAGCGCGACGACTCCCCGAGCAGCACTGTCGGCAGCAGCGGCGCGGCGCGGCGAATGCGCCACACCGCGGTCGCGGCGAACGACATCACCACGGCCCGGGAATGATCGGCCGAGGCGGGCGTGGCGATTCCGAAGCGCTGCAGTTCGGCGAGCACCTTCGCCTCCACCAGCGCGCCGTAGCGCACCGGATGTTTGGTCTCGATGAACAGCTTGGTCGGGCGACTGCGCCAATCCAGCACCAGCGTGATCAGCTCGCTGAGGGTGAGCACCGCGGCGGGTTCGCCGTCGGCGCCGAAGTCCAACTGCCGCAACTCGTCCAGGCTCATCTCGCTGACCAGCCCGGTGCCCGAGGACGTCCGGTCCACGGTGCGGTCGTGCACGCACACCAGATGTCCGTCGCGAGTCAGCCGCACATCGCATTCCACGCCGTCGGCGCCCTCCTGCAGCGCCAGTTCGTAGGCGGCCAGTGTGTGCTCCGGCCGTGTTCCGGACGCGCCCCGGTGCGCGACCACGAACGGCGCGCGACTACCCCGGCTCACTTCGCCATGACCTCCTCCTGCTCGGACCCCGACGCATGCGCCGCATCCGTCCCGACATCTTTCCCGACGACGGAATCGGATGCGCGCCCGGCGGACTCCGCGACCGGATGCACGGGCTCGATCACCGGTGCGACCGGACCCGACGCGGCCAGCCAGCGCTTCGACGTCCGGACCCGACCGCGCAGGTCACGACCCTCGCACAGCCGAATGACCCACAGCGACAGCACGGCCACCGCCGCCGCGACCAGATCGGTGTAGACGGTGAACATCACACCGTCGGCCTGTGCCTGCAACGACCGCGCGAACCGCCATGCCAACGCGGCCGCGACCATCAGGCCGTTCAGTATCCACACGCCCCACCAGATCCGCACCGCGCGCAGCACGCGCGGATCACCGCCACGGCGATCGACCAGTTCGGTCAGGAATACGCCGGGCCAGAGCAGATTGGCCACGGGAATCAGGCAGCCGCACAACAGCGTTCGCAGCGACCGTGGGTCCCGCCGCCCGACCCGCGCGTACGCCGCGCCGCGGGCCCGGGCCAGCCAGCCCACCGCCGCCACGGCGCTGAGCAGCGCGAACACCGCGGCCAGCCCGGCGGTCAGGAAGACCGACGCGTCGGAGACGAGCAGCAGCGCGGGGTGGATCAGCCGGGTTCGGTTGTGCAGCAGGATGAGATAGCGCCCCAGTTCGGCCCCGGCCGCCACGCCGAACAGCACCGCGGTGGTCAGGAGCAGCCCGGCGACGCGATCGGTGAGCCCGGCCAGCCGGTTCACGGGGGCGAGCGCGGGCCGCGGCGGCGCGTCCCGCAGCCCCCAGCGCGGGATCTCGGTGTAGCGCGGGGTGGTCGGATCGCGGCGCACGGGTGGGCGCGGGGCCCGACCGTCGCGGGGGCGGCGCCCCGGCACCCGGGCCACCCAGCGATAGTTGCGCCGCTGCGGCGGCGCGTCGACCGGGGCCGGGGACAGCAGTACGCCGTGGCAGCGCGGGCACCAGTGCATCGGAGTGCCCCGCACCGCCCAGCGAGCGCCGCAGCGGACGCAGGGCTGTACGACCGTGCTCACCGCGCACCTTCCCCTTCCATCAGTAGATCTTGGCCTCGTGGTCGCCCTCGGCGGTCAGCGGTCGCCCGGACTTCTGCCAGGCCACCATTCCGCCCAGCACGTTGAACGCGTCGAAACCGATATGCGTCAGATACTGCACGACCTGCAGCGAGCGGCCGCCCTGCCGACACACGACGTAGATCTCACGGTCGTAGTCCAATTCGTCGAGGCGCGCGGGCACGTCCGTCATCGGGATGTGCAGCGCGCCGGGGGCGTGCCCGAGCCGCCACTCGTCGTCCTCGCGGACATCGAGCAGCAGGGCCGAATCGAATTCGGCGGGCACGGCATCCACCGGCACCGACGGAATTTCGGGGCTCGTCACGGTTTCGATCCTGCCACGGGTACCGGATGGGCGCGGAGTTCCCCGGCCGACCCATGGTCGGTTTCGGCCCCCATCCACCGATCCGGTGCCCACGCGTCCCCCACCTGTACGTATGCCCAGCTTAGTTATCCACATAATCCACAACCTGATCCACAGGTTGGGCAACGCAGACCAATCGGTCGTATGTGAATCCGCAGCACAATCCGGACGCGATACGGGCGGGCGGCCGATCCGGGACTCCCCTCCTGATCCCGGAGCGGTCGCCCGCCCGCCGATCGTGGGCAGCGAGGCCCCGACAACTACTTGGACGGCGCCGCCCGGCGTCCGGTTCCCATCGTTTTCGAAAAAAACGACAAACCTTGCCGGGAAATCGAAATCTCGGGCTCATGCAGGCATGATCGGTAGCCTGGAAGCCATGGACGCGAGCAGGGGGTCAGTCGACGCATTGGATACGACAGGTCTGAACACAGCTCTGGCCGAGGCCACCTGCCTCGGTGTGACGGCCGATCCCGCGGCCGCACGGATTCGAATGGAACTCGAGGTGCTGACCCTCCCCGCGGAAGGTCAGCCCGCGCAGGACAGCAAGGTGCATCTCACGCTGACCGGGGTCAGCCGGGTCGCCGCCTCGCTGCGCGTACAGAACTGGGACGATGTCGAGCCGCAGGTCTTCCCCCTCACCATCGAGGGCCTCGGGGACGCGATCGCCAGCTTCGGCGGCAGCGCGCTGCACGGCTGGGAGTTCATCGATGTCGACGACAGCAGTTGGTCGCTGTGGCGCGAACTGCTCAGCTTCGACACCGAGCTGAGCGACCGCCCGGCCGCCCATGTGCTGGAGTTCTCCCAGCAGGAGGGCGTCGATCCGCGCGAACTCGACGTACGAGTCTGGTTCGAGAACATCGAGATCGCGACCGCCGACGGTCGGCCCATCGCCCCGGCCGATTTCGTCGCGGGCGGGCAGCGCTGGTGGAAGGCGCACGACTCGTGCGATCCGCGCACCATGCTCCCGGACGTCGCGCCGCCCATGTAAAGCGTTCGGTTGCTCGGCACGCCACCTTGTGAATCGCCCGGCACGCCGCCTCGCGATTTCCCGGCACGCCACCTCGTGAATCGCCCGGCACGCCACCTGGTGAATCGCCCGGCACGCTTTACGCCGGGCAGGTCACCCCGGTGGCGTGCACCGGACAGTAACCGCCCGGATTCTTCGCCAGGTACTGCTGGTGGTAGCCCTCGGCGTAGAAGAATCCGGGCGGGACCGATCTCGGATACGGCGTCACGGGCGCGGGCACCGCGGTGATCTCGGTGGTGATCTCGCCGTATCCGGCGGCGGTCAACCGCTCCTGATAGGCCGCCGCGGTGCTGCGGGCGATCTGCAGCTGATGCTCGTCCAGTGCGAAGATCGCCGAACGGTATTGGGTGCCCCGGTCGTTGCCCTGCCGCATGCCCTGCGTCGGGTCGTGGTCCTCCCAGAAGTGCCGGAGCACATCCGCGTAGCCGAGCGTCTCGGGGTCGTACACCACGAGCACCGATTCGGTATGTCCGGTCCGGCCGGAGCACACCTCCTCGTAGGTCGGATTCGGGGTGTAACCGCCCATATAGCCGACCGCGGTCGTGTAAACCCCGTCGAGCTCCCAGAAGCCCTTCTCGGCGCCCCAGAAACAACCCATCGCGACCACCGCGAGTCGCATGCCGTCCGGGAACGGCGGCCCGAGCGGATGACCGTTCACGTAGTGGATCTTGGGCGCGGAGACAGGCTCGGCCCGGCCGGGCAGGGCCTGCTCGGGCGTCACCATGACCGGAGGCGGAAGCCGCAGCCGCCCGGCCAATTCGTCGAGCCACGACATGGCATCGATGCTACGCGCGCGCACCGAGCCGACCGTTTGGTGTCCATGGTTCGGGAAACTCTCGCGGTGTTGGAATCCTGGGGGATGGAACCCGGTTGCAACCGAGCGGGTGTACGAATGATGGTTGGGTGCGCTCGACGCTCGAGCGCACACGGCCCGACATCATGAGGAAGGGACATCGTGGCTGAGTACACGCTGCCAGATCTGGATTACGACTACGGCGCCCTGGAGCCGCATATCTCCGGGCAGATCAACGAGCTGCACCACTCCAAGCACCACGCCGCGTACGTCGCCGGTGCGAACCAGGCGCTCGAGAAGCTCGAGGCCGCCCGCGAGTCCGGTGATCACGGCGCGATCTTCCTGTACGAGAAGAACCTGGCCTTCCACCTGGGTGGGCACGTCAACCACTCGATCTGGTGGAAGAACCTGTCCCCCAACGGCGGCGACAAGCCGACCGGTGAGCTGGCCGCCGCGATCGACGATCAGTTCGGCTCGTTCGACAAGTTCCGCGCCCAGTTCACCGCGGCCGCCAACGGCCTGCAGGGCTCGGGTTGGGCGGTGCTGGGGTACGACACCCTGGGTCAGAAGCTGCTGACGTTCCAGCTCTACGACCAGCAGGCCAACGTCCCGCTGGGCATCATCCCGCTGCTGCAGGTCGACATGTGGGAGCACGCGTTCTACCTGCAGTACAAGAACGTCAAGGCGGACTACGTCAAGGCGTTCTGGAACGTCGTCAACTGGGAGGACGTGCAGGAGCGCTTCGCGCGCGCGGTCGCCCAGGGCAAGGGCCTCATCTTCGGCTAGCCCGCCCCTCCGCGATTCAGGCCGTACCAGTTGGGTGCGGCCTGACTCGCGTTCAGGGTCCTGCGTCGTGGGCCGCTCGCGTTCGAGGTGGTTGGGGAGTTACCCACATTCGAACGCCAGTGGGTCCCGTCCGATATCCGGGGTACTGGCCCTCGCATTGTGTTTCAGGGCTGTTACCTGGGGGTTGGCACTCTCTGGTACTTGTGTGCCAGACATTGTTTGCGTCATTCTCGGGTACTCACAGGGCACAGCTCGCCGCTCTCGGGAGGCACGATGCGCAGCAATGAACCCGTCGGGGTCACACCGTTCCAGTCGCGCGGTTCGCTGCGAGGGTTCGTCATCTCCGGGCGCTGGCCCGACACCACCAAGGAGTGGGCGCAGTTGCTGGCGCTGGCCGTGCGGGTGGCCAGCCTGCCCGGTCTGCTGGCCACCACCACCGTCTTCGGCGCGCGCGAGGAGCTACCCGACGATCCGCAGCCCGGCACGGTCGGACTGGTGGTGGCCGAGGGTCCGGTGCTCGGTGAGGAGGCACTGACGCCCGGCCGATTTGCCGACCATGTGCCGCCCGCGCTGATGATGCTGCACCCACCCTCGGAGACGCGCCCGACGCTGCCGGAATGCGTGGGTGCGGCATCGGGCTGCGTCCTGCTGCCGGGCGTGCCGCATCTGGGTCTGGAACATCGCGCGGCGTGGGTGGAGGCCGAGCTGGACGGCACCGTCACCTCGATGGTCAGCCGGGTCGGCGTGGATCCGAACAGCGATCCCGACACCGCGGTTCTGGCCATGCTGCTCGCCGCGTGACGGGTCGCCTGCCGACCCGGTGAGGGTTCCCGAAACCTTCGACTAGGTTCCCCAAACTTATTGCGCGCATTGGCTTTTCGACGATCGTCACTTTGCGTACGGCGCACGCGCGCGGTAGGGTGGGCGACAGCGAAGGGGAGTAGCCCCCAATCGTGTGGTCGACATACTGATCCGTGATCCGGGTCCGGCCACGCGAACCGGCGACATCCGGTGGGCGAGACCTTCGGCCGATGACAGACCAACCGATTGTTCGGATGCGTTGTCGGCTGAAGGCAACCCGTCTTCGGTCGGCAGGCCGAAGACCTGGGAGCCGTTTTTCATGATCGCCACGATTTTGCTGAGCTTCGGCGTGCTCTTCGTCGCCGAACTGGGCGACAAATCGCAGCTGATGGCCCTGACCTTCGCGCTGCGCTATCGCTGGTGGATCGTGCTGTCCGGGATCGCGGTCGCGAGCGTCGCGGTGAATCTGATCGCCGTGGCCGTCGGCCACTTCCTCGGCGCGGCCCTGCCCACGAATCTGATCGCGCTCCTCACCGCCCTGATTCTGCTCGGCGTGGGCGTGTGGACGCTGCGCGAGACCCGGACGCCGGAGAGCGAGGAGCAGCCGCGGCCGGTCCCCGCGCCCCATTCGGGTCGTGCGCTGTTCGTGGTGATCTCGGCCTTCCTGCTCGCCGAACTCGGCGATCGGACCATGTTCGCGACCATCGCGCTGGCCTCCCAGCACGGCTGGCTCGCGGTCTGGCTGGGCTCGGTCGCGGGGATGGTCGCCGCGGGTGGTCTGGCCATCGGCGTCGGCATCACGGTCGGCAAGCACATCCCCGAACGCGCCATCGCGGTCGGCTCCGGACTGCTGTTCCTCTACATCGGCGCGGCCACCCTGCTCTCGACGCTGGAAATGGGCCGCCCGCTGGAGATTGGCCTGGCGGCGATCGCTCCGATCGTCGCGGCCGCCACGCTGTGGCTGCTCGGCCGTCGCGCCAGGGCGCTCGCGACCGATTCCGCGGCGACGCTGGCCGAGGCAACCGAACCGAGTCGGCCCTAGCTCACCGTCGAGCCGTACAGCTCTCCGCCGCGGCGAACCATATCCACCAGCGGTTCCCGCAGGGCGCGCAGCCCGTCCAGATCGTCGGCGGCGATGCGGGCGGTGACCAGGGCGCTGATGGCGGCCACCAGCGTTTGGCAGGCGAAGCGCTGTTCCTCGGTGTGCGCGCCGAGTGCCTCCCACAGCAGCGCCGCGAACGATTCCTGCATCAGCATGCGCCGGGCGATCGCCTGCGCACCCGCGGCATAGACCTCCACCAGATACAGCCGCGCATAGGCGGGTTCGACGGCCAGGCCCTCCAGATAGGCGTGCAGGATGCGGTCGAGGCGCGCCGCGCCGGACGGCGGGGGCGAATCCGCCTGGGCCGCGGTGCTTTCCTCGATCCCCGCGATCAACAGCTCCACCGCACGCTCGTAGGCGGCCTCGAAACAGTCCTCCTTGGAACGGAACTGCTCGTAGAAGGTCTCCCGCGACACCCGGGCCCGTTTGATGATCATCGCGACCGAGGTCTTCACATAACCGCTTTCGGCCATCACCTCGGCCATCGCGCTCAGAATGCGTTCGCGCTGGGACTGCACGACGGTCTCGCGCGGCAGGCCGTGGCGGCCGCGCGGCAGTTGACGAACGGTCAGGGCGGGCTCCGGCATGCGGTAACTCCGTTGGCAGCGGTCGACACGATCGGCCTTCATTCTGCGCCGAACCGCCCACCCCCGACCGATCTGCCCGGAACGCCGGTTAGGGTGCGTATCGACGGAGGGCCAGCGAAGGGCCGTCACGAACGAGAGGACCATACACCGTGGAGATTTCGGGCTCCGCCGCAATCATCACCGGCGCTGCGTCCGGTCTGGGCGCCGCGACCGCCAAGCGCTTCGCCGACCAGGGCGCGACCGTCTTCGGCCTGGACCTGGCGCAGTCGATCGAGCGTGCCGGCGACAGCGTCCCCGCCGGTGTCACCCTGCTCCCCACCGATGTCACCAGCAACGACGAGGTGGCGGCCGCGGTCGCCAAGGTCGTGGAGTCGGGCGTGCCGCCGCGCATCGTGGTCAACTGCGCCGGTGTCGGCTGGGCGGGACGCATCCTGTCCAAGAACGGTCCGCACGATCTGGAGCTGTTCCGCACGGTCATCACGGTGAACCTGCTGGGCACCTTCAACGTCATGCGCCTGGCCGCCGACGCCATCGCCAAGACCGAGCCGGTCGACGAGTACGGCCAGCGCGGCGTCGTCATCAACACCGCCTCGGTGGCGGCGTTCGAGGGCCAGATCGGCCAGATCGCCTACTCCGCCTCCAAGGGCGGCGTCGCGGGCATGACCATCCCGGCCGCGCGCGACCTGGCGCAGTTCGGCATCCGCGTGAACACCATCGCCCCGGGCATCATCGACACCCCGATGCTGGCCGGGGTCACCGAGGAGTACCGCAAGGGCCTCGAGGCGGGCGTGCCCTTCCCGTCGCGCCTGGGCCGCCCGGACGAGTACGCCCAGCTGGCACAGGACATCGTCGAGCACGACTACCTCAACGGCGAGACCATCCGCATGGACGGCGCGCTGCGCATGGCCCCGCGGTAATCACGCCGATCCGACCTGCGCCGGGCGTATCCGCAGCAGCGCCCGGCGCAGGTTCGCCACGGCGGCCTCGACGACGGCCTTGGTCACGAAGTGGCCCAGGGCCGTCACCACGAACAGCACCGCGATCGCCAGCGGCGCCCAGGACCAGGTCAGCGACAGCATGATCCGTTCCACGGTGCCGAGCGGCTGTACGACCGGCTCCCAGCTGTTGAGCCGCACCCAGCGTCCCAGGAAGATCCCGACCGCGCACGAGAGGTGCAGCGCGATCGTGACCGGCAGCCGCCAGTGCCCGCGCCCGATCCGCGCCAGGAACCGGCCGAGTTCGGCCAGCGCCAGATGGTAGGCGAGGAATCCGGACCCGATCAGCGCGGCGTACAGCGGCAGCACGGTCGTCACCACCGGCCCATCGGCCACGAAGTGCACGTCGTAGCGCAGATGCACCAGATCGGTCACCACATAGGGCGCATTCGGCAGGAACAGCACGAACAGCACGAGCCCGCCCCACCACAGCGGCGACCACGGCAGTCGCTCGCCGCGCCGGGTGCGGAACAGCAGCAGCGCCAGCCCGACCGGAATCCACGCCAGCAGGGTGTTCCAGGCCATCCAGAACAAGTTGCGCCGCAGCAGGCCCACCAGGCTGGGCGTCACGACATCGACCACATCCATGTGTCCATGATGCCGCTACGGCGAAGGCCCGCACCGAAAAACGGTGCGGGCCTTCGCTATTCGAAGCCTAGGCAGCTATCAGAGGCCGCGGACGCTCGAGGCCTGCGGGCCCTTCTTGCCCTGGGTGATCTCGAAGGTGACCTGCTGGCCCTCTTCCAGACCGCGGTAGCCCGAGCCCTCGATCTCCGAGTAGTGCACGAACACGTCCGGGCCGCCCTCATGAGCGATGAAGCCGTAGCCCTTTTCCGAGTTGAACCACTTCACGGTTCCCTGAACCATACTTTTCGTCTCCTGACGAGGTTGTTATAACGGTCACCACGGTCGTGGCAACCGGGTCGCATCAGACGGCGACTTGCAACTTGCCTCGCAAGGAGAAACCGACGCCCGCACAATGTTCCGCGCGAGCCCGAGTGGTAACACGAACATGCTGAAAACTGCGACCAACATTTCTAACGCACGACCCCGCGGGAAGTTCCCGCGGGGGTGCCCTTTCATGACCTAAATCACAGTGTGGCCGTCAGCCGGTCGGCCAGGATCCGGGCGAAGTGCGCGGGATCCTTCAGCTCCCCACCCTCGGCGAGAACGGCTGTGCCGTAGAGCAATTCGGCCGTGGCGTGCAGGTCCTCGGCCTTGCCCGCGTCGGCATCCTCCTTGCGCTGCGCGTACGCGTCGCGCAGGCCGGTCACCAGGGCGTGGTCCGGATTGAGCTCCAGAATCCGCTTGGTCTCCGGCAGCAGCTGACCCGAGGCCCGGTACATCCGCTCGAGCTGCGGGGTGAAGTCGAACGCGTCGCCGACGACACAGGCCGGGGAGGTGGTCAGCCGGTTGGTCAGGCGGACCTCCTTGACGCTGTCGGACAGCGTCTTCTCCAGCCACTTCAGCACCTCGCCGAAGTCCTTGTTCTGCTGCTCGCGCAGCTGTTCGGAGGCCTTCTTCTCGTCCTCGGACTCCAGGTCGACCTCGCCCTTGGCGATGGACTGGAACTGCTTGCCGTCGAACTCCGGCACCGACCCGACCCACATCTCGTCGACCGGATCGGTGAGGATCAGCACCTCGAGCTCCTTGGCCCGGAACGCCTCGAGATGCGGCGAGTTCTCGATCTGCTGCCGGGACTCGCCGGTCATGTAGTAGATCTTGTCCTGGCCGTCCTTCATCCGTGCCACGTATTCGGCGAGCGTGGTCGGCTCCTCCGCCGAGTGGGTGGAGGCGAACGAGGACACCTGCAGGATGGTGTCGCGGTTGTCGAAGTCCGACAGCAGACCCTCCTTGAGGACGCGGCCGAACTCCTTCCAGAACGTCTGGTACTTGGTCTTGTCCTCGGCGTTCTGCAGATCCTTGACCGTGGACAGCACCTTGCGCACCAGCCGCTTGCGGATCATCTGGATCTGCCGGTCCTGCTGCAGGATCTCGCGGGAGACGTTGAGCGAGAGGTCCTGCGCGTCCACCACGCCCTTGACGAAGCGCAGATACTCCGGCATCAGCTCTTCGCAGTTGTCCATGATGAACACCCGGCGCACATACAGCTGTACGCCGCGCTTGGCCTCACGCATGAACAGGTCGAAGGGCGCATGCGACGGAATGAACAGCAGCGCCTGATATTCGAAGGTGCCCTCGGCCTTGAGCGGGATGATCTCCAGCGGATCGTCCCAGGCGTGGCCGATGTGCTTGTAGAACTCCTTGTACTCCTCCTCGGAGACCTCACTGCGCGGCCGCGTCCACAGCGCCTTCTGCGAGTTGAGGGTCTGCTCCTCGAGGATCGTCTTCTCCTGCTTGTCCTCGCCCTCACCCTCGGTGATCGTGCGCTCCACCGGCATGCGGATGGGCCAGGCGATGAAGTCGGAGTACTTCTTGACGATCTCGCGGAGCTTCCACTCCTGGGTGTAGTCGAAGAGGTGATCCTCCTCGTCGGCGGGCTTCAGATGCACCGACACCGACGTGCCCTGCGGCGCGTCCTCGACGGTCTCGATGGTGTAGGTCGCACTGCCCGCGGTGGATTCCCAGCGGGTGCCGGTGGTCTCGCCCGCCTTGCGGGTGAGCAGCGTGACCTTGTCCCCCACCATGAACGTCGAGTAGAAGCCGATGCCGAACTGGCCGATCAGCTCCTCGGCCGCCGCATCGGACTTGGCCTCGGTCAGCTGCTTGCGCAGCTGGGCGGTGCCCGACTTGGCCAGCGTGCCGATCAGATCGACGACCTCGGAGCGGGCCATGCCGATGCCGTTGTCGCGGACGGTCACCACCCGGTTGTCCTTGTCGACCTCCAACTCGATGTGCAGATCGGAGGTGTCGACGTCGAGGTCCTTGTCCCGGAACGACTCCAAGCGCAGCTTGTCCAGCGCATCGGAGGCGTTCGAGATCAGTTCGCGCAGGAAGATGTCCTTGTTCGAATAGACCGAGTGGATCATCAGTTCCAGGAGCTGATGGGTCTCGGCCTGAAACTCGAGTTGTTCGACGTGCTCAGTCACGTCCAGATATTACGAAACCCGGACCACGGAAGTCGGCCATACCCGGAACCTCGGCATCCGCGCTGGGACCGCCGGGGTGCCGCGGATCCATCCACTCGCGCAGCGCCTTGGTCGCGCGCACATCGTCCTCGTTGTACTCCAGCAGCCGGATGCGCTGGGTCGGGTCGATCTCGCCGTCGTAGCCGACCGCCTCGCGGTACCAGCTCATCGATGCCTCGCCCCCGGCCTCGGGATCGCGCCAGGAGAATCCGGCTACCGGCGCGATTTTCTTCAGCCCCTTACCGCCCGGGCAGATGAACTGATCCGAGACCGCCTGGAACATGTCCACCCACTGCGGGCCGTCGACGAAGTCGCGGATCTCCGCCTCGGTCGGCACGCCCGGCATTCCCGCGAAGCGCCGCGCCGACTCGTAGAGCCACTTGTCCTCGGCGGTGCGCGAATAGCAATACGCCGCAAAGGTTTTCCCCGCGGCCGCGGCCTCGGCGCGCACACCCATCAGCCAGGTCCAGAATTCGGCGAAGGAGCGGGCCTCGTCGGCGGTGGGCAGCGGGTCCCAGGTGACGAACGGGCGGTACACCCCGTCGAGCAGCGTGCCCCACAGATAGGCGCCGTACTCCTGGAAGCTCTCCAGATCGACGTCGACCTCCACGTCGGCGCGCTGCACCCGGACCCGCTCGACCCGGCGCACCAGCGGCGCGCCCGAGATCCAGGCGCGGGCGGTGACCACGGTCTCGATGAACGGCTCGTACTGCCAGTCGTCCGGATCGTCGCCGGTCCACCCGGCCAGATCCTCGACGGTGTCCACGCCGTGGCGGCGCAGCAGCTCGGCGCGCGAGCCCGGGGCGACGAGGCTGACGTCGCGGTGCTCGATCAGCCAGCGCTCGCAGCTGGGCGCCTCGGGGGTGGCCGGGCGCGTCCACCACGGGCACTGGCGGCACTCGGGCACCTTGGACGGCACGGTCGGCAGTTCGCCGCGCACCACCGCGATCCGGTCGGCGTAGCGGCGGTCGTACTCGTCGAGCAACGGACCCAGGTCGTGCACCAGGACGCGGTCGAAGTGGAAGCCGATCGCGCCGCCGACCAGCGCCGGGCTGGCCAGGCCGTGCCGCTGCAGCATGCGGTAGAGATGGGCCAGGCGCTGCTGATCGCGTGGCTGGGTGCGGATGCGGACATGGCGGTCCGGCCGCGGCTGCCAGCGGTACAGATCCGAGGTGAGCGGGTGGAAATCGGCCGGATCGGGCTGGCGCGGATCGGTGACCTTGTGATTGACGACGATGACCGGGATGTAGCCGCCCCGGTCGGTATCGCGCAGCAGGATCTCCACGCCACCGCGGCGGCCGGTGTCGGGCTCCTGCGGCAGCAGCGCGCCCCAGATGCGCGGCGTGCCCTCGGCACAGGCGGCCATGGTTGCCGCCGCCCGCTCGGCCGCGGACAGCGCGGGATCGATGATCACCCACTGCTCGGGGGCCGCGGCCACGAGCGTGTCGCGTACCCGCTGCCGATGCGCCGCGGCCGCCTCGCGCCGCTGTTTGACCCCCGCGTCCTCGGGCAGCCCGGCCAGCACCTCGGGATGGGTGGCCTCCAGATGCAGCCGATGCCGACAGCCGATCAGCGCCCGCGCGTCGACATAGGCCACCCGCTCGACTTCGCCTGTGGCAGTGGCATTCTCGGAGCCGTTCACCGGACCCGACACCCGTCCGGTCGGCGCCGGTCCGGGCGCGGCGGCCGTGGCGAGCGCGGCCGCCCGCCGCTCGTCCCCGCCACCGTCTCGCTCCCGACCGTTCCGGTCGTCACTGCCCGAATACACGTAATGCAGTATGGCCCCCACCCCTGACAAGACCGTGAACCACACTGCGCAAAGCGGTTGCGGAGGCGCGTGCCCTCGCAACGTCTCGGGCCGAACCGATATGGTTGGCGCAAACCGGTGGCTCGATGACGGAGGCCTTTTCGATGGGGTTGTTCACCAAGCGCAAGCGGCGCCCGGACCGCAAAGCCGAGGCGAAGGCCCTCAAGCACAAGGCCAAGCTGGAGGCCAGATTCGGCGCGCGCAATCAGCGCAAGCGCGACCGCGAAGCCGCCCGCACCCAGCGTGAGGTGGCCAAACAGCAGATCGCCACGCTCAAGGCGGAGGAGAAGGCCGCGCTGAAGGCGGCCGAGCGGGCCGAGCGCGAACTGCTCAGCGCCGGTCAGGTCAAGAAGTATCTGGGCGTGGCCCGGGTGCTGGTTCCGGTGCTGGCACCGCTGGCCTATCGGGCCGCCACCTTCGTGCGCGGCCAGATCGATACCCGCCGCGCCCAGCGCCTGGGCATCGGCCTGGATCAGCTGGGCGATTTCAGCGGTCACGGCGGGCGACTGCAGGCCCGCGTCGCCGCGGTCGAGCCCACCCTCGCCGAACTGGAGAACCGCGCGGGCAAGGACGGCGCGGAGACCAAGAAGTTCATCGCCGCCACCCGCGACCGCCTCGACAGCCTGGCCTCGGCGATCCGCACGGCCGAGCAGATGCCCACCGCGCGCCGCCGCGCGGTACACGCCTCCATCTCCACCGAACTGTCCGGCATCGAGGCCGACATCCTCGCGCGCCTGGGCGTGCGCTGACCCGGCCATGCCCCGCGCCGAGCCCTCGCCTCGTGCGGTGAGCTCGGCACCCGGTGCGAATCGTGGCCGAACGCCTCGCGCCGCAAGCGTTTACGAGAGCCCGGGCGCGGTGCGGCGTACCGTCGAGGCCATGCCCGGCGGCACCGAACGTGCGCACCGCCGCGAACCACCGGCGGCCGCGCCGCGCGGGGGCGGGCCCGCGCTCGTGCGCGGATATCTCGTCGGCGCGACGGTCGCCGCGGTGGCGGTGGCGGCGCACGGGGCGGGCGGTGGCGGCTATCCGAGCTCGGCGACGCTGAGCCTGCTGGTCCTGGTGGCCGGGGGCATCGGAGCACTCACCGGGCTGGTGCCCGGGGCCGGCGAACGACCCGGACGCGCGGCGCTGTTCGTGGCGCTCGCCGGTGGGCAGTGGGCGGGGCACGCCGTGCTGGCCGGGGTGCTCGGGCATCGGCACGAATCGTCTTCCCCGCCTGTCCTGTTCGACGGGCAGCAGCTCCCCGCGGGCGCGATGGCGGCGGCGCATACGCTCGCCGCGCTGGCCTGCGGCGTGCTCATCATGGTCGCCGAGGGGTTGTACGTCCTTGTCTCGCAAGCGTTCCGGGGCGCCGTGGACCGGCCCGGCACACCGGCGGCACCCCGCGGATCGATCCCGTATCTCGGGGCACTCCCCCACATCCACCGCCTTCTCCGCAGCGGCGTCCTCGGCTCGCGCGCGCCGCCCGCGTGGTCCTGACCCCGACCACGTCCACCACTCGACAGAGAAGGCAAATCCCCTATGTCCAGCGTGATTTCGCGCGCCCTCGTGGCCGCGGGAGCCACCGCCGGTCTGGCCGTGCTGGCCACCGGTACCGCCGGCGCCCATGTCACCGCCGACGCGCCCGGCGCCAGCCAGGGTGGCTACGGCGTCGTCACCCTGCGGGTGCCGACCGAATCGGAGACGGCCGCGACCACCAAGCTGACCGTGCAACTGCCCAATGTGTCCTCGGCCCGCACCGAGCCGATGCCCGGCTGGTCCGCCAAGGTGGACCGCAACGACAAGAACCAGGTCACCGCCGTGACCTGGACCGCCGAGCCCGGTAATCCGGGCGTCGGACCGGGCCAGTTCCAGCGCTTCGTGCTGTCGGTCGGACCGCTGCCGAAACAGGAGAAAGTGAGCCTGCCCGCCGTCCAGACCTACAGTGACGGCAAGGTCGTGGCCTGGGATCAGCCCATGGGACCGAACGGCGACGAGCCCGAACATCCCGCGCCCACCCTCACCCTCGCGGCGAGCAAGGGCGGCGACGGTCACGACGCGGCCGCCGCGACCGAGGCCGGACACCACGACAGCGACGACACCGCGCGCTGGCTCGGCGGCATCGGCCTGGGCCTCGGCGCGCTCGGCGCGGCCCTTGGTCTGGGCAGCCTGATCCGGAGTCGACGGTCATGATCCGCCGAATCCTCGCGGGTCTGCTCACCGCGCTACTGGCCGCCGGAATCGGCTTCCTGTCGGCCGGTCCGGCCGCGGCGCATTCCGCGCCGGTGGCCAGCGAACCGGCCGACGGGGCGTCGATCGATGCGGGTCCGGCGCGGGTGAGCGTGACCTTCAACGAGAACCTGCAACCCAGCTTCCCGTCGCTGACCGTGGTCGGCCCGGACGGAAACCGCTGGGACAAGGGTGAGCCCGCGGTCGACGGCCCGACGGTCAGCGTGCCGGTCGGCGAGCTCGGCCCGGCGGGTAGGTACACCGTGGCCTACCGGGTGACCTCGGCCGACGGTCATCCGGTCAGCGGCACCCGCACCTTCACCCTCACCAAACCCGGCACCGGCACGCCCGGGGCCAAGGCCGGGGCGTCGAGCGGTTCCGGCGGTGGCGAGGATTCGGGCGGGGTCCCGGTGTGGGTGTTCATCGTGGGCGCGGTCGTACTGTTCGGCGGCGGTTTGGCCGTCGCGCTGCTGGGCGGCAAGAAGAGCCGCAAGCGGTCGTGAACAAGGCGACGACCGGCGGCAGTTCGACCGCCCTGCGGTCGATGCTGCTGTCGGTCGTCCCGGCCGCACTGCTCGGCGCGGCCCTGGCCTGGGCGCTGGCGGCGCCGGACCCGGTGCAGTCGGAGGCGCCGGTGCGGGCGCTGGCCGACTGTGCGGGCGCGACCGTCCTGGGCCTGGCCGCACTGCCGCGGCTGTACGAGCGGCTGACCCCGCCCTGGCGGACGCTGGCCGCGCTCGGCGGGCTGTGGACCGCAACGGAATTCGCGGTGCTCGCCTGCGAGGCCGCGCAGGTGGTGGGTGTGCCGGTGACCGGGCTGCGGGCCGGGGATTTCGCCACCTATCTCACCCGTATCAGCGGCGGCCAGATCGGCATCGCGATTTTGGTCGGCACCGTGGTGGTCACCGGTTACTGCGCGCTGGCCTATCGGCGGCCCGAGCGCGCGGCGGCGGATCCGATCCTGGTCTTCGCGGCCGTCGCGCTGGTGCTGCGGCCGATCACCGGGCATATGTCGCAGCAGCCGCTCGGCTCGGTGCTGGGCGCGGTGCACGCGCTGGCCGCGGCCGCCTGGTTCGGGCTGCTTTTGGCGCTGGCCCTGGTGTTGCGCACGCGCGGCGAGTGGGCGGTGGTGCTGCCCCGATATTCGTCCTGGGCGCTGCCCGCGGCGGCCGCCGTCGCGGTGACCGGGATCTGCGACGGCCTGATCCGCCTGCGCGGGCTCGCGCCGCTGTTCGACACCGGCTACGGCCGAATCCTGCTGGCCAAGGCCGTACTCATGGCCGCGCTGCTCGGACTGGGCTGGTGGTGGCGGCGCGACTGGGTGCCGCGGGCGAGCGAACATCGCATGACCGCCGACGCCTCGCTGCGCCGGGCGATCGCCGAGGTGGTGGCGATGGCGCTGGTGTTCGGCCTGGCCGCGACCCTGGCCGTCACGGCCTGATCTGCGCGCCACCCTGACACCGGTTACTGTGACCGCCATGACCGAAGTGAAGATCGTGGCGGAGTGCGCCGCGTCGGCCGAATCCGCGTTCGCCTATGTCAACGACTACCGGAACCTGCCGAAATTCATCACCGAGGTCGACAAGTTCACCCCCGTCACCGAGCAGACCGTGGGCGTCGGGGCGACCTTCGACGGCGATATCAAACTGGGACCGGCCCACCTGAACTCCCGCATCCAGGTGGTGCGCTGGGAGGAGAACGTCGCCATCGCGGTCAAGTCGATCAAAGGCTTCGAGATCGAGTCCACCTTCGTCTTCCACGCCAAGGGCGCGAACGCCTGCACCGTCGACGCGATCGTCGACTACCGGGTGCCGGGTGGCATCGCGGGCAAGTTGCTGGGCAAGACCATCGAGCCCTTCGTGAAGATCGCGGTCAAACATTCGACGCACAATCTGACCACCCAGATCGCCGACTACCACCTGGTGCGCGAGGGCTGAGCGACGGTGCGTGGCAAGCTTGCTGACGTGACCGAATCAGCAAAGCTAGTTGCCACCGCCGACCTCGCGGACGAGATCGGCCCCGAGATCCGCAGCTGCGACACCCAGTTCACGCAATTCGGCGGTCGCGAGGCATTCGCGGGCCGCATCGTCACCATCCGCTGCTTCCAGGACAACCTGCTGGTCAAGCAGACCCTCGGCGAACCCGGCGCGGGCCGGGTGCTGGTCGTCGACGGCGGGGCCAGCGTGCATACCGCCCTGGTCGGCGACATCATCGCCGGGCGCGGGGTGGCCAACGGCTGGGCCGGTGTCGTGGTCAACGGCGCGGTGCGCGATTCGGCGATCCTGCGCACGCTCGACATCGGCATCAAGGCGCTGGGCACCAATCCGCGCAAGAGCACCCAGACCGGCTCGGGCGAGCGCGATGTGCCGGTCGAATTCGGCGGCGTCACGTTCGTGCCGGGCGAGATGCTCTACAGCGACGCCGACGGCATCGTCGTCCGCGCCGAATGACGGGTTAGCCGGAGGCGACCCTGGCCTTGTGACCGGCCAGGGCGACCACGTCACCGGCGTGTAGCTGACGGCCGCGCCGTAGCTCGACCTCGTCGTTGACACGCACCAATCCGGCGGCGATAACGGTCTTGGCTTCCGAACCGGTTTCGATGAGGTTGGCCAGCTTCAAGAACTGACCGAGTCGAATGACATCGTCATCGATCGGCACATCGACTGGATCCGACATGGGGTACATCTTTACTTCCGCCGTCGCGGGGGCGAACGCCGCCCCCGGATCCGGCGTGGCCGTCGCCCGCCGAGAGGATCGAACCTGATGGCGCCGCAACCGAATACCGCCACGACATCCGGAACCCCGGACGTACCGCGTTCCGGCGACGCCGGGCCGCACACTGGTTCGGTGACTGCCACGCACGACCTACGCGGGAAACCTCATTCGGGCTCGGGGGTGCCGCATCGCGGTCACGGCCGCCTCAGCGAGGTACCGCATATCGCCGGGTTGGTGCTGGGCGTGTTCTCGGTCCTGTGCGCGCTGTGGAGCATCTCGCCCGGGCTGCGCTACCTCACCGCGATACCGCGCCGCTACATCGACGCCTACTACTTCGACGCCCCCGATACCAGCCTGGTGACCGCCCTCATGGTGGGCCTGCTCGCGGGTGCGATCGCCACCCGCAAGCGGATCGCCTGGTGGCTGCTGGTCGCGTACATGGCGCTTTTCATCCTCGCCAATGCGCTCGATGTCGCCGACGAGCGCGATCCGCACGCGCTGGTGGCCCTCGTCGTCCACGTCGCGGTGATCGGCCTGCTGATCGCGGCGTGGCCGGAGTTCTACACCCAGGTCCGCCGCGGCGCGCTGTGGAAGGCGCTGGGGACCCTGGTCGGCGGGCTGACGATCGGCTGGCTGCTGGGCTGGGGACTGATCGAACTGTTCCCGGGCAGCCTGCCGCGCGGCGTGGAGCGGCCGCTGTGGTCGGCCTCGCGGGTGGTACCGGCCGTACTGTTCGGCGCGGACAATTTCGACGGGCATCCGCCGCATTTCGTGAATCTGCTGCTCGGCCTGCTCGGCGCGCTGGCGCTGCTGGCGGCCGCGATCGTGCTGTTCCGCTCGCAGCGCTCCTCCAATGCCCTGACCGGACTGGACGAGTCGGCGCTGCGCGGCCTGCTGGAACGCTCCGATATCGAGGATTCGCTGGGCTACTTCGCGACCCGCCGCGACAAAGCGGTGGTGTTCGCGCCCAGCGGTAAGGCCGCGGTGACCTATCGCGTGGAGCTCGGCGTCTGCCTGGCCTCCGGCGATCCGATCGGATCCACGCAGGCCTGGCCGCAGGCCATCGACGCCTGGCTGCGGCTGGCCGACCAGTACGGCTGGGCCCCGGCCGTGATGGGCGCGAGCGAACTCGGTGCCCAGGCCTACCGCCAGGCCGGACTGTCGGCGCTGCGACTGGGCGACGAGGCGATTCTGGACACCCGCTCGTTCTCGCTGGCGGGCCCGGAGATGAAGCAGGTCCGCCAGGCCGCCAATCGGCTGCGCAAACAGGGCATCGCGGTGCGCATCCGCCGCCATCGCGAGCTGTCGGCGGCGGAGATGGCGCAGGTGATCCAGCGCGCCGACGCCTGGCGCGATACCGAGACCGAGCGCGGCTTCTCGATGGCACTGGGTCGGCTCGGCGATCCGCTCGACGGCGACTGCCTGCTGGTGGAGGCCGTCGAGGGCGAGCGGGTGTGGGGCATGCTGTCGCTGGTGCCGTGGGGACGCACCGGAGTGTCGCTGGATCTGATGCGGCGAGATCCCAAGGGCCCCAACGGGATCATGGAGTTGATGATCTCGCAGCTGGCGCTCACCTCCGAGCAGTACGGCATCACGAAGGTCTCGCTGAACTTCGCGGTGTTCCGCTCGGTCTTCGAGGAGGGCGGCCGCATCGGCGCGGGCCCGGTGCTGCGGCTGTGGCGCAGCGTCCTGATGTTCTTCTCGCGCTGGTGGCAGCTCGAGGCGCTGTACCGGTCGAATGTGAAGTACCAGCCGCAGTGGGTGCCGCGCTTCTTCATCTTCGAGGATCGGCGGCAGCTGGTCCGAGCGGGCGTGGCCAGTGCGCTGGCCGAGGGCTTCCTGCCGCGCTTCGGCAAACAGCCGGACGCGCTGGCGCACACCGGCCTCCACTCGGTCGTCCCGCCGACCATCACCGGACTGCACGCCGACGGCAGCCCGCCGGAACTGCCGCCGGAGGACCTCGAACCGGCCCAGCCGCGCCGCCCCGAACAGGTGCGGGTGCGCATGGACAAGCTGGCGCGACTCGAGACCGAGGGCGTGGACGCCTATCCGGTGGCCTATCCCCCGACCCACACCGTCGCCGCGGCGCGACGCTCCCCCAAGGGCACCACGGTGCGAGTGTGCGGGCGGCTGTTGCGAATTCGCGATTACGGCGGCGTCATCTTCGCGGTGCTGCGCGACTGGTCCGACGACATCCAGCTGGTGATCGATCGCGGCCGGGTCGGCGCGGCGCTGGCCGGGGAATTCGACAAGTACTTCGATCTCGGCGATCTGATCGAGGTGAGCGGGCAGATTGGACACAGCCGCCGCGGCGAGCTGTCGCTGCTCGCCCAGGACTGGCGGATGATCGGCAAATGCCTGCACCCGCTGCCGGACAAGTGGAAGGGCCTGGCCGATCCCGAGGCCCGGGTGCGCCAGCGCTATGTCGACATGGCCGTCAACGCCGAGACGCGCGAGGTGCTGGCCAAGCGCAGCGCGGTGGTGCGCTCGCTGCGGGATACGTTGCACGGCTGGGGTTTTCTGGAGGTGGAGACCCCGGTGCTGCAACAGGTGCACGGCGGCGCCAACGCCGCCCCGTTCACCACCCACATCAACGCCTACGACCTCGACCTGTATCTGCGCATCGCGCCGGAGCTGTATCTGAAGCGGCTGTGCGTCGGCGGGATGGAGAAGGTGTTCGAGCTGGGCCGGGTGTTCCGCAACGAGGGCGTGGACTACAGCCACAATCCCGAGTTCACCATTCTGGAAGCCTATGAGGCGCACAGCGATTACGAGCGGATGATGCACGCCTGCCGCCAGCTCATCCAGGAGGCGGCCATCGCCGCCAACGGCAAATGCGTCGCGGTGCGGACCGATGCCAACGGCGCGCCGGTGGAGGTCGACATCTCCGGCGACTGGCCGGTCCGGACGGTGCACGGCGCGATCTCCGATGCGATCGGCGAGACCATCTCGCCCGATACCGATGTCGAGCGCCTGCGCGTGCTCTGCGACAAGGCGGGCGTACCCCACCAGCCCGGTTGGGACGCCGGACAGATCGTCCTCGAGATGTACGAACACCTGGTCGAGGCCCGCACCGAGGCACCCACCTTCTACATCGACTTCCCCACCTCGGTCTCCCCCCTCACCCGCGCCCACCGCAGCATCCCCGGCGTGGCCGAGCGTTGGGACCTGGTCGCCTGGGGCGTCGAATTGGGCACGGCCTACAGCGAACTCACCAACCCCCTGGAGCAGCGCCGCCGCCTCACCGAACAATCCCTGCTGGCCGCGGGCGGCGATCCGGAGGCCATGGAACTCGACGAGGACTTCCTGCAGGCCCTCGAATTCGCCATGCCCCCCACCGGCGGCCTCGGCATCGGCGTCGACCGCGTGGTCATGCTCATCACCGGCCGCAGCATCCGCGAAACCCTGCCCTTCCCGCTGGTGAAGCCGCGCTGAGTACCGCCCGGGCGCTCGCGGATCGGTGAGCGTACGGCAGAGTGGTGGACGTGCAGTTGGTACTCGTGCGTCACGCTCAGCCCGAGCGCGCCCTGGCGGCCTCCGGGCCCGCCGATCCGGGGCTCACCGAGCTCGGTGTCGAACAGGCCGGGCGGGTTCCGGCCGCGCTGGCCCGGCTCGAAATCGGCGCGCATCGGATCGCGCGGGTGGTGAGCAGTCCGCAGCGGCGTGCCCGCGAGACCGCCGCGCCGACCGCCGAGAAGCTCGGGTTGCCGGTCGACGTGGTGGACGGGCTGGCCGAATACGATCGTGAGCTGCCCGCGTATGTGCCCATCGAGGCGGCGCGCGGGTGGGCGGCGGGGTCGGTGCCCGCCGATGCGAGTGCGCCGCCCGAGGAGTTGTTGGAGGAATTCCGCGCGACCTATCGCCGTATCAAGGCCGGCTATCTGCCCGAGCAGATCGACGGCCCGGCCTTCGTCGCGCGGGTGCTCGCCGCGGTCGACGAGATCGCCTCCACCACGGCGCATTCCGATACGGTCGTCGTGTTCGCCCACGGTGGTGTGATCAACGTGCTCCTGCAGGATGTGCTGGGCCTGGCGCGCCCGCTCACCTTCCCGATCGACTACTGCTCGATCACCCGAATCCTCTACTCCCGCGCCGGCGCCCGCACCGCCGCGACGGTCAACGAGAACGGGCACGTGTGGGATCTGTTGCCACGCAATATCGCCGCCGGTCAAGGTCGGGACTGAAACTCCCAGCCGATTCAGAGCTGACTCGCAGCGTGCTCTCAGTGTGGCGTTGTTGGATGGGCTCGACGAGGGCCGCTCCTACTGCGGGGGAGCGGCCCTCGTCGTCTGCGCGGCCCCGAAACACGAAGTGGGCCGCTCCCGGGGGGAGCGGCCCACTCGAATTCGCCCGTGCGAGCGGATATTTCACGCCATTCCGGCGATCCAGTTGTGCATCCAGCTGATCGCGGTCTGGCCGCCGCCGACGTAGTAGTTGCCGTAGGAGGTGTGCGTGCCGGAGCCGTAGAACTGCTCCAGCTGCTTGACCCGCTGTTGGTTGGCGTCGTCGGTGAGCTGGGCCTGCAGCGTCGGAATACCGCCGTGGGCCATCAGATCGCCGATGATCGAACCCGCCTCCAGCTGATAGCGCCACAGGTTGGCCGCCGTCGCGCCGGAGGCCTGCGCCAGGAAGCCCGCGAAGCGCGTGACGTAGTCCTGATCGTCGGTCGCGCAGTACAGATCGCCCGCCGCGCAGATGGTCCGCACGCGATCGCTGAGGAAGCCGAAGCCGCCCGGCCGCGGACCGCCCGCGCCCGCCCCGCCGACCGCCGGGCCGACCTGCACATCCAGCGGCGAGCGCCGCGGATCGGAGATCAGGCCGACACCCGCGACCCGATCCGGCGGCACCACGCCGAGGCCGGTGCCGATCTCGGCGGCGAGATCGCCCGCGGCGTCGGCGCCCTGGCTGTAGCCCACGAGCGCGATGTGGGTGGCCCCGCAGCGAGCCGCCATCGCGCCGATCAGCCCACGCGCGTTATCGATGGCCTGCTTCTTCGAGGCGCCGTAGACATCGCCCTCCCACGGGAAGGCGGTGGCGGCGTAGTCCACGTAGTCGACCTCGGTCGAGCGCGGCAGCCCACGCGTGACACCGGCGAGCATGCCCGGACCGTGCATATCCTCGGGACGGTGCTCGCCCGTCTCCCAGGTACCGGGAATGGCAACGACATACAGCTTCGGACAACCGGGATCCGCTGCCGCGGTGCCCGTTCCGAGCGCCATGCCGGACAGTACCGCTACCGCTGCCCCCGCAGCCGCGACAAACTTCTTCAACCGCATACTGCTCCAGTTCAAGCCCGCCCCGGCACCAGGGCATTCCGTCGATTCGCTGACATGGTGAAGTCGCCGTCTTGCGGGCTGGTGAACCCGCGGCGAACACATTCGCACACTCGTCGGTTCGAGCGCAGCCGTATTCGGTTCGGCGCCACACCGGTGATCAGGATAAAGGCCCCTTGCGCCAGAGGCTATTCGACGCTTCGAGAACGTCCGATTTCCGTCGATAATCCCGATTCGGCGATGGGTCCACGGCAATGCGAACGGGGCGCCCACGACGAGATGTCGTGAGCGCCCCGCGGGTCGAGCGGAATCAGCGTTGGGCGACCGCAGTCGGAACGATCGGCGCGGGCAGGGCGCTGTCGCCCTCCAGGTACCGGTCGACCGCCGCGGCGGCGGCCCGGCCCTCGGCGATGGCCCACACGATCAGCGACTGGCCACGGCCCATATCGCCCGCGACGAAGACGCCGGGGACAGTGGTCTGCCAGTCGTTGTCGCGCTTGACGTTTCCGCGCTGGTCGTAGCCGACCCCGAGATCCTCCAACAGACCCTGCTTCTGCGGACCGGTGAAGCCCATGGCCAGCAGAACCAGATCGGCCTCGAGCGTGAATTCGGTGCCCTCGACCTTTTCGAAGCGGCCGTTGACCATCCGCACCTCGTGCGCCTGCAGCGCGGTGACCTTGCCGTCCTCGCCGACGAAGCGCTCGGTGTTGACCGAGTACACCCGCTCGCCACCCTCCTCGTGCGCCGAGGACACCCGGTACATCAGCGGGTAGGTCGGCCACGGGGTGGAGTCGGCCCGGGTCTCCGGCGGGCGCGGCATGATTTCGAACTGATGCACGCTCGCCGCACCCTGGCGGTGTGCGGTGCCCAGGCAGTCCGCGCCGGTGTCGCCGCCGCCGATGATGACGACCTTCTTGCCCCGGGCGTTGATCGGCGGCAGGCCGTCGGAGTCGGTGATCGGATCACCGAGCTGCACGCGATTGGCCAGCGGCAGATACTCCATCGCCTGGTGCACGCCGTCCAGCTCGCGGCCCGGCACCGGCAGATCGCGCGCGATCGTCGCGCCACCGGCGAGCACCACCGCGTCGAAGCGCTCGCGCAGTTGCGCGGCGGTGATGTCCACGCCCACGTTCACGCCGGCCTTGAAGATGGTGCCCTCGGCCTCCATCTGCGCCAGGCGGCGATCGATGAAGCGCTTCTCCATCTTGAATTCCGGAATGCCGTAGCGCAGCAGGCCGCCGATGCGGTCGTCGCGCTCGAACACCGTGACCGTGTGACCCGCGCGGGTGAGCTGCTGGGCCGCGGCCAGGCCGGCCGGACCCGAACCCACCACGGCCACCTTCTTGCCGGTCAGCCGGGTCGGATAGACCGGGGTTACCCAGCCGGAGTCGAAGGCGTTCTCGATGAGCTCGACCTCGACCTGCTTGATGGTCACCGGGTCCTGGTTGATGCCGAGCACGCAGGACGCCTCGCACGGCGCGGGGCACAGCCGCCCGGTGAATTCCGGGAAGTTGTTGGTGGCGTGCAGGCGCTCGATACCCTCGCGCCACGCCCCCCGGTACACCAGGTCGTTCCATTCGGGAATCAGATTCCCCAGCGGACAGCCGTTGTGGCAGAACGGAATACCGCAGTCCATACAGCGGCTGGCCTGCTTCTGGAGGGTGTCGTGCGAGAAACCCTCCTCGTAGACCTCTTTCCAGTCCATCAGCCGCAGCGGCACCGGTCGGCGCTTCGGCAGTTCGCGGCTGGTGTGCTTCAGAAATCCCTGTGGGTCAGCCACGTGCGGCCTCCATAATTGCCTCATCCACATCCCGCCCGGCCTTCTCCGCCTCGGAGATGGCGAGCAGAACCTTCTTGTAATCGCGCGGCATGACCTTCACGAAGTGGTTCACCTGCTGCGACCAGTCGCTCAGAATGCGCTCGGCCACGGCCGAACCCGTCTCGTCGCGGTGCTGGGCCACGATGTCGCGCAGCCAGGTGAAGTCGTCACCGGACAGCGGTTCGACCGCGTCGGCCTGCTCGCTCGACAGGTTCGCGCCGAAGGTCCCGTTCGGGTTGTACACGTAGGCGACACCGCCGGACATGCCCGCGCCGAAGTTGCGCCCGGTCTCGCCGAGGATCACCACGCGGCCGCCGGTCATGTACTCGCAGCCGTGATCGCCTACGCCCTCGACCACCGCGGTGGCGCCCGAGTTGCGCACGGCGAACCGCTCGCCGACCACGCCGCGGATGAAGGCCTGACCGTTGGTGGCGCCGAACAGGATCACGTTGCCCGCGATGATGTTCTCCTCCGCCGCGAACTCGCGCGGGGCGTTCAGCGACGGGCGCACGATCAGGCGACCGCCCGAAAGACCCTTGCCCACATAGTCGTTGGCGTCACCGAACACCCGCAGCGTGATACCCGCCGGGACGAACGCGCCGAAGCTGTTACCCGCCGAACCGGTGAAGGTGATGTCGATGGTGTCGTCGGGCAGGCCCGCGCCGCCGTAGAGCTTGGTGACCTCGTGGCCGAGCATGGTGCCGACGGTGCGGTTCACGTTCGTGATCTTGGTCTCGAACTTGACCGGCTTACCGCGCTCGAGCGCGTCGGCGGCCTGGGCGATGAGCTGGTTGTCCAGCGCCTTGTCCAGACCGTGGTCCTGGGTCTTGGTGCAGCGGCGGTCCTGGTACATGAACGCCGTCTCGACATCGTCGAGGATCGGCGACAGGTCCAGCTTGCTGGCCTTCCAGTGCTCCTTGGCCTTGGTGGTGTCGAGCAGATCCACCCGGCCGATCGCCTCGTCCAGCGAGCGCAGGCCCAGCGAGGCCAGCAGCTCGCGCACCTCCTCGGCGATGAACAGCATGAAGTTCTCGACGAACTCCGGCTTACCCGTGAAGCGCTGACGCAGCACCGGATTCTGGGTCGCCACGCCGACGGGGCAGGTGTCGAGGTGGCAGACGCGCATCATGATGCAGCCCGAGACCACCAGTGGCGCGGTCGCGAAGCCGTACTCCTCCGCGCCGAGCAGCGCGGCGATCATGACGTCGCGGCCGGTCTTCATCTGACCGTCGACCTGCACCACGATCCGATCGCGCAGGCCGTTGAGCAGCAGCGTCTGCTGGGTCTCGGCCAGGCCGAGCTCCCAGGGGCCGCCCGCGTGCTTGAGCGAGGTGAGCGGGGAGGCGCCGGTGCCGCCGTCGTGACCGGAGATCAGCACGACATCGGCATGCGCCTTGGACACACCCGCGGCGACGGTGCCGACGCCCGGCTCCGCGACCAGTTTCACGTGAATCCGCGCCTGCGGGTTCGCGTTCTTCAGGTCGTGGATCAGCTGCGCCAGATCCTCGATCGAGTAGATATCGTGATGCGGCGGCGGCGAGATCAGGCCGACGCCCGGCGTGGAATGCCGCACCTCGGCCACCCACGGGTACACCTTGTGCGCCGGAAGCTGGCCGCCCTCACCGGGTTTCGCGCCCTGCGCCATCTTGATCTGGATATCGGTGCAGTTGGTGAGGTAGTGCGCGGTCACGCCGAAGCGGCCGGAGGCCACCTGCTTGATCGCGCTGCGCCGCCAGTCGCCGTTCTCCTCGACCTCGAAGCGGGCCGGATGTTCGCCGCCCTCACCGGAATTCGACCGGCCACCGAGGCGGTTCATCGCGATCGCGAGGGTCTCGTGCGCCTCGGCCGAGATCGAGCCGTAGCTCATCGCGCCGGTGGAGAACCGCTTGACGATCTCGCTCGCGGGCTCGACCTCCTCGAGCGGAATCGGATTGCGCCCCTCGGCCTTGAACTGGAACAGACCGCGCAGCGAGGCCAGCCGCTCGGACTGGTCGTCGACGAGCTTGGTGTACTCCTTGAAGATCTGGTACTGGCCGGTGCGGGTGGCGTGCTGCAGCTTGAACACCGTGTCCGGGTTGAACAGGTGGTACTCGCCCTCGCGCCGCCACTGGTACTCACCGCCCACCTCGAGCTCGCGGTGCGCGCGCTCGTTGTGGTTCTCCAGGAAGGCGATCCGGTGCCGCGCCGCAACCTCGGCCGCGATGTCGTCGAGACCGATGCCGTCCAGCGGGGAGGTCAGACCGGTGAAGTACTTGTCGCACAGCGACTGCGACAGGCCCACGACCTGGAACAGCTGCGCGCCGCGGTAGGAGGCGATGGTGGAGATGCCCATCTTGGACATCACCTTCAGCACGCCCTTCCCGGCCGCCTTGTTGTAGTTGGCGACCGCCTTGCGGTAGTCGGCCGCGAGATCGCCGGTGCTGCCGGGCATCTGCAGCGCGCCGCGCTCGAGCATGTCCTCGATCGACTCGAAGGCCATGTACGGGTTGATCGCTGCCGCGCCGAAGCCGATCAGCATGGCCATGTGGTGCACCTCGCGGGCGTCACCGGCCTCCACGACCAGGCCGACCTTGGTGCGGGTGCGCTCGCGCACCAGGTGGTGATGCACCGAGGAGGTGAGCAGCAGCGACGGAATCGGCGCCAGCTTCTCATTGGATTCGCGGTCGGACAGGATGATGATCCGCGCGCCGCCGTCGATGGCCGCCGAGACCTGCGCGTTGATGGCGTCCAGTGCCTTGCGAAGTCCCTTGCCGCCCTTCTTCACCGGGTACAGGCCGTGTACGACCACCGAGCGCAGCTCCGGATGCGAGCCGTCGTCGTTGATGTGCACGAGCTTGGCGAGCTCGTCGTTGTCCAGAATCGGCTGGGTCAGCGTGATCTGACGACAGGACTCCGGGGTCGGGTGCAGCAGGTCGGCCTCCGGGCCGATCATGCTGCGCAGGCTGGTGACGACCTCCTCCCGGATGGCGTCCAGCGGCGGGTTGGTGACCTGCGCGAACAGCTGCGAGAAGTAGTCGAACAGCAGCCGCGGGCGCGACGAGAGCACCGCGATCGGGGTGTCGGTGCCCATCGAACCCAGCGCCTCGCCCCCGGTGGTGGCCATCGGTGAGATCAGCAGGCTCAGTTCCTCGGTGGTGTAACCGAAGATCTGCTGCCGGATCTTCACCCGATCGTGGACCATGTGCACATGCGGGCGGTCGGGCAGATCGCTCAGCTTGGTCGGACCGTTGTCCAGCCACTCCTGGTACGGATACTCCGCGGCCAGCTGCGATTTGATCTCGTCGTCGCGGATGATCCGGCCCTGCGAGGTGTCGACCAGGAACATGCGGCCGGGCTGCAGGCGGGCCTTCTTCACGACCTTGGCCGGGTCGATGTCGAGCACGCCGACCTCCGAGGCCATCACGACCAGGCCGTCGTCGGTGACCCAGATGCGCGAGGGGCGCAGGCCGTTGCGGTCGAGCACCGCGCCGATGACCGTGCCGTCGGTGAAGCACACCGAGGCCGGGCCGTCCCACGGCTCCATGAGGAAGGAGTGGTAGCGGTAGAAGGCGCGCTGCGCCGGATCCATCGACTCGTGCCGCTCCCATGCCTCCGGGATCATCATCAGCACGGCGTGCGGCAGGCTGCGCCCGCCCAGGTGCAGCAGTTCCAGCACCTCGTCGAAGCGGGCGGTGTCCGAGGCGCCCGGGGTGCAGACCGGGAAGATCTTCTCCAGCCGGTTGTTGCCCTCGTGGTCGACACCGAAGACGTCGGAGTTCAGCAGCGCCTCGCGGGCCCGCATCCAGTTCTCGTTGCCGGTGACGGTGTTGATCTCGCCGTTGTGCGCGACGCGGCGGAACGGGTGGGCCAGCGGCCAGGACGGGAAGGTGTTGGTGGAGAAGCGCGAATGCACGATGCCCAGCGCCGACTCCACCCGATCGTCCTGCAGGTCCAGGTAGAACGCCCGCAGCTGCGGGGTCGTGAACATGCCCTTGTAGACGAAGGTCTGCCCCGACAGGCTCGGGAAGTAGACGGTCTCCTTGCCGACCGGACCCTCACCCGCGCCCAGCTTGCCCAGCTCGTGCTCGACCCGCTTGCGCACCACATAGGCGCGGCGCTCCAGGTCCATGCCGGACAGCTGCTCGTCCGAATCCTGCGGCGAGGCGATGAACAGCTGACGGAAGGTCGGCATGGCATCGCGCGACAGCGCGCCCAGCGAGGATTCGTCGATCGGCACCTCCCGCCAGCCGAGCACCTCGAGGTTCTCCTCGCGGACGATCTTCTCGACGTGATAGGCGGCGCGCGCGGCCTCGCGGCGGGCCTGCGGCAGGAAGGCGATACCGGTGGCGTAGGAGCCCTCCGGCGGCAGCTCGAAATCGACGATCGCCCGGAAGAACCGGTCCGGAATCTGGATCAGGATGCCCGCGCCGTCACCCGAATTGGGTTCGGCACCGGCCGCACCACGGTGCTCCAGGTTCAGCAACGCGGTAATGGCCTTGTCGACGATGTCGCGGCTGCGGCGGCCGTGCATGTCGACGACGAATGCGACGCCGCAGGCGTCGTGCTCGTTCGCCGGGTCATACAGACCGATGGGTCCAGGGGACCTGTGGCCAGGAAGTTGCGTCATGCCCTCTGCCTTCAAATACAGGCCTTCGAAGAATGCGGCCTTCGTCGAACGCCTTACGTCTAGACTGCGCCCGGACGTTTTGGAGACCAGCGGCGCTGATGGTCATCCCGTGCAGTCAACTCTCCAGTTGTCCACCCGCTTCGGATGTCTTAGTCGGGTGCTCGGCGGTTGCGGAACTTACGAGTTCCTTACGCGCCGCGCCGGTATCGCCCGCTAGGCTGTACGCCACTGGCTCGTGGCCGGATCGGGCGGTGTAGCCGGGCATTTCGTACCCGGCATCAAGAGCAAACGATAAGTCAGGACCTGAGCCCAACCAACTTAGGTTGTGCTAATTATGGCGTCTACCTGGGCGTCTTCATCGGTCCTCCACTACCTGCGCGTTCTCCAGTGTAAAGCAGGCAACGCGGATACCTGAGTCGGATTCACCACTGCGTCACGCGCCCGCGCGACAGCGCCGCCGGAACCGGGCCGAGAGTTCCGGGACGCCCTCTCACCTGCATCGCAGCAGAATTCCCAGCCGACGCGGCGGACAAACCGGAATGTAAGGCGGCTAACTTCCCGGACACCTGAACGAGACATTCTGGATACCAGAACAACGAGCTACGCCAATGTTCAGACCGTACGGAATGGTTTGGCTGGCGCCAGCCCAGCACAACTACAGCAAACGGTGGCTGTGCAATATGTCACATTAGCTGGGGCTGCACAGCGCGGCGCCCGCCCGGACCAGAGCGGCCTGATGCAACGCATCCGTCCGACCGGAGGTCAGCGCGGGAAAGACGCTGGTCGCCAGGCGTTCGGCGCAGTGCGGGCCGGACAGTTCGGCTCGATGCGCCGCCAGCTGCGCGAGGATCTCCCCGTTGACCCGATCGATGATCGGCCGGACGGCGAGCAGATTCGGTGCGCTCGTCGGTGCGGCGGCCGGATCGAAGCGCCAGCGCGCGAGCAGGCCGCGCTGGACCATCTTGTTGGCCTCGATCTGCCCGGAGAACACCTGCCGCACCCAATCGCCCGGCAGCCCGAGCTTCGCACCCGCCTCGACCATGGCGTCGTAGACCTGCGCCTCGCGGACCGGATCGTCGATGACCGGTTCGACGCCGCTCGCGGCCGCACTCACCCATTTGGCCGCGGCGACCGTATCGCCGGTCTCCAGCCGTTCCAGGGCCAGCTCGACGACCCGATCCAGCGGCCGGTCGGCCGCTGCCACGGCGGGCGGCACTGGCTGGGCCGTCACGGTCGGCGCCTCACCGACCAGCACCCCGAAGGCCACCGCGGCCGCCAACACCAGTGCGGAACCACGCATCCGCGAACCTCCCGTCGTCACGAGCACCCACCCTCCGAGAATAGGGAGCCGCTATCACCGGCGCTCGCCGACACCGGGCAGCGTGTGAGCCTGACCACAACACCCCCGCCCCACTCGGTGGAATTCGAACCCGCCTGTCAGGCTGGGACCGGCTTGCGAATACGACTGGGACGTAGAGGATGTGAATCCCCATGACCTTCGGCGGCCCCTCTACTTCTTCCCTCACCTGGCTCGGCGGCGCGGGACCCGAGATCGACGATCCCCACGAACGTTCCGGCTATGCCGTCGGCGGTGCGGCGGTGTTGCTGTTCGCCGCGGTCGCGGGCCTCGCCGTCGCGCTCGCGGGCCACGCGGCACACTGGCCGCTCGCGGTCGTCGCGGTGCTGGCCGTGCTCGCCGCGCTGCTCGTCGGATCGATCGCGCGCGCCCTGGCCACCGCGTCACTGTCGGGGCGAATGCAGTCGTCGGCGCGCCGACGCGGTGATCTGTTCGGCCGCATGGCGATCGCGGCGCTCGCCGGTGTGCTGATCGCCGAACTCGCGAGCACGGTACTGCTCGGCGGCACGGTCGATCGGTCGCTGGACGAACGGGCAAGGCGCGAGGCCGAATCCGCGCCGACGGTGGTCACCGCCCGCGGCCGGCTCGATCAGGCCCGCGCCGATCGCGCCGCGCTGGACCGGACGATCAGCAAGGCGCAGGGCGATATCGACCAGGCCCTGGTGGTCGCGCGCTGCGAATACAATCCGACGGACCAGTGCCCGCGGACCAGGATCACCGGCGTGCCCGGCCGCGGTCCGGAATCGCGGACCGCCAACGCCATGCTCGAGGACGCCCGAGGTCGACTCGCGGCCGCGCAGAACCAGATTCCGCCCCTGGACGCTCGGATCACCGATCGGGAACAGGACCTCGACCAGGCCCGTACCGCGGCCTTCCACACCGGCGACCGCGGCCTGGGCGCACGCTGGCTGGCCATGCACGACTACACCCTCGGCCACGGCGGCGCACTGCTGCTGCGATCGTCGATCATCGTGCTCGGCGTGCTGCTGGCCCTGCTGCCGCTGCTGCTGCGGTGGTGGCGCGGGGAGACCTCGTTCGACCGCCGCAGGGCCGCCCGTACGGTGACCGAGCGGGCCGAGCAGGCGGCCGCGGAGGCGATCGCCGTCCAGCGCGCCCAGGTGCGGGTGGAAACCGAAAAGCTGCGCGCCGACCAGGAATTGGCGTCGGCCCGGCTGGCCGCGCACGCCGAGACCGCCATCGATCGCGAGCGCCAGCGCAAACGCATCATCGCCGCGATCGGCAACCTCGAGATCGGCGTCACCGAACCGCAGCGCCGCGCGGTGGCCGAATTCGAGGCGCTCGCACAACTTCCGGCCGGTGCTCCGGCCGCGGATCGAAAGGACAGCCCCGTGTCTCAGGAGGGGAATACGCCCAACCTGCCCGCCCAACTCGCCCCGAGCGCACTCGCCCCGACCGGTCCCGCGGGCGCGGTGGTCCCGGCGCAGCCCGCCGCCCCGCCCGCCAAAAAGAGTGGCGGCCTGGAGCTTCCAGTAATCGGCACGGTCCCGTTCACCGATACCGCCGCCCGCTGGATCCGGCCGCTGGTACCGTCGTTCGTCGCCAATGCCATCGACACCGCGACCAGTCCGCTGCGGACCGTGCGCCAGGCCTTCGAGGAGGCCGAGGAGATCACCTTCACCCTGCGCCGCACCCGCAAGGTCACGGTGAATTCGGAGGATTCGGCCCAGCCCTACGCCCCGGCCGGATATCAGCTGCGGCCCGACCAGCCCGGCTATCCGCAACAGGTCGCGGCGCAGGTGGTGGACGCACAGTATCCGCAGGCGTACCACGATCCGCGCTATTCGGCGCTGCCGTCGAGCCAGGGCGGTCATGGGCTGCCGGGGACGGATCGGCGCGATGCCCTGCCGGGGCGGGCGGGCGGCGGCGAGCTGGAGCATCGCGGTCCGCGTGAGCTGCCGCCCGGTTCGCGGCCGGAGTAATACGCGTCACAGCCGAAACGAGTTGGCCGCCAGTTTGTTTCACGTAAAACATCGAAAATGTCCTGGCACCGAGCCTTTCGTCGGTGTCGAGGCGACGACCGGAGGGACTCCCGCGGGCGAACTCATAGCCGCACGCCATCGCCGCCAGCGGCGATGCGGTTGACTGGGCGAGTGATCGAACACGAGGTGGTCGGCGTCTTCTGCGGTCCCCACGGGGAATTCGGCAACGAGCTGGGCGTCGTCCGCGCCGCGCCCGAATCCGACGAGCAGCGCCGCACCATCGCCCGCACGCTGGGCTACAGCGAAACCGTCTTCATCGACGACGCCGCCCACGGCGTGATCGATATCTGGACCCCGTCCACCCGCCTGCCGTTCGCGGGCCATCCCTGTGTCGGCACCGCCTGGCTGCTCGGCGCCTCGACGCTGACCACCCGCGCGGGCCGGGTCGACGCCCACCGCGACGGCGAGCTCAGCTGGGTTACCGCCCAACCGAATTGGGCCACCGACCGCACGCTGCGGCAGTACCCGACACCCGCGGCGGTGGACGAGCTGGACGTCCCGCCACCCGGCGCGTGGATCTATGCCTGGTCCTGGCGGGACGAGCGCACCGGCCGCATCCGCGCCCGCGCCTTTCCCGGCCGCGGCGACGGCATCGATGAGGACGAGGCGACCGGAGCCGCCGCCCTGCTGCTCACCGCGAAACTCGACCGGCCGCTGGTGATCACCCAGGGCCGCGGCTCGGTGATCCGCACCCGGCCGCTGCCCGACGGCCGCATCGAGATCGGCGGCCGGGTGCGTACGGTTACGACGCCTCGGCGGTGACGGAGAGCTCCCGCACCCCGCGGATCGCGAATTCCGGGCGCTGCACCGGTTCCGCGGCCAGGCGCAGCGACGGCAGCTGCCCGACCAGTTCGGTCAGTGCCGCCGTCACCTCCACCCGCGCCAGTGCCGAGCCGAGGCAGTAGTGAATGCCCGCGCCGAAGCCGAGATGCGGGTTGGGTGCGCGGCCGATGTCGAGCCGGTCCGGATCCGCGAAGACGCGCGGGTCGCGGGCGGCCGCGCCGAGCAGGGCGGCGATCTTGTCGCCGGGTGCGAGGCGGTGTCCGGCGATCACGACCGCGGTGGTCGCCGTGCGCTCGAATATCTGTAGCGGCGAGTCGTATCGGATCAGCTCCTCGGTCGCGGTGGCCGCCAGGCCCGGATCGTCGACCAGCCGCTGCCACTGGTCGCGATGACGCAGCAACGCCAGCACGCCGTTGCCGATGGTCTGCACGGTCGCCTCGTGTCCGGCCATCAGCAGCAGGACCGCGGTCGCGACCAGTTCGTCATCGGTGAGGCGCCCACCCGCGTCGGTGACCGCGACCAGATCGCTCAGCAGATCCCGTTCGGGGCGAGCGCGGCGTCGGACCACCAGGCCGCGCAGATAGGCGACGAATTCCGCCGCGGCGCCCTCGGCCTCGTCGCGTCGCCGCTCCGGCGGGCTGGGCTCGTACATCTTCACGATCGCGTTGGACCACGGCCGCAGCAGCGTTCGATCGGATTCGGGCACGCCGAGCAGATCGGCGATCACCTGGACGGGCAGCGGCGCGGCCAGCAATTCCAGCAGATCCGCACTGCCGGATTCGGTGATCGCCGTGCGCAATTGGGCGACCGCGGTCACGGCGCGCCGCCGCACCGCGGTCCGCAGCCGTTCGACATGACCGCGGTCGAATGCGGCCGAGACCAGGCCCCGTAACCTGGTATGGGTCGGCGGTTCGCTCTCCAGGATCGAATGCCGGTGCAGCAGATTGAAATTCGGAAACCGAGCCGCCGGTTGCGCATCGGCCCAGATCCGCCCGAGCCCGCGCTCGCGCAGTACCCGGGCGGCCGCGGCATGCGATACCGCGATCGCCGCGCCGAGCCCCGGATGCGGATGCACCTCGCCGCGTTCGCGCAGCCGGGCGAAGACCGGATAGGGATCGGCCAGAAACTCCGGATCCGCCGGGTCGAAGGGCCACTCGCTCGCCCGGGGCGGCGGCGGCGGGACAGCGCTCATGACAGCTCACACTAGGACGACGCCGGGGTTTCCGCCGTCCCTCCACCACGCCGCCCCAACGGCCGACGCGACCGAAACCCGACGCTCACCGAGCGAAGCGCGACGATGCCAGGCCCGGTCAGTGCTCCGCGCCGACCCGGGGGCGTCCCGTGTCCCGTTCCGCCGCTTCGTATTCCACGCGGGTCGGAGCGGTTGCCGCACGGGCGGCGAAGAACCCGACGAACAGCAGGATCAGCGCCGTGGCGATCGCGGCGACGTGCACACCGGTGACGAATGCCTCGTGCGCCGAGTTCAGCAGCGTCGTGGCCACCGGCTCGGGTAGGTCGCGCGCGGTTTCGACCGCGCCGCCAAGGGATTCGCGGGCCGTCGCGAACTGCGACTCCGGCACCCCGCCGACGTCCAGACCGTGCCGGAACACCGCCATGACCACGCTGCCGAGGATCGCGACGCCCAGGGCCACACCGGTCTCGTAGGCGGTTTCCGACACCGCGGCCGCGGCGCCGGCGCGCTCGACCGGGGCGGAGCCGACGACCATATCCGACGAAATCGTCAGCGCCACACCGACGCCCGCGCCGACCAGCAGGAAGCCCGCGACGAACGGCAGGACCCCGGCGGCCGGATCGGCGCTCAGCAGGACGAACAGCGACGCACCGGCGGCGGCCACCACGAGCGCGACACCGAGCACCAGCCCCGGCCGCCACAGCCGCACCAGCCACGCCGAGGCCAGGGCCGCCACCATGCTCGCCAGCATGCCCGGAAGCAGAAGCAGCCCGGCGTCCAGCGGCGAACGGCCCAGCACCAGCTGCAGATACTGCGAACCGAAGAACAGCACACCGGCCAGCGCGAACACCGACAGCAGATTGGTCAGCACCGCGGTGCGGAATTTCGGCAGCGCGAACAACCGCAGATCCAGCATCGGATCGGCGAGCGCCCGCTGCCGACGCACGAACAGCACGCCCGCGAGCACGCCGACCGCGGCGACACCGATCGGCACGAGATCGAAACCGTGCGCGGCGATCTCCTTGACCGCGTACACCACCGGCACCAGCGCCAGCATCGACAGACCGGCGCTGATCAGATCGAACCGGCCCGGATTCGGATCACGCGACTCCGGCACCAGCACCGGACCCAGCACCACGAGCGCCAGCATGACCGGCAGGTTGATCAAAAAGACCGAGCCCCACCAGAAGTGCTCGAGCAGCCAGCCGCCCAGCACCGGGCCCAGGGCCGCGCCGCCGCCCGCCATCGCGCTCCACACCGCGATCGCGATCGTGCGCTGGCGCGGATCGGTGAACATGGCCCGGATCAGGCCCAGCGTGGCGGGCATGAGGGTGGCGCCCGCGACGCCCTGCAGCACGCGCGCGGCGATCAGCATGTCCGGGCTGACCGACCAGGCCGCGACCGCCGAGGCCAGGCCGAAGCCGACCGCGCCGAGCAGCAGCAGGCGGCGGCGGCCGATGCGATCACCGAGCGCACCCATGGTCACCAGCAGACCCGCCAGCACGAACGAGTACACGTCGATGATCCACAGCAGCTGCGGCGTAGTGGGGGCCAGATGGGCACTGATGGCGGGCACCGCGATGTCCAGCACGGTCGCGTCGACGGAGATGAGCAGCAGCGCGAGCACCAGGACGCCGAGCCCGCCCCAGTCCCGAGCGGTGGCCCGGCGCGGGGTGGCGATGGCGGTGTTCATGGTTTCTCTCGACTTTCGTCCCGATTGTTTAACCGTCCAGACGGTACAGTAACAGAATTACCGTCCGGACGGTACAGTGATGCCCGTGACAACGACCCGCGACCGGATCCTCGACGCGCTCGAGACGCTGCTGGTGGACAAGGGCATGTCCCAGGTGACCCCGGAGAATGTCGCGGCCGCCGCGGGCGTCTCCAAGGGCGGCCTGCTGTACCACTTCAAGAGCAAGGACGCCCTGCTGGCCGGGCTGGTCCGCCGCCTCGGCGAGCGGGCCGACGAACAGCTGCGACAGGCCACCGCCCAGGGCAGATCGGTCGCCGAGTGGTATCTGCAGACCCCGAATCCGGACAACGACGCCGACGCCCTCGAACTGGCCCTCTATCGCTCGATGGTCGCGGCCATGCGCACGGTCGAGGCTCCGCACGACCCCGCCGACGACGAGGTGCAGCGCGCCCTCGCCGATGTCATGACCTCCTGGAAGGACGGCCTCGACGCCGAGCTCGACGACCCCGTCCGGGCCGAACTGATCCGCCTGGTCGGCGACGGTGTCTACCTGCGCGCCCTGCTCGGACTCCCGCAGACTCCGCCGGAGCTGTATCGCGCGGTGATCGACCGCTTGCTCGACCGCTGAACAAGATTCGAGACGGTTAGACTCGGCGCGTGTGTCCAGCCGCTCCGGGTCGGGCCGGGCTGTCGTCGGCTCCGGCCGGGTTCGGTGTGGGGTCGGAGGCGGACGGTGAGGCGGTCCCCATTCGGCCGCTGGGATTCCGGGAGCTGCTGGATCTGCCGTTCGCGGTGCTGCAGAGCGAGATTCGGTTACTCGCCGGGCTGGTCGCTCCGGCATTCGTCGTCGCGGCGGCCGCGGTGGTCGCGATCACCGCGGCCGGATCCGCGGCCACGGACGGTTCGGACGCGGGAACGGCCGGGGCGGCAATCGGTTCCACGGCGGTGTTCGCCTGGCTGCTGCGCCTGTTCGTGCGCGGGGTCGCCACGCCGATCGGACTGGCCGCCGTGCATCGCCGCGCGATCGGGTGGCGCGCCGCCCTGGCGGGGCTGCGGGCCGAGCTCGGGCCGCTGCTGGCATTCCAGGCGATGTACACCCTGATCGGGATCGCCGTGCTGGTGCCGGGCATACCCCTGCTGATCACCCTGCTGCCCGCGCTGGTCTGGCTGGGTCGGCTGCGGGCGAAGCGGTTCGCGGTGCTGCCGGTGCTGTTCGAGGAGTCGGCGTCGTACCGGGTCGCGGTCGCGCGCGCGAAAGTCCTTGCCGCCGGCGCGGAATGGCAGCTGGCCTGGTTGTGGGTGTATCTGCGCGCGCTGCTGCTGGTGCTGATGGTTCCGCTGCTCGCCATCCCGCTGTTCCTGTCCGACTTCTCCGGTACGCACCGCTGGGCGGTCATCTCCCTGATCACCGCGGCCGTGCTGTTGATCACCGCATTCACCGAGGTCGTGGACTCCATCACCCGCGTAGTGAGCTATGTGGACCGCCGCTGCCGCCGCGAGGGCTGGGATATTCGCATCCCGGCGGGAGGGCCGACCCGATGACACCGGACGAACAGCCGCGGCCGGAGGCCCCCGCCCCGGACGTGCCCGCGCTGGGACCGGCGGCCGACCATCTCGCGGCCGCCGAACAGGCCGCCGGGCGCGGCGATTTCGACGCCGCGGTGCGGGAGCGCTTTCGCGCGGTCGTGCGCGGTCTGGAACAGCGCGGGGTGCTCGAGGTGCGCCGAGCCCGCACCGCGCGCGAGACGGCCGACGCCGCCCTGGCCACGGTCCCCGAACAGGCCGCCGAACTGCCCACGGTGGCACGCGGATTCGACGAGGTCGTCTATGGCGGACGTCGTGCGACCCCGGACGAGTACGAGCGGCTCGCGCACGCCGACCGCTTCTCCCAGGCGCCGCCCCCGCCCCCGGAGGCCGTCGAGGTGGTCGTCCGCGAGCGCTCCCCGCGCGGCTGGCGGCGTCCGCCGCCGCTGCCGGAACTGCTGCGCAATCCCAGGTTCTGGGCGATCGTGCTCGGCGTGCTCGTGGCGGCCCTGATCGTCTACCTGCTGGTACGCCTGGCCGCGGCCCCGACCGCGCCGCCGCCCCGAGAACTTCCCCAGCCGCCCGACCGCCCGGGCCTGCCGCGCCCGAACCCCGGCGAGGGCACCGACTCGATCTTCCAGCGCCTGCCGGACTGGCTGGCCTACGGCGGATTACAGCTGCTGATCTGCGCGGCGATCGTCGTGTGGTGGCGGGCGCGGCGGCGCGGGGCCCTGGTTGGCGAGCCGCGGCCGGTGGAGGTGGCGGCCGGTGAGCTGCTGGCCGGACAGGCCCGGCTGTATCGCCGCTCGGGCGACCGCGAACACGTCGCGGCGACGCTGCGCGCGGCGACGCTGCGGCGGATCCGTCCCACCCTGGGCCTGGCCGCGGACGCGCCGCCCGATCGCGTCGTCACCACGATCGCCGCGCGTCTGGGCACCGACCCGCGGGGGATCGGCGCCGCGCTGTTCGGCCCGGTGCCCGACGACCAGGCCCTGCAATTCGTTGTCGCACAACTGGACCGGATCGAATCGGAGCTCGGATGACCACGGTGGACACCAACCACACCCCGACCGCCGAGGACGCCCATCGGGCGTTCGGCGCGCTGCGCGCCGAGATCGGCAAGGCCGTCGTCGGCAACGACCAGGCGGTGATGTTCCTGGTGCTGGCGCTGCTGTGCCGCGGGCACGTGCTGCTGGAAGGCGTTCCGGGCGTAGCGAAGACGCTGCTGGTGCGGGCGCTGGCGACGGGCCTGGACCTCGAGCACACCCGGGTGCAGTTCACTCCGGATCTGATGCCCGGCGATGTGACCGGCTCGCAGATCTACGATCCGCATTCGGCGGAATTCACCTTCCGGCGCGGGCCGGTGTTCACGAATCTGCTGCTGGCCGACGAGATCAACCGCACGCCCCCGAAAACCCAGTCGGCGCTGCTGGAATCGATGGAGGAGCGCCAGGTCTCGGTGGACGGCAAACCGCGGCCGCTACCCGAGCCGTTCGTGGTGGTGGCCACCCAGAATCCGATCGAGCAGGAGGGCACCTATCCGCTGCCGGAGGCGCAGCTCGACCGGTTCCTGTTCAAGGTCGATATCCGGCTGCCCGGCCGCGACGACGAATTCCGCATTCTGCAGCGGCATGCCGCGGGTTTCGATCCGCGCGATCTGGCCGCGGCGGGACTGCGTCCGGTGGCCGGCCCCGCACATATCGCCGCCGCCCGCGCCGCGGTCGCGCAGGTGACGATCGGGCCGGAGGTGCTGGCCTACATCGTCGATCTGTGCCGGGCCACCCGGAGTTCACCCGCCGTGCGGCACGGGGCGTCCACCCGCGGGGCCACGGCGCTGATGGCCGCCGCACGGGCGCTGGCCTGGCTGGGCGGCCGCGGGTTCGTCACGCCCGACGATGTGAAGAACGTCGCGGTGGCGGTCCTGCGGCACCGCCTGCAGTTGCGGCCCGAGGCCGAATTGGACGGTGCGACCGCCGAAGGCGTGATGTCGTCGCTGCTGCTGTCGGTCCCGGTTCCGGTGTAGCCCATGGTCGTCACCGGTCGGCTGGCGGCGCTCGCGGCGGGGGCGGGGCTGGTCGTGATATTCGCGGTGCCGTCGTGGGTGGGGGTCGTCGCGGCGACCGGCCTGCTGGCGGTGCTGGCGGGCGTCGATGCGGCCCTGGCGGGCCGGGGAATCGGATTGGAGTTGTCGCGGCCGCCGCTCACGACGGTGCGCACGGGACGGACCGCCGAGGTGGAGCTGACGGTGCTGAACTCCGGCGACCGCGTGCTCCGCGGGCTGCTGTGGGACGACTGGCCGGACAGCGCGGGAGCCACCCACCACACCCATCGACTCACCCTGCCGCCCAATACGAAAACCCGCTGCACCACGCGGTTGCGGCCGGAGTATCGCGGCGATCGCGTGGCCGGACCGGTCACCGTGCGGCTGTTCGGTCCGCTGGGGTTGGCGGGCTGGCAGAGTCGCCGCGAGGTGCCCGCGCGGGTGCGCGCGCTGCCGCCGTTCCGCAGTGAGCGGGTGCTGGCCGCCAAGGTGAAACAGTTGCAGCAGTTGGAGGGCCGCACGGTGACGAACACCCGCGGCCAGGGTTCGGAGTTCGACTCGTTCCGGGAATATGTCGCGGGCGACGACGTGCGCGCGATCGACTGGCGTGCCACCGCCCGCGCGACCGATGTGCTGGTGCGCACCTGGCGTCCGGAACGCAATCGGCATGTGCTGATGCTGCTGGACACCGGCCGCACCGCCGCGGCCCGCATTGGCGACGGCACACGCCTGGACATCACCATCGAGGCCGCCCTGCTGCTGGGCGGCCTGGCCGCCGCGGCCGGTGACACCGCCGACTTGCTGGCCTACGACCGCGCCGTGCGCGCCGACGTCCGCGGCGTCACCGGGAAATCGTTGCAGCCCAAGCTCATGCACGCCCTGTCCGGCGTGGTCCCCACCCTGGTCGACACCGACACCCCCGGCCTGGTCCGCGCCGCCCTGCGGCGCGCCCGCCGCCGCAGCCTGGTCGTCTGGTTCACCAGCCTCGACGCCGCCCTGGTCGAGGAGAACCTCACCCCCGTCCTGCCCGTGCTGACCCAGCGCCACCGCCTCCTGCTGGTCTCCCCCACCGATCCGGACCTGGCCGCGGCCGTCACCTCCCGCACCGACCTCTACACCGCGGCCGCCGCCGAAACCCTCCGCACCGAACGCGCCCTGATCCAGGAGTCCCTGCGTCGCAAGGGTATCGGCGTGATCACCGCCGCCCCCACCCAACTCCCGGAGGCCCTCGCCGACGAATACCTCGAACTGAAGCGCTCCGGAGCCATCTGATTGCGGCTTCCAGGAACCCTTCTCAGCTCCGTCAGGCGGGACGAGCCCACATGAGGTCGGATGGGGGCGGGGACGGGCGCGGCGGCAGGAGAGGGGCGAGGGTGCGGCGCTGGCGTTCGGAGATGACCGCGCCGAGGATGTGGACGGGCGGGTAATTCGGTGGGGGGACCCGCAGGCGCTCGCAGACGGCGGCCACCAGGGCTTGTCCCAGGGCGGCTTGCGTTTCGGGGGTGAGGGTGCGGTGGCGGGTGAGGTATTGCCGGATGGGGAGGGCCAGGTCCTCGGTCAGGGCGGTCAGATCGAGTCGCTGGGACCAATCGTGCAGCCACGGCGGGGTGGCGGCCAAGGCCGGCAAGGGGATTCGGGCCCGGTCGTGCACCACCACGGTGCCCGCGAGGATGTCGCCGACCCGGCGGGCCCGCGGGGAGCACAGCGAGGTGAGGACCGCGACCACGCCGAGCAGGCCCAGTCCCCAGAAGTCGACGATCGCGCCCGCGAGGCCGCGGGTGAGGGCGTGCCGGAAATCGATCGGGCCGCCGTCCGCGCGGACCACGCGCAGGCCCAGGAGCAGCTTGCCGACCGTGCGGCCGCGCAGCAGGGTTTCGCAGGTGATCGGATAACCCGCCACGACCGCCACGAACACCAGCAGCATCGCGGCATCCAGCCAGGCGCTATCGGGCTCCAGCCGCACCAGCAGTATCACCACGCCCACGAACAGCAGCCAGGCCAGGACGAGCTGCACCGCCAGATCGATGAGGAAGGCCGCGGCGCGCGTGGGAATCCGCGCGATCGGCAGCTCGAGGGCGACGGCCTCGCCGGTGGTGAAGACGGCCATGATTCCCCCAGCCTAGGGCCTGCGGCACCGACTAGCCTCGGGCACGGAACAATTCGAACACGGGGAGGCCACCGATGGACGTGGACGCCTATGCCTACGCGCACCGGCCGTCCTGGGACCGGCTCGACCGGCTCACCCGGCAGCGCCGCCTGACCGGCGCGGAGGCCGACGAACTGGTGGCGCTGTACCGCCGCACCTCCCAGCAGCTGGCCCGGCTGCAGTCGCACTCCCCCGATCCGGAGCTGATCGCCGGGCTCAGCGCGCTGCTCACCCGCGCCCGCGCCCGGGTGCTGGGCACCCGCGGCGAGATTTCGCGCGAAATAGGACGGTTCTTCACCCATCGCTTTCCCGCGGCGGTGTATCGGGCCTGGCCGTGGTGGGCCGGGGTGGCGGCGGCATTCCTCGCGGTCTCGGCGGTGCTGGCGATCTGGGTGTCCGGATCGGGTGCGGCGCGAAAGGTGTTGGGGCTGCCCGCCGATACCGACGATCTGACCGCACCCGGCGGAGCCTTCGAGACCTACTACTCCGAACATCCGCACGACGCGTTCGCCGCCCAGGTGTGGACGAACAACGCGTGGGTCGCGGCGGTCGCGCTGTTCACCGGGTTGTTGCTTCTGCCCGGCGCCCTTGTGCTGTTCATGAACGCGCTCAATCTCGGCGTCTCGGCGGGCCTGATGGCCGACGCCGGTCGGCTCGAGGCCTTCTTCGGCTTCATCCTGCCGCACGGAATGCTGGAGCTCACCGCGGTTTTCGTGGCCGGTGGCGCGGGCCTGAAGCTGGGCTGGACACTGGTCGACCCGGGACGGCTCAGCCGCGCCCGGGCGCTGGCCCGGCAGGGCCGCGCGACCGCGACGATCGCACTGGGCCTGGTGGCGGTCCTGCTGGTGTCGGGTCTGATCGAGGGTTTCGTGACTCCGAGCGGCTGGCCCGCTCCCGCGCGGATCGGTGTCGGCCTGGTCGCCGAGCTGGCCTTCCTGACCTATGTCTTCGTGATCGGCCGCCGCGCCGCGCTGGAGCCGGCAGCTACCGATCCGCTCATCTCCGGCTAACCGAGCGCGTCGAATCGCTGCGAGGCGTACGGAGAGGAAATCCAGAACCGGGTCGGACATACCGGATTTGAGGACCACTGGCCGCAGCGAGTCCAGCTCAGCTGCGGCCAGCGTTGCCTACAACTCTACACAATCGTTATCCCGATGCAACCACCCACACCGCGGTCGGGCGTATACGTGACCAGGCCGAAACCGGCACTCCGAGAGCGCTCTTGACACCCTCGTGCAAATTCTCAGCGTCCGCCGGGGGCGGCACCGGGACACTTCCACACAACCACCGCCCGACCCCTCCCGTTCATCCCGATTTCAGCAATCGCGAACCATACCGAGAGCTCCGTTTCACATTTGCGGCTTCCGGACCGAAGAGCCAGCGATAGGCCGACCGACCCGGCCCGAACTGGCCGTTTACCTGCCGAATAGGAAATGACCGTGAGGTTGCCAGCCAGAAAACAAACTCAAAGTTCGTTATACGCCGCCAATCCGAGACGCTCACCTGGCAACGCAGATCCGATCGCGGATGTCCACTCTTTTTATCTGCGCTTAATAACGATCGCCATGCGTATAACTCGCTCCCGCAACCTTTCCCGCGTGAACAGGAACGATGGCCGGGTGCGACGAAGATCACACCCCTACCCGCAGGATCCCGCTGAGGGTCCCCTGCAGGATGTCCCCCTCGCGGGTGATCAGCGGCGCCATCTGCAACGGATCCTCCGCCAGCGTGCCGGGCAGCGGACTGCGCGACACCACCCGTCCGGTCCCCGGATCGACGACGGTGAACTCGAAACCGTCCAGCGGCGTGGTGTGCGCCGGGCCGACCCGGGCGGCGGTGTAGATCAGATCGTCGGCGGCCGACAGGATCGGCACCGCGGAACTGCGCACGTCGTTGTCCCATACGGTGTGGCAGCCGTCGGCATCCAGATCCACCCGGGTCATCCCACCGGTGAACGCGGCCGTCGGCGGTGCAGCCGGTCCCGCGTCCTCCGGCACGGCCGGATAGGGGTAGCCGTACGTGCTCGCGACCACCACCGTGCGCCCCAGGCCGATCGGCGCGTTCTCGCTGCCCGGCCCACCCCGGCCGAGCACCGGCCGCGAGCACACCGGATCGCCCGTGCCCGAGCGGAACACCAACAGCCGCACCGCCTCGTCGGCATTGTCGACGATCGCGACGTAGTCGGCCCCGGTCTCGGGCCCGAAGTAGACCGGCGTGGACCCGGTCCCCCAGCTCAGCTGGCCCGGTTTGCGCGCCGGGCCGCGGTCGTAGGGCGCCCGCCAGCGAATGTGCGGACGGCCCGCCACGGTCTCCAGCTCGTAGAGCGCGAAAGTCGTTGCGACCGCGACCCTTCCGTTCGGCGTGGCCGAGATGCTGTTGGCCACCTGCTCGCCCGCGGGCAGCGGCACACTCGACACCGCACCGCCCGGATCGACCCGCCCCACCACCGCGCGCGCGGTCGCGAACCACACCGCCCCGGTCGAATCCGGCACCAGCCCCACCACACTGTCCCCCTCCGGCACCGCGCCGGACAGATCCACCGATTCGTCGATCCGCAGCCGCCAGCCCCCGGCGGCATCGCGCTCGTGCGCGATGCGCAACAGCTGCCGTCGGCCGTCCACCACCACGAGCCGATCGCGGTGATCCAGATAGGCATATACGCCACCGAGCAGTCCGCCCTTGGCCAGCGGCAATGCCGCCTGTACGAATCCGGGCGCGGCGGGATCGATGAGGTGAACGGTCGGAAGCCGCCCGGGAATCGCGGTGCACAGGGCCACCACCAGACCGTCGGCCCCCTGCAGCAACGTCGGGCAGGCCGCGGCGAGCGGATATACCGACGCCGTGACCGGGCGCGCCCCGGGACCGGCCAGCGGAGTGGCATCGGAGTTGCCCGCATCGCCGTGCATGGTGGCCGAACCCAGCGGTCCCAGAAAGGGATTGGGCGCGGCGAACGGACCCCAGGGCGGAGCCGCGGCGGCCGAGGGAGCCAGTGCCAGCACACCTACCGCGGCGATCGAAAGGGCGGCGCGCATCCGGCGGAGGCGAAGTTGGACAGCCGATCTGGAGAACACCCCGCGATCCTGCCGCGCCGCACGCGATCGCACATCCATCGGAATGACGTATCGCTCAGCACAGTTCACACCATTGACACGGTTTTCCCGAACCTCTGGCACCCGGCCGGACGAACGGCGAAGATAGCCGCGTGCGCACGAAATTCTCCTCGGAACTCGTCGCGCTGACCCGAGAGCTGGGCCGGTTGGCGGGTTTGGCGCACGAGGCGACCGAGCGGGTGGCGGTCGCGGTGACCGACGCCGATCTCACCGCCGCCTACGAGGTCTTCGCCCTCGACGAGCGGCTACAGGAAACCTACGGCGCCTGCGAGAACCGCGCGGTGATCCTGCTCGCCCTGGAGGCGCCGGTCGCCCGTGATCTGCGCCATGTGGTGAGTGCCATTCAGATCACCGAGGAGCTCTCCCGCCTGGGCTGGCTCACCAGCCGCATCGCCGACAGCGTGGTCCGCCGCTATCCCCAGCCCGTCGCACCGCCCGAGCTCATCGCCGAACTCGGCGAGATCGGCCGCCGCACAACGGAACTGGCGGCGCGGACGGTCGCGGCGATCGGTGTCGATCAGCCCACTGGCGAGGCGGAGCCGGTCGCCTCCGATCCGGCCCTGCACGCCGCCTGTCAGCAGGTACTGCAATCGCTCGCGGCCCCGGACTGGCCACACGGCAGCGCCATGGCCGTCGACCTCGCCCTGCTCGTTCATCACTACGAGCGTTGCGCCGATCGCTGCGTGCGGATCGGCCGCCTGATCCGTTTCCTCCACACCGGAATTCCGCTTTCGGCACAGATCAGCCCGGATTCGACACCGGCGTGAGTCCGCCGACCCGGAGCGGGGGCGCATACACACCAGAGGTAAATGCCCGAAGTTTGCTGAATATTTGCTAACCTCCACAGGCTCGGCCGATAGACCACGTGGTTCCCCTCAACCCACCGGGAGGACGCATGCGAGTCGAGATCTTGCCGATTGCGCTGCTGGCCGCCGTCGCGCTCACCGCGTCGGCCTGCGGCAGTTCCTCCCCCAATCCCCTGGGCCTCACCCCGACCCCGGAGACGGCCGCGTCCGATGCGGCACAGCACGATCGCGCGGCACAGCCGGGCCGTACGGACTGCGGCCAGGACGACGCCGGATATCAGTTCTACGCGCTCACCGCCCGCGGCCCCGCGGCCTGCGCCCACGCCCGCGCCGCCCTCGACGCCCTGGACGCCCTGGACGCCGCCCTGAGCCGGGGCGGTGACCAACCGGCCGACCTGCTGATAACCATCGAATCCGTGCCGTGGACCTGTCGCTCCTACGAGAACGAGATCCCCCCGTACCGCGAATGCGTCAACCAGCAGGATCCCTTCGAGAAGGCCCAGCGCCGCCTGCCCCGCACTCCGATCAGCGCCCCCGGTGAACCCCAGGTCGTGTCCATCGCCTGCGGTCCCGCCGACAACGGCCTGACCGTGCACGCCATCACCGGCTACGACGACGCGGCCTGCGCCACCGCCGTCCCCGTCGCCAACGCCTATCTGCGCAAGGCCGAACAGGAGCGGGACCCGATCATCACCGTCCGGGTCAACGGCGTGAACTGGGATTGCCAAGAGCGCCAAGGCAATCCGAATCCGATGCGGGAATGCGTGAACGGAACGACGCCCACCGAGAAGCTGCGCCTGGGTTCCTGATTCGGCACCGAAACGACGAGGCGCCGCAGATCCGAAAAGATCCGCGGCGCCTCGGCTACTGTGGGCGAAGGGGGACTTGAACCCCCACGTCCCGAAGGACACTGGCACCTGAAGCCAGCGCGTCTGCCATTCCGCCACTCGCCCGAGCGACTGGAAGACCGTATCACGCGCCTTACGCCGAAATGAAATCGGCTGGTCAGGGGCTCGATCGGGGTAAAGGAACTCGACGGGCTCGCCGAGAGTTACAGGTGTGGAGGATCGTGGATATCATGCAATCACCGTGTCCGTTCGACGACACGCCCATTTGGCGTGTCGCGGAATGGTGACAGGCGAGACGCGCACCGAAGGGAGGCCGAAATGGGCATCGTGTCGCGCTTCGAACGCCGCCTGCAGGGTGCCGTCGGTGACGCCTTCGCCCGCGTCTTCGGTGGCAGCGTCGTACCGCAGGAGGTAGAGGCGGCGCTGCAGCGTGAGGCGACCGATCAGGTCACCGAGCTCGACGGCGGACATCTGCTGGCTCCCAACAGCTATGTGATCACCATCAACCCCTCGGACCTGCAGCGACTCGATGCAGACCACGAGCTCACCACCCGTGCCTTCGCCAAACATTTGCAGGACTACATCCGCGACCAGGGATGGCAGACCTACGGCGAAGTACACGTCGAGTTCGAGGCATCCCCTACGCTGCACACCGGAATGTTCAGGACGCGTGGCCGGGTGGACCCGGACGTGGGCCGCGCAGATACTGGACGACCCCGACAACGAACCGCACACCCGCAACCAGGAGCTGGCCCCATGACGCAGAACTCAGGCTACGACCCCAGCCGTGAGCCCGCGGAGTCCGATCCACGCAACCGCGGGTACGCACCGCCGCCCGCGGGCCGTGGCCCGCAGGGTGGCTATCGCGACGATTACGGCCGCGGTGGGCAGTACCCGGGTGCAGCGGACTATGCCGCGCCGGAGTCGCAGCACGGCTACGACTACCAGAACGGCTACGACTACCAGCAGGGTGGCGCGGGGTACGGCCAGCAGGGCTACGACCAGGGCGGCTACGGTCAACAGGGTTATGCCGATCAGGCCTACGGCCAGCAGGGCTACGCCGAACAGGGCTACCCCCAGGCCTACGAGCAGGGCGGCTACGCCGACCAGGGCTACGGTCAGCAGGGTTACGCCGAACAGGGTTACGCCGACCAGGGCTACGGCCAGCAGGGCTACGCGCAGACTCCCGGCGGGTACGACCAGGGCTATCAGCAGGGCCAGGGGTATCAGGCGCCCGGCGGCTACGAGCAGGGCTACGCCGACCCGGCCTACGGACAGCAGGGTTACACCGAACCGGGCTATGCCGAACCGGGCTACGGCCAGCAGGCCGGGTACGCCCAGGCACAGCAGCAGCCGCCGCGCAGCGGTTCGGGCTATTCGGCCACCCTGCAGCTCGACGACGGCAGCGGCCGCACCTATCAGCTGCGCGAGGGCAGCAACATCATCGGCCGCGGCCAGGACGCGCATTTCCGGCTGCCCGACACAGGCGTGTCCCGTCGCCATATCGAGGTGCGCTGGGACGGTCAGGTGGCGATGCTGTCGGATCTCGGATCGACCAACGGAACGCTGGTCAACGGCTCTCCGGTACAGGATTGGCAGCTCGCCGACGGCGACGTCATCCGCGCCGGACATTCGGAGATCCTGATCCGGATCGTCTGATCCCGTAAGCTCGCGCGTGCAGGTCACGGGACGGCCTTCCGGTTTCGTCGGCCGTATCGTGCTCGCAACCGGTCGTCGGTCCTATGATGCTGCCAATATCGCTCGGCAGCCGGGCCGTGCTGACCAGCACGCCGGTTGGGGGCCGAACCGTACCTACGGCACCGGTCGAACAGGAGGTGGAACGCCGTGCAGGGACTGATCCTGCAATTGACCCGTGCGGGGTTCCTGCTGCTCTTGTGGCTGTTCGTATGGGCGGTGCTCCGCACCCTGCGAAGCGACATCTACGCGGCATCCGGCATCCGGATCCAGCCCCGGGCCGCGCGCGGTTCCGCGGTGCTGCCATCCTTCAGCCGTGGCCAGAAGGGCGCCAAATATCTAGTGGTGACTCAGGGTTCACTCGCCGGCACTCGCATCACGCTCGGCACCCAGCCGGTGCTCATCGGGCGTGCTGACGACTCCACGCTGGTGCTCACCGATGACTACGCCTCGACCCGGCACGCGCGGTTGTCCCCACGGGGCGACGACTGGTACGTCGAGGATCTGGGCTCCACCAACGGGACCTATCTCGATCGAGTGAAGGTCACCACCCCGGTCCGAGTTCCGCTCGGTACCCCAGTCCGTGTCGGCAAGACAGTGATCGAGCTGCGATCGTGACACTTGTTCTCCGCTACGCAGCGCGCAGCGACCGCGGTCTCGTCCGAGCCAACAACGAGGACTCCGTCTACGCCGGCGCCCGCCTGCTCGCACTCGCCGACGGCATGGGCGGCCATGCCGCCGGCGAAGTCGCGTCGCAGTTGATGATCGCCGCGCTCGCCCATCTCGACGACGACGAACCCGGCGACGATCTGCTCGGCAAGCTCGATCGCGCGGTGCGCGAGGGCAATGCGGCCATCGCCGATCAGGTCGAGGAGGAGCCCGAGCTCGACGGGATGGGCACCACGCTCACCGCGATCCTGTTCGCGGGCAAGAAACTCGGCCTCGCCCATATCGGCGACTCTCGCGCCTATCTGCTGCGGGGGGGCGAGCTGACCCAGATCACCCGCGACGACACCTTCGTGCAGTCGCTGGTCGACGAGGGCCGCATCACGCCCGAGCAGGCGCACACCCATCCGCAGCGCTCGCTGATCATGCGGGCGTTGACCGGCAACGAGATCGAGCCGACGCTCATCGTGCGCGAGGCCCGCGCGGCCGACCGCTACCTGCTCTGCTCGGACGGGCTGTCCGATGTGGTGAGCGACGAGACCATCGCCAACACCCTGCGCGAGGGCAGCACCGACGAGGCGGCCGATCGGCTCATCGAGCTCGCGCTACGCAGCGGCGGCCCGGACAATGTCACCGTCGTGGTCGCCGATGTCATCGATCTCGATTACGGCCAGAGCCATCCGATCGTGGCCGGTGCCGCGTCCGGCGAGGACGAGGACACCCCGCCGCCCAATACCGCCGCCGGGCGGGCCGCGGCCATGCGCCCGCCGCGCGCGACCCCGCGCCGCGCCGCGGTCGCCCCGGAGCCGCCCGAACCCCGCAAGGGCCACAAGCTGCGCTGGATCACGCTGTCGCTGGCGCTCGTCGGCGCCGTCGCGGTCGGACTCGTGGTCGGCTACAAGATGATCCGCAGCAACTACTACGTGGGCGCCGACAACGGCAATGTCGTGGTCATGCGCGGGCTGCCCGGATCGGTGCTGGGCTATTCGATCCGCGATGTGGATCAGGTGGCCTGCGTCAGCCGCGAGGGCAAGCTGACCCTCATGCGCCCGGGCGCGGGCTTCCCGAGCGGCTGCCGCCAGCTGCAGGTCACCGATCTGCGCCAGACCGGCCGGGACAAGGTCGAGAAAGGCCTGCCCCCGGGCGGTTTCGACGATGCGCACCGTCAGCTCGAAACCCTCACCAGCACCGAACTGCTGCCCGTCTGCACCCCGCCGGTACCGCCGGTCATCATCACCCCGCCCCCCGCCGCACCGGGCGAGAATCCATCCGCCTCGGCGCCCGCGCCCTCCCCGCAGAACCCGGCCCCGACGAACAACACCGCCCAGCAACCGGTTCCGACGACGCCGTCGCCGGCCCCTCAGACGCCGGGGGAGAACTGCAGGAAGGCGGACTGATGTCCGCACCGGCGCCGCCGTCCGCTGGGGCATTTCCCAGTCCACCCGGCGGGTTCGCACCCGCGCCACCGCCCTCGAACCGGCGCAACGTGGAACTGTTGCTGCTGGGTTCGGCGGTGATCATCACCACGGTCGCACTGGTGCTGGTGGAGGCCAACCAGGATCCGGAAATCTCCTGGGATCTGGCCAAATTGGCGGTGACCTATCTGGCGCTGTTCGCGGTCGCGCATCTGGCGATCCGGCGGTTCGCACCCTTCGCCGACCCGCTGCTGCTGCCGATCGTGGCGGTGCTCAACGGGCTCGGGCTGGTGCTGATCCACCGGCTGGACCTGGCCGACGAGCAGTCCGCGATCTACAACTCCTGGCCGCTGCCCAGTGCCGACGCCAACGACCAGGTGCTGTGGACCGCGTTGGGCATCGCGCTGTTCATCGCGGTGCTCATCCTGCTGCGCGACTACCGCACCCTGGCCCGCTACAACTACACACTCGGCCTGCTGGGCCTGGTCGCACTGCTGGTGCCCGCCCTGCTGCCCGCCCGGTTCTCCGAGACCAACGGCGCCAAGATCTGGATCCGATTACCGGGATTCAGCGTGCAGCCGGGCGAATTCGCCAAGATCCTGCTGATCGTCTTCTTCGCGGCCGTGCTGGTGTCCAAGCGGGATCTGTTCACCGCGGCGGGGAAGCATGTCTTCGGGCTGGAGCTGCCGCGCGCCCGCGATCTCGGGCCGATCGTGGCGGTGTGGATCGTCTGCATCGGCGTGCTGGTGTTCGAGAAGGATCTGGGCACCTCGTTGCTGATCTTCGCGACCGTGCTGGCGCTGCTCTACATCGCGACCGAGCGGGTGGGCTGGCTGGTGGTCGGCGCGACGCTGCTGGCGATCGGATTCGTCTTCGCCTACAACGCCTTCGGCCATGTCCGGGTGCGCGTGTCGACCTGGCTGCACCCGTTCGCCGACTACAACAACACCGGCTATCAGATCTCGCAGTCGCTGTTCGGACTGGCGACCGGTGGGCTGGCGGGTACCGGACTCGGCAGCGGACGACCCTCCCAGGTGCCGTTCGCGAAGACCGATTTCATCATCGCCACCATCGGTGAGGAACTTGGCCTGATCGGGCTCACCGCGGTGTTGATCCTGTTCACCATGCTGGTGATGCGCGGGCTGCGCACCGCGCTGGCGGTGCGCGACAGCTTCGGCAAGTTGCTCGCGGCCGGTCTGTCGGTCACCCTGGCGATTCAGGTGTTCGTGGTCGTCGGCGGAGTTACCAAGCTGATTCCGCTGACGGGTCTGACCACTCCGTTCGTGTCCTATGGAGGCTCCTCACTGCTGGCCAACTACGCACTGCTGGCGCTGCTCGTCAAGATCTCCGACGCCGCCCGCGCGCCCGCGCCGACCCGCAGACGGGAACCGGCGCCGATCGCGGATGCGCGGACGGAGTTGATCCGCGGCGTGAAGGGGGAAACGGCATGAACACACCGCTACGCCGCGTCGCCATGGCCGTCATGTTCATGATCGTCGCGCTCCTGCTCAACGCCACCTACGTCCAAGTCATCAAGGCCGACAGCCTGCGCAACGATCCGCGCAATTCGCGCGTGCTGCTCGACGAGTACTCCCGCCAGCGCGGCCAGATCTCCGCGGGCGGCACGGTGCTGGCCAGTTCGGTCGCCACCGACGACCGCTACAAGTACCTGCGCACCTATCCGACCGATCCGGCGGCATACGCACCGGTGACCGGCTTCTACTCCATGCAGTACGGCAGCACCGGACTCGAGCGGGCCGAGGATTCGGTGCTCAACGGCTCCGACAGCCAGCTGTTCGGCCGCCGATTGATCGATCTGGTGTCGGGTCGCGATCCGCGCGGCGGCAATGTGGTCACCACGATCAACCCGATGATGCAGAAGGTCGCCTACGAGCAGCTCACCAGCAAGGGCTACACCGGCTCCGTGGTGGCCGTCGAGCCGAGCACCGGCCGCATCCTCACCATGGTCTCCACCCCGAGCTACGACCCGAACCGGCTGTCCGGCCACGACGGCGCCAAGGGCACCGAGGCGTGGGAGCAGCTCAGCTCCGACAAGACCCAGCCGATGCTCAATCGCGCGGTGTCGCAGACCTATCCGCCCGGCTCGACGTTCAAGGTCGTGGTGGCCGCGGCCGCACTGTCGCAGGGCATCAGGCCCGAGGACCAGTTCACCGCGGCCCCGAACATCACCCCGCCCGGCACCGCCACCCCGCTGGAGAACTACAACGGCACCACCTGCGGCGGCGGCCCGACCGCATCCATGCTCGAGGCCTTCCGGCTGTCCTGCAACACCGCCTTCGCCGAGATCGGCATGAAGGTCGGCGCGGCCAAGCTCAAGGACTACGCGGCCGCCTTCGGCATCGGCACCCATTCGGGCATCCCGATTCCCGTGGCCGACAGCACGGTCGGAACGATTCCCGACACCGCGGCGCTGGCGCAGAGCAGCATCGGCCAGCGCGATGTGGCGCTGACCCCGCTCGACGACGCGATGATCGCCGCGACGGTCGCCAACAACGGCGTGCGCATGGAGCCGCATCTGGTGGATCAGCTGCAGGGCCCCGATCTGAGCGAACTGTCGCGCGCCAAGCCGGTCTCGGTCGGCCAGGCGGTCAGCAGGCAGGTGGCCTCGCAGCTGACGGCCATGATGATCGAATCGGAGAAGCACACCGTCGGGGGCAACGACTCCCGCCCCTATCAGATCGCCTCCAAGACCGGCACGGCCGAACACGGCAGCGATCCGCGCAACACCCCGCCGCACGCCTGGTACCTCGCCTTCGCCCCGGCGCAGGATCCGAAGATCGCGATCGCGGTCATCGTGGAGAACGGCGGCGATCGCGGCACCGCGGCCACCGGCGGCTCCGTCGCCGCACCCATCGCCCGTAAGGTGCTCGACGCCGGAATGCAGGGGGGCTGAACGTCATGAACTCGCTGAAAACCCTACGGGGGCTGCAATGCTGAACAACGGTGCGTTGATCGCGGACCGGTACCGACTGCAACGACTGATCGCCACCGGCGGCATGGGCCAGGTGTGGGAGGCACTCGACACCCGGCTGGACCGGCGCGTCGCGGTGAAGGTGCTCAAGGCCGAATTCTCGGCCGATCCGACGTTCCGCCACCGCTTCCGCACCGAGGCGAAGACCACCGCGCAACTGAATCACCCCGGCATCGCGGGTATCTACGACTACGGCGAGACCATGGACCCGCAGGGCGGCGAGACCGCCTATCTGGTCATGGAATTGGTCCAGGGTGAACCGCTCAACGCGGTGCTCAACCGGCTCGGCCGGTTGTCGGTCGTACAGGGTCTGGACATGCTCGAGCAGACCGGTCGCGCGCTCGAGGTGGCGCACGCCGCGGGCGTGGTGCACCGGGACGTGAAGCCGGGCAACATCCTGGTGACGCCGACCGGTCAGGTGAAGATCACCGACTTCGGCATCGCCAAGGCGGTCGACGCCTCCCCGGTCACCAAGACCGGCATGGTGATGGGCACGGCCCAGTACATCGCGCCCGAGCAGGCCACCGGCGAGGACGCCACCTCGGCCAGTGACGTGTACTCCCTGGGCGTGGTCGGTTACGAGGCGCTGGCCGGACATCGCCCGTTCTCCGGTGACGGCGCGCTGACGGTCGCGATGAAGCATGTCCGCGAGGCGCCGCCGCCGATGCCCGCCGACCTGCCGCCGAATGTGCGTGAGCTCATCGAGATCACGATGACCAAGGATCCGACCCGCCGGTACCGCAGCGGCGGCGAATTCGCCGACGCGGTGGCCGCAGTGCGCTCGGGCCGCCGTCCCCCGCCGCCGCGCGGGGGCGGGCCGCTCTCGTCCACCACCGGGGCCGCGCGGGTGCTGCCGCCCGCGGCCGGTCCGACCGCCGTGCTGCCGCGCGACGACTACTCCCGCTACGCCACCCCCAACCTCGGTGCGCCCCAGGCCCAGCCGACCGGCGCGACCTCGGTCATGCCCGGCGGTCCCCGCACCACACCGCCGCGCGGCGACGATTCGGGCGGCAACGTGCGCAAGGCCCTGGCCGGGCTCGGCGTGGGCGCGGTGGTGCTCGGCGGCCTGGCCGCGTGGGTCCTGTTGAGCGGTAAGCCGCCCGCCTCGACGCCGAATACCACTCCGGTGAACAAGCCACCGGCGATCGTCACCACGACCACCACGCCGCCGCCGACCACGACGACCACCGAGCCGCCGGTCACCACCCGCCCGCTGCCGCCGCCGATCGTCACCACCACCCAACCCCCGACCACGACGACCACCCCGCCGCCGACCACGACGACGACCACCACAACGACCGAACCGCCGACGACCACGCCGAGCAAGACTCGCCCGCCGACGACCACCAAGCCGCCGTTGCTCCCGACAATTCCCGGCATCGGCGGGGTGCACGGTAACTTCAACGACAACGACAGCCGCAGTACTCCGACCCCCGCCTCGCAAGGACTGCCATGACGACCCCGAAGAATCTGTCTTCTCGCTACGAGCTGGGCGAGATCATCGGATTCGGCGGTATGTCCGAGGTCCACAGGGCTCGCGATCTTCGGCTGGGCCGGGATGTGGCGATCAAGGTGCTGCGGGCCGATCTGGCCCGCGACCCCACCTTCTATCTGCGCTTCAAGCGCGAGGCGCAGAACGCGGCCGCGCTGAATCATCCGGCGATCGTGGCGGTCTACGACACCGGCGAGGCGGAGGTCGACGGCGGCCCGCTGCCCTACATCGTGATGGAATACGTCGACGGCGATACGCTGCGCGATATCGTGCGCGGCAAGGGTCCGCTGCCGCCGCGGCGCGCGATGGAGATCATCGCCGATGTCTGTGCCGCACTGGATTTCAGCCACAAGAACGGCATCGTCCATCGGGACATGAAGCCCGCCAACATCATGATCAACCGCCAGGGTGCGGTGAAGGTGATGGACTTCGGCATCGCCCGCGCGATCGCCGACAGCTCCAATCCGATGACCCAGACCGCCGCGGTGATCGGTACGGCCCAATACCTTTCGCCCGAGCAGGCCCGCGGCGAACAGGTCGACGCGCGCTCGGACGTCTATTCGGTCGGCTGCGTACTCTACGAAATCCTCACCGGCGAACCGCCGTTCACCGGCGACTCGCCGATCGCGGTGGCCTATCAGCATGTGCGCGAGGATCCACAGCTGCCCTCGCATGTGCATCCGGGCGTTCCGCGCGAACTGGATTCGGTCATCCTCGAGGCGATGAGCAAGAATCCGGCCAATCGGTACCAGACCGCGGCCGAGATGCGCGCCGATCTGATCCGGGTGCTGGGCGGCCAGAAACCGCAGGCGCCCATGGTCATGACCGAGGAGGACCGCACCACCATCCTCGGCAGCATGGACGCGCCGCCGCGCGGTTACCGTACGGTCGAGCGCGGCGACGACACCGCCGAACAGGAGGCCACCGATCCGGGGGGATCGCGCCGCCCGGTGCTGCTGGGCATCGCCGCCGCGGCGGTGCTGGCCCTGGTGGCGAGTCTGTTCTGGGTGCTCGGTCCGGGCGCGGGCCCCGATCAGGTGAGCATTCCGGATCTGGCCGACAAACCGGCCGCCCAGGCCCAGGACGAGCTGCAGAAGGCGGGCTTTTCCGTCGCCATCCAGCAGAAGGCCGACAGCAAGGTGGCCGTCGGCAACGTGATCTCCTCCCAGCCGCTGGGCGGGTCGCGTGCCCCGAAGGGCAGCACGGTGACGCTGCAGGTGTCCACCGGACCGCAGCCGGTGGTGGTGCCGCCGCTGGCGCAACTCACCCAGCAGCAGGCCGAGCAGGCCCTGAAAACCGAGGGCCTGCTGCTGGATTCGCAGGTGCAGCAGAACTGGTCCAGCATCGAGGACAAGAACAAGGTCATCAGCCAGAATCCGGCGCCCGGATCGAAGATCGACGCGGGCAGCAAGGTCACCATCACCCTCGGCAAGGGGCCGGAGCAGGTGCGGGTGCCCGATGTGGTCGGTCAGCAGATCGATGTGGCGCAGCCGAATCTGGAGAAGTCGGCCGGATTCAAGGTCGTCATCCAGAAGGAGACCTCGTCGCGTCCGGTCGGCGAGGTGCTGGCCACCGATCCGCCCGGCGGCTCGGATGCCGATCGGGGCTCCACCGTCACCGTCCGCGTGGCCACCAGCGACCAGATCACCATGCCCGATCTGCGGGGTCTGACCGCGGCCCAGGCCGTGGACAAGCTGCGCGCCAGCGGCTGGACCGGCGGTCTCGCCCAGATCAACCAGATCAGCCAGGCGACCTTCGATGCGGGCAGCGTCGGCAAGATCCTCAACCAGCAGCCCGCCCCTGGAACCCAGTTTCCCAAGAACGGCACGGTGACCGTCTCGGTCGGCGTGCTGCCGCTCGGCCCGCCGTGATCGGGTAGCCGAAAGCTACAGCCGCAGATGGCGGTTCATCGACATGGCCTCCTCGGCCAGGTCGGACAGCTCGATCACCTCGACGCCGTGTTCGCGCAGCCGCTCCACGCCGACGCAGTTCTCGACGAAGGTGGCCGGTTCGCGCCAGGCGATGACGACGCGCGGGACCGCGGCCGCGAGGATGCGGTCGGTACAGGGACTGCGGTCGGGCGAGGCGCGGCGCGAGCAGGGCTCGAGCGTGCTGTACAGGGTGGCGCGGGCAAGCCGGGGGTCGTCGCCGAGTTTGTTCAGCGCCGATTCCTCGGCGTGCACCCGGTCGTCGGTTTCCCGCGAGAAGCCGTGCGCCAGTTCGACATTGTCGGCGCCGACGATCACCGCGCCCACCGAGAAGGCGGTGGAGCTGCGCGGGCACAACCGGGCCAGGCCGATGGCGTGATGCATCCAGAAGCGGTGGCCGCGCGGCGCTTGCGCGAAACGGCCGGTCACTGTGGGGTTTCCATTCCTCGCCGCCTCCCGTCCCCGGATATCTCCTCCGGTGCGGTCAGATAGCGCAGCAGGGCGATATCGCCGATGCGCGTCACGTCGTCCAATGTCATTCTGCGCCCTGATCCGCCGGGGAAGGCGGCCGGATGCAGAAACCGCGGCGCGGCCGGATCGCCGACCAACACCGGTGCGACGGCCATGAGCAGTTCGTCGGCCAGACCCGCGGAGAGGAATTCGGTGTGCACCAGGCCGCCGCCCTCCACCATCAGCCGCCGCACGCCGCGGGCGCCGAGGTCGTCGAGCAGGGGTGCGAAATCCAGTGCGGCGCCCAGGGACACCACCTCGGCCAGCCCGGCGAGCGGTTCGGCGAGTCGCTCGGCCCCGATGTCGGTGGTGTACACCAGCTTCGCACCGCCGGATCGCCAGAACCGCAGTGCCGGATCGAGTTCACCGGTCGCGGTGACGGTCACCTTGAGCGGATACTCCGGTTTTCCGGCCGCCACCCGTCGTTCCCGGCGCACCGCGCTGTTGACCAGCAGCCGGGGATTGTCGCGCCGCAGGGTCTCCGCCCCGACCAGGATCGCGTCGGAGTCGGCGCGCACGGCGTCCACCCGATCGAAGTCGGCGGCATTGGACAGCAGCAGCCGCTCGGGCGAGGCGTCGTCGAGATATCCGTCGATGCTGACCGCCACCGACAGCACCACATACGGTCGGCTCATGCCTCGATCACATCACGGCGACCTCAGACGAGCGCGGCAACCTCCGCCTCGAGCCGCCGGACGAGTTCCTCGGCCGGACGCTCGCCGCACACCCCGAGCCAATTGGCGAGCATGCGGTGGCCGCCCTGGGTGAGTACGGATTCCGGGTGGAACTGCACACCGTGAATGGGCAGCTCCCGATGCCGCATGGCCATCACGATGCCGCTTTCGGTGCGCCCGATCACCTCGAGCTCGGCGGGCAGCGTCTCCTCGAGCACGGTCAACGAGTGATAGCGGGTGGCGGTGAACGGATCCGGCAGCCCCGCGAGCACACCCGCTTCGGTGTGGAGGACGGAACTGGTCTTGCCGTGTAGCAGTTCCGGGGCGCGGGTCACGGTCGCGCCGAAGGCCGCGCCGATCGCCTGATGTCCCAGGCACACCCCGAGCAGCGGAACGCGCTGGCGGGCACAGGCGTGGACGAGATCGATACTGGCCCCCGCGCGATCGGGGGTGCCGGGGCCGGGACTGATCAACAGGCCGTCGAATTCGGTGACGACCTGGCCCACCTCCGCGAGATTCGGATCGTCGTTGCGCCACACGGTCGCCTCGACGCCCAGCTGGCCCAGATATTGCACCAGGTTGAACACGAAGCTGTCGTAGTTGTCGACGACCAGAACACGCATGGTTCGAGACTACGTTGCCGATCGACACGCCGTCGCGGGGAATACCGGGCGGCCCGGATGACAACGATCCGACCCCCATCCGTCTATGCAGCTGAGATAGCCTTTACCCAGACCGGCCCGCGCCCGCCGGCCCGACCTGTACGCCTAATCCGAGGACGTCATGCCCAAGTCGAAGGTCCGCAAGAAGACCGATTACACGATCAACCCGGCCAGCCGTACTCCCGTGAAGGTGAAGGGCGGCCCGTCGCCGGTCTGGTACGTCGCCATCATGCTCGGTTTCATGCTGGCCGGGCTGGTCTGGCTGCTGGTGTACTACCTGGGCGCCGACCACATTCAGTGGATGAGCGACCTCAACGCCTGGAACTTCCTCATCGGATTCGGCCTGATGGTCATCGGCCTCATCATGACCATGCGGTGGCGCTGAGTCCCGCATCGGGACGTGATGACACGTGTGTCATTCATTCACACTTGTGGATGGTGCTGTGGACAACTCGAGGAGTGATTGGGGACTGTGACCGCAGCCGAACCCGGATCCCGGCTCGAATGGTCCACACCACCGGCCGCGCTGGCCGCGGCGGCGGTGGGCGGCCTTGCCCTGGCTGGAGCCGCTGTGCTCACCGGAGACGGGTCCAGCAGACTGCTGATCGGGCTCGCGGCCGCCCTGCTGCTGGGTCTGGCCGCGCTCGGCGTGCGCCAGCGCCCCCGGCTGACCATCGTGCCGGGCGCCGCACCGCGTCTGATCGTGCGCGGGCTGCTCGGCCCGGCCGAATATCCGCGCGAGAAGATCCTGCGGGCGCGGGTCGTGGGCTTCCGGCGGCTCGGCCGGCGCGTGCCGAATCTGGAGCTCGATGTCGAACACGACGGCGACGACCGGCTGCTCATCTTCGGCCGCTGGGATCTGGGCACGCATCCACAGGACGTGCTCGATGCCATGCGTGAGCACGGGCTGGCGCCGCGCGAGCGGTGAAAGCTACAGCGCCCGTTGCAATCCGGCCGCGACGATGATCGCTAGCGTCACCAGCGCGACCCCGCCGACGGCCATCCAGCCGATCAACCGGGCGGATTCGCCCGAGCGTGCCCTCAGCCATTCCGGCACGAACAGAATGCCCGCGGTCGCGGCGGTTCCGGCCGCGAGTCCGCCCAGATGCGCCCACAGCGAGATGCCCGGCAGCGACACGCTGATGAGCAGGTTGATCGCGATGAGCACGAGCATCTGCACCGGACTCTGCCGCAGCCGCAACAGGATCACGGTCATCGCGCCGAACAGCCCGTAGATCGCACCGGACGCACCCGCGTTGGAACTCAGGGTCGGTGCGAACGCGAGCGCGGCCGCCGAACCGCCCAGCAGCGACACCAGATACACCGCGATATAGCGCAGCCTGCCGAGCACGATCTCGCTGTCGCGGCCGAGCACATACAGCGCGAACATGTTGACCAGCAGGTGAATCGGGCCGAAATGCAGAAAGCCCGCACCCAGTACGCGAATCCACTCGCCGTGCCCGACCAGCGGCGGGAATAGCGACCAGTCCCGGAACAGGGCCGAGCGGTCGTTGTCGAAGACGCTGCCCGCCTGCGCCGCCGTGAGCGCGAAGATCGCCACATTGAGCGCGATGAGCCCGTAGGTCACCACCGGCGTCGGCCTGTCCTGCACCGGGGCCCCGGCGACCGTCCGCACCGGACGCACCTCCCCACCGGCCTGCCGCACGCAGTCCACGCAGTGCTGGCCGACCGCGGCGGTGCGCAGGCATTCCGGACAGGCCGGACGGCCGCACCGGGTGCACCCCAGCCCGGTGACTCGGTCGCGATGGCGGTAGCAGGTCGGGGCGGGCGGGTGGGGATTCACAGGCGGGTCTCGCTCAGCTGATCGTGACGGCGGAGATGACGATCGGCTCCTTGGGCCGATCGTTGCGGTCGGTCGGCGCCGCGGCGATGGCGTCGACCACCTTGCGTGAATCGGGATCCACCACCTCGCCGAAGATGGTGTGTCGCCGGTTCAGATGCGGCTGCGGGCTGACGGTGATGAAGAACTGCGACCCATTGGTCCCCGGACCGGCATTGGCCATGCCGAGCAGATAGGGCCGATCGAAACGCAGTTCGGGATGGAACTCGTCGCCGAATTCGAAACCCGGTCCGCCGCGGCCGGTGCCGGTGGGATCGCCACTCTGAATCATGAAGCCATCGATCACGCGGTGGAAGGTGACCCCGTCGTAGAACGGACCCGAGCTGCCGCCGGAGGCGTTCTGTGTGGTGTACGGGGCCGAACCATCGGCCAGGCCGATGAAGTTGCGCACCGTTTTCGGGGCGTGGTTACCGAAGAGCGAGATCTTGATGTCGCCGTGGTTGGTGTGCAACGTCGCCACGGCCGTCTGATTCGGTGAGGTCACCGCCATATCGTGCCATGTGCCGGGAGCGGCCCGGCGCTACGGCACCTGGACCGCGCCCTGCGGCGCCGAGCCGTTGGTGGAGTAACCCAGCCGGGGCGGTTCGGCGGCCGGTTGCGGGAGTTGCGGGCGCCGGTTGACCACCAGCCAGGCGACGCCGCCCGCAAGCGCGGCGAGGGTGGCGACAATGAGCCGGTTGCGCAACCGGCCGGATTCCCGAGAGCTCCCCAACAGCATGCGACCACTGTGACACAGCAACCGGGTTCGCGCAGTAAGCGCTGGTCGCCGCGGCGCGATCAGCGACTCACCGCGCGCTTGAACTGCCGCAGCGCCAACGGGACGAACACCACCATGATCGCCACCACCCAGATCAGCGTGGTCGCCACCGGATGCCGCATCGACCAGGTGTCCGGTGGGGCCGCCATCGGGTCGATATTGCCGAACAGTTCCCGGATCGCCCGGGTCACCGCCGATACCGGATTCCATTCGGCGAAGACTCGCAGCGGCGTGGGCAGCCGTTCGCTCGGCACGAAGGTGTCGGCGATGAAGGTGAGCGGGAAGATCACCATGAAGCTGGCGTTGTTGAACACCTCGGGCGTGCGCACCAGCAGGCCGACCACCGCCATCATCCAGGACACCGCGTAGGCGAACAGCAACAGCAGCAGATAGGCCAGCACGGCATCGGTCAGCGAACCGCGGATCCGCCAGCCGACCAGCAGTCCGGTCAGCGACATCACCACCAGACTGACCACATTGATCACCACATCCGCGACCGTGCGCCCGACCAGCACCGCCGACGGGGCCATCGGCAGCGACCGGAAGCGATCGATGATGCCCTTCTGCATATCCTCGGCCAGGCTCGTACCGGTGAAGGTGGCGCCGAAAACCGCGGTCTGGGCGAAGATTCCGGCGATCAGGAATTCGCGATAGGACGTGCCCTGCAGTTCGATCGCCGATCCGAAGACGAAGGCGAACAGCAGCACGAACATGATGGGCGACAGCGTCGAGAAGATCAGCACATCGGGTACGCGCTTGATCTTGATGACATTGCGCTTGGCAATGGTCACGCTGTCGGCCACCACCATGGTCGCGGAATTCATCGGGCGCCTCCCTCGCTGGCTCGCTGCAGTTCGGGTTCGTTCACGCCGACCAGCTCCTCGGCCTCGTGTCCGGTCAGGGTGAGGAAGACATCGTCCAGCGACGGACGCCGCAGGCCGACATCGTGGACGCGTACCCGGTGCGCGGTCAGTCGGCCGATGGCGTCGACCAGGGCCTGGGAGCCGTCGTCGACCGGAATGGTGATGCGCCGCAGACCCGGTTCCAGATGGATCTCCCCCGCCGCCAGATCCGCGAGCGCCCGCTGGGCCACGGCCAGAGCGTCGACGTGGTCGACGGTCAGTTCGATGCGGTCGCCACCGACCATGGTCTTGAGCTCGTCGGCGGTGCCGCGGGCGATAACCCGACCGTGATCGATGACCGCGATGGCGTCGGCCAGCCGATCGGCCTCATCCATGTACTGCGTGGTGAGCAGCAGCGTGGTGCCGCCCGCGACGAGTTCCTCGATGACATCCCACAGATCCAGACGCGCCCGGGGATCCAGGCCGGTGGTCGGCTCGTCGAGGAACAGCACCGGCGGATTGGCGACCAGCGCGCCCGCCAGGTCCAGGCGTCGGCGCATACCGCCGGAATAGCCCTTGACCGGCCGGTCGGCGGCCTCCGTGAGCCGGAACCGTTCCAGCAGTTCGCGCGCCCGCTCCTTCGCTCGCTGCACGCCGAGGTGGTAGAGCCGCCCGACCATCTCGAGATTCTCGAAGCCGGTCAGGTATTCGTCGACCGCGGCGTACTGGCCCGACGCACCGATATGCGAGCGCAGCCGCTGCGGTTCACGTAACACGTCGATACCCGCGACCTCGGCCCGGCCCGCATCCGGGGTGAGCAACGTGGTCAGCACCCGGACCGTGGTGGTCTTACCGGCCCCGTTGGGGCCCAGGAGCGCGGTGACCGTGCCCTCTGGCACCGTCAGATCGAGGCCGTCGAGGGCGACCAGCTTGCCGTATTTCTTGACGAGTCCCTCGGCGATAATGGCGTCGGGCATGTGGTTCCTGCCGTTCGTGATGGGGTGAGTGGGGTGATCCGGCCCACTGCTCGAGTCAGTATTGCCGAGGGCACCGACAACTTCACCTGTTTATGCACGTCGCCGACACGGCGGGAGGCCGCATCCCGGGGATCCGGCGGTGCTCGGGGGTGCCGGACGGGATGCGGCCGATTAGATGATCCCCCGCCTCCAACCCCACTCTCCCGAGTAGTGCGCTACCTGTCTATGCCCCACCCACCTACTCACCTCCACCCCTGCCCCTCCGACGTACCCGCGTTTCATCCCGACGCACCCGCGCCCATCGCCCCGCCCGCCTCCCTCCAGCACAATCCCCATTCCGGCGTGCCACCCCGACCGTTGCCCAGCCGCACTCTCGTCAATTCGTTCCGGCACGGGCCACCCTGACCACCCCAGGACGCCCACACCGCCCACACCGCCTTCCCGAAAGCTCACCTTCTCTTCCCGCTGGGTCCTCCCGCATGACTCTGCAGCGCACGCCCTCGCGATCCCGGCAAGTTCGCCCTCATGATCCCGGCATGTTTTCGCCGGGAGCGACACGCCCGGGATTCAGGCGGGAGCGGAGCGTCGTGACCGATCCGCACACCCCTGGCGATCGTTTGATAGTTGCCGTGAAGACGCCCGCCACGCCTGCGCCTTATCGGCGAAGGTCCGAAACGGATTGGCCCCCAAGGCATTTGGTCTTCGCGCCGGGTATCGTCCGGGACCACTCACCCTGGGCGAGGCACGGTCGCCGATCGCTCGCGGGAAAAATCTTCGGAAAGTGGCGGCCCTCATACACACACAATCGCCGATCGTCGCGTAGGATCGTTCACGTCGGCCCCTCCCCCCCGGGCCGACCTTACGCGGGCCTCGGCTAACTCCCCCCCTTCGCCGAGGCCCGCTCCTAATTTTCGGCCCGATTGTCGGGCAGCTCAGCGGGTTCAGCGCCCGGCGCGGCGCAGCACATGCGAACGCAGTCGGCTGAACCCGCGCACCCGCACGCTACGCAGATGCCGCAGGGTGAACTCCGGCTCGCCCGCCAGCCGCGCCGCCGCCACGTCGTCGATCAGCACCGTGCCCGGCCGGGCCACACCGGTCAGCCGCGCGGCCATGTTCACCACCGATCCGTACAGATCGCCGAAGCGCACCAACACATCCCCGTAGGCCAGCCCGACCCGCAGCTCCGGCGTCGTCTCCGAGGCCGCGGTCGCCTCCTGGATCGCCAGCGCGATCCGCGCGCCCTCGACAGCCTTCTCCGCCGCGAACATCACCTCGTCGCCGACGTTCTTGATCACCCAGCCGCCGTTGCTCGCGATGGCATCGGTGGTGATCGTCTCGAAGGTCTGCAGCAGCTCCGACAGCTCGTCCGGATCCAGATGCCGGGTCAGCCGCGTGTAGCCGACCATATCCGCGAAACCGACCGCCAATTCCCGCACGGTGTCACCCGTCTCGCCGGTGACCGCGCCGCCGTCCAGCGAGCGGGTCAGCGCCGCGGCCAGATGGCGCCGCCAGGCATAGGTCTGCAGTTGCTGCAGCGCCGTCACCACCTCCTCGGTGGCGGTCCGGGCGACTTCGGCCTGATCGGCCTCGGGATGGGCGGCCGACATCGACCGGATGCGAGCGGCGATCTCCTCGGCCACCAGATCCACCTGCCACTCCGCGAGCCGCGCCATGGACTGCCCGAGGGTGCGCGCCGCCGCGGACTGTCGGGGCAGCTCCGCCGACGCGAGCACGCCCAGACTCTCGAAATTGCGCACCGCCGCCACGTCGCCGTCGGTGTACTCGATCGCCGTATCGTCCGGATTGGCGGCGAATCCGAGCGAAACCCACAGCCGCCGCGAGATTTCCGAGGGCACCCCCGAGTGCTCGACAACCTGTTCCCGGTTGTACTGCCGCGGCCCGTCGAGCAGATACGGCTCCACCACCGACTGCAGCAGCTTCGACATCTCCGGGGAGCCCATACCTCGACCTTACGGGCCGCTTCGGGGACGAACCGGCTGGCAGTGATTTGTCACAGGCCGTGTCCGACCGGATGGCTTCGCAAGATGGAGTGATCATCGAACAGGAGTCGGCCGTGGAGCTGCGCCAGCTGTTCGTCCTGTGGGGAGACCTGTTGCGGATGCATCATCCGCCGCTGGCCCACCTGCCGGCGCGGACCGCCGTCCATGCCCGCACCACGGCGGCGTGGACCACGGCCGAACTCGAGCAGACGGTGACGGGATTCGCCGCCCTGCTCGACCCCCGGCAGGCCGTGCAGCTGGTAGTCGATCGCGAGGTGGACATTCGCCCGAGGTTGCCCCGAATCATCACTCCCACGGTGGTTCTGGCCAGCGGGCAGGATCGCATCATCGAGATCGACGAGCAGCGGGCGGTCGCGGCCGCGATCCCGAGGGCGGAATATCGCGAGTTCGACGCGGGGCACGCCCTGCCCGCCGAGGACAGCGCCGGATTCGTCGAGGTGGTCGCCGAATTCCTGGGCCGCCACCGCATCTCGGCGTAGCGGTTGGACGCTGGCGTATGTGTGCGCGCGCTTGAGCCATGTCGGGTCCAGGCTTTCCCGGCTGTACTCAGTACATGACCACTTCGAATACCGTCCTCGTCCTCGGCGGCACCGGCAAGACCGGCAGCCGCGTCGCCGCCCTGCTGCGGGAGCGCTCGGTGCCCGTGCGCATCGGATCCCGTTCGGCGCGAACACCGTTCGACTGGGCCGACCGGGGCACCTGGGACGCCGCACTCGCCGGTGTCCGCGCGGTGTACATCGCCTATCAGCCCGATCTGGCCGTCCCCGGCGCACCCGATGCGATCAACGCACTGGTCGGCGCCGCGCGACGGCACGGGGTCGAACAGCTGGTACTGCTGTCCGGCCGCGGCGAGCCGGAGGCCGCGGAATGCGAACAGATCGTGCGGGATTCGGGCCTGCGCTGGACCGTCCTGCGCTGCGGCTGGTTCGCGCAGAACTTCAGTGAGGGCGCGTTCGCCGATTACATCCTCGCGGGCGAGGTGGCCCTGCCCGCGGGTGCGGTGCCCGAGCCCTTCGTGGACGCCGACGATATCGCCGACGTCGCCGTCGCCGCATTCACCGAGGACCGCCACGACGGACAGGTCTACGAAATCACCGGCCCGCGCGCCCTGACCTTCGCCGAGGCGGTGGCCGAGATCGCCCGCGCGACGGGTCGGCCAATCGCCTACATCCCGATCGACCGTGCCGAATTCGTCGCGGGGCTCACCGCGTACGGCCTGTCCGCGGACGAGATCGGGCTGCTCGATTATCTGTTCGGCACCGTGCTCGACGGCCGCAACTCGCAACCGGCCGATGGGGTGCAGCGCGCCCTCGGTCGTAAACCGCGCGACTTCAGCGAGTATGTGCGGAACACGGCCGCCACGGGTGTTTGGTCCGCCGGGGCCTGACACATATGAGTTCACCGAAACCCGAATGCGCTGGTAGAAAGGTTTTATCGCCCGCGCGTTCGGGTCTCGATCGAACAAATCGGACACTCGCACATCGAGTTCTGTTTATCCACAGGATTACCCGAAATTGTGAAAATCGAGGCCCGATTACATTTGCCATTCGATAACCACTACAGTGTGATGGCGCTCCCTGGTATACATCTGAGCGGTTGCAGACTCTGACATTCGATCCACCGACTACACGAAGGGTGAATTCATGAGGATGACCCATACCCGAACCGCTGTCGCCGCGCTCGTGATGGGCGCATTCACCGCAGGCGCCGCGTTGTTCGGCTCCGGAATCGCTTCCGGCGACATCATCGATGACGCCAAGCCACTGATGACCTCGAGCTGCTCCTTCGCGCAGGTCGATGCCGCGCTGCACGATGTGGCGCCGGAGTCGGCCCAACGCCTCGATGCTGCTCCGGTGTACAAGACCATGCTGCAAATGACCCTCAGCCAGCCGTCGGATATGCGCCAGCAGGCGTATCAGCAGCTGTCTGCGGGAAAGGGGTTCATGAGCGAGCTGCTCGACGTGAGTGCCGCCAAGCCCGACCTCGGCCCGGCGCTGCGGAAGGCCGCCGAGGTCTGCCATCAGTACCCGATGCCGGGCTCGTCCACACCGGCTCGTTGAACGTTTGTCCCACCCGATCGGGCACTCGTTGACAACACCGGAAGACCCGTCGGTACCTAGGTTTTCCGGTCGTATGCTGCTCGCATCGCGGCCAACTTTCCGACACGCCGCGACGGTTCAACGAGAACATCGCCATAGTTGGCATGATCACTGTCGCTAGTCGAACACCATGGATCTGACAATGAGGAAGGAAGAAATATGCTTCTGCCCGGTGTTGGAAGTCTGCTCGGTGTCGCCGTCGCCGCTCTGGTGACTTTCGTCGGTCTGCTGCTCGGCAGCGTCGTCGCGATCCTCTGAGAGTCGCAACGGGGTGCGGGTCGAACATCTGCAGGAGGGATGTTCGGCCCGCATAACTGGCAAGTTACACATCACGCCCCATGACCGAATCCCATCTGTCGGATTTTGGCTCGCCGGTTGATATTTGGTCATGAAGCCGAGATTGGCACGGCAGTCTCCACTGCTCGATGCATCCTAAACTGACGATCAGGAAGGAAGAACAATGCTTCTGCCCGGCGTTGGAAGTCTTCTCGGTTTGGCCGTCGTTGCACTGTGCGCTTTTGTCGGCGTCCTGCTCGGTGGGGTCGTCGCCATCCTCTGACGTAACGATGGAATTCGGGTCGGACACCGGTCGGTGCCCGGCCCGAATTGCGTGAGGGGCAAGAAATTCGCAAATCAGACGAAATACGAAAGGGAAATTCCATGCTTCTGCCCGGTGTAGGCAGTCTGCTCGGCGTCGCCGTCGCCGCCCTGGTCGCTTTCGTGGGCGTGCTGCTCGGCCTGGTCGTCGCAATCATCTAGCACGATCGAATCCTCGCAAACCAAAACAACACTCTGACAGGAAAGAAGGACCAATCATGCTGCTGCCCGTCGTCGGAAGCATCCTCGGTGTTGCCGTCGCCGCTCTGGTCACGTTCGTGGGCGTGCTGCTCGGCCTGGTCGTGGCCATCATCTAGCGACACCGCAACAGCCGCTTCATCCTCACTGTCAACCAAGCAACAGAAGGAGAATCACACATGCTGCTCCCCATCGTCGGAAGCATTCTCGGCGCCGCTGTCGCCGCCCTGGTCACCTTCGTGGGCATTCTGCTCGGCGGCATCGTCGCCATCCTCTGACACACAGCCCCGACAGCGTACGACCACCCACTACATCAACGACCAACTCGTAAAGGATCACGACTTATGCTGCTCCCCCTTGTCGGAAGCGTTCTCGGTGTCGCCGTTGCCGCCCTGGGCACATTCGTGAGCATCCTGCTGGGCGCGCTGATCGCCATAATCTGACGTTCCATACGAAAAAGCGGGTCGGTCGCCATCCGGAGGGCGACCGACCCGCTTCGTTTCTGCCGGAATTCGTTACGCCATACCGAGTCCGCGCGCCAGCACCGGCCAGGACCGCTTCAGGCTGTCCTCCCAGTAGCCCCAGGAGTGCGTGCCCGAGCTGTAATCGAAGGTCGCCGGGATGTCGAGCGAGGCGAGCTTGGCCTCCAGATTGCGGGTGCAGTAGTTGGTGGCGGCCTCGATCACCCCACCCGCGATGATCTGCCCCATCAGACCGCGTACTCCGCCGGGCACATGCGGTCCGTCCAACACCTCGTGTTTGCCGGGCATGCCGTCGCCGGAGGAGATGTAGAGATCGAGCCCGCGCAGCTTCTCGGCCTGCTCGTAGGGATCGTTGGCCTTCCACTCCGGGGAGCCGGCCTCGCCCCACATATTGGTGATGGTGCCGTGCCCGTAACCCTCCACCACGGCATTGACGAAGTTCGCGCCGATCGGATCACTGGTCTGGGCACAGCCGCTGTAGGCCGCGACCGCCCGGTAGAGCCCCGGCTTGGCGATGGGCAGCGTCAGTACCGAGGTGCCCGAGGTCGAGATGCCCGCGATCGCGTTGACGCCGTTGGCATTCAGGGCGGCATCGATCAGCGGCGGCAGTTCCTCGGTGAAGTAGGTCTTCCACTTGTTGCGGCCCAGAACCAGATCGTCCTTGATCCAATCGGTGTAGTAACTGAATTGGCCGCCCATGGGCAGAATCAGGTTGACGTTCTTGTCCGCCATGAATTCCCGGACGTCGGTCTGGGCCTGCCAGGAGGCGATGCTCATCCCGCCGTCGGCGCCCGCCAGCAGATACAGGCTGGGCCGGGGCGTGGAATTGTCGGCGGGGAGCTGGACTTCCACGGGGAAGGTGCGATCCATGGCGGCCGAATGCACCTGAAGGCGCACATTGCGCTCATCGATGGATTCGACTCCGACGATGCGGGAACCATCCGGAGCGGTGGCAGTGGTGACGATCCGGCTCGCCGAATCCATCGGCGCGGCGGAAACATTAGTCGCCCCGGCCGCGGCCAGCGTGCCCAGAAATAGTCCGGACAACGCTAGATTGGCCGCGGCACGGAGACGACCGGAACTGGACATATCGGCCCTCGGGGTCATTGTCATGCCCAAGCTTTTAGCATCACTGTTACGACCCCGCACGCACCGACACGGTGCGCGAGAAATATCCGATCAGGCCAATCCGAGGCCGCGGGCGAGCACCGGCCAGGAATTCTTCAGCTCATCCTGCCAGTAACCCCACGAATGCGTTCCGGCGGTGTAGTTGACGGTCGCCGGAATCCCCAGGGAGGCAAGCTTCTTCTCCATGTTGCGGGTGCAGTTGTTGGTCGCCGCCTCGATCAGGCCGCCGATGATCAACTGATTCGCCAGGCCGTCCACACCGGGCAGCGAGCGCGGGCCGTTGAGCACGTCGTACCGGCCGGGCAGGCCGTTTCCGGAGGACAGGTAGAGCTCCACACCGCGCAATTTGTCGGCCTGCTCGTAGGGATCGTTGGCCTTCCATTCCGGCGATCCCAGTGGGCCCCACATGTTCTCGACGTCGCCGCCGCCGAAGGCATTGATGATGCCCTTCACGAAGGTTGCGCCCACCCGGTCGCTGACCTGAGCGCATCCGCTGTAGGCGGCCGCCGCGCGATACAGGCCGGGCTTCGCGATCGGCAGCGCGAGCACCGAGGTGCCGGAGGTGGAGATGCCCGCGATCGCGTTGACGCCGTTGGCGTTCAGCGCAGCGTCGATCAGCGGGGGCAGTTCCTCGGTCAGATAGGTCTTCCACTTGTTGCGGCCCAGGACCGGATCGTCCTTGTCCCAATCGGTGTAATAGCTGAACCGCCCGCCGATCGGCATGACCAAATTGACGTGTTTGTCCGACATGAACTGCCGCACATCCGTTTGCGCCTGCCACGATGCGGCATTTGTGCCGCCGTCCACACCGCTGAGCAGATAAAGCGTGGGCGCGGACTGCGACATATCCGCCGGGCGCTGCACCTCCACCGGGAAGGTGTTGTCCATGGCGGCCGAGTACACCTGCAGGCGAATATTGCGATCGTCGATACGCTCGACATCGGTAATCTTCGAACCGTCTTCGGAGACGATCCGGGCGGCAAGGCGTTCCGGATGCGCACCCGGATCCGCCACCGCGGCCGGTCCCCCGAGTGCCGTCAGCACGCCGGCAAACAATCCGGCCACCGCGACATTCGCCACGGCCCGCGTACAGCGGGAGGCGAGTGTTTCTGCGCTTTCGGTCCAATTCATGCGCACAAGCTACCAACATCGCAATTCCCCGTCACCGCAACGACACACCCGATCGGGGCGGCACGACGAATAATCCGAAATCGCCGTGTCGAGTTCTCCGGATTCGTACCGGACTGCCTGACATGACCGATTACGCGCGCACAGCAGCCCGAATATGTTTGTCGTGCTGGCACTTCCGAGACCAAGATCGAATCTCACTCTGATCGACTCCGCCGCCCCCTGTCCGCCCCGCGGTCGGACGCGCACCGGCACTGGTTCGTCGATTCGAGGTCGGTGGTACTACGACTGCGGCGCGGCCGGTGCGATCACATGAACCGGCCGCGGCATCGAGACCGCTGGCCGAACGGTCAGCGGGAACACATTGATGGTGGAGCCAAGGGGAATCGAACCCCTAACCCCTGCCTTGCAAAGGCAGTGCTCTGCCAATTGAGCTATGGCCCCTTGGGAGGCTGAGCGGGCAGGCTCAGCGGGTGGTTACCTGATGCCACATGTCGGGCTCGTTGCGCTGGCGGAACTTGCCGATCGCGAAGACGACCGCCGCCACAACTGCGAGCGTGAGGATAAACTTCATGAATCCCACCCTACTGTGATCGACGGGGAGTGGGCCTAGGAGGACTTGAACCTCCGACCTCTTCGTTATCAGCGAAGCGCTCTAACCGCCTGAGCTATAGGCCCTCATCGAGGTCCGGGGGTACAACCCGAACCGAGGCACGAGATTACCGTACGGCGCCCCCGAAAACCAAAACGGCCGGTCCCGGGCTTGCGGGACCGACCGTCGGGCACGGTGGATCAGTCCGGATCGGCCAGGGTGACCTGGATGCCGCCGACCAGATCGGTGCACTGGTTGTAGATGAAAACGCCGACCGTGGACAGCGCCGTGAGCAAGACCACATTGATGATGCCGACCACGGCCGCGTAGCCGAAGACCGTACCGGCATCGATCAGGGCGGTCGAGGAGGAGTTGTTGTCGGAGACCATATCGGTGAAGGTGCTGTTGAGGCGGTCCCACACACCCATGCCCGAGAGCACGATGTAGAGGAAGCCGACCGCCAACATCCACACGAAGAACATGGCCACGCTGATCACCAGCGACACCTTCAGCGTGGACCACGGGTCGATGTGGCGCACCTGCACGGTGGCCCGCAGCGGCTCACCCGTGGTGACCGCCTGGGCGACCGCCACCGGCACCGCGGGCGAGATCGGCACCGCCTGCGGGCCGTGCGCGCCGGGCACCTCGGCGGTCGGCGGCAGCGGATGACGCAGCTCCGACAGGTCCGGCATGTCCTTGACCAGTTCCGGCCGGGCGATGCTGCGGGTGGGTCCGTCGATGCCGACGGACTTCACCATCGCGGCCTCCTTGCGCGCCGCCTTCGCCGCCAGGTCCGCTGTGGTCCGGGCGTTGCTCACACCACCGCCCAGGCCGCCACCGGTATTGAGACCGACCGGATTCGCCGGCGGCCGCCCGGCCACCGGCGCCTGACCCGGCCGGTTCAGGTTGGACTGCGGTTCGCGCTGCGGCAGCTGCGACCACCCCTCCTCGAACCGGGCGGCGCCGCCCTCGGCGGATTCGGGCGCCTCCGCGCGACCCTCCTGCGCCTTGGCGGCCTTGGGATCGCTTGGCTTATCGGACATTTCGGGCGCATTGCCCTGTCCGTTGTCGCCGGACGCCCCCGGCCGCGGGATCGGTCGCGGCGGAATCGGGGACGGCGCGATTCGCTCGGTCACACCGTTGGCGTGGTGCCGCTCGTCATTCGGCTGGTTCGGAGTGGTCAATTGGGGATCCTTCAATCCGTCGTGCCGCCGCTGCCTGTGGAGAAACTACTTCTCGGAACCGCTGGTGTCTTCTTCGCCGGAAACCTGATCGGGCTCATCGGCGTTTCGTGCGATCGCAAGCAACGTATCGCCCTCGCCGAGGTTCATCAATCGCACGCCCTTGGTCTGTCGGCCCGCCTTGCGCACCTGATTCGCCGCCGTCCGGATGACACCACCGCCGGAGGTGATGGCGTAGAGCTCATCCTCGTCGTCGACGATGAGCGCGCCCACCAGACTGCCACGCTTTTCGTCGTACTGGATAGTCAATACACCTTTACCCCCGCGGCCCTGCGCGGTGTACTCCTCGATGGCCGTGCGCTTGGAGTATCCGCCGGAGGTGGCCACCAGCAGGTAGGTGTTCTCCCGGACCACATTCAGCGACAGCAGTTCGTCGTCGGCGTTGAACCGCATGCCCTGCACGCCCGAGGTGGCCCGGCCCATCGGCCGCAGCACCTCGTCGTTGGCGGCGAAGCGGATCGACTGACCGTGCGCCGAGACCAGCAGCAGGTCGTCGTCGGCCGAACACAGTGCGGCGCCGACCAATTCGTCGCCGTCGCGCAGGTTCACCGCGACGATGCCACCGGAGCGGTTGGAGTCGAAATCGGTCAGCTTGGACTTCTTCACCAGACCGTTCTTGGTGGCGAGCACCAGGTAGGGCGCGTCCTCATACGATGAGATCTGGATGACCTGGGCGATCTTCTCGTCCGGCTGGAAGGCCAGCAGATTCGCCACGTGCTGGCCGCGCGCGGTCCGGCTGGCCTCGGGCAGCTCGTAGGCCTTGGCGCGGTACACCCGGCCGAGGTTGGTGAAGAACAGCAGCCAGTCGTGGGTCGAGGTGATGAAGAAGTGCCGGACCAGGTCGTCCTGCTTGAGACCCGCGCCCTGCACGCCCTTGCCGCCGCGCTTCTGGCTGCGGTACAGGTCGGTCTTGGTGCGCTTGGCGTAGCCGGTCTCGGTGATGGTGACGACCACGTCCTCGCGGGCGATCAGGTCCTCGTCGCTGACCTCGCCGTCGGCGGCGATGATCCGGGTGCGGCGATCGTCACCGTGCTTGTCGACGATCTCGGCCAGCTCGTCGCGGACGATCGCGCGCTGCCGCTCCGGCTTTTCCAGAATGTCCTTGTAGTCGGCGATCTCGAGCTCGATCTTGGCCAACTCGTCGATGATCTTCTGGCGTTCCAGGGCGGACAGGCGGCGCAGCTGCATGTCCAGGATCGCGGTCGCTTGGATCTCATCGATCTCGAGCAGCTGCATCAGGCCCGTGCGCGCGGTTTCGGTGTCGGCCGAGCGCCGGATCAGCGCGATGACCTCGTCGAGCGCGTCGAGCGCCTTGACCAGACCACGCAGGATGTGGGCGCGCTCCTCGGCCTTGCGCAGCCGATAGCGGGTCCGCCGGACGATGACGTCCAACTGGTGGGTGACGTAGAGCCGGATCATCTGATCCAGGCGCAGCGTGCGCGGCACACCGTCGACGATCGACAGCATGTTGGCGCCGAAGCTGGTCTGCAGCTGGGTGTGCTTGTACAGGTTGTTCAGCACGACCTTGGCGATCGCGTCACGCTTGATGGTGACCACGATGCGCAGGCCCACGCGGTCGGAGGACTCGTCGTGGATGTCCGAGATGCCCGCGATCTTGCCGTCCTTGACCTGCTCGGCGATCGAGTTGATGAAGTTGTCGGTGTTGACCTGGTACGGCAGCTCGGTGATGACGATGGTGGTGCGACCGCGGTTGTCCTCCTCGATCTCCACCACACCGCGCATGCGGATCGCGCCGCGACCGGTCCGGTAGGCGTCCTGGATGCCCGAGGTGCCGACGATCAGGCCGCTGGTCGGGAAGTCCGGGCCCTTGATCCGCTCCATGCAGGCCTCGAGCGTGGACTCCTCGTCGGCGTCGTGATGGTCCAGCGCCCAGAAGATCGCCTCGGCCACCTCGCGCAGGTTGTGCGGCGGGATATTGGTGGCCATACCGACGGCGATGCCGCCGGAACCGTTGATCAACAGCTGGGGAACGCGGCTGGGGAGAACCACCGGCTCCATCGAGCGGCCGTCGTAGTTCGGCGTGAAATCGACCGTCTCCTCGTCGATTTCACGCAGCATCTCCATGGCCAGCGGCGTAAGACGGCATTCGGTGTAGCGCATGGCGGCCGGGCCGTCGTTGCCGCGCGAGCCGAAGTTGCCCTGGCCGTCGACCATCGGATAGCGCAGCGACCACGGCTGGGCCATGCGCACGAGGGTGTCGTAGATCGAGGCGTCACCGTGCGGGTGGTAGTTGCCCATGGTCTCGGCGACCGGGCGGGCCGACTTCACATAACCGCGGTCGGGGCGGTAGCCGTTGTCGTACATCGCGTAGAGCACCCGGCGGTGCACCGGCTTGAGGCCGTCGCGCACCTCGGGCAGCGCACGGCCCACGATCACGCTCATCGCGTAATCGATGTAGCTGTTCTGCATCTCGTGCTGGATGTCGACCGGTTCGATGCGGTCGCCGCCGCCGTTGGGCGGCAGGGTGGTCTCGGTCATGGAATCGTCTCCGTTTGAAGTCTTCGTGGCCCTCGGTTATTCGTCGTTCCGGCGCGCTCCGGCCCCGGATACGCGCGGGTCACAGATCGAGGAAGCGGACGTCCTTGGCGTTGCGGGTGATGAAGCTGCGCCGTGCCTCGACGTCCTCACCCATGAGAATGCTGAACAGCTCGTCGGCCGCGGCCGCGTCGTCCAGGGTGACCAGCCGCAGCAGGCGGGTCGAGGGGTCCATGGTGGTCTCCCACAGCTCCTTCGGGTTCATCTCGCCCAGACCCTTGTAGCGCTGCACGCCGTCGTCCTTGTTGATCTTCTTACCGGCGGCGAGGCCCCGCTCCATCAGCGCGTCGCGCTCGCGGTCGGAATAGGCGAACTCCGGATCGCTGCGCTGCCACTTGAGCTTGTACAGCGGCGGGCACGACAGGTACACGTGGCCGTGCTCGACCAGCGGGCGCATGAAGCGGAACAGCAGCGTGAGCAGCAGGGTGGTGATGTGCTGGCCGTCGACGTCGGCGTCGGCCATCAGAATGATCTTGTGGTACCGCAGCTTCGCGATGTCGAACTCGTCGTGGATGCCGGTGCCGAACGCGGTGATGATCGACTGGACCTCGTTGTTCTTGAGGACCCTGTCGATGCGCGCCTTCTCGACGTTGATGATCTTGCCTCGAATCGGCAGGATCGCCTGGTACATCGAGTCGCGGCCGGATTTGGCCGAGCCACCGGCGGAGTCGCCCTCGACGATATAGATCTCGGACCTGGCCGGATCCTTCGAACGGCAGTCGGCCAGCTTGCCCGGCAGGCCGCCGAGATCGGTCGCGCTCTTGCGCCGCACCAGTTCGCGCGCCTTGCGCGCGGCGATGCGGGCCTGCGCCGAGGAGACGGCCTTCTGCACGATGGTCTTCGCATCGGCCGGATTGGCCTCGAACCAGTGCGCCAGATGTTCGTTGCAGGTGCGCTGCACGAACGACTTGACCTCGGTATTGCCCAGCTTGGTCTTGGTCTGGCCCTCGAACTGCGGATCGGCGATCTTCACGCTCACGATGGCGGTGAGGCCCTCGCGGATGTCGTCACCGGTGAGGTTGCCGTCCTTCTCCTTGAGCAGCTTCTTGTCCTTGGCGTACTTGTTCACCACGGTGGTGAGCGCCGCGCGGAAGCCCTCCTCGTGGGTGCCGCCCTCGTGAGTGTTGATGGTGTTGGCGAAGGTGTGGACCGATTCGGAGTAGCCCGAATTCCACTGCATCGCGACCTCGACCTCGTGACCGGTGCCCTTGCCGGTGAAGGACACGATCGAGTTGTGGATCGACTGCTTGGTGCGGTTGATGTGCTTGACGAAATCCTCGAGGCCGCCCGGGTAGTGGTAGGTCCGGGTCTTGACCTTGTGCTCGACCGGTGCGGCGATATCGGCCTTGGGCGCCTCGGCGGTCTCGCTGACCACCTCGTCGGTGATCTCGGAGTCGCTGACGCGCTGATCGGTCAGGGTGATGGTCAGGCCCTTGTTGAGGAAGGCCATCTCCTGCAGACGGCGGGCCACGGTCTCGAAATTGAAGGTCGTGGTCTCGAAGATGTCCGGATCCGGCCAGAACCTGATGGTGGTACCGGTGCGCTTGGTCGCCTCGCCCTGGATCAGCTTGCCGGGCTTGGCGTCCTTGTACTCCTGCGTCCAGTGGTAGCCGCCGTAATCCACATCGGCCTCGAGGCGGGTGGACAGCGCGTTCACCACCGAAATGCCGACGCCGTGCAGACCGCCGGAGACGGCATAGGCATCGGAGTCGAACTTGCCGCCCGCGTGCAGCTGGGTCATGACCACCTCGATGGTGGGGATGCCCTGGGCGTGCATGCTGGTCGGAATGCCGCGGCCGTCGTCGACGACCTCTACGCCGCCGTCAGCCAGCAAGGTGACGTCCACGCGCGTGGCGTATCCCGCCATCGCCTCGTCGACCGAGTTGTCGACGACCTCCCAGATCAAGTGGTGCAGACCGCGCTCACCGGTGGAACCGATGTACATACCGGGACGCTTGCGCACCGCCTCGAGCCCCTCGAGCACGGTGATGGATTCAGCACCGTAATTCTGATTGCCCGCTTTAGCATCGGACGAGCCGCTTGCGTTGGAGTCGTTGGCAGCCACTGCTCGGTAGCTCTCCTTACTTGCTGATCCCTCGGCACAGCGCGTACAGCACACACATGGGACCCCGGTCGGTAGGCTCGAGATGACGAACTGCTCGAGAATTACGGGTCCTCGCACGGGCTGCGCGAAACGCGCCGAAGGTATCGCCGCTAGTTACTCCCCCATCCTACTGGTACACCCGGCTCAGGATGCACCTATGACACCCCTGAGAGCGCCGTGAGTGCGTGAAATCGGTCGCTGCCGACACCGGTTGTAGGTTTCCTGGCTCTCGGAAGCCTCAGCGGCCCGCTGGGTGCTCCATCAAGATTTCGTGCCGAGGCGTTTGCTCGGGTTCCACGTGAAACGGAAATCAGCCGTACGTATCGCGCGGTCCGCGACCCTTGATATGCCGCTCGCCCTTGCGCCAGCTCGGCGCGGCGGGACCGCTGATCTTCAGCTGGGTCACCACGCCCTGTCCCACCGCGGCGTTGATCTTCGCCAGCACCTGCGCCTGCAGCATCCGCAATTGTGTTGCCCAGGCGGTGGATTCGGCCTGGATGCTCAGCACCCCGTCGGTCAGCGAGACGGGCGTGGCATGCGCGGCGATGTCCTCCCCGACGACACTGGCCCAGCGCCCGAACACCATCCCCTCGGCCACCTTGCCCGACCAGCCCCGGTTCTTGGCCAGCGCCCCCGCGAGCGTGGACAGCAACTGCGGATCGCGCTCATCGGGCCGCGCCCCCGACCAGCCCCGCCGCCGCAGCGCCCGCACCCCGCCCTTACGCGGCGAGGCCCGCCCCTGCCCCACGGCCTTCCCACTGGCCTTCGCCGCCGCCCGGGCCTCCTCCAACGCCCGGCGAGCCAGATCGATCCCCCGCAACTCGGGCTCGGGCCCCGCGGCACCGGAACCGTCGGCCTCGTGACCGGCACCGTCCGCCACCACAACCTCCCGCCTCGAGCCGATGAACGCTGCCCGACAGGCTAGCCGCTGGCAACCGCAACACCGAACCGACGCGACCGGCGTCACGCGGCTCAGTTGTGACATGAGCCGACCGCAAGGGAATTCGGTGTCTTACGGCTCCCCGGGCTCCGCGGTCGCGGCGGCGAGGAGGTGGGAGGTGCGGTTGTCGGACTCGCCGGTGGTTTCGATGCGCAGGGGGTTGGCCTCGAGTTCCGGGGGGACGTCCTCGGGGACCGCGGCGGTGATGAGGACCTGTTCGGCGGCGGTGGCCACCGCGGCCAGGGCGCTGCGGCGGCGGCGGTCGAGTTCGGCGAAGACGTCGTCCAGGATCAGGACGGGGTCGGTGCCGATACCGCGCAGCAGTTCGAAGGCGGCCAGGCGCAGGGCCAGGGCGAACGACCACGATTCGCCGTGGCTGGCAAAGCCTTTCGCGGGGGCCGAGCCGAGCACCAGGTCCAGATCGTCGCGGTGCGGGCCGACCAGGCAGACGCCGCGTTCGAGCTCCTTGGGGCGGGCTGTGGACAACTCGCGCAGCAGGATCGCTTCCAGTACCTCGGCGTCATCCGGCTCGGGGGCGCGGTCGGGGTCGAGGAATTCCGGTGGGAGATAACCGCTTCGGTACCGAATGGTGGCCGTGCGCGACTCCGGGGCGATGGAGCGATAGGCCTGTTCCAGGTAGGGGCGCAGTTCGTGCACCAGCCGCAGCCGCTGGGCCAGCAGTTGGGCGCCGTGGGTGGCCAGATGGCCGTCCCAGACGTCGAGGGTGCTCAGCTCCGCGGCCGAGCCCGAGCGCGAACGCGCCTGCCGCCCCGCGGTTTTCAACAGGGCGGAGCGCTGGCGCAGCACGCGGTCGTAGTCCGAGCGCACCCCGGCCAGCCTGGGCAGGCGGGCTGTGCACAACTCGTCGAGGAAGCGGCGCCGCTCCGACGGGTCGCCGCGCACCAGCGCCAGATCCTCCGGTGCGAACAGCACCGTCTGCAGAATGCCCAGGATCTCGCGCGGCCGCCGCACCGGCGACCGGTTGATCTGCGCGCGATTGGCCGAGCCCTGATTCAACTCGATATCGATCCGCAGTTCCCGACCGGAGTTCACCACGGTCGCACCGATCCGGGCCCGCTGCGCACCCATGCGGATCAGCGGCGCGTCCGCGGACACCCGGTGCGAGCCGAGGGTGGACAGATAGCCGACGGCCTCCACCAGATTGGTCTTACCATTGCCGTTGGAGCCCAGGAAAAGGGTTCGGCCCGGGGACAATTCGAGGTCGGCCTGGGACCAGGAGCGAAAGTCCCGCAGGGTCAGCGCCCGCACGTACACCGCTCAGTCCACCGCCTCCGCTGTTGACGCTGTGGAGAACTCGGGCAGGGGGCGCGAAACCGCCACGCGCCCAAGGTTCTTCACAGAGTTATCAACATTGTTCACAGAAATCGCAGCGGATCAGCCCGGCAGGCGGACCGGCATGAGCAGGTAGATGTAGTCGCTCTCCAGCGCGGAATACGCACCGGATTCCGTGGCCGCGGGCTCCTCCGCACCGGTCGGGCACATGACGGCCGGTCGGCTGGGCGTGGTGAAACCGAAGGTCACCCGGTCCGAATGCAGCGCCGACAGGCCGTCGTTGAGGTAGCCGGGGTTGAAGGCGATGGTCAGCGGCTCGCCGCGGAAGTCGGCCTCCAGCCACTCCTCGGCGCGCCCCGCGTCGTCGCCGCCCGCGGACAGCTGCAGGCCCTGTTCGGAGAATTCCAGCCGCACCTGGGCGCCCCGCTCGGCGACCAGGGCCACGCGCTTGATGGCCTCGATCAGCGCGCTCACCTGCAGGGTCGCGATGGAAGTGTGCTCCTTGGGGAGCAGCTGGCGGAACTTGGGGAATTCGGCGTCCAGCAGGCGCGTGGTGGTGCGGCGGCCGCCGTTGACGATGCCGAGCAGACCGTCGGTGCCGGTGCCGAAGGCCAGCTGCACGGGCGCGTCCGAGGGGCCCAGGGTCTTAGCGGCCTCGGAGAGGGTGCGGGCCGGGACCAGCACGGCCGTCTCCACATCGTCGCGCCCCGGCTGCCATTCCAGATGCCGAATGGCCAGGCGGAATCGGTCGGTGGCCGCGAGCACCACCTTGGATCCCTCGATCTCGACCCGGATGCCGGTGAGCATCGGCAGCGTGTCGTCGCGGCCCGCGGCGACAGCCACCTGACCGACCGCGGCGGAGAACAGATCCACGCCCAATTCGCCGGTCTGCGGCGGCAATTCGGGCAGCTGGGGATAGTCCTCGACCGGCATGGTCGGCAGCGAGAACTTCGCGCTGCCACAGGCGATCAGTACGCGGGTGCCGTCGACGGAGACATCGACGGGCTTGTTGGACAACGCCTTGGTGATATCGGCCAGCAGGCGACCGGAGACCAGCACCTGCCCCGGCCCGGCGACCTCCGCGGCCACTCGCATCTGCGCGGAGACCTCGTAGTCGAAGCCGGAGACCGTCAGCCCGTCCTCGTCGGCCACCAGCAGCACGCCGCCGAGCACCGGCACCGGCGGACGCGACGGCAGGCTGCGAGCCACCCAGGCGACGGATTCGGCGAAATCCTCGCGAGCGACCCGAAACTTCATGCTTTCCATCGCCCGGTTGTCCTCTCCCAAGTCTCGATCGGTCGTGATCCGTTTCGGCTCAGCGCCGGCTCATACAGGGGGTGCTGGATCGGCCGCCCCCGCATCGCAGTGTGGCACAGGCGACCGACACCAAACCGTACCCGCGTGCGCGAATGATCACCACGCCGCCCCTCCGGATGCGTGTCGGCGCACTCGGTCTCCTCGATGCCGCATTGCCGGGAGTGAGTCGGCGCCATCCGGGTAGTCCCGTCCCGAGCCGAGTTTCCACACACCCTGTCTTCAAGAGAATTCTTCTAGAAGAAGAACTGAAGCAGTAGTAGGCACTGTGGATTCTGTGGACGCCGGCCGAATCCGCTGCTCGCGGCGCGTGCCGCCATGGGGATGTCCGGCGGGTGACTCGAGGATGAACGGCGGGGCGCTGTGGAGGTTACGAATCTGTTCAACCCCTGTCCTCGAGCCATCCTCGAGTTCTTCCATGCCGATACCCCGGTTGTGCACATATGTGCGCAAGAGCGGGGACAACTCGAGGATTCCTCGAGGACCTGACAGGGACTCCTCGAGGAATCCACAACCCTGCACAGCCATTCGGGCAGTTCAGGGCCCGTGGATGAACGAACCTGTGCGAACTGTGTACTACCGGGTGTGAGTGGGGGCGTCAACGGGCCTGTACCCCAACTGTGGGTAAACCGGTGGAGAACGCCGGGATTCCTCGAGGACTCCACAGGTATTCCTCGAGGACTCCACAACACGAAAAAGCCGATCCACCCAGGTCATTCGGGTGGATCGGCTTGTGGACGGCGATCAGCGGGAGCGCTGTTTGATTCGGGCTGTGAGTTCTTGAACCTGGTCGTACACCCGGCGCCGCTCGGTCATCTCCTTGCGGACCTTCTTCTCGGCGTACATCACCGTGGTGTGGTCGCGGCCGAACGCCTGGCCGATCTTCGGCAGCGACAGATCGGTGAGCTCGCGGCACAGATACATCGCGATCTGCCGCGCCTGCGCCAGCGGCCGCGCCTTGCCCGGACCGGTCAGTTCCTCGAGCGTGGTGTTGAAGTACTCCGCGGTCACCGCCATGATCGTCGACGCGGTGATCTCGATCGTGGTGGTGTCGGGCATCAGATCCCGCAGCACCACCTCGGCCAGCGACAGATCCAGCGGCTGGCCGTTGAGCGAGGCGAAGGCGGTCACGCGGATCAGCGCGCCCTCCAGCTCCCGGATATTGCGCTCGACCCGGCTGGCGATCAGTTCCAGCACGTCGTGCGGTACATCGAGTCGATCCATCCGCGCCTTCTTGCGCAGGATCGCGATACGGGTCTCGAGCTCGGGCGGCTGCACATCGGTGATCAGGCCCCACTCGAACCGGGTGCGCAGCCGTTCCTCGAGGGTGGCCAGCTGCTTGGGCGGCCGGTCCGAGGAGACCACGATCTGCTTGTTCGCGTTGTGCAGTGTGTTGAAGGTGTGGAAGAACTCCTCCTGGATGCCTTCCTTACCCTCGATGAACTGGATGTCGTCGACCAGCAGGATGTCGGTCTCGCGGTAGCGGCGCTTGAACGCCACCTTGCGGTCGTCGCGCAGGCTGTTGATGAAGTCGTTGGTGAATTCCTCGGTCGAGACGTATTTCACGCGCATGCCCGGAAACAGCCGCTGGGCGTAGTGACCGGCCGCGTGCAGCAGATGGGTCTTGCCCAAACCCGAAGCGCCCCACACGAACAGCGGGTTGTAGGCGCGGGCAGGCGCCTCGGCGATCGCGACCGCGGCCGCGTGCGCGAACCGGTTGGACGCGCCGATGACGAATGTCTCGAAGGTGTATTTGGAGTTCAGGCTCGCCGAGGAGGTGGCGGGGGCGGTGGCCGTCGGCTCGGGCGACTTGGTGAAGTAGGTGGGCCAGGAATTGCGGACGCTCACGACCGGTTCGTCGTCGGCGGGCTCGTCTCCGCCCGGGCGGCGCGCGGGGGCCTCGGCCTCGGCCGCGAACAGCGATTCCTGACCGGGCGGAGTGGCCCCGGAGCGGGCCGGGGGTAGGTCCAGCTCGCGGTGTGGCGGTGTGGGCTGTTCCACGACGGGCATCTCCGGCAATTCTCCGGCCACCGGTGTGGCGGAGAACTCACCCTGGGGATAGTCGGCCCGGCTCGGATAGTCGGCTGGGGAAAGATAGCGCGGCGGTGCGTATTCGGCGGCCGGTGCGTACTCCGGCGCGGGGGCGTAGGCGACCGGTTCGCGCGGCGCCTCGCGCACCCGATCCGGCCGGGAGGTGAGCCGCGCGTGCCGCGGCGGACCGGCGGGACGATCGGCCGGCGGGGTGGTCGGAGCGGCGATTCGGACGCCCAGACCCTCGACCTGAGGGCCGAGTCGACGGGCCAGCGAGCGCAGGATCGGCTCGCGCAGATCCCGTTCGATCGCCTCCTGGGCGAGGGAGGAGGGTACCGAGAGCAGTGCGAAACCCTGGGCCACGGTCAGCGGTTTGACCAGGCCCAACCAGGCCTTTTGAGCATTGGTGACCGGCGGAATGGCGCCATCGGCGGAACCGGTTGTAAGCTCGGCCACCACCTCGGGCCAGACGGCGGTCAACACGTTCTGCTCGTCGTCCACGTACGTTTCCTCCCCGGAATAGGTCGATAGGAGCAGACGGTCTTCGACACCGCCCGCATCCCCCTTCAGCGCGGGCGCTCGGCTTGGCCGTCGGCCATACGAATATGCCACTCCAGGGGTCTTTCCACACAATTATCCACAGATGTGGAGAACCACAAGGATGTGACTCGCGCGCTGGGGAACCTGTTCTCGACGCGTGGACCTGCGGTTCTGCAGCTACCGCCTGGCTACGCGGCGGGTCGGTCGGCGTGTCGCACGCCAAGCCCAGTTCACAGGGACCCCGAGTTTGACCCCGCCGGGGGCGATCAGTACCCTCGTACAGTCACCCATTGACGCGGTGGCGGCTGCCTGCTGCCCGTGCCGCGATGGGCGCTGCGCCGGCGAGTCACTCGTCGCGCACACCAGTTTCACCGACAAGCTTCGAGCGCCGTCGGGCGCTCACCAACTCGAGGAGTGTTGACCGTGGCCAAGGGCAAGCGGACGTTCCAGCCGAACAACCGTCGTCGGGCGCGGGTCCACGGGTTCCGTCTCCGGATGCGGACCCGTGCGGGCCGCGCGATCGTGTCGGCGCGCCGTCGCAAGGGCCGCGCCTCGCTCACGGCCTGATCCTCCGGCACCGGGTTCGGCGTCATGCCTGATTCGCCGTTCGGTCCGCTGACCTCTGCCCGATACACGCTCGGACACTCGGGTGTTGCCTGAGCCGTATCGGCTGCATCATCGTGCCGATTTCTCCCGGACGGTGCGGCGCGGCCGGCGAGTCGGGAGGCGTGACCTCGTCGTGCACGTGCTGGTGGCGACCGAGACGGATGGGGACGGGCCGGTCCCGGCCGTTCGGATCGGTGGACCGCGCTTCGGATTGATCGTCAGCAAGGCGGTGGGCTCCGCGGTGATTCGTCATCGCGTGGCCCGCCGCCTGCGTCATATGTGCGGCCCGCTCATCGGTGAGTTACCCGAGGAGGCCGATGTTGTGATTCGCGCACTTCCCGGTGCGGCCCATGCCTCCTCCCCCGAGTTGGAGCGGCAGCTGCGTGGCGCGTTGCGCAAGCTCGTTCCGAATGTCACTGTCCCCGAGATGGATCCATCGGGATCGCTCGAGTCGGGCGGCACGTCATGAAGCCGACCCGGCTCCCGGCCAACGCGTTGATATTCCTCATCGAGCTGTACCGGACCTACGTCTCCCCCACCCGCATGCCGACCTGCCGGTTCACCCCCACCTGCAGTGAGTACGCGGTGACCGCGTTGCGCACCCGCGGCCTGTTCGTCGGCCTGGGATTGACGGTCGTACGCCTGGCCAAATGTGCCCCCTGGCACCCTGGTGGATGGGACCCCGTACCCCAGCGCGGGGCAGCCGCCGAACCGTCAGGTGACGAAGCGGCGGAACACAAGCCTTTGAAAGGGTCGCCGCCCGCGGTGACCGGCGATACGACGGACGGGAGTACATAGAGCCGTGCTCGATTTCATCTACTATCCGGTGTCCTGGATCTTGTGGTTCTGGCACCGGGTCTTCGGGTTCGCGCTGGGCAAGGACAATGGCCTTGCCTGGGCGCTGGCCGTGGTGTTCCTTGTCTTCACGCTGCGGTTGGTGCTCTACAAGCCGTTCGTGAAGCAGGTTCGCACCACCCGGCAGATGCAGGAGCTGCAGCCGCAGATCAAGGCCCTGCAGGCCAAGTACAAGAACGATCGCCAGAAAATGGCGCTCGAGATGCAGAAGCTGCAGAAGGAACACGGCTTCAACCCGCTCATGGGCTGTCTGCCGGTGCTGGCGCAGGTTCCGGTGTTCATCGGTCTGTATCACGTGTTGCGGTCGTTCAACCGAGTCGGCGGCGGTACGGCCGGATTCGGCGGCATGCATATGACGCCCGAGCAGAACGCCAATACCCCGAACTACGTCTTCAATGCCGAGGACGTGCAGTCGTTCCTGCGGGCGCGCATCTTCGGCGCCCCCATCTCCGGCGTGATCACCTCGCCCAGGGAACAGCTGGAGGCCTTCGCCAACTACGGCGGAATCCCGCACATCGGAAGCATGATCGCGGTCGCGGTTCCGCTGATGATCATCGCGGGCCTGGCGACCCACTTCAACGCCCGTGCCTCGATCGCGCGGCAGAGCGCGGAGGCGGCGGCCAATCCGCAGGCCGCGATCATGAACAAGATGGCACTGTGGGTGTTCCCGCTCGGCGTGATTGTCGGTGGCCCGTTCCTGCCGATCGCCATCCTCATCTACTGGGTGTCGAACAACATCTGGACCTACGGACAGCAGCATCTCGTCTTCGGTCGCATGGAGAAGGAAGAAGAGCAGAAAAAGGAAGAGGCCAAGCAGCGCCGCTCCACCAATGCGCCGAAGCCGGGCGCCAAGCCGGTCGATCCGAAGAAGAAGCCGGTCGATGCCCCTGTCGTCGATGCCGAGCCGACCACGCCGTCCACCAACGGCACGCCGAAGTCCTCGGGTAAGGCGACCGCCTCCTCGGGCAAATCGTCCGGGCAGGGCAATCGCAAACGATCCGGCAATCGAGGCCGCCCCAATCAGAAGCGACGTCGCTAGCCGAGGCGACGATGCAGATTGAAGGAAACGACAATGACTGTTGAGACCGATGAAGGGGACGCCACTGTGGCGACGACGATCGAGGAGACCGAGCGGGACACGTCCGGCGACGAGGTGAGCGACACCGAGGAGGCGCTCATCGAGGAGGGTGAGATCGCCGGTGACTACCTCGAGCAGCTGCTCGATGTGCTCGACTTCGACGGCGATATCGACCTCGACGTCGAGGGCGACCGCGCGGTGGTGAGCATCGATGGCGGCCGCGATCTGTCGAAGCTGGTGGGTCGTCGCGGTGAGGTGCTGGACGCGCTGCAGGAGCTGACCCGGCTGGCCGTCCAGCAGGCGACCGGGGTGCGCAGTCGGCTCATGCTCGATGTCGCGGGCTGGCGGGCCAAGCGTCGGGCGGAGCTGAGCTCGCTCGGCACCGAGACCGCGCGGCGCGTGCTGGACTCGGGTAAGCCGGAGGCGCTGTCGCCGATGACCCCGTTCGAGCGCAAGATCGTGCACGATGCCGTGGCGGCCGTCGACGGCGTCACGAGTGAGAGCGAGGGCGTGGAGCCGAATCGGCACGTGGTCGTGCTGCCGGGCTGATCGTCCATTCCAAAGTGATTGCGGGGCCCCCGGTTTCTTCGAACCGGGGGCCTACGCTTGTCCGGGGATTGTCGCAACGGATGAACCCTGGACGCCGTCGAACTCTCCGAATCCGGAAGGATGTTTCACGTGGAACGAGGCACCGGTGTGACGAACTCTGAGCACTCCCCCGAGCCCGTCGACGCGGTGGCCGCGGTCGAGCCACCGTCCGTCGCCGCGCGGGTATTCGGCGAGCGGCTCGCGCTGGCGGAGCGCTATCACGCCGTGTTGGCCACGGTCGGGGTGGAGCGCGGACTGATTGGGCCGCGCGAGGTGCCCCGGCTCTGGGAGCGTCACATTCTCAACTGCGCGGTGGTGGGCGAGCTGATCCCCTCCGGGGCGACCGTGGTCGACATCGGCAGCGGTGCGGGACTGCCCGGCATCCCGCTCGCCATCGCACGTCCCGATCTGCGCATCACCCTGGTCGAGCCGCTGCTGCGCCGAACGATCTTCCTGGCCGAGTTCATCGAGGCGGCCGGTCTCGAGGTGACTGTCGTTCGCGGCCGGGCCGAGCAGCCGGAGGTCCGTAAGGAGGCGGGTGGCGCGGATGTGGTGACCTCCCGCGCGGTGGCCCCGCTCGGTAAGTTGGCGAAGTGGTCACTGCCGCTCGTACACGAGCACGGCCGGATGCTCGCCCTCAAGGGATCCAGCGCCGCCGAGGAATTGGAGCGCGATCGGATCGATCTGTCGCGGGCTGGTGGTGGCAATGCGGAGGTCGTGGAGTGCGGCGTCGGCATCGTGTCGCCGCCCACGGTCGTACTGAGCGTCGAGCGCCTGCCGCGTTCGGAACGGCCGCACCGGAAGTCCATTCGTCGTCCTCGGAAGGACTGACGGCGCTCTCGGCTTTGGGTGTGTTTCATGTGAAACATGATGCGGAGGCTCGTTCCGGCATGTTTCACATGAAACCGAACCCCGCTCTGCGATCCGTTCGCTCTGACGGTTCCGGCCTCTCCCCCTTCCGATGATTGCTGCTGCCAAGCTGATCGGCCCGGTTTGTCGACGCGCGCTCGACTGGCGCGCCCCTCCCCTCGTACGCGCGATTGCGTGAGCCGGCCAGATCTTCGTTGCCGGATATCCGTCCTGCCTGCCGCGTCCACCAACCGTCGTCTCGCGGCCGCGCCCCTCGAGGCCGGTCCCGGTTTCATGTGAAACATCGATCGAAACCTGTGTTTCGACCGTTTCTGCGCGTGTCGCAGAAGGATTGCAGCGGTTCAACTTCCGTATCGTGTCGAGTACTGGCAAGCTAGGTGTCGTCGAGCGTGAGCGCAGATTTGCGGTGCCCGACAGGCTCGCCAGGAAGCAACCGCGCTCCGCTTTGCTCGAGCCTTGCGGCGCTGAAGCTGCCTGGGCACGTGTCTGAAGTTCTCGGGTTAGGAGCCTGTATGTCGAACGGTCGCGCGAATGTTTCACGGGAAACAACGTCGCGGGTACCCGGAATGCTGGACGGTAGCGCCGATTTGGACGAGTTCGGACGCACCCCGTTCGGGAACATCTCTGCTGCCGAGACACCCATAGCCGCGGAGGCGCAGCGTGCCAGTCAGGTGCTGCATCCCGGTTCCATGTCGATTCCCAAGCCGCGTGAACAGCGGATCATCACCATCGCCAACCAGAAAGGCGGGGTCGGGAAGACCACGACCGCGGTGAATCTGGCCGCCGCCCTTGCCCTGCAGGGCATGACGGTGCTCGTCATCGATCTCGACCCGCAGGGCAACGCCAGCACCGCGCTCGGCGTCGAACATCACTCGGGTGTGCCGTCCAGCTATGAACTGCTCATCGGGGAGATCTCGGTGCAGGACGCGATTCAGCAGAGCCCGCACAATGAGCGACTGCTGTGCATCCCCGCGACCATCGATCTGGCCGGTGCCGAGATCGAACTCGTCTCCATGGTGGCCCGCGAGGGACGGCTCAAGGCCGCCATCCAGGAGGCGAATATCGCGGGCTATGACATCGATTACGTGATGATCGACTGCCCGCCCTCGCTGGGCCTGCTGACCGTGAACGCCTTGGTGGCCGCCAAGGAGGTGCTGATCCCCATTCAGTGCGAGTACTACGCGCTGGAGGGCGTGGGCCAGCTGCTCCGCAATATCGGCCTGGTGCAGGCGCATCTCAATCCGGAACTACATGTCTCGACCGTCGTCCTCACCATGTACGACGGCCGGACCAAGCTGGCCGATCAGGTCGCCGAGGAAGTGCGCGGGCACTTCGGCGATGTGGTGTTGCGATCGGTGATTCCGCGCAGTGTGAAGGTGTCCGAGGCGCCGGGCTACGGGATGACCGTGCTCGACTACGATCCGGGCTCGCGCGGTGCGATGAGCTATCTGGATGCCGGTCGGGAGATCGCGGCCCGGTCCGCGCCGACGGCGCGTGCGGCGAGTGGTGTGAACGAGGAAAGGGGTCGGTAGGCCGATGAGTCAGGCGAAAAAGGGTGGACTAGGGCGCGGGCTGGCCGCGCTGATCCCGACCGGGCCGACCGAGGTGCAGGGGCTCGGCAGCGCGGCCGCGAATGCCGTCATCGGGCTCGACCCGATCGGTCCGCATCCGGCGTCGGCGTATCTGCACCGCGTCCCGGATCCGGAGGCGGAATCCGATGCCGGTGCGGTCTACCGGGAAATCCCGCCGGATCAGATCGTGCCGAATCCGAAGCAGCCGCGTAACACCTTCGATCCGGAGCCGCTGGACGAACTGGTCCACTCCATCCGCGAATTCGGCCTCATGCAGCCGATCGTGGTTCGCCAACTCGAGTCCTCCCCCACCCCGCGCTATCAGCTCGTCATGGGCGAGCGCCGGTGGCGGGCCAGCCAGGAGGCGGGCCTGCCCGCCATTCCGGCGATCGTGCGTGAGACCGACGATTCGGCCATGCTGCGCGATGCCCTCCTGGAGAACATCCACCGGGTGCAGCTCAACCCGCTGGAGGAGGCGGCGGCCTATCAGCAACTGCTGGAGGAGTTCGACGTCACCCACGAGGAGCTTGCCGCGCGGATCGGCCGGTCCCGACCGGTCGTCACGAATATGATCCGGCTGCTGAAGCTGCCGGTCGAGGTGCAGCGCCGGGTGGCGGCGGGCGTGCTGTCCGCTGGTCACGCGCGGGCGCTGCTCGGTCTGGAGGCCGGTGCGGAGGCACAGGTGAAGCTGGCGGCACGCATTGTCGCCGAGGGGCTTTCGGTGCGTGCCACCGAGGAGGCCGTCACGCTGGCCAACAAATATCCGGAGGACGAGCCGCAGGCGCCGAAGCCGGCCGAGCGCAAGCCGATCGAGGCTCCCGGCATCAAGCGGCTGGCCGACCGCCTGGCGGACTCGTTCGATACCCGGGTCGCCATCAGTATGGGTAAGAAGAAGGGCAAGATCGTCATCGAATTCGGCGATCCGGCAGACTTGGAACGGATTGTCACCTTGATGGACCCACATCGGTAGGTCCGCGGGTGGTGGCGGCCGAAAATGGCCGCTGCACGCCCGTGACTACCACCCTGGCGCCGAATCGTCACTGTGACGGTGCCGGGTCTGTGATCCTGAAGAACAGCAGATGGGAAATGAGGCGGTTCGCGTTGATCGCTTATTCTTGCTGGCGAGCAGATTTTGATGCGGCGTGAGTGTGGACGAATCGGACAGCTGGAGGCTGAGCAGAGCGGTGTCGACCAGCGTGACCGCACTTACCCTCGGCGGGTTGGACAAACTCCCCGTCCACGCCCGCAGATGCGTGTTCTGGGAGATCGACCCCGCCGTGGCGGAGGACTCTCGCGAATTCAGCGATCCGGTCTTCGAGAAGGAGGCATGGCTGTCCACGGTCATGCTCGAATGGGGATCGTGCGGCCAGATCGCGACGGTCAATGATCAGCCCGTCGGCTGCGCGTTGTATGCCCCGCCCAGTGCCGTGCCGCGTGCTGCCCTCTTTCCCACCTCCCCGGTGAGCCCGGACGCGGTCCTGCTGACCACGCTGCGGACCGAATTTCCGTATCAGGACACCGACATTGGCAACCGGCTGATCCAGGCCGTGGTCGCGGATCTGGTGCGCCGCGGCGTGCGGGCGATCGAGGCGTTCGGCATCCGTCAGGACCCCTCGGCCACGGTGCTGCCGACGCGTGCGGTGAGCTCGATGATGCTCATGGAGCGGATCGATACCCCCGCCTTCGGCCTGCCCTCGGCGGGCGGTACGGCGTCGCGACGGGGTTCGGATTCCTGCTCTCCGGAGAGCTGCATGATCGATGCGGACTTCCTGGAGGACGTCGGATTCAAGGTGGTGGCCGCGCATCAGCGCTTCCCGCGGCTGCGGCTCGAGCTCGACAGCGATCACCTGTGGAAAGAGGATGTGGAGCGGGCGCTGGACCAGCTGTTGGCAGCCGCGTCGATGACGACGCCCACGCGAGTGGGATCGTTCTGACCGGAAAATAGCGGTGGGCCAGACGGAATCGTCTGGCCCACAAGCTTTTCGAACTACATGCGGTCGGCCGCGGCCAACTCCTCGGCGAGCAGCTCCGCGAAAGTGTATGTGCCCGTGGGCTGATCGTCCTGGCCGAGCAGATACAGCCGCTTCACCGAGATGAGGATGGCCTCGGCGATGACGTCGCGCATGCGCGGGTTGGTCAGTACCGAGGCGTCGTAATCGTTTGTGAGATAGCCGATGTCGACCTGCACGGTCGGCATCTTGGTGAGCCGCAACAGATCCCAGGTGCGGGCGTGGGTTCGGCAGTCCTGCAATGAGGTTCGGGCCACGATCTCGCGCTGGATGAAGCCCGCCAGCACCTGACCGATCATCGAGACCGAACCGTGCGAATTGCCGAAATGGAAACCGGCGACACCGCTGGCCAGCGGACTCGGATTGGTCGCGCAGCGCAGCGAGATCATCAGATCCGCATCGAAGGTGTTGGAGGTCTCCGCCCGCTCGGCATCGGTGGGATTGGCGCCCCACGGCCGGGACAGGAAGGTCTCCATACCGGTCGCCGCCATCCGGCCCTCGAGGCGGCTGGCCAGATCCCACAGGATCTCCGATTCGTACACATCACCGAATTCGGTGGGCACGGCATAACCCTTGTCGGGACCACCCAGACCCGGATCGATGACGATGCGCTTACCGGTCAGCTGCGGCCCGGCCCGGTGCACGACCTCCTCTTCGGCGATCCGATGCGGATTGCCGCCGGTGACGCGTGCGCCCAGCTGTTCCAGGGCGCGCAGCGTATCCGGACCGCAGATACCGTCGGAGGACAGGCCGATCTCACGCTGGAACGCGGTCAGCGCCTCGTGGGTGTGCGGGCCGAAGTAGCCATCGACGCGGTGCACGTAATAACCCAGATCCTGCAGGCGACGCTGCAGGGTGGCCACGTCGTCGCCGTACAGCGGCGCCGACAGCTGATAGATCAGGGTGCGAGCGCCCAGCCGGTAGGACGCCTCCTTGAGGGCCCGATAGGTGGCGGGGCCGACGACGCCATCGACGAGCAGTCCGCGATGCTGCTGGAAGGCGCGTACGGCCGAATCGAGGTCGTGGTCGAAGACCGCCTCGGAATCCTTCCAGTACTCGCCGTTCGGAGAGGCGTCGGAATCGGCGCCGTTCGGGCGCATGTGCAGGAACCCGAGACTTGCCAGGGTGCTCCGAACCTCAGCGACGGCTGGACCGGTATCGCCGTGACGAAGTCGGTGCATGCGTGAGAGCCCTTTCCTTCCGCCAACCCGGGTACCCACTCATGCGACGGTTCACACCCTCGCACGACCGGAGCGTCGGTCGATTGTCTCAGACCCGGACCGAATTTCGGCAATTCCCCGAGTCCGCAGCATCGTACTCGGCGCCGAAATACTACCCATCCCCCGTCACCATGCGGGGCCGAAGGCTACAGCTGAGACTTAAGCAACGGCCCCGACTCCGGCGAGAATTCACCGAGCGGTGGTCAGATGACACCCTCCAGTTCGCGCAGCAGCGCGGCCTTGCCCTTGGCGCCGACGATCCGCTTGGCCTCCTCGCCCCCGGAGAACAGGATCATCGTGGGCAGGGCCATGACGCCGTAGTCGCGCGCGGTGACCGGGTTGGCGTCCGCGTCGAGCTTGGCGATCGTCAGCTTGTCGCCGTAGGCGGCAGCGAGTTCGTCCAGCACCGGCGCGACCATCTTGCACGGGCCGCACCAGTCCGCCCAGAAATCGACGAGAACCGGTTTGTCGCTGGCCAATACGTCCTGGGCGAAGGTGGCGTCGGTCACGGTCTTCGTGGCCTTGTCGGACATGGTCGAACTCCTCGATCAGTTGGCGGTGACTTCCACCGGTTTACCGGCGTGGTCCAGGGTGTTGCGGGTGATGTCGCCCTGTTCGGCGAGCCAGCGCTCGGCGTCGATAGCCGCCCGGCAGCCGGTACCCGCGGCGGTGATGGCCTGGCGGTAGGTGTGGTCGACCAGATCGCCCGCGGCGAAGACGCCCTCGACCGAGGTGGCGGTCGTCGGATCCTTGACCAGCACATAGCCCTCGCCGTCGAGATCGACCTGGCCGCGCACCAATTCGCTGCGCGGGTCGTGGCCGATGGCGACGAACAGGCCGGTGGCGGCGAGTTCGGAGGTTTCGCCAGTGGTGGTGTCGCGCAGGGTCAGGCCGGTGACGCCGGTTTCGCCGTGCACCTCGACGACCTCGGCATTGGTGATGAAGCGGATCTTCTCGTTGGCCTTGGCCCGCTCCAACATGATGCGCGAGGCGCGGAATTCCTCGCGGCGGTGCACGATGGTCACGCTCGCGGCGAATTTGGTGAGGAAGGTGGCCTCCTCCATGGCCGAGTCGCCGCCGCCCACGACCACGATGTCCTGGCCCTTGAAGAAGAAGCCGTCACAGGTCGCGCAGGCGCTCACACCGCGGCCGAGCAGGCGCTGCTCGCCCGGCACGTTCAGATAGCGGGCGGCCGAGCCCATGGCCAGGATGACGGCCCGGGCCCGATGGGTTTCGCCGCCGACGGTCACCGACTTGATCGGTCCGGACAGGTCGATTTCCTCGACGTCCTCGGTGCGGATATCGGCACCGAAACGCTTGGCCTGCTCGCGCATCTCCTCCATGAGATCGGGGCCCATGATGCCGTCGCGGAAGCCCGGGAAGTTCTCCACCTCGGTCGTGGTCATCAGCGCGCCACCGAACTGGGTGCCCTCGAACAGCAGCGGCTCGAGTTCGGCCCGGGCGGCGTAGATGCCGGCGGTATAGCCCGCGGGGCCGGAGCCGACGATGATCAGATCGCGAACAGGCGTACTCATGGGGCCCTTCCGAGGGAGTCGTCAACTGGCGTGTGGGTCAACAACAGGGTAAACGCTGTTGTTCCCCCGGCCGTGGGCTCGGTCGGGCCGTGGGCCCGTCAGCTGCTGCCGATGTCCTTCAGCGTCAGCTTGTTCGGGTGCTCGGGGGTGCAGTCGGCGCCGACCACGAGGACGGTGATCTTGGGTGGCTGCGGACCGGTGAGCAGCACCAGCACGGCGGGCTGCCCGCGATAGTTGATGTTCATCGAGCCGAGCACCTCGCGCTTGGGCACGATCGCGGCCACACAGGCGCCCAGTGCGCCCGGGACGGACAGCGGACCGCTCACATCCTTGCGGCCCATCGCGGCGAGGATGGTCCCCATGGGCAGATCGTCGTCGGAGCCGATCGTGGGGGTGGGGCTGGGCGGCAGTGCCGTGGGCGGCGCGTCCCGCTCGCGCAGGGCGTCGACGGCGACCAGGGAGCTGGTGAGGATCGCGACGGCCGCGGCCGCGGCGGTGATCCAGCGCAGTCGACGGGAGCGACGCCGCTCGAGCGGTGTCGGCTCGGTGGGCTCGGGCTGCTCGACCACCGGCATGGGGCGGGTGGTCGGCGGGGCGCCGGATTCGGGATCGGCGGGGCGGGGGCCGACCGGAAGCCGGTGCACGGTGGCCACATGTTCCTCGGGGGCCCGACCCTGGGACAGATCGTCCAGCAGCCGGTCGAGGCGGGCACTGACGTGGGTGGGGATCGGGTGGTAGACGCGGGAGTCGTTGGCGAGCATACGGAGTTCGCCGCGGACCTCGTCCAGGTCACACAGGAAGCTCAGCGCCTGTGGGTCCTCCCGGACCTGCGGCCAGAGCTGTGCGGACAGTTCGGGTGCCAGATTGTCGGCGTGCAGGTCGGCGAGCAGGTCGGTCGAGAAGGGAGGTCGCGGCACGGAGCGGGCTGCCATGGCACCTCCTCCCGAATCCTCTTCGCCACCCCGCCCCCCGGGCGGGCGTCGCCGTGCGGTGGCTTCGCCCTTGTCGTCCATCGCCTCTCCGGGGTCGGGCCTCACATGGTTGGTACCCGCGAGTGTTTTCGTCCGTCTCTAGTAATGACGCATCTCGATTACATCCGGTTCCCGGGGTTCCGCAGGAATCGCAGCTCCTGCTGCAGACGCTTGCGGCCACGGGCGCACCGACTCTTGATCGTCCCCTCGGCGACGCCCAGCAACTGCGCCGCCTCCGCTACCGTATACCCCTCCATGTCGATCGCAACCAGAGCGGCACGCTGATCGTCGGGCAGCGTGAACAGCGCGGCGTCCACCACCATCGACATCTCGCGCTGTGCGATATCGTCGCGCTCGGCCGCGGGCTCGGAGATCGACTCGTCCGACAGTGACACGCTGGCACGAGACTTGTTGCGACGGATGCGATCCAGGCACGCGTTCACCACGATGCGGTGCAGCCAGCTGCGGACCTCGGCCTCACCGCGAAAGCCGCCCGCGTTGCGGTGCGCGGACAGCAGGGCGTCCTGTAACGAGTCGGCGGCGTCCTCGGCGGTATAGGACGTGCGCAGGGCGACCTGCCACAGATGGTCGTAGTGTCGGCGGAACAGCACCGCGAAGGCATTCGGATTGCCCGTGACATGGGCATCCAGCAATTGCCGGTCGGTGGCCTCGCCGAGCTCGAACGAGCGGCGCCGGACAGTGGGCGACTCGGAGGACCCCCCACTGGATCGCTCGACCGCTTCAAACGACAACACAAACCCCTAGGATCAGCGCTCACGACGGCATGGACCCACGAACGGGACATCGCCGTATCTTTCGCGTCATCCAGGACCGAAGCACCAGATCCCAGGAAGCTCCCCTGCTGAGAGCGCGCTGTGAATCATATCGGCCGGAACGAATGCCTAGCAACCAGACCGATCGGGAATCAGGGCGCTGCTTCGAACCGAATATTGGCGATCGAGGATTGGAATTGGCCGCCGTTGTCGGCCAGCGCGGTGATCCAGACGAGCACGTAGCGGGCCGGTTGATCGGCCCGCACCGCGATGTCGGTGGCGCCGTCGGCCAGGGTGGCCTGGCCGACCAGCTGCGTCTGATCCAGGGTGGGCGAGGCCGTCGGGGAGGTGCGGACCTCCACCACCGTGCCTGGGCTGGGCGAGGTGATCGTGACCTTGCTCAGCTTGGCGGGGCTGCCCAGCGTGGCCAGGATTCCGACGCCCTTCTTCAGCGCGGGGAACTGCTGGAAGTACTGATCGGTGTGCCAGACCTTGCCGGGTTCGCCGCCGATCACCGCATTGACGTTGCCGGGTCCGTCGGGCGTGCCCTCGGGGGAGAACACCGATACGCCGGTGACCGGGACCGGGGCGCCCGCCGACGGGGACGTCGCCGAACCGCCCGCGGTCGGCGTCTGCGGCGCCACATTGGCCGTGGTCAGGCCCAGCTTGCGCTGTTCGTCCAGCGGCGCCTCCGCCGAATTGGGTGCGAAGATGCTCAGCAACCACCAGATGATCACGCCGACGACCAGCGCCGCGAGCACGCCGAGGCCGACCAGCATCCACATCATCCGCTGGGAGCGTTCCCGCTCGGCGGCCAGCAGTTCGGGATCGGCCAGCGATTCGTCCGGCGCGGACGGGGCGCGCTGGCCCAGGCGCAGCACCGGAATGAAGTCGGTCTTCTGATCGACCACCGAGGCCTGCTCCAGCACGTGCTGAACGGTCGCCGCGGTCCGGACGCCCTTGTTCGACTCCAGTGAGCGCACCGCGACGGCGGAGATCTCGAACGGGACCTCGGGCCGGATCTGCCGCGGCTCCACCGGAGTTCCGTCCGGGCCGAAATCGGCCAGCCGCAGCCCGCCGACCGTGGCGGCGGAGCCGGATACGCCGCCCGGGCGGATCGGCCAGCGCGCGGTGATCAGCGCGTACAGCATCGCGCCGAGGCCGCGCACATCCGACTGCGCGTCCGAATCCGACAGGGTGCCCGGGAAGGCCAGCACCGCATCGCCGGAGGCGCTGATGCGCACCCGGTCCGGGTGATCGATCGACAGCGAGCCGCCGCCGCGATGGGCCAACTCGGCCGCCGCCGCCAGGGCCCGGATGGCGCGAGCCGCACCGATCGGCGAGGGCACGGTCTCGGCCATCTCGCGCAGCGAGCGGCCCGGTGTCCACTCGGCCACCACGATGCCGCCGGAGCTGCCGCGCACCACGTCGAGCACGCGCGCCAGACCCGGGGAATTGATCCGGCCCAGGCGTAGCGTGCGGGACAGAATGGCCTGCGGCCCATCGTGGCCCGCGTTGTCGGCCGCCTTCTGGTCGGCGTCGACGAAGGTCAGCGCGACCTCGCGGTCCAGCTTCACATCCAGGGCCTGCCAGAACTTCAGTCCGCGCGCACCGCCGTGGCTGGCCAGCAGCCGGTATCGCCCGCCGGCCACCGACGCACCCGGAATCAGCTTGGGGCCGCGCGGGGTTCGCTTGCCGGGCGGCTCCACCCGCATCGGCGGCATCTCCGGTGAGGCGACCGGCAGCATGCCGGTGTCGTAGGTCTGGTCGCGCGCCGGTCGTTCCGGTGCGGCGGCCTGATCGGCCTGCTCCGTCTGCTGATCGGCGGCGTCCGCCTCGGTGTCGTCGGCGCGGTCGGCCGGTGGCACCTGTTCGGGCGGGACGTCGTCGGTGCGGACTGAACCTGCCGCCTCGGCGGCAGCATCGGCGGCCGGGACGCCCCCCGCCGCGTCGTCGCTCACCTTCGTTCCTCCTTCGCCCTGGTGTATCGAAATCCGAGATGGCGGCACGGTACCCGGCTCGCCGCCGGTCCGGCCGAAATTCGGCTCCGCGCTGATACCGGATTCGGCATCCTCGCGAGAGCCGATACCGGTATTTGCATTTCTATGCCGAACAGGGTACGGGAAGTCGCCCACGCCGGGGCGGTCAACCGTGCTCGGGCGGATGACCGGCAACACCATGGTCTGCGCGTCCATGTACGGGTCGTACCGGTAGTAGTACGGCGTATCGAGTTCGGGCCGCGGCAGCACCGTGGTCGCCTCGACATCCGCGTGGGCGGTGCCGTCGAGATCCAGGTCCGGTGCGGGCGGGGTGATTCCGAGCCGCCGCGAGATCGACACGGTGATCGCGACGACCTCCGGAATCCCGGCCAGTCGCATGAGGCCGAAGGCGACGCCGAACAGGACGACGGCGTCCAGGCCGATGCGGAAGATCGCACCCAAGCCGCTGTCCAGGCGCGACAGCCCCAGGATCTGCTCGACGATCAGCGTCACCGCCGCACCGGCGACCGAGGCGAGCACCACCCGGGTGACCGTGCGCCCCACATTGGCCATGCGCAGATCGCCCAGGCTGCGATGCAGCAGCCAGCCGCCGATCACCGCACCGGCGACGAACCCGAGGCCGTTGGCGACACCGAGCGCGATCACAACATGGTCATCGGCGAACAGCACGGGCGCCAGCGCCGACAGCACCATCTTGACCGCGGTGATGCCGAGGATGATCCAGGTCGGCGTCCAGGCCTGCTCCCGCGCGTAGAACACCCGCAGGTGAATCAGCACCAGCGCGTAGGGAATCAGCGTGAAGGCCGACCAGCTGACCGCCTCGCCCAGCCGTCCGGCATCGCCCGCGCCAAAATTGCCGTAACCGTAGAGCGCCTGGCCGACCTGCGGTCCGGCAATGGTCAGGAAGGTGACCACGGGGACGAACGCGATCATGGTCAGGCGGGTCGCGACGGATAGATCGTCGACCACCGCGGGGGTGTCGTCCGCGGCGGCATTGCGGCTGAGCCGGGGCATGATCGCGGTCAGCAGGGTGACGCCGAGGACGCCGTACGGCAGTTGCAGCAGCAGCCAGGCGTTCTGATAGATGGCCGGGCCCGCGACGTCGGCATGCGAGGAGATCCGGGTGCCGAAGACGAAGCCCGCCTGGCTGATCAGCACGTACAGGATGACCGCCGCGCCCATGCCGCCGAACTGCTTGAGCCGATCGTCGAGGCCCCACAGCGGCCGCAGATCGATGCCCGCGCGCTTGATCGGCGGGAGCAGGCAGGCCACCTGTACGAAGACACCGAGGGTGACGCCGAGGCCGAGGATGAGCAGCTTGGGCTGACCCATCCGCATCGGATCGAGGGTGATCTCGCCCGGGGTCACCGCGTACAGCCCGAGTACGGCCAGTACGACGAGGTTGTTCAGCACCGGCGCCCACGCACCCGGTTTGAAGATCTCGTGCGTATTCAGGATCGCCATGAACAGCGACGACATGCCGTACAGCAGGATCGCGGGCACCAGCAGAAAGGCCAGGGCCGTGGTCAATCCGGTGCTGACCTTGCCGCTGTCGGACAGGAAGACGTATTTGATCAGCAGCGGGGAGGCCGCGGTACACAGCAGTGCGGCTGTACCCAGCACGGCGAACGCCATGGTGACCAGTCGCCGCACGAAGGCGGCGCCGCCGTCGGCGTCCTCCTTCTCGGCCCGCACCAGCGTCGGCACCACGAAGGCGGTCAGCACCGCGCCGAGCACCAGCTGTTCGACCATGGTCGGAATCTGGCTGGCGACGGTGAACGCACTGGCGATCGCCGGACCCAGCACGGTCAGCAGCAGCAACTGCTTGCCGAAGCCGGTGATGCGGCTCATCAGGGTGGCGATCGCGATCGAACCCGAGGCGCTCAGCAGGCGGGAGGTGGAGCTCTGACCGCCCTGCGGCTTGTCGTCCACGACCGCGACCTGCTGGGCGGTGTGTGCGGGGGCCGATCGTCCGGCCCGGGGCGGGGCGGACTCGGCACCGGGTAGCTGCCTCGGTAACGGCCGTGGTTCGGGTCGCGGCGGCCGCATCGGGACCTGCTGCTGCGGACCGCTCGGCGGGCCGGGCGGATAGGGCCGCTCCGGCGGTAGTGCTCGGCGTCCCCCGGGCGGTGCGCCGTGTGGCGCACCGCCCGGGGGGGAGTGCGGCTCGTCCGGTGACCCCTGCCGCGGAGCCTGATTCGCCCCGCCCGGCACCCGGCGGATCGGGCCGCTGGGCGGCATATGTCGCGGGCCGTGGATCGAAATCTCGGGCGGGTCTTGATATTCCGGCCCACCCGGCGGAACCCGCCGCGCCGCGCGATCCGGTCCGCCGGGCGGAACCTGGCGCATGGCCCCGCTGGGCGGGGCCTGATTCGGCGGGACGCGCCGCATCGCGCCGCTCGGTGGGGCCTGATTCGGTGGCACTTGCCGGTTCGGCTCCCCGGGTGCGCGCGGTGGCACCGATCGCATCGCCTCGCCCGGCACCTGATTCGGCGGCAGCTTGCGCATGGCCCCGCTGGGTGGGGCCTGATGCGGGGGCAGTTGTCTCGTCGGCTCGTTCGGATTCGGCCGGACCTGGCGTACGGCTCCGCTCGGGGGGGCTTGATGCGGGGGCAGTTGCCGTGTCGGCTCGTTCGGGCTCGGCGGGACCTGGCGTACGGCTCCGCTCGGGGGGGCTTGATGCGGGGGAACCGGTGGCATCGAGCCACCGGGTACCTGGTTCGGCGGTAGCTGTCGGGTGGTCTCGCCCGGTGCCGGATGCGGCGGAAGTGGGCGCGGAGCACCGGCGGTGGGTGTCGGCGGCAGGCGGCGCGGCGGACCGTCGGGGGTCTGGTTGCCCGGGGATACCCGCGGAATCGGACCGCTCAGGGGTGGTCGCGCCGGGCGGGGCTCATCGCCGGGCGGGCCGTCGGCCCGCGGCGGCGCCGGTGGGCGCGGGCCGCGTTCCCACGGGGCGGCCGGGGCGCGGCGCGGTACCGGACGGTCCTCGCCCGGCCCACTGGGTCGGGGGGCGTCATGGTCACTCACCGCGACTCCCGTTCTCGCGGCGCCGGGAGGTCAACCAGTACGGTCACCCCGGCCGAACGCGCGCCGTGATCGCCGCTCATGGTTCCTCCTGTCGCTGCAGCACCCGGCGCCGCGCCCGCAGGTAGCGATTGACCCTGCGGCGCGTCCCGGGGTCCAACCCCTCGTCGGCCGGATCCGGCTGCCCCCGGAAGCGACGCCACAGTCGGCGACCGGCGAGCAGGAGCAGCAGTGCACCGGCACATGCGGTAATTATCGCCAACGCCTGACCATAGGCGTTGGACCGCACCGATACCGATGTGGCATTTCCCAGCGCGATTCCGTCGGGTGTGGTAAGGGAGATCGGAATCACCAGGTTGCGACTGTCGGTGACCTCCGTCGGAATCTGGAACGAACGGGTGCCCTCCGCGGGCAGGATCTGCTCGCCGATATCGGTGATGTTCGTCTCGGCGGGTGCGCCGATACGGAACTTGATCCGGATCGCCACCGGCAGATCGTTGCGCGCGACCAATAGCAGCGGGCTCTTCTCCGAGGCCAGGGTGTACACCCCGCCCGGCGGCAGCACCGTCACCTTGCCGAACAGCGTGTCGAGGGTGCGCGTGGTCTGATCCAACCGGCGCTGCGCGACCGTATCGGCCTGCCAGGCCGGATTGCTGCGATCCGACAGCGTGAGCACCCGCACCAGATCGTCGCGCAGCGGGGTGAGGTACTGCTGCGGCGTCGGCTCCTGCTGCGGCACCTCCGCCAGGGCCGACAGCAGATCCGCGATCCGCCTGTCCTGCGCCCGGATCGGATCGAAGAACTGATCCGGCACGGCCACCTCGGCGACTCCGGACAGATAGTCAACCTCGAACGGCCGCGGATCCGGCGGCATGGCCAGCAGCTCGCCGAACGGGCGCGGCGTGGCCAGTCCGTTGCGGACCAGCAGGTCGAGCTGCCCCAGCAGCGCGGTCGCCTCGTCGCGGTTGGCGCTCCACGTCTGCGGCGGCATCAGCAGCAGCGAACGCGGACCACCCGCCTGCGGATTCAACGCCGACCACGACACCGCGCCCAGTGCGTCCTGCAGCCGTGCCACCCGGGAATCGTGAGCCACCTCGTACCGGACGCGCTCGGGTGTGAAGGGCGGCGTGGGCGGATTCGAGCCGACCGCGGCCAGGGCGGTCGCCGACCAGATGTCGAAGGTGGCCGCCTTCAGTCCCGGCTCGGCCGGGGGCGGCGTCTCGGGGACGGGCGGCGGCGCGTACGCGGGCAGCCGCACCAATTCCGGTGCGGTCGTTTCCCGCTCGGGCGGCCGCGATGCCGTATTGCGCACGGTGCCGCCGTCCCGGCGGGTGCCTCCCGTTGCGGTGCTCCGGGATTCGGCCGTGGTGACGGCGGTGTCGGCGAGCACCGCGGTGTGGTAGCCGTGCCCGGCGAGCAGGGTGGCCGCGCCGGGGTCGACACTGCCCGCGTCGGGCAGGGCCACACCGCGCATCGACTTGACCGACAGCACGGAATCCACGATGTCGGCGGGCGCGTCGATCGCGCGCGCGGTCAGCTCCGGATCGTTCACGGCGGCCAGTGCGGACAGGTCGACCTGAGCGAACGGCAGTGCGACCGTGCACATTCCGGACGCCACCGTGCGCAGCCGATCCAGCCACGCCTTGGCGGCGCGCATCCCGTCCTCGGAACCGTCGCGGGTCGGCCCGGCGGGATCCGACGGACTGGCCAGCACCCGATAGCCGCCGGTCATATGCGACACCGTGAGCAGCAGATCCGGATCGATCGCCAGGCAGATCGAGGAGGCCAGGCTCGCACGCCCGGGGTCGCGGCCGGTCGCCGGGCGCAACACCGCTTCCAGCGCCGCGACCAGCTGATCGAGTCGACCGCCCGCACCCAGCTCCCGAGCCAGTTCGTCGTCGGTCAGCAGCGCCTTGCCGTGCAGCGGTCCGGTGACCCCGGCGACCAGTCGGGGCCGGTCGGCCAGCGGCCAGATGGTGGTGATCGCCACCGGCGCCTCGGTAGGAGCCGGGATCGGTTGTCCCGTCTCGCCTTTCGCCTCTCCGGCGGTCGATATCGCGGGCAGCCCCAGGACCGGCAGCAGGAAGCGGGCGTCGTCGAGGCGGGCCTGTTTGCCGTAGTCGGGCACGCCGTTGACGTTCAGCAGCAGGGGGTAGACCCCCGGCTCGGTGATGCCGAGCGAGGAGGTGACGGGCACGCTGCCGCTCGCGCCGTAGGTTCCGGGGCGGATGCCGACCCGGATCGTGAACTGCTGGCGCTCGGCGGGCTCGAGCCGCTCGGCGATCTCGTCGAAGGTGGTCCTGGGCTCGTAGTTCACCTCGTCCATGCGCAGCGTCGAGCGCAGGCCGCTGCCCGTGGTGATGGCCGCGCCCAGCTGTAACCGCACGTCGACGTCCTCGACCGGCCGATCGCCCACATTGGTGACGGTGCCGGTGACGGTCAGCACGGCGTCGCTGGTGGTGGTCACCGCCCGCGGGCTCACCGAGTCCAAAGTGAGCTTGAGGAACTTCGGACCGGACGAGTCGCTGGCGCCCGAGGGCTGCGCGGCGGCCGGTCCGGCGAGCGTCGTCGCCGCCGGACCGGACAACACCGCCAGCGCCAACGCGACGAACATCGGCACCCAGCGGCGCAGATGGCGCCCCGCACGCGTCATTGTCTGCCGTTCTCCATCCGGTCGATCAGGCGGTTCGCGACCTCCGCGAGTCGTCGCTCGTCGGCGTAGGCCAGGCGCGACTCGAGTTCGCCGAGCGGAACCCAGGCGACCTTGGTGACCTCGACATCGGCGTCGGAGAGCTCCCCGCCCACCGAGCGCATCAGATAGTGATGCACGGTCTTGTGTACCCGGCGCCCGTCGGTGACGAACCAGTAGTCGATGCTGCCGAGTTCGGCCACGACCGTGCCGTGGATCCCGGTTTCCTCGGCGACCTCGCGGACGGCCGTCTGCTCGGCCGTCTCGCCCTCCTCGATATGCCCCTTCGGTAACGACCACAGCAGGCGGCCGCGGCGGTCGGTGCGGCCGATCAGCGCGGCGCAGCGCGCCTCGCGCGGACCGTCCAGACCGTCGACCACCAGGCCACCCGCGGAGGTCTCGCGCACGGTGCGCATGCGGGGTTTGCTCTTGCCCTTGTGGCTGTCCGCCGAACTCCCGGCCGATCCGCGGCGCCGGGGCTGGCGGCGTCGACTGTTCGCGCGATCGGCCGGAGACACTGCGCCAGTTTAGCGGTGCTTGATAGGCCGCTCCTTCGTCGCGGCGGGGTTTGCGGTCCCTGCGGCTCGTCGTTTCGAGGTCGGCGCTTGCTCCTTCGTCGCTTGCGCGCCGACCTCGAAACGACGAGCCGGCCGCATACCGGACGGGGTTGGCCGGGCGTGTCGACGCCGGGGTCGAGGGGGCTTCGGTGCGGACTCAGCGGTGCTTGTCATACCAACTAAGCTGCATCTCCGTGGTTTCGCCGAAGTCCGAGTCCGAGTCCGAGAACGACCGCCGTACCCGATTGCTTGCCGCGGCGGCGATCACGCTGGGTCGGCTGTCGGATGTGCTGACCCCGCTCGGTGAGATGTTCGCGGCTCGGGGGCATGCGCTCTATCTCGTGGGGGGCAGTGTTCGGGATGCGGTGCTCGGGCGGTTGGGGACGGATCTGGACTTCACCACCGACGCGCGTCCGGAGCAGGTGCTGGAGCTGCTGCGGGGGTGGGCCGACAACATCTGGGATACCGGGGGGCTGGCGTTCGGGACCGTCAGCGCGGCCAAATCGGGGTGGCAGCTGGAGATCACCACCTATCGCAGTGACAGTTACGACCGGGTCTCGCGCAATCCGGAGGTGACCTTCGGTGACAGTCTCGAGGGTGATCTGGTGCGCCGGGACTTCACGGTCAACGCGATGGCGGTGCGTATCGGAGCGCTGGGCGAACTCGAATTCGTCGATCCGCTGCACGGGATGGACGCGCTGCTCGACGGCGTGCTGGATACGCCTGCGGCGCCGGAGGATTCGTTCAACGACGATCCGCTGCGCATGCTGCGCGCGGCGCGATTCGTCGCGCAGCTGGGGTTCCGGCTCGCCCCGCGGGTGCGCGCGGCGATCACCGCGATGGCCGCCGAGATCGATCGCATCACCGCCGAGCGCGTGCGCACCGAGCTGGACAAGCTGATCGCGGGTGAATTTCCGACCGAGGGCATCGATGTCATGTGCGAGACCGGGCTGGCCGAGCGGGTGCTGCCCGAGGTGCCCGCGATGCAGCTCGAGATCGACGAGCATCACCAGCACAAGGACGTCTACCAGCATTCGCTGACGGTGCTGCGTCAGGCCATCGACCAGGAGCAGGGCGATCCGGATCTGGTGCTGCGCTGGGCCGCCCTGCTGCACGACATCGGCAAGCCGCCGACCAAGCGCAACGAGCCGGGCGGCGGCGTGAGCTTCCACCACCACGAGGTGGTCGGGGCGAAGATGGTGCGAAAGCGCATGCGCGCCTTGAAGTATCCGAAGCAGTTCACCGAGGACGTGGCCCGACTGGTGTATCTGCACCTGCGCTTCCACGGCTACGGCAAGGGCCAGTGGACCGATTCGGCCGTGCGCCGCTACGTCACCGACGCCGGCGAGCTGCTCCCCCGCCTGCACAAGCTGGTCCGGGCGGACTGCACCACCCGTAACAAGCGCCGCGCCGCCCAATTGCAGTCCACCTACGACGACCTCGAGGCTCGCATCGCCCGGCTACAGGAACAGGAGGACCTCGCCCGGGTCCGTCCGGACCTGGACGGCAACGCCATCATGGAGCTGCTCGGCCTCGAGCCCGGCCCCCAGGTCGGCCGCGCCTGGCGATTCCTCAAGGAGCTGCGGCTCGATCGCGGTCCGCTCACCCGCGAGGAGGCCGAGGCGGCCCTGCTGGAGTGGTGGAACAAGGGCGGGTCCTGATCAGAAGATGATCAGCGTCGTCCCCGCGACGATGGCCGAACGCAGCTGCGCGAGGTCGAAAGAGCCCGCGATGTCGGGGATTTCGATGCGGAAGCTAATCCGCTCGTCGTGGCGGTCGGCCCGCACGATGCGAATATCGGCGGGTAGTTCGGACAGCGGTATCGGGGCCGGTCGGATCCAGCGGCGCGGCACCGAGATGCCCAACCAGGTGGCCCGGTGGACCGCGATGGTGACGATATTGTCCGCGACCACGGCATCCACCAGGGCGTGGAGTCTTCGGCGGCGGTGCCGCGCGGTGATCAGGCCGTCGGCGGCGACCCCGAGCTCCCAGTCGGGCTGTCGATCGTTGAGCCAATCGGCCACCGCCGCGGTCGTAACGGTGCCGGTGACGTCGAGCGTCGCGGCGCGCACCCGGGTCGGCACGCCCGGAACGAGTCGGACGCCGTGCGCGATCACCGTCATCTCCTCGATCGGGTGACCGTTCCACAGCAGCCCGGTCAGCACCGTCTTGGTCTGAAAGTGGGCGCCGCGGCGGCGCACCTTCAGCGTCGTCAGCGTGGCCGTCATCCGATGGCCGAGCAGTGTCGCGCTGACCTCACGCCCGCCGAACTGGCGCAGAATCCCCTCGCTGAGCAGTGTCATCAGCACATCCGGCAGCAGCGCGGTCACGGTACCCGCACCGAGGTCCGCCACCGGGTCCAACCAGGTGAGCCAGGACTTCGGGTCGAAATAGGTGGCCATGATCGGTTCGAGCGTACTGGCCGGGGGTGAACTTTCCATTCGGTGTTGTTCACATCTCCGGAAGAGGGGGCCGTTCCGTCCGCAGATTCAGATATTCCTCCGTTGTCGGTCCGCAATCGCGGTCCTATGCTGCTGATCATGCCCAGCCTGCGGATCCGGGACGCCGCCGAACTGCTCGGTGTCAGCGATGACACCGTGCGGCGATGGATCGACACCGGCGCGCTCGGCGCGCACAAGGACGCCGCCGGGCGGCTCGTGATCGAGGGCCGGGAGCTGGCGGCCCTGGCCGTCGAGCACGCGCGGCCGCCGCAGGCCCGGCTGGGCAGTGCCAGTTCGGCGCGCAATCGGTTTCCCGGACTGGTCACCCGCGTGGTGGCCGACGGGGTGATGGCTCAGGTGGAGATGCAATGCGGTCCGTTCACAGTCGTGTCGTTGATGAGCAGCGAATCGGTGGCCGCACTCGGTCTGGAACCGGGCAGCGTCGCGGTGGCCAGCGTGAAGGCCACGACCGTGATCGTGGAGACGCCGTCATGAGGCGGGTGGCCGTCGTGCTCATCGCCGCGGCCGTGGTGGCCGCGCTCGGGAGCTGCGGTGCGCAGAATCCCGGCGGCGACCGGACCACGTTGACCGTCTTCGCCGCGGCCTCGCTGAACAAGGTCTTCACCGATCTCGGCGCGAAATTCGAGACCAGCCATCCGAATACGAGAGTGACCTTCAACTTCGCCGGTTCCTCCGAGCTGGCCGCTCAGCTGAACCAGGGCGCCCCCGCCGACGTCTTCGCGGCCGCGGACACCGCCAATATGGGCAAGGTCACCAAGAGCGGGCGCATCACCGAGCCGCCGGAGAACTTCGCGACCAATGTGCTCACCATTGTCACCCCGCCGGGCAATCCGAAACATATTGCGGCCCTGGCGGATCTGTCCCGTCCCGGCCTGCGCCTGGTGGTCTGCGCCCCACAGGTGCCGTGTGGCTCGGCGACCCAGAAGGTGGCCGCCGCGGCGCACGTGTCGCTCGCTCCGGTGAGTGAGGAGTCCGCGGTGACCGATGTGTTGGGAAAGGTCATCTCCGGCGAGGCCGACGCCGGTCTGGTGTACGTGACCGATGCCGCCGGTGCGGGAGCCAAGGTCGTCACCGTGCCGTTTCCGGAATCGTCGGGCGCGGTCAATACCTATCCCATTGCGGCCGTGGCGGATTCGAAGCAGGCCGAGCTGGCACACCAGTTCGAGGCCCTGGTCACCGGCCCGGACGGCCGTGCGGCGCTGGCGCGGGCGGGCTTCGGCGCGCCATGAGCCGCGCCGATGATTCACGTGAAACCGGGCGGCCGTGATCCCGGCCCTGCGGCGTGATCCGGGCCTGGCGGTGCCGCGGTGGTTGCTGCTGCCCGCGGCGCTGGGCTTCGCCTTCGTGGCCGGGCCGCTGTTCGCGCTGACCGGTGCGGTGGACTGGTCGCGGCTGTTGACGCTGGTGAGCGCGCCCGCGTCGCGAGATGCGCTGGCGCTCAGCCTGCGTACCGCCGTGGCGAGTACGGCGCTGTGCGTGCTGCTCGGTGTGCCGATGGCGGTGCTGCTGGCGCGGTTGCGCTGGCGGGTGCTGCCGGTGTTGCGGGCAATGGTGTTGCTGCCGTTGGTATTACCGCCCGTCGTGGGCGGACTGGCGCTGCTGTCTCTGTTCGGCCGCTACGGGCTGCTGGGGCGGCAGCTGGAGGCGGCCGGAATCCGAATCGCGTTCAGTACCACCGCGGTCGTGCTCGCGCAGACATTCGTCGCACTGCCGTTTCTGGTGATCACCCTGGAGGGCGCGATGCGCACCGCCGGTGATCGCTACGAGCGGATCGCCGCCACCCTGGGTGCGGGTCCGGCCACGGTGTGGTGGCGGATCAGTGTGCCGCTGCTGCGCCCGGCGCTCGTCTCGGGTGCGGTGCTGTCGTTCGCCCGCGCGCTGGGCGAATTCGGCGCGACGCTCACCTTCGCCGGTAGTCTGCGCGGGCGCACCCGGACGCTGCCGCTGGAGATCTATCTGCAGCGCGAGAACGATCCGGACGCCGCCGTGGCGCTGTCGCTGCTGCTGGTGCTGCTGGCCGTGCTGATCGTGCTGGTGGCCTACCGCCGCGTCGGCGGGACCCGCGAACGCGAATGGGCCGGTACGCCGTGGCGCTGAACGTTCCGGGCGGACTGGAGGTCTCGATGCGCCTCGCGGCGCGCGATGTGACGGTGGAGCTGACCGTCGCGCCGGGTGAGGTGCTGGCCGTTCTGGGACCCAATGGCGCGGGCAAGTCGACGCTGCTGGAGGTCGTGGCCGGACTGCTGCGGCCGGATACCGGCCGGATCGAATTGGGCGGGCGCACCCTCACCGATGTGTCCGGTGCGACGCTGGTGCCGCCGCATCGGCGGGGTATCTCGATGCTCGCGCAGGATCCCCTGCTGTTCCCGCATCTTTCGGTGGCGGCGAATGTGGCCTTCGGACCCCGCAGCCGCGGCCTGCGCCCCCGGGCGGCCCGCGCCGTCGCGCGGGAGTGGCTGGCCGCGGTCGACGCGGTCGCGCTGGCCGAGCGGCGGCCCGGCGAGCTGTCCGGCGGTCAGGCGCAGCGGGTGGCGCTGGCGCGGGCGCTGGCCGTCGAACCCGACCTGGTGTTGCTGGACGAACCCATGGCCGCCCTCGACGTCGCCACCGCACCGGCCATGCGGGCGCTGCTGCGGCGGGTGTTGCGCGGTGAGCGGAACGGCAAGGGCGCCACGGCGATTCTGGTCACCCACGACATCGTCGACGCGCTCACCCTCGCCGACCGGGTCGTCGTGCTCGAATCCGGTCGCATCGTCGAACAGGGACCGGTGGCCACCGTGCTGTCCCGCCCGCGCAGCGCCTTCGCCGCCCGGATCGCCGGGGTCAACCTGCTGCTCGGCACGGCGGTGTCCGCCGGGCGGGTGCGTGGCGCCGCGCCGGAGTCGGCGGGTTCGGCTCACACCGGCGCGGTACGCAGCGGCGACGACCTGGTGTACGGCCGGTGTGTCGGCGAGTGGACGGTCGGCGCGTCGGCGGCCGCCGTCTTCTCCCCCGCCGCCGTGGCCGTCTATCGCGAATATCCGGCGGGCAGCCCGCGCAACGTCTTTCGGGTCGATATCGCCGAACTGACCGACCGCGGCGGCATCGTTCGCGTGCATGCCGCCGATCGTCCCGGCGGTGCGGGTCTCGTCGCCGATCTGACTCCGGGCGCGGCGGCCGAGCTGGCACTGGCCCCGGGCATGTCGGTGTACTTCGCCGTGAAGGCCATCGAGGTCCAGGTATATCCCTGCTGAGGGAACCGCGCGGCGACCGGTCGCGTCGAATCGACATGACCGATATCGAGTATGTCTTCGGCCTCGGCGACGGTCCCGGGCGGAGCTGGTCCTCCCCCGCCGACCTGGACCTGACGGGCACCGGCGTATTCGACGCGGTCGGGCTCGATTTCGACGGCGACGGCTACACCGACGACGCGCTGTGGGACCGCGACGGCGACGGCGTGGCCGAGATCTCCGCCCTGGATCTCGACGACGACGGCCGACTCGACCACTTCTGCACCGATCCGGGCGGCCTCGGCACCTGGGCCGAGCCGCTGTGGCCGCTCAGTGGATGAGGGTGTGCCTGCGGGTATTGGCCGCGATGGCGACAATGCCCAACCCGTAGATCACCGCGCCCGCGAGCACGACGCCGAACGAGCGCCCATCGATCGGAATCACCAGCGCCGTCACCGCGATGGCCAGTACGAAGGTGATGTTGAAGACGGTGTCCTGCAGGGCGAAGACCTGCCCGCGGCGGGAGTCATCGATATCGATCTGCATGGTGGCGTCGCCGGTCAGCTTGATGGTCTGTCCGGCCAGGCCGAGCAGGAACGCCCCCACCAGCAGTAGATGATGCGCCCGGCCCTCGGCCGCACCGGTCGTGACCGTGATCGGGGTGACCAGTACCAGCTGCACCGCGATCGCGGTCGCCAGACCGGCCACCACCGTGCGCGGGCGGCCCAGCCGCGGAATCAGCAGCGGCGCGAGTACCGCCGCGGCCAGCATGCCCGAGGCGACCGCGGTGATCGCCACCCCGAATCCGACCAGGCCGCTGTTCAGCGAGACGCCGTCGGCCTGGGCCCGGCGCAGCACCAGCACCATCAGCAGGGTGTTGGCGCCGAAGACGATTCGATGCGTGCCGATGCCGATCATCGCGGTGGTGCATTCGCGCGAGGACCACACCGCCCGCGCGCCGGTGCGCAGTCCGGTCAGGATGGCCCGCACCGAACTCGTCGGCGCGCCCTCCCCGGGCTCCGGGCCGAGCCTGCGCGCGGTGAATCCGGCCGCGGCCACCCCGCCGACCAGCGATCCAGACGCGCTGACCGCGACCGCCACGGCCGAGGCGAAATCACCGGCCCCGATCGCCCCGATGATGGCCACCGAGATCGCCGCACCCACCCCGGCGCAGGCCGAGGCGGCGGTCGCCAGCACCGAATTCATCGGCACCAACCAGCGCTGCGCCAGCACCCGCGGCAGCGCCGCGGACACCCCGGCCAGCACGAATCGGCTGATTCCCACCACGGCCAGCGCCAACAGCAGCAGCGGCGTATCCCGGATGCCGCCCAGCAGTCCGGCTGCGGCGATCAAGATCAGCAGCGCCCGCAGCACATTGGCGACCAGCAGCACCATGCGCCGGTCCCAGCGGTCCAGCAGCGCCCCTGCATACGGTCCGATCACCGAATACGGCAGCAACAGCACGGTGAATCCGGCCGCGATGGCCAGCGGATCGGTCGCTCGCTCCGGGTTGAACAGGATCGCTCCCGACAGCGCCGCCTGGAACATGCCGTCGCCGAACTGCCCGGCGAACCGCACCAGCGCCAGCCGCAGCATGCCCGGGCTGCGCAGCACGGCCGTGGCTGCCGCGCGTCGCGTCGCGCGCTGTTCCTGGGTCATCTCAGTGCTCTGACTTCGCGGTCACCAGCGCGTACACCGTCTCGCGCATATCCGGCGCCATGGGCAGCCGCGCCAGCGCCGCCGCATCGATCCAGCGGAACTCGTCGTGTTCGCCCGGCGCCAGCGCCACCTCGCCCGGCTCCACCTCGACCACGAAGCTGTACTTGCGCACCCGGGCCTTGGTGCGGGTGGCGTAATCGAAGCCGCCGACCACATCGACGATGCGCCGCACGCGCAAACCCGTCTCCTCGAACAACTCCCGCGCCACACATTCGGCGAACGTCTCCCCCGCCTCTACGCCGCCACCGGGCAGCTCGTACATCCCACCCTGCCAGTCATCGGCGACACGCCGTACCACCAGCAGTTTTCGCTCTCGGAATACGGCCACGCCGACGACGAAGTGATCGATACCCGCGCTGCGCGCCTGTTGCCGGAGTTTGCGCTCGATGCCCGCGAGTACTTCGGGTCGCATCAGCGGTTCACCTCCGGTTTCGGTTGCGGCACATCATGATACGGGCGGGGTGTCGATGGGTCTCGGGCCGCCGGACGCGGGGACGGTGCACGGAGCGCCGGACATTTGCCACCGGCCCGCTACCGGTCCCGGGGCGGACCGTGATCGGCACACCGGGGCCGGTGTCGCTCCACGCTAGAATTTACTAGGAATTCGGGGCCGGGCGGCGGAGGTGCTCCTACCCTGAAGGATGATCGGTGCTCGGCCCGAGAGGAGGACCACGGTGTCCACACTCACGACACCACACATCGATGTCCATCGTGGCGGCGACCGCATGAAAACCCGTGTGGCGTGGCTGGATTCGAAGCATTCGTTCTCATTCGGCGAGCACTACGATCCCGAAAACACCCACCACGGCCTGTTGCTGGTCAATAACGAGGACATTGTCACCCCAGGCCGGGGTTTCGACACCCATCCCCACCGCGATATGGAGATTGTGACCTGGGTGTTGAGCGGATCACTGGTGCATCAGGATTCGCTCGGGCACAGCGGCATCATCTATCCCGGTTTGGCGCAGCGGATGAGCGCGGGCACCGGAATTCTGCATTCGGAGAAGAACGACTCCTGGCGGCTGTCGCCGAACATCGCCGAACACGACGAGCCCGTGCATTTCGTGCAGATGTGGGTGGTCCCCGACGAGCCGGGCCTGACCCCGGGATATCAGCAGCTCGAGGTCGACGACGAGCTCGCCGCGGGCGGCTTGGTGACGGTGGCCTCCGGGCTGGCGCGCTATCGCGACCGGACGGCGATCACCATCAACAGCAGCCACTCCGCGCTGCACGTGGCCCGGATGCCCGGCGAGTCGACGGCGGTGGAACTGCCCGAGGCGCCGTATCTGCATCTGTTCGTCGCGCGCGGCGAGATCGATATGGAAGGGGTCGGCACGCTGTACGAGGGCGATGCCGTGCGGCTGACCCGCAGCGGCGGCCAGCGAATCGTGGCCAATCTGCCATCGGAAATCCTGGTGTGGGAGATGCATGCGCGCCTCGGCGCGCAATAACATTCACAGCGCATCGAACCCGGCATATCACCCGGGGCCAACGAGAGGACAGCCATGACGGAGAATCCGCCTCCCGGCCAGTATCCGCCGCCCGGCCAGACGCCCCCGCCGGGTCAGTATCCGCCCGGCCAGAATCCGCCCCCGCCGCCGGGTTCGTATCCGCCGCCGCCCGGTCAGCCCTACTGGCAGGAGCAGAAGGGCAAGGGTCTGGCCATCGCGGCGCTGGTGCTGGGCATCCTTGCGCTGCTGAGCTTCTGGACGATCGTCGGCGGCATTCTGCTGGGCCTGGCCGGGTTGATCATCGGCATCATCGCGACGCTGAAGGCCCGCCGCGGGGCCGCCGCGGGTGGCGGGATGGCGATCGCGGGCCTGGTGCTGAGCCTGATCGCCCTGATCGCCTCGATCGTGGTCACCGTCATCGGCGTCAGCTTCTTCACCTCCAGCGGCGGTAAGGACTTCGTCGACTGTGTGAACAAGGCGGGCGGCGACCAGGCCAAGCTCGATCAGTGCGAGCGCGACTGGAAGCAGACGCTGGAGAACAAGTACAGCGTCACGCTGACTCCGGCGCCCTCGAACTAGTGCGTCCGGCACCCGAGGGTGACGGCCACGACCTCAGCGAAGGTAGGCCGGGCCACACCCTCGGGTCCATCGATCCACACCCGATATCCGGTGCGCTCGTCGGCCGGCGACGGCAGCACGATGCGCGTGCCGGGCACCGCGATCGCGGCGCCGAGATGGATCAGTTCGGCGATCACGCTCATGTCCTGACCGGAGTCGTCCACATGCCCGGTCAGGAAGGTCCAGCGCGACGAGCGCGGATGTCCGATGATCGGCCCGGTCGCGGCGAGCCGCTCGCGCACCCGATGGCCCAGCGTCGCGGGCATGGTCACCACCCCGACCGGTCCGACCTCCAACATGATCCGGCCCAATGCGGGTTCGACCACGCCGTAGAGGGCGTTGTCCTTGCGATAACGGCGGCAGCGTTCGAGCGCCTCCTGCACGGCGGCATAGGACGCGGTGCTCATGGCGAACCCAGCATGTTCACGGCGAACCCCGTCTGTCGTAGGACGGCGTGAAGCGGTTATGCACAGACCGTATCGCCGGGTAATGCGGATGACAATAGTCACACGCCGGGCAATCGCGGCGTAGGATGACCCTGCATGGCACCTCTCTCGCCAACGGTCGCCCGGTGGGAATTGGTACTGCGTCTGCGCGAGTTGCGCGAGCAACGGGGATTCGATTCGGCGACCTTCGCCAAACGGGTGGGTTTCACCCCGGCCAATTGGTCCCATGTCGAGAAGGGTCGACGGGTTCTCACCCTCAACACCATCGGCCCGGTGCTGGAGCTGCTGGACGTCCCCGACGAGGAGCGCGACGAGCTGCTGGCGCTGCTCGCCGCCAGTAAGGATCGCGGCTGGTGGACCAAGTCCTCGGCACTCATCGGGCCCGAACTGCAGCGCTACTACGGCATGGAGTACGGCGCACAGAGCATCCGCAGCTACGACAGCCTGGTGATTCCCGGTCTGCTGCAGACCGAGGCCTATGCCCGCGCGCTGATCAGCGCCGACGTCATGATCCGCCCGGTGCAGGTGGAACAGCTGGTCGCGGTGCGCATGCGCCGCCAGCAGCGACTGCGCGGTCCGGAGGCAGTGGAGTTGACGGCCGTCGTGGGTGAGGCGACGCTGCTGCAGCAGATCGGCGGCCCGCGGGTGCTGCGCGGTCAGCTGGAGTACCTGGCCGACCTGCTGGAGGAGCTCGACACGGTGGAGCTGCGAGTGATTCCGTTCACCGCCCCGGCCGGGGCCATCCTGGGCGGATCCAGCTTCCACCTGCTCGATTTCGCCGCCGATGCCCTGCCGACCTTCGCCTGGGCGGAGAGTGCGGTATTCGGCGGGGCGGTCGACAATCCCGAACAGGTACGCGATTTGGCATTCGCATATGTCCGTGCACTCGACCAATCCCTCAGTCGCACTGAGACATTGGCAATGATTCACAAGTACGCCCGCGTGTAAAATCTGCCCATGCCAACCACCGCCAGGTATCGGGCGAAGGCCACCGGCTGGTTCTCCTCGACCCGTACCAACAACGGCAATCAATGCGTCGAGGTCCGGTTCGACGGCGCCGCGGTACTCATCCGGGACAGCAAGTTCCGGCGCGATCCGGCGCACCGCCCCGAAGACGAGCCCGTCATCACCGTGACCGCGACCGAATGGATGTACTTTCTCGCCACGGTCCTCGATCGTGGCCCGGCCCTCGGCGACCTCACCGCGCACACCGCGGCCGACGGCCACACCACCGTGCGGCACGGCGACGTGACGCTCACCTACACCCCGGGGGAATGGGCGGCCTTCGTGGCAGGGGTCCGCGACGGCGAGTTCGACCGCGACCTCCAGCCCGCGTGAGATCGGCATACTGGACAGCGTGACTTCCGATGTGACGACTCCCTCCGGCCTCGATCTGACCTACCGCGACGACGCCGTGCGGGTGCAGGACGATCTGTTCGCGCACGTCAACGGCAAGTGGCTGGACGCCTACGCGATACCGGCCGACCGAGCGGTCGACGGCGCCTTCCGGAAGCTGTACGACCAGGCCGAGCTGGACGTCCAGACGATCATCCAGCGGGCGGCCGCCTCCGGCGCCGCGCCGGGCACCGAGGAACGCAAGATCGGTGACCTCTACTCCAGCTTCATGGCGGAGGAGGCGGTCGAGGCACTGGGGCTGACCCCGATCGCCGACGAGCTGGCCGCCATCCGTGCCGTGGCCGACCACGGCGAGTTCGCGGCCCTGCTGGGTCGGCTGCAGCGCACCGGCGTCGGCGGCGCGCTGGCCCTCTACGTCGACACCGACGACAAGGATTCGCAGCGATATCTGGTGCACGCCACCCAGTCCGGGATCGGCCTGCCCGACGAGTCCTATTACCGCAGCGACGATTACGCGGAGATCCGCGGCAAATACGTCGAGCACATCCGGCGCATGTTCCACCTGGCGGGCATCGACGACGACCCGCAGCGGGTATTCGATCTGGAACGCAAGCTCGCCGCCGGGCACTGGGATGTGGTGCGCCGCCGCGACGCCGAATTGAGCTACAACCTCGTCACCTTCGCCGATCTCGCCGCCGAGCATCCGGAATTCGACTGGGCGGCCTGGACTTCGGCGCTGGCGGAGGGGGTGGACAAGCCCAGCGCGGAGCTGTTCGCCGAATTCGTCGTGCGCCAGCCGGATTATGTGCGCACCTTCGCGCAGCTGTGGGCGGCCGAGCCGCTCGAGGACTGGAAGTCCTGGGCCGTGTGGCGGGTGCTGCGCTCGCGCGCACCGTATCTCACCGCGGCGGTGGTCGAGGAGCACTTCGATTTCTACGGCCGCACCCTCACCGGCGCGCAGGAGAATCGCGAGCGCTGGAAGCGCGGCGTATCGCTGGTGCAGGATCTGCTGGGCGAGGCGGTCGGCAAACTCTATGTGGCCGAACATTTCCCGCCCGCGGCCAAGGAGCGGATGCAGCAGCTGGTGGCCAATCTGATCGAGGCGTACCGCCGCAACATCACCGATCTGGACTGGATGAGCCCCGAGACCCGGCGGGCTGCCCTGGCCAAGCTGGAGAAGTTCACGCCCAAGATCGGCTACCCGGACCGCTGGCGCGACTACTCGGCGGTCGAGATCGACCCCGAGGATCTGGTCGGCAACTACCGCCGCGGCTACGCCGCCGAACACGACCGGGATCTGCGCAAACTGGGCGGCCCGGTGGACCGCGACGAATGGTTCATGACCCCGCAGACGGTCAACGCCTACTACAACCCGGGCATGAACGAGATCGTCTTTCCCGCGGCCATTCTGCAGCCGCCGTTCTTCGATATGAACGCCGACGACGCCGCCAACTACGGCGGCATCGGCGCGGTCATCGGGCACGAGATCGGGCACGGCTTCGACGATCAGGGCGCCAAATACGACGGCGACGGTAACATGATCGACTGGTGGACCGACTCCGATCGTGCCGAATTCGGTAAGCGCACGAAGGCCCTTATCGAGCAGTACAACCGGTTCTCGCCCAAGGATCTGGACGACAAGCACACGGTCAACGGCGAATTCACGATCGGCGAGAACATCGGCGACCTGGGCGGGCTGTCGATCGCGCTGGAGGCGTACAAGATCTCGCTCGACGGTGCGGAGCCGCCGGTGCTCGACGGGCTCACCGGACTGCAGCGCGTCTTCTACGGCTGGGCCCAGGTCTGGCGCACCAAGGCGCGCAAGGAGGAGGCCATCCGCCGCCTGGCCGTCGATCCGCACTCCCCGCCGGAGTTCCGCTGCAACGGCGTGGTCCGCAACCTCGACAGCTTCCACGAGGCCTTCGACGTGCGGCCGGGCGACGCCCTGTACCTGGATCCCGCCGAGCGCGTGAAGATCTGGTAGTTATCGCAATCGGAGCTCGCTGTCCGCGTCGAAGAAGTACACCTCGTCCGTCTTCGGCGCGAGCAGCAGGCGATCGCCCAGAGTGACCTGGAAGCGGCGGTCTACGCGGGCGACGATCTTGCCCGACCGGCTGGACCATTCGTCGGTCACGCCGTGGGCGTAGACGAAGGACTCCGAGCCGAGTTCCTCGAGCAGCTCGACCTCGACGGGCAGCGCATTGCTCGCGTCGCTGGTGGTCTCCCACGATTCGGGCCGAATGCCCACCACCACCCGGCCCCGGTCGGAGTTCCCGCGCGGCAATGGGATTCGCAGCTCGTTCAGCACGGCCGCCCCATCGCGCACGGGCGCGGTGAACAGATTCATCGCCGGTGATCCGATGAATCCGGCGACGAAGGTGTTCACCGGATCGTCGTACAGCTCGCGCGGCGCGGCGACCTGCTGCAGCCTGCCGTCGCGCAGTACGGCCACTCGGTCGCCCATGGTCATCGCCTCCACCTGGTCGTGGGTGACATAGACCGTGGTGGTGCCCAGGCGTTTCTGCAGCGCCGCGATCTGGGCGCGGGTACTGACCCGCAGCTTGGCGTCCAGATTCGACAGGGGCTCGTCCATGCAGAACACCTGCGGGTGACGCACGATCGCGCGGCCCATCGCGACCCGCTGGCGTTGTCCGCCGGACAGTTTCGCGGGCTTGCGGTCGAGCAGCTGTTCCAGCTCGAGCATGCGCGCGGCCTCGAGCACCCGGGCCATGGTGTCGGCCTTGTTCACACCGGCATTGCGCAGCGCGAAGCCCATGTTCTGCGCCACGGTCATATTCGGGTAGAGCGCGTAGCTCTGGAACACCATGGCCACGTCCCGGGCCCGCGGCGGCAGGCCCGTGACATCGCGGCCACCGATCAGGATGCGGCCCTGCTCAACGGATTCCAGACCGGCCAGCATGCGCAGGCTGGTCGACTTCCCGCACCCCGACGGGCCGACCAGGACGAGGAACTCCCCGTCGGCGATGTCGATGTCGAGGCCGTCGACCGCGGGTGCGGGCGCGCCCGGATACAGGTGCGTCGCACTGTCGAATTGCACTGTCGCCATTGCTGGCCGTCCTCCTGCGAAATTACTTGGGGAGCTTGGGCGCGATCTGGCGTTCGTAGATCGCCTGCAGCTGACTGTTCACATCGGCGAAGACCGCGGCGACATCCTTGTTCTGCAGCCCGATCTGCTCGAGTCCGGTGCCGATGATCTGGTCGGCGCCGGGCAGGAATACCCGCGCGTAGTCCTGTGACTTGGTCAGCGGCAGCTGGTCGAACGCGGTCTTGGAGTTCGGATTCTTGGCCAGGAAATCCTTTTCGCTGGGATCCTCGAGCGCCGACTTGCGCACCGGGATGTAGCCGGTGGCCTGGGTGAAGTACGCGGTATTGGCCGGATTGGTGAGGAATTCGATGAACTTCAGCGCATTGGCCTTGCGCTGATCGGAGATGCGCGCCGGAATCGCCAGTCCCGCACCGCCGGTCGTGCAGCCCGGGCCGTTCGGATGCGGCAGGAAGGCGGTACCGAATTCCAGTTTTCCGGTGGCATTCTGCTTGATGCCCTTGAGATCTCCGGTGGAGGCGATGGCCGAGGCCACCACGCCGGTGCCGAAGTCGACCGCGACCTGCGGGCGGATGCTGGCGTAGCGCTTGGTGTTGATCGACTCGCGCAGATAGGTGCCCGCGGCGATGGTGCCGGGATCGGTGAAGCGCAGCTTCCACTGATCCGAATACGCCCCGCCGAAGGTCCAATTCGGGCCCTGGAAGGTCCACGCCAGATAGTTCTTGGCATCACCCCAGCCGTGCGCCCACTTGCCCTCGCCGACGACGCCCTGGATCCGCGGCCCCCACTCGTCGAACTCCTGCCAGCTCTCCGGCCCGCGGTCCGGCAGTCCGGCCTTGGCCCAGACATCCCTGTTGTAATAGAACAGCGGCGTCGAGCGCGAGTACGGCAGCGCCCAGATCTTGTCGTTGAACTTGTAGTCGTCGACGAAGGTGTCGACGTAGTCGCCGACCCGTACGCCCTGCGCCGAGAGCTGCTCGTTCAGCGGCTCGATCGTTCCGCTCAGCGCGTAGTTGAACCACCAGACATCCGAGAGCACCACCACATCCGGCAGCTCGCCACCGGAGAGCGCGGCGTTGAACTTCTGCGCCACCTCCTCGTAGTTCTTGCCCGCATCGATGAGGTCGACCCTCAGATCCGGATGCTGCGCGTGGAACCGGTTGATGATCTCCACCTCCTGATCCTTGGAGGTGCCCGGGTGGTTGGACCAGAAGGTGATGGTGTTGGAATCGCCGGATTGTCTACCGCCGCCGCCGGTTCCGGCGCAGGCGCTCAACGCCAGGCCGGTCGCGGCGACCGCGGACGCGCCGAGAAACCCGCGTCGCGACAGCGACGGGAATCGAGCATCGGACACAGGAATCTCCTTGTGGGGGTTAACCTTTGACCGCACCGGAGGTGAGGCCCTTGATCATGTGACGCTGCAGGATCAAGAAGACGATCAGGATCGGCAGCATGGTGAGCACGGTTCCGGCCATGACCGGACCCCAGTTGGTGACGCTGGGATTCTCGGTGTTCTGTAGCAGCGTCAATCCGACCGGCAGCGGAGCGACGCGCGAATCGTCGGCCATCAGGAACGGCCAGAGATATTCGTTCCACTCGTTGACCAGCGTGACGACCGCGAATGCCACCATGGTCGGGCCGGACATCGGCAGCACCACCCGGGTGAGCAGCCGCCACCAGTTCGCGCCGTCCATCCGTGCCGCCTCGATCACCTCGATCGGCAGCGACAGGAAGTGATTGCGCATCAGGAAGGTGCCGAAGGCGACGCCGCACAGCGGAACGATGATGCCCTGAAAGGTATTCCGCCAGCCCAGCTGCGCGATCAGCGCGTAGTTGGAGATGACGGTGATCTGATTGGGGACCATCAGCGCCGCGATGATCACCACGAAGACGATCGTCTTACCCGGGAAGCGCAGGAATACCAGGCCGTAGGCGCTGAACACGCCGAGCACGAACTTCACCGCCGCGACGATCGCGGTGATGATCAGCGAATTGCGCAGGAACTGCCAGAACGGCAGCGCGGTGGTGGCGTCGCGATAGTTGCTCGGATGCCAGCTGTGCGGCCAGTACACCGCGGGCTGGGTGTAGATGTCGGGGCGGTCCTTGAACGAGGTGATGACGATCCAGAACAGCGGGACACCGACGATGACCAGTACACACACCATGGCGGCATAGCCGAGCAGGGTGGCGGCGCGCTGCCGGCGCCGGTAGGCGGCGGCGAAACGGCGCGCCTCCGGCGTCGCGGCATCGTCCGATGTCACGGTGACGACGCGCGGTTGCGTTGCCGTATTCATCGGTCGCCCCGATCCATGACGCGCACCTGCACCAGCGTCACGATCAGCAGCACCACGAACATGATGGTGGCGACCGTCGCGCCGTAGCCCGCGCGGAAGTTGCGGAAGGATTCCAGGTAGACCTGGTAGACCATGGTGGTCGTGCCGGTGCCCAGCGGCCCGCCGCGGGTCATCACATTGATGATGTCGAAGACCTGCAGCGAATTCAGCATGACCGTGATCGACAGGAAGAACGTGGTCGGCCGCAACTGCGGCAGCAGCACCCGGGTAAAGGTGGTCCAACGACTCGCGCCGTCGATCTCGGCGGCCTCCAGCAGTTCCTGACGGGTGCCCTGCAGCGCGGCCAGATAGATGACGAAGGTGTAGCCGAGGTTCTTCCAGACGTAGGTGACCGTCACCATGAACAGCGCCCAGTTCGGATTCTGGTAGAAATCCGGCACATTCGTGACCCCGAGCCGATGCAGCAGGTCCTGGACCAGGCCGAAGCTGGGATCGAAGATGAACTGGAAGGCCACCCCGATGGCCGCGCCGGAGATCACGAACGGCGCGAAGATGGCCGAGCGGACGACATTGCGGCCGAACAGCTTCCGGTCCAGCAGCAGCGCCAGGATCAGGCCCAGCACCATACTGCCCACCACGGCCGCGAGCGTGAAGACCACGGTGTTGAAGACGATGTCCCAGGAGTCCTTGCGGCCGAACCATTCCGTGTAGTTCCGCACGCCGATGTAGGTGGCGATCGGATCGGAGATGTTCCAATCGGTGAAGGACAACCGGATGTTGTCCACCAGGGGCCGATAGACGAACAGCCCCAACAGGATCAGATTCGGGGCTACCAGCACCAGGAACAGCGCGTAATCGGTCCAGGGACGTCCCTTCAGACCACGAACCGGGGGTTGGGGCAGTACTCGTTCGGGCCGGGATCGCACCGCGGCAGCTTGCCGGTCACGGGCAACTATCCGGTTAATCACCGATGCCCATCCGCTGAACAAACCGGACATGCGCCGAATATTAGGGCGGCGAACGGGTTCTCGCCGGAAAACGACGAAGCCCGCTCCGCGCAGCGCGGAGCGGGCCTCGAGGGTTCAGCTCAGGACCAGTCGCCCATGCCGTCACCGGCACTCAGCTGGCCGATGGAGTTCTCGACGATCACCGGATCGCCCTTCTGGGAGTTCTCGAAGAACCACTTGGCGTCCTCGGGGCTGAGGTTGAGGCAGCCGTGGCTGGTGTTCGAAACGCCCTGCTGCGCAACCGACCACGGGGCGGAGTGCACGAAGATGCCGCTGTTGGACAGGCGGGTGGCGTATTCGACCTCGAGCTTGTAGCCCTCCTTGTCGGTGATCGGGACGCCGTAGGTGGAGGAGTCCATGATCATCTTGCGGTTCTTCTCGCCCACGTAGTAGGTGCCGTTGGGCGTTTCGTGCTTGGGCTTGCCCATGGAGGTGGGCATCTTCCTGATCTCTTCGCCGTTGCGGTAGACGGTGACCGTGTGGGTGTTGTTGTCGGCGACCGACTTCACCTCGTCACCGATCTTGTAGGCGACCTTGGTGCCGCCCGCCTCGACGGTGATATCGGAGTTCGCGGGCCACAGCTCCTCGGGCCGCCAGCGCACCTGCTTGTCGCCGCGCCAGTAGAAGTGCCCCGTGGTGGCATTGCTGGAGGTGATCCGGATGGCCTTCTCCGCCGCCTCGTGATCGGTGACCGGATCCTTGAAGTTGATGATGATCGGCTGCGCCACGCCCACCACATCGCCGTCGGCCGGGCTGATGCTCGGCGGGGCGAAGTTGGCCTGCGGCAGCGGCGGCGGGTTCTTCGTCGGGGCCGCACCCGGTGCGGGCTGCGGGGCCTGGACGACGGCCGGGGCGCCCGGCACATCCGGGCCGCCGGGCCACAGCGGGGCGGCCGCCGCGGGCGCGACCGAGATCGCCGCGGCGGTGGCCACCGCCAGTGAGGTCACCGCGAGGGATAGGACGCCGATCCGAGCGGATCGACTCGAGTCCCGTCCGGATTTCCGACAGGTGGTGGTGCGCACAGCCGTTTCGTCCTCTCCATCCTCTTTCGCACGCAGGCGGCGTGCGGGAAGGTCTCGCGCGATACGAGCGCTGGGCGGTATATCGGCCCCGACCCGGAATCCATTACTACATCTCATGCGCGGGTCAGCCAATTGCCTTCTGGCAGTTATGAAGACCGACTTCCCGGTGTGCGATACGTCACTCGCGCGACGCGCTGACGGACCCCGGTGACGAAAGCCCCGTTCATGTCGGCGAGTCGGTCGCGTCGCCGCTGCGACGGTGCGGAAACGGCAACGATGCGAGTTGAAACTTTATTGTGAGGCAAATCACTCGTTATCGGATCGGACGAACCCGACATCGAAGGTGATTGCGGCATGCGGCCCGGTGGCGATGTTGTGCGGCACCGCCGGTGGGATCCGGCCGCGCGCACAGCGCGGCGACAGCGTCAGCTCGACGCGTTCGAGCACGGTCGCCAGCGTGATGCGCAGCTCGTAATCGGCCAGCGGCGCGCCGATACAGCGCCGATGCCCGCCACCGTAGGGCGTGTATTCGAATGGGCCGTAGCGCCGCGCCAGGAATCGTTCGGGTGCGAAGTCGGCGGGGCGCGCCCAGATATCGGGATCCGAATGCAGCAGCGGCACGGCCAGGCCCAGGGTGGCGCCGGCCGCCAGCGCGACACCGCCGAAGCTGTACGGCTCGGTCAGGCGGCGCAGCACGATCGGCACGGGCGGATGCAGCCGCAGCGTCTCCTGACAGACCGCGTCCAGATACGGCAGGCGGGACAGCTCGTCCGGTTCGAGGCCGGACCCCGCGCGGGCGAGTTCGGCCCGCAGCCGGAGCAGCGTCGCGGGCTCGCGGTGCAGCCGGTACAGCGCCCACACGAGGCTGGTCGCGGTGGTCTCGTGCCCGGCGACCAGCAGGGTGCGCAGCTGCTCGCGCAGATCGACGTCGGTGATCGCGGCCCCGTCGTCGGCACGGGCCCGCAACAGCATGCCGAGCAGGTCCTCGCCCGTCCGCCCGCTCGCGCGCCGATCGGTGATCTCGGCGTCGATCAGGGCGTCCAGGCGGGCCCGCGCGGTCAGGAACCGATCCCACGGCCCATGCCCGAATACGCTGCGCCGCAGGGCCGGAACGAGCAGGAGCGGACCGCTGAAGGCGGTCAGGAAATCCGCCACGGCCGCGGCACAGGCCGCCCGGCGCGCGGAGTCGTCGATGCCGAAGACCGCCGCCGAGATCACGCGCAGGGTGATCGCCCGCGCCGCGGCACGCGCGTCAACGCGTGCGCCCGGCCGCCAGGCCCGCCCGCCGCGGCTGTCCAGTTCCGCATGCACCGAATCGCGAACCAGCCTGCCGTAGTGGCGAATTCGATCGCGATGGAATGCGGGCGTCAGCAGTGACCGATCGCGGCGGTGCCGCTGGGCGCCCGTCAATATCAATGAGGACGAACCGACCAGCGGCTCAATAGGATTCGGCCGAGGCGGTGTCAATATCTCCACCGGTGCGCGAAACAATTCCATTGCGCCCGAACGCGTTCCGGTGAACAGCGCCGAGCCGAATCCCGGAAATCGCACGAAGAACGGATCGCCGTCGCGTTCGGAGCGCCAGCGGAAATAGCGATCGAAATCGAGGCCGGCCCACAGCGCGTGCAACGGCGCCGCTCGCGGTATCCGCGGACGTTCCCGCGCGCGGGTGCCGCCATTCATATCCCGGAATACGGATCAGCGGCCCGTGCGGTTCGATTCCGGCGCCACCACCGCGCGCGCCCGGGCCCCGATGCGGGCCAATCGTCCGTCACCGATGGTGTTCAGGGAATTGCCCAGTCGATTGGTGACGAAGGCGACCGACATCCCCAGCTCCGGATCCGCGTACGCACCCGAACCGCCGACCCCGTAGTGTCCGAAGCCGCGGCGAACGGGACGGCGCGAGGCGATGGGCGGGCGGTGGTAGCCGAGGGTGAACCCGAGCGGCAGTCCGATGACGTAGTCGCGGCCGCGGCTCTGCACCCGGCTGATCTGCGCGATGGTCTCCGGCCGCAGCAACTGCACATCGTCGACGCGCCCGCCGTTGGCCAGCGCGCCGTACATCCGCGCCAGCGCCCGGGCCGAGAAGACACCGTTGAACCCGGGCATCACCGCGTCGTGGACCCGCGGATCGTGCACCAGCACATCGAAGCCCAGCGGCATCCCCGCCTCCGCGATTCCGGCGAGGCGGCGGCTGCGCGCGAGCACGGCCGAGGCGGTGTCCCAGCGCAGGCCCGGCACCCGCAGCCGCGGGAACGTGCGGGCGATGCGATGGCGCTGCTCGGGCGGCACCCGGAACCAGAATTCCGGGGTCCGCAGCGGTTCGGCGATCTCCCGCCGCAGCACCTCGGTGAACTCCTCGCCGGTCACCCGCCGCACGATCTCGGCGACCAGCCAGCCGAAGGTGACCGCGTGATATCCCGTCGCATGCAGCCGCCGCGGATCCGGTTCGGCATCGGCCAGCGCGGTCACCATGGCGTCGTAGTCGAGGATCCCGTCCGGCGTGGCCGCCAGCCCGCGCACCCGGTGCAGCCCGGCCCGATGCGCCAGCACATCGCGCACGGTGATCTCGCCCTTGCCGTGTGCGGCGAACTCCGGCCAGTACGTCGCCACCGGGGCGTCGTAGTCGATCAGGCCGCGCTCGGCGATCCGGTGCAGCACGGTCGCGGCCACCCCCTTACCGGTGGAGAAGCTCAGTGCCACGGTGTCGGATCGCCAGCGCTGATCGGGCGCGGACCAGCCTGCCCACACGTCGACCACCGGCTCGCCGCGCAGGTAGATCGCGAGGGCGCCGCCGCCGCGAGCGGGCCGATCGAACATTCGGAAGAAGCGGTGCACCAGCGGCACGAAGCGCGGATCGATCGTCATCCGCGGTTCGGCGCTCGGCGCGGGCGCGGACCGCCGCGACCCGGGAAAGGGCGTCGCCGCGACCATGTTCCCACCTCCTTGCGTCCCGTGGCTCAGGGTAACGCGACCGGTGGGGTGCGCCAGAGTCCCACCGGGGTCGCCACACAAGCGGCGCCGCTGTGCGAATCCCAGGCCAGCGCGGCCGAACCCAGGCAGACGGCCTCGCGGTCGGCCGAAACCACCTGGGCCCGAGAGCCGTTCAGCGCGATCGTGACGCCCACCCGGCCGGTCTCGTCGAGGGAGGTGTGGGCGACGGCGTCCCGACCGAATCCGATCGCCACCGGGAGTCCGGCCCGGCCCTCGCTGGCCCCTGTACCACCGGACGCACCGAGCGCCACGGCGACCGTGCCCGCGGTGGCCCGGGCATAGCCCACCCCGTCCAGGCTCAGGGCGCGGGCGTGTCCGGTTCCGGTCGTCACGGCCCGGCAGGCGGTGGACCCGGCCACGATGATCACGTCGTGTTCGGCGTCGGAATCGCAGTGCACGCCGGTTGCCGAGGCGGTGCCGCCGACCCAGAAGCAGGCGCCCATCACGGCGGCCGAGCAGAGAATCGAGCCGAGTACCTTCACGATTCACTCCTTCCGGCCGCCCCTCCTCACCATACCCAGATGAGTTGCCGGAACATCGAATCCGAGCCCGGCCGCGTCGAATCCGGGCACGTCGCCCGGGGCGGTCGTAGCGTGACGGGTGTGAATTCCACGGAGTTGCCGAGGCTGCGCTCGGCCACCGGACGGTGGATCGTCTTCGCCACCGTCCTCGGCTCGTCGGTCGCCATGCTGGACGCCACGGTCGTCAATATCGCGCTGCCCAGCATCGGCGCGGCGCTGCACACCGGAATGGCCGGGCTGCAGTGGACGCTGTCCGGCTACACCCTGACCCTCGCCTCGTTCATCCTGCTCGGCGGATCGCTCGGTGATCGGCTCGGCCGCAGGCGGGTATTCGTCTGGGGGACCATCGGTTTCGCGATCGCCTCGGTGCTGTGCGCCACGGCGGTGAACATCGAGATGCTGGTGGCCGCCCGGATCGTGCAGGGGTTGGCGGGCGCGCTGCTCACTCCGGGCAGCCTGGCGCTGATCTCGGCCTCGATCGATGAGCGCGATCAGGGCGCCGCGATCGGCCTGTGGTCCGGATTCGGCGGTATCGCCGGGGCGATCGGACCGTTCCTGGGCGGCTGGCTGATCGAGGTGTGGGGCTGGGAGTCCATCTTCCTGATCAACCTGCCGCTGGCGGCCGTGGTGGTGGCGGTGACCGTGCGACATGTGCCGGAGAGCCGGGATCCGGAGGCGCCCGCGCGATTGGACGTGCCGGGCGCGGTGGTGGTCGCATTGGGCCTGGGCGCGCTCACCTTCGGACTGATCGAGTCGATGGTGTGGCCCGCGGTGATCGGCGGGCTGCTGCTCGCGGCCTTCGTGATGATCGAGGTGCGCAGCGATCATCCGCTGGTGCCGCCCGCGCTGTTCACCGGCCGTCGGCGCGGCGGGGCGCGGGTGGACGACGCGCATGCGCGTCCGCGCGTGTTCACCGCAGCGAACCTGGTGACCTTCGCGGTGTACGCGGCGCTGGGCGGCGTGTTCTTCCTGCTGGTCCTGCAGTTGCAGCAGGTCGCCGGATACTCGCCGCTGGCCTCGGGCGTGGCCACCCTGCCGATCACGCTGGTCATGCTGGTGCTGTCGGCTCCGGCCGGTCGCTGGGCGCAGCAGCACGGCGCCCGGCTGCCGATGACGATCGGACCGCTGCTGGCGGCCGGGGCGACGCTGCTGCTGTTGCGGATCGGCCCGGACGCGGGCGGGGTCGCGGGCTATCTGCTCGATGTGCTGCCGGGGGTGCTGGTCTTCGGCCTCGGCCTGGCCGTGCTGGTCGCGCCCCTCACCGGCGCGGTGTTGGGTGCGGTGCCCCCGGGCGAGTCCGGGATCGCCTCCGGCGTCAACAACGCCGTCGCCCGTACCGCCCAGCTGCTGGCGGTGGCCGCGCTGCCCGGACTGGCCGGGCTGTCCGGTTCCATCCAGGACGCCGCGACCATGGACCGCGGTTTCACCGTCGCCATGGCGATCTGCGCGGGCCTGCTGGCGGCCGGGGCGCTGCTGGCGGGCATTCTGCTGGGCACTCCGCGCCGTGATCGCCGGGCCGAGCCCGCGGCGGGAGTCGACGTGGAGTGCCTGCCGCACTGCGGTATGACCGGCCCGGCGGTCCAGCCCGGCCAGCGGGGGCACTGATGCGACGGGGCGGCGATTCGCCCTCGAATCGCCGCCCCGGAAGGACTTTCGTGCGGTGCCTAGATCGGCAGGAACCCCGCGCCCACATCGCCGCGCGCGTTCATATCGCCGGTGATCGCGGTCATGTTGGTGCCGACCTCCGGGCCGAAGCAGGCCACGGCCAGATAGGCGTTGACCATGCCGACCAGCGTGGTGCCGACCACGACCGGCGCGCCGGAGTCGCCCTCGACGACGCACATCTGGGTCCAGGTCTCATCGGTCTGGAAGATGTCGCCCCAGGCGATGCCACAGGTATTGCCGGTGGTCCGGCCCTCCTTGCAGACGATCATCGGGAACTGCGCGGGCGCGCCCAGTCCGGTGATCGTCACATTGCCCACCCGGTTGACCGGGATGATGCGGCCCTCGTCGAACTGGATGACCGCGTAGTCCAGATCGTGGTTGGAATAGGCGAAGTGCCCGATCACCCCGGCGCCGCGGGCCTGCTCGGCCACCACCGGCGCCCCGGCCTCGCCGCAGTGTCCGGCCGTCAGACCGACCAGCCGTCCGGCGCCGTCGCGGCCCACGGTCGTCACCGTGCATTCGTATTCGTTGTTGACGATGATGCCCGAACCGCCACCGATCACGGGCGGGGCGGGATCGGCGTGCGCGACTCCCGCGCCCGTCCCCAGCAGCGCCGTGCCGAGGGCGACGGCGAAGGCGGCTCTGGCCGCCTTGGCGAGTTGTGTGAACATGTCCCTCCAGACGTCGGAAGTCGCACGATATCAAGTCATGTAGTTACTACATCCTGTCAGGAATCGGACGCGGACGCGTCCTCTACCAGCGCATGTTTGCTGGATCGATGCCGACGATCGAGACGTTACGGGCACGGCGCAAACCCGTCCGATTCGCCGCGGATGACCGGCGCGTCGCGAGTAGGACACCCGGTGTCGTACCGGCCGGATCGTCCGTTCGCTCGATAGGCTCGGGCGGACATTACTCGCGCATCCTTATTTTCTATAAATCCGTTCCGGGAAATTCTCCCGTTCCGCCAGGCGCTCGGACAATTCTTCTCAGAAGTAGAACGGGTTCTAGAAATTTGTCACGATCTTTGTGGTAGTTACCAACTCGATGACGCTCATCACAGCAGTTGACAGAACGTGATCTGGGTCTATGACCGGAACCACACTTTGTGGTGTGTTTTTTCTAACTCCGTAGTAAGGTGCCTCAAGCAAACAGTCGTCGGGGCGGGCAACCGGCGTCGAGAGGGGTCAGCCAGTGCAGTTCACCAACAGTCCACCTACGCGAAGTCGAATGAGCGAGGCGGTCGACTGGACGAAGGCGTACTGGCAGGACCATCCCAAACGGTCGCTGGAGACCTTCGGCCGCCAGATCACCATGGGCATCGCGGCGGTCGCCGAACTGTTCATCGCCATCTTCCGGCGGCGGTTCCCGTTCGGCGAGTTCGTGCGGCAGTGCGCCTTCATGGCCTCGGTCGCCGCCGCGCCCACGCTGCTGGTGGCCATCCCGATCGGCGTCATCGTCTCCATCCAGGTCGGTTCGGTGGCCGGGCAGGTCGGCGCGACCTCGTTCATCGGCGCGGCCAACGGCCTGGGCATCATCCAGCAGGGCGCGCCGCTGGTCACCTCGCTGATGATCGCGGGTGCGGTCGGCTCGGCCATCTGCGCCGATCTCGGTTCGCGCACCATCCGCGAGGAGATCGACGCGATGAAGGTGATGGGTGTGGATCCGATGCGCAGGCTGGTCGCCCCCCGGCTCGGCGCGGCCATGCTGGTGTCGGTATTGCTGTGCGGCTTCGTGGTTTTCGTCGGCTTCGTGACGGGCTATGTTTTCAATGTGTTCGCCCAGAACGGCACACCCGGCTCCTATGTCGGTACCTTCTCCTCCTTCGCGGTCACCATGGATCTGCTCGTGGCGCTGGTGAAATCGCTGATCTTCGGCCTGCTGGCGGCGATCATCGCCTGCGACTCCGGCCTGAACACCCGCGGCGGCCCGGGCGGCGTCGCGAACTCGGTGAACACCGCCGTGGTGCTGTCGGCGGTGATGCTGTTCGGCGTGAATCTGATCATCACGCAGATCTACAACACCCTGTTCCCTCCCCAGGTGGTCTGAGCCGGTGTCGTCAACCTATGTTCCGCCGCTGCTGCGGCCGTTCCAGCGAATCCGCACGTCCGCGACCGCTCCCCGCGACTGGCTCGCGCGGATCGGCCATCAGGTGTTCTTCTTCCTGCGGTCGATCGGCTCGATCCCGTTGGCGTTCAAGCACTATCCGAAGGAAGTCTGGCGGCTGCTGTCGGACGTCACCTGGGGCAACGGCAATCTGATCGTTGGTGGCGGCACCATCGGCATCGTGCTGATCCTCAGCGCGTTCGGCGGCATGACCGTGGGCATCCAGGGCTACAACTCACTGAATCTGTTGGGCCTGGGCCCCATCACGGGTGCGGTGTCCGCCTTCGCCACCACGCGCGAGCTGGGCCCCATGCTGGCCACGGTCGCCTTCGCCGCACAGGCGGGCTGCCGGTTCACCGCGCAGCTGGGCGCCATGCGGATCTCCGAGGAGATCGATGCGCTGGAGGCGCAGGCGATCCGGCCGCTGCCCTATCTGGTGAGCACCCGGATGATCGCCGCGATGATCGCCATCGTGCCGTTGTACTGCCTGGCGCTGCCGTTCGCCTACATCTCCTGCGCGCTGACCGTGCAGCTGATCGGCGGCACCGCGACCGGCACGTTCCAGCACTACTTCTATCAGTTCCTGATTCCGCAGGACGTGCTGTGGTCGCTGCTGAAAGCCATTGTGTTCGTGGCGATCACGACCTTCATCCAGTGCTACTACGGATTCTTCGCCTCCGGCGGCCCCGAGGGCGTGGGCGTGGCCGCGGGCCGCGCCATCAAGTTGTGCATCATCGCGGTCGTCTTCGCCGACCTCTTCGTGACCTTGGCCGTCTGGGGAATCAACCCCGGTATCAGGATTTCCGGGTAGGGGCAAACGAATGATCATCGATCCGAGTGGCCGCGGACCGACGATGCGGCAGTTGCTCATCGCCGGACTCTGCGGGCTGGTGGTGTTCGCGCTCGCGCTGACCTTCCTGATGGCCCGGTACAAGGGCGCGATTCTCAATCCGAAGGTCGACGTCACCGCGAATATGACCACCACCGGCGACGGCCTGCCCGCCGAGGCCGATGTGAAGTTCCGCGGCGTGCTGGTCGGCACCGTCAAGGGGGTGTCGGTGGCGGCCAAGGGCGAGTTGCAGCAGGTGCGCATCGAGATGAATCCGGAGTATGTCGACGACATTCCGGCCAACGTCACCGCGCGCGTGGTGCCCAGCAACCTGTTCGCCGTCACCTCCGTCGAATTGGTCTACAACGGACCGGATACGGCGTCGCTGCGCGCCGGTGCACAGATTCCGGAGGACCGCAGCGAGGGCACCATCGCCCTGCAGGACACCCTCACGACGGTGCGCCGCATCCTGAACAAGATCGATCCGGTCCAGCTGGGCCGGGTGCTGAGCACGCTGTCCTACGCGCTCGACGGCAGCGGTCGCGTCCCCGGTTCGACCGTGGAGCGGCTGGACAATTGGCTCACTCACGTGCGCGCCGCGGTGCCGAACGTGGATCAGACCCTGGCGGATTTCTCCTCCTCCTTCCACGCGCTGAACGCCTCGGCGCCGGAGCTGATGGGCGTGCTCGCCGATTCGGTGAAGACCGCGCAGACCATCTCCGACAAGCGCGCCGAACTGGTCGGGCTGCTGACCGGTACCTCCGGCACCGTCGACCGGGTCAACGCGCTGTTCGCCCGCAACCCGGATGTGGGTAAGGAGGTGACCGCCGGAACCAGCGCGATGTTCGGTGCGATCTCGGACAATCCGGATGCGATCCCGCAGGCGATCGCCAATCTGAACAATTCGATTCGGGCGCTGAGCACGACCTTCCACTGGGGTCCGGGTAAGCAGATGGTCTGGAACGCGGGTCTGACCCTGACCCCGTACAAGCCCTACGACCGCTCCGACTGCCCGCGCTACGGCGAGCTGGCCGCGCCCAGCTGTGCCACCGCGCCGCTGGAGGCCACGCTGCCGCCGCTGCCGGATGCGATGAAGCCGCGTGCGCTGGATTCGGCCCAGGGCCTGCCCCCGGCCATGCCGATGCCGGGTCTGCCCGCCATCCCGGGCATCACCGCCCCGGACGATCGGGTCGCCGCTCCGGCCGATCCGGCGAATCCGGCCCATCCGTTCGCGGGTACCCCGCTGGCGGGACTGTTCCCCATGCTCGGCCTGCCCGTGCCGGGTCAGCCCGCGCCGCCCCCCGCCCCCGCCCCGGACAGCGGCGCGCCGGGGCAGGCGCCGGTGCATCCGGCGGGCCAGATCGCCGGGAAGCCGATCGCCTACACCGGTGACGCCGCCATCGTGGCGCTGCTCGGCCGCCAGCCCACCACTGCCGAATATCTGCTGCTGAGCTCGATCCTGAGGGGTGGAACCTTGCAAGTCACCGAAGGCGGTACCGGTCGATGAGCATTCGTAAACCGCTGATCGGGTTCGGCATCTTCGCGCTGGTGTCGATCCTGGTGACGGTGGTGGTGTGGAATACGTTGGCGCGCATCGTCGATGGCCCGACCAACACCTACAGCGCCGAATTCACCGATGTGCTCGGCCTGCGCGAGGGCGACGACGTCCGGATGGCCGGCGTCCGGGTGGGCAAGGTCGAGAAGATCGAGGTGGTGCGCGGCCCCGACCGGAAGAATGTCGCCCGGGTGACCTTCGAGGTGCAGCGCACCCAGACGCTCTACGGCAACACCAAGGCCCTGGTCCGCTATCAGAACCTGATCGGTCAGCGGTATGTGGCGCTGGCGCCGGGCACCAAGGGCGACACTATGCCCCTGCGCAACAAGGGCTCGATCCCGCTGGACCGGACGGAGCCCTCCTTCGACATCTCCGGCCTGCTCAACGGCTTCCAGCCGCTGTTCCAGGCGCTGCAGCCCGAACAGGTCAACAGTCTGTCCAACACCTTCATCCAGGCGCTGCAGGGTGACGGGGTCTCGTTGAGCGCGTTCATCACCCAGGCCGCCGCGGTGGCCGGGGACTTTCAGCGCCGCGACGCGATCCTGGCCGACGTGATCACCAATCTCTCCGCGGTGATGCAGGGGCTGGCGAAACGAGGTGACGAATTGGAGACGCTGGTGACCCAGACCCGGGCGCTGATCGGCGGCCTGTACGACCAGGGTCAGTCGCTGCAGGCCTCGACGGTCCAGATCGCCACGGCGACAACGTCGCTGGTGAATATGCTCGGCCAGGTGCAGCCCAGGCTCCAGGCCGCGCAGAGTTCCACCCGCGACGCGCTGACCCTGCTGATCGACAACGGCGCGAAACTCGACCAGGCGGCCGTCGACGTGCCGAACCTGCTCTCCAATCTCGGCAGGTTCACCTCCGAGGGCGCCTACGCCAATGCCTATGTCTGCAGCCTGGATGTCTCGCTGTACGGCATTCTGCTCCCCCGCGGTCTGCTCACCCAGATCGGCGGCAAATCCCACTCGGCGGTGTGCCGATGATGACGACGCTCAAACAACGTTTCAACGCCAATCGTTTCTTCTGGCTCGGCATCGTGGGTGCGGTGCTGATCGTGGTCCTGCTGATCGCGTCCAGCACCTACAAGAAGCTCGGTGTCGGAACCCAGGACATCAAGGCCGAGTTCGCGCAGACCGCCGGGGTGCGGGTCGGTGACAAGGTCGATGTGGCGGGGGTGCCGGTCGGCAGTGTCGCCGGCGCGGAGCTCGAGGGCGATCACGTGCTGTTGACCCTGCAGATCAACAACGATGTGAAGCTGGGTCCGGACGCCAAGGCGTCGATCAAGATGGCGACCCTGCTCGGGGCGCGCTATGTCGACCTGGATCCGGGCGACGGGTCGGGGCTGAAGGGTAAGCGGATTCCCAAGAGCAACACCGTGGTTCCGTACAACCTGGCCGATGTGGTGCAGATCGGGACGCCGAAGTTCGAGGCGCTCGACACCCAGAAGCTGACCGAGTCGCTGCGGGTGCTCGGCGATCAGATCGGTGGTTCGCCGCAGCTGACCGCGCAGGCGCTCGACAGCGTGGGCGCGTTGGCCAAGACGATCAACGATCGGCGTGAGCAGGTCGACGCGCTGCTCAAGGACCTGGATCGGGTCACCAAGATCCTGGGCGACAACCGCAACAGCGTATTGCTGGTGATCACCCAGGGTGAGGCGATCGCGGAGCGGGTGATGCAGCGGCAGGCGCTGCTGCGGCAGCTGCTGGACAATGTGGCGTCGTTGACCCGCCAGCTGCAGGAGATCGGTGCGGAGAACGACAATCAGTTCGGGCCGACGATCGAGCAGCTGAACACGATTTCGGCGGGTCTGCAAAAGAATCAGGACAATCTGGAACGGTTGCTGCAGATCATGCCGGTGTCGTTGCGGTACTTCAACAATGCGCTGGGTAACGGCCCGTACGGCGAGGTCGGCCTGCCATGGCTGTTCCCGGACAACTGGTTGTGCTTCGCCCGAATCGCCGAGGGGTGCCAGGGATGAAACCGACGATGAGCACGGTCACCAGGGCCGCGAAGGTATTCGTGGTGGGCCTGGCCGCGCTGGCCGCGGGCAGCTGCTCGGTGCTGCCGACCTCGGTGCAGGACGCGGTGGGCGCCACCCAGCACATCACCGCCGACTTCCGCAACATCGCGGGCATGTACGAGGGCAATCCCATCACCGTGCTCGGCCTCGAGGTCGGCAAGGTGGACAAGATCGTGCCCAAGGGCCAGTTCGCCGAGGTCCACATGGTGATCCAGGGCGATGTGAAGCTCCCGAAGAACGTTGTCGCGGCGCTCATCTCGCCCTCGATCGTCACCGACCGGCATATCGAGCTCACCCCGGTCTACACCGGCGGGCCGACCCTGCCGGACAAATCGCATCTGACCGTCGAGCAGACCCGCACGCCGGTCGAGCTGGACACGATGATCAAGACCATCGATCAGTTCGCCGCCGCGCTGAAGCCCGCACCGGGCAACAATGTCGGACCGCTGTCGGGCACCCTGCTCTACGACATGGTCAACGGCCAGGGCGAGAAGATCCGCGACACCCTCAACGCGCTGTCCGGCGCGCTGAAGGTCGGCGTCGACAACAAGGACGCGGTGGCGACCATCATCGTCAAGCTCAACGAGTTGACGACCATGCTGGCCGAGAACGACCAATCGGTGCGCGATTTCAGCAATCGGACCACCCAGCTGTCGCGGCTGCTCGCCGAGCAGGCCCCCGGCCTGCAGGCCACCCTGGACCAGATCAACGGCTTCCTGGCCAATACCAGCGGCGCGTTCGGTCAGTACCAGGATCAGCTGGCCACCAGCCTCACCGGCCTGACCGCGGTGACCGATCAGCTGCGCCGCAATGCCTACGGCGTCACCGAGATCGTCGATACCGCACCGCTTTTCCTGCAGAACCTGGACCGCTCGGTCAACCGGCAGAACCGCTACATTCGGCTGCACGGTGTGCTGGGCACCTCGCTGTCCGGTGAGGTCGTGAGCGTGTTCTGCGAACGCATCCAGATGCGTTCGGACGGCTGCCGGACCGGCAGGATCGAAGATTTCGGACCCGACCTCGGGTTGACCGCGGCACTGTTGGGACTGACGAAATGACGGGATTGCTTGCAGGAGCTCGGCTCTCGGTCCGGGCGCGGCGCGCCGCGGTGGCACTGGCCGCCTCGGTCGGCGTGCTGGCGGCGTCGGGCTGCGGCCTCACCGTGGAGAAGCTGCCGCTGCCCAAACCGGGCGTGACCGGTGACACCTATACCGTGCACGCGGTCTTCGCCAACGCGCTGAACCTCCCCGATCAGGCCAAGGTCAAGATCGGTGGTTCGGATGTCGGTGTGGTGTCGCATATCTCGACGAAGAACTTCCAGGCGGTCGTCGATCTGACCATCCGCAAGGACATCGAGCTGCCCGCGGGTTCGACCGCCGAACTGCGGCAGGCGACCCCGCTCGGTGACGTCTTCGTCGCGGTGTCCAAGCCGAAGTCCGAGCCGGGTACACAGCTGCTGAAGAACGGCGACACCATCGGCATCGAGAAGACCTCGGCCGGTGCGACCGTCGAGGAGCTGCTGCTGTCGATCTCTATGCTGTTCAACGGCGGTGGCGTCGCGGCGCTGGGGAAACTGACCTCCGAACTGGATTCGGTGGTGGGCGGCCGCCCGGATCAGCTGGCCAATCTGATCCGTCAGATGACCAGCGTCACCACCACCCTGCACGCCAACAGCGAACGAATCGACAGCACCCTCAACGGTTTCGGCGCGCTGGCCAACACCATCGAGGCCCGGCACAACGAGCTCGGTCGGGTCGCCGACACGCTGCCCGGCATGATCGGCACCATCGCCGAGAACAATCAGCAGATCGGCGAGCTGCTGACCAAGGTGTCGACCACCAGCGCCGCCCTCGGCGACTACTCCGAAACCACCGGAACTCAGCTGGCCGACCTGCTCGACAATGTGCACAAGCTGATGGACGCGCTCGCGCGCACGCAGAACGATCTCGGCCCGCTGCTGGACGCCTTCCACGAGATCCGGCCGAAGATCGACTCCACCTTCAAGGGCAACTCGCTGGCGAATGCGCTCGTCCTCACGTCGCTCAATACCAGCCTGCTCACCGATCCCCCGCAAGGCAAATTCTTCGACCTGCGCGATCTGCACGACATGCAGGGCAGTCTGATCCAGGTGCTGCAGATCGTCTACAGCCGAGTCACGGGAGGCCACCGGTGAGCTGGCTGAAGCGGCACAAGCTGCTGCTGTCGAATGTGGGACTGGTGCTCGCGCTGGTGATCGGCGCGACCTATCTCGCCGTCACCGTGATGCGGGTCAATCCGCTGCGCCAGACCTACACCGTGACGGTGAATCTCGACCGCTCCGGCGGCCTGCAGCCGGGCAACGATGTGACGCTGCGCGGCTACCGCATCGGCAAGGTGAACTCCATCGAGCTCGTCGATCGCGGGTCGGCCATCGCGGCCGAGGCCGAAATCGACAGCCGCTACCGAATTCCCGTCGACACCGCGATCGCCGTGCAGGCGCTGTCCGGCGCGGGCGAGCAGTACATCGACTTCCGGCCGTTCGCCGACGGCGGGCCGTATCTGGCCGACGGCGCCAAGATCGCCTTCGATCCGCAGAAGGTGCGCACGCCGACGCCGGTGTGGTCGGTGCTGGACAACTCCAGCGCGTTCTTCGCCCAGATCGATCCGGACCGGTTCAATGTCATTCTCACCGAACTGGATACGGCCCTGAGTGGGGGACCCGATCAGCTGCGGCACATGATCGACGGGCTCAGCCTGGTGACCGCGGGTCTGGACAATCTGCTGCCGCAGACCGCCAACCTGCTGGCCAATCTGCGCACCATCGCCGCGACCACCTCCAACGCGCAGCCGGATCTGGGCACGCTGACCCGCAATTCGGGGACGCTGCTGACCCAGTTCAACAACGCCAACGAGGAACTGAAGAAGGTGCTCGACAAGGCGCCCGGCCAGATGGAGCAGCTGGGGGCCGTACTCGACCGGACGCAGGACCCGATCTCCAGCCTGGCCGCGAATTTCGTGGCCATCACCAAGGCCGCGCAGTTGCGCCAACCGGCGCTGCGGGCGCTGTTCCCGGCGCTGGTGGTGGGCAGTTCCGCCGCGGGCGTTCCGGCGCACGACAACGAGTTCCATACCATCGTCGATATCTGGCCGCGCCCGTTCTGTCAGTACGCCACCAAACCGGTCGCGCCCCAGGTGGTGCAGGACGGCACGCTGCCGCGGTGGAACTACTGCATCAATCCGCCCCCGGATCAGCAGATCCGTGGTTCTTCGAATGCGCCGCGGCCCGATGTGCCCAACAACGGCGCCCAGATGCCGACAGGGGTCGATCCGAACGAGCGGACCCTGCCCCCGGTGCGGTGAGACGATGCCCGCGCGGTGGAAACACTATCGCGGCGGGCATACTCGCCGAGAGAACCTGTCCGGCCCGGGGCACTCCGGGTCGATCCGGCTACACGGTGTGCCGTGCGGCGCGCCGGGAAGGTGACAGATCGCTTCATGTCCGATGACGACGCTGCCAAGGAAAAACCGAATACCGAGGCCGAGGCGACCGCGAAGGCCGATCGCCCGCAAGACAGCACCGCCGCGGACGTGACCGCCGAGAAATCCGAGCAGTCCGCGGCCGCGGAGCCGACGGTGCGGGTGTCCACCGCGCCACCGACGCAGGCCGAGCCCAAGCCCGCGGAGCGGGAGAAGAAGGAACGGTCCGGATCGCTGCTGCCGGTGGTCGCCGCATTCGGCGCGGGTGTGCTGCTGGTCGCGGCGATCACCGCGATCGTGGTGTTCTGGAAGCAGTCCGACGATCGTGGACAGCAGTTGGACGATCGCGACGCCGCGGCCCGGGCCGCCTGCGATTTCGGCAAGCAGATCGGTACCTACGACGCCAAGACCTTCGACGACTACGTCAAGCGGGTCAAGGATCGATCGACCGGGGATTGGCTGACCCAGTTCGATGCCGCGTCCTCGGCCCTGCGCGAGCTGACCACCCAGGCCCAGGTGCGCTCGACCGTCGACGAGATCCACTGCGCGTGGGAGACCGGTGACGACGAAAAGGCCTCGGTGCTGCTGCTGATCACGCAGAACCAGTCCAAGGCCGCCACCCCGCAGCCGCAGCATCTGACCATCGGCGTGGTGGCGACGATGGAGAAGAAGGACGGCAAGTGGCTGGCCAGCTCCTTCAAGTCGCCGATGATGAACGATCTCGGCGGCCCGGCCGGACCCGTCCCGGGCGAGCCCGGTACGCCCGCCCCGCAGAGCGAGCAGTCGCCGACCCCGGCTCCCAACGGCCCGGCCGGAACTCAGCCGGGTCGCTGAAACGCCGCCGAACGCCTCCGGCTGTGGGCGGGTGATACCACAGCCGGAGGTCTCCGGGGCGGACCGGAGTCAGAACAGCGTGAGCGCGTCGGCGGGCTCGGCCGCCTGGGCAACGGCCGGGGCCTTTTTCGCGCGCGGGGGCGCGGTGACGACCTCGAGCGTGGTGGGTACGGCCGTGTCGATCGCGGGTAATGCGGGCAGATCACTCGTGCCGGTGGGCAGGGCGTTGGGATCCGCGGCGGCCGCGCGGGCGGCCGCACCGGCCAGCTTGTCGGCCTCCTCGTTGAAGTAGTTGCCCACATGCCCGCGCACCCAGCGGAAGCGCACCGGGCCGGGACGGGTGGCGATGGCATGGTCGATGTGCTGGACCAGTTCGGCGTTCTTCACCGGGCCGCCGGACGAGGTGCGCCAGCCGTTGAGCCGCCAGCTCGACAGCCACTCCGAGGCGCATTTGATGGCATAGAGCGAATCGCTCTCGATGAGCAGCGGTTCCGGGCCCGGATGCGCCACGATCGCCTCCAGCACCGCCCGTAGCTCGGCGACCTGGTTGGTGCCCGAGGCCGCCCCGCCGCTCGCGGACGCGCCCTGGTGACCGACCCACGCCCAGCCGATGGCGCCACCGGGATTGCGCAGGCACGAACCGTCGGTGCTCACGATGATCATGGTCGCCTACCCTACGCAATCCGACCGACAACATCGGTCCCGTGGAATTCCTCTATCTCTCTTCGCAATTGCGCCTCGCTTCGCCGCACGGCGGAGGTGATGGCCGCATCGATCAATTTGGTGCACAGTCGAGCCACCAGGCCGCGTGGCGGGCGGTAGTCGGCCTCGGAGGTGAGTACCGAGCGCCCGTGGCCGAGCGGGTCGAACCGTAAGGTGAGCGTGCCGAGGTCGGCGACGGGCCGATCGGACCGCGCAGGCGCCACCTTCCCCGGCCGGCGCCTGCGCAGCGTGTATCCGATGACCACGTTGCGGCGGTACTCGGTGATCTCACATTCGACCGTGGGGCGCCACAACCCGAGCCGAACGGCGGCGGCATACACGGCACCCGGCCCGTGGCCGGCGTCGCCGACCGGTTCGAATGCTGCGATGCCGAACATCCAGTCCGGCACGAACAGGTGGTTGTCGGTGTACGTGAACGCGACCTCCACCGGAGCCCCGACGTCGCTCGCGTACCTGATGTGGCCCATAGGCTTGCTTCCTGTTCCACGGCTGCCGACAAAAGTACTACAGAAGTCCTCTTTATTGGCGGTTACCGTCGAATAACTCGCGCGCTCCGGCGTGTCCGGCACATATCCGGCGAACAGGACGAATAGGTCAATCGTCCAACCGAGCGACGATATGCTCGGCGATGGGCAGCGCGGAGGTGGCCGCCGGGGAGGGGGCGTTGAGGACATGGACCGAGCGGTCGGTGCGCTCGACCAAAAAGTCGTGCAGCAGCGTGCCGTCGTGGGCCACCGCCTGGGCCCGGATTCCGGCCGCGCGTGGCAGTAGATCGGCGAGGGTCAATTCCGGGCAGTACCTTCGGCATTCGGCCAGGTAGCCGCGCTTGAACAGCGAATTGCGCAGCTCCCGAAGCCCCGTGCGGGCATGGGCCGCCGCCACCCGGTGGAAGCCGCGATAGCCCAGGATCTCTCGGGCGTCGCGCAGATCGATGCTGCCCTTGCGATAGCCCTCGCGGGCCAGCCCGAGTACGGCATTGGGGCCGACGGTCAGCTCGCCATCGATGGTCGGGCTAAGGTGGACGCCCAGGAATGGCAGCTCCGGGTCGGGGATGGGATAGATGAGGGTATTCACCAAACCCTTGCGATCGCTGGGCAACTGGTAGTACTCACCCCGAAAGGGGACGATACGCACCGGAATTCGCAGTCCGGCCAGCCGGGCCACCCGATCGGCCTGTAGTCCGGCGCAGGCCACCAGCCGCCGCGCCCGCCACGAGCCCGTGGGTCCGGCTACGACCACCGCGTCGGAAGTCTCGGTGACCGCGGTGATCTCGGCGCCCAGCACGATCTCGCCCCCGGCCGCGCGGACCTCGCCCGCCAGCGCCACGGTCACCCGCGCGTAGTCGATGATGCCGGTGCTCGGCACGAACAGCGCGCCCACGCCGGTCACCCGCGGTTCGCGGCGGACCAGCTCGGCGGCGTCGAGCAGCTCCACCTCGACCCCGTTGGCGACCGAGCGCTCGTAGAGCGCGAGCATTCGCGCGTGCTCGGCGGCATCGGTGGCCACCAGCAGTTTTCCGCACACCTCGTACGGAATGCCCTGGGCCGCCGCGAACTCCTTGGTCCACTGCGCACCCCGGCGGCACATCCGTGCCTTGAGACTGCCGGGCGCGTAATAGATGCCGGAGTGGAGCACGCCGCTGTTGTGTCCGGTCTGGTGCACGGCCAGCCCATCGGCCTTTTCGACCAGCAGCACACTCGCCCCGGGCCGGGTGGCCAGGAGGCGGTGGGCGGTGGCGACGCCGACGATGCCGCCGCCGATCACGCAGTAGTCGTACACCCGGGCAAGTGTCACACAGGGGGCCGGTGCAGTTGCATCGATTGCCTGCCGAGCAGGGGGTCGGAGAGGGCGACGGTGATCTCGCCGCTGCGGGTGTCGATGTCGGTGCTGATTCGGGTGATGCCCGCGGGATCGGCGGCGGCCTGCGCGCCGAGCTGGTGGGCCAGCGCGGTGGTGACGGCGGCGAGCACATTCGTATCGACCGTCATGGTCAGCGAATCCGGCTGTGGGCGGGTCACATTCGCCCCCACGTAGGTGTCGCCGGGCAGGCGCAGCCGCACGGGGGCCGGGCCGGCCTGCGGCATACCGGTGGTCGCCGCGGTGGTCGGTGTGGGCGCGGCCGCCGGAAGGGATTCGGACAGTCCGGGCAGCGGGGTGAACGGCAGCCGTACGGCCTCGGCGACGAGGCCGATCTCACCGGAAAGCCGTGCGGTACGCGCCGATTCGTGTCCGCCGCGCTCGTCGTCCGGCTCTCGTTCGGCGAGTCCCGTGCCGGGTAGCGCGATCTCGGTGCCGGGCATGCGGCCGGTCGCGGCGATCTGGTTGACGACGTAGGTTCCGGCGGCGACGGTCAGGCCGATGCTGGCCATACCGGCGGCGACGATGGCGGTGTACTGGAGGATCTGGGTACGCCGTCGCCCGTCGGTGCGACGCCGTGTCGCGGGGTGCTGCGACATCTCGGTGCGTTCCTTTCCCGCTCCCCTGGGAGTCCCCCTGCCCACGCCGACTCGCACCGTTGAAAGCCGAACGCGTGTCCAGATTACTGTGTCGCCGAGTACGACACCGAAACGCTGCGACCAAGATCACAACTCGAATGCTGGACTGTAAGATCGTCATTGCCGCCCAACGGGACAATTGTCACGATTCCGAGCGGACGAATTTCTTTGTGCGTCAGGTGTTTCCGGCGCGGAACAGGTGGGTAAACAATTCTTTAGCTGGCGAGCGTCCGCTTCGACTGCCAACTCGAAGACCTCCGGCCAACGGCGTCCGGTCGGCAACAGGCACGGCGCACCCAAAGTTGGCGCTCGCCCGCTCTCGCGCTGTCGCCGGACGCCGTGGCGAGGCCGCCCCGTGCACGCACGGGGCGGCCGTCCCCGGATCAGTGCGCGAATTGTCCTGCGGTGCGGCCTGTTCCGGCCGGTCCCGCGAAAGCCTGTGCGATACCCAACCATTCGACCGCATCGGGTCCGTGTGCGGTGACGGCCAGATCGCCGGGGTGGCGGCGCTGGGTGACCAGCAGGCAGAAATCCAGCGCGGGCCCCTCGACCCGCTGTGCCGCCTCCTCGGGTCCCCAGGTCCACAGCTCGCCGCCGGGGCCGCGCAGTTCGACCCGGAACTCTTCGGCGGGCGGCGTGCGACCGTGCACCTGGTACGCGAAGTTCCTGGTGCGCACGCCCAGGTGGGCGATGTTGCGCAGGCGCACGGTCGGGGTGCGGTTCGCGCCGAGTGCGTCGGCCACGTCCTGGCCGTGTGCCCAGGTCTCCATCAGCCGCGCGCTGACCATCGAGGCCGGGCTCATCGGCGGCCCGAACCAGGGCAGTTTCGTCCCGGGTGGCACCGCCCGCAGCGCCGGTGCGAGGGTCGCGCGGCCGCGCCGCCAGCGTGCGAGCAGTTCGGGAGCGGGTGTGGCCGCGGCCTGTTCGGCCGCCTCGTCGACGAAGGTCAGCGCCCGCGGCAGTGCCTCGCGCACCAGCTCCCCGAACGCCTCGGCATCGGTGGCCGAGAGCGCGGCGACCTCATCGGTCCAGGTCAGATGACCGATCTGATGTGCGATCGTCCACCCCGCGGCGGGCGTCGGACGCGCCCACTCCGCCGACGGCAGTCCGGCCACCAGGGCGTCCAGATCCGTGCATTCCGCCTCGAGGTCGGCGAGCAGCGCCTGCAGATCAACCACGGATTCAGCATCGCAGGACAACTCAAAAAAATGCAAGCATGCGTGCTTGTTATTTACCAGCCGAACAGCACCAGATGTACCGCGCCGACCACCAGGCCCAGCGCCGCGCCGTGCAGATACAGCAGCCAGGCGTCCTGTTCGACCGAGGCGTAGAACATCTCCATGAACTCGCCGGGGGTGAGCTGGCGCAGTTTGCGGGTGGCGAAATCGTCGATCGTCTTGGCCTGTTCCGCCGCGAACTCCTCGTCCTCGGCCAGGCTCGGCGCGAGGCCGACGGCCGCACCGGCCGCACCGACCTTGAGGTTGTCGAATTGGCGGCGGCCGAAGGCCATCCGCACGACCGAGGTGGTCGGGCCGAGCTGACGATGGATCTCCTCGGACACCAGGCGCTCGATGAGCCTGCGGGTCTTGTCGCCGTTGGGGCCCTCGAGCAGTTCGGTGGCCAGATTGGGCAGCGTCAGCACCTGGTAGGCCAGGATGCGGCCGAGGTCGGCGGCGGCCTGGGGCTGGCGCTTGGCCAGCAGCGCCTGGCGCCACAGATACCGGTAGCGCGGCTGGGGATCGCCGGGCTCGAACACCATCTTGATGGCGATCACGTTCACCACGACGCCGATCGCGGCCGCCGCGGTCAGCACCACCGCCCAGCCCGGAATCCAGCCGAGCACCGGAATGTCATGGTGCACCTGCATATACAGCGCGAGCAGGAATCCGAAGGGCGCGCCGAGCAGGCCGATGCGGATCATGAAGCGCAGCTCCGGCGCCGCGATCGTGGTGGTCAGATCCTTGAGGATGTAGGGATTGGCGCGCAGGTACCGGATGACGAAGCTCTTGATATCGATGAGCTGATCGACGTTGTCGCCGAGCTGCTCGAAGGCGCGCCGGGTCAGCGCGGGTAATTCGCGCTCCACCCGCTGGTACAGGATCGCGCGCGCCGGACGCGGCACCGCGCGCCACAGGTCGGGGTTCTCCCGCATCATGATCTCGTCGACGATCGGCTGCACCCGCGTGCGGGCGACCTCGGCGATGTAGTCCGCGACGCCCTCGAGGTCGAGTTCGTGGATGAAGTCCTTCGGGCTGCCGATGCGCATGATCGCCATATCGACGCAGATACTGGCCATCTTCTCGGCGCGGGCGGGGATGAAGCCCTGGAAGCCGATCTGCCTACCATCCCCGGAGAAGGTCGGCAATACCTGGACGCGGCGCGGGAAGTAGGGGTACAGCACGTGCAGCCCCGGAATGCGGATGCCGCGGAAGAACACCGGCCAGAACAGCATCAGCACGCCGGTCCAGTTGGTCAGCCATCCGGCCAGCGCGCTGAAGATCGGGAAGGTGATCAGGTCGACGACGACTTTCGGCTGGCCGGTGAGGTGTTCCCAGTCGATGAACACCCCGCCGGCGAGTGTCGTCATCGTGGGATCCCCCTTGCGCAGAACCTGGACGTGAGATGTCGGGATTCCAACATTTCCATCGGTCCAATCGAGTGTCAATCGCGGTGGGTCGGGCCGTTTTCACCCGTCGTTCGCCGTCAGGCAAACAGGATTCGGCGCGCGGGTCGCGCATCCGAGAATACTGGTCACTCGACCAATCTGGTGATGCGAGAGGGAGCACAGGGATGGACGACAGCACGCACGTGGGCCGCCGGGGATTTCTGGCGGGCGCGGCCGCGGTGGCGGGGGTGGCGGCCGTCGGCGGGGTGGCGGTGGCCGAGCCCGCGACGGCGGGCAAATTACCGCTGCCCACCACCGAGAACCTGCGCGTTCTGCTGACCGGCGACGCCGGGACCGGGAAGCGGCCGCAGTGGCTGGTGGCCGATGCCATGCGGGATATGCATCGGCGCGAACCGTTCTCGCTGGCCCTGGGCCTCGGCGACAACATCTACGAGAACGGACCGTGGACCGAGGACGACGTCCAGTTCGCCGACAAGTTCGAAAAGCCCAATCACGGCCTGGATTTCCCGTGGTTGATGGCACTCGGCAATCACGACACCAGCACGGTCCTCCCCGGCGACGCGGGATGGCTGCAGCGCGGTGACTTCGAGGTGGGCTATCACCGGCGTTCGGCACGCTGGTACATGCCCGCCCGCTACTACTCGGTGCGGATTCCGCAGCAGCGCCCCGTCGTCGAATTCTTCGTTCTCGACCTGAATCCGGCCGCCTCGTACATCCCCCAGGTGCTGACGCCCTACTGGGCGCCGAACGGGCCGTTCATGACCGAACAGGCGGCGTGGTTGGATCGCGCCCTGGCCGAATCCCAGGCGAAGTGGAAGATCGTCTGCACCCACCACCCGTATATCAACAACGGTCCGCACGGCGACGCCGGGAACTACGAGGGCGTGACGGTAGAGCCGCTGGACGGGCGGCACGTGAAGGCGTTTCTGGACCGGCACGTCCTCGGCCGGTGCCAGTTCCTGCTGTCCGGACACGATCATTCGCTGCAGGTGCTCGAGCCGACCGTGGCGACCAGGGGCACCCGGCAGATCGTGTCCGGCGCGACCGCCAAGTCCGTGCACGACGACGTGCTCGGCAAGCCGAAACCGGTGCATCCCAATCTGTTTCAGACGTTCACCGAGCTCGGTTTCATGGTCGCGGACATCACCCGGGAAGCCGTTCGGCTGCGGGTGGTCACGGTCGATCCGGGTTCGGGGGCGGCGACCGTCGCCTTCGATCGCCGCCTGTAGCCGCTACGGCTTCAGCACCAGCCGAATCGGGTTGCCCTCCTTGGCCTCCAGCGCGTGCACGGCCTTGGGCGCGTCGGACAGCGGCAGCACCGCGCTGACCGAGCGGGCGAAGTCGATCCGATGCAGCCGCTGCAACTGCACCAGCTGGTTCACATGCTCGGGCTCGGAGCCGTAGTGCCCGCGCAGCTGCTGGCCGAAGAAGCTGAACATGGTTCCGTAGGTGAGGGTGATCGGCTTGTCGGTCAGCCCGACCAACACCAGCCGACCACCCTGCCCCAGGCAGACCGCGGCCTGCTCGCGCACGGCCGCGACCCCCGCGAAGTCGAAGGCCGCCGCCAGCCCCGCCCCGTTCGTGGCCGCGTAGATCTTCTTGCGCAGTTCCTCGTCGGCGGGGTCGAAGGCGAAGTCCGCGCCGAATTCCAGCGCCCGCTGCCGCGCCGCGGGCAGCGGATCCACCGCGATGATCGGCGCCGCCCCCACCAGCCGCAGTAACTGCACACCGTGCGCCCCCAGCCCGCCAACGCCCCACACCCCCACCGGCTCCGCGGGCCGGACCTGCGCGGTAGCGGTGATCGCGGCCCACGGCGTCGACACCGCATCGGGAATGAAGCACGCCTGCTCGAACGGCAGATCATCGGGCAGCGGCACCAACGTATCCACCCGCGCCACCGTGTACTCGGCCCACCCACCGTCGTAATCCACCCCACGGGTGAACACCGCACCGTTGCGCAGCTCCCCCGCCTGCAACACCACCCGATCCCCCACCTTCGCCTGCGTAACCCCCGGCCCCAACGCATGCACCGTCCCCGCCACCTCATGCCCGAGCGTCACCACCTCCCCCTTCAAATACAGCGGAGACAACGTCCCATCGACCAAATGCACATCCGACAGACAAACCCCCGCCGCCTCGACCTTGATCAGCACATGATCGGGACCCGGCTCCGGAACCGGCACCTCCTCCACCTCGAGACGACGCTCCTTACCCAGGTGAAGACGTGCGGCCAGCATGTTCATCTGCTCCTTCGGAAAGTGGATCGTGAAGCGCCGCAACCCGCGACGCCGATCTTCCCGAGTATGTCACCGCGGTCGGGGCGATTCCCCGGAGTCGGGAAGCATGGGGTGTCCCACCGTCCGCCTCCCTGTTCGCTGCCGGTGAACATCCGTTCGGAACATTCCCGGAGGGGTGGGGGTTGAGTAGGTAACGCTCAACCTTGGAGGGGCAGTACTCCAGGGCGTGGTTTGGAAGGGGCTGAAAACTGTGAGTACCCCACAACGACTACCCGTGCTGTTTCTGACCGAGCCGATCGTGTTGCCGGGGATGGTGGTGCCGATCGAGCTGGACGAGGCGGCGCAGGCGGCCATCGATGCGGCGCGGGCGGCGAATTTGGAGACCGTGTTGTTGGCGCCTCGGTTGGCCGAGGGTTATGCGTCCTATGGCGTGGTCGCCACGATCGAGCAGCTCGGGCGGATGCGCGGCGGGGCCAAGGCGGCCGTGTTGCGTGCGGAGCGGCGGGCGAAGATCGGGCACGGGGTGACCGGGCCGGGTGCGGCGCTGTGGGTCGAGGCCGAGCCGGTCGAGACGCCCGCGCCGGACGGGCGCACCAAGGAGCTTGCGGCAGAGTACAAGAAGCTGGTCGTCTCGGTGCTGCAGCGGCGTGAGGCGTGGCAGGTCATCGACATGATCGACCAGATGTCCGATCCGTCGGCGCTGGCCGATGTCGCGGGCTACGCGCCCTATCTGAGCGACGAGCAGAAGCGCGAATTGCTCGAAACCCCGGATGTCGCGACGCGTCTGACCAAACTGATCGCCTGGGTGCGCGACCACATCGCCGAGATGGAGGTCACCGAGAAGATCAGCGAGGAAGTCCGCGAGGGCATGGAGAAGTCCCAGCGCGAATTCCTGCTGCGCCAGCAGCTCAACGCGATTCGCAAGGAGCTGGGCGAGAACGAGCCCGACGGCGCGGAGGACTACCGCACCCGCGTCGAGAACGCCGCACTGCCCGACAGCGTCCGCGAGGCCGCGCTGCGCGAGGTCGACCGGCTCGAGCGCGGCAGCGATCAGAGCCCGGAGGCGGGCTGGATCCGGACCTGGCTCGATACCGTGCTGGATCTGCCGTGGACGGTGAAAACCGAGGATTCCACCGATATCTCGGCCGCCCGCGCGGTGCTCGACGCCGACCACCACGGCCTGGACGAGGTGAAGGACCGCATGGTCGAGTACCTGGCCGTGCGCGCCCGCCGCGCCGCCCGCGGACTCGAGGTCGTCGGCGGCCGCGGCTCCGGCGCGGTGCTGGTGCTGGTCGGCCCGCCCGGTGTCGGCAAGACCTCGCTGGGCGAGAGTGTGGCCCGGGCACTGGGCCGCAAGTTCGTTCGCGTCGCCCTGGGCGGCGTGCGCGACGAGGCGGAGATCCGCGGCCACCGGCGCACCTATGTCGGCGCGCTGCCCGGCCGGATCGTGCGCGCGGTCAAGGAGGCGGGTTCGATGAATCCCGTTGTGTTGCTGGACGAGATCGACAAGGTCGGCTCGGACTTCCGCGGCGATCCGGCCGCGGCGCTGCTCGAGGTCCTGGACCCGGCGCAGAACCACACCTTCCGCGACCACTACCTGGATCTGGACCTGGACCTGTCGGATGTGCTGTTCATCGCGACCGCCAATGTCATGGAGACCATCCCGGGCCCGCTGCTGGACCGGATGGAGCTGATCACGGTCGACGGCTACACCGAGGACGACAAGGTGGCCATCGCCCGCGACTTCCTGGTCCCGCGGCAGTTGGAGCGCAACGCGCTGACCGCCGACGAGGTGAGCGTCACCGAGGCGGCGCTGCGCGAGATCGCGGCCAACTACACCCGCGAGGCCGGTGTCCGCCAGATGGAGCGGCTCATCGCGAAGGCCCTGCGCAAGGCCGCGACTCGGCTCTCCGAAGGCGAACAGCCCGAGGCGGTCACCGTCGACCTGGCGAATCTGAAGGACTACCTGGGCCGTCCCCGGTTCACCCCGGATTCGGTCGAGCGCACCTCCGTCCCCGGCGTGGCCACCGGCCTGGCGGTGACCGGGGCGGGCGGCGACGTCCTCTACATCGAGGCCAATGCCGCCGAGGGTGAGCGCTCGCTGACCCTGACCGGCCAGCTGGGCGATGTCATGAAGGAGTCCGCGCAGATCGCGCTGACCTACGTCCGCTCCCATCTGGAGGAGATCGGCATCGAGCCGAGGGTGCTGGATCGCGATATCCACATCCACTTCCCCGCGGGCGCGGTGCCCAAGGACGGTCCATCCGCGGGCGTCACCATGGTCACCGCCCTGGTGTCGCTGGCACTGGGCCGCCAGGTCCGCGCGGATGTCGGCATGACCGGCGAGGTCACGCTGAACGGCCGGGTGCTGCCGATCGGCGGCGTCAAGCAGAAGCTGCTGGCCGCCCAGCGCGCGGGCCTGAAGACGGTATTCATTCCGGCCCGCAACGAGCCGGATCTGGACGACGTCCCGGCCGATGTGCTCGAGTCGCTGGATGTCCGCCCCGTCGCCGACGTGGCCGAGATCCTGGCCTACGCCATCGAGCCGATCGCCGAACCGGCCTACGGCGCCGCTCTGGCCTCGGCCTGAGCGAGCGGAACCGGCCGCGCCCCAAGTCGATTCGCGGGGCGCGGCCGGCTCGGGCGCGGCGGCCACCCCTCGCGACCACCGGCACGATGATCCGCCGATCAGCGCCCGTCGGAACCCAGTTCCCGCTCGATCGCCCGCGTGGTCCCCTGCGCGACCGCGACCAGCACCGACGCGCCGTCCTCGGCGTCGGCGTAGATCTCGCAGTGGCACACGGCCTGCCGCCGCGTGGCGCCGGTGACCCGGGCCTCGGCGCGCAGCCGCGCACCGGCGGCCGGGCGCAGGTAGGTGATGGAGAATCCGCCGGTCAGCACGTTCGGGCCGAGTACCGAACCGGCCGCGTAGGTGAGCGAATTGTCGGCGGCATAGGCGAGGACGCCGCCGTGCACGTATCCGAACTGCTGGCCCAGCTCGGGTCGGATGGGGATCGTCAGCGTGACCGCGCCGTCGCCGTAGGCGGTGATCTCCGCGCCGACCAGTGCGCTGAAGGGTTGGGCCGCAAGCACCTTGCGGGCGAGGTCGAGATCCAGCGTCGCGGTCATCGGTCTGCTTTCTTGTCGTCGGGTCGGGGTGCGCGCAGCGCCTGCCAGGCGGCATCGGCCAGCACCGGCGCGATATCGGTCGGGGCCGTGACGATCTCGCCGCCCAGCCAGTGCCGCGCGTACTCCTGGGCGGGTCCCAGCCACAGCGCGTACACCAGATCGAATTCGAGATCGCGCACCGTGCCGTATCCGGCATGGGTGCGCCACCAGCGCCACACATTGCGCAGGAATTCCCGATTGCTCTCGCTCTCGCGCACTCCGGGCGGCCGGGCGGAGGTGAGCACCTTGGCCCGGTACTGGTTCTCGGCGACCCAGCGCAGATGCTCGATCACACCGCCTTCGATCCCGGCGCGGGCGTCGGTGCTGTCGCCGACGACCTGCCACAGGTGCCGCTGATAGTCGGCCAGCGCATTCGTCCAGACCTGTCGATACAGCTCGGCCTTGTCCGGAAAGTGGTGATAGAGCGCGCCGACGCTGGCTCCGGCCGCGTCGCGGATCTGCCCGAGGGTCGTCTCGACGGCCCCGTGCTCGGCGAACTGCCGCTCGGCCGCGAGCAGTAACCGATCGCGAATCTTCACAACCAGAATAATATTCTGGTTCCACTCGAATGTCACCGGCGTGCGGTAAGACGAGAGGGTGCCCCGGTGGCTGCTGCACGTGGACCTCGACCAGTTCCAGGCGGCGGTGGAGTTCCGCCGCCACCCGGAACTGCGCGGGCGGCCGGTCGTCGTCGGCGGCAACGGCGATCCGAACGAGCCGCGCAAGGTGGTGACCTGCGCGTCCTATCCGGCGCGCGGTTACGGTGTGCGGGCCGGAATGCCGCTGCGCACAGCGGCGCGCAAATGTCCGGACGCGGTATTCCTGCCCCTGGATCTGGCGACCTACGAGCAGGCCTCCGCGGAGGTCATGGATCTGCTGCGCACCTTCCCGGTGCGGGTGGAGGTGCTGGGCTGGGACGAGGCGTTCCTGGCCGCCGATACCGACGATCCGGTCGCGCTTGCCCGCGAGATTCGTTCCGCCATCGAGGAATTGGAGCTGACCTGCTCGATCGGCATCGGCGACAACAAACTTCGGGCCAAGCTGGCGACCGGATTCGCCAAGGCGGTCGGGAAGGGAGCCGACGCCGACCCCGGACCCGAGCATCCCGACGAGCCCGGGATCTTCCGTCTCACCGCCGACAACTGGACCGAGCTGATGGCGCACCGCCCGACCAGCGCGCTGTGGGGTATCGGCCCCCGCATCGCGAAACGCCTGAGCGAGTTGGGCATCGAGACCGTCGCGCAGCTGGCGGCCGCCGATCGCGCCGCGCTGGCCGCGGAATTCGGTCCCAATACCGGCCCGTATCTGTGGATTCTCGGCCACGGCCGTGCCGATACCGACGTGGTGACCGAACCCCGAATCCCGGTGGGGCGCGGTCGATCCGAGACCTTCCCGCACGACCTCACCGACCGCGCCGAGATCACCCGGCAGGTCGCCCGCCTGGCCGCCGAGGTGGCCGGGGAGATGCTCGCAGCGGGCCGGGTCACTCGGCGCGTCGGGGTCACCGTGCGCACCAAGACCTTCTACACCCGCACCAAACAGCGCAAGCTGGCCGTCCCGACCACCGATGTCGACGAGATCGTGCGGACCGCCGTGGCGATTCTCGACCGCTTCGAGCTCGACCGGCCCGTCCGGTTGCTCGGCGTGCGCCTGGAACTGGTCCCGCAATGATCGCCGGAATCGGGTATTTGACATGCTGGGCGGGCAGACTCGACGGGAAGGCAACGGCATGACCGACTACGAGACGATCCGGTACGAGCGGACGGGCGCGGTCGCCCGGCTCACCCTCGATCGGCCGACGGCCGCCAACGGGCTGGACGCCACCATGGGCCGGGAGCTGGCGCATATCGCCTCGTTGTGCGCCGACGATCCCACGCTCAAGGTGGTCACGCTGACCGGTGCGGGGAAATTCTTCTCCGCCGGGGGCGACCTGAAGGCGATGGCGGCCGCGGAGAGCGGATCGGGCGCGTACGTCAAGGAATTGGCCGAGGATCTGCATCAGGCGCTGTCGTCGTTCGCGCGGATGGACGCGCTGCTGCTGGTCGCGGTGAACGGCACGGCCGCCGGGGCCGGATTCAGCCTGGCCATCGCGGGCGATCTGGTGGTCGCGGCCGAATCCGCCTCCTTCACCATGGCCTACACCCGCGCCGGGCTCAGCCCCGACGGCGGCGCGTCCTACTATCTGCCGCGCCTGATCGGCCTGCGCCGAGCCCAGGAACTCATGCTGACCAACCGCACCCTCGCCGCGGCCGAGGCGCTCGACTGGGGGCTGCTGCACCGGGTGGTGCCCGACGCCGAACTGGCCACCACGATCGACGGCCTGGCCGCCCGTTTCGCCGCCGGGCCCCGGCACGCCAATGCCAATGTCAAGAAGCTGTTGCTGGTCTCCTCCAGCCACAACCTCGAGGAGCAGCTGGCCCGCGAGGCCGCCTTCATCTCCGCCCTCGCCGACTCCGAGGACGGTCGCGAGGGCATTTCCGCATTCGTGGCCAAGCGCGCGCCCAGCTTTCGCTGACCGCGCGGCACGGATGGGTCGCGCACGTCCGGTCCTCCTCGTCGTCGCCTGCCTGATCGCGGTCCAGCTCGGCATCCGCGGTTGGGTGGCCGCGCGCGGCTATTTCTACTGGGATGATCTGATCCTCGTCGGCCGCGCGGGCGCGTATCCGCTGCTGTCGACCGACCTGCTGGGCTACGACCACGACGGGCATTTCATGCCGCTGGCGTTCGTCACGGCCTGGGTCGTCACGGCCCTCGCGCCCCTGGCCTGGGCGGGGCCGGTGGTGTCGATGCTGCTGCTACAGGCGGCGGCGTCGGTGGCCGTGGCGCGCATGGTCGTGGTGCTGACCGGTTTCCGGTCGCCGTGGGCCGTGCTCGGTCCGCTGGTGTTCTATCTGTTCTGCCCGCTGACGATTCCCGCGTTCGCGTGGTGGGCGGCGGCGCTGAACGCATTGCCGCTGCAATGCGCGCTGGCGTGGGTGATCGCGGACGCGGTGCTGCTGGTGCGCACCGGGCGGCGGCGGTACGCGGCGTCGGGAATCGTGGTGTCGGCGGTGGCGCTGCTGTTTTTCGAGAAGGCGGCGGTGGTACCGTTCGTGGCCTTCGGGGCGGCCGTGCTGGTCCGATACGCCGACGGCCGGGACCGCGCGATTCGCACGGTCGCCCGCCGCGGCGCGCCGCTCTGGTTCGGCTCGGCAGTGGTTCTGATGTGCTGGCTGGCAACGTATCTCGCGGTCACCGAGGTCGCCGAGGAACGCAGCGACGCCGCGGGCGTGCGCGCCCTGCTGCACAGCGCCACGTCCCTGGGTATCGTGCCGACCCTGCTCGGCGGACCCTGGAACTGGGCCCGCTGGCTGCCGTCGACACCGTGGGCAGTGCCTGCGCCCTGGGCCGTCGCGCTGTCCTGGATCGCGCTGGGAACGCTTGTGGCGCTGACGATTCGTGCCCGCCGTCGGATGTTCGCGGTGTGGGCCGCGGCGGCGCTGTACATCCTGCTTGCCCAGATCCCGGTGCTGCTGGTCCGAGGCGGCCCGAATACCGCCGCGGAACTCATGCAGTCGCTGCGCTATCTGGCGGATGTGGCGGTGGTGCTGACCGCCGTCGGCGCCCTGCTGCTGCGCGCCCCGGGCCGGACCCGTGCGGATACGCCGGCACCGTCGCCGATCCGCGTCCATGCCTTGCCGCTCCTCGGCCCGAATGCCGCCGCACCGAAGCGCATCCGACCGCGTATCCCGAGCTCGCTCGTCCCGCTGGCACTGAGCATCGCATTCGTGGCGAGCAGTCTGTGGTCCACCACGACCTTCGTTCGCTCGTGGTCGATCAGCCCCACGCGGACCTACCTCGGCAATGCCGTCGCGGCCGTGCGTGCGGGCGGTACTCCGCTGCTCGATCAGGAGGTGCCCTGGGATGTGCTGAGTCCGCTCACCTACCCGCAGAACCTCGCCAGCCGCGTACTGTCCGCGGCGGCGCCACCGGGGACCTTCGCCGACGCCACCCCGCGCCTGCGCATGTTCACCGATACCGGACGCCTCACCGACGCCCAGGTCTGGTGGAATCGAGCCATCCTGCCCGGTCCAGTACCCGGCTGCGACCACCGCATCACCACCGAACAACCCGTCGACCTGCCGCTCGACGGTCCGCTCATCGACCACGACTGGACGGCCCAGCTCAACTACCTCGCCGGTCGCGACGGCCGAATCACGGTCGCGCTGGAACACGGCGGCACCGTCGTCGCCCCGGTCAGCGCGGGCCTGCACACCGTCTACGTCCGGCTCGTCGGCAACGGCAGCGTCCTTCGAATCGGTTCCCACACCCCGGGATTGGACCTGTGCGTGGGCGTCGGCCCGGTCGGCGTGGCCTCCTACGACCGCTGACCGTCCGGCCCGTCCACCCTGCCCGAGCGCCCGCGCGGACCTATGCTCGGATTCATGTTCTGGGCGATGGTGGCGCACGAGACGGACAACGGTGTGACATTGGCGCGCGAGGAGGTGGGTGATGAGTTCCTCGGCACCGGCACGGTGACGATCAAGGTGCACTACTCCAGTGCCAACTTCAAGGACGGGCTGGCGATCACCCGCGGCGGCGGTGTGGTGCGCGAGTATCCGATCGTCCCGGGTATCGATATCGTCGGCGAGGTCGCCGAATCGCAGGACCCCCAATTCACCCCCGGCGATCAGGTGGTCGCACACGGCTACGAGATCGGCATGTCGCACAACGGCGGCTTCGCCGAATACGCCCGCGTCCCCGCCGAATGGGTGGTGAAACTCGACGGGCTGACCATGCGGGAGGCCGCGGCCCTCGGCACGGCCGGTTTCACCGCGGCCATGAGCGTGCAGGCGCTGCTCGATCGGGGAATCACACCCGACTCCGGCCCGATCCTGGTGACCGGCGCGACCGGCGGCGTCGGCAGCGTGGCCGTGGACATTCTGGCGGGTCTGGGATTCGAGGTGGTCGCCTCCACCGGCAAGACCGATGCGGGCGAGCTGCTGTCCACCCTCGGCGCGAAGTCGGTGATCGGCCGGTTGCCCGAAGATCCGGAGGCGAAGTTGCGTCCGCTGGCCAAGGCGCAGTGGGCGGGTGCGGTCGACAGCGTCGGCGGCAAATCCCTCGCCTTCGTGCTCAGTGCGATCAAATACGGTGGCGCCGCGGCGATCAGCGGTCTCACCGGCGGTCCGGAACTCCCGACCACCGTCCTGCCGTTCATCCTGCGCGGCGTCGCCCTGCTGGGCATCGACTCGGCGAACTTCCCGATCGAACAGCGCCGCGCCCTGTGGGCCCGCTTGGGCGCGGACCTGAAGCCCCGGCACCTGTCGGCGCTGGAGAACTACGCCCCCATCACCCGCGTCGAAGAGGTGCTGCACGCCATCCGCTCCGGACAGCACTCGGGCCGCACGGTGCTGGGTGTGGCCGGCGAGTTCTGATTATTTTGGACTGATCAGTTCAAAACGTGCTAGGGTCGTCGCATGCCGCGACCCAAGCAGTTCGACGAGGATCGGGCCGTCGACGCCGCGATGCGCGCGTTCTGGTCCGCCGGTTACGAGGCCACCTCGACCCAGGACCTCTGCGCCGCAACGGGTTTGGGGCGCAGCAGTATCTACAACACCTTCATCAGCAAGCACCACCTGTTCCGGCGCGCGCTGCGGCGGTACATGGACGTCAAGAACGAGGCGACCTTCGCCACCCTCGACGCGCCCGGCTCGGCCAAGGGCAAAGTCCGCGAACTGCTGTGGAAGGCCGTCGACTCGCCCGAGGACGATCCGCTGGGCTGCCTGGTGGTGAACTCCATCGTCGAGCTCGGCCCGCGCGATGCCGAGGTCGCCGATCTGCTGCGCGCGGATCTGGATCGCCGCCTGACGGCCCTCACCGCGACCATTGCCGCCGGGCAGCGGGCGGGCGAGATTCGGGACGCGCGGCCCGCGACCGAACTCGCCCACTTCGTCGTCGCGACGATCAGTGGTCTGCGGGTGGCGGCCCGGGGCGGCGCCGACCGAAAGACGCTGGCGGCCATCGCGAATATCGCACTGGATCGACTGTGACCGCCTAGTTCCCGCCGAAATCACCTCGACCCAATACCTTTGCGCTGTCCATATTTTGAACCGAACGATCTAAAACAGGAAGGCTGTGCCATGCCCCTGGCCGTCTACATACTGGGCCTATCGATCTTCGCCCAGGGCACCTCGGAATTGATATCGGCGGGCCTGCTTCCCGACATGTCAGCCGACCTCGGCGTCTCGATACCGCAGGCGGGGCTGCTGATCTCGGCCTTCGCGCTGGGCATGCTGTTCGGCGCACCCATTCTGGCCGTCGCCACCATGCGCTGGTCGCGGCGCAGCGCGCTGATCGCCTTCCTCGCGGCGTTCATCGTCGCCCATGTGGCCGCGGTGCTCACCTCGAACTACTGGGTGCTGTTCGGCACCAGGGTGTTCGCGGCCTTCGTCTACGCGGGATTCTGGTCGGTGGGCGCCGCGGCCGCGGTGGGCATGGTGCCACCGAACGCACGCGGGCGGGCCATGAGCATCGTCGCTGGCGGACTCACGGTCGCCACCATCGTCGGGCTCCCGGCGGGTACCTTCATCGGCCAGCATCTGGGCTGGCGCGCGGCGTTCTGGGCGGTCACCATCCTGTCGGCGATCGCGATGATCGGCGTGCTGCTGCGCGTACCCGACAGCCGCCCCACCACCGCGCCGGATATCGGAAAGGAATTGCGCGCCATGGTCTCCGGCCGGATCGCGCTGCTCTACGGCACGACCGTCCTGGCGATCGCCGGATTGATGGCCAGCTTCAGCTACCTGGGCGCACTGCTGATCGAAACCACCCGGATCGCTCCCGGCTGGGTCCCCGTACTGCTCGCCGTCTACGGCATCGGCGCCCTGCTCGGCATCGCCATCGGCGGCCGCACCGCCGACGCCCACCCGACCCGCACCTTCGCCGTCGGCATCGCCGGGCTGACCGTCACCTCGGCTCTGCTCGCCCTGACCGCCCACCACATCGTCCCGGTCGCGGGCCTGGTCTTCCTGCTGGGCGCCTTCGGCTTCGGCACCAACCCAGTCTCCAACAGCCGCGTCTACGCCCTGGCCCCCACCGCCACCACCCTCGGCCCCGCCGCGAATGTCGTCTCCTTCAATATCGGCATCACCCTCGGCCCCTGGCTCGGCGGCCTGGTGCTCGGCGCGGGCATGGGCTATCCCGCGGTCGCCTGGCTCAGCGCCCTGCTGGGCCTCGCCGCGCTGGGTCTGGTCGCTTGGTCACGTCGCGTCGATCGGAGCGCCGAAACCGCCAGCACCAGAACTCGGCTGGCGCCCGCTACCAGCTGACCGATGGCGGGTATCGCGTTGGCTCACAAGACCGCTCACCAGCTCACGAGGAGTTGTTTCGGCCCGCGCACCAGCAGGCCGGACTTCCACGGCACCTCCTCCGGGGGTACGGCCAGCCGCAGGGACGGAAGGCGGCGGAGGAGGGCGGCCAGGGCGATCTGGAGCTCGATTCGGGCCAGCCGCGCGCCCAGGCAGTGGTGGGCGCCGTGGCCGAAGGTGATGTGCGGGTTGTGTTCACGAAGCAGGTTCAGGGTCTCCGCATCGTCGAAGACCGCATCGTCGCGGTTGGCGGCCTGGGTGTCGGCGAATACCGCCTCGCCCGCGCGCACGGTCACCCCGGCCAGTTCGACGTCCTCGGTCGCCACCCGGGCGAAGCCGCCGCCGGAGCCCAGTTGCACATAGCGCAGCAGTTCCTCGACCGCGCCGGGCACCCGATCGGGGTTGTCGCGCAACAGCTCCCACTGCTCTCGGTGCGTGAGCAGCAGATAGGTGAAGTTGGCGATCTGGTTGGCGGTGGTCTCGTGCCCGGCCACCAGCAGCGTGATGCCCAGGTTCACCAGTTCGTCCTCGGTGAGCCGGTCCTCGTCGTCGCGGGCCGCGACCAGGGCGCCCAGCAGATCGTCGGTCGGACGTTCGCGGCGCTGGGCGACCAATTCGGCCAGATAGCGCTCGAGTTCGAGCTGGGCGGCATCGATCTGCTCGCGGGTGTGGGCGCTGGTCGACAGCACGGCGTCGGAGAACTCGCGGAACCGATGCTGGTCTCGAGTCGGCACGCCGAGCATGTCGCAGATCACCGTAACCGGCAGCGGCAGCGCGAAACTCGCGATCAGATCGGCCGGTGGTCGGCAGTGTTGCAGCCGGTCCAGCAGTTCGTCCACGATCCGGTGCACCAGCGGACGCAGTTGTTCGACGCGGCGGCCGGTGAACGCCTTCGCGACCAGCTTGCGCAGCCTGGTGTGTTCCGGCGGATCCATACTCAGCAGCGAATCCGGACGTGCGGGAGTCGGTGTCATGCGGGGGATGTCCTCGCGGTCCACCGTGACCGCGCGGCTGAAGCGCTGATCGGCGAGCACCTGTTTGACCTCGTCGTAGCGGGTTACCAGCCAGCCCTCCCCGCCGTACGGGAGTCTGACGCGCGAGATCGGTTCCTCCCGGCGCAGTTTCGCGTAGAGCGGATGCATATCGAGGCGGACCGGTTCGCCGAAGGGGTATCGGCGTGCTTCGGTGTTCGCGGTCATGAGAACCCTTCCCCCGGGCCGACGGCCGGTAAGCAGCTGCCCACCACCCCACTGTAAGCGCGGTCCCCAGGCCGATCAACGAGCGAATATCCTTATGCCGGTGCGGATTTCGCGTCGATCTCGGGAAGCAGTACGCGCGCCGCGCGGGGCACATGCCCGGCAACAGCGGCCGGATCGGCCACGGCCAGGCCGCATCGCGGGATTTGAGGATCTCGCATCGTTCTCGCAGGGCCTGCGCGCCCAAGTTTCAACCGATTCTTCAGCGATAGCGTCGGGGCGGTGGACCTGCGACGAAGTGAGGACCGATGACAGAGCTGCCGCTGAGCATCGATGAGCGCCGCACGGCGACGGACTGGGCGGCCGATTGCGCCGAACGGGTACTGCCGCTGTTCGAGACGGCGGCCCCCGGTGACGCCCGCCCGCGCGAGGCGATCGCCGGTGCGCGCGAATATGTTCGCGACGGCGAGCGGACGGCCCGGCTGCGCACCCTCGCCTGGGCGGCCTTCGCGGCCGCGCGCGAGATCGGCGATCCGGCCGCCACGGCCGCCGCCCGCGCCGCGCAGTGCGCGGTCGCCGTCCCCTACATTCACCCGCTGGCGACACCGCACCAGTCGAAACATCTGCTGGGACCGGCGGTTTACGCGGCGCTGGCCCGGGAGTCGGCGGCCGATGGCGACGCCGCGGCGGCGCGGGCGGAACTGCGCTGGGCGGCCGCGCACGCGCCGTCCGAGGTGCGCGAGGTGCTGCGGCGTTTCCCGCCGCGCGCGCCGGGGCGGACGCGGCAGGTCACCTTGTTCCACGAACTCGACCTGGCGCTGCGCGGCTGACCGATCAGGCCGCCGCGGGCGCCGGATCGTCGGCGAACTGGGTGCGGTACAGATCGGCGTAGCGGCCGCGGGCCGCCAGCAGCTGCGTGTGGGTGCCGCGTTCAACGATGCGCCCGTCCTCGACCACCAGGATCTGGTCGGCGCCGCGGACGGTGGACAGCCGGTGCGCGATCACCAGCGCCGTCCGGCCCGCGAGCGCCTCGCCCAGGGCCTCCTGCACGGCGGCCTCGGAGGTGGAGTCCAGCGAGGCGGTGGCCTCGTCGAGGATCACCACGCGCGGCTGCTTGAGCAGCAGCCGGGCGATGGTCAGGCGCTGGCGCTCGCCGCCGGACAGCCGATAACCGCGCTCGCCGACCATGGTGTCCAGGCCGTCGGGCAGCGATTCGATCAGTTCGGCGAGACGGGCGCGCCGCAGGGCGTCCCACAGCTCGTCCTCGGTCGCCTCGGGACGGGCCAGCAGCAGATTGGCGCGAATCGTGTCGTGGAACAGGTGGCCGTCCTGGGTGACCAGGCCGACCGCGTCCTGAATGGAGCGCCCGGTCAGCTCGCGCACGTCCACGCCATTGATCCGGACCGCGCCGGAGTCGACGTCGTACAGCCGCGAAACCAGTTGGGCGATGGTCGATTTGCCCGCCCCGGACGATCCGACCAGCGCGATCATCTGCCCGGGCTCGGCGCGCAGCGAGATGCCGTGCAGCACCTGCACCCCGCCGCGGGTGTCGAGAGTGGCGACATCCTCGAGCGAGGCCAGCGACACCTTGTCGGCCGCCGGATAGGCGAAGTGCACATCATCGAATTCCACCGAAACCGGGCCCGCCGGAACGGGTTTGGCATCGGACGCGTCCTCGATGAGCGGCTTCAGATCCAGGATCTCGAAGACCCGCTCGAAGCTGACCAGCGCCGACATGATGTCGACCCGGGCGCTGGCCAGTGCGGTCAGCGGGGTGTACAGCCGGGTCAGCAGCAGCGAAAGTGCCACCACCGCACCGGCGTCCAGCTCACCGCGCAGCGCGTACCAGCCGCCCAGCCCGTACACCAGCGCCACCGCCAGCGCGGACACCAGCGTCAGCGCGGTGACGAAGACGGTCTGCAGCATTGCCGTGCGCACCCCGATATCGCGCACCCGCCCGGCCCGCAGCGCGAACTCCGCCGACTCCTGTCGCGGCCGCCCGAACAGCTTGACCAGCGTCGCGCCGGGCGCGGAGAAGCGCTCGGTCATCTGGGTGCTCATCGCGGCATTGAGCTGCGCGGCCTCGCGCTGGATTCCGGCGATCCGCTCGCCCATGCGCCGCGCGGGCAGCATGAACAGCGGCAGCAGCACCAGGGCGAGCAATGTGATCTGCCACGACAGCCGGACCATGACGACCAGGGTGAGCAGCAGCGTCACGATATTGGTGACCACTCCGGACAGCGTGGTGCTGAAGGCCCGCTGTGCGCCGATCACATCGCTGTTCAACCGGCTCACCAGCGCGCCGGTGCGGGTGCGGGTGAAGAAGGCGATCGGCATCTTCTGCACGTGGTCGAAGACGGCCGTGCGCAGATCCAGGATCAGCCCCTCGCCGATCCGCGAGGACAGCCACCGGATCACGATCCCCAGCGCCGCGTCGGCCACCGCGACCACGCCGATGATCACGGCCAGCACCACCACCGACCGCGGCTCGGCATGCCGGACGATCTTGTCGACCACTTGCCCGGCCAGCACCGGATTGGCCACCGTCAGCAGCGCGGACAACACGCTGAACAGCAGGAATCCGATCAGCGCCGCTCGGTGCGGCCGTGCGAACCGCAGCATGCGCGCGGCCGTGGCCCGGCTGAGCGCGCGCCGCTCCTGCGGCGCGTACGCCTGCCGGTACAGCTGACTCCACGCCACCGATTCGATGCTCATCCACCGCTCCTTCCGCTCCCGGACCATGTAACCCCGGGCCACCGACACTAAGACCTAAACAATGGTTGAGGGCAAGCCTTCCCCACGCGGTCCCTCGTTCGCGGACAGCGAAAGTTCCGGCCCGTAGAGTCGACTTGCGTGAAGGCCATTCGATTCGAGCGTTTCGGCGGACCCGAGGTCCTGGAGCTGGTCGATCTGCCCGTCCCCGACCCCGGCGCTGGACAGGTGCGGGTCGCGGTGCGCGTGGCGGGCGTCAATCCGGCGGACTGGAAGCGCCGCGAGGGCGCGTTCGGCCCGCTGGTGTTCCCGGCGGGCGCCGGATTCGAGATCGCCGGCGTGGTGGACGCGGTCGGCCCCGATGCCCCCTGGCAGGTGGGCGACGAGGTGATCGGCTGGTCGGCGGACAACACCGGCTACGCCGAGTACACCCTGGCCAAGGCGCTGGCCCCCAAGCCCGCGCAGCTGTCGTTCGAGGATGCGGTCGCGGTCCCGGTCGCGGCGAACACCGCCGCGGGCGGGCTCGACGCCCTGGAGCTGAAGTCCGGGGAAACCGTGCTGATCAACGGCGCGTCGGGCGCGGTCGGTGCGATGGCCGTGCAGCTCGCCCACGCGGCGGGCGCGCGGGTCATCGGCACGGCCTCGGCGGGCAATCAGCAGGTGGTGCGGGACCTCGGCGCCATCCCCACCACCTACGGCGCCGGCGTGGTCGAGCGGGTGCGCGCCCTCGCCCCGCACGGTGTCGACGCGATCTTCGACTGTGCCGGGCATGGATTCCTCGATGCCGCGATCGAATTGCGCGGTGGCACCGATCGCATCGTCACCATCGCCGATGGCGGCGCGGGCGACAAGGGGGTGCGGTTCTACGCCCGCACGGGCGGTCCGGCGCTGGATGTCGTCGAGCGGGTGGCGCGGTCGGTCGCCGCGGGGGAATTCCGCCTGCCCGGTCCGCCGCGGATCTACCCGCTCGCCGAGGCGGCCGCGGCCCAGCGGGAGAGCCAGACGGGCCACGGCCTGGGCAAAATCGTCCTCGCGGTCAGCTGATCCGGGGTGCCGCCGAGCGGCGCAGCGCGTCCACGGTGGTCTCGGGCGAGGTGTTGAAGCAGAACCGGACGCCGGGCGCGGCCTCGAGCACCACGTTGACGATCCGTTCGAACAGCAGCGTGTGATCGATACTCGCCCGGATGCCCGCCCCGATCAGCACCAGGGCGAATTCCCCCGTGGCCAGCCGCGCGCGAATCTGTGCCTCGGCCGCCTCGGGCTCGGCGTCGACCGAACACGATTCGGTGTCGAATCCGGCCGCGCGCAGGGCGGCGTGCCCGGCCTCGATGCGCGCGGTGAGCCCGGCCTCGTCGAGACCCGGAAACTTGCTGTAGTCCAATGCCCGGGGATGCAGGCCGATCATCAGGATCCGGCCGCCAGTGCTGATTTCCACCCTCGTGACCGTACGCCCGGCCGGTGTCGTGCCTGGTCGGATTAGGGTGGCCCCATGACCGATTCGTGGGTGCGGGCCCTGCGTGCCGGACTCGACGGCGAGGTGGACGCCGACGAGCGGCGGCGCACGGAGTACTCCTCCGACGCCTCCAACTATCGGGTCCGCCCGGCCGCGGTGGTCTTCCCGCGCGGCGCGGACGATGTCGCGACGGCGCTGGAGCTGGCGCGGGCCGAGGGCCTGTCGGTCACCGCACGCGGCGCGGGAACCTCGGTGGCGGGCAACGCGATCGGGACGGGCCTGGTGCTCGACTTCAGTCGGCACATGCACGCGGTGCTGCGGATCGATCCCGAAACCCGTTGCGCGCGGGTCCAACCCGGCGTGGTCCTGGCCGAATTGCAGCGCGCCGCCGCACCACACGGCCTGCGCTTCGGCCCCGACCCCTCCACCCAGAACCGCTGCACCCTGGGCGGAATGATCGGCAACAACGCCTGCGGCCCGCATGCGGTGGCGTGGGGCCGCACCTCCGATACCGTGCGGGAGCTGCGCATTCTGGATGGCGCGGGCGTCGAGCGAACCCTCGGCGACGATCCGGCGGTGGTCCCCGGCCTCACCGAATTCACGCACCGCCACCTCGCCCTGATCCGTACCGAGCTGGGCCGCTTCGAGCGTCAGGCCTCCGGCTACGGACTGGAACATCTACTGCCGGAACGCGGTTCGTCGGCGGCCAGGGCGCTCGTGGGCGCCGAGGGGACGTGCGGACTGCTGCTGGAGGCGGCGGTCGAGCTGGTCCCGCTGCCCGCGGCGACGCTGCTGGTCGTGCTCGGCTATGCCGATATGGCCACGGCCGCCGACGATATCGCCGCGGTCATGGCCTGCGCGCCGGTCGCGGTCGAGGGCATCGACGCCCGCCTGGTGGATGTGGTACGCGCGCACCGGGGGACCGTGCCGGAACTTCCCCGGGGTGGGGGCTGGCTGTTCGTGGAACTCGCAGCCGACAGCGCGGAGCTCGCCCACGAGACGGCGATTCGGTTGTGCCGCACCGCCGATGCGCTCGGCACCCGGATCGTGTCGAACGCGTCCGAGGCCGCCCGGCTGTGGCGGATCCGAGCCGATGGCGCGGGGCTGGCGGGGCGCACGCCCGCGGGTGCTCCGGCCTGGCCCGGCTGGGAGGACGCGGCGGTGCCGCCCGGCCGGCTCGGTGCGTATCTGCGCGAATTCGACGAGCTCATGCGCTCGCACGGGGTCGACGGCCTGCTGTACGGGCATATCGGCGATGGTTGCATCCATGTCCGGCTCGATCTGCCGATCGCCGACGCACCGCGGCGGTTCCGGGCCTTTCTCGAGGATGCCGCGGATCTGGTTGTCCGCCATGGTGGTTCGCTGTCGGGTGAGCACGGTGACGGCCGGGCTCGCTCGGAACTGCTGTCGCGTATGTACTCGCCGCAGGCGCTCGCCGCGTTCGGCGAGTTCAAGAGCCTGTTCGATCCCGACGACGCGCTCAATCCCGGCGTCCTGGTGCGCCCGCGCCCGATCGATGCCGATCTGCGGCTGGCGGGGCTGCGGCCGACGCCACCCGTCGGTGGCTTCGCATTCCCCGCCGACGGCGATATCGGGACCGCGGTGCACCGCTGCGTCGGAATCGGCAAGTGCCGGGCCGATACCCGCGCCGCGGGCGGCTTCATGTGCCCGTCCTATCTGGCCACCGCCGACGAAAAGGACAGCACCCGCGGCCGGGCCCGGGTGTTGCAGGAGGTCGTCCACGGGGAATTGGATTGGCGCTCACCGGCCGTCGCCGAATCGCTGGATCTGTGCCTGTCCTGCAAGGCCTGCGGCTCCGACTGCCCCGCGGGCGTGGATATGGCCACCTACAAGGCCGAAACGCTGCACCGGCGCTACCGGGGCCGCCTTCGCCCCCGCGACCATTACGCGCTCGGCCAACTCCCGCGCTGGCTCGCGGCCGCCACCCGCATCCCCCGCCTGGCCAATGCTCTCACCGCCGTGACCCCGCTGCGTCGCCTCGGCCTGCGCGCCGCGGGTATGGATCCCCGTCGTGCGGTGCCAACCCTGGCGGGCCGGAGCTTTCGCGCCGAATGGTCACGGCGACGCGCCCATCGCCCGGTGCGCGAACATCCGCCGGTCATGCTGTGGGTCGACACGTTCACCAGTGCCTTCGCGCCCGAAATCGCCTGGGCGGCTGTGGAAATCATCGAATCCCTCGGCCACGAGATCGTCGTACCCGAACGCCGGGTGTGCTGCGGACTCACCTGGATCAGCACCGGCCAGCTCGACGGCGCTCGCACCCGCCTGCGCGCCACACTGTCCGCGCTCGACGAGCATATCCGCGATGGCGGGCTCGTGGTCGGCCTGGAACCGTCGTGCACCGCGGTGCTGCGCTCGGATCTGGGCGAGCTGCTACCGGACGATCCGCGCTCCGCCCCGACGGCGCGCGCCGTGCGCACGCTGGCGGAATTCCTCACCGCCGAGCCCGGCTGGCGGCCACCCGATCTCGGCGGGCGCACGGTGCTCGTCCAGCCGCACTGTCATCAGCACGCCGTGCTGGGCTTCGAGGCGGATCGGCGAATCCTGCGGCAGGCGGGCGCGGAAGTGATCGAAATCACGGGATGCTGCGGACTTGCCGGTAATTTCGGCATGCAGGCCGGGCATTACGACATTTCGGTTGCGGTCGCGGAGAACGGCCTACTGCCAGCATTGCGCGCGGACGTCGACGCCACGTTCCTGGCGGACGGTTTCTCCTGCCGTACCCAGGCCGCCCAGCTGGGCGGCCGCACGGGTCGGCATCTGGCCCAGCTGCTGCTGGGCCGTTGAGCGATCGGGCGAGATCAGCTGCCGAACGGCAGGGTGCCCGGCGGAATCTGATAGCCCGAGCTTCCGGCGAAGACGGTGCCCCACGCATTGAGCAGCCAGTTCAGAAGATTGGTAACCATGAAAACCTCCGTGGCGGCGGATGCCCATCAATTGCCGATGTGGCCGAACAAATGGGAAATCGCCGGGTGTGATCGTACCGTTACAACCTAGCGCCCGCTTCGGCGCGGGCGGTTCGGGGTCGCCATCCGCGCGGTCCGGGGCACAATGTCCCGGTGGCAACCCAGATCGACGGCGCGATGCGCACGGTGACCGCCGACCGCCCCATCGATCTCGCGCACACCATCGCGCCGCTGCGGCGCAGCGGCGGCGACCCCTGCCACCGGGTGACCGCGGACGGAGCGCACTGGCGGGCCTCGCGCCTACCGAGCGGCCCGGTGACCTACCGACTGGCGCAATCCGGTCCGTGCGGCGTCTCGGCCCGCGCGTGGGGTCCGGGCGCCGCGGAGTTCCTCGATCGGCTGCCGCATATGTTCTGCCTGGACGAGGACGTCAGCGATTTCGCCCCGGATCATCCCAAGATCGCCGCGGCGCATCGCCGCCATCCGGGTCTGCGCATGCTGCGCACCGGTTTGGTCTTCGAAACCCTGGTCCCCGCGGTGCTCGAGCAGCGCGTACACCTCATTTCCGCCCGCGCGTCCTGGCGAAAGCTGGTGTGGCAGTACGGCGAACCGGCCCCCGGGCCGGTGCCCGGCCCGATGCGGGTGCCGCCGGACGCGCAGACCTGGCGATACCTGCCGTCCTGGGTCTATCACCGCGCCAACGTCGATCCGCAGCGCGCCCGGACCATCGTGCTGGCCGCCCGCATGGCCGACAAGCTGGAGCAGGCGGCCGAACTGGACCACGCCGAGGCGGCCCGCCGCCTGTGCACGGTCCCCGGTATCGGAGTCTGGACCGCCGCCGAGATCGCGCAGCGCGCCTTCGGTGATCCGGACGCCCTCTCGGTCGGCGATTACCACCTCGCGGCGACCGTCGGTTGGACGCTGCTGGGTCGTCCCCTCGACGACGACGCCATGGTCGAATACCTCGAACCGCTGCGCCCGCACCGCTATCGCGCGGTCCGGCTGCTGGAAATCTCCGGCCAGGCCCGCAGGCCCAAATTCGGCCCGCGCACCCCGCTGGTGGATATCAGCCGAATGTGATTCTCACTGCGGACCCGCCGCCCGCTCCGCGGCGGCGCGGGCGCGAGCGAGGGCCTCCGGCACCGGAATTCGGCCGAGAAACATCTCACCGAGAATCGGGTCGATCGCCTTCAGCGCCGCGGGGAAACCCGGCCCGCCCCCCGACTCGATCCGCGGCCCGGCGAGCACATCGAAGAACGGGCCGACATCTATCCCCCTGCGTGACCAGTAGTCCCGATAGACCTGCTGCACGGCCGAGACCGCGGGAATCGTTGCCCCGTGCACGCCGAGATACCGATTGCCCGCCGCCCCGCCCAGCCACGCCAGCACGCGTCGGACCGCGTCGGGATGACGGGTGGCGGCATTGCCCGCGACACCGATGGCATTGTCGGTGCTGACTCGTCCGGCCGGTCCGTGCGGCAGCATCGCCACGCCCCAGCCGAAGGTGGCCTGCCGGGCGATCTGGGCCAGGTTGTAGGTGCCCGATTGGAACAGCGCCAGCTTGCCCTGCAGGAAGGCGTTCTTGGCGAAATCGCGGTTGGTATTCGTATCGGCCGCCGAGGGCGCCAGCCCATCGGCGACGAGCCGGGTCAGATATCCGAAGGCGGTGACCCCCGCCGGACCGTCGAAGACGAACCGGCCACCGTCCTGGAAGCGCCCACCGGCCGAACCCAGATACGGCAGGTTGATGGATTGGAAGTCGTTGGCGGCGTTGTACGCCCACGGCGCCACCGCCGCGAGCCGCCGCAGCAGCGGGCGGAAGGTGTCGTCTTCGCCCGGACTCCACCGCAGCGTCGCCAGCTCGGCCGGATCCACCCCGGCGGCGGCGAGCAGCTCCCGGTTGTAGTACACGGCGGTGCCACCGTCCACAAATTGCGGTACCGCCCAGAGCCTTCCGTTCCTGGTGTATTGGGCGACCGCCGACGGGTCCCAGGCCCGGGCCGCCTCGGGACCGAGCAGCGCACCGATGTCGAGCAGCCGCCCGGCGTCGGCGTAGTCCTCGTACAGATTTGTCCAGAACAGATCGTCGGCGGTCCCGCCCGCCACATCCAGCCGCAACTTCTGCGGATACGACGCCCACGGCACCACGGTGACATCCACCCGCACATCGGGATTGGCTCGCTCGAACTCGTCCAGCGAGGCGCGGTAGGCCGCCACGAAGCTGTCGTCCCAGATCCGCAGCCGCAGCAGGGTGCGCCCCGCGCCGTCGTCCTCGCGGCCCAGCCACAGCGCCGCGGCGATCAGCACGACCGCGGCCGTGACGAGGCCGAGCACCATCTGCGTCGAGGACTTCATTTCAGCCCCGTCCACGAGATCGACCGCAGCACCTGCCGCTGGAACGCCAGGAACACCACCACCAGTGGCACGATGGCCAGCGTGGTCGCGGCCAGCACCAGCGTCCACCGCGCGTCGTATTCGGTCTGCAGATTCGCCGTCGCCACCGTCAGCACCTGCCAGCGTGGGCCGCTGCTGGCCACCAGCGGCCACATGAAGTTGTTCCACTGCGAGACGATCGTGATCACCGTCAGCGTGGCGAGCACCGGGCGGCTCATCGGGACCACCACGTGCACGATGACGTCCAGCGTCGACGCCCCGTCCAGCCGCGCCGCCCCGATCAACTCCTCCGGTATGCCGCGAAAGTACTGCCGCAGCAGGAAGATCGCGTAGGGCGATCCGAAGACGAACGGCAGGACCAGCGCCCAGAAGGTATTCAGCAGACCCGCCTTCGCGAACATCAGGTACAGCGGAATCAGCGTGACCATCGGCGGCACCATCATGGTGGCCAGATACACCCAGAACAGCGCGTCGCGTCCGGGAAATTCGGTGCGGGCGAAGGCATAGGCGGCCAGCACCGAGAACACCAGCTGCCCCAGCGTGATGCACGCGGTCATCAGTGCGGTCACCACCAGGGCCCGGCCCAGCCCCTGATCCAGCACCAGGCGGAAGTTCTCCCCGGTCCACGGATTCGGCAGCGCCAGCGGCGAATCCGCGCCGAACTGCCGCGGTGACTTCAGCGCCGTGAGCGCGCTCAACACCAGCGGCGCCACCGTCAGCGCGGCCCCGCCCAGCAGCACCAGATACGCCACGCCGCCGCGCAGCAGCTCACCGCGCACGCTCACCCCCGGCGCGGAAATACCGATGCTGCGCCAGCGTGATCGCGAACAGCACCGCGAAGACCACCAGCGCCATTACCGCCGCCCGCCCGGGGCGGGCGGCATCGAACGTCTCGGCGAAGATCCGCATGGCGACCACATCCGTGCGCCCGTCCGGTCCACCCCTGGTGAGCGCGTAGACGGTGTCGAAGGTCTGGAAGGCCGCGAGCATTCCGGTGACGAGCACGAAGAACATGGTCGGCCGCAGCAGCGGCAGCGTGAGCCAGCGGATCCGCCGCCACCCCGTGGCCCCGTCCAGCGCCCCGGCCTCGAGCACCTCGCGCGGTATCGCCCGGATGCCCGCGACGAAGAACAGCGCCACATAGCCCACATTCGACCAGATGCTCACCGCCGCGACCGAGGGCAGCGCCAGCGCCGGATCGGACAGCCATTCGATCCGGCGGCCGAGCACCGCATCGAGCGCGCCCCCGGTCGGCGCGAAGATCCACTGCCACACCACGCCGATCACCACCGGCGCGCACATCCACGGCAGTGCGAACACCACCCGGAACGCCGATCCGCCGCGGCGGCGCGCCACCAGCATCGCGACCGCGAAACCCAGCACCGTCTGCACCGGCACCACCAGCACCGTCAGCGCGAGCGTGACCAGCAGCGCATGCCCGAACTCCGCATCCCCGAGCACCGAACGCCAATTGTGCAGGCCGACGAACCGCATCGGCCCCAGCAGATTCCAGCTGTGCAGGCTCAGCCACGCCACCACGACGATCGGAGCCAGCAGGAAGCCGCCGACGCCGATCAGGCTCGGCAACAGCAGCAGATAGCTCGTCCCCGCGCGACGAACCCTTCGGTTCATGATCAGCGACGCTACCGCCGATCGGCTCGGACGGCGCGCCGCGGCACGGTCAGAGCAGTTCGGCCTTCTCCCGCAGCAGCTCCCGCGAGCGCTCCGGCGTCTCGGCCTGCACCACCAGCCGCTCCATCACCACGCGGTAGAGCTCCAGGTCGGCGCGGCGATCCAGATACAACGCACTGGTCAGCTGCTCCAGGTAGACGACGTCGGGAACCTCCGGATCGGCGAAGCGCAGCATGGTGAACGAACTGCCCGCCGCCGCG
>NZ_JAMRXH010000012.1 GCF_023740735.1 Nocardia sp. CDC159
CATCGAAGCCTCCACCGAGTTCGGGGGATGGCAGCGCGGCCGGTGCCGCGATGCGGTTCAATGTCCATACCGCCCGAATGCGCCCCGGTCACGCTGATTGCTGGGGGTATCGTCCAATGACTGTGGTCGCGGCGAAGGGGACGTTCGCGACCACCGCGAAGGGTTCGCGCGGCGGGCGGACGTCGCGAATATCGATGTGGTAGCAGCGGATTCGTGGATCTCCGGCATAGCGGCGAGCGAGCCGCCCGGCGTAGCGGGGGTCCTTCTCGTAGGCCAGCACGCGTCGGCTCGCGGCCAGTAGCCGCCGGGTGAGCACGCCGTCGCCGGGGCCGATCTCGACGACGAGATCGTCGCCGGTCACGCCGGACGAGCGCACGACGCGGTGAACCGCGCCCGCGTCGACGAGGAAATTCTGGGAAAGGATCTTGCGGGTACGCGAAAGCGCGCGGGACATGGGTGTCCTCCGAAGTGGAGCGGCCGAATCGGAAAGAAGTGATTCGCCCGGACCATGCCAATGCGCGTGCGGCCGCGACGAGATTCGTCAGCGGCGGATGAACGACCCGAGGATCAGAACGACGGGTTGGAAGCGGCGGTGCGATGCGCAGGCAGGGTCCAGGCCCCCGCGCGGATCCGCACGAAATATGCGCCGACCGCGCATGCCCCGTTCATCGCTGTACCTGCCACGGTGAGCACCGTAGGCCGTGGCCGCGTGGCCGTCCAGTGAATATCCGCTAGGCGGTGCGGCAGGCGCTGTCCCGAGCGCCGCCGATCACCTCGGCGTAGTGGCCCAGCAGTTCGGTGCAGATCGCGGGCCAGGTGCGGTGCAGCACCGATTTGCGTGCGGCCGTGGCGAATCGGGTGCGCAGCTGCGGATCGCGCAGCGCCGCCACCGCACTGGGCAGCAGTTCCGCGAAGCGATCGACCGGCAGCAGATATCCATTGCGGCAGTGCGCGATCAGATCGCGCGGCCCGCCCGCGTCCGGCCCGATCACCGGCAGCGCCGAGGCCAGTGCCTCCTGGACGCCCTGGCAGAACGTCTCGTGCTCGCCGGGGTGGACCATCACGTCCAGGCTGGCGTAGGCCCGCGCGAGTTCCGCGCCGCCCAGTTCGCCGGTGAAGACCGCCGAGGGCATCAGCTGCGCGAGCCGGGGCCGCTCCGGGCCGTCGCCGACGATCACCAGCTGAATATCCGGATCGTCGGCCAGCGCGGCCAGCCGCTCCACATGCTTCTCCGGCGCGAGCCGCCCCACGAATCCCACGACCAGCCGGTCGTCGGCGCCCCAGGCCGCGCGCAGCTCGGCACTACGGGCCGAGGGGGTGAAGCGGGCGATGTCCACGCCTCGGGCCCACCGGTGCACGCGCGGAATGCCATGCTGGGCAAGATCTTCCGCGGCCGCGCTGGACGGGGCCAGGGTGCGCGCGGCGCGCACGTGGATGCGCCGGGTCCATGCCCACGCCGCCCGGCGCGCCGGACCCAGTCCGTAGCTCTTGGCGAATCCGGCGACATCGGTCTGATAGACCGCCACCGCGGGCAGATCCAGCCGCAGCGCCGCCGCCACCCCGCCCGCGCCCAACAGGAACGGCGAGGCCAGATGCACCACGTCGGCGTCGAATTCGTCGATGGCGGCGGTGATCACCGGCTGCGGCAGCCCGACCGGCAGCGAACTGATCTTGGGCACCATGACCGCGGGCACCCGCACCACGGGGAAGCGGCCGTGCTCGCGCGGCGCGGGCGGCAGTCCGCGAGGGGTGTCGGGCGCGATGATCAGCGCATCGTGGCCGTGGCGGTCGAGGTGGTCGAGCACCTGCAGCACGGAGTTCACCACACCGTTCATATTCGGCAGGAACGACTCCGCGACTATCGCTACACGCACGCTTGCCAGTGTGATCATCGCGCCCCGCCCCGCCGCCACACCGATGTGACACCTGTGCGAAGTTCCGGCGAACACTGGCCTCCGGCCAGGTCCAAGCCCATCAGAAGGCCAGGTCCAAGCCCATGACAAGGCCAGGTCCAAGCCCATGAGAAGGCCAGGTCCAAGCCCATGAGAAGGCCAGGTCCAAGCCCATGAGAAGGCAAGCCAATATGTGGCGGCCAGGTCCACTGAGTGAGGATGGGGCGGAACGCGCTGACTAGGCCACTGGACGGCTCAGCCGCCGCAGCAGCCACAGCACGGGGAGGGCGAGGCCCCAGGCCACGACGATCACCGACAGTGCGGGAATGATCGCCACCCGGGCGTCGCGGCCGGCGACCCGCACCAGATCCGGGTCGCTGCGGCTGTATTCGACGTTGATCCGCTCGCCGGCGGTCAGCTTCGTCGGATACAGCACGCCCACCTTCGGGTTGTGCGTCACCCCGTCGGGAGTGGTGTAGGTGACCGCCGAGCGCAGCCGCCCGGCCGACAACACCTCCGCACTGGTCACACCCTTGTTCGAGCTGATCAGAATGTCGTCGCGCCAGGCCGCCAGCACCAGCAGCACGGCGAGCACGCTGACCGTGGTGGCGGCGATGAGCACGCCGATCCGGGTGCGCCGCAGGCGAATCGGCGGTCCGTCGATCGGGTCCGCACGCCGGTGATCAGACTGCGTGGTTTCCGACACCGCACAAGGCTATTGCATCCTTCGGCTAGCGTGTGCGGGCATGTCCCGAAAATTCAGCTTCACCGTGCCATACAGCGTCCCGGTCGAAGAGCTTCACCGGGCGATCATCGACGACGAACTGTGGCGGGCCCGATTCTCCGCGGCCGAGACCGCCACCCTGGACCTGTCGCATCCGGACGGGCCGGACACCATCCGCATCCACATGACCGAACGGGCCGCGGCCGAGAAGATCCCGTCCATCGTGACCAAGGTGCTCAAGAGCGAACTCGTGCTCGAGCGCACCGACAACTGGGGACCGCTGCAGGGCGATATCGCCCGCGGCACCTTCGCCGGCGCGACCAAGGGCATCAGCACCGATATGGAGGGCACCTACGAGCTGCGGCCCACGGCCGAGGGCTCGGAGATCGAGGTGGCGGGCACCGTGACGGTCAAGGTGCCGATCGTGGGCGGGGCCATCGAGCCACTGGCCGAACAGCTGCAGCACCGCGTGGTGAACAGCGAGCGCAAGTTCATCGAGGAGTGGTTGGCCAAGGCCGACGCATAGTCCCGAAATCCCGGGTCCCGGCCGAGGCCGCCCTCGGCCGGGCAACCCGTTTCACTGGTTGGGCTGGTTGGGGTCGCAGACGTCCTCGCCCGACCAGTCCGTGGTCTTCGGGTCGAACTCCCGCTGTTCCACCAGAACCAGCCAGTTTCCGGAGTTGTCCCGCATCACCGCCTCCACGCCGTAGGGGCGCTCCGAGGGCGGCTGCACGAATTCCACGCCCTTGGCGGTCAGCTCCTCGTACGCCTTCTGACAGTCGTCGGTGCGCAGCCCGAGCGCGCCGTGGGTCCCGTTGGCCAGCGCGCGGCGGATGGCCTCGGCCAGATTGTCGTCCAGCGGCGGGCCCGGAACCATCAGCGCGACCCCCAGCTCGGGATGGTCGGGCTGGGCCACCGTCACCCAACGGAAACCGTTCTCGCCCATGGTCACGTCGGCGGTCTCCACGAAGCCCAGCTTGTCGATGTACCACTGCTTGGCCTCGGATTGATCGGTCACATACACGGTGACCAGCGAAATGTTTGTGATCGTTGCCATGCGATCAGGCTATGGCCGCTGCCGCATCGTCCGCTTCTTCAAAATTGCGGACCTCGCTCGGTCATTCGCGTTTGCGGTCGGACAGCCCGTGCATGAACACGTAGCAGCCCGGGATGTGCGGCACGCCCTCCGCCGCGAACTTCGCCTGGTACGCCGACGGCGACATGCCCACCAGCTCGGTGAACTTGCGGCTGAACGACCCCAGGCTGGTGTACCCCACCAGCATGCACGCCTCGGTGACCGTGACATTGGTCGCACGCAGCAGATCCTGCGCCCGCTCGATCCGCCGCTCGGCCAGATACAGCGCGGGCGTCTTGCCGTAGGTCGCGGCGAAACAGCGCAGGAAGTGATACTTCGACACCCCGGCCGCGGCGGCCAGGCCGTCCAGATCCAGCGGTTCGGCGTAGTGGCGGTCGGCCAGGTCCCGCGCCCGGCGCAGATGCGGGAGCAGATCCTCGGGGACCGATCGCGCGTCCATTACGTGAACGGCTCCAGCTCGTCCAGGCGCATGGAGGCCCGGCCCGCCGTCCGCCACGCCCGCGCCACCAGATCGCTGTCCTCCTCGGTGACCAGATTGCCCATCACCCGAACCGCCGTGTGCTGCAGGAACTTCGACCGCATCACCGGCGGTCCGCCGATCGGCACCATGCGCGGATGGGTTGCCAGCGCCGCGATCCGGCGCGCCACCGAGAACGTGCGGCCGTAGCGGGCGCGCAGCAGATCCGGCCAGAGGGTGGTCAGATCCGGCTCGTCGAGCAGTGCGGCCAGCAGATGGCCGCCCTCGAGCCCGTAGTCGATACCCTCACCGTTGAGCGGATTCACGCAGCCCGCCGCATCGCCGACCAGCGCCCAGTTGCGGCCGCTCACATTCGACACCGCACCGCCCATGGGCAGTAGCGCCGAGGCCACCGCGCGAGTCTCGCCCTCGAACTCCCATTCCGCGCGGCGTAGCGAGACATAGTGCTGCAGCAGGGGTTTCAACGCGACGTGCGAGGGCCGCCGCTCGGTGGCCAGCGAACCGACCCCGATATTGACCTCGCCGTTGCCGAGCGGGAACACCCAGCCGTAACCGGGCACCAAGGCGCCCTCGGCGTCGCGCAGTTCCAGATGCGAGGTGATCCACTCGTCGTCACTGCGACCGGAGCGGATGTACGCGCGCGCCGCGACGCCGTAGGCGTACTGCCGATGCCAGGTGCGGCCCAACAGCTTTCCGACCGGCGAGCGCACCCCGTCGGCGACGATCAGGACGCGGCAGCCGATCTCGCGCGTGCCCGCGTCGGTGCGCACGGTGACCCCCGTGACCCGGTCGCCGCTGCGGGCCACGTCCACCACCCGAGCGTCGTCGACCATGCGCGCACCCCACTTCACCGCCGTCTCGCGCAGTTTGTCGTCGAGTTCGGTGCGGGGCACGGCACTTCCGTAGGCCGGGAACGAGCCGTCGGGCCAGCGCAGCAGCGCCTCGCGGCCGAATCCGGTCATCCGCAGGCCGCGATTGACGGTATGCGCGCGCACCCATTCGCCCAGGCCCAGATGTTCCAGCTCGGCGGTGGCGCGCGGGGTCAGCCCGTCGCCGCAGGTCTTGTCGCGCGGGAACGTCGCCGAGTCCACGAGCAGCACATCGCGCCCGGATCGGGCGACCCACGCCGCGGCGGCCGAACCGGCCGGACCCGCGCCGACCACCAGCACGTCGGCATGGTCGGGCAGCGATTCGACGGTGCGATCGCGGGCGGACGTGGGATCCGGTGCAACCATGGGGTCAATACTTCCAGCACCCCCCGACAGGTGTCGTGCGGTGTCTGATTTCTCCCACAGTGACGGTGTTCATGGGGGTTCGGCATCCGACACGCTAGGTTCTTCGGTGTGGGGACGGACGCGGCGTTGGGAGACGAGATGAGTGCATCGGCTGTGCGCGATGAGAGCACCGTGGTCGCCGGGGTGGACTTGGGCGACCCCGAGCTCGCGGCGACGGTGCGCAACGGACTGGACGAGGTCGAGAAACTACTGATCAGCGAGCTGTCCGACGGGGAGGAGTTCCTGCAGGAGGCCGCGCTGCACCTGGCCAAGGCCGGGGGTAAGCGATTCCGCCCGCTGTTCACCATCCTCACCGGACAGCTGGGGCCGCGCCCGACCGATCCGGATCTGATCACCGCGGGCACGGTCGTCGAGCTGGTCCACCTGGCCACCCTCTACCACGACGACGTGATGGACGAGGCGCCCATGCGGCGCGGCGCGCCCAGCGTGAACTCCCGCTGGGGCAACAGCATTGCCATCCTCGCCGGTGACTACCTGTTCGCCCACGCCTCCCGCCTGGTGTCCACGCTGGGACCCGACGCGGTGCGCGTGATCGCCGAGACGTTCGCCGAACTGGTCACCGGACAGATGCGGGAAACCATGGGGGCCAAGCAATCCCAGGATCCCGTGGAGCACTACCTGCGGGTGGTCTGGGAGAAGACCGGCTCGCTCATCGCGGCCGCGGGCCGCTTCGGCGGCACCTTCTCCGGTGCGGATCTCGACCACATCGAGCGGCTGGCCCGCCTCGGCGACGCGGTCGGCACGGCATTCCAGATCTCCGACGACATCATCGACATCTCCTCGGTCTCCGAGCAGTCCGGTAAGACCCCGGGCACCGACCTGCGCGAGGGTGTGCACACCCTGCCGGTGCTGTACGCGCTGCGCGACGAGGGCGCCGAGGGCGACCGCCTGCGCAAGCTGCTGGCCCGCCCGCTCGAATCCGACGACGAGGTGGTTGAGGCGCTGGAACTGCTGTCCCGCTCGCGCGGCATGGTGCTGGCCAAGGAGAAACTGCAGGGCTACGCCGACCTGGCCCACGCCGAACTCTCGGCCCTGCCCGCGGGCCCGGCCAACGAGGCCCTGGAGCGCCTGGTCCGCTACACCATCGAACGCGTGGGTTGATCCGAAGGCGGCCGGGAATTTCCGGTAATGTCACAGTTCAATCTGGAACTCGTTCTCAGCTCCTATCGTTGACCTGGTGTAACGCACATCTAGGGCCGGACGGCGTGGAGAGGCGGACATGCACGGACATGGTTACGCGAACGGGTTGAAGACCTTCGGGTTGATGGTCGGTTTGTCGGCGTTGATCGTCGTCGCCGGGGCGATGTTCCGTAGCCCGACCATCCTGCTGATCGCGATCCTGATCGCCGTGGGCATGAACGCCTACGCGTATTTCAACAGCGACAAGCTGGCGCTGCGGGCGATGCACGCCCAGCCGGTCTCCGAGCTGGAGGCCCCGGTCATGTACAAGATCGTGCGGGAGCTGGCGACCACGGCGCGCCAGCCCATGCCGCGGCTCTACATCAGCCCGACCAATGCCCCCAACGCGTTCGCCACCGGGCGCAATCCCCGGCATGCGGCGGTCTGCTGCACCAGCGGCATCCTGCAGATCCTCGACGAGCGGGAGTTGCGCGCGGTGCTCGGCCACGAACTGTCGCACGTGTACAACCGCGACATCCTGATCTCGTCGGTCGCGGGCGCGCTGGCCGCGGTCATCTCCGGTCTGGCCAATCTCGCCTTCTTCGCGGGCGCGTTCGGTGGTGGCAATCGCGACGGTGAGGGGCCCAACATCATTGGCGTGCTGCTGGTTTCGCTGTTGGGGCCGATCGCCGCCTCGCTGATCAAACTGGCCGTGTCCCGCTCGCGCGAGTATCAGGCCGACCAGGACGGGGCCGCGCTCACCGGCGACCCCCTGGCCCTGGCCTCGGCGCTGCGCAAGCTGGAGAGCGGCACCCAGGCCGCCCCGCTGCCGCCCGAACCGCAGCTGACCGCCCAGTCTCACCTGATGATCGCCAACCCGTTCCGCAACGGCGACCGGATGGCCCGCTGGTTCTCCACCCACCCGCCCATGGCGGATCGGATCGCCCGGCTGGAGCAGATGGCGGGCGGGCCGCGGAACTACCGGTAGTTCACGAACTGCAGCGCGGCATCGAAATCGCTGCTTTTCAGCAGCGCGATGACCGCCTGTAGATCGTCGCGCTTCTTACCGCTGACCCGCAGCTCGTCGCCCTGGATCTGGGCCTTGACGCCCTTGGGGCCCTCGTCGCGGATCTTCTTGGAGATCTTCTTGGCGGTCTCGGGCGAGATGCCCTCCTTGACCGTCCCTGTGATTTTGTACACCTTGCCGGATGCCTGCGGCTCCCCGGCCTCGAAGGCCTTGAGCGAGATGTCGCGGCGGATCAGCTTCTCCTTGAACACCTCCAGCGCGGCCTTGACGCGGTCCTCCGACTCGGCCGTCAGCACGATCTTCTCCGTCCCGGACCATTCGATGCTCGCGCCGGTGCCGCGGAAGTCGTAGCGGGTGTTCAGCTCCTTGACCGTCTGGTTGAGGGCGTTGTCGACCTCCTGACGATCGACCTTGCTCACGACATCGAATGACGAATCGGCCACACTGTGCTCCTGTCTCACGGGCTCGAGGTTCGTAGCAGAATTTCTACCCCGACCGACCGACGCTAGTCGCCCGGCGCGCGGGAGTCGATCCGGGCACACGGGCTCCTATCGGGCGCTGGCCAGCCGGTTTGCGTCAACAACCGGTACTCGTTGTATTCTCGTCAGCGCGCTGCAACGGCGCGACCTGGCGGATTGCCCGAGCGGCCAAAGGGAGCTGACTGTAAATCAGCCGCGCAAGCTACGGAGGTTCGAATCCTTCATCCGCCACACCAGGCCCCCGCGGAAGAGCGCCGCGGGGGTCGTTTCGTTTACCCGCCTCCCGCAGTCGTTCGCCCCGGCGAGGCCCGCCGACTCTGGCTCGGCCGTCCAAAACGCCCTCTGACCACACGGTTTGGAGCAGGGGCGGGTGTGTGTGTAACCTCGTTCAAGGCTTCGGCGCCCCGGGTGCGAGAGATCGCCACGCGGAGCGCCAGTAGTCATGCCCCCTTAGCTCAGTCGGCAGAGCGTTTCCATGGTAAGGAAAAGGTCAACGGTTCGATTCCGTTAGGGGGCTCGCCGGATTGCCGGTGGTGACCCAACTCGGCACTCCATGGGCCGGGCGGCGACTCCACCGCAATGCCGTGTGATGGCGGTGTAGCTCAGGTGGTAGAGCAAACGACTCATAATCGTTGTGTCGCCGGTTCGAGTCCGGCCATCGCTACCCATACTGATTACAACCCTAGGTTGACCGGAAAGAAGGCATAATCGTGGCCGCGAAGTCCACCGATGTCCGGCCAAAGATCACCTTGGCCTGCGAGCAGTGCAAGCACCGCAACTACATCACCAAGAAGAACCGGCGTAACGACCCGGACCGCCTCGAGCTGAAGAAGTTCTGCCCGAACTGCGGCACCCACCGGGCGCACCGCGAATCTCGCTAACTTCACCACGCGTGCGAGCTGCCGCGTAGGTAATGTGCCGGAGCAGGTTTCCACCCGCTCCGGCACTTGGTGTAAGTGCGGTAGTGAGCGCTCCGCCGACTCCGGTAGCGGGGTCAGATAGGGATCAGCCTTCCGTGACAATCAACACCGGTACCGAGGTCGAGATCGATACCACCGCCGAGGATTTCGACCCGGCGGCGCATGCCGCGGCCATGGTCGGCCACCACTACCGCGTGGACGACTACTACGAGGTCGGCCGGGAAAAGGTGCGCGAGTACGCGCGCGCGGTGCAGGACTACCACCCGCTGCACTGGGACGAGGACGCCGCCCAGGAGTACGGTTACGACGGGCTGCTCGCGCCGCTGACCTTCATCTCCCTGGTCGGAATCCTGGCGCAGAGCAAGCTTTTCGAGAAGGTCGTCACCGGCTACGACCTGAGTCAGATCATGCAGGCCGACCAGACCCTCGAGTTCCATCGCCCGATCAGGGTCGGCGACCGGCTCGTCTGCGATGTCTACCTGCACTCCTTCCGGCAGGCCCCGGGCGGCGCCGACATGATCGTCACCAAGAACATCGTCACCTCCCGCGACGAACTGGTCCTCACCACCTACACCACGCTGGCGGGGCGCAGCGGTGCGGACATCGATCCGAATCTGCGGGATATCGCGCGCAATGTGCTGATGCAGGGCGGTATGTCGACCCCCGAGCATCGCCCGCGCACGCTGCCGCTGGTGACCGAGACCGACATTCCGGTCCCGACGGTGCCGCGGATCGAACCGAGCAAGCGCGCGCTGCGTTTCGAGGACGTGTCCGAGGGCGACGAGCTGCCGCCGCGGATCGTTCAGCTCACCCGCGGTGATCTGGTGAACTACGCCGGGGTCTCCGGCGATCCGAATCCGATCCACTGGAGCGACGAGGTCGTCAAGCGCGTCGGGCTGGACAATGTGGTTGCCCACGGCATGCTGACCATGGGCCTGGGCGGCGGCTTCGTGACCTCGTGGCTGGGTGATCCGGGCGCGGTCAAGGAGTACAACGTCCGCTTCACGAGCATGGTGTACGTGCCCGCCGACGCACCCGCCGAGATCGAATACTCCGGCAAGGTGAAGTCGGTGGATCCCGAGACCCGCACGGCCGTGGTCGCGATCACGGCAAAGTCGGAGGGGCGCAGGATCTTCGGGCGGGCGACCGCGACTGTGCAGTTGTCTTGACGACCCAGCGCAGCTGTCCTGACAGGCCGATTGGCAATCCGACGGGGCCGTAACGTACACTCGGGTTTCTGGGGTCGCCAGTCGCTGCGCGCTGCTCTGTTAGGGGCGGCGCGCGTATTGTGTGGCTCCCGGAACACAACTGAATAGATACTGGTGCTGGATAACCAACAGACATCCAGCCGAAGGGGCGTAGCTCAATTGGCAGAGCAGCGGTCTCCAAAACCGCAGGTTGCAGGTTCAAGTCCTGTCGCCCCTGCACTGGATGCCAGCGACGAGAGGAATCGACGTGAGCGACGAGCGGGACAATCGCCACGGCGCACATGCGACCGATGACGATGGCACCGCGGTGGCTCGGCCGAGTGGCAAGCGGTCGGCTCGGCGGGCTCGGACCTCGTCGGCCGACACCGGTTCGATCGCCACGATCGATCGGAACGGTAGCGCTCGTACCGATGCGGCATCCCGGAAGACCAAGCCGGTCGACAAGAAGAATGCCGGTGGCGGTGCGGGTAATCCGCTCAAGCGCCTGGTGAAGTTCCTCCGCGAGGTGATCGCGGAACTGCGCAAGGTGATCTGGCCCAACCGCAAGCAGATGGTCACCTATACGAGCGTGGTGTTGGTGTTCGTGGTCTTCATGGTCGCGTTCATCTCCGGGTTGGATCTGGCGTTCATCAAGGGTGTCAACTGGCTGTTCGGCTAGCTGACCGTCGGCGCCGGTCTCCGTCCGTGCTCGATTCGGGCGGTGCCATCCGCCGGATTCCGGATCCGGCACGCAGAGGAAGTTAGTGACGACACAGGAAGCGAGTGCCCAGTGAGCTCCCCGGAGAACGGCACATACGAAGAGTTCCCGGTCGAGGACGCGGTGGAAGAGCCCACCGCCGACGCGGCCGTCGAGGACTCCGCGCCGACCGCGGAGCCCGCCGACGCACCCTCCGATCCGGTCGCGGAGATGAAGGCCGCGCTGCGGCGCGCCCCCGGCGACTGGTACGTCGTGCACTCCTACGCTGGTTACGAGAACAAGGTGAAGGCCAATCTCGAGACCCGCGTGCAGAACCTGGGCCTCGAGGACTACATCTTCCAGGTCGAGGTGCCGACCGAGCAGGTCACCGAGATCAAGAACGGCCAGCGCAAGAACGTGCAGCGCAAGGTGCTGCCGGGCTACATCCTGGTTCGCATGGACCTCAACGACGAGTCGTGGGGCGCGGTGCGCAACACCCCCGGCGTCACCGGCTTCGTCGGCGCCACCTCGCGTCCCTCGCCGCTGTCCATCGACGACGTGGTGAAGTTCCTGGTGCCGGCCGATCAGCAGCAGAAGAAGCCCGCGGCCGCCGCGGCTGCCACCGCCGCCTCCGAGACCGCCACCGAGGTCGCCCCCAAGCCGACCATCGAGGTCGACTTCGAGGTCGGCGAGTCGGTCACCGTCATGGACGGCCCGTTCGCGACGCTGCCGGCCAGCATCTCCGAGGTCAACGCCGAGCAGCAGAAGCTCAAGGTGCTCGTCTCGATCTTCGGTCGCGAGACTCCGGTCGAATTGGCGTTCACACAGGTCGCCAAGATTTAGTCGCGTCAGGGCGGTGGCCCGGTTCGCTCATCCGGGCCGGTGTCACCGCCTTTTTCGCGTTCGCTTAAACTTGACGGGTTGTGCCTGCGCCCATCCTTGACTGTCGCCAAGCGGGCCGGGCGCAAGTCCGGAGAAGGCTTACGGGAATCCGTAAGGAACCTAAACCAAGGAAGAAAGATGCCCCCCAAGAAGAAGAAGGTCGCTGGGCTCATCAAGCTCCAGATCCAGGCCGGCCAGGCGAACCCCGCCCCGCCGGTGGGTCCCGCGCTCGGCCAGCACGGCGTCAACATCATGGAGTTCTGCAAGGCGTACAACGCCGCGACCGAGTCGCAGCGTGGCAACGTCATCCCGGTCGAGATCACGGTCTACGAGGACCGCTCGTTCGACTTCAAGCTGAAGACTCCGCCCGCCGCCAAGCTGCTGCTCAAGGCCGCCGGTGTGCAGAAGGGTTCGGCCGAGCCGCACCGCAACAAGGTCGCCCAGGTCACCATGGACCAGATCCGCGAGATCGCCAAGACCAAGCAGGAAGACCTGAACGCCAACGACATCGACGCCGCCGCGAAGATCATCGCCGGTACCGCTCGCTCGATGGGTATCACCGTCGCCGAGTAAGGGTTCGACCCTTGTGGGAGGGACGGCCAGTCCCGCACCACATCTGACTGAGACAAGGACAGAGAAACATGGCAAAACGAAGCAAGGCTTATCTCGAGGCGGCCGCGAAGGTCGACAAGGATCAGCTGTACTCCCCGCTGGCCGCCACCAAGCTGGCCAAGGAGACCTCCACCAAGAAGACCGACGCCACCGTCGAGGTCGCCATCCGTCTCGGTGTCGACCCGCGCAAGGCCGATCAGATGGTCCGCGGCACCGTGAACCTGCCGCACGGCACCGGTAAGACCGCCCGCGTCATCGTGTTCGCGGCGGGCGAGAAGGCCGCCGAGGCCGAGGCCGCCGGTGCGGACGCCGTGGGCGCCGAGGATCTGATCGCGCGCATCCAGGACGGCTGGCTGGACTTCGACGCCGCGATCGCCACCCCGGACCAGATGGCCAAGGTCGGCCGCATCGCGCGCGTGCTGGGCCCCCGCGGCCTGATGCCGAACCCGAAGACCGGCACCGTCACCACCGATGTGACCAAGGCCGTCAACGACATCAAGGGCGGCAAGATCAACTTCCGTGTCGACAAGCAGGCCAACCTTCACTTCGTGATCGGCAAGGCCTCCTTCGACGAGAAGAAGCTGGTGGAGAACTACGGCGCCGCCCTCGAGGAGGTCCTGCGCCTCAAGCCCTCGACCGCGAAGGGCCGCTACCTCAAGAAGGTGACGATTTCGACGAACACCGGCCCGGGCATCCCGGTGGACCCGAACCGCACCCGCAACCTCACCGAAGAGGAAGCGTAAGTAGCAAGCCTCGAAGGGCCGGTACGAATTTCGTACCGGCCCTTCGTGTTCCGGACCCACAGCGGCGTAGGTCACCCCGTTTTTGCAGATGGGGCACCCTTCCGCTATCCTGAACAACGGTCGTCGGCCAGTTCGGCGATCACCCCCAAATCGTTCTACCGAAGACCGTTGGTCGCTGCCCTCGGGCAGTCGAAGGTCCGGCGATATTGCTGGCGGCCCACGCAGGCGGAACCGAGGTCGGGAAATCTGCGCGAGCCTGCTCGCGTGTGTTTTCTTGTGCGCCCCGGGATGCCCTGCGTCCGGGGCGTTTGCTTTGTCGCCGGGCAGTCTCCTCCGGGATTCGGTAGTTCATCGAGACACCGACCATCCAGAGAGGAGGCGAAGTATGGCAAAGACCTGGAAGGTCGAGGCGGTCGAGGAGATCACCGAGCAGTTCAAGGGCGCTACCGCCACCGTGGTCACGGAGTACCGTGGCCTGTCGGTCGGCAAGCTCACCGAACTGCGTCGGGCCCTGGGTGCGAATGCCACCTACTCCGTCGCCAAGAACACCCTGGTCAAGCGTGCCGCCGCCGAGGCGGGCGTGGAAGGCCTGGATGACTTGTTCGTCGGTCCGACCGCGATCACCTTCATCACGGGTGAGCCGGTCGAGGCCGCGAAGGCGCTGAAGACCTTCGCCAAGGACAACAAGGCCCTGATCATCAAGGGCGGCTACATGGACGGCGCGCCGCTGTCCGTGTCCGAGGTCGAGCGCATTGCCGACCTGGAGTCCCGCGAGGTGCTGCTGGCCAAGCTGGCCGGCGCCATGAAGGGCAACCTGCACAAGGCGGCCGGGCTGTTCGCCGCGCCCGCCGGTCAGGTCGCTCGCCTGTTCGCTGCGCTCGAGGAAAAGAAGCGCAACGAGGGTGGGGCCGCCGAGGCTCCGGCCGCGGACGCCGAATAAGTCGAAATACCAACACTTTTCCCGTCCCCGCGGGATGAAGCCTCATATCGAAAGGAAACACAATGGCCAACGTTGACGAGCTGCTCGAGACCATCGGTGGAATGACCCTGCTCGAGCTGTCGGACTTCGTCAAGAAGTTCGAGGAGAAGTTCGAGGTCACCGCCGCCGCGCCGGTCGCCGTCGCCGCCGTTGCCGGCCCGGGTGCCGCCCCGGCCGAGGCCGCCGAGGAGCAGGACGAGTTCGACGTCATCCTCGAGGGTGCCGGCGACAAGAAGATCCAGGTCATCAAGGTGGTCCGCGAGATCGTCTCCGGCCTGGGCCTGAAGGAGGCCAAGGACCTCGTCGAGGGTGCTCCGAAGCCGATCCTGGAGAAGGTCGCCAAGGAGGCCGCCGAGGCTGCCAAGGCGAAGCTGGAAGAGGCCGGCGCGAAGGTCTCCGTCAAGTAATTTGCAGTAATGCACTGCTCGAAAAGGGCGGCTCCGTAAAGGGGCCGCCCTTTTTGTTGTTCCTTGAACAAACTTTCTACTCACGAGTCAGGTAGGGTGTGCCGTGCCAGCGGCATGCGATACAGTTGCCGGACCCAGTGTGATGCGCCACACCGGCGCTGGAATTTGCCCTGTGGTGCGGGCGGTTGGGCGCTCGTCGAAGAAATTGTTGGAGGTAGGCGTGGGCGTCGAGGTCAGGACCGAGGGTGTCACCAAGTCTTTCGGTTCCCAGCGAATTTGGCAGGATGTCACTCTGACCCTGCCCCCGGGGGAAGTCAGCGCGCTGCTCGGCCCGTCCGGTACCGGTAAGTCCGTCTTCCTCAAGTCGCTGATCGGCCTGTTGCGCCCCGAGCGTGGCCACATCTACATCGACGGCCGCGACATCACCACCTGCTCCAACAAGGAGCTCTACGAGATCCGCAAGTTGTTCGGCGTGCTGTTCCAGGACGGCGCGCTGTTCGGCTCGATGAATCTGTTCGACAACGTGGCCTTCCCGCTGCGCGAGCACACCAAGAAGAGCGAATCCGACATCAAGAAGATCGTCATGGAGAAGCTCGAGCTCACCGGTCTGCTGGGCGCGGAGAACAAGCTGCCGGGCGAGATCTCCGGCGGTATGCGCAAGCGTGCCGGGCTGGCCCGCGCGCTGGTGCTCGATCCGCAGATCATCCTCGTCGACGAGCCCGACTCCGGTCTGGACCCGGTCCGCACCACCTACCTGTCGCAGCTGCTGATCGATATCAACGCCCAGATCGACGCCACGATCCTGATCGTCACCCACAACATCAATCTGGCCCGGACGGTGCCCGACAATATCGGCATGCTGTTCCGCCGCCAGCTGGTCATGTTCGGTCCGCGCGAGGTGCTGCTCACCTCGGAGGAGCCGGTGGTCAAGCAGTTCCTCAACGGCCGCATGATCGGCCCGATCGGCATGTCCGAGGAGAAGGACGAGGCCCAGATGGCGCGCGAGCAGGCGCTCGCCGACGCCGGTCACTACGACAACGGCACCGACGAGATCGAGGGCATCGTTCCGCAGATGAAGGCCACGCCGGGCATGCCGGTGCGCCAGGCCGTCGAGCGCCGCCGCAGCCGGGTCCTCGAGATCATGCACACACTGCCGCATGCGGCGCAGGTGGCGATCCGTGAATCCATGGAACAGAACGGCGATACACAAGTGCTGCCCGCCTATACCGGCAATGCCCCGGAATACCAGGGCGGCGCGTATGACACCACCGTGCGCCACAACACAACCAACGGGTAACATCCAAGATCGTGAATCAAACCCTGGCACGGCTGCGCACTCCGGTCGAGTCGGGTTTTGCACAGGCCGGTAATATCTTCGCGCTATTACTCGACGTCGCGCGCAAGACATTTCGACGGCCTTTCCAGTGGCGTGAGTTCGTCGAACAGTCGTGGTTCATTGCGAGTGTTTCGATACTTCCCGCGGCACTGGTGGCAATCCCGTTCGGCGCCGTGGTGGCGTTGCAGACCGGTTCACTCATCAAGCAGTTGGGCGCCGAGGCTTTCACCGGCGCGACCAGCGTGCTGGCAACCGTCCAGCAGGCCGCGCCGGTCGTCACGGCGCTCATCATCGCGGGGGCCGCGGGTTCGGCCGTCGCCGCGGATCTGGGCTCGCGCACCATCCGCGAGGAGATCGACGCGATGGAGGTCCTCGGCATCGATCCCGTGCAGCGGCTGGTCGTGCCGCGCGTGCTCGGCATGATGCTGGTGGCCCTGCTGCTCAACGGTCTGGTGTCGGTCGTCGGCATCTGCGGCGGCTATTTCTTCAACGTGCTGCTGCAGGGCGGCACCCCGGGTGCGTATCTGGCCTCGTTCTCGGCGCTGGCCCAGCTGCCCGACCTGTGGATCGGCGAGCTCAAGGCGCTGATCTTCGGTCTGATCGCGGGCGTCATCGCCTCCTACAAGGGCCTGAATCCGAAGGGCGGCCCGAAAGGAGTGGGTGACGCGGTGAATCAGTCCGTGGTGATCACCTTCCTGGTGCTCTTCTTCGTCAACCTGATCCTGACGTTGGTGTACCTGCAGATCGTCCCGGCCAAGGGATCCTGACCATGGTTGTCGCACAGCGTTCTCCCGCCCTGCGCCGCCTCGGCAACGTGCTGCGCACGCCGGTCGGCGTCATCGACCGCGCGGGCGACCAGATGTCGTTCTACTCCAAGGCCATCGCCTGGATCCCGCGCACGATCGTGCACTTCCGCAAGGAGGTCATGCGGCTGCTGGCCGAGGTGACCTTCGGCTCCGGCGCGCTCGCGGTCATCGGCGGCACGATCGGCGTGGTCGTGATGATGTCGGCCTCGGTGGGTGTGGTGGTCGGCCTGCAGGGTTTCAAGGCCCTGGACGCGCTGGGAAGTTCGGTGCTCACCGGCTTCCTGACCGGCTACATCAACACCCGTGAGCTGGCCCCGCTGGTGGCGGCGCTGGCGCTGTCGGCGACGGTCGGCTGTGGCTTCACCGCGCAGCTCGGCGCGATGCGGATCTCGGAGGAGATCGACGCGCTCGAGGTGATGGCGGTGCCCGGCGTGCCGTTCCTGGTGACCACCCGCGTCATCGCGGGCTTCGTGGCGGTGATCCCGCTCTACATCGTCGGCCTGCTGGGCACATTCCTGGCATCCCGGCAGATCAGCGTGTGGTTCAACGGGCAGTCCACCGGCTCCTACGACCACTATTTCAGTTTGTTCCTGCCACCGGAGGACGTGCTCTATTCGTTCCTCAAGGTGCTCGTCTTCGCATTCGTGATCATCTTGATCCACTGCTATTACGGATACACCGCGACCGGCGGCCCGGCCGGTGTCGGCGTGGCCGTGGGCCGCGCGGTGCGTGCTTCGATCGTTCTGATCAATATTCTCGATTTCTTTCTCAGCCTTGCCATTTGGGGCACCACGACGACGGTTCGGGTGGCCGGATGAGCGAGAGCAGGGTGCAGATGTGGCGGGCCACCGAGAAATTGCGCAAGCGCACTCTCGGCGTGCTGTTCTTCGTCGTGATGGCGCTGTTCCTGTACACCACGATCGCCATCTACAACAAGGTGTGGGTGAAGGTGGTCCGGGTCGACCTGATCACCGACAGCGTCGGAAACGCGTTGACCCGCAACGCGGATGTGAAGGTCCGCGGCGTGAATGTCGGCCAGGTCCGCTCCAGCGAATCCGCTGGCGGCAAGGTGACCCTGCATCTGGCACTGAATCCGGATCAGGCCGACGAGATTCCGGCCAATGTGACCGCGCGGCTGCTGCCCAAGACGCTGTTCGGCGAGCGCTACGTCGAACTGGTGTGGCCCGAGCAGCCGAACGGCCAGACCCTGCGGGCCGGAATGACGCTGCAGCAGGACGCCAGCGGTAACGCGGTCGAGGTCAGCCAGCTGCTCGACAGCGTATTGCCGCTGCTGCAGGCGATTCCGCCGCAGTATCTGGCCTCCACCCTGGGCGCGCTGTCGCAGGCGCTCGGCGGCCAGGGCGACGAGCTGGGCAGCACCATCGACCGCCTGGACACCATCTTCCGCGACCTGAACGGCGTACTGCCCACGATCCAGGACGATCTGCGCAGCTTCGCCACCGTGGCCGACACCTACTCCGACGCGCTGCCGCAGCTGGTGGAGACCTTCGACAATCTGCGCACCACCAATGCCACGATCGTGCAGCAGCGTTCACAGATCGACACTTTGTACTCGGTGCTGACCCCGACTTCGTCGCATACCGCCGACTTCCTGGTCGCCAACCGCGACAACATCATCGATCTCGCGGCCGATTCGCGGGAGGCGCTGGAACTGCTGGCCACCTACTCGCCCAGCTACGCCTGCACGATGAGAAACTTCGCGCAGCTGGCTCCGCGCATCACCAAGATCTTCGGTCCCGGCACCGGCATGCCGGGCGTGCGGACCAATGTCCAGTTCGTCAATCCGCGCGGCCGCTATCTGCCCAACCAGGACGAGCCGCGCTGGCTGGACACCCGCGGGCCGGTGTGCCTGCCCGAGGCGCCGCTGGGCACCGATCTCGGTCAGTACCCGACCGGCCCCTTCAACGACGGTTCCTATCCGGTTCCGAGCCGCAAGCCCGGCGATCAGAACGCCGGGCAGCTGCCGCCCGCACAGTTCTCGGTCTACGGATCCGGCGTCCCGACCCTGGCCGGATCCCCGGCCGAACAGCGGGCCGTGGGCGCGGTGGTGGGCGCCGCCAACGGCGTCTCGCCGGAGGAGGTGCCCGGCTGGATCAGCCGGATCGCCGCGCCCGCCCTGCGCGGTAGCGAGGTGAGCGTGCGATGAACGGAGCGCTGCGCGGCCTGGGCGGGCCGCTGACCAAACTGCTGATCTTCGTCGCGGTGACGCTGTTCGCGACCGCGGTGCTGGGCCTGACCATCGCCAACTACACCGGCGGCGGTAAGCAGTTCAAGGCCCGCTTCTCCGATGTCACCGCGCTGAATCCGGGCGACGAGATCCGCATCGCCGGAGTGCGCGTCGGCAAGGTCACCAAGGTGTCCGTGGTGGACCGCAACCAGGCCGAGGTCGGCTTCGAACTGAACGACCGCGACTGGCTGCCCGCCTCGACCACCGCCACCATCCGGTACCGCAATCTGGTCGGGCAGCGCTATATCGCGCTCGAACAGGGCAGCGGTGAGCAGGGTCGAAAGCTCAATCCCGGCGGCACGATTCCGCTCGAGCGCACCCGCCCGGCGCTGAATCTGACCACGCTGTTCAACGGCTTCCGGCCACTGTTTCAGACGCTGTCGGCCGAGGACGTGAACAAGCTGTCCTACGAGATCATCCAGGTCTTCCAGGGCGAGGCGGGCACCATCACCGAACTGGTGCGCAATACCGCGAGCCTCACGAACAAGATCGCCGACAAGGATCAGGTGATCGGCGAGATCGTGAAGAATCTCAATGCCGTTCTGGCGGCGGTCAATTCGCGCGACGGCCAGCTCAACGACCTGATCGTCAATACCGAGGCGCTGGTCAGCGGGCTCAACGCCGAGCGTGGCACGATCGGCTCCGCGGTGCAGTCGCTGGGCAGCCTGGCCTCGGCCACCTCGGATCTGCTGGTGCCGGTCCGTCCGACGCTGCAGGGTTCCATCGCGGGCCTGAATCAGCTGACCGGCGAACTGAATTCGCGTCGCGACGAGGTGAATCAGGCGCTGGCGAATCTGCCGGTGAAGATGGAGAAGCTGGGTCGGGTGGGCAGTTACGGCTCGTGGTTCCAGTTCTATCTGTGCGGCATCGACATCATCGCCGGGCCGGGCGATCCGCAGAAGACGCCGGATCTGAACGTGCCCGCCGGGCTGCCGACGATCAACCAGCCGATCTACACCAACCCCGCGCCGCGTTGCCACGGGAAGGGTGGTCGCTGATGGACGATCGTCTGCTGCTGGGCAAGCGCAGTCCCGCGTTCATGGGCGGACTGGGCCTGTTCCTGGTCCTGCTGGTCACGGCCTCGGCGTTCTCCCTGGACAAGTTGCCGATCATCGGCGCGGGTACCAAGTACACCGCGGAGTTCGCCGAGGCGGCCGGACTGAAGAAGGGCAACGAGGTCCGCATCGCCGGGGTGAAGGTCGGAGACGTCTCCGGCGTGCGGCTCGACGGCGATCGGGTGCTCGTCGACTTCCGGACCAAGGACGCCTGGATCGGCGATCAGACCACCGCGTCCATCCAGATCAAGACCCTGCTCGGGCAGAAGTATCTGGCACTGGATCCCAAAGGTACGAAGGCGGCGAATCCGGAGACGCGAATCCCGCTGTCGCGCACGGTCTCCCCCTACGACGTGGTGGACGCGTTCAGCGATGCCGCCGAGCAGATCGAGCAGACCGACACCGCCCAACTGGCCACCAGTTTCCGGGTGCTGTCGGAGGCGTTCTCCGGCACCCCGCCGGAGATTCGGGGCTCGATCGAAGGCGTGGCGCGGCTGTCGGAGACGCTGGCCAAGCGCGACGAGCAGCTGAAACAGCTGTTCGCGGCCACCAACAAGACGACCAAGGTGCTCGCCGACCGCAACGCCCAATTCGAGCGTCTGCTGGCCAACGGCGGTCAGCTGCTGACCGAGCTCAACATTCGCCAGCGGGCCATCCAGCAGTTGCTGACCGGCGCCAAATCGGTTGCCGCCGAGCTGACCGCGCTGGTGCACGACAACGAGCAGCAGATCGGCCCGGCGCTCACCAACCTGAAGAAGTCGATCGATCTGCTCAACGACAACCAGCAGAACATCTCCAGGACGCTGACCCTGGCCGCGCCGTTCTACAACATCTACGCCAACGTGCTGGGCACCGGCCGCTGGTTCGACGCGGTCATCGTCAACCTGACCCCGCCGGCGCTGCCGGAGATCCCCGGTGACCGCCCGCCGGTCCGGAACCTGGGAGGCAACTGATGGAAGCCGCTCGTCGGGATCCGCTGACCGCGCTGCGCGAATCCAGCCGCGGCACCAAGATTCTCATCAGCCTGGGTACCGCCGCCGCGGTGGTGCTCGCGGGCGTGCTGTGGTGGCTGTTCGATCAGTTCAACACCACCAAGATCACCGCCTACTTCGACAAGTCCGTCGGCATCTACGAGGGTTCGGACGTGCGTATCCTCGGGGTGCCGGTGGGCTCGGTCGATTCGGTGGAGCCGATCGGTGACCAGGTCAAGGTCACCATGCACGTCGACCGCGAATACGACATCCCGGCCGATGCCAAGGCCGCCCAGATCACTCCCTCGGTGGTGTCGGACCGGTTCATCCAGCTCACCCCGGTCTACCGGGGCGGGCCGAAGATGGATCGCAACGCGACGATTCCCAAGGAGCGCACCGCGACTCCGGTGGAGGTGGACCGGCTCTACCGGAGCATTTCGGAACTGTCGCAGGCGCTGGGGCCCGACGGTGCCAACAAGGACGGCGCGGTCAACGAGCTGGTGCGCACCTCGGCGGCGAATCTGGCCGGCAACGGTGACGCGCTGGCCAACAGCTTCGCGCAGCTGTCGCATGCGGCGCGGTACCTGTCCGACGCCCGCGGCGACATCTTCGACACCATCAAGAACCTGCAGGTCTTCGTCCGCACGCTGGCCGAGAACGACGAACAGGTGCGACAATTCAACGCGCAGCTGGCCGATTTGGCGGGTTTCCTCGCGGGCGAGCGGCACGATCTCGGCCAGGCGTTGAATCTGCTGTCGGTGGCGCTGGGCGATGTCGCGCGGTTCATCGACGACAACCGGGATCTGGTAGCCGAGAACGCCGATGCGCTGACCAGGCTCACCCAGACGCTGGCCGATCAGCGGGACGATCTGGCGCGGGTGCTGCCGGTGATCCCGGTGGCGCTGAGCAACCTGATCAACGCGCACAACGGTGAGACCGGAACCCTGGACATGCGCCCGAACTTCCCGGATCTGCAGGATCCATTCGGCGTGCTGTGCAAGATGCTGGACCTGAGCCAGCTGCGGCCGGGCGACCCGAAGTTCGACGCCATCGGGCGGCAGCTGCGGCCGATTCTGGATCACTGCAAGGAGATCACCGACCAGATCACCGCGGGGGTGAAGACACCGACGCTGATGCTGCCGTTCGGCATCCTCTCCGGCGACAACCAGCAGCGCGCCCCCGTCCCCGGCACCGTGCCCGGCACGCCGTCGGATCGGCAGCCGCCCTCGCAGCAGGAGGGTGGTCAGCGATGAGCCGGACGATGCGAACCCTGGCCGCCGCAGCCGTGCTGGGTCTGTCGACCGCGCTGGTGACCTCGTGCGCCTCCGACGGGATCTACAGCATTCCGCTGCCCGGCGGCGCGAACACCGGTGAGCACCCGCTGCACGTCGACATCCGCTTCGACGATGTGCTCGACCTGGTACCGCAGTCGGCGGTGAAGGTGGAGGGCGTGCCCGTGGGGCGGGTGGACAAGATCGACGTCGCGCCCGACGGCTGGACCGCGAGTGTGCACACGGTGATCAACTCGTCGGTGCGACTGCCCGCCAACGCGCGCGCCGAGGTGAAGCAGTCCAATCTGCTCGGCGAGAAGTTCATCGAATTGTCCCCGCCCGCACAGGATCCCGCGCCCGAGCGACTCGTCGACGGCGCGGTCATCCCGGTTGATCGGACCCGGCACGCCACCGAGGTCGAGCAGGTTCTGGGCGCGTTGTCGCTGCTGCTCAACGGCGGCGGCGTGGCGCAACTGCAGCCGGTCGTGGTGGAACTGAACAAGGCGCTGTCCGGTCGCGAGGACAAGGTGCGTTCGCTGCTGGAACAGGCGAACACGCTCATCGGCGGGCTCGACAAGCAGATCGATGACATCCAGCGGGCGTTGGACGGCCTGGGCACGCTGTCGAGCCGGGTCGGCCAGCAGACCGAGCAGATCGGCAAGATTCTCGACGAATTGCCCGCGGGCATCAAGATTCTCGACGAGCAGCGGCCGCAGCTGATCGAGCTGCTGAAGCAGCTGGATCGGGTGGGCCAGGCCGGTATGGATGTGCTGGACCGCTCCAAGGACAACCTGATCCGGGATCTGACCGCGCTGCGGCCGACGCTGCAGGAGCTGGGCCGTTCGGCCCCGGACCTGGTGACCGCGTTCCCGCTCATTCCGACCTATCCGTTCCCCGACGAGTCGATCCATGCCGCGATCGGCGGGCAGGTGAACACCTTCCTGTCGGTGGATCTGCAGATCGCCGACACACTGAAGAATCTCGGTGTGGGCCAGCCGAATCCGGTGTTCGTCCAGACCAATCCGCCGATCAACGTCGACCCGGCCAACCCGTACTACAACGGCAACGGTCCGCGCCCGGGCTGGCCGACGATCTCGCTGCTGCCACTGCCCCCTGCGGTGGTGCCGCCGCCGCCCGCGCCGAACAATCCGATCGGGGCGATTCTCGACCAATTGGGAGTGGGTGGTCCGCGATGAGCAAACTCGTGCGCTACCAGCTCATCGCGTTCGGCCTGATCGCGGTGCTCGGCGTGGTGTTCGTGGGCGCCAAGTACATTCATGTGGATCACATGCTCGGCTTCGGCCAGTACGAGGTCACGGTCAAGGCCAAGGAGACCGGCAATCTGTCCAAGGGCGCCGAGGTCACCTACCGCGGCGTTCCGGTCGGCCGGGTGGACGGCATGGACATCACGCCCGAGGGTGTGGTGATCCGTCTGGAACTGGACTCGGGTAAGCCCAAGGTTCCGGCCAGCGCGCATGCCGTGGTGGCCAACCGGTCTGCGATCGGCGAGCAGTACGTCGACCTGCAGCCGAGCACCTCGGGCGGACCGTATCTGCACGACGGCTCGGTCATCGATGGCGCGCAGACGCCGATCCGGGTCGAGAATCTGCTGGCCGATGTCAACCATTTCGCGACGACGACCGATCTGCGGGCGCTGTCGACGACGGTCACCGAGCTCGGCAAGGCCTTCGACGGGCAGGGCGACAATCTGCGCATCCTGGTCGATTCGCTGAACAAGTTCAGCCAAACCGGGGTGGAGTCGTTGCAACCGACCATCGATCTGATCAACGACGCCAAGACCGTGCTGGCCACGCAGGCCGATCAGTCCAGCGCGATCCGGCAGTTCAGCGATGGCCTGGACAAGCTCAGCCTGCAACTGAAGGCCAATGATCCCGACCTGCGGCGGCTGATCGGCACCGGCACCGACGCGGGCAATTCGATCGACGCGCTGCTGCGGCAGAGCGCCGATCCGCTGACCCGGGATCTGGCGAATCTGCGGCTGCTGACCCTGTCCATCTCGCCGGAGTACTACGCGCTGAAGCCGCTGCTGCAGATGCTGCCGATTCTGTCGTGGGGCGGCTCGGCCACCGCGCCGGGCGATGGCACCACCCACTTCGGCCTGGTGCTCGAGACCAACAACCCGCCCGCGTGCACGCAGGGCTACGAGGGCACCAAGCGCCTCCTCGCCGAGATGAAGGCGCAGAACCCGGACTTCGACGACACGCGCGACGATTTCCCGCTCAACCTGGACGCGCAGTGCACCGTGCCCTTCGGCAATCCGACCGCAGTCCGCGGCGGCGCGCGGGCCGAACTGGCCGATCCGAGCATCCACCAGCCGTGGGACGACAAGCCCAAAACCGACCCGGACCGGCTGGACCTTTCTCCGGTGGCCGTGCAGCTGGCGACCCTCATGGGGGTGACCCCGAAACGGTGAGTGACGACGCTAGGGTGGCGCTGTGAATTCCGAGACCGCCACCGCAACGCCGCCGACGTCCGAGCCGACGCCGCCCGCCGAGCGCTCGGCGTCCCGGATGCGCACCGCGCTGACGATGGTGGCGGCCGTCGCCGCGATCGTCGCGCTGGCGGCCGCGCTGTGGTTCGGCGTCGGCTGGGTGCGCGCGGCCTTCTTCACCGACGGCCCGCGCGCGGCCGCTCGCGACGCCGCCCTGGACGGGGCCCGGCAGGCCGCCATCAACATCACCACGATGAAGCTCGACGATGTGGACGGCTCGCTGGCCACGGCCCGCTCGTCGATGACCGGCGATCTGCTCGACACCGCGAACAAGAACAAGGACCAGATGAAACAGCGCGCGGTCGCGGGCGGGGTCAACTCCGAGGCCAAGGTCCTCAGCGCCGCCGTCACCGAGCTGAACAGCGAGCGCGACCACGCCGCGACGCTGGTCGTGCTCGAGGTCGACTCGTCCGGGCCCGGAAAGCCGTCGGACCGGCTGCGTTTCACCTGGGCGATCGACATGGTCAAGTCCGGTGACACCTGGAAGGCCGAGCAGGTGCAGACCGTCGCCGAGCCGGTGCCGCTGGACTCCATGGCACCCGCGGCCCCGGGGACGCCCGCGCCGTCCCCGACCCCCGGACCCGCGCCGAAGCCGGGATCGTAGGAGGGCACCGAGATGGAATCGCGCCGACCGATCAATCGGGTCTCCTCCCGTCGCCGTCCCGCGGCCGGGACCGCACCCGCCACGAAGACCACCACCCGGCGGGTCGCCGGACGTCCGAACACCACCGACAAGCAGCGGGCCGCGGCTCGCGCCACCGAGCACGCCGAGACCCGGACTCGGCGGCGGCTGCCCCGGCTCCGCCCGGGCGGCGGATCCGCGCAGTGGCGACCGGCGAGCCTGCTCACGGTGGCCGCGCTGCTGCTGGCCGCGTTCGCGGTCACCGCCGCCTTCCGTCCCGGGGTGGACGATTCGAATCGGGCGTTTCTCGACAATTCCGAAACCGAGCGGGTCAAGGCGGCGGCCGCACAGGTGCTGAGCACCGTGTACGGCACCGACGCCAAGAATCTCGCGGGTTACAAGGACGCGGCCAAGCGCGTCCTGACCGGCAAGGCCCTCGCCGATTCGGACAAATATCTCGACACGGTCGTCCAGGCGGTCCAGCAGACCGGCACCAAGGCCGACATCCGGACCGACCCCATCGGTGTGACTTTGCTCACTCATGACCACGCCGAGGTGGTCGCGAACATGACCGTCGGACTGACCAAGGATGGTGCCGTGCAGCAGAGCGCGACGGGCCCGATCTTGGTCCGATTGGAGAAGGTCGGCGATCGCTGGCTGGCCAGTGATCTCCCCGATCGCTGAGGTCAGCGGGAGAATTGCCAGCGCCACAGGCGATCTCGGGGCGCCGTGGGCGGCCCCGCCACTTGACGAGTCTCGTCCGACCCGTCACGCTATTCACAACAGCGGCAGCTGTCACAGGGTCGAGTGCCCCGGTTGAGACGCAGCCGGCGAGTCCGAACGCAGCCAGCGGAAACGGGCTCGGCGCGCCAACCGTTTGAAACTCGACTCGGGTGGTACTTTGACACCCCACGTCTAGGGGTGTAGGTTTGGACGTTGCGCTGGCTGCCTCCTGTCCATACCTTGATCGCACTACGAAAGTTCCACCGCCGAGGTGTTACTTCCGTTTTTTGCTGTTCGGGTTTCGTGCGGGGTGTGACCAGCGGAACTCGTAGCAAAGACAAGCGACGGTCGCGGACCACCACGCGACGCGCGTGAGGTGCTGGAAGGACGCATCTTGGCAGTCTCCACCCAGACCAAGGCCGGTATCCCCGGAGCCCCGAAGCGGGTGTCTTTCGCGAAGATCCGTGAGCCTCTCGAGGTTCCGGGTCTTCTCGATCTACAGACCGACTCGTTCGCCTGGCTGATCGGTTCGCCGGAGTGGCGGGAGAAGGCGATCGCCCGTGGCGACGTCAATCCGGTCGGCGGCCTCGAGGAGGTGCTCGAGGAGCTCTCGCCGATCGAGGACTTCTCGGGATCGATGTCCCTGTCCTTCTCCGATCCGCGCTTCGAAGAGGTCAAGGCCTCCATCGAGGAGTGCAAGGACAAGGACATGACCTACGCGGCGCCGTTGTTCGTCACCGCGGAGTTCATCAACAACAACACCGGTGAGATCAAGTCCCAGACGGTCTTCATGGGTGACTTCCCGATGATGACCGACAAGGGCACGTTCATCATCAACGGCACCGAGCGCGTCGTCGTCTCGCAGCTGGTCCGCTCGCCGGGCGTCTACTTCGACGAGACCATCGACAAGGGCACCGAGAAGACGCTGCACAGCGTGCGCGTGATCCCGTCCCGTGGCGCGTGGCTGGAGTTCGACGTCGACAAGCGCGACACCGTCGGCGTGCGCATCGATCGCAAGCGCCGCCAGCCGGTCACCGTGCTGCTCAAGGCGCTCGGCATGACCACCGAGGAGATCGTCGACCGGTTCGGCTTCTCCGAGATCATGATGTCGACGCTGGAGAAGGACAACACCGCCGGTCAGGACGAGGCGCTGCTGGACATCTACCGCAAGCTGCGTCCGGGCGAGCCGCCGACCAAGGAGTCCGCGCAGACCCTGCTGGAGAACCTGTTCTTCAAGGAGAAGCGCTACGACCTCGCGCGCGTCGGTCGCTACAAGGTCAACAAGAAGCTGGGCCTGCACCCGGGTGAGCCGATCGTCGGCTCGGTGCTGACCCGCGACGACATCGTCACCACCATCGAGTACCTGGTCCGCCTGCACCAGGGCGACAAGCTCATGACCGCCCCGGGCGGCGTGGAGGTGCCGGTCGAGGTCGACGACATCGACCACTTCGGCAACCGTCGCCTGCGCACCGTCGGCGAGCTGATCCAGAACCAGATCCGGGTCGGCCTGTCGCGCATGGAGCGCGTCGTTCGCGAGCGCATGACCACCCAGGACGTCGAGGCGATCACGCCGCAGACCCTGATCAACATCCGTCCCGTCGTGGCGGCGATCAAGGAGTTCTTCGGCACCTCGCAGCTGTCGCAGTTCATGGACCAGAACAACCCGCTGTCGGGTCTGACCCACAAGCGCCGCCTCTCGGCGCTGGGCCCGGGTGGTCTGTCTCGTGAGCGCGCCGGTCTGGAAGTCCGCGACGTGCACCCCTCGCACTACGGCCGCATGTGCCCGATCGAGACCCCGGAAGGCCCGAACATCGGCCTGATCGGCTCGCTGTCGGTATACGCGCGGGTCAACCCGTTCGGCTTCATCGAGACGCCGTACCGCAAGGTCGTCGAGGGCCGGGTCACCGACGAGGTCGTGTACCTGACCGCCGACGAGGAGGACCGCCACATCCGCGCCCAGGCGAACTCGCCGGTCGACGCGGACGGCTTCTTCATCGAGGACCGCGTCCTCGCCCGCCGCGGCAACGAGGAGAACGAGCTCGTCCCCGCGACGGCCGTGGACTACATGGACGTCTCGCCGCGCCAGATGGTGTCGGTGGCGACCGCCATGATTCCGTTCCTCGAGCACGACGACGCCAACCGTGCCCTCATGGGTGCGAACATGCAGCGTCAGGCCGTGCCGCTGATCCGTTCCGAGGCGCCGCTGGTCGGCACCGGCATGGAGCTGCGTGCCGCGGTCGACGCCGGTGACGTGGTCGTCAACGAGAAGCCCGGTGTGGTGGAAGAGGTTTCGGCCGACTACATCACCGTCATGCACGACGACGGCACCCGCCGCTCGTATCGGATGCGCAAGTTCGCTCGCTCCAACCAGGGCACCTGTGCCAACCAGCGTCCGATCGTGGACGAGGGTCAGCGGGTGGAGAAGGGCCAGGTTCTGGCCGACGGGCCGTGCACCGAGAACGGTGAGATGGCGCTCGGTAAGAACCTGCTCGTGGCGGTCATGCCGTGGGAGGGCCACAACTACGAGGACGCGATCATCCTGTCGCAGCGCCTCGTGGAGGAGGACGTGCTGACCTCGATCCACATCGAGGAGCACGAGATCGACGCCCGCGACACCAAGCTCGGTGCCGAGGAGATCACCCGCGACATCCCCAACGTCTCCGACGAGGTGCTGGCCGATCTGGACGAGCGCGGCATCGTGCGCATCGGTGCCGAGGTCCGCGACGGTGACATCCTGGTCGGTAAGGTGACCCCGAAGGGTGAGACCGAGCTGACCCCGGAGGAGCGGCTGCTGCGCGCGATCTTCGGTGAGAAGGCGCGCGAGGTGCGCGACACCTCGCTGAAGGTGCCCCACGGTGAGTCGGGCAAGGTCATCGGCATCCGGGTGTTCTCCCGCGAGGACGACGACGATCTGCCGCCGGGTGTGAACGAGCTGGTCCGGGTGTATGTGGCGCAGAAGCGCAAGATCCAGGACGGTGACAAGCTCGCCGGTCGCCACGGCAACAAGGGCGTCATCGGCAAGATCCTCCCGAAGGAGGACATGCCGTTCCTGCCCGACGGCACCCCGGTCGACATCATCCTCAACACCCACGGTGTGCCGCGTCGTATGAACATCGGCCAGATCCTGGAGACCCACCTGGGGTGGATCGCCAAGAGCGGCTGGCAGGTCGAGGGATCTCCGGAGTGGGCGAAGAACCTGCCCGAGGAGATGATCGGCCAGCCCGCCGACACCAACATCGCGACCCCGGTGTTCGACGGTGCGCAGGAGGAGGAGCTGACGGGTCTGCTCGGCTCGACGCTCCCGAACCGCGACGGCGAGACCATGGTCAACGCCGACGGCAAGGCGGTGCTGTTCGACGGCCGCTCCGGCGAGCCGTTCCCGTACCCGGTGGCGGTCGGCTACATGTACATCCTGAAGCTGCACCACCTGGTCGACGACAAGATCCACGCGCGCTCGACCGGCCCGTACTCGATGATCACCCAGCAGCCGCTCGGTGGTAAGGCGCAGTTCGGTGGTCAGCGCTTCGGTGAGATGGAATGTTGGGCCATGCAGGCCTACGGCGCCGCCTACACCCTGCAGGAACTGCTCACCATCAAGTCCGACGACGTGGTGGGCCGCGTCAAGGTGTACGAGGCGATCGTCAAGGGCGAGAACATCCCCGAGCCGGGCATTCCGGAGTCGTTCAAGGTTCTGCTCAAGGAACTCCAGTCCCTGTGCCTGAACGTCGAGGTGCTGTCGTCCGACGGCGCCGCGATCGAACTACGCGAGGGTGAGGACGAGGATCTCGAGCGCGCCGCGGCGAACCTGGGAATCAACCTGTCCCGCAACGAGGCTGCGACGGTCGACGACCTGGCGCAGTGAGCCGATTCGGTCCGGGCCACCGAGTTCTCCTCAGTGGCCCGGGCAACCCCCACTAGCGAATTTTGCTCAAAACTCAACCCGAACAGGGGAAAGGAAGTTACGTGCTAGACGTCAACTTCTTCGATGAACTCCGGATCGGCCTGGCCACCGCCGAAGACATCCGTAACTGGTCCTACGGAGAGGTCAAGAAGCCGGAGACCATCAATTACCGCACGCTCAAGCCGGAGAAGGACGGCTTGTTCTGCGAGAAGATCTTCGGTCCCACCCGGGACTGGGAGTGCTACTGCGGCAAGTACAAGCGCGTGCGCTTCAAGGGCATCATCTGCGAGCGCTGCGGCGTCGAGGTGACCCGTGCCAAGGTGCGCCGTGAGCGGATGGGCCACATCGAGCTGGCCGCGCCGGTCACCCACATCTGGTACTTCAAGGGCGTTCCGTCGCGCCTGGGCTATCTGCTCGACCTGGCGCCGAAGGATCTCGAGAAGATCATCTACTTCGCCGCCTACGTCATCACCACCGTGGACGACGAGCTGCGCCACAACGAGCTGTCCACGCTCGAGGCGGAGATGGAGGTCGAGAAGAAGGCGGTCGCCGATCAGCGCGACGCCGACCTCGAGGCCCGCGCCCAGAAGCTCGAGGCCGACCTGGCCGAGCTGGAGGCCGAGGGCGCCAAGTCCGACGTCCGCCGCAAGGTCAAGGACGGCGGCGAGCGCGAGATGCGCCAGCTCCGCGACCGCGCCCAGCGCGAGCTGGACCGGCTCGACGAGATCTGGAACACCTTCACCAAGCTGGCCCCCAAGCAGCTGATCGTGGACGAGGTCCTCTACCGCGAGCTGCAGGACCGCTACGGCGAGTACTTCACCGGTGCCATGGGTGCCGAGGCGATCCAGAAGCTCATGGAGAACTTCGACATCGAGGCCGAGGCGGAGAACCTGCGCGAGGTGATCCGGACGGGCAAGGGGCAGAAGAAGCTTCGTGCCCTCAAGCGCCTGAAGGTCGTCGCCGCGTTCCAGTCCAACGGCAACTCGCCGATGGGCATGGTGCTCGACGCCGTGCCGGTGATCCCGCCGGAGCTGCGGCCGATGGTGCAGCTGGACGGTGGCCGCTTCGCGACCTCCGACCTCAACGACCTGTACCGCCGCGTCATCAACCGCAACAACCGCCTCAAGCGACTGATCGATCTGGGCGCGCCCGAGATCATCGTCAACAACGAGAAGCGGATGCTGCAGGAGTCGGTGGACGCCCTGTTCGACAACGGCCGGCGCGGCCGTCCGGTCACCGGTCCGGGCAACCGTCCGCTGAAGTCGCTGTCGGATCTGCTCAAGGGCAAGCAGGGTCGCTTCCGTCAGAACCTGCTCGGTAAGCGCGTCGACTACTCGGGCCGTTCGGTCATCGTCGTCGGTCCGCAGCTGAAGCTGCACCAGTGCGGTCTGCCGAAGCTGATGGCGCTCGAGCTGTTCAAGCCGTTCGTCATGAAGCGGCTGGTCGACCTGAACCACGCGCAGAACATCAAGTCCGCCAAGCGGATGGTCGAGCGGCAGCGGCCGCAGGTGTGGGACGTCCTCGAAGAGGTCATCGCCGAGCACCCCGTGCTGCTGAACCGCGCGCCCACCCTGCACCGGCTGGGCATCCAGGCCTTCGAGCCGCTGCTGGTCGAGGGCAAGGCGATCCAGCTGCACCCGCTGGTCTGTGAGGCCTTCAACGCCGACTTCGACGGTGACCAGATGGCCGTGCACCTGCCGCTGTCGGCGGAGGCACAGGCCGAGGCCCGCATCCTGATGCTGTCGTCGAACAACATCCTGTCCCCGGCGTCCGGCCGCCCGCTGGCAATGCCCCGTCTGGACATGGTGACCGGCCTGTACTACCTGACCCGCCTGGAAGAGGGCGCCAAGGGCGAGTACCGTCCGGCCACCAAGGACTCCCCGGAGTTCGGCGTGTACTCCTCGCCGGCCGAGGCCCAGATGGCCGTCGACCGCGGTGAGCTCACCGTGCGTTCGCGGATCAAGGTGCGCCTGACCGATCAGCGACCGCCGAAGCACGTCGAGGCCGAGCTGTTCCCGGAGGGCTGGACCCGCGGCGATGCCTGGACCACGATCACCACGCTGGGCCGGGTCATCTTCAACGAGCTGCTCCCGGCGGACTACGCGTTCATCGACGAGCAGATGCCGAAGAAGCGTCAGGCCGCGATCATCAACGATCTGGCCGAGCGCTACCCGATGATCGTGGTCGCGCAGACCGTCGACAAGCTCAAGGACGCCGGTTTCTACTGGGCCACCCGGTCCGGTGTCACCGTCTCCATGTCGGACGTTCTGGTTCCGCCGGAGAAGACCGAGATCATGGAGCGCTACGAGGCGCAGTCGGATCAGATCGAGAAGAAGTACCAGCGCGGTGCGCTCGATCACCAGGAGCGCAACAACGCCCTGGTCAAGATCTGGCAGGAGGCCACCGAAGAGGTCGGTAAGGCGCTGCGCGCGCACTACCCGGCCGACAACCCGATCATCACGATCGTCGATTCGGGCGCCACGGGTAACTTCACCCAGACTCGTACCCTCGCGGGCATGAAGGGTCTGGTGACCAACCCGAAGGGTGAGTTCATCCCGCGGCCGATCAAGTCCTCGTTCCGCGAGGGCCTGACGGTGCTGGAGTACTTCATCAACACCCACGGTGCGCGAAAGGGTCTGGCCGACACCGCGCTTCGCACCGCCGACTCGGGTTACCTGACCCGTCGTCTGGTGGACGTGTCGCAGGACGTCATCGTGCGCGAGACCGACTGTGGCACCGAGCGCGGCATCGTGGTGCACATCGCCGAGCGCCAGCCCGACGGCTCGCTCATCCGCGACCCGCACGTCGAGACCAGCACCTACGCCCGCACCGCGGCGGTCGACATCGTCGACGCGGGCGGCAACGTGGTGGTGGAGAAGGGTCACGACATCGGCGACCCGGCCATCGACGCGCTGCTCGAGGCGGGTGTCACCGAGGTCAAGGTCCGCTCGGTGCTGACCTGCACCTCGGCCACCGGTGTGTGTGCCATGTGCTACGGCCGCTCGATGGCGACCGGCAAACTGGTCGACGTGGGCGAGGCCGTCGGTATCGTCGCCGCCCAGTCCATCGGTGAGCCCGGTACCCAGCTGACCATGCGTACCTTCCACCAGGGTGGTGTCGCCGGTGACGACATCACCGGTGGTCTGCCCCGCGTGCAGGAGCTGTTCGAGGCTCGTGTGCCCAAGGGCAAGGCCCCCATCGCGGAGGTCTCGGGTCGCGTGCGGCTGGAGGACGACGACCGCTTCTACAAGATCACCATCATTCCGGACGACGGTTCGGAAGAGGTGCTCTACGACAAGCTGTCGAAGCGTCAGCGCCTGCGGGTGTTCAAGCACGAGGACGGCTCCGAGCGCCTGCTCGCCGACGGCGACCACGTCGAGGTCGGCCAGCAGCTGCTGGAGGGTTCGGCCGATCCGCACGAGGTGCTGCGCGTGATGGGTCCGCGTCAGGTGCAGGTCCACCTGGTCCACGAGGTCCAGGAGGTCTACCGGTCGCAGGGTGTGTCCATCCACGACAAGCACATCGAGGTCATCGTCCGCCAGATGCTGCGGCGTGTCACGATCATCGACTCGGGTGCGACGGAGTTCCTGCCCGGTTCGCTGGTCGAGCGCGCCGAGTTCGAGGCCTCGAACCGTCGCGTGGTAGCCGAGGGCGGCGAGCCGGCCTCGGGTCGCCCGGTCCTGATGGGTATCACCAAGGCCTCGCTGGCCACCGACTCGTGGCTGTCGGCGGCGTCCTTCCAGGAAACGACTCGTGTCTTGACCGACGCGGCCATCAACTGCCGCTCCGACAAGCTGATCGGCCTGAAGGAAAACGTCATCATCGGCAAGCTGATCCCGGCCGGTACCGGCATCAACCGCTACCGCAACATCCAGGTTCAGCCCACCGAGGAGGCCCGCGCCGCGGCCTACGCCGTCCCGTCCTACGACGACACCTACTACACCCCGGACGGCTTCGGCACCACCACCGGTGCCGCGGTCCCGCTGGACGATTACGGCTTCAGCGATTACCGGTAATCGGTAGGTAGGCAAACGCTTTCGGCCCCCGCTCCGAGTTTGGGAGCGGGGGCCGAGGTGTGTTCGGCGGAGTGTCGGCTCCTGGCGGGTTGTCGGTACCCCCGACTAGGGTGCAACGAGCCGGGCCGTTGCCCGGCATCGACGAAGAAGGGGGATCGACCGATGAACGACGCGACGATGAAGAACCGTCTGCGCGGGTTGGAGACATTCGCCCAGACGACCGCGGTGGACCTGGCCGATATCAAGGCCACGCTGGCCGACCACCGCCACATCCTCGACGGGCACACGCAGAAACTCGATGAGCACTCGCGCAAGCTCGACGGGCACACGCAGAAACTCGATGAGCACTCGCGCAAGCTCGATGAGCACACGCAGAAACTCGATGAGCACTCGCGCAAGCTCGACGAGCACTCGCATAAGCTCGATGAGCTCAAACAGGTAGGGGACGAGCGCCACGCGGCATTACTGGCCAAGTTCGACGAGTTCGAGCGAATCGGAGATGCTCGCCATAGGGCGACGATGGACAGAATCGCTGAGTTGGAACGGATAGGCGACACTCGTCATACGGCGACGACCAAGATGCTCCAAGAAGTGCTCGACCGGCTCCGCTGAGCGTTCGACAGCTCCGTTGGCCCCGGTTCGCCTGCGGCCGGGGCCAACGGCCTGCGATGTCACGATCGACCGGGCTCGGTCTCGACGGTCTCCGGTTCGCCCGCTCGGACGATCACCAGCCCGGCGAGAATCAGTGTGCCGCCGAGGAATTGGATGGGGGTGGGGGCCTCGGCGAGGAGGAGCCAGGCGAAGCCGATGGCGGCGAGGACCTCGGTGAGGGCTATGAAGGAGGCCAGGCGGGAGCCGAGGCGGCGGGTGGCGGCTATGCCGGAGGCGTAGGAGAGGGCGGCGGTGACGATGCCGAGGGTCAGGAGAGGGAGCCACAGGGGAGTGGTGAAGTGGGCGTAGGGGACCGGGGTGGTGGTCGCGCGCAGGGGGACGATGCCCACGGTGCCCGCCAGGAGGAGGGTGAGGCCGCCGATCAGGAGGGCGCCGGTGGCCAGCACGGTTCCGGGGAGGCCGTCGCCGCCGCGGGCGGAGAGGACGAAATAGGTTGCGGCGCCGAGCATTGCGGCCAGGGCCCAGACGATGCCGATCCAGTTGGCGCCGATGCCCGAGCGTAGGTTCAGGACCAGGAACAGGCCCGCGATGCCCAGCAGTCCGCCGAAAATCGTTGCGCGGCTGGGGCGTTGGCCTCGGGTCAGCCAGAGCCAGGCAATGACCGCGATGGGGGCGGTGTATTCGATCAGCAGGGCCGCGCCGACCTGCATGTGGGCGACCGCGTTGAAGTAGGCCAGCTGGGTGCCCGCCACGGCGGTCAGGCCGTAGGCGGTGATCAAACCGGCGTTGCGGCGCAACAGATTCCAATGACCGCGGAGTTGTCGCAGCGCGAGCGGGAGCAGCGCGGCGGCGCCCACCAGCACCCGCACCGCGACGACCGCCGCCGCGCTCCACCCCGCGTCCATCAGTCCGTGTGCGAGCGCCCCGGACAGGCCGAAGGACGATGCCGACAGCAGTGCGAAGAGCAAACCGGTGCGCAACCGGCTCGATGCCGAGGTGTCATGTGTCATCGTCGCCATGACTCATTACGCTAGGGAGTGCGATGTAATATGTCAACGTGCATTTTGCCCATGACACGATCGCCGCGCTGGCCGCCGCGGTGGAGTTGGTCAACTCCGCCGTCGAGCCGGATACGATGACCGAAATCGCCCACCTGGACGCGTTTTTCGACAAGCACGGGTACACGGGTGCACATACGCGCGACGCCGAGGAGCTGGCGGCGGTCCGCGCCCTGCGCACCCCGCTGCGCCGCATGCTGACCAGCGACCGCGACACCACCGTCCACCTGATCAACCAAACCCTCGCCACCCACCGCGCCCTACCGCAATTGGTCCGCCACGGCGACGTCGACTACCACATCCACGCCGTGCCCCCGGACGCCTCGCTGGCCGTCCGCATCGCCGTCGAAACCGCCATGGCCCTGATCGACCTGGTCCGCGACGACGAACTCACCCGCCTCGCCATCTGCGCCGACACCACCTGCGACGGCATAGTCCTCGACCTGTCCCGCAACCGCTCCCGCCGCTACTGCAGCACCACCTGTGGCAACCGCAACGCGGTAGCGGCCTACCGCGCCCGCCGCAAAGGGGACGACTGACCCACCCGGTCCGGCCGTGGACAACGCCGTCGCATCCGAGTATGAAAATTAGAACATGTTTCAATCCGGATGGGAGTGGTGATGGGCGACGTGGCGCTGGGGGAAATGGTGATGGCCGGGTTCAAGAAGTTGGGGTTCATTCGGTTTGCTGGGATCGAGGGGGTGGAGTATCGGCCGGGGCGGAATGTGGTGACGATGGTGGCCGGGCCGGAGCATTTGAATCACAACGGGGATCTGCACGCGGCGATGTTGTTCGGGTTGGCGGAGACCGCGGCGATGGGGGCGGCGGTGTCGGGGATCGTGGATTTGATGGGGGAGACGTTTGTTGTGGCGCGCGATGGGCGGATCGAATATCTCGCGCGGGCCAAGGGGGCGGCGGGGGCGTTCTCGGCGACCTCGGAACTGGCCGAGGCGCAGGTCGAGCGGATGCGGGCCGATATTCAGGCCCGCATTCCGATCGAGTTCGCGCTGCCGGTGCGGATCACCGATGGCACCGGAAAGCTTGTGGCTACGGCCGAATTCACCGCGGTGCTTCGACCGCGGCGGCGATGAGGCCGTTCACCGATTCCAGCGCGGAGTCGAGGGCGGGCTGGCCGCCGCTGGCGTAGAGACCGGCGGCGGCGCCGATCAGGCCGCCCAGCACCGTCGTGATGGGCACGGTGATGAAGTCGAGGATGAACAGGCCCGCGGGGAAACCGAGCACGAATCCGACGGCCGCGCCGATCGCGGCGCCGGTCGCGACCGCGGGTAGATTGGCCTGCACCAGGTCGAACAGTCGCCGCTGCGCATCGATATCGCGCAGCGGTGCGGCCGTCTCGCCGGCCGGGGTGAGGGTCAGCCGCCGACCGGCTTCGTCGATCACCGGTGCCAACTCGACGCGCTTGCCCGCGATGTCGTAGCGCAGCGGCAGGTTCGCGATCGTCTGCCCCGAATCATCGGTCACCGCAATCGATTGCGCGTCCCAGGTGGCCAGGAACCGCCCCGTCGCGATGGTGCCGACCGCGGCGCGGTTGTCGGCGCTCACCGCGACCCGATAGCCGACGCCGTGATCGATGCCGTTCACCTCGACCGCCGGACGCTCTGCCGGTGCGGGCTCGGCCGCCGCGACGCCCGCGGCTCCCAGCACCACACTCACGCAGAGCCCAGCCGTCGCAATGATTTTCGTGATCCTCATCCGCATCTTTCGCGTCCGTCCCGGCACACTCGGCATTTCGAACGAACCTACCCGCTGCGCCCGCTGATCAGAAGTGTTGTGGGGCGGCGCATATGGGAAATCGGGAGTTCCCGGCGGGCCCGCCGGATGCGCATCCGCCGCTGCCCCCTGACGCCCCGGGAATCACCGCGCGCTGTCGAGCACGGCCATCTGATCGGCCGCATACCGATCACCGGCCACCCCGTCGGCCGGAACGGCGGCCAGCTCCGCGTCCGACAAGCGCATTCCCAGGGCCGCAACGCTTCGGCCCACGGGAGAGATCGCGTATCGGGGGAGCGCCGGTCCCTGGCTCCGCGCGCGGGCCGGGAGCACAGTGGAGGCATGGACCGTCCCGAGCTTGCCGATTTCCTGCGCCGACGCCGTGAGCAGCTGCAACCGTCGGATGTGGGACTGCTGCCGGGCGTGCGCCGCCGCACCCCCGGCCTGCGGCGCGACGAGGTGGCGCTGCTCGCGGGCATGTCGGCCGACTACTACACCCGCCTCGAGCAGTCCCGCGGCCCGAACCCGTCGGTGCAGGTGCTGAGCTCGCTGGCCCGGGCGCTGCGGCTCACCGACGACGAGCGCGACCACCTGTACCATCTGTGCGGCCACCCCGCCCCCACCCGCGGCGGCGACCGCCACGTCGGCCCGGGCCTGCTGTACCTGCTGCACAAACTCGACGACACCCCGGCCTGCGTGGTGTCGGATCTGGGCGAGATCCTGGTGCAGAACCGGATGCACGTCCTGCTGCTGGGTGACGCCTCGGTCCATACCGGGCTGGATCGCTACCTGATGTGGCGCTGGTTCACCCAGTCCGGGGAGCGCACCAGGTTCTCCGACGAGGACTGGAACCGCCTGACCCGCAAGCACGTTGCCGATCTGCGCGCCACCGCCGCTCGCCGGGCGGGCGATCCGGACGTGACCGAGCTGGTGACCCGATTGCGCGCCGCCAGTCCGGAATTCGAGCGGCTGTGGACCGAACACGAAGTGGCCGTTCGACTCAGCGACGCCAAACGCATCAACCACCCGCGGGTCGGCCTGCTCGACCTGGTCTGCGAGACCCTGATCACGCCGACCGCCACCCAGAATCTGCTGGTCTACTATCCGCGCCCCGGCTCCGACGCACAGGACAAGCTGGATCTGTTGCGTGTCATAGGAACCCAGTCCATGCCCGGCGAACCCGATTCGGAGACAGCTCCTTCCGAACCGCGCTGATCGCGACGCGGCTCACCCGTGGTCGCCGCCCAGTCGGCGTCGCCGCGGCTTCAGCCGCAGATTCGGCAGCGGCGGCGCCGGAATACGCTGCTCCGGCGGGTGTCCCGCGATATCGGCGAAGCGGCCGAGATCGCGTTTCTCCCAGTCGTTTCGCGCCGCATCGATCTCGTCGTGACTGCGCCCCACGAAGTTCCACCACATGACCAGGTCCTCGCCGAACGGCTCCCCGCCGATGAGCACCGCATGCGCGCCGCCCACGCTGGACAGCCGCAGCTCGTCGCGGTCGCTGCCCAGATACAGCAGCGGTCCGGACGTCACGGTCGTACCGGCCACCGAAAGCTCACCCGCCAGCACCAGGACGGCATGCTCGAATTCGGTTGTCAGCGGCAGCGTTACGTCCGCGCCCGGTGCGACGGCCAGATCGGCCCCCACGAGCGGGGTGTAGGCGACGGCGGGCGAGCGCACCCCGCCCAGCGCGCCGATGAGCACCCGCGCCCGCAGGCCGGGCGACTCCAGCATCGGCAGCTCGCGATGCTGTTCGAAATGCGGCTCGATCCAGCGCTGTTCATCGGGCAGCGCGATCCAGAACTGCAGCCCGTGCCCCGCGGGCGCACCCGCCACGGTGTACTCCGAATGCGCGATGCCGCGCCCGGAGGTCATCAGATTCAGTTGGCCCGGTTCGATCTCCACATCCGACCCCACGCTGTCGCGATGCCGGATCCGACCCTCGAACGGCCAGGTGACGGTCTGCAGTCCGATATGCGGATGTGGATCGATATTCGGCGGCAGCTCCGGGCTCGGCGCCTGTGACCCGAAGTGATCGAGGAAGCACCACGCCCCCACCGTCGGCAGATCCCGTTGCGGCAGTACGCGTTCCACGGTCACGCCGCGCACCCCGCCCAGGGGCACCTCGCGTGCGGGATAGAACTCCGCGCGCGGCCCGGGCGCGGGGGATGCCTCGCACACCGCCGCGTCCGGATCGCGCTCCAGATCACTCACCGGCGGAGCTCATCGCTGAATGCCCTTGCCGACCACATGTTCATCGTATTGCGGATGCTTGTCCAGCCAGCTCTTGATGAACGGGCAGCGCGGCACGATGGCCCGCCCGCGCGCGATCGCGTCCTCGATGGCGTCGTGCGCCAGCACCCCGCCGAGTCCCTTGCCGCTGAATTCGGTGTCGACCTCGGTGTGGATGAAGACGGTGTCGTCGTCGCGCTCCCGGTACTCGGCGAATCCGGCCAGCTTGTCGCCGTACCACACCTCGTAGCGGTGCTGCGCGTCGTTACGGACGACGGCTGCTGTCACAGCCTGCTCGGTCATTGGTTCAGTTCTCCTTCCGCGCCCGCACCGGATGCCTGCTCATGATCGACACGCGATTGAATGCACCGATGGTCGTCGCGACCCAGATGACGACGGATACCTGATCATCCGACATGTGTTGTCGCGCAAGAGCATACTCACGCGCGAGGGTTTGCTCATCCGGTAGCGCGGTGGTCAGCTCGGCCAGCGTCAGCGCGGCCCGCTGCAGCGGGGTGTAGAGCTCCGAGCGCCGCCAGGCGTCCAGAACATCCAGTTGCTGCTGAGTGACTCCCGCCGCCACCGCCGCCCGGGTGTGCTGGTTCAGGCAGGACGGGCAGCCGTTGAGCTGGGAGACGCGAACATTGATCAGTTCGACCAGCGCGCGGTCCAATCCGGCCGCCTCGGCGGCGGTGCGGACGGCCAGCGCCACGCCGCCCAGGGCACGGTAGGGTGCGGGACTCTGCTTATCGATCCAGATGCGGGCGTCGGGCGGGGGCGATTGCATAGCGGACGAATCGTAACCGGGCCGGGAACTTTCAGTGTTCCTCGCGCATCCGGCGCACGACCTCGCCCAGGCCGTCGCCGAGGGCCGCGAGCTGTTCGGGCGACAGCGCATCGATGAACAATTCGCGCACGGTCGCCACATGTCCGGGCGCGGCCTGCTCCAGCTTGTGCTGCCCGGCCTCGGTCAGCACCGCGTACACCGCGCGCATATCGGTGGGACAGGACCGCCGCCGCACCAGCCCCGCCTGTTCGAGCCGATCGATCTGATAGGTCAGCTTGCTCTTGGAGTTGAGCAGCGTGCTGGCCAACTCGCTCATGCGCAGCTCGCGGCCGGGTGCGGTGGAGAGCCGGACCAGAATGGCGTACTGCAGATGCGAGAGCCCGGCATCGCGTTCCAGCTGCTGATCGAGGCGCCGATTGAGGAGGGGCCAGGCCGTGATGAAGGCCAGCCAAGCGCGCTGCTCGGTTTCGTTCAGCCAGCGCGGAACGCTCATAGGGGGAGGTTACCGCGTGTTGTTCTGGTTGGAATAACTTCACGACATCTTCAGTTCAAAGTTGAACGAAGCGTCCTCGGACATCGGAGCAGCGATGACAGCTACGGCCACGGTGCGCACCCGCGTGCGCATTCCGCTCACCTTCGGTGACGGCTACGCCACCACCGCGGAGGCGGTCACCTTCGACGGACTCGCCGACGGGCGCGAACATCTGGCCCTGCTGCTCGGTGAGCGCCCGCTCGGCCGCACCCCGCTGATCCGGCTGCATTCGGAGTGCCTGACCGGCGACGTCTTCGGATCGGCCCGCTGCGACTGCGGCCCGCAACTGCGCGAGGCGGTCGAGCGCATCAGCGGCTCCGGCGGCGTCCTGCTGTATCTGCGGCAGGAAGGCCGCGATATCGGGCTGTACAACAAGCTCGACGCCTACGCCCTGCAGGATCTGGGCCTGGACACCTACCAGGCCAATGCCGCGCTGGGCCTGCCCGAGGACGGTCGCGACTACCGCGCCGCCGCGCAGATGCTGACCGCGCTGGGCAGCACCGAGGTCGATCTGCTCACCAACAATCCGGACAAGCCGCGTCAGCTGCGCGCGCACGGCATCGCCGTGCGCCACACCGTGCCGACCGATGTCCACGCCACCCCGTCCAATCTGCGATATCTGCGCGCCAAGGCCGAGCACACCGGGCACACCATCCGGCTGATCGGCTGATCGGCGCGGCTAGGGCAGCGTGCGGGCCGCGGCGGCGGTGTCGCCGTGGAAGGGTAGATCGACCAGTTCGGCCGCGCGCCGGATCGGGCTGTCCGGCGCGAGCACCAGGACCACCGCATCGTCGGCCAGCAGCCGGTCCAGGGCCGCGAAGCCCGCGCTGTCCAGATAGCCGAGTCGGCTGAGTTCGAGCAGTAGCGGCCGCCGACCGGGAAGGGCGGCAATGGATTCGGCGAAATCGTGGGCATTGGTCACGTCGACCTCACCGGTCACCGTGACCGTCGGCGGGGCACTCGCCAGTCCGTCGGTATGTAGTTCGAAGGCGGCTCGGGTCATGGGTGTGCTCCGTTCGCCGGGGTTGGTGCGGTCGCGGTCGGCAGGTCGAACCGCAGGGTAATGCGTGTTCCTCTGTTCGTCCGAACGGTTTCGACGCGGTCGGCGAGACCGTTGATGAGCGTGAGTCCGCGCCCGCGCACCGCCTCGCGATGGCTCGCGGACGAATCGCGGGACCAGCGCCCGGTATCGCTCACGGTCGCGGTCAGATGATCGGCGTGGCGGAAGGCCTCGAGCGACACCGTGCCGCGCGGATCCGAGCCCGCGCCGTGTTCGATCGCATTGGTCACCGCCTCCCCGACCGCCAGCAGGATGTCGTGGCGGCGCTGCGGATCCACGTCGATCTCGTCGATCCAGCGCCGCAACCGATCTCGCAGCGGCGGGACCTCGCTCGGCACGGCGGCGACCACGGTGGCCAGGCTGTCCGGACCCGCGTGGGCGGGCCGCACCACCAGCAGCGCGACATCGTCGGTGTACCCGCCCGGCGGAGCCATCCGCTCGACCAGCTCGTCGCAGACCGCGCCGACCGGCAGCCGGGCGCAGGCGGCGACGGCGGCGCGCAGCCGAGCGAATCCGTCGTCGAGGGTTTCGCCGGGCCGCTCGATCAGGCCGTCGGTGTAGAGCAGCACCAGGCTGCCCGGCGCCAGCCGCTCGTGCCCGGTGGCCTCGGCCCCGGTGGCCCGCCAGGCCGCGATCGGCGGGCGCCGCCCTCCGGTGAGGTAGCGCGCGTGTCCGTCCGGGGTGACCAGCAGCGGGTAGGGATGGCCCGCGCAGGTGTAATCCATTGTGCCGCAATCCGAATCGATCACCGCATAGACGACGGTCGCGCACCGGGCCCCGGCGATACCGGTCGCGTACCGGTCCAGGGTGTCGAGCACCGTCGCCGAATCGGCGGCGGTGAGCGCGGTCGCCGCCAGCGCCGCGCGCAACCGGCTCATCACGATCGCCGCGGGCAGGCCGTGGCCGACCACATCGCCGACCGAGATGCCCAGCCGCGCCGGATCCTCGAGCGGTGCGGCCAAATACCAGTCGCCGCCCACGCGCATGGCCTCACCGGCGGGCTGATACACCCCCGAGACCACCGCGCCGGTGGAGCGGTGATCCAGATCGAGCAGATGTTCCTGAAAGTCGACGGCGATGCGATGTTCGCGCTGCAGCACCCGCACGCGCGCCAGCGCCGATTCGGTCATCTCGGCGGTGCGGGCGAGGACCTCGAGTTCGGTGTCGTCGAACGCCTGCGGCCGCGGCCAGCCCAGCAGCAGCGCGCCGAAGATCCGGCTCGCGTCGTCGCGCAGCGGATGGACGACCAGTGACCGGATGTGGCCGGCCACGTCCTGGGCGAAGTGCTGGTAGCGGCCGTCCAGGGTCGCGATATCGCGCACGACCATCGAATGCCCGCCGCGCACCACCGCCACCACCGGCATCGGCGCGTCGAGGTCCAGCACGTGGTAGCGGTCGCGCAGTTCGGTGGGGAAGTCCCCGGCGTATTCGATGCGCACCCGGTCGGTGTCGGCGTCGAGCACCGCGATGCCGACCGCCGCCGCCGGTGCCGCGTCGATATGCGAATCGCGCAGGGTGGTCAGGATTTCCGCGACGGTCTCGGTGCCCTGCAGCGCGGCGTCGAGCCGGGCCAGCGCGGTTGTGCGCAACACATCGGCGTCGCGTCGGCGCCGCCGGGCCCGCTCTCGCGCCGCCGCCCCGAGCCGCGCCGCGACCCGATCGATCAGCTCCTGCGAGCCGAACGGCTTGGGCAGATAATCATCGGCGCCGTGCGCGAAACCCTCACTGGCCGATTCGCTTCCGGCCCGGGCGGAGAGCATCAGCACCGGGGTCGGGGCCAGCGCCGGGTCGGCCCGGACGGCGGCGACGAACTCGAAGCCGTCCAGGCCGGGCATCATCACATCGGTGACCACCATGTCGGGCCGATGCTCGCGCACCGCGCGCAGGGCCGCCTCCCCGTCGGCCACCAGCATCGTCCGCCAGCGGGTCGACAGCACCCGCGCCAGATGTCTGCGCATATCGGCATTGTCGTCGGCGATCAGGATCAATTCCCGCTTGCCGCCGTCGGGAGGAGCGTCCTCCCCGGTCTCGATCAGCCACTGCCCGGCCTCGGCCACATACGGGTTGTCGGGATCGACCGGCGCGAGGGAGAACTCGACCGGCGCGTCCGCGGCCGCCGCGGGCAGGCGGATCGTCACCGCCGTGCCCCTGTCGAGTTCGCTGTCGATCTCGATCGTCCCGTGCTGCAACTCCACCAGCCCGCGCACCAGCGACAGCCCGATGCCGCTGCCCTCGACGCTGCGGCCGTGCGCGTTGTCGGCCCGGTAGAACCGCTCGAAGAGCCGGTCCAGATCCTTGCGCGAGATGCCGATGCCGGTGTCGCGCACGGTGATCCGGCTGCCGTGCGGTTCGGCGCGCACCTCGACCCGGATCGATCCCTCGAAGGTGAACTTCACCGCGTTGGACAGCAGGTTCAGCACGATCGTTTCCCACATCGCGGTGTCGATCTCCGCCAGCACCGGTGCGCAGTCGATGATCAGCTCCAGCCCGGCGCGCCGGCACAGCTCGGTGAACGACCCGGCGATGTGCGCGGTCAGCGCGCCCACATCCGCGTGCACCGGATCGGCGGTCGCGCGCCCGGCCTCGATGCGGGAGAAGTCCAGCAGCGAATCGACCAGTCGCAGCAGCCGTCCCGCATTGCGGCGCGCGGTGGCCAGCCGGTCGGCCAGCGCATCGTCGGTGGCCTCGGCCAGCGCGTCGTCCAGTGGGCCCAGCAGCAGTGTCAGCGGAGTGCGGAACTCGTGGCTGACGTTGGTGAGGAAGGCCGTCTTGGCCCGGTCGATCTCGGCGAGCGCGTCCGCGCGCTGCCGCTGCTGCTCATAGGACACCGCAGCGGCGAACGCCGAGGCCAGCTGATCGGCAAGTAGGTGACAGAAGGCGAGGTACTGGCTGTCGAGCGGTCGCATCGGATTGATGCCGATCACCGCGGCCCCGGCCGCCGATCCCTCGCCCAGCGCCAGAACGACGGCCTGCCGAACCTCATGCTGCTCGAAAATCGTTGCCAGCCCGGGAATCCTGGCGCGCAGATCCTCGAGTACCACGGTATCGGCCCGCGACCACCGGGTCGGGTCCTGCGCGGTGAACGCGGCCAGCGATCGCGGCAGATGTGCCCGGACCGCCGGTGTCGCTCCGCGCAGGGTGAATTCGGCTGCCTGCTCGTCCCGGGTGTACACCGCGACGAACGGCAGGTCCGCGGGCTGCTGAGCGCAGATCGACACCGCCTCCCGCACCGCCTCGTCGACCGTATGCGCCGCCATGACCGCCGACGCCACGTCGTTGAGCAGATGCAGCCGACGATCGCTCAGCACGCGGTCGGTCGTCTCGTTCACCGCGCAGAAGACACCCGGAATCGATCCGTCGGCCGCGAACAGCGGGCTGTAACTGAAGGTGAAGTACCGCTCCTCGGGCTGCCCGGTGGTGACCAGCGGCAGCATCAGATCCCGCGACCATGTCGATCGCCCGGTCTCGAGCACGCTGCGCAGCATCGGCCCGATCTGATCCCAGATCTCCCACCACACCTCGCGCGCCGGTGCGCCCAGCGCGGCCGGATGCTTGTCGCCCATGATCCAGCTGTAGGGATCGTTGTAGACGAGGAAGAGGTCCGGTTGCCCGATCCACAGCACGATCGGAAATCGCGAGGTCAGCGTCACCGCGACGATCGAGCGCAGCTCGGAGGGCCAGCTGTGCAGCGGCCCGAGCGGATGTGCGGCCCAGTCGAACTCGCCGAGTCGGCGGCCCATCTCCCCACCCAGCGCGATCGCGGCGGCAAGGTCGGCGGGGATGGCCGACTCGTCGCGATGCGTGGGTGCGGAGTTCACGGCTGCGGCTCGGGATCCTCGGGTAGCAGCGCCTTCTCCAGCGTCGGATGGATCTCGAGCACGCTGTCGAGGTTGGTCACCTGCAGCGGCCGCAGCACCCGCGCGTTGTTGGCCACCAGCCGCACCGTCGTCCCCGCCGCCCGGCCCTGCTCGGTACATTCCAGCGCGGCATTGAGGCCCGCACTGCCGAAGTAGGTCACGTTCTCCAGGTCGAGCACCAGCAACTGGCCGGGGTGGGTCGACGCGAGCTGTAACCCCTCGGTCAGCTGTTCGACCAGAATCTGAACGGTGCTGATGTCCACGTCGCCGGCGGCGCGCACGATCACCGCGTCCGCTCCGACCTCGTGGCCTACCGTCAAACGTCGCACCTGAGCCCGCCTCGGTTTTCGAACTGTCGTTGCCGTTGTAGAGATTACGGCTGACCCGCCGAGCGTGTCCGTCGCACCTGCTCGTCGGCGGTCTCCTCGGCGTGAATCCGCTCGTGGACGGTCAGCAGCAGATGGTCGAACGCGCTCTGCACGGTCGGTGGCGCGGGTGGCAGGCTGTCGAGCTCGGCGATCAGGCGAGCCGCCAGGGTGCGCAGCTTGACGTTGGTCTCCTGCGAGCGCCAGCGCAGGACGCGGAAGGCCTGATCGGCGTTGATGCGGTAGATCCGCATCAACACACCCTTGGCCTGTTCGATGACCGCCCGCGCCTCGAACAGTTCGGGCAGGGCCTCATCGAGCACCTCCTGGCGTTCCTCGGCCAGCGTGTGGGTCAGATCGATGTAGTAGCCCGAGGTGCCGACCACCGCGCCGGAGTCGTCGAACATGCGGTCGGCCACCACGATCACGTTGTGGATGACGCCGCGGGTGTCGATGAAGCGGTGTCGGCTGGAGAAGGACTCGCCCGAATGTAAGGCGTAATCGAGCAGATCCTGGACGTGGGCGCGGTCGTCGGGATGTTTGTGCGACAGCAGCAGTTCGGTGGTCGGTGCCACCGAACCCGGCTCGTATCCGTGCATGCGCGCCACCTCGTCGGACCACTCCCAGCGCTGTCCGACGAACCAGAAACGAAAGCTTCCCACCACGGGGCGCTGATCGCCGCCGACCAGCGCGTGCTGGTCGGTCTCGGGAAGGTCTGCGGGCCCCTGCACCCCTGGAGTATCCCACTCGCGCGAGGGCCTCACGAGCGCAGGCATCAAGATTTGCCCACGAGCATTGACTTTTGGCAATGCCGAGTGCTATCTGCTAGCAGTCGGGTCGCGGTACCGCCAGGGCGGCTCTGCCTCGATCGCCTCAATTGTCGGTAACTTGTTGTAGCGCAGCGCTTCTCGCCTCGTAGAGGGCGATTTTGCGGTCCAGGGCGCCGAGGGTCCGCTGCAATTCGGCGATGCGTTCCAGCACCTCCGCGCGGGTCTTGCGAAACATCTCGAGCCGTTGCGGCGTGGTGGCCTCCCCGGCCCGGACCAGTTCGGCGTAGTGCAGCATGTCGGCCACCGACATGCCCGTGCAGCGCAAATGGCCGATCAGGTCCAGCCAGTTCAGATCGCGATCGCTGAAGCGGCGCTTGCCCGAGGCGTCGCGGCCGACGTAGTTCATCAGCCCGATCCGCTCGTACCAGCGCAGGGTGTCGCGGCTGAGCCCGGACTTCTCGGCCACCTCGCCGATCGAGTAGCGGGGCCGGTCCAGCAGATCGTCGTCCAGCTGCTCCGATGTCGTCACAGGAATCCACGGTACCCACCTGGAGCCGGCTCCAAGCAAGCGGCGGCCCTCCGGCCTACGCTGGATGCATGGCAAAGGAGATCGACCGGATGAGGGCGCGTTCGGCCCTGGAGACGGTCAAGGAAAGCCCCGTCATCGCCGTCATCGCGGCGCTGCCGGTCCTGGCCCTGCTGGGCGTGGTCTGGTGGCTCACCAACTGGTTCGTGGCGCTGGTGGTGCTCGTGCTGCTCGGCGCGGTCGTGGTGGTGCGCGGGCGGCTGATCCGCTAGCGCGGGACGTGGAACCGGATCAGGTCGCCGGTTCCGGTGTCCACATCCGCCCACGGCCGGTCGAATTCCAGGACCGCCAGCGCGGAGGTCGGGAATTTACGGCTGAGCGCCACGGCCGCGTCCGAGTTCCGGTCGGCCGCCAATTCCCACGCGGTGGACGGTATCCCGGGGGCGTGCCCGATGAGCAGCAGCGTCTCGATCTCGTCGGCGGTGAGCCGGATCAGCTCGAGCAGCGTGCGCGGTGACGCCTCGTAGATCGAGGGCTCGAACTCCACCGGGGCGGTGATGCCGGTGGCGGTCAGCGTCTCGCGGGTGCGGGTGGCCGTCGAGCAGCGCACGGCGTCGATCGCGGGCTGGGTCGCGCGCAGCCAGTCACCGGCCAGCCCCGCCTCCCGTCGTCCGCGCGGTGCCAGCGGCCGGTCGTGGTCGGCGACGCCCGGCGGATAGCCGGATTTGCCGTGTCGCATGAGGATCAGGGTGCGCGCCATGAGCAATACGGTAAGACCGGCCGCGCCGACAACCGGGCAGGCGTCCGGAGATGTAGCTCACTCTCGAGGCACACTGAAGTGGTGTCACACGGGCCGACCCCACGGCTATGACTGTGACGCATGCCGCGGTCCACCGGGCCGGGGTACCGCCGAGATGTTTCGAGGATCTGCGAGATATGGCCTACGTGATCACGCAGCGCTGTTGCAACGACGCCAGCTGCGTACCCGAGTGCCCGGTCGACTGCATACGTCCGACTCCCGAGCAACCCGAGTTCGCGACGACCGAGCAGCTCTACATCGACCCCGATACCTGTATCGACTGTGGCGCGTGTGTGGATGCCTGCCCGGTGGAGGCCATCTTCTCCGAGGACGATCTGACCGCATCCCTGGCGCGGTTCCGCGATATCAATGCCGCCTACTTCCAACGCCATCCGCTCGAATCCAATTTCGATCCGCTGGTCACCCCGGCGCGGCCGCCGAAGGAGCTGGGCACGCTGCGGGTCGCGATCGTGGGCGCCGGCCCGGCTGCCTGTTATGCCGCGGAGGAACTGCTGCGGCGCGCCGATGTCGAGGTGGAGATGTTCGATCGACTGCCCACGCCGTGGGGACTGGTGCGTGCGGGCGTCGCGCCGGATCATCCCGGGACCAAGACGGTTTCGAACATGTTCGACAGCGCCTTCCGCCGGGATACGCTGCAGTATCACCTGAATGTCGAGGTGGGCAAGCACATCTCGCACGAGGAGCTGATGGCCCATCACCACGCGGTGATCTACGCCGTGGGCGCCTCGACCGACCGCAGGCTCGGGGTGCCGGGGGAGGAGTTGGCGGGCAGCCATTCCGCGACCGAGTTCGTGGCCTGGTACAACGGCCATCCCGATTTCGCCGAGCGCGGTTTCGATCTGTCCGGCGAGCGGGCGGTGATCGTCGGCAACGGCAATGTGGCGCTGGACGTGGCCCGGGTGCTGACGCTGGATCCCGAGGAGCTGGCCAAGACCGATATCGCCGATCACGCCCTGGACGCGCTGCGGCAGAGCAATATTCGCGAGGTCGTGGTGCTGGGGCGGCGCGGTCCGCTGCAGGCCGCCTACACCTCGCCGGAGTTCCTGGCGCTGGGCTATCTGAAGGGGGTGGACGTCGTCATCGACCCGGCCGAGCTGGAGCTCGATCCGGAAAGTCGGGCGCTACTGGACGATCCGGAGGTCGAACCCTCGTTACAGCTGAAATATCAACTGGCCCAGGAGTACGCGGCCAAGGCGCCCACGCCGGGCAACAAGCGCATCGTCTTCCGCTACCTGGCCTCGCCGGTCGCACTGATCGGCGGCGATCGGGTCGAGGCCATCGAATTCGCGCACAACGAACTGATTTCCGAGGGCGGCGCCCTGATCGCCCGCACCACCGACCGCGCCGAGACGATCCCGGCCACCCTGGTCCTGCGCTCGATCGGCTACCGCGGCCAGCCGGTCCCCGACCTGCCCTTCGACGAGCGCGCCGGAATCGTCCCGAACGAGGGCGGCCGGGTGCTCGCCGACGGCGCACCCGTCCCCGGTGTCTACGTCGCGGGCTGGATCAAACGCGGCCCCCGTGGCGTCATCGGCTCCAACCGAGTCGACGCCGCCGAAACCGTCGACCACCTCCTGGTCGACTTCACCTCCGGCAAACTCACCACCCCCACCGGCACCCGCCCGGCCCTGAAATCCCTGCTGTCCGAACGCCAGCCGGATCTGGTGGACCGCGCGGGCTGGAAGGCCATCGACGCCGCGGAACGCTCCGCGGGCAAGTCCGGCGGGCGGCCGCGGGTGAAGTTCACAACTCGCGAGGACCTGCTGAAGGCCTCCCGATCCTGAGGACTCACCGAGCCAGCAAATTGATCAGCAGCCCCGCCCTCGAACACACCGACGGCACATTCGGATCCGCCTGCGCGCGGCAATCCCACCCCTCGACGACCGCACGATCGCTGTCGGAGATCCGGGCAGCATAGGCCGAGGCCACATTGACGGCCTCGGTGCAACCGGCCTGGCCCGCAGGGGTGTTCACCGCGATCACCGTGCGCGTGGCGCCCTCGGCATCGGTGATCGTGCCGCAGTCGACGTCCGCGGTCGGCGCGGGTGACGGCGAAAGCGACGGCGTCGCCGGGCCCCCTCCTCCGCGCAGCCCGATGAACAAGTCGTCTTTGAAGCACACGTGCGGCGTGCCCGGATCCAGTTGCGGTTGACAGGTCCAGCCGTCCACGGCCACCGCATCGCCCGAACGCGGCGTGCCGATATAGTCGGTGGCCACCGTGATCGCCTCGGTGCAACCGACCCGCCCGGCGGCGGTGGCGATCGCGATCACGTTCGCGGACTTGCCGTTCGAGCCCTGCACCGGCCCGCACTCGACATCGGCGAGGCCGGGTTCCGGCGGCGCGGGCCGGGGCGGGACGGGCCGCAGTGTCGGTGGAACCGCCGATGTCGCAGTCGGATTCGAGCTCGCGGCCGCGGTGGTGGTCGAGGTCTTCGCGGAATTGTGGGCGTCGCCGCAGCCGGTCGGTCCGAACAGCAGGGCCGTCGTTACCACGGCGAGCGCGCGGGATGTCGTTCGCACGACAAGCAAACTACGCGCAATCGATCCGATTGTCGCCGAACTCCGGCGCTCAGGTCGGCAGCGGCCCGATCCGAACCGTCGTCGTGGTGGTGCCCCCGACCACGAACCACAGCCGCAGCACGGGATGTCCGGTGCGGTCGCCGGGCTCGTAGCGGCTGCGCACGCTGATGTGCTGGCGGGCCAGCACCGGGGCGATGTACTCGATGACCGCCCGGTGCGGCCCGGCCACGAGCTTCGGAAAATCGACCAGGAAATGCTCCACCGCCTGCCAGTAGGCCGCGTTGTTCACATGATTGAACTGATCGATATCGGTGGCGCGCACCGGAAATGGCAGCTCGGTATCCGATTCCGGCGGCGTCGGATCGTTCAGCCACGGCCGCCAGCGCAATCGCTGCTCGGTCGCGGTGCGGGCCAGATGCGCCAACCCCTCGTCGCTGATCCGGGTGGGCAGATTGGTCATCTCGTTGATATTGATCCAGAAGCCCTCGGTCTCGATCAGCCCGCCGTTGTCACTGCTGATCCGCACCCGCATATTCGTCCAGCGCGTCGACATCGCCGAACACCACCGCCGCAACTGCACCCGGTCCGGCCACAGCACCGGCCGCAACACATCGATCACCGTGCGCCGCACGATCCACTGCGGATCGGTCCGATGGAAGAATCCGGCATGCAATTCCTCCTCCGCGATGTCCTGCAGATATCGCGCCACGGCATCGAACCGCAGCCGACTGTACGGATCCACATCACCAGCCCGGACGGGCCACGCCGAGGCAAAGCCCATGCCCTCCTGGGGAAGCGGGGCGAGTGGCTGATCGAGTGACACTGGTGCTCCTCGCGCTGCACGGTGTGCCGCGTTCTTCGTGCGTGCTGTTGTGACATGACTTTACGGGGCATACGTCACACTGTGACGTCGAGTCGCCTCTACCGACGCGTAGCCGACGCCCGATTTGCCTGTTCGTGAGGAGGCGTGTTCCGGTCAGTAACCGACGTACGAACCGCCGCCGCGCATGGCCGCGATACCCGGCACATTGTCCAGCGAGCCATAGCGGTCGATCGCGTATCGAGTGCCCGCGATGATGTTGTCGACGGGGTTCCAAATATCGTGGTGGCCTGCAATGGCATAGCTGTTGAAGGTGCTGTCGATGGTCTGCATGAGGCCCTTGGACGGGGTGCCCGCGGCCGCGTTGGAGTCCCACAGGTTGATTGCCTGAGGGTTGCCGCCCGACTCGTGCTCGATGATGGCGGCGATGATCGCGGCGTCGGAATCATTGATGGCGTAGCCCTGTTCGCGCAGGATGCGGATGGCCTCGCGGATCCATTCGGCCTGGGTTCCGGTGGGCATCGGACCGACCGGGCCGCCGGACGAGCCGGAGGACAGGGCGCTGAATTCCGTGCCGCTCAGGCCCGTTCCGCCGTGGAAACCGAATCCGCTGGCGCCCGAACCGCCGCCTTGGTAACCGCCCGAGCCGCCGTTGTGGGGCACACTGCCGACCAGCCGGGGAGAGGCGTTCGAGACCGGTGCCCCCGCGGCGGGGCTCACCGCCGCCGGGGCGGTGGCCACGGGGGCGGGATTGGTGACGCCGGTTACCGGGTCGCCCAAAGCCGTTGTCGCGCTTTCGAGTTTGGCCCGCGCGGCATCGACGGCGGCGCTCGCGGTCGTGGCGACGCTTTCGGCCTGGGACAGGGCGCGGGTGAGATCCAGGGTGCGCTGCCCGGCCTCGATGTCCTGGTGCAGGAGCATTTCGGTCTTGCCGGGAGTGCCGTCGGGCAGATTGTCGCGCAACCAGGCTTTGCGGGCTTCGGCGGTCACGGTGCCGTTCGCGGCGACCTCGAACGGGCCGGGCGGGGCCGGGGCGTTCTCGGCGAGATTTCGCAGCTTCAGGACCTCGTCCTTGGTGTGCTGCAGATTCTCCACCTGCTGGGACAGGGCGCCGCGCAACTCCAGCAACGCCTGGCTCACCGCCGAGGCGCGCGTCTTCTCCGTCGTCATCCGGTTCTCGGCGACATCCGCCACCTGCCCGCTCCACCGGCTGTCGGTGCGCAGCTGCTGGGTATCGGTGCAGCCCTTGTTCACGGCCCGGTCCAGATCCGCGCTCAGTGTGGTTATCGCGGCGGCGGCCGTGCTGAGCTGGCTCGGGTTCCACTTCTCGACGTCGGGGATGGTGAGGGTCATCGCTGGAGTCCGATTCGGGTGAGCCGGTCGCGGAACTGCTCGTCGGTGAGCTGGATGGCCCGTCCGGACTGCTCGACGCTTTCGGCGATCTTGGTGAGGCGGTCGCCGATCCGCCGCAGGGCGGCCTCGACCGAGGTCTTGGCCTGGGTGCAGGCCGCGTTCCAGCCGGTGCCGGGCAGGGCCTCGCTCGCCGCGCCCAGACCGGACGGCAGGCCGGTGATACCCTGCGCCTCCGATGTGAGGTTGCGCGCGAAGGTCTGCAGCGCAGCCGGATCCACGATCATGCCGCTACCGGATGGCTGGTCGTTCGCCATGACTCCCCCTCAGGCTCAGTTCAGCGCCTCAGCCTAACAAAACCCGCTCCCGTGGACAGCCCTACGCGAAGAGCGGTTAACTTGTGCGAGCAGTTCCCGGACAGAGAGGTTCGATACATGCGCGCAGCCCAGGTGAGCAAGCTCGAGGGGCCGGAGTCCATCGAGGTCGTCGACATTCCGGAACCGGCCTCGTATCCGGGCGGGGTGGTCATCGATGTGCACGCGGCGGGGGTGGCGTTTCCGGATGTGCTGATGTCGCGCGGGCTGTACCAGATGAAGCCCGAACTGCCCTTCGTGGTCGGCGGTGAGATCGCCGGAATCGTGCGTGAGGCGCCGGAGGACGCGCACGTGCGGCCGGGTGATCGGGTGCTGGCGCTGACGATGCTGGGCAATGCGATGGCCGAGGTGGCGGTGATCCCGGCGCAGATGGTCTTCGCGCTGCCGGACAACATCTCGCTCGTGGCCGGGGCCGGAATCCTGTTCAACGACTTGACCGTCCACTTCTGCCTACGCAATCGGGGCCGCCTGGCCGAGGGGGAGACCGTGCTGGTGCACGGCGCGGCGGGCGGCATCGGCACCTCGACGCTGCGCATGGCCGCCGCGCTGGGCGCGGGCCGGGTGATCGCGGTGGTGAGCACCGAGGAGAAGGCCCGGGTGGCGCGGGCGCACGGCGCGACCGATGTGGTGCTCACCGAGGGCTGGCTGGCCGCGGTCAAGGAACTGACCGGCGGCCGCGGCGTGGACATCGTGCTCGACCCGGTCGGCGGCGACCGCTTCACCGACAGCCTCCGCTCGCTGGCCCGGGGCGGGCGACTGCTCGTGGTCGGCTTCACCGGCGGCGAGATCCCCACGGTGAGGGTGAATCGCCTGCTGCTCAACAACATCGAGGTGGTGGGCGCGGCCTGGGGCGAGTGGGTGCTGTCGCATCCGGGCTATCTGCAGCAGCAGTGGGCCGAGGTGGAACCGCTACTGGCCGCGGGCCGGATCGCCCCGCCCGAGCCGGTCCTCTACCCGCTGGAGCGGGCCGCCGAGGCGGTCGCCTCGCTGGAGAATCGCACCGCCACCGGCAAGGTCGTGGTGACGCTGCGCTGAGAAGGCGGCGAAACTCGTCGGTCGCCCGACTTATGCTGCCTGCCATGCCGACCGCCCCGCCGATCTGCGCGCGGGCGTGATTACCCGAAAGGCCGCCCATGACCGCCGATCTCGTGCCCAACCGGGTGCTCAATCGCACCCTGCTGGACCGTCAGCATCTGCTGCGCCGGTCGACGCTGACCGCGGCGCGGATGTGCGAGCATCTGGTCGGCCTGCAGGCCCAGGACGTGCCGCCGCCGTTTATCGGATTGTGGAGCCGCATCGCCGATTTCGACCCCGCGGCCGTCTCGGCCGGCCTGACCGAGCGCACCCTGGTCCGGCTCACGCTGATGCGCGGCACGATTCACCTGGTCACCCCCGCCGACGCCGTGCGCATCGCCCCGCACATCCAGCCCGAGCTCGAAAAGGTCCCGTTCCGTAAGGGTTTCAACTACGGCGCGATGGTCGGCCTCGATCCCGAACAGGTGCGCGCACACGGTGAACAGGTGCTCGGCGACGAGCCGATGTCGGCCGCCGAGTTGCGCGCCCACGCCGCGCGGCTGTATCCCGACCGCGATCCGGGCGCGGTCGTGCAGACCTGGCTCTACCAGCTGCCGGTGCTGCAGACCCCGCCGCGCGGTGTGTGGAAGAACAACAGCCGCCCGGTCTGGTCGCGCATCCAGCCCTGGCTCGGTGCGCCGCTGGAGCCGGATTATCCGCTGGAAGAGCTGGTCATTCGCTATCTGCGCGCCTTCGGCCCGGCCACCACCATGGACGTGCAGACCTGGTCGAAGCTGTTGGGCATCAAGGAGGCGATCACCCGGCTCGGTGACCGCGCGCGCACCTACACCGACGAGCGCGGCCGCACCCTCTACGACGCCGCCGACGCCGAACTCGCCGATCCGGATCTGCCCGCGCCGGTCCGCTTCCTCGGCTGGTACGACAATCTCGTGCTGTCGCATCAGGACCGCAGCCGGGTGCTGCCGGACCCGGCGGCGCCCCCGCGGGGTCTGGCCGCCCAGGTCTCGCCAATCCTGGTCGACGGGTACGTCGCGGGCTACTACAAGATCTTCGCCGACCGCGACCGCGCCCGGCTGCGCATCGTGCCGAGCCGGGCGTGGTCGCGGGCCGAATGCGAGGAGGTCGAGGCCGAAGGCCATGCGCTGCTCGGATTTCTGGAGGCCGACAGGCAGCCCAGCGTCGAAATCCTCGCGCCCGGCGCGGATCTGCGGATCTGACTCAGGATCCGGAGTTGCGATAGGCGGGCGCCTTGCTCGTCCCCGCGGGGGTGAGCGTGCGCAGCAGCGGCAGCGTGCGGTGGGCGACCACCGTGGACAGCACGATCACGCTGTGCGAACGCACCACGGCCGCACTGCGATCGATGCTCAGCAGCACCGCCTGCAGCCCCGCGTGCGATTCGGCGCCGATGCGGCACAGCACATCCGCCGAACCCGTGGTGGCGTACGCCTCCAGCACGCCCGGAATCGATTCCAGATCGGCGGCGACCGCCTCGAGGGCGCCCTGGGCGATCTCCAGGGTCACGAAGGCTTGCACATCGAACCCGGCCGCGGTCACATCGATATGCGGGTCGTAGGAGGCGATCACCCCCGCCTCCTCCATGCGGGCGATCCGCGATTGGACCGTTGCCCTGGCCACCCGGGTGCGGCGGGACAGTTCGAGAATGCCCGCCTTCTGGTATTCGTGCATGGCCGACAGGATTGCCAGGTCCAGTTCGTCCAGCTTCGCGACAGTGCGACCCATTGCCTCTTCCTCAGTTCGCGGTGTTCTATTCAAATTGTCCAGCACACCGGCCGACTTGGTGACGTATTTCACCACGGTGTCTAAAGAATTTCGGTGATATTGCTCAGTCTTGCGGTCCGACGATTACCTAGATGCATGACTACCGAGCACCTTCCCAGGGACACCCGGTCCGCAGTGCCCAGCGATGACGAGCTTCGCGTCCTCGTCGGCTTGGTCGATCACGATCCGGACAGCGATCCGTTCCCCGTCATCGGCTGGGACGCGGTGGTGTGGGTGGTCGGGAACGCCACCCAGACCGCGCACTACATGCAGTCGGCCTTCGGCATGCGGCTCGAGGCGTACTCCGGCCCGGAGACCGGCAACCGCGATCACAAGGCGTTCGTATTGCGCAGCGGCAGTGCGCGATTCGTGATCAAGGGCGCGGTCGATCCGGAGAGTCCGCTGGTGGGTCACCACGATCGGCACGGTGACGGCGTCGTCGACATCGCCCTCGAGGTGCCCGATGTGGACAAGTGCGTCGAGCAGGCCCGCAAGGAGGGCGCGACGATCCTGGTCGAGCCGCACGACGAGTCCGACGAGTTCGGCACCGTCCGCACGGCCGCGCTGGCCACCTACGGCGAGACCCGGCACACCCTGGTCGACCGGTCCCGCTACGAGGGCCCGTATCTGCCCGGCTATGTGGCCCGCCAGTCCAGCTACGAGCCGCGCGAGGGCGCGCCCAAGCGGCTGTTTCAAGCCATCGATCACGTGGTCGGCAATGTCGAGCTCGGCAAGATGGACGAGTGGGTGGAGTTCTACCGCCGCGTCATGGGCTTCCAGAACATGGCCGAGTTCGTCGGCGACGATATCGCCACCGAATACTCCGCGCTGATGAGCAAGGTGGTGGCCAACGGCAACCACCGGGTGAAGTTCCCGCTCAACGAGCCGGCGGTGAGCCGCAAGAAGTCCCAGATCGACGAATACCTCGAGTTCTACCGCGGCCCGGGCGTCCAGCACATCGCCCTGGCCACCGGCGACATCCTCGCCACGGTCGACGAGTTGCGCCGTCAGGGTGTGGAATTCCTGTCCACCCCCGACGCCTACTACGAGGATCCGGAGCTGCGCGCCCGCATCGGCCGCGTCCGGGTGCCGGTGGAGGAGTTGCAGTCCCGCGGCATCCTGGTCGACCGCGACGAGGACGGCTATCTGCTGCAGATCTTCACCAAGCCGATCACCGACCGCCCGACCGTCTTCTTCGAGCTCATCGAGCGCCACGGCTCCCTCGGCTTCGGCAAGGGCAACTTCAAGGCCCTGTTCGAGGCGATCGAGCGCGAACAGGAGGCCCGCGGCAACCTCTGACCGGCCCGCGTCCCCGCCGAACGGGGCCCGAATCCCAGTAGAGTTCGGGGTATGCGGAGGATCTCGGCGGCGATCGTCTCGGGTACGGCTATCGCGGCGCTGCTGACGGCATGCTCGGGCGACAAATCCAAAAGTGACGACACGCCGGTGCGGCCACCGATGAAGGTGGCCGCACTCGGTCCGTTCGTGGGGGAGTGTGGCCATGTCACCGATGACGAGGTGCGTGACATCGGCGGACTGGGGCAGGTCACCCACGTGTTCAAGAACTCGGTCGGATGCAACTGGCAGGGCGGGGGGATCAGCGGCCCGACCGTCACCTTCGCCTCCTATCGCGGCAGTCCGATCGAGCGGGAGCGCGCCTGGGTGACCGTGCAGGGGCGTAATCCGGAGACGATCGATGTCGGCGGCAAGAGCGGATTCCAGGCGTCCGACCCGCTCGCGGGCATCTGCGACCTGGCGGTGCAGTTGGGCGACGACTTCTTCGAGTGGTCCACCTACCTGGGCATGTACGCGCAACCCACGGCGAACCTGTGCGAAAAGAACCGGAAGCTGGCCGAGCTCACGATTGCGCGGCTGAAATGAGGGGCGCGATGAGAGTACGAATCGCGGCGGTGGGCCTGGCCGCGGTGGCCGTCGCGGTGACGGCCGCGGGCTGCGGTCGCACCGTTCCCGGTACTGCCCAGCCCGCCGGTGGCGGCGGTGGCGGAGTGAACATGAACTTCGACAAATTGCTGCGCGAATGTGATGTGGTGGCGCAGGACCAGATCGCCAAGCTGTCCGGGGCGCAGGACGTGGTGTCCAGCTTCAACGGCGCGGTCTGCATGTACACGCTGTCCGGCGCGCCCGGCGGCGACGGCATGGCCACGCTGAACTGGTACGAGATGGGCACGCTGAGCAACGAGAAGCAGAACAACGACCGGCTCGGCTATGTGACCACCGATATGAACGTGCAGGGGCGGCGGTCGCTGCAGGTGCGTCGGCCGAACGACGCGGACTCCTGCGGGGTGATGGCACCGGCCGCCGACACCGGGATCATCGGATGGTGGCTCAACTATCGGCCCGGCGGGCATCCGGATCCGTGCGATGTCGCGCAAAAGCTGGCAGAGTTGACGTTGAACCTCGCCCGATAGACCGCATAACCACCCGGCCCGTCGCCTATCACGGGGCACCCGCTTTTGCCCCCCGCCGCGCCGACGGGTATCGTGGATCGCTGTGCCCGGCACATGCGGGCAAGCTTGTGTGCAGGACGTAAGCCAGCGAGAGCGGCCGACCGTTTCAGCGTGCCCGAAAAGACCGGTACGCGCTGCGCGCGACACGCCCGACCTCGGGACGCGAGGAACGCGGCTCGGGCGGGCGAGTGAAAGCTCGATGACAGTGGAGTGAACGGACAGGCCCGGAGGCGGCAGCTTGCGTAACCACGCAGGGCCCGAGTGAGCTCCACCGACAACAACAGACATGAAGAGTTCCAGACACCTGGTTACTGAATAAGGAAAGCCGGTATATGCCAACCATCAACCAGCTGGTCCGCAAGGGTCGTCGCGACAAGGTCGCGAAGACGAAGACCGCGGCCCTGAAGGGGAGCCCGCAGCGTCGTGGCGTGTGCACCCGCGTGTACACCACGACCCCGAAGAAGCCGAACTCCGCGCTGCGTAAGGTCGCGCGTGTTCGCCTGACCAGCCAGGTCGAGGTCACGGCCTACATCCCGGGCGAGGGCCACAACCTGCAGGAGCACTCGATGGTGCTCGTCCGCGGCGGTCGTGTGAAGGACCTTCCCGGTGTGCGCTACAAGATCATTCGCGGTTCGCTCGACACCCAGGGTGTGAAGAACCGCAAGCAGGCCCGCAGCCGCTACGGCGCCAAGAAGGAGAAGAGCTAATGCCGCGCAAGGGCCCCGCTCCCAAGCGTCCCCTCATCAACGATCCGGTGTACGGTTCGCCGCTGGTCTCCCAGCTGGTGAACAAGGTGCTGCTGGACGGTAAGAAGTCGATCGCCGAGCGCATCGTCTACGGCGCCCTCGAGCAGGCGCGGGAGAAGACCGGCACCGATCCGGTCGTGACCCTCAAGCGCGCGCTGGACAACGTCAAGCCCGCCCTCGAGGTCAAGCCGCGTCGTGTCGGTGGCGCCACCTATCAGGTGCCGGTCGAGGTGCGCCCCGGGCGCGCCAACACCCTGGCCATGCGCTGGCTGGTGAACTTCGCGCGGCAGCGTCGGGAGAAGACCATGGTCGAGCGTCTGGCCAACGAGCTGCTGGACGCCAGCAACGGTCTGGGCGCTTCGGTGAAGCGTCGCGAGGACACCCACAAGATGGCCGAGTCCAACCGGGCCTTCGCGCACTACCGCTGGTGATCCGTCACCCGGCCCGCCGGTGAAGGAACGGCGCCGGGAGGCGAGTCACAGTCGGGCGTGGCACTTCGGCGCCACGCCCGACGTTGAAAAAGTGATGGCCTCGAGCTTCTGAAACGGAGCCAGGGTCGTTCCCGTAAATCCCAACTAGCTACGAGCGGGGAAGATTTCCGTGGCACAGGACGTGCTCACCGACCTCGAGAAGGTCCGCAACATCGGCATCATGGCCCACATCGATGCCGGCAAGACCACGACAACCGAACGCATCCTCTTCTACACCGGTATCACCTACAAGATCGGTGAGGTTCACGACGGCGCGGCCACGATGGACTGGATGGCCCAGGAGCAGGAGCGCGGCATCACGATCACGTCGGCCGCGACGACCTGCTACTGGAAGAACAACCAGATCAACATCATCGACACGCCGGGCCACGTCGACTTCACGGTCGAGGTGGAGCGCTCGCTGCGCGTGCTCGACGGTGCGGTCGCCGTCTTCGACGGCAAAGAGGGCGTTGAGCCGCAGTCCGAGCAGGTCTGGCGGCAGGCCGACAAGTACGACGTCCCGCGCATCTGCTTCGTCAACAAGATGGACAAGCTGGGCGCCGACTTCTACTTCACCGTCCAGACCATCAAGGACCGTCTGGGCGCCAAGCCGCTGGTCATTCAGCTGCCGATCGGCGCGGAGGACTCCTTCGAGGGCATCGTCGACCTGGTCGAGATGAACGCCAAGGTGTGGCGCGGCGAGACCAAGCTCGGTGAGCAGTACGAGGTCACCGAGATCCCGGCCGATCTGCAGGAGAAGGCCGAGCAGTACCGCCAGGAGCTGCTCGAGGCCGTCGCCGAGTCGGACGAGGAGCTGCTCGAGAAGTTCCTCGGCGGCGAGGAGCTCTCGCTCGAGGAGATCAAGGGCGCGATCCGCAAGCTGACGGTCAACTCGGAGCTCTACCCCGTGCTCTGTGGCTCGGCGTTCAAGAACAAGGGCGTGCAGCCCATGCTCGACGCCGTGATCGACTACCTGCCGAACCCGCTGGACGACGGCGGTACGGACGGCCACGTGCCGAACAAGGAAGACGAGATCATCCACCGCAACGCGGATGTCAACGAGCCGTTCGCGGCGCTGGCGTTCAAGGTCGCCACGCACCCGTTCTTCGGCAAGCTGACCTACGTCCGCGTGTACTCGGGCAAGGTCGACTCCGGCGCCCAGGTCATCAACTCGACCAAGGGCAAGAAGGAGCGCCTGGGCAAGCTGTTCCAGATGCACTCCAACAAGGAGAACCCGGTCACCGAGGCGCAGGCCGGCCACATCTACGCGGTCATCGGCCTGAAGGACACCACGACCGGTGACACCCTGTGCGATCCGCAGAACCAGATCGTGCTGGAGTCCATGACCTTCCCGGATCCGGTCATCGAGGTCGCCATCGAGCCGAAGACCAAGGCCGACCAGGAGAAGCTGGGCACCGCCATCCAGAAGTTCGCGGAGGAGGACCCCACCTTCAACGTGAAGCTGGATCAGGAGACCGGCCAGACCGTCATCGGCGGTATGGGCGAGCTGCAGCTCGACATCTATGTCGACCGCATGAAGCGCGAGTTCAAGGTCGAGGCCAACATCGGCAAGCCGCAGGTGGCCTACCGCGAGACCATCACCAAGAAGGTCGAGAAGCTCGAGTACACCCACAAGAAGCAGACCGGTGGCTCGGGTCAGTTCGCGCGCGTCATCATCTCCCTCGAGCCGTTCGTCGGCGAGGACGGCGCGACCTACGAGTTCGAGAACAAGGTCACCGGTGGTCGCGTGCCGAAGGAATACATTCCGTCGGTCGACGCGGGCATCCAGGACGCCATGCAGTACGGTGTGCTCGCTGGTTACCCCCTGGTGAATGTGAAGGCCGCTCTGCTCGACGGCGCCTACCACGAGGTCGACTCCTCGGAAATGGCATTCAAGATCGCCGGCGCGCAGGCCCTGAAGGAAGCGGCCCGCAAGGCCGGTCCGGTGATCCTCGAGCCCCTGATGGCCGTCGAGGTCACCACGCCCGAGGACTACATGGGCGAAGTGATCGGCGACCTGAACTCCCGCCGTGGTCAGATCCAGGCCATGGAGGAACGCAGTGGTGCCCGTGTCGTCAAGGCGCTGGTTCCGCTCTCGGAGATGTTCGGTTACATCGGTGACCTGCGGTCGAAGACCCAGGGCCGGGCGAACTTCTCCATGGTGTTCGATTCGTACGCGGAGGTTCCGGCCAACGTGTCGAAGGAGATCATCGCCAAGGCGACCGGGGAATAATCCGGGCGCTGAACCACCCAATCCCCGCGTATGCGGGGGTGATCCTTACAAACCGCACTGCTGCTTAGCAAGCACCAACAAGTCCAGGAGGACATCAAGTGGCGAAGGCGAAGTTCGAGCGGACGAAGCCCCACGTCAACATCGGCACCATCGGTCACGTCGACCACGGCAAGACCACGCTGACCGCGGCGATCACCAAGGTGCTGGCTGACAAGTACCCGGACCTGAACGAGAGCTTTGCGTTCGACCAGATCGACAAGGCTCCCGAGGAGAAGGCTCGTGGTATCACGATCAACATCTCCCACGTCGAGTACCAGACGGAGAAGCGGCACTACGCCCACGTTGACGCTCCGGGTCACGCCGACTACATCAAGAACATGATCACCGGTGCCGCCCAGATGGACGGCGCGATCCTGGTCGTGGCCGCCACCGACGGCCCGATGCCGCAGACCCGTGAGCACGTGCTGCTCGCCCGTCAGGTCGGCGTGCCCTACATCCTGGTCGCGCTGAACAAGTCGGACATGGTCGACGACGAGGAGATTCTCGAGCTCGTCGAGATGGAGGTCCGCGAGCTGCTGGCCTCGCAGGAGTTCGACGAGGACGCCCCGGTCGTGCGCGTCTCCGGCCTGAAGGCCCTCGAGGGCGACGCCAAGTGGGCCGAGTCCATCCTCGAGCTGATGAACGCGGTCGACGAGTCGATCCCGGACCCGGTTCGTGAGACCGACAAGCCGTTCCTGATGCCGATCGAGGACGTCTTCACGATCACCGGTCGTGGCACCGTCGTCACCGGTCGTATCGAGCGCGGCATCATCAACGTCAACGAGGAAGTCGAGATCACCGGCATCCGCGAGAAGACGCAGAAGACCACGGTCACCGGCGTCGAGATGTTCCGCAAGCTGCTCGACCAGGGCCAGGCCGGCGACAACGTCGGTCTGCTGCTGCGCGGCCTCAAGCGTGAGGACGTGGAGCGCGGCCAGGTCGTCATCAAGCCGGGCACCACGACCCCGCACACCGAGTTCGAGGGCCAGGCGTACATCCTGTCGAAGGACGAGGGCGGCCGCCACACCCCGTTCTTCAACAACTACCGCCCGCAGTTCTACTTCCGCACCACCGACGTGACCGGCGTCGTGACCCTCCCCGAGGGCACCGAGATGGTCATGCCGGGCGACAACACCGAGATGAGCGTCAAGCTCATCCAGCCGGTCGCCATGGAAGAGGGCCTGCGCTTCGCCATCCGCGAGGGCGGCCGCACCGTCGGCGCCGGCCGGGTCACCAAGATCATCAAGTGATCTTGTCCTTCCTCGGAAGGTAAGCACCACGAAAGGGCCGCTCCCGAAAGGGAGCGGCCCTCTTCGTATTCGGGGTCCGGGATCAGGACGGTTCGGTGGCGGCCAGGAGGGCCTCGGCGAATTCGCGCATTTGGGTGGCGCCGCCGAACCAGGCGGAGACGAGGTCTACGGCCGTGGTGCGGGTGCGGCGGGCGGCCTGGACGAAGTCCTCGACAGAGGCGTCGCCGGATTCGGCCTTCTTGGCCACGGTTTCGAGGTTGTGGCTGGCCAGCAGGAGGCGCATGACCAGGTGGATGTCGACCGTGGTGGGGGCGTCGTCGAGGGGGGTGGTGTGGCGGTGGGCGCTGCGGCGGGTGGGGGTCGGGTCGGCGGCGCGGCGGGCGGTGGGGGTTTCCGGGCGCGGTGCGGATTCCACGGTGGTGCGGCGGGGCGGGGTGGGGTCGGAGGCGCGGTGGCCGGAAGAGGTGTCCGGGCGCGGGGCGGGTTCCGCGGGGATGCGGCGGGCCGGTTCGGTGGGTGGGCGGTAGCCGTTCTCCTCGAGCAGGCGGGCGAGTTCCGCGGCGGATCGGTGATTGGTCTCCTCGGCGCGGTGCGCATTCTCCGTGGGCGATTGGGTCTCGGGGCGGAGTGGGGCGGATTCGGTCGAAGTTCGCGAATCCGGCCGAATCGCAACCGAATCCGGGGGTGAGCCCATTGATTCCGCACGGGCCGTGGGGGTTTCGGCACGCGGGGTGGTCGTAGGGGTGGCCCCGGTGGCCCACGGCGATCCGACGTCGGGCTGGGTCCAGTGCACGCCGCTGTCATGGATCGGGCTGGTCCGGCCGGTCGGGCTGTCGTAGCCGGTCAGGGCGCTCGTCGATGCCGGTCCCGAGTCGTTCACCGGATGGGTGAGGCGATATCCCTCCGGCCGGGAACGGTTCGGCTCTCCGAAGCTGGCGAAGTCGGCATCGGTCATAGTGGCCAATGCTAGGCCAGGGCGTCCCGTCGCGCCGTAGGCCCAACGAGTGAGTCCGATTGCGGCAGCGATTTGTCACTGACACCGCGCCCGCGGAAATTCAGCAGTCGCTCGGCGCGGGCTCACCGCGAAATCGCGCATCGAGCCAGTTCACCATGGACGGCACGCCCAGCACGGCCGCCGAGAGATGCTCCGGCGACGGATTCGATTCCGTTCGCAGCCGCACGCCCGCGGCACAGTAGCGCCGATTCGTGTTATCGATCGCATCCAGGGGTATGAGTGGATCCGAGGCCGAATGCCATTCGAAGATCGGCATGGTGGGCACGCCGTCGAACAGCTCCAGGCTGTTCTCCCGCAGCACCTGCCAGGCCTCGGGCCGATCGACGAGCGAGGTGTTGGCGGCGAAATCCAGCACGCTGTGACCGGCTCCGGTCGCGAGGATTTCGTTGGTGCAGCCATTGGCCATGGCATTGCGGGCCGCGAGGCCGCGGCTGTTCATATAGTCGCTGATCGGCAACCGATCCGGATATTCGCGCTCCAAACCGATCGCCGCGGCCATCGCCAGCCCGAACGCCGGATGCGGATTGGTCCACAGCGCCCGGACCATGGTCTCCAGATTCATCGGCACCCCGCCGATGGCCGCACCGGCGATATCCAGCTCCGGCGCATAACTCGGTTGCAGCGCCGCGGCCCACGCCGTCGCCATGCCGCCGCCGGAATAGCCCGCCATCGTCACCGGGCTGCGCCCGGCCTGCAACTGCGGCACCCGCTTGACCGCGCGAATCCCGTCCAGCGTGATCTGCCCGCCCAATCGTGCCGCGCCGTAGGCGAATTGCGGCCCCAGATGATCGGGTAGGGCCACACTCCACCCGCGCAGCAGCAGGGCGTTGAGCGCCGGTGCCTCCCGGACCGCCAGATTCGGATCGCCGGTGTAGAGCACATGCGATACCGCGCACTGCGTCCCCAGCCCGTTGATGATGTGCTGATAGGACAGCAGCGGCCCGTCCGGGCGGTGACCGAACGGGGTCAGCACGGTCGTGGTGGCCGCGATCGGGTCGCCGTGGGAGTTGGTGGAGCGGAACTTGACCAGTGTGACGCTGGTGCCCGGGAAGGACAGCAGCATCGGCATCGGCCGCACCGCGAGCACCTCACCCGGCGCATACGCCGCTATATCCCCGGGCGTCGCGTAGAAGGGGTCCGGATCGGGTGTCGGATAGAGCGGTTGCGCATCGGCCGCAGCGGGCGTGAGCAGGCCGAACAGGAGACCGGACAGACCGGCCAGCAGCCGGCCGATGTGCTTGCGCTTGCGAACCGAACCCGGACTGGTCACACCTATAACCTCCACGGCAACTTTTCAGCTACGGAAGACTGGCCAGTCGTATTCAAGTGCCGAATGCGCGCGAGGCCACGCGACACGCCGTGCCGAAACAAGGCGGATTGGGGCGTGTCGAGAACGGGCGATCAGCCCAGCTGAGTCATCCCCGCCGCGATCACCTGAGAGATGTTGAGGATCTCCTCGGCGGTGGGCAGCGTCAGACCGTCGAGCGCATGCAGCCGATCGGTGGTCGCGATCGCCAGCATCGCCGACACCCACGCGCCCGCGCAGGCGCGCAGCGTGCCGGGGCGCACCGGCCCGGGCGCGCTGGCGGCCAGCACCCGGGTGGTGATGTCGAGCAACTGATCGCGCATGCGGCGCAACTGCCTTCGCACATCGGGATGGGTGTCGGCCTCGCGCCACATGATGACGCGCAGCACCGACGAGTGATGGTCGCGCAGGTTGAGCGCGGCGTCCAGATTCACCAGGCTCCGAGCCGGATCACCCGGTGTCACAACGGTTTCGATATCGTCGATCGGTGGGGTCGGCACGCGCTCGGCCATCAGCGCCGACAGGATCGACTCCTTGGTCGGGAAGTAGTAGAAGACCAGCCCCTTGGGCACCCCCGCGTCCGTGGCGATGGCCGCCGTCGCCGTGGCATCGAAACCGTATGTGGCGAACAGGTTTTCGGCCGCGTCCAGAATGAGCTGACGGGCGTCGCCGTCGACCTTGCGGCTCCGGCGACGCCCCGCTCGATGGGGTTTGGGCATCGGCATCAGTGGGCCGTGTGCAGCCGCCCCGCCACCTGCGGCAGTGCCGCCACCGCCACCACGACGGTCAGCACGCCCACGATCCACGCCGTCCACGACGCGCCATTGTAGGCATCGAAGTTCATCACCCACGGGGAGATGAACAGCAGCACCCCGAACAGGCCCATCGCATAGTCCAGACCGGCCATCGCCGGACGCGCGATCTGCGCCAGACCGGTCAGTGCGATGAGCACGCCTAGGACGACCAGCGTCCATACCGCCCGATTGTTGGTGTCGACCCAGATGGGGGACAGGGCGGCGAAGGCGCCGAGTACGACCGCGATGAAGTCCTGCGCGCGGCTATCGGTGAACATCATGTGCCTCCTCGTAGGCAGGGGATATGTTCTTCCATCGGTATAACTCTGATTGACCGCCCGATCAATAGCGGTTCGGCAACGATTGGGAACTGCTGCGACCAGGGCGGCCACCGGGGTAGAAATTAGAACGCGTTCTAGAATATGTTGGCGTGGTGACTACTGCGGCGCGACCGATCGTGATCGTCGGCGCGGGCCTGGCGGGCCTGCGCACCGCGGAGGAGTTGCGCCGCGCCGGATATGCGGGCGGGCTCGTCCTCCTCGGCGATGAATCGCGGCTGCCCTACGACCGGCCCCCGCTGTCCAAGCAGTTCATCCGCGGCGAGACCGACGACACCACGCTGCGGCCCGCGGAGTTCTTCGCGGACAACGAGATCGAGCTGCGGCTCGGGGTACCCGCCACCGGGGTGGACACCGCCGCCCGGCGGGTGCTGCTGGCCGACGGTTCGGCGCTGGGCTACGAACAGTTGATCATCGCGACGGGCCTGCGGCCCAGGCGTATTCCGGGCCTCCCCGAGGTGGCCGGGGTGCACGTACTGCGCCGGCACCGCGATGCCGCCGCCCTGCGCGCCGAGTTGTCCGGGGCGACAAGGGCGCTCGTGGTCGGCGCGGGCTTCATCGGCTGCGAACTCGCGGCCAGCCTGCGCGCCCTCGGGGTGACCGTGGTGCTGGTGGAGCCGCGGCCCGCGCCGCTGGCCGCCGCGCTCGGCGAGCGGGTCGGCGCACTGGTGGCGCGGTGGCATCGCGCGGCCGGTGTGGACCTGCGCTGTGGCGTCGGACTGGATTCGCTTGTGGTGAAGGGAGATTCGGTCCGTGGCGCCCGGCTCGGCGACGGCGCCGTGGTCGCCGCCGAACTGGTGGTGCTCGGCGTCGGCTCGGTACCGGTCACCGACTGGCTCGCCGGTTCCGGCATCCCCCTGGCCGCCCCGCACGCGGGCGGCGGCATCGCGGCGAACGAGGTGGGGCGCACCGCGGTCGAGGGCGTATGGGCCGTCGGCGACGTGGCGGCCTGGCGGCACGCGACCGGCGACCACCGCCGGATCGAACACTGGACCAATGCGGGCGAACAGGCCCAGCTGCTGGCCTGTGCCCTGCTCGGCGTCGACCCGCCCGCCTCGGCCCGCGTCCCCTATGTCTGGAGCGATCAGTACGACCTGAAGATCCAGGTCCTGGGCACCCCGTCGAGCACCGACGAGGTGCGCGTGGTGGAAGACGACGGCCGCAAATTCGTGGCCCACTACTTCGACGGCGAGAGGCTCACCGCCGTCGTCGGTGCGGGCCGCCCCGGCCAGGTCATGAAGATGCGCGCCCGACTGGCCGCACCCAGCCCCTCGGCGGTGCACTGATCACACCGCCGACCTGCTCGTCGTGGGCGCGATGCGAAGCCCGGCGCGATAACCTCCGGCCGTCCGTACCCGGCTGAAGACGGGCGAATCGGGTCGACGGGCCCTGCTCGATCGGCGCGGATGTGAGGTTCGCCCGGGTGGCGCGGCTCGCCCCGGCGGGCGCTAATACAGTTGGGCGTGTGATCGTCTCGCTGATCGACTCGGGACTGGGCCTGTTGCCCACGGGGGCGTGGCTGCGCACGTTGCGGCCGGATCTGGATCTGCTGCTGCAAACCGATCCGGACGGGGCGCCCTGGGGGCCCAAACCGGAGCAGTGGGTGGTCGATCGGGTGCTGGCGGCCGCCCGGCGGGCGCTGCGGATGGGCGCGGAGGTCATCGTGCTGCCGTGCAATACCGCCAGCGTGACCGCGCTCGAACAGGTGCGCGCCGAGGTCGGTCCGGAGGTGCCGGTGATCGGGACGGTACCGGCCATCAAGCCCGCGGCCGCGGTCTGCCGCACGGTGGCGGTCTGGGCGACCGCCGCGACCACGGCCAGCCGCTATCAGGCCGATCTGATCGCCCGCTTCGGCGGGAACGCCGAGGTGGTGGGCGTGGCCTGCCACGGGCTGGCCGACGCCATCGACCGCGGCGACCTACCGGCCATCGCGGAGGCGATCGAGCGGGCGGTGGCCCAGACCCCGCCCGGCACCGAGGGCATCGTGCTGGGCTGCACGCACTACCCGCTGGTCATGGATTCGATCATCGCCGCTCTGCCGGATCACGTGCGGCTGTTCGACAGCGCCGAAGCCGTTGCGGCCCAAACCCTTCGGCGCATGGACGCGCTCGGCCGCCCGACCGCGGGCGCGGGCACGGTCACCGTGCTCAACAGCGGCCGACCGGGTGCCCTGCCCGCCGGTGCCGCGGCCTTCGAATCCGGCCGGATCCTCGGCGCCACGGCCGATGTGGCCACGCGGGGATGACCGCCGCCGCGGTGCGACAGGCCCTGGCCGCTGTGGCCGATCCGGCCGATGCCATCCACCTGCGGCGGTTCTTCAAGACCGGTCCGGGTGAGTACGGCGAGGGTGACGTCTTCATCGGCGTGCGGGTGCCCGCCACCCGCGCGGTGGCCAAACAGTTTGCCGGACTGCCGCTTTCCGAGATCGACCTCCTGCTCGACAGCCCCGTGCACGAGCATCGGCTGGCCGGACTGGTGATCCTCAACGCGGCCATGGCCGCGGCGATGAAGCCGCGCACGAAGGACGAGGCGGCCCAGGGGCGGATCGTGGAGCTCTATCTGGCCGCCGTCCGCCGCGGCCGGGTGAACAACTGGGACCTGGTCGATGTCTCCGCCGAGCACATCCTCGGCCCCTGGCTGCTGAACCGCCCGCGCGAGCTGCTTTTCCACCTGGCCCAGGGGGATTCGCTGTGGGAACGGCGGGTGGCCCTGCTGACCACCTTCCACTTCGTCAAATCCGGCGACGCCTCGACCACCCTCGAACTCGGCGAACGCCTGCTCGGCGACCGTCGCGACCTGATCCAGAAGGCGGTGGGCTGGATGCTGCGCGAGGTGGGCAAGCGCGTGGACCGCGAGCTGCTGCTCGGCTTCCTGGACACCCATGCCGCCGAAATGGGCCGCACCGCCCTGAGTTACGCCACCGAACAGCTGGAAGGCGAAGTGCGGCAGCGCTACCGCGACCTGCGGTAGCGCATCAGAACTGGATCTTCAGGTGATCGGTCACCGGATGGGCCTGGCAGCCCAGGATGTAGCCCGCCTCGATGTCCTCGGGATCGAGGATATCGCTGGAATCCATGTCGACCTTGCCCTCGAGCACCGTGCAGGCGCAGGAGCCGCACTCGCCCTCCTGGCAGGAGTAGGGGACGTCGATTCCCTTGGCCAGCATGATGTCCACCAGGGTCTGGCTGCGGGGCCAGCTCAGGTTGTGGACCTCGCCGTCGAGTTCCACCTCGACGGTGGCCGCGTCGGCGGCCTCCGCCTCGCTCACCTCGGCCGGGGCGGTCACCGAGAAGGGATCTCCGGCAAGGGAATTGAAGACCTCGGCGTGCGTCCGGTTGCGCGGCACGCCGAGCTGGGCCAGCGCGTCGTGCACCCGGTCCATGAACGCCTTGGGCCCGCACATGTACGCCCGGTGTCCGGTGTAGGGCGCGGCCAGCGCGGCCAACCCCGCCACACTCGGCAGGCCCTGCAGCGTCTCGAGCCAGTGCACCACGATCAGCCGCTGCGGATGTTTGTCGCCCAGCTCGCGCAGTTCGTTCGCGAAGATGACCGATTCGACGTCGCGGTTGGCGTAGACCAGCACCACTCGGCCGCTGCCGCGCGCCAGCGCCGACTTGAGAATGGACATGACCGGGGTGATGCCGCTGCCCGCGGCGAACAGCAGCAGATCCTCGTCGATATCCTTGGGGGTGAAAACCCCGGAGGGCGGCAGCACTTCGAGTTCGTCGCCCGCCTTCACGTTGTCGCACACCCAGTTCGACGCGTAGCCGTCGGCGGTGCGCTTGACCGTGACCTTCGGCCGGTCGTCGGTGTGCGGCGAACTGGCCAGCGAATAGCAGCGCGCCACCGACCCGGTCAGCTCGCTGGGGATGCGCAAAGTGAGGAACTGACCCGGCTGATAGGTGAACCGCTCGCGCAGCTCCTCGGGTACGTCGAAGACCAGGGAACAGGCATCGGCCGTCTCGTTGATGACCGCGGCGACCCGCAGCACGGCGGAGCGCGAGCCGTGTGGCACTTCAACGGTGGTCATGGGGTCCTCTCGGGCGGTCAAAGTAGAACGTGTTCTAGTTTCGACTATACGTGGCTGTCTCGCTGCCGAACAAGCTGAGCCTCCAGCCCCGCGATCAGCACCCCGATGCCGAAGTCGTAGGAGTACTTCCCGCGCAGATCGCCGATATGCTTCACCGCCCGCTCGACCGCCTCGGGCAGTGCGACATCGACCAGTGCGCCGCGATCGCGCGGATTCACCCGCGCCCGCCCGAACAGATAGGTGTGGATGGTCGCATAGGCGGCGAGCACATTGCGATCGTCGAATCCGGCCTCGAACAGGATCTCCATCACCGCGGCGATCAGATCGAGTTGTTTGCCGAGCATCTGCTCGATGAGCACATCGCCGAGCCCCGGATGTTTGCGCAGCTTTTCGTCGATCTGGTCGATCAGATCGCGCAGTCGCTGTTGCCATGGTCCCGATTCCGGTGGCGGTTTGCGGACGCCGGTCAGCGCCGCGGTGGCGACCAGATCCAGCAGTTCGCGTTTGTCCGCCACGTAGTAATACGGAGCCATCGGAGAGACGCCTAGTTCGCGAGACAGCCGGCGCATGGACAGTTTGTCCACTCCGTCCTCGCGCACGACCCGCAACGCGGCCTCGACGATCTCGGATTCCGACAACGTATTGCCGCCCCCGCTCGTCTGCATCCGTCCGACTCCCATGCCACCTCGCGACTGTGCCGCAGCCCCATCGCCCGTCGGCAACCCGTCATCTACTGTTCAACGTGCTTTTTCCCTCCGCAGTCTAGAGCGCGCTCGCGGACGTGGGTCCGCGTGTGTGCGGGTTGCCCGGAGAACGCCGAGGAGAGGGCGGGACATGAAATTAGCCGATGATGAACCAGCCTGATGTTCGGGGTGATCTTCATCGCATCCAGTTGGAAGTTGCGGCCAGATTGCCAGCAACTTTGGCGAATAGCGCGCAGGTCGCCGGGCGACGCGCCGGGAGGCGCGCGCGGTATTCGTATCGAATTCGATCCTCTTTTTTCGACACGGTATGTCCGAACGGCAATCAGCGCATAGCATCCCAGGAATGCGCCATGATCGACTGCCCGACGGGTTCGGGGTGCGAATCGATCCGAGGGTGCGCACCTACTCCGGTGGCAGGTACCTGGTCGGGGGCTCGCCGACGAGGTTGCTGCGGCTCGCACCGGAGGCGGCCGCACTGATCGGTGACGGGTATCTGGAGGTGACCGACCCCACGTCGGCCGTAGTAGCCAGACGGCTGCTCGACTCCGGGGTCGCCAATCCCCGTCCGCGCCTGCTGCCCTCGCCGGAGGACGTGACGGTGGTGGTGCCGCACTACAACGACGCGGACGGCCTGGAGCGACTGCTGGGCACGCTGCGCGGGCACAGCGTGGTCGTGGTGGACGACGGCTCGGATCGGCCGGTGCGCATACCGCGGACCCGGGGCCGCTGCCGGGTCACCGTGCTGCGCCACGATCGCCGACACGGCCCGGTGGCCGCCCGCAATGCCGGGCTGCGCGCCGCCACAACCGAATTCGTCGCCTTCCTGGACTCCGACGTGGTACCGCGGGCGGGCTGGCTCGAGGTGATGCTGGGGCATTTCAGCGATCCCGAGGTGGCACTGGTCGCCCCGCGCATCGTCGCGCGCGACTCCGACACCACGGTCCTGGGCCGCTACGAGCACACCCGCTCGTCGCTGGATCACGGGCGCCGCGAAACGGCCGTCACCTCGCGCGGCGCGGTGTCCTACGTGCCGAGTGCGGCGCTGCTGGTGCGTCGGCGAGCGCTGCTGGCCGAGGGCGGATTCGACGAGCGGATGCGGTCGGCCGCCGATATCGACCTGTGCTGGCGGCTGGAGCAGGCGGGCTGGCGACTGCGCTACGAACCGGCCGCGCATGTCGGCTGCGAACATCCGGCTTCGTTCGGAAAGTGGTTCGGGCGCAAGGTTTCCCACGGCGCGGGCGCCGCTCCGCTGGCGCGCCGCCACGCGGGCGTCGTGGCCCCGCTGTCGGTGCCGTTCTGGGCCGTGGTGGCCACCGCGCTGCTGGCGGCCGCGACCCGCTGGAGCCTGATCGGCGGGGTGGCCACCCTGGTGGCCGCGCTGATCCGGCTGCGCCGTGTCTTCGCCGAACTCGACAATCCGACCCGGGTCGCGGCAATCCAATTGGCGCGCGGCTTCTCCGGCGGGGTCTGGCGGATCGTCTCGGCGCTGTGTCGGCACTACTGGCCGGTGACCGTGCTGGCGATGGTGGTCTCCCCGCGCATCCGGCGCATCGCGCTGACCATGGCCGTGGCCGACGGGCTGGCGGACTGGTTCACCCATCGCGAGCCCGGCGGCCTGGATCCGCTGCGCTATCTGTTCTGCAAGCGTCTCGACGATCTGGCCTACGGCACCGGGCTGTGGTGGGGTGCGGCCCGGGCCCGCAATGTGACGGCGCTGCGCCCGGCCGCACCGCCCGCCGATGCCCGCTGAAACTGCCGCCTGCCTCACATTTCCGGGCGAGTCCGCCCCGATGTGACCTGTCGGACAAACGACCCGCATCGACCGTCTCGCCGACCGGCCGCCGGTACAGTTTGGGGCGGGAAGAAAGGCAAATGGTCAGCAATCTTGCGGGCGGCGGCGCTGCCGGATACGGGGTCGAGCCGGGGACCCAACTCGGTGCGCTGGAATCCTATGCCGCCCAGGCCCACGGCCACCTGACCGTCGGCGGCGAACGGCTGGCTCAACTGCCGGGACTGCTGCGTCCGCTGATCCTGGAATCCTGGCTGCGCAGTGTGCGTGGCGGGGTGGACCCGAGGGACGAACTCGACGGCCGCGGCCTGCGCGGGGCGGATCTGGAGCGCTATCGCGACAATCATCCGATCGCCGCGGTGATGCCGTTGGTGGACAGGCTCTTACTGCAGGACGCGACGAGCACCGGACTGATCGTGGTGATCGCCGACCAATTCGGTCGCGTCCTGTCGGTGCACGGCGGTCCCGATCGGGTGGCCGCGGTCGCCGACGCCGGACTGCGCGAGGGCAACGATCTGAGCGAGCGGCGGGTCGGCACGAACGCGGTCGGGCTGGCGGTGCGCACCGGCCGCGCGAGCTGGGTCCACGGTCCGGAGCATTTCCTGCACCGCATGCACCGGATCACCGGAGCCGCTGCGCCCGTGCACGATCCGGACGGGCGACTGGTCGGCGTGCTGATGATCGCGGGCGGGGCGCGGGTGGCCAGCCCGGAGATCCTGGCGCTGGTGAAGGCCGCGGCCACCGCGGCGGAGATGGATCTGGTGCTGTCGACGGTGCGCGCGCAGCATCGCGGCGCGGAACGTATTGGCTGCGGGGCGGATTCGCCGCAGCGCCATGCGGCCGGTCGCCTGGCGCTGGACGTGCTCGGCCTCGGGCAGCCGCAGCTGACCGTGGCCGGTGAGCGAGTTCCGTTGTCGCAGCGGCACGCCGAGATCCTGTTGCTGCTGGCCGAACATCCCGAGGGCCTGTCGGCCGACCATCTGGCACTGCTGCTCGACGACACCGACCTGGACAACGCCACCATTCGCGCGGCCATGTCCCGCCTGCGCGCGGTGGTGGGGCCGCAGATCTTCGACTCGCGGCCGTACCGGCTACGCGTACATCTGGCCACCGACGTCGAAGCGCTGCGTGCCGCACTGGATTCCGGTGATGTGGATACCGCGGTGCGGCTCTACACCGGGCCGGTGCTGCCCCGCTCCAACGCGCCCGGGGTGGTGGACATCCGCGACGAATCGCGGGTCCGATTGCGCACCGCGGTACTGCGCTCGGGCGATCCGGCGGTGCTGAGCCGATGGACCGCCTGCGCCGAGGGGCGTGACGACGCGGCGGCGTGGGCGGCCTACCGATCGACGGTGGATCGCGACTCGGCCCTGTATACCCAGATAGAGGCCAAGATTCGGGTGCTGGATCGGCGCATGGGCGCCGATGCAACGCAGATGCAACGTTTCGACTCCTAGGCTCCCCGGGAGCAAACGCCCCATCCCGCCGTGCATGGAACAGGGTCACGTGGTCCACGATCCGGAGCTGACGGAGTGTTCTCCGTGCCTCGAAGTCGCTGCGCGGCAAGATAATTCGGCGGTATCGCGCCGATTGTCCGCCGAATGCGGCGGCGGCGCGCTACATTTCGTGCCGTCGAGGCGGCGCGCGGTTCCGGGTGAGCTGTATCCGTCGGGGGTTCAGCTCGCCCGGGACCGCGTCGACGGCCCCGGCCTTCCGTCGCCGTGGCCTGTCGGTGCGGGCGAGTACGCTGAACATCGAAGTGACCGGCCGCGATCCGCTGCCTCCGGTCACCTCGCGCTTCGCCGGTGCCGGTCCCGGGGAAGGTCCGGCGCCGGTGGGGTTCGCTCGCGCATGCCGGTATCGAACCGCGGCCGTTCCTCGATCGTGGAACGGGTGTGCGGCCCGATACCCCTGGAGGCCACCTGAATAGGCGCCGCGGCGTACCCCCGAACACCCCTGCACCCGGGTACGCCGCGGCGCGCTCTCCGATTTATCGTCAATTTGACGATTACAATCCGATTCATGGGCAATGCTTTTCGCCTCAATGCGGCGGTCGCGGTGGAATTGGTGGTTCTCACCCTCGGTGCCCGCGAGGTGCCCAACGATACGCTCTGCGCGCTGCTGGTCCAGCGCCTCTACGCGCCCTATCGCGGTCGCTGGGGACTGCCCGGCGGACTGGTGCAGCCGGAGGAGAGCCTGTCCGCGGCGGCCGTGCGGGTGCTGCGCGAGGAGACCGGAATTCGCGGCGACCAGCTGCATCTGGAACAGCTCGCCACCTACGGCGAGCCCGGCCGCGACGCGCGCGGCCGCATGATCAGCGTCGCCTATCTCGCCCTGGTGCCGAATCTGCCCGCCCCCCACGCGGGCCCGGAGGCCGCGGCCGCCGCCATCTGGTCGGTGGAGCAGATGCTGGCCGATCGCGGGCGGTTGGCCTTCGATCACCATCGCATCCTCACCGACGGCGTCGAACGGGCACGCGCCAAACTCGAGTACACCCCGCTGGCCACCGCGTTCTGCGGGCGCGAATTCACCGTCGCGGACCTGCGCCGGGTCTACGAGGTGATGTGGGGCCGCGGCATCGATCCGCGCAACTTCCATCGCAAGGTGACCAGCACGCCCGGCTTCGTGGTGGCCACCGGCCGCACCACCACCCGCGACGGCGGCCGACCGGCGCAGCTCTACCGGGCGGGCCCGGCCCGGGTGCTGCATCCGCCGATGTTACGACCGAGCTGAGCGCGCAGGTCGCGCTCGCGTGACGAGGACATATCGACTTCACCAGCATCCGCGCCGCGGCGTGTGCGCACCGATTGCCGGTGGTAAACCAGCACCATGACGCAGGCGCGCGCCGGTGCGCCGACCACGAGCGGGCGGTCGGCGGAGTTCTGGGGATATGTGATGTGGAGCCTCGCGGGGCTGGCCATCCTCGTGCCCGAACTGATCGCGGTCTTCGCGATCGCCGACTGGCCCACCATCTCCGCCACGATCGGGCATCTGGAGACCCGGCACGCCTGGGTGCGGCTGGTCGTGGTGTTCGTGATCGTCGTGCTGGCCTACTACGCGGTGCCGCAGCTGGCCCGGAGTCCCGAGGAACCGGCCGTCATCGGTGGGCGGCGACTGACGGCCAACGGCTGGGCCACCACCGATCCCGAGGCGGTCGGCTATCACGGCATGGGCGGTTATCTGGTTTTCGCCATGAGCGCCTTCGCGATCGGGGTGGTGTTCGCGGCGGGCGCGCGGGCGATGTCGCCGGATTCCTTCGCCGGAGGCTATGTGCTCTACGGCATCATCGCGGTGGTGTGGGTGATCGCACCCAGCGTGCTGGCGATGTTCTTCGCCCGGGAGGTGCCGTTCCCCACGCTGTTTCGCACCCTCGCCTATCTCGGCCGCCGGGCGCCCTGGCTGGCGGCCGTCGTGCTGGCGCTGCTGGTGATCCTGCTCATCCACCTGGCCTTCTATCCCTGGCCGCAGGTGGGATACTGAACCGGCGCGGTCAGGCGGCGGACGCCGCTCCGAAGAGCGTGACCTCCAGTAGCCGGATCACCTTGTCCTGCGGGCAGATTCGGTCGTCGTCGAAGGCCCGGCCCAGATCCACGACCAGACCGAAGGCCGCGTGGACGAGGATGCGGGCCTGGGCCTCGGACAGTTCGGGGCGGACCCGCACCAGCAGCTTCACCCATTCGGCCACGATCAGCCGCTGGATATTGCGCAGCACCGCGCGCTCCTCGGCGGGGACGTGGCCGAATTCGGCGTAGTAGACGAAGGTCAGCTCGCGCTCGGCGAACGAGCCCGCGACATAGAGGTCGATCAGCTTCGACAGCGCCTCGGCGGGATTGCTCGACGAGGCCGTCGCGGGTCCGATCGCACCCGAAACCCGGTCGGCCGCACGGCGGAACGCGGCGGCGAGCAGATCGCTCTTGCTGCGGTAGTAACGATAGACCGCCGAGGCCGCCGACAGCTCCGCGGCCGTGGCGATGTCCTCGACGCTGACATTCGGATAGCCGCGCTCGTGGAACAGCTCGACGGCCTTCTTCAGCAGCAACTCGTGCTTGAACGACTGCGGGATCTCCACCGCCCGTGGCACGCGCGAGACCGTCTCGGCCGCGGGCAGATCCGCCCGGACCAGTGCCCACGCCGCCGAATTCAGCACGGCCGCAAGCGGTTTCACCGGCAGCGTGGCGTGATGGTCGCCGATGCTGCTGATCACGCTGAACAGCGCGACCGAGCGCACCGCGCGCTCGCGCCGCGACAGCTCCGGCCGCAGTTCACCGATCAGATCGCGGACCACCGCCACCGCGCTCGCGAACTGTTCGTCGAGCGTCGCGCGGTCGGTGTCGTCGAGATAGCGGCGCTCCCAGCGCACCAGCGCCACCGTGGGACGGTTGGCGATCGTGTCGGCGATCACGGTGTCGATCACGTGACCCAGCCGACGCTCCGCGGACCAGTCCGCCGCCTCCTCGGGCAGGCTGACCGCGGCCACCGTCGCGGCGCTCAGGCGCAGCAACTCCTCGCGGAACAGCGCGTACTTGCTCGGATAGTGCCGGTACAGCGCCGCCGAGGAGATGCCGAGCCGGGTCGCGATGTCCTCCATGCTCACCCCGTGATAGCCGAGCGAACCGAAGGCGGCGGCGGAGGTGGCGGCGATTTGTGCACGACGATTCTTCGGGCGTCGGCGGATCACGCGCTCGGTGGGATTTGCCTCTGCGCGCTGCGCCGCGCCGCGCTGTCCTCGGCTCAAGGTGCTGGCCTGTCCTTCGGTAACGGCACGTCGCGCCGGGTCTCGGCGGGTGCGCTCGGTGGGCGGGATGCCATCGGGGCGGCTGCGGGCGTCGCGGCGCTCCTCGGCATTCATGGTCGCCATCGTAGCCAGCGGCGGGGTCGTGGCCGGTCTGTGTTACCCACGGTTTCGGCCAGTTGCGGCCGCGGCGGCAAGGCCGGACGCGGCAGCGGGTCCATCCGGTGTGCGCCGACCCGAACTGTCCGGTATCGAAACAGCATCGGTTCGTTCGGTTGTACTGGTTCGCTCGGTCGCGCGCGCCGTAGGCTCCGCAGGAATCTCCAAGCCCCCATCCGAACGGAGTCCGCATGCGCACGGTGGACCTGGAACGCACCATCCAGGCGCCCATCGCCGACGTATTCGACTGGCTGACCGATGCCACGAATTACCAACGGATACTGCTGATTCGGCGGGTCACCCTGGTGCGTCCGGGCGATGTCGCCGAACACGGCGTCGGCGCCGTCCGATTGTTGGTGACGCCGCTCATGCGCATCACCGAGGAGATCGTCGAATACGATCCGCCGCGCCTGATGCGCTACCGGATTCTCCATTCCGTTCCGCCGCTGCGGTCGCAGGACGGTTTCCTCGCCTTCGCCGCCGCGGCGGGCGGCGGCACCAGGGTGCACTGGCACACCCAATTCGAGGTCGCCGCACCGCTTTTCAGCGGGCCCTGGACGCTGGCGCTGCAGCCCATCGTGGCGCTCGGCATCCGCTCGGTGCTGGCCCGCGCCGACCACGAGCTGCGGCGCTGACTACATCAGCCGCCGCATGAAGTAGGTGTAGCGCAGGGCGGTCGTGAGCGCCGATTCGTCGATATTGGCGCCGCTGCCGTGGCCGCCCTCCGAGCTCTCGAAGTACAGATACGGATCGCCCAGCGCGCCCAGCTTCGCCGCGAACTTGCGCGCGTGCTGCGGACCGACGCGATCGTCCTTGGTGGTGGTCCAGATGAACGGTTCCGGATAGCGCACACCGGCTTTCAGCTGCTGATAGGGCGAGATCCGCGCCAGGAACGCGCGCTGGGCCGGATCGTCGACGCTGCCGTATTCGCCGACCCAGGACGCGCCCGCCGCGATCTGCTGATAGCGCAGCATGTCCAGCAGCGGAACGCCGATGTCGACGGCGTTCCACAGCTCGGGGTGCTGGGTGAGCTCGACGCCGGTGAGCAGCCCGCCATTGGAGGCGCCGCTGATGCCCAGATGCCGGGGTGCGGTGATCTTGCGATCGATGAGATCCCTTCCGACGGCGGCGAAGTCGTCGAAGGCCCGCTGGCGATCGGTGGTCAGGGCGGCGTCGTGCCAGGACGGCCCGAATTCGCCGCCGCCGCGGATATTGGCCAGTGCGAACGCGCCGCCGCGCGCCAGCCACAACCGGCCCAGATCGGCGGAGTAGCTCGGCGTCATACTCGCTCCGAAGCCGCCGTAGGCGTGCAGGATCGTGGGCGCGGTGCCGTCGAACGGCATATCGGCGCGATGTACGACGAAGTAGGGCACCTGGGTGCCGTCGGCGGAGGTGGCCTTCCACTGATCGACCGTCAGTCCGGTCGAATCGAATTGCGGCGGAACGTTCTTCACTTCCGCGAGCGCACCCGTGGCGGTGTCCAGCCGCCACAGCGCGGGTGGGCTCAGAAACGAGGTCACCGTCAGATACGACAGGCTGCCGTGGTCGTCGGCGGCCGTGGCGGAGAGGGTGGCGTTGTCCGGCAGCGCGACCGGTGCGGAGGTCCAGGAGCCGTCCGGGCCGGGGTGATAGATCGTCGCGCGGCCGCGCACATCGTGCAGTGACAGGACGACCACCTGGTCCCGGGTGGTCATGACCTGCTCCAGCGCATCGGCCGGGCCGGGGGTGTACACCGCCGTCGGCTTGGGATGGGCGGGATCGCGGGCGAGCGCGTCGGCGTCGAGGGCGACCAGCGTTCCGGCGGGGAAATTCGTGCCGTCTACCGACCAGTCCTGCTGCAGGGAGACGAGCACCCGGTTGGCGACCATACCCTGGAGATCGGCCTTCGGGGGCAGGGCCACCGGCCGCGTGCCGTCCGCGACGAGCCGGTACTCGTGCTCGAAGAACGACGGGCTGCGGTCGAGCAGGGCGAGCCGGTGGTTCTCGCCGTCGGTCAGCACGACCGGGCGGGTGCTGACATCGCTCGGTTCACCGCGGCCGACCTCGACCGCGGTTTCGAGCGGACGGCCCCGATCCCACTGCTTGACGACATACGCATAGCCGGAACTGGTCAGCTCGCCGGGCTGCCATTCCCGCCCGACCAGCAGCGAATTGTCGTCCAGCCAGGCGATGTCCTGCTTACCGCGCGGCAGTACGAAGCCGTCGGGCACGAATCCGTTGGTGGTGAGATCGAATTCGCGGACGGTGACCGCGTCCTCACCGCCCTCCGACAGCGCCACCAGACAGCGCGTCTCGGCGACCGGGGCGCAGTCGGCGCCCTTCCAGACCCACTTCTTGCCCTCGCCGCTCGCCAGCGCGTCCACATCGAGCACGGTGGTCCACTGTGGTTGCGGCGATTCGTAATTCGCGACCGAGGTCTTCCGCCAGATCCCCTGCTTGTGGTCCGGATCCTGCCAGAAGTTGTAGATCTCGCCGTGGATGATCGTGGGCTCGGCCAGCCGGTCCGGCGAATTCCCGACGTCCTTGGCCTGGGCCAGATTGTCGGCGTAGCGCGGATCCTTTTGCAGCACCTCGAGTGTCTTGGCGTTCTCGGCCTCGACCCACTGGTGCACCCGGGGACTGTCGTTGTCCTCCAGCCACTGGAATTCGTCGGTGGCCGTGGGCGTGGATCGTCCGCACGCGGTGGCGACCCCCACCATCAGCACGACCATGGCCGTGATCACACCGCTCGCAGTACGTCCCACCATGCCTCCCCAAGATCGTCCCGATCGCCCAGCGTAGAACACCCCTGGCCGACGCGCCGGGGCCATCGATCGCACCGGCGCGCCGTCGGGGACCGGCGCAGCCGAGCCCGCGCACCAGGGTTACGCGGGCTCGGCGCCGGGGAGGATCAGGTCACGGGCCGACGGTGATCGGCTGCGACGGGTTGGTGGTGTTGGTGAGTGCGAAGGTGCCCGTCTGCGTTCCGCTGGTGACATCGGTCGGGCACAGGAAGCCGCCGGTCACCTTGACCGGGACCGGAACGTTGCTGGCGGACACGGTCGAGGGGTTGCCGTTGGTGAACGTGCCGGGCAGCACCGCGGGACCGTTCGGGGCCACCAGCGCCGTGCAGGACGCGACTCCGCTGCTCTTGATCGTCACCCCGCCCTGCGGAATCGTCATGCTGCCCGCGATGGGCGAGCCGTTCTGCACCGAGACCGACCAGGTGCCCGAGGTGGTGACGGTGGCGTTCAGGCCGGGGATATTGGTCGTGCAGCCGCTGATGGTCGGTGCGGAGATCTGTACCGACACCGGCCCGTTGGGATTGTGGTTGGCCGGGGCGGCGGGCACCGAACCGGTCGCGACGGCGGAGTTGCAGGTGAAGGTCACCGAGCCCGAGGTGAACACGAGCGGTCCCTGGTTGGTGGCCCGCACCGCGGCCCCGGCCGGGCTCACCGTGGTCGAACCGGCCGGAACCGCCTGCGCCGGAGCGCCGATCGCGACGGTGGCCGCCGCGCAGCTCACGGCGGCCAGGGTCATTCGGGCGAAGAACAGTTTGCTGAGCATTGTGCGCTCCTCGAGGAATCCGATGGTGGATCGAATGAGCAACCCGACAGTGAAATGAACTGGACTGTCGATATAAATGTTGAATCCATCCTCGGTCGCCGACAACGTTGGGAACGTGAGCTTTTCGTTCGGAATGGTCGCCTCGAACGAGGGGCTTCCGGCTGGAAGTATCCCGTACAATGAATGATCGAATCTTCAAGCAGAACAGGCGGTTTCCGATTCATCTCGGCGAATCATCGCCTCCGACAAGGCGAACGGCTGCGGCGACGCTTCCAAGGCGCGTCGTACCCCTGATACCGTGATCGTCAGCGGCGCTCGAGCCCGGCTCACATTCAACGAAAAGCTTTAGTCCCCAGCGGTGATCGAGGTTTCAGCTCAGGGCCGTCAATGCCATCGTCCGCAGAATCGGCCGCGCGCGGGTGGCGAGGGCGGCGGAGGCGCTGTGCGGAGTGGAGTTCAGCAGACCGAAGACCGCATGCGCCTGTACCCGGGCCGACGCCTCGGGTAGCCCCGGATGCAGTTCGCGCAGCACGCCCACCCAGATCTCCACATACTGCCGCTGGGTGCGGCGGACCTGGCGGCGGGCGGTCTCGGGGAGATTCTCCAGGTCGCGGTCCTGAATGCGGATCAGCTCCGGCTCACCCAGCGCGAAGTCGAGGTGGAAATCGACCAGGGTCGACAGCGCCCGCTCCGGCGTATCCGCTTGCGCCACACAGGACTTGCCGCCCGCCAGTAGCCGCTGGCTGATCCCGACCAGCAACTCGACCAGCAGCGCCTCCTTGCTGGGGAAGTGCCGATACACCGCGGGTCCGCTGATGCCCGCCGCCGCGCCGAGATCCTCCAGCCGCACACCCGGGAATCCGCGATCGGCGATCAGCCGGGCACCCGCCTCCAGCAGCTGCCGCCGCCGCTGCGCCTTGAGCTGTTCGCGGCGCGTGGGCGCGACGGGATCGCTGGTGGTCATCGCGCCTCCTTCCTGCCTACCTGGACAACTCGGTTAATCGAGATTATCTTAAATATCAGTTATTGGCGATTAACCGATCGGGCAGGATGGCGTGATGACGGTTACGCAGGACACGCGCGTCGACAACCGCGCGGCACATCTGGCGCTGGTGCGCGAGCTACGATCCCGGCTCGCGGCGACCGCGCTGGGCGGGCCGGAACGGGCGCGCGAACGGCATGTGGCGCGCGGCAAGCTGCTGCCGCGGCAGCGGGTGGACCGGCTGCTCGATCCGGGCAGTCCGTTTCTGGAGCTCGCCCCGCTGGCGGCCGCGGGCATGTACGACGACGAATGCCCGGGGGCGGGTGTCATCGGCGGCATCGGCCGGGTGTCGGGGCGCGAATGCGTGATCGTGGCCAACGACGCCACGGTCAAGGGCGGCACCTACTACCCGATGACGGTCAAGAAGCATCTGCGCGCGCAGGAGATCGCGCTGCAGAATCAGCTGCCCTGCGTCTACCTCGTCGACTCCGGCGGCGCGCATCTGCCGCATCAGGACGAGGTGTTCCCCGACCGTGAGCACTTCGGCCGCATCTTCTACAACCAGGCGACCATGAGCGCCAAGGGAATTCCGCAGATCGCGGCCGTGCTGGGCTCGTGCACCGCGGGCGGCGCCTACGTCCCGGCCATGAGCGACGAGGCGGTGATCGTGCGCAATCAGGGCACCATCTTCCTCGGCGGCCCGCCGCTGGTGAAGGCGGCCACCGGCGAGGTGGTGACGGCCGAGGAGCTCGGCGGCGGCGAATTGCATTCGCGCACCTCCGGTGTCACCGATCACCTGGCCGAGGACGACGAGGACGCGCTGCGCATCGTGCGCCGCATCGTCGCCACGCTCGGCCCGAAGTCCCCGAGCCCCTGGGAGATCGCGCCCACGGTGGATCCCATCGCGCCGCAGGACGAGCTGTACGACGTCGTCCCGGTCGACCCGCGCACGCCCTACGACGTGCGCGAGGTCATCACCCGCATCGTCGACGGCGGCGAATTCTCGGAGTTCAAGGCCGAATACGGCCGGACCCTGGTCACCGGCTTCGCCCGCGTCCACGGCCATCCGGTCGGCATCGTGGCCAACAACGGCGTGCTGTTCGCCGAATCCGCGCTCAAGGGAGCGCATTTCATCGAGCTGTGCGACAAGCGCTCGGTGCCGCTGGTCTTCCTGCAGAACATCACCGGCTTCATGGTCGGCCGCGACTACGAGGCGGGCGGCATCGCCAAACACGGCGCGAAGATGGTCACCGCGGTGGCCTGTGCGCGGGTGCCGAAGCTGACGGTGGTGATCGGCGGTTCGTACGGGGCCGGTAACTACTCCATGTGCGGGCGCGCGTATTCCCCGCGCTTCCTGTGGATGTGGCCCAATGCGCGGATCTCGGTGATGGGCGGCGAACAGGCGGCCTCGGTGCTGGCGACCGTGCGCGGCGATCAGGTCGGCGACTCCTGGTCGGCGGAGGAGCAGGAGGCGTTCAAGGCGCCCATTCGCGAACAGTACGAGCGCCAGGGCAATCCGTACTATTCGACCGCACGGCTGTGGGACGACGGCGTCATCGACCCGGCCGATACCCGCACGGTGCTGGGCCTGGCGCTGTCGGTGTGCGCGCAGGCGCCGCTGGCACCGGTCTCCTACGGCGTCTTCCGGATGTGATCGAGATGATGCACAACTCCCACCCCGTCCCGTTCGACACGGTCCTGGTCGCCAATCGCGGTGAGATCGCGGTGCGCGTCATGCGGACCCTGCGCACCATGGGAATTCGCTCGGTCGCGGTGTACAGCGACGCCGATGCCGACGCCCGGCACGTACACGAGGCCGATATCGCGGTGCGGCTGGGCCCGGCCCCGGCGCGGCAGAGCTACCTCGACATCGACCGGGTGGTCGACGCCGCGGTGCGCACCGGCGCGCAGGCCGTACACCCGGGTTACGGCTTCCTGTCGGAGAATCCGGCCTTCGCGGCCGCGCTCGCCAAGGCGGGCATCGCCTTCCTGGGTCCACCCGCCAGGGCCATCGAGATCATGGGCGACAAGATCGCCGCCAAGAACACGGTCGCCGCCTTCGGCGTGCCGGTCGTGCCCGGTATCGCGCGGCCCGGTCTCACCGATGCCGAATTGATCGACGCCGCAACAGATATCGGTTATCCGGTGCTGGTGAAGCCGTCGGCGGGCGGTGGCGGCAAGGGGATGCGCCTGGTGCACGAGCCCGACCGGCTGGCCGAGGCACTGGTCGGTGCCCGGCGCGAGGCGGCGGCCGCCTTCGGCGACGACACCCTGTTCCTGGAGCGGTTCGTCACCCGTCCCCGACATATCGAGGTGCAGATCCTCGCCGACCAGTACGGCCACGTGCTGCATCTGGGCGAGCGCGAATGCAGCCTGCAGCGCCGCCACCAGAAGGTGATCGAGGAGGCCCCGTCACCGCTGCTGGACACCGAGACCCGGGCCCGAATCGGCGCGGCCGCGTGCAATACCGCCCGCAGCGTCGACTACGTCGGCGCGGGCACGGTCGAGTTCATCGTGTCCGCCGACCGCCCCGACGAATTCTTCTTCATGGAGATGAACACCCGCCTGCAGGTGGAACATCCGGTGACCGAGCTGATCACCGGTGTCGACCTGGTCGAATGTCAGATCCGGGTGGCCGCCGGGCAGAAGCTCGGGGCGAGCCAGGAGGATATCCGGCTGACCGGCCACGCCGTGGAGGCCCGCGTCTACGCCGAGGATCCGAGCCGCGACTTCCTGCCGACCGGCGGCACGGTGCTCGCGCTGTCGGAGCCGGAAGGGGTCGGCGTGCGAGTGGATTCGAGCCTGCGCGCGGGCACGGTCGTCGGCAGCGACTACGACCCGATGCTGTCGAAGGTGATCGCCTACGCCCCGGAACGCGCGGCGGCCATCGCGAAACTCGATGCCGCCCTGGCCGATACGATCGTGCTCGGGGTGCGGACCAACACCGACTTCCTGCGCTTCCTGCTCGCCGATCCGGACGTGATCGCCGGGCGGCTGGATACCGGTCTGCTGGATCGCCGCGTCGCCGAGTTCAGCTCCGCGCCCGTCTCGGACGAGCAGTTCATCGCCGCGGCGGCGGTTCGGTGGCTGGCGGGGTGGCCGGTGCGTCCTGCCGATCCGTGGGCGGTCCCCGACGGCTGGCGGCTCGGCACCCCGGCGCCGACGACCTATCGCCTGGCCGGGGGCGACCGCGTGGTGCACGTCCATTTCACGGGACGGCCGGAGGCGGGCCAGGTGTGGGTCGACGACTCCGAAAAGCTTGCTCTGGCAGTCAATTCGGATGCGTCCGGTGCGAATCTCACCGTCACCCTGAACGGCATTCGCACCTGCTTCCGCGCCGCCGGGCGCGACGATCAGATCTGGCTCGCCTCCGCCGCCGGTATCGCGATGGTTCGCGAGGTCGCCGAGGTCAGCGTCCGGGCGTCCGCCGAACACGTCGGCGACGCCGAGATCCGCAGTCCCATGCCCGGTTCGGTGATCGCGGTGTCGGCCTCCGCGGGCGCGGCCGTCGCCGCGGGCGCGCCCGTGGTCATCGTCGAGGCCATGAAGATGGAGCACACCCTCACCGCGCCGATCGCGGGAACCGTTGAGCTGCTGGTCGATACCGGAACCCAGGTGCAGGTCGACCAGGTGCTCGCCCGCATCGTTCCCGACACCGATCCGAAGGAAACCCAGGCATGACCGACTACCTGTCCACGGGCACCCTGCCCGACGACTATCGCGACCTCGCCCTGACCGTCCGCGATTTCGCCCGCCAGGTCGTCGCACCCGTCGCCGCGAAACACGATGAGGAGCACAGCTTCCCGTACGAGGTGGTCGCGGGCATGGCGGAGATGGGCCTGTTCGGCCTGCCGTTTCCGGAGGAGTACGGCGGCATGGGCGGGGACTATTTCGCGCTGTGCCTGGCCCTCGAGGAGCTGGGCAAGATCGACCAGAGCGTGGCCATCACGCTGGAGGCCGGGGTGTCACTGGGCGCGATGCCGATCTTCCGCTTCGGCAACGATCGGCAGAAGCAGCAGTGGTTGCCGCAGTTGACCTCCGGGCGCGCACTCGCCGCCTTCGGGCTCACCGAACCCGGTGCGGGCAGCGATGCGGGCGGCACCCGCACCACGGCGGTGCTCGACGGCGGCGACTGGATCATCAACGGCAGCAAGCAGTTCATCACCAACTCCGGCACCGACATCACCCGCCTGGTGACGGTGACGGCGGTGACCGGGCAGGCCGACGGCAAGAAGGAGATCTCCACCATCCTGGTGCCGACCGACACCCCCGGCTTCACCGCCGAGCCCGCCTACAACAAGGTCGGCTGGAACGCCTCGGACACCCATCCGCTGTCGTTCACCGACGTCCGGGTGCCGCAGGAGAATCTGCTCGGTGAGCGCGGCCGCGGTTACGCCAACTTCCTGCGCATCCTCGACGAGGGCCGCATCGCCATCGCCGCGCTGGCGGTCGGTGCGGCACAGGGCTGCGTGGAGGAGAGCGTGCGCTACGCCAAGGAGCGGGCGGCGTTCGGGCAGGCCATCGGCCGCAATCAGGCCATCGCGTTCAAGATCGCGCGCATGGAGGCCCGGGCACATGCCGCCCGCACGGCCTACTACGACGCCGCCGCGCTGATGCTGGCCGGTAAACCGTTCAAGAAGCAGGCCTCGATCGCCAAGCTGATCGCCAGCGAGGCGGCCATGGACAATGCCCGCGATGCCACCCAGATCTTCGGCGGCTACGGCTTCATGAACGAATATGCTGTGGCCCGGCACTATCGCGACAGCAAGATTCTGGAAATCGGTGAGGGCACCACGGAGGTGCAGTTGATGCTGATCGGACGGGAGCTGGGGCTGTGAGTGAGACGCGGCGCATCGTCCAGCGGGGGCTGTGGTTCGAGGAATTCGAGACCGATGTGCGGTACGAGCACCGGCCCGGCCGCACCATTACCGAGGCCGACAATGTGCTGTTCACGACGCTGACGATGAATACCCAGGCGTTGCATCTGGACGCCGCGTTCGCCGACGCGCTGCCGCCGTTCCATCGGCGGCTGGTCAATTCGATGTTCACGCTGTCCACCCTGGTGGGCCTGTCGGTGGCGCAGCTGACCCAGGGCACCATCGTGGCCAATCTCGGCTTCTCCGATATCGCCTTCCCCAAGCCGCTGTTCCACGGCGACACTCTCTACGCCGAAACCCTGGTCACCGATAAACGCGAATCCAAGAGCCGCCCGGGCGAGGGCATCGTCACCTTCGCCCACACCGGCCGCAATCAGCACGGTGATGTGGTCGCGACGGCGGTCCGCAAAACGCTGGTGCGGTGCAGGCCGTCATGAGTTGGGAACTGCCCGGACCGGCCTGGCTGTTCTGTCCCGCCGATCGCCCCGAACGCTTCGAAAAGGCAGCCGCCGCGGCCGATGTCGTGATACTGGATCTGGAGGACGGGGTGGCCCCGGCCGACAAGGCCGCGGCGCGGGAGGCGCTCGTGGCGACCCCGCTGGATCCCGAGCGCACGGTCGTGCGCGTGAATCCGGTCGGGACCGCGGAACACGGCCTGGATCTGCGTGCCCTCACCCGCACCCGGTACGAGCGTCTGATGCTGCCCAAATGCGAAGGCGCGGAGCAGCTTTCCCGGCTGCCCTACGAGACGATCGCATTGATCGAATCGCCGCTGGGCGCGCTGGCGGTGGACGCGGTGCTGCGGGCGGCCAATGCGATCGGCGTCATGTGGGGCGCGGAGGATCTGATCGCCGCACTCGGTGGCAACTCCAGCCGCCACGCCGACGGAAGCTATCGCGATGTGGCCCGGCACGTGCGCTCCTCGGCGCTGCTGGCGGCCAAGGCGTACGGGAAGTTCGCCCTGGACTCGGTTTATCTGGACATCGCCGATCTGGACGGGCTGCGCGCCGAGACCGAGGACGCGGTGGCGGTCGGTTTCGACGCCAAGGTGGCCATCCACCCCCGCCAGGTTCCGGTGATCCGCTCCACCTACACCCCCACCGACGACGAATTATCCTGGGCGCGAAGGCTGCTCGCCGAGGTGCCCAGCAATCGGGGCGTCTTCGCATTCGAGGGCAGGATGGTCGACGGCCCGGTCATCCGGCACGCCGAGCGCATCGTCCGGCGCGCGGGCTAGAACAGGAGAGTGAGTGCGGTGCAACCACAGTGGGTGCCCAACGCGGCGGACATCGAGCGGGCGCGGATCACCGATTTCGCCCGCTTCGCGGCGGAGCGGACCGGCCGCGAATTCCCGGACTACCACGCGCTGTGGCAGTGGTCGGTCGGCGACCTCGACGGCTTCTGGGGCGCGCTGTGGGAGTACTTCGACCTCGGCCCGGCGCCGGAGACCGTGCTGGCGAGCGCGGAGATGCCGGGGGCGCGATGGTTTCCGGGCGTGCGGCTGAACTATGTGGACCGGATCGTGCGGCAGGCCCGCTCGGATCGCCCGGCCATCGTCTACCTGAGCGAGGACGGCGGGCTGACCGAGGTCTCCTGGGACGAGCTGCTGGGCCGCACGGCCGCGCTGGCCGGGGTGCTGCGGGCCGGGGGCGTGCGGCCCGGCGACCGGGTCGTCGGCTATCTGCCCAACATCCCGGAGGCGGTGATCGCATTCCTGGCCACGGCCAGCCTGGGCGCGATCTGGAGCGCCTGCGGGCAGGACTATTCGGCCAAGGCGGCGCTGGATCGGCTCGGCCAGCTCGAGCCGGTGGTGCTGGTGACCGCCGACGGCTACCGCTACGGCAACAAGGTGCACGACAAGTCTGCGGATATCGCGGCCCTGCGCGCCGGGCTGCCGACCCTGCGGGAGACCGTGGTGGTGTCGCGGATCGGTGCGGCGGTGCCGAACTCGCTGGACTGGGCGCGGATCACCGAACCCACCGGCGCCGAGATCGACGCCGGGCAGGTCGATTTCGATCATCCGCTCTGGGTGCTGTACTCCTCGGGCACCACCGGCCTACCCAAGGGCATCGTGCACGGCCACGGCGGCGTGCTGCTGGAACATCTGAAAGCCGTTGCGCTGCAGGCCGATATCGGTCGTGACGACGTCTTCTTCTGGTACACCAGCCCCAGCTGGATGATGTGGAACTTCCAGATCGCGGGCCTGCTGGTCGGCGCGACGATCGTCTGCTACGACGGCAGCCCGGCGTGCCCGCGACCGGATTCGCTGTGGGAGATCGCCGCTCGCACGCGCACCACCGTCCTGGGCTCGAGCCCGGGGTACGTGCTGTCGTGTATCAAGGCCGGGGCGGTGCCGCGGCGCGAACACGATCTGTCCGCGCTGCGCATGGTCGGCATCACCGGTTCGTCGCTGCCGCCGTCGTCGTCGATCTGGTTGGGCGACAATGTCGGTGACCACGTGCAGGTGGCCTCGATCAGCGGCGGCACCGATGTGGTGTCGGCATTTCTCGGCGGCGCGCCCACCGTCCCGGTGTGGCCGGGCGAGCTGTCGGTGCCCTATCTGGGCGCGGCGGTCGACGCCTGGGACCCCACCGGCCACCCCATCCGCGGTGAGGTCGGCGAGCTCGTCATCACCGCGCCGATGCCGTCCATGCCGGTGAAGTTCTGGAACGATCCGGACGGATCCCGATATCGCAGCGCCTATTTCGAGATGTTCCCCGGCATCTGGCGGCACGGCGACTGGATCACCATCACCGACCACGGCAGCTTCGTGGTGCACGGGCGCTCCGACTCCACGCTCAATCGGCACGGCATCCGCATGGGCTCGGCCGATATCTATCAGGCGGTGGAATCGCTGCCCGAGGTCGCCGAGGCCCTGATCATCGGCGCGGAACAGCCCGACGGCGGCTACTGGATGCCGCTGTTCGTGGTCCTGGCCGCGGGCAGCGAGCTGACCGAGGAGTTGACCGACCGGATCAACGGGGTCATTCGCACCGAGGTCTCCCCGCGCCACATCCCCGATGTCATCATCGCGGCCCCCGGCGTGCCGCACACCCGCACGGGGAAGAAGCTGGAGGTGCCGATCAAGCGCCTCTTCCAGGGCGCGGATCCGTCGCGGGTCGTGGAACGCACCGCGGTGGACAATCCGGATCTGTTGGACTGGTACGCGGCGGTCGAGGTGCCCAAGCCGGGGGAGTGACGGCTCATGCCGCCGAATCGGCCGCCTGCTCCATACTCAGCCGACCGTCGACCATCCGGTACACCGCGTCCATCTGATACAGATGCGACCGGTCGTGGGTGACCAGCAGCGTCGCGGTGTTGTGGGTGTGGACCATGTCGAGGATCAGGTCCATGACGGCCGCCCCGCGCTCCTGATCCAGGGCGCTGGTCGGCTCGTCGATGACCAGCAGGGTGGGATCGTTCATCAGGGCGCGGGCGATATTGACGCGCTGGCGCTGACCGCCGGACAGCTGGCCGGGGCGCCTGTGCTCGTGGCCCGACAGCCCGACCGAGGCGAGCAGATCCAGTGCGCGCTCGCGGGTCTCGCGCCGGGTGCGGGGCGAGGCGAACAGGCTCTGGCCGAGATGAACCATGGCCTCGAGCTGTTCCAGGGCCGTGAGCGCGGGCACGAGGTTGGGCTGCTGGAAGACGATGCCGATCTCCTCGCGGCGCATGCGGGCGGCCTCGCGCCGCTCCAGGCCGACCAGATCCACGGTGCCCGAGGTGGTTTGCAGGCGGATGCTGCCGGAATCGGGACGGATCAGGGTCGACACCACGGCCAGCAGGCTCGACTTGCCCGAACCCGAGGGCCCGGTGATGGCCGCGATCTCCCCGCCGCCCACCCACAGGTCCACCCGGTCCAGTGCGGTGATGCGGCCGGACCCGTCGGGATAGGTGAGGGTGACGTCGGAAACCGTCAACGAGATCATCGAAGCTCCTGGTCTTTCAACGCGATTGGTTCAAGGCGGTCAGTGGGTCGGTGGTGGCGAGGAAGCGCAGCGCGAACGCCGCACCCACCAGGCCCAGCCCGATCAGCGCCGCGGCGGGAACCAGAGTGGTTGCGGCACTGAGCACGAACGGCACCGAGTCACCGATGAATGTGCCCGCCACGGCGGTTGCGCAAACCCCGATTCCGACACCGGCCAGCAGGACGAGCAATGCCTGCCCCAGCGCGTCGCGTACCAGCGACCCGGTGGTCGCGCCCAGCGCCTTCAGGGTGGCGATATCGGGTGTGCGCTGAATCGTCCACACCGTGAAGAAGGCCCCGATCACCAGCGCGGAGATGGCGAACAGCATGACCGTCATCAGGGTCAGCGATCCGTTCTCCGCCTGATACGACGCGATGGCCTGCAGCGAGCCCCGCACGCTGGTGGTCCGGGTGTGCGCGGCGGCGTTGGCGGCGTCCGGATCGGGCACACCCGAGGCGATCAGTACGGTCGCCGCACCGCCGCGCGGGGTCACCGCCCGCCAGTCCGGCAACGTCAGCCACACCACCGGCGTATGGGCGAACCAGTCGTCGTCCCCGATGGCGGCGACGGTGAGGGTGGCCGAACCGATCGAGAGCCGGTCGCCCACCGCGGCGGAGAGCCGCCGCGCCGCGGGCTCGCTCAGCACCACCGTGCCCGGATCGGTAGCTACCCGATTGCCAAATGCGTTCCCGTCCACCCCGAACAGCGCCACCCGCGTTGGTGCGGCCCCGTCGTGGGTTGCCTGCGCATGGCTGATGCCGACCGGATCGACCATCCCGCCGGCCTGCTGCCAGACGCGCACCTGTTCGGGACTCAGCGCCGAGGCGTCGAACGACGGCGATGAGCCGGTATCGGCGAAGACCACCGCATCCCCGTCGACCCGCTGCAGGGCGGAGATGTTCTGCTGGGCCAGCCCGGCCGTCAGCCCGCTCAGAAAGCTCACCAGCAGCGCCACCATGACGACGACCAGCGTGATGAGCAGGAAGCGGCCGCGGGCGGCCCGCAGCTCTCGGAGCGCGACGAACATGCCTCCACCATGGCCGCGATCCGCGGCCGGGCCATCGCGAACCGGAACCATTCGCCGACCAACCGGCGGAGGGTGCCCGATTCCATCTTTCGATGGATGCCGGCTCGGTAACCGCGCATAAGCTGACTGGGTGCACCGCTCCCCGCTCACCCCCGTCTTCGCCGCACTGCAGGTCGGTCTGCACGCGCTCATGGTGGCGCTGACGGGTGTCGTGGTCGTGCGGGGCGTGCTGCTCGGGAGCGGCCACCGATGGGGGGTGGCCGCGCTGTCCGCGGTGTTCCTCGTCACCTACTTCGCCGGAGTGGCGCTGCGCGGGCGGCCCGCGGCGGCCCGGGTGTGGCTGGGCGTGCTGACACTGATGTGGCTGGGCTTGGTCGCGACCGTGCCGGACGCGGTGTATCTGGTGTTCCCGCTGTACTTCCTGTACCTACATCTGCTGCCGCGGTTCTGGGGTGTGCTCGCGGTGGCCGCCGCCACCGCGGCCGCGGTGCTCGGCTACGAACTGCACAAGGGTTGGAATGTCGGCGGTGTGATCGGGCCGATCGTGGCGGCGCTGGTCGCGATAGCGATCGGGCTGGGCTATCGGGCGCTGTTCCGCGAAGCCGCCGAACGCCAGCGGCTGATCGACGAATTGCTCACCACCCGAGCCACACTCGCCGAACAGGAGCGCACCGCGGGCAAGCTGGCCGAGCGGGAACGCCTGGCCCAGGAGATCCACGACACCGTGGCGCAGGGACTGTCGAGCATCCAGCTGCTGCTGCACGCCGCCGAACGCGCCGCCCCCGATCATCCCGCGCTGCAACAGATCCGGCTGGCCCGCGACACCGCCGCCGACAGCCTCGTCGAAACCCGCCAGCTCATCGCCGAACTCACCCCCGCCCCGCTGGACGGGCAGTCGCTGACCGATGCGCTGGACCGGATCGCCCAGCGCGCCAACACCCCCGACCTGCGGACCCAGCTGCTGGTGGAGGGCGTGCCCGAGCGGCTGCCGATGCCGGTCGAGGCCGCGCTCGTGCGGGTCGCGCAGGGCGCGGTATCCAATGTGGTCCGCCACGCCGAGGCCGAGCGCATGCGCATCACCCTCACCTACGCCGACGACGCGGTGCATCTGGACGTGGTCGACGACGGTATCGGCATCGATCCGGAGGTGTTCCGCCGCGGCACCTTCGGCCTCAATGCCATGCGCAGCCGGGTCGAACAGCAGGGCGGCAGTATGAACGTCGAGTCCGAGCCCGGCCACACCGCCGTGACAGTCTCGTTCCCGCTGGAGGAGTCATGATCCGTCTGCTGCTCGCCGACGATCACGCCATCGTCCGCGCCGGCCTGAAGGCGCTGCTGGATTCGGGCGAGGACATCGCGGTGATCGGCGAGGCCGCCACGGCCGAGGAGGCCGTGGCCTTCTGCAGCACAACCGAAGTCGATCTGGTCCTGATGGATCTGCGCTTCGGCCCGGGCAAGTCGGGCGTCGATGCGACAACGGCGTTGCGCGCCCTGCCGAATCCACCCAATGTCCTCGTCGTCACCAACTACGACACCGATGCCGACATCCTCGGCGCGATCGAGGCGGGCGCCTGCGGCTACATCCTCAAGGACACCCCGCCCGCCGAACTACTCGCCGCCGTGCGCGGCGCGGCGGCGGGCGAGAGCGTGCTGTCCCCCTCGGTCGCCTCGAAACTCATGACCCGGGTCCGCAAGCCCGATACCACCTTGAGCCCCCGGGAGATCGAGGTGCTGCGCCTGGTCGCCGACGGCCATTCGAACCGAGAGATCGGCAAGCGACTGTTCCTCAGCGAGACAACCGTGAAATCCCACCTGGTGCACATCTATTCGAAGCTGGGCGTGAAATCCCGCACCTCAGCCGTCGCCCGCGCCCGTGAGCGCGGGGCCATCTGAAGTCCCGCTGAACTCGGCGCCGTGATGTCGGGCCGGATGCCAGACTGGCAGCATGGTGACGATCATCGGCGGCGGTATCGCGGGTTCGGCGCTGGCCGGGGCACTGGCTCGGCGCGATCGACCGGTCTCCCTGTTCGAACAGCGCCGCGACGGTGGGGGCGGGGCCTTCCTTTTCATCGATGGCCGCGGGCACGACGCGCTGTTCGAGCTCGGTGTCGACCGGGACGCGCTGTACGCGGCCTCGTATCCGGTGAACGGGCTTGGCTACGCCGACAGCGCCGGTCGCCGCAGCTCGCGTACCGATCGGGGGCATCGGTTCTGGCTGCGGCACGCGCTGATGGAGATCCTGACCGAATTCGTCGGCGACTCCGGCGCCCAGCCGCACTACGGACATCCGATCGAGGACGTCACCCTGGCCGAGGGCGGTACCATTCTGCACCGGGGCGGCGCGGCTATCACGGTCGATGACCATCTGATCGTGGCCACCGACGGCATCGACTCGGTGGTGCGGTCGCGGCTCGAACCTCAGCGCTCCCCGGAGTATGCCGGTGATGTGGTGCTCTACGGCCGGACCACCGAGCCCGTCGAGGCGGACGGCGAACCGGCGGTCCTGCACTTCTTCGCCGAGATCGCTCCCGACGGCGGCTCGATCAGTACCTTCGGGCACATCTGGCGGCCCGACGATATCGCGTACTGGTTCATTCGCATCGCCCGGCCGCCGCTGACGGCTGCCGATGATCTCGGCACGCGGCCGATGGACGAGTGGGCCGATACGGTGCTGGCGGCGGCCCCGTCCAGCCGGAAACTGGTCGGGGACCTGATCAGCCGGACGGCGGCCGTGCATGTGAGCAATGCCCGCAATGTTCCGCTCGTGGGCGCGGCGGAACCCGCCCTGCCTGTCGTGCTGGTGGGCGACGCCGACCACGCCATCACCCCGGCCGCGGGCGTCGGCGCGCGGGACGCCCTGGAGGACGCCCGTGCCGTCTACCAGGCGGTGCTCGCGAAGGCGTCGCCCGCGGCCGCCATGGCCGAGCGGCGCGCCGAAATTCTGGCCGAACGCGAACGGGTGCAACGGGTTCGGCGGCAGAGCATACGCTGAGCGATCGCCTCAGCGGTTCGGGCGGGCGATCGGTTGCCGGACGGTGAGCCAGTGTTCGAAGCCCGCGAGGTCGAATTCGCGGCCGCGCAGGTCGGTGTAGATGCCGGAGCGGATCGCGGTGACGCGGGTTTCGGACCAGCCGAACCAGGTGTGCGATGGATAGTCGAGCAGTAGACGGGTACCGGCGGGCAGGGTCCGCGCGGCCTCTTCCTCCTCGGTGCCGGTGGCGATCGCGCGCGGGTCGTAGCCGGATCCGGCGGCGAGTTGCAGTGTGTCCGTGGTGGTTCGGGCTCCGATGCGGACCGGAACCGCGATATAGGACGGGATGCCCGCATCGCGCATCGTGGCCGACGGGTTGCCGACGAATTTCGGATCGACCGCGTAGACCAGCACCGGCGGACCCACCCGGTGTAGGGTCGCATCCTCCGAACCCGGCGTGGGATGTGCGCGCAGAAATGAACCGGTCAATTGCTGAACGGTAGCTGATGCCAGTACTCGGTCGACCGCGCCGACGTCGACGCCGGTGGTCCAGCCGGTCTCGGTGGTCGGGTGCCGCGCGGACGAGCAGCCCGCGAGCGCCGACGCCGTGAGCACCAGCAGCGCCAGCGCGCGGAACGCCGGCCGCCTCATCTGCGCTCGTCCGTCCCGGGTGGAATGCGCATTCTCCATCTCGATCGCATGGACACATGCTAGATACTCCCCGATCGGGCATGGCGGCGATGTGCTGGGCGGACGCCCACACCCCTACGGCGGCGCTGCCGTGATTCGGCGTTAGCGGCCCGTACGCTGGAGGCCATGGCCTCTCTCACCGATCCGCAGGTGCGCGACTTCCTGTCGCAGGGCACCCGCACCGCCAAGCTCGCGTTCGTGGCCACCGACGGCCGTCCGGTCATCAACCCGGTCTGGTTCATCGTCGAGGGCGACGAACTGGTCTTCAATACCGGCAAGGACACCGCCAAGGGCAGGGCGATCCTGCGCGATCCCCGGGTGGCGATCTGTGTCGATCTGGAGGAACCACCATACGGCTACTTCCAGATCCAAGGCACCGCAACGGTTTCCGAGGACCCCGACGAACTACTGCGCACCGCCACCATCATCGGCGGCCGCTACATGGGCGCCGACCGCGCCGAGGAATTCGGCAAGCGCAACGGCGTCCCCGGCGAACTGGTGGTCCGCGTGCGGCCGACGAAGATCCTCGGCGGCGTCGATATGACTGTCTGAGCCCGATCAGTAGGCGCGCACCGCCCGCTCCACCACCGTCTCGACATCACCGGCCAACAGCAACCGCTCGCGCACCAGTGCATTCGCCGCCGCTCGCACCGCCGCGGCATAGGCGTGCCGGGTCGAATAGCGATCGGTGATCGTCGGGCGGCCGGGCGGGAAGGGGAGTTTGCTTCCGAGGCGCTCGTAGAGGACGTTCGGCAGACCATCGACGGCGCGGCGCGGATTCCAGCCCGTGTAGACGGCGAGCGGAGCGGCGACCTCGGGCAGGCGCACCCCGGCCACCTCGTTGCCGTCCTCGTCGACGGCCGGTACCAGGCTGAGGTACGGGTCCCCGTATTCGACCGGCCAGCGACCGATGCCGCGGTCCGCGTCGGGTCCGAGGTCGAGGCGGTACGGCCGGGGGAGGGCGTCGGCGTCCGGGCGCGGGACGTGATCGAACTGTGCGAGCACCTTCGCCGCGGGAACGGCCGTACCGTCGCCGACGCGCGGCACCCGGCTCGGCGGCGGTGCCTGACCGTCGATCACCCACTGCCGCAGTGCGATCAGCAATGCGCGCAGGATCGGCTGCGGGTCCAGGTCGTGCGGTGGATTGGCCCCCGGCATGATTTCTTTGATCGGATTCGGCCCGAAGTGATCCGTCCCGGCCAGGGCATAGACCCGCACATCCGGATCCTCGGGCAGATCGTCGCCCGTCACCGGATCCACATGCACCAGCGACCCGTCCCCGCGCCAGTACTCCGAGGCGCTGTTGGTGAGGACGACCTTCGGCACTCCGCCCGATTCGCGTTGGCGGGCAAGCAGTGCCGTGCTGTCGAACGGCGGCAGGGCGGCGAAGCCGTCGACTCCCGTGAGCGAGGGCTGGGCGTAGCGGTGATTGAATTCGCCGCGGGCCCCGCTGGCCACATGCGCGAATACCCCGTCGAACACCTGGTTTCCCGATTCGTCGAGATTCAGCCCCTCCCAAAGGAATTGGCGCAGCAGTCGACCACACTGCGACACCCCGAACCCGAAGGCCCGCTCGAAGCCCTGGGAGCGCAGGTGTGAAACGATGTCCCGAATCGCCAGCAGCCCGCATCCGGCGACGGGCGCGCGGTGCGTGCGATAGTACAGCTCGTACCAGTGGTAGGGCTGGAAACCGCCGTCCAGTTCGATATGTGTCGAGTCAGTGAAATGCCAAGCGTCGCGCGGGATTACGGTCCGCTCGCCGTTCGGCGAGGTGCGCACGGTCAGCACCGCGTCCGGATCCTCGACATCGGCCGTGGGGTAGCTCGCGAACCGGAAGAACCCACTCAGCCCCGGCATGGTCTCACTGAGCAGATGTTGCTTCTCCCCGGTATCCGACCGCCACTCCACCCGCATCCACCCCGCCCCGACCTCGACCTCGGGCACGGTGACGCCCAACTGCCCCGGCCCCCGCTCGATATCCCACTGCCACCCGCACCAGGCGATCGTCCACCCGCGATCCAGCAGAAATCCGTCCCCCGGATGAATCCGCTCCAGATCGGTGTAATCGATCACCGTCCCCGAACTGAACGGCACCCCACCCAACATCCCCCGATTCGGCACCACGAACAACAAATCCCGGCTCCCACCCGCCACCGGCCGCAACATCCGCAGATCCGCCTCGAACCGCACCAACCCATCCCCACCCCGCCCCGCCAACCCCAAGTCCACAATCCGCCGATTACCCCCCTCCTCCGGATCCACGGCAAACCCCACCGTCCCCCGAACCACCTCATACCGCTCATCCACATAGGGCACCACGGACGCCACCCGCACCGCTTCCACAGCCATCTCCGCAGTCTATGAGCCGACGAGCCCAGCCACTCCTCGGCATCCGGCTGCGTCAAGCGTCATTCGGGCCAGCCGGGATATGAGGGCAGGGTCTCGGGACGTGCCACGCGAACGGAGTGAAAACCTGCACCAAGGGGGCGGTTCTGCTCGGCGAGTTCCTTGTCCGCCTGGGAGGGCGGCGGGAACAGGGTGTACCCCCATGCCTCACAGCGATTCGCATCTGCTGGATCGGAGTTGGTGATATTCAGCTGCCAGCCTTTGAAGAGGTTGACCGACGGTCCCTGCCAGTGCCGGGCATTCGGCTCCTCCGGCGAAGCCGGGGCCGTCTGGCGTGCAACCGGCTGAGGTTTCTGACCCCTTTTTTTGGGGCTGAAGGTGACCCGCGTGCTCTGGATGGACCCTACGGTCCAAGTCACATAGTGCACCTCGTTCGGAGCGTAGATCACCGGGAACTTCGCCGCCGCTCCACGCAACTGCATACAAGCGAATGCCTCGAAACCATTGTCTTTGGGAATCAACGACATCAGTCGCCAGTTCAACGTGCCGACCAACGAGGCCTGCTCGAGGTTCTTGCTGAGTGCATGGCCGACGTTCCGGCCGTCATCCTTCGCCAGCGCCTCGCCGAATCCCCAGTAGGTTTCCTGAACTCGCAGGGTCGCGTTCTTGATGAACTCCGATTCGACCGCGGCCCGCGCGAGTAGTCCCTGCTCCCCGAGCAGATCCACGCCTGGTTCCGAGCTCCATACATTGGTGGCATCGATGATCTCCGCGGGCGGATGGTACGGGTAGGGCTTCTCCGGGGCGACCGAGGTGCCGCCACGGTCGTTTCCGCATCCGGCAGCGAGAATTCCTACGGCGGCGACTGCCCCCATGAGACGCATTCTCATCGGGTGGTGGACCATGTGTTGTACCCTTGCCGTTCCAGTTCGTCGGTGGTCAACCTCTTGATTTGCTGCTGGCCGTCCATGGTTCCGTCGGAAATGATTCTCTGATAGACCTTGGCGGCTTGGTCGCCGTTGTTCAAATAGTTCTGCTGGCCCTCATTGCTGACGCCATAGCTATTGAGAAGGTTGGGAACGTATCTATCGAGCAACCCGGCCGCGTCGGTGTTGTTGGTGGCGAGGGCGTAGGGCTTGATTTTGTAGCCCTCGTCGGTCGAAGTGAGCATCGCGTTCTGAATATCGTTGGGCAGCAGGCCCGGATCGACTTGTCCCGTCTGGATGAGCGCGGCCAGCATGTTGTAACGCCGATTGCCGAGTGTGCTCGACTGCAGGATGTCGTACTGCTTCCCGGTGGCCGGGTCGGTCAGTGTCGTACTGGGGGTGTGCCCGCCGTAGCTGGGATCCACGCTGGTGATCGGTGCCTTGTAGTATTCGCTGACGGCCTGGGCGATCGGTCCGCCGATGCCGCCCGGCGTACCAGCGACGCCACTCATGCCGATCAAGTTTTGAGCGACGCCGTAAACAGCGGCACGTTGGTCGGTGAGCGCCTTTGCCCGATCGGTCTCGTTCAGGTTCAGATCTGCGACATGCGCATTCATTCCCGCGTCGACCAGACCCCTGATTCTGCCCGAATAATGGCCCATGTCAACCTGTTCCGCCCCGGACAGCGCAGCATTCGCGGCAAAATTACGGTCCATCTGGTCTGCCCATGCCAGTGCACTGATATTTATTCTGCGACTGGCTTCCGGATCGCCATCCAGAATGCTGAATACGCGTGTTGCCTCAACCGGGCCAGTGCTGTCCGGCCGGAAGCCGTGGGTGCCGGTAATGGATGCCGGTGCTCCGACCATATCACCCACATAGGGAGAGAGCGCAGTGGCTATGGACTGAGCCGCGCGGGGGTTGACTTCGGCGAACGAATGGCCGCTCTGCCCAGGCATATTCAGCAGAGATTCGTACATGTTCACGCCGTTACCGGCCTTTGTGGTCGACATCAACTCGGCTATCGCATTCGCCGCCTGACCGGCATGTTCGGCACGACCTTGATCCGCACTGAGCGCATCCGTCGCGGTCCACTCGACCATCCTGCCGAGCGCGGCCCCGTCGTCTTTCCACTCGTGTGTCAGCAGCGTTCCAACTGCGCTGTCGCGGTCGTAAGGATGCCAGGACTGGCCGGGCGTTCCCTTGCCGAAGAGTTCTTCGCTGCCCTGGCCGGTGAGCAGTGCGTAGTTGGCATCGTGGTTGCGGGATGCGACGCCGAGGAGGCTCTGGGCGCTGTTCTCGGTGTGCTGGAGTGCTTCCGTGTCGGGGAGTTTCGTTCCTTCGTACTTGCCGTAGCCGCCGTGGTCGAGGATCCAAGCCTGGTGTGCGGCTTGGCGGCCCAGTTCGACTCCGAAGCGGTCACCGGGTTGGTATTGCTTGTCGGAGCCGCTGAGGAAGTCCGCGAAGCGGTCCATATCCGCGGTGTAGTCCTTGATCCCGCTACGAGCATCGATCTTCGGTCCGAAAAGGTCCGACCGGTAGTCGTCGGGCAGGTCTCGGGTGTTCGCATCCGGCGCACCGGCGATACCGGGACGGGTGCCGACGATTTCGCGGATCTCGGAGTCGAGTTTGTCGAATCCGCCCCGGTTATTGATCTTGCCCTGCGCATCGCGGCTCACCACGTTCTCGTTCGAGAGCGTCAGCATGCCGTTGGCCAGGGCCGTGCGCAGATCCGTCGACTGCGGGCTGCCGTCGGCCTTGAGGGAGCTGGAGAGGGTGAGCAGGCCGTCGCGGCCCGCCTTGTCGTAGAGGTTGGTCAGGTAGTCCATGGTGGACGCCGGGACGGTGACCGCTTCGCCCGCTTGCAGGGCCGTCAGCTGTTCGGGGGTGAGGCCGGTTTGCTGGAGGTGGTCGAGGATTCGTTGCTTTTCCTCGTCGGAGAGCTTGCCGTCCGCGATGGTTTCGCCGTCGGCCCTGCCCTGTTCCGCGGTGAGTTGGCGGGTGGGGTCCAGCTTGCCCGGGGCCTCGACCGCGATGCTGGTCACGCCGCCGCTGTTGGCGAAGGCGTTCTGAATATGGGTGGTCGCCGTCTCGATCGCGGTGCCGAGGTCGGCCAGTGCCGACTTGATCGGCGGTTGCAACGTGTCTTTGCCGTACTTGTTCAGCGCCGCCAGTGCGGCATTGCGGTCCTTGGGATCCTCGGAAGAGGTATCGGCCGCCGCCTTGGCCGCTTCGCTCGGTTCGACATCACCGTTCTCGGCTACGTCGTACTTTGCCTGAATTGCGATCGTAATGGCCTGAACGGCTCGGTTCTTCGCCGCCCATATCGCATCGCGGTCGCCGGCCAAGGTGGCGATGGCGGTGGTCAGATCGCCGGTGAACAGGCCGCCCGCCGTCACGGTCTGCTGCGCGGCGTCCCTGGCTCGGTCACCGGTCTTCCCGGTCCAGAAGTCCACGGATTGGCGATAGTCGTCGCCAGCCTTGTCCAGTCCCGTCTGGACGGTGTCGCGGACGGTTTGCCATTCCGTGACGAGGGCGTTCAGTGCGTTCGGATCGCACTGTTCGGCTTGGGTTTTCGTCGCGGCTACCATGAGTCCCCCTCCTTGGATTCAGGCTATTTCGGGCCGTTCGGGTCCAGGCGATCGAATTCGCGGGCGCGGGCCTCGTCGATGTGGAGGAACTTCGCCGCGACCGTGACGGTGTTGTCGCCGAGGGCATCGAGGGTTTTACCGAGGTCCTGTAGCGCTTTGCTCGCCGTGGTGGTCGCGGTGGCGTAGGCCTGGCCGATCTGGAATCCGGGGAAGCCGTTGGTCAGCGTGGTTGCGGATGCTCCGGTCTGGGCGGCTTTGATGTCGGCGGCGTAGGTCTTCACGTTGCGGGCCAGCACGGCCGCGTCTCTGCCATCGATCTCGACGGTCTCGCTCAACGGGTCGGCCATGGGCAGTGATGTTACGTCCGGACCTTTTGGTTTGGTAAACCATGATCAACGATGGGGTTGGAGTCGTTCCGGATTTGAGCGAGGAGTGGGGAATGATGGCCGGTCTGGATCCGATGCAGGAGAACACTCGTAGGCTGGTGGAGGCGCTGACCACGGCTCGGTCGCGGGCGCAGTCGGCCGATGGGTATCTCGTGGTGGAGGCCTGTGCCGACGGTGAGATTTCTGTCCGGATCGATGACCGGGCGCTGGTGTACGGCGGTGCGGCGGTCGGTGCGGAACTGACCCGGCTCGCTGCCCAGGCGCTGAGCATGGCGCGCGCGGGAGTTCGCGACGCCGCGTCGACGTTCCGTGCCGATCCGCGCATCAGCGCCGTGTTGGAGGCGACCGAGGATGCGATGGATCAACCGCTCGGACAGGTGCGGCAACCGGAAATCGGTTATCGGCCTGCCCCGCCGAGTGGTCGGCAGCAGCCTCTGCACAGGCCGGTCGACCACGACCCGTACGACGATGAGGACGACGACCCGTACTACCGGCGGAAATCCTGGCTGGTCGATTGAAATATCCCGCCCTTGTGAAATTACGGGGAAATTTACTAGCATCGCCTCGTCCGGCTCGAAATTAATTGAGCGCCAATAATTTTGAAATTGGGTGATGTCATGCTCTACACCGGTTCCGGGCCGTACTGCTACAGCAATTCGCTTGCGATGATGCTGGGGGACGACGCGCCCACGCCCGCGGTGATCGAGGTGCTGACGGGTGCGCCGTTCGGGATGGCTCTGGTCGGCGGGAGGACGCCGTTCTTCGATCCGTACGGCTGGAATCCAGAGCTGGGGCTCGATATCGCGGTCGCGCTGCTGGGGTGGCGATGTGAGAGCAGCTCCGGTGGGGCGGCGGGCGAGGCCGAGGGGCGGCTGCGGGAGGCGCTGGCCGCGGGGCCGGTGCTCGTCGGGCCGGTGGAGATGGGGCTGCTCCGTCATCAGCCGGATATGTGCGGGGCCATCGGGGCCGATCACTTCGTGGTGGTCCTGGCCGTCGAGGGGGATCGGGTGCTGATGCACGACCCGCAGGGGTATCCGTTCGTGACGCTGCCGGTGGCCGAGTTCATGGCCGCGTGGCGCGGCGGGATGCTCGACTACGGGCAGCCGTACACGATGCGGTTCGGGTTCGTTCGGGAGCGGCACGTGCGCATTCGGGATGCGCTGCGGGGGTCGGTGCCGAATGCCGTTGCGTTCCTGCGCAACAGGAAGGATCTGCCCGTACCGGAGGGGACACGGGGAGCCTTCGATGCCGCGATCGGGTTGGCCGACCTGCTCACCGCCGATCCGGGGCCGGATCTGAGGAATCACCTGATGTACTTCGCCATTCGGGTGGGCGCACGCCGATTGTCCGATGCCGCAAGGGTACTGGGTGAGGTGGGCCTGGAAGATGCTGCGGCGGTGGCTCGTACACAGGCACGGCTGGTGGGATCGCTGCAATACGACATCGTCACCGGCGATGTCACCGCCGCCGCCGAGACCCTGCACCGGCTGGCCCCGACCTACGACCGTCTCGCCTGCGCGCTCGATCCGTCGCTGGGCTGAGCCGCCCACTCGGTGACGACGCATTCGTCGCCGACGGCCAGCCGCCCGGGGCGGAGCACGGCGAACTTCGCGCCGAAGGCGACGCCGCCCGCGGGGCTCCGCCGGGTGGCGGCCAGCGTGCGCAGCGGCTCGGGTCCGCTCCGGACGCCGGTGTGCTGATCCACCATCGTGACGACGCAGCGAATCGCGGGTTTGGCGTAGCCGAGTTCGGCGTCCCCCAGCAGGATTCGCCGGGCGAGGTCCTCGCGATGCGGCTCACCCCAGCCGTCGACGACGATATTGGGCCGGAACCGGTTCATCGGCAACGGATCCCCGCCCCGCTCGACGATCAGATCGTCCAGCGCAACCAGCGACTCCACCGAGAGCAGATGCACCGGGCAGCTGTCGGCATAGCCCGACGTGCCGGGGGTGAGCCCATCGGTGACGCGATCGTGCTCGGGCGGCACCCGCACCAATCGGCTCGGCGCGTCGAGCACCTCGGTGAGCCAGCGGGCGACCGGTTCACCCTGATCGATTCCGCGATAGCCCACCCCGAACAGTGTGACCGGCAGCCGCGGTCCGTCGATATCGACCGCGACCTCGATCGGTTGCGCAGCCGGCGCGTGCAGGATCAGCGCTCGGCCCGCGGCATCGAGCTCGGGCCGGATCAGGGCCAGCCGGGGATCGCGCCGCTGCGACCGGAAGACTCCGTCGGGCCCGGTCACCATGAAGCTGCGGTCGTGGGCCAGGCCGGCGGTCGTGAGCCGGGCATCGGACAGCGCGATGCCCGCGCAGCTCTTGATCGGATAGGTGATCAGGGCGGTGACGATGGCCATCGGCTCCTCCAGTCGACTGGGTCACGGTATCCGGTGCGGCTCGAAATACACTCACCCACATGACCGTGCACTTCATCGGGGCCGGGCCCGGCGCCGCGGATCTGCTGACCGTGCGGGCGGTGCACCTGCTCCGCACGTCACCGGTCTGCCTGTACGCGGGGACCTACCTCGATCCCGAGGTGCTCGCGCACTGCGCGCCCGGCGCGGAGTTGATCGATACCCAGCACCTGGACCTCGATCGAATCATCGAACACTGCCGCACCGCCCACGCGGCGGCCCAGGATGTGGCCCGGCTGTGCTCGGGCGATCCCTCGATCTATTCGGCGCTGACCGAGCAGACCCGCAGGCTCGACGCGCTCGGCGTGCCGTGGGACGTCACCCCCGGCGTCCCGGCCTATGCCGCCGCGGCCGCGCTGCTCGGCACCGAGCTGACGGTCCCGGAGCTGGTCCAGTCGGTGGTGTTGACCCGGACCCAGGCCCGCTCCACCGCCATGCCGCGCTCGGAGGCGCTCGGCGGCTTCGCGCGCACCGGGGCGACCCTCGTGCTGCATCTCGCGATCACCCGCATCCGCGCGCTCGCCGACGAACTGTGCGGTGACTACGGAACGGACTGTCCGGTCGCCGTGGTCTACCGGGCCAGCCAGCCGGACCAGCTCGTGTTGCGCGGCACCCTGGCCACCATTGCCGACCAGGTCGAAGCCGCCGAACTGCGCCAGGCCGCGGTAATTCTCGTGGGCCGCGCGCTGGCCCCGGTGGCGCACTGTGTCGAATCACACCTTTATGACCCGGCCCGCGTACGTCACATCGCGTCCGGCCCGGGGCGCTGAATCCGAACGCCCGACACACGGTATGTTCAGATATATTGCCGGACGGAAGTTTTGGATGCACACGCCGTGGGACCTGGTTCGATGCTTATTGGCTATGAACCATTTTGGTCGCTGGGCCGTCGCGGGCGGTAGATTGGTTCGGTGTTCATCAGCGAGGTTCTCCGTGTGACCGATCCGTGGCCGGCCCGCGTGGTCAGGACCATGTAACAAGATCGGCCTGTAGGGCGTATAGGTCCTATGAACATTTTTGTCTGATTGAGATTCGAAGTGAGCCCCGAACGCGGACGCCACGCTGGGATTAGGTGAGCGTCGGCTTCGGTGTGCGTCGTCGGGGACGCTGCAGGGCGTTTCGGAAGCGAGGTTAGGGTTGGACCGGCTGGAATTCGGCGGAAACGGCGAATCGGGGGAGGACCTCTTCCCGCTGTCTCCGGCGCAGCTCGGTATCTGGTATGCCCAGCATCTGGATCCGCAGGTGCCGATCACCATCGCCCAGTACGTCGATTTGCGCGGCGGACTGGATGTCGAGGTGCTCGAGCGCGCCAGTATCGCTGCCTCGCACGAGTTGGGTTCGGGCTTCCTGCGCATCGTCGAGCGCGACGGTGAGCCCCTGCAGTACGTCGATCGCACGATTCCGGACCACGACAAGGTCGTCTACGTCGACCTGCGCGCCGCCGCGGATCCGGAGGCGGCCGCGCACGAGTGGATGCGCGCGGAGTACAGCAGCCCGCTGAACCTCACCACCGACCGATTGATCAAGATGGCGGCCCTGCAGCTCGCCGATGATCACTGGTTCTGGTACACCCGTGCCCACCACATCGCGTTGGACGGTTTCGGCGCGATGACCAATATGAACCGCATCGCCGAGCTGTACACCGCGTACATCTCCGGCGCCGAGCCCACGCCGTCCAAGGCCACCGATCTGCGCACGCTGGTCGAAGCCGAGCTGGCCTACCGCGAGAGCACCCGCTTCCAGACCGACAAGCAGTACTGGGCCCAGCGGGTGGCCGGGCTCGAGGAGGGCTCGAGCCTCGCCGGTCGCAGTGCCGCGCCCGCCCCGCTGAACGGTGTGGTGTCGGCGGCGCTGTCCGACGATCGCAACGCCGTCCTGGACGAGGCGGTGCGGCGGCACGATTCGTCCCCGGCCGGTCTGCTCCTCGCCGCGTTCGCCGCGTATCTGGCGCAGTGGACCGGCAGCGAGGACGTGATCCTGAGCCTGCCGGTGACCGCGCGCACGACCGCGGCCATGCGGCGTTCCGGCGGCGCGTCGTCGAATATCGTGCCGCTGCGACTGCGGGTCGGCTTCGATACGACGATCGCGGAACTGCTGAAGGCCGTGCAGGTCGAGGTGTCCGGCGCGCTGCGGCATCAGCGCTACCGGCACGAGGACATCCGCCGCGACAGCGCCGGAGGCGGCGCGGTCACCAAGGAGTTCTTCGGGCCGTGGGTCAACATCATGTTGTTCCACGACGAGCTGGCGCTGGGCGCGAACGTCGGCAAACTGCATGTGCTCTCGACGGGCGCGATCGAGGATCTGGGCGTCAACTTCTACCAGTCCGAGGGCGGTGCGCGCTCGCGCATCGACTTCGAGACCAACCCCAACCTCTACACCGAATCCGAGGCGCGCGAACACCATGCGCGCTTCCTGGAATTCTTCGACCGGTTCCTCGCCGCGGGCGCCGACCAGGCGCCGTGGGATCTGCCGATCACCACCGAGGCGGAGCTGGATCGGACGCTGGCGGCGTGGAACGACGCCGCGCACGAGGCGCCGACCACCACGCTGGCGGCGCTGCTCGACGAGCAGATCGCGCGCACCCCGGAGCGGATCGCGCTCGAGTTCGAGGGCGAATCCCTGACGTACGGCGAGTTCGGGGCGCGGGTCAACAGGCTCGCACGTTACCTGATCGCCGACGGCGTCGGACCGGAATCGCTTGTGGCACTGGGCATGCGGCGCTCTCTCGACCTGGTGGTCGGTATGCACGCGGTGCTGAAGGCCGGTGGCGCGTACGTGCCGATCGATCCGGACCATCCGGCCGAGCGCACCGCCTACATCCTCGAATCCGCCGCCCCCGTCTGCGTTCTCACCACCACGCGGGACGAACTCGAATTGCCCGAGACCGTCCGGCGGGTCGATATCGACACCCTGGACACCTCGGCGTTCCCGGCCGAGCCGGTGGCCGACGCCGATCGTCCGGCCCCGCTGCGCCCGGACAATACGGCCTACGTCATCTACACCTCCGGTTCGACGGGCCGCCCCAAGGGCGTCGCGGTCACCCATCACGCGATCGTCAATCAGCAGCTGTGGATGTTGCACGAATACCGGCTCACCGCCGACGACGTGTACCTGCAGAAGACCGCGACCACGTTCGACGTCTCGCTGTGGGGCTACTTCCTGCCGCTGATGGTCGGCGCGAAGCTGATCGTCGCGACCCCGGACGGGCACCGCGATCCGATCTACGTCGCCGATATGATCGCCCGTCACCGGGTCACCGTCACCGACTTCGTACCGTCGATGCTGACGGTATTCGTCTCCCATGCCACCGCCGCCCAATGCGCAAGCCTGCGCGCGGTTTTCGTGATCGGCGAGGCGCTGCCGCCGGAGACCGCCGCCGGATTCCGCGCCCTTACCGAGGCCGGACTGCACAACCTCTACGGGCCCACCGAGGCCGCGGTGTCGGTCACCTACTGGGAGGCCACCGCCGCCGACACCACCACCGTGCCCATCGGCGTGCCGGAGTGGAACGTCGAGGTGTACGTGCTCGATTCCCGGCTGCGCCCGGTCGCGATCGGCGCCCCGGGTGAGCTGTATCTGGCGGGCCGTCAGCTCGCGCGCGGTTACCGGGGCCGCCCGGATCTCACCTCGGATCGGTTCGTGGCGAGTCCGTTCGGGGACAACGGCGATCGCATGTACCGCACCGGTGACCTGGTGCGCTGGAGCGCCGAGGGCGTGCTGGAGTACATCGGCCGCACCGACTTCCAGGTCAAGTTCCGCGGCCAGCGCATCGAGCTCGGTGAGATCGAGACCGATCTGCTCGCCCATCCGGCCGTCAGCCAGGCCGTGGTGCTGGTCATGGACACCGCCACCGGTCAGCAGCTGGTCGCGTATGTCGTTCCCGCGCCGGGATTCTCGGTCGATCCGATCGAGCTGACCCGGTTCGTGGCGGAGAAGCTGCCGTCCTACATGGTGCCCGCCGCGATCATGGTGCTGGACGCGTTCCCGCTCAACACCTCCGGCAAGCTGGATCGAAAGGCGTTGCCGGAGCCGGTGTTCAGCGCCGACGCCGCCGGTTACCGCGCGCCGCGCACCCAGGCCGAGGAGATCGTCGCCGGAATCTTCGCCGACGTGCTGAGCCAGGAACGGGTCGGCATCGACGACAACTTCTTCGACCTGGGTGGCAACTCGCTGGTCGCGACCCAGGTGGTGTCGCGGATCTCGGCGGCGTTCGGCGTCCAGCTGGGTGTGCGGGCGCTGTTCGAGACCCCGACCGTGGCCGGGATCGCGGCGCGTGCCGAATCGGCCACTCCCGCGGATACTTCTCGTCCGCCGCTGGTGGCCCAGCAGCGCCCGGAGCGGGTGCCGCTGTCGCTGGCGCAGCAGCGGATGTGGTTCATCAACCAGTTCGATCCGAGCGCCCCGACCTACAACCTGCCGTTCGTGGTGCGGCTGCGCGGCCGCGTCGACATCGATGCGCTGATCACCGCGCTGCTGGATGTCATGCGGCGCCAGGAATCGCTGCGCACCATATTCCCCGAGTCAGGTGACGGCGGCTATCAGCAGGTGCTGCCCATGGATCGGGTGGACCTGGGTGTCGAGGTGCAGCCCATCTCGACCGCCGAATTGCCCGGCGCGCTGGCCGAATTCGCCGCGCGCGGCTTCGACGTCTCGCGCGAGCTGCCGATCCGGGTGCGGATCTTCCAGGTGGCGGGCTCGAACGGGCACGGCGGCGACTACGCCGTCGCGTTCGTCGTGCACCACATCGCCGCGGACGGTTTCTCCTTCGGCCCGCTGGCCCGCGACGTCACCGCCGCGTACCTGTCCCGTGCCAACGGCGAGGCCCCCGGCTGGGAGCCGCTGCCGGTGCAGTACACCGACTTCAGCCTCTGGCAGCGCCAGGTGCTGGGCTCGGAGGACGATCCGGATTCGATGGCCGCCGCCGAGATCGCCTACTGGCGAAGCGCATTGGCGGGCCTGCCGGATCAGCTGGACCTGCCCGCGGATCGGCCGCGGCCGCCGGTGCAGAGCTTCCACGGCAGTCGGGTCGCCTTCGACATCGATGCCGACCTGCACGCGCAGCTGTCGAGTCTGGCTCGGGCGCAGGGCGTTTCGCTGTTCATGGTGCTGCACTCGGCGCTGGCGGTGCTGCTGGCGCGGTTGTCGGGCACCAGCGACATCGCGATCGGCACGCCGGTCGCGGGCCGTGGCGAGCAGGCCCTGGACGATCTGATCGGCATGTTCGTCAACACCCTGGTGCTGCGCTCGCAGGTCGACGGCGCGGAGTCGTTCGCCGAATTCCTGGCGCGCACCCGGGAGACGGATCTGGCGGCGTTCGCCCATGCCGATGTGCCGTTCGAGCGGCTGGTCGAGGTGCTGAACCCGACCCGCTCGCAGGCGCGGCATCCGCTGTTCCAGGTGATGCTGTCGTTCCAGGAGCTCTCGCACGCCACCATGGAGATGGCGGGGCTGTCGGTCTCGGCCGAGGAGCTCGAGGTCGACATCGCCAAGTTCGACCTGCAGTGGACGCTGACCGAGCAGCGTGGCAGCAACGGCGAGCCGAACGGGGTTTCGGCAATCGTGTCCTATGCCACCGATCTGTTCGACGCCGAGACCGTCGCCGAATTCGGCCGCCGGTATCTGCGCGTGCTGCAGGCTGCGGTCGCCGCGCCGCGGACGCGGGTGCGCCAGATCGAGATCCTCGACGCCGCCGAGCGCTCGCTGGTGCTCGCGCAGTGGAACCGCACGGCGCGCGAACTGCCTTCGGCGACAACGGTTCTGGACCTGTTCGACGAGCAGGTCCGGCTGCGCCCGCAGGCGACGGCGCTGATCTTCGATCCGGGCGAGCGGTCCGGCGGCGAGTTCGGCCCGCTCACCGAGCTGTCCTACGCGGAGTTCTCCGCGCGCGTGAACCGATTGGCGCGCAAGCTGATCGACGACGGCGTGGGGCCGGAGTCGCTGGTGGCAGTGGGCATCCGGCGCTCGGTCGACATGCTGGTCGCCATCTACGCCACCATGGCCGCGGGCGGTGGCTACGTGCCGATCGACCCGGACTATCCGGTCGAGCGCATCCAGTACATCCTCGACACCGCCGAACCGGTGTGCGTGCTGACCACCGCGCGCGACGCCGAGGATCTCGGCACCGATCGGGACCTGATCGAGATCGACCGGCTGGAGCTGTCGAGCTACTCCGACGCCGCGATCGCCCCGTCCGAGCGGCGGGGTGTGCTGCGGCCGAGCAACGCCGCGTATGTGCTGTTCACCTCGGGCTCCACCGGCCGCCCGAAGGGTGTGGCGATCTCGCACGCGTCGGTGGTGAACCAGATCGCCTGGATCACCGGCGAATACGGCATCGACGATACCGATGTGATCCTGCAGAAGACGCCGGTCACCTTCGACGTGTCGGTGTGGGAGCTGTTCGGCACCCTGGCCGTGGGCGCGAAGATGGTGATCGCCGCCCCGGACGGGCACCGCGATCCGATGTACCTGTCGGAGATCATCGGACGGCACCGGGTCACCATGACCTCGTTCGTGCCGTCGATGCTGTCGGTATTCGCCTCCAGCGCCTCGGCCGCCGAATGCCTCTCGCTGCGTGCGGTTCTCGTCGCCGGTGAGGCCCTGCCCCCGGCCACCGTCGGCGCGTTCCGCAAGTTCTCCACCGCCGCGGTGCACAACCTCTACGGCCCCACCGAATTCACCGTGCACGCCACCGCCGCACCGATCACCGAGCCGCATCCGGTCACGGTGCCGATCGGCCGTCCGGTGGCCAACGCCCAGGCCTATGTGCTCGACGAGGGCCTGCGGCCGGTGCCCGCCGGGGTGCCCGGTGAGCTCTACCTCGGCGGCGCGCAGGTGGCGCGCGGCTATTACGGCCGCCCCGACCTGAGCGCGGAGCGGTTCATCGCGAATCCCTTCGGGGACAGCGCGAACGGGACCGCGGGCAGCCGCCTGTACCGCACCGGCGACCTGGTGCGCTGGACCACCCGCTCCGCGGACGGACATGACGTCGGGGTGCTGGAGTACATCGGCCGCACCGACTTCCAGGTCAAGTTCCGCGGTCAGCGCATCGAACTCGGTGAGATCGAGACCGCGCTGCTGGCGCATCCGGCTGTGAATCAGGCCGTGGTGCTGGTCATCGATACCGTGGCGGGCGATCAGCTGGTCGCCTACCTGGTCACCAGCCCGGGCCCGGTGGATCTGGACAGCATCAAGGCCGCGCTGCACCGCACGCTGCCCGCCTATATGGTCCCCACCGCGTTCGTGGTGCTGGAGGCCTTCCCGCTCAACGCCTCCGGCAAGCTGGATCGCCGGGCGCTGCCCGCCCCGGTGTTCGAGGTGCGCGAATTCCGCGCTCCCACAACGCCGATCGAGGAGATCGTCGCCCAGATCTTCGGCGAGGTGCTCGGCATCGCGCGCGTCGGCGTCGACGACGACTTCTTCGAACTCGGCGGCAACTCGCTGATCGCCACCCAGGTCGCCTCGCGCCTGGGCACCGCGCTGGACACCCGGGTGCCGGTGCGTGTGCTGTTCGAGGCCAGCACCGTCGCGGCGTTGGCCGCGCGCATCGAATCGCACGCCGGGGACGGCGCGCGCAAGGCGCTGGTCGCGCGGGAGCGCCCCGAGCAGGTGCCGCTGTCGCTGGCGCAGCAGCGCATGTGGTTCCTCAACCGCTTCGACACCGGCTCGGCGGTCAACAACATCCCGGTCGCCATCCGGCTGTCCGGCGAGCTGGACGTGGCCGCGCTGCAGGTGGCGGTCATCGACGTCATCGACCGGCACGAGTCGCTGCGCACGGTGTTCCCGGAGACCGGCAACGGGCCGGTGCAGGTGATTCTGGACGCGGCGCAGATCGTTCCGGACCTGACGCCGGTGCCGGTCACCGAGGACAATCTGATCGATCACCTGGTGGAGCTGGCGTCGATGGCCTTCGATGTGACCTCGGAGGTGCCGCTGCACGCGCGGCTGTTCGAGATCAGCGAGACCGAGTACGTGCTCGGCATGGTGGTGCACCACATCTCCGCCGACGGCTGGTCGATGGGTCCGCTGGCGCGCGACGTCATGGTCGCCTATGCCGCCCGTACGTCGTGGGAGCAACCGGCCTGGGCCGAGCTGCCGGTGCAGTACGCCGATTACGCGCTGTGGCAGCGTGAGGTGCTGGGGTCGGAGGATGATCCGAATTCGTTGATCTCCAGCCAGATTCGCTACTGGACCGAGCGGCTGGCCGATCTGCCCGACGAACTCGTGCTGCCCTCGGACCGGCCGCGGCCCGCGGTCGCGAGCTACCGCGGCGGCACCTATCCGTTCGTCATCTCCGCGGAGACCCAGCGGCGGCTGATCGAGTTGGGGCGCAAGCACAACGCGTCGCTGTTCATGGTCATGCACTCGGCGCTGGCGGTGCTGCTGGCGCGGCTGTCGGGGACCTCCGATATCGCGGTCGGCACGCCGGTCGCCGGTCGCGGCGAGGCCGCGCTCGACGATCTGATCGGCATGTTCGTCAATACGCTCGTCCTGCGCACGAATGTGGACGGCGCGGCCACCTTCGCGGATCTGCTCGCGCAGGCGCGCGACGCCGACCTGCACGCGTTCGCACATGCCGATGTGCCGTTCGAGCGGCTGGTCGAGGTGCTCAACCCGGCGCGGTCGCAGTCCCGACATCCGCTGTTCCAGGTCATGCTGACCTTCCAGAACACCCGGCAGGCCACCCTGGAACTGCCCGGGCTGCGGGTCAACGGCATCGAGTACGACGCGCGGCTGGCCAAATTCGACCTGCAGCTGACACTGCAGGAGGCGCAGGACGCGCACGGTGAGGCCGCGGGCATGTCGGCCGAATTCTCCTATGCGCTCGATCTTTTCGACGAGCCGACCGTCGCCGCGTTCGCGCGCCGCTTCGATGCCGTGCTGGCCGCGGTCACCGCCGAGCCGGACGCCGCGATCGGCGATATCGACCTGATGGCCGCCGAGGAGCGGGCGCGGGTGCTGACGGCGTGGAACGAGACCGATCGGGCCGTTCCCACCGAGACACTGGTCTCGCTGTTCGAGCGCCAGGCCGCCGCCACCCCGGACGCCGTCGCTGTGGTATTCGAGGACGAGCAGCTCACCTACCGCGAATTCGCCGAGCGGGTACACCGCCTCGCGCGGCGGCTGCTGGCCGAGGGCGTGGGCGCGGAATCGCTGGTGGCGCTGGCCATTCGGCGTTCGGTCGATCTGGTCGTCGCGATGTATGCCGTGCTGGAGGCGGGCGGCGGCTATGTGCCGCTGGATCCGGACCAGCCCGCCGACCGTATCGACTACGTGCTCGACACCGCCCGTCCAGCGGCCGTGCTCACCACCGGCCGCGACGACTTCGTCACCGGCCGCAATCTGCCCGTGCTCGAGGTGGATTCGCTCGCGCTGGACGGCTTCGACGCGGCGCCGATCGCGGATGCCGAACGCGCGCGACCGCTGCGCCCGGATCACACCGCCTACGTCATCTTCACCTCCGGTTCGACCGGCCGCCCGAAGGGCGTGGCCGTCGAGCACGCGGCCATCGTGAACCGTCTGCTGTGGATGCAGCACGAGTATCCAATCGGCGCCGAGGACGCGGTCCTGCAGAAGACACCGGCGACGTTCGACGTGTCGGTGTGGGAGTTCTTCTGGCCCTTACAGACCGGCGCGCGACTGGTGGTAGCCAAGCCGGACGGGCATCGGGATCCGGTGTATCTGGCGCGGGTCATCGCCGAGCAGGGGATTACGACGGCGCACTTCGTGCCGTCGATGCTGTCGGTGTTCGTGTCCGCCCTCGACGCCTCCGGCGTCGAGGGAATCGAGGAGGGACGGCCGGGCGAGGGGGCGCGAGGCGCTCGTTCGGGTGAGGGGGCGCGAGGCGCTCGTTCGGGTGATGGGCTGCGGGGGATGCGGTTGCGGCAGGTGTTCGCTTCCGGTGAGGCGTTGCCCGCGCCGACGGCGCAGCGGTTGCGGGAGTTGACCGGGGCGCGATTGCACAATCTGTACGGGCCCACCGAGGCCGCGGTCGACGTGACCTATCACGAGGTCGTCGATGCGGACGAGGTCTCGATTCCGATCGGGCGGCCGGTCTGGAACACCCGTGTCTACGTGCTGGACGCGCGGTTGCATCCGGTTGCCCCGGGTATCGCGGGTGAGCTCTATCTCGCGGGCGATCAGTTGGCCCGTGGTTATCTCGGGCGCCCGGATCTGTCCGCGGACCGCTTCGTGGCGAATCCGTTCGGGGCGCCCGGCTCGCGCATGTACCGCACCGGCGACCTGGTCACCTGGTGGGCCGATGGCGAGCTGAACTATCTGGGCCGCACCGACTTCCAGGTGAAACTGCGCGGTCTGCGCATCGAGCTCGGCGAGATCGAGGCCGCGCTGCTGGCCCAGCCGGGTGTGGCGCAGTCGGTGGTCGTGGTGCGCACCGATGCGCACGCGGGCGATCAGCTGGTGGGCTATGTCGTTCGCCACCCGGAGGCGGCGCTCGACCCCGATGCGGTGAAGGTCGCACTGGCACAGCTGCTTCCCGCGTACATGATCCCGGCCGCACTGGTCGTGCTGGACGCGTTCCCGGTGAACGCCTCGGGCAAGCTGGATCGAAAGGCGTTGCCGGCGCCGGTGTTCGAGGCCCGGCAGTTCCGCGCGCCCTCGACGCCGATCGAGGAGATCGTGGCGGAGATCTTCGCCGAGCTGCTCGGTGTCGAGCGGGTCGGCGTCGACGACGACTTCTTCGAACTGGGCGGCAACTCGCTGGTCGCCACCCAGGTGGTCGCACGGCTGAGCGCCGCGCTGAACACCGAGGTCGGCGTCCGGACGGTGTTCGAGGCCCCGACCGTGGCGGCGCTGGCCGCCCGGGTGGAGTCGCATGCGGGATCCGGTGTGCGCCAGGCGCTCACCGCCCGCCCACGCCCGGAGCATCCGCCGTTGTCGCTCGCGCAGCAGCGCATGTGGTTCCTCAACCGGTTCGACACCGACTCCGCCGCCAACAATATTCCGGCGGCCGTGCGCCTGTCCGGCGCGCTGGATCTGGACGCGCTGCGCGGCGCGATCGCCGATGTGGTGGCGCGGCACGAGTCGCTGCGCACGATCTACCCCTCGCACGAGGGCATCGCCTACCAGAAGGTGCTGCCGTCCACCCGGGCCCTTCCCGAGCTGGCGGTCGTGAATGTCGCCGAGGGCGAATTGTTCGCGGCCATCGCGGATTTCGTCGGACGCGGCTTCGACGTGACCACCGAGACCCCCGCGCGGCTGCGGCTGTACCGGCTGGGCGCGGACGATCACGTGCTCGCGATGGTCGTGCACCACATCGCCACCGACGGCTTCTCGATGCGACCGCTGGTGCGCGACCTGATCACCGCCTACGTGGCCCGCGCCGCGGGCACCGAGCCGGGCTGGGCGCCGCTGCCGGTGCAGTACGCCGATTACGCGCTGTGGCAGCGCGAGGTGCTGGGCTCGGAGGACGATCGGCGCTCGCTGATCGCCCAGCAACTGGACTACTGGCACGACGCCCTGGCCGGACTGCCCGACGAACTGCGACTGTCGACCCGGCCGCGCCCGGCCGTCGCCTCGAATCGTGCGGCGACGCACCGCTTCCGGGTGCCCGGCGAGACCATCGATGCGCTGAATCGGGTCGGGCACGCGCAGGGCACCACGCTGTTCATGGTGGTGCACGGCGCATTCGCCGCGCTGCTGTCGCGGCTGAGCGGCAGCGACGACGTCGCCATCGGCATCCCGGTCGCCGGTCGTGGTGAGCGGGCGCTCGACGATCTGGTCGGCATGTTCGTCAACACGCTGGTGCTGCGGGCGAATGTCGATACCGGCGCGCGGTTCACCGATCTGCTCGCGCAGGTGCGCGAGCGCGACCTGGCCGCGTTCGCGCATGCCGACGTGCCGTTCGAGCGGCTGGTCGAGATGCTGAACCCGGTGCGCTCGCAGGCGCGGCATCCGCTGTTCCAGGTCATGCTGTCGTTCCAGAACCTGGGCCGCACCGAGCTGGAGCTGCCCGGCCTGACGGTCACCGAACTCGGCATCGACCAGCAGACGGCGAAATTCGATCTGCAGCTGTCGCTGATGGAGTCGGATGCCTCGGCGATGGACGCCGAATTGGTCTTCGCCACGGATCTTTTCGATACCGAATTCGCCCACGCCTTCGCGCAGCGGTTGCTGCGCGTACTGGCCGCGGTCGGCACCGACCCGGCCGCGACCATCGGCGATCTGCCCCTGCTCGACGCCACCGAGCACACCCTGGTGCTCGACCACTGGAACGAGACCGCCTACCCGATCGACGCGGCCCTGCCGACGGTGTCCGAGGACGCCGCCGCGACCCTGGTGTCGCTGTTCGAGGCGCAGGTCGCGCGCACCCCGGACGCGGCCGCGGTCACGTTCGAGGGGACGAGTCTGTCCTATGCCGGATTCGCCGCCCGGGTGCGTCGATTGGCGCGCTGGCTGATCGCCGAGGGCGTCGGGCCGGAAACGCTGGTGGCCCTGGGCATGCGGCGCTCGATCGATCTGGTGGTCGGCATGTACGCGGTCAGCGCCGCGGGCGGCGCGTATGTGCCGCTGGATCCGGACCATCCGGCCGAGCGCATCGATTACATCCTCGACACCGCCCGCCCGGTCTTCGTGCTGACCTCGGAGTCGGAGCTGGAATCCGCGACCGCACCGCAGGTCCGGATCGACGAGCTGGATCTGTCCGGTTTCGCCGACACCCCGCTGACCGACGCCGATCGCCGGGCCCCGCTGCGGGCGGCGAATACCGCCTACGTCATCTTCACCTCGGGTTCGACCGGTCGCCCCAAGGGTGTGGCCGTCGCGCACGGCGCGATCGTCAACCAGCTGGTATGGATGCACGCCCAGTACGGGCTCGCGGCCTACGATGTGGTGCTGCAGAAGACCCCGGCGACATTCGACGCGTCGGTGTGGGAGTTCTTCTGGCCCTTGCAGGTCGGCGCGCGCCTGGTCGTGGCGCGCCCGGACGGCCACCGCGATCCGGCCTACCTGGCCCGGCTCATCGCCGCCGAACAGGTCACGGTGGCGCAGTTCGTGCCGTCGCTGCTGCAGCAGTTCGTCGCCGCGCCGCAGGCCCGCGGGCTGGATTCGCTGCGGCTGATCTTCGCTGGCGGCGAGGGCCTGGCCGGGCCGTTCGCGCAGCGGGTGCGTGCGGAACTCGGTGCGCGGCTGCACAATCTGTACGGTCCGACCGAGACCGCGGTGCAGGTCGCCGCGCACGAGGTGACCGACGCCGACACCGTCTCGGTGCCGATCGGCGCGCCGGTGTTCAATACCCGGGCCTACGTGCTGGATTCGCGGCTCCGACCGGTTCCGGTGGGGGTGCCGGGCGAGCTGTATCTGGCGGGTGCGCAGCTGGCGCGCGGCTATGTCGCGCGGGCGGGTCTGACCGCGGAGCGGTTCGTGGCCGATCCCTACGGGAAAATGGGCGGTGCTGCCGGCTCGGGCGGTGCGCGCATGTACCGCACCGGCGACCTGGTGATGTGGACCGAGTCCGGGGAGCTGCAGTACCTGGGCCGCACCGACTTCCAGGTGAAGCTGCGCGGTCTGCGCATCGAACTCGGTGAGATCGAGGCGGCGCTGACGGCGCTGCCGGAGGTCGCGCAGGCGGTCGTGGTGGTGCGCACCGATGAGCGCATCGGCGATCAGCTGGTGGCCTACCTGGTGGGCGCGCCCGGCGCCGCCGTCGCCGTGGACGCGGTGAAATCCGCTCTGGCGCAGCAACTTCCGACCTATATGGTGCCCGCGGCGTTCGTGGTGCTGGACGCGTTCCCACTCAACGCCTCCGGCAAACTGGACCGCCGCGCATTGCCCGCGCCGACCTTCGCCGCTCGCGCCTTCCGCGCCCCGACCACCTCGGTCGAGCAGGCGGTGGCCGACACCATCGCCGAGGTGCTGGGCGTGCCGCGGGTCGGCCTGGACGACGACTTCTTCGAACTGGGCGGCAACTCGCTGGTGGCCATGCAGGTGGTGGCCCGCCTCGGCGAGGCGCTCGACACCGAGGTGCCGGTGCGCGCCCTGTTCGAGGATTCGCGGGTGGACCGGTTGGCCGCGCGGCTGGAATCCCAGGCGGGACAGGGCGGTCGCACACCGCTGACCGCGCGCCCGCGGCCCGAACTGGTGCCGCTCTCGCCCGCGCAGCAGCGCATGTGGTTCCTCAACCGGTTCGACAACCGCACCGCGGTCAACAACATCCCGGTCGCGGTCCGGCTCACCGGCGAACTGGACCTCGACGCCTTCACCGCGGCGATCCGCGATGTCGTGGCGCGGCACGAGACGCTGCGCACGATCTACCCCGAGGTGGAGGGCGTCGGCTATCAGCGCGTCCTCTCCGCCGCCGAGGTGGCGGTGGAGCTGACCCCCGAACCGGTGGCCGCGGCCGAATTGCCCGCGCGCATAGCGGCGCTGGCGGGTGTGTACTTCGACGTGACCCGCGAGCTGCCGTTCCGGGCCAATCTGCTGCGACCGGCGGACAACGAATACGTGCTGGTGCTGGTGCTGCATCACATCAGCGGTGACGGCTTCTCGATGCGTCCGCTGCTGCGCGATGTGGTCGCCGCCTACACCGAGCGCGCCCGCGGCGAGACTCCGGCGTGGGCGCCGCTGCCGGTGCAGTACGCCGACTTCGCGCTGTGGCAGCGCGAGGTCCTCGGCGACGAGGGCGATCCGGAATCGCTGGCCGCCGAGCAGATCGGGTACTGGCGCGAACAGCTGCGCGATCTGCCGGATCAGATCGAGTTGCCCGCCGACCGGCCGCGGCCGGAGGTGGCGAGCAACCGCGGCGGCACGCACACGTTCGCCATCGACGCCGAATTGCATTCCGCGCTCACGGAATTGGCGCGCTCGCGGGGCGTCACGCTGTTCATGCTCATGCACGCCGCGCTGGCCACCTGGGCGGCGCGGCTGTCCGGCGGCACCGATATCGCCATCGGCACGCCCATCGCGGGCCGCGGCGAGCGGGCGCTGGACGAGCTGGTCGGCATGTTCGTCAACACCCTCGTGCTGCGCACGAACGTCGAGAGCTCGGCCTCCTTCGCCGACCTGCTCGACCAGGTGCGTCGCACCGACGTGGCCGCCTTCGCGCACGCGGACGTGCCGTTCGAGCGGCTGGTGGATGTCATCAGCCCGGTCCGTTCGCAGGCGCACCATCCGCTGTTCCAGGTGGCGCTGACCTTCCAGGCCGCCTCGCAGCGCGACGCGGGCGCGGTCACGCTGCCCGGACTCGAACTCGACGTCGTCGAATTCGACGACGTCACGGCCAAATTCGATGTCCAGCTGACCGTGGGCGAGGCACTCGACGGCGGGCTGTCGCTGTCGTGGAACTACGCCACCGATCTGTTCGATCCGGAGACCATCGCCGCGTTCGCCGATCGGCTGGTGCGGATCCTGCGCGGTATCGCCGAGGATCCGACCGTGGTGGTCGGCGATATCGATCTGCTCGGCGAGGCCGAGCGGTTGGATGTGTCGCAGCGCTGGGTGTCGGCCGGAAACGACGGCGGCCGTGGGCGTTTCGCCGATCGCGGGATCACGCTGTCGGATCTGTTCGACGCGGCCGCCGCGGCGCACGCCGATCGGGTGGCCGTCCGATTCGGCGACGACCAGCTGACCTACGCCGAACTCGATCAGCGCGCGAACCAATTGGCGCGCAAGCTGATCGCCGAGGGCGCGGGGCCGGAGAAACTGGTCGCGGTCGTGCTGCCGCGCTCGCTGGATCTGGTGGTCGCGCTGCTCGCGGTCGTCAAGTCCGGTGCGGGCTATGTGCCGATCGACCCGACCTACCCGGCCGATCGCATCGCGTACGTGCTGTCGGATTCGAAGCCGACCAGCGTGCTGGTCGCGGGCGGGCTCGATGTCGCACTGCCTGCCGGGCTGCCGATCGTCTCCATGGACGGATTCGGGGTGGAAACACCCGATCTGGTCGACGCGGGCGAGCGACCGATCACCGACGCCGATCGTCGCGCGCCGCTGACCGCCGATGCCATCGCCTACGTCATCTACACCTCCGGTTCGACCGGTCGCCCCAAGGGCGTGGCGGTCGCGCATCGGAACGTGGTGCGGCTGTTCGCCAATACCGATCGCGAATTCGGCTTCGGGCCGGGTGATGTGTGGACCCTGTTCCACTCCTTCGCCTTCGACTTCTCGGTGTGGGAGCTGTGGGGTCCGCTGCTCTACGGCGGCACCCTGGTCGTGGTCGACTACTACACCTCCCGCTCGCCGGAGCAGTTCCTGGAACTGCTGCGCCGCGAACGGGTCACGGTGCTCAATCAGACCCCGTCGGCCTTCTACCAACTGGCCGAGGCCGATCGCAATGCCGCGCCGAACGCGGGTCCGCTGGCGCTGCGGTACGTCGTCTTCGGCGGTGAGGCGCTGGAGCTGCGCCGCCTGGCCGACTGGATCGCACGCCACGGTGACAACCGGCCGCAGCTGGTCAACATGTACGGCATCACCGAGACCACGGTGCACGTCTCGCACCGCGTGCTCGACGCCGAAACCATCGCCGCCGCAACCGGTTCGGTGGTCGGTCGCGCCATCGCGGGGCTGCGGGTGTACGTGCTCGACGACCGCCTGCACCCGGTCCCGGTGGGCGTGGCGGGCGAAATGTACGTCGCCGGGCCGCAATTGGCGCGCGGTTACCTCGGGCGTCCCGATCTGACCTTCGCCCGGTTCGTCGCCGACCCCTTCGGTGAGCCGGGTTCGCGCCTGTACCGCTCGGGCGACGTGGCGCGCTGGAACCGCCACGGCGAACTGGAATACCTGGGCCGCGCCGACGATCAGGTGAAGGTGCGCGGCTTCCGCATCGAGCTCGGCGAGATCGAGGCCGCGGTGCTGGCGCAGCCGGGGATCGCCCAGGCCGCGGTCATCGTGCGCGAGGATCAGCCGGGCGATCAGCGCATCGTCGCCTATGTGGTGCCGACGGGCGCGGTGGATGTCGACGCGGTCCGCGAGGGCGCGGCCGAGCGGCTGCCGTCCTATATGGTGCCCACCGCGTTCGTCGTGCTGGACCGGATTCCGTTGACCGTCAACGGCAAACTGGACCGGCGCGCGCTGCCCGCCCCGGCGGTGCAGGCGCGGGCCTTCCGCGCGCCGGAGACCCCGGTGCAGGAGGCCGTGGCCGCGGTCTTCGCCGAGGTGCTGGATCTCGAGCGGGTCGGACTGGACGACGAGTTCTTCGCCCTGGGCGGCAATTCGCTGATCGCCACCCGCGTGGTGTCGCGCATCGGCGCCGCGCTGGGCACGACCGTCGCGGTGCGGATGCTGTTCGAGGCCCCGACCGTGGAGGCGTTGGCCGCGCGGCTGGAATCGCATACCGGCGGCGAGTCGCGGCCGCGCCTGGTGGCGCGGGCCCGCTCGGCCTCGGAGCTGGTGCCGCTGTCGTTCGCGCAGCAGCGGATGTGGTTCCTCAACCAGTACGACAAGACCTCGGCCGCCTACAACCTGCCGCTGGCGATCCGGCTGTCCGGCGAACTCGACACCGCCGCACTGGAATTGGCCGTCTTCGACGTGGTCCGTCGGCACGAGTCGCTGCGCACCCGCTATCCGGAGCACGGCGGCACCCCGATGCAGGTGGTCGTGCCCGCCGAGCAGATCGCGCTCGACCTGCGGGCGTATCCGGTGACCGATACCGAATTGCACACCGCGGTCGTGGAATTCGTTTCCACCGGATTCGACGTCGCGGATCAGGTTCCGTTGCGGGCCCGGCTGTTCCAGGTGCAGGGCGACGAGCATGTGCTGGTCGTGGTCGTGCATCACATCGCCGCAGACGGCTTCTCGATGAGCCCGCTGGCGCGCGACGTGATGACCGCCTACACCGCCCGTACCCAGGGCAGCGCCCCGGGCTGGACGCCGCTGCCGGTGCAGTACGCCGACTTCGCCATCTGGCAGCGCGAGGTGCTGGGCTCGGAGGACGATCCGGAGTCGCTGCTGGCCCGCCAGGTCGGCTACTGGCAGCGCGCGCTCGACGGCCTGCCCGACGAGCTGGCGTTGCCGACCGACCGGCCGCGCCCGGCGGTCGCCTCGCATCGCGGCGCCACGCTGCACCGCACGCTCGCCCCCGAACTGGTCAACGCGCTGGAAGGCGTTGCGCGCGAACATGGTTCGTCGCTGTTCATGGTGATGCACGGCGCGCTGTCGGTGCTGCTGGCCCGGCTCTCGGGCGGCGACGACATCGCGGTCGGCACCCCGATCGCCGGACGCGGTGAGGCCGCGCTCGACGATCTGGTCGGCATGTTCGTCAACACGCTGGTGCTGCGCACCGGCCTGGATCCGGCCGAATCCTTCACCGCGCTGCTGACGCGGATCAAGGACATCGACCTGGAGGCGTTCGGCAATGCCGATGTGCCGTTCGAGCGACTGGTGGAGCTGCTCGCGCCGGAGCGTTCGCAGGCGCGCAACCCGCTGTTCCAGGTGATGCTGGCCTTCCAGAACCTCGACCGCGCCACCCTGGAACTGCCGGGGCTGACGGTGTCGTCGCTGGATCTGGAGGAGAACTTCGCCCGCTTCGACCTGCAGTTCACGCTGTCGGAAATCGCCGCGGGCCACGGCGGCATGGCGCTGGCGCTGACCTACGCCACCGATCTGTTCGACGAGTCCACCGCCGACGAGATCGTGCGGCGCTGGGTGTGGGTGCTCGAGGCGATCGCCGCCGATCCGCGGATCACCGTGGGCGCCATCGACATTCTCGACGCCGCCGAGCGGGCCGATCTGATCGCCCGCACCGGGCTGCCCGCCGAACCGGCGCGCACCCTGCCCGAGCTGCTGGCCGAGGCCGCGGCCATCGATCCGGCCGCACCCGCGGTGGTGTTCGAGGGGAGAAGTCTGTCCTACGGCGAGCTCGACGAGCGGTCGAATCGCCTGGCGCGCCTGCTGATCGAGCGCGGGGTCGGCACCGAGGATCTGGTTGCCGTCGCCGTGCCGCGGTCGGAGGAGTCCTACTTCGCCGAGTGGGCGGTGTCGAAGTCGGGCGCGGCCTTCGTGCCGATCGACCCGACCTATCCGGCCGACCGCATCGCGCACATGGTCACCGACTCCGGTTCGCCGGTGGGCCTGACCGTGTCGTCGGTGCGCGGTGAGCTGCCGGAGTCGGTGGACTGGCTGGTTCTCGACGAGCTGGAGCTGGACGGCTACTCCGCGGCCGCGGTGACCGATGCCGACCGGCTGCGCCCGGTACGTCCGGAGCATCCGGCCTACGTCATCTACACCTCCGGTTCGACCGGTCTGCCCAAGGGCGTCGTGGTCACCCACGCGGGCCTGGCCAACTTCCGGGCCGAGCAGAACGAGCGCTACCGCGTCGACTCCGATACGCGCGCACTGCATTTCGCCTCGCCGAGCTTCGACGCCTCGATGCTGGAATTCCTGCTCGCGATCGGCGCGGGCGGCACCCTGGTGGTCGTGCCGCCGGGTGTCTACGGCGGCGAGGAGCTCTCGGAGCTGATCCGCCGCGAGCGGGCCACCCACACCTTCCTCACGCCGTCGGTGCTGGCCTCGCTGGATCCGGCCGCGCTGGACCGGATGAAGGTGATCGTCGCCGGTGGTGAGAACGTCCCGGCGGATCTGGTCACCAAATGGGGTGGCGCACAGGATGGTTCGGGTCGCCGCTTCCACAACGGCTACGGTCCGACCGAGACCACGATCATGACCAATATCAGCGATCCGCTGTCGCCGGGCGATCCGGTCACCATCGGTGGCCCGATCCGCGGGATGCAGTCGCTGATCCTCGACTCGCGGCTGCGGCCGGTTCCGGTGGGTGTCGCGGGTGAACTGTATCTGTCGGGCGTGCAGCTGGCGCGCGGTTACCACGCGCGGCCGGGCCTGACCGCCGAGCGGTTCGTCGCCAACCCCTATGGGGATGCCGCGAGCGGCACCGAGCGCATGTACCGCACCGGTGACGTGGTGCGCTGGACCCAGCACGGCGAGGTCGAATACGTCGGCCGCTCCGACTTCCAGGTCAAGGTGCGCGGTTTCCGCATCGAACTGGGCGAGATCGACGCCGCCCTGGCCTCGCACGAGACCGTGGACTTCGCGGTCACCGTGGGGCACAAGAACTCCGCGGGGGCAACCTCGCTGGTGTCCTATGTCGTTGCCGCCCAGGGGTATTCGATCGATGTGGCCGCACTGACCGACCACGTCGAGCAAGCCCTGCCCGCCTACATGGTGCCCTCGTCGATCATGGTGATCGACCGGATTCCGCTGACCCCGGTCGGCAAGCTGGACCGCCGGGCCCTGCCGGAGCCGGTGTTCGCCACCGAGGTCACCTTCCGCGCGCCGCGCACCCCGGTGGAGCACGCCATCGCCGAGGTGTTCGCCGAGGTGCTGGGCGTGGAGCGGGTCGGCGTGGACGATTCGTTCTTCGCCCTGGGCGGTGATTCGATCGTCTCCATCCAGCTGGTCTCGCGGGCCAAGGCGCGCGGGGTGGTCTTCAGCCCGCGCGACGTCTTCGAGCAGCGCACCGTGGCCGGACTGGCCGCGGTCGCCGAAACCGCCGACGGGCGTGGCGATTCCGCGCCGACGCTGGCCGAGCTGCCCGGCGGCGGCGTGGGCACCATGCCGCTCACCCCGGTGGCGCGCTTCATGGTGGAGCGACCGGGTGCGTTCCGGCGCTTCAATCAGCTGCTCGCGCTGGAGCTTCCGATCGGCATCGACCGGGCCGGGATCGCGGCCACCGTCGGCGCGGTGATCGACCGCCACGACATGCTGCGGGCGCGGTTGCGCAGGCACGCGGGTGCGGAGTGGATCATCGAAACCGCCGCGCCGGGCACGGTCGACGTGGACGCGCTCATCGACCGCGTCGAATTCGATGCCGCGGCCGACGATGCCGCGATCGTCGAAATCGCCTCCGCCGCGGTCGATGCCAGCCTGGACCGGCTGGAGCCCGAGGCGGGCGTGGTGGTCCGGTTCGTCTGGCTCGAGCCGTCCGAACCGACCCGGAGCGGGCGTGTGGTCGTCGTCGCGCACCACCTCGTCGTCGACGGCGTGTCCTGGCGCATTCTGGTGCCCGACTTCGTAACGGCATGGGGTCAGCTGTCGGCTGGGCAGACGCCCGAGCTGGTGGCGCCGGCGACGAGCATGCGCACCTGGGCGCACGCCCTCGAGCGGGCGGCGGCCGATCGGGCCGGGGAGCTCGAGTTCTGGCGCGAGGTGGTCGAGGGCCCGGATCCGCTGCTGACCGCGCGGCCGTTCGATCCGAACGTCGATGTGACCGGCGTGCTCGACAAGCATCGGGTCGAGGTCTCCCCGGAGGTCACCCGGTCGCTGCTGACCACCGTTCCGGCGCTGTTCCACGGCGGCGTGAACGACGGCCTGGTCACCGCGCTGGTGCTGGCGGTCGCGAAATGGCGTGCTCGGGAAGAGGATTCGCTGCTCATCCGGATGGAGGGGCACGGTCGCGAGGAGGAGCTGGTGCCGGGCGCGGATCTGTCGCGCACGGTCGGCTGGTTCACCGCGATCTTCCCGGTGCGCTTCGACCTGTCCGGTATCGATATCGATGCCGCGCTGGCCGGTGGTGCCGCGATGGGCAGGGCCATCAAGACGATCAAGGAGCAGCTGCTGGCCGTGCCCGACAAGGGCCTCGGCTACGGCCTGCTGCGCTATCTGAATCCGCAGACCGCGCCCCAACTGCCCGAGCAGCTGCCGGGCCAGGTGAGCTTCAACTACCTGGGCCGGGTCTCGGAGACCAGCGTCCCCGATGCGCTGCGCGGCTTCGGCTGGGTGCCGGCCGCGGAGCTGGGCGAGCTGGGCGGCGCCTACGACGCCGATATGCCCGCCATGGCGCCGCTGGACATCAACGCCATCGTGGCCGGCGACCGGCTCTCGGCCCAGATCGGCTATCCGACCACGCTGCTGAGCGCCGAGGAGGTGCGCGAGTTCGGTGCGCTGTGGACTCGTGCGCTGGAAGCCGTTGCGCGCCACGCCGATTCGGCGGATGCGGGCGGCCACACGCCATCGGACTTCTCGCTGGTGCGCGTCACCCAGGCCGATATCGACACCTGGGAGCGGCGCTTCCCGGCGCTGACCGAGGTGTGGCCGCTGTCGGCGCTGCAGGGTGGTCTGCTGTTCCACGCCCAGCTCGCCGCCACCTCGGTGGATGTCTACACCGCGCAGGCGGTGCTCACGCTCACCGGTCGAGTCGACGCGGCGCGGCTGCGGTCCGCGGCGCAGGCGCTGGTGGATCGCTACGAGAATCTGCGCACCGCCTTCGTGACCGATGCCCAGGGCAATGCGGTGCAGGTCGTGCTCGACGGCGTGCGGGTGGCCTGGGCCGAACACGATCGCCGCCGCACCGGCGACGCGAGCGATCTGATCGCGGCCGACCGGCTGCGGCGCTTCGATCTGGCCGAGCCGCCGCTGATCCGGTTCACCCTCATCCGGGTGGCCGAGGACCGCTGGTCGCTGGCCGTGTCCAACCACCACATCCTGCTCGACGGTTGGTCCATGCCGCTGCTCATGCGGGATCTGCTGGTGCTCTACGCCACGCACGCCGACGCCGCCGCGCTGCCCGCCGTCCGCTCCTACCGGCACTTCCTGGAATGGGTTGCGCGCCAGGATCATTCCGCCTCGCTGGCGGCCTGGACCCGGGCGCTGGCCGGGGTGTCGGAGCCGACGCTGCTGACCCGCCCCGACGCCGCGCACGAGATCACCAGCCTGTCCGGCGAATACTTCTTCGAGCTGGACGAGGCCGCCACCGCGCGGCTGACCCGGCTGGCCGCGCAGCTGGGCGTCACCGCCAACACCGTGCTGCAGACGGCGTGGGGAATCCTGCTGGGCCGCATGACCGGTCGCGACGATGTGCTGTTCGGCACCACCGTATCCGGCCGCCCGGCGCAGCTGGCCGGTGTCGAATCCATGGTGGGCCTGTTCATCAACACCGTGCCGGTACGGGTGCGCTTCGATCCGTCCGAGCCCGCGCGGCAGCTGCTCACCCGCACCCAGGGCGAGCAGGCTGATCTGTTGGATCACCACTACATCGGCCTGGCCGACATCCAGTCCGCGGCCGGAATCGGCGGGCTGTTCGACACGCTGGTCGTGTTCGAGTCCTACCCGGTCGACGCCGAGGGCCTGCAGCGGCAGGCCGCCGATATCGACGGCATGGCCGTGACCGGCCTGGACGCCGCCGACGCCACGCACTATCCGCTGACGCTGATCGCGCAGCTGGACAGCCGCCTGCGGGTGCGGGCCGGGTACCTGCGGGATCTGTTCGACGAGAACACGGTTCGCCGCATCGCCGACCGGCTGATCCGGGTGCTGACCGCGATCAGCATCGATCCCGATGCGGTGGTGGGTGAGATCGATCTGCTCGATGCCACCGAGCGCGCGCAGGTGGTGTCGCGCTGGAACGCGACCGATTTCGCGGTCGACGCCGCGGCGACGCTGGTGTCGCGGTTCCAGGAGCAGGTCGAACGCACCCCGGACGCAACGGCTCTGAGCTTCGAGGGGACGAGTCTGTCCTATGCCGAGTTCTCGGCGCGGGCGAACAAGCTGGCGCGCTGGCTCATCGAGCGCGGCGTGGGCGCGGAATCCTTTGTGGCGCTGGGCATGCGGCGCTCGATCGATCTGGTCGTCGGCATGTACGCGGTGACCGTCGCCGGTGGCGCGTACGTGCCGCTGGATCCGGATCATCCGGCCGAGCGGACCGAGTACATCCTCGCGACCGCCGATCCGGTGTGCGTGCTGACCACCGAGGACGATCTGGGCATCGATACCGCACAGGTGCGGATCGATCTGCTGGATCTGGCGAACTACTCGGGTGAGCCGGTCACCGACGCCGAGCGGCGCCATCCGCTGCGGCCGTCGGATACCGCCTACGTCATCTTCACCTCGGGTTCGACCGGCCGCCCCAAGGGTGTGGCGGTGCCGCATTCGGCGATCGTCAATCGCCTGGTGTGGATGCAGTCCGCCTACGGGCTCACCGGTTCCGACACCGTCCTGCAGAAGACCCCGGCCACCTTCGACGTGTCGGTGTGGGAGTTCTTCTGGCCGTTGCAGATCGGTGCGCGGCTGGTGGTGGCCAAGCCCGACGGGCATCGTGATCCGGCGTATCTGGCCGAGCTGATCGCCGCCGAGGGCGTCACGGTCACCCACTTCGTACCGTCGATGCTGTCGGTGTTCGTCGCGGAAGAGGCGGCCGCGCAGTGCACCTCGCTGCGGCTGGTGTTCGCCTCGGGTGAGGCGCTCGCGCCCAAGCCCGCGCATCGCCTGCGCGAGCTGACCGGCGCCGCGCTGCACAACCTGTACGGCCCGACCGAGGCCGCGGTCGACGTCACCTATCACCAGGTCGCCGACGCGGATCAGGTGTCGGTGCCGATCGGCCGCCCGGTGTTCAACACCCAGGTCTACGTGCTCGACAACCGGCTGCGGCCGGTTCCGGTGGGTGTCGCGGGTGAGCTGTATCTCGCGGGCGTCCAGCTCGCGCACGGCTATGTGGCGCGCCCGGATCTGAGCGCGGATCGCTTCGTGGCCAACCCCTTCGGGGGCATCGAAGGCGCCTCCAGCGGGCCGGGTTCGCGCATGTACCGCACCGGCGACCTGGTGATGTGGACCGAGGACGGCGAACTCGACTACATCGGCCGCACCGACTTCCAGGTGAAGCTGCGCGGCCTGCGCATCGAACTCGGCGAGATCGAGTCGGCGCTGACCGCGCTCGACGAGATCGCGCAGGCGGTCGTGGTGGTCCGCACCGATGCGCACACCGGTGATCAGCTGGTCGCGTATCTGGTTGCCGCGAACGGACTTTCGGTCGACATCGAGGACGTGCGCGAGCAGCTGTCCGAGCGGCTGCCCGCCTACATGGTCCCGTCGGTGTTCATGGTGCTCGAGGAGTTCCCGCTGAACGCCTCCGGCAAGCTGGACCGCAAGGCGCTGCCCGCGCCGGTGTTCGAGGCCGCGGTGTTCCGCGCCCCGACCACGCCGGTGGAGGAGATCGTGGCGGACGTCTTCGCCGAGGTGCTCGGCGTCGAGCGGGTCGGCCTGGACGACGACTTCTTCGCCCTGGGCGGCAACTCGCTGATCGCCACCCAGGTGGCCGCGCGGCTGTCGGCCGCGCTGGACACCCAGCTGGGCGTGCGCGAGATCTTCGAGGGCTCCACGGTCGCCGCGCTGGCGGCCCGCGCCGAGACCCGCTCGGGAACGGGCGGGCGCGCGGCGCTGGTGCCGCAGCCGCGGCCGGAGCGGGTGCCGCTGTCGCTGGCACAGCAGCGGATGTGGTTCCTCAACCGATTCGATCCGGAATCGGCGGTCGACAACATCCCCGTGGCCGTGCGGCTGTCGGGCCTGCTGGATCGGCAGGCGCTGCAGGTGGCCGTGGCCGATGTGCTGGCCCGGCACGAATCGCTGCGCTCGTACTATCCGGAAGCCGACGGCACGGGCTATCAGCAGATCGTGCCGACCGGCAAGGTCATTCCCGATCTCACCCCGGTCGAGGTCACCGAGGCCGAACTGCCGCAACGGCTTTCGGAGCTGTTCCGGACCGGCTTCGACGTCACCACCGCGGTGCCGTTCCGGGCGCGGCTGTTCGAGATCAGCCCGACCGAGCATGTGCTGGCGCTGGTGGTGCACCACATCTCGGCCGACGGCTTCTCCATGGGTCCGCTGACCCGCGACGTGATGACCGCCTACGGCGCGCGCGTCGACGGCGAGCCCGCGTGGGCCCCGCTGCCGGTGCAGTACGCCGACTTCGCGCTGTGGCAGCGCGAGGTGCTCGGCCGCGAGGACGATCCGGAATCGGTGATCGCCCAGCAGATCTCGTTCTGGCGCGAGAATCTGCGCGGACTGCCCGAACAGCTGGACCTGCCCTCGGATCGGCCGCGTCCGGCGGTGGCCTCGGGCCGCGGTGCGACGCATACCTTCCGCATCGACGCCGACACCCACGCGCGGCTGGCCGATCTGGCCCGCACCCGCGGCGCGACGCTGTTCATGGTCACCCACGCCGCGCTGGCGGTGCTGCTGTCGCGGCTGTCGGGTGAACAGGACATCGCCATCGGCACGCCGGTGGCGGGCCGCGGCGAGCGAGCGCTGGACGATCTGATCGGCATGTTCGTCAATACGCTGGTGCTGCGGACCGAGATCGAGCCGGGCACCACGTTCACCGATCTGCTGCGGTCGGTGCGGGCCACCGACATCGCCGCGTTCGGTCACGCGGACCTGCCGTTCGAGCGGCTGGTGGAGATCCTGAATCCGGCGCGCTCGCAGGCGCGGCATCCGCTGTTCCAGGTCATGCTGGCCTTCCAGAACCTCGGGCAGACCTCGCTGGAACTGTCCGGCCTGACCGCCAGCGGCGTGGACCTGCCGATCGATACGGCGAAGTTCGATCTGCAGCTGGTCCTCACCGAACAGCCCGACGCGGGGGTCGAGGCGCAGTTCATCTACGCCACCGACCTTTTCGACGCCGCGACGGTGGCGCTGTTCGCGCGGCGATTCACCCGACTGCTGAAATCCATTGCGGCGACACCGGACCGGCCGGTCGGGGACATCCCGCTGCTGGACGCGCGGGAGGCGCTGCAGGAGCTGCGCGGGTGGAACGACACCGCGCGCGAGCTGCCCGCGGGCGGCACGCTGGTCGAGCTGTTCGAGGCGCGGGCCCAGGCCACGCCGGAGGCGGTCGCGCTCGTGGACCGCGAGGCGGGACAGACGCTGACCTACGCCGAGTTCGCCGCGCGCGTGCATCGGCTGGCCCGTCGCCTCGTCGAGGCCGGGGTCGGACCGGAAACGCTGGTGGCCCTCGGCCTGCGGCGTTCGCTGGACTTCGTGGTCGCCGCGTACGCGGTGCTCGAGGCGGGCGGCGGCTACGTCCCGCTGGATCTGGGCCAGCCCGCCGAGCGCATCGGCTACGTGCTGGAAACCGCCCGGCCGGTGTGCGTGCTGACCACCGAGCGTGACGGTTTCACCGCCGGTGAGCTGCCGGTGCTGATCGTGGACCGGCTGGATCTGGCGGTGTACCCGGACGTTCCGCTCACCGACGCGGAACGGTTTGCGCCCCTGCGTCCTTCGAACACCGCATATGTGATCTTCACCTCCGGTTCGACCGGCCGCCCCAAGGGCGTGGCCGTGCCGCATTCCGCGGTGGTGAACCAGATCCGTTGGATCACCGGCGAATACGGCATCGGCGCCGACGATGTGGTGCTGTTCAAGACGCCCGCCACCTTCGACGTGTCGGTGTGGGAGCTGTTCGGCCCGCTGGCGGTCGGCGGTCGCATGGTCGTCGCGAGCCCGGACGGACATCGGGATCCGCAGTACCTCGCGGAGGTGATCGCGGCCGAGCGGGTCACCATGACCTCGTTCGTGCCGTCGATGCTGACGGTGTTCGCGGCGAGTGCGGACGGCGCGGCGATCGCATCGCTGCGGGCGCTGCTGGTCGCGGGTGAGGCGTTCACCTCCGATGCGGTGCGGCGGTTCCGGGCGTTGAGCACCGATGTCGAGCTGTACAACCTCTACGGACCGACCGAGTTCACCGTGCACGCCACGCACGCCCCGGTCGCCGACGATGTGCGCGGCGCGGTCCCGATCGGCCTGCCGGTCTGGAACGCCCAGGCCTACGTGCTCGACGGTCGCCTGCATCCGGTGCCGCCGGGTGTCGCGGGTGAGCTGTATCTCGCGGGCGATCAGCTGGCCCGCGGCTACTTCGGCCGTGCGGACCTGACGGCGGACCGATTCGTCGCGAATCCGTTCGGGGGCAGCGGGGGCGCGTCCGGCGCCGGTTCGCGCATGTACCGCACGGGTGACCTGGTCCGCCGCGCGGCGGACGGGCAGATCGTCTACCTCGGCCGCACCGACTTCCAGGTGAAGCTGCGCGGTCTGCGCATCGAGCTCGGCGAGATCGAATCCGCCCTGGTCGCACACGATTCCGTCGGCCAGGCGGTCGCGCTGGTGCGCTCGGACGCGCGGACCGGCGACCAACTGGTCGCCTATGTCGTACCGGCCGCGGACGAGGTCGACGTCGACGCGCTGCGCGCGCACGTGGCCGCCCAGCTGCCGTCCTATATGGTCCCGGCCGCGATCGTGGTGCTCGACGCCATGCCGCTCAACCCGAACGGCAAGCTCGATCGCCGCGCGCTGCCCGAGCCCAGCTTCGAGGCCCGGGAATTCCGGGCACCGGCGACCCCGATCGAGGAGATCGTCGCCGCCACCTTCGCCGAGGTGCTGGGCCTGGGCGAGCAGGTCGGCGTCGACGACGACTTCTTCGATCTGGGCGGGAACTCGCTGATCGCCACTCAGGTGGTCGCCCGCCTCGGCGCGGCGCTGGACACCCGGGTGCCGGTGCGGCTGCTGTTCGAGGCGCCGTCGGTGGGTGCGCTGGCCGCGCGCCTGGAGAGCCATGCCGGGACCGGCGCCCGCCGCGAGCTGGTGGCCGGACCGCGGCCGGAGGAGATCCCGCTGTCGCTGGCACAGCAGCGCATGTGGTTCCTCAACCGGTTCGACACCGCCAGCGCGGTCAACAACATTCCGCTGGCCGTGCGCCTGACCGGTGCGCTGGACGTCGACGCGCTGCGCGCGGCCGTGCGCGATGTGGTCGATCGGCACGAGGTGCTGCGCACCGTCTATCCGGAGACCGCCGACGGGCACGGCGTACAGGTGATTTTGCCGGCCGGCTCGAATGCGCCGGAGCTGGAAGCGATTCCGGTGACCGAGGCCGAGATCGCCGAGCGCATCGCCGAGGTCGTGCTGACCGGCTTCGACGTGACCGCCGCGGTTCCGGTGCGGGCCGGGCTGTTCCGGGTCGAGGACGCCGAACGGCCCACGCACGTCCTGGTTTTCGTGGTGCACCACATCTCCGGCGACGGCTGGTCGGTGCGCCCGCTGGCCCGCGACGTGATGATCGCCTACGCGGCCCGCTCGCGCGGCGAGGCGCCGGGCTGGGCGCCGCTGCCGGTGCAGTACGCCGACTACGCGCTGTGGCAGCGCGAGACACTGGGCTCGGAGGACGATCCCACCGCACTGATCGCCCAGCAGGTCGCCTACTGGTCGCGGCAGCTGGCCGGGCTGCCGGAACAGCTGGATCTGCCCTCGGATCGGCCGCGCCCGGCCGTGGCGTCCAACCGCGGTGGCGTGCACGAGTTCTCGATCGACGCCGAGCTGCTGCGCGGGCTCAACGCGCTGGCACGCGAGCACGGCGCGAGCCTGTTCATGGTCGTGCACGCGGCCTTCGCGGCGCTGCTGTCGCGGCTGTCGGGCAGCGACGACATCGCCATCGGCACCGCGGTCGCGGGCCGCGGCGAGGCCGCGCTCGACGATGCGATCGGCATGTTCGTCAACACCCTGGTGCTGCGCACCCCGGTCGCGGCGGACGATGCGTTCGCCGCACTGCTCACCCGCACCAAGGAGACGGATCTGGCCGCGTTCGGCCAGGCCGACCTGCCGTTCGAGCGGCTGGTCGAGATCCTCAACCCGGCGCGGTCGCAGGCGCGGCATCCGCTGTTCCAGGTGATGCTGTCGTTCCAGAACACCGGTGCGGCGTCGTTCGAACTGCCCGGCCTCGAGGTGGCCGGGGTGCCACTGGACGTGGTGACGGCCAAGTTCGACCTGCATCTGAACCTGACCGAGCGGTTCGACGCGCAGGGCCTGGGCGATGGCATGAGCGCCGAATTCGCCTATGCCACCGATATGTTCGACGCCGCGACGGTCGCGGCCTTCGCCGACCGGCTGGTTCGCATGCTCACGGCGGTCGTGGCCGATCCGGCCGTGGCGGTCGGGGATGTCGAGCTGCTCGACGACACCGAACGCCGCAAGGTGCTCGACAACTGGAACGCCACCGGCTACGACATCGACCGGGTGGTGCTGGGCAAGTCCGCGGGCAGCCGCGCGCTGACCCTGGCGTCGATGTTCGCGATGCAGGCCGAGCGCACCCCGGACGAGCCCGCGCTGACGTTCGAGGGCACGACGCTGACCTACGGCGAGTTCGCCGCGCGGGTGAATCAGCTGGCGCGCGAGCTGATCTCGCGGGGTGTGGGGCCGGATGCGCTGGTCGCGCTCGGCATGCGCCGCTCGATCGAACTGGTCGTGGGCATGTACGCGGTGACGGTCGCCGGCGGTGCGTATGTGCCGCTGGATCCGGATCATCCGGCCGAGCGCAACCAGTACGTGCTGGAGACGGCGCGGCCGGTCTGCGTGCTGACCACCACCCGGGACGAGTTCGCCCCTGCCTTCGGCGGGGTCCATGGTGATGCGGCTCGGGTCCAGGGCGATGAGGCTCTGGCCCAGGGTGATGCGGCTCTGATTCTCGAGATCGACACCCTCGACGTCTCCGGTTACTCGGCCGAACCGGTCACCGACGCGGATCGGATCGCGCCGCTGCGCCCGTCGAACACCGCGTACGTGATCTTCACCTCCGGTTCGACCGGCCGCCCCAAGGGCGTCGCGGTCACCCACGACGCGATCGTGAACCGCCTGGTGTGGATGCAGGACGAGTACGACCTGTACGCCGACGACGTGGTGCTGCAGAAGACCCCGGCCACCTTCGACGTGTCGGTGTGGGAGTTCTTCTGGCCGTTGCAGATCGGTGCGCGCCTGGTGGTGGCCAAGCCCGACGGGCATCGCGATCCGGCGTATCTGGCCGAGCTCATCGTGGCCGAGGGCGTGACCACCGCGCACTTCGTGCCCTCGATGCTGTCGGTCTTCGTCGCCGAGGAGCGCGCGGCCGCATGCACCTCGCTGACCAATGTGTTCGCCTCCGGTGAGGCGCTGCCCGCGCCGACCGCGCAGAAGCTGGTCGAGCTGACCGGTGCGCGGCTGCACAACCTGTACGGGCCCACCGAGGCCGCGGTGGACGTGACCTATCACGAGGTCACCCCCGCCGATGTCGCCTCGGTGCCGATCGGCCGCCCGGTGTTCAACACCCGTGTCTACGTGCTGGATTCGCGCCTGCACCCGGTCGCGCCGGGGGTCGCGGGTGAGCTGTATCTGGCGGGCGTGCAGTTGGCCCGCGGCTATGTCGCGCGGCCGGATCTGACCGCGGATCGCTTCGTCGCGGACCCCTTCGGCGCCGCGAAGGGCGTACCGGGCGCCCGGATGTACCGCACCGGTGACCTGGTGCGCTGGACCGCGGCCGGTGAGATCGAATATCTGGGCCGCACCGACTTCCAGGTGAAGCTGCGCGGTCTGCGCATCGAGCTCGGTGAGATCGAGTCCGCCTTGGTCGCACTGGATTCGGTGGCTCAGGCCGTCGTGGTGGTGCGTTCGGACGATCGGCTCGGCGACCAGCTCGTCGGATATCTGGTCGCCGACGCGGGCCACGCCCTCGATCTCGACGCCGTGCGCTCGGCGCTGGCCGGGGAACTGCCCGCGTACATGGTGCCCTCGGCCTTCGTGGTGCTGGATGCCTTCCCGCTCAACGCCTCCGGCAAGCTGGACCGCAAGGCGCTGCCCGCGCCGGTGTTCGAGGCCAAGGTGTTCCGGGCGCCGTCGACCCCGATCGAGGAGATCGTGGCGGGCACGTTCGAGGATGTGCTCGGCGCGACCCGGGTGGGCGTGGACGACGACTTCTTCGAACTGGGCGGCAACTCGCTGATCGCCACCCAGGTGACCGCGCGGCTCGGCTCGGCGCTGGACATCCATCTGGCGGTGCGCGATCTGTTCGAGGCGTCGACCGTGGCCGCGCTGGCGGCCCGACTCGAGCAGGGTGCGGGCTCCGGGCGTACCCGGCCGCGCCTGACTGCGGGCGAACGGCCGGAACGAATTCCGCTCTCGCCCGCGCAGCAGCGGTACTGGTTCCTCAACCAGTTCGACACCGCCACCTCCGCGGTCGACAACATCCCGCTGGCCGTGCGGCTGTCGGGCACGCTCGACGTGGCCGCGCTGGAGCAGGCCATCGGCGACGTGTTCGCTCGCCACGAGGTGCTGCGCACGGTCTACCCGGGCTCGCCCGAGGGACCGCACCAGGTCATCCTGCCCGCCTCGCAGACCCCGGCGGCGCTGACGCCGATCGAGGTCGACGAGACCGAGTTGCGCGAGAAGATCATCGAATTCGCGCTGACCACCTTCGACGTGACCGTCGAGGTGCCGCTGCGGGTGGCGCTGTTCCACGTGATCGGCGCCGACGAGCATGTGCTCGCCTTCACCGTGCATCACGTATCCGCCGACGGTTCGTCCATGGCCCCGCTGGCGCGGGATCTGATGGCCGCCTACGTGGCGCGCGCCCAGGGCGACGCGCCGCAGTGGGCGCCGCTGCCGGTGCAGTACGCCGACTACGCGCTGTGGCAGCGTGCCGTGCTCGGCGCCGAGGACGATCCGGAATCGCTGGCCGCCCAGCAGGTCTCGTACTGGACCGCCGCGCTGGCCGGACTGCCCGATCAGCTGGAGCTGCCCACCGATCGCCCGCGCCCGCCCGCGCAGTCGTTCCAGGGCAAGGCGATTCGCTTCGATATCGACGCACGGCGGCATGCTCGGCTGCACGAGGTGGCACGGGCCAACAACGCCTCGCTGTTCATGGTCGTGCACGCCGCCCTGGCGGTGCTGCTGGCCCGGCTGTCGGGCACCGACGACATCGCCGTGGGCACCCCGATCGCGGGCCGCGGCGAGCGGGAGCTCGACGACCTGATCGGCATGTTCGTCAACACGCTGGTGTTCCGCACCCGCGTGGACGGCGACGCCGGATTCGCACAGCTGCTGGCGGAGGTGCGCGAGCGCGACCTCGAGGCGTTCGCCCATGCGGACGTGCCGTTCGAGCGACTGGTCGAGGTCATCAACCCGGTCCGCTCCACCGCGCGCAATCCGCTGTTCCAGGTGGGTCTGTCGTTCCAGAACCTGGCCGAGACCACCTTCGAGCTGCCCGGCCTGTCGGTGAGCGCGGTCGAATTCGACTCGCAGCTGGCCAAGACCGATCTGCACGTCACGCTGTACGACCGGTACGACGAGGACGGCACGCCCGCCGAGATCGTGACCGAATTCGGTTATGCGATCGACCTGTTCGACGAGTCGACCGTGCAGGGCTTCGCCGATCGCTTCGTGCGGGTCCTCGACGCCGTCATCGCCGACACCTCGGTGCGGGTGGGTGATATCGACCTGCTCGACGGTGCGGAGAGCGAGCGGATCCTGCGGGCCTGGAACCAGACGGCCCAGGAGGTGCCCTCCGGCACGCTGGCCGCACTGCTCGACGCCGCGGTGGCCGCGCATCCGAAGGAGGTGGCCCTGGTCGCCGACGCCCCGGAAGCCGCCGCGCCGCAGCAGGTGCTGACCTACCGCGAGCTCGACGCCCGGGTGAACCGCCTGGCGCGGTACCTGATCGAGCGTGGCGTCGGCGCGGAAGACCGGGTGGCGCTGGCCATTCGGCGCTCGGTGGATCTGGTGGTCGCGATGTACGCGGTCGCCCGCACCGGTGCGGCGTATGTGCCGGTCGATCCGGCTCAGCCCGCCGATCGCGTCGAGTACATCCTCGAGACCGCGGCCCCGGTCTGCGTGCTGACCACCACGGTGGACGGCTTCGAGCACGGCAATGTGGTGCGCATCGACCGGCTGGACCTGTCGGGCCACTCGGACGCGGCGATCGCGGCCGGGGAGCTGGTGCGGGCATTCGGCCCGGCCAATACCGCGTACGTGATCTTCACCTCCGGTTCGACCGGCCGCCCCAAGGGCGTGGCGGTGCCGCACGGCGCGATCGTCAACCAGTTGCGCTGGAAGGTGAGCGAATTCGGCCTCGATCCGGCCGATGCGGTGCTGCTCAAGACCGCCGCCACCTTCGACCTGTCGGTCTGGGAGTTCTGGTCCGCCGTGGCCTGCGGCGGCCGCCTGGTCATCGCCGCTCCCGAGGGGCATCGGGATCCGGCGTATCTGAACGAGCTCATGACGCGCGAGTGGGTGACCACGCTGCACGTGGTGCCGTCGATGCTCGACGCCCTGCTCACCGCCGGGCTGTCGGATTCGCTGTGGCGCATCCTGGCCATTGGTGAGGCGCTGCCCGGTTCGCTGGCGCAGCGCGTGCTGCGCGAGCATCCACGGACCGAGCTGTTCAACCTCTACGGCCCAACCGAGGCCGCGGTGTCCATCACCAGCCACCGCGTGACCGAGGCCGATCAGGCGTCGGTGTCGATCGGTGCGCCGGAGTGGAACAGCCAGGTGTACGTGCTGGATTCGCGCCTGCACCCGGTTCCGGTCGGGGTCGCGGGTGAGCTGTATCTGGCGGGTGCGCAGCTGGCGCGCGGTTACTTCGGTCGCGCGGATCTGACCGCGGATCGCTTCGTGGCCAACCCCTTCGGGGAAATCGAGGGCGCCTCCGGTAGTGGTTCCCGGATGTACCGCACCGGCGACCTGGTGGCCTGGACGCCCGAGGGTGAGCTGGAATATCTGGGCCGCACCGACTTCCAGGTGAAGATCCGCGGCTTCCGCATCGAGCTCGGCGAGATCGAGGCCGCGTTGCTGCGGCAGGACGGCGTCACCGCGACGGCCGTGGTGGCACACAGCGATCCGCATATCGGCGACCGCCTGGTGGCCTATGTGGTGGGCCCCGACGAGCTGGACAGGCAGGCGTTGCAGTCGGCACTGGCGGCCCAGCTGCCGTCGTACATGGTGCCGTCGGTGTTCATGCGGCTCGCGGCGTTGCCGCTCAATGCCAACGGCAAGCTGGACCGTAAGGCGCTGCCGGAGCCGGTCTTCGAGAAGGCCGTATTCCGCGCGCCGGTGACCCCGATCGAGCAGATCGTGGCGAACACCTTCGCCGAGGTGCTGCGCCTGGATAGCGGCGCGGTCGGGCGCGACGACGACTTCTTCGCCTTCGGCGGCAACTCGCTGCTGGCGACGCAGGTCGCGGCGCGGCTGGGCGAGGCGCTGAACACCCGGGTTCCGGTGCGCCTGCTGTTCGAGGCGTCGACCGTGGCCGCGCTGGCGGTGCGGGTGGAACAGCATGCGGGCGCCGGTGGGCGCAAGGCGCTCACGGCCGGTCCGCGCCCGGATCGGATCCCGCTGTCGCTGGCGCAGCAGCGCATGTGGTTCCTCAACCGGTTCGACACCCAGTCGGCGGCCTACAACGTGCCCATCGCGGTGCGGCTGTCGGGTGCGCTGGACATCGCGGCGTTGCGGGCGGCGATCGCGGATCTGGTGGCGCGCCACGAGATCCTGCGCACCATCTACCCGCAGACCGAGGACGGGCCGGTGCAGGTGATTCTGCCTGCGGCGCAGGCGGTTCCGGAGCTGGAGATCGGCACCGTCGGCCTGGACGGCATCGAGGCCGCGGTGGTCGCGCTGACCAATACGATCTTCGACGTCACCGCCGAGGTGCCGGTCAAGATCGCGCTGTTCGAGATCGCGGACTCCGACTCCGATGTCCCGGAGTACGTGCTGGCGATGGTCGTGCACCACATCTCCGGCGACGGTTCGTCGGTCGGCCCGCTGACCCGCGATCTGATGACGGCCTACGCCGCCCGTTCGCTGGGTGAGGCGCCGGGCTGGACGCCGCTGCCGGTGCAGTACGCGGACTACTCGATCTGGCAGCGCGAGCTGCTGGGCAGCGACGACGATCCGAACTCGCTGGCGGCCAAGCAGGTCGAGTACTGGACCTCCGCGCTGGCCGATCTGCCGGATCAGCTGGATCTGCCCTCCGACCGGCCGCGTCCGGCGGTGCAGTCGTTCGCCGGTGGCAAGGTCGATGTGCGCATCGACGCCGAAACCCACCGGGCGCTGGTCGAATTGGCGCGCGCCGAGGGCGCGACGCTGTTCATGGTCGTGCACACGGCGCTGGCGGTGCTGCTGGCACGGCTGTCGGGCACCGACGACATCGCGATCGGTACGCCGATGGCGGGTCGCGGCGAGGCGGTGCTGGACGATCTGATCGGCATGTTCGTCAATACCCTGGTGTTCCGCACCCGGGTCGAGGCCGGTGAACCGTTCACCGAGCTGCTGGCCCGTCAGCGCGAGACCGACATCCAGGCGTTCGCGAATGCCGATGTGCCGTTCGAGCGGCTGGTCGAGGTGCTCAACCCGGTTCGTTCGACCGCGCGGCATCCGCTGTTCCAGGTGGGCCTGTCGTTCCAGAACCTGGCCCAGTCCAGCCTGGAGCTGCCGGGTCTGCGGGTCGAGGGTCTGGACTTCGACACCCAGATCTCGCAGTTCGATCTGCACCTGATCGCGACCGACCGCTACGGCCAGGGTGGCGAGCCCGCGGGCATCACCGGGTTCTTCACCTACGCCACCGACCTGTTCGAGCGGGATACGGTGCAGGGCTTCGTGGATCGGTTCGTGCGGCTGCTCGGCGAGATCATCGCCGCGCCGCGCACGGCCGTCGGCGATATCGAGCTGCTGGCCGCGGCCGAGCGGGCCGCGCTGATCGAGGCGCGCAACGCCACCGCCGCCGAGGTCGACCGCACCCGGACCCTGCCATCACTGCTGGCGGCGTCGGCATCGGCGAATCCGACCGCGGTCGCGCTGATCGGCCCCGACGGCGCGGTGCTGACCTATGCCGAGCTGGCGCGCCGGGTGAACCGCCTTGCGCGGCACCTGATCTCGCTAGGCGTCGGCCCCGAGTCGCGGGTGGCGCTGGCATTGCGGCGCTCCACCGATCTCGTGGTCGCCATGTACGCGGTGTCGACCGCCGGCGGCGCGTACGTGCCGGTGGATCCGGATCAGCCCGCAGAGCGGACCGGCTACATCCTCGAGACCGCCGCGCCGGTGTGCGTGCTCACCAATGCCGCCGCGCAGTTCGATACCGCTGTGGCTCCGGTGATTCGGATCGACGAGCTTGCCCTGGGTGAGCTCGCGGACGGCGCGATCACCGACGCCGAGCGGGTGGCCCCGCTGCGGCCGGAGAACACGGCGTACGTGATCTTCACCTCCGGTTCGACCGGTCGTCCCAAGGGTGTGGCGCTGCCGCATGCGGCCGTGGTGAACCAGCTGCTGTGGAAGACGGCCGAATTCGGACTGGGCGTGGACGACGCGGTGCTGCTGAAGACCGCGGCCACCTTCGACCTGTCGGTGTGGGAGTTCTGGTCGGCCGCCGTGTCGGGTGGCCGCCTGGTCATCGCCACGGCCGACGGACATCGCGATCCGGCGTACCTGAACGAGCTCATGGCCCGCGAGGGCGTGACCACGCTGCATGTGGTGCCGTCGATGCTGGACGCGCTGCTCGTGGAATCCGGTGGCGCGCTGGCGCGTTCGCTGCGTCGGGTGCTGGCCATCGGTGAGGCGCTGCCCGCGGCGACCGCGCAGCGGTTCCGGCGCGACAACGCCGGGGAGCTGTTCAACCTCTACGGCCCGACCGAGGCGGCGGTCTCGATCACCAGCCACAAGGTGACCCGCGCCGACCAGCTGTCGGTGTCGATCGGTGCGCCCGAGTGGAACAGTCAGGTGTACGTGCTGGATTCGCGCCTGCATCCGGTGCCCGATGGTGTGGCCGGTGAGCTGTATCTGGCCGGTGCGCAGCTGGCCCGGGGCTACTTCGGCCGACCCGACCTGACGGCGGATCGGTTCGTCGCTAGTCCGTTCGAGGCGGGTGCCCGCATGTACCGCACGGGTGACCTGGTGGCCTGGCACAACGGCGAGCTGGAGTACCGGGGCCGCACCGACTTCCAGGTGAAGATCCGCGGCTTCCGCATCGAGCTGGGCGAGATCGAGGCCGCGCTGCTGGCGCTGCCGGAGATCACTCAGGCGGCCGTGCTGGCGAAGTCCGACGAGCGGACCGGCGATCGGCTGGTCGCCTACCTGGTCGGCTCGGAAGTCGATGTGGCGCAGGTGAAGTCGGCGCTGGCGGAGGCGCTGCCGTCGTACATGGTGCCGTCGGCCTTCGTGGTCCTGGACGCGCTGCCGCTGAACATCAACGGCAAGCTGGATCGCAAGGCGCTGCCGGAGCCGGAGTTCGAGAGCACCTCCTTCCGGGCGCCCTCGACCCCGATCGAAGAGGTCGTGGCCTCGGTGTACGCCGATGTCCTCGGTGTGGACCGGGTCGGCGCGGACGACGACTTCTTCGCCCTCGGCGGCAACTCGCTGCTGGCGACGCAGGTCGCGGCCCGCATCGGTGCGCTGCTGGACACCCGGGTGCCCGTGCGCGCGCTGTTCGAGGCGTCCACGGTCGCGGGCCTGGCCGCCAAGGCCGAGCAGCAGGCCGGTGTCGGCGGCCGTCCGCCGCTGGTGGCCGGGCCGCGCCCGGACCGGGTGCCGCTGTCGCTGGCACAGCACCGCATGTGGTTCCTCAACCAGTTCGACACCTCGTCGTCGGTGGAGAACATCCCGGTGGCCATCCGGCTCTCGGGTGAGCTGGACGTGGCCGCGCTGCAGCAGGCCGCGCGGGATCTGGTCGCACGGCACGAGATTCTGCGCACCATCTACCCGGAGACCCCGGAAGGCCCGGTGCAGCAGGTGCTTTCGCCCGCCGAGGCGCCGGTGGACCTGACGCCGGTGCGCATCGGCGAGGACCGGGTACCGGCGGAGGTGCTGGCGCTGGTGTCGGCCGGGTTCGACGTGACCCGCGAGATCCCGTTCCACATCCGGTTGTTCCAGGTCACCGAGACCGAACACGTGCTGGTGTTCGTCGCGCACCACATCAGCGCCGACGGCTGGTCGATGGGCCCGCTGACCCGGGATCTGATGGTGGCGTACGTATCCCGTTCCACCGGTGAGGCCCCGGCGTGGACGCCGCTGCCGGTGCAGTACGCGGATTATTCGGTGTGGCAGCGCAATCTGCTCGGCTCGATCGACGATCCGGAGAGCCTGCTGTCGATCCAGGCCGAGTACTGGCGCAAGGCCTTGGCCGGGGTGCCGGACGAACTCAACCTGCCGACCGACCGGCCGCGGCCGACCGTGCAGTCGTTCGCCGGTGGCCGGGTGGTCTTCCCGATCGGCGCCGAGTTGCATCGGGCGCTGCAGCGGATCGCGCGGGAGCAGAACGCGACCCTGTTCATGGTCGTGCACACCGCCCTGGCGGTCTTCCTGGCGCGCATGTCGGGCACCGACGACATCGCGATCGGCACCCCGATCGCGGGTCGTGGCGAGGCCGAACTGGACGATCTGATCGGCATGTTCGTCAATACGCTGGTGCTGCGCACCCACGTGCGGGGCCAGCTCACCTTCGAGGAGCTGCTGGCGCAGGCGAAGGACGCCGACCTGCAGGCGTTCGCCCATGCCGACATTCCGTTCGAACGCCTGGTGGACCTGCTCGAGCCCGAACGCTCCACCGCGCGGCATCCGCTGTTCCAGGTGGCGCTGTCGTTCGAGAACCTGCCGGAGAGCACGTTCGAGCTGCCCGGGTTGCGGGTCCAGGCGGTCGATTTCGAGGTCGACACCGCGAAATTCGATCTGTCGCTGACGATGCGGGAGTCGGCCGACGAGGCCAACGGCATGTACGCCGAATTCTCCTTCGCCCGCGACCTGTTCGACGATGCGACCGTCGAGGTGTTCGCGCAGCGGTTCAGCCGCCTGCTCGAGGCCATCGCGCGCGATTCCGGGTCGGTGCCGGTCGGCGACCTGCCGCTGCTGGCGCCGAGCGAGTACGAACTGCTCACCCACGTGCACGGCGACGAGGTCATGGCGACCGGGCTGCTGCCCGATCTGATGACCAACGGCCTGCGGCTGGGCCGCGATCGCACCGCGGTGCGCTACAACGGGCGTTCGATCACCTACGGCGAACTCGACGAGCAGTCCTCGCGCCTGGCGCGGGTGCTCATCGAGCGCGGCGTCGGTCCGGAAAGGCTGGTCGCCGTCTCGTTCCCGCGCTCCTACGAGATGGTGCTGGCGGTGCTGGCGATCACCAAGGCCGGTGGTGCGCACGTCCCGGTGGATCCGAACTATCCGCAGGATCGAGTGCGGCACATGCTCACCGATTCGGCCGCGGTGCTCGGCATCACGGGTTCGGAGTACGTCGGCGGCCTGCCCGACGACGTGGACTGGCTGCTGCTCGACGATCCGGCGACCGGCGAGCTGTGCGCCGCCGCGTCCGCCGAGCCGGTCACCGATGCCGATCGCCTTGCGCCGCTGCACATGTCGCATCCGGCGTATGTGATCTACACGTCCGGTTCGACGGGTAAGCCCAAGGGCGTCACGGTGACCCACGCGGGTCTGGGCGGCCTGGCCGACGTGGCGACCGGGTTGTACGGGCTGGAGCCGCACCACCGGTTCCTGCACATCTGCTCGCCGAGCTTCGATCCGTCGGTGCTGGAGTGGGTGTGTGCCTTCTACATCGGCGCGACGCTGGTGATCGTGCCCGGCACGATCATCGGTGGCCCGGACCTGGCCGAGTTGCTGCGGACCGAGGGCGTCACACACACCATCATCACCCCGGCGGTGCTGGGCACGATGGATCCGGCCGGGCAGGAGCAGCTGCTGGTCACCTCGGTCGGTGGCGATGTCACCACGCCGGAACTGCTGGCGAAGTGGCAGCCGGGGCGGAAGTACTTCAACGCCTACGGGCCGACCGAGACCACGATCATCTCCTCCTACGCGCGGCTGTTCCCGGGCGATCACATCACCATCGGCACGCCGGTGCACGGCATGTCGGCGCTGGTGCTGGACTCGCGGATGAATCCGGTGCCGCCGGGTGTGGCGGGTGAGCTGTATCTGGCCGGTGGCGCGGTGGCGCGCGGTTACCACAACCGGCCGGGCCTGAGTGCGGAACGGTTCGTCGCCAATCCGTGGGGCGCGCCGGGCACCCGGATGTACCGCACCGGTGACGTGGTGCGCTGGTTCGCCGCGCCGGAGCGGCGCCAGGGCAACCTGGCCTCGCCCGAGGTGCCGTGGGAGCTGGACTACGTCGGGCGCTCGGACTTCCAGGTGAAGGTGCGCGGTTTCCGCATCGAGCTCGGCGAGATCGACGCGGCGCTGGGGCGGCATCCGGACGTGGAATTCGCCTTCACCATGGGCCGCCAGACCGATGCCGGCGCAACGATTCTGGTGTCCTATGTGCTCGGCGCGCCGGGCCGGGCGGTGGATCCGGCGCGGGTGACCGAGTTCGTGGCGCGGACGCTGCCGCCGCATATGGTGCCCTCGGCGGTCGTGGTGCTCGACGAGATCCCGCTGACGCCGGTCGGCAAGCTGGACCGCAAGGCCCTGCCCGAACCGCAGCTGGCGCCGCGGGAGTTCCGGGCGCCCGCGGGCGAGGTCGAGACGATCATCGCCGCGGTGTTCGCCGAGGTACTCGGCGTGGACCAGGTCGGCCTGGACGACTCGTTCTTCGCCCTGGGCGGTGATTCGATCCTGTCGATCCAGCTGGTGTCGCGGGCCAAGGCCCGGGGCGTGCTGTTCACCCCGCGCGATGTGTTCGAGCGGCGCAGCGTCGCGGCGCTGGCCGAGATCGCCACGCTCGGTGGCGAATCCGAGCAGAAGCGGCTGGCCGAACTGCCCGGCGGCGGCGTGGGCGAGATCCCGCTGACGCCGATCATGACCTCGATCCTGTCGAGCGGCTCGAATTACGATCGGTTCTCGCAGTCGATGGAACTGCGCGTGCCCGACGGCATCGACCGCGAGACCCTGGTCGCCACCATCGCCGCGGTGTTCGATCACCACGATGTGTTGCGGGCTCGGTTGCGCGGCAACAACTCCGAGGGCTGGACGTTCGAGGCGCTGGAGCGCGGCGCGGTCGATGTCGACGCGCTGGTGCACCGGGTCGAGCTGCCGGGCGACATCTCCGACGCGGAGCTGACCCGGCGCGCGAGCGCGGAATACGATGCGGCGCTGGGCCGTCTGGACCCGGCGAACGCCGCGATGGTGCAGTTCGTGTGGTTCGCCTTCCCGGGCGAGACCACCAGCCGCCGAGATGTCCTGCTGGTCGTGGCGCACCACTTCGTGGTCGACGGTGTGTCCTGGCGCATCCTGATTCCGGATCTGGCGGTCGCCTGGTCGCAGCTGGCCGCGGGCCAGTCGGTGGCGCTGCCCGCCAACGGGACCTCGATGCGACGGTGGGCGCATGCCCTCGTCGAAGCGGCCCGCAGTCCCGAGCGGACGGCGGAACTGCCCTTCTGGCAGCAGGTTTCGGCGACGCCGGATCCGCTGCTGGGCAGCCGGGCGTTCGATCCGGCCGTCGACACCTTCGCGACGGTGGAACGCGTCGAGGTGAGCGTGCCGGCCGAGGTGACCGATGCGGTGCTGACGGCGATCCCGGGCCTGTACCGGGGCGGTGTGAACGACGGCCTGCTGTCGGCGCTGGCGCTGGCGGTATCGCGGTGGCGCGGAGCCGAATTCGGCGATGCGACGCTGGTCAAGCTCGAGGGGCACGGCCGCGAGGAGGACGTGGTCCCGGGTGCGGATCTGTCGCGCACGGTCGGCTGGTTCACCAGTGCCTACCCGGTGCGGCTGGATCTGGCCGGGGCCGACCTGGACGACGCGTTCGCGGGTGGCAACGCCCTGGGCGAGGTCGTGAAGTCGATCAAGGAGCAGTTGCTGGCGGTACCGGACAAGGGTCTGGGCTACGGCCTGCTGCGATATCTGAACGCCGAGACCGCCGAACAGCTCGGTGGCGCGGGACAGATCAGCTTCAACTATCTGGGCCGCGTCTCCGCCGGGGAGATTCCGGAGCAACTGGCCGAGGTCGGCTGGGTCCCGGTTGCGGATCTGGGTCGCCTGGACGCCGATATGGATCAGGACATGCCCGCCAACGCGACGATCGATATCAACGCGATCGTCACCGACGGCGACGACGGTCCGCGGCTCGGTGCCTCCTTCGCCTTCCCGACGGGTCTGCTGAGCCGCGAGCGGGTGGCCGAGTTCGCCGAGCTGTGGGTGGCCGCGCTGACCGCGCTGGCCCGGCACGCGCGGCGTCCGGAGGCCGGTGGCCTCACCCCATCGGATCTGCCGCTGGTGCACGTGGGTCAGTCCGATATCGAGGTCTGGGAGCGCGACTACCCGGGCCTGGGCGATGTCTGGCCGCTGTCGCCGCTGCAGTCGGGGCTGCTGTTCCACGCGCTGATGACGCAGGCGACCGTCGACGTCTACACCATGCAGGCGGTCGTCGATCTCGGCGGCACGCTGGACATCGCGCGGTTGCGGGCGGCGGCGCAGGGCATTCTGGATCGCTACCCGAACCTGCGCACGGCCTTCGTCACCGATTCCGACGGTCACGCGGTGCAGGTCGTGCTCGATCGGGTCGAGGCGCCGTGGCGCGAGGTGGATCTGACGCGTCTTCCCGAGGCGCAACGGCTTCCGGAGTTGCAGCGGCTGGTCGATGTGGATCGCCAGACCCACTTCGACATGACGACCGCGCCGCTGATGCGGTTCACGCTCTACCGGACCGGCGAGAGCCAGTGGCATCTGGGCATCACGACCCATCACATCCTGCTCGACGGCTGGTCGATGCCGCTGCTCATGCGGGACATGCTGGTGCTGTACGCGGTGCGCGGCGATCAGACGGCGCTGCCGCGGGTGGCGCCCTACCGCAGCTTCTTGACCTGGCTGGCCGGGCGGGACCGCGACGCGTCGCTGCGGGCGTGGGCCAAGGCGCTCTCGGGCGCCGACGAGCCCACCGCGCTGGCGCCGCAGCCGCGCACGGCCGAGCAGTACGAGATCGGCAAGCTGATCACCGAGATCGACGCCGACCGCACGCGTCAGCTCACCAAGCACGCGGCCGAACTCGGCGTCACGGTGAACACGCTGGTGCAGGCGGCCTGGGGCATCCTGCTCGGGCGGCTCACCGGACGCGGCGACGTGGTGTTCGGCGCGACCGTCTCGGGCCGACCGGCCGAGCTGCCGGGTGTGGAGTCGATGGTGGGTCTGTTCATCAACACGCTGCCGGTGCGGGTGCGGGTGGACGATCGGCTCTCGGTCGGCCAGCTGCTGCAACGCCTGCAGCACGATCAGGCCGATCTGCTCGAACACCACTACGTGGGGCTGACCGATATCCAGCGGATCGCCGGTGCGGGAGCGCAATTCGACACCCTGCTGGTGTTCGAGTCGTATCCGATGGACAAGGAGGCGATCGCCGCCGCCAGCTCCATCGACGGCATGTCGGTGACCGGTGTCGGCGTCAACGACGCCACGCACTATCCGCTGACGCTGCTGGTGACCGCGGAGGCCACGATCGAGCTGACCTGGAAGTATCTGGGCAGTCGGTTCACCGCCGACGAGGTCGCGACGCTGTCGGGCCGGATGCTGCGGGTGCTGGAGGCGCTGCTGGGCGATCCGGACGCGCTCGTCGGCGATATCGACATTCTCGATCACGCCGAGCGGGCCCGGATTCTGGCCGAATCCGGGGTCGGCACAACCGATTCCGCGCCCGAGCCCGCCCGGGTCGGGGCGCGGACGGTCGCCAAGGCGCTGGGCGAGGTGGTCGAGGAGGATCCGCAGGCCCCGGCCGTCCTGGTCGACGGCGCGGAAATCCAGTACCACGTGGTGGATTCGCGCTCCTCGAAGCTGGCGCGGGTGCTGATCGACCGGGGTGTGGGCCCGGGTGACATCGTGGCGATCGCGCTGCCGCGGTCGCTGGACGCGGTGGTCGCGGTGTGGGCGGTGCAGAAGGCCGGCGCCGCGGTGCTGTTCGCCGATGGCCTGTCCTTCGGTGAAATCGTCTCCGCCGGAGCAGATTTCGGCATCACCCTGGAACCGGCCGCCAAGTCGGTCCGCTGGCTGGTGCCCACCGACCCGAAGGTGCAGGCCGACCTCGCGGCGGCACCGGCGCATCCGGTCTCCTACGCCGACCGCGTCCGCCCGCTGCACGAGGACCACCCGGCCTTCGTGATCCGGTCCGCCGACGGCGCCTGGACCCCGCTCACCCAGGAGCAGACCCTCGACCGAGCCGAGGCCCTGCGCGAGGACAACGAGATCGACTACGAGTCGACCACGTACACCACCTCGTCCGCGGGCCCCGCGGCCCTGGCCGAGTTCCTGGCCAGCGCCACGGCGGGTGCGCTGTCGGTGCTGCCGAGCGGGGATGTGGAATCCGATCTGGCCGACGGCGAGGTCACCCACTGGTTCGTCACGGCCGAGGAGGCGGGGGAATCGGGTGACGACGAGATTCGGGTGATCGTGGCGGAGTAGTCCGGACCGGACGGGGAAGATCTCTCCACCGTCCGGTCCGTCCCGCCTCGTATACGGCAAGGGCGATGTCGACATGGATGCGCGAGGCATTGCCGACAAGCAAGTCCTGCTGGCCGTGGAGATTGTCTCGGCGTCCACGACCATGATGGACCAGATGGTGAAGCCCGCCCTGTACGCCGAGGCGGGCATTGCCAACTATTGGCGTCTCGAGATCAACTCGTTCAAGGGGCGGCTGCCCGGAGAGCAGCTTCCGGTCTTGTTCGCCTACGTGCTCGGTGACGATGGCGAATACGAACTGACGCATCGCATTCAGGCGGGCGAATCGGTGGCGCTCCACTCGCCTTTCGAGTTCACCATCGATCCGGCCACTTTGTTGCGCTAGCCGTTTGTCGGCTTTGCCTGGGTGCTGGTGGGTCGGACCCCGACACGCGGGTTGTAGCGGTAGGGGTGGGGAAAGCGGTTCCGTATGGTGGGGCGAATGTCTCTGCGGGTCGGAGAAGGGGAGTTATGGAATCGGATGGTTCGCCCGCGCTGGAATTGAGCGGGCTGTACAAGCGGTTCGGTGGGCCCTGGGTGGTGGACGGGGTGAATCTGGTCGTGCCGCCCGGATCGTTCTTCGGATTGGTGGGGCCCAATGGGGCCGGTAAGACGACGACGCTGTCGATGGCCGTGGGGTTGCTGCGGCCGGATGCGGGGCAGTCGCGGATCTTCGGCTTCGATGTGTGGTCGGATCCGGTGCATGCCAAGACCATCGTGGGGGTGCTGCCCGACGGGCTGTCGCTGCCCGAGCGGCTCACCGGTCGCGAATTGCTCACCTACACCGGGCTTTTGCGCGGGATGGCCGCGGGGACGGTCGCCGAGCGGGCCGAGGAACTGCTGACCGTACTCGAGTTGAGCGGTGCCGAGAACACACTGGTGGTGGACTACTCCGCGGGTATGCGCAAGAAGATCGGGCTGGCGACCGCGCTGCTGCACGCGCCCAAGCTGCTCGTACTCGACGAGCCGCTGGAGGCGGTGGATCCGGTGTCGGCCAGGACGATTCGCACGATTCTGCAGCGGTTCGTCGCGGCCGGTGGGTCGGTGGTGCTGTCCAGTCATGTGATGGCGCTGGTGGAGAACCTCTGCGATCGGCTCGCGGTGATCAATCGCGGTCAGGTGGTCGCGGCGGGGACCGTCGACGAGGTCCGGGGCGAGGGGACGCTGGAGGAGGCGTTCGTGCGCCTGGTCGGGGGACGGGTCGCCGGGGACGAGGGGCTGGCGTGGTTGGCGTCCTGATCCGGATGCGGTGGCGGCTCACGCTGCGCTCGATGAGCAGCGGGCGGGCCTCGGTGGCGTTCTGGCTCGGCGTCGGCGTCGGGCTGATCGCGGCGCTCGGCACCGCGGCGCTGCTGGCGGCGGCCGGGCACGCCTGGGATGCGCGCGCCGCCACCAATGCCGCCGCCGCGCTGTACGCGGTGTGGACCCTCGGCTGGCTCTGCGGGCCGATCCTCAGCGGCAGCAGTGACGAAACCCTGCAGCCCGAACACTTTCGGCTGCTGCCGCTGAGCTACCGGCAGCTGGCGCTCGGGCTGCTGGCCGCCGCGTTCACCGGGCCCGCGGCGGTCGTGAATCTGATCGCCTTCGGTGGACTGGTGTTGCTCGGTACGGGATTCGGGCTGCTGCCAACACTTTTCGCGATCCTCGGCACCGTCGCGCAGCTGGCTTTCGTGGTGTTGCTCTCGCGGGTGCTGTTGGCCTGGATCGGGGCGGCCATGCGCTCGCGGCGCGGCAAGGACCTCGGCGTGGTGCTGGCCGCGATGATCGGTCTGGCGTACTACCCGATCCAACTGCTGGTCACCTATGTCGGGCCGCGTCTGGAACATGCCTCGCGGCCGGTGGAGTTGGCGCTGCGGATTCCGCCCTCGGGCTGGGCGCCGTATGCGGTCGAGGCCGCCGCGCGTGGTCAGTGGTGGCTGAGTCTGCTGGCCGTGGGCGGGCTGATGCTGCTGTCGCTGGTGCTGTGGCAGATGTGGGCGGTCCTGCTGCGTCGAAGGCTCACCACGCCCGAGGCGACCGCCGGGCAGGTGCGCGCGAATGCCGCTGGCGGCGTGCTGGATCGGCTGCTGCGCCCCGATCCGGTGGGTGCGGTGGTGACCAAGGAGTTGCGCAGCTGGTGGCGCGACAGCCGCCGCCGGGCGGCGCTGCTACCGCTGATGCTCATCGGAATCGTGGTCCCCGTATTCCTTTCGCTTCAGCACAATCAGGGCGCGCTCCCGTTCGCGGGTGCGTTCGTGGTGTGGATGGCGGCCATGGCCAGCGCCAACATGTACGCCTTCGACGGCACGGCGATCTGGCAGACGCTGGTGATTCCCGGCGCGATCCGAGCCGACGTCCGCGGCCGCATGCTGGCCTGGCTGATCATCGTGGCCCCCTTCGGCCTCCTGCTCACCCTGATCCTCCCCGGCGCGGTCGGCCTGGCGAAGCTGTACCCCTGGGGCCTGGCCACGCTGCCGGTTCTGCTCGGCGTCGGCATCGCGACCGCCATGTTCCTGTCGGTATACGCCGCCTATCCCCTCCCGCAGCAGCGCGGCAACCCCTTCAGCGGCGGCGGTGCCAACCCCGGCTGCGCCCGCGCTCTGGTCCAGGTCGTGGTCGGCCTCGGCCAGATCGTGCTGTGCCTTCCGGTGATCGCGGTCCTGGGAGTCGGTGCGTACCTGCACAACTGGCTGGTGCAGTGGACCGCGGTGCCGGTGGGGATCGCGATGGGCATCGGTGCGGCGGTGGTCGCGGCACGGGTGGTCGAGAAGCGATTGCATGCGCGGGGGCCGGAGTTGCTGGTGGAGGTGAAGCCGCGGTGAGTCCCCGCCGCCTCGGCCCCCAGGGGGCCTCGGCGGCGGGGAACAAAGTTGAGGGCTCGGCGTCAGGACCGTGGTGGGGGATCGGGGCGTGAGTCGGTGGTGGGGGTCGGGGTGTGGATCGGTGGCGGGGATCCGGGCGTGGATCGGTGGTGGGGATCCGGGCGTGAGTCGGTTGGGGTTCGGAGCGTGAGGTTGGTGGTGGGAAACGGGGCGTGAGTTGGTGGTGGGGGACGGAGTGTGAGCCGGTGGTGGGCGCGGAGTGGGAGGTCGGTGTCGGCGGCTCAGTCGGCCGCCGCACTCAGGCGTCGGGCCAGTTCGCGCAGATGATCGATCAGCTCGGGGGGTTCGTGCACTCGGAACGGGAAGCCGAAAAGCCCGGTGTAGAGCGCCAATGCGTCCAGGGAATCGGCGCCGGTGCGCAGTAGGCAGCGGTGTTCGTCGATTGCCTCGATGACGCCGACGGTCGGTGCGATTCGATCCGCCGCCACGGCCGCGGGGACCTCGAGGGTGATGCGTGCGCGATAGCGGTACGGCGCGGTGCTCACACCGTTGGAGACGAAACCCGCCACATTCATATCGGGTGCGTCGCGTGGGGTGAAGCGGGGGCCGTTGGGCACGCGCGGGCGCAGGCGATCGACTCGGTATGTGCGCCAATCGTTTCGGTCCACGTCCCAGCCGACCAGATACCAGTGCCGTCCGGTGTGAACCAGCCGATGAGGTTCGGCGACGCGGCGAATCTCCTTGTCCCCGTGCGTGCGATAGTCGAAGCGCAGTTGCTCGTGGTCGCGGATCGCCGCGGCGATCGAGGTGAGCACCTCCGGGTCCACGGTCGGAGTTCCGGCCGACATGCTGACGGTCGCGGCCTGTAGCGCCGACACCCGATGCCGCAGCCGGGCGGGCAGGATCTGCTCGAGTTTGGTCAGCGCGCGCAGCGAACTCTCCTCGATTCCGGCGATGGTGCCGCCCGCCGCGGTGCGCAGGCCGACGGCCACGGCCACCGCCTCGTCGTCGTTCAGCAGTAGCGGCGGCAGTTTGGTGCCCGCACCCAGTCGGTATCCGGCCACACCGGGCACCGCGTGCACGGGATAGCCCAGGGTGCGCAGCTTTTCGATATCGCGGCGCACCGTCCGCACATCCACCTCCAGCCGCTCGGCCAGCTCCGTGCCGCTCCAATCGCGGGGAGTCTGCAGTAGCGACAACAGTTCGAGCAGTCGTGCCGAGGTCTCCAACATGTTTGTCATTCTGCTCGATAGCTAGGGCGGAAGCTGTCCTAGCCCCGCCCTAATGTCATATCCATGAGCACAGCGATCACCCCCTTCCGCATCGACATCCCGCAGCAGCGGCTCGACGATCTGCGCGCCCGGCTCGACAACGCCCGGTTCCCGCAGCCGCTGCCCGGCGACGACTGGGATACGGGTGTACCCACGCACTGGCTGCGGGAGCTGGTCGACTACTGGCGCACCGGCTACGACTGGCGGGCGGCGGAGCGGCGGCTGAACTCCTTCCCGCAGTTCACCACCGAGATCGAGGGGCAGCGCATCCACTTCCTGCATGTGCGCTCGGCGGAGCCGAATGCGGTGCCGCTGTTGCTGACGCACGGGTGGCCCGGATCGGTCGTGGAATTCCTCGACATCATCGGCCCGCTCACCGACCCGCGGGCGCACGGCGGTGACCCCGCCGACGCCTTCCACGTGGTGATTCCGTCCCTGCCCGGCTTCGGATTCTCCGGTCCGGTCACCGAATCCGGTTGGAGCAGAGATCGAATCGGACGAGTGTGGGCGCAACTCATGGAGCGGCTGGGCTACGAGCGCTACGGCGTGCAGGGCGGTGACATCGGCGGCGCGGTGAGCCCCGAGGTGGGTCGCGCCGCACCCGATCGGGTGATCGGCGTCCATGTCAACGGCGGTACGAATCTGCCGCCGTTTCCGATCCCCGACGAGGAACTGGCCGAACTGACCGATCTCGAACGCGATCGGATCAACCGGATCGCGGCCTTCATGCGGGAGGAGTTCGGCTATATCGCGATCCAGTCCACCCGCCCGCAGGCCCTCGGATACGGCCTGGTGGATTCGCCGGTGGGCCAGCTCGCCTGGATCATGGACAAGTTCCGCGAGTGGACGCATCCGCGAAACGTGCTGCCCGACAAGATCATCGACCGCGATCGACTGCTGACCAATGTGATGATCTACTGGCTCACCGGCACCGCCGCCTCGGCGGCGTACGTCGGCTACGCCCAGGACCGGGCCTGGGATTCGCTCGAGGTGAACTCCGGCGTCCCCACCGGCGTCATCGCCTTCGCGCACGACGTCTGCATTCGCCGCTACTGCGAGACCGCCAACACCATCACCCACTGGACCGACGTCGACCACGGCGGGCACTTCGCGGCGCTGGAGGAGCCGGAACTGCTGGTCGCGGACGTGCGGGAATTCTTCCGCGGCCTGCGGTGAATCAGACGACCCCGGCGGCGAGTGCGGCGCGCCAGCCGCCGTACTCGCCGATGTCCTTACCCGCCGCGGCGGCCGCACCGTCGCAGCCGAAAGCCGTTGTCCACGCGCCGCTCTCGAGTTCCACCCGGCCCAGCTGCATCGGTGCCGGGAGCGCGGCCAGGAAGCGACCGAGGGCGGCGGGGGAGAGCAGCCAGCGTTCGCCCGCGACCGAGACGCCGGATTCTCCGTCGGGGCAGCGGGTGACCGCGGGCTTGGGCGGTGTGGTGTTCAGGGCGGCCAGGCGGTAACGCGCGGCGGTGCGCACCTCGCCCGCCCAGCGGGCGCCGAGGTCGGTGAGCTGGTATTCCAGCGGCTGGCCGCGCAGGTGGGCGCCGAAGACGATCAACTCGTGGACGGGAGTGACCCGCGTCGGCCACGGGGTGTCGAGACCGACCCCGGCGATCAGGCCCGCGATCTCGAGTGCGACGGCATCGTCGAAGGCGCGCGCGAATACCGTGACACCGAATTGCGCATCGCCCGCGGTGCCCGCCGGAACGGCGACCGCGCACAGATCGAACAGATTGCAGAAGTTGGTATAGGTGCCCACCCGGGAGTTGACGCCGACCGGATCGGCGGCCACCGCCGCGATCGTCGGCTGGATCGGCGCGGTGGGGGTGAGCAGGACATCGGCTCCGCTGAGGCTCGTCATGGCGGCAAGTCGCAGTCGTTCCAGCTCCGCCAGATCGGACACCAGTCGGTGTGCGGGCAGGTCGCGAGCCGCGCGGATGATCGCACCGACGGTCGGATCGATGTCCTGGGGGTGAGCGTCGACGAATTCGCCCACCGCAGCATATCTTTCGGCCACCAGCGCGCCGCCGTAGAGCAGGCGGGCCGCGGCCAGGAACGGTTCGGGGTCGACGGTGACGATCGAGACGCCGCGCTCGCGCAGTCCGGACACGGTGCGCCGATAGGCCGGTTCCCAGGCCGGGTCCAGATCGGGAAGCGAATCGAATACGGCGACAACCGGTTGCGGCGGTGCCGCGAGGCGGATATCGCTCGGCCACGCGCGTCCGGGTGCGCCCGCGGCCAGGACGCCCATCGCCCGGTCGGCAAGGCCGAGCTCGGCGGTGAAGACGGTGACGCAGTCATAGGAGCGGCAGGCCGGAACAACACCGTCGGTGCTGATCACGCCGAGGGTCGGCTTGATACCGACGATCCCCTGGAAGGCGGCGGGCACCCGCCCCGATCCGGCGGTATCGGTGCCGATCGCGATATCGGCCTCGCCGCGCGCGACGGCCACCGCCGAGCCGGAACTCGAACCGCCGGAGACATATTCGGGCCTGCGGGCATCGGGCACCGGTCCGTACGGCGAACGGGTGCCGACCAGCCCGGTGGCGAACTGATCGAGATTCGTCTTCCCGACCACCACGGCCCCGGCGGCCCGCAGCGCGGATACTGCCGCCGCATCCCGTTCGGGCAGATAGGCATACCCGGGACAACCCGCCGTGGTCGGCAACCCCGCGACATCCACGTTGTCCTTGACCGCGAGACGCAGCCCCGCCAAAGGCCCACGCGCCGAGGCCGTCTCGGCGTCGATCTCGGATTCGGGCCTGCGGTGGATCCAGATGGTCATGCGTCGGTGAGTCCCTTCGTCCCGGCGAGTTCGCCCGCGGCGCGCCAGGAATCGCGTTCGGCAGTGAACGCCGCGCCCTGGCGAGCCCGGAAGTCGGCGATGGAGTCGGCGTTGGCGGCGAGGAAGCGGCGGTAGTCGGTCAGGCGGAACTCGCCGTCTTCGGTACGCAACGCGCCGTTGCCCGCGGCGAAATCGGCCCGCAGCTCCAGCAGTTCCTCCGCGGTGACCGGATACCAGCGAATGCGGTCGAAGTAGTCCAGCCGCCAAGGCTTCTCCTCGTCGCGGCCGTGGCTCCAGACCTGCGTGGTGCGGCCGACGAACTGATAGCCGCCCGGGCCCTCCAACCCGTAGACGCACAGGTAGGCCCCGCCGATACCGACCGCGTTCTCCGGTGTCCAGGTGCGGGCGGGATTGTATTTCGTGGTGACCAGCCGATGCCGCGGATCGATCGGGGTCGCCACGGGTGCGCCCAGGTAGACGTCGCCGAGTCCGAGAACGAGGTATTCGGCCGCGAAGACGATGTCGAAGACCTCGCGCACGGTCGCCAAACCGTTCATCCGCCGGATGAATTCGATATTCCACGGGCACCACGGCGCATCCGCGCGCACGCCGTGCATATAGCGGGTGATCGCCTCCCGGGTGGCGGGGTCGTCCCAGGACAGCGGCAGATGGACCGTGCGGCTGGGCACCACGAGCTCCTCGACCGAGGGCAGCACCGATTCCGCCTCCTGCAGCAGCCGCAGCAGCTTGACCGTGGCGAGCCGGTCGGGATCGAAGCGGACCTGCAGCGATCGGACGCCCGGGGTGAGCTCGGTGATACCGGGTTCGCGGCACTCCAGCAACTGCCGGTGTAGGGCGTGCACCCGGGCGCGCAGCCCGAGATCCAGTGTCATATCGCCGTATTCGACGAGCAGGCCATCGTCCCCGGCGCGGCGGTAGGTCACCGGCGTGGCGTCGTCGGCGGCAGCGCGGGCCAGCACACCGTCGTCGCCGTCGCCGCCGGTGGACGGGACGAACGGCCACTGGGCGCGGCGGGCGAGCCCGGTCGCGCGCAGCGGAGCCGCGCGATCGGATCGGACGGGCACGAAGCGGACCCGGTCGCCGGGAGCGAGCTGGCCGAGCTTCCACCGATCGGCCGCCACCACGGTGACCGGGCAGACGAAGCCGCCCAGGCTGGGCCCGTCGGGGCCGAGCAGGATCGGGGTGTCGCCGGTGAAATCCAGCGCGCCGACCGAGTATGCGGTGTCGTGAATATTGGACGGGTGCAGCCCGGCCTCGCCGCCGTCGGTGCGCGCCCAGCGCGGCTTCGGGCCGATCAGGCGCACACCGGTGCGGTCGGAGTTGAAATGCACCTCGTAGTCGGTTGCGAGGATGGTGTCGAAGTCGGTGCGCGTGAAGAACTCCGGTGCGCCGTGCGGGCCCTCGGTGACGGCGAGTTCCCAGCGCCGTGTCATGACCGGCTGCTCCTCGGCGGGCACGCCGGATGCGACGTAACCATGGTCGCGACCGAGGGCGAGCCGGTCGCCGGCGCGCAGCGGCGCGCCGGTGGCACCGCCGAACTTGCCGAGCGTGAAAGTCGCTGCGCTGCCGAGATACTGGGCAACTTCGATGCCACCGGCGACGAGTACGTAACAGCGCATGCCCGGCCCCACCACCGCACCGACGTCCAATACGCTGCCCGCCGCGAGCGGGACGGCGCGCCACTGCGAAACCGAAACACCATCCACCGCAACGATTGTCGGCGCACCGGTCACACAGACCCACGTCGCCGCGGAGAACCGCAGCACGGGGCCGCCGAGCGTGCATTCCAATCCCGGTGCGCCCTCGGCATTTCCCAGCACGCGATTGCCCAGCCGGAACGACAGATCGTCCATCGGACCCGACGGCGGCACGCCGACATGCCAGTACCCGACCCGGCCGGGCCAATCCTGCACCGTGGTCAGCAGGCCCGGACGCAGCACGTCCAGGTGGCTCGCGGGCGTCGTCATCGCGTGACCACCATGCGGATCGGGGTGGGGTCGAAGCCGTTGCAGGGGTTGTTGATCTGCGGGCAGTTCGAGACCAGCACCAGGGTGTCGACCTCGGCCCGCAGGGTCACCTTCTTGCCGGGGGCGGAGCGGCCGTCGACGATGCCGAGCGTGCCGTCGGCCTCCACCGGGACGTTCATGAACCAGTTGATATTCGGCACCAGATCCCGTTTGCCCAGACCCCATTTCATGCCCTCGGCCAGGAAGTTCTCCACGCAGGCGTGCTGGTGGCGGGTGTGGTGGCCGTAGCGCAGGGTGTTCGACTCCTGGGAGCATGCCCCGGCGACCGTATCGTGGTTGCCCACCTCATCGGCCACGACGGTCATCAGGGCGGTGCCGTTCTCGGTGTAGAGCACGCTGTTGGTGGTGAGGAAGATGTTGCGCTGGGCGGTGATCGTGGCCTGCGCGCTGTAGCGGTCGGTGTGGTCGGCGGCCGAGTAGAGCAGGCAGTCCACGGCCTGATTGCCGTGCAGGTCGATGATTTCCAGCCGGTCGCCCGCGCGGATTACGGCGGACCAGGGGGCGCGGGCGGGGACGGTCTCGTCCAGGACGATCGTGCTCATGACTGTGCCTCCGGGGGCTGCGCGGCGTGCCATGCCTGTTCGGTGTTCCCCACGGCGCGAAGGTATTCCGGGTCGGTGCTGTGCTGAACGGTGAGATCCTCGGGAGCCGACCACGCGACGAGATCGAGGTCGGTCGGCGCGGTGGGGTCGAGCGGATGTGGGGCATTGGCGAGGAGCAGGGTGACCGGCAGGTGAATCAGCAGGTCGACCGCGCCGCCGGACCCGGCGCTGCCGATGGGGGTGAGCGCGCCGTCCGGTTCGACGCGGACGCCGCGGAACAGCGCTACCGTCGGGCCGATATCGCGGGGCTGCAGGCCCTGTTTCGCACCGGCCAGCCGCAGCGCTTGCCGCGCCCGCGGGCTCGGTCCGCACAACGCGTCGTGGTGTGTGGACGAGTCGGCCACAATCGTGGCGAGGACCCGGCCCTGATCCGACAGCAGGGGGTGGCCCTGACCGAGATAGGCCTGCCAGGGGACCTTCACGGTATCGGCGACATTGAGTCGCTCCCAGGGGGATTCGGCGCGGAGGAGCAGTAGGTGTGCACATGCCAAGCCCTCGGGATCGGTCAGCCGCAGCCGGGTGCCGCGGCCGAGGACGACATTGGCATAGCCGTACGGCGGAACGCGTTGTGCGAAAACGATATCCGTCTGGCGCAGCCCTTGCGGCAGCGTGGGTCCCGAGATGTGGGCGGTGGCCGCCTGTGAACGGGCATGGTCGCGCGCGCCGGAGGTCGATGCGGTGTTTGTCATGGCCCTTCCTTCCCGTTTTCGTCTCAGGGTGGGCTCCCCCGACGCCTTTCGAGGCGATTCCGAGGGATTCGGGTGCGGTGGGCGGCGGGTAGGTCAGGCCGGTGGGGTCGAGCTCACGCGATCGGGAGCCGGCCGAGTGGAAACGAACCGGTGCACCAGTACGCCTACGAGTACCGCAAGCATCACGAAAAGCGGTGCGGCCCAGAGCAACCACCAGCCGCCGCCCTTGGGGGTGTAGACCTCGGAGCGGGGCCAGGCGAGGTTCACCGCCATGGCGATGCCCCAGGCGACGGCAAGTGCGTTCAGGGGGACGCCCCAGCGGCCGAGGCTGAAAAGGCTTGTATCCGCCAGCTTTTCGTTGCCGGGCCAGCCTTTGAGGCGGCGGACCAGCAGGGGCAGCGTCACCAGCAGATAGGCGAGGTAGAGGGTGACGATGCAGACACCGGCCAGGGTGGCGAAAATGGCGGCATTGCCCAGATTGACCAGCAGCAGGGCGATTCCGAGGGCGCCGATCACCACCGCGGGCAGCACCGGCGTGCCGAAGCGCGGATGCACCGCGGCCAGCCCGCGCGCGAACGGCAGCCTGCCGTCGCGGGCCATCGAGAACATCAGGCGCGAGCCCGCGGTCTGAATGGCCAAGGTGCACACCGAGATCGCCACCGCGACACAGGCCAGCAGCACCTTTCCGGCGGGGCTGTCCAGCTTCGCCGAGATCACATAGGCCAGGCCCTCGGCGGCCAAGTGGCCGTCGTCGAGGCTGGGGGCGGCCATCAGCGCGCCCAACAGCATCAGCCCGCCGCCGAGGCCGGACACCGCCAGCGCGGTCAGTATGGTGCGCGGTGCGACCCGGCGGGGGTTTCTGGTTTCCTCGGAAAGCTCACCGGCGGAATCGAATCCGACCATCACGTACGCCGCCATCAGGCCCGACACCAGGAATGCCGCCCAGTACGAGCCCGGCGCGGCCGTGCTCGTATCGAATACCACTCCCGGTCCGCGATCGGGGTGGGTGAAGAACAGCGCGACCGTCGCCAGCACGCCGATGATCTCGATCGTCACCCCGATGGTGTTGATCCGCGCCATCACGCCGATGCCGACCACGTTCACCAGCGTGGTCAGCACCAGGAGCACGCTGCCCAGCAGGATGGCGTTCATCGCGCCGGAGGTGGAGGTCAGGGCGGTGTCGCTGCCGACGATCTGGAATCCGCTCCAGATCGCGGGCAGCACCACCTGCAGGGCGATCGCGGCGGCCGCGGCCGTCACGATCTGGGCGATGATCATCAGCCAGCCCGCGAACCAGCCGACGAGCTCTCCGGCCAGTCGTCGTGACCACTGATAGATGCAGCCCGAGATCGGATAGCGTGCGGCGAGTTCGGCGAAGTTCAGGGCGACCAGGAGTTGACCCGCGAAGACGACCGGCCAGGTCCAGAAGAAGCCGCCGCCGCCGAAACCGTAACCGAAGCCGAAGAATTGGAAGATCGTGGTGAGAATGGAGACGAAGGAGAAGCCGGCCGCGAACGAGGCGTAGCGGCCGAGTTTGCGGCGTAGCACCGGTTGATAGCCGAAGCGTTCGAGATCGGCGTTGTCGGCGAGATCGGGTGGGGTGAGGGTGGCGGCCATGGGCGGATCCTTCGTCGTCTTGGCCAATATCTATCGAATGAAAGTTTTCCAGGGCCGGGGTCGTGGGTGGTGACGCCGACGTATCCGGCCGAGCGTCGGTGGTAACTTCTGCGTTACCGCCGTTTCTGTCGAATGACAGAAACCTCTCCGCCCAGGTGAGGGCGGTCGTGTCCGGGCGATGGGTCAGAATGGTGCGGTGACGCAACTCGGACCCGGCCGCCCCCGTCTCGAACCGCGGCGTCGGCAAGGTCAGACGCCGCGCGCCGAGATCCTCGACGCCGCGGCGGAACTGTTCACCACCAAGGGCTATGCCAGCACCTCCACCCGCGGCATCGCCGACGCGGTGGGCATCCGGCAGGCCTCGCTCTACCACCACTTCGCCGCCAAGGACGATATTCTCGACGCGCTGCTCGACGAAACCATCACCGGCCCACTGGAATTGGCGCGCCGACTGCGCCACGACCCGGCCCCGGCCGAGGTCCGGCTGTACGCGCTGGCCTGGTTCGACGTTCGGCAATTGTGCGCGGCGCGCTGGAATCTCGGTGCGCTGTACCTGCTGCCGGAGCTGCGATCGGAACGCTTCGCGGCCTTCCGCCGCCGCCGCGACGAATTGCGCCGTCACTACGAGGAACTCGCCGCCGCCGTCCCCGGCGCACCCACCCTGACCGACGCCCAGGTCCTCCCGTTCCGCCTGGTCGAATCCGTTATCAACATCCGCTCCGACGAGGGCTCCGCTCCCGCCTACGCCGAACGCCTGATTCCCGACGCCCTGCTGCACATGCTCGGCTGGCACGGCGATCCCGCCGAACCCCGAGCCGCCGCGGCACACCTGTTGGAGCAATTGCACCCCTGACCCGGTCCGTACCGCCCCCACCCGGCATGATCCCGCACTCCGGCGTGCCGGCACGACCCCCTAATTGCATTGGCGCACTTGATCTTCGCGTGTTCCGGCCGACCCGCCGCTCGCTGGCGCTCGCGGTGAGGTAATCGGGTGGGGCTTGTCGCGGTGGGTTGATTGGGTGGGCTTGTCGCGGTGAGGTGATTGGGTGGGCTTGTCGCGGTGGGTGATCGGGTGGGGCTCGTCGCGGTGAGGTGATCGGGTGGGGCTTGTCGCGGCGGGGTGAACAGGTAGGTCGCTTCCGGAGGGATATTTCTGTGGTGGGGATCGCCCGTTTCGATTGGGTGTGGGGGTGTATTCGGGAGGAGGGTTCGGGCTAGCAAACCGCTCGTAAACTTGGGCTGGGTTGGCTCGGCGGTTGGGGTGTCGAGGATGGGAGTGGGCATGGGGTCTGTCGAGGTTCGGCGGTGGGGGGCGCTGGGGGTGTTGGCGTTGGGGCTGTCGATGGTGGTGTTGGACGGGACGATCGTGAATGTCTCGTTGCCGGTGATCATCGAGGATTTGGGGCTGAGTTTCACGCAGGCGCAGTGGGTCAACAGTGTGTATTCGGTGGTGTTCGCGGGGTTGTTGATCACGGCGGGGCGGTTGGGTGATCGGGTGGGGCGGCGGAAGGTGTTCGCGGCCGGGGTGGTGGTGTTCGTGGCGGGGAGTCTGTTGGCGGCGGGGGCGGAGGATTCGGGGGCGCTGATTTGGGGGCGCATAGTGCAGGGGGTGGGTGGGGCCGCGGTGTTGCCGGGGACCCTGTCGACGGTGAACGCGGTGTTTCGGGGGCGGGATCGGGTGATCGCGTTCGCGGTGTGGGGGTCGGTCATGTCGGGGATGGCGGCGATCGGGCCACTGCTCGGCGGGTGGTTGACGACCTCGTTCACGTGGCCGTGGATCTTCCTGGTCAATCTGCCGATCGGGCTGGTCGTGCTGGCCGGGATCGTCGCCTTCGTGCCCGAGACGCACGAGCGCGAGCACGCGCGCGGAGTGGATGTGGACGGATTCCTGCTCAGCGCGGCGGGTTTCGCGCTGGTGGTCTTCGCCCTCATCGAGGGGCAGACCTACGGGTGGTGGCGGCCGCTGCGGGAGTTCCGGCTGTTCGGGCTGACGTGGTCGGCGGACGCCGCGGTCTCGGTCGTCCCGGTGCTGCTGGCGGTGGGACTGGCGCTGCTGGCGCTGTTCCTGCGCTGGGAACGGCATCGGGTGCGGGTGAAAAGGTCTGCGCTGCTGGATCTTTCGCTGTTTCGGAGGCGGACGTTCCGGTGGGGTAACGCGGCGGCGTTCGTGGTCGCGCTCGGCGAATTCGGATTGCTGTTCGTCTTGCCGCTGTTCCTGGTCGACGTGCTGGGGTTGTCGACGCTGCGCAGCGGTCTGGTCCTGGCCGCGATGGCGCTCGGGGCGTTTCTGGCCGGTGGTGCGACCGAGGGGCTGGCGCGCGGCCTCGGGCCGGTGCGGATCGTGCGGCTGGGCGTGGGGATCGAGGCGGCCGCCATCGCGGTGACCGCTCTGTTCGTCTCGCCGCATATCGCACCGTGGCTGCTCGCGGTGCTGCTGGCCTGCTACGGCGTGGGTCTGGGGCTGGCCTCGGCGCAGTTGACGGGGACGGTGCTGGCCGGGGTCCCGCCCGAGGCGTCCGGGCAGGGGTCGGCGACCCAGTCCACGGTCCGCCAGGTCGGCTCGGCCCTGGGGGCGGCGGTGCTCGGCGGCGTGCTGTCGATCGGGCTGGGCCGGTTTTTGGCGGATCGGCTCGCCGCGGTGCCCGGTCTCGCGCCGCATGCGGCCGATCAGGCCGCCGAGGCCACCCGCACCTCCGCGGGCGGCGCCATCGCGGGCCTGCGCGAACATCAGGGCACCGACGCCGTCGTCGACGCGCTGGCCCGCGGCTTCACCGATGCGACCCGGCTGACCATGCTCGTCGCGGCGGCCTTCCTGCTGCTCGGATTCCTGGCCACGACGCGAATTCCGGTGGGCGCCGGACAGAGTTCCGGCATCGCCGACGCCGGGGACGGTTCGTAGCGTCTACCAGTCGATCAGATCGAGCTCGTGCAGCCGACGAAAGACCAGCATCGAGCCCGGCGCCACGTGCGGCATGGCCTCGTACTCCCCGCCGGTGAAATAGCGCAGCTCGGCCACCTCGCTGGTCGGCCGGGGATCTCCGGTGAGATCGGCGGTGAAACACGTCATGTGCAACCGCACCCCCGGCGCCTCGCCGAAGGCCTGACACTGGAACACCCCGAGCTCGCGATGCTCGGCCACCTCCACCCCGAGCTCCTCGCGCACCTCCCGATACAGCGCCTCGACGGGAGTCTCGCCCGGATCGATCTTGCCGCCCGCCATGTAGAAGACCTCTTTGTGGGCCGACCGAGCCTGCAGCAGCCGCCGATCACGAACATAGGCCAGCGTGGCCGTGTGAATCATCCGTCTCCTTGTTCTCGTTCCACCGTCAATGCACCGGGGGCGCGAGCTTCCAATGCTCGTGCAGCGCCCGCGCGATCTCCGGCAGGATCGTCACCGGCACCCGCTTCTCCCGGAGCATGGTGCGTATCTGTACGACCTGTTCGCGTTTGCGGTGTTCGAAGGCATTGGAGATCGGGCGGATCACCGGCGGGATGTTGAGTAGGACGAGTTCGCCGTGGCGTTCGTCGCCGCCGCTCAGATCCAGCGCCAGCGACCAGCGGGCCCGCTCGTCGAGCGCGAACCGCCCGGCCACCACGCGGTCCCAGTCGATGCTCGTCTCGGCCCAGGGGGTGCGGCAGTAGATGGCGCGATCGGTGAGCAGCACCACGTCGCGCCCGAACAGCGCCACCAGCAGCGTGATGCCCGCGATCAACCCCATGAACAGCCCGGTGACCACCCGGTTGAGCCCGAACGCCCCGACGAACCCACCGCAGACGGCCACGATCGCCAGCACCGCCAGCGAGCCGTAGAGCAGCGCCCGCCGACCGGACACCACGCCTGCCCGTACCATCCTCATCTCTCGACCTCCTGGCTACCGCGCGCAACCACCGTACCGGGAGACCGGGTGCGTCTTCCCCTCGAATTACGACCGCAGCGCGACCGCGGCCTCGGCGGTGTAGACCAGGAACGTCAGGCTCTGCTGGAAGTACAGCCGCACCGACTCCGCATCATGGGACAGATAGCCGATCGAGAGATCCTGTCCCAGCCGCAGATCGAAGTCGCCGCCGCGGGTGGTGAGCACGAACGCGCCGTCGATCGCGGGCGCCCAGATGATCTCGCCCTCCGGGATCAGGCGCTCGATATGCGTGCGAATCGGATGGCCGTGATCGGAGGTCTCGCTGACCTGGGTGAACAGGTCGGCGCTGAGCAGCACCGAATACGGCCCGTCCACACCGGCCAGCCGCAGCGCGCTCAGTGCCTGGGCGACCGCCTCGGGCACCAGACGCGGATCGCTGGGCAGCGCGATCGGCTCATTGGACGAACTCGCCCGGATGCCGGAGATGTGCGCGGCCGGATACCCCTCGAAGATCGCGCGGTCCTCGGCGAAGGCGATCTTGCGTGCGGCGTCCTTCACCGGATCCAGATCGGCGTCCTGCGCGCCGCGCTCGACATTGTCCAGCTCCTCGCGCGACAGCGTGAACGGCACCCGCAGCTCCACCAGCGGGGCGACCAGCCGCTGCCGGGCCTGCACACCCTCGTCGGGCGCGGCGATCGGCGCGGTACGGCCCAGCCCGACGGCCGAATAATCCGGTCCGTGCGGACCGGACAGATCCACGACCCGGCGACCGGCGATGTGCCGCTTGAACGTCCGGGTCGCCTCCTCCTCGATCGCCGCCCAGGCCTCGGCGGTGATCGGCGCGAGTTCGCGGTGCAGATTGTTCATGCGTTGCTCCTTTTCAGGGTGCCGATACCGAGAGAGCCGTCCCCCGGGGGCGCGGCAGCGGATGATTCCGGCGCCGCCGCGGGCGGGTCCGGAAGGTCGTCGAAGAAGTCCAGCGACGGCGCGAAGAACAGGGTGCCCGTGACGGCCGTGGAGAAGTCCAGGATGCGGTCGTAGGCGGCCTCCTCGCTGCCGAGGAACATCCGCACCAGCATCCGCTCGGTGACGCTCGGGGTGGCGGCGTAGGCGACGTAGTAGGTGCCGAATTCGCCCTCGCGCACGCTGCCGAAAGGCATGTTGGCGCGCATGATCTGGCGCTCGGTGCCGTCCGGATCGATCAGCGTGTTCACCGCGACGTGCGAGTCGGCGGGCTTGTCCTCGTCGGGCAGTTCGAAGTCGTCGAGTTTGGTGCGCCCGATGACGCGCTCCTGCTCGCCGACCGGCAGCGCGTTCCAGGCGTCGAGATCGTGCAGGTACTTCTGCACGATCACATAACTGCCCCCGGCGAATTCGGGGTCGGCGTCGCCTACCAGCGTCGCCGACACCGCCGCCCGGCCTTCCGGATTCTCGGTACCGTCGACGAAGCCCAGCAGGTCGCGCTGTTCGAAATAGCGGAAGCCGACCGTCTCGTCGACGATCGTGGCCGCGCCGCGCAGCCGGGCCGCGATGGTCATGGCCAGTTCGAAGCAGGCGTCCTGGGATTCGGCGCGGATGTGGAACAGCAGATCGCCCGGTGTTGCCGGAGCCCGGTGCCGTGGGCCCTCGTAGCCCGGAAACTCGTGCAGCTCAGCCGGTCTCGGGCCGGAGAACAGCCGGTCCCAGGCCGCCGAGCCGATACCCGCGATGACGCCGAGGTCGGTGCCGGGCAGCCGGAATCCGATCGAGCGGCGCAGCCCCTGCAGATCCGCCAGCAGATCGCGCACGACCGGCTCGCCGCCCTTGTCGATGGTGGCGACCAGGAAGATCGCGGCCCGCGTCAGCGGATCGAGGACCGGCTGCGGCTCACCCATGATCAACAGCTTAGGCGGGCGCACCGACAGACCGCTGCGGTGGTTGCCGAATGTCTGCTCGGACAGCGAGGCTATTTGGCCACGGTCAACAGGAACGCCACATCGTCGAGGGCCTTGACGCTGTGCCGCGCGTCGGGAATCACCAGCAGATCGCCGGGCGAGCCCTTCCACTCGTGCGCGCCGCTGAGCAGGGTCAGGGTGCCGGTGAGCACCTGCAGGGTGGCCTCGCCGGGATTCTCGTGTTCGGCCAGGCTCTGTCCCGCGGTCAGGGCGATCACGGTCTGGCGCAGGCTGTGGGTGTGTCCGCCGTAGATGGTCTGGGAGCTGCGACCGCTCGTGGCGGTCGCGGCCAGTTTGAGCTGCTGGCGAGCGAGGGCGGTCAGCGATTTCTTGTCCATGGCACCCTTTCCCGGATCCGATAGTCGTGAGTATGCCGGACGGATACCCCCGGGTCCGGCGGTTTCGCTGTTGCGATTTCGCGACGGTCTCAGCGCACGTAGCGCAGAAACCGATAGCGCAGACCGCTCGAGGATTCGCGCCAGCCGCTGTCGGAGTCGATCGACCATTCCGGCCCGATCCGGGGAGCGTAGGCGTCGCCCGCCACCTCGGTGTCCACCTCGGTCACCACCAGTTCGGTGGCGTGATCCATTGCGGCTCGGTAGATTTCGCCGCCACCCAGGACCCATACGTCCGCGGCGCCGACCAGCGTCAGCGCCGCGTCCACCGATCCCGCCCGCTCGGCGCCCTCGGCCGACCAGTCCGGCTGCCGGGTGACGACGATATTGCGCCGCCCCGGCAGCGGACGGAATCGCGCGGGCAGCGAATCCCACGTCTTGCGGCCCATCACCACCGGATGCCCCTGCGTGACCTCCTTGAGGTGGGCCATATCCTCGGGCACCCGCCACGGAATGGTGTTGTCGGCGCCGATGACCCCCTGCGGCGTCTGCGCCCAGATCAGCCCGATCACACCGCCACCGGAGCTTTGATGGCCGGATGATGCCGGTAGTCCACGACCTCGACATCCTCGTAGCGGTAGTCGAACAGCGTCGGCGCCGGATGCAACCGCAGCCGCGGGAACGGATAGGGCTTGCGGCTCAACTGTTCTCGCACCTGGTCGACGTGGTTGTCGTAGATGTGGCAGTCCCCGCCGGTCCAGATGAACTCACCGGGTTCCAGTTCGGCCTGTTGGGCGACCATGTGGGTCAGCAGCGCATAGCTGGCGATATTGAACGGCACCCCGAGGAACAGATCGGCGCTGCGCTGATACAGCTGACACGACAGTCGCCCGTCGGCGACGTAGAACTGGAAGAACGCGTGGCAGGGCGCCAGCGCCATCTTGTCCAGTTCGGCCACGTTCCAGGCGGATACGAGCATGCGCCGGGAATCGGGATCGGTGCGCAGCGTCCGCAGCACCTGCGCCAGCTGATCGATATGGGTGCCGTCCGGGGTCGGCCAGGACCGCCACTGCACCCCGTAGACCGGGCCCAGCTCACCGTCGGCGTCGGCCCATTCGTCCCAGATCGTCACGCCGTGCTCGCGCAGCCAGCCCACATTCGAATCGCCGCGCAGGAACCACAGCAATTCGTAGACGATCGACTTCAGATGCACCCGCTTGGTGGTGATCAGCGGGAAGCCGTGCGAGAGGTCGTAGCGGAGCTGGTGGCCGAAGATGCTGCGGGTGCCGGTGCCGGTGCGGTCCGACTTCGGCGTGCCGTTCGCCAGCACGTGTCGCAGCAGGTCCTCGTACTGGGTATCGGTGCCCATGACTGGCAAGCTTACGCATCGTGCGGAAGCTGTTTGTGATCGGAATCGGGGCGGGCGATCCCGATCAGGTGACCATGCAGGCCGTCGCGGCGCTGCGGCAGGTCGATGTGTTCTTCGTCATCGGCAAGGGGGAGCGCAAGCGCGAACTGGCCGATGTGCGCGCGGCCATTCTCGCCGCGCACGTCCAGCGGCCCTATGCGGTGGTGACCATCGCCGATCCGCCGCGCGAGCGGATCGTGCCGGATGCGGCGGAGTATCGCGAGGTCGTCGCGGACTGGCACGAGCGCCGGGCCGCGCTGCTGGAGGAGGCGTTCGCGCGGGCCGAGGGGGTGGGCGCGATTCTGGTGTGGGGCGATCCGGCGCTGTACGACAGCACCCTGCGCATGGTGCACCGGGTGGCGGAGCGGGGCGTGGTGCGCTTCGACTACGAGGTGATTCCCGGAATCACCAGCGCGCAGGCGCTGGCGGCACGGCATCGGATCGTGCTGCACGACATCGGCGAACCGGTGCACATCACCACGGGGCGGCGGTTGCGCGAGGAGGGGGTCGCCGCCGGACAGCCGACGGTCGTGATGCTGGACGGGGAGTGCTCGTTCACCCAGGTGCCCGGCGACGATCTGCACATCTGGTGGGGTGCGTATCTGGGCATGCCCGACGAGATCCTGATCGAGGGCCCGCTGCGGCAGGTGGAGCAGCGGATCGTCCGGTGCCGCAACGAGGTACGGGAACGCAAGGGCTGGATCTTCGAAATCTACCTGCTGCGCAGGCGCTGAGCTGGCCGATATCTGTCGGCGCGGGCCGGTAGGCTGCGGGTATGCCTGAGTTGCCCGAGATCGCGGCGCTCGAGCGATTCCTCGCCGAGCATGCGGTGGGCGCGGTGGTCGGGCGGGTGGATGTCGCGGCGCTGAGCGTGCTCAAGACCTTCGACCCGCCGATCACCGCGCTGTCCGGGCGCGATGTCACCGGGGTCGGGCACTGGGGCAAACATCTGGGGATGAATTGCGACGGGCTGTGGTTGATCACGCATCTGTAGCGCGGTGGCTGGCTGCGCTGGGTCGATGAGCCCGGCGCCGCACCGCCCAAGCCGGGCAAGGGGCCGCTGGCACTGCGGGTGCACTTCTTCACGCCCGAGGGCGCGACCCCGGCCTTCGATCTGACCGAGGCGGGCACCAAGAAGCGGCTCGCGGTGTGGGTGGTGGCGGATCCGCAGCAGGTCCCCGGCATCGCCCGGCTGGGCCCCGACGCGCTCGCGGTGGACGAACGGCAGTTCGCCGAACTGCTGCGCGGCACCTCGCAGCGGCTGAAGACCGCGCTCACCGATCAGTCGCTGCTGGCGGGGATCGGCAACGCCTACTCCGACGAGATCCTGCACGCGGCCAAGCTGTCCCCGTTCGCGACCGCGGCCACCCTGGACGAGGCCAAGATCGCCCAGTTGTACGCGGCGATGCGCGCGGTGCTCACCGATGCCCTCGACCGCTCGGTCGGCCAGGACGCGGCCCGCCTCAAGGGGGAGAAGCGCTCCGGTCTACAGGTCCACGCCCGCACCGGCCTGCCCTGTCCGGTCTGCGGCGACACCGTGCGCGAGGTCGCCTACGCCGACAAGTCCTTCCAGTACTGCCCCACCTGCCAGACCGGCGGCAAGATCCTCGCCGACCGCCGCATGTCCCGGCTGCTGAAGTAGCGCCCGGCCGCCAGGGCGGAAGCCGGGACCCAAGTGCACCCGCGTCGATCCGCTGCCGCGCAACGACCACCTGGGGCCCGGCTCCCGCCGAGACGGCGGGTCAGCCCAGGGCCGGGACGCGCACGCCCGCCCAGGCCAGGCGTTTCGCCCGCTCCGGATCGACCTCCACGCGGGACGGATGGTCGATGATCCGGGTGCTGCGGCGCTGTTCGGTGTACTCCGGCCAGGAGTCGCGGGGTTTGCCGGTGCGCGCGAAAGACAGCCAGTGGCTCTGAAATTCGCGCTGCACCGCCAGGAAGCCCCGATATCCGCCGGTCACCGTCAGCGCGCGGCCGATGGGCGTATCGACACCGCCGAACACCGGAATCAAATCCAGCGCGTGGGTCGCGCCGAAACCGGCGAGCCGGATCGCGCGCGGCGCGTAGTCGAACCGGTAGACATAGGTCGGCGCGTACCGGCTGTGCCCGTCCGCCAGTGCGATGGTCGGCCGCCAGAAGACGAAGTCGCCGCCCATCCGGATCGCCACCTTCGCCGCCGGATATCCGGGGTAGGCCGCGACGATGCGGGATTCGACGTCCTCGCCGCAGCGCGCAAGCGCCTTGTGCAACTGCTGCGGGGTGGTTGGCAGCGTGCGATCGAAGCGGGAGAACAGCGTTCCCTCGTCCCGGTTGGTGCCGATGATCAACGGAACGGCGTGGGCGCTGCCCCCGGCGATCGCATCGATCGGCGCGCGCGGCAGATAGTCACCGTCCACGACCGGCGCGGCGGGAAAGGAGCCCGGCTGATTCCACAGCGACGCGTCGAGCGCGCGGTCCACCGCCTTGCGAATGTCGTTGGCCGGGGACGTGGTCAGGGCCGCGGCGGCGTCGTGCGGTGTGGCGCCGAGATTTTCCAGACACCGCCGCGCGAATACCCGAGCGTCGTCGGCCCCGACGGCCCAGTCCGCGGGCGCGCTCTGCGCGATGCCCCGATGGAACAACCCGGCGGCGGCGGGGGTCGCCAGCAGCGACACCACCGCGTGCCCGCCCGCGGATTCGCCGAAGATCGTGACATTGTCCGGATCGCCGCCGAAGGCCGCGATATTGCGCCGCACCCACTGCAGCGCGGCGACCTGATCGCGCAGGCCCAGGTTGGAATCGAACGGCCGCTCCGGCGTGGACAATTCGCTGAAATCCACATAGCCGAAGGCGCCCAGCCGATAGTTCATCGACACCACGATCACATCGCCGAGCATGGCCAGCCGCGAGCCCGAGTACAGCGACAGCGCGGAGGTGCCGAGGACATAGCCGCCGCCGTGGATGAAGACCAGGACCGGCCGCGGCGTCGCCGAGGGTGTGGCCGGCGCGGTGACGTTCAGGGTCAGGCAGTCCTCGCCGGTCGGCTGCAGCCGGCGCGGCCCGATGCGGGCCCCGGTGCGGTGCTGCATGGCGGCGAAGCCGAACTGCGTGGCGTCGCGCACCCCGGACCAGGGTTCGACCGGCTGGGGCGCGCGGAATCGCAGCGGACCCACCGGGGGCGCGGCATAGGGGATCGAACGCCACCGCAGGGTGCGTCGGCCGCGATGACCGCGGACGACGCCGTCGGCGGTCGTGACTTCTACCATCTACGAATGGTAGACCTCACTGCAGGTAGCCCTCGACCTGCTTGGCCGAGTTGGCCTGTGCCGCATCGGGGTCCGCGCCCCGATCGATCCGGGCCCGGCGCTGCCGCAGCAGATCCCAGCATTGATCCAGCATCACCTCCAGATCGGCCAGCTGCCGCCGCTCGGTTTCCGGGTCCAGCTCCTTGGCCACCGCCTTCGACCGCAACTTGTGCTCCTGATCCACCAGGTCCTTGATGCGAGCCAGAATGTCCTGTTCGGTCATGCGATCCATGCTACGGCTGCCGGTTGGCAAATCCGGGCCGCCGATCCGCGCCCGCGTCGGCCAGGCAGTCGGCCACCGTGCGGACGGCGGCCGGGAGGTCGGCGCGGGCCACGGCGGCGTAGCCCAGGGCGATGCCGAAGGTCTGCCGCGGGCCGAGGTGGTGTCCGGCCAGCCCCTCGAGCAGGATGCCGCGGCGGCGGGCGGCGGCGGTGACCCGTTGCTCGGCGGTCGCCGAGGGCAGCCGGACCACCAGGTGGCTGCCCGCGTCGTCGCCGAGGATGTCCAGGCCGCGGCGGCGGAACTCCGCGACGACGATCGCGCGCCGCGGCGGCATTGCCCGGCGCAACCGGCGCAGATGGCGGGCCAGGTCGCCGTGCCGGGCGAGTTCGACCACCACCTGCTGACCGGCCGTCGCCGGTCCGGTGCCGGTGTGCTCCCGGTGCGCGAGAACGGCTTTCGTCACCCGGGGCGGCCCGACCAGCCAGCCGATGCCGAGCACCGGGGCGAGGATCTTCGAGGTGGTGCCGAGGTGGACGACCACGTCGGGGGCCAGGGTGGCCAGCAGCGGCAACGGGGCGGTGTCGTAACGGAGTTCGCCGTCGTAGTCGTCCTCGATGACGAATGCGCCGGTACGCCGGGCGAATTCGATCAGCTCCACCCGGCGCGCGGCGGGCATCCGCGCGCCGAGCGGAAACTGGTGTGCCGGAGTGCAATACACGGCCTCGACGCCGGGCGGTATGTCCTCGACCCGCAGGCCGTCGCCGTCGACCGGCACCGGCAGCACCCGCACACCCGCCGCCCGGAAGGCCCCGACCGCGCGCTGATAACCCGGATCCTCCATCGCCACCGTCGCGCCGGGGCGCAGCAGCGCCGCGGCCAACTCGCCGACCGCGGCGCTGGCGCCGCTCGTCGCCAGGACGACGGTGTCGCTGCCCGCGCCGAGACCGCGATGGCGCAGCAGATGTTCGGCGACCGCGGCGCGGTATTCCGGATCGCCCGCCCGGTCCCGGCGCGCCGGGGGAATCCGGTCGCCCGCGTTTCGCCAGGCCCGTCGCCAGGCGGCGCGGTCGATCGCCTCGATACAGGGTGCGCCCGCGCCCAGATCCAGGTGTGCCGCCTCGGGATGCGGTTCCGCGGCGATCCGATCGCGCTCGGGGCGGGGCGCGGGCGAGGCGGTGAGATAGGTGCCCGAGCCCTGTCGGCCGGACAGCCACCCCTCGGCGTGCAGCTGCTCGTAGGCGGCGGTGATCACCGTGCGGCTCACGCCCAGCCGCGCCGCCAGGGCGCGCGAGGACGGCAGCCGGTCGCCGCCGCGCAGCCGACCGGCCGTCGCCGCGGCGCGCAGACCGTCGGCCACCTGCACCGCGAGCGGTGTGGCCGCGGCGCGGTCGACCGCGAGCGGAAGTTCGTCCAGGGCGTCGTGCACGAGAAGTGGTCTTTCGAGATTTCGACGAATTGGCCATTCAACAATGCCATTCGCCCGGGGAATCTGATCTCATGACCGAGTCAGTTTCCGCCCGGCCCTCGCTCTCGCCGACCTCGCGCAGCACCCTGACCCGCTACCGCGACCGCGCCGCCATCGATCGCGCCGCCCTGGACGCGGTCCTGGACGCCGGACTGCTCTGCCACGTCGGCGTCGTGATGCACGGCTCGCCCGTGGTCCTGCCGACCATCTACGGCCGCCACGGTGACACCCTCTACCTGCACGGCTCCACCGGCGCGGGCAATCTGCGGGCAGCCCTGACCGGCGAGGTCTCGGTGGCCGTCACCCTCCTGGACGGCATCGTCTACGCCCGCTCGGCCATGAACTTCTCGATGAACTACCGCTCGGCCGTCATCCACGGCCGCCCCACCGAGGTCACCGATCCGGACGAGCGGCTGCGCGCGCTGCGCGTCATCACCGACCACAACGCCCCGGGCGCGTGGGATGTCGTCCGCCCACCCAACAAGAAGGAACTGGCCGCCACCCGCGTGCTGGCTTTGGACCTCACCGAGGCGTCGGTGAAATCCCGTGCCGGGGACAGCGGCGACGATCCCGAGGATCTCGACAACGGGGTGTGGGCGGGGGTGCTCCCGATCCGGCAGATTTTCGGCACGCCGCGATCGAACGGCGATCTGGCCCCCGGCATCGACATTCCCGAGTACGTCCACGCGCGGGTGACGCAGGCGCCCGTCGACGCCTAGGTCACCAGTGCGTGGCGGTGAGATCGAGGTCCGCGAGGGTGCCGCGAGCGAGATCCGTCAGCTCGGCGTGTGATCGGATGTGCTCGGGGTCGAGGCCGATCAGGGCGAGGGTGTAGGTGTGCGCGATCCGCGACAGATAACCGGACAGGCGGGTGCGGGGGAGCCGGGCCGGGGTGAGGCCGGGGTGTATGGCCCTGGCCGCGACGCCGGTGCAGCGGTGCGGGCCCAAGTGGGTGAGGGAGTCGGGGAGCGCGCCGATATTGGAGCACAGGATGTCTCGTTCGCCCGCTCCGCGGGACAGTCGGTGGGCCAGGCGGTCGGGCAGGACCTGGAGGATCTCCTCGGGTAGGCCGCCGGGGCTGGTCATGCGGTATTCATATGCGGCGCGGCACTTTTCGCGGATGGTGGCCGGGGTGTCCGTGCGCGTGACGGTGATCTCGGTCATCGCCATGTCGTTGTCCACCCGTGATTCGTCGCGGGTGTCCACGGGAAGGCTGGCGGTGATCTCGGATTCGGGAAATCCACTGTCCCATAGCATCTTCGCCACGACGTGGACGAACAGGCTGTTCGCCGTGCCGCCCCGGGCCGCGGCCGTCAGCTCCCAGTCCGCGGCCGGGATCTGCAGTACGGCGCTGCGGGTCGCGGCGTCGGAGGCGGTGCGCGGGGCGGTGGTGGCCGGTGGCGTGGGCACGCCGCGCCGCAGCGCGCGGACGGTGCCGCCCAGCACGGTCGACAACTGCCGCCGCGCATCGTCCCAATCCGACCGCACGACCGGTCGTTCGGTGTCGACCCGCCCGCTCAGGGCTCGATCGACGGCGGTCACCAGCCCGCGCCCATCGGCCAGCGCATGCGAACAGGTCAGCGCGACAACCGAACTCCGATCCACCAGCCGCGTCGCCGACAGCCGCCAGCCGGGACCGAATTCCGGATCCAGGTCGAAGCCCTGTGCCTGCGCCCACTCCCACAGCTGATCCATGCGGATCGGCCGCGGCTCGATCAGCAGTGGATGCGCACGATCATTGGCCCGCCAGTACCGCCGCGCCCCCGGCACCCGCGGCCGCACCACGCGCCGCCCCAGCGGCCCCACCCGCAACGCGGAATGCAACTGCCGCAACAATTCCGGCTCCACCCGCCCGGCGGTCCGCCACAGCCCTTGCAGCGCGATCGGCGTGCCCATGCCGCGATGGGTGCGCAGGAAGATCTCGTCGACGACGCTCAATCGGCTCATCGGCACATCACCTCCGCCCCGTGGCGGTTGGGGTTGGACGATGTACGGCGTGGCGGGTCGGCATGTCGCCATCGTGCCATCGGCGGCGCGGCGTGCGTCCCGATCAGGCGGGACGGCCGTGTCGTCCCGCGCCGGAGGCGAACCGCTGCGCCCCGGCCAGCGCGCCGTCGGCGTCGGCGAGCGCGGTCATGCCGTGGCGCAGTTCGTTGGCGATGGCGGCGTCCTCGTCCAAACTCCACTGCTCCAGTGCCGACAGCCGGTCCGAGCGCAGGCAGGTCTGCGGCAGGGCGGCCAGCTCGGTGGCCAGAGCCGCTGCCGCACTGCGGGATTCGCCCGGCGGCACGACGCGATTGACCAGCCCCATCTGCAGGGCCTCCGGTGCGCCGACCGCGCGTCCGGTCAGGATCATGTCCATGGCTCGCCCCGCGCCGATGAGGCGCGGCAGCCGCACGGTCCCGCCGTCGATGAGCGGCACGCCCCAGCGTCGGCAGAACACCCCGAAGGTGGCGTCCTGCTCGGCGACCCGCAGGTCACACCACAGCGCCAGCTCCAGCCCGCCCGCCACGGCATAGCCGGACACCGCGGCGATCACCGGTTTGGACAGCCGCATGCGGGTCGGACCCATCGGGCCGTCACCGGTCTCGGTCACCCGGTTGGATCGTTGGGTCCCAAGCGATTTCAAATCCGCCCCGGCGCAGAAGGTGCCGCCCGCACCCCACAGCACGGCCACCGCGGCCTGGGGGTCGGCGTCGAATTCGCGGAAGGCGTCGGCGAGCGCCGCGGCGGTGGGGCCGTCGACGGCGTTGCGCGCCTCCGGACGGTCCAGCACCACGGTGAGCACCGGACCGGTGCGCTCGATTCGTACGCTCATGCCGCTGCCTCGCTGTCGCTTCCGGGCCGTCGCAGGCGACGGAGCCGCGCCGATGGGTCGAGCTCGACCATACGACGTAAACCCGCCCTTGCGTCAAGAAATGAATTCATGATTCACTTCTTGCGTGGCCTATCGCAGAACCCCGGCCGTCCAGGCCCGGCTCGACGCCCAGGCGGGCGCGATCACGCGCGCCGCGATGAAGGTGCTGTCGCGCGAGGGGTTTTCCGGCCTGTCCATGGCCGCGGTCGCGGCCGAGGCGGGCGTGGCCACCGGCACCGTCTACAAGAACTTCAGCGGTAAAGCCGAGTTGGTGACGGCAGTGTTCCGTGCGGTCGTCACCCGCGAGGTCGCCGCGGTCGCGGCGGCCGGGGCCGAGGGCGGGCCGGTGCAGCGGGTCACCGCGGCGGTGGAGACCTTCGCCGGTCGCGCCCTGAAGAATCCCAAGTTGGCGTATGTGCTGCTCGCCGAGCCGGTGGACGCGGCGGTCGACACCGAACGACTGCGATTCCGTCGCGCGTTCGCCGAGACCTTCGAATCGGCCATCGCCGCGGGCGTCGCCAGTGGTCAACTGCCACCGCAGAATTCGCGGATCAGCGCCACGGCGCTGGTCGGTGCCGTCGGTGAGGTGCTGGTCGGGCCGCTGGCCGAGGCGCTGGACAGCGAATCGGTGGTCCCCGAACTTGTCGCCTTCGCCCTGCGCGCCCTGGGTCTGCACGAATAGGAGCTGCCATGCCCACCCACGTTGTGTTCAATCAGGTTCCCGACATCGTTCCCTTCGACTTCTCCCGCAATCCGGCACTGATCGAGGGCCTGCACCGCGAGGGCGCCGGATGGGCCGAGGCCGAGGTGCGTGAATTGGGCACGCTCGCAGGCGGTTTCGAGGCGCAGGAGTGGGGGCGGCTGGCGAATGAGAATCCACCGGTGCTGCACACCCACGACCGCTACGGCAACCGCGTCGACGAGGTGGAGTTCCACCCGTACTGGCACCGGCTGATGGAGGTCGCGGTCGCGCACGGGCTGCACGGCACCCCGTGGGCCGACGATCGGCCCGGGGCGCATGTCGCGCGCGCGGCCAAGTTCCACACCTGGGGCATCACCGATCCGGGGCATATGTGTCCGATCTCCATGACCTACGCCGTGGTTCCGGCGCTGCGGCACAATCGCGAGCTGTCGGCGCGGTTCGAGCCGCTGTTGACCTCGCGCGCTTACGATTTCGGTCTGCGCGAGCCGTCCACGAAGGCGGGCCTGATCGCGGGCATGTCGATGACGGAGAAGCAGGGCGGCTCCGATGTGCGTGCCAACACCACCACCGCCACACCGCAATCCGACGGCACCTACCGCATCGTGGGCCACAAGTGGTTCACCTCGGCCCCGATGTCGGATATGTTCCTCACCCTGGCCCAGGCGCCCGGCGGACTGTCCTGCTTCCTGCTGCCGCGAGTGCTGCCCGACGGCACCCGCAACGCGCTGCGGTTGCAGCGCCTGAAGGACAAGCTGGGCAACAAGTCCAACGCCTCCTCGGAGATCGAATACGAGGACGCGGTCGGCTGGCTGGTCGGCGCGGAGGGCGCCGGCGTCAAGACCATCATCGAGATGGTGAATATGACGCGGCTGGACTGCGTGATCGGCTCGGCCACCGGTATGCGGACCGGCGTGGTGTTCGCCGCCCATCACGCCCGGCACCGGGAAGCCTTCGGCGCCAAGCTGATCGACCAGCCCGCCATGCGCAATGTGCTCGCCGATCTGGTGATCGAATCCGATGCGGCCACCACGGTCATGATGCGGCTGGCCGGGGCCACCGATCGCGCCTCGAGCGATCCGGCCGAGGCGGCGCTGCGGCGCATCGCGCTGGCGGTCACCAAGTACTGGGTGTGCAAGCGGGCCCCCGCACACGCCGCCGAGGCGCTGGAATGCCTGGGCGGCAACGGCTACGTCGAGGAATCCGGTATGCCGCGGCTGTACCGTGAGGCCCCGCTCATGTCGATCTGGGAGGGTTCGGGCAATGTCGCGGCCCTGGACGCGTTGCGCGCCATGGCCCGCCAGCCCGAAACCGTCGAGGCGTACTTCACCGAGGTCTCCCTCGCCCGCGGGGCCAACCGTCATCTCGACGACGCCATCGACCGAATCGGCAAGGAGTTCACCGATCTCGGCGAGATCGAGTACCGGTCCCGGCGCATCGTGGAACTGATGGCGCTGGTGCTGCAGGGTGCCCAGCTGGTCCGGCACGGTCATGCGGCCGTCGCGGATGCGTTCTGCGCCAGCCGGTTCGGCGGCGACTGGGGTATCGCCTTCGGCACGCTTCCGACAGGGGTGGATACCGCGGCGATCCTCGAGCGGGCCTACGCCTGACCGCGTTACTGCTTGAGCAGGGTCGCGACCTGGATGTGCGGCCAGTCGATCGGCTTCGCCGGATCCGGTTGCGGCCCAGCGGGAAAACGCAGCATCGCCCGCTGGCTGTATTGCAACTGCAGCGTCTCCTGCCCGTGCGGTCCGTGCAGGGTCTCCACCCAGAAGGTGGACGAGAGGGTTGTGGCCTCGGCATTGGCGGTGACGAAGCCGATATTGCGGATGTCGCCGCGGCCGGTGCGCACGTCCAGCGTGGTGGTGTGGATGACGGTGCGCTCCTTGAGCGCGTCGGTGAGCAGGATCGACGGATCGCGCAGGGCCTGTTCCGGCACGCCGGGCGGGAGCTGGGTGTCCGGCGGCGGGAAATAGCCGTCGCCGAAGGTGAAACCGACGGGCGTGGTGTCCAGCGGCGGAATGTCCGGCGCGCCCGCCACATCCGGTAGCGGCGTGCCCTGGGCCAGCAGCGTGTCACCGTGCGGGATGGCCGCCATCCGGACGATCGTCGCCACCGCGATCGGCGAAGTCGTGGGCGGCACGAAAAGCCACATCCCGTTCTCCAGATGCAGCGCCTCGTTGGTCTGGGCGTCGCAGATCTGCTGGTGATAGTGCAGGCCGCGCAGGAAGATATCGTCCTGGTTGTTGCCGCGATTGGGGATGGGCGCGCCGATCTCGGTGAAGGTCAGTACCTCCCGGGTGGCGTTGAGCTGCACGCGAAACGGCGTGCCGCCCTGGTGGTCCGGTAGTTCGGCGACGCTGAAGCCCGATCCCATCCAGGTGCCCGGCAGATCCTGCAGCGGGCCGAGGTCGGCGGTGGAGATGAACGCGGGCGCCGCCGCGCGAATCGAGAGCGTCATGGTTCCCCCCATGTGGTGAATTTCCCTCCGGAACCAGGATCACAGCGTTCGCCGCCCCCGGCACGCCCCCAATTCCATGCCCCGGGCGTCGCGGTCGAAAACGATCAACCCAGCGAAAGACCGCGTTCGGCGAGCGCCGCGCGCAGCACGCGAATCGCCTTCGGGCCCACTCCATGCAGGGCCAGCAGTTCGGCTTCGGGTACCCCGGCGAGTTGTTCGAGTTCGGTATAGCCCACGGCGTTCAGGGCGCGGGTCGCCGGTGCGCCGATGCCGTGTGGCAGCGTCGAATCGGTCATCCCAACAGGGTAGGGCCGTGGCGCCCGCTTACGGTGCGGTTGTGAGGGCGAGGCCGATCAGGGTGACGACCTTCGCGACCTCCAGACCCACGTACCAGTAGTGCGCGTGCGAGCGGGGGCCCTCCTCGCCCGCGAGGACGCGGTTCGAGCGGCGCGTCAGCGGCGGGCGGACGATCAGGATCTGGACCGCCAGCACCGCCACCGCCGCGGCGAGCCAGACCCAGGTCGCGCCGGATACCCGCGCCAGGAATGCCGAGATCAGCAGGGCGAGGGCGAGTACCGTCTCGGCGGTGTTCAACGCGCGGAACACCAGGCGGCCGATGCCCAGGCCGATGGCGAGGGTCACGTTCGGGGCGCGAAACTTCAGCGGCGCCTCCAGGAAGGAGATCGCCAGCACCATCCCGAGCCACAGCATGGGCAGGAACAGCAGCAGGTGGCGCGCGATCGACATCGGTGCTCAGCGATGCGAGCGGTACCAGCGGATCAGCGCGTCGGTCGACGAATCCGATTGCGGGCCGGGCTCTTCGGCCGAGGTGAGCAGCGGTTCCAGTGCCAAAGCCTGCTGCTTGCCCAGTTCCACGCCCCACTGGTCGAAGCTGTCGATGCCCCAGATGGTGCCCTCGACGAATACCTGATGTTCGTAGAGGGCAATCAGCTGGCCGACCACCGACGGGGTCAGCAGCGGGGCGAGAATCGTTGTGCTGGGGCGGTTTCCGGGCATCACCTTGTGCGGAACGATTGTGGGATCGGTGCCCTCGGCGGCGATCTCCTCGGCGGTCTTGCCGAAGGCGAGCACCTTGGTCTGCGCGAACAGGTTGCTCATCAGAATGTCGTGCATGCTGCCGGTGCCGTCGCGGGTCGCCAGATCGTCGGTGGGGCGGGCGAATCCGATGAAATCGGCGGGGATCAGCCGGGTGCCCTGATGCAGCAGCTGATAGAAGGCGTGCTGGCCGTTGGTGCCGGGCTCGCCCCAGAAGATCTCGCCGGTGGATGTGCTGACCGGGGTGCCGTCGGCGCGCACCGACTTGCCGTTGGACTCCATCGTCAGTTGCTGCAGATAGGCCGGGAAACGGGCCAGATCGTTCGAATACGGCAGCACCACACGGGATTCCGCGCCGAAGAAGTTGGAATACCAGACGCCGAGCAGACCCAGCAGCACCGGCGCGTTCTCGGCCAGGGGAGCGGTACGGAAGTGCTCGTCGACAGCGTGCATGCCGGCCAGGAATTCGGCGAAGCGCTCCTTGCCGATGGTGGCCATCACCGACAGGCCGATCGCCGAATCCACCGAGTAGCGACCGCCGACCCAATCCCAGAAGCCGAACATATTGGCGGTGTCGATGCCGAAGTCCGCGACGCGCTCGGCATTGGTGGACACGGCGACGAAATGTTTGGCGACGGCGTCCTCGCCGAGGGCGGCGACCAGCCAGCGCCGCGCGGCGGTCGCGTTGGTGAGGGTCTCGAGCGTCGAAAACGTCTTGGACGCAACGATGAACAGGGTGGTGGCCGGGTTCAGGCCGTCGAGTTTCGCGATCAGGTCCGCGGGGTCGATATTGGAGACGAAACGCGCCGCGATGCCCGCGTCGGCGTAGTGACGCAGCGCCTGGTGCACCATGACCGGGCCGAGGTCGGAGCCGCCGATGCCGATGTTCACCACCGTGGCGATCTGCTCGCCGGTCGCGCCGCGCCACTGGCCCGAGCGCAGCGCGTCGGTGAATTCGCCCATCCGCCGCAGCACCTCGTGCACCTCGGCGCCCGCATCGGCGCCGTCGATGCGCAGCGATCGCCCCGGCGGCAGGCGCAGGGCGACATGGCCGACCGCGCGGTCCTCCGAGGTGTTGATGTGCTCGCCGCCGAACATGGCGTCGCGACGGCTCGGCACCTCGGCCGCCTCTGCCAGTCGCACCAGCAGATCGACGGTCTCGCGGGTGATGCGGTGCTTGCTGTAGTCGATGTGCAGATCCGCGACCCGCAGGATCAGCTCGCGCCCCCGCGCCGGATCCTCGGCGAACAGGTCACGAAGATGCCGGTCGGCGAGTGCCGAATGGTGATCACGCAGTTTCCGCCAGGCCGCCGTCGCGGTGATGTCGCTGCTCACGTCCGCCCAGATTACAGACCACAACCGAGCCGCGCAGATACCGAGGTGATGTCGCTGGCTGTACGGGTTGGGCCGAGATTACAGACCACAGCCGGGCCGCGCAGGTACCGAGGTGATGTCGCTGGCTGTACGGGTTGGGCCGAGATTACAGACCACAGCTGAGCCGCGCAGGTACCGAGGTGATGTCGTTGGCTGTACGGGTGGGCCGAGATTACAGATCGTTCGTAAGCGCCTGGGGCATCCGGCTGATTGCAGCCACCCGGGGACAGGTGTCCGGCCTAGGCTGGAAACCATGGTGTCCGAAAGTGAACTTCTCGCGTCCGTTCCCACACAGCTCTGGATCGGTGGGCCGGTGGATGCCACCGGCGGCGCCACCTTCCCGGTCGAGAACCCGGCCACCGGCGAGACGCTGATCGAGGTCGCCGACGCGGGTCCCGAGGATGCCGTGCGCGCCCTCGACGCGGCCGCCGCGGTCCAGGAGCAGTGGGCGGCGACGCCCGCGCGCGAACGCGGCGAGATCCTGCGCGCGGTCTACGAGCGGATCATCGCGCGCACCGAGGAATTCGCGCTGCTGATGACCCTCGAGATGGGTAAGGCGCTGCCGGAGAGCCGCAACGAGGTGCGCTACGGGGCCGAATTCTTCCGCTGGTTCAGCGAGGAGGCGGTGCGCGTCCACGGCCGCTACCAGACCGCGCCCACCGGCACCGGCCGGATCGTCGTGCACAAGCAGCCGGTCGGTCCGTGCCTGGCGATCACCCCGTGGAACTTCCCGCTGGCCATGGGCACTCGCAAGATCGGCCCGGCGCTGGCCGCGGGCTGCACCATGATCGTCAAGCCCGCCTCGGCCACCCCGCTGACCATGCTGCTGCTGGCCAAGCTGTGCTCCGAGGCGGGCCTGCCCGACGGCGTGCTGTCGGTCATCACCAGCAGCCGCTCCAGCGCGGTCACCGAACCCCTGCTGAACGACTCCCGGCTGCGCAAGCTCACCTTCACCGGCTCGACCGCGGTCGGCAAGAAGCTGGTCGAGAAGTCGGCGAACAAACTGCTGCGCACCTCGATGGAACTCGGCGGCAACGCCCCCTTCGTGGTATTCGCCGACGCCGACATCGACGAGGCCGTCAAGGGCGCCATGCTGGCCAAGCTCCGCAACGGCGGCGAGGCCTGCACCGCCGCCAACCGCTTCCACGTGCACAACTCGGTCCGCGAGGAGTTCACCGAGAAGTTCGCCGCGGCCATGCGGGAGGTCGAGCTCGGCGCCGGTGCCGATCCGAAGACCACGCTGGGCCCGCTGATCAACGAGGAGCAGCTGACCACGGTGAGCGAGCTGGTGGAGGACGCGGTAGCCAAGGGCGCCCAGGTCCGCCTCGGCGGTAAGGCTCCCGGCGGCCCCGGCTATTACTACCCCGCGACCATCCTCGCCGATGTCCCCGCCGAAGCCCGGATCCTCAGCGAGGAGGTCTTCGGCCCCGTCGCCCCCATCGTCGGCTTCGATACCGAGGAAGAGGGCCTCGCCGCCGCCAACGACACCGAATTCGGTTTGGTCGCCTACATTTACACCCGCGACCTGGACCGCGCCCTGCGCATCGCCGAGGGCCTGGAAAGCGGCATGGTCGGCGTCAACCGCGGGGTCATCTCCGACCCCGCCGCCCCCTTCGGCGGCGTCAAGGAGTCGGGCTTCGGCCGCGAGGGCGGCTTCGAGGGCATCGAGGAGTACCTGTCGACGAAGTACATCGCCTTGCAGTGAGTCTGTGCGGTGGGCCCGCGGTCTTCTTCCGGGCACTTGTTCCCCAGACCGTCCCGCCTGGTGCGAAAGATGGTTCGCCGTACCCGGCTTCCGCGAACTGGGCCGCTGCGAACCAACGCCACAGACCCACGACGACACCGACAGGGTTGATCCGAGCGCGTCTCCCCACGCAGACACAAAACAAGCCGCCCCGGGGTGACATCACCCGGGGCGGCTCGAGGTCGCGGAGCTCGTGGAACGCCGCGTGGTCTAGTGGCCGAGGCGGCCGCGGCCGAGGCGGAGCAGGAGCATGGCCAAGGTGTGGCCCTCCTGGCCGAGCTCGCTGAAGCGCTCCAGCACCTTCATCTCGCGGGAGTGGACCAGTCGCGGGCCGCCGTTGGCCATGCGGGTGCGGCCGATGATGCGCGAGATCTCGGTGCGGCGCTTGATGGCGGCCAGGATCTCGGCGTCGAGTCGATCGATCTCCTTGCGGAGCTTGTCGATTTCCGCCTCGCTGCTGGGCAGCGCGGAGTCGGACCCGGTCGCGGTCGTAGAGGTGCTCATACTTTCTCTCCTCGTGTCAGAACTTCGATCGGCAGGCGGCCCCGACCCGTTACCGATCGGTTCTTTCACCGTGATTCAGACCCGGTGAGCCTTTCATTGTCCCCCGTCAGGTGTGCGCTCAGGTGCAAGATCGGTGGCGACGACTGCCGATGACCGCCCCGTGGGCAGAGGTCGTGTGAGCGCTGGTCATGTGGCCAGTCTGCCACGGGCCCGGAGTGATGCAAAACAGTTTCACGTTGAGAGGCTGCTGAGAATGCGCCGGAACTACATCCGTGTCGGTCCCCGCCGGTAGCGTGGATGGGCGATGGATACGACGGTGGCTGACAAGGCGCGGAGCGGGCGCGCGCAGGACAGGGATCGAGACGGCAACGCGGCGGCCGAACGCCTGCTGGAGGGGCTCAACCCGCAGCAACGCGCGGCGGTCCTGCACACGGGCTCCCCGCTGCTGATCGTGGCGGGCGCGGGTTCGGGCAAGACGGCGGTGCTGACCCGCCGCATCGCCTATCTGCTGGCCGCCCGCGGCGTCACCCCGGGCCAGATCCTGGCCATCACCTTCACCAACAAGGCCGCCGCCGAGATGCGCGAGCGAGTGGCCGGGCTGGTGGGCCCGCGCGCCGCGAGCATGTGGGTGTCGACCTTCCACTCCAGTTGCGTGCGCATCCTGCGCACCCAGGCCGCCCTGCTACCGGGCCTGAACTCCAATTTCTCCATCTACGACGCCGACGATTCGCGGCGGCTGCTGGCCATGATCGGGCGCGATCTGGACCTGGACGCCAAGAAATATTCCCCGCGCCTGCTGGCCACCGCCATCTCGAATCTCAAGAACGAGCTCATCGATCCCGAAACCGCGACCGCCGACGCGGAATCCGACGAGAGTGAGCTGCCCCGCATCGTCGCCCAGGTCTACACCGAGTACCAGCGCAGGCTGCGCGCCGCCAACGCCCTGGACTTCGACGACCTGATCGGGGAGACGGTCGCGCTGCTGCAGAACCATCCGCAGGTCGCCGAGTACTACCGCCGCCGCTTCCGGCACGTGCTGGTCGACGAGTATCAGGACACCAACCACGCCCAGTACGTGCTGGTGCGCGAGCTCGTCGGCCATCACGCTGCCCTCGACGACGCCGACGCGGGCGCCGCGGCCGCCGATCCCGACTTCGCCCCCGCCCAGCGCGCCGACGCGGTGCCGCCGAGTGAGCTGTGCGTGGTGGGCGACGCCGATCAGTCCATCTATGCCTTCCGCGGTGCGACGATTCGCAATATCGAGGAGTTCGAGCGCGACTTCCCGGATGCGGAAATCATTCTGCTGGAACAGAATTACCGCTCCACCCAGCACATTCTGTCCGCCGCCAACTCGCTGATCTCGCGCAACGAGGGCCGGCGGGAGAAGAAGCTGTGGACCGACGCGGGCGACGGCGACCTGATCGTGGGCTATGTCGCCGACAACGAGCACGACGAGGCGTCGTTCGTGGCCCGCGAGATCGATCGGCTGGTCGACCAGGGCGACTACAACTACGGCGATGTGGCGGTGTTCTACCGCACCAACAACAATTCCCGCGCGCTGGAGGAAATCTTCATCCGTATGGGCCTGCCGTACAAGGTGGTCGGCGGCGTGCGCTTCTACGAGCGCAAGGAGGTGCGCGATATCGTCGCCTACCTGCGGGTGCTGGAGAATCCGGACGATGCGGTGAGCCTGCGGCGCATTCTCAACACCCCGCGGCGCGGCATCGGCGATCGGGCCGAGGCATGTGTTGCCGTGCACGCCGAACAGCGCGGCATCGGCTTCGCCCAGGCGCTGCGCGAGGCGGCCGAGGGCAAGGTCGCGCTGCTGAACACCCGCGCGCAGCGGGCGATCGCGGGCTTCCTCGAGCTGCTCGAGGAGATCCGCGCGGCCGGTGCGCAGGACGATGTCGAATTCCCGGACGTCGGGTCGGTGGTCGAGGCGGTGCTGGACAAGACGGGCTACCGCATGGAGCTGGAGTCCTCCGACGATCCGCAGGACGGCGCCCGGCTCGACAACCTGAACGAATTGGTCAGCGTGGCCCGGGAATTCAGCTCCGAGGCGCGCAACAACGTGGAGGCCGCGCGGGCGGAGGGCCTGCTGCCGGAGGCCGGTGAGGGCGAGCCGGATCCGGGTTCGCTGGCGGCGTTCCTGGAGCGGGTGTCGCTGGTCGCCGATACCGATCAGATTCCCGACGAGGGCGCCGGGGTGGTCACGCTGATGACCCTGCATACGGCGAAGGGCCTGGAGTTCCCGGTGGTGTTCGTCACCGGCTGGGAGGACGGACAGTTCCCGCACATGCGGGCGCTCGGTGATCCCGCCGAGCTGGCGGAGGAGCGTCGCCTGGCCTACGTCGGCCTCACCCGCGCTCGACGGCGGCTGTATCTCACCCGCGCGGTCGTCCGCTCCGGCTGGGGCCAGCCCGTCTCGAATCCGGAATCGCGCTTCCTGCAGGAGATTCCGGGCCACCTCATCGACTGGCAGCGACTCGAGCCCGCGAATTCGCCCCAGGCGCGCGGCTTCCGCCGCCGCGGCGAGGACGAGGGCCTGGAGCGCGACTGGACCCGCGGCGACGGCTGGTCCGACCAGCGCCCCGGCCTGCGGGACCGCGCCCCCCGCCGCCCCGCCCCCGCGACCGCCGGAAAACGCAACAACTCCGATCTCGTGCTGGCCGTCGGCGACCGAGTCAGCGACGACAAGTACGGCCTGGGCCGGGTAATCGCCGCCGAGGGCTTCGGCTCCCTCGCCACGGTCACCATCGACTTCGGCACTGCGGGGAAGATTCGCCTGATCCCGCAGTACAGCCGGACTTTGGTGAAGTTGTAGTCGGAGGCGAAGGCCTACCGGTCGGCAGGGGCCGAACCTCGCACTGTTTCTGGCTCTTCGCACCCTCTGTGGGCCTCTGCAAGGGGTGCGAAGGGCGGGAAGGGGTGCGAAAGTTCTTGGCGCTGCTGGTGGAGGGAGGGGGTGGCGGCTCGTCGAGCCGGGACTGGGCGCGGCGGCCCTCGAGCACGCCGAGGAATTCGCCCGCCGCCATGACGTCCACGCCCTGCACCTCATGGTGCGCCAGGAAAACCTGGCCGCCGTGCGACTGTGCTAGCGAGCCGGATACTCCATCCCGCCACGGACATTCATGTCCAAGCCGCTGTAGCGTGTCCGGGCTGCTTCGCCCGTCGCCGCTCCGCCGAGGTCTGCGCTGGCGGGCCGTCAGTCGCGCTCGGGCCCCAGCGAAATGCCTCGCGAGGCCAGCCAGGGCAGGGGGTCGATCTTGTGCTCGCCGGGGAGCCAGACCTCGAAGTGGCAGTGCGGGCCGGTGGAGAAGCCGCGGTTGCCGACCGTGGCGATCTGGTCGCCCGCCATGACGCGCTGGCCGACCGAGACCGTGGCGGTGTCGACGTGGCCGTAGACGGTGATGGTGCCGTCGTCGTGCTTGAGGCGGACCCACATGCCGAAGCCGGAGGCGGGACCCGCGTCGAGGACCGTGCCGTCCTCGACCGCGTAGATGGGGGTGCCGATGGGGGCGGCGACGTCGACGCCGAGATGCTGGACGCCCCAGCGGCTGCCGAAGCCGGAGGTGAAGGTGCCATTGGCGAACTTCGAGAACAGCGGCCGCAGCTTGGCGGCCTCCTGCGCGGCGAGTTCGGCGGCGAACTGCTGGCCGTGCTGCAGGATGTCCTGAAACTGGCTCAGATCCGCGACGGGTGCGACATTGAGCACCTGCGGCGCGGGGGAGCCCTCGGTTTCGGTGCTGAGGGATTGGGCCGCGATCTCGTGTACCTGACCGGCGGCCTCGTAGTCGGCGGTGGTCGCGGTGGGCGACTGCCCGCCCGACTCCATCCCGGCCTGCCCGGCGGCCACGACCGCGCCCGCGGCGACGGCTACCACGGCCGCCCGGCCCTTCAGCGCGGCCGGGGGAGGGGGCATCCGATGGGCGCCGGATCGGCGAGCGCCGGGTTTGTTCGAGCGTCCCGCCACGCCGTCGGTGCGAGAGGTCTTGTGCGGCCACGCGTTTCCGAGCCGGGCGATGTCGAAGGGCTCGTCGTCGGCCTGCTGATCGTCGTCGTGGGTGTCCCAGGCATCCCAGCCGGAATCATCGGAATGTCCCGTGTCCCAGGCGTCCTCGGCGGCGTCCCAGTGCGTGGTGTCGGCGTCGTTCCAGCCGTTCGCGGGCTCGTGCTGCCAGGCGTCGAAGTGATCGGCGCGCGGGGCGGCGTAACCGCCGAACGATCCGGCCGCACCGAAATACGAATGGTTGTCGAAGGATTCGCCCTCGGGCCGATAGCGCCCGGCCGACTGCGCGCGCTGACTGTGTTGGAACAGGCCGTTGCTCATCGGCGGAAACCCGGTTTCGAACGGAACCGATCGGTCGACAAGTCGCCTGCGGAGCGGCCCTCTACCTGCGGAGCGCTGTGCTGCAACAAGCCTGCCGTCCCTCCTAGTCCCTGACCCCAGTCGTGACCGTGCTGTGACATCGACCGCATCGACGGTAACGAAACGATTGCAGGTCAGCAAGCGCTACGGTCGATCCGGTCAAACATGTGAGATTCATCACGGTAACAGCACGGAATACGAAACTGTGCTGGGGGTAACCCCGGCAGGTCCGTCTACGACGAATTGTCGTAAAAATACCGTCGCGACCGCTCATCCGTCGCACGGGCGAGAAGCTACTCGCGAGTAGGCTTGGCCAGGGGTTTTGTGGACGCGGATGCGGTCCCGTGACCTGCGCCACTTAGGCTGTATGCGGCTGATTTCGCGTCCATGTGACTGATTAGAGTCCGAGCCGACCCGCCTCCGACGACGGGCCGCCAACAGAAGTCGTTGTCACAACAACGCAGACGAGACGGTGAGTACATGGATCTCTTCGAATATCAGGCGAAGGAGCTCTTCGTGAAGCACGGAGTGCCTTCGTCGGAAGGCCGGGTCACTGACTCGGCCGAGGAAGCCCGTGCGATCGCGACCGAGATCGGCAAGCCCGTGATGATCAAGGCGCAGGTCAAGACCGGCGGCCGCGGCAAGGCCGGTGGCGTGAAGTACGCCGCGACTCCCGACGACGCCTTCACTCACGCGTCGAACATCCTGGGCCTGGACATCAAGGGCCACGTCACCAAGAAGATCCTGGTCGCCGAGGCCAAGGACATCGCCTCGGAGTACTACATCTCCTTCCTGCTCGACCGCGCCAACCGCACCTACCTGGCCATGTGCTCGGTCGAGGGCGGCATGGAGATCGAGGAGGTGGCCGCCACCAAGCCGGACCGCCTGGCCAAGGTCCCCGTCGACGCCACCAAGGGCGTGGACCTCGCCTTCGCCCGTGAGATCGCGAAGCAGGGCCACCTGCCGGAGGACATCCTGGACGCCGCCGCGGTGACCATCTCCAAGCTGTGGGAGGTGTTCGTCAAGGAGGACGCCACCCTGGTCGAGGTCAACCCGCTGGTCCGCACCCCCGACAACGAGATCCTGGCCCTGGACGGCAAGGTCACCCTCGACGAGAACGCCGAGTTCCGCCACCCGGACCACGAGCAGTTCCGCGACAAGGACGCCACCGATCCGCTGGAGCTCAAGGCCAAGGAGAACGACCTCAACTACGTCAAGCTCGACGGTGAGGTCGGCATCATCGGCAACGGCGCCGGTCTGGTCATGTCGACCCTGGACGTGGTCGCCTACGCCGGTGCGAACCACGGCGGCGTGAAGCCCGCGAACTTCCTGGACATCGGCGGCGGCGCCTCGGCCGAGGTGATGGCCAACGGCCTCGACGTCATCCTGGGCGACACCCAGGTCAAGAGCGTGTTCGTGAACGTGTTCGGCGGCATCACCGCATGTGACGCCGTGGCGAACGGCATCGTGAAGGCCCTGGAGATCCTGGGCGATTCGGCGACCAAGCCGCTGGTGGTCCGTCTCGACGGCAACCGCGTCGAGGAGGGTCGCAAGATTCTGGCCGACGCCAACCACCCGCTGGTGACGCTGGCGCAGACAATGGACGAAGGCGCCGACAAGGCCGCCGAGCTGGCCGCGGCCAAGTAAAGGACGAACGAGAATGTCTATCTTCCTCAACAAGGACTCCAAGGTCATCGTCCAGGGCATCACCGGCGGCGAGGGCACCAAGCACACCGCGCTGATGCTCAAGGCGGGCACCCAGGTCGTCGGCGGCGTCAACGCCCGCAAGGCGGGCACCACCGTCTCGCACACCGACAAGGACGGCAACGGCATCGAGCTGCCGGTGTTCGGCACCGTCGCCGAGGCCATCAAGGAGACCGGCGCCGACGTCTCGATCGTCTTCGTGCCGCCGAAGTTCGCCAAGGACGCCATCATCGAGGCCATCGACGCGGAGATCCCGCTGCTCGTGGTCATCACCGAGGGCATCCCGGTGCAGGACACCGCCTACGCGTGGGCCTACAACGTGGAGAAGGGCAACAAGACCCGCATCATCGGCCCGAACTGCCCCGGCATCATCACCCCGGGCGAGTCGCTGGTGGGCATCACCCCGGCCAACATCACCGGCAAGGGCCCGATCGGCCTGGTGTCCAAGTCCGGCACCCTGACCTACCAGATGATGTACGAGCTGCGCGACTTCGGCTTCTCCACCTCGATCGGTATCGGTGGCGACCCGGTCATCGGCACCACCCACATCGACGCTATCGAGGCGTTCGAGAAGGATCCGGAGACCAAGCTGATCGTCATGATCGGCGAGATCGGCGGCGACGCCGAGGAGCGGGCCGCGGCCTACATCAAGGCCAATGTGACCAAGCCGGTCGTCGGCTACGTCGCGGGCTTCACCGCCCCCGAGGGCAAGACCATGGGCCACGCCGGTGCGATCGTGTCCGGTTCGTCGGGCACCGCGCAGGCCAAGAAGGACGCGCTGGAGGCCGCGGGTGTGAAGGTCGGCAAGACGCCGTCCGAGACCGCCGCGCTGGCCCGCGAAATCCTCGAAAAGGCCGCTGTCAACGCCTGATTCGTGGACGAACGAGGGAAGGCCGCCTCCTGGTCGGGAGGCGGCCTTCGCCGTCGTGGGCCCGACGGCGGCCATGCAGGGCGTTCGGTGCGAACCGCCGCCGTGACCGGATCGCCCGAGTGCAGTAGCGTCAAGAGGGCATCCAGCCGTGTAGACCATGAAGGACTCGATAGGAGACGACGCCATGTCTTACCCGACCGGGGGCTCCGGGTACAACGCTCCCCAGACGCCCTCCTCCGCGCCCAGCTTCGGCCAGCAGCCGGGCAACGGCGGCAGTGCCGGTACGGCGGCCGGTGAATCGAGTGCCAAGGGGCTGCCGTTCTATCTGACCGTCGGTGTCGCCGCGCTGGGCGTCATCAACTTCCTGCTCGGCTTCACCTCCTATGCGACCTACAACCCGGGCGAGGGCTCGGCGCTGGGACTGCGCATTCCGGAGCAGACCGCGAACTTCTTCAAGGCCGGTGGCATCTCGCCGCTGTTGGTTTTCCTGCTGCTCGGCGGCCTGCTGGCCGGACTGTCGCTGCTACCCAAGCAGAACTGGGTCGGCGCGGCGGCGGCCGCGGCGGGTGCGGGCTTCCTCGGTCTGCTGTTCCAGTCGTTCAGCCTCGGTGAGGGCTACAGCCTGGCGTGGGGCGCCTGGGTGGTGCTGTTCCTCGCCCTGGTCCAGACCGCGGCCGCGGTGGTGGCGGTGCTGTTCGAGGGCGGCATCCTGACTCCGCCCGCCCCGAAACCGGCCGCGCCGCAGGGGGGCGGATTCGGCGGTCCGGGAGGCTACGGCCAGCAGCAGCCGTCCTACGGCCAGGGCCAGCAGGCTCAGCAGCAGGGCCAGTTCGGCCAGAACCCCTCGGCCTACGGGCAGTACGGCCAGCAGCCGTCCTACGGTCAGCAGCCGGGTCAGCAGTCGGCCTACGGCCAGTACGGTCAGCAGCCCGCCTACGGCCAGCCGGGTCAGCAGCAGTACGGCCAGCAGCAGTACGGCCAGACCCCGCAGTACGGCCAGACCCAGCAGCCGTCCTACGGGCAGCAGGGTGCGCAGCAGCCCTTCGGCGCGGCGCAGCCGCAGCGGTCCGCGCAGCAGCCCGCCGGTGACGAGAGCGCCACACAGCATTTCGGCGCGGCGCAGCCGGGCCAGCAACAGTACGGCAGCACCAGCTACGGCCAGCAGGGCCAGACGGGTCCGCAGAGCACCCAGTCCAGCCCGTTCGGCGGCGAGCAGAACTCGAACCCGGCCGCGGACGCCACCAAGGCATTCCGTCCGGAGGACGACAAGCAGTAACCCCTCCGGCCGCCGGTGAGTCGGGCCCGCGCGGCGCGCCTGACTCGCGGCGGCGCGGAAACCTGCCACGCTGAATTCCCATGGGCAAGCTCACGAGTGGACCTCCGACTCGCCGCCCGTGGTGGACGGTTATCGGGAGGGGCAGGTGAGGTCGTCGGCGTTGGTCAGGTGGGACGAGTCCGGGCAGCGACGGACCGGATCGACGGTGACCGCGGACGAGCCGAATCCCCCCGAGGACAACATCTTTCTGTCCCTGACGCCCGAGCGGGCCCGGGTGCTGCTCATTGTCGCGGCGCGCACGTCGAGTTTCACCGTGGTCGCCATCGTGGCGCTGGTGCTCGCGACGTTGTTCGCCGCGGACGGCGGGCTGACCGGGGCATCGGGTGCGATCGCGGCCGGTTGGCTTGCGGTGCATCAGGTTCCGCTGGTGATCGGGACGACCTCGCTCGGAGTGCTGCCGCTGCTGCCGACCGGGGTGGTGGTGTGGTTCGCCGCGCGTGACTGTGCGCGGGCGGTCGAACCGCGGTCCTCGCGCGCCGATCTCGGCTGGATCGTGGGCGCGGCGCTGTCGGGACCGCTGCTGATCACCGCGGTCTGCCTGGCGGTGGCCGAGGACGCCTCCTCGGTGGTGGCGCTGCAGCCGCCGAACACCCTGGCCGCCTTCGGCTGCGTGGGTGGGCTGCATCTGCTGGCCGCGGCGGCCGGCATCGGCATTCGGCGGCCCGAGCTGATCACGCCCTATCTGCCCGACTGGGTGCTGCCCGGCGGCCAGGCGGCGCTGCGGGTGGTGCAGCGGCTGCTGTTCGCCGGAACCGCGCTGACCCTGGTGTCATTCCTGGTGCACTGGTCGCGGATCGGTGAGACCTACCGGGCGGCGGGCAATTTCGCGGGCGTCGTGGGTCTGACGGCGCTGTCGCTGGCTTATCTGCCGAACGTCGTGATCGACGCGACGAGCGTGCTGGTGGGCGCCGACGTCCATCTGGGCGCGGGCTCGCTGAGCCTGTTCGGCATCACCGGAGCGCCGATTCCCGCCCTGCCCATCCTGGTCGCCGTGCCCGAGGGGCCGGCGGCCGCGTGGTGGCCGGTGGCGCTGCTGATCCCGATCGTCGTGGGTGTGCTGGCCGGACGCGAATGTGCCCGCGGCTCCGGCGATCGGGTGCGCGCACCCTGGGCCACCCTGACCGCGGCCGGACTGTCCGCGGCGGGCGTGGCGGTGCTCGGCCTCGCGGCCGGTGGGGCGGCGGGCTCGTTCGGCGAACTCGGCCCCGGGGTGTGGCTGTTCACCGGATTGACGTTCGTCTGGACCGCCGCCGCGGGATATGTCGGCCTGCTGGCGGCCCGGTGGTTCCTCGCCGCGCCCGCGGCCGATCTGCCGCCGGGGGATTACCACGACGCGGACGACTACGACGACTATCCCGACGACGAATACGACGAATACGACGACTACGCCGAGGAGTACCCCGACGACGGCTACGTCTACCGGCCCGAGCCGGGTACCTCGGTCGTCGACGGCGAATTGGTCGAGGAGCCGCTGGCGCTGTCCACCCGCGTCGAGACCACCGAGAGCTCCGACATTCTCGATGCCGAGGTGGTGGAGGCGGACCTGCCGGACAGCGACGAAGTGGACGGTCGTTAGGCTCTAACGCGGCGGCCCGGACTGGCCGCCGCCATCCCGCACCCGCCGCACACAGGGAGTAGAGCGCTGACGACCCCGCCCGCCCAGTTGGTGCCGCCGACGGCGCCCGCGTCCGTCGTCGTGCTGGCCTCGGGCACCGGCTCGCTGCTGCGCTCGCTGATCGAGGCCGCCGGTGAACCGGACTACCCGGCCCGCATCGTGGCCGTCGGCGTCGACCGGACGTGCGCCGCAACCGAACACGCGCGCGCCGCTGGTATCCCGCACTTCCGGGTGGCGCTGGGCGATCATCCCGACCGGGCCGCCTGGGACGCCGCGCTGACCGCGGCCGTGGCCGCCCACGAGCCCGATCTGGTGGTCTCGGCGGGCTTCATGAAGATCCTGGGCCCGGCGTTCCTGGATCGCTTCGGCGGCCGCATCGTCAATACCCACCCCGCGCTGCTGCCGTCCTTTCCGGGCGCGCACGGGGTGCGTGACGCGCTGGCCTACGGGGTGCGGGTGACCGGCTCGACCGTGCATCTGGTCGACGCGGGCGTCGACACCGGCCCGATCCTCGCGCAGGAGGCGGTGCCGGTGCTGCCCGACGACGACGAGGCCACCCTGCACGAGCGGATCAAGGTCGTCGAACGGCGGTTGCTCGCGCAGGTCGTCGCGGCCGTCGCGACCCGAGGCATTGTCTCCGATGGACGAAAGGCAGTTATCCCAGATGAGCGAGTTCTCCGGTGAGTGAGCGCAAGCCGATCAGCAGGGCGCTGGTGAGCGTCTACGACAAGACGGGACTGGTCGAGCTGGCCACCGGCCTGCACGCCGCGGGCGTGGAGCTGGTGTCGACCGGATCCACCGCGGCGCGCATCGCCGACGCCGGAATTCCGGTGACCAAGGTGGAGGAGCTGACCGGCTTCCCCGAGACCCTGGACGGCCGGGTGAAGACCCTGCACCCGCGGGTACATGCCGGAATCCTCGCCGATCTGCGCAAGCCCGAGCACGCCGCGCAGCTGGCCGAATTGGGCGTGGCGGCATTCGAACTGGTGGTGGTGAACCTCTACCCGTTCACCCAGACCGTCGCCTCCGGCGCGACGCCGGACGAATGTGTCGAGCAGATCGATATCGGCGGCCCGTCGATGGTCCGCGCCGCCGCGAAGAACCATCCGTCGGTCGCGGTGGTCGTCGACACCGGTGACTACGACGACGTGCTGGCCGCGGTGAAGTCCGGCGGCTTCACCCTCGCCGAGCGAACCACCCTGGCGGCCAAGGCCTTTCAGCACACCGCGAGCTACGACGTGGCGGTGGCGAGCTGGATGACCAATGTGCTGGCGGCCGATCCCGAAGCGGGACAGCGCTTCCCGGCCTGGCTGGGCGGCACCTGGACCCAGGAGACAGTGCTGCGCTACGGCGAGAACCCGCATCAGGCGGCGGCGCTGTATGTGAACGAATCCGGCCCGGCGGGTCTGGCGCAGGCCAAGCAGTTGCACGGCAAGGAGATGTCGTACAACAACTACACCGACGCCGATGCCGCCTGGCGTGCCGCCTGGGACCACAGCGCCCCCGCGGTCGCGATCATCAAGCACGCCAACCCCTGCGGCATCGCTGTCGGCGCGGATATCGCCGCCGCGCACCGCAAGGCGCACGCCTGCGATCCGGTCAGCGCGTTCGGCGGCGTGATCGCGGCCAATCGCGAGGTGAGCGTCGCGATGGCCGAGCAGGTCGCCGAGATCTTCACCGAGGTGATCGTGGCGCCCGGCTACGCCGATGGTGCGGTGGAAGTGTTGCAGCGCAAGAAGAATGTGCGCATCCTGGTGGCCCAGGAGCCGCGCCGCGGTGGTGCGGAACTGCGCCCGATCAGCGGCGGCGCGCTGCTGCAGCAGACCGATATCGTCGACGCCGAGGGCGACGATCCGGCCAACTGGACGCTGGTCTCCGGCGACCCGGTCGACGAGTCCACGCTGGCCGATCTCGAATTCGCTTGGCGCGCTTGCCGTGCGGTGAAGTCGAACGCGATCTTGCTCGCGCACGACGGCGCCTCGGTCGGCGTGGGTATGGGTCAGGTCAACCGGGTCGACGCGGTGCATCTGGCGGTGCTGCGGGCGGGTGAGCGGGCCAGGGGTTCGGTGGCCGCCTCCGATGCCTACTTCCCGTTCCCGGACGGTCCGCAGCAGTTGATCGCCGCCGGTGTGAAAGCCATTGTGCAGCCGGGTGGTTCGGTGCGTGACCAGCTCACCATCGACGCCTGCCGGGAGGCCGGTGTGGCGATGTACTTCACGGGCGCGCGGCACTTCGCGCACTGAGATATATCGAAGCCCCTGCGTGGACGTGGTCTCCGCGCAGGGGCTTCGTCTTCCAGGCGCCGGGCCATAGCCATCCCGACTCCCAGGTTTCGTCATCCCGGCGCGTACGCCGGGTGCCTACAGAGCAGGGAAGGTACCACTTCCGCGGGGTCCGTGCGGTAGACCGAACCGCTATAACCGCAGTGGAATCTCTCGCTGTGAGGTACATCACTCCGAATTTCGAGGTGAGTGTATTCACCTGGCGCTGAGCACCTTTCGGTTGCCCAATGGTTGCTTCAGTGTAATCTCCAGCGTGCCGAATACGGCGATCATCGTGCACATCCGCCCGACCGCCTCCGGCAGCGTGCCTGCCCGCAACTCGACTGTTACCGTGCTGTCGGTCTCGTTCGTACTCGCGTCCACGCCATAGCATTCCGGCGAGCCGATCTGGAAGTTGACCGCGATCCGATCGGGTGCGACGCGGGTCCAGCTGTCGAACGGGACCGGACGCGAATTGACGATCGCCGGATTCGCGGTGAACGCCCGGCCGGGCTGCGGGGTGGTCTGTTCGGTCGGCGTGCTCGGTGTGGAGGTCGGGTTCGCGCTCGTATTCCCCTGTGCGCCATCGTTGTTCGCCTGGCCGCAGCCTGCGACCAGGAGAGTGAGCAGGGTGGCGGCGGCCGCGACCGCGCGCCGCGAGCCCGAGATCGGTTTCATGGCCACCCACCCTAGTGGGTCGATCGCGGGCACTGTCCGGATGTGTCCGGCCCGACAGTGAACTTTCGACAACGACTGCGCGTAATCGGTGCGCGGGCGGGTACCGAACAGTAGTGTCTGCAAACGATGAGCGAATGCAGTTCTGCGCCATCGACTTATGAGCAAGCGAAACCCTGTCCCGAAAGGACCCTCCGATGGGCGACACGCTGAACGTAGGCGATGAACTCGGTCTCGGCCAATCCCTCCAGGGTGGTGCGTACACCCTGACGCTGCAGAACGACGGCAATCTGGTGCTGTCGGAGCCCGGCGGTGTGGTGTGGGCCACCAATACCCACGAGCAGGGCGTCAAGCGCGCGGTCCTGCAGGACGACGGCAACTTCGTGTTGTACTCCGACGATGGCCCGGCCTGGGCCACCGACACCGATGGCAAGGAGGTCGATCGGCTGGTCGTGCAGGCCGATCGCAATGTGGTGCTGTACGGCAAGGACGGCAGCGCGGTGTGGGCCTCGGGCACCAACACCGACAATCCGATCCAGGTCGAGGAGGCGGCCGCCGCTCCGGTGAACGAACCGGCCGCCGAGCAGGCGCCCCCGCCGCCCGCCCCCGAGCCGCGCACCTACACCGTCGAGCCCGGCGACACCCTGTGGGCCATCGCCGAGCGCTTCTACGGTGACGGCAATCGCTACGGCGAGATCGCCCAGGCCAGCGGCATCGACAATCCGGACGCGATCGATGTGGGGCAGGTCCTGACGATTCCGTGAACAACGAAGGCCCCGACGTGCGAACGTCGGGGCCTTCGCGTTGGACTCAGCGGCTGGTGAACGGCAGCAGGGCCATCTCGCGGGCATTCTTCACCGCGATGGCGACCTGTCGCTGCTGCTGGGGGGTGAGGCCGGTGACACGGCGGCTGCGGATCTTGCCGCGGTCGGAGATGAACGTGCGCAGCAGGTTCACGTCCTTGTAGTCGACGGTTTCGACGCCCGCGGCGATGAGCGGGTTCTTCTTCGGGCGGCGCGCCTGCTCGGCGCGGACCTTCTTCGACGGTGATCGCTTCACTGGCATGTCAGCGGTTCCTTACTCACTCGCGAGATCTGCGGAGGTCTACCAACTCGATTTACGCACTCCGGGCAGCTCCCCTCGGTGGACCAGCTCACGAACCCGGACCCGGGAAAGGCCGAATTTGCGGAGATGCCCTCGGGGGCGGCCATCCGTGGCGTCCCGATTGCGCAATCGTACCGGACTGGCATCGCGCGGCAGCTTCTGCAGGGCTAGCTGCGCCAAGGCCCGCTGGTCGTCGGGTGTGGACGGCTTGCGGATGAGCTCCTTGAGCTCCGCGCGCCGCTCGGCGTAGCGGGCGACGACGGCCCTGCGGTGCTCATTGCGGTTGATCTTGGACTTCTTGGCCATCAGCGCTCCTCGCGGAAGTCGACGTGCTTGCGGATGATCGGGTCGTATTTGCGCATGATCATCCGGTCGGGATCGTTGCGCCGGTTCTTGCGCGTGACGTAGGTGTAGCCCGTGCCCGCGGTGGACCGCAGCTTGATGATGGGCCGAATCTCGTTGCGAGCCATCAGATCTTCTCCCCTCGCGCGCGCAGCCGGGCGACGACCGCCTCGATGCCGTCGCGGTCGATGGTCTTGATGCCCTTGGCCGAGACCGTCAGCGTGATGCGGCGGCCCTCGCTGGGCAGGTGGTAGGTCCGGTGCTGGATGTTGGGGTTCCAGCGGCGGCTGTTCCGCTTGTGCGAGTGCGACACGGACTTGCCGAAGCCCGGTTTGCGCCCGGTGACCTGGCAGTGGGCCGACATGCTTCCCTCCTCGGCGTGGCAGCGCGGCGCTCGTCGTGCACACCACAAACGACAATCATTTTCGACAACGGTCGCTCGACACTGTAGCGTGGCTCGATAGGAAATGAAAATCATTGTCGAAAGGGGTTCCGGTGCTGTCTCATCCCGACCGCCGCACGCCCGTGGTGGTGCTGGCCGGCTTCGAGGGCCTCGCGACGACCGGCGTGGACCATGTGGCGCGGATGCTGCGGGACACGCCCGGCACCGTCGTGGTGCGGCACGATCTGACGGAGTTGCGTGAGGGGATCGTCCGTCGGACCGTATTCGCCGACGGGCGGGAGACCACCTCCGTGCACGAGCTCGCGCACGGATGCGTCACCTGCACACTGCGCGCGGATCTGCTGCCGCTGCTGTGTCTGCTGGCGGCGCGAGATTCGGTGCGGCGCATCGTGATCGCGCTGGATCCGGCCTTCGAGGCCGAGGCGGTATGCCATGCCATCGAGGAGGTTCCGGTCGCCGGTGTGGTGGGCCGGGTGGACGGTCCGGCGGGGCGCGATGTGCGCATCGAGGCCGTGCTGACCTGTCTGGACGGGCGCGGCTGGCTGGCCGATGCGCTGAGTGACGAGAGCCTCGCCGAGCGCGGCCTGGCCGATGCCGACGACGAGCGGACGGTCGCGCAGGTTGCCGTCGGCCAGGTCGACTTCGCCGATGCCGCACTGGTTTTCGGGGTCGACGCCATGACCGTGCACGAGCGCGAGCAGCTGGGCGCGGTGCTGGAGCGGTTGATTCCGCGGGCCCCGCTGGTCTGGGTGGGCGATCCGGCCATGCTGAGCACGGGTGAGATCGAGGGTCTGCTGCAGGCGATTCCCGCCGATTCCCGGCGCGGCCGTCGCTTCGACGCGCACGCCCCACTGCTGCGCGGCCAGCCGCCGCTGCACACCGAATCCGGGGTCGAACTGATCGAATTCGCCACCGACCGTCCCTTCCATCCGGGGCGCTTGCACGAGGCGCTGGATGTGCTGTTCGACGGTGTGGTCACCGCGCGCGGCCGGATCTGGCTGGCCACCCAGCCCGACGAGGTGGTGTGGCTCGAATCGGCCGGGGCCGGGCTGCGGGTGGGCAGCGCCGGACGTTGGCTGGCCGCAATGGATGCGGAGGAACTGGCGAGTGTCGATCCCGATCGCCGAGCGCTGGCCGCGCTGCACTGGGACGAGCACTTCGGCGATCGCCATATCTCGCTGGTGATCCTGACCCGCGACGCCGATGCCGACGAGATCCGCCACGCCCTGCACTGGGCCCTGCTCGACGAGGCCGAGCTGATGCTGCTGCGCGGGGCGCCCGAACTGGTCGCGCAGTGGGAGGACCCGTTTGGTGATTGGCACGAAGACCCTTGCGACACAAGCGAAACCAGCGTCTCACCGGTGGGTGAGCAGCGCGCGAACGAAAGGTAGGCCCGTGCAGTCGGGAATTCATCCGGATTACCACCCGGTCGTATTCGAGGATGCGAGCACCGGTAAGCGCTTCCTCACCCGGTCCACCGCGACCGGCACCCGGACCGTGGAGTGGTCCGACGGCAACACCTATCCGCTCATCACCGTCGACGTCACCGCCGATTCGCATCCGTTCTGGACAGGTGCCAACCGCGTGCTCGACACCCAGGGGCGGGTGGAGCGGTTCGAACGCAAGTACGGCAAACGGGTACGCGCCCAGGCCGATCCGGCCGCGCGGAAGGAGAGCTGAGACATGGCGGTGCCGAAGCGGCGAATGTCGCGGGCGAACACCCGCAGCCGACGGGCCAACTGGAAGGCGACGCCGCCGGACCTGGTTCCGGTCCGGGTCGACGGGGTGGTGCGCAAGGTGCCCCGGCGTCTGGTCGCGGCCGTGCGGCGGGGGCTGATCGATCCCGAGAAGCTGTAGCGGGGAATGTGCTGGTGCGGCGCGGCGCGAAGGAGTTTCCGGTCGGACGGCCTGCGTCAGTTTGGCGGATTTGTCCGAGTACAGCGACGAGTTGGTTATCGGCTCGTCACGGGCAATGACGACGAACGGCGACGATTGCGGTAACGGGCAAATAGCTGCATTCTGAATTACGTACTGCTAGTACGTTTTTCAGCAACGAAAAAGTCTGCTCGAAGTGATGCTTTCGTGCCCCTGCGCCGGTACCCTCATCCGGGAGGGCGGGTTCTTCCGGATCACCGGAAGAACCCGCTCATCGCCACTTCTGGGGACGTTCCCGCTATTTTCCACCGTCGGCCCGTCCCGGCCGGGGCAGTTCGTCGATCAGCGACTCCAGGCGGTTCAGCCCGCCGCTGACGGCCGCGGCCGGACCGGACAGCAGCGAGAACGGCCAGGGCCAGTGGTTGTGCTCCGACAGCTCCTGCACCTGCTTGCTCAGCTCGGCGGTCGTCGCCTCCAATTCACTGATCTCCGTGCGCAGTTCGGCGATCTGCTGCAGGGCGGCCGCCAGCCCGTCCACCACCGTGCGGTTGCGACCGGCGGCATCGGCGCCCAGCTGCGGCCAGCCGGACAGGCCCGGCCCGCGCAGCTGGATCTGGATGTCGCGCAGGATCGCGTCCTGTTCCGGGGTCACGTCCGATCCTTCCTCCTCGATGAAGTCCCACTGCCCGAAGTCCTCGGTCAGGGCCTCGTTCACATCGCACACCACGCCCCCGACCAGGACCTGCTGTCCGGTCTGGAACAGTTGCCGCCGCGGATCGCGATTGCTGCCGGACCAGGCGACCGTCTGCCAGGCCCACTGCGCGGCACCGGCGTCCAGCGCGCGGCTCACCGGCCAGTACCCGCCGTAGATCCCGACATTCGCCCGGCCGAGCACGCTCGCGGCCCCGTCCAGGTAGGCGTTGATCGCGGGCTGCTGCCGCGGGGTGGCGTCGAAATCGGCGGAGAAGTAGATCGGGCGATCGGTGCGGCCGCCGCAGCGCAGCACCTGGTTCAGTGCCGCGCGGGCATCGGTTACCCCCGCGGCGTAGCCGTCGAGCATGCGGTTCGCGGTGGTCTCCCAGTTCGACACGATCGATACGCCGTGCCCGCGCAGATCGGCCGCCTCCTCGGGCGTGAGCAACTTGCCCGGCAGGGTCGCGCCACCGGAGGACAGGTAACGGACCACGAAGTCGTAACCCGCGGCCCGGATCGCGCTGCCACCGGGCCGAGCGGCGGCGTAGTCCAGGCCGAAACGCATGAATCCCACTGTAATTCGCATGGCGATGACTCGCTGGCGCATGGCGAAGGTCGGCGCGGATGTGAGGGGGCTGAACGGGTGCGAGTGTCGACTCGCCGAAGTTGTCGGTGGTAGCTGGTTCACTACTTATGGCCGTGTGATCGGCATCACTTTTGGGGCGGGTGCGCATCGGCGCGCGTTCGGTCGGAAGCCGACCCGCGGCCGCAGGCAACAGCACGATCAGAACGGAGATATCTGATGCCTGTTCACGACGGACCTTGGCCGCAAGGCACCCCCTGCTGGGTGGACTGTCAGGTGGACGATCCGGTCAAGGAGAGCGAGTTCTACGCGAGCCTGTTCGGCTGGGCGATCGAGGGCGGCGGCGAGGAAGCCGGTGGTTATCTGATGGCCATGAAGGACGGGCAGTCCGTGGCCGGGATCGGCCCCAAGCCGCAGGCGGGCATGATGTCGGTCTGGACCACCTACTTCGCGGCCGACGATGCCGACGAGATCGCCGCGAAGGTGGCCGACGCGGGCGGTCAGGTCATGATGACGCCCTTCGACGTGCTCGATGCCGGACGGATGTTCGTCGGCTCCGACACCACTGGCGCGGTTTTCGGCGTCTGGCAGGCCAGGGCCCACAACGGCGCGGCCGTGCACAACGAGCACGGCGCGTACTGCTGGAACGAGCTGCACACCCGGCAGCTGGATACCGCGGAGCGGTTCTACGCCGACGTCTTCGGCTACACCTACGAGCACATCGGTGACGGCGCGACGATGCGCTACGCCATGTTCACCCCGCCCGGCGCCGAACAGCCCGCGGGTGGGATGAACGACGACACCCTGATGCCGGGCGAACCCATGCCCAGCTACTGGATGACCTGGTTCCAGTACGACAACGTGGACGAGGGGCTGGGCCGCGCCCGGGAACTCGGCGCCACGGTCATGATGCCCGCGACCGACTCCCCGGTGGGCCGGATGGCCATCGTCGCCGCCCCGCAGGGCGAGGCCTTCGGGATCATCGACACCAACGTGCGCGTGGGCGAGATGTAGTTGTCCCATCGAATCGGCTGAGGGTTTGCTGGGGCCCTCAGCCGGTCGTCGAATGCCGAATTTTCGGCTTTTTAACACATCCGGCACATTCTTGGCGGGTTCTTGATGGGCCTTGTTACTCGTTCGTAATAATAGCAAGACAGCATGCTGGAAGGTTCGATTCGGAGCCTGCGCGCCAATGGTTGGTGGCGCACCTGCTGAAGAAAGCGTTTCCAGATGAGGTTCACTAAGTTCGCCGCGACATCGGCGCTGGTCATTGCCGCTCTCGGTGTTTCGGCGGGTACTGCCTACGCCGAGCCCGCCCCGGCGTCGAATTCGACGCTGCAGACCGATGTCGCGCCGGGCATCCACTACCGCGCGAGCCTGGTCGACCACTCGGTCGTCGTCAGCACCGACAGCGGTTCGATGGCGGCCCGCGACGGTCAGTTCCAGGTTCTCGACGGCAGTGGCCGGGTGGTTGCTGCGCTTCCGCTGAGCTATCAGCGCGACGGTCTGAGCTTCCCAATCGCGGCGGCGATCGACGGCAACACCGCGACCCTGACCCCGAGCGTCGACCGCGCCGCGGCCACCCCGGTCGCGAAGGGCGTGCCGGATCTGCGCTACGTGGACGCCACCGCCAACCCGAACTTCAACCAGGCGCTGAGCAACCTCTCCAGCGAGATCTCGATCGGCGTCGCGATCGGCACCCTGGTGGGCACCGCGATCGGTGCGGGCATCGGCTGCGTCGCCGGCGGCATCGTGTCCGGTCTGGCCGGTGCCGCGGTCACCATCGGCACGCTGGCGGTTCCGGCCGCGATCGGCGGCTGCCTGGTGACCGGCGCGGCCCTGGCGGCCATGGGCGCGGTCGCGGGCACCATCATCATCGGTGGGCCCGTGGTGGCGGTGGCGCTGATTCAGTTCTTCGCCGACGTCGCCACCCCGCCGGTTCCCGCTCCGGCGCCCTGACGGGTCCCCACCTACGCCTCGGGCCGGATCACCTCGGTGATCCGGCCCGAATGTCGTTTCGGCTCAGGACGATTGCGAGCTGAGCGAACGGCGTCGCGCGGGCGGCTGCGCCGCAGTCCGGCGCGCCGCCCGCGCGCTGCTCGAGCGATCCGGCGCCACCAGCACCGCGGTGATCGGCACCGCCAGCGACAGCGTGCCCAGCACGAAGACCGGCACGAACAGCGTGAACAGATCGTCGCCCGCGGGCAGTCGCGCCGTGGCGTCCAGCCGCACCCGCACGCCCGCCAGACCGAGATAGTGCAGCGCGCACACGGCGATCGCGAAGATCGCCGCCACTCCCGCGAGTGTGAGCAGGGCGCGCGGCCGGGTCGTGGTCACCAGCAGCAGCGCCGACGCGGCCACGGCCAGCACCGTCGCGCCGAAGGCCGCGAACGGATTCAGTGTGACCGAACCCTGCACCCGAATCGCGTCCATGCTCAGCAGATGCATCAGCCCCAGCCCGAGTCCCATCACCGCGCTGCCCGCCGCCAGTCGGGGCAGCGCGGGCGCGCGACCGGCGACCAGCAGCCCGGCCAGCACCGCGACCACCGCGAGCACCGCCGCCAGGCCGACCCGGCCGACGTCGTAGTGGACCTCGCCGCCCGGAATGCCGACACCGAGCATGTCGACGTACACGGCCAGCCACGTGCCGACCGCGCCGATCGATACCGCCGCGGCGGTCAGCCACACCAGCCGGAACTTGGCGGTCACCGACAGCATCGACTGCCGGATGCAGGCCAGCCCGACCAGGGCGCCCGCCAGCGAAACACCGAGCGACAGCCCGAGAACCCACAACCCCATTGTGAAATAACTCAAGGCCCCGCCCCTCAGCTCTGACCGACGGCCTGCCGCTGTGCCGCCTTGAGGCGCTGGATCGCGTATTCGGTGACCGCTGCCAGCGCCCCGCGCACCTCGCCCGCGTCGCGCGCATCGATGTCCACGATCGGCACGCCATCGCGCACCGACAGCGCCTCGCGCATCTCGGTCACCGGAAAGCGCGGCGCGTCGGGAAAACGATTGACCGCCACCAGGAATGGCAGCCCGCGGGCCTCGAAGAAGTCCACCGAGGCGAAACTGTCCTCGATGCGGCGGGTGTCGACCAGGACCACCGCGCCGATCGCGCCGCGGATCAGGTCGTCCCACATGAACCAGAACCGGCGCTGGCCGGGCGTGCCGAACAGGTACAGCGTGAGGTTGCCGGGCAGGATGATCCGCCCGAAATCCATCGCGACCGTGGTGGTTTCCTTGCCCGGGGTGGCCGACAGATCGTCGACGCCGTCGGACACCCCGGTCACCATCGCCTCGGTGCGCAGCGGGACGATCTCCGAGACCGCGCCGACGAAGGTGGTCTTTCCGACGCCGAAACCGCCCGCCACCACGATCTTCGTGGAGGCGGTCCGGCCGTCGATATCGGGGGAGAACGGATTCGGTTGCGGTAGTGCGGCATCCGAGGCGGAGGTGGAGGGCGGTAGCGAATTGTGCTGCGGCATGAAGGGATTCTGGTACGGTCCTGGTGTTCCGGGCGGGGGGTGGGGCGAATTCGGGCTGGTGACAGCGGTTTTCGGTAGTTCGGGATCAGAGGGCACGCAGTCCACGCAGGGTCCTCTCCATCAGGTCGCGGCGCTCGTCGAAACTGGCGTGCTCGCTGAGTGTGGTGTGCACCCGCATGGTTCGCGCCACGACCAGATCGCCGATCACGACCCGGATCATGCCCAGCGGTCGCTGCATGTGCGCGGCGATCTCGGCCACCGACAGCCGGGCCGTGCCCAGGCGCAGGATATCGGTGCGGATATCGCCGATCGGCCAGTCGAATTGGTTGGCGTACGGCAGGGTTTCGACCACCGCCTCCAGCGGCAGCTCGACCGCGGGCTCGGTCCGCCCGGCGGTCAGCGCATAGGGGCGGACGCGTGTGGTTGGCCGGCCGGAGCCGGCACCGAGGGAACTCGACATCGCACTCTCTAGACCGCCGAACGGGCCGTGGCTTGCACGACCGAACCGACCCGATCCACCAGCAGCGCCATCTCGTATCCGATGCGGCCGATGTCGTGCTGCTTGTTGGCGAGCACGGCCAGATGCGAGCCGTTGCCCACGCTCATCACCAATAAGTAGCCGCGTTGCATATCCACGATCGATTGCATGACCTTGCCGCCGTCGAACAGCTGGGCCGCGCCCGAGGACAGGCTGGCCAGCCCGGCGGTGACGGCCGCCAGCTGCTCGGCCCGGTCCCCGGGCAGATGCGGGCTGGTGGCCTGCAGCAGGCCGTCGGCCGAGACCAGCACCGCGTGGGATACGCCGGGAACGTCGCGGGTGAAGCGGGTCACCAGCCAGTTCAGGTTCTCGTCGGTCCCGGTCGTGGTCTGCTGGGTATCGGTCATGCTGGCCCTCCGTCGTAGTACTGGGCGTCCGCGCGTCCGCTGCGGACGCCGCTCAGATGCCTGGACAAGTTGGTGCGGATCTCCTCCGGATCGGGGGCACCGGATCGGTTCGTGGTCGTGAGGCCGCCGGGCACCAGCTGCGCGCCCGGTCGGCGGATCGGCAGGCCGCCCTCGGTGTGCCGCGCCGTGGTCGGGCTGCTGGCCTCGGCCGCGGCCGCCCAACCGGCGTCGGCCGGTGAGGACCAGCCGTCGACGGGCCCACTGGACGAGGGCTCGACCAGCCATTCCGAGACCATGCGCTGATAGATCGGCGTCGGTCCGTCGCCGGTGCCGGAGGCCGCCTCGGCGGCCGGCTGCTGAGCCAGGGTGTGTTCATCGTCTCGCTGCGGCGGGTAGTCCTCGGCTTCGGCCCAGATGTCGAGCGGTTCCGAATCCTGCTGCGCGGATTCGTCTTCCGCATGCTCCGATTCCGAATTCTGCCGTACGAAGCCGTCCTCCGCCCGAATTGATGCGAAATCTTCTGGGGTGAAGGAGTTATCGGTACGTGTCGGTTCCGAATCCTGTCGAGGGAACGGATCTTCCTGCCCGGACGGATCCGCATCCCGGTCGGCGAACGGCTCATCCGCCCACGGTGATTCCGGATCGCGCGATGCGAGGTCGTCGTCCGAGCGGGCCGGTTCCCACTCGCGCCGGTCATCGTCGACCGGATCGAGTTCGGGCGCGTCCGCCGCGGCGGCGGGCACCTCGTCGTCGCGGCCGAAATCGGCGGCGGATCCGCCGATCACATTGTCGGCGTGGGCGGATTCGCGATGGGTGAACAGGTGGCCCGTGCCGCCGTGGGTGAACAGGCCGTCGGTGAGCGCCGGGTCCGGTCCCTCGAGATCCTCGGCCGGGATCGGCGGGCCGAAGTCCGCCGCCTCGCCCGGGCGGCGTTGCGGTAGTTCGGGTTCCGGCCGGGTGAACAGGCCGGTCTGCTCGGCGTCCGGGACCGCGGCCAGGGGCGTGGGGCCGAGCGGGCTGGGGAACGGGGCGATGATGGGCTGCGGACCGGTCGCGGACTCCGGCAGCGGGGAGACCAGCGCGCCGGGCAGATGCACGCTGGCCGTGATGCCCGCCTGCTGTCCCGCGGCCGAGGTGCGGCGCAGGCTCACCGTGACGGTATGCCGCTTGGCCAGGCGACCGACGACGAAAAGACCCATGCGCCGGGCGGTCTCGACGGTCACCTCGCCACCGGAGGCCAGCCGTTCGTTGATCGCGCGCAGATCCTCCGACGACATGCCCAGGCCGCGGTCGGTGATCTCGATGAGATAGCCGCCGTCGACCGCGCGCGTCACCGACACCGCGACGGGGGTGTTGGGCGGTGAATAGCGCAGCGAGTTGTCGATCAGCTCGGCCAGCAGATGTTCGATGTCGACCGCGGGCTCACCGGCCACGATGCCGTCGGGCACGGTGCCGATCTCCACCCTCTGATAGTCCTCGACCTGCGACACCGCACTCCAGAGCATGTCCGACAGCGGTGTCGGCGGCAGCATGCCGCGGCGCAACGCGGTCCCGGCCAGCACCAGCAGGTTGTCGCCGTTGCGGCGCATGCGGGTGGCCAGGTGGTCGAGGCGGAACAGGCTCTGCAGCCGATCGGAATCGTCCTCGTCGCGCTCCAGATCCTCGATCAGCGCCAACTGCTGTTCGACCAGCGACTGGCTGCGCCGCGACAGCGTCTCGAACATATTGCCGATCTGCAGTCGCAGCCGGGCCTGCTCGGCGGCCAGATGCAGGGCCTGGCGGTGCATATCGTCGACCGCGCGGGCCAGCTGGCCGATCTCCTCGGTGGTGTCCACATCGACCGGGACGATCTCCGGGGTCGCCCCGCCCTCGCGCACGACGGCCAGCTCGGCGGGCAGATCGGTATGGGCGACCTGCAGCGCGTCGCGGCGCAGCCGCCGCACGGGGACGACCAGCGAGCGGGCGACCGCCAGCGCCAGGGCCAGACCCACCAGCAGGGTGACGACCACCAGCGCCACATCGCGCAGCACATTGGTGCGCGCGTCGATGGAATGTCGGGACAGGCCCGAATCGATCAGCGTCGCGAGCCGGTCGGTGGCCTCGTTGTAGGCGTCGGTGCTGATCCGCATCGAATCCGCCACGCCGGGAACGGCGATCGGCTCCGAGGAGTTCTGGCTGAGCGCGTTCATCCGGGTCTGCAGCGCGTTCAGCAGCACCTCCGGCCGGACCGCGGAGTCCGGCGCGATGGAGGTGTAGTGGTGGACCATGGTCTGCTCGGCGCCGATGGCGCTGAGCACGCGGGCCAGCGCGGCCGGATTGTCGCCGATTTCGCCGCCGGTGATCAGCAGCTGCTGCTGGGTGAACTGGCGACGCGCGGCGGCGACGGCGCCGAGCTGGTCGAAGTAGTGCGAGATCGTGCCGTCCTGCGGGGTGGGCAGCGCGGTGAGGGCGGTGCCGACGTGCCGGGCCACCTCGTCGGCCTGCTGGCCGATCGCGGTCGGGTTGTTGGCGCGCGGATTGTTGCGCAGCGTCCGCCCGGCGGCCAACGCCTCGGTCAGCTCGCCGATCGCCCGCTTCTCGCCGCGGGTCGTCTTCAGCGCCGACTGCAGCTCGGCCGTCGCCTTGTCGAATCGCCCGGTCGCCTGATCGAGCACAGCGTCGGTGGGGCGTTCACCGCCGCCCGCGACGACGGCGAGCTGTTCAGCGGCGGCGGCGAAGGCCAGCGTGGGCCGGATGATCCGGGCCTGCTCGCTCGCGGCGTCCAACTCGGCGATCCGGCCGAGCTCGTCCTTGATGCGTAACACCGCGAAAGTCGAGGCCAGGAGCACCGGTAGCAGCAGGACGATGCCGACCTTGCTGGTCACGGACAGGTTGGACAGACTCCTCTGCCATGGCCGCGGTGCAGTGCCCATCCCGCTTCCGTCGCCTCCGCTCGCGTAGTTGCCCCGGGCTCCGACCGCGCTGCCCCGAGGGCCCCGCTCACGAGAGGCGCCGTACCCGGTGGGTGTTCGAATTCGCACTCAGTGAACTGTCGACCGTACGGGTCCAACGGGTTGAGAACCAACTAGGGGTCTACTTTTACCGCAGGCAACATACCGTGTGAACATCGTCGCGGCAATTCGATGGTTCACTGGGTGGTTCGCCGAAATTCGCTGTACGCAAGCACTTTCACACACGCGCGAAAACAAAGCGCGCCCCCGGCCCCGAACGCGCAGGTCATCCCGGCAGATCCGCTGGCGTGTCGGATGTTTGCTTCTCAGTCGACTCTCAGTCGATACGTTCAGACTGGAGGCCATGCGCATTCTGGTAGTCGACGACGACCGCGCGGTTCGGGAATCGCTGCGCCGGTCGCTCACCTTCAACGGCTACTCCGTCGATCTGGCAGTGGACGGGGTCGACGCCCTGGACAAGGTGGCCGCGGGGCGGCCCGACGCGTTGGTGCTGGACGTGATGATGCCGCGGCTGGACGGGCTCGAGGTGTGTCGGCGGCTGCGCAGCACCGGTGACGATCTGCCGATCCTGGTGCTCACCGCGCGCGATTCGGTCTCCGAGCGGGTCGCGGGACTGGACGCGGGCGCCGACGACTATCTGCCCAAACCCTTCGCCCTCGAGGAGCTGCTCGCGCGGCTGCGCGCCCTGCTGCGCCGTACCGCGGCCGATTCGGCGGTCGAGACGTCGGAGACCATGAAATTCGCCGATCTCTCGCTGGACCCGGTCACCCGCGAGGTGGCGCGCGGCGAGCGCGCCATCAGCCTCACCCGCACCGAATTCTCCCTGCTGGAAATGCTGATGGCCAATCCGCGGCGGGTGCTGACCCGCAGCCGGATCCTCGAGGAGGTCTGGGGTTACGACTTCCCCACCTCCGGCAACGCGCTCGAGGTCTACATCGGCTATCTGCGCCGCAAGACCGAGGCCGACGGCGAACCGCGGCTGATCCACACCGTGCGCGGCGTCGGCTACGTGCTGCGCGAGACGCCGCCGTAGGAGCATCGTCGCCGTGGGAAGGACCAATCCGCGCCAACCCGTGATCGCCGGGTTCGGGCATCCGCCGGACGCGCCCGAGATGCGCCCGCCGATGCCGCTCACCAGCTCGGTGACCCTGCGCTGGCGGGTGACATTGCTGGCGGCGTCGGTGGTGCTGGTCGCCGTCGCGCTCACCTCCATCGCCGCCTACGCGATGGTGGCGCGCTCGCTGTACGCGGATGTGGACAATCAGCTGCGTGCGCGGGCGCAGGTGATGGTCAACAACAATATCGATGAGGCCGGTTTCCAGGCGCTGCTCTCCTTCGCCGCGGTGTACGCCAACGACACCGGCATCGCGATCATCTACCCGGAGATGCCCGACCTGCCGCTGGCTCCAGCGCAACCGACGAAGACGCGGATCGGCGCGCCGGAATGGGCGGTGTTCAAGGGCAAGGTCGACTCCTCGCTGCGCACGGTCGACAACCAGCGGGTGTACGCGCGTCGCACGAAAAACGGGGCCACCCTGGTGCTCTCGCGGTCGTTGCAGCCGACCAAGGAGACGCTGGACCGGTTGGCGTGGTTGATGTTCGTGGTCGGCGGCTGCGGCGTGGTGCTCGCCGGTGGCGCGGGCGCGGGGGTGGGGCGCACCGGCCTGCGGCCGATCGCGCGGCTGACCGCGGCCACCGAACGGATCGCGCGAACCGACGACCTCACCCCGATCCCCGTCGTGGGCGACGACGAATTGGCCCGGCTCACCGAGAGTTTCAACACAATGCTGCGCGCGCTGGCCGAATCCCGGGAACGGCAGCGACGCCTGGTCGCCGACGCGGGCCACGAGCTGCGCACGCCGCTGACCTCGCTGCGCACCAATATGGAACTGCTCATCGCCTCCTCCCGCCCCGGCGCCCCGGCGATTCCGGTACAGGAGATGGACGAGTTGCGCGCCGACGTCACCGCCCAGATCGAGGAGTTGTCCACCCTGATCGGCGATCTGGTGGATCTGGCCCGCGAGGACGCGCCCGAGACCATTTACGAGCCGGTGGATCTCGGCGAGGTGGCCGAACGCGCGCTGGAGCGGGCGCGGCGTCGGCGCAGCGGCATCGAGTTCACCGCCGATCTGCGGCCGTGGTTCGTCTACGGCCACGAGGCCGGATTGGAGCGCGCCATCCTCAACGTGCTGGACAATGCCGCCAAATGGAACGCCGAGGGCGAACCGGTGCGGGTCACCATGCGCGAGACCGGGTCGGGTTTGCTGGAATTCACCGTCGACGACGCCGGGCCGGGTATTTCCCAGGAGGAGCGGGAGCTGGTTTTCGAGCGCTTCTATCGGGCCACCTCGGCGCGCTCGATGCCCGGTTCCGGGCTGGGACTGGCCATCGTCAAACAGGTGGTCACCAAGCACGGCGGCACGATCACGATCGAAACCTCCGACCGCGGCGGTGCGCTCGTGCGCATAGTCCTGCCCGGTGAGGGCGTTTCACAGCCGCAGGAGTGGGGATAGCGGGAGAACATTGTCCGTGGATATCCGTTTTAGGATGACACGGGTAAGCACTACGGATGTCTCGTAGAACTGACAGTGCGGTCTCAGGGCGCTCTCAGTCGAGGTCACCAGACTGGCGACGGACTCGAGGAGAAACGAGGGAAATGACCGAGGATTCGAAGGACAGGCGCGAGGAGCCGGACGCTTCGGGGACGAGTTCGACACCCGTTGCCGGACAGCAGTTTCCGTATCAGCAGGGTGCATTCGGTCCGGCCCCGGCCTACGATCCGCACGCCCAGCACACCGCGCCGATGCCGCCCTATCAGCAGCACTACGGGGCGCCCGGCCAGCCGCCGATCGGACCGGACGTGGCGGCGGGCCACGGCGCCCAGCCGCCGCGTCGCCGCGGCGCCGCCGGGCTGATCGCCGGGGCCATCGCGCTGGCACTGATCAGCGGCGGCATCGGCGGTGCGGTTGGCGCCCTGGTCAGCCGCCACGACGAGAAGGCGCCGGTCAGCAATGCGCTCAACGCGCCGCCGCCCAAGGCCGCGCCGGTCGCCAACGCCCCGGCGGGCACCGTTCCGGCGGTGGCGAAGAAGGTGCTGCCGAGCGTGGTGATGATCAGGGTGGCCGGGGCGCGCGCGGAGGGCGAGGGCTCGGGCAACATCCTGTCCTCGGACGGCCTGATCCTCACCAACAATCACGTCGCCAGCGGGGCGGGCCCGAATGCCAAGATGGAGGTCCAATTCAACGACGGCAGTACGGCTCCGGCCACCGTCGTGGGCGTCGATCCGGTATCGGATCTGGCCGTCATCAAGGCCACCGGAAAGACCGGTCTGACGCCGATCGAATTGGGCACCTCGTCGAATTTGCAAGTGGGACAGACGGTTGTCGCCATTGGTTCGCCCCTCGGCCTGGCGGGAACGGTCACCACCGGAATCGTGTCGGCGCTGAACCGGCCGGTCTCCACCAGCGGTGAGCCGGGAATGTCGCAGCCGCCGGTGATCTCGGCGATCCAGACCGATGCCCCGATCAATCCGGGCAACTCCGGTGGGGCCCTGGTCGATATGGACGGCAAGCTGGTGGGTATCAATACCGCGATCGCCACCCTGGGCGGTTCGGAAATGGGCGGCCAGCAGAGCGGTTCGATCGGCTTGGGTTTCGCGATCCCCGTCGATCAGGCGCGTCGGGTCGCCGATCAATTGATCAAGACCGGGCACGCCACCTACGCCCAGATCGGCGTGACGGTCATGCAGAACGATCCGACCACCGGCGCCCGGATCCGCGATGTCCTGCCGAACAGCCCGGCAGCCAAGGCCGGAATTCCGCCGGGGGCCATCGTGACCAAGGTCGACGATCAGATCATCGACTCCGGCAACGGCCTGATCGCCGCGATTCGCACCCATCAACCCGGTGACAAGGTCAAGGTCACCTACACCGGCCCGGACGGCCGGGATCCCAAGACCGTCGAGGTCACCCTCGACGCCGCACCCGCGGAGGCGCCCCGATGATGATTCACCGTCCACGCACCCTGAGCCTGCTTCCGGAATCGGTTGGCGGGGGACGGGAACCGTTGTCGGTCACGGACGCTACGGTGAGCAGCATGGAAATCGATGCCGCAGTGGCCGGCCGTGCACTTGTCGTGATCGTCGACGACCGAACCGCGCACGGTGGGGTCGACTCGCTGGGGCCGCTGGTGACCGAACTGCTCACCGAGGCCGGATTCCTGGTCGACGCCACGGTGCTGGTGGCCAATGACGAGGTCGAGATCCGCAACGCGCTCAACACCGCCGTGATCGGCGGCGTCGATCTGGTCATCTCGGTCGGCGGCACCGGCATGTCCCCGCGCGATGTCACCCCCGAGGCCACCGCCGAGGTCCTCGATCGCGAACTGCCCGGCATCAGCGAGGCGCTGCGCTCCTCCGGCCTGGCGGCCGGTTCGCTGGACGCGGGCCTGTCCCGGGGTCTGGCGGGCGTCTCGGGCAGCACCCTGGTGGTCAATCTGCCCGGTACCCGCGCGGCGGTTCGCGACGGCATGGCCACCCTGGGCCCGCTCGCCAGCCGCGTCATCGATGAGCTGTCCGGATTGGCGGAGTGACCGACGCGCCTCACGCCGAGGACCGGCCCGCCCGCCCGGCCAGGACGCGGTGGGCCGTCGATTCGGCCGACGAGAAAAGCGAACAGCCAACCCCTCGCCCACGCCGGGCGGGGGGTTCGTCGCGTTCGGCCGCCGATGCCGCGCGGCTGGCTCGAATCTTCGGCGAGACGCTGCCGCAAACAAGTAGTGACGAACGGTCTCCCGACGGCGAGCGGCCGGGCTCGTCGGACGACTGGTTGCGCTCGCAGGTGCCGCCGCATCACCAGTGAGCGACCGTCTCGATTGCGCCACGGGGGAGGGCCGGTCATGTTTCCGAGTTCTCACAGCATTTATGCACTATGCGTAATATGACCGAGATTGGGGTGTGATTCAGATCACACTGCCTTTACGGACGCTTACGTTGTCATGTAGTTGCCGAGCCGTTTAATGTTCGCATTTGGGCTGCTCCACCTGCGGTTCTCGAAGGCTACGGGAAGACGCCTCGCGTCGACCTCGCCGGAACGGAGCCCGGTTCCGACAGTTTGCGGAAAATTGGTCGTCGGTTACACGGCGGCAACAAACCGGCGACAAACTGAGCAGGGCCTTTAAGGACCGCTTACAGCCTCGGTAGTCGAGGCTGACCGTAAGAACCTGATGAGGGGAAGTATGAGCGAGAACCGCACCAACGGTCTGCGGCGTGGTGCCCGTTTCGCGGGCATCGGCGCGGCCGCGGCCGTGGCCATTGGCCTTTTCTCGACCGGTGCTGCCAACGCCGACGCCTTCGTGCCGTTGCCGGACGGCCAGAAGCTGGGTCCCAATGGCGTTGTGATCACCCGCACCGGTGAACATGCCGTGGTATCGCCGTCGCTGGCGGCCAACGGTGCCGGTCGTCATGTCTGGGTGTCCGGCAATGTCCGCGCCGATGCGCCGAATGCTCCCGAGGCGACCGTGGGTCCGTGGAACGGCCCGACCAACGGGGAAGGCACCAACAACTCGTCGACGCACGGTGCGTCCCGCTTGAGCACCGGCTACATCATCGGCTGCCAGGTCAGCATCGCCGACGATGCGATCAGCGCCGGAATGAGCGGCGGCATCAACCTCAACGGCGCGAGCGTGAGTGGCACCATCGGTCTCCAGCTCGGCCCCGGCCAGGTGGGCTTCGTCGAAATTCAGGGCAAGGACATCACCAAGCCCGGGACGTACTCGGTCGAGTATCAGGACATGGGGCTCAAGCTTTCCGGTTGCGCCGGTTACGCGCAGGCTCGGTCGTACACCGTTCTCGAGATCGTGGGCAACCACTACTCCAAGACCACCCTCTACGGGCAGCCGTTCAGCATCGGCTGACGTGGTCGCCTTCGCCAAACCTATTTCCCACCAAGCGATTCACCCTGAGGGACCTCAATTATGAACATCCGTAAGACCGCGGCTCGCGCGGCGGGAGTCGGTGCTGCCACCGTCGCCGCCCTCGGCCTTCTCTCCACCGGCGCCGCCAACGCCGACACCTTCGTGCCGCTGCCGGGCGGCGACATCACCCAGACCCTGTCCGACGGCACCGTCGTGCGCGTTTGGATGACCGACGAGTCCGCCACCATCAGCCCGTCCATGGGCTCCACTCCGGTGCACCGCAACGCGTGGGTCTCCGGCACCGTGCATGTCGAGATCTCCGGCGAGACCACCGCCAAGAAGGGCAAGATCTGGCCCGGGTACGTGGTCGGCTGCCAGGTCAACATCGACGGCGGCGGCGTCAGCGGCGGACCGAACGCCAGCGTCGACTGGAGCGGTGAACAGGCCGAGGGCAACATCGGCGCCGGTGGCGGCGCCACCCTGAGCCTCGGACCCGGCCAGGCGCGTTCGTTCACCATCCTCGACCTGGAGGCGGCGGACGACTACGGCAACGAGGATCACTCCTCGGGCAACACCTTCAACGGCCACAGCGGCTCGATCAGCTGGCAGGACTCGACCATCGGCCTCACCGGCTGCGGCGGCTACGCGCAGGCGCGTTCGGTCGTCCGCGTGCGCGTGGAGACCGACAACGTCATGAGCACGGTCACGCTGTGGGGCCAGCCCTTCAGCATCGGCTGATGACCTCGTGACCTGAACGGTCAAGGTAGGCAATAGCAATGGGCCCGGTGCGCCACGCGCCGGGCCCATTGTCGTTGTCCGGCAAAACTATTCGAGCCGCGGCGGGCGGGTCAGGATTCGTGGCGGCCGCCCGAGCTCTTGCCGCCCTCGGCGAGCAGGTCGCGGATCTCGGTGAGCAACTGGGTGTCGGTGATGGCCGGTTCGGTGGTCTTGCCCCAGCGCTTCTTCGCGGTCATGGCCGGAAGGACCAGGACGAAGTAGAGGACGGCCGCGATGATCAGAAAGTTCAGGGCCGCGGTGATGATCGGGCCGACGGCGATGAAGGTGGCCGGTTTGTCGGAGACCAGCCGGAAGCCGAGGCCCAGTTCGCCGCTGCTGCCGAACACGGCCAGCAGCGGGTTGATGATTCCGTTGGTGAAGGCCGTGATGACGGCGGTGAACGCGGTGCCGATCACGACCGCGACCGCCAGGTCGATGACATTCCCGCGGAACAGGAAGTCCCGGAAACCCTTCAGCATTGCGGCTCCTGTCTCACTCGGCACGACCGTGCCGCGCCGTCGATCTGGTCAATGCATCCGAGACGATCGAGGATCGCTATCGAACCGGATAGTCGGGATGCTAGTGGAGGTCTGGGGCAAATGTCCGGCGAAGCAAGTGATCAGCGGAACAGCACGGTCAGTTCGGTGCGCAGCGAGCCTGCCGCGAGGTCGAGGGCGTGTGCGGAGTCGAGGGCGAGCAGCACCACCCGCTCACCGCTCGGTCCGCGGCGGCCCTCGGGGGCGGAGATCAGCACCACGACCGCGTCGGCGGCAAGGGTACGCGGCGGCCCGGCGTGCGCCGGATCGCCTTCAGAGCGTTCGGCGGTGACCACGTCGACCCGGTCACCCACTCGCAGGATATCGGCAACGGCGTTGTCGGCCAGGCGAATCGGCGCGATGCGAGCATCGGCGACGCCGGTGGCGACCTGGGCCAGGCGCGCGCCGAGCACGCGCAGATCGGTCAGCATCTCCCCGGCCCGCACCGCTCCCGAGACGGTCGCGCCCACCAGTGCCGACACCTCGCGCACGCTCCCCTCTGGCAGCAGTCCGGCCGGGCGGGCCACGACCCGCAGATCCGCGGCGCTCAGCACGCGGCCCGGGGACAGGTCGCGAGTGGCGATCACCACATCGGCCGAGCGGGCCTGCGGATCACCGCGTACGAACAGAACCACCGCGCCGATGGCGAGCAGGGCGGCGAGCATCCGACGCAGGAGTGTGACATCGAGCCGGGACGGCCGATGCCGGAGCAGGAATTCCCAGGGCGGTTCCCGGCCGGAATCGGCGGTGCCGGGAAGGTTCGGACTCGATCGCATGATCCGACGCTACGGCTGGAGGTATGCCGTACCGCTGGAAAACCGCTGGTCGAAATCGCCCTGTGGATAACGAGAAGGCTGTGGACAACTCGCCGAGAATTCCCGGCGAGTCGTCGGCGAATCAGGCCGCGGTGCCCGCGCTGGAGGTGCTGCTCGCGGTGGATGACGAGCTCGATGTCGAGCTCGACGACGAATCGGAGCTCGAACCGTTGGAACCGCCGCTGGACTTGGCCGGTTCACTCGCGGTGGACGAGCCGTTGCGGCTGTCGGTGCGGTAGAAGCCGCTGCCCTTGAATACGATGCCAACCGAGTTGAAGAGCTTGCGCAGTTTGCCGTCGCACTTCTCGCAGGTGGTCAGCGCGTCGTCCGAGAACGACTGCACGATGTCGAACTTGTCGCCACACTGCGTGCACTGATACGAGTAAGTAGGCACTCCAACCTCCACGGTCTCCGTCGGTTAGCACTCTACAGCCGACAGTGCCAACAGTGCCAATCCGTCGTTAATTCCCGTCCAGATGTCGCAGCCCGCCGCCAGGCGTCAGGGCCCATCCCATGCGCCGATCGTGCGGCTCCTCGGGCAGCCGGGGCACCAGTTCGTCGTCGCGCACGACCGCGATCAGCCGGGCATCCGGCCGCGCGGCGGGCAGCGTGCGGTCGTAGTACCCCGCACCCCGGCCCAGCCGCACGCCCCGCAGATCCACCGCCAATGCCGGAACCAGCACGATCCGCGCCGATTCGATTGCGGTACAGGGCATCCGGGGGCCGCTCGGCTCCAGCAGACCCCATCGCGCGGTGTGCAGCGACTCCGGCCCCAGGTATTCGGCCCAGTCCAGCGGCCCCGGCGGTCCGGTCACCGGCAGCAGCACCCGCGCCCCGCCGTCGCGCAGCGCGTCGAGCATGGCGATCGAGCCCGGTTCGCCGCCCACCGGCACGTAGGCGGCCACCCATTGCGGCCGGTCGGCCGCCAGCGCGGCCGCGGCGGTGGCCAGCGCGGCCGCGGCGGTGGCCAGCGCGGCCGCCTCCGCCTCCCGAACTTCCGGCGGCACGGCCGCCCGACGGGCGAGCAACTCGGTTCGCCATTGCCGTTTGTCTCGCTGACCAGCCACGTCCACAGCGCCACCCTATGTGAGCAATCCTGTCGGAGGGTTTCGCGAGCGAAGCGGCGGGGAATCGAAGAATGCAGTCCGGAACGGCCACGCCGGTCGGTTGCTCGGATCCTCATCACCGAGCAGTCGCCGCCGAGGCCCCCTAGGCTTCCGGGAATGCCGGGCCCGTGCGCAGCCGGGTCCCGCGGACGACATCGATGGATAGGGTGTGCCTTATGACAGCTGACGCCGGATCGGACACGCCGTCCTGCTTCCGCACCGCGGTGGTGCCGGCGGCCGGACTGGGGACTCGCTTCCTACCCGTGACCAAGACCGTGCCGAAAGAGCTGCTGCCGGTGGTGGATACGCCCGGCATCGAGCTGGTCGCGGCCGAGGCCGCCGAATCGGGGGCCGATCGCCTGGTCATCGTGACCTCGCCCGGAAAGGACGGCGTGGTCGCGCATTTCGTCGAGGACATGGTCCTGGAGAGCACGCTCGAGGAGCGCGGCAAGTACAAGCTGCTGGAGAAGGTCCGCCGCGCCCCCGGCCTGCTCGATGTGAGCTCGGTGGTGCAGGAGGAGCCGCTGGGTCTCGGGCATGCGGTGGCCCAGGCCGAGCAGGCACTCGACGCCGACGAGGACGCCGTCGCGGTGCTGCTGCCCGACGATCTGGTGCTGCCCAGCGGCGTGCTCGAGGTGATGTGCCGGGTGCGGGCCAAGCGCGGCGGTTCGGTGCTGTGCGCCATCGACGTGCCCAAGGAACAGGTCAGCTCCTACGGCGTATTCGACGTGGAGAAGGTGCCCGACGCGGTCAATCCGAATGTGCTGCGGGTCAGGGGCATGGTCGAGAAGCCCAGCCTCGAGGATGCGCCGTCGACGTTCGCCGCGGCGGGCCGCTACCTCCTCGATCGGGCGATCTTCGACGCGTTGCGGCGCATCGAACCCGGCGCGGGCGGGGAACTGCAGCTCACCGACGCGATCTCGCTGCTGATCGACGAGGGGCATCCGGTACATGTTGTGGTGCACCGTGGGTCGCGCCACGACCTGGGCAACCCTGGCGGTTATCTTCGTGCTGCGGTTGATTTCGCATTGGAGCGAGACGAATACGGCCCCGAGTTGCGCGAGTGGCTCGAACGTCGGCTGGCTCCCGACTGGAATCCGCAGCTGACCTCGTCCGAGTGACGCGGGTGGCCGGGTCCGGTCGGCCGCGTTGAACACTGGACATGAGGGAAGGGCTGCATGCGCTCGGTTGAGGACCAGCAGATCAAGGTGACCGCGGCGGCCGTCGCCCCGCGGCCCGTGCGGGTCGCGATCTCCGAGGCCCAGGGTTTGCTGTGTGCCGAGGACGTCGTCACCGAACGGCCGCTGCCGGGTTTCGACCAGGCGGCGATCGACGGCTATGCCGTGCGCAGCGTGGACGTGCAGGGCGCCGGGGTCGACATCCGCGACGAGGACGGTAATCCGGTCGATCTCACGCTGCCGGTGGTCGGCGAGGTGCCCGCCGGATCGCGGCAGCCCATTCGGTTGCAGCCGCGGCAGACCGTGCGCGTCGACACCGGCGCGCCGCTGCCGACACTCGCGGACGCGGTGCTGCCGCTGGACTACACCGACGCCGGGCGGGCCCGCATCAAGGTCTACGAGCCCGTGCGCACCGGCGATTACGTCCGGCGCATCGGCGACGACGTGCAGCCCGGCGATATCGCGGTGCGCGCGGGCACCATCATCGGCCCCGCGCAGGTGGGTCTGCTGGCCGCGGTGGGGCGCGACAAGGTGCTGGTGCATCCGCGGCCGCGGCTGTCGGTGATCTCGGTCGGCGGTGAGCTGGTCGACATCGACCGCACGCCCGGACCGGGCCAGGTCTACGACGTCAATTCCTACGCCCTGGCCGCGGCCGCGCGCGACGCGGGCGCCGATGTGAACCGCGTCGGCATCGTGAGCGCCGATCCCGCGCGGCTGCGCGACGTGGTCGAGGGGCAGCTGGTGCGCTCGGAGGTCGTGGTGATCGCGGGTGCGGTCGGCGGCTGGGTGTCCGAGCAGATCCGCGAGGCGCTGGAGGGGCTCGGCGAGCTCGAGATCGCCCGCGTCGCCATGCATCCGGGCTCGGTGCAGGGCTTCGGCCGGTTGGGGCGCGATGAGGTGCCGACCTTCCTGCTGCCGTCGAATCCCGTTGGGGCGCTGGTGGTCTTCGAGGTCATGGTGCGCCCGCTCATCCGCATCGCGCTCGGGCGCCGCCATCCGATGCGCCGAGTGGTGCAGGCGCGCACCATCATGCCGATCAACTCCATGCCGGGTCGGCGCGGATACCTACGCGCGCAACTGATGCGCGACGAGCAGACCGGCGAATACCTGGTGCAGCCCCTGGGTGTGAACGGTTCGGCGCATCTGCTCTCCACCCTGGCCGAGGCCAACAGCCTCATCGTCGTCGAGCCCGATGTCACCGACATCCGTACCGGAGACGAGGTTCCGGTGGCCTTCCTCGCCCAGCGCGGATAGCGCCCGCGGCGGGACACTGATGGATATGAATATGTTCCGGGCCGCGCAGCATCCGGGCTGGCCCGCGCATCTGGGTCCGGTGCGGGTCGCCGCGGGGGAAGTGACGCTGCGCCCGATCCGGCTGCGCGATGCCGCGGCCTGGGCGCGGATCCGGGTGCGCGACCGGGAGCATCTCGAGCCGTGGGAGCCGACCGGGCGCGGTACCTGGGAGGCTCGCAATCACGCCTCGAACTGGCCGTCGCTGTGGTCGAGCCTGAAGGCCGAGGCCCGGCGTGGGGCGATGATTCCGCTGGTGATCGAGGTGGACGGGGCGTTCGGGGGCCAGCTGACGATCGGCAATATCGTGCGCGGCGCATTGCGCTCGGCCTGGATCGGGTACTGGGTGTCGACCGATGTGGGCGGGCAGGGGGTGGCGACCGCGGCGCTGGCGCTCGGGCTCGATCACTGCTTCGGTCCGGTCGGGCTGCATCGGGTCGAGGCGACCGTGCGGCCGGAAAACCTTGCCAGCCAAGCGGTGCTGCGCAATGTCGGCTTCCGGGAGGAGGGTTTGCTGCGCCGCTATCTCGACGTCGACGGCTCCTGGCGCGACCATCTGCTGGTCGCCATGACCATCGAGGAGGTCTCCGGAACCGTTGTCGACCGATTGGTGCGGGCGGGACGAGCCACACTTCCCTAGTGTTACCCATGGGGCGGGTGTGGACGGCGCGCCTGCGGGATATTCCTGTGGCGCCGCACTAGCCTACGGACGTCGGTGGTGCGTCCCGCACTACCGGAAGGGAGCCGATGCCGTGGTGGTCGATCACCGCATCGGGCGTACCCGGAACGAGCAGGGTGTGCGAGCCGTCGAAGGGACCACGGACAGGCGGGGACGGAGGTGTGAGTGCGATGCCGAATTCGATCTTGTGGATCGGCCTTGTCGTGCTCTGGGTCTTCGTGCTGTTCCCGATGCTGGCCGACCGGCATCCGCGGATTCGGCGGACCACCGACGCGGCGCTGGCCACCCGGGTGTTGCACCGCGGCGGCACCAAGCGACGCATGAGGAAGGGACCCGGTGCCGGGCACGAAACCGATCCGGACTGGGTACCGGCTCGCGTGCAGAGAAAGCTTTCCCACGGTGATGATGCGGAGGATCGGATGACGACATCGGCCGATGAGCCCGTCATCGACGATGAGACGACCGACGGCGCAGCCGATCTCGACCGGACGCCGCGTGCCGAATCGCCCGCCGCCGAGGACGCCGACATCATCGATGCCGAGGTGGACGCCGAGGTGGACCCGTCCGGCGCGGACGAGGATGCCGACGACGAGGTCGCGGCGCGCGCCGAGGACCCGGTCGAGGAGGTCGCCGAGGCCGATCCCGCCGACGAGATCGCCGAGCGTCCGCTCACCGCGCGTGCACCCGCGCCCCGCGCCGAGCCCGAGGACGAATACGAATACGAACCCGATTCCGAGGCAAGCGATTTCATCCCGAGCAGGCGTGGGCGCGGCGGATACGATCCGGAGGCCGATGCGATCGCGCGGGCCGCGCGCTACCGGTTCCGGCAGCGCTCGGCGCTCGGGCTGGTGCTGAGCATGCTGCTGTGCGGCGGCTTCGCCGTGGCGGTCTCGCCGCTGCTGTGGTGGGTCTGCGGGCTGGCCGGTGTCGTGCTCGCCACCTACCTGGTCTACCTGCGCCGCCAGGTGCGCATGGAGGAGGAGATTCGCCGCCGCCGCGCCGCCCGCCTGTCCCGCCACCGCCCCGAGATCGCTCCCGACGACATCGAGGACCACGACTCGCGTCCGACCCGCCCCACCCTCGACCGCGACGCCGCCCGCGCCCTACGCCGCCGCGCGGTGGTCCTCGACGTGGACGACGAGGACCCCATGTTCGACCACCTCGAACCGTTCGACGCCGCCGCGGCCCGGGCCACCCGCAACCGCGCCGCGGGCGGCGAAATCCGCCGCGCCGCAGGCGAATAATCCTCCGCTGTCACGGTGCGGCGGTCCGGCGCTACTATCGGGGCCGCGATCGCCGGGAGAGGAGTCCGCGCAATGGGCGCTAAGCAGGCGGACTCCGCCGCCCAGGCCGAGCGGCGGCGAGAGCTGCTCGACCGGCTGGCGGAGGTCATCGCCGAGGACGGTATGGAGGGCGTGAGCATTCGCACCCTCGCCGCCCGGGCCGGGGTCTCCATCGGGACCGTGCAGTATTATTTCGCCACGAAAAGCGAACTGCTGCAACGGGTCTGGGAACACGTCCGGGACGAGACCGCCGATCGGTTCTGGGGCTCGGGCGTCGCCGACGAGACCCCCGCCCGGCAGCTGGAGCATCTGACCGAACTGCTCGTGCCGCCCGGCAGCGACGACCGCCTCACCCGCGTGTGGCTGGCCCTGATCGCCCGCGCCGCCCACGATCCGCAGCTCGCCGCCCTGCATCGCGCGCAATGGCAGCGTCTGGAGGAGCTCATCGCGCACGTCCTCGCCGCCGCCAACCCCGCCCGCGCGGACGAGGCCCGCGAGGCCGCCGCCGAATTCCTGGCCCTGATGGACGGTTTCGCCATCGCCGTCATCACCGAGCCCGATCGCATGCCCCCGGCCCGCGCGACCCGGATAGCCCAAGCCTGGACCACCGCCTGGCTCGGCGGCCGCTCCTGAGCCGCCGGGCTCGCACACCCGCTGTGCCATGCTGAGGGGCACGAATCACGAGTCGGGGAGGCGATATGGGTGTCGAGGAACTGCGGCTGAGCGCGGGCGCGGCCGAGCTGACGGTGAACGCCGCGACCGGCCGCATCGCGAATTTTCGCATCGGCGCGGCCGAGATCCTGCGCACCGGGCCGCGATTCGGTTCCTTCCCCATGGCCCCGTGGTGTGGCCGGATGCGCGAGGGCAGGCTGGTATGGAACGGGCGTAGCCACCAGCTCCCGCGCAATGCCGAACCGCACGCCATCCACGGCACCGTGCGCGATCATCCATGGGAGGTGGTCGGCCACTCCGGCACCGAACTCGTGCTGACCCAGCAGCTCGCCGAGCCGTGGCCCTTCCCGGGCCGAGTCACCCAGACCTTCACGCTGGCCGCGGATTCGGCGACCTTCGGCATGACGGTCGAGGCGACCGCGGAACCCTTTCCGGCCCAGGTGGGTTGGCACCCCTGGTTCCAGCGCCGCCTGCGCCCGGATGGCAAGCCGGTCGAATTCGCCTTCACCCCCGCCTGGCAGGAGGAACGCGGCGCGGACTACCTTCCCGACGGCAACCGCATCGCACCGCTGCCCGGCCCGTGGGACGACTGCTTCGGCATGCCCGACGGCGTCGCGGTGACCCTCACCTGGCCGGATGCGATCGAGCTGGCGATCACCAGCCCGCTGCGCTGGGTGGTGGTCTACGACCAACCGGCCGAGACCGTCTGTGTCGAACCGCAGTCCGGCCCGCCCAACGGCCTGAACACCCGGCCGCGCGCGGTCGGCCCGGACGCCCCGCTGGTCGCGGAGATGCGCTGGCAGTGGCGGGTTCTCGACTGATCAGCAGGTGCGGGAGGAGTCGGGGACCAGATGTCCGGCCGCGACGAGGGTGCGGATCGCGGCCCGACGGCGGGGGCAGTCCTCGGTCCGGCAGTCCAGATGCATCTGCATGATCGCGTGCGCCTGCTGCGGCGTGAGCTGGATGGGCTCGATCCAGCACGTGCTGAACATGTCCACGTTCGCTTCCTCCTCATCGCCTTGCCGAGACGAGGTTATGCGCGGATTTCGCGGGAAAGAATGTGCCGACCGGACCGAATATTGGTAATTTCGGACGGTGATGGCGTTCGATGCTTCGGCCGGTGTCGTCCCGCACGGCAGCGTCAGTGTCCGGATGATGACCGATGTCGGTCGGGCGCACGGGGTGGACGAGTCGATTTTATTGGCCGGCAGCGGAATTGCCGCCGCGGATCTCGGCGCCGAACATACGAGAATCTGGCCCGATCAGGAATTCACGGTGGCGCGCAATCTCCTGGCGGCCGTGGGCGACCGGCCCGGGCTCGGCATCGAGACCGCGCGGCAGGCCACACTGGGCAAGGCCGGGATCGTCGGACTCGCCGCGCTGGTCAGCGCCACGGTGGGCGATGTGCTCGCGCTGGCCATCCGCTATCAGGCGCTGGTCGCGGTGGCCGTCCGATATGTGCTGCGGGAGCAGGGCGATCGAGTCCTGCTCGAAGTCGACGGGGACGCCATCCCGGCGGACGTGCGGGACTATTTCCTCGAGCGCGAGGTCGCGCTGATCTTCATCGCGGCCCAGCGGCTCGGGATCCGAATTCCGGTGCTCCGGCTGGAGTCGCAGCTGCCCGCCGGGCAGGGCGCGGCGCTGACCGAATTGATGTCCGCGCCCCCGGACCGGGTGGCGTTCGGATGTGCGCGTACGCGGCTGATCCTGCCCCGGGACTATCTGGAACATCCCATGCCACAGGCTGATTCGCATACCGCCGCACTGATCGAGCGACAGTGCCGGGAGGCGTTGCAGCGGCTGGTGGCAGGCGGCTGGCGACTGTCGAACCGGGTGCGCGAGCGGCTGCTGCGTGACCCCGGAATCGTGCCGACGATGGCCGAGGTCGCCGCCGAACTGCACATCACCTCCCGCACCCTGCGCCGCCAGCTGGCTGCCGAGGGCGCGACATTCCGCGGTCTGCTCAACACCGTTCGCGAGACCCGGGCGGCCGAACTGCTGCGCACCGGCGCCTCGGTGGAGGATGTGGCGCGGCTGCTCGGATATGCCGAGACCGCCAACTTCACCCACGCCTTCACCCGTTGGCGCGGGATGTCACCGCGGGCATATCGGCAGTCGCTCACCGGGAATGCGCAGGCGCCGGATTAGCATCCACGCATTTATCCGAATACCGCCGTCGACGCGAATTCGGGCTTGTGGTTGAACGATCAACCTTATTCCGCCAAATGCGATTCGTGGAATGCGAAGCGACGTCTCCTGGGCCGGCCGAATGTTAGCGCTATCACTCGATCGTACCGATAGTTATTTTCGTGGTAAAACACCTGTTAACCTTCTCGTCATGCCCTCGACCCCGCGCACCCAGGATCGGACCACGCCCGCGCACCGCACCCTGCGGCGGGCGTTGCCGGTGCGCGGTCTGCTGCGGTTGCGTCCGGTCGCCGACACCTGGCGCTGGTCGGCGCTGAGCGCGATGATCGCGGTCGGAGCGCCGGAGGTGACGCTGCTCGCGGCCGGACATCTCGAGCTCGCGCTCTACACCAGCGCGGGCGGCCTGTGCGCGCTGTACGCGCATGGCCTGCCGTATGCCGCGCGAGCGCGCACCCTGGCCTGGGTGCTGCTCGCCATGCTGGCCGGGACCGCCGTCGCCGCGTGCACCGCCGCGCTGACCGATGCCGCGGTGCTGCGTGTGGCCGTGATCGCCCTGCTGTCCGGCCTGTTCAAGGTGGGCTGCGATGCCACCCGGATCGGACCGCCGGGCAATGTGGTGTTCACCTTCGTCGTCGCCACCGCCGCCTTCGTGCCCACGCGCCTCGCGGCGGTGCCGACGCATCTGGCTCTGGTCCTGCTCGGCGGCGTGCTGGCCTGGTGCGTCTGCCTGGCGCCGAGCATCTTTCGGCCGCATGCGCCCGAGCGGCTAGCGGTGGCACGGGCTTTGACGACCTCGGCGCGGCTGCTGCGGACCACGCCCGACGATCCGGCCGAGGCCCGGCTGCGCTACGAGGCGGCCGCGGCCGTGTACGCGGCCTGGAACACGCTGCGCCAGACACCCGTGCTGTCGGCCGAGCGCGCCCCGCTGGCGCGGCTGGTGGCGCGGGCCGAATCCGCCATGGCCGCCCACCGTGCCGATCAGGCCGATGTGCTCGAGGAGTGGGCACGCGCGCTGCGCAGGCGGCGGGGCATACCGACCGTGCGACCGGTCGCGGCCGAACTGGACGAGATGCGCGGTGTGGCCGCCGAGCGGGCCGCCGACGCCGATGCCTCCGGTGTGCGTCGTCTGCTCGCGGCGTTCGTACCGGGTTCCGCCCTGTTGCCCATCGGAATTCGAGTCGCCCTCGGCGGCGCGGCGGCCGGGTGGACCTCGATGATGCTGGGTGTGGATCGGCCGTACTGGGCCGTGCTGACCGCCGTCGCCGCCTTCGTCGCCAATACCGCGCTGTCCTGGCAGCGCGCGGTGCTGCGGGTGCTGGGCAGCCTCGGCGGCGTGCTGCTGTTCACCGCGCTGGCACCGCTGCTGCACAGCGCCGCGGCGCTGGTGGTCGTCTCGCTGGTCTGCCTGCTCGCGGTGGAGGCGACGATCTCCCGGAACTATGGTCTGGCAATGATCTTCGTGACGCCGATGGCGCTGGCGATGACCGAATTCGTGGCCCGCACCCCACCGCATCGGCTGGTGCTGGACCGTTGGCTCGACACCTGTGTCGGTGCGGCCGTCGGTATCGCGGTGTGCTTCCTCGTTCCGAATCGCCGGGTGTCCAACCGGGTGGCCATGGCACTGCGCAATCTGGAGGCGGTGACGGCGAATTCGCGCGTCGCCACCGATGCCGCCGCGGCTCGCGGGCGATTGACCGCGGCGCTGATCGAAATGCGCGAGGCCGCCGATGTGGCCGCCGGGGAGTGGTGGAGCGCACCGCTGCCCGAGGAGCGCATCGTGGCCGCCGAGCGGGCCGGACATCGAGCGTTGGCGGAGCTGACCACGCGATCGGCGGCGTCGTGAGCGCCGAGGACGCCGTCGCGGGCGTGCTGCGGCAATGGTCACGGGTGTACGCCGGGCTGGATACCGAACCGGTGGGGATCATCGGCCGAATCAATCGCTGCGCGGCGCTGTTCCAGCAGGTGGGTGACGCCCCGCTGGGCCGGGCCGAGCTGACCCGGCCGGAGTTCGAGGTGCTGTGCGCGCTGCGCCGAATGGGCGGCGAGCTGACCCCGGGCCGCCTGGCCCGGGAGACCTTCGCCTCACCCGCGGCGGTCACCAAACGTGTTCGGGGACTGGAACAGCGGGGGCTGGTCGCGCGCCGCATCGATGGCCGCGACCGCCGCGTCGTTCATCTGTCCCTGACCCCCGCCGGGCTCGAACTCGTCGACGCTGTACTGCCCCAGCAGCTTTCGTACGAAAAGAAGCTGCTGGCGGATCTGCCCGCGGGGGAGCGCGACGACCTCGCCCGCATCCTCGCCGATCTGCTGTCGCTGCTGGAGGGGCGGCTCGGCGGGGTCGAGCGCTAGCGGCGGACCGGCTTCCTACCCGGTTCCGGCGTGCACTGCCTGCGGTGCGCCTCGGCTCGCGCGGCGGCCGGAAGGTCCTCGAGATCCGGCCGGTCGCCCGGGAACACCGCCATGCGCTGGGTGTCCTCATCGATCTTGGCTCGTCGGAACTCCGTGCTGAACATGGTGCGCTCCTCGATGGTCGCGTCGGCACTTGTTCGCATCTGCTGTTCCGGATACCCGAGCGATTTGTTGGCAAACCTCACGCCCGATTAGCCCCTGTCCGCCCGGGTAAGGCCCTGATGGGTCGATTTGGAGAGGAGCGGACATGGGATTTCCCGAACAGCAACAGGATGTGCCCGGTACCCAGGCGCGGATGACGCCGGTGCCGGACTGCGGCGAGCAGAGCTATCAGGGGTCCGGCAAACTCACCGGCAAGGCGGCGGTGATCACCGGTGCGGACAGCGGCATCGGCCGCGCGGTCGCGATCGCGTTCGCCCGCGAGGGCGCCGATGTGCTGATCACGTATCTGAACGAGCACGACGACGCGAAAGAGGTTGCGCAGCTGGTCGAGCAGGCCGGTCGCAAGGCCGTGCTGATGGCCGGGGACCTGGCCGATCCCGCGCACTGCCGCGCCGTCGTCGACCGCGCGGTGCAGGAGTTCGGCCGCATCGATGTGCTGGTGAGCAACGCGGCCTACCAGATGTCGCACGACACCCTGGAGGAGATCAGCGACGAGGAGTGGGACTACACCTTCGACCTGAATATCGGCGCGATGTTCCGCCTGGTCAAGGCCGCGCTGCCGCATATGCGGTCCGGCTCTTCGATCATCGGCAGCTCCTCGGTCAACTCCGATATGCCGCGCCCGAAACTGGCGCCCTATGCCGCCACCAAGGCGGCCATCGCGAACTTCTGCGCCAGCCTGGCACAGTTGCTGGGGGAGCGGGGAATTCGCGTCAACAGCGTCGCCCCGGGGCCGATCTGGACACCGCTGATCTCGTCCACCATGCCCCCGGAGAAGGTCGCCGAATTCGGCGACAACACCCCGCTCGGCCGCGCCGGTCAACCGGCTGAACTGGCCCCGGTCTACGTCATGCTCGCCAGTGACGAGGGCAGCTACGTCTCGGGTGCCCGCATCGCGGTGACGGGCGGCAATCCGGTGCTGTGAGAAGGGGTTTCGCGCCCCGGCGCGCCACGCGCGCCGGGGCGTTCGAACTCCTACGAGAACCGGGCCCAAACCCGATGCGCCGCAAGCGCTTCCAGCAGATCGTTGGAAGTGATCTCCAGATCCTCCCCGGCGAACACCCCCGGCCGATCCGGCCCATACCCGTTGCGCTTGAGCACCTCTTCCCCGGCTCCCGACGCGGCAAGCGGTTTGCCGTGCCGCCACATCTCCCCGACCAGCAGGTCGACCCGGTGGTCACCGGCGGCGGTGAGCAGGAACGCGGCGTCGAATTCGACCGAGCGCATGGTCGCGAAGCTGCGATCGATCCCGATCCCGCTCTGGTGGTTCAGCTTTCCGCCGTGCGGGGCCACCACCATCGGGCTGGTCTTGGCACGCTGGAACAGCCGCACCAGATCGTCGAGCAGCGAATGATCGACCTGATCGTCGACCAGGATGGCGACCTTGCGCCCGTCCACGGGGAAGGTGCCGCGCAGCTGCGACAGCGCCGGGCTGGGCGGCAGCTCGACGACGGCCGAGAACTGCGGGGCGGGCACCGGCAGACCCAGTTCACCGGCCACGTATCCGGCCAGGTCGGTATCGACCTCGGCGAGCATCTGCACCCCGCGCTGCCGGATCGTCTCGTCGGCGCACTTGCCCAGTTCGAAGGCGAACGCGTCGGCGAGGTGCTGCTGTTCGATCGCGGTCAGGCTGCGATAGAACATCCGCGGCTGGGAGTAGTGATCGCGGAACGAGACCGGCGCATCGCCCGCCGCGGTGGTGCGCACCTTGTACGCGGGCGGTGAGATCGGCGTCGGCGATTCGACATAGGCCCGATCGGCCACCATCGCCGTGTACGGGCAGCCGCCGCCGGTCGAATTCGGCTTGTACACATTGATACCCGGATGCACGCCGGTCTGGTGGAACCCGTCGCGGAAGTTGTCGTTGACCGGGCTGTGCGGCCGATTGATCGGCAGTTGGGTGAAATTCGGCCCGCCCAGGCGGGTGAGCTGGGTGTCCAGATAGGAGAACAGCCGCCCCTGCAGCAGCGGATCGTCGGACGGCTCGATGCCCGGCACCAGATGGTCGGGGCAGAAGGCGATCTGCTCGGTCTCGGCGAAGAAGTTCACCGGATTCGCGTTGAGCTGCAGCGTACCGATGACCTGCACGGGCGCCAGCTCCTCCGGCACGATCTTGGTCGGATCCAGCAGGTCGATGCCCTCGAAGGTGTGCTGCGGCGAATCCGGGAACACCTGGACGCCCAGATCCCACTCCGGGAACGCCCCGGCCTCGATGGCCTCGGCCAGGTCGCGCCGGTGGAAGTCCGGGTCGAAGCCGCCGGTCATCTGCGTCTCCTCCCAGAGCATGGAGTGCACGCCGAGGCGGGGCTTCCAGTGGAACTTCACCAGCGTGGTCTCGCCCTCGGCATTGACCAGCCGGAAGGTGTGGACGCCGAAGCCCTCCATCATCCGGTACGAGCGCGGCAGCGCCCGGTCCGACATCGCCCAGAACGTATGCATCGTCGCCTCGCGGTGCAGGGTGACGAAGTCCCAGAAGGTGTCGTGCGCGGTCTGCGCCTGCGGAATCTCCCGATCCGGATGCGGTTTGGCCGCGTGGATGACGTCGGGGAACTTGATGGCCTCCTGGATGAAGAAGACCGGAATATTGTTGCCGACCAGGTCGTACACGCCCTCCTCGGTGTAGAACTTGGTCGCGAAGCCGCGGGTGTCGCGCACCGTATCGGCCGAACCGCGCGAGCCGACCACGGTCGAGAACCGCACGAACACCGGGGTTTCCACCTCGGGCTGCAGGAATTTGGCGCGGGTGAGCCGCGCGGCCGCGCCGTTGGAGCGGAACACCCCGTGTGCCCCGGCCCCGCGGGCGTGCACCACCCGCTCGGGGATGCGCTCGTGATCGAAGTGGGTGATCTTCTCGCGGAAGTGGAAGTCCTGCACCAGCAGCGGGCCGCGGGGACCGGCCTTGAGCGCGTGGTCGGTATCGCCCATGACCACGCCCTGCGAGGTGGTCAGGGCCTCGCCGCGCGGGCCGCGCGTCCCCGGCTCGGCGGTGACGAGTTCACCGGTGGGGCTGCGGTACTCCGGTTCGCGCTGATCCAGCGCGGGTCCCGGGGGCGGGCAGGTGGAACCGGATTCGTCCGGCTTGGCGGGCGGCTGCGGCGCGCGTGGTGCCTGGGTGGGATCGCTCATAATCTTCCTCCGCACTGGTGGTCGTCGAATTCACGAAGGGTCACCGCCGACCGGCTACCCGGCCTCGGCGAGCCCAATCACCACCGCGAAAGGTTTGGTCGCTCGCCCAACCTATTGGTCGATCGCGCAGGGTGCACCGCCGCGCGATCGACCAATGGGTCGGACCGGGCTACTGATTGGCCACGACCGACAGATTGCGGTCCAGCGACCGGGCCGTCACCGCGCCGCCGCGTCCGCTCGCCGCCTTGGCCCGCAGCTCCGCCCCGGAGGAAATGCGCGGCAGCCGAGCGCAATCCAGCGCGGCGTAGTAGGACGCCTCGTATCCCGCCCCGAGCTGGTCCACCGAGAAGTGCTCGACCACCCGGCGACGGCAGGCGACCGGATCCAGCCGCGCCGCCTCGGCCATGGCCGCGGGCAGGTCGGCCGGATCGTCACAGATGAAGCCGGTGACCCCGTCCGCCACGACCTCCGACACCGCGCCGCCGCGCAGCGCGACGACCGGGGTGCCGCAGGCCATGGCCTCGATCATCACGATGCCGAACGGCTCCTCCCAGCGGATGGGGAACAGCAGGCAGCGCGCCTGCGACAGCAGCAGCCGCTTGGCCACCGCATCTGCCTCGCCGAAGACGAAGTCCCGCTCGGTCAGCAACGGCCGCACGGCGCGTTGGAAATATGCCTTTTCCGACGGCTCGTTCATCTTGGCCGCCAAAACCAGTGGCACACCCGCAGCATGCGCCGCTTCCAGCGCCAGGTCCGGTCCCTTGTACGGTGCATATCGGCCGAGGAAGAGCGCGAAATCCTGCTTATCCTTCTGGAAGGGCCATTCGCTCGGCAGCACCGCGTTGTAAACCCGTCCCAGCCAATTCAATTGCGGCGCCAAGGCCCGCTGCCGGTCGCTGATGGCGATCAACTGGGCCGAATCGCCGAGCGCCCGGTAATACGACTGCTCCTCGCCGTCGACCGGCCCGTGCACGGTGACCACGGTCGGGATGCCGAGTTCCCGGTAGACCGGCGCGTTGAGCGGACCGGCGAACGTGTGGTCGTGGATGACGTCGATATGTTCGGTCCTGGCCAGGTCGGCGATGACCTGCCGCACCTTCAGGGCGTTGACGACCTCGGGAAACGGGTCGCCGAGCCGGTCGGCGAGGATCTTGTCCCACACCCGGATGAAGCGGGTGGCGGCCGTTCCCGCCCGCCCGGCTCCCAGCAGGGTTACCCGGTGCCCGCGCGCGACCAGTGCGTCCACCAATTGGGCCACCACCGCCTCCACGCCGCCGTATCCGGCGGGCGGAATCTCGAAATACGGCGGGGCCACCATGACGATATTCAGCGGTGCACCAGCATGCTGAATGTTGTATATCAGGGAATCGGAACCGGACGGGGTACTGCTCATCGCATTGCCTCCTCAATGGTGTGAAGCCGCGACCAGAACGTATGCGACGGATGTTTCCGCCGCCCGGCAGATGTGATACCCAGCACAGCGGGAGCTAACCCAGACGGCCCAAATTCGGTGTTGCCCTCGGTCGCGATCGGTTCGGCGGCGCGGCGGGGTGCGGAAGGCCTCCGGTGCGGCTCAGCCGTGCCGCCGGATCGCGATGATGTTGTCGATCAGGACCGCGGATTCCCCGTCGGGGCCGGTGGCGGAGCGCTCACGCTGCTCCAGAAGCTCCGCGCCCCAGACGGTTTCGTCCAGGGTCAGTTCCTCGTAGACCTCCCGCGGGGAGGGGAAGTCGACATGGTTCTCCGGGTGGCGGGACCATGGCGGCATGGCGCCGTGATCGACGATGAGCAGCAGACCGCCCGGCGCCAGCGCCTCCGCGGCTCGGCGCAGCACCCGCGCCCGCGGAAACTCCACCGGTGACTGCAGGAACTGCGCCGAGACGAGATCGAAGGCGCCGGTGGGGAACTCCGCGACCAGATCGCGCCGTTCGGTTCGAATCCGTTCGCCCACACCGCGTTCGGCGGCCAGCGCCCGCAGCCGATCCAGGGCGATCTCGGTGATGTCGACCGCGGTGACCGTCCAGCCGTGCTCGGCCAGCCACACCGCGTCGCCGCCCTCACCGCAGCCCAGATCCAGCGCCGCACCCGGCGTCAGCTCCCCGGCGATCGCGACCAGCCAGGCATTGGGGTTGCCGCTCCAGATCCGTTCCCGCTCGCCGTAGAGCCCGTCCCAGAACTCTCGTGCCGAGGTGGCGGGTCGTTCGTGGTGGTGATCATGCTTCGTATTGGTCATGCCCACACGATGTCCCAGCCCGGCACGGGCCGACAAATATCTTTGCCGATTCGGCAAATCGGGTGGCTACGAACGCGCCCGCCGGGCGCGCGCCCGCCGCTTACCCTCGTGCATCGCCTGTACCCGGGCGACCGGAATGGTGTGCCCCTCCGCGATCAGGTCGGCCGGGAGGTCCTGCGGTGCGGGCATCTCCGTCGCCCACGGATCACGATCGCCGAGCGCCTCGATCGCGGTGCGGACGGTGAAGTCGCGCGGGCTGACCTGCTCCAGTTCGTCCCAGGTCAGCGGGAACGACACGGTCGTGCCGGGCCGGATGCGCGGGCTGTAGGCCGACACCACGGTGGCGCCGCCCGCGCGGGTCGAATCCAGGAAGACCTTGCCGCCGCGGTCCTCCCGGATGAACGCGGTGGTGGCCAGGTCGGGATCGAGGCGTTCGGCGCGGGCGGCGACGGCCCGGGTGGCCGCGGCCGCATCCTCGACATCGGTGCCCTCGCGGACCGGAACGAATACGTGCACGCCCTTGGAACCGCTGGTCTTGACCGCACCGGCGAGCCCGTCAGCGGCCAGCGCCCGGCGAATCAGCTGCGCGGCCAGCACTGCCTGGCGGAACGGCTGGTCGGGGGCCGGATCCAGATCGAGTACGAGGTGGCTCGGACCCCTGCCGTAATCGGTGCGCAGCAGTGTCGGATGGTATTCGATGGCCCGCTGATTGCCGAACCACAGCAGTGTGCGGAGGTCGTCACAGACGGCGTAGGTCACCTCGCGCCGCGAGCTCTCCGCCCACACCGTCACCCGCGGCACCCAGTCCGGGGTGTACTTGGGCAGGTTCTTCTGCATGAACGGCTCCTGTCCGGGCCGCACCCGCACCACCGACAGCGGCCGCTCGCGCAGCTGTGCCACCATCCGGTCGCCGACCGCTTCGAGGTAGTCGATGAGATCGCGCTTGGTGGCCTCGGCCCCGTCGAACAACGGCTTGTCCAGATTGGTCAGGTTGACGCCCGCACGGACCTCGTCGCCGGTCATGGCCTCACCCTGCCCTGCCCCGCCGGGCCGGTCAACCATCCGTCACCGGACGGGCTGGGGCAGGGCTATATCTATCCGGATGGTCCGCGTCCTGCGGGGGAGCAGGCTGACCGCGCTCGCGACCAGCACGTTGACGCCCAGCGCGACCAGCCCGCCATTGACGCCGAACAGCGGATCCCGGCCCATCGCGTGCAGCCCGAAGACGATCGCGCCGCCGACGACCAGGCCCGCGGCCACACCGATCGCGGTCAGCCGCCGCCAATACAGCCCGAGCAGCACCGCGGGCAGCAACTGCGCGATCCCCTCGTAGGACAGTACCGACAGATTCACCAGGGCCCGGGGATACAGCAGCGCACCGGCCAGCGCGATCGCCCCGACCACCACGCACACCACCCGGGACCAGCTCCGCTGCCGCCCTGCCCCGGCCACGCCGCCCCCGAGTATGGTTCTGCCCCAGAGAGTTCCGATGGCGACCAGGAATACGCTCATCGGCACGATCGCCGACAGCGCGCCCGCGATTCCGATCAGCGCCACCAGCGGTGCGGGCAGCGAATCGGTCACCAGCTCGTACAGCGCCAGATCCGAATTGCCCAGTGCGGGAAACACGAACAGCGCCGCGGCCCCGATGAGGATCGGAACGACCAGCAGCAGCTGATACCACGGCAGCAGGATCGAGTTGCGGCGCAGCGCGGTCGGATTCGCCGCCGCCAGATAGCCCGCGACCGTGGTCGGGAAGATGCAGATGGTGGCCGCGTTCAGCACGATCGTCGACACGTACCAGCGCGTGCCGAAGGTTCCGTCCCCCGCCCCCGGAAAGGTCAGCCATTGTGGCCGCTCCGCCACCAGCCGATTCAGCAGTTCGCCCGGCCCGTCGAAGTAGTGCCACGGCACCCAGATCGCGAGGAACACCACCGCCCCCACCGCCAGCCCGTCCTTGAGCACGCTCACCCAGGCCGCGCCGCGCAGGCCGGAGACCAGGACGAAGGTCTCGGCCACCAGGAACGACACGATCGCGGCAACCCGCAGATCCACGGCGCCGTAGGACATCGCCTGCACCACCACGCCCATACCCTGAATCTGCAGCTGTACGTAGGGAATCAGGAATACCGTGGCCAGCACCGCGACCACCACGCCGAGTGTCCGGGAGCCGAATCGGTGTTCGGCGATATCGGCGATCGACACCAGCCGGTGCCGCGCGCAGTAGGTCCACAGCAGCGGCGCGACGAAATAGGCCACCACCAGACCGGTGCTCAGATACGCGATCAGGTAGAAGATCGGCACCCCGTATCGATAAGACCAGCCTGCGGCGCCGAGAAACGAGAAGCTGGTGTAGGTCTCGCCCGCCATGAGCAACAGCACGAACAGCGTGCCCAGCCCGCGGCCCGAGATAGACCACTCCGCCAGCGATTTCACCCGCCCCCGGCCCGAGGCCACCCCGAGCGCCACGGTCACCGCCATCGCCACCGCGAACAGGGTGACCGCCACCGCCGCCCGGCTCACTCGCGATCCCGCGCGTCGGCGGGCACGAATTCCTCGGCCCCGCAGCGGTATGCGGGATCGCGTCGGGCCACCAGGCCGACCAGTGGTCCGGTCAGCGCCGTCACCGCCAGTAGGTAGCAAACCAGAAACGGAATGCCGAATACGCGCGGCTCGATCCGGTTCGCCACCACCGGCGCAAGGCAGTACAGCAGGCCGGGCAGCGCGAGCAGCCACAGCACCGGGCCCCGTCGGCGCAGTGGCAGCGCGGGCGCGAAATCGCCGTCGGGCGGGGTGGGTTCGGACATGGCAACCACCTTGGTCGATGCGCACACCGGTCGCCAGCGCGTGGCGGGGCGTGTCGCCGGGCGGGATAGGGGCGAAGCTTGTCTTTTTTGTCGCAATTGCTGGTCGAGAACCCTTACCGGATTCGGTGATTCGCGGCAGGCCCTGTATCCTCTGGGCCAGCGATCGGGTAGCGCATCGGACTTTGTCCGAATTGTCCGATTGACGAATACCGATAAACGCCGGGACGGCGAGTTTTACCTATTGTCTCGAATGTCCGTATGTCGCCGCAGCTTTGCCTCGAACACCCGTTCCGACGATAGCTGAAAACTGTCCGTATTCGATCTCGTACATCGTTCCAAGATCATGTAAACAAAGATCAAAATTGTTGCTACACAACGGTGTTGAGATGTGTAAGCTGACGATCAATCACGATCCACTACAAGGTGGGTAGAACGGCGAGGGCGGTGTCGTAGTGAACATCGACAGGCTCCGAATGCGCCGCGTGGCGGTTATTGCGACCGCGCTCGGCGTACTGGCACTGATGATTACCGGCGCATTGGATCGAGTGCTGCTGGGTGTATTCGTCTGCGCCGGACTCGGATTGGGTTGGCTCAACGCACAACTCACGTGGAAGTCGGTCACGCACGTCATTCGCTCGGAAACGGCGAGCAAACAGGGCCTGATGTTGTCGACGGCGGTGCGCCTTTTCGGCCTCACCGCCCTGGCCATCGTGGTGGCGATCCTGGCCCGGCCCAACGGTATCGGGATCTTCTTCGGGCTGGCCGTATTCCATGTCATCCAGGTTCTCCATACCGTGGTCCCCGAATGGAAAGGGCTGCGCCAGACCTCATGAATACCGTGAACCTGCTCGCCCAGGAGTCGGAGCCGAAGATCAGGGTCGGCCACCACGCCGTCGTCCATCTGTGGGGGATGGATTTCAATGTGGACACCATCGTGTCGACTCTCGTCGCCGCGCTGATCGTGATCGGGCTGGCCGTCTTCCTGCGCATCAAGATCACCTCCGGCGTGCCCAACGGGGTGCAGCTGTTCTTCGAGACCGCGACCGTGATGATGCGCAACCAGGTCGAGGCGGCCATCGGGCTGCGGGTCGCGCCGTTCGTGCTGCCGCTCGCGGTCACCCTGTTCGTCTTCATCCTGCTGTCGAACTGGCTGTCGGTGCTGCCGGTGCAATACGGCAACGGTGAATTGATCGCTCCGCCCGCCTCCGACGTCAATTTCGTCTACGCGCTGGCGCTGTTCGTGTTCCTCTTCTATCAGGGCGCGGGCATCAAGCGGCGCGGTCCGATCACCCACGTCAAGCAATTGTTGAAGGGCCACACCGGCTGGGGGCCGATGGTCTTCATCAACGTGATCGAGGAAGTCGCCAAGCCACTGTCGCTGTCGCTGCGATTGTTCGGCAATATGTTCGCCGGCGGCGTGATGCTCTCGGTGATCACGTTGTTCCCCTTCTGGATCAGCTGGGGACCCAACGCCGTCTGGAAGATGTTCGATGTGTTCGTCGGCGCGATTCAGGCCTTCATCTTCTCGCTACTGACCGTGCTCTACTTCAGTCAATCCATGTCGACAGAGCACGAAAACCACTGACCGACTCTTCGCCGAAGAGAAAACGTTCGAGAACAGGAAGTGAAACATGGCAGCAGATCCCGCGATTGTCCAGGGCGCCCTGATCGGCGGCGGCCTCATCATGGCCGGTGGTGCCATCGGCGCCGGCATCGGTGACGGTATCGCCGGTTCCGCGCTGATCAACGGTGTCACCCGGCAACCGGAGGCCGAGGGCCGCCTGCGCGGTAACTTCTTCCTGACCGTCGGTCTGGTGGAGGCCGCGTACTTCATCAACCTGGCGTTCATGGCGCTGTTCGTCTTCGCCACACCCGGGGCGTAGGCGTCATGGCCGCGCGAACGGATGTCATGGCCGAGGGGAACTTCCTCATTCCCAACGGCACCTTCTTCGTCGAGTTGTTGATCTTTTTGATCGTGCTCGGAGTTATCTGGTTCTTCGTCGTTCCACCGATCCGCAAGGTGCTGGACGAACGCGAGGCTCGGGTCGATGCGACCACGGCGAACAACAAGGAAGCGAAGGAGACGTTCGCCGAGGCCGAGGCCCGCTATCAGGCCGGACTCGAGAAGGCCCGCGCCGAGGCCGCCGACATTCGCAATGCGGCGCGCGCCGAGGGGCGGGCCATACTCGATCGGCTCCGCTCCGAGGCGCAGGAGGAGGCCGACCGGATCGTCGCCGAATCCGCCGCGCAGCTGCGGGCGGAGGCCGATCAGGTGGCGGCGGAATTGCGTGAAGAGGTCGAGCCGCTGGCCGAATCGCTGGCCGAGCGGGTATCCGGGGTCAACGGCCAACGGGCCGGCAGCGGCCACGGACGGCAGAGGGGACAGGCGTCGTCATGAATCACACCAGCGGCATCCTCGCCGAAGGGCCGTACCACATCGTCTTCGATTGGCCGGTCTTCTTCAGTCAGCTGTTCGGCTTCGCGGTGATCGTCTTCGTGACCGTGAAATGGATTGTGCCACCGGTCAAGAAGCTGATGGTGCGCAATCAGGACGCGATCCGCAAGCAGCTCCAGGAGAGTGCCGAGGCGGCCGATCGGCTGACGAAGGCCAAGCAGGCCTACGACAACGCGATCAGCGAGGCGCAGGCCGAACTCGAGCGGCTGCGCGCCGACGCCCGCGAGGACGCCGAGCACATCATCGCCCAGATGCGTGAGGCCGCGGACGCCGAGGTCGAGCGGGTCCGTAAACAGGGCCGCGATCAGATCCTGCAGCTGCGCCGCCAGCTCGTCCGCGATCTGCAGACCGATCTCACTGCGGCCATGATCGACCGCACCGAGGAGAAGGTCCGCGTCAAGATCGATACCCCCGAGGCCAAATCCGAGAGCATCGAACGCTTCCTGGAGGAACTCGAGGCGCTCGCCAACGGCGAACACCCCGTCCGCCGCCAGGCCCAATCCCGCTGGAACTGAACGGTGTCCGCCCCCGGCCCTTGACCTGAACCGTCGTTGAGGTCGCAGAGTGGGGGCATGGACCCGGACGACGAGCGGAAGATCAGGGCGGTCGTGGCCGCGCAGACCGAGCTGTGGGTGCGGCACGAAATGGCCGAGTGGGGTGAATTGTTCACCGAGGATTCGGATTTCATCGCCCACAGCGGCGTCTGGTGGCGGTCCCGCGCGGAGAACGTGCGGGGCCACACCGATATTCCCGAGTCGGTGATCGCGCAGAAACCTGCCTATACGCAGCGGATCGCGAATATCGCGGAGATCGCGGGCGAGGTGGCGCTGGTGCACGCCGTCTGGACCTGGCCGCGGTTTCGTCCGCCGGGCGCGGCCGTCGAGGATCGCAGCGGGATCCTCACCTACGTGCTGGTGAAACGTCAAGGGAACTGGTTCGTTCGGGCCGCGCACAATACGCGGCGACTCACCCCGTGAACGGCGGCAGATGTTTGCGCTCGGCCCGCCGCACGCTCAGCGCGATCCGGGGGTCGACGAGCAGCATACGCAATTGACCAAGCGTCGAGTCGCGCGAGCGCACGTCGAGATAGCCGTACATCTCGTGCCGAATCACCTTGTCGCCGCGGAAGGTCCAGATCTCGGTGCCGAACTGGTTGGAGCGGCCGTCGAATCCGCCCTCGTAGGTGAGGACGATGGTGTCGTCGTCGGCGCAGACCACCCGTTTGCGCACCCGCAGTGGGTGGTTGGTCCAGAGCTCGGCCAGCACGGTCAGGGCGAGCCGGATCTCGTCGAGCCCCACGAAGCAGCGGCGCACACCATCGAAGATCCATTCCGCGACCGCATCGGGATGGTAGAGGGTCACCCATTCGCCGAAGCTCACCTCGTTCGTTATTCGCTCGGTCTCGGCGGCGAACCGGGTGGCGTCGAGCGGTAACGCAGTCATGCGCCCACTGTCACATAACTTTTAGAAGTAGACAAGGCTAAATTCGAAGTAATGACTTCTTTTCCTGCTGGTACGGTAATCAGGTGGCTCGGCGTACCTACGATCAGTTCTGCGGACTGGCGCTGGCCCTCGACATCGTCGGGGAGCGGTGGACGCTGATGATCGTGCGCGAGCTGATGTCCGGGCCGAAGCGCTACTCGGATCTGGCCACCGCTCTGGCCGGTATCGGCACCAGTCTGCTGGCGACCCGGATCAAGCAGTTGGAGAGCGACGGGGTGCTGGAGCGTCGTTATCTTCGGCCACCGGTCGCGTCCACCGTGTACGAGCTCACCACCGCGGGATGGGAACTGGCACATGCGCTGACACCCCTGGCGCTGTGGGGTTCCAAGCATTACGCGGTGCGCGGGCGCTCGCCGGAGCAGTCCTTCCGCGCGGAGTGGGCGCTGGTCTTCCTGGCACAGCTGTTCGACCCGGAGCAGTTGCGCGGTGTCGAGGTGAGTTTCGAATTCCGTGCCGACGGCAGTTCGGCCCGGCTCGATATTCGCGACGGCCGGGCCCAGGTGCATTCCGGTTCCGACGAACGCCCGGCCGACGCCGTGGTGAGCTACGACTCCGACACCCTCGGGGCCATCGTCGGCGGTGTGCTCCCGCTCATGGATGCCATTGTGCAGCAGCGGGTTCGGGTGGAGGGCAGTCCGGAGGCCGCGCAGATCCTGTTCGTCCTGTTGCAATCGGCGCTGGACCGCCTGGGGCTCGGCGGGGCCGAACCTACCTCGTGACCACGGCTCCGATGTGCAGCGCCAGGCCCGACAGCGGGGCGAGATCGGCGCGCAGGCGGCCGGTCTCGTCGATGTCGTAGGCGGGGCCGGTGCAGACGCCCGCGCGCACGGCGCCGTGCATGACATCGCAGTAGGTGCCCTGGGGCAGGGAGGTTCGAAAGGAGGCGCCGCTCATCGCGGAACTCTCGCCGTTGAGGACGACGAAGCCCGCCCCGCCGCGGCCGAAGGCGATGAGATCGCCAGAGTTGTCGAACCAGTCGACCACCGGCTCGCCGCGGGTCTGCTGGTGGAAGCCGACCATACCGGCGATGCCGGGCCAGGTGTGTTCACACAGCCAGTGGCCGTCGCCGCAGGTCGCATCGAGGGTGCGGCCCAGCGGATCCGAGGGTGAGGGCTCGTCGTAGTTGGTGAAGGCGTAGTCGCTGAGGATCTTCGGGTGCCCGTAGGGCCAGGTGAGCAGGAAGGCGTTGGCGAGGGTGTAGCGCTCCGGATCGGCGTAGGTCAGGGTGACCCCGTGGCGCACGGTGTCGTGATTGGCCACGAAGACCACCGAACTGTCCGAGGGCAGGGCGGAGCCGAACTCGCGCAGCTGGGCCAGGTGCCCCCGCCGGAAGATCGCGCTCAGCGCCCCGGCGTAGCGCAGGTCCATGACATCGCCGGTGCCGAGGTAGTCCTCGGGTCGCGAGCCGTCGTTCCGGCCGTAGATGACCTCCTGGTAGACGTAGGCGGGCCGGGACAGCCGCGCCTCGATGGCCGACAGGTCTTCCGGCGCGATGTGTTTCGCCGAATCGATGCGGAAGCCGTCGACGCCGAGGGAGAGCAAATCATTCAGATAGCCGGCGATCCGGTCCCGGACGCGCTCGTCGTCGGTCGCCAGATCCGCGGCGTTGAAGGTCTGGCACCGGTGCACCTGGGAGCGGTCGGAGTAGTCGACGATGGCGTCGTTCGGTGTACCGCAATGGTGGAAGTCGTCGAATCCGTACGGGACGCGCGGGTACCAGTAGTGGCAGTACGGCGTTGCGCCGCTGCCGATTCCGCAGTCCTGGATCGCCGCCATATTGTTGATGACGGCGTCCACATACACCCGCACCCCCGCCGCATGGCAGCCGCGCACCATCTCCGCCAGCTCCGCGCGCGTCCCGTAGCGGCTGTTCAACTCGTACGACACCGCCGAATAGCTCTGCCACCATGGAAAACCCTGTTCCGGCAGGAGTGAATGCTCCTCCGGCGGCGAGGTCTGCACGGCCCCGTAGCCGAGCGGACCGAGCGTCTCCCGGCACTCCCGCCCGATCGAGCGCCAGTTCCAGCCGAACATCTGCGCGATCACATCCCGCTCCGGCGCCGGTTCGGCGGCGGCCGGGGCGGTGAGCCCGGCGACGGCGACGAGCGTGCTGATCAGAAGCACCCAGGACCGGAGCATGCGGCGACTGTAATGGACCCGCAGGCTCCGACCCGGGAGGGCGAACCACATGTCGTGACTAACCGATTCGGGCGTTATCGGGTCCGGCGCCGCAGGTGGGCGTGGTGGGAGCGCCCGCGAGCCGCTGGTCGAACCAGCTCAGCGCCCTGGGGAACTGGATGAACTCCGCCGAGATATGTTCGGCGACAGGGTATTTCTCGTACATCACATCGACGCCCCGGGCGCAGTAGTCCGCGATCATGCGATCGGTGTCGGCGACCGTGGCGAACTCGTCGTACATGGCGGAGGCCAGATACAGCGGTACGGCCGGGGTGCCATAGCCGCCGCCGCGCAACGAGGCCACCACGCTCGCGACCTCCGGCACGCCCAGCGGCCAGATGCCGCCGACGGTGTAGTCCTCGACGCGCTTGAACGCGTACTCCGGAACGAAGGTGGAGTAGCACGCGCTGGACAGTTTCCGCTCCAGCGTCGGGTCGACGAAGTAGGAGGCGAGCCTGGTTTCGGGATAGGCACGAGCCAGGCCGAAGGCGGCCAGCAGATCGATACTCGTGAACGGCCCGCCGTTCATATGCGCCGCGGCCGCCGCCATATCCACCGGCAACCCGCCCGCCGCGGCCGCCCGGATATTCAGTTCCGGCGCATAGGTGGGCGCGAGTTCGGCGGCGAATTCCGTGCCGCGCGAGCCGCCCGAGTAGCCGTACATGATGACCGGCGTATCGCGGGAAAGTCCTGCGGGAGCGAAATTCTCGGCGGCACGAATGCCGTCGAGCGTATTGCGGCCCTCGACGAATCCGGCCGCGAATTCACCGTCGGGTCCGAGATAGTCCGGCACCACGACGGTCCAGCCGCGGGCCAGTTCGTCGGCGATGTTCTGCGCCTCACCGCTCATGCCGGTATTGCTCCGGAAACTGCTGCTGGCGCGCAGCTGATAGGACGGCCCGCACATCGGGTTCAGCGAGTCGTACCAGGCCTGATTCGCCATCAGGACCGGTGGCTCGACCCGGTTCTCCGGGCGTAGCACGATCGCCATCGTCGTCCACGGGGTGCCGTGGCTGTTCTGGCTGACGTATTTCACCTGCCAGGCCGAATAGGGAACGGTCGCCGGAAAGTCCTGGAGGGTGACCGGCCTGCTGTCGACCACCTCGCCCATTGCTTTTCCGCTCAGGGATTCCGGCTGTGCGTAGAACGGATCGTCGACCGGCAGCGGCGGTTCCGCCGCTGCCGTGACCGTGGAAATCGCATTCACCGAGCCCGCCAGCGCGAGCGCCGCGGCAAAGAGACCGAATAGTCTACGAATGCTCATGGTGGCTAATGCTAGCCGTCTCGTCCGCCAGCACCGCCTCACCGCGGGCGACCATCCCGGCCTCGTCGGACAGTTTCAGATGCGGGATGAACAGCGTCAGCACGAATGCCAACACCGCGCCCGGAATTACGTACCAGAAGCCCGGCACCAGGGCGTCGGCATATGCGCCGACGATGGCGTCGTGCAATCCGGCGGGCAGGTGTTTGACCACCGAGGGCACCAGCCCGCTCGGCTGCAGCCCCGACTGCGCGGCCTCCTGCCAGTGCGTGCGAAACACCTCGGTGAGTCCGTCGGTGAGCCGACTGGTGAAGATCGATCCGAAGATCGCCACCCCGACCGCGCCGCCCATCTCGCGGAAGTAGTTGTTGGCGCTGGTCGCCGTGCCGATCTGCTCCGGCGCGACCGCGTTCTGCACCACCAGCACGATGATCTGCATGATCAGGCCCAGGCCCGCGCCGATGACGAACAGCATTGCTGACACCAGCCACATCGAGCTGTGCGCATCGATCCGGGTCATCCACAGCAGGCCGAGGATCATGATCAGCGCGCCCAGCGGCGGATAGATCCGGTACCGGCCGGTCTTGGTGATCGCCGTCATCGAGCCGATCAGCGTCGCCATCATGCCGACCATCATCGGGATCAGCAGCAGTCCGGATACCGAGGCCGAAGCGCCGGTGGCCATTTGCAGGTAGGTCGGGATGAACGCCAGCGACGCGAACATCACCAGGCCGACCACCAGGCCGATGGCCGAGGTCAGCACGAACGTCCGGTTGCGGAACAGCCACAGCGGCAGCATGGGTTCCTCGGCCCGCGCCTCCACGGCGATGAATACGCCGACCACGAGCACCAGCGCCGCGGCCATCGACAGAATCGTCGGCGAACCCCACGCGTACTGTTTGCCGCCCCAGTCGGTGATCAGGATGAGCAGCGTGGTCGCGGCGGACATGAGCACCACGCCCAGGTAGTCGGGCTTCACCTTGGGCCGATGGCTGGGAATGCTCAGGTAGCGGAACGCGATGACCAGGGCGGCGAGGCCGACCGGCACATTGATCCAGAAGCACCAGCGCCAGCTCAGGCTGTCGGCGAAGAAGCCGCCCAGCAGCGGGCCGGCCACCGAGGTGACGCCGAAGATCGCGCCCATGGGCGCCATGAACTTGCCGCGATCCTTGGCCGGGACGATATCGGCGATGATGGCCTGGGCCAGGATCATCAGGCCGCCGCCGCCCACGCCCTGCAGGCCGCGGAACACGATGAACTCCCAGAAGCCGTTGGACATGGCCGCGCCGACGGAGGCGGCGGTGAAGATCGCGATGGCGAACAGGAACAGCCACCGCCGCCCGAACAGATCGCCGAACTTGCCGTAGATCGGCATGACGATGGTGGTGGCCAGCAGATACGACGTCGCGGTCCAGGCCATATGCGAGATGCCGCCGAGTTCGCCGACGATGGTCGGCATCGCGGTGCCCACGATGGTCTGGTCGAGGCTGGCCAGGAACATGCCCGCGATCAGTGCGGAGAAGATCAGCCAGATGCGTTTCTGGGTGAGAACTATGGGGGTCGGCGGCGATTCGGCCGTCGTGGTCATCGGTGGCGCTCCTTGTCGTCGGAATCGGGGCGGAACAGGCGGGCCGCCAGTTCGCACTGCTCGTGCAGGGCGGTCGCCAGCGGCCGATCCGGATGGTCGGCCAGCGACATCGCCGCGTGTGTGGTCAGGGTGGACATGAGTCCCGCTGTGAGAGCGGCGAATTCGGGCGAGACCTCGCCCAGGCGCGCGGTCAGCAGCTCGCCGACCGCGGCCGCGTGCCGCACGCCCGCGGCGAAGAAGCCCGCCACCACCCGCGGTTCGGACTTGATGATCTCGGTGATCAGCGAGATGTTCTCGCGCACTTCGTCTTCGGGTACGTAGCTCGAGGCGTACACCCGGGCGAGATCGTCGATCAGCACCCCGGTCGGGCCGCCCGCGATGAACTGTGCCCGCGATTCGGGCGTGCCGATATCGCCGATCGGGCCGAGGACCGCGTCCAGCTTGGTGTCGTAGTAGTTGAAGAAGGTGCGCGGGGAGACGCCGACGGCCTTGGCGATGTCGTCGGTGGTGGTGGCATCGAGGCCGCGTTCGACGGTCAGGCGGCGCGCGGCCAGGCAGAGGTCGTGCCGGGTCCGTCGTTTCTTGAGTTCGCGCAGCCCGAGTTCCGCCGGGGCATCGTCTTTTCGCCTGACCACGGCCAAAATCTACATGTTCTGCAATTTTTCAGGCAATGCAATTTTCGTCACGCCGGGCGGAGATAGTCCAGCGCGGCATCGAGGATGGCGTCGGCGTAGCCGGGGGTCAGGCCGTCCAGACCCAGTGACCAGCGGTATTGCAGCGGCCCGAGCAGCAGGTCCACGGCGATATCGGGATCGAAGTCGGCGCGCAGCTGGCCCGCTGCCACCGCGGCGTCCAGGCGTGCGATCAGGGCGGCGCGCTGGGGGAGTAGCAGTCGCTCGCGGTAGTAGCGGCCGATATCCGGGTCGTGCTGGATCTCGATGTACATCGCGCGCAGAAAGCCGTCGCGGGCCGGATCGCTGAGTTCGGCGACCGTGCCGTGCAACAGCAGGCGCAGGTCGGCGCGGATGTCGCCGGAGTCGGGAAACACCACACCCGATGGGCTCGAATAGCTTTCGAGCATGGCGTCGAGCAGCACCGCGCCCTTGGATGGCCACCATCGATAGATGGTCTGCTTGCCCACCCCGGCGCGGGCGGCGATCGCCTCGATGCCCAGCTTCGGGTAGGGGACCTCGCGGATCAGCTCGGCGGCGGCGGTGAGGATGGCGGCCCGGGCGCGCTCGCTGCGGCGGGACGGGCTCGGCTTCTCGGACATGGTCACAGCATAATCCGAAACGAGACGATACGTTCCGTCTTGACTTTGATTCGCAGAGATGTCATTCTTTTCTCCACGAGACGGAGCGTCTCGCGACGAAGGGAGTCACCGTGACCAGAACATGGTTCATCACCGGAGCCAACCGCGGCCTGGGTCGGGCGTTCACCGAGGCGGCGCTGGGGCGGGGCGACCGGGTGGTCGCGACGGTTCGTAACCCCGACGCCATGGATCTTTCGCACGAGCGGCTCACTGTGCTGCCGTTGGACGTCCGGGATCGGGAGCGGGTATTCGCCACGGTCGAGCGGGCTTTCGAGGTGGTCGGCTCGATCGACGTCATCGTGAACAATGCCGGTTACGGCCTGGTCGGCGCGGTGGAGGAGCTCGACGAGCGGCAGATCCGCGATCAGATGGACACCAATTTCTATGGCGCGCTGTGGGTTACCCAGGCGGCGATCCCGCACCTGCGCGGGCAGGGATCGGGGCATGTCGTGCAGATCTCGACGGTGGGTGCGGTCGGATCGCTGCCGCTGTTCAGCATGTACAACGCCAGCAAGTGGGCGCTCGAGGGCTTCAGTTCCTCGCTCGCGGACGAGGTGCGGCCGTTCGGGATCTCGATCACGCTGGCCCAGCTGGGTGGTTTCGACACCGACTGGGCCAAGTCGAGTATGCGGTTCGCGCGCCGCGATCCGGCCTACGACGAGGTGCGGGCCGGAATTCTGGGCATGACCGAATATCCGGATCCCGCGGCCCCGATCACTCCCGATCCGGCGGCCGCGCCGTCGGAATGGGCCGAGCCCGCGCCCGAGGTCGCTGCCGCCGAACTGCTGGCGCTGGTGGATCTGCCGAATCCGCCGCTGCGCAAGATCATCGGGCCGGACACCCACAAGATGGTGACGATGGCATTCGAACAGCGCCGCGGCGACTATTCCGCCGATCCCGAATTCGTCTGGCCCAGCTGAGCTCCGATACCGTGCACGAGTGTTGTTTCGGCTGGTCGTAGCTGTCGCTGTGCTGTGCGGGTTGGTATCGCTGGGTGGATCGGACCCAGATCCGAGCGGATTGGCCCGCTTCTACGGCCAGCGGCCGACCTGGGAGCCGTGCGGTATCGATGTGCTGGACGCGGCCGGGGCCGAATGCGCGGACGTGCGGGTGCCGTTGGATTACGCACATCCGCACGACCGCACCATCACGGTGGCGATCTCGCGGATCAGGGCGGGGGACAGCGAGCACCGGCGCGGGGTGCTGCTGGCCAATCCGGGCGGGCCCGGTGCGGAGGGGCTCGACACCGTGAGCCTGCTCGGCGACGTGTTGAGCCCGGACGTGGTGGCCCGCTACGACCTGATCGGGATGGACCCGCGCGGTATCGGGCGGTCCACGCCCGCGCCGCTGTGCGGCTGGTCGGTCGGGGAGATGATCCGCTCGGCCGGCGTGAGCGATCGGGGCTTCCGCCACGACACCGTGGAGGCCGCGGGCATGGCGGCCACCTGCCTGGCCACCGACGCCACGACCCGGCGGCAGTTCACCACTCGCAATACCGCGCGCGATATGGATGTGATCCGCGCGGTGCTCGGCGCGCCGCGGCTGTCGTACTACGGCGTCTCCTACGGCACCTATCTGGGCGCGGTCTACACCCAGCTGTTCCCCGCGCACAGCGATCGCATGGTCTTCGACAGCGCCATCGATCCGGGCCGGTATTGGCAAGGGCTGGTGCAGGATTGGGGTGCGGCCGACGAGATCGCACTGGACGACTGGGCGCGCTGGGCCGCCGATCGCGACGAGACCTATCACCTCGGCGCGACGCCGGAGCGGGTGCGCGCCACCGTGGAGGAGCTCGTCCGGGCGCTCGGTCGGCAACCCGTGGTGCTGGACGACTTCTCGATCGACGACCACTGGCTGCCGTTCATTCTGCACAACATGGTGAACAACTATCGCTCGAATGCAGCGGTGGCGCAGACGATCCGGGAGATCGTCGACGCCGTGGGACAACCGCCCGCGGCCGCGCGCACGCCGCGGCTGCGGGCCACCCTGACCGCCCTGCGGACCGGTGAGAACTCCGCCCTGGCCGAGATCGCCTGCTCCGACGCCGGTGCCCCGACCGATCCGGCCTGGTATCAGCGCAATATCGAGGCGACCCGGGCCACCCAACCGGTCTTCGGGGCCATGGCCAACAACATCCAGCCGTGCGCGTTCTGGCCCCGCCCGGTGGAACCGCCCACCGCCGTGCGCAATTCGGTGCCCGCGCTGATCCTGCAGGCCACCGGCGATCCCCGTACGCCCTACGCGCACGCCCTGCAACTGCATGCCGCCATGCCCGAGTCGCGCCTGATCACCCTGCGTGACACCAGGATTCACATGACCTTCCGGCCCGATCTGAGCAGCTGCATCCGCTTCGCCATCAACGCCTACTACACGACCGGCCTACGCCCGGCGGCCGATGCCACCTGCGAGCGGGACGAGCTCACTCGATGAACCGGCCGAGTCAGGGCACGACGACCAGCTTGCCGCGGGTACGTCCGGAGCGGCTGGCATCGAAGGCGTCGCCGACCTCGTCGAGGGTGAAGGTCCGGGCCACCTGGACCGTGAGCGCGCCGCGCTCGGCCAGCTCGGCCAGTTCGGTGAGCTTCGCGCCGTCCGGGCGGACCCAGATGACCAGGCCGCCATGCTTTTCCACCTCCGCGTCGGCGATCGAGGCGTGCCTGCCGTGCTCGGCGAGAACGGCCAGGGTGGTGTCGATCTGCCCGCCCACGAAGTCGGCGACCGCGGTGACGCCCGCCGGGGCGAGGGCGCGAATCCGCTCGGCGCCGCCGTCGCCGTAGGCGACCGGCTCGGCGCCCAACTCGCGCAGGAAGTCGTGATTGCGCTCGGAGGCGGTCCCGATCACCCGGGCGCCGCGCTCCCGGCCGATCTGCACCGCCAGACTGCCCACGCCCCCGGCCGCGCCGTACACGACGAGCGTGTCGCCCGGCCCGACCGACAGCCGGTCGAGGGTGCGCTGGGCGGTCATCCCGGCCAGCGGCAATCCGCCCGCCTGTTCCCAGCTCAGCGCCGCCGGTTTGCGCGCGACATGTTCGGCGGATACGGCGACGAGTTCCGCGAACGTCCCCGCGTGCACCACATGCTTGCGGGCATAGGCCATCACCTCGTCCCCGACCGCGAACTCCGGCGTATCGGGCCCGAGCCCGACCACCTCACCCGCGACGTCCCAGCCCGGGATCACCGGAAACACCGACAGCATCAGCGGATCCAGATACCCGGCCAGCAACTTCCAATCCACCGGATTGACCCCCGCCGCCCGAACCCGGATCAGCACCTCCCCCGGACCCAGCCGGGGATCGGGCACCTCACCCACCTGCAACGTGGAATTGTCGCTGGCAAAGGCGTCATAGGTGACGGCACGCATCGAATCAGGCCTCCTCGGTAGGGTTCCTGGTCGTTCAAGTGCTCCCGGGGTCAGCGTATTTCCACGCGGGGCGATGCGGTGGGGATCGTCACGTGTGTCGGCGCTGGCAGTGCGGCGCGAATCGTCCGGACCACGGCCGCGGGTTCGTGGCCGTCGGTGGACACCCGGACGGTGGCGAGTTCGCGATAGATCGGATCGCGCACCCGCATGAGTTCGGCGAAGCGGGCGGCCGGGTCGTCGCCGGTGAGCAGCGGACGCTGGGCGGAGGCGGCGACGCGCGCGATCGCCGTTGCGACGCCGACCTCCAGATAGACGACGGTCTGCCCGCGCAGCCGGGCTCGGGTGGTGGGCGAGAGCACCGCGCCGCCGCCCAGCGACAACACGCCTGGCTCCACGGCCAGCGCCCGGTGCACCACCCGCTCCTCGAAGCGGCGGAAACCGGCCTCGCCGTCGGTGGCGAAGATCTCGGGAATCGAACGGCCGGTGTGGGTTTCGATACCCGTATCGGTGTCGTACAGCGAGACGCCGAGTTCGTGCGCCAGCAGGGCGCCGACGGTCGATTTGCCCGAGCCGGGCGGTCCGATCAAGACGACGAGCGGCATGGCCGTCACCCGACCAGCGCCGGACGCGCGATGCGCGTGCGATAGCCCTCGATATTGGCGCGGGTCTCGGGCAGTGAGTCGCCGCCGAATTTCTCGAGTGCGGCCTGGGCGAGGACGAGGGCGACCATGGCCTCGGCGACGACGCCGGCGGCGGGGACGGCGCAGACGTCGGAGCGTTGGTGGATGGCGA
>NZ_JAMRXH010000013.1:0-141059 GCF_023740735.1 Nocardia sp. CDC159
GGGTGTAGGTGACCGGTACTAATAGGCCGAGGGCTTACCAACAAAGGTGCTACGCGTCCACTGTGCGGTATCTGAAACAACACACAGATACCAGAAGACGAGGGATGGGAGTGTTTGTGCTCCTGGGCCTTGGCTTGCTGTGTACAGTTTCATAGAGTTACGGCGGTTATAGCGGTGGGGAAACGCCCGGTCCCATTCCGAACCCGGAAGCTAAGCCTGCCAGCGCCGATGGTACTGCACTCGACAGGGTGTGGGAGAGTAGGACACCGCCGGACATACTTTCAGAAAGGCCCCCAACACAGTTGGGGGCCTTTCGCATGTCCGTACCATTTCGCGTCCACTGACACAGTTCTCATCGCCACCTACGCCGCTCGCGAAGGCCGGCTGCGCTCTGCCAAGCTCGTAGGTATGGCCTTGCAGACATCGTTCACGAAGTCCCTGTCCATCCGATACCCGATCGCCTCGGCACCGATGGGCGGGGAGGCCGGCGGCGCACTCGCGGCGGCGGTTTCCAACGGAGGCGGCCTCGGTCTGATCGGCGCGGGACGCGGTGACCGGGAATGGCTCACCCGCGAGGCGCGCACGGCCCGGGAGTCGACCGTCGAGCCGTGGGGTATCGGCTTCCTCACCTGGGCCATCGATGCCGACGCCGTGGCCTTCGCCCTGGAATTCGCACCCGCGGCGATCATGCTGTCGTTCGGTGACCCGCAGCCGTTCGCACGGCGGGTGCTCGACTCCGGGGCCAAGCTGATCCTGCAGGTGACCGATCTGGAGGAGGCCCACCGCGCGCTCGATGCCGGTGCCGACATCATCGTCGCCCAGGGCAGCGATGCCGGCGGTCACTGTGGTGAGAACGGCATGGGCACATTGTCTTTCGTCCCCGCGGTGGTCGACCTGGCCGGTTCGACGCCGGTGCTCGCCGCGGGCGGGATCGCCGACGGTCGCGGACTGGCCGCGGCGCTGACGCTCGGTGCGTCCGGGGTACTGATCGGCACCCGTTTCCAAGCCACCCCGGAGGCGCTGGTCTCGGCCGATCTGCGCGCGGCCCTGCTCGACGCCTCCGGCGCGGACACCGAATGCAACCGCACCCTCGACATCGCCCGCGGCGCGCCCTGGCCGCACCGCTACCCCGCCCGCACCCTGCGCAACGAATTTCTCGATCGCTGGCGCGGCCGCGACGAGGAATTGCGTTCGGACGCAACGGCCCTTCGGGAGTATCGCGACGCCCTCGAGCGCGGCGACCTGACCGCCGCCCCGGTCTGGGCGGGCCAGTCCGTCGGCCTGGTGACCGCCATCGACTCGGCCCGAGATCTCGTCGCTACGATCGCCGCCGAGGCCGAGCAAGCCCTTACCCGCGCCACGGCGCATTGAGCCGAACCGGACCTGTTCAGGCGCCCAGCGCGAGCGCGACGGCCTCGGTCGGGTCGGCGGCGGTTGTGATCGCAACGGCATTGCCGTCCCGGTCGAGCACTGTCCAACCGCCCAGGGACACAACGGGAATGCCGCGGCGCCGGGCCAGTGCCAGCTCCGACAGGGTCCCCCACGAGCCGCCGATCACGATGACCGCATCGGCGGACTCGACCAGGATGGCATTGCGGGCCTCGCCCATATTCGTATAGATCACGGCGGAGAGGTTTCGGCAGGCCGCGGTGCGATCGGTATCGGGCCGTACGCCGATCACCAAACCGCCTGCGCCGCTGGCGCCTTCGGCAACGGCGGCCATGACGCCCGGGCCGCCGCCGCACAACACCGTCGCACCGGCCTCGGCCAGCATACGACCCACCTCGCGGGCGCGTGCGGCCTCGATCCGATCGCAGTCGCGCGGGCCGCAGACCGCGACCTGAGGCGTCATCGGGAGGACGGCGTGCGTTCGAGTTCCCTTGCCAGGGCGTACAATTGGTTACCGGTGCCCTCTTCGCGCCAGGCGGGCTGCTCATGGCCGTCGAGATAGACACCGTGTTCGGTCACCACCAGGCGCGTGCCCGCCTCGGTCGCCACGAATTCCACCGCGGCCAGCGATATCGTCGCCACGGTCTCGCCCCAGTGCATCGTGGAGGTGTAGACGAGGCGCTCGTCGGGGACGATCTCCTGATAGACGGTCTCGAACATCAGGTCGACGCCGTCATGGACGCCCCTGGCGGTCTCTCGGCCGCCGACCCGGAAGTCGAGTTGGTGCTGGGCGCTGCTCCCGGCGAACCAGCGGGCCTTGATCGCGGGGTCGGACCAGGCGGCGAAAACCGTTGCGGGCGAGGCGTTGTACTCGCGTTCGAGGGTGAAGGTGGCGTGGACGACGGACATGGTTACTCCTCGTGATCGGTGTGCTCGGCGAGGATCTCGCCGAGTGCGTCCAGCCGGCGCTCCCAGGCGGTCCGCCGCGCCCCGAGCCATCGCTCGGCGTCCCGCAGCGCATCGGGCACCAGCTGGCAGGTTCGTACTCTCCCAACCTTTTCCGACCGCACCAGCCCGGCATCCTGCAGCACCTGCAAATGCTGGACCACGGCCGCCAGCGACATCGACAGCGGCTCGGCGAGTGAACTCACACTCGCGGGGCCGCTGCTCAGTCGCTCCAGCAGCCGCCGCCGAGTGGGATCGGCGAGTGCGCGGAAGATTTGATCGAGCTCCTCGGATTGGTTAAGCACCGACTTAAGTATAGAACGAATGGGTCGATAGTCAAGAGGTCACTTAACTATTGTCTGTCCGGAGTTTCGGAAACCGACATCCTTTCACGCACAACGCATCCCGTGTGCTCAGTCCGATTCGGGCGGTTCGGGGCCTGCGGGATGGTGCGAACGGCTCGCTACCTCCATTGCCTCGGGACGGCGCGTGTTCGCCCCTCTTGGCGGCCGGTTGTCCGGTGGCGCGAACGAGCGCGCGCGCCGATGTCGGGGTCGCCCGGCCGGACCCGATCTGCGGGCCTCATCCGCATTCGACCTGGTCCGGGCATATGTCGCACTTGCCGCAATAAGTACCGCTCGGTGCGATTTTCGGGCCGAGTCCTCATAGCGGTGAGAATTTCCAAATAATAGCTAAAAAAATCCTCCAAAAAGTCTTCCCCTGATCGACGCGATCGACTATCGTCCGATTCGGCAAATTGTCAGTGACCCGGTCGTTGCTGTTTGTCAACCACATCCCAGGTCAAAGAGACAACTTTCGGCTAACACGCGAAAAGTCGGAGGTACAACCGAAGAGCCCGATCTATGACGAGGGGATCGGGCCCTTCGGTAAAGTCCTGCGCAATGTCACAGGAAACGAACGCGGGCAGGATGTACGCCGGGCAGCCCGTAGAAGACCGGCAACGGCAGCGACGTGCGCGTTTTCTGGAGTCCGGATTGACGGTTTTCAGCCGAGACGGCTATGCCAACAGCTCGGTCGGAGCCATCTGTAAAGATGCCGGACTCTCCTCACGGCAGTTCTACGAGGAGTTCACCGGGCGCGAATCGCTGCTGCTCGAGCTCTACGAACATATCGACCGGGAGTCACGGGAGGCGGTATCGGCCGCACTGGCCGACCATCCCGACCACAGCGCGGTCGGAGCCATCGACGCGGCCGTGCGGGCCTACGTCGAATCCATCGGCCGCGATCCGCGTCGGGCGCGCATCGTGCTGGTCGAGGTGGTCGGCGCGGGACCGAAGGTCGAGAAATTCCGACTGGAATTACGCCGGGCCTGGGGATCGCTCCTGGCCGGTGCGGCGGAAGACGCTGCGCTACAAGGGGAGATCCCGCTCGGCGACTACGAGATGCGCTCGCTCGCGATCATCGGTGCGGTCAACTACGTCGTCGACGCGTGGAGCGGATCGGAACCGCGTCGGCCCCTCGACGATGTGATCCGAGTGCTGCGCCGGGTGATCATCGGAGCCCTCAGCGCATAGCTGAGGTGTCCGATTCGCTCTAGCATCGCTGGTATGCACGTCCATGAGGGGGGCGGGACGGCCCCGAGTTTCGTTGTCTGCGGGGATAATCCGCTCGTCTACCAGCTGTCCCTGCAGCTGGTGACCCGGTTCGCCGACGCGACCGTGACCGTCGTACTGCCTAACCGCGACGGTGCGTACGTACCGCAGCTGGAGCGATTGGAGCGGGTGCGGATCCAGTGCTCGGACCGATTGGACGAGGAGACGTTGCGGCGGGCGGGCGTGGCGCAGGCGCGTGCGTTGGTGCTCGTGGACCAGGCCGACGTGGAGAACTTCCATGCCGCCCTGCGCGCACACGAGCTCAATGCGCACATCCGGCTGGTGGTCCGGATGTTCAACACCGGCCTGGGGTTTCGCATTCGCAGCCTGTTCGCCGACTGCGTCGTGCTGTCGATCTCCGAGATCGCCGCGCCGTCGTTCATCGCGGCGGCGCTCGGCGAGAAGGCGCTGGACTATCTGCGGCTCGGGGAACGGACGCTGTATGTCACCGGGGCGGGGGACGCACCGGCCGGAAAGGTGGTCTGCGCGCTGACCGAGCCGGACGGGGCCATCCGGCTGCTGCCGCCCGGTCGCGGTGGTGAGCGGGTGCTGGCGTTGGCGGATCGGGCGCCGTATCGGCCCAACCGGCGCAGCCGTTGGCTGCGCATCGTGCGCTATCTGATGCGAAACAACCTCGTTCGGCTGGTGCTGGTGTTGCTGACGCTGATGACACTCGGTTGCGTGGGCCTGGTGGCGATCGGAACCGCCTGGGGCGACGCGATTTACGAGACGCTGCTCGATGCCGCCGGGGCCGCGCAGCCCGAACACCACCGCGATCCCATCTTCAAGGTGCTGCAGGTGGGCGTTGTATTCACCGGGCTGGCACTGACTCCGGTCGTGACCGCCATGGTCGTGGGCGGCGTGCTGCGCGCCCAGCTGTCGGAACAGATCGGTCCCGATCCCGCGGATTTCTCCGACCACGTCGTGGTGGCCGGGTTGGGCAATGTCGGCTCCCGCGTGATGGAGCAGCTGTGCGATCTCGGCGTACCCGTGGTCGGCCTGGATTACGACGAGAACTCCCGCGGTATCGCGCTGGCCCGCACGCTCGGGGTGCCGGTGGTGATCGGCCAGGCCACCTGGGAGGATTCGCTGCGCGCGGTCGGTGTCTCCCGGGCCCGCGCGCTGGTGCTGCTGACCAGCAGCGATGCGGTCAATCTGGAGGCGGCGCTGCTCGGCCAGTCCTACCGCGACGACCTGCGGGTGGTGCTGCGGCTGTACGATGACGACCTCGCCGAGCGAGTCCAGAAGAGCCTCGGAAAGGCCGTGGTGCGCAGCGTGTTCCAGCTCGCGGCCGACGGCTTCGCGGCCGCGGCCGCCGAGCGCCGGGTGATCGCGACGCTGTCGGTCAACTCCGACACCCTGATGGTCGCCGAGGTCCCGGTCGAGCCGGAATCGGAACTGGTGGGCAGGCCCATCCGCGCCGCCGACCTCACCGAGCACACCCGCGTCATCGCCCTGCAGCGCGCGGTCGGCGCGGAGCTGGAGTGGCAACCGGATCCGGAAACCCTACTGGCCCAGGGCAACCAACTGGTGGTGGTATCCACCCGCACGGGCCTCGAGCAGCTGCTGTCCCGCAGCGAGGGCAGCGCCGACGGCGATCCCACCGCACCGGACCCATTGCCCGGCTGATCCCGGCGAAAAGCGTGCCGGGATAAGGAAGGTCTGGTGCGTGCCGGGTTATGAAGAGGCTGGGTGTGTGTCGGGGCACGAAGGAGCTGGGTGTGTGTCGGGGCACGAAGGAGCTGGGTGTGTGTCGGGGCACGAAGGAGCTGGGTGTGTGTCGGGGCGCGAAGAGGCTGGGTGTGTGTCGGGGCACGAAGGAGCTGGGTGTGTCGGGGCGCGAAGAGGCTGGGGGATGCCGGGATGACGGAGGAGTTGGGGGTGTGCCGGGGTGACGATCGGCGGCGGGGACGCAGTAGCGTGCTGGGAGTGGAGATCGTTCCGATTCAGGTGCCCGATGGCAGTACCGTGCCGGTGCGGTTGATCGGGGCGCGGGGGGAGCATGTGCGGGCGATTACCGCCGATGCGCCGCGGCCGGTGGTTGTGATCATTCCTGGGCTGGGGGTGCCCGGGGCGTATTACGAGATGTTCGCGGCGCATTTGGCGCGGCGGGGGTTCGATGCGGCGATCGGGGAGTTGCGCGGTAACGGTGACAGTCGCCCCAAGCCCGGTCCGGCCAGCGGATATGGGTATCAGGAACTGGTTTCGGTGGATTTTCCGGCGATGTTCGAGGTGGTGCGCGAGCGGTTTCCGGACAGTACGCCGTATCTGCTGGGGCACAGTATGGGCGGGCAGCTGGGGGTCATGTACGCGTCGCGGATTCGCGGGCGGCTGGGCGGGCTGATCCTGATCGCCTCGGGCACACCCTATTTCCGCGGCTACAACGGGCTCGCCCGCTCGGCCCTGCTGCTCGGCCCGGCGGCCATCTCGCTGACCGCCAACCTCGCCGGTTTCTGGCCCGGCGACCGGATTACCGCGGGCGGATTCGGCCGCCAGTCCAAGGTGCTGATCTCCGATTGGGCGCGGCTGGCCCGCACCGGCCGCTTCGAACCGGCCGGTGCGGACATCGACTACGAGGAACGCATCGCCCGACTGAAGCTGCCGGTGCTGTCGATCACGATCGAGGGCGACGACCTCACCCCGCGCGGATCGGCCGACCATCTGCTGGAGAAGCTGCCCAATGCCCGGATCAGCACCTGGCATCAGCCGGAAGCGCTGGGGCACAACGGCTGGATCACCAACCCGGCCACGACGGTCGACCGCATCGAGAAGTGGATCCGCGACCTCTAGCGCTCCATCAGCAGCTGGGTGAAGAACTCGTAGATCAGCGCCGCCTGGAACGCCATCTGCTTGTTGTCCGCCGCACCGCCGTGGCCGCCCTCGATGTTCTCGTGATACCAGACCGTATGGCCCTGCTCCTCCAGGAGCGCGGCCATCTTGCGCGCATGGCCGGGATGGACGCGATCGTCGCGGGTGGAGGTGGTCAGCAGGATCGGCGGATAGGTCGCGTCGGCGCGCACGTTCTGATACGGCGAATACTTGCCGATGTACTCCCACTCCTCCGGCTTGTCCGGATCGCCGTACTCGGCCATCCAGGATGCCCCGGCCAGCAGCAGGTGGTAGCGCTTCATATCCAGCAGCGGCACCTGGCACACGATGGCGCCGAACAGTTCCGGATACCGGGTGAGCATCACGCCCATGAGCAATCCGCCGTTACTGCCCCCGACGGCGCCCAACTGCGGTGCGGTGGTGATGCCGCGCTCCACCAGATCGCGGGCGATGGCGGCGAAGTCCTCGTACACCTTGTGCCGGTTGGCCTTCTGCACCTGCGTGTGCCACTGCGGCCCGTACTCGCCGCCGCCGCGGATATTGGTCATCACCCAGGTGCCGCCGCGTTCCAGCCAGCCCATACCGGAGGCGCCGCTGTAGGCGGGGGTGCGGGAGACCTCGAAACCGCCGTAGCCCGACATCACGGTCGGACCGGGCGCGCCCTTGCGGTCGCGGTGCCGAATCACGAAGTACGGCACCATGGTTCCGTCGTCGGAGCGCGCGAAGAACTGCTCGGTCTCGATGCCCGCGGCGTCGAAGAAGGCCGGTTCCTGCTTGAGCAGTTCGGTCGAACCGCCAACCGAACTGGCCAGCAGCGTGGCCGGCGTGGTGAAACCGCTTGTGGTGAGCATGAACTCGTCACCACCCTCGAGCGGGTCGAGGTTCATGACATTGGTGGTGGCCATGGGTGGCGTATCGGCCAGCGGCTCGCGCGTCCATCCCGCTGTTCGCCCGGCACGCTTTTCGCCGGGCTTCACCACGTACAGCTTGGTCTGCACATCCTCGAGGGTGATGAGGATCAGATAGTTCTCGGTCCAGCCGTACCCGTGCAGCGAGGTATGCGCATCGGGCGTGAACACCACCTCAAAATCCCTTGCGCCCGCGAGGAATTCCTCCAGATCGATGGCCAGCAGCGCCCCCGCCGGATAGCTGTTGCCGCCCACCTCCCACGGCGACTTCAGCCGCACCAGCAGCCAGTCCTTGTACCACGACTCCGAGGCGTCGCTGGGCACATCGATATGGCGCAGGCTGCCGTCCGACTCGAGCAGATACACCGATTCGTTGAAGAAGTCGGTGGCCCGGCCGATGTAGTGCCGCTCGTATCCGGGTGTGCGGTCGTACCCCGCCGACACCAGCACATCGCCCTGTTCACCCTCGAACACCGTCTGCGCCTGCGACAGCGGCGTACCGCGCTTCCACCGCTTGGCGATGCGCGCGTATCCGGAGTCGGTGAGCGAGCCCGGCCCGAAATCCGTTCCGACATAGACGGTATCGGCATCGATCCAGCGGATCTGCGACTTCGCCTCGGGGAGATGGAAACCGCCGTCGGCCGGATCGCGGAACCGCTTGGTGGTCATGTCGAATTCGCGCACCACCTTGGCGTCGGCGCCGCCGCGCGAGAGGCTGATCAACGCCAGCGACTGTTCCGGCCGCAGCACCGCGGCCCCGCCCCACACCCAGTTCTCCTCCTCGGCCGCGGCCAGCGCGTCGAGGTCGATCAGCACCTCCCACCGCGGGTTGGCGTTGCGGTACTCGTCGAGGGTGGTCCGGCGCCACAGGCCCTTGGGATGTTCGGCATCGCGCCAGAAGTTGTAGAGCCACCCGGCCCGGCGGGTCGGATACGGGATGCGGGTGTCGGTGTCGAGCATCTCGAGGATGCGGTGTTCCAGCTCCGAGAACCGATCGGAGGTGGCGAATCGCTCGACCACCACCTCGTTGTGCGCCCGCGCCCACTCCAGGGGCCGGTCACCGGTCACCTCTTCGAGCCACAGGTACGGATCGGGCTGATTCTCGACACCGCTCATGAAGCCATTCTGGCCGACGCTGTCGGGGCCGCGAACACGCGACGCCGGAGGCGGCGCAACAGGACACTGCGTTAGGCTCGACTACGTGACTTCCCACTACGATGTCGTCGTTCTCGGTGCTGGTCCCGGCGGGTATGTCGCCGCGATTCGCGCCGCTCAACTCGGCCTGCGAACAGCGATCGTCGAGCAGAAATATTGGGGTGGCGTGTGCCTGAACGTCGGGTGCATTCCGTCCAAGGCGCTGCTGCGGAACGCGGAGCTGGCACACATCTTCACCAAGGAAGCGAAGACCTTCGGTATCACCGGCGAGGCGAGCTTCGACTTCGGCGCGGCATTCGATCGCAGCCGTAAGGTCGCCGACGGCCGCGTCAAGGGCGTGCACTTCCTGATGAAGAAGAACAAGATCGACGAGTTCGACGGGAAGGGCACCTTCACCGACGCCAACACGCTGTCGGTCGAGCTGTCCAAGGGCGGCACCGAACAGATCACCTTCGACAACGTCATCATCGCCACCGGCACCGTCACCAAGCTGCTGCCCGGCACCTCGCTGTCGCAGAACGTGGTCACCTACGAAGAGCAGATCATGACCCGCGACCTGCCGGGCTCGATCCTCATCGTGGGCGCGGGCGCGATCGGCATGGAGTTCGGCTACGTGCTGAAGAACTACGGCGTCGACGTGCGCATCGTGGAGTTCCTGGATCGCGCGCTGCCCAACGAGGACGCCGACGTGTCCAAGGAGATCACGAAGGCGTACAAGAAGCTGGGGATCACGATCACCACCGGCGCCGCGGTGCAGTCCATCGAGGACAACGGCACCAAGGTCACCGTCAGCATCAAGGACAACAAGTCCGGCAACATCGAGACCGTCACGGTCGACAAGGTGCTGCAGGCCGTCGGCTTCGCGCCGCGGGTGGAGGGCTACGGCCTGGAGAACACCGGCGTGCAGCTGACCGAGCGTGGCGCGATCGCCATCGACGACTACATGCGCACCAATGTGCCGCACATCTACGCCATCGGGGATGTCACCGCCAAGCTGCAGCTGGCCCATGTGGCCGAGGCGCAGGGCGTGGTCGCGGCCGAGACCATCGCGGGCGCGGAGACCTTGCCGCTGGGCGACTACCGGATGATGCCGCGCGCGACCTTCTGTCAGCCGCAGGTCGCCAGCTTCGGCCTCACCGAGGAGCAGGCGCGCAACGAGGGCTACGACGTGAAGGTCGCCACCTTCCCGTTCACCGCCAACGGCAAGGCGCACGGCCTGGGCGACGCCCAGGGCTTCGTGAAGCTGATCTCCGACAACAAGTACGGCGAACTGCTCGGCGGTCACCTCATCGGCCCCGACGTCTCCGAACTGCTGCCCGAGCTGACCCTGGCTCAGAAGTGGGACCTGACGGTCAACGAGCTGACCCGCAACGTGCACACGCATCCGACGCTCAGCGAGGCGCTGCAGGAGGCATTCCACGGCCTGGCCGGGCACATGATCAACTTCTAGTTGGCGCGCCGACGCCCCGCACCGGAAGGTGCGGGGCGTTTTTCATTCCCGGTGATACGCCGCCTGCGCCGCGCTGATCGTGTCCATATTGGTCTCCAGCGTCACGATCAGCGCCTCGAGGTGCTCGGCGACCTGCGCGCCCAGGTCGGTCAGCGTGTACTCGACGCGCGGCGGAATAGCCTGGACGACCTCGCGGTGAATCATCCCGTCGCGCTCGAGGGCCTGCAGGGTCTGCGACAGCATGCGCTCGCTGACCCCGTCGACCCGTCGGCGCAGGGCGCTGAATCGGTAGGGCCCGTCGCGCAGGGCCACCAGGGCCAGAACTCCCCAGCGACTCGCGACATTTTGCAACACCGGCCGCGAGGTGCAGTTCTTGGCGAAGACGTCGGCTTCCAGCGTCGGATCGGCGCTGTCGGCCGCCTGGATGTGCCCCGTGCTCATGACTGCGATGCTACCCATCGGTGGTGTAGTGCCGGAATATCATGTACTAACTCTTAGTTAGTGCTAGTTGTTCCGTAGGCACTGAACAAAAGATCACTGGAGGTAGTCATGACCGTCGCCGTCACCGCGGCCAGCGGGCAATTGGGTCGTCTCGTCGTGGAGGCGCTGCTGCGCCGCGATGCCGGTCCGGTCGTCGCGATCGTGCGCGATCCGGCGAAGGTGGCCGATCTGGCCGAACGTGGCGTCGACGTCCGGCAGGCGTCCTACGACGACGCCGCGGCACTGGATCGGGCGCTGGCCGGAGTAGATCGGGTGCTGCTGGTCTCCGGCAACGAGTTCGGCGCCCGGGTTACCCAGCACACCAACGTGATTCGCGCGGCCGAGCGGGCCGGTGTGGAACTGCTCGCCTACACCAGCATTCCGCGGGCCACCGAAAACCCGACCATCCTCGCGCAGGAACATCGCGCGACCGAGGCCGTGCTCGCGAATTCGGCCGTGCCGTATGCCCTGCTGCGCAACAGCTGGTACTGGGAGAACTACGAGCACAGCGTGCCCGCGGCCGTCGCGTCCGGGGTGCTGTACGGCGCGGGCGGCGAGGGTCGGATCGCCGGGGCGTCGCGCGCGGATTACGCCGAGGCGGCCGCGGTGGTGCTCACCACCGATGGGCACGCCGGGCAGGTCTACGAACTCGGTGGCGACGAGCGGTTCACCTATGCCGAACTGGCGCAGCGGATTTCGGAAGCCGCCGGAAAGCCGGTCCGCTATCGGGACGTCGCCGAGGCCGACTACTCCGCCGCGCTGCAGCAGGCCGGTCTGCCCGCGGATTATGCGAATGTGCTGGCCGATTCGGATGCCAAGGGCGTCGCCCTCGGATTCCTGGACGTCACCGGCGGCGAACTGCGCAAGCTCATCGGCCGGGCTTCGACGCCAGCGGTCGAGGTGTTTCGGGCCGCGTTGACCGGGTAGCACGAGGATGCGCCGTCCGATGCCACGCGGCGCGCTTCATGGGATGGGATGGACAGGCGTTCCCGGCTCCCGGCCGGGAACGCCTGCGCCCGATCAGGATTCGGCGCCCGCCGGCACGGTCACCCACTGCACCAGCTGAACGACGATGCCGTTGGGATCGCGCATCTGGAAGTAGCGCTCACCCCAAGGTTCGGTCTCGATCGGCGTTTCGATCGGTACCCCTTCCCGTTGCACCCGTTCGTATTCGGCATCGATGTCCTCGACGACGAACACCACCAGCGTGCCCTGCCCGGCGGAATCCGCGATCCGCTCCGGCTTGAAGCTGGACAGCCCGGTCCGCAGGTAGATCACATTGAGCCCGCCCTCCGGGCGAGACAGCGATACGAACTCCTCGGCCGACATCCGCACCTCGAATCCGAAGTGGTCGATGAGGAACTTCGCCGAGGCCTCGGGGTCGGCGACGTTCAGCGAGAGCGCGTACTCGGTGATTTTCATGGCTGCCTCCTCCTGCCGCGCGGTCCGCCCGGCGGGTGCCGGGCCGGTGCGGGGCGTAGTTGTATTCTATACTTAGTACTAAATACTTTGTATAGTAATCTACGGTGTGGTAACGGTCACACCGATAGGATCGGGCGGTGGCGAGCGGGAAAGTGGGTGGGCAACGGTGAGTGCGCGCAGCAGCGCCGGAGATCCGGCGCGGACATTGGAACTGCTGTGGGGTGAGCCGGGCCGGGCGCCGACGCGCGGGCCCAAGCAGCGCAGCAGCGTCGAGGAGGTGGTCGCCGCGGCGATCGGGATCGCCGACACCGACGGCCTGGAGGCCCTGACCATGCGGGCGGTCGCCAAGAAGCTGGGCCTCACGCCCATGGCGACCTATACCTATGTGCCGGGCAAGGCGGAACTGCTCGACCTCATGCTGGATGCGGTGTACCGGCGGATGCCGCGCGCGGACCTGACTGGAATGGCTTGGCGGCAAAGGGTTTCCACCATTGCCGCCGAGAACCGGGAGATGCTGGCCCGTCATCGCTGGGTCGCCTACGTGCCCACCACCCGCCCGCCGCTGGGCCCCGGCCTGGCAGCCAAATACGATCACGAGCTCAGCGCCTTCGACGGCCTCGGCCTCGACGATCTGACCATGGACGCGGCCCTGACCCACGTCCTCGGCTTCGTCACCGCGGTCGCGCGCATCGCCATCGATACCGAGCGGGCCGCCGCCGACAGCGGGCTGTCCGACCACGAATGGTGGCAGCGCACCGCCCCCGTGCTCGATCGGGTCTTCGATCCGAGCCGCTATCCGCTCGCGGCCCGCGTCGGCGCCGCCGCGGGCCAGGCCCACGACAGCGCCTACAGTGCCGACCACGCCTGGGAATTCGGCCTCGCGCGGGTGCTGGACGGGCTGGCCGTGCTCATCGAGCGGGAGTGAGTTACGGCACCAGCGGCCGCACCTTCTCCGCGACGAAGCGCACGAATCCGGCCAGATCGGGCTCGTCGGCGGTCGGCTGCAGCGTCACCGAATCCGCCCCCGCGTCGACCCGTTTCGCGATCGCGTCGGCCACCGCCTGCGCATCCCCGGCCACGCCGAGTCCCGCGGTGTCGGTCGCGCCCATCGCGCGCAGATCCGCGTCCAGGCGTTCGGCGGCATCGGCTCCGGTCGCCACGGCGAGATTCACAACGACGGGGGGCTTATCCGCGCGGCCGGCGGCGGCTCGCCCCTCCGCGACGAGTTCGACCGCGCCGCGCAGCTTTTCGACCGTGGTGCCCGAGGTGAGCACTACCCCGTCGGCCACGGCCCCGACCAGGCGCAGCGTGCGCGGGCCCGTGGCCGCGGACAAGACCGGGGGAGTGTCGACAGGCGGCCACTCCAGGGCGACATCGTCGAGCTCGACGTAGCGCCCCCGCACCGACACCCGCTCGCCCGCGAGCAGCCGACGCAGCGCGTCGATGTACTCGCTCAGCAGCGTCACCGGTGATTCGACCCGCGCTCCCGCCTGGCCCATCCACTCCTGAACGCCGTGCCCCACACCCCAGATCGTGCGGCCGGGGAACATTCGCTCCAGCGTGGCGATCTCCATGGCGGCCAGCGCCACATTGCGCAGCGGCACCGGGAGTACGCCCACGCCGATCCGCACGCGCTCGGTCCATGCCAGCGCCGCGGCGGTGGTGGAGACGCCCGCCTGGAAGAAGCAGTCCTCCCAGATCCACAGCTCCTCGAGCCCGGATTCGTCTGCGATGCGGGCGATCTCGCGCAGGCTTTCGGGCGGATTCTGCGGACGGAAGGCAATACCGAGCGTGGTCATGCCCCATCGTTACCAGATGGGGCCGACAGCGTCAGTGGTCGTTCTGAATGCGCAGCGTGGTGATGGTACTGGCGAGGCCCTCGTACTGATTGACCAGCAGCACGATCTCGATCAACCGGTGCTCGTCGTAGTGCGCGGCCAGCGCCGACCAGGCGTCGTCGTCGAGGTCGCGCGTGGTGACGAGCTGATCGACGGCGGTGAGCAGGGCCCGTTCCCGGTCCGACCAGCCCGGCGCCTGCGGTCCGACCCGCAACCGCTCGAGAATCTCCTGGGTGATTCCGGCGCGCTTGCCCAGCCGGATGTGATGATCGGTCTCGTATTCGCACTGCCGCAGGTGAGCGACCCGCAGGATGACCAGTTCGGTCTCGTGGCGGCGCAGCTTCCCGCCGGGCATCAGCCGCCCCGAATAGTGCAGCCAGCCGCGGAACAACCCACCCGTGCGCCCCAGGGTGCTGAACAGCTGCGCGTCCGACGTCCCCGCCGCGCGCGAAAGCACCTGCCAGACAACCCAATTGATCGGCCCCAGCTCACGCAGCCGACCCGGTGCGATGCGCGGTTGTTTCGACACCATGCCCCACGCTAACAGGGCCCGCCCCCGGGGCGCAGGATTCGGGCCGGTATCCCGCTGCGCCACCATCCCGATCCGAATTCGGAATCGCCGCCCCGGCCGCGCCCCCGATCGCGCGGCTATCGCAGCACGTAGGGCGAGATGGAGCTGCGGTGCTCACTGATGTCCAGCGACTTGCCCAGCGGCGGGAACGCGCGCTGCGGGCAGTTGGTGCGCTCGCACACCCGGCAGCCCGCGCCGATCGGGGTGGCCTTGGGGTCGTTGAGGTCGAGACCGTCGGCGTAGACGACCCGATTGGCATGGCGCAGTTCGCATCCCAGGCCGATGGCGAAGGTCTTGCTCGGTTCGCCGTAGCGGGTGGCGCGGCGCTCGACCGTGCGCGCGATCCACAGATATTTGCGGCCGTCGGGCATCTGGGCGATCTGGGTCATGATTCGGCCGGGATAGGCGAAGGTCTCGTAGACATTCCACAGCGGGCAGGTGCCGCCCGCGGAGGAGAAGTGAAATCCGGTGGCGGACTGGCGCTTCGACATATTTCCGGCGCGGTCGACGCGCACGAACGAGAACGGCACCCCGCGCAGCTTCGGGCGCTGCAGCGTCGAAAGCCGGTGGCAGATGGTCTCGTAACTCTGGGTGAAGAACGCCGAAAGCCGCTCTATGTCGTAGCGGAAGTCCTCGGCCACCTCGTGGAAATAGGAATACGGCAGCACCGTGGCGGCGGCGAAGTAGTTGGCCAGGCCCAGCCGCGCCAGCTTGCGGGTGTCCTCGGAGGCGAAATTGCCCTCCTCGACCAGCTTGTCGATCAGCTCCCCGCATTCCAGATAGGCCAGCTCGGCGGCGAGTTTGAACACCCGTTGCCCGCCGGACAGATAGGGCGCGATCTCGAGCCGCCGCTCGGCCGCGTCGAAGCGGTGCAGCACGCCCTCGCCCAGATCGATGCGCTCGACGATCTGCACGCCGTGGGCGGTGGTGAGCCGGCGGGCGATCTCGCGCTTGAGATCGCCGCCGTGGAAGCGCATGCGGGTCGCCAATTCCTCCGCCGCGGTATCCAATTCGTGGATGTAGTTCTGCCGCTGATAGAAGAAGTCGCGGACCTCCTCGTGCGGGCGTGAGATGGCGCCGGAGCCGCTGCCGTCGGAGAAGCGGTCCTCGGTGGCCGCGGCCAGCTGGGCGGTGGTATTGCGGTAGCGGCGATGCATATTGACCATCGCCCGGGCCAGACTCGGATGTGCGGACACCATATCCGCGATCTCCTGGGCGTCGGCCTCGATGCCCAGCTCCTGATCCATCACGACCTCCTGCAGCTCGGCGATGAGCCGGGTGTCGTCCTGGGAGGAGAAGAAGCTGGCGTCGACGCCGAAGATCTCGCTGATGCGCAGCAGCACCGGCACGGTCAGCGGGCGCACATCGTGCTCGATCTGATTGAGGTAACTCGCCGAGATCTCCAGCTTCTTGGCGAGCGAGACCTGGCTCAGCCCTCGTTCGGTGCGCAGCTGGCGAAGCCGCGCCCCGACGTAAGTCTTGGCCATATGTCCAGTTTATGGGCGCTTTCGCAGGTTTGCCAATGCGGGAATTAGCAATCCGCTGCGCGATATGTCACACCCCGGCGCTACCGTCGAAACCGTGCTGCTCACCCGAGTCGTCGAGGCGTCGCAGGCCGTGCGGGCGACCTCCTCGCGCAAGACCAAGATCGCCACGCTGGCCGAACTGCTGGCGCAGGCGGGTCCCGGCGAGCTCGCGCAGGTGGTTGCGTGGATCTCCGGCGAGCTGCTGCAGGGGCGGATCGGCACCGGATGGCGCACGCTGACGGCCATCGCGGTCGATCCGGCCGCGCGGCCGCGCCTGACCGTGGCCGAGGTCGACGCCACCTTCACCGACCTGGCCGCGACGGCGGGGTCCGGTTCGGCCGCCCGTCGCCGCGAATTGCTGGTCGCCCTGCTGGGCGCGGCCACCGCGGCCGAACGCGACTTTCTGATCCGCCTGCTCACCGGCGAGCTCCGCCAGGGTGCGCTGACCGCGATCGTCGCCGAGGCCGTCGCGCGCGCGGCGGAGGTGCCGGTGGATCTGGTCCGCCGCGCCTACATGCTGTCCGGTCAGCTGCCGGTGACCGCCGCCGCGGCGTTGACCGGCGGCGCGGCGGCGTTGGCGGAATTCCGGCTCGAGGTGGGCAGGCCGATCCAACCCATGCTGGCCTCGCCCGGGGCCGCCCTCGACGAGGCGCTGAAGGAGTTCGCGGGCGAGGTGAGCGTGGAGCACAAGCTGGACGGTGCGCGAATTCAGGTGCACCGCAAGGGCTCCCGGGTGTGGGTGTTCACCCGGACGCTGCGCGACATCACCTCCGGCGTACCGGAGCTGGTGCAGCTGGTCGGCGAACTGCCCTGTGAAAGCGTGGTTCTCGACGGCGAGACGCTGGCGCTCAACGACTCCGGCCGCCCGCGCCCGTTCCAGGAGACGATGAGCCGCTTCGCCACCGATCCCACCCTCGATCCGGCCCTGCGCCTGCCGCAGGCGGCCTCCACCCGGGATCTGCTGCTGCATCCGTACTTCTTCGATTGCCTGCACCTGGACGGAGCCGACCTGCTCGACGCCCCGCTGAGCGAGCGCCGCGCCGCGCTGACCAAGGTCGCGGGCGAACACAGCATTCCGGCGCTCATCCGCCCCGACGCCGAGACCGCGGCCGAATACTTCGACGGCGCCCTGGCGGCCGGACACGAGGGCGTGATGATCAAATCACTGTCCGCGCCCTACGCCGCGGGCCGACGCGGCCGGGCCTGGCAGAAGATCAAACCGGCGCACACCCTCGACCTCGTCGTTCTCGGCGCGGAATGGGGCTACGGCCGCCGCACCGGCTACCTGTCGAATCTGCACCTGGGCGCGCGCGACCCCAACGGCGGCGATCCGATCATGGTCGGCAAGACCTTCAAGGGTCTCACCGACGCCCTGCTGCGGTGGCAGACCGCCGAATTCCCCCGCCACGAGCGCACCCGCGACGAATACACCGTCTACCTCTATCCGGAGCTGGTCGTCGAAATCGCCCTCGACGGCGTCCAGATCAGTCCCCGCTATCCGGGCGGGGTGGCCCTGCGCTTCGCCCGCGTGCTGCGCTACCGCCCGGACAAGGAACCCGCCGACGCCGACACCATCGAGACGGTCCGCGCGCTGCTGCCACCCGGGCAGGCCGCCTCCCCGGACGCCACGCCGATTCGAAAAACCTGAACAGACCATCGGGTATGAGACGCTGTGATCACCTCTGACCTGTGCGAATGCACCGATTCCCGGGAGTGATCAGGACGTGGCGGCTAGGTGGCGGGCGGTCGCCCGGCTGTGGGTGGTGACCGTGCTGGCGGCGGTGTCGGTGGGTGCGCCGGTGTTCGTGGGCGCCGAGGAGTCGATCGCCGAATTCGTCGATCCGCCGCACGAACTCGCCGCGGTGCTGCCGACGCCGCTGCCCGATCCGTTCTACGTGCCGCCCGCGGACTTCGAAAGCCGTTCGCCCGCAACGCTGCTGCGGGCGCGCTCGGTGCCGTCCTGGTTCACCACCCCGGTGCGGGCGATCCAGCTGCTGGTGCGCTCCACCGACAGCAAGGGCAAACCGGTGCCGGTGGTGGCCACGCTGATGCTGCCGAAGGCGCCGTGGACCGGCGCCGGGCCGCGGCCGCTGGTCTCCTACAACATCCCGATCTCCTCACTCGGCCACTGGTGTGCGCCCTCGTACACGCTCGAACGCGGCTTCTCCGCCGACCAGCTGTCGATTCAGCTACTACTGGACCGCAATTACGCCGTGATCGTGCCCGACCATCAGGGTCCACGGCAGGCATACGCGGCCGGGCTGATGGGTGGGCACGCGGTGCTCGACGCCGCCCGCGCGGCGGTGCGTCTCGGTATGCCCGAGCTGGAACCGAAGGCGCCGGTAGTGATCAGCGGCTACTCGGGCGGAGCGATCGCCACGGGTTGGGCCGCCCAACTGGCCCCGGAATACGCGCCCGAGCTGAATCTGGTCGGTGCGCTGGTCGGCGGCACCCCGGCCGATTACGACCTGCTGGTGAAGATCATGAACGGCCGCCAGGTGGGCTCGGGCGTCCTGCTCGGCGCCACACTGGGTTTGGCGCGCGAGTATCCGGAGCTGCTGGGCCTGCTCAACGACAACGGCTGGCGGCTGGCGCATCTGTTCCGGGACGTCTGCTCGGGTCAGCTGGCCGCCCTGGGTACGGTGCCGGTGCGGCTCGAGCAGCTTACCGACGTGCCCGATCCGACCGAACTGCCGATGGTGCGAAAAATCGTGGCGGACAACCGGCTCGGCGCGATCGCGCCCAAGGTTCCGACCATGGTCTACCACGGCAAGGACGAGTTCTGGGTCCCGTACGAGGGTGTGCGGAACCTCTATCACAGCTGGTGTGGCAAGGGTGCGCAGGTGCGTCTGGCGCCCTATCCGGGCGAGCACTTCGTGGTCGGGGCGATGGCGGTGCCCGCGGTGTCGAACTGGGTGACCGAACTGCTCGAGGGTGAGCTCGTACCGCCCGGGTGCACGGTGGCCGTGCCCTGAGCCGCTGCGCCGGCCGTCGAAATTCAGCTACTTCTCAGCTTGATCCTGGCCACAGTTCAGCCAACGGGCGCACACTGTAATACGAGGACGCGGAACCACTTTCCCGCTACCGGCGGCGCAACCCCCTGCGCGTCGCCGGTAGCACCATGTCAGTGTTCGTATTCGTGATGGCCATTGAGCCGCGGCAGCCGGGTCCGACCCGCGCTCACCTCGGTCGCCAGATCCGCATACGCGGTCGCCAATTCCGACAGTCGGCGCCAGGCATCGTCGGCCAGCCACTGGGGCGTGCTGGTCAGGGCGAGGTAGGCCAGGGCCGAGAACTGGGCCAATCGGTCGATGACGGTGCCGATGGTCTCGGTGTGCAGGCGCGCGCCGCCGGGCGCGGACGGTAACTCCGTATCGACCCACCGATCGATATCGTGCACCAACTGTGCCCGCTGCCGGTCGATATCGGCGGTCACGGTCACGGTGAGCCGGTGCTCGTGCAGCTCGGCCAGGCGGCAGGCGCAGCGCAGCACGAAGTGCTCGCCGGGTTCCAGTCCCCGGCACGCCTGCAGCAGAAGGTCTTTCGGTGGGAGCGATGCCACGGCGCCATATTGCACGGCCAATGTTTCTGATCGGCAACGGCTCGGCGAGCTCAGCCCACGCCCGCATCCCCGACCTGGCTCAGCCCCTCGTACCCGGTGCGGATCTGCACATCGCGCAACAGCACTCGCAGCAATTCGGCGAGCCGCTGCCGCTGCTCGGCGTCGAGCGAATCCAGCAGTTCCAGCTCGCGATCGAGCACCAGGTCGACCGTGCGCTCGACCAATGCGTGTCCGGCGGGGGTCAATTCGACCCATACCGTGCGTCCGCCCGGCTCGCGGCGGCGCGCGACCAGGCCGTCGCGTTCGGCGCGGGTCACGCGCTGCGAGATCGCGCCGGGGGTGACCAGGGTGCGCTCGGCGAGTTCGCGGGTGCTCAGCGTGTAGGGCGGTGAACTGCGCCGTAGCACGCTCAGCAGATCGAGCGTGGCGGTGTCGACCCCGGCGGCGGCCAGTACCCGGCGGCGGTCCTCGCCGAAGATCTTCGCCAGCTGCCACAGCCGGGTCACGATGCCGATCGATTCGGTGGACGTGCCGGGTCGTTCCCGGTTCCAGGCCGCGGCGATCCGATCGGCGGCATCGCGATGGTCATCGTTCACGCCTTGCAGTTTAGACCTAAACGACTACAGTGGGGAACGTACGTTTAGATCTAAACAAACCGGGAGGGATCTCCGATGACCCGAAACATCCTGGTGACCGGCGGGGGAACCGGTATCGGCTACGCCATCGCCGAGCGCTTCATCGCCGACGGCGACACCGTCTACCTCACCGGCCGCCGCCCCGCGGTGCTGGACAAGGCGGCCGCGGCCCTGGGCGATCGGGCGCACGCGCTGCCGTGCGACCACACCGATCCCGACCAGCTGACCGCACTCGCCTCCCGGCTGCCCGACCGCCTCGATGTGCTGGTCAACAATGCCGGTGGCAATACCGGATTCGACCTACCCGAGCGTGCGGGCCTGGCCGCGCTGGCCGAAGCCTGGTGGTCCAACCTGAACGCCAACCTGCTCAGCGCGGTCCTCACCACCCACGCCCTCGCCGACCGCCTGACCGAGGGCGCCAGTGTCATCCATATCGGCTCCATCGCCGCCGACCAGGGCTCCGGCTCCTACGGCGCCGCCAAGGCCGCGCTCTCCTCCTGGAACATCGACCTCGCCCGCACCCTCGGCCCCCGCGACATCACCACCAACATCGTCTCCCCCGGCTACATCGCCGACACCGAATTCTTCCGCGACAAACTCACCCCCGACCGCCGAAACACCCTGATAGCCAACACCTTCACCCACCGCCCCGGCGCCCCCGCCGACATCGCCGAAACCGTCCACTTCCTCACCACCCCCGGCGCCCACCACATCACCGCCCAAACCATCAACGTCAACGGCGGCGCCCACCCGACGCGCTGACCGGCCCAATCGCCCGCGGTCCGGGGCGGATCGCTCAGACGAGATCGACTCGCACCCCGGCCTCGCGAATGGCCGTGATCGCCTCCGGATTCGCGGCGGTATCCATGACGAGGACATCGATGTCCTCGATCGGGCAGATACGGGCCAGGGCGGTCTTTTCCAGTTTGTCGGCGGTGGCGACCGCGATGACTCGCTCGGCGCGGCGGACCATTTCGGCGTTGATGCCGGATTCGTCCAGGTGGCGGCCCTGGGCGCCGCCCTCGGCGGTGATGGCGTTGACACCGAGAATCAGGGTGTCCAGGCGTAATTCGGCCATGGCGCGCTCGGCCAGTGGGCCGTGCAGTTCGTAGGATTCGCGGCGGGCCTGGCCGCCGATGCAGATCGTGCGCAGGTGGGGGCGCAGCACCATCTCACCGGCGATGTTGAGCGCGTTGGTGACGATGGTCAGCTCGGCGGTGGCCAGATCGGGGCGCCCGGCCAGGGCTCGGGCCACGGCCGTGGTGGTGGTGCCGCCGTTGAGGCCGACCACCTCGGTCGGCAGCACCAGGCTCGCGGCGTGTTCGGCCACCCGCTGCTTGGCCTCGTCGCCGCCGCGGTAGCGGGCGGGCAGCTCGTAGGCGACCGAGGTGGCCACGATGCCGCCGTGGGTGCGGGTGGCCAGCTGCTGGTCGGCGAGCGCGGTGAAGTCGCGGCGAATGGTCGCGGGGGAGACGCCCAATCGCTCGGACGCCTCCTCCACCGACAACCGGCCGGTGTCGGCCAGCAACTCCAGCAGCCGATTCCAGCGCTGGGAGCGATCCGTCGCAGCGGTCATTTCACGCTTCCGGCGGTGAGACCGGCGACCAGGCGCTTCTCGATGAGCGCGAACAGAATGACAACGGGCACGATGCCGACCGTAGAGATAGCGAAGACATATTGCCAAGCCGTGTCGTACTGCCCGATGAACTTCGTCAGGGCCACCGACAGCGGCTGATTCTCCGGCGTGGTCAGGATCACCAGGCTCGCGGCGAATTCGTTCCAGCACGAGACGAACGCGAAAATGGTCGCGGTCACGATGCCCGGCCACACCAGCGGCAGGCTCACTCGGGTCAGGATCTGGAACCGGCTCAACCCGTCCAACTGCGCCGCCTCCTCGATCTCCACCGGCACCGAGGCGAAGAAGCTGTGCAGGATCCACACCGCGAACGACAGATTGAATGCCGCGTTCACCAGAATCATCGCCAGCCAGGTGTCGTTGATTCCGAGGGTGAAGAACTCCCGCAGCAGTCCGGTCACCAGCACCACCGGCTGCAGCATCTGCGTGACCAGCACCAGCCCCAGAAACGCCACCTTGCCCGGAAACTGCTTGCGCGCGGTGTAATACGCCGCCGGAATCGCCACCAGCAGCACCACCACCGTGGCGAATACCGAGATCACCAGCGTGCTCACCAGATTGAACGGCAGCGGCGTCTCCGGCGTGTTCCACATGGTGGCGTAGTTGTCCGGCCGCCACTGCTCGGGAATGTAGGTCGGCGGAATGCGCAGGATCTCCGAGCGCGGCTTGAGCGATCCCAACACCATCACGACATAGGGGATCAGGAACAGCGCGGCCAACGCGATGCCGACCAGCGTCAGATCCCACCGCCGCCGCACCTTACGCGGGGTCAACGCCGAATCATTCGGAGCGACAATGGTTTCCGAGGTCACCGCGGCCGCGGCGCGGTCGACCGTGACCGGATTGGATGCTGTCATCGCGCCTCCTCACGGGCCGATCGAGTGAACCGCACGTACACCGCGATGATCACCACGATCAGCGCGAAGTTCAGCACGCTCATGGCCGCCGCCGTGGCGACCTCCTGATTCTGCCGAATCAGCTTGAAGGTCAACGTCGTCGTGGTGTCGGCATCGAAACCCGCGATACTGCCGGTGAGTACCTGCAGAATGGGCAGCGAATTGAACACGTTGATGATGTTGATGATCGTGGCCACCGCGATCGCCGGACGCAGCTGCGGCAGCGTCAGATGTCGGTAGCGCTGCCAGGCGCTCGCGCCGTCGACCCGGCCCGCCTCGCTGATCTCGGCCGGAATCCCTTGCAGTCCGGCCAGAATCGTGTACGTGGTGAACGGCACCGAGACGAACACCGCCACCCCGATCGCCACCAGGAATGCCGGGCCCGCCTGCTTGGTGAAGCCGAAACCCCGGTCCAGCAGGCCGATGTCGACGAGGAACCGGTTGGCGATGCCGACATCGGGATCGAGCATGTAGGCGAAGATCGAGGTGGTCATCACCACCGAGGCCGCCCACGGCACCAGAATCGCCAGCCGCACCGCGGTGCGCCCCGGGAACTCCTTGTTCAAGAACTGGGCCAGCGCCGCGGAGAGCACCAGCGTGATGACCACGACCGCGACCACCCACACCACCGTGTGCAGCAGCACGCTGCCCAATTCGTCGATGGCGAACAGCTTGCGGAAGTTGTCCAGACCGGCCGGGCCGCGATCCTGCCCGTACGGGCTCAGATCGCGGGTGCTGGTCCACAGCATGTACCCGGCCGGGAATGCGACGACCCCGGCGATCAGTACCAGCACCGGGCCGATCCACGGCAGCGCGCGCAGCGCCGCCGTGGATCGGATCAGGGCGCCCCTCAACTCGCCGCCTGCTGAATCTTGCCCAGTACCGCGGCCGGGTCGGCGCCCTGCGCGACGGTCCCCATCTGCTGGCGGATCGCGCCCTGGGCCGCACCCCACTTCGGGTTGTTACTGGGGTAGAACTTGGCCACCGGCAGGGTGGCGGCGAAGGCTTTGGTGACCGGGTCGTCGGCCATGGCCTTGGTGCCGCTGTCGGTGATCGGGATGAAGTGCTCGGCCTTGACGAAGCCGGAGTACACCGGCGCGGAGTAGAAGTAGGTCAGGAACTTCTTGATCGCGGCCTGCTTCTTGCCGTCCTTCTTGAACGCCATCAGGTGGTCGGCGACGCCCAGGGTGACCGGCTCGCCGGACTTGGTGGGGGAGGGCGCGGTCGCGTACTTCAGCCCCGGATTCTTCTGCGCGATCTGACCGATCGTCGGTGGCAGGCCCTCGATCATGCCGATCTTGCCCTGGATGAAGGCGTTGATGACGTCGAGACGGTCGGTCGCACCCGGATTCGGCTGGGTGACACCGGCTTCGGCGATGGCCTTCATCGCCGCCACGCCCTCACGGTTCTGCGGGGTGTCGATGGTGATCTCGGTACCGTTGGACCAGCTGCCGCCCGCACCGAAGGTCCAGATCGAGGTCTCGCCCTGGGCCTCCTCGCTGCCCAGCGGCAGGCCGTAGCCGGAGACGCCGCCGCCGAGCGCCTGGATCTTCTTGGCGACGTCGGTGAGTTCGGCCCAGGTCTTCGGCGGTGCGGTGATGCCCGCGCGGCTGAACAGCTCGGTGTTGTAGAACAGCGTGCGCGTCGAGGCGAACAGCGGCAGCGCCCACTGCGTTCCGCTGATCGAGGCATTCTTGGCGAAACCGGGCTGGATATCGCTGATCACCGACGGCTCGACGATATCGGTCGCCGGGTACAGCATGCCGTCGGTGGCGAAGCTCGAGTAGGCGTCGATGTTGAGGATGTCCGGGGTGGTCGACGGGGACTGCAGCTTGGTGCGCACCACGTCGTTGATCGAATCCCAGGACTCCATCTGCAGATTGACCTTGATGTCGGGGTTCTGCTTCTGGAAGTCGGAAATGATCTTGTCCCACTCCGACTTGGTGCCGTCGCTGTAGATCGGTGCGAGGAAGGACAGGGAGTTCGGGTCCGAGTCATCGGACTTGCTGCCGCCGAACCCGCAGGACGACACCGCCAACACCAGGCCGGTGAGCAGCGCGAACGACGAAACTGCGCCGCGGAGTGGACGTTTCACGAGCTAGACCTTTCAATGAACAATCCGTGTGGTCAGAATCTAACCCCTACAGTGATCGAATGTGACCGTTTTCGTTGTTAAGTTGACATGAACGATCAATTGGGTTGATCCTGAATTCGTGCCGACCTCTGCCGAGCGAATCCCCGAAACTCATCTGGCCGCCGAGGTGGCCACCCAGCCCGATGACTGGACGCGTGCCGCGTCGATCGCCGCCGAGCACTCCGCGCTGCTGCCGCAGCCGGGTGAGCGGGTGGCCGTCATCGGTTGTGGCACCTCGCTTTTCATGTCCCGCGCCATCGCCGCGCTACGCGAGTCGGCCGGTCAGGGTCTGACCGATGCCTGGCCCGCCAGCGATGTGCGCACCCGCCGCGAGTACGACCGGTTCCTGGTGATCTGCCGTTCCGGCACCACCACCGAGGTGGTCGACGCGATGCGCGCCATCCCGAGCGGGGTGCCGCGCACGGTGATCTGCTCCAGCCCGGGCACGCCGGTGCTCGAGCTGGGCGATCCGATCCTGATCGACGAGGTCGACGAGCAGTCGGTGGTGCAGACCCGCTTCGCCACCACGACGCTGGCGATCCTGCGCTGGCATCTGGGTGAGGATCTGGGCCCGGTGGTCGAGCAGGCCCGCGCGGTGCTGGCCGAGGATCTCGAAACCTCCCTCGCCGCAGTGCGTTACGCGGAGCAGATCAGCTTCGTGGGCCTGGGCTTCGCGGCCGCGCTCGCCGAGGAGGCCGGGCTGAAGCTGCGCGAATCCTGCCAGTCCTGGGCCGAGAGCTATCTGGCCACCGAATACCGGCACGGTCCGATCAGCATCGCCGCGCCGGGGCGTGCGGTGTGGGCGTTCGGTGAGGTGGACCCCAGCCTGGCCGTCGACGTCAAGGCCACCGGCGCGCACTTCGAGCAGCGTGCCATCGATCCGATGGCCGATCTGGTGCGCCTGCACCGGTTGTGCGTACTGCGCGCGGCGGATCTGGGCCTGGACCCCGACCACCCGCGCAGCCTGAACCGGTCGGTGATCCTCGGGTGACGGGCGCGCCATGACCACCGTCGGGCCCGAGGATCTGGTGCTCGCTGTCGACGTCGGCGGCACCACGATCAAGGCCGAGATCACCGATGCCGCGGGGACGGTGCACAGCGCCGGTACCGTCGCCACGCCACACGGCGAGGCGGCCTTCGACGCCATGGCCGACCTCGGCGCCAAACTGCTGGCCGAACTGCCCGCGCCGCACCGCGATCGGGTGGCGCGGGCGGCGGTCGTCCTGCCCGGGATCGTCGACCCGATCCGCGGGCTCGCCGTCTTCAGCAGCAATATCGGCTGGCGGGATGTCAAGGTGGGCAACCGCTTTCGCGATCGCTGGCAGATGCCGGTGCTCCTCGAACACGATGTCGCCGTCGCGGGCTGGGCGGAATGGCGCTACGGCGCCGGGCGCGGTCACGACGATGTCTGCGTGGTCATCCTCGGCACCGGCATCAGCGGAACGCTGTCGGTGAACGGCCGCCTGGTGCGCGGGGCGGTGGGCCAGGCCGGGGAGTACGGCCACATCCCGGTCCGCCACCGCGACGGGCTGCGCTGCCCGTGCGGCAGTATCGGCTGCGTGGAGACCGTGGCCTCCGGGGCCGCCATCGCCCGCGCCTACACCGCCCGTACCGGCCGCGAGATCCCGGGCGCCGAAACGGTATTCGCCGTCTTGGACACCGATCCGGACGCCCGCTTCGTGGTCGACGACGCCGTCGACGCGCTGGCCGAGGGCCTGTTCGGCGTCATCCACGCCAGCTGCCCGTCGCTGATCGTGCTCGGCGGCGGCCTGGCGGGTGCGGGCGCGGTCCTCACCGGCGCACTCCAAAGCCGCTTCGACACACTGCTACGGGTCGCCACGGCTCCGCGAGTCGTGCTGGGCGAGTTCGGCGCTCGCGCCGGACTGGTCGGCGCGGCGCATTACGCACGGGTAGGGGCGCTCGAATGATCACGATCGTCCCACACCCCTCCGTCGGCATCTCGTGCCTTCGTCATCGCGGTGGCGTGGTCTCTCGCTATCCCGGTGGCATGGTCCCTCTTCCTTATCCCGGCGTGCATTCGGCCGCGACCTCCCAGGAGTCCGGCCGAAAGCACGTCGGAATGACGCGGCAAGGCGGGCACGATGAGTGAACTGTGGCTGCGCGGACGGGTGGTCACCGCTTCGGGCGAGATCGACGACGGCGTCGTGACCGTGCGCGGTGAGTACATCGCCGCGGTGGAGACGCTGGCCGATTGGCTTGCCACACATCCGGATACGGAACAGCCGCCGCATCTCGGCACGATCTTGCCCGGCCTGGTCGACATCCACAATCACGGCGGTTTCGGCCATCGCTTCGACACCACCGACCCGGCCGAGGCACGGGCGGCGGCCCGGTATCACCACGAACAGGGCTCCACCACCGTGGTGGCGAGCATCGTCACCGCGCCCCCCGACGAGATGGTGGCACAGGTGCGCGCACTCGCCGAAGTGGCTGCGGCGGGAGGGATTTCGGCCATCCACGTCGAGGGACCCTTCCTGTCGGCAGCGCGCTGCGGCGCGCAGGACCCGAACTACCTGATCGACCCCGACCTCGGATTGATCGAACGCCTGCTGACCGCCGCCGACGGCCACCTGCGCATGATGACCCTCGCGCCCGAGCGGCCGGGATTCGAGGCCGCGGCGAAACTGCTCACCGACAGCGGCGTCGTCGTCGCCCTGGGCCACAGCGACGCCTCCTATGAGACCTTCCGGGATCGGCTGGCCCCCGACGGTTTCGCCACGGTGATCACCCACCTGGCCAACGGCATGCCGCCGCTGCACCACCGCGACCCCGGCCCCGTTGCCGCCGGACTGGTCGCGGCGTCGGAACGGCAAGCCTACGTCGAACTCATCGGCGACGGCGTCCACGTCGAACCCGGTTTCGGCGCACTGGTTTTCGCGACCGCACGCGATCGCGTCGCACTCGTCACCGACGCGATGCAGGCGGCCGGGCTCCCCGACGGCGAATATCGACTCGGCCCGCAGCGAGTACGAGTCGTCGACGGGGTAGCCCGGGTCGCCAGCGGTTCGATCGCCGGCGGCACTGCCACTCTGCTGCGCTGCCTGCGCTGGGTGGTGCGCGAATGCGGAGTGCCGCTGGCCGCGGCCGTCCGGGCCGCGACCGCCACCCCCGCCGCGGCGCTCGGCCTCGCAGACGTGGGCGAGCTGCGGCCGGGCCTGCGCGCCGACGCCGTCGTGGTCGACGCCGAGCTGGGGTTGCGCCGCGTGCTCCGTCGGGGACAGTGGTTGACGTGATCCTCACCGTGACCATGAACCCGGCCTACGACATGACCTACCGGCTCGAGCATTTCGAGCGGGGCAGGGTGCACCGGGTGCTCTCGGTCGAGCAGCGCATCGGGGGCAAGGGCATCAATGTGGCCCGGGTACTCAATCAGCTCGGCCGCTACACGCGCGCCACGGGCTTCGCCGACTACGCCTTCGCCGCGGCCGCCGAACTGGAACTGCCGGTCGATTTCGTGCACGCGCTGCCGTGGGTGCGCCGCACGCTGGTGATCAGTGAATCCGACGACGGCACCGCGACCTCGCTGTGGGAACCCGGCGCGCGCGTGACCGATCCATATGCCGTCGATCAGCTCATGGTCCGAGTCACCGGATTTTTCCCCGAGACCAGCGGCATGGTCGTCTCCGGCTCGCTGCCCGGCGGCGTCGGCCCACAGGTCCCGGCCAAACTCGCTCGCGCCGCGCTGGCCGCGGGTGTGCCGACCATCTGCGATGTGGACGGCCGCGCCCTGGAACTGGCCGCCGAGGTGCCGGGCGTGGTGCTGATGCCCAACGGCGACGAACTGCAGCATCTCACCGGCGAGAGCGCCGAGACCCCCGAACAGGTCGCGGCCGCGGCGCGCCCGCTGCTCGAGCGCGGCGTGCGCGCGATCATCGCCACCCGCGGCGGCGCGGGCATGGTCGCGGTCACCGCCGACGGCGCCTGGTCGGCGGCCCTGCCCGAGCCGATGGCCGGAAACCCCACGGGCGCGGGCGATGCCGCGGCCGCCGCGGTCATCGCCGCCCTGGCCGCCGACCCGAAACCCGATTGGGCGCAGCTGCTCGTGGACGCGGTCGCCACCTCCGCCGCGGCCGTGGTGATTCCGGTCGCGGGCGAGATCGATCGCGCCGTGCGCACCCGGTTGACCCCCGACGTCGTCGTCACCGAGCTGAATACCTAGGAGAGCCACCGGCATGACCCTGCTGCCCGTCCCCGACCTGCTCGCCGCGGCCCGCCCCGGTGGCCTGGCCGCGTTCAACGTGATCGCCCTCGAACACGCCGAGGCCATCGCGGCGGCGGCCGAGGCGGCGAATCGCCCGGCGATCCTGCAGATCTCGCAGAACACCGTCCGATACCACGGCGGGCTGAAACCGCTGGTCCGGGCCTGCCTGGCGATCGCCGAGGACAGTTCCGCCCCGCTGGCCGTCCATCTCGATCACGCCACCGAGCGCCGGTTGATCACCGCGGCGGTCGAACTCGGCATCACCTCGGTCATGTACGACGGTTCCACCCTCGACTACGCCGAAAACGTCGACAGCACGGCCGATATCGCGCGCTGGTGCCACGAGCGCGACGTCTTCGTCGAGGCGGAGCTGGGCGAGGTCGGCGGCAAGGACGGCGCCCACGCTCCCGGGGTGCGCACCGATCCGGACGAGGCGGTGGCCTTCGTCGCGGCCACCGGCGTGGACGCGCTGGCGGTCGCGGTCGGCTCCTCGCACGCCATGCACACCCGCGACGCGCGACTCGACGACGAGCTGATCGCCCGCCTGGCCGCGAAGGTGCCCGTGCCGCTGGTGCTGCACGGTTCCTCCGGCGTGCCCGACGCGGGCCTGCGCTCGGCCATCGACCACGGCATGACGAAGATCAATATCGCGACCCGCCTGAATGTGGTTCTCGCCGAATCGGTTCGGGGCATCCTCGGCGCGGACGACCGGCTGTCGGATCCGCGTAAGTACCTCGGTCCGGGACGCGCGGCGGTACAGGCCGAAGTGGAACGATTCCTGCGACTGCTCGCCTGAGCCTCAGGCGAAGACCACGCTGGCCACGAACTCCTCGGGCTGGGCCCGATCCCCCGGCGCGAGCGGATGGGAGCGGCCGTCGCCGTCCTCCTTCTCGTGCAGCCAGGCTGTGGTGTCGGTGTCGTTGACCACCTCGGCATCGATCCACATCTGCACGTTGTAGGCGATCGTGTCGACGGGGTCGGTGAGTACCCGCCGGTGGCCGTCCGAGTCGATGTAGACGAACGTGCCGATTGCCATACTGGCTCCCTACTTCCGATGGCAGCGGTGTGTCCCCCGCCTCTGCCCTCTCCGGAATTATCCCCGCGTCAGGGGCGCTTTCCGCGCCGATTCCCCGGCTGGTGAACAACTGTGACAGCGCGTTGCCACCGCTGTTATCCGACCGCGCGGTACAGTCCGCACTGATGTCCGACAGCGCATTTCAGACCCAGCGAATGCCCGCGCCGGTACGCGCGGCACAGCTGCTGGCCCTGGCCATGGCGGCACTGGGCATCGCATGCACGGCCTCGGCGGGCTGGCTGCTCGGCTCCCGGCTGGCACTGATCACCGCGCTCGGCTTCGTACCGAGCTGGCTGCTGGGACTGCTGGCCCTGGCCTTCGGCGCGGTGGGCGAATCCATCCGCGTCGGCGCGGTACTGCTGTCCGGCCTGAACATGCTGTGGACCGTCCCCGCCATCACCGCCGGTCACCCGCCCGGCTGGCTGGGCCCCGCCGCCTCGGTGATCGTGATCGTGCTGCTGTTCCGCCCCTCGGCCCGGCGGTGGTTCGAACCCGGCTGGTAACGCACCCGAAATCTGATGCGCCGATTCGCAATATCGGTGCAACCGGTAGCTCCTAGGGTGACCGATATGAGCAGTACGGCGGCCGCGGGGACGGGTATTCACATCAGCGGCCTGGACAAGACATTCCGGGTCGGTCGGCGCACGGTGCGGGCGCTGGATTCGGTCGAACTTCATACCGAGCAGGGCGCGTTCCTGTCGTTGTTGGGGCCGTCGGGGTGTGGCAAGTCCACGGTGTTGCGCATCCTCGCCGGCCTCGAAACGCCGTCGGCGGGCACCGCCCGGATCAATGGGGCCACCCCGGCCGAGCTGCGCCGCCGCCACGAATTCGGCATCGCCTTCCAGGATTCGGCGCTGCTGCCCTGGCGCAGTGTGGAATCCAATATCAAACTGCCGCTACAGGTGGCCGGGCTGCCGGTGGAACCGCGACTCATCGCCGATCTCATCGCGCTGGTGGGCCTCGAGGGCTTCGAAAAGGCCAAACCGGCGCAGTTGAGCGGCGGTATGCGCCAACGAGTTTCGATCGCGCGGGCGCTGGCGGTCAAGCCCACCGTGCTGCTGCTGGACGAGCCGTTCGGCGCGCTCGACGATATGACCCGGCAGCGGCTGAACCTGGAACTGCTGCGCATCTGGACCGAGAAGCCCGCCACCACACTGATGGTCACGCACGGCATCGCCGAGGCGGTGTTTCTGTCGGATGTGGTGGCGGTGATGAGCCCGCGGCCGGGCCGGGTGGTGGAGACGGTTCCCATCGATCTGCCGCGCCCGCGCACCCCGGAGATGATGCGCTCGCCGGAATTCCACCGCCTGCACGACTACCTCTCGGAGCTACTGTTCGGCCGCACCGGGCACGGCGGCATCGAGGCGGAAGCCGAAGCGGCCCTGAATATTCCGGAGGCAGTGGAATGAAACGCATCAGTGGCGCCCTCGGCATCGTCGCGCTGATCGCGCTGTGGTGGCTGCTGGCCGAACTGCGGGTGGCGGGCGGCACGGTGCCGAGCCCGTGGACGGTGCTGCACACCATGTACACCGACGGCTGGGCGCTGTACGGCCCCAACTTCCGCATCACCGCCCTCGGCGCGCTGCAGGGCTTCGCCTGGGGCAACGGCCTGGCCATCGCGCTGGCCGTGCTGGTCATGCTAATCCCGCCCATCGAGGCGCTGGCCACCCAGCTGGCAATCCTGAGCTACTGCACCCCGCTGCTGGCGCTGGGCCCGATCATCCTGGTGGTCTTCGGCGGGCGCACGCCGACGGTATTCCTGGCCGCGATGTACTGCTTCTTCACCACCATGGTCGGCACCGTGGCCGGGCTGCGCTCGGCCGATCGCACCAGCCTGGATCTGGTGCGGGCCTACGGCGGCGGGCGCTGGCAGCAGCTGCGTCGGGTGCAGCTGTTCGCGGCGCTGCCGAATACGTTGGCGGCGTTGAAGATCGCCGCGCCCTCGGCGGTGCTCGGCGCCATCATCGGCGAATACCTCGGCGGGGTGGACAGCGGTATCGGCGTGGCGCTCACGGCCGCGCAGACCGCCTACAACGTCCCGCGCACCTGGGGCATGGCCCTGGCGGCCGCGGCGTTGGCCGGGCTCGGATATGCGGTGGTGGCCTTGGTCGCGCGGCTGGTCGCGCCGTGGACCGGACGGGAGGTACGGGCGTGAACGCGTTGCGCCGAATCGGGAAATTCCTGCTCCCGCTGGCCATTTCACTGCTACTGATGCTGCTGTTCTGGTACGCGTTCTTGAAGTTGTTCCCGCAAGTGGGTCCGCGCGTGGGTAAGACGCCCGGCGACGTATGGACCTATCTGGCCACCAGCGACAGCGCGCGACAGGCGATTCTGGCGGATCTGCGGATCACCCTGCAGGACGCGGCCATCGGATTCGGCGTGGGCATGCTGGCGGCGCTGGTGGTCGCCGCGCTGTTCGTCACGTTGCCCGCGGTGGAGCAGTCGTTCATGCCGGTGGCCATGCTGCTGCGCTCGGTTCCGCTGGTGGCGCTGACGCCGATCATCGTGCTGGTGTTCGGGCGCGGGCTGTTCGGCGTGACCGTGCTGGCGGCCATCGTGGTGTTCTTCCCGGCCCTGGTGATGATCATGACCGGCCTGCGCTCGGCATCGGTGCAGGCTATGGAACTCGTTGCGGCATACGGTGGTTCGCGCTGGACCCGGCTGCGCATGGTCGCGGTCCCGGCGGCGCTGCCGTCGGTCTTCGCCGCGGCCCGCATCTCGGTGCCGGGCGCGCTCATCGGGGCGCTGCTGGGGGAGTGGCTGGGCAGCGGAACGGGGCTGGGCGCCAGCCTGATTCGCGCCATCCCCACCTTCCAGTACAACCGGCTGTGGGCCTCGATCGTGCTGGTCACCCTGGTCTCGGTACTGCTCTACGCGATCGTCGGCGTGATCGAGAACCTGATCCTCACCCGCTTCGGTCCCGACGCCGGGCGGAGCTGAGTTCACACAGTCGATCCCGCGAAAGCAAAGAAATCGCAATCCGAACGCCCTAGATTTCCGGCATGACTCGCGTTACATCCCTGGACCGTCGGTCCTTTCTCCGCTACTCGGCGCTGTCCGGGCTCGCGCTCGGCGGCGCGGGACTGCTCGCCGCCTGCGGCGGTGACTCCACCTCCGGCAATTCCAACGGCACCACCCCCGACGGCTCCAAGTACGGCACGGTAGCCATCCAGCTGTCGTGGTTGAAGAACATCGAATTCGCGGGTGAGTACTTCGCCGATTCCAAGGGCTACTACCGCGAGGCCGGATTCGGCAGCGTCAACCTGATCGCGGGCGGCGCGGCCAGCACCTCGGTCGAGGCCGGACTCGACACCGGCAAGATCTGGCTGGGCATGTCCGCACCCCAGACCACCGCGCCCGCGGTCCTGGACGGCCTGCCTGCCAAGATCGTCGGCACCACCTACCAGAAGAATCCGTTCTGCATCGTCAGCTCCGCCGCCAAGCCGATGCTGACGCCGAGGGAGATGAAGGGCCGCAAGATCGGCGTCCAGGACACCAACCAGCTGATCTTCAACGCCCTGCTGGCGGCGAACGGCATGCAGCCCAGCGACGTTCAGATCGTGCCCGCCCAGTTCGATCCGACGCCCCTGGCCAACGGCGAGGTCGACGGCTGGGTGAGCTATGTGACCAACGAGCCGATCACCCTGGAGGCCAAGGGCTTCGAGACCGCACACTTCCTGTTCGCCGACTACGGCCTGCCGCTGACCGCCGAAACCCTGACCGTGCGCCAGGAGACGATCGACTCCGAGCGCGACAAGCTGAAGGCATTCCTGGCCGCGGAGATCCGGGGCTGGAAGGACGCCGTGGCGAATCCGGCCGAGAGCGCGCGCCTCGCCGTGGAGGTCTACGGCAAGGATCAGCGCCTGAACCTGGCCGAACAAATTCAGCAGGCCAAGGCGCAGAACGATCTGGTCGTCTCCGCGGACACCAGGGCCAACGGCCTGTTCACCATGACCGACCAGCTCATCGCCGCGAATATCGAGGCGCTGGCCAAGGCGAAGATCAATATCAAGGCCGAGCAGCTGTTCGACCTGTCGGTCCTGCGCGAACTGCTGGCCGAGCGCCCGGACCTGAAGTAGCTCAGGGCACCGGCACCGCCGTGCGGGCGCCCGCCCGCACGGCGAGCAGTTCCGCCGCCACCGCGACGGCCGTCTCCATCGGCGTGCGCGCCCCGATGTCGAGCCCGGCCGGGGAGTGCAGCCGGGCCAGGGTGGCCTCGCCGAAGCCACCGGCCCGCAACGCCTCCACCCGGTTGGCATGGGCGCTGCGCGATCCGAGCGCCCCGAGATAGCCGAATTCCGGCAGCCGCAAAGCCACGGTGAGCAAGGGGATTTCGAACTTCGGGTCCTGCGTGGCCGCGACCAGCGCGGTCCGCGCGGTGATCTCGCCCGCGGCGGCCTGGGCGTTCAAATAGCGATGCGGCCAGTCCACCACCACCTCCGCGCCGGGAAACGAGGCGGCCGAGGCGAAGCTCTCGCGGGCGTCGCAGATGGTGACCCGATAACCCAGCAGCCGCCCCTGCACCGCCAGCGCGGCCGCAAAAGTGTTGGCGCCGAAGATGATCAGTCGCGGCGGCGCGGTGAAGGAGGAGACGAAGATATCCGACTCCGGCAGCGACACCATTTCGGTGTTGTGCTTGCGATCGGTCACCAGATGCTGGCCGATCACCTCCGGATCGGCATGCCACACCACGGTGAACACCGTGACCGGACGATATGCGGCGATATCGGCCGCGACGGAAGGAAATTCGGGAAAATCGTTGCGCGAGAAAGGTTCCACGAACACATCGATGGTCCCGCAGTCCGCCCCCACCTCCAGTCCGGTCTTGGTATCGAACCGCCGCAGCTCGCGCCGCCCGGTCCGCGCGGCCTCGACCGCCGCCTCGAGCACCGCGCCCTCGTAGCATCCGTCGGAGACCGACCCGAACACACCGCCGTCCGGATCCACCAGCATCGCCGAACCCACCGGCAGCGTGGCGGGGCCGAAGGTCCGTACCAAAGTGGCCAGTCCGGCCGTTCGGCCCCCATACCACACCCGCAATAGGTCATCGACGATGTCACGCATCACACTGCTCCCGGTCAGCGTGCGCGACCGGGCGGGTAGTCGTTGTCGCGACCCGTCGCCGAATCGTCGCACGTGACGGCCACAATATCGGTTCTGTCGGGAAACGGTACGGGCTAGCGAATTTCCTTGCGCGGTTTTGATCACCGTTGCCCGTTGTTCATGAGATAGCACAACCGAATTACCGGAACGGTCGGAAAATGCCATCGGTGATCTTCGCCCGTCGAGTGGCAGCCCCGAATGTCGTCGCCGATATTGGAGGCGATGACGAACGACGAATTCGATCTGGTCACCTTCGCGGCGCTACCCGAGGACGAGGCCGTCACGGCCCTGCTGGGCTGCTGTTCCTCGCGCGCGTGGGCGCGATCGGTGGCCGCCGGCCGCCCCTACGCCACGGTCGAGGACCTGCTGCGCGCCGCGGACGCGGCCCTGGCCGAAATCTCGGAGGAGGAGTTGGACCGCGCCCTGGCCGGGCACCCACGCATCGGCGCGACCCCCGACAACCCGTCCTCGGCCCGGGAGCAGGCGCGCGTCGCCGAGGCGGGCGATGATCTGCGGGCCGCGCTGGCCGCCTGGAATCGCGAATACGAGGCCAGATTCGGCCACGTCTATCTGGTCTGCGCCACCGGCCGCTCGGCCTCGGAACTGCTGGACATCCTCATGGCCCGGCTGCACAACGACCACCGCACCGAGCGCGGTATCGTGCGCGAGGAACTGACCAAGATCAACCGAATCCGGCTGCGCCGGTTGGTGCACGACCCGACGGAGGCGCGATGAGCAGCGTGAGCACCCATGTCCTGGACGCGGTCCGGGGCGTCCCCGCCGCGGACGTGGCGGTCACCCTGTTCGCCCCGGACGGCACCGAATCGACCACCGCCGTCACCGATGCCGACGGCCGCGTCGGCAGCCTCGGCTCGGACCTCGGGCCCGGGGTGTATCGGCTGCGTTTCGCCACGGGCGAGTATTTCGCGGCGCAGGGCGTGCCGACCTTCTATCCCGAGGTCACCATCGCCTTCATCGTCGAAGACGACCGCCATTATCACGTCCCGCTGCTGCTGTCCCCCTTCGCGTATTCCACGTACCGGGGCAGCTGATCCGCTACGCAAACAGATTTCGCACGAACGGCACCGAATCCGCCAGCGAGGCATTCACCGCGCCGCTGTGATCGGTCGGATAGACCCGCACGGTCACCGGCTGCCGATTGAGCTGTAGCACCGCGGCGAAACGCAGCGTCTCCGGAGTGATCACATCGGTGTCGCGCAATCCCTGGCCCAGGAACAGCGGCTTGTCGTAACCGGACTCGGGCAGGCCGAGGTAGCGGTGCAGCAGGCCGTGCAGATCCGGAATCTGCGCCAGCGGCCGGGCGAACAGATCGCCGCCCACCACATTGTGCGCGGCCAGTTCCTCGATCAGCGGTTCCGCGCACACCTGCCGCGCCCGCTCGGTCCAGTGGCGGCCCGCTTCGGTCAGGAAGGAGTCGATATCCAGCTCGGGGTAGGTCGTGCGCAGCCCGTTGAGGATGAACAGCACATAGGCGGTGCTGTTCGCGCCGAGCTTCACCGGCGGCACACCCGGCCCGAGCGGAACCAGGATGTCCTCGATGTAGGCGGGCACCCCGGTGCCCACCGCGCCTCGGTAATCCAGTTCGGCACCGCCGAATTCGGTCGCGTACCGCGCGGTGGTCACCGCGGCCCCGCCGCCCTGCGACTGGCCGACCACCACCCACTTCTTCGACAGCGTTCCGTAGTGGCCGCTCGCGGCCCGCACCGCGTCGACCACGTTGTGCGCCTCGACCACGCCGTTCAGATAGGGATGCTCACCGGGCGTTCCGAGCCCCGCGTAATCGGCGGCGACGATGGCATAGCCCTGCCGCAACCAGGTGCCCAGATAGGCCCAGTCGCGGTCGACCTCGGCGGGCCCACCCAGGCTGTAGGCGCAGTCGTCGGCCAGTCCGACCGTGCCGTGCGCCCACGCGATGATCGGCCAGCCGCCCGCGGGCGGCGCACCGGGCGGGAAGTACACCGCGGCGCTGGCGACGGTCGGTCGATCGCCGACCGTCGTCGTCGAATACAGGATCCGCTCGGAATGCACCGATCCGGGCAGGGTCGCCGCGGCCGGTAGCGGTTCGACGGATTGCACCGTTCCGGCCGCGGGTCCGGCCTGTGCCGCCGGCAGGCCGAGCAGCCCGGTGGCGGAGGTGAGCGTGAGGGCGGCGGCGATCCAGAGTTTCCGCAGCATCGTGGTCCTTTTCGATTGGGTCCCCGGGGCTCGGCATCCAGTCTGCAGCAGGACGCATGACCATCTCCGGCGCGGGTATCCGGAAGACCCGTCAGTGGTCCGGCCCACACCTGAGGCAGCCGCCCCTACTTGTGAACGTCATCACAAGCGAGAACCGGTGCCCCGGATGCGTCCGGGTGGTAACGATCACGCAAACAGTACGCGCGTTACGCTAAACTGCAGGTCAGGCCTACTCACGAGTAGATCCGTGCTGCGCAATCAACGCGCTAATTTCGCAGAATTAGCAAAGATGCGGGCAAAGCTAGCGGAGATTCGCATTAGCAACAGGTAGACGGCACTTTTGGTCTGTGCAATCGTGTGGAAGTACACCCCAAGGCCCTAGCAAGCCTGCAAATTGCCGCTCCAGCAGAGTTCGGACATTCCCCCGGATGTTCGGACGTGGGGCACCGACTGAACCAAGAAGTGGAGTCAGAGATGTCGAAGACCGGCACCCCTAAGACCGCTGCTGAAATCCAGAAGGACTGGGACACCAACCCGCGCTGGAAGGGCATCACCCGCAACTACACCGCCGAGCAGGTCGTGAAGCTGCAGGGCACCGTCGTCGAGGAGCACACCCTCGCCCGCCGTGGCGCCGAGATCCTCTGGGATCTGGTGAACAACGAGGACTACATCAACTCGCTGGGCGCCCTCACCGGTAACCAGGCGGTCCAGCAGGTGCGCGCCGGTCTGAAGGCCATCTACCTGTCCGGTTGGCAGGTCGCCGGTGACGCGAACCTCTCCGGCCACACCTACCCGGACCAGTCGCTGTACCCGGCCAACTCGGTCCCGGCCGTGGTCCGTCGCATCAACAACGCGCTGCTGCGCGCCGATGAGATCGCCAAGATCGAGAACGACACCTCGGTCGAGAACTGGCTGGCCCCGATCGTCGCCGACGCCGAGGCCGGTTTCGGTGGCGCGCTGAACGCCTACGAGCTGCAGAAGGCCATGATCGCCGCCGGCGCCGCCGGTGTGCACTGGGAGGACCAGCTGGCCTCGGAGAAGAAGTGCGGCCACCTCGGTGGCAAGGTGCTCATCCCCACCCAGCAGCACATCCGCACCCTGACCTCCGCGCGGCTGGCCGCCGACGTCGCCGACGTGCCGTCGGTGATCATCGCCCGCACCGACGCCGAGGCCGCCACCCTGATCACCTCCGACGTGGACGAGCGTGACCGCGAATTCCTCGACGGCACCCGCACCCCCGAGGGCTTCTTCGGCGTGAAGAACGGCATCGAGCCCTGCATCGCGCGTGCCAAGGCCTACGCCCCCTACGCCGACCTGATCTGGATGGAGACCGGCGTTCCGGACCTCGAGGTCGCCCGCAAGTTCGCCGAGGCCGTCCGCGGCGAGTTCCCGGACCAGCTGCTGGCCTACAACTGCTCGCCGTCCTTCAACTGGAAGGCGCACCTGGACGACGCGACCATCGCGAAGTTCCAGCGTGAGCTCGGCGCGATGGGCTTCAAGTTCCAGTTCATCACGCTGGCCGGCTTCCACTCGCTCAACTACGGCATGTTCGACCTGGCCTACGGCTACGCCCGCGAGGGTATGACCGCCTTCGTCGACCTGCAGGAGCGCGAGTTCAAGGCCGCGGCCGAGCGTGGCTTCACCGCCATCAAGCACCAGCGCGAGGTCGGTGCCGGCTACTTCGACACCATCGCTACCACGGTGGACCCGAACACCTCGACGGCCGCGCTGAAGGGCTCGACCGAAGAGGGCCAGTTCCACTGAGCGGTTGACTTCCCGACGCATGTCGGGAACGGCGGCCGGGACCCAGTCCGCATCACCTGGGTCCCGGCTGTCGCCCCGGGAGCGCGGAAGTTGCTCCCCCACAAACCAATAGCCGTCCCGCGAGGGGCGCACCCCGGCCCTTCCCGCTGAACAGCCCCGGCGGGAAGGGCGTCCCTATAACGTTTCCCGTCGAAGGCGCGGGGCTCTACGAGAGCCGACACCTTCCCAGATCAGATAAGTCACCGACAGCCAGACACCAGGAGCGGGACGTGAGCAGCGAAAAGATTCAACGCGTCGGCATCATCGGCGCCGGACAGATGGGCGCCGGAATCGCGGAGGTGTGCGCGCGGGCGCACGTCGACGTGCTCGTGTTCGAACCCACCCGGGAGCTGGCTGCCGCCGGTCGCGCCCGCATCCTGCGGTCGCTGGATCGGGGCGTCTCCTCCGGCAAGATCACCGAGCGTGAGCGGGAGCAGGCCGCCTGGCGGCTGCGCTTCACCTCCGACCTCGGCGACTTCGCCGACCGTCAGCTGGTGGTCGAGGCGGTCGTGGAGAACGAGGAGGTCAAGACCTCGATCTTCGCCGAGCTCGACAAGGTCGTGACCGATCCCAACGCCGTGCTGGCCTCCAACACCTCCTCCATCCCGATCATGAAGGTCGCGGTCTCCACCACCCAGCCCGAGCGGGTCGTGGGCATGCACTTCTTCAACCCGGTGCCGGTGCTGCCGCTGGTCGAGCTGGTCACCACGCTCAAGACCAGCGAGGCAGTCTCCAAGCGCGCCGAGGCGTTCGCCTCCGACGTGCTGGGCAAGCAGGTCGTGCGCTCGGCCGACCGCTCCGGCTTCGTCGTCAACGCACTGCTGGTGCCCTACCTGCTCTCGGCCATCCGCATGGTCGAATCCGGTTTCGCCACAAAGGAAGACGTCGACAAGGCCATGGTGCTCGGCTGTGCCCACCCGATGGGACCGCTGGCGCTGACCGACCTGGTCGGCCTCGACACGGTCAAGTCCATCGCCGATTCGATGTACGCGGAGTTCAAGGAGCCGCTGTACTCGGCCCCGCCGCTGCTCATGCGCATGGTCGAGGCCGGGCTGCTGGGTAAGAAGACCGGCGCGGGCTTCTACCAGTACAACAACAACCGCTGATTTCCTCAGCGTTCATGCTCTACTGCTCCGCCCCCGGGTCTGGCGACCGTGGGGGTGGAGCACACCTCGGTACCGGGCATAAGCTGCGAAAAGGGTCGGGCTGAACCCGCAGCTCGGAAGGAGTTCCGCTCATGGTCAACGTCGTCGACGGCTTCGGATCGAGCATCCTCGGATATCCGAGGATCGGACCGCACCGGGAACTCAAACGCGCACTGGACTCCTATTGGCACGGCGGCATCTCCCGTGAGGAACTGCTGCGGGTCGGCCGGGAGATCCAGGACGACCAGTTCGCCGAGCTGCACGCCGCGGGCCTGACCCAGGTGCCGGGCAACACCTTCTCCTTCTACGACCACATCCTGGACAACGCGCTGCTGTTCGGCGCGGTCCCCAAGCGGTTCGAGCCGTATCGAGAAGGCTTGCACCCGTTGGACTTCTACTTCCTGATGGCGCGCGGCCGCCCGGACCTGCCGCCGCTGGAACTGGTGCGCCTGTTCGGCACCAACTACCACTACCGCCAGCCGGAGCTGGACGCGGACACCGAATTCTCCCTGCACCCCGAGGCCCTGCTGGACGAGTTCGACCGCGCCAAGGAGAAGGGCATCGAGCTGCGGCCGGTCGTGCTGGGCCCGCTGTCGCTGCTGCTGCTGTCCAAGGCCGGACACGTGCCGGGCGAGGACGAGTTCGACCGGCTTTCGTTGCTGGACAAGCTGCTTCCGGTCTATGAGCAGCTGTTCGAGATCCTCGCCAAGCGCGGCTCGACCTGTGTGCAGTTGGACGAGCCCTGCTTCACCAGCGATCGCACGCCTGCGGAACTCGCCGCGTTCGAGCGTGCCTACCAACGGCTTTCGACCGCGCCGCTGCGCCCGCGCATTCTGGTCACCGGCCAGTACGGCGATTTCGGTGAGGCCGTGCGCATTCTGGCCCAGACCGCCGTGGAGGCGATCGGGCTCGACCTGGCAAGCTACCGGGTGCGCCCGGAGGAACTGGCCGAGATCCCGGGCATCAAGCGCAAGCGCCTGTACGCGGGCGTGATCAGCGGCACCAATGTGTGGCGCGCCGACCGCTACGTCACCCTCACCTACCTCAACGAGCTGGCGAAGGTGTGCCCGGATCTGGTGGTCTCCACCGGAACCACGCTGCTGCACGTGCCCTACGACCTGCTCGTCGAATACGACATCGAGGGGCCGGTCGCCGATCGGCTCGCCTTCGCGAAACAGAAGGTGCTCGAGGTGGTTTCGCTGGCCAAGGCGCTCACCGAGGGCTTGGGCGGGTCTGGGGGCGTCGAGACAGCGAAGTGGCGCAAGCGGCCCAGCGAGGTGCACTTCAAGCAGAAACACGCCGTGCGCCAACGGGTTTACGCGGTTACGCCGGATATGCGCGAGCGCGAGCCGTACGAGGTGCGCCGGGAGGCGCAGCGGCAGAAGCTGAATCTGCCCGTCGTGCCCGCGACCACGCTCGGCTCCTTCCCGCAGACGCCCTCGGTCCGCCAGGCCCGCCACGACCTGGGCGAGGGTCGGCTGTCCTACGACGAGTACCGCAAGCGCATCGAGGCCGAGATCGAGTCGACCATCCGGCTGCAGGAGGACATCGGCCTGGACGTGCTGGTGCACGGCGAGCACGAGCGCAACGACATGGTGCAGTACTTCGCCGAACTGCTCGACGGCTTCGCCACGACGCATTACGGCTGGGTGCAGGTGTACGGCTCGCGCTGCGTGCGCCCGCCGATCCTCTACGGCGATGTGGCGCGGCCGAAGCCGATGACCGTCGAATGGATCACCTACGCGCAGTCGCTCACCGACAAACCGGTGAAAGGCATTGTGACCGGCCCGGTTACGATGGTCGCCCGCTCGTTCGTGCGTCAGGATCAGCCGCTGTACGAGACGGCCGACCAGGTGGCGCTGGCCATCCGCGACGAGCTGGCCGATCTGGAGAAGGCCGGTGTGTCCATCATCCAGGTCGACGAGCCCGCCGTGCGCGAACTGTTGCCGCTGCGCCCCACCGGTCGCCGCGAGTACCTGCGCTGGGCGGTCAACGCGTTCCGCCTGGCCACCTCGGGCGTCGAGCCGGAGACCCAGATCCACACCCACATCGCCTATTCCAGCCGCGCCGAAATCGTCCAGGCCATCGAGGAACTCGACGCCGACGTCACCGCGATCGTCGCCAGCCGCTCCATCGAATGGGTCCTCGAGGCCCTGAAGAAGGACGCCGACCAGGGCCACGGCCTCTCCCACGGCGTCGGCCCCGGCGTCTACGAAAGCCGCTCGGCCCGCATCCCCGACATCGACGAACTCGACGCGGCCCTCACCGCCGCCGCCGAGGCCGTCACCCCGGAACGCCTGTGGGCCAACCCCGACGGCGGCCTCAAGACCCGCCACTACTGGCAGTTGGAGCCCTCGCTGCGGAATATGGTCGCCGCCGCCCGCCGCGTGCGGCGACGGGCGGAGGGGTCCACGACCGAATAGGCATTGCGGCACGTCTCCCTGTGCTACATGTAGGGCATGTCCGGGAGGCGTACGAATGTCTACGCCGATGCCGCCCATCTCGAGCTGATCAGAGCGGCGGCACGGCGGCGCGGTGTGCCTGCGGCCGAGATCATTCGGGAGGGGATTCACCTGGCGGCGTTGAGCTATCGAGTGTGGGACGAACGCCTCGACTGGCCGACCTTCGCCGGTGGTGGCGCGCCTGCCGATTCGGCCGCCGTCAGTGACGCTTTCGGCTGAACCACTCATGAGCGGGAGGGCGGCGTGCCGAGTATCGGAAAGCGCGGCATCGGAGTCTGCGCGGGGTTGTTGGGGCTGGTGGTCGCCGCCGTTGAACCGGCTGTGGCGCGGGCGGATTCGCCTCCGTGTCCGGCGGCGGTGTCCACGCTGTTGCCTGCGGGGACTCCGCTGCTCGATTACGCGGAGAATCTGACCTACGATCAGCACGGCAATCTTTGGGTGGCTCGTCTTGTCCGCAATCAGGTGCAGCGGTACGACAGCGGCGGGCGGCTCACGGGGACGGTGGCCGTCGAATCGCCCGGGGCGGTGCGGTTGGGGCCGGACGGTTTGCTGTACGTGGTGTACGGGGATTCGCTGACGAGTCGATTGCCCGGGGCGCGTGGGGGTGGGGTGGTTCGTTTCGATCCCGATGCCGCCGCGCCGGTGCCGGAGGAATTCGTCTCCGGGCTCGGCATGCCCAATGGCGCGGCCTTCGACAGCGCGGGGAATCTGTATGTCGCCGATACCGCGAACGGAGTCATCCGAATTCGCCGCGAGGGCACTCCGGATTCGAACTGGAACGCCCACGCCGCGATACCCGGCGCCAACGGCATAGTCGTCGCGGGCGATTCCATCTATGTGACGGAGTACTCCAGTCTCGACGGCCGCGTGGTCCGCATTCCGATCTCCGATCCCGCCAGGAAGCAGACGGCGGCTAATGTGACCATGGGAGCCAGCGGATTGTCGGCGCTGCCCGACGATCTCGCGGTCGGCCCGGATGGAAAACTCTACGACGCGACCACCACCGGCGACCTCGTTCGGATCGATCCGGCCCAGCACACCACCTGCACGGTGTATTCGGGCGCCGATCCATTGACCGCGGTGGCGCTCGCCCCCGATGGCTCGCTGTCGGTTTCCACCATCGGCGGCGCGGTGCTGCGGATGATTCCGGGCTGATCGGTTGGATAGCCTGTCTGCGACCGATTTTCGACAGGAGTTGTGGATGGGAATGTTCGAGACAGGTGGACGCCGTACAGGAGGCGGCGCGTAAGGCGCTGCGCGAGCAGTAGTTCGCGGCGGCGTTCCGGCGCTGCCTGCGCGGATTTTCGTGCCTTTACGTCTAGCATCGGCTAACGAATCGTTACTTCTCTTCGGTGTGGAAGGGATGGTCGATGCGGTCGCTGGCGGTGTTGGTTGTCACGCTCTGTTGTTGCACGGTAGTGGCGTTCGGCGAGGCGACGGCCGATCCGCTCGAGGCGATCGAACGGCCCGTGGACGGAAGTCTCTCACCACCCGGGGCTAATGACTGGCAATGCGCACCGCGGGCGGCGCATCCGGAACCGGTCGTACTCGTGCACGGCACCTGGGGAAATCAGAATGCGTGGGATGTGCTGGCCCCGGAACTCCGCACCTCGGGATATTGCGTCTTCTCGCTGAACTACGGCCGCGACACCTCCAGCATCTGGGGTGCCCGCCCGGGCGTCTACGGCACCGCCGATATTCGCGCCTCGGCTCGCGAACTCGCCGCCTTCGTCGAAAAGGTTCGCGCCGCGACGAATTCCCCCCGGGTCGACATCGTGGCTCATTCGCAGGGCGGGGTGGTCGCCCGGCAGTATCTGCGATTCGAGGGCGGCGCGAATCCGTCCGACCCACAACGCAACAAGGTGCACAAGGTGGTGATGATGGCCCCCACCAACCACGGCACGACCGCATTGGATTGGGGCCACCTGCTCCACCTCGGCAGTTCCGACGGGCCGGGCGATCGGATGGTCGGTGCGGTACTCGGCACCGCCGCCGCCCAACAGGTGATCGGCAGCGATTTTCTGCACCGACTCAATGCGGCCGGTGACACCGAGCCCGGCGTGCAATATACAGTTATCGCAACACGCGTCGACGAAGTCACGACCCCGCCGGAATCCGCATTCCTGCGCCCAGGTCCGGGCGCGACCGTGGAAAACCTGTGGGTGCAATCGTTCTGTCCGGCCGACAATACCGATCACGGGCGACTACCCGAGTCGCCCACCGTAATTCGCCTGGTGAAACACGCCCTCGATCCCTCGTATCAGGAGCTGTCTTGCGCCGCATGAGCTCGAATTCGTTCGATCGCCACACCGCGCCCACCCCGCGGCCCTGCCTTTTCCCGATGGTGCCGTTGCTGTGCCTGGTCCCCGTGGCCTGGTTGAGTGCGAGCTGGTCCTTCCGCCGGATCGCTCGGATGTTCCGGCGGCCGGTTTCGCGGCCAACGGGAAAACGGTTCTCGGGCCGCCCGAACATTCGGATGATCGGCGCGGCGATGGAGCGGCCGGTAGCGCGTCCTCGCCGTCGCACCGTCGTCCACTCGATGTAGCCCCCGCGCGAAGGAGTGCGACATGCGTGTACGCAGCCGGTTGTGTCCGATGGTGCTGGGTGTGCTGACGACGGTGGTCGTGGTGAATGCGGTACCGTCACCTCCCAGCGCAGCCGCGCCGATCACCGAGCAACCGAACGAGTCGTCGATCCTGGACGCCATTCGCGACACCGTCACCGCTCTCGTGCCGATCGATGGTGAGGTCCGGAACGAACTGATCGCCGATGCCCGCCACGCCCCGCTGCCTCCTGGCCTCGCGCCCGACTGGGACGAGACCGCGGCATATCGGCTGCCCGCCGGACGATCCGCGACGATCACACCCCTGACCGACGCGGACGGCGCGATCGCAATCCTGTTCGACGCCGACGGCGCGATCGCCCATCACATCGAAACGAGCGCGACCTCCGCGCCGGACGCCACCACCTCCCTCACGACCAGTATCGATAGGCGTTCCCCCGCAACGCATCACGTCACCGCCGACGATTTGCGCGCCGCCACCCGCGACATCCTGCTCAAAAAGGTCTTCCTCGGACCGGGCTGCTGGGCCGCCGCCGCCACCGCGATCCTGGCAACCCTCCTGGTGATCGCCCTGATCCCCCTCAATCTGATCCCCTTCTTCGGCAACATCCTGTACTCGATCCTCGCCGCGGCCCTGCTGATGACCTGGATTCCCGTGATCCCCGCCTGCCTGGGCCTGTGACCCTGCGGCAGTGGACTTTCCCGCCACGGGCGAGTCCACCATGATCGGGAGCAGAGCCGATCCGGGAAGGCGCGACATGACCACGGTATTGACCATCGATGCCCGCGGCACCCAGCACTGCGAGACCACAGCCGTGGGAGTTCTGCTGCGCCACCAGGGCGTCGACCTGTCCGAGCCCATGCTCTTCGGTCTCGCCTCCGGCCTGTCCTTCGTCTACTGGGACAGCAAGAATCTCGGCTTCCCCTTCCTCGGCGGACGAGTCAAGCCCTTCGAACTCACCCGAAATCTGGCCACCACCCTCGGCCTGGAACTGCTGGTCCAGGAGACCTCCTCTCCCCGAAAGGCTTGGGAGAACGTGGCAACCCGCATCGATGCCGGTACCCCCGTCGGCCTCCAGCTGGACAGCTACCACCTGGACTATTTCGGCTCGAAGGTGCACTTCGGCGGTCATGTGGTCGCCATGTACGGCTACGACGACCACAACGCCTACCTGGTCGACACCGACCAGCAGGGCGGCGCGGTGACCACCAGCCTGACCAGCCTCGCCGAGGCCAGGGCCGCCCGCGGCCCCATGACCGCCAGACACCGCTCCTTCACCCTCACCGCCCCGAAGCATCGGCCCGCCCCACCGAGTCGCATCATCCCCGCCATCACCGCCTGCGCCCACGCCTTCCTGAACCCACCCATCGCCAACCTCGGCTACCGAGGCATCGAGAAGGCGAGCAAACTCATCACCACCTGGCTCGACCGCACCGACAACCCACAGCGCGACCTCCCCCAGGCCGCCCTCCTGATGGAGCGAGCCGGAACCGGCGGCGCCCTGTTCCGCAACTTCTACCGCGACTTCCTCGCCGAATGCCTTGGGACGCTGGACAACCCGCACCTGCGCACCGGCCACCGGCGCTACGCCGAGGCGGCCGCCCTGTGGACCGAAGTCGCGGCCCTGATCACCCGAGCCGGTGAATCGAGCAGTGCCCAACACCTCGGACAGGCCGGGGCCATCCTCGGCGATCTCTCCCGCGTGGAACGCGAGGCCATGCAGGCCCTGATGTCGGTTGCCAGTCCTGAGTAGGTGTGAGTGTCACCCTCCGGCTACCGCGCCGTCCTCGTCACCGTCGCCGCATAGGCACACCGATCCGGTGGCTTACGCACTTCGAAGTGCCTTCTTCCCGTTGGAGAGTTACCCAACAAACATGGAGCAGGTCAACCACAGAATCCATGTGAAGAAGTGAGCCATGAGTACGTCAACCTTCCGAGCCGCCGTCGTCCGCACCCCCAATGGGCCCGACTCGATCGAGATCATCGATGTTCCCGTCGCCGAGCCCGGCCCCGGCGAGGTTCTGGTCGCGGTCGCCGCCGCACCGGTCAACCCCACCGACCTCGGAGTGGTGGGGGGCTTGTTCCATGGCATGGGCATGATCGATCAGCCCGAACACACGGGCCTGGGCTGGGACTTCGCCGGCATCGTGCACGCCGCCGGTCCCGGAGTCGACCTGGCTGTCGGCACCCGGGTCGCCGGCGTCGTCGTCGGTTTCGACCGCGACTTCGGTACCTACGCCGAACGGCTCATCGTGCCCGCCGCCGAAATCGCCGTGGTACCCGACGAACTCGACCTGGTCGCGGCATCGACGGTGCCGCTCAACGGACTGAGTGCGGCGCAGATTGTCGACATGCTCGGCGACGCGCCCGCCGACGGCAACCGGCTGCTGGTGACCGGCGCGGCCGGGGCGATCGGGTCGAACGTGGCCGCGCTCGCACCCGATCGCGGCTGGCGGGTAACCGGTTTGGCCCGAGCCACGGACGAGGCATTCGTGCGCGGTCTCGGCGCCGACTTCGCCACGCACGCCGAGCCGGGCTGGGACGCGGTCGTCGATACCACGCCGCAGCAGGTGTGGGGCCTGACCTTGGTCCGCGACGGCGGCGCCTTCGTCGGTGTCCGACCCAACCTGGTGCCCGCGGCCGAGCGCGGGATCACGGTGAACGCATTGATGATGCACTCCGACAGTTCGCGATTGGGGGAGTTGCTGGCCCGTGCGGCGTCCGGCCGATTGCCGACCCGAGTGCACGCGGTCGTGCCGTTGGCCCAGGCAGCCGACGCCCACCGGGCCGTGGCCGAGGGCGGGATACGTGGCCGTTACGTGCTCGAGCCCTGACCAACTGGCCGAAACAGAATTCACCGAGGAGTGACCGACATGACCTTCACAATCAACGAACAGAAGTTCCTCGCGGAGGCCGGAATCGGTCGGCTGGCCACGGTGTCGCCCGACGGCGTCGTGCAGAACAACCCGACCAGCTATCGGGTCAACGCCGACGGCACGATCGACATCGGGGGCATACGGATGCGTGCCAGCCGAAAGTACCGCAATGTCGAGACGGGCAGCCGGGTGTCGTTCGTCATCGACCAACAGGTTTCGTTGGAACCGTACGTGATTCGCGGCATCGAGGTGCGCGGCACGGCCGAGGCGCTCGACGACGAGGAGCCGCCGTTCCCACCCCAGGAACGTGCCGTTATCCGAATTCACCCCGAACGGATCATCTCCTGGGGCATCGATGGCGGGCCCTTCGAATTCACCGGTCGCGACGCCGAGTAGCCGGCCGTTCGCCGTCCGCCGAGACACATACCGCCGGCCGCCGAAACCTCGGCCAACGATCTTGGGGGCGTGCCCGCGGTGAACGGCGTGACTACCGTTCCGGGTGGCCCCGTCCACTACAGAGGAGTTACACGATGACCCGTGCCGCACTGAACGTCCTTGCCGCCGTATCGATTGCGTTGTTGGCTGGGGCGGGGGCGGCGAATGCGGTATCCGGCGGAATTCCGTTGGAGCCCGCGTCGAACAGTCAGGTGACACCCGTTGGCGCGCAGGGTGATCCGATCGGCGTTGCGCCCGGCTCGAGCAGCCCCCAGGCATTGGCCTGCCTGCTGCAGTCGATCTCCAGCGGTGCCAAGTACTGCTTGAGCTGATCTTCCTCGGCTAGCGGAAATACGGGTAGTCCTGCACCCAGTGGAAGCCGCGGCTGCGCAGGGTGAAGCTGTTCGGATCCACGCGTTCCAGGGTTATCGCCACCGGGCGGTCATGCAGTTTCCCGCGGAGTACCAGCCGGTCCGGGGTAGGCCGCTCGGCGGCCAGCGTCGCGAATGGTGGCTGGCTCCCGACCTTTCCGTCGGGAGCTTCCGCCATCGCGGTGAGTTGCAGCTGTCCGTTGGGGAAGAAGTCGGCGCGCGCCGGTACCAGGTCACCGTTCATCCGCTGGTAGGTGGCTCCCTCTGGATCATCGAAAACAAGCCGTTGCCAACGGTTCTCGGCGGTCGTCAGCGGCGGCACCGGCTGCCCGTCGAGGGCGAACTCACGCACGTCCCAGATGCCGTACAGCTCGGACTTGGGGCGTTCGGGACCGTATTGATTCTGCCAGACCACCCAGCGGTCATAGCCGCTACCGAGCGCGACCCAGATGCCGAGGGCCACCGGAACCCACAGCGCGACGCGGTTCTTCCGGTTGTCGGTGAACAGCGCGGGTTGCGTCAGCGGCTCGCACGCGCGTTGCAGCACGAACACATTGGTCAGCCGCCGGAGATACGGTGCGAGCAGAACCAGGCTGATCAGCAGCAGGTGTGCGGAAAGCAGCTTTACCGGTATATCGAAAGTCAGGTTCACCAGCAGGACCTGAGCCATGCTCGCCAAAGTCACCGCCGCGCCCAGCACCGCGGTCCGGGAAACGAACAGCAGCAGCCCGGCCACGACCTCCACCGCACCGAGCGCCATCTCATACGGATGAGAGCTGCCGACCTGCAGCCACAGCACCGAAGCCGGGCTCAGATCGCCGTACGGCTGCAACAGCTGTGCCAGCGTGGGGCCGGGCATCTGGGTGGGGATCAGCTTGGCGAATCCGAACGACAGCAGCTGCCCGCCCAGACACAGCCGCAGAAACAGCGTGAACCAGGCCAGCAGGCGGGGGTGGGAGGCACGGCGGTCGAGGGCCGTCCACACCGCGGCCGCCACAACCGCCACGACCAGCAGGCAGAACGTCAGTACCCACATGGCCGCCTGATCTCCGGCTCCGGAGTCCTCGTGCAGCACCGCGTCGACCCCGAAGAAGGTTCTGCCCACCCAACCGGTGACGGGGTCGGTCAGGGTGACGATCCACGGTCCGCCGGGACTGCGTAGCCAGCGGCCGACAAGGCCCAGCAGCGTGAACGGGATGTAGGTCTGGAGCAGGCAGTACAGCCCGAAATAGACGACGCAGAGCCGAAATACGATCCGCGTGAACGGATGCCAGCGGACAAGGTGTGACTCCGTCACTGATGCATCCTCGGGTCCTGGGTGGGGTTGGCATACCGGGGCGGGCAGCCGTGCTCGTCCGCGTCGGGGCGAAATTCGAAGTGCCAGGGTTCGTTTCGGTAGATCTGGCACAGCCCGTACCGGGCGCCGTGCCTGGACAGCCACGTCGTGGCCGCGGCGGGCCCGATGTCGATCGCGTTGCCCGAGACGTGCGGGGACGTGTCGGGAGTGGCCACCCATCGCGCGGCCTCGGATTCCGAGCCGTACTTCGAGATCGCCTCGCGCAGTAGGTGTTTCTGATACTCCCCGGAACGCCAGCCACTGTTGACGACGAACTCGACCCCATCTTTCGCGGCAGCCTTTGCGGCTCGGCGCAACGCGCGGAGCAAATCCGGGTCGAGGTTGGCCACGGCCGGGATGTCGTCATCGAAGACCGTCACACCATCGGGGACGACACCATCGGCGACGGTGACTCCGGAGCGCGTCTCGCCGCCCGGCCGCGCCGCGCCGGGCGGACCCTGGTTGCCGTGTGGATTTCCGAAATACCTTGCGGCCGAGATAGATAGGTCCGTCAGCGGCTGGAAAACGCGGACGCCGATGAGCGCCGCGCCGATGGCCACCAGGACGGCGAGGACGATCCATCGGCGACGGCGAGTCCCTGTTCGAGCTGGTTCGCGGTAGTTCATACCGTCAGTCAAGGCAGCGCGGCGTTGTCGGCGCGTATGCCGTTTTCGATATGCCGCCGATATCCCCTCGCTGGGAGAATCGAAAGTCTATGCGCGTATTGATCGTCGAGGACGAGCCCTATCTGGCAGCGGCAATCCGCGATGGCCTGCGCCTGGAGGCGATCGCCGCCGACATCGCCGGTGACGGTAACACCGCCCTGGAACTGTTGAGCGTCAACGCCTACGACATCGCCGTCCTCGACCGCGACATCCCGGGGCCCTCCGGCGACGAGATCGCCCGTCACATCGTGGCTTCCGGCAGCGGTATGCCGATCCTGATGCTCACCGCCGCCGACCGTCTCGACGACAAGGCGACCGGATTCGAGCTCGGCGCGGACGACTACCTCACCAAACCCTTCGCACTGCGCGAACTCGTGCTGCGCCTCAGAGCGCTCGACCGCAGGCGCGCCCACAGCAGGCCACCCGTGCGCGAAATCGCGGGCCTGCGTCTGGATCCGTTCCGCCGCGAGGTGTATCGCGACGGCCGCTATATCGCGTTGACCCGCAAGCAATTCGCGGTGCTCGAGGTCCTCGTCGCTGCCGAGGGTGGTGTCGTCAGCGCCGAAGAACTCCTGGAACGAGCGTGGGATGAGAACGCCGACCCGTTCACCAACGCCGTGCGCATCACCGTCTCCGCGCTACGCAAACGTCTCGGTGAGCCCTGGCTGATCGCCACGGTGCCGGGCGTCGGATACCGCGTCGACACGGGGCCGGACGCCGGGCGCGAGGAGAACGATCGTGGATAGGGCACCCGGGTTGAGCGTTCGCGTCAAACTCACGCTCAGCTACGCCGGGTTCCTGATGCTGGCAGGGGCCCTGCTGCTCGCGGTCGTGTGGGGGTTTCTCCTGCGCTACGTGCCCGACCGGACGATGCGGCCCAGGGCACCCGGCAGCGGACCCAATCGTTCCGAACTCCTGAGCGCCTTTGGCCCGAAGGCGGTCTGGGCGATGGTGTTCCTGCTGGTTTTCGGTCTCGTGGGCGGATGGATTCTCGCTGGGCGCATACTCGCCCCGCTCACCCGCATCACGAACGCCACCCGCCTGGCCGCGAGCGGGTCGCTGTCCCACCGAATTCAACTGGAGGGCCGAAACGACGAGTTCCGCGAACTCGCCGACGCCTTCGACACCATGCTCGCCCGGCTCGAAGCACACAACGCCGAACAGCAGCGGTTCGCGGCCAATGCCTCCCACGAACTGCGCACCCCGCTGGCGATCACACAGACCCTGCTCGATGTGGCCCGCAACGATCCGGACCGCGACACCGGTGAACTATTGGCCATCCTGCACGCGGTCAACACGCGGGCGATCAACCTCATCGAGGCATTGCTCCTGCTCAGCCGCGCCGACCAACGGTCCTTCACCCGAGAACCCGTCGACCTGTCCCTCATCGCGGAGGAAGCCACCGAGACACTCCTTTTCCTCGCGGAAAAGCACGGCGTCACCCTCGAGACCTCCGGTGACATCACGCCCGCCATCGGCTCACACGCGCTCCTGCTGCAGCTGACCACGAACCTCGTACACAACGCGATCGTCCACAACCTGGCGGAACGAGGCATGGTGTGGGTCACGACCAGCGCGTACCCCCAGGCCGCGGTGCTCACCGTCGAGAACACCGGCGACAAGCTCACGCCCCGAGTGGTTTCCACGCTGGTCGAGCCCTTTCAGCGCGGCACCCAACGCATCCGCACCGACCACGCGGGTGTGGGCCTCGGCCTGGCAATCGTCGAAAGCATCACCCGAGCGCACGCCGGAACCCTCACCCTCACCCCTCGCCCCGCGGGCGGACTCCGCGTCACGGTCCAACTCCCCACGCGGTGCTGAGATTCGCACCGGGCGCCCCCGCGGCCCATCGGTGTGGTTGCGCTGGATATTCCGCCGCGGGGATGCCATTTTGGAATATCCCTGCTATCGATCACCCCCTTTTGGTTGGGCCGGAATGATTTCGGTCCAGAACTGGTGGCGTACCGCGTCCCAGAGCCTCGTCAGTTCCGGCAGGCACTCACGGGCCGAGGCGAGATCCGGAAGGTGGTCGCTTTCGAACATCACCACGCCGGTCCCGTCGTGAGCACGGTGGACCGCGACAATTCCGATCCGGTACCGATCCAGTCGCCACACCGCCTCCATTCCGTCGACCTCCGTTCGCCGGATTCCATCCATCTGACGTCCCCCTTTCCATCGCCTGCCGGATCAGGGGACCACGGCCCCGGTGTGGAACCGAGAGAATCGGTCTGCCCGAGGCCTTTTCGGACGAAACCGCTGGATACGGTCCACAAGGGGAGTAAAGTTCGGACCGCGCTGGATACCTGAACGGTCCACTTCTGTAGGGGGTGTAGTCGAACTATGTCCAACGACGACGACGATGATCAACCGTCAACTCTTGCCCAGCGACAGCTGGGACGCTTCCTTCGCGAAAAACGTGAGGGAGTCGGCCTGACGCTCCAACAGGCCGCGCAGTTGGTGGAACTGAGCAAGACCGCTCTCCAGCGCTTGGAAACGGCGAGTTTGAAGAGGAAGTATCGGACGAACGATGTTAAAGCGCTGTGCGAAATTTATGAGGTCAGTGCCGAGGAGACCGCCCGCGCAATCGAACTGACAGAGCAGGCCAAGACGGCAAGCTGGTACACGGCCTTCAGCGGGCTGTTCGGTGACTCGAAGTTCAACATGTTTGTCGGCTTGGAGGCGGTCGCATCTCGGCTGATCGTCTATCACGAAATTGTGCCCGGCCTGTTGCAGACGGCTGATTATGCTCGTGCGTTGATTGTCTCGTTCCATCGAGACGACGACCCCGAAGATATCGACCGTCGTGTCGAACTACGGTTGAAGCGGCAGGTCATCGTCAAACGAAAAGCTCGGCCAGTGAAACTCGAAGTTCTGCTTCATGAGTCAGCTCTGTACCGGGTGATCGGCAGCCGTCGCATCATGCGTGCGCAGCTTGCGCACTTGGCTGAGATGGGTAAGTTGCCAAACATCACTCTTCGCATCATCCCTTTCGGTGCAGGATGTGCATGGGGCGAACTCCATGGTCCATTTGTGGTTCTGGACTTCGGCGTCGACAACAAGGGGCGGATAATTGAGCCGCAGCTCGTTTACGTCGAGGGTCATGGACTGATGCCTGATATGTACGTCGAGGACAAGGATGCCGTCGAGCGCTACCATGACCTTGTTTCGGCCATCCGTGAAATGGCCCTGAACGAACAGCAATCACGCGACCTGCTGAGGCGGGCGGCAAGGAGTTACGAGCGATGAGTGATCTGTCCGGGGTGCGCTGGTTCAAGAGCAGTTACAGCGGCGGCAATACTGAATGTGTCGAGATCGCTTGGCTCGAGGACAGTCAGATCGGCGTCCGCGATTCGAAACATCCCTCCGGTCCAGCCTTGATTTTCACCCCGGCCGAGTGGGACGCCTTCACCACCAACCTTCGCAACGACATGTTCTCCGTGTAAGCAGCGCTCTCCGGACAACCTCCAAACGGCCTTGTTCCGTTCTCCCGCAACGGAACAGGGCCGTTGCCCATAGCGGCTCCATCAGCGCCGCTTGGTGACCTCCACCCCTCTACCCGGCCGCCAGTGCTGAATCACCAGCAGTTCCGCGGCCTGATCGACGGATGTCAGAACCACATCGGTGAGGTCGAGCCGGAAGTCGTGTACGCCCGGCGGTGATCCGAGCGCCTCCTTCTCGGGTCCGATGATCTCGACGGCGACGCCCATCACCTTGGCGTCGCCCTCGCCGGGATGGGCGTGGATAGCACACCGCCCGTCCCGCAACAGATCTCGTGCCTTCATCGCATCCGGCATCGACCCGAACATCAGATCCGCACCGATGAGTTCGACCTCGGACCCGCTCACCCGGGGTGAACCGTCGCGTCGCAGCGTCGCCAATACATGTGTCTTGTGCGCCTCGAAACGCTGCCGCACCTCGGCCGCCAGCTCCGGCGCTTCCCCCTCGAACTCCCGCCATGTCGCCATGTACGGAGTGTGCCAGCACCCACCGACAAGTTCCGGATTCCCTCCATCGGGGGAGCACGAATTCCGACTCGCGGCCGACGTGGCGGCGGAGGCCCGTCCGTAGCGTCGAAAGCCCCTGTTCACCAGCGACTTTCGTCGGGAGGATCTGTGCTCTCCGCCTTCGTACCGGCCCTGCGGCACCCGGAATTGCGGCGGAAGATCCTCGCCACGCTGGGCCTGCTCGCGCTCTATCGGCTCGGGGCGACGCTGCCCTCCCCGGGGGTGGACTACCGCGCGGTGCGGGAATGCGTCGAGCTCGTCTCCGGCGGTGAATCCGCGGGGATCTATCAGCTCATCAGCCTGTTCTCCGGCGGGGCGCTGCTGGAGCTCTCGGTGTTCGCGATCGGCGTGATGCCGTACATCACCGCGAGCATCATCACTCAGGTTCTGTCCGTGGTGATTCCGCGGTTCGAGGAGCTGCGCAAGGAGGGTGCCGCCGGGCAGGCGAAGATCACGCAGTACACCCGCTATCTGTCCGTTGCGTTGGCGGTGTTGCAGGCTTCGGCCTTGGTGGCCCTGGCCGCGAGTGGTCAGCTGTTGCGCGGGTGTGAGCGGGATGTGCTTGCCGATGCCTCGCTGTTCGGCATGGTCGTCGTCGTGCTGGTGATGACCGCGGGGGCGGCGCTGGTCATGTGGTTCGGCGAGCTGATCAGCGAGCGCGGGGTGGGCAACGGGATGTCGCTGCTGATCCTCGCGGGGATCGCGGCCCAAATTCCCAGGCAGGGCACGGCGATTCTGGAGGCCAAGGGCGGGTTGGCCTTCGCCGTCGTGTGCGTCGCGCTGTTGCTGATGATCGTGGGGGTGATCTTCGTCGAACAGGGGCAGCGGCGGATTCCGGTGCAGTACGCCAAGCGGGTGGTGGGCCGCAAGATGTACGGAGGTGCGGCGACGTATTTACCGCTCAAGGTCAATCAGGCGGGCGTGGTTCCGGTCATCTTCGCCTCCTCCATGCTGTACGTGCCGACCCTGATCGCCAAGCTGACCGAAGGGGCGAGCGGGTGGCAGGAGTTGCTGCAGAAGTATTTGACCGATCCGTCCGATCCGGCCTACCTCGTGATCTACTTCTGCTCGATCCTGTTCTTCACCTACTTCTACGTCGCGCTCACCTTCGATCCGGTCGAGCGCGCGGAGGAGATGAAGAAGTTCGGGGGCTTCATTCCGGGCTATCGTCCCGGCAGGCCGACCGCGGGTCACCTGAGTTACGTCCTGAGCCGGATCACCTTGCCGGGGGCGATCTATCTGGGCGGGGTGGCGGTACTGCCGAATCTGCTGTCCTTCGGCGCGATGAGCTCGGCGCAGGGCCTCGCCTTCGGCGGGACGTCCGTGCTGATCGTGGTGAGCGTCGGGCTGGACACGATCAAACAGCTCGAGAGTCAACTGCTGAATCGGAACTACACAGGTTTCCTGCGCTGAACCAGAATCGGAGAGATGACCACGACTACCTCGGCACGGCCCCTACTGCGGGTGGTGTCGTCGCTGGTGCTCGCGATCGCCGCCCTGGCGCTGTCGATGGGCAGCGCCGTCGCCGAGACGCCCGCGCGGCAGGAAGCGGGCCTCGGCACGGCGGTGCGGCCCGCGCCGATCTCCGTGCTGCTCGCCAACGATCACATCGTGTTTCGCTCGGGCTTGCGCTCGGTGCTCGCTACGCAGCCCGATATCCGTTGTGTCGGGGAGGTCGGCGACGGGCCCGCCGCCATTCGGGAGATGGGGCGGCTGCGCCCCGATGTCGCCATCCTCGATCTCGATATGCCCGGCCTGGACGATCCGGCGCTGGTGCGAACCGTTGCGGCGCTGGGTGAGAGCACCCGCATCCTCGCTCTCACCGCGCACGACACGGAGGAGAACCTCTATCGCGCAATGCGTCTGGGCGCGAGCGGGTTTCTGGTGAAATCGCTGCCGTCGCAGGATCTGATCGCGGCGGTGCGCACCGCGGCGCGCGGGGATGCCCTGATCGATCCGCGGCGCACCCGCCTACTGATCGAGCGGCTGACCCGGGGGAGCGAACCATTCCCCAGCGCGCCGGAGGTCGATACGCTCACCGCCCGCGAATACGAGGTGCTGCTGCTGATCGCCAAGGCCCATACGAATCCCGAGATCGCACGGGTGCTGGGTGTGGGTGAGCAGACGGTGAAGACGCACGTGTCGAATGTGCTCGCCAAACTCGGTGTGCGCGACCGTGTGCATGCCGCCGTCTACGCCCACACCCGCCGCATCGTGCCGCTGGAGGCGACGGACTATCCGCTGCCGCCGCGGTAGATGGTCGGCATGGAGCCGAGGTCGGCGAAGTTGAGCTTGTTCTCGCCGTCGGTGCCGAACCAGGCGACGTAGGTGATGCCATTGATCGTCGCGACCGCGGGCGGCCAGGGGCTGGCGTCGGCGAACTTCCACCGCTGCGCCTGGCCCTCGTTCAGGTTGTCGATGTCGAACAGCATGTAGATATTGGTGTTGAGACCGGAATATCCGGCCACGTAGCGGCCGCCGATGCTGAACAGATTCGGGCCGCCGACCAGCCGATCGCTGAAGGTGGCCTTGGTGGGCGGCACGCTGACGCCGAGGTAGCGGGCATTGAGGTGGTTGTACGCGGCGTCGGTACCCGTCCACGACAGCAGCGTGCCCCGGGACGGATGAATCATGACAGCCGGTGTGTCGACGCTGTATTCGACGGGCTCGGGGCTGACGTAGTAGAAGCTGTACGGCGGGTTGTGCGATCGGACCGTCTGCAACAGCTGCGCGTTCTGCGCCGTGTAGCCCACCCAGAGGGTGACATTGTCCGAGACCATCGCGGGCCCCCCGATCGCCGGTTCCAGCCACCTGCGGCGGTCCTGATAGTCGACGCCGTTGTCCGACCAGGCCAGCGTCGTCTGATTGTCGGTACCCATATAGCCCAGATAGAGCAGCCCCGTCTGCGCATGGGAGCTCAGCGACGGCCGCTGCAGGCTGCTGTCGAACGGCAGCGCCCGCGCCCGGACGACGCCGTCGACCTCCATCCCCGAGGCGACATACATGGTCCCGCCTTGCGTGGACCACACCAGCACCAACGTGTTGCGATACACCGCCAAGGCGGGGGCCGCGACCGGCCGATTCGACGCCCATAACGTACGTCCGATGAACATGATTTCCCCCCATATGGAATCAGTGGTGACAGATTCCGAGCGTAGGGGCGGGTGCAAGTCATGTCATGGGTTCGGTCCGGCCAGCGGACCGTCGAGATCGAGCGCGGCCATCGGCGCGCCATCGGGCGCCCAAGCCTGCCGGAACCCCTCCTGGACAGCCATATCCACCAATTCGACCCGGCTCCCGATGCTGTCGATGCGGTGATAGGCGAACGGCCGACCATAAGGGCAGGCATCGAATTCGATCGCCGCGCCGCGCTCCTCCAGCCGCTGCTTATCGATCGTGATGTCGCTGGACCAGTAGCCGATGTGGTCGAAGCGCGAGCCGCCGCTCGCATCCCACGGACTACCGGGATCGCCCTGAATCACCTCGAAGAACGGCGGCCCCTGCACCGAGAAGACGATGCGGTACTCCCACTCGCCGAGCCGCCCGGTGCGCACCGGCCCCCATTGCACACCCAGCGCCCGCGTCAGATCGTCGGTCGCGCGCCGGATGTCCTGGACCGCGAAGCACAGGTGATAGAAGTTGTTCACTCCCTCGGTTCTACCCGAGCTCAACGGGATTCCAATGCGCGTAGCTCGGCGAGCGGGGGCATACCGTCCCACTCGAGGAGGTTCTTCTCCATCGTGGATGCGTTGGCGTCGAGCCAGGGTTGCATGTGTTTCAGGGCGTCGGGACCGCGGAAGCATTTTCCGTAGACCACGACGACGCCGCGGCCTTCGAACAGATCGAGGCGGCTGAAGGCCAGTTCGAAGGTGTGCGGCCCGGCCAAGGCCGCGGCGACGAAGTGAATGGCGTCGTTCTCGGGGAGTACGGCCATGAGATGGCCATGGGTCTCGTAATTGCGGATCAGTGCGTCGGCGAGGCGATCGAGGCCGTCGCTGTCTCGGACCTGGTCGTGCACATTGATGGTGAGCATGTCCGACCACGCGGCCAGATTCGCATCGTCCTGCGGCGTGAATTCGTGCGTACCCTGCTGTGACCATCGGTGCACGAAAGTGGTGCCGCCGAAGTCCAGCCAGTACGTATCCCTCTTTCGCCGATCGCGAAATATCCACGCCATCGCAGGCTCCCCTCCCGGATAGTGCTCGCCGCACGGGCCGAGCTCGAGAAGTCTTGCATGCGACGGCCTTTCGTGTCGAGTACGGAACATTCGTCCAAGACATCCCACTCGACCGCACGCGATGCTCGCGGTCGTGCCCGCACACGCGCGCTAGGAGGTATGGCATATGAACGCGGCACTGCCGCTCGTGTTACATGTGCACGGGGGCGGGTTCGTCGGTACGGCACCGCAATGCGATTGGGGCAATAGTCATCTCGCCGCGCGGCTACCCGCGGTCGTCGTCTCGGTGGAACATCGGCTGCTCGCGCCGCCGACCACGGCCGCCGCTACGCGGCATTGCTGCGCGCGAGTCCGGCACGCCCACAGAACTTTCCGAACACCCCGGTGCCCCACACGCGTTCATCACCCTGCCCGGAGTGGTGCCGCAAGCCAAGGCCGCACGCGCGGAGATCCTCGAATTCCTCCATGTTCACCTCTCCGGTGCACCCTCCGGGGTTGCCGTGACGCAGAGCAGGTCTCCGGAGGAGTAGGTGCGGACCATATAACCGGCCTCGGCCAAATATCCGGAAAGCTTGCCCGGCAAGGGCTTCGGGCTTTCGCCGACGGAGTCGGTCGGGTCGCCGTACCCATACACCAACGACAATGTGCCGCCCGGACCCAGCAGCTCTCGGATCAGGGCCAGTTCGGCGGTGGGGCGTCGGGTCCAGAAGAGGTTCACATTGACGGCAAGCACCTTGTCGAAGCGACGTCCGTCACCGCCGAGAACATCGCCCGGCCGCAACTCCTCCACCGCCACCTGCACCAACCGCACCTTGCCCGAATCCACAAGGTGCGCATGCTTTCTCCGCGACCGGGCCACCGCAGTCGCCGACCGATCGACCGCGACGACCTGCCCCCCGCCAACCGCCTCCGCCAGGTACGCGACCGACGGGCTGGAACCGGCCCCGATCTCGAGTACGCGATCACCGGCCCGCACCCCAATGGTTTCGATGATCCAACCAAAGCGCGCATCCGTCCCCATCGCCGCAACATACGCCCGGCCGGGCCGCTGCGCAGCCCGCTCGGCTGTAGCTGCCGACCCTGAGCTCACCACAGTGCGGTGTGGTTTCGCAGCGCGTCGGCAAGCAGGGCGAGGCCGAAGGCCGCCAGCAGGATTCGTAGCGACGGTGGGCCGAAGCGCGTGAGGGTGCGGACCAGGCCGCGGTAGAAGCGGCGGGCGGGACGGGTGCGCCAGGTCGAGGCGAGCAGGACGAGGGCGGGTGGGAGCAGGGCGATCAGGCAGTAGGCGAGGATGATCAACGGCCACAGGGGCGGTCGGGGGTCGCGAGTCGAGACCATGGCCAGGGCCGCGAGGTAGGGGATCGCCGTGGGGGCTTGGCCGAGGCCGATGGCGATGCCGGCCAGTCCGAGCAGTAGCGGGCGGTGCCGGGCTCGCATCGCCCAGGATGGGATCGCCGGGCCGGTGCCGCCCGAGAGTCGCACGCTGGCAAGGGCGAGCAGCACGACGCCGACGGCGAGTTCGGTCCAGTACCGGATGGCCGGAGTGATCTCGAAATCGATCAGATCGGTCAGGAATCCCAGGCCGAGGACCGTGCAGATGCCGAAGGTTGTGGTGACCGCGAAGACGCCGGTGAGGAAGCTCAGCGCACCCGGCACCGGGGAGCGGCGGCTCAGCCTGCTGTCGAGGACGACCGCGGTCGTGACGCCGACGAGCAGGACGTCGAGCGAGTCCAGGAAGGCGAAGCCCGCGAGTGCCAACAGGAAGATCAGCATGGTCTCATCGACCATACGGTCCCGCCGAAAAACATTCGGCGGGGCCGTCTTTCACTCGAAGGTCACATGGTCGCCGCGTCGATGACGAAGCGGTAGCGCACATCGCTGGCGTTCGCGCGCTCGTACGCCTCATCTATCCGATCGGCCGAGATGAGCTCGATCTCCGCGCCGATATTGTGTTGGGCGCAGAAGTTGAGCATCTCCTGGGTTTGCGGGATGCCGCCGATCATCGAGCCCGCCAGCGAGCGGCGGTAGTTGGCCAGCGTGAACGGGGCGACCGAGAGCTTGTTGTCGGGCAGGCCCAGGATCACCAGCGTGCCATCGAGATTGAGCAGCTTCATGTAGTCGTCGATGGGCAGTTCGGCCGAGACCGTGTTGAGGATCAGGTCGAAGCGGCCGCGCAGATCCTTGAAGGTCTGCCGGTCCTTGGTGGCGTAGTAGTGCCGCGCGCCGAAGCGCAGGCCGTCCTCCTGCTTGCTCAGCGAGCTGCTCAGCACCGTCACCTCGGCACCCATGGCCGCGGCGATCTTGACGCCGACGTGGCCCAGACCGCCCATGCCGATGATGGCGACCTGCTTACCCGGCCCGGCATTCCAGTGCCGCAGTGGCGAATACAGCGTGATGCCCGCGCATAGCAGCGGCGCGGCCTGCTCGAGCGGAATTCCCTCCGGAATCGACAGCACGAAGTTCTCGGTCACCACGACCTGGGTGGAGTAGCCGCCGTAAGTGACGCCGCCGGGCTGGAACTCCTCGGGCACCCGCGTGTTGTAGGTCATCGTCGCGCCGCGGTTGCAGTACTGCTGCTCACCGGCCAGACACGGCTCACATTCGCCGCACGAGTCGACCATGCAGCCGACGCCGACGCGGTCACCGACCCGGTGCTTGGTCACCGCGGAGCCTACGGCGGCGACGATGCCCGCGATCTCGTGGCCGGGCACGCACGGATAGGTGGTGCCGTGCCATTCGTCGCGGGCGGTGTGGATGTCGGAGTGGCAGATGCCGGCGTACTTGATGTCGATGAGTACGTCGTGCGCACCGAGTTCACGGCGTTCGATCGTGGTCTTGGCGAATCGACCGTCTGGTGCGGAGATGGCATACGCGGCGGCAGTGGTCATGGTTTCATGCCTACTCCCGCATAGTTGGCAATGCAAACCATCGCGAGATTGGCAACATGTCAGCCAACTCGCCGATCGGGTGCGCATGGGTTGCGGAAACGATGTCCGATGCTGGTCGGATGGCGATCTTGCTGGCCCTGGTGTCCATGTGCTCGACGTTGGTGGGCGGCTACGTGGCCGCCCGCATCGGTGAGCGCAAACGGCTGGTGCTCGGTCTGGCCGCGGGCGTCATGCTCGGCGTGGTTGCCTTCGATCTGCTGCCGGACGCGCTGGCGGAATCGCAGTACGAGGTGGCCGGGGTGCCCGGCGCGCTGATCGCGGCCGTGGTCGGCTTCTTCACCGTGCACATCATCGAGCAGGAGATGGCCGTGCATGTCGGGCACGAGCACGAATTCGGTGCGCACACCCACGATTTCGCCTCCGTGGGCCTGCTCGCGGCCGGTGGGTTGATCTTTCACAGCATGCTCGACGGGTTGAGCATCGGCGTGGGCTTCCAGGCCGGGTCCGCGCTGGGATTCTCGCTGGCCATCGCGGTGATCTGCCACGACTTCGCCGACGGGTTCAACGCGTTCACCATTCCGACGCTGTACGGGCACGCGCGGCGGCGGGCGGTGCTGCTGCTGTGGCTGGACGCGCTCGCGCCCGTGGTGGGCGCGCTGATCGGGACGCTGATCCACGTGCCCGCGAATCTGGCCGGGCTCTATCTCGGGTACTTCGCCGGGTTCCTGCTCTACCTGGCCACCGCCGACATCCTGCCCGAGGCGCATGCGGGTAGACCGTCGCGATCCGTACTGCTGTGCACGATCGGGGGTGCGGTGTTCATGTTCGGTGTGTCGATGCTCAACCACTGAATACGGGACACGGCCCGCTCGATTTGGTACACATAAAAGCACAATCGCCGCAAGCCCTGCGAGTGCGCACGAGGCGGGAGTGTCCATGTACGACCGCACGGATACCACCCATTCGAATGGCGCCGCGCCGACTCGGGTCGGTAAGGCGGGGCGGACGGCCGCGCTGGTACTGGCCGCGCTGCTGGCCGCGGCGCTGTTCGTGGGCTATCGAGAGCACTTGCCGCGCTGGGCCTTCGGAATGGGGGATTCCGCGGCCACCTTGCTCGGCCCGCCGCTGCCGCCGATGGACGCGGCCGTGGTCGCCGCCACCGTGGAGCCGCAGCTGGTCAATATCGAGGTCGCCCTCCGGCCGAGCGGGACGAGCGCCGCCGGGACCGGCATCGTGCTCACCGCCGACGGACAGGTGCTGACCAGCCATCACGTGGTCAAGGGCGCCGACGCCATCACGGTGGGCGATCTGGGCAACGGCCGCGACTATCCGGCCACCGTGCTGGGCTACGACGCGACCGCAGATATCGCCCTGCTCTCGCTGTCCGGAGCGAGCGGACTGCCGGTGGCGCGGGTGGGTAGTTCGGCGGCGCTGCGGCTGGGCGATGAGATTCTGGCGATCGGCAATGCGGGCGGCACCGGATCGCCGACCGTCACGCCCGGCTGGGTAACCTCGCTGAACAGTTCGATCCAGGCCCGCGACGCGGCCGACCTGTCCCGCAAATCGCTGACCGGAATGATCGAGGTGGCCGCGCCGGTGGCCTCCGGCCAGTCCGGCGGCGCGCTCGTGGACCGCTACGGCGCGGTCGTGGGCGTGGTCACGGCGTCCTCCGGCGAGGCCGCCAAGGCGGCAGGCCGGGCCAGCGGTTACGCGGTCCCGATCGATCGGGCCCTCACCGTCATCCGCCAAATCCGTTCCGGCACACCGACCGACACCGTCCACGTCGGCCCCACCGCGACCCTCGGCGTCCTCACCTCCGACGCCCGCCAACCCCCCGGCGCCCGCATCGACATCGCCCTCTACGGCCAGCCCGCCTACCGGGCGGGTCTGCTCACCGGCGAGGTGATCACCGCGGTCGACGGCCGCCCGATCACCTCGGTCCAGGGCCTCAAGGCAGCCCTCAACGTCCGCAAGCCCGAGGAGGCGGTGCGCCTGGATCTGGTCGGGCCCGACGGGTCACACCGCACGCTGAGCGTGGTGCTCGCCGTCGGGCCGCCGAACTAGCACCTAGACCAGCGACGTCCAGTAATCCTGGAAGCGCAGGAACACCAGCAGCACCACCACCGCGTAGAACACCGCCACGACCGTCCAGCGCCATTCGGCCACTATCCGCAGTGGCCCGCGGGAGCCGCCCCACAGTTGATCGGTGACCACGGCCAGGAGGACCGGCGTGGCCGCCCAGACCACCATGCAGTACGGGCACAGGGCGTTGATGCGGTAGAGGCTCTGGAAGATCAGCCAGCAGATGAAGCCGATGCCCAGAGCCAGGCCGAGCCACAAGCCGCCCCAAAACCATTGGGGCAGGCCCACTCCCGTGATGGCGAGGACCGCGATGGTGACCACCACCGAGAAACCGACCACGCCGATCAACGGATTCGGGAAGCCGAACACCGCCGCCTGATCGGTCGTCATCACCGAACCGCAGGCCAGGATCGGATTGATGCTGCAGGACGGGCGATAGTCCGGATTCGTGAACAGCTTGAACCGCTCGACGGTCAGGGTGACCGAGGCGATCCAGCCCGCTAGGCCGAAGATCAGTAGCAGCCACGCCGAGCGGGCCGGTGCCGCAATCATTTCGCCGCGGCCTCTATCTTCTGGCGGAAGTTGTCGGGGGCGAGGTCGTTACCGCTGACCTGGTTGCCGTTGATGAAGATCGTCGGCGTCTGGACGATGCCCGAGTCCAGCACCTTGTCGGTGATCCGCATGCTGTACTTCTGGTACTTGCGGTCGGTGATGCACTGGGCGACAGCGGGATCGGTGTACCCGGCGTCCTTGGCGATCTGGACCAGCTTGTCGTCGGGCAGCCCGCCCGCGCCCTCGCGCGGCTGCTGCTGGAACATACTGGTCAGCCAGCCCTGGAACTTGCTCGGATCGCTGCCCGCGACGCAGTACGCGGCGCTGGCGGCGCGGGAGGAGTATCGCGTGTTGCCGCCGGACTGCTGGTCGAGCATCGCGATGATGTTGTACTCGACGGCCGCCTTGCCGGAAGCGACCGCCTCCTCGATCACCTTGCCGTCGGTGACCTCGAATGCCTGGCAGGCCGGGCACTGCAGGTCGGCGACCACCCGCACGGTCGCCTTCGCGCCGGGCTTGCCGAGCCGGATCGAACCGTTGTCGGTGAGGGACGCGGTGAGGCCGTCGGGGGCGGGTGGGGCGGCGATGGTCGGCGTCGGGCCCGGATCGTTCTTCTCCGCGTTCCGGACCGCGATGCTGATTCCGATGGCCGCGATGAGACCGATCAGCACGACCGCCACACCCACCTGAATCAGGATGGTGCGGGTGCGGTCGGTCCGCTGGACCGAGGCCAGCGCGTTCTTACCCCGCGGTTTCTTGCTCACCTTCGAGTTCACCACGCCTTCCTGTTGTTCGTGAGGACACCCGTTGTGTGCCGCCCCGATCGTACGGGCGCGGCCGGACGGACGCCGCTCCCGGACACATGATTGCCGGCGAACCTGAGATTCCGGTCAGAAGTACCGACGTCCCCCTACGCCTGCGCCAGGCGGCGCTTCTGCTCCTCGATATCGAATTTGGCCTTCGGCCAGCTCAATTCGAGGCCCTGCAGCGCGCCGATGAGCAATTCGGTGACCGCCAGGCGCGAATACCATTTGCGATCGGCGGGCAGGACGTGCCAGGGGGCGTATTCGGTGGAGGTCCGGTCGAGCATCGCCTGGTAGGCCTCCTGATAGGCGGGCCAGTAGGCGCGCTCGTCGATATCGCCGGGATTGAACTTCCAATACTTGTCGGGCCGCTCGAGCCGCTGGGCCAGGCGCTTGCGCTGTTCGTCGAGGGAGACGAACATGGCGACCTTCACCAGCGTCATCCCGGAGTCGACGAGTTTGCGTTCCCACTTGTTGATCTCGCCGTAGCGCTTGCCCCACACGTCCGGAGGGACCAGGTCGTGCACCCGCACCACCAGCACATCCTCGTAGTGGGAGCGGTCGAAGACGCCGATCTGACCGCCGCGAGGCAGCCTGCGCTTGATGCGCCACAAATAGTGGTGTCGCCGTTCCTCGGCGGTCGGCACGCCGAAGGCGGCGTGGTCGACGCCCTGCGGGTCCACCGAACCGATCACATGCCGGACGATGCCGCCTTTGCCCGCGGTGTCCATACCCTGCAGGATCAGCAGCACGCTGCGCGGATCGCCCGAGCGGCCGTTGGCGTAGAGCATCTCCTGCAGATCCGACAGCACCGTGGCGCGTTCGGCGAGCAGCTTCTCTCCGGCCGCGCGGTTGCCCTTGAATCCGGGCGTGGCCGAGGTGTCGAGATCGGCGACCTGCACGCCGTCGGCGCGCAGCGCCTTGCCGATCGAGGAGGAGCGGGGCGATTTGGGCATGTAAGCGAGTAAATCACTGAATGCAGGCCAAGCGGGTGAGGTGATTGGCCAGGTCGGCGTCGTCGCACGGGGTGAGGCTCAGATCGGCCGCGGTGGTGAGCAGATAGCGGCCGTCGCCGGTGAAGTCGAGCCAGGTGCGGTGCCGGGTCGGGGGTGAGATCGGATTGTCGGGGGCAACGGTGACCGTGATGAAGCCGCGGGAGTTCACCGGATCTCGAAGTTTTCGGCGGAACCGGGCGGCGTTGCGGTGCCCGTGCGTGCGATAGGGCGGTTTGTCCTCCGAATCCAACACCGCCTCCTGAGGTTCGCGCATGGCGCCGTGCCGACCGGGCGGGGCGGAGCCGATCACCTCGACCAGTTCGTCGCCCAGCGCGCGGGCGTGGCATACGCGCACGACCACCGCGTCGGGGCGACCGATCAGGATTCCGGCGTGGTGGTGCACGACGGCGGCGAAGGCCAGGATGCGCTCGGGTTCGGCGCCGTCGCTGCGCTCCCCGGAAATGGTGATCGTGGTCGCGTCGGTCCGGGCGCACAGCAGCAGCGCGGCGGTCAGATCCGGATCGGTGTTGCGCGCGTAGCGGTGGCGCAGACCCAGCGCGGCGTATTCGGATTCGGTGCGGGCGGTGGCCGCGGGAATCATGTTTACGGGGTAAGGCCGACGGTCCAGTCCGGTCTCGGTGGCCCAGACGTGCGTGAACTCGTCCGGGGTGAGAACCCACTTCACTGCGCGAGACCCCCGCTCTGCGCCGGGGCGAATCGGGGGACACGATCCCCGGACGCGGGCAGGGTCGGGTTGTAGACGTAGGTCAGCACATCGCGCGCGTCGGCGAGTGCGGAGGCGGCGGCCAGGTCGTAGGCCATCCGCCGCTGCCCGCCGTGCACGGCCTCGGCCGCCTGATCGTCGAGTGGGCGGTAGGGCGGTGGCGGGGGCGGCAGCGCGTTGCGAATCGCCTGGGCGGCTTCGGCATTGGCCTCCATCAGGCGCTGCAACGTATCGCACACCTCGGGCAGGGCCAGGCCGCGGCCGACGAAATCGCGGGTGGACTTCCAGGCCACCTCGTAGGCGTGGCCGCTCCAGCGCGCGAACTCGTCGTTGACCGAATCGGAGAAGACGCGGAACGCCTCGCCGAGGAGTTCGGCGTGGCGACGCCAGGAATCGGCGACCCGGCCCAGTGCGCTCGGATCGAGCGCCTCGTGCACCCGGTCCCAGATCTCCTGATGGGTGAAGGCTCCGAAAACCTCCCGATCGGGGACGTAGGGCGGATCGAGTTCGGGCGGGGGACTCACCTGGTCTCCTCCAGCCGCGCGGCCACCAGTTCCACCGCCGCGCGGTTGGCGGCCTCGGCCTCGTCGAAGCGCTTACCTGCGGCCAGATAGGCGGCTTTGAACAGCAGCGCGGTCTGCTGGAAGGCGGTGATGGTGTCGAACAGTTCGCGGCCCTTGTCGGCGAAACCACGGCTCAGGGCGTGGCCGGACGGCAGATTCGCGAATCCGGTGACCTCGGTGACGGGGTGGCCGCCGTCGCGGGCGCGCTGCAGATCCTCGACCAGGCGATCGCAGGCCGCGGCGAGATTGCGGGCCACATCCTCGGCGATCTCGAAGACCGCGCCGTCGGAATCGGTTGCCGCGGCATACAATTCGCGTGCGGCCTGCTGTCCGGTCTCCGGGACCCCCACTGCTGCTCCCCTTCCGATCGGCCCCGTCCCCGGATGGCGACCCTACCGGACCATGATCGAGCGCGCCGGCTGACGTCGCTGTGACCCGGCACACGGCCGAGTGCTATTGCGGGCGAGTGGCACTCACGTATTGGAGCAGGCCGTGGATCTCCTGATGGATATCCACCAATCCGGCCTGCGCGAACAGCTTCGGGAAGGTGTCGATATCGAACACGCGCAATCCGCCCGCCCCGCCCACCGCGCTGCTGACCCGACCGAACCAGGTGTCTCGGCGCTGACTGGTGCTGATCGCGATGCGCCCGCCCGGGGCCAACATCCGGATCATCTCCCGCGCGGCGTCGAGCGGGTCCGGGATCAAATACAGCGCGCCGAAACAGCAGACCGCGTCGAAACGGCCGTCGGCGAACGGTAATCGACGCGCGTCGCCGCGGACGTAGCCCACGCGCGGGCCCGAATTGTCGGCGCGGGCCCGGCGCAGCATGGGCGCGGAGAAGTCGAGCCCGATCGCGAAGCCGTCGTCGTCGAGCCGCTCGCTGAGATAGTGGGTGAAATTGCCCGGCCCGCAGGCGACGTCGAGCACCGTGGCCCCGGGGCGCAGCCGCAGGGTGCGCGCGGCGTCGCGGCGATCGGCCTGCATGGTGCGGCCGGTGGCCACATAGAACGCCGCCGGGCGCCAGGCCCGCTCGTAGACGAGGGCGAAGGCCGGATGATTCATGGTGCGCCGGGCGAGGTTCACCGCATTGTCCTCAGGCGCGCTCGACCTCGATGGTCATCCCGGCCGCGCGTAGCCGGTCGGTGAGGGCATCGCCCATGGCCGAGGCGGGGGTGAGAATTCCGGCCAGCGGCGGCAGTTCGTCGAAGGCCAGGCACAGCCCGGCCTGGCCGAGCATCACCGAGGTCGCCTGATAGCCGGGATCGCCCTTACCCGCGAAGGTGCACACGTACTTCGCGCCGGAGGTGGTGTGCGCGAAGGTCTTCATGGTGAACCAGCCGCCGCGCCGGGCCTTCTCGTTCGGCCCGGTGCCGGGTTTGGGCAGGAGCCGATCCAGCAGCCGCCGCCCGGCCGCGGCCCGCGACAGCACCGCACCGGCGGCCATCGTCGCCACGATGCCGCCCGCGACGCCCGCCGCGACCAGGGGCGCGGCCGGGGACGAGCCGGTGCCCATCACCTCGCGATAGCGGAAGTTCTTGCCGTACACCCAACCCAGCAGGCCGTTGCTGCGGCGCACGATCTTGGTGTTGTGCTGGGCCATGATGAAGGTCGTGACCCAGCCGTCCAGGCTCGGATCGATACTCGACGCCCGGGCCAGCGCCTGATCGGACTGGCGTCCCACATCGGGTTCCATCGACCGGTCCGGGCTCAGCGAATACGGGTGCGACAGCACCGAACCCTTGGCCGGATCGGCGGCGATGGCCTCCATCATGGCGCGACCGGAGTCGATGGTGCCGCCGCTGGCCCCGCCCTTGAGCCAGGCCACCAGGGTGGTGTCGGTGAGTTCGCCGGTATTGTCGGCAACCGAGCGGCGGTAGAGCTGGTACACGCTCAGATCCGACGGAATCGAGTCGTAGCCACAGGAATTCACGATCTTCGCGCCGGTCTGCTCGGCCTGCTCGCCGTAGCGGTCGATGCATTCGCGGATGAACAGCGGCTCGCCGGTGAGGTCGGCGTAATGGGTCCCGGCCGCCGCGCACGCCTGCACCAGCGGCAGCCCATAACGCAGATATGGACCGACCGTGGTGACGACCACCCGGGTGCGGGCCGCGAGCGTGTCGAGGGCCGCCTGATCCGACGAATCGGCAACCAGCAGCGGCCAATCCGCGGCCACCGGGCCCAGTTCGTCGCGCACCGCGGTGAGTTTGTCGGGGGAGCGGCCCGCCAATGCGATGCGCGCGCCCTGCGGGGCCGCGGTCGCCAGATACCGCGCGGTGAGCTTGCCGACGAAACCGGTCGCGCCGAACAGCACGAGGTCGAATTCCCTGTCTGCCATGGGTTTTCACATCTCCTGACGGATGGTCACGCCTTGCGCCGCTTGCTGGTGCCGGACTTCTTGCGCGCGGTGGTGGTGCGGTTGGCATTCTTCCTGGGCTGTGGGCGCTGTGCCAGCCAGGCGTGGTGGAGTTTGCCCAACTCGGTGACCGGCGGGTCGCCGTAGAGCCATTCGCGGGCGATGCGATGCCAATTCGCCGTCGCCTCCAACTGGCCCAGCACACCGAAGGTGAGAAAGTCGGCCCGGCGGGAGAACAGATGTTCCGGCGGGAGATTCTGCTGTTTCATCCCCGCGTATTCGGCCGCGCGCGGATCGACGGCGAGTACGAAGGCGCCGCTGGCCAATTCGGGGGTGATGGTCAGCTCCTCGTCCACCACCACCCATTCGCAGGCGGCCAGCACGTATTCCAGCGCCTCCTCGGGGGTGACCTCGTCGGGCTCCTCGATCACGCCGCGCTGGATCAGCAACTGCCACAGCTCCTCGGCGCGGTCCTCGGCCGCGAACCGGATCCCGGCCATCTCGGCCTGTACATGTTTGGGATCCATCCGGTTGTAGAGGCCGAAGTCCAGGAACGCGACCCGGCCGTCCTCGCCGAGCAGCAGATTGCCCGGATGCGGATCGCCGCAGAACTCGTTGAAGGTGAACAGCGAGCCGACATAGAAGCGGTAGATGATCTCGCCGACCCGGTTGCGCTCCGCGGCGGGCAGGGCGCGGATCTCCTCGAAGCCGCGGCCCGGAAAGTACTCGCTCACCAGCACCCGGGTGCTCGACAGTTCGGGCATGCACTTGGGCACCACGATGAACGGGTGGTCGGCGTAGAGTTCGGCGATCTCGCACTGGGTGTTGGCCTCGGCGACGTAGTCGAGTTCGCTCTCCAGATTCAGCCGCAGCTCGTCGAGTACGGCCGGGGTGACCCAGGGCATGGCCGACTGCAGCACGCGGCGGAACATGGCCAGATTCTTCAGATCCGCGCGTACGGCCACATCGATGCCCGGGTACTGCACCTTGACCGCGACCTGGCGGCCGTCGTGCAGCCGGGCGCGATAGACCTGGCCGATGGAGGCGGCGGCGATCGGCTCGGGCTCGAATTCGGCGAACAGCTCGCCGACCGGGCGGCCGAAGTCCTCCTCGATCACCGCGCACATGGTCTCGAAGGAGACCTTGGGGGCGCTGTCGCGCAGCACGGCCAGGCGGCGCTGGAAGCGTTCGCGGTGTTCGGCCGGGACCAGGTCCAGATCCAGGACCGAGAGCATCTGCCCGAGCTTCATGGCGACGCCCTTCATGGTGCCCAGCACCATGACCATCTGCTCGGTCGCCCGGATCATCGACTCCTCGGCCATCCGGGCCCGCACCGCTTCGGAGCGACCGCGCATGGAGCGTCGAGTGCGCTGCGCGCGGATGACATTGCCGGCGACCGCCACGCCCAGCTTGGTCCCGCGAGCGAGTCGGGACGTCGGCAACTCTTTCGCCATGGAGAGCACTCCGCCTCTCTGCGTGTTCCTCGACCAGCGTTTGCCGCCTGCTAACAGGCTGCCGATCATAGGAGCTCGGGTCAAGAGCGCTGCGGTGAAAGCCCCGTCGGCTCAGTCTTCGGTATCGGGCAGCCGGTGCGGCTGGGCGTTGAACTTCTCCGGGGAGCCGCCCGCGCGGACCATGCCCTCGATCGCGCTCCAGGCCATCATCGTCATGTGGTCGAGCATCTTGTCGGCCGACATGGCGCGATTGGTGATCCACCAGTCGGTCGCCAGTTGCACACCGCCCACGAGCACGTAGGCGTAGAGCATGACGCCCTCGGTCTCCACACCGCGATCGAAGGCCTTGTCGCGCAGCACCGCGGCCACCACGTCGGCGAACAGCTTCTCGAAGTCGGCGAGGGTGGATTTGTCGGTGGTGGAGCCGTTGCCCATGATGAAGCGGTACACGTCGGTATCGGCGTCGACGGTGTGCACATAGGCCGCCAGCGTGTTGCGCACCAGCTCGTACTCGTCGAGATCGTCGCTGATGGCCTCGTAGATCCGCGGCATCAGGGTGGTCTCGACGAAGCGTTCCATGGTGGCCCGGGTCAGATCGCTCTTATCCGAGAAGTAGCGGTACAGAACGGTTTTCGAGACACCGATCTCGGCCGCGATCTCGTCCATACCGACATCGCCGCCGCGCTTGCGGATGGCGGCCAGGGTGCCGTCGACGAGTTCCTCGCGCCGATCGATCTTGTGCTGATGCCAGCGCCGTTTGCGACCGTCCACCCGGCCCGTGCGCGCCGGCGCGCTCGCGCCGGAACGCGTGGCTCGGTCACCGGCTTCGACGAGTTCTTCGGTGGACAGGATCGGACTCCTCGTTCGGGGATATGCGGGCCCATCCAGCTTAGTTCTTTCGTCACGGGATTCGCCGGAGTTCGGTTGTGACCGTGCCCGGGGGCGCGGCGGCTCCGGTGTGCACTCGCTCGAGCCAGCAGAATGGGCTTATGGAGCAATCTCCCGGCAGCGTTCCCGCTCTGACCGAGTCGCGTGCGGTCGCCGAATCGCGCCGCGAAGTGGGAAAGACCACAGGCCAACCCCCTACGTCGTTCGCCGATCTGATGGACGAAACCGGCAAGCGGCGCGATCTTCGCAAGATGAAGGCTGTGGCCACGGGTTTTCTGCTCGCGGCGACGGTGATCTATCTGATCTGTGCCTGGATGGGTTCGCGCGGTCTGGGCGGTGGCTGGGTCGGATATGTGCGGGCGGCGTCGGAGGCCGGAATGGTCGGCGCGCTGGCGGACTGGTTCGCGGTGACCGCGTTGTTCCGCCATCCGCTGGGCCTGCCCATTCCGCATACCGCGATCATTCGCAAGAAGAAGGATCAACTCGGCACCAGTCTCGGCGACTTCGTGCGGACGAATTTCCTGTCGCCGGATACCGTTGTGGCCAAGGTGAATTCGGCACAGATCTCGCTGCGGCTGGGCCGGTGGATGGCCGATCCCGGACATGCCGCGCGGGTTTCGGAGGAGACCTCGACGCTGCTGCGTGCGGTGATCGGGGCGCTGCGCGACGAGGATGTGGAGCAGGTCATCGACCACACCATTGTCAAGCGGATCGCCGAACCGCTGTGGGGTCCGCCGATCGGGCGGGTGCTGTCGGAGCTGCTGGCCGAGAATCGGCAGGCGCCGCTGCTGGATCTGCTGGCCGAGCGCGCCCATCAGTGGGCGCTGGGCAGTCAGGAGACCATCGATCGGATCGTCATGCGCGACGCGCCGTCGTGGGCGCCGAAATTCGTGAACGTGCTGCTGTCGGAGCGGATTTATCGGGAATTGGTGGAATTCACCTGGAAGGTCCGCTCCCAGCCCGATCACGAGGTGCGGTTGGCGGCCACCCGGTTCCTGGAGGATTTCGCACACGATCTGCAGTACGACGACGCCATGATCAAGAAGGCGGAGCGGATCAAGACCGAGATCATGGGCCGTGAGGAGATCACCGGAATGGCGCGGGCCACCTGGCGGGCCGCGAAGCGGATGATTCTGGAATCGGCCGACGATCCGAACAGCACGCTGCGGCGCAAGGTCACCGAGAATGTGCAGCAACTCGGGCAGCGCTTGGTCGACGAGCCCGAACTGCGCGCGCGGATCGACGGCTGGACCGAACGGGGCGTTCGGTATCTGGTGTCGAACTATGGTTCCGAGATCGCGACGCTCATCAGCGATACGGTTGCCCGGTGGGATGCCGACGAGGCGAGTTCCAAGATCGAATTGCAGGCCGGGCGCGATCTGCAATTCATCCGCATCAATGGAACGGTCGTGGGATCGCTGGCGGGACTTGCGATCTACGCCGTTTCTCATTTGCTGTTCCCTGGCTGGTCCGGGTAGCGCCGAATGTTTGCCGAACCGGTGCTAGCAGAGTGCTTGCAATAGTTAGCACCTCGTTTTAGAATCGACAGTACAACCGCCGGAAGGTGAGTGATGGCACAGGATCCCGAGGTTTCCGATCAGAACACCGGGGAATCCGCAGAAACAACTGCGGCCGACCGGGTGGCCCGCGTAGCCAACGCGGCGCACGACATCGGAAGCTTCATCCGTGCGCAGCGAGAAGCCGCGCAAGTCTCGCTGCGACAGCTCGCACAGCTGGCGGGGGTGAGCAATCCGTATCTCAGTCAGATCGAGCGCGGCTTGCGTAACCCGTCCGCCGAGGTGCTCGCGCAGATCGCGAAGGGTCTGCGGGTCTCCTCGGAGGTCTTGTACATGCGGGCCGGTTATCTCGAGCAGAGGCCGCACAGCCCGGTCCGGGATGCCCTGCTGGCCGATACGGGAATCACCGAGCGGCAGAAGCAGGTGCTGCTGGACATCTACGAATCGTTCCGCCGGGAAAACGCGGGGAACGACATCGGAGGGGACGCAACGGAATCCACAGGGGGCGTTCCCGGGGGGAACAGGGACAACGAGGTTCCGCACCAGGCCGCCGATGGCACCACCGAAGTTCCACGCCAGGAGAACGAAACATCATGACCGAAGCCAATGCCACCGTGACCAAGCCGCTGTACGCGACCGTGGGTGCGGGTGACGCCCTCTACACCGCGTTCGCCCAGATCGTCGACGGCCTGCGCGAGCGCGCCGCGACCGCCGACGTGTCCGGCCGGGTCGAGGAGGCCCGCGAGCGCATCGCCAACCTGCCCGCCGACGCCCAGGAGCGCATCGAGACGCTGCGCCAGCGCCTGTCGACGCTGCCGTCGGAACTGCCCGACGACGTGGCCGAGCTGCGCGAGAAGCTGACCTCCGAGGAGCTGCGCCGCCTGGTCGACCAGTACTACCACCAGCTGCTGGACCTGTACTCGGATCTGGCCGTGCGCGGTGAGGGCCGGGTGGGCAAGCTGCGCGAGACCAACCCCGCCTTCGACGAGCAGTTCGTCAAGGTCGAGGGCACCCTCACCGACGTCGTCGCCCGCGCCGAGGATGTGCTGGGCAAGGTGACCGAGCAGGCCCGCGGCCTGCTGGGCAAGGCCGCCGAGGAGGTCGAGGAGACCGAGGACGCGGTCGAGGCCGAAATCGTCTCGGTAACCAACGAAACCGCCCCCACCGCCCCGGTCGCCGAGTCCCCCGCCAAGAAGGCCGCCCCGGCCAAGAAGGCCCCCGCCAAGAAGGCTCCCGCCAAGAAGGCCACCAGCACCGGCACCACCAAGAAGTAAGCCGGGCAACGGGTTCCGAAGGCCGCACGCCTCCGGAACCCGCCACCCCGGGTATCGCAGACAAAGCTGCCCCGCACGCCGCTGGAAGATTGATGCCCCCGCACACGCTCTTCGTGCGGGGGCATCGCCCTATCATGGACGGTGTGTACCAGCTGACAAGTACGATCATCTGGCTGCTCTGGCTGGCGGCCATGGGTGCGACCATCTTTGCGCTGGTCCATGCCATTCGGCAGCGCGCCGATGCGTTCACCGCCGTCTACAAGCTGACCAAGCCGATTTGGGTGACCATCCTCGCGGTGGCGTTGGGGCTGCTGTTCCTGGCCCGGACGCCGGTCGGATTGATCGGTATCGCCGCGGTCGTCGCCACCGGTGTCTACCTGGCCGACGTGCGGCCCAAGGTAGACGAGATCCAACGCGGTCCGCGCTGGTGAGCCCGGCCGTGCGAGTGCGGTAGTTTCGCTTCCCGTCACCCGTCGTTCGCCTCCGCGGACGGCGGGTGTCCTTTTTCTGTCCGGCTAGCACTAGCAAGCACCCCTTCGGTGGGTTACTGTGGCAAGCAGTAACACACAAAGGAGTGTTCGATGTCGGCAACGCTGCCCAACCCGTTCGCGGGTCTCGCGCGTCAGGTGCACGAGCTGCTGCTCGCTCACCGCGCCCAGTTGCGCACCCGGGTGTACGCCACCGAGGCGCTGAATCCGCCCGCCGCGCCGCACGAGGTCATTCCCGTCACCGCGAGCGACGGCGCGCGGCTGCGGGTGCACGCCTACGGGCCCGCCGACGGCGATGTGCTCGTCCTGGTGCACGGCTGGACCTGCTGCCTCGAATACTGGAATCCGCAGATCAACGAGTTCGCTGGGCGCTACCGCGTGATCGCCTACGATCAGCGCGGCCACGGCGAGAGCGAATTCGGCTCCGGGCGGGTCACCCCCGATGTGCTGGCCGACGACCTGTCCGCGGTGCTGGCCGCGGCGCTGCGGCCGGGCCAGCGGGCCGTCCTGGTGGGACACAGCCTGGGCGGCATGACGATTCAGGCCTGGGCCGGGCGTCATCCCGACCAGGTCCCGCAGCGCGCGGCCGCGGTGGTGCTCACGAATTCGGCCCCGCACGGCCTGATCGCGGCGACGACCGTGGTGCCGCTGTTCAATCGCGGTCTGGTGGCGCTGCCGGATCTGCTCGGGCGGTTCGGGCTCGGCGCACCGATCGTCTTCCCGCCGATCCGGCCGGTGAAGTGGGTGTTCCGCCGACAGATCATGAGCCTGGCCTCGACCGGCGACATCGCCGACTTCGCGCTGGCCATCGTGCGCTCGTGCCCGGCGCGGGTGCGGGCCACATTCGGCATCCTGCTCGCCGAGCTCGACCTCGGCCGCTCCGCGGTGCACCTGACCGTGCCGACCACGGTGATCGCCGGTTCCAAGGATGATATGACGCCCGTGGTGCATTCCGAACGGATCGCCGAAATGCTCAGGGAAGCCGGCAGTTTCGTGAAGATGGTGGTCCTGCCGACCGGACATCTGGGCAATGTGGAGGCCTACGAGCGGTTCAACGACGAACTCGCCCGAGTGCTCTCGGCGACCTTCGCCCCGATCCGCGAGGTCAGCGCGTAGGTCCTTGGGATCGTTGGCGTTTCGTTATCCGCACGGACCGTAGCGGGGAAGGCCCGCGGGCCGATATGTGTTCCAGATAACAGGAAATCCCGGCGACCCGCCGGATCGCCCAGGAATTGCGTTGCGCGGGAATGGGTATTCGGTGAAAGCGGGATGCACGCAGCAGAAGTTCCGCTCGGAACCAGTGCAGAGACGGAAAAACGGGCAACTTCACTGCTTGCACTAGCAAGCGCTACTGCTAGCGCGGTAGTGTGCTGGAGGACACAAAGGAGTGCTCATGCTGGTGAAGCTGCCCGAGACGGTGACCGGCCTCCGTCGTGGCGCCGACGCCCTGAACGCGGCCTACAGTGCGCGTTTGCGGTCGCGGACCTACGCCACGGCCGCGTTGAACGTCGCACCGTCCCCGGAAATCGTTTCCGTCACGACCGCCGACGGCGCCCGCCTTCGGGTGCACGCCTACGGCCCCGCCGATCGCGACGTGCTCGTGCTGATCCACGGCTGGTCGTGCTGCCTCGAGTACTGGAATCCGCAGATCAACGCATTTGCCGGTGAGTATCGCGTGGTCTCCTACGACCAGCGCGGCCACGGCGAATCCACCCTGGGCTCCGAGCGTTTCAGCGCCGATCAGCTGGCCGGAGATCTGTCGGCCGTGCTGGACGCGGTATTGCGCCCCGGCCAGCGCGCGGTGCTGGTCGGACACAGCATGGGCGGCATGACGATTCAGGCGTGGGCGCGCCGGTTTCCGGAACAGGTCGCGCAGCGGGCGTCGGCCATCATGCTCGCCACCACCGCCGCGAGCCGGATTCCCGGTCGCGCCAAGATCATTCCGCTGCTCAACGAGTTGATGCCCGCACCGACCTGGGTTGCCCAGGCGCTGTTCGGCGCTCCGGTCCCGCTGCCGGGAACGGCCGCGGCGCGCGGCATTTTCCGCAATCGGATCATGACCGCCGCCGCGACGGACGAGGCCGTGGCCTTCGGCCTGGCCATCGTCCGCTCCTGCAATCCGGCCGTGCGCGGCGCGGTCGCGCGCGATCTGGCCAAACTCGATCTGGCCGAGGCCGCCGCCCACATCACCGTGCCGACCGTCGTCGTCGCCGGGGAATTCGACAAGCTGCTGCCGCAGATCCACTCCCGCGAGATCGCGGATCTGCTGGCCGCCAACGGTTCCCTGGACCGCTACGTTCTGTTGCCGACCGGTCACCTACCGAATATCGAGGCCCCGCACGAATTCAACACCGAACTGCACCGCCTGATCCGCCTGGCCCGCACGGGCGTGCCGGGCCTGCGCGTCGGCGGCGCCGCGGCATCGTGACGGTGTGTTCGCCGAAAGCGTTATCCACCAACTCCGGTTGACGCGTCCAGGAAGCGGAAACTGGAGGCAGCGAGACCTCCCCGAATAACCGCGGGGGATGGGCGGCAGCACGGTTGTCCGGGCTGTCGGCCAAGGCCGGTCAAGGGCGCCCGGTCTTGGCTCTCCCGCGGTGAGTTATCCATGTGCTTGCGAAATTTGTTGTTGCGAAACGTAAACCGTGGGTTTTCGGCGTTTAGTTGAAAACCACCGTTCGGCGGCCGTGGACCAGGACGCGGCCCTCGAGGTGCCAGCGCAGGCCGCGGGCGAGGACTACGCGTTCGATGTCGCGGCCCTGGCGGACCATATCGCGGACGGTGTCGGCGTGGTCGATGCGGATGACGTCCTGTTCGATGATCGGGCCCGCGTCCAGTTCCGGGGTGACGTAGTGGCAGGTGGCGCCGATGAGTTTGACGCCGCGGGCGAAGGCCTGGTGATACGGGCGGGCGCCGACGAAGGAGGGCAGGAAGCTGTGGTGGATGTTGATGGCGCGGCCCGCCCAGTGCTCGCACAGCTGCGCGGGCAGCACCTGCATGAAGCGGGCCAGCACGACCGCGTGCGGATCGTGGGCGTCGACGAGTTCGCGGACCTGGTCGAAGGCGGGGCCGCGCTCGGCCGGATCGGCGGGGAACGGGACGTGGTGGAACTTGATCCCGTGCGCCTGCGTCATCTCCGCCAGATCCGGATGGTTGCCGATGACGGCCTCGATGGTCGCGGGCAGCTCACCGCTGGCGGCGCGGCCGAGCAGATCGTGCAGGCAGTGGCCGTCCCGGCTCACCAGCAGCACCGCGCGGCGGCGCTCGCCGGAATCGAGTAGCTGCCATTCGGTCCGCGGGCCGAGCTCGTCGGCGACGGCCGCGAACCGGGTGCGCAGCTCGTCGAGTGAGAACGGCACGGTCGAGGCCCTGATCGCCTGCCGGGTGAAGAACCAGCCGGATTCGGTGTCGGAGTGGTATCCGGCCTCGACGATCGACCCCCCGAACTCGGCGATGAAGGACGTGATGCGCGCGATGATGCCCGGTCGATCCAGGCAGCCGAGGGCGAGCACGTAACGACGGTCATCCGGGTTCGCGGGGGTGGAGCTCATGGGCTCCATCCTTTCAAACGGGAGCGGCCCGCCCGTACCAGCCCGGGCTAGAACGCGTAGAACGGCTCGGCGTAACGGAATTCGCCGACAATGCCCGATTCATAGGTGGCCAGGCGGCGAACCTGGAAATGCGAGGTCCATTCGGGCATGTCCGGGACGATGCCCAGCCGGGAGCCGGGGACGAAGCCGAAGCGGGGGTAGTAGTCGAGGTGGCCGAGCAGGCCGATCAGCGGCTCGTCCAGCGCGTCGGCGGCGCCGAGCGCGGCGTGCATGAGCGCCGAACCCACGCCCGCGCCCTGCTGTTCGGGCAGCACCCCGATCGGCCCGAGCGCGAGCACCGGAAACGGGCCCACGCTGGCCCGGGTGAGGCAGACGTGGCCGACGACCCGGTCGTGTACCTGGGCGACCATCGACAGCGTCGGAATCCAGCCCGCATCGCTGCGCAGTTTGTGGACCAGGTCGACCTCCGCGGGATCGGCGCCCGCCCGCGGGGTGCCCTCGGGATTGCCGTTCGGATATTCACGAGCGAAGGCGGCGCGATGGACCGCATCGATCGCGGGGATGTCGGCGGCCCGTTCCCGACGGATCAGCACCCTGACATTCTCCTCCCCGATGAGTGGCCCAGCCGGGCCGTCCCTTACGAGTGTGCGGGACGGCCGAGGCTGCCCGCAACGCATATGTGCCAGACTCTGTCCCCATGGCCGATAGCACCAGCGAATCCGGAAACCGTGCGCTGACCCGCGGGGAGGTGGCGGCGATGATCGACCACACCCTGCTCGCGCCCGAGGCCACCGCCGAGAAAGTGGCCGCGACGATCGACGAGGCCCGCAAGCTCGGGGTGTACGCGGTGTGCCTGTCGCCGTCGATGCTGCCGGTGCGCGCGCCGGGTCTGGTCGTCGCGACCGTCGCGGGTTTCCCGTCGGGGAAACATCATTCGCTGGTGAAGGGCACCGAGGCGCGGCTGGCGGTGGATCAGGGCGCGGCCGAGGTGGATATGGTCATCGATATCGGGGCGGCGCTGGCCGGGGACTACAACGCGGTGCTGGCCGATATCGTGACCGTGCGCGAGGCGATCGGCGACAAGGCGCTGCTCAAGGTGATCATCGAGGCGGCCGCGCTGCCCGACGAGGCGATCGTCGAGACCTGCCGGGCCTCGGAACGGGCCGGGGCCGATTTCGTGAAGACCTCCACGGGATTTCACCCCGCCGGGGGTGCCAGCGTGCATGCCGTGCGCTTGATGGCCGAGACCGTCGGTGGGCGGCTGGGCGTCAAGGCCAGCGGCGGCATCCGCACGGCCGAGGCCGCGGCGGAGCTGGTCGCGGCCGGGGCCACCCGGCTGGGTCTGTCGCGGTCGGCCGAGGTGCTCGACGGCTTCCCGGAGTGATCAGCAGCGGGCGTCGCCGCTGCCCTGCAGCCGGGTCGCGCCGCCGGTCAGCTTCACCTCGATGCCGCTGTCGGTGACCTTGATGGCGGTCGGCTTGAGGTCCAGCGGGTAGCTCTGCAGGCTCTGCGTCATGAGCTGCACGATGCCGTCGACCAGATCGGTGGGCAGGCCGAGCCCGAGCAGCTGCGCCGACTGGGTGCTGACCTGGATCTGGTCGCCCACGATCTGCGGCCGCAGCCGCAGGTCGGCCAGGCCACCGAGGACCTTCACGTCCAGGGTGCCGGTGCCCGGGTCGGACTGCACGCCCGAGACCAGGCCCTTCAGCGTCTGCGCGATGCCCTCGTTGCTCCAGGTGGCGTCGGCGCTGGAGTTGTCGACGGTGGCGCCGCCGCGGCCGCCGTCGACCAGGTTGATGTCGTTGAGCCGGGCGTGCACCTTCATGCCCACGGCCGGGCCGAACTTGGCGTCGTCGCTGTTCAGATCGACGTATTGGACCTGATGGTCGATCGCCGTGAGCAGCAACGGTTTCGGGCCGAAGCGCACCGCGACCTTACTGCCCAGATCCTTCTCCACCTGCGCGGCCAGGCATTCGGAGCTCTGGCGGCGGTAGTAGGTCTCCGCGGCCGCGGCCGTGCCGACCAGGGCCAGCGCGATCACGAGTCCGAGGATCAGCACGATCCGCCGCACGTTGCGGGTGCGCGGGCCGCCCGCCGGGGTGCCGGGGGCGGGGCCTACCGCGGTGTAAGGAGGAGTCGAACTCATGGCACCGATTCTTCCCGAGCTTTCTGAGCCCGTTCTGTGGGGCGGGTGAAGGGATTCCACGAGAGAGCGTCAAATTGTGACATACCGCACATATCCGGGCGTAGCCTGGATCACATGTCCGGGGAAGTCGCCGCCAGCAGTATCCGCGATCCGGAACGGGGCTGGTCGATATTGCGGCAGCTCGCGGGGCGGCACGCCGGATACTTCACCACCCGGCTGGTGCTGCGCACCGGCTGCGAGTCCCGCATCCGCGCCGCGCTCGAGGACGGGCAGGTGATCCGGGCCGGGGTGGGCCTGCTGCGGATGGCCGACTGGCCGGTCGGCCCGCTCGACGAATACGCCATGTGGGCGGCGTGGTTCGAGGGCGACGCGGCGATCTCCCACCACAGCGCGGCCGAACTGCACGGCCTGGGCCGGCTGCGCCCGCGATTCGTCCATCTGTCGGCCGGATCGGGTCGGGTGCCGAGCGCGCCGCGGCTGGTCGTGCTGCGCCGGGCGTTGCGCGAGGACGAGGTGGAATCGGCGGGGACGTTCCTGGTGACCACGCCGGTGCGGACGGTGCTGGATCTCGCGGAGACGGGTATCGGGCAGGCCGCGCTGGACGAGGTGGTGGGGGATGCGGTGGCCATTCGCCGCTGTGCGAGTTCCGAGATCCGCGCCGCCGCAGCGGGATTGCCGCCGCGCACCGCGGCGCGGGTGCGGCAGGCGCTCGCTCGGGCGTGATTCGCCGCCGCGCCGTTCCGGCGTGGTTCGGGCGAGATCCCGGCATGGGGCATGCCGGGACGTCGGACCGACGGGATGACGAGGACGCGTTCATTTCGTCGGCGCGACGGTCTCCCACGGCACCGACAGCACGCAGTCGCGTAGCCGACGACGGTAGTCGTGCACGGGAAAACCCTGCTCGCGCAGCATCTTTGCCGTCTCGCGCCAGCGCACGCGTGGGCCGTAGGGGGCCAGCGGGGCGGCGTGCGACCAGGCGCGGTCGGCGGCGGTGAGCAGGGTGTGGATGCGCTCGCCGGGGACGTTGCGGTGGATGAGGGCCTTCGGTAGGCGTTCGGCGATGTCGGAGGGTCGCTCGACGGTGAACGGATCCCAGGCCAGGGTCAGCGACCGCGGGCCGGAGCGATCGAGCAGGACCCACGCGCAGCGGCGGCCCAGCTCGTCGCAGGTGCCGTCGACCAGCAGGCCGTCCGGGGCCAGGCCCGCCAGAATGGTCGACCATGCCTCGGGCACGGCCGATTCCGGATACTGGCGCAGTACGTTAAAGGCGCGCACCAGAATCGGGCGCAGGCCCGCCAATTCGAAACCGCCCCGGGCGAATACGACGCCGTCTCGGGCCGGGACGACGCGATCCGGATCGATCTCGAGGCCGACCACCCGGACATCGGGGCGCACCCGGCGCAACCGAGTCGCCAGCTCCAGTGTGGTAACCGGGCTCGCGCCGTAGCCCAGATCGACGACGAGCGGATCGGCGGCCGCGCGCAGCCGCGCGGTCACCAGGGTGTCGTGCACGACCCAGCGATCGCTGCGCCGCAGGCGATTGATGCCGGTGGTACCGCGCGTGATCGCGCCGATCGGTTTACTACGCACGCACGAACTCCGGACCGTACGGCTCAGGCCGTCGGGTTCTGCTCCTCGAGCCACCGCGTGGTGAACTCGGCCTCGGCGCGCAGCAGGTCGACCAGATTGATCAGCATGAGCTGTTCCAGCTTCGGGCCGAGCAGCGGGATGAACACCTTGGCCGTGGACGAGGTGCGCAGCGTGCAGCCGGTGTCGGTGGGGAACAGATGCATGACGCCGCCGAGGGTGCCCGGACCCGCGGGAATGGATGCGGTGTATTCGCCGGTGACCTCCGGACCGTACGGGCCGAAGGTCTCCTTGCGGGTGATCACCATATCCTTGCGCATCACCGCCTGGGCGATGTCGGGCAGCATGTCGCGCGGCAGCACATGCTGCAGCACCACCTCGATGCCGTTGTCGCCCGCCTCCAGGCTGACCACGTCATTGGGGGAGTACTTGCGCATTTCCTCCATCCGCGCATCCCAGTAGGCGCGGTTGGACAGGGCCGCGTACACCTCTTTGGTGGTGTGCAGCGGATAGCGAGCGGAGTAGTCCAGTCGACGGGCCATGGCGGGTCAGATTACCGTGCACGACCGGGCGGACTCGCTCCGCCGCTCCGACGAGGCCCGGTTGCTACCGGTTCGCCCGAATCAGTGCGTCGCGATCCAGTTACCGGTGAACTCGGCCTCGGCGGCGAGCAGTTCGGTCAGCTTCTCGGCGACCACGGCCTCGATCTTCTTGCCGAACAGCGGGACCTTCACCTCGACCGTGCCCTCGACGCTGATCGTGGCCGAGCTGTCGTCGCCGGTCAGGGTGACCGTGCCGCGGACCTCGGCGGGCGCGCCGTCGACGTGGGCCTCGAACAGGCCCGAGCTGCCGGTGTAGGTCTCGGTGCGGGGAATGATCAGATCGCCCGGGCGCACGGAGGTCAGGGCGGTGGGCAGCTCCGCCTCCGCGATCGACTGCACCATCTGCACCCGCAGCTGATCGCCGGAGACCTCGAAGCCGTCGATCCGCGCCCCCGGGCCGCCGACCTCGGCGATGCGATCCTTCCAATACTGCTCGTCGGCGATCGCCGCACGCACGGCAGCGGCCGGATGCGAGTAGTGAGCGGTGTACGCCAGGGGTGTCGCCATGAGCGAACACGCTACCGTCTGTGGTCGTGCGTACATCTCAGGTGGTGCCGTTCGAGGAAGTGAGCGAGCTGCTCACCGCAACCGGTGCGCGGGTGCGCAATTCGGTGCGCCTGGCGGAGCTGACCACGCTGCGGGTCGGCGGTCCGGCCACGGTGGCCGACTGCGCGACGACCGAGGCGCTCGTCGCGACCGTGCGCGCCCTCGATACGGCCGGGATTCCGGTGCTGCTACTGGCGGGCGGATCGAATCTGCTGATCGCCGATGCCGGGTTCGGCGGGGTGGTGGTGCGGATCGTGACCGAGGGGGTGGAGCTCGGCGCGGATGGGGTGGTCGCCGAGGCCGGGGCGAATTGGGATGCGGTCGTCGCGGCGACGGTCGATGCCGGGTTCGGCGGGCTGGAGTGCCTGTCCGGGATTCCGGGGTCGGCGGGTGCGACGCCGGTGCAGAACGTGGGGGCCTACGGCGTGGAAACCGAGCAGTTGCTGCGGCGGGTGCGGTTGCTGGATCGGGCGAGCGGCGAGGTGCGCTGGGCGGAACCGGGTGAGCTCGGATTCGGTTACCGCACATCGGTTCTCAAGCACAGCGATCGGGCGGTCGTGCTGGGGGTGGAGTTCGCGCTGCGGCCCGATGGGTCGAGCGCGCCGCTGCGGTATCGGGAGCTGTACCAGGCGCTGGGAGCCGAGGAGGGGCAGCGCCGCCCGGCCGCCGAGGTGCGCGCGGCGGTGCTGCGGCTGCGGGCCGGGAAGGGCATGGTGCTCGATCCCGACGATCACGACACCTGGAGCGCGGGGTCGTTCTTCACCAATCCGGTGGTGCCGCCGGAGCGGGAGGCCCAGGTGCGCGCGGCCATCGCGGCGCATGTGGGTGATGTCACAGTGCCCACCTATCCGGCGCCCGACGGGGTGAAGTTCTCCGCGGGTTGGCTCATCGAGCGGGCCGGATTCGCCAAGGGATTCCCGGGGCCGCAGGCGGCCGCGCGGCTGTCCACCAAACACACCTTGGCCCTGACCAATCGGGGCTCGGCGACCGCGGCGGACCTGGTCGGGCTGGCGCGCACGGTGCGCGACGGGGTGGCCGAGCGGTTCGGGATCCGGCTCGAACCCGAGCCCGTGACGGTGGGGGTCACGCTCTAGCCGAGGGTTTGCCGCCCGGACTGGGGGCTGGGCCCGCCGCGACTTCGCGGTAAATTCGAGGAAGTGAGCATTCGAGAAATAACTGGCCGACGTGCCCTGCTGGTCGGGATGGCTCAGCTGGCGACGGCCGCGCTGGTGGCCGGATGTTCGAGCGGCAACGGCGGGGGTGACAAGGCCGCGCCGAAGGAGAAGCCGCCGGTCGCCAAGGTGACGTTCGAGCCCGGCAGCGGCAGCGGTGACGTCAATCCGACCGCGCCCGTATCGGTTTCGGTGGCCAGTGGTCGCATCGATCAGGTGGCCCTGACCAATCCGAGCGGTAAGCAGGTCAAGGGCGAACTGTCGCCGGACCGGAGCAGCTTCAAGGTCAGCGAGCCGCTCGGTTACGGCGTGACCTACACCTGGTCGGGCACCGCGGTCGGCACCGACAACAAGCCCGTGCCGATCGAGGGCAAGTTCACCACGGTGCAGCCGAAGCAGACCGTACCCGCCACCATCAATATCGGCGACGGTCAGCAGGTCGGCATCGCGGCCCCGATCATCCTGCAGTTCAAGCGGCACGTCGCCAACAAGGCCGCCGCCGAGCGCGCGCTGACGGTGACCACGACGCCGCCGACCGAGGGCGGCTGGGCCTGGCTGCCGGACGAGAACGGCGGTTCGCGGGCGCACTGGCGGCCGCGCAACTACTGGGCGCCCGGCACGGAGGTGAGTTTCGGCGCCAAGCTCTACGGCCTGGACCTCGGCGGCGGCGCGTACGGCGCTTCGGATCTCACCTCGGAGTTCAAGATCGGCCGGGCGCAGATCGTGAAGGGCCACGCGCCCAGCCACCGCGTGCGGGTGATCCGCGATGGCGAGACGATCTTCGACTTCCCGTGCAGCTACGGCGAGGGCAACGAGCCGCGTAACGTGACGCGCTCGGGCATTCACGTGGTGACCGAGAAGTACGAGGACTTCCTCATGTCGAATCCCCCCTTCTACACCAACGTCCGCGAACGCTGGGCCGTACGCATCTCCAACAACGGCGAATTCATCCACGCCAACCCCGAATCCGCCTCCGCCCAAGGCAATTCGAACGTCACCAACGGCTGCATCAACCTCAGCACCGCCGACGCCCAGAAATACTTCCCCACCGCCATGTACGGCGACCCGGTGGAAGTAACCGGCACCTCCATCCCCCTCTCCGCCGCCGACGGCGACATCTACGACTGGACCATCGACTGGGAAACCTGGAAATCCCTCTCCGCCCTCCAGGGCGAACCTTCCACAGCCGTCTCGGCCACCCCCGTCCCCCCCGGCCCAGTCCGCGGCGGCAACTAACCCCGCTCGCTTCGCTCGCGGGGAATTGAGAGCGGCCTCCGCGGGGAAACGGGAGGCCCTCGCCGGGTAAGTCTGGAGGCCTCCCGGGGTGGAGGGGCATCGCCCGGGGGGAGGGATGTTGCCGGGCGGAGGGATGTTGCCGGACGGGGGCGCTGCCGGGCCGGGGGATGCTGTCGGGCGGGGAGACACCGCCAGGTGGAGAGACGCCGTACTCCACCTGGCGGTGTCTTTGTTCCCCGTGAGTGACGCCGTTCCCACGCGGGGCAACCTCTTTCTTCCTCGCGGGAAGGTTCCTCATTCCCCGCGAGCGGAGCGAGCGGGGTTACGGGCGGCGGGCGAAGCGGCCGGGGTCGGCCTGGTCTCGGGGTTTGACGATGATGGTGTCCAGATTTACGTGTGGGGGGCGGGTGGCTACGAAGCCGATGATTTCGGCGATGTCCTGGGCCAGCAATGGATCGATGCCCTCGTAGACCTTGGCGGCGCGGTCGGCGTCGCCGTTGAAGCGGACCAGGGAGAATTCGGTTTCCACTGCGCCGGGGGCGATTTCGGTGAGGCGGACGGGTTTGCCGAGGAGTTCGCCGCGCAGGGTGCGGTGCAGGATGGCCTGGGCGTGTTTGGCGGAGGTGTAGCCGGAGCCGTTGTCGTAGGCATGGAAGGCGGCTACCGAGGTGATCGTGACGATCAGGGCGTCGCCAGAGGCGATCAGCTTGGGGAGCAGGGCCTTGGTGATGCGCAGGGTGCCGAGCACATTGGTCTCCCACATCCAGCGCCAGTCGTCCAGGTCGGCCTCGGCGACGGGAGCCAGGCCCTTCGCGCCGCCCGCGTTGTTGACCAGCACGTCCACCCGTTCGACGGCATCGGTGAACGCTCGCACCGAATCCTCGTCGGTCACATCCAGCGGCAGCGCGGTCCCGCCGACCTCCGCGGCCAGCCGCTCGAGCCGATCCACGCGTCGTGCTCCGACATAGACGTGGTAGCCCTGTTTGGCGAGCTCACGGGCGGTGGCTTCCCCGATGCCCGAGCTGGCCCCGGTGACGACGGCGGTACGAGTGCTCATGGCCCGAGCTTAGGGTCAGCCCACGTCGCGGGGCATCCGGTGGTGACCGGTTCCACCCGCTCGAGGGGAACTAGCCTGACCTCATGGCGATTCGGGAAGTTGTGAGCGCGGACGGAACCAGCATTGTCTACCGGGTGACCGGACCGGCCGACGGGCGGCCGCTGGTTCTGCTGCACGGCTGGGCGGGCAACCTGCTCAACTGGGGCGTCGCGGCCGAGGAACTGGCTCGGCGGTTCCGGGTGATCGCGGTCGACCTGCGCGGCCACGGCTACTCGGGCGCGCCCGAGACCGGCTACGACGATCCGAAGAATTGGGCCGCCGACATCGCGGCCGTCCTGGCGGGGGAGGGCATCGAGACCGGCGCGGTGCTGCTGGGCTGGTCCTACGGCGGCATCGTGCTCACCGACTATCTGACCGCCTACGGCACCGGCGCGGTGGCGGGCGTCGTGTACTGCGGTTCGCAGGCGGGCATCGGCCGCGGCGTTCCGGGCGCGCAACCGGGCCCGGCCATGCAGAAGGCCATTCCCGACGTCTTCGAGGAGAGCGCGGGCAAGGCGGTGCGCGGCTTCTCGGCCTTCGGCAGCGCCAACACCGGCGGCGCGCGCGACAAGGGCGCCGACGCGCAGCGGCTGTTCGGCGGCAGCCTCTCGACCCCGCCGCGGGTCCGCAAGGCGCTGTTCTATCGGACCGTCGACAACACCGAAACCCTTCGCGCACTGGATGTTCCGGTTCTGGTGCTGCACGGCACCGCCGATCCGGTCGTGCCCATCGACAACGGCCGCTATATCGCCGAGGCGGCGCCGGATGCGCGCACGTCCTACTGGGAAGGCGCGCAGCACGGCCTGTTCGTCGAGGATCCGGACCGCTTCGTCGCCGAGGTGAGCGCGTTCGCCGACGGCCTGAACTAGGGCTCGCATATGCGCCGAGAACTGAAAATCGCTGTCGCCCAACCCAAATGCGTCGCCCACGACGTGGTCGCGAATGCCGTCGAACATGCCCAGGCGATACGCGAGGCACGCGCCCGGGTGGTGGTCTTCCCGGAACTGTCGCTGACCGGCTACGAACTGGATGCCGAGATCGTGACCCCGGACGACGACCGGTTGGCGCCGATCATCGATGCCTGCGCCGAGACGGGTGCGCTGGCCCTCGCGGGCGCGCCGGTATCCGGCCCGCACATCGGAGTGCTCGGCGTGGACGCGCACGGAGCCACGATCGTCTATCGCAAGGTTCATCTGCACGGCAGCGAGTCACACCGCTTCGTCCCCGGCGAGCACGCGGCGCTCGAGGTGGACGGCTGGCGGCTCGGTCTGGCGGTCTGCCTGGACACCAAGTTTCCCGAGCACGCCGCCCGCACGGCCGAACTCGGCATGGACGGCTACGTCGCCGGGGTCGTGAACGCCGACCACGAGGCCGAACTGGCCGGTGAACGGGCCCGGCGGGTGGCGGCCGATCACGGCGTCTGGGTCGCGATCGCGGCCTTCGCGTGCCCGACCGGCGGCGGTTTCGACCGGACCTGCGGGCGTTCGGGCATCTGGTCGGCTACCGGTGAGCTGCTGGCGGAGGCGGGCCCGGAGCCGGGGGATCTCGTCTGGCATACCTTTTCGGCCTGATCGCGGGTAAGGCTTGTCACCGCGCTGAACCGCGCCGAGTGACGCCCTCGGTCGAGTGCCGGGGGAACGCACGTCCCCCGGCCGGGACGCCCCTCGAACGCCATTGTGTCGAGCGGCATTTCGCGGTGCCGACGAACCTGCGCGGTTGTGTCGCTTGATGTTTGCCAGGCTCTCGTCCGCATGGCTCGTTCCGAGCCCTCACGATGCGGCTTGCACGCGGCGATCAATGCGGTTGTGATGGCAGTCACTTGGTGGTGTAGGTCGCATCGGGGCATTCCTCCGGACGTGCACACTGGAGTGGTGAGTCAACGCGCGGACCTACGGCCCCATCGGATCGCCGTGTTGTCGGTGCACACCTCACCACTCGCGCAGCCAGGCACCGGCGATGCGGGCGGCATGAACGTCTACGTGCTGCAAACCGCCATCCAACTGGCCCGGCGCGGCGTCGAGGTGGAGATCTTCACCCGCGCCACCTCCTCCAACGACGAACCGGTCGTCGAGGCCGCACCCGGGGTGCTGGTGCGCAACGTCGTGGCCGGACCGTTCGAGGGGCTCGACAAACACGATCTGCCCACCCAGCTGTGCCCGTTCGCGGCCGAGGTGCTGCGGCAGGAGGCCCGGCACCAGCCCGGCCACTACGACCTCATCCATTCGCACTACTGGCTGTCCGGTCAGGTCGGCTGGCTGGCCCGGGACCGCTGGCGAGTGCCGCTGGTGCACACCGCGCACACCCTGGCCGCGGTGAAGAACGCCTATCTGGCCGAGGGCGACACCCCCGAACCCGCGGCCCGCGAGATCGGCGAGAAGCAGATCACCGCCGAGGCCGATCGCCTGGTCGCCAATACCGCCGAGGAGGCCCGGCAGCTGGTCGAGCTGTACGGGGCGGAACCGGAACACATCGACGTGGTGCTGCCGGGCGCGGATCTGGCGCGCTATCGGCCCGGCGAGAAACTGGTCGCCCGCGCCGAACTGGGCCTGTCCCCGCGCGAGCAGATCGTCGCCTTCGTCGGCCGGATCCAACCGCTCAAGGCGCCCGACGTGCTGGTGCGCGCCGCGGCACAGGTACTCGCCGCCGAGCCCGGGCGGGCGCTGCGGGTGCTGATCGTGGGCGGTCCGTCCGGCACGGGGCTGGAGCGCCCCGATTCGCTGATCGAATTGGCCGCGCAACTGGGCATCGCGGACCGGGTGACGTTCCTGCCGCCCCAGCCGCCGCATCGGCTGGTGCAGGTCTACCGCGCCGCCGATCTGGTGGCCGTGCCCAGCTACAACGAATCGTTCGGCCTGGTCGCCATCGAGGCGCAGGCCAGCGGGACGCCCGTGCTGGCCGCGCAGGTCGGCGGGCTGGGAACCGCTGTGCGCGACGGGGTTTCGGGGCTGCTGGTACCCGATCACAGCACCGCGCAATGGGCGGCGGGCCTGCGCCGGTTGCTCGACGATCCGCGGCGGCTGGAGCTGATGGGGGCGGCCGCGATCGAGCACGCCGCCAACTTCTCCTGGGAACATACGGCCGAGGGTTTGCTGGACAGCTATTCCGAGGCGCTGGCGGGGTATCGAGGTGTGCGATCGCGACTGGCGGGTACGTTGCTGGCAGAGAGCAATCAAGCCAGGTCGCGGGCGCTGTGGCGGCGCCGGATAGGAGCGGTGCGTCGGTGACGGACACGATTCGGGAAACCGCGAAGGTTATCGAGGACACCCTCGTCGAGCGCGAGGTGGAGTACACGCGCGAGGGTGCGGAAACCTTCATCGTCGTGCTTCCGGGTGAGCGCAAGCTGAAGACCACCGTCATGCTGACCGTCGGCAAACACGGCGTGCGCTTGGAAAGCTTCGTCTGCCGCAAGCCCGACGAGAACTTCGAGGGCGTCTACAAATTCCTGCTGCGCCGCAACCGCCGCCTCTACGGCGTGGCCTACACCCTCGACCGGGTCGGCGATATCTACCTGGTCGGGCGGATCGCCACCCATGCCGTCACCGCCGACGAACTGGACCGCGTCTTCGGGCAGGTGCTCGAGGCCGTCGACGCCGACTTCAACGTGCTGCTGGAGCTGGGCTTCGCGGAATCCATTCGGCGGGAATGGAAGTGGCGGGTGTCGCGGGGCGAGTCGCTGAAGAATCTGCGGGCGTTCGAGCATCTGGTCGAGGAATAGCCCTACGCTCTGCGGCTGTACCCCCCGGCACCGGCGCGAAAGGTGATCTCGGCATGACCGTATTGGCCCTGGATATCGGCGCGACGAAGTTCGCGGCCGGAGTGGTGCAGGCCGGGCGGCAGGTCCGCGACGTGCGGCAGGTGCAGGTGCCGCGGACCAAGGTGTGGGAGACGTGCCGGGCCTTGCTGCGCGAGGTGGCCGGGGACGCCCGGATCACCGCGATCGGGATCGGCTCGGCGGGGCCGGTGGATGTGCGCTCGGGAATCACCGCGCCGCTGAACATTCCGGAGTGGAAGTCCGGATTCCCGATCGTGGCATCGGTCCAGGAGTTGTTCCCCGGGGCCGTGATTCGCTTCGCCATCGACGGCGCGTGTCTGGCGCTGGCCGAACATCACATCGGGGATCTGCGCGGCGTGCGCGACGGCCTGGCGATGACCGTCTCCTCCGGAATCGGCGGCGGCATCATCATCGACGGCCGGGTCGCGGTGGGCCGCACCGGAAATGCCGGTCATATCGGCCATATCGTCGTGCCCGGCTGGGACGATCCGTGCGGCTGCGGCGGCATCGGCTGCGTGGAGGCCGTGGCCAGCGGCATGTCGTCGGTGCGCTGGGCGCGTGCGCAGGGCTGGGAGGGAACGACCGGCGTCGACCTCGCGCGGGCTGCCCAGGTGGGCGACGCCATTGCCCTCGCCGCCCTGCATCGCTCGGGAACCGCACTGGGGCAGGCGATTTCGTCCGCGGCCGCGCTGCTGGACATCGATCGGGTGGTGATCGGCGGCGGCTTCGCCGAATCCGGTGCGCCGCTGTGGGATCCGATGCGCGCGGCGCTCGCGAAACACGCGCGGTTGGGCTTCCTGCGCGAGCTGCGGGTGACGAAGTCACGCATCACCGGCGGGGCCACCCTGGTCGGCGCGGGCGTCCTGGCCGCCGGTCACGCCACCACCGACGAGGACGACTGAGCTCAGGCGGCGCGGGCGTAGGCCACCAGGGCATTGGCATGTCCGTGCCCGAGGCCGTGGTCGTTCTTCAGCCAGGCCACCAGCTCCATATGCTTGGTCAGCTCCGAGCCCTCGATCAGTTTCAGCCATTCGCCGATCGGCCTTCCGTACTTCTTCTCGATGGACGGGAAGTAGGAGGCAGGGCCCTTCGGGGCGGTGTTCTTCGCACTCATGCCCGTGACGACGAGGCCGCCCGCGGGAATTGATCGCCGCGTGAGTGTGTCGAGTGTCACGTCCAGGCCCTCGGGCGAACGCCCACTGGTACGGCCTGAAGCTCGCGGCGGCGGACGGCTAGCATGACGGCCATGACGTACACCCTCGTTTTGCTGCGCCACGGCGAGAGCGAATGGAACGCCCTGAACCTGTTCACCGGCTGGGTGGACGTGCATCTGACGCAGAAGGGTCAGGCCGAGGGCAAGCGCGCCGGGGAGTTGCTGGCCGAACAGGGCATCCTGCCCGACATCGTGTTCACCTCGCTGCTGCGCCGCGCGATCAGCACCGCCAATCTGGCCCTCGACGCGGCCGACCGGCACTGGATCCCGGTGGTGCGGGACTGGCGCCTCAACGAGCGGCACTACGGCGCCCTGCAGGGCAAGAACAAGGCGCAGATCCGCGACAAGTACGGCGACGAGCAGTTCATGCTGTGGCGGCGCAGCTACGACACCCCGCCGCCGCCGATCGACCTCGACGACGAATACAGCCAGGACGGCGATCCGCGCTATGCGGGCATCGACGTGCCGCGCACCGAATGCCTGAAGGACGTCGTGGCCCGGATGGTCCCGTACTGGGAGTCGACCATCTCCAAGGAACTGCTGGCGGGTAGGACCGTACTCGTTGCCGCGCATGGCAATTCGCTGCGCGCGCTGGTCAAGCACCTGGAGAACATCTCCGACGACGACATCGCCGGGCTGAACATCCCGACCGGCATCCCGCTGCGCTACGAACTGGACGAGAACCTGCGCCCGGTCGGCCCGGGCGAGTACCTCGACCCGGAGGCCGCGGCGGCCGGTGCGGCGGCGGTCGCGAGCCAGGGCGGCAAATAGGCGGCCCGTTCATCTCGTGGACGCGTAAGGGGGCTGGGCAACGTCGCCCAGCCCTGGTAGTGTCCACCCGTTCAGCGTCGGGCTGTCGCTGAAATGCTTTCTGCCAGGGGATATTTCGATCCATCGCACGGGAGCTCGTCGCTGCCCGGCGCTGGTTCGACGACTCAGCGCAGAAAGAGATGCACATGTTCGCAGCGGGTAGGGCCCGACTCGTTTCCTGGGCCGCCGCTGCGGTGGCGGCAGTGGCCACCACCGCATTCACCGCCGGGACGGCCACCGCGGCCGCGCCGGTCACGCTCGGCGGCGGTTCCGGCATCATCCTCGAGCAGCTCGACGATCCGGGTAAGGCCGCCGACTGCACCCTCACCGCCATCGGCTTCGATACGGCCGACCGGCTCGTCGGCCTGACGGCCGGGCACTGCGGCCAGGTCGGCTCGCGGCTGCTGGCCGAATACGATCCGAAGGCCGGGGTGATCGGCCGGATCACCGCCAAGAGCGAGGATATGGACTGGGCGATCATCGAATTCGACCCGGCCAAGGTGGTGCCCACCCGCAGCGTCGCGCAGTCGGTGATCAACTCCGTCGGGGCCGGTCCGGCGGTCGGCGACAATGTCTGCAAGAACGGCCGCACCACCGGCTTCACCTGCGGCATCGTGTGGGAAACCCATCCGATGTGGTTCGCCAGCCACGTCTGCGCCGATCACGGCGACTCCGGCTCGCCGGTGCTGCGCGGTGATCAGTTGATCGGAATGGTGGTGGCGGGCAAGGACTTCCAGGTCGGCCCGGTGACCGTCGAGCTGCCCTCCTGCCAGGGCGCGGGCGATCTGATCCATCAGCCCGACGCCGCCACCACCATGCAGGTGGTGCTGCGCGATATCGACCGCCAGGGCGGTCCGGGGGCGGGCTTCCGGTTGTTCTGACGGGTGCTGCGGTGGCGGCCCGCGGGTCCGCCACCGCCTCCGTTCGGACTGCGTCCCGCGTGAGCCTCATCACGTCTACGCTGCCGTAGCTATCACATTGCTGGTTATCGGAAATGATCCCTGGGCGAGGGTGGCGGCAGTCACATACGGGCCGGTCGGAAGTGGTACGGGTCATTTCCGGTAGGCAATCAGCCAGGTCACTACCGAGTTTCCAGTCGGATGAGAATCTGAGAGAAATTCGCTTCAGTTGGTGTAACCAGGGGTTTGCAACAGATTAAGACGTGGCTAAACTCCCGGACGTTCGACCATTTCGAGAGGTGGATCACGTCCGATGAAGTACGCGCTGCGCGCCACAGTGGCTGCGGTGGCCACCACCGTGACTCTCCCGTTCTTCGGCCCGGGCACCGCGAGCGCGGCACCGATTTCGACCGGACCCGACGGCGGTGCGGCCGGTGCGATGTGGACCGCCACCGAGGACGGCCCGCAGCAGTACCCGAGCATCAACATCCAGTGGGACGTGCCGATCACCATGAGCGACGGCACCGTGCTGAAGGCAAATGTCTACCGGCCCGCCGATGCCGCCGGTCGACCGATCGACATCCGGACGCCGGTCGTCGTCAACATCACGCCCTACACCAAGCTGGTCAGCAATCTCGCCGACCACGCGATCTCGGTGCCGGGCCTGTCCGATGCGCTGATCAACCTGTTCCGGCAGATCGATCTCAGCGGTACCGCGCTGTCGGGCGTCACCGATCTCACCAAGGCCTTCGGCGGCGGTGAACTGCGCAATTTCGCGGTCGATCGCCAGCTGATCAGGAGCGGCTACGCCCAGGTCGTCGTCGACGCCCGCGGCACCGGCTTCTCCCAGGGCGAATGGGATATGTTGCGCCAGCGCGAGCAGCAGGACTCGGTCGAGGTGATCGACTGGGCGTCGAAGCAGCCCTGGTCCGACGGCAATGTCGGCATGAGCGGCATCTCCTACTCGGCCATCAACCAGGTGCAGGCGGCCGAGAAGCGCCCGCCCGCGCTGAAGGCGATCTTCCCCGTCGTGCCGGGTAGCGATCTGGTGCAGGACGTGCTGAACCCGGGCAGCGGCTTCGGCTTCAACTTCATTCCGCTGTGGCTCACCGCGATCAACGCCACCAAATGGGTGCCGGATGTGCAGTCGCTGGTGAACGGCAAATTCGACTTCCAGTGGCTGTCCGATCGGGCCGAGAGCCCGCTGACCTACATGGACGTGCTGCTCAACGCGTATGCCAGTGTGCGGATGGAGGATCTGGATCCGCGGGTGCGAAACCTGCTGTCGGAGTTCTCCGCCGAGCGGCGGGCGTGGCTGGGCGATCCGAGCCGGGTGCAGACGCCGACCTTCGTCGTGGGCGGCTGGCACGACCTGTTCACCTACTCGGAATCCAAGATCTACAACGAGATTCCGTTGCCGCCCGGCCAGAAGCAGCTGCTGATGGGCAACACCTACCACATCAGCTCGGGCAACGAGTACGGTAAGCCCGGCCTGCCGCCGCGGATCGATGTGCTGCAGCGCGCGTGGTTCGACAAGTGGCTCAAGGGCATCGACAACGGCATCGACGGCTACGGTCCGGTGACGCTGTACCAGCAGGGCAGCGGCGGCTGGACCACCCAGGACGGCTTCGGGATCACCGCCCCGGCCCAGGAGGCCGCGGAATATCGGCGAATGTATCTGTCCGCCAACCGAAGCGGCACCGCGAACAGCGTCTACGACGGCTCCCTGACCGGTGCGCCCGACGCCGACAGCGCGCGGCTGACCATCGCGCCGGGCCTCACCACGCTGTGCTCCAACGACGCCGCGCAGGCGACCATCGGCGCGCTGGCCGTCTTCGACGCGTGCGCCAAGGATTCGCGCATCGCCGAATCCAACGCTCTGACCTTCACCAGCGCCCCCGTGGCGGAGACCACCACCATCTCGGGACCGATCGCCGTGCGGCTCAACACGATTCAGGACGCACCCGACGGCTATTGGACGGTGACCGTCAACGACGTCGCCCCCGACGGTCGGTCGACCGTGCTCTCCTCGGGACAGCTGCTGGCGTCGATGCGCGAGATCGACGACTCGCTCAGCGCTCGCTCGGCCAATGGCGACTACACCGACCCGCGCCCGTACACCTCGCTGGATCGGCGGCAGCCGACCGTGCCGGGCCGGTCGACCACGCTCGATATCGGCCTGTCCGGCACCCAGGCGGTGCTGGCGCCCGGCCATCGGCTGCGGATAGATGTGTTCGCGGGCAACTTCCCCAAGGGCGTGCCCATCACACCCCTGCTGGTCGACACCGGCCTGAAACCCGAACACCTGCAACTGGATCCGAATGCCCCGAGCTTCGTGAACATCCCCGTCCGCGGTAATCCGGGCTGGTAGTTCCGACGCCCCCAGGCTGTCCCGGGCGCGCACAACGGTGTGCGCTCCCGGGACTTTTTCAGATCCCGTCTGGATGCGCGAACGCGGCCGTCACCGGCGGGAACATCGCGCGGGCATCGTCACCGGCGAACCAGAGGCCGACGATGAAGGCCGCCGTCGCCTCCAGATAGCGGGCCCGGCGCAGGCCCCCGGCGCGAAACGGCCGCACCCCCAGATCCGCCGCGAGTCGCGCGACCAGATCCACGGCGTCGCCGTCGTCCCCGCACAGCGGGACCGACAGTGGCCGTCCGTCGAATTCGCGCGGCTGCCCGCTCGCCCACACCTCGGCGGCACAGAGGTTGAACGCCTTCACCACCTTCGCCCCGGGCCGGGCCGCCGAGATCCGTTCCGCTACGGCCGGTTCCGACAGGACGAAGCCGCCCTCGTCCGGTTGGAAGGCATTGGTGCAGTCGATCACCGTGCGACCGGCCAGCGCTCCCGTCTCGGCCAGCACCGCGTCCAGTGCGGCCACGGGGACGGCCAGCAGCACCGCCTCGCCGAATTCGGCCGCGGCGCGGATACTTCCGGCGCGTGCGCCGTGCCCGATCCGCGCCGCCAGCTCCGCCGCCCGCTCCGGGGACCGCGTGCCGACCCGGATTTCGTGTCCCGCCGCGGCCCAGCCGCCGCCGAGCGCCCATGCCATCGCGCCCGCGCCCACAATTCCGATTCGCATATCCAACTCCCTGTCGACGATGTCGGTTGAGAAGGTAGGAATTCGAATAGGCACTTCCGGGTGCGCAACGCCGCTGACAGGCTGAAACGGTGACGAGCGCGCACCCGCGGGTGACCTTCCCGCCCTATGGAGACTATGTCGCCGACTGCCCGGCCCGGATCGGGACCGATCTGTTCGGCAACTCCTGGCTTCCGGTCATCGTGTACGCCCTGCGCGACCGGCCCATGCGCCCGGGCGAGCTGCGCGCGAGCATCGGGGGTATCAGCCAGAAGATGCTCACCACGACACTGCGCCGCATGCAGGCCATGCGGTTGGTCGAGCGGCGTCGCTACGCCGAGGCGCCGCCCCGGGTGGAATACGAATTGACCGCGGCGGGAAAAGATCTGCTGGAACCCCTCTACGCCCTCGGCGCCTGGGTGGATCGGCACGGGGAAACCGTCCTCGCGGGGCTGGCCGAATCCGAGGACGAATGAAGCAGCGGCGACGAATGAGGCGCATATCACAGTTACCGGCGACCGCGGCCGATGCCGTCGGGCGTGGGCACAATGGATGACAGTTCACGTCGGCTTCGCATGTTCGTGAGATGAGCGGCGCTGCAAGGAAAAGTGGCCGCGAGATGGTAGTTCGGGTCGGGAAGGTCCCGGGCGGAAACGCCGCGGCCGGGCCCGAACTCCGCGTAAACGCTCGGCTAACAACCGCGTAAGGGCCCGTGACCTGCGCGAAACTTCGCGAACCCGGACTTGGCGCGCGCGTCCGCGACCGTACGATTCAATTGTGAGCGTTCCCCAGGCCGTGCTGCTGGCTATTCTCGCGGCCGTCGTAGGCCTGGCCGTCGGTGGCCTGCTCATCCCTTATGTGAATGCCCGGCGCGCGCAGGGGCGCGAGATCGATTCCGGCCTGACCATGTCGCAGGTGCTCGATCTCATCGTGCTCGCCTCGGAAAGCGGCATCGCGGTCGTGGACGAATACCGCGACGTGGTGCTGGTGAATCCGCGCGCCGAGGAACTCGGCCTGGTCCGCGATCGGCTGCTCGACGAGCGCGCGTGGGCCGCGGTGGAGAAGGTCATCACCTCTGGGGAAAGCGCCGATTTCGATCTGACCGCCAAACACCCCGCGCCCGGTCGCGGGCGAATCGCGGTGCGCGGTGTGGCCCGTCCGCTGTCGCGCGAGGAGTCCAGCTTCATCGTGCTGTTCGCCGACGACGATTCCGAACAGGCGCGGATGGAGGCGACCCGGCGCGATTTCGTGGCCAATGTCAGCCACGAACTCAAGACGCCGGTCGGTGCGATGAGCCTGCTGGCCGAGGCCCTGCTGGAATCGGCCGACGATCCGGATTCGGTGCGGCATTTCGGTGAGCGGCTGCTGGCCGAGACCCGGCGCATGGGCAAGATAGTGACCGAGTTGATCGCGCTGTCGCGGTTGCAGGGTGCGGAGAAACTGCCGCAATTGGAGGCCGTCGACGTCGATACGGTCGTCAATGCCGCCATCGAGCGTTCTCGCACCGCGGCCGAGGCCGCCGGAATCACCGTCAGCACCGATCGCAACAGCGGGCTGGAAATGCTCGGCGACGAGCCGCTGCTGGTGACCGCGCTGTCGAATCTGGTCGAGAACGCGATCAACTATTCCCCCAAGGGTTCGCACGTATCCGTGAGCCGCTCGCTGCGCGGCGGATATGTGAACATCGCGGTCACCGACCGCGGAATCGGTATCGCCAAGGAGGATCAGGAGCGGGTGTTCGAGCGCTTCTTCCGCGCCGACAAGGCCCGTTCTCGAGCCACCGGCGGTACCGGGCTCGGGCTGGCTATCGTCAAACACGTGGCCGCCAACCACAACGGTGAAATCACCCTGTGGAGCAAACTGGGGACCGGCTCGACGTTCACGTTGCGCATCCCCGCGGTCGAAACCGACGACCAGAATTCCGCCGATCCGGCGGAGAAGAAGAGTCCCACCGCCATCCAGGTGGGCAAGAAGGAAAGTGGCCCGCGCCCCGCAGGGCGGGCCAGACCCAACGGTGTGGAGGCAACCCGATGACGAGTGTGCTGATCGTCGAGGACGAGGAGTCGCTGGCCGATCCGCTCGCATTCCTGCTGCGCAAGGAGGGGTTCGAGGTCACGGTAGTCGGCGACGGCCCGTCCGCGCTGGCCGAATTCGACCGCTCGGGCGCCGACATCGTGCTGCTCGACCTCATGCTGCCCGGTATGAGCGGAACCGATGTGTGCAAGCAGCTGCGGACCCGCAGCAGCGTGCCGGTGATCATGGTGACCGCTCGCGACAGCGAGATCGACAAGGTGGTCGGGTTGGAGCTCGGCGCCGACGACTACGTGACCAAGCCGTATTCGTCGCGCGAGCTGATCGCGCGCATCCGCGCGGTGCTGCGCCGCGGCGCGGGTGAGGACATCGACGGCTCGAACGAGAGCGGCGTGCTGGAGGCGGGGCCGGTGCGCATGGATGTCGACCGGCACACCGTGCAGGTCAACGGCAAGCCGGTCACCCTGCCGCTCAAGGAGTTCGACCTGCTGGAGTACCTGCTGCGCAACTCCGGCCGCGTGCTGACTCGCGGGCAGCTGATCGATCGGGTCTGGGGCGCGGACTACGTCGGCGACACCAAGACCCTCGATGTCCACGTGAAGCGGTTACGGTCCAAGATCGAGGCGGATCCGGCCAAGCCGGAGCATCTGGTGACCGTGCGCGGGCTGGGCTACAAGCTCGAGGCCTGAGGACGTCACCGCGAATGCCCCTCGGAAGCCGAGGGGCATTCGCGGTGAATCGCTTGTCAGACGATGTGTACCCAGGCGGTGCCGATCTGCGGCAGCTCCTGCTTCTGCAGCCGGAACCAGCCGAAATCGTCGCGCTGCCAGCAGTCGTCCAGCGGTGCGCCCTCGGGCACGTCGTGGCAGGCGATCGGCCGTGAGGTGCCGTACGGGCTCACGATGACCTCTTTGCCGTTCTCCTTGGCCTGCAGGGCGGCCGGATCGGTGTAGACGACGAAGAGCTCGGTGCGCAGCGTGTAGTTGGCGGGATCGGTGTTGGGATCGGCCTGCGCGGCGGGAGCGACCGCCAGCGCGGCGCCCGCGGCCAGTGCGGCGATGGCCAGGAATTTCCTCATCATGACCCAGATGAGTACCACGGCGAAGTGAATCTTTCATGGCGAGACAGTGGCTATTCCGCCTCTCCGCGTTTTGGCCGTACGAGTTGGGTGCCGCGTAATTCGGCCACAGACAAATGCGTGATTTTCCAAAAGTTACCGGCGCGCTCTGTGTTCCGCCTCGGCGGTGGCCGGATGGACCGCGACGATGCCGAGACCCTCGCGGCGTTTGCAGTGCCGGGCCAGCTCGTCGTAGGCCGGTTGGCCGATCAGCTCGACGAGTTCGGGGGCATAGGACTGCCAGACCGGGCGGGTGCCGACGTGGGCGTCGGGGGAGCCGCTGCAGTACCAGTGCAGGTCCTCGCCGCCGGGACCCCAGCCGCGGCGGTCGTATTCGGTGATGACCGTGCGCAGGATCTCCACGCCGTCCGGCCGCTCCACCCAGTCCTGGGTGCGGCGGATCGGCAGCTGCCAGCAGACCTCGGGTTTCACCGTGAGCGGCTCGAGGCCCCGGCGCAGGGCCATGGAATGCAGGGCGCAGCCGATGCCACCGGCGAAGCCGGGGCGGTTGAGGAAGATGCAGGCGCCCTCGTAGCGGCGGGTGCGGATGGCGGGCTCGTCGTCGAGCTCATCCTCCTCGAGGTAGAGCTTCTTGCGGACCTTGCCGGATGCGTCGCGGGCCTCGTCCATCAGCTGCCAATCCTCGGGTGTGAGCAGCTTCACAGCCTTCTGCAGCTTCTTGCGATCGTCGTCGTCGCAGAGGAACGCGCCGTGCGAACAGCAACCGTCGTCGGGGCGGCCTTCGATGATGCCCTGACAGGCCGGAGTGCCGAAGACGCACGTCCAGCGCGACAGCAGCCACGTCAGGTCGGCGGCGATCGTGTGCTCTTCATTAGCCGGATCGACGAATTCGATCCATTCCCGCGGGAAGTCGAGATCGACCTCGGGGCTGGGATCGATCTTCGCCGCTGGTCGCAGCCCGGTCGGACCGCTCGCGGATGCTCCTACCGTCACATCGCCAGACGCTAACAGCAACGCGAGATCAAAGGCAGTCTCGGGGCGTCGTGGCATGTTCGCTTCGCGGGACGTGACCCGAAGGTTGTGCCGAACCCAGTACCGTGTCTATGTGCGGCTCGGTGTGCTCGATGTGGGAAGCAATACCGTCCACCTGCTCGTGGTGGACGCGCATCGGGGTGGCCACCCGATGCCGATGAGTTCGACCAAGGCGACCCTGCGCCTGGCGGAGAATATGGACGACGATGGCTGCATCACCCCCGAGGGCGCCCACCGACTGATCAAGACCGTCGCCGAATTCGCGAGTATCGCAAAGACTTCCGGCTGTGTGCAGCTGATGCCGTTCGCCACCTCCGCGGTGCGCGAGGCGGGCAATTCCGATGAGGTGCTGGCCCGGGTGCGCCGCGAAACCGGGGTGGAACTGCGGGTGCTGTCGGGGGCCGACGAGGCGCGGCTGACCTTTCTCGCCGTCCGGCGCTGGTTCGGCTGGAGCGCCGGGCGCATCCTGAACCTGGACATCGGCGGCGGCTCGCTGGAGATGAGCAACGGCTGCGACGAGGCCCCGGACGTGGCCCTGTCGCTGCCGCTCGGCGCGGGACGGCTCACCCGGGACTGGCTGAGCGAGGATCCGCCGGGTAAGCGTCGGGTCGGGGTGCTGCGCGACTGGCTCGACGCCGAACTGGTGATTCCCGCCAAACAGCTGCTCGAACCCGGCCGCCCCGATCTGGCCGTCGGGACATCCAAGACATTCCGAACCCTGGCCCGTCTCACCGGCGCCGCCCCCTCGGCCGCGGGCCCCCGTGCCCGGCGTATCCTCACCAGTTCCGGTCTGCGCCAGCTGATCGCGTTCATATCTCGAATGACCGCCGCGGACCGGGCAGAATTGGAGGGCGTGAGTTCCGATCGGTCGCAGCAGTTGGTGGCCGGGGCCCTGGTCGCGGAGGCGAGTATGCGGGCGTTATCGCTGGATACTCTGGAAATTTGCCCGTGGGCGCTGCGGGAGGGACTGATCCTGCGCAAACTGGATACCGACCTCGAGAGCGAACCCGGTGCCGCCAACGGCCTTCGTCCCAGGGGCGTACCGGGCCCGACTGAAACGGTGTCGCGATGAGTGACGAATCGACCCAGCTGTCGGTCGCCGAACTACTGGCCCGCAACGGGCAGGGCGTTCCGACCACCGGCGGTGGCCGGCGTCGGCGCAGCGGCCGCGGCATCGCGGTGACCGACCTGACCGGCGATCTCCCGCCCGCGCCCGAGGGTTCGTCGGCGCATGCGGCGCCCGAGCCCGAGGACCCGGCGCCGCCGGTGCCGCCCTTCCCGCTGTCGACCAATGTGGAGCCCGCGCATTCGCCGCTGTCGGGGCCCATCTCCTTCTACGATCCGCTCGGGCAGAACGGGGCGTCGGCCCCGGCTACGCCGAGCTACGATCCCCCGGCCTATGAGCCGCCCGCGTTCGAGGCGCGCTCGTATTCGCCCCCCGCGCTTCCCGATCCCGCGCCGCGCGCGGATTCCACCGAGCTCGGCTGGCCGCCCTCGCCCGCGGCGCAGGCGCCCACCGGCGGCCGCCGGGCGCGCCGGGAGCGGCTCGAGGCGCTGGCGGCGCAGGCCGGCGATCAGGTGTCGGTAGCCGATCTGGCCGGTGCGACGCCGGGTTCGGACACCGGGCGCGCGGGCCGACGTCGGCGGCGCGATTCGGACGAGGAGACGACCGAGGTGCGGCCGTATCGCGGGCCGCTGCCGCAGAACGACAATGCCGGGCCGCCGACCGCCGCCTGGGCGCCCGCGCGGGCGCCCGAGGTGAGCCCGCGCGCCCCGCTGCCGCCGGAACCGGCTCCCCGCGCGCCGTTTTCACCCGAGCCGCCCGCGCGCAGGGAGCGCGGATTCGACCGGGGCGAGCGCGGCTTCGAGCGTCCCGATCGGGGCGCGGACCGGGCCGACCGGGGCGTGGACCGGGCCGAGCGGGGCGACGCGCCGCCGCAGAACGGTCGTCGCAATGGGGCGGACGGACCGCCGCCGCCCGGGCTGCCCGCCTGGTCGGCGCGAAGACAGAAGCCGCCCGAACCGGCGAATTCGGATCGGCCCGCGCGCAACGGCCGTCCCGCGCCGGAAGATTCGGCGGGCGCGGCGACCGCGGTCTGGTCGCTGGCCAATCGCGATCAGCAGCTGCTCGCGGGGCCCACGGTTGCCGGCGATCTGCTGCGCGATGCCAACGAGCGCGGTGATCGGCGCGGCGGACCGGGACCGCGGCCGGGTGAGCGCGGTTCGCGGCGCGGTGGCGCCGATCTGCTCGAGGAAACCGAACATCGCACCGAGCTGCTGCGTCCCCTCGCTCCCGAGCGGGAGAAGGCCGAGGGCGACGAGGCGGAGCAGCCCGCGCCGCGGCGGTCCGGTCGCAGTGTTCCGTCCCGCCGGTCGCGCGCGGCCCGCAAGGCCGAGGAGGACGCCAACCGCAAGCAGTGGATGATCCTCGGCGGTCAGGCGGCCGGTGCCGCCGTCGCGGGGATGTTGCTGTTCAAGGGGTTCGAGAAGATGTGGGATCTGCTGCCGTTCGTCGCGCTGATGTTGGCGATGGTGGTGATCCTCGGCCTGGTGGCCCTGGTGCGGGTGCTGCGCCGCACCGATGACATCTTCAGCACTGTGATTGCCGTCGTCGTGGGCATCTTCGTGACGCTCGGACCGCTAGCCTTCTTACTCAGCACCAACTGAGTCAGGGAGCAGCCGTGGGGAACAGGCAGGCGGGGAGCGCCATCCGGGTGGGTTTGTCGACGGCCTCGGTCTATCCCGAGAACGCCGAAGCGGCGTTTCGCTATGCGGCCGAACTCGGCTACGACGGCGTGGAATTGATGGTCTGGGCCGAGCCCGCCAGTCAGAACCTCGCCACCGTGCAGAACTACGCGCGCCGATATTCGGTGCCGGTGCTCGCGGTGCACGCGCCGTGTCTGCTGATCTCCCAACGGGTCTGGGGCGCCGATCCGATTCGCAAACTCGAGCGCAGCGTGCATACCGCCGAGGCGCTGGGCGCGACGACCGTGGTGGTGCATCCGCCGTTCCGCTGGCAACGCCGCTATGCCGAGGGCTTCGCGGCGCAGGTGGCCCAACTGGAGGACAACAGCCCGGTCGCGGTGGCGGTTGAGAACATGTTCCCGATGCGCGCCGACAGCTTCTTCGGCCGCCGCATCGGCTCGGCCCGGCGCCTGGAACGCCGTGGTGGCCCGGGCCCTTCGCTCACCGCCTTCAGCCCGTCCTACGACCCCACCGACACCGGCTTCCGGCACTACACCCTCGACCTGTCGCACACCGCGACCGCGGGCATGGACGCGCTGGCCCTGGCCGCCCGCATGGGCCCCGCCCTGACCCACCTGCACCTGGCCGACGGTCGCGGCGCCGCCCACGACGAACACCTCATCCCCGGCGAGGGCACCCAACCCTGCGCCGAACTCTGCGAATCCCTGGCCCGCAACGGTTTCCAGGGCCACGCGGTAATAGAAATCAACACCCAGAACGCCCGCACCACCCTCGACCGAGCCGCCATGCTCCACCGCGCCCTGACCTTCGCCCGCACCCACCTCAACAACCTCCGCCCCACCCGCTCCCCAGAACCCACCGGCGCCCACCGAATGTGACCACCCGGCGAAAGCACGCCAGGCCGCCCTTTCCCGCCGCCCCAGGCCGAGCCCCTTACCTCCCGCCGCCACGGCCAAGCCTGTCGTGTCCATGCCGTCCGGCGGAGCGTCCGTGTTCTCCGCGCCCCGACCGAGCCCGCTCGTTCCGATGCCTCGAGCTGAGCCCGCCTCTTGTTCCCGCTGTCGTGGGCTGAGCCCATCTCGGTTTCCCCAGCGCCCCGGGGTGAGCCCACCTCCTGTTCCCCGCCGCCCCGGCCCCAGGCCGGGGCGGCGGGGACTTCGTCACACGACCAGGAGGTTCGCGTGGCCTCGGGGGACACTTATACGGTGTAGAGCAAGTCGGGGACGTGGAAGGAGCGGTGCGTGACGGAACTGGCGATCGACGAGGGGCGGGCCGAGGGGGAGGTCGGGGATGCGCCATTCAGGCGGGTGTGTGCGCTGAGCGAGTTGCTGTCCGATGGGCCCGAGGTCGGTCGTTATCGCGGAGTCATCGATCCGATCTGGACGATCGGGAAGAAGGTCCACGGCGGGACGATGGTGGGCAGTAGCGCGGCGGCGGCGACGCGATGGTTGCGCACCACCCATCCCGAGGCGGCGGAGATGTTCGTGATCTCGGCCGGTTCCGATTTCCTGGGGGCGCCGGATCCGGGCGAGGTCGAATACGAGGTCCGGATCCGCAAGACCGGCCGGCAGATCTGCCTGGTCGACGTGGGGCTGGTTCAGGGCGGTCGCACGCTGGTGCACACCGCGTTCACCTTCGGCCACCTCGACGACGCCGCCCCGGCCTACGCCCCGGACAGCTACACCGATATGCCCGCCGAGCCGGGCGAGGACGCCCTGGCCTACACGCCGGATTCGCCGATGGGCCGCCTCGTGCACGTGGCACAGGGCGCGTCGGTCGCCATCGATCCGACCTGGGCCCCGTTCCTGACGGGCGAACAGGGCGAACCCCGATTGCGGCTGTGGATCCGGCCGCGCCCGGGCGACGAGCAGGATCCGGATGTGGCCGCCTGGTTCGCCATGATGGCCGGGGATATGAGCCCGCCGGTGCCGATGAACCTCGGCCGTTTCGGCTGGGCGCCGACCGTGCAGCTGACGACCTACCTGCGCCGCCGTCCCGCCCCGGGCTGGCTGCGCGTCATCGCGACCACGCATGCGATCGGCGAGCGGATGTTCGACGAGGATCAGCTCGTCCTCGATTCCACCGGCGCGGTGGTCGCCCAGTCCCGCCAGCTCGCGCTGATTCCGCTGCCGCGCTGACCGGCCGCGCCGAGAGCCCTTTACGGTTCCGGTCGGCACGCGGATAGCCTTAACCGCCATGACGAGAATTGCGGTGATCGGTGGCGGACGGATCGGCGAGGCGTTGATCGCCGGACTGCTCGAATCCGGACGGGCCGCCAAGGATCTGGTCGTCGTCGAGACCATGCCCGCGCGCGCCGAATTCCTGGCCGACCGGTTCGGCATCCGGGTCACCGATTCGGTCGCCGAGGCCGCGAACGGGACCGACCTGCTGGTGGTCGCGGTGAAGCCGCAGGACGTCGACGGCGTCATGTCCGAACTCGGCAAGATCGAGGTCGACAACGATCGCGACCAGGTGCTGATGACGCTGGCCGCCGGGGTGCCCACCGGCCGGTTCGAGGCCAAACTGCCCGCCGGGTTCCCGGTCGTGCGCGTCATGCCGAATACGCCGATGCTGGTCGGCCAGGGTATGAGCGCGATCGCCCCGGGCCGCTACGCCAAGAAGGATCAGCTGGAGCTGGTCACCGAGGTGCTGGAGTCGGTCGGCAAGGTCGTCACGGTCAGCGAATCGCAGATGGACGCGGTCACGGCGGTGTCGGGTTCGGGCCCGGCCTATTTCTTCCTGATCGTCGAGGCCATGGTCGAGGCCTCGGTCGGACTGGGCCTGAGCCGGGATGTGGCGACCCAACTGGTCGTGCAGACCATGCTCGGCTCGGCGGCGCTGCTCGAGGAGTCCGCGCAGGAGCCGTCGGAGCTGCGCGCGGCGGTCACCTCCCCAGCCGGGACCACGGCCGCGGCGGTGCGCGAACTCGAGCGGGCGGGCGTCCGCTCGGCCTTCATCGAGGCGCTGCACGCCGCCCGGCGACGCTCCGCCGAACAGGGCGCGCCGGAATGAACGCAGTCTGACCGGGAGGTTCCGGCACGGCGAATCCTATTTCTCCCACCCGTCGCAGTAATCCCACTGGTCCCGCTAAGCTGCAAGGAGCACGTGCGTGTCTGTTCCGCCGGTGGGGAAGCCGGCGGCGCGGACGTGCCGGAGGTCAGTGGCGCAATGATGTCTGGAAACAGCTCTGCGAGTTCGGGGCCCGTATTCGGCGGAGGAACCCAGTTCCTCACCGTCGCCGAGGTGGCGAATCTGATGCGGGTTTCCAAGATGACGGTATATAGGTTGGTACATTCGGGCGAATTGCCCGCCGTCCGAGTGGGCCGTTCGTTCCGCGTGCACGCCAAGGCCGTGCACGACTACCTGCAAACGTCGTACTTCGACGCCGGGTAGCCCCAGGACCGGCCGGGCCCGAGCGCCCGGCCGGTCCCCCCACCGTTTCCCCGCCGGTATCTCAGCGCCCGCGGGGACTTCGTCGTCGCCTCGCTCGCTTCGCTCGTGGGGAATGAGGCGACGGGTCGCTCGTGGGGAATGAGGCGACGGGTCGCTCGTGGGGAATGAAGCGACGGGTCGCTCGTGGGGAATGAGGTGGCGGGGGGGAATCCCCGTTTCATTCGCCGAGGGTTGGCCCGGTACGATGAACCACCGTTGTGTTGCCTGCCGGTGGCGTGGGCCGCACCGGCGGCGGACACTGGCGACGACTTGCTGGGGTCTGGTGGACGGTCTTCGGGGCGTCCGCGGTGACGCAGACCGCCGAACACGACGGGCGTACGTAACCGGCGTGCGCGCCGAGGTAGAGAGAGAACGCGAGGAACAACCCTATGGGTTCTGTGATCAAGAAGCGCCGTAAGCGCATGTCGAAGAAGAAGCACCGCAAGCTGCTTCGCCGCACCCGCGTGCAGCGTCGCAAACTCGGCAAGTAAGCGCGAGGTTTGCCGAAGGCCCGCCACCGAATCGGTGGCGGGCCTTCGGCTTTGAAACCCGACTGCTTTAAATGCTTTTCGTAACCGGTGACGGAAGTCATCGTTAGAAGCTGGTTAAAGGCATCGAACCCCCTGATGTCAGGGGCTAACCTGGAAACCGGGAATAGGCAACTCGGGGGCTTGGTAGGTGGGATCCGGCGTGGGCGCAGGCATGCGGGACGGGCATACGCCCAAGGTCGTGCTGGTGACCGGCGCGAGCCGCTTCTTCGGCGGCGACGCGGCGGCCCGGCTGGCGGCCGATCCGGAGATCGAGCGCGTCCTCGCCGTCGACGCCCGAATGCCGAGCCGGGAGCTGCTGCGCCGCATGGGCCGCGCCGAATTCGTTCGCGCCGACATTCGAAATCCGTTGATCCGCAGGGTGATCGACGAAAACGAGGTCGACACCGTGCTGCATCCGGCGGTGCTGTCGCGGCCCCCGTCCAGCGGCGGGCGCGCGGCCATGAAGGACTTCAACGTGCTCGGCGCCATGCAGTTGTTCGCGGCCTGTCAGAAGGCGCCGAGTGTGCGGCGGGTGGTGGTGCGTTCCTCCTCGGCGGTGTACGGCTGCAGCGCAAAGGATCCCGCCAAGTTCACCGAGGAGATGAGCGCCCGCACGCCGCCGCGCGGGGGATTTGCTCGCGACATGATCGAGATGGAGGGCTTCGTCCGCGGCCTGGCCCGGCGCCGCCCGGATATCGCCGCCGCCATTCTGCGCTATCCGCCGATCGTCGGCCCCCGACTGGCCAGCCGCGGCGTGCAGTACTTCCGCTCACCGGTCACCCCGACCATCCTCGGCCGCGAGCCGCGCCTGCAACTGCTGCACGAGGAGGACGCGATCGCGGCCCTGGTGCATGCGACGATCGGCGCCCCCGGCGGCACCTTCAACGTCGCCGGCGACGGCGCGCTGACCCTGTCGCAGGCGATCCGCCGCGCCGGGCGCATCGCACTTCCGGTGCCGTACGCGGCATTTCGTACCGTGGGCCGGTCCCTGATGGGCCCGGTGATGCGGGAGTTCACGATCGAACAGATCGACTATTTCCATTTCGGCTGCGGTCTGGACACCACCCGGATGCGCACCGAGCTGGGGTTCGGCCCGCGCTGGACCACAGTGCAGGCATTCGACGATTTCGTCGGGGGCGCAGCGTTGCGGCCCGTCATCGATCCACGGTGGATCGACGCTGCAGAGACGAGACTTCTCGGCCTGGTCCGGGCCGGAGCGGGAGCAACCAATGAGTGACGTGGCCAAGGTTATTCAACTGCACGACGTCGACTTCGAGGCGCGGCATCGACCGCCCGCGCGGCGCTGGCCCGCCGAGTCCGCGCCCAGCCCGGTGACGTCGCTGACCGACCGGCTGGCCGAGGCCGCCGCCGAGCAGCCGCGGTCGCTGGGAGGTCTGTTGCGCGGCAAGGTCGCCGACGGGATTCGTGGCACCGCCGACTTCGCCCGCCGCCGCCTCACCGGCGACTATCAGGTCGACGAGTTCGGCCTCGACGAGCATCTGCTGGAGACGGTCATCCTGCCCGCACTGCGCCCGCTGTCGGAGCTGTGGTTCCGGGTGCAGGTCAACGGAATCGACAACATTCCCGAATCCGGAGGCGCGCTGATCGTCGCCAATCACGCCGGTGTGGTGCCGCTGGACGGGCTGATGCTGCAACTGGCCGTGCACGATCGGCACGCCAAGCACCGCGCGCTGCGGCTGCTGGCGGCCGATCTGGTCTTCGAAATGCCGGTGCTGGGCGGCTTGGCGCGCAAGGCGGGACATACGCTCGCCTGCCCCGCCGATGCCGAGCGGCTGCTGCGCACCGGCGAGCTGGCCGGAGTATTTCCGGAGGGCTTCAAGGGAATCGGCAAACCCTACGGCGAGCGGTACAAGCTACAGCGGTTCGGACGCGGCGGATTCGTCTCGGCCGCGGTGAAGACCGGGGTGCCGATCATTCCGGTCTCGATCGTCGGTTCCGAGGAGATCTATCCCAAACTCGGTGATCTGAAGCCGCTGGCGCGACTGCTCGGCCTGCCGTATTTCCCCGTGACTCCGCTGTTTCCGCATCTGGGTGTGCTCGGCGCGCTGCCGCTGCCCTCGAAGTGGTACATCGAATTCGGCACGCCCATTTCCACAGGCGCGTTCGAACCCGAGGCCGCCGACGATCCGATGACGATGTTCGAGATCACCGATCAGGTGCGCGAGACGATTCAGCAGACGCTGTACAAGCTGCTGGCCAAGCGGCGCAATCCCTTTACGGGCTAGCTCTTTTCGTCACGCTTACGGGTGAGCACCGCGGCCGCCGCGCCACCGGCCGCGCCGAGGGCCAGGGCCGTCGGCACACCGATCTTGGCGGCCTTGCGGCCGGTGCGAAAATCACGGATCTCCCAGCCGCGGTTCTTGGCAACCTCGCGCAGATCCGAATCCGGATTGATCGCCACGGCCGTGCCGACCAGCGACAGCATCGGCACATCGTTGTGACTGTCGGAATAGGCGGTGCAGCGCTTGAGATTCAGGCCCTCGCGAATGGCCAGCGTGCGCACGGCATGCGCCTTGCCCAGCCCATGCAGGATGTCGCCGACCAACCGCCCGGTGAACACCCCGTCCACGCTCTCGGCGACCGTGCCCAGTGCGCCGGTGAGCCCCAACCGCTTCGCGATCACCTGCGCGAGCTCGACCGGGGTGGCCGTGACGAGCCAGACCTGCTGTCCGGCATCCAGATGCATCTGGGCCAGCGCCCGGGTGCCCGGCCAGATCTTGTCTGCGATGATCTCGTCGTAGATCTCCTCGCCGAGCGCGGCCAGTTCGGCGGTGGAGCGCCCGGCGATGAACGACAGCGCCTTCTCCTTGCCGCTGGCCATATCGCCCTTGCTCTCCTTGCCGGTGACCCGGAATTTCACCTGCTTCCAGGCGATGTCGACCAGATCGGTGGTCTTGAAGTACTTGCGCGCGGCCAGCCCGCGGGCGAAGTGCACGATCGATGCGCCCTGCACCATGGTGTTGTCGACATCGAAGAACGCGGCCGCGGTGAGATCGCGCGGCGCCTCCGAATCCGGATGGCGCGCACCGGTTTCGGCCAGCTCGGCGTCGTGCAGTGCGAGTGCGGCGTCGGCGCTGGCCTCACCGGCGAGGTTGGCCCGCACCTCCTCCTCGCTGGGCCCGAACGGGCTGCGGGCGATGCGCGTGAGTTGATCGGACAGCCCCTGGCCCCAGCGTGCCGGGAATTCGCCGAACCTCCCCGCGATGAACCCCGTCCTCGCTTCTTTCGATCGATCCGGCACCAGTACCTCCGCTGTCCGCGCGAACACACCCACACTAGCCCAGGGGGGTGACCGTTTAATTGATGCATGAGCGACTCGACGCATTCGGTGACCTTGTTGACCCGGGCCGGTTGTGGCCTGTGCACCACCGCACTCGAACAACTGCGCGTGATTTGTGCGGATTACGGGATCGAGCCGGGCACGGTCGATGTGGACGCCGCGGCCGCGACCGACCCCGGACTGCGTGCGGAATTCGGTGATCGGCTGCCGGTCGTGCTGCTCGACGGGCGCGAACACAGCTATTTCGATGTCGACGAGCCCAGGTTGCGGGCCGATTTGTCGCGTTGACCGGCCCGGCGGCCCGGCTCCGGCGCGTTGTGTGGAATATCACCGGTGATTGCGGGTTGAATGTGTCGCACTGGTGCAAACCTCGCATCCCCCGAGTGACTGAATTCACCGACTTTGTGCAGGGCTTCACAAGCGGTTACGGTGGTGACACGCGACCCGCCTGCTTCGGGCAGCGGAAGCACCCCGAACCCGTGAACCGATACCGGCGCCTGCCCCGGCGACGGCGGTCGACAAGCGAAACCGGATATCCATTCCCGGCCGGACGAGGAGCCGAACGACGTGACAGAGCAGCATGAGACGCCAGGCGGCGTCTCCGGCAGGGCTCTGCGTCCGACCCAGCAGAAGGACATTCCGCAGGCCACCGTCGCGCGGTTGGCAACCTATCTGCGGGTCCTCGCGGTACTCGCCGACGAGGGTGTAGTCATCGTATCGAGTGAGGAACTGGCTGTCGCGGCGGGTGTCGGTTCGGCCAAGCTGCGCAAGGATCTTTCGTTCCTCGGACCCAACGGCGTGCGCGGGGTCGGATACGACGTCGCCAAGCTGCGCGCCCGCATCGAGGATGTGCTCGGGCTGTCCGATGGGCACCGGGTGATCCTGGTCGGCGCCGGAAATCTGGGCCGGGCCCTGGTCGGCTATGGCGGATTCGCCCGTCGCGGGTTCACCATGGTCGGCGTGTTCGACCGCGATCCGCAGGTGATCGGCGATCAGGTCAGCGGGCTGGTGATCCGCGACGTCGCCGAGCTGACCGACGCGGTCACCGAGTTGCAGCCGACCATCGCGGTCATCACCGTCCCCGACGACGCCGCCCAGGCCGTCTGCGACGATCTGGTCGCCGCCGGGGTGCGGTCCATTCTGAGCTTCTCTCCGGTCGTTCTGGACGCCCCGCCCGCGGTGGAGGTGCGGCGCGTGGATCTGGCCGTCGAAATGCAGATGCTGTCGTTCGAGCGCGCCCGGATCGCGGGGGCCGAGGCGCAGGAAGCGCACAGCGTGGCGGCCGGTGAAACCGTGCACGCCGTCTCCACCCCGATCGGCCGACGGCTGGCGAACCGTTCGGCTTCCGCACACGTGGGAATTTCGGCAACGGAGCCAACCAGCAAGGGATCGGTGGTCGCACCATGAGTGTGCTTCTAGTCGGTATTTCGCATCGCAGCGCGCCGGTTGCGGTGTTGGAGAAGGTCGCGGTCACCGAGGACGATCGGCCGAAGCTGACCGACCGAATGCTCGAATCGCAGCACATCTCCGAGGCGATGATCGTCTCCACCTGCAACCGGGTCGAGATCTACGCCGTGGTCGACGCCTTCCACGGTGGTCTGGCCGATGTCGGCGAGCTGCTGGCCCGCCACTCCGGGCTGCCGCTGCCGGATCTGACCCGGCACGCCTACGTCCGCTACAGCGAGGCGGCCGCCGAGCATCTGTTCGCGGTCGCCTCCGGACTGGATTCCATGGTCGTCGGCGAGCAGCAGGTGCTCGGGCAGATCCGCGCCGCCTACGCCGCCGCCGACGCCCAGCAGGCCGCGGGCCGCACGCTGCACGAGCTGGCGCAGCACGCGCTGCGCGTGGGCAAGCGGGTGCACAGCGAGACCGGCATCGATCGCGCCGGTGCGTCGGTGGTCTCCGTCGCGCTGGATCGGGCGCGTGCCGTGCTCGGCCATCGCGCCGCCGACTCGGACGGATCCGAGCTGGTCGGTCGCACCGCCGTCGTCGTCGGCGCGGGCGCCATGGGCGGTTTGGCGGTCGCGCATCTCGCCCGCGCGGGAGTCGAGCGGATCACCATCGTGAACCGCAGCCTGGAGCGCGCGCGGCGGCTGGCGCGGACCGCGATCGACATGCACGGCGTGCATGCCGCCGCCACCGACCTTTCCGGCCTGGTCGCCGCCATGGCCGATGCCGACATCGTGATCACCAGCACCGGTGCGGTCGGGGCCGTGGTGTCGCTGGCCGATGCGCACCGCGCCCTCAACGCCTCGCGCGCGGGCCATCAGATGGTGGTCTGCGATCTGGGCCTGCCGCGCGACGTGGATCCCGCGGTCGCCGGGCTGCCCGATGTGACCGTCATCGACATGGAGACCCTGCAGCGCGATCCCTCGGCCGTCGCGGCCGCCGCCGACACCTCCGCGGCGCGCGCGATCGTCGCCGAGGAGCTCACCAAATTCCTTGCGGGCCAACGGATGGCAGAGGTCACCCCGACCGTGGCCGCACTGCGGCAGCGCGCCGCCGACGTGGTCGAGGCCGAGTTGATGCGGCTGGAATCCAAGCTGCCCGGGCTGGGCGATCCCGAGCGCGAGGAGGTCGCGCGCACCGTCCGCCGCGTGGTCGACAAGCTGCTGCACGCGCCGACGGTGCGGGTCAAGCAGCTGGCCTCCACGCCCGGCGGCGGCAGCTACGCCGAGGCGCTGCGCGAGCTGTTCGAGCTGAAACCCGGTGCGGCACAGGCAGTTGCGGCGCCGATGGAGATCGCCGCGCTGGGCGGCGAGCTGGCCGACGATTTCACCCCCGGCCATCAGCACCACTTCACCGATGAGCAGGGGCAGCACGCATGACGGAGGCGATCGTGCAGGAGACGACCGAACGGGGCAGCGTGACCGCGCCGTGGCGGATCGGCACCCGCGGCAGCCTGTTGGCGCTGACCCAGGCGGGCACCGTCCGCGATGCGCTCATCGCGGCGGGACAGCAGGCCGAACTGGTGATCGTGAAAACCGCCGGTGATCAGTCCTCGGATCCGGTGCAGAAGATCGGGGTGGGCGTGTTCACCACCGCGCTGCGCGACGAATTGGCCGCGGGCACGATCGATATCGCGGTGCACTCCTACAAGGATCTGCCCACCGCCCCGGATCCGCGCTTCACCATCGCCGCCGTCCCGCCCCGCGAGGATGCCCGCGACGCCGTGGTCGCCCGCGACGGGCTGGTGCTCGGTGAGCTGCCGCCCGGCGCCCGGATCGGCACCTCGGCGCCGCGGCGGGTGGCGCAGCTGCGCGCGCTCGGGCTCGGCCTCGACATCGTGCCGTTGCGCGGCAATCTCGATACCAGACTTCGTAAGGTCGCCGAGGGTGAACTCGACGCCGTGGTGGTCGCGCGGGCCGGGCTGTCCCGCATCGACCGCCTCGACGCGGTCACCGAGGCCCTGGAACCGGTGCAGATGCTGCCCGCACCGGCGCAGGGCGCGCTCGCGGTGGAATGCCGCCGCGAGGACGGCGATCTCGTGACCATCCTTTCCGCCCTGGACGATTCCGGAACCCGTGCCGCGGTGCTCGCCGAACGGTCGTTGCTAGCCGAACTGGAGGCCGGTTGCACCGCGCCCGTCGGCGCGCTGGCCGAGGTGGTCGAGTCGCTGGACGACGACGGCCGGGTGGTCGAGGAACTGTCGCTGCGCGGGTGCGCGGCGGCGATCGATGGCTCGGATGTCATCCGGGCCTCGGCGGTCGGCTCGCTCGCGAATGCCGAGCAGCTGGGCCGCGCATTGGCGCGTGAGCTCCTGGAGCTGGGGGCACGCGACTTGCTGAGCGAAGACTTCATCAATCCCAGCCCAATGGAGAACGAATAATGAGCCGAGCCACTAAGAAGCACCCTGGTCGGATCCTGTTCGTCGGATCAGGACCCGGTGACCCGGCACTGCTTACCGTGCGGGCCCGCGAGGTGCTCGGGCGGGCGACGCTGGCGTTCACCGATCCGGATGTGGACAAGGGCGTGCTCGCCCTGGTCGGCACCGCGGTCGAACCGGGACCCGACGGAGAGCGCCCCGTCGACGTGCGCCCGGCGCTCGGCGAGCCCGCGGAGGTGGCCAAGACCCTGATCGCCGAGGCCCGCGCGGGCCACGATGTCGTGCGACTGGTCTCCGGCGATCCGCTGACCACCGATTCGGTGATCGCGGAGGTCAACGCGGTCACCCGGTCGCATATGACCTTCGAGGTGCTGCCCGGGCTGCCGTCCGGCACCACCGTCCCGGCCTATGCCGGAATCGCCCTGGGCTCCAAGCACACCGAGGTGGATGTGCGCGGCGAGGTGGACTGGGCGTCGGTCGCGGCCGCGCCGGGTCCGCTGGTGCTGCACGCGACCTCGGGCCATCTCGCCGAGACCGCCAGTGCGCTGGTCGAACACGGGCTGGCGCCGCAGACTCCGGTCGCGGTGACCGTGCGCGGCACCACCCGGCAGCAGCGCACCATCGAGGCCACCCTGGCCACGCTGAACTCCGCCGCCTCCGAACTGGTCGGCCCGCTGGTGGTCACGGTCGGCAAGGAGGTCGAGAAGCGGTCGAAGATGTCGTGGTGGGAGTCGCGGGCGCTGTACGGCTGGACCGTGCTCGTGCCGCGCACCAAGGAGCAGGCCGGTGAGATGAGCGAGAAGCTCGTCACGCACGGCGCCATTCCGATGGAGGTGCCGACCATCGCCGTCGAGCCGCCGCGCAGCCCCGCGCAGATGGAGCGCGCGGTGAAGGGCCTGGTCGACGGCCGGTACCAGTGGGTGGTCTTCACCTCCACCAATGCCGTGCGCGCGGTGTGGGAGAAGTTCGGCGAATTCGGCCTGGACGCCCGGGCCTTCTCCGGTGTGAAGATCGCCTGCGTGGGTGAGGCCACCGCCGACAAGGTGCGCTCGTTCGGCATCAACCCCGAACTGGTGCCCAGCGGCGAGCAGTCCTCGGAGGGTTTACTGGCCGACTTCCCGCCCTACGACGACGTTTTCGACCCGGTCAACCGGGTGCTGCTGCCGCGGGCGGATATCGCCACCGAAACCCTGGCCGAGGGTCTGCGCGACCGCGGCTGGGAGATCGACGACGTCACCGCCTACCGCACCGTGCGCGCCTCGCCGCCCCCGGCCGAGACCCGCGAGATGATCAAGACCGGCGGCTTCGACGCGGTCCTGTTCACCTCGTCCTCGACGGTCCGGAACCTGGTCGGCATCGCCGGAAAGCCGCACGCCCGCACCATCGTTGCCTGCATCGGCCCGAAGACCGCGGAGACGGCCATCGAATTCGGCCTGCGCGTGGACGTGCAGCCCGAGGTCGCCCAGGTCGGCCCGCTGGTCGATGCCCTGGCCGAGCACGCGGCCCATCTGCGCGCCGAGGGCCTGCTGCCCCCGCCACGCAAGAAGAGCCGCCGCAGGGTTTGATTGCTGGGTTCGACGGCCTCCGCTTCGCTCCGGCGGGTTCGCTCAGCGGGCTTGCTTCGTTGTGGTTGCGTAAGAGAGCCGGCTGCCGGGTGTAACCCGCTGGACGCCCCCGGAAGTGGGGGCGTGGGAAGTTCCGTCATCCCGTGGTGACCGCGGCCGGTTAGGGTTCGCACCGTTGTTTCCCTTTGGAAGGATGGTGCTCGCGTGAGCCGTTTGTTGTCGAAGTCCGTTGCCGTCGTGAGCATTTCGCTCGCCATAGGCGTGGCCGCCGGTGGCCAGGCGCTGGCCGGTGTGGCGCTCGAGCCGGTGCCGCCGACGGCCGAGACATCGACAGCGAGCGATGTCGACTGGCCCCGGGTCTCGGCCGGAAGCTCCGCGATCTGCCTGCTCGAGGTACTCACCGGCAGCACCGGAGTGGTGTGCCCATTCTGACGGTCTATTACGGATCGTGACCTACCGCCGGGCGCGCATCAGGTCGCGCACCAGGCGGCAGGTCTTGTCGGAGGGTGGGCGGATGCCGACCAAGTCGGCCGTGCGGCGGATCTTTTCGTTGTCGGCCAGGCTGGCGCGATAGATGCCGGAGTCGAGCAGGGCGATGGCCAGGCGCATGGCCTTGAGCCTGCGGTTGTGGGTGACGTACCACGAACGCGGGCGGCCGGGCGGCAGCCGCCGCTTCTCCAGTGGAGCGTAGGGCCGATCGATGATCGTCGATGCGGTGGCCACGAGATCCTCCCCTCGGATCGGAACCGAAGTTCCTCGAACACATCTTCGATTCTACCGAGGGGCACCGACAAGTTCGGGACCCGAAAATGGGTCGATCCGAAGGGGTTACATGTCGTGCACGACGTCGAGCGCGCGCGGATGCCCCAGGGTCGCGGCCCGTTCCAGCCAGCGTTGCGATTCCGCCCGCGCCGCCGCGGTGGTCGGCTCGGCATCCAGGAACAGCGCCAGGTGGAACATGGATTCGGCGTCCTCGGCAGCGGCGCCCAGCCGCAGCCAGTGCTCGGCCTCCGCGACGCGATCGAGGTCCAGATAGGCCGCGCCCAGCACCGCGAAGGCATCGGTGCGTCCCCGGCGCGTCGCCTCGACGAGAAGTTCGGTGGCCCGGTCGATCTCGCCGCGGCGCGCGAGCCGGAGGCCGAGATTGCGCATACCTGTGGGATTTCCGGCCCGCGCGGCACGCTCGTACCACCGCTCGGCCTCGACGTCGTCGCCGCGCCGATCGGCCACCGCACCCATATTGCACATGGCCTCCGGCAGCCCCGCCTCCGCCGCCCGGCGCAGCCACGGCTCGGCGGCGTCGAGCTCGCCGCGCTCCAGATGGATTGCGCCGAGCTGATATTCGGCCGTGGTGAGGCCGGCGTACGCGGCCCGCTCGAGCCACTCCAGCGCCTCGGCGATGCGACCGTCGGCCCACGCCGATTCGCCGAGCCGCCCCAGCGCCGCGACGCTGCCCAGCTCGGCCGCGCGCCGCAGCCACCGCTCGGCCTCGGCCCGCTCGCCCGCCTCGGCCAACCGCTGCGCGAGCAGCTCGATCGCCGCCGGATCCCCGCGCTCGGCCGCGGCCCGCAGCGCGCGCACCGCCGGATCGCCGGATATGCGGTCCTCGTCTCGCTCGGACATGCCTACTCCCCGGGTCGCCCTTGTCTGGAGTATGCCCCGCGATCGTCCGCACCGTGACCGAGGCGCTTGCGACACGCCCGCGAGCGGGGCGTATCGTGCGGTTCATGACCGGAATGGACCGCCCGCGGCGGTTGCGTCGTACCCCCGCTCTGCGTCGCCTTGTCGCCGAAACGACGCTGGAACCAAGGCAATTGGTGCTGCCGATGTTCGTCGCCGACGGACTGACCGAGCCCCGCGAGATCGGCTCGATGCCCGGTGTGTACCAGCATTCGATGGATTCGCTGCGCAAGGCCGCGGTCGAGGCGGTGGCCGCGGGCGTCGGCGGCGTCATGCTGTTCGGCGTGCCCCGCCCCGAGGACAAGGACCCGGTCGGCAGCAAGGCGAGCGAGCCGGACGGCATTCTCAACCGCGGCCTGCGGGCGTTGGCCGACGAGGTGGGCGACGCCACGGTCGTCATGGCCGACACCTGCCTGGACGAATTCACCGATCACGGCCACTGTGGCGTGCTGGCCGCCGACGGTTCGGTCGACAACGACGCCACCCTCGACCGCTATGTCGAGATGGCCATCGCCCAGGCCGAGGCGGGTGCGGATCTGCTCGGCACCAGCGGCATGATGGACGGCCAGGTCGGCGCGATCCGCGCCGGACTCGATGCCGCGGGCCACCTCGATGCGGGCATCCTCGCCTATGCCGCCAAATACGCCTCGGCGTTCTACGGCCCGTTCCGCGAGGCGGTGGCCTCCTCGCTGCAGGGCGATCGCCGCACCTACCAGCAGGATCCGGCCAACCGCCGGGAGGCGATTCGGGAACTGGATCTGGATCTGGCCGAGGGCGCCGATATCGTCATGGTGAAACCGGCCATGTCGTATCTGGACATCCTGCGCGAGGTCGCCGATCGGTCGCCGGTGCCGGTGGCGGCCTATCAGATCTCCGGCGAGTACTCGATGATCACCGCCGCCGCGCAGCGCGGCTGGATCGATCGGCGCGGCGCCATTCTGGAATCGCTCATGGGGATCCGCCGGGCGGGTGCGGATATCGTGCTCACCTACTGGGCGACCGAGGCCGCACACTGGCTGTCGTGAATCCGTGGACTCCGCCGGGACCGCCCGGCCCGGTCGCGGTGCCGACCGATGTCCGCACCGCGACCCAATTGTGGTGGGGTGTGATCGGTTTCGGGGTGCTGCGGCTGATCCTCAGCGCCATCGGCCAATTCAACGATCGGCACGAACTGGCCCGCAAGCTCTACGAGCAGGTGCACGCCCAGCAACCCCAGGCGACCCTGGCCGAGGTCGAACTCATGGTCGTCCTGCTGGAGGTGGTGGTCTTGGTGCTCGGCCTGGGCATCGCGGCGGGGGCGGTCGCGGTGGTCTTTCAGATGCGTCGCGGAAAGCGGTGGGCGCGTGCGGTGCTCGATGTGGCCGCCGCGGTGCTGCTGCTCGGCGGGCTCGGTGCGCTGTTCGGCCTGGACGCGGCCGGTACGGTGGCGATGCTGACCGGCGCGGCCGCGATCGTGCAGGCGGTTCTCGCGGGCGGAGCCCTATTCCTGTGCCACCGAGGTGAATCGGAAACCTACTTCCGGATGAATACTCGGTGAGACACCGGGCGAATTTGTCGCGACTGCGGCAGGATGTATCGTGAGGGTTGTCACAGCGGACTTGGGAACACGGAGACGTGGTTCGCGCGTTGATCTTCGGATCGCGTTGCGCGGCCCGCTCCGGAGGAGCGGAGGCATTGATGCGAGTGGTGATTCAGCAATCACAGAGCCTTCGACGCGATGTGCTGGTGTTGAGTCTGCTCATTCTGTTCGGTCTGCTCACCCTCGCGGGTCTGTTGATTCCGAGTATCGTCGGCTGAATTCGGCGCGCGTATGACCGACGCCGCGCCCCCTGTTCGTTTCGCCGAGCCCGGCGCCCGCTGGCGCACGATCGCCTACGGCCCGCTGCTCTGTCTGGCCATCCTCATTCTCGAGCTCGTGCTGCGCGGCGAGGTGCACTGGTTCGGACTGACCTTCTGCGCCGTATTGCTGGCCGGATTCGTCTGGCTGCAGGTGGTCGCCGGTCGCCGCCACGTCGGGGTGGAACTCACCGACACCACCCTGCGCCAGGGCACCGAGGTGCTCGCCCTGCGCGATATCGCCCGCGTGCTGCCCGAACCGGACGAGGACGCCGGGGAGGACGAGTCCTGGCAGTCGGCCCGCGCGCTGGGCGAGCTGACCGGCGTCCCGCGGCGACGCAAGGGCATCGGCCTGCGGTTGCGCGACGGCGGCACGGTGCAGGCCTGGGCTCGTGACCACGTCCGGCTGCGCGAGGAGCTGACCGCGGCCGTGCGGCGGCTGCGCGCGGATGACGAGGAGGTGCGCTGATGCGACGGCTGTGGATCGTCGTCGACCTGGCCCTGATCGTGCTGTGCGTCGGCGCGGCGGTGCCGAGCTGGCGCAACGGCATTCGAACCACCACGTTCGCGGCCTCCGAGGAGCTGCCCGCCTTCGAGGCCACCCGCTACGCCGGGCCGTGGCTGGCACTGGCCGCCCTGCTGGTGGCGGTGGCGGGAGTGGCCGTGGTCGACCTGGTGGCCCGCTGTGCGGGCCGGTCCCGCTGAGCGCTCAGCTCCAGCGCTGATAGACGTCGAGCAGGCGGGCGCCGTGGCTGCCCGGCGCGTTCAGGTAGACCGTCACCGTGCCGTCCGGACGTTCGGCCGCCTCCATGATCACCTGCCGCAGCGAGGCGTGGATGCCGCCGTTCTCGTCGCGGTGCAGCTGGGTGTCGGGGCGCAGGCCAGCGCCCATCCGGCTCGGCGGCACGATCATGCCGACCAGGGCGGGCAGCGGCCCGCCCGCGAGGGCGGCGGTCTCGTCGTGGGAGAGGGTGATGCCAATGCGGCTCTCGTCGGGCTGGGCGATCGGGGTGGCGGCCGCGGCGGTACCGGCCGTGCCGATCGCGGCGGCGGCCATCGCGGTGAACAGGGTGGCTCCGAACAGGATGGTGCGCATGAATTCCCTCCCGGCCGTCGACGTGTGGATGGACCGAGCGTACGCATCAGCAATCGATCAGCGATCGATATAGCGGGAAAAGCGGTTCCGGCGTGTTGTGGTTGTATTCGGCCGCTGCGGTTTTCGCCGCGGTCGCCGGGCAACCGGGACGGATGTGTGGTGGCTCACCGCACTACACCCTGTCGTCGACCGCCGCCGGGCGGGCTGAGACACTGGGACCGTGAGTTCTTCTCCGCGCGCGACCCAGGTGAGGGTGCCGGTCTCAGCCCGACTGTTCGACCGCGCCGCCGCGGTCATTCCCGGCGGGGTGAACTCGCCGGTCCGGGCGTTCAAATCCGTCGGCGGTACACCGCGGTTCATCGCCTCGGCCCGCGGCTGCACGCTGACCGATGCCGACGGCAACGACTTTGTGGATCTGGTCTGCTCCTGGGGTCCGATGATCCTGGGGCACGCCCACCCGGAGGTGGTGGAGGCCGTGCGCCGGGCCGCCGGTGGCGGGCTGTCGTTCGGGGCGCCGACGGAGGCAGAGATCGAGCTGGCCGAGGTCATCGCCGCGCGGGTGGAGCCGGTGCAGCGGGTGCGGCTGGTGAACTCGGGGACCGAGGCCACCATGAGCGCGGTGCGGCTGGCCCGCGGTTACACGGGCCGAGGCAAGATCATCAAATTCGCCGGGTGCTATCACGGCCACGTCGACGCGCTGCTGGCCGACGCCGGATCCGGCGTCGCGACGCTGGGCCTGCCCACCTCGCCCGGTGTGACCGGCGCGCAGGCCGCCGACACCATCGTGCTGCCGTACAACGACCTCGACGCGGTGGCCACGGCCTTCGCCGCGTATCCGGGGCAGATCGCGGCCGTGATCACCGAGGCCGCGGCCGGGAACATGGGCGCGGTCGCGCCGCTGCCCGGCTTCAACGCGGGGCTGCGGCGGCTGACCGAGGAGCACGGCGCGCTGCTGATCATGGACGAGGTGATGACCGGCTTCCGGGTGAGCCCGGCGGGTTGGTACGGGCGCGAGGGCGTCGCGGGTGACCTCTACACCTTCGGCAAGGTGATGAGCGGCGGCCTGCCCGCGGCGGCCTTCGGCGGCCGGGCCGACATCATGAATCGCCTCGCGCCGATCGGGCCGGTGTATCAGGCGGGCACGCTGTCCGGAAATCCGGTCGCGGTCGCGGCCGGGCTGGCCACCCTGCGCGCCGCCGACGACGAGGTGTACGCCGCGCTCGATCGCAATGCCGAGCGCCTGGGCGCCCTGCTCACCGAGGCGCTGACCGCGGCCGGTGTCGCCCACGTGGTGCAATTCGCGGGCAATATGGTGAGCGTGTTCTTCGCCGACCGTCCGGTGACCGACTACGCCGCCGCCAAGGCCTCCCAGACCTGGCGGTTCCCGGCGTTCTTCCACGCCCTGCTCGATCGCGGCGTCTACGCACCGCCCAGTCCGTTCGAGGCATGGTTCGTCTCCGCCGCCCTCGACGAGGACGCATTCGACCGAATCGCCGCCGCCCTGCCCGCCGCCGCGGCGGCCGCGGCGGCCGCAACACCCGAAGGATCCGACGCGTGAGCGACGAACAGCCCGAATCATCCTCGGCCCCGGCCGAATCCGCCCCCGAGACCATCGTGCACGTGATGCGCCACGGGGAGGTGCACAACCCGAAGGGCATCCTCTACGGGCGGCTGCCCGGCTTCAGCCTGTCGGTGCAGGGGCGTTCGCAGGCCGCCGCGGTGGCCCGCACCCTGGCCGACCACGACGTGACGCTGGTGGTGGCATCCCCGCTGCAGCGCGCGCAGGAGACCGCCGAACCCATTGCCAAGAGCCATGACCTGGTAGTACGCATCGACGACAACCTGATCGAGGCGGGCAACACCTTCGAGGGTCTGCGGGTTTCGGTCGGCGACGGCGCGCTGCGCAAGCCGCGGCACTGGTGGAAGCTGCGCGATCCGTTCACCCCCTCCTGGGGTGAGCCGTATCTGCAGATCGCCCACCGCATGCTGGCCGCGGTCAACAAGGCGCGGGTGGAGGCGGCCGGACACGAGGCGGTGCTGGTATCGCATCAGCTGCCGGTGTGGACGCTGCGGCGCTTCCTGGAGGGCAAGCGGCTCTGGCACGATCCGCGGCAGCGGCAGTGCTCGCTGGCCTCGCTGACCTCCCTTGTGTACCAGGGGGATACGCTCATCGATATCGTCTATTCCGAACCGGCGGGCGGTTCGGATCCTCGGGTGACGGGGGCGTGACCGGGCACACGGGCGATGGTTCCGCGGGGCCGATGGTTCCGCGGGCGATCCGTGGGCACGCGAGCGGTTTCGGCGGTGCGCGCCCGCGACGGCTGGCCGCCGTCCTGATCGCCTGCGCCGCCCTGGTCGCGTCGCTCGCCGGATGTTCGACCGGTAAGGACGCCGTCGCCACCGGCGGCACCTTCGACTTCGTCTCGCCCGGCGGCAAGACCGAGATCTTCTACGATCCGCCCGCCGCGCGCGGCACCATCGGCCGACTGTCCGGACCCGATCTGCTGAGCGACGGCAAGACCATTTCGGTCGAAGACTTCCCGAATCAGGTTGTGGTGCTGAACCTTTGGGGCCAATGGTGCGGCCCGTGCCGCGCCGAGGCGCCCGCCCTCGAAAAGGTCTACGAACAGTCCAGATCCCGCGGGGTGACCCTGCTCGGCATCAACGTCCGCGATCCGCAGCGCGACAAGGCGCGCGACTTCGTGATCAGCAACAGCGTCGGCTACCCGTCCATCTACGACCCCGAGATGCGCACCCTGCTCGCCCTGGGCGGCAAATTCCCCACCAGCGTCATCCCCACCACCCTGGTCCTGGACCGCCACCACCGCGTGGCCGCGGTCTTCCTGCGCCCGCTGCTGGCCGAGGACCTGCAACCCGTCGTGGACCGGATCGCCGCGGAGGACCCCCGATGACCCCGCCCCGCCGCACCCTTTCCGACGCTTCGCACCCCTTGCGGGCGTCCGCAACGGGTGCGAAGCGCTGGAAAGGGTGCGGCGATTCGTCGGGGTGGGCCCGGTGATGGGGTTGGCGTCGGTGGGGGAGACGTTTCAGGAGACGGCGGCGTCGGGGCCGTTGCTGTTGGCGCTGGGGGCCTGTGTGCTGGCGGGGCTGGTGTCGTTCGCCTCGCCGTGCGTGGTGCCGCTGGTGCCGGGGTACCTGTCGTACCTGGCGGGGCTGGTGGGTGCGGAGGCGCCGCCGGTCACCGTCGCCGAGGCCGAGGGGCAGCGGATCGCCCTGGCCGAGAAGGCGGGGCGGGTGCGGGTGGCCGGGGCCGCGGGGCTTTTCGTCGCCGGGTTCACCGTGGTGTTCGTGCTCGCGTCGGTGACCGTGTTCGGCGTCATCCAGACCCTGAACCTGAACCGGGAACTGCTGCAACGCATCGGCGGCGTGGTCACGATCGTGATGGGGCTGGCGTTCCTCGGCCTGATCCCGGCGCTGCAGCGCGATACCCGCATGCACCCGCGGCGGCTGACCGGCATCGTCGGCGCGCCGTTGCTCGGCGCGGTCTTCGCGCTGGGCTGGACGCCGTGCCTGGGCCCGACGCTGTCGGGGGTGATGGCCGTATCCGCCGGGACCGAGGGCACCACCGCGGCGCGCGGGGTGGTGCTGATCATCGCCTACTGCCTCGGCCTGGGCCTGCCCTTCGTGATCCTGGCGTTCGGTTCGGCCAGCGCGCTGCGCGGCGTGAGCTGGCTGCGCCGCAATTCGCGCACCATTCAGGTGATCGGTGGAATCCTGCTCGTCGCCGTGGGCGTCGCGCTGGTCACCGGCATGTGGGACCAGTTCGTCGGATGGGTGCGCAATGCCTTCGTCTCTCGAGTGACCCTGCCGATCTGACATGACAGCCACGATGACCGCATCCGAGAACAAGCCCGCCCGCCCGTCGCGGCAGTCGCTGCCGCGCCGCGCATTCGCCCTGCTGCGCAACGCCTGGCGCGGGCTGACCAGTATGCGCACCGCGCTGATGCTGCTGTTCCTGTTGGCGCTGGGCGCGATTCCGGGCGCGCTGCTGCCGCAGCGCAGCCTCAACACGCAGAAGGTCGACCAGTACATCGCCGATCGCCCGACGCTCGGGCCGCTGATGGATCGGCTGCAGCTGTTCGACGTCTTCTCCAGCTTCTGGTTCACCGCGATCTACGTGCTGCTGTTCGTATCGCTGGTGGGCTGCATCGTGCCGCGGGTCTTCGACCACTACCGGGCGCTGCGCACGCCGCCGGTCCGGGTCCCGCGCAATCTGTCCCGACTGCCGCATCACTTCGCGACGCGCGTGGACGACGCGCCCGCGGCGGTGATCGCCGCGGCGCGCACGGAACTTCGCGGCTGGCGGGTGGTCGAGCGGACCTCGGGGGAGGAGGTCACGCTCTCCGCGGAGAAGGGCTACTTCCGCGAACTCGGCAATATCGTGTTCCATCTCGCGCTGGTCGGGCTGCTGGTGGCGATCGCGGTGGGCAAGCTGTTCGGCTACGAGGGCACGGTCATCGTGATCGCCGACAACGGGCCCGGCTTCTGCACCACCTCGACCGCGGCATTCGACTCGTTCCGGGCGGGCCGCGTCAACGACGGCACCGGGCTGTCGCCACTGTGCGTGCGGGTCAAGGACTTCAAGGCCGACTATCTGCCCAACGGCCAGGCCGAGATGTTCACCGCGAACATCTCCTATCAGGCCGGTGCGGACCTGGCGAGCAATACCTGGCGTGACACCACGATTCGGGTCAACCACCCGCTGCGCGTCGCGGGCGACCGCGTCTACCTGCAGGGACACGGCTACGCGCCGACCTTCACCGTCACCTACCCCGACGGGCAGACCCGCACCGAGACCGTGCAGTGGCGTCCCGACGACGCCACCACCTTCCTGTCCAGCGGCGTCATGCGCTTCGATCCGCCGGGCGGGATGTTCCCGAGCGAGCAGGAGCGGCGCAAGCATCAGATCGCGATCGAGGGCCTGTTCGCGCCGACCGCGCTGCTGCACGGCAACCTGCTGACCTCCTCCTATCCCGCGCTGACCGATCCGGCCGTGGCCGTGGACATCTACCGCGGCGAGACCGGACTCGACACCGGGCGGCCGCAGTCGCTGTTCGCGTTGGATCCGGAGATGATCAAGCAGAAACGCCTGGTCAAGCAGCAGCGGGTGAATCTGAAGCCCGGCGAATCGGCCACCCTGTCCGATGGCACCAAGGTGACCTTCGACGGTGCGAAAGAGTTTGCCAACCTGCAGGTTTCGCATGACCCGGCGCAGGGCTGGGTGCTGGTGAGCGCGCTGACCATGATGGCCGGGCTGCTGGTGTCGCTGCTGGTGAAGCGTCGGCGGGTATGGCTGCGGGCCTACCCGACCGCCGGTTCGGATGATGAACGACGTATTGTAGTAGAGATGGGCGGCCTGGCCCGCACCGACCAGGCCGGTTGGGGCGGCGAGTTCGACCGCCTGCGCAAACGATTGCTGGGCGACTCGCAGAGCACGGGAGAGTGAGCATGCCGATCGACGAGACCCTGGCCGGATACAGCAATCTGGCCTTCAAGTCGGCGTGGGTGGTCTACGTTCTGGTGCTCGCGCTGCTCATCGTGCAGTACGCCGCGGCGCGCACCAGCGAGACCGCGGCCCGCGAGCTGGTGACCGCGGGCGGCGGTGCGGACCGTCCGCAGGCCCCCGGCCGCATCGAGTCCGCACCCAAGCGCTCCACCGCGGAGCGCTTCGGCAATATGGGCTTCGCGGTCCTGTTCGTGGCGATCGGCCTGCACCTCGCCTCGATCGTCTTGCGTGGCTTCGCGACCCACCGCTTCCCGCTCGGGAACATGTACGAGTTCATCGCCATGGCCACCGCCGCCGCGATGCTGTCCGGCCTGGCCTTCATGCGCGATCGCCGCTACCGCTCCATGTGGGTCTTCCTGCTGGTACCGGTCCTCATCCTGATGTTTTTGGCAGGCCAGGTCCTTTACGCCGAGGCCGCCCCCGTGGTCCCCGCCCTGAAATCGTTCTGGCTCCCCATTCACGTCACCGTGGTCAGCGCGGGCAGCGGCATCTTCCTGGTCTCCGGCGTAGCGAGCCTGCTGTTCCTGCTGCGCATGCGCGAACCCGAGGGCGGCGAATCGCCCAACCTCCTCGGCGCCATAGCCCGCCGCCTCCCCGACGCCCGCACCCTCGACCGCCTCGCCTACCGCACCACCATCATCGCCTTCCCCATCTTCGGCGCGGGCGTCATCCTCGGCGCCATCTGGGCCGAATCCGCCTGGGGCCGCTTCTGGGGCTGGGACCCGAAGGAGACGGTCTCCTTCATCGCCTGGGTCATCTACGCGGCCTACCTCCACGCCCGAGCTACCTCGGGCTGGCGGGAGACAAAGGCGGCGTGGATCAATATCGCGGGGTTCGTGGCGATGCTGTTCAACCTGTTCATCATCAATATCGTGGTGAGTGGGTTGCACAGTTACGCGGGGCTCAATTAGAGCGGCTGGCGGTTTCAAAGCCTTTGTGAACGAGTTTGGGGAGGGCGGTAGCTTGCCGCCCTCCCCAAACTCGTTGACCGGCCGTCACCCCTCGCCAGTGTCCGCTACGTCATGGTGCGGGCGTGGGCATTTGGAAGGTCGAGAAGAAGCCGTTGGCGAGGGCGCCGAGGGTTTTGCCGAGTTCGTCCATTTGCTCTGGGTCGAAGGACGGGGTTTCGGAATCGGGGGAGGTCCTATCGTCCATTCCGGGTGTGCCCAGCAGGCCGTTCAGGGTGGCTCCCAGGCTGCCGCTGCCGGTCGAGTCGGACTCGGCTTTGCCCTTGCCCTTCTTTTGGGCCTCACCCTTTCCCTCCGACTTTCCCTTGCTCGCCGCGATGTGCTGGTGGGTGGCGGTGGTCGCCTCGGCCGCGGGGTTCGCGGCGGTGGCGGTGGCGAAGGCCGCGGGGATGAGCAGGGCCGCGCAGAGCGCGGCGGTCCGGGTGAGCAGGCGGAGTCGGCGGGATGCGGACATGCGGGGTGAGCTCCTTCGGTCGGGGACGGAGGGGGTGCTACGGGACCAGCAGGCCGACGACCAGATCCAGCACGCCGCCGACGAGTTGGCCGATCAACCGCAAGAACATGGCTTCTCCTTTCTCTGCCGCAATTTATTCGAGGCCGCTCTGGTTCCGGATGGGAATGTTGCGACGAGCGCCTAGGGTGGGCGGCATGCTGGTGTGGATCAACGGGCCGTTCGGGGGCGGAAAGACGCAGGTGGCCTTCGAGATTCGACGGCGGCTGGCGGGAAGTGTGGTATGCGATCCGGAGCAGGTGGGATATGGATTGCACCGCACGATGCCCCGGCAGCTGCGGCGGGATTTTCAGGACTTTCCGGCCTGGCGGCAGGGCGTCTACGAGGTGTTGGACCGGGTGCTCGCCGAATACGACGGCGTCGTCCTGGCTCCCATGACCGTCGTCGAACCCGACTATTTCGCCGAAACGGTTGGGCGGCTGCGGGAATCCGGTCACGATGTCCGTCATTTCGCGCTGCTGGCACGGCACGACACCATCCGGGAACGTGTGCGCCGCCGCGGCGTGTACGGACTGGTCGCCGATGATTTCGCCCTCGGCAAATTGGACCGCTGCCTGGATCAATTGCGGCGGTCGGAATTCGCCGAACATGTGTGGACCGACGACATCGACATCCCCGCCGTCGCGGAACGAATCGCCGACAGCGCGGGCCTGCCGCTGTCAGGGCGTCGCGACAGACCGCTGCTCGACAGGTTGCGCCGCACCTGGGTGAGCCTCACGCACGCGCGCAGGTGACCCTACCGCCGCGTGCAGCGCCCGCCGCGCGGCCGCGATCACCGGATGTCCGCCCGTCCCACGCCGATACGCCAGATGGGTCCGCCGCCGGATCGGCATCGGCGTGAGCACGACCTCCGCGGGCACGTCGACCGCACCCAGATCCGGGACGAACGCCACCCCCTGACCCGCCGCCACCAGGGCGAGAACCGTCCCGAAGTCGTCGGCGTGGTGGCGGACGCGCGGTGTGAAACCGACTGCCGCACAGGAGCTCATCGTCATTCGATGGCAAAGCGTGCCGGGCGTTCCCGCGATCCACGACGAATTGCGATGCGCGGGAAGGGAATCCCGTCCCAGGGCCGCCAGATGCACCGTCTCCTCGAGGAAAGGCTCTGTCGCCAAGCCGTTTTCCGGCTCGGCGGGCACATAGTCGTACTCTTGCAGCAGCGCGATATCGAGCGCATCGGCGCGCAGCGCATCCGCGGCATCGGCCGGATCCAGCTCGGAGACGAACAGTTCCAGCCGGGGATGATCGCGACTGAGCGCGACCAGGGCCGGGGTCAGGAGCGCCCGCACCGCGGTGGGGAACGCGCCGATCCGCAGGGTTCCGGTGAGTTCGGTGCGCGCGGCGGCGAGTTCGGCCGCGGCCTGATCCAGCACCGCCAGAATCGTGTCGGCGTGATCGACCAGGCGCAGGGCCGCCGGGGTGAGCGTGACACTGCGGCCGGTCCGCTCCAGCAGCGGCACACCCGCCTCCCGCTCCAGTGCCGACAGCTGCTGGGACACCGCCGACGGCGTATAGGCCAGCGCCTCGGCGACGGCCGCGATCGTCCCGCGCCGGGCCAGTTCCCGCAGCAGTCGCAGCCGTCGGGTATCGAGCATAAGTTCAGCTTACGCTCGGCAGCAGAAGTGGGAAATAGACGTAAAGCTCACCGGCCGCGAAGCTGAAATCATGACGCTCACCGGCCTGTTCGTTCCCCTGATCACTCCCTTCGCTCCCGACGGTTCGGTGGCCGCCGACGCCCTCGCGGCCCTCGCGCACGAGGTGCTCGATGCGGGTGCCGCCGGTCTCGTCGCGCTCGGCACCACGGGCGAACCGGCCACCCTGACCGCGGCCGAACGCCGCCTGGTCCTCGACGTCTGCGCGAGCGTCTGTGCCGAGCGCGGCGCACCGCTGATCGCGGGGGCGGGATCGAATGCCACCGCCGATTCGGTTCAGGCCCTCACCGCTCTCGATCCGCGCGTCACCGCGGCCCTCACGGTCGTGCCCTACTACAGCCGTCCATCGGAGGAAGGAGTCGTGGCGCACTTTCGCGAACTGGCCGCGGCCAGCCCGGTGCCGCTGGTGATCTACAACATTCCGTATCGGACCGGCCGCACGCTCGGCGTCGAAACCCTGTGCCGGCTGGCCGAATTGCCGAATGTCGCCGGGTTCAAGCACGCGGTGGGCGGCATCGACGACACCACGATCGCCTTTCTGGCCCGTGCCGAGACGTCGGTGCTGGCGGGCGACGATCTGTACGCCGCCCCGCTGCTGGCGCTGGGCGCCGCCGGTGCGATCCTGGCCAGCGCCCTCGTCGCTCCCGTCGCGTACGCCGATCTCGTCGCCGCCTGGCGGGAGGGCCGGATCGAGCGGGCGCGCCAGCTGTCGCATCGTCTGGCCCCCTTGGCGGCGGCTCTGTTCGCCGAGCCCAATCCGGTCGTCATCAAGGCCGTCCTGGCCGCTCAGGGCCGCATTCCCAGCCCCGCCGTGCGGCTGCCGCTGCTCCCGGCGAGTGCGGATGCCCTCGCGAATGCGCTGGCCACGGCGACAGGGGTATTCACCTCGGCCTGATCGGCATCGGGGTGCTCTACCGTCGCGCGCGTTAGAGTGAGCTGCACGTTCAACTCATTGCGGGGTGGTCGGATGAGTGTGAACCCGGTGGATTTCCGGCAGATCGAGGCCTTCGTCGTCCTCGCCGAGGAACTGCACTTCGGGAGGGCGGCCGCCCGGCTGCACCTCACCGCCGGGCGGGTGAGCCAGTTGATCCGGCTGTTCGAGCGACAGGTCGGCGAGCCGCTGTTCGCCCGGACCAGCCGCAAGGTGGAACTGCTGGCGGCGGGGGAGGCGCTGCTGACCGAGATGGAGCCCTGCTACCGGGAGCTGTTGCACGCGATCGACAATGCGCGGGCACGGGCGCGCGGAGTGAGCGGAACGCTGCGGCTGGGGTACATCATCACCATCGGCCTGGCTCGGGCGCACATGTACGTATCCGCCTTCGAGCGCGAGTATCCGGGTGTCTCGGTTTCGACCCATCCGCTCAACGGTTTTGGGTCCGAATTGGACCAGGCGCTCCGCGAGGGGGTGGTGGATCTGTTTCTGCTGTGGTTCCCGGGCAACCCGGTCGACTACGCCGATCTGGAACCGGAACTGTCCTTCGGCCCGACCTTGCTGATCAGTTCGAGAGCCCTGGCGGTCAGCGCCGAACATCCGCTGGCACAGCGGGATTCGGTGGACGCCGAGGAGTTGGCCGACTACGAGGTCATCATGCCGCCGCCGACGTTTCCGAGCTGGTTCGTCGACGCCTGGAGCCCGCCGACCACGCCGTCGGGCCGCCCGATCCGTCGCCGGTCGGTGGTCGCGGAATGGGGAGTCGATGCCGCGGTGGACGCGATCGTGCGCACCAGACTAGTCCACCTGGCCACGTCGCTGCGGGTCGAAGGTCTGGCCCGACCCGGGGTCGTCCTCATCCCGGTGACCGGCCTGCCCGAGGCCCACCTGGTCCCGGTGCATCGCGCCGAGGCCGATTCGGCCCTGATTCGCCGGTTCGTGGATGTGGCGATGCGGGCCTGAGGCGTATGGCTCAGCGGTCGGGGCCGGGCTCGCCGTCGCGATGCTGACGGGAAATGCGCCAGAGGAATTCGGGATCGTCGTCCGGGCCGACGATGCGGTTGCGTTGCGAGGGGTTCCGGCCGGTACCGAGGCGGTGCGAGGGTTCCGGTCCGAACGCCTTCCAGCACAACACCGCGACGGCCACCACCGCGATGAGTGCCAACAGGTACGTCACGTCGCTCACCTCCTGCTATCGAGGGTAATCGTGTGGCGTACCTGCGGCACGGCCTACGCGGAAATCGGGGTTATACGCGAGTGGCCTCGGTGGTCAACGACTTCAACAGCTGCATAACCTCGGACTCACGGAAGCGACGGTGGCCGCCCGGCGTACGCAGCGAGCCCAGCCGCCCGGCATGCGCCCAGCGGGTGACGGTCTTCGGATCGACATGGAACAGGGCCGCTACTTGGCCTGGGGTCAGGAGGGCCTCCTGGCCGTTGACGGAACCCAACGTGCGGCTCGCCGCGGTGATCGCAGTCATTCGCAAACCTTTCCGTAATCGACAGTTCCCTCATCAGATAGCGACATCGTTGCACTGACACCCCCAGGTACTCGAACGATCTAACGTTGGTAAAGGGGAAGTAATAGACAAATCGGATATCCGTACGGCTTGGATTTGCCCGCTTTTCCCGTGACCAGCGAATACTCAGCGTCCTGGGTGCGGGCGGGCCGGGATCGGACCCCTATCCAACCCCGACCCGCTCCGGAAGGGCGTACGTGGTCGCATAGTCTGGTCGCGTGAGTGACGCATCCCAACCGGGCGGTGCCGCGGCCGATAAGACCTCTGTTTCGGCGGGTCGGCGGCTGGTGCGCAACCTGGTGCTGTACACCCTCGCCCGGCTGGCGCTGGTGGCGGTCATCGCCGCCGTGATTGTCCTGTTCTCGCGTTTGCTGAAGGTGGACATCCCGCTGATCGTGGCCCTGCTGTTCGCGCTCATCGTCGCGATGCCGCTGTCGCTGGTGCTGTTCAAGCGGCTGCGCGCCCGGGTCAACGAGGACATCGCGGCCGTCGACGAAAAGCGGCGCAACGACAAGGCGCAGTTGCGGGCGCGGCTGCGTGGTGAGGAGCCGGAGTGAAGTACTGCGATCGCAGTACTTCCCGCGACTGGGTCGACCACGCGGTCCGGCTGATCGCGGCCGACGCCCAGCGCAGCGCCGATACCCATCTGCTGCGCTATCCGCTGCCGCGCGACTGGGGCGTGCAGCTGTATCTCAAGGACGAATCTACCCATCCCACCGGCAGTCTCAAGCATCGACTCGCGAGATCGCTTTTCCTGTATGCGATCTGCAATGGCTGGGTGCGTGCGGGCACCCCGATCGTGGAGGCGTCGTCGGGTTCGACAGCCATCAGCGAGGCGTATTTCGCGAGGCTGCTGGGGCTGGATTTCGTGGCCGTCGTGCCCGCCAAGACCTCGCCGGAGAAGATCGCCCTGATCGAGGCGCAGGGCGGGCGTTGCCATTTCGTCGAGCGACCACCGGAAATCTATTCCGAGGCAGCGCGATTGGCGGCCGAGCTGGGTGGCCACTATATGGACCAGTTCACCCATGCCGAGCGGGCCACAGACTGGCGCGGCAACAACAACATCGCCGAATCCATCTATGGCCAAATGGCTTTGGAGTCGCATCCGATACCCGCCTGGATCGTGGTAGGTGCGGGAACGGGTGGAACCAGCGCCACCATCGGGCGCTATATCCGCTATCGCCGTCACGCCACCCGGCTCGCGGTGGTGGACCCGGAGAACTCCGCCTTCTACGGCGGATACGAGACCGGCGATGCCGGTTATGAGACCGGCATGCCCTCGCGCATCGAGGGCATCGGGCGGCCGCGGGTCGAGCCGTCGTTCCTCGGCACGGTTGTCGATCGGATGATCGAGGTGCCCGATGCGGCATCCGTCGCCGCCTGCCGGTATGCCAGTGCCGCCCTGGGCCGTCGCGTCGGCGGCTCCACGGGTACGAACCTGTGGGGCGCCTTCGCCCTGGTCGCCGAGCTGCTGGCCGAGGGGCGTGCGGGCAGCGTGGTCACCCTGCTGTGTGACGGCGGGGATCGGTACGCCGGAACGTATTTCGACGACGCGTGGGTCGCCGGGCAGGGGCTGGACCTCGCCGAACCCGAAGCGGTCCTGGCCGAATTCCTCCGCACCGGTACCTGGCTCGGCTGAGATTCCTCGTTCGCTTCCGGAGATTGTCGGGCGCATGACGTCAATTTTCGTTGACACTGCCCGGGATGTCAACGTAAATTGACGTACATGAGTGAGGCAACGACTCTGGCGGCCGCCGCTGGCAGTCCCGATCCACAGGTCGGGCTCCGCGCGGTGCTCGCACTGCGTCGACTGCTCGAGCGGCTGGAGGCGATCCAGGTGGCCAACGCCCGCAAGCAGGGCTGGTCCTGGCAGGCGATCGCCGACGCGCTCGAGGTCAGTCGGCAGGCGGTCCACCAGAAGTACAACCGGAGAGGCGGGATCGGCTGATGTTCGAGAGGTTCAGCAAGGAAGCGCGCGTCGCGGTCGTGATAGCGCAGGAGGAGGCGCGCCAATTGCGCTCGCCCACAATAGATGTCGAGCATGTCCTGCTCGGCATCACCGAATGCCGGGATCGCGATCTGCAAAAGATATTGGCGGACAGGGGCCTGACCACCGACGCGTTGCGAGAGCGGCTCGACCGCAACCGGATCGGGGAGCCGCTGGGCGAGGAGGATGCCGCGGCGCTGCGCTCGATCGGCATCGATCTGGACGCGGTGCGGGAGAGCCTGGAGGCGTCCTTCGGCGAGGACGCCCTGGAGCGGGCGATACCGCAAGAGGAGGACAACCGCCGGAGCCGCTTCGGTTTCCGCGGCGGCATGAACTTTGGCCACATCCCCTTCACCAAGGACGCCAAGAAGGTGCTCGAACTGTCCCTGCGGGAGGCGCTCACGCGCGGTGACAAGAGCATCGAGGCCGGACACATCCTGCTCGGCATCCTGCGCGGCCCGAACCCGACGACCCGAGACCTGATCGGCGGATACGAGGACGCTCGCGCGTTGCGCGAGGCCGTCCACAGCATGCTGGACGCGGCGGCGTGATCGCCATGCGGCACGAGAACGCCGTACCCGGTGTTCGGGCGCGGTCGCCGTTACGCTGGCGCCATGGCTCTCCTGCTACGCCTGGTCATCAACGCCGTCGCCATCTGGCTCGCCGCCACCTGGGTCGACAAGATCGAATTGATCAGTCCGGAAGACGATGGGACCGGCGGCAAGATCGTGGTGTTGCTGGCCGTGGCGTTGGTGTTCGGCCTGGTCAACGCGCTGGTCAAGCCGATCGTGAAGCTGCTGTCCCTGCCGCTGGTGATCGTCACGCTGGGGCTGTTCCTGCTGGTCGTCAATGCCCTGATGCTGCTGCTCACCGCGAAGATCACCGAGGCCACCGAATACGGCCTGCGCGTGCACAGCTTCTGGGCGGCCGTGCTCGGCGCGATCATCATCACCCTGGTGAACTGGGTGCTGGGTGTGCTGGTGCCCGACCGGGATCGAAGCTAGGCGGCGATTCCCAGCGCGAGCGCGGTCAGGATCGACCACACCAGCATTGCCAGGCCGGTATCGCGCAGCGAGGGAATCAGACCCGGCCCGTTCTGCCCGCCCCGCACGGGCGTGTTCGAGCGCACCGCCAGCGGGGCGGCGAGCAGTCCGACCAGCGCCCAGGGAGTGCGCGCCACCAGCAGCAGCGTGGCGGCGAACGGCACTACCAGCAGCGCCAGATGCAAGGTGCGGGTCCGGGTGTCGCCCAGGCGTACGGCCAGCGTCGTCTTACCGGTCATCGAATCGGTCGGAATATCGCGCAGATTGTTGGTGACCAGGACCGCGCTGGAGAAGCAACCCACGGCCACCGCGCCGACCAGCCCGGCCCAGTCGACCCGCTGCGCCTGCACGAATTCGGTGCCGAGCACCGCGATCAGGCCGAAGAATACGAAGACCGCGATCTCGCCGAAGCCGCTGTAGCCGTAGGGCTTCCGGCCCCCGGTGTAGAACCAGGCCCCGGCCAGGCAGGCCAGCCCGACCAGCAGCAGCCACCAGGCCGTGGTGAACACCAGGACCAGGCCGAATACCGCACCCACGGCCAGGCTCGCGACGGCCGCGGCACGCACCGCGGCCGGGCTGGCCGCGCCCGACCCGACCAGCCGCAGCGGCCCGACGCGCTCGTCGTCGGTACCGCGGATGCCATCGGAGTAGTCGTTGGCGTAGTTCACGCCGATGATCAGGGCCAGCGAAACCAGCAGGCTCAGCAGGGCCTTCCACCACACCGCCGCACCCAGCGAGGCGGCCGCGCCGGTGCCCACCAGAATGGGGGCGATGGCATTGGGAAGGGTGCGGGGGCGGGCTCCTTCGAGCCATTGTGCTGCGCTTGCCATGATCGGCAGCCTAATCCGCGCTCAGGCCTCGGCAACCTTCCGCAGGCGTTCCAGGCCCTTGTCGAAGTCGCGTCCGATCATCGAATCCATCGGAATCACCTTGGCCAGCAGCCCCGTTACGGCATTGCGCTCGCCGACCATGCGCCAGGTCACGGTCGTACCGGTGTCGGCGGGGACGAGCGTGAAGGTCACCCGGTGGGTGGCCCGCCACGGCTTTTCGAAGACCAGCCGGATGTCGACGGTGTCGTCGGTGACACCGGTGATCTCCATGCTGCCGCGTCCGGCCTTGCGGTTGCCGTCCCACGCGTAGTGCGCGCCGACGCCCGATTCCGCGCCGGTATAGGTGCGCTGCAGATCCGGATCGAGATCCTCCCACGGCGACCACTGCTTCCATTCGCGAAAGTCGACGATGAGATCGCGCACCCGCGCGGCATCGGCGGCGATCACGGTTTCCCGGGAGATTTCGAATTCGGCCATAGCGGGAGCGTAGGCGAACAATGGTGATCACCAGGCCACGCGACGCGCACCGGAAATCGGTCGACCTCTCGCTTACGATTATGGGCAGCATGCCTCCTGATCACAGCGGTTTCCCCAGCGCCGCCACCGCAGCCGCGCGAAGTGCGGCAGAGCCCGTTCTGGTCGGGTTACTGGGGGAGATCGCCGTACGGCGCGGCGGCGGGCTCGTCCCGCTGCCGGGGACCCGCGCCCGATCGCTGGTGGCGGCGCTGGCAGCGCATCCCGGCCGCAGCCGTAGCGCGCAGTCGCTGATCGAGGACGTTTGGGGCGAGCAGCCGCCGCGGGCGCCGATGAACGCGCTGCACACCCAGGTATCGCGGCTGCGTTCGGTGCTGCCGGACGGAATCCTGGAGATCGGCCCGGCCGGGTATCGGCTGGCGCTGGGCGAGGACGACGTCGACCTGACTCGCGCGCGCCGACTGGAACGCCGGGCGCGGGAATTGCATGCCGCGGGAGACCATTCCGAATGTCTGGCCCTGGTGGCGACGGTCCGGGCGCTGTGGCGCGGCGAGCCCGCCGCCGACCTGCCGCCGGGCCCTATCGCCGACGAACTGACCGCGCTGGCCGCCACGCGTTGGCACGCCCTCGACGAATTGGAACTGGCCGCACGGGAGGCCGCGGGTGAGCTGTCCGGTGCGGTGGCCGTCGCCCGCCGCATCGCGGCCGCCGCACCGCTGGACGAGCCCGCACACGCCACCCTCATGCGGTTGCTGGCCGCCGACGGCCGCGGTAACGAGGCACTGGAGATCTTCGCGGGTCTGCGCGGCCGACTGGCGGCCGAGCTGGGCACCGATCCGGGACCGACGCTGGTGGCGCTGAATACCGCCATCCTGCGGGGCGATTCGATCGCGCCGGTGCGTGCGCCCGCCCCCGGCCAGCGAGTGGCCACGGCTCAGCACGCCGCGGCGCCGCCGATTCCCGAGCCGGCTGCTTCGGCGATCGGGTTGCGTGCCGCGCCGAATCCGTTGCTGGGTCGCGATGCCGATCTGGCCGCCCTGGAAGAACTTGTGCGAACGTCCCGGGTGACCACGGTGCTCGGGCCCGGCGGCACCGGTAAGACCCGGGTCGCCAACGAGTTGGGGGCGCGGGTATCGCGTGAGCTCCCGGTGGTGCTGGTGGAGTTGGCCTCGGTGCGGGCCGATCGAGACAGCGCGCCCGCGGAGATCGAGGGAGCGATCAGTGCCACCCTCGGTATGAGCGAAATCAGCCGTGACCCGACGGCCCTGCGCGGTGGGCAGAAAATCGATGCGCGGCGACGGCTGCGCGACGCGCTGTCGGCTCGGCCGATGCTGTTGATCCTGGACAACTGCGAACATCTGATCGACGGTGCCGCCGCGGTCGTCGCGGATCTGGTCGGCGCCTGCGATCGGCTCAGTGTGCTCACCACCAGCCGGGCGCCGTTGGCCATCACCGCGGAGGCGGTATATCCGTTGCCGCCCTTGGCCATCGATGCGCATGGCTCACCGGCGACCGAACTGTTCGCGGCCCGGGCGCGGGCGGTGCGGCCCTCGGTGCGGTTACAGCCGGACACGGTCGCGCGGCTGTGCCGCACCCTCGACGGCCTGCCGCTGGCGATCGAACTGGCCGCGGCCCGGGCGCGGACCATGAGCGTGGAGGATATCGAGTCCCGGCTCGAGCATCGGTTCGCTTTACTGCGCAGCGGCGATAGAACTTCGCCCGAGCGGCATCGCACCATGCACGCGGTGATCGAATGGAGCTGGAATCTGCTCGACGAGCCGCAACAGATCGCGCTGCGGCGGCTGTGCCGGTTTCCGGCGGGCTTCACCCTGGCCGCCGCGGAGGTGGTCGCGGGCGGGGTGGATGTGGTCGATGTGGCCGGGGCCGTCGAGGGGTTGGTGAGCCAGTCGTTGCTGTCGGTCATCGAGGACGAGGACGGCGGCACTCGCTACCGAATGCTGGAGACGGTGCGGGAATTCGGCGAGGAGCAACTCGTGGCCGCGGGCGAGTCCGGTGCGGTGATGCACCGGATGACCGACTGGGCCAGGCGTTTCGTGATCGAGGTCGGCGAGCTGCACCACGCCGGGGAGCAGGTGCGGGCCGTGCTGGCGCTCGGCGAGGAGCAGGACAATCTGACGGCCGTGCTGCGGTATGCGCTCGAACATCGAGATGCCGCAACGGTTTACATCGTCTTCCCGGTGCTCGGCATGCTCTGGATCGTGCGCGGCGCACATATGGACCTGATGAGCTGGGGCTGCCGGGTGCTGCGGATACCACCGCCGCCGACCGCGCCCGATCGATTCACGGCCGATCTCCAGGTGTTCGCGCACATGCTGATCGCGGCTCAGACCACGGTCGCGGATTTCGATCTGCGCGAGATTGCCGTGCTGCGGTTTCGGGCGCGTCGGGTGCTGCGATCGGGAGTCCCGCTCTCGCCGATGGCGCGTTTCATCGGCGAGGTGCTGTGTGTGCGACCGTCGCCGATCGCGTTGTGGCGCACCCTGACCGCCGGGGCGCGGTCGCGGGACCGCGAGGTCCGCTGGTCGGCCCTGCTGTCTCGCGCCAATATGGCCGAGAATTCCAGCGACATCACCGGGTCGATGCGCGATTCCCTGCGGGCCCTGGACGAATGCGACCCCGCCGATGTCTGGGGCCGCGCCATGCTCACCCAGCATCTGGGCCAGCTGGCCGCCCAGACCGCGCGCTATCGCGAATCGGTGGGCTACTACCGGCAGGCGGTGGCGGGTCTGCAGCTGTTGCGTGCGTATGACGAGAGCGTGGAATTGCGCAGCTTCCTGGCGTTTTCGCTGGTCGGCGTCGGCGAGTTCGAGCAGGCGCGCCGTGAATTGGAGATCGCGGCGGGACTGGTCGACGGGGCCGGTGGTCCGGATGACCCGGTGGCGCGGCCCAATCATCGGTTGGCCGCGGTGCGGGCCGGATGGGGTGAGCTGGCCCTGGCGCGGGGCGAGGTGACGGTTGGACTGCGGCGGCTGCGGCAGTCGCTGGAGCTCTACGGCTGGCCGCAGCCCCTCTCGGGTCCCGGTCCCGGCGATATCATCCGCGCCGCCGCGGTGCTCGACGCCCATGTCCTGCACGACCGGGTCGAGGACGTGCCGGCGCTGCCGCGCCAGCTCGTGGACGCCACCCTGGAGCGGTTGGCGCAGTTCATGGACATACCGCAGGTCGGGTCGGTCGCGGTGGCGATCGGGTCGTATCTGCTGTCGGTCGATCGGTCGCCCGATATCGCCCGGGAGCTGCTCGTTCTCGCCGGCAAGGCGATCGCCCGCGAGGACACCCCGTCGATGCAGCTGCGTCGGCACCTGGAATTGCACGGTTCGGTGGCGAACGATGCCGCCGTGGAGCAGGTGCGGCGACAGGTGGCGCGCATCGGCCGTCGGACGGTTGCCAAGCGAATCATGACGCTGCTGAACGAGATTGCCGATCAGTGGGACGAATGAGTGGTCCACCAACCGGTGTCCCGATCGGTGGAGCGCATGAGTGTGCCCACCAATAAGTGTCCCGATCGGTGGAGCGAATGAGTCTGCCCACCAATAGGTGTCCCGATTGGTGGGACGAATGAGTGTGCCCACCAATAGATGTCCCGCTTGGCGGGACGAATGAGTATTCCTACCAATCGGTTCCCGTCCAGTGGTTCTAATGAGCTTGTCCATCAATTGTTTGGCTATCGGTGGATTCCCCTTGTTCCCCGTCGTGGGGGGGCCCCCCGCCCCCCCCCGGGGGCCCGGGACCCACCCGTGGGACCCACCGGGGGGAGGGGCTGGCCCG
>NZ_JAMRXH010000013.1:141069-221946 GCF_023740735.1 Nocardia sp. CDC159
CCCTACTTTGGTGGCGCCCGGGGCGGCGCCCCCCCCCCCCCCCCCGCCCCCCCCCCCCCCCCCCCACGACGGGGACCGGGAACCTCCAGTGGACACACTCGGGGTGAAGGTCATGCCCGGCGCATATAGGCCCGGATGGCCAACGGTGCGAAGATCGCGATGACCGCGGCCGACCCAATCAGGCACCACGCCAGGTTGCTGCTGTAGACATTGCCGTTCATCAGCTCCCGGCACGAATTCACCATGTAGTACACGGGATTGACCTTGTTCAGGCCCTGCATCCAGCCCGGCATCGTGCTCACCAGGGCGAAGGCGCCGGACATGAAGGTCAGCGGGAACATGATCATCATCGAGATGCCCTGCACCGACGCGGCGCTCTTGCCGGTCACGCCGACCAGGGCCCAGATCCAGCTGACCGCGAACGAACAGACCACCACGACCAGGCCCGCGACGACCACGCCGGACACGCCGCCTGCCGGACGGTAGCCCAGGATCAGGCCCACCGCGATCGTGAGAACCGTGGCGATGCCGTAGCGGACCATATCGGCGATGAGCGCCCCGGCCAGCGCCGAAACCCGTGCGATGGGAAGGGATTTGAAGCGGTCGAATACGCCCTTGTCCATATCCTCGCGCAGTTGGGTGCCGGTGACGACCGAGGTGAGGACCACGGTCTGCACCAGGATTCCGGGAATGAGAACGGGCAGGTAGTCGTGCACGCTGCCGCCGATGGCGCCGCCGAAGATGTAGGCGAACAGGGCGGTGAACAGGATCGGCTGCACCGTGACGTCGAACAGCTGCTCCGGATTGTGCTTGATCTTGAGAATGCCGCGGTAGGCCATGGTCAGCGAGTTGGCCACGGTCTGCCGGAGGCTGATGTGGTTGCCGACCGCCGGAATCGCGGTCCTGCCCGCGCGGCGTGCGGGGGCGGTGGGTGCGGTGATGGTGGTCATGCCGCACTCCTTTCGGTGTCGTTGTCGTTCTGGTCCTCGGCGCCGTGTCCGGTCAGGGCGAAGAAGACCTCGTCCAGGCTGGGCTTGCTGACGGTGATCTCGTCGACGCGAATGTCGTGGTCGCGCAGGCGAATCAGCAGATCGGCGGTGACGCCGGGATCGTCGAGCGGTGCGGTGACGCGCCCGGCCTCCGGGGTGATGGTGGCCTCGACCAGTCGGCCGCTGGTACGGGAGAGGAATTCGCCGATGATCGTGCGGGCCTGTTCGATTCGGCTCGCATCGGCCAGGGTGACCTGCAGCGCGGACAGGCCCACCGACGATTTGAGCTGATCGGAGGTGCCGTCGGCGATGACCTTGCCGCGGTCGATCACCGCGATGCGGTCGGCCAGCTGGTCGGCCTCGTCCAGGTACTGGGTGGTGAGCAGGACGGTCGCGCCCTCGCGGACCAGTCGCCGGATGGTCTCCCACATCTGGGCTCGGGTGCGCGGGTCCAGGCCGGTGGTGGGCTCGTCGAGGAACAGCAGCGGCGGGGTCGCGATCAGGCTGGCGGCCAGATCGAGGCGCCGCCGCATGCCGCCGGAGAAGTTCTCCAGCGCCTTGTCGGCGGCCTCGGTCAGGCCGAACTCCTCCAGCAGATCGTTCGCCCGCCGACGGGCATCGGCTCGGCTCAGCCCGAGCAGGCGGGAGAAGATGACCAAATTCTCGGTGGCCGACAGCTTCTCGTCCACGGAGGCGTACTGCCCGGTGACCCCGATCAACTGCCGCACCGCCGTCGGCTCGGCCACCACATCGTGTCCGAAGATGCGAGCGCTACCCCCATCCGGTCGCAGCAGCGTGGCGAGCATGCGGATCGTAGTGGTCTTCCCGGCCCCATTGGGCCCGAGCACCCCATACACAGCGCCCTGCGGCACCGCCAGGCTCACCCCATCGACGGCCCGCTGCTCCCCGAAAACCTTGACCAGCCCATCCGCCTCGATAGCGAGAGCCTCATCAGGTGCATAAGAAGTCATGCCCCCACCCTCGCCCCACGGACTTGCACGCCCCTTGCACGAAGATTGCATCCCCTCTTGCACCCACCGCGTTGCCTGTCGTCCGGCCTGGCGGCCGCACGGCAGGCAACGAGAAGCGCCCGGTTGTCGAGGGTTTGCTCACGGGCAGCAGATCAGCGACGCGCCGTACGCGATGCCTGGATGCTGGCTCAAGGTGCCGGGCAGCTGATTGGGGCGTAGGTGTCAGGTGACTCGTGAAAGTGGCCCCCGGCGACCGACTGGGGTGGCGGGGGCGGTGCTCGAGTGCTGGCTCCGGCGCCGGCAACTGGTGAGTGCGTGCTGACTCTGGTGCTCCGCGAATGGGGAGGGTAGCGGCTGGATCGACGGACTGGTGTTCTCCCCCAGCAGTGGTGGTGCTTTCGTTGATAGCTGGTGTTCTCACCGAGCAGCGCGGCACTTTTGTTGATAGCTGGTGCTTTCCCCAAGCAGCGCGGCACTTTTATTGATAGCTGGTGCTCTCCCCGAGCAGCGCGGCACTTTCGTTCCCCGTCCCGGTGCGCCCCGGCGCGCCGGGACGGGGCTAGCGGGCCGACTCCGAGATCAGGTGGTCCCGTAGTTTGGTGCGGTCTGGCTTGCCTGGGCCGCGCATGGGGATTTCCTCGACGATGGCCAGTTCGCGGGGGGCGGCTATCGAGTCCAGTTCGGCGGTGACGTGGTCGCGTAATTCGTCGAGGGTGGGGATGGTTCCGGGGGCGGGGACGACGGCGACGGCTACTCGTTGGCCGAGGCGTTCGTCGGGGAGGCCCAGGACGACAACCTCGTTCACCGCGGGGTGGGTGGCCAGGACGGCCTCGACCACCTGGGGGATCACCAGGAGGCCGCCGGTGGTGATCGCCTCGTCGAGGCGGCCGGTGATGCGTAGTCGGCCGTTCTCGATGATTCCGGCGTCCTCGGTGCGGAACCAGCCGGGCTCGGCGAAGGCGGGGTGGTCGGGCAGGCCGCGGTAGCCCTTGGCGAGCATGGCGCCGCCGAGCAGGACGCGGCCGTCCTCGATGCGGAGCTGGGCGCCGGACAGGGGGAGACCCTCGTAGACGCAGCCGCCGCAGGTTTCGCTCATGCCGTAGGTGCGCACGATGTTGATCCCGGCCGCGCGGGCGCGCTCCAGCACGGGTGCGGGGGTGGCCGCGCCGCCGACCAGGACGGCGTCCAGCGCGGCCAGCGCCTCGGCGCTCGCGGGCTCGTCGAGGGCCTTGATCAGCTGGGTGGGGACCAGGGAGGTGTAGCGGCGTGGGCCGGTCATTCCGGCCACGGCCGAGGCCAGGCCGCCGGGCAGGAAGCCGTCGGAAACGTCCAGCACCGCGGGTTCGGTCCCGGCCAGAATGCTGCGCAGCAGCACCTGAATTCCGGCGATGTGATGGGTCGGCAGGGCCAGCAGCCACTGGCCGGGGCCGCCCAGGCGCTCATGGGTGGCTTCGCCGCTGGCCCGCAGGGCCGCCGAGGTGAGCATCGCGCCCTTGGGCACGCCGGTCGTGCCCGAGGTGGTGACCACCAGGGCCACATCCTCCTCGATCGGCTCGCCCGGGCGCAGCGCGCTCGACAGCCGGTGTGATTCTCGACGGTCACCGGTCGGGACCGGCAGCCACGCCGGACCGTTGCCGTCCAATGCTTCCCGGAGATGCGGCAGAACGTCACCCACCGCGGCACCGGTGGGCATGGGAAGGGTCCGCAGGGTACTGCTCACGTTCGCGATCGTGTCATGTCAAGGTCGGCGACCCGCGCACGGGTCCGTCCTCCCTTCGTCGGTCGGGGAATCGGGATCAATCGGACGTCGGTGTCGCCAGCGGCCATCCACCGGCTGCGAGCCGGGAGGCCACCCGAGCGATATCGTCCTCGCCGGGTTGCTCCTTGGCAACTCGGGCGATCGCATCGGCGATCTCGTCCAGGGCGATCTCGGCGTCGCCGTCGCGCTCGCGCACCAGCTCGCCGACGATCATCTGCACCTCGTAATCGGTGAGACGGCGATGCAGCACCGCCAGCAGCGCCACGTAGTCCGACTGCGGAATGCCCTGCGGATAGCCCGCTTTCAACCAGCCGAGCACCTTGGCCAGCACCGACTGCGAGGCCTCCGAGCGCTCGGCGCGCTGGGGCGGTTCACGGTCATCGGTCACGGATGTCCTTTCGGCGGTCACTGTCCGAACAGGTGGATGCCCAGTCGGCTCGCGAGGAAGGCCTTGGCCACGAACAGCACGCCCGCGACGACGGTGGCCAGCACCACCGCGTAGCAGAGCGCCGCACCCACCGCGGCCGTGCGGCGGACGGCCGCGCCGTCCGTGCTGTCGGATACCCCGCTGCGCGATTGCAAACGCACGCCCAGTGCGAAGATCGCGGGCAGCCCGGCCCCGAACAGGAGCGCCGCCAGCGTCACTCGCGCCAGTTCCTGTAGATCGGTCACGAGTGTCTGCATCAGGTCCTCCCCGCGGACTCGGTCTCCGGCAACACCTCGGCGGTGGTCTGGGCCGCCGCGGCCGAGGGCTCGGTCCACTCGGCGTTGACATTGGCGGCGTGCACCGGCGTGCGGCGCGAGCGCAGATAGATCAGTCCCGACAGCACGATCAGCGCCGCGAAGACCACCAGCACACCCGGGAATCCGCCGATCCCGTGCGCCAGCCCCCAGCAGATCGCACCGGCCAGCCCGGCCAGCGGCAGCGTGCAGACCCACGCGACCACCATGCGCCCGAGCACCGTCCAGCGCACCTCCGCGCCGGGCCGCCCGAGTCCGGTGCCGAGGATGGCGCCGGTGACGGTCTGGGTGGTCGACAGCGGCAGACCGAAGTGCGCCGAGGTGAGAATGATCGCGGCACTGGTCGATTCGGCCGCCAGACCCTGCGGCGGGGTGATGTCGACCAGTCCCTTGCCGAGGGTGCGGATGATTCGCCAGCCGCCCAGCGAGGTCCCCGCCGCGATCGCGATCGCGCAGGCCACGATGACCCACAGCGGCAGCTGATCGGTGGGTCTGGCCGAGCCGTAGGCGATCAGGGCCAGGAAGATGATTCCCATCGTCTTCTGGGCGTCGTTGGTGCCGTGCGCGAGCGATACCAGCGAGGCCGAGCCGATCTGACCCCAGCGGAAGCCGCGGTCGACCACGCGCTGTTCGCTGCCGCGGGTGAGGCGGTACACCAGCCAGGTGCCGATCGAGGCGACCAGCGCGGCCACCACCGGCGCGAGTACCGCGGGCACCACGATCTTGGCCAGCACGCCCTTCTGCCCGGCCGACCAGATCACCCCGCTCCACCCCAGCGCCGCGATGGTCGCGCCGATGAGCCCGCCGAACAGGGCGTGCGAGGAGCTCGACGGCAGGCCGAACAGCCACGTCAGCAGATTCCACAGAATGCCGCCGACCAGTCCGGCGAACACGATCTCCAGCAGGTCCGGCCCGCCGACCTGATCCAACCGGACGATGCCTTCGGCCACCGTGGCCGCGACCTCCACGCTGAGGAACGCGCCGATCAGATTCAACGCACCCGAGAGCAGGACCGCGGTCCGGGGACTCAGCGCCCCGGTGGCGATCGAGGTGGCCATCGCGTTGGCCGTGTCGTGGAAGCCATTGGTGAAGTCGAATACGAGGGCGGTGACGATAACGATGAGCAGAACCAATAGTTCGGCGGTCACGTCTCCAGTGTGCGTTATGGATCCGTTAACGCCTGTGCCAGGTTCCCGTTGGGTCCTGTATGCCGGGATGGTAAAGCGGTCGTTCGATGCTGCCGGTTCGCTGGCTCAGCTGTCCCGCGGCGGACGGGTATCGCGACGTAGCGGATGGTCGGCGGGCACCTCCACCAGCACAATCGGTACGCCATCGGGATCGCGCAGCCACATCTCGATCAGGCCCCACGGCTCCCGGACGGGGGCCCGATCGATGGTGATTCCGCCCAGCGCCAAAGCCGCCGCGGTGTCGTGCACGTCACGGACCTGCAACCAGAGCGCGCCCGCGAAATCGGTCGGCGCGTCCTCGCGGCGACCGTGTGCGGCGACCTCGATCAGCGACTGCCCGGCATAGAACACCGTGCCGCCCGGATACTCCCGCGCGATCGCCAGCCCCAGCCCGTCCCGATAGAACCGCAACGTTCGCTCGTAGTTCGCCGGACGCAGGATGACCCGGCTGCTGAGAATGTCCACCACTTCAGAAGTACCAGGGGAACGGCGACCAGTCCGGCTTCCGCTTCTCCAGGAAGGAGTCCCGGCCCTCGATCGCCTCGTCGGTCATGTACGCCAGGCGGGTGGCCTCGCCCGCGAACAGCTGCTGGCCGACCAGCCCGTCGTCGGTGAGGTTGAACGCGTATTTGAGCATGCGCTGCGCCTGCGGCGACTTGGCCAGGATGTCGGCGGTCCACTCCAGCGCCTCGTCCTCGAGCCGGTCGTGATCGACCACGGCGTTCACCGCGCCCATCCGGTGCATCTCCTCGGCGGAGTACGGGCGGCCGAGGAAGAAGATCTCGCGGGCGAACTTCTGGCCCACCAGCTTCGCCAGATACGCGCTGCCGTAACCGCCGTCGAAGCTGCCCACATCGGCGTCGGTCTGCTTGAAGCGCGCGTGCTCGCGGCTGGCCAGCGTGAGATCACACACCACGTGTAGGCTGTGCCCGCCTCCGGCCGCCCAGCCGTTCACCAGTGCGATGACCACCTTGGGCATGAACCGGATGAGCCGCTGCACCTCGAGAATGTGCAGCCGCCCCGCCCGCGCCTTGTCCACGGTGTCGGCGGTCTCGCCGCTGGCGTACTGATATCCGCTGCGCCCGCGGATGCGCTGATCCCCGCCCGAGCAGAACGCCCACACCCCGTCCTTGGGGCTGGGCCCGTTGCCGGTCAGCAGCACCGCGCCGACGTCCGGCGTCATCCGCGCGTGATCGAGTGCGCGAAACAGCTCGTCCACGGTGTGCGGCCGAAACGCGTTGCGCACCTCGGGCCGATCGAAGGCCACCCGCACGGTGCCCTGTTCGACGTGCCGGTGGTAGGTGATGTCGGTGAGATCCTCGAAACCCTCGACGGGTTCCCAAAGCTTTGGATTGAACGTCACAGTGCTAGTTTGGCCTCCGCTTCGCTCCGGCATGTTCGCGGCCTGCATGTCTCGTCGTTCAGCACTCGAGACTCGCGCTTCGAGCGCTGAACGACGAGACGGCCGCGAACGGTCGCTTGTCGGGCTCGCTCCGCTGGGGTTGAGGGTGGGGAAGGCCAAGTTCTGGGGTTGAATGGGAGCCAGCTACCGGTCAGTTGTGTTTGACGCTGTAAGAACTCCGGCTAACGTGCAGGTATGAGCGAGCGAGTGGAACCGGTTATCGACCTTAGTGCCGTGGATGAGGATCGGTACGAGAAGCACGGGGGCTTCCCGAAGGTCGTGGGTGCGCGGCCGGGGGCAAATTTCGGGCCGTTCGTCGAGGCCATGCGGACGCTGCAGGATCTGGCCGTATCGGTCGACTGCCCGGACGAGGTGTTCGGGCGGGCGCTGGACAAGGCGCGGGAGCTGATCGATCTGCTGGAGCCGTATCGCGCGCCCGAATTGCAGGGGCCCGCGGGGCGCGTGGTCTCGTTGCCGGGGCGCGGCAGTCTGCTGATGCCGCCCTGGCATACGGTCGAGGCCGGGCCGACGGGTGTGCGCATGCGCGGGGAATTCCGGCGCTATCACCTGGGCGGCAATTCCGCGGTGCACGGCGGGGTGTTGCCGCTGCTGTTCGACGATCTGTTCGGCGCGCTCGTGCACTATGCCGGACGTCCGATAAGTCGCACGGCATTTCTGCACGTCAACTACCGCAAGGTGACTCCGCTGGAGACTCCGCTCGTGGTCGAGGGCACCGTCGATCGGGTCGAGGGACGCAAGACGTTCGTAAGCGCAAGGCTGCGAGACGAATCCGAAACGCTGCTGGCCGATTGTGAAGGGCTGATGGTCCAGTTGCTGCCGTGGCAGCCTTAGCGGGTTGCGGGAGTGTGCCTGGTTCGTCCGGTGCGTATAGTGGCGTGCGCTCGCTCATCGAAAACTATCCGGAGGAACCTGAAAGTGGTTGCTGCACTGTCTGAATCCCTGCTCGATGACGCCAAGCGCTCGGCCTTCCTCGCCGACGCCCAGCAGGTTCTGGAAGCGGAGGTGTCGGACAAGGGTGGCGCGTCCGGCCTCGCCGTGAAGGGTGCATACGCCGCGGCGAAGAAGGTCAGCCCGACCATCGTGTCGGACGCGCTGGAATCGTTCGTGCCCAAGTTCGTCGAGCGCCTGGAGCCCTACTGGGCGGAGTACCAGGCTTCGGGTAACGGCCGATTCGCCGATCTGCTGGTGGCCAAGCAGGACGAGGTTGCCGAGTCGCTGCTCGCCGTGACCGACGCCCGTGCCGAGGCCTCCTCGCGCCCGGCCCTGAAGAAGGCCTACTCCGCGGTCCGCGGGTCGGCGAAAAAGCATGTCGCCGAGGCGCTTCCGCGGGTGGGTGACCTCATCCAGAAGCACGCTGGTTGATCGGTTGCTCGGCGGGTGTCCGCGCCCGCCGAGACCAACCGGGGGGTCGGGGGATCTCAGCCCGCGGACCTGCCCACCCGCCAATATCCGGTGAAGGTGACGTCCGCCTTGGGAATTCCGCGCTCGTCGACCAGATGACGACGCACGCCGGAGGCGAGCTTCTGCTCCCCGGCAACGAAGCCGTACACGCCCTGCGCGGGCAGCTCCGCGGTGCGCACCGCCTCCTGCGCGACGCTGCCGATGGCCGCGGTCGGATCGGTACGCAACAGCCAATTCACCTGCACACCATCCGGTTCGTCCAGCTTCTGGGCGTCATCGGGGTGGGTGATCTCGATATAGGCCGCACCGCGCAGATCCCGCGGGGCCGAGCGCAGCACCCCGGCGATCGCGGGCAGCGCGCTCTCGTCGCCGACCAGCAGCGAATACGAAGTGTGTTCCGGCGCTTGGTACATGATGCCCTCGTCGAGCAGTCCGACCTCGGCGCCCGGCGACACGCCGCTGGCCCAGCCGCATGCGGGCGTGTCGGTGCCGTGCATCGCGAAATCGATGTCCAGCTCGCCCGATTCGCCGAATTCACCCTCGCCCGCGGGGCGCCAGGCGCGCACCGTGTAGTTGCGCACCACCGGCCGGTGCTCCTTGCCCATCATGAGGTACTGCGCGTACCAGAGGTTGCTGGCCGCGGTCGGCAGCCGCAGGCCGTGTCGGCCCGGCAGGAACAACCGGAACCACTGGTCGTAACCCATCGCCGTGAACCCGGCCAGGCCGGGACCGCCGATGGTGACGCGGACGAAGTTGGGGCTGATCTGTTTGCTCGACAGCACCTCGGCGGTGAGTATCTCGCGCTGCTCGGGTTTGACGTATTTGGTGCGCTTGGCCATGCACGTTAGGTTAGCGCAACCTAACTTGTAAAACAGTGTGTGAGCGAGTCGACTGCCCACGTCTACCGGCTGTCTGACAGGCTGGGGGCGTGAATCCATCGACTGCTCAGGCGCGGGTCGTCGTCGACGAACTCGTCCGCGGAGGCGTGCGCGACGTGGTGCTGTGCCCGGGGTCGCGGAACGCGCCGCTGGCCTTCGCGCTGGAGGCCGCCGATGCCGCCGGTCGATTGCGGTTGCATATGCGCATCGACGAGCGCACCGCGGGATTCCTCGCGATCGGCCTGGCCATCTCGAGCGGTCGGCCGGTGCCGGTGGTGATGACCTCCGGCACCGCGGTCGCCAATCTCGGCCCGGCCGTCCTGGAGGCGAACTACGCGCGCCAGCCGCTGATCGTGCTGAGCGCCAACCGGCCCTACGAGATGCTGGGCAGCGGCGCGAATCAGACGGTGGAGCAGTTCGGGCTGTTCGGCAGCCAGGTGCGCGCGGCGATCAGTCTCGGCCTGGCCGAGCGGGAGGACGGCTACCGCAGACAGAACAGCGTCTGGCGCGCGGCGGTGTGCCGGGTGCTCGCCGCGGCGCGGGGCAGCCGCTCCGGCAATGCCGGACCCGTGCAGTTCGACATTCCGCTGCGCGAGCCGCTGGTACCCGACGCGCTGCCGGACGAGCAGTGCCCACCCGGGCGGGCCGGCGGGATGCCATGGACCGCAACCCAGTACGCGACGCTGGATGTGCCGCTCGAGATCGACCTCACCCCGGACACGGTGGTGATCTCCGGACATGGTGCGGGTCGCCGCCCGGAGCTGGCCGCGCTGCCGACCGTCGCCGAGCCGACCGCGCCGATGCCCGGTCCCGCGCTGCATCCGATGACGCTGCCGCTGCTGAAACCCGCGCAGGCCATCATCACCGGGCGGCCCACGCTGCATCGGCAGGTGTCGAATCTGCTGGCCGATCCGGAGGTCACCGTCTATGCGCTGACCACCGGTCCGCGCTGGCCCGATGTGTCGGGCAATGTGGTCGGCACCGGCACGCGCGCGATCACCACCGGTGCGCCGCGTCCGGAATGGCTCGCGCACTGCCGCGCCGTCGACGCGATGGCCTGCGGGGTCGTGCGCGAAAGTCTGGCGCGCCACCCCAAGCCGACGGGACTGCATGTGGCGGCCGTGGTGATGGACGCGCTGCGCGAGGGCGATCAGCTACTGCTGGGCGCGTCGAATCCGGTCCGCGACGCGGCACTGGTCTCGCATCCGCGACCGAATATCAAGGTGCTGTCCAATCGCGGCGTCGCCGGAATCGACGGCACGGTGTCCACGGCGGTCGGGGCGGCGCTGAGCCATCCGGGTCGCACCATCGCGCTGATCGGCGATCTCACCTTCCTGCACGATGCCTCGGGACTGCTGCTCGGCCCGGGCGAACCACGGCCCGCCGACCTGACCATCGTGGTGGCCAACGACGACGGCGGCGGCATCTTCGAACTGCTCGAGCAGGGCCACCCGGATTACGCGGGCGTGTTCGAGCGCGTCTTCGGCACCCCGCACGGGATGGATCTGGCCGCCCTGTGCGCGGCCTACCGGATTCCGCATCGGCAGGTCGACCCCGCCGAGCTGGCGGTCGAATTGACCGGGCCCGCGCACGGCATCCGGGTGCTGGAGGTGGCCACCGAGCGGTCCAGCCTGCGTGAGCTGCACGCGAGTGTGAAGGCCGGGATCGCGGCGGGGGTCTAGTAGGCCGAGCCGGTGTCCTCGTAATCGTCGTCCAGCGGCACCGCGATGGACTGTTCCAGCACGTCGGCTTCTGAGGCCTCCAGCGCCGGTTCGCCCGATGGCACGAGGACGTCCTCGTCGTCGAGATCCGGATACGCCGGGACGGTCTGCTCCATGTAATCGGCTTCGGGAACGGCGTCGATGGCGCCGGCGGTGCGGTCGGTCATCGGGTGCTCCTTTCGCTGGTCGGCCGATTGCCGGGATGCCCCGGCAGTTTCGAGGATGCACGTCGTGAGCCCGCATGGCAACCGTTTCACGATCATCCGCGCGGCGCTCACTCGCCTGGGAGTGCCCCCGTTTCGGCCGGATATTCCACCAGTGCCAGGGTGCGCCCGGCCATGAACCGCGCGGTGCGCACCGCGGTGCCCGTGCGGGTCACCTCGCTGACCTCGACCACGCCCCGCGCGATGCGGATCTCCACCCGCCGCCCGGCCCGTGTCGCGGCCACCTCGTACTTGCGAGATCCGTCGCCGGTGTCGACGACGATCTCCACTCGATCGCCCTTCATCTTCCAATTCTCCCCGCCACCAGCGGTTTTCGCCGCTAACAAGTGGGTTTCGACCTGGCGGTGTACGTACGCCGATGAGTTTCGTGCGGTCGGGTCGTCTGCATCGGCAGGGCGCCCGCGCCACCCCTGCGGGCCGCCCGCAGCCGAGGAGGAAATGATGTTCGACATGGAATCGGCCGCCGCCGCACTGGAGTCGGTGGTCGCTGGCATCGCCGATGAGCAGCTCGAGCTGCCCACCCCCTGCGCCGACACCACGGTGCGCGACCTGCTGGTGCATGTGGTCGGCCTGACCGAGGCGTTCCGGCAGGCGGCGACCAAGGGGTCGGTGGGCCGGTCGGAGCCGCCGCAGGTCGGGCCGCAGGCCCCGCTGGTCGCGGACTGGCGCACGCGAATTCCCGCGCAGCTGAAGGCGTTGGTGGCCGCGTGGCGCGATCCGGCGGCCTGGGAGGGCGAGACGGAGGCGGGCGGTGTGACGATGCCCGCGGCCGTCATGGCGCTGGTCGCGCTGGACGAGGTGATCGTCCACGGCTGGGATCTGGCCCGCGCCACCGGCCAGGACTACCACCCCGCCGCGGCCGACCTGACCCTCCTGCTCGACTTCCTCCGCGAATTCCCGTCCGAGGGCACCCCGGGCATGTTCGGCCCGCACGTCCCGGTCCCCGCCGACGCCCCGCTCCTGCACCGCGTCCTCGGCCGCACCGGCCGCGACCCGAACCACCCCTGATCCCCGCACCCGTTCCCGCGCTTCGCACCCCGTGCGGCCATCCGGAACGGGTGCGAAGGCCCGCAAGGGGTGCGGCGCTGAGTTCAGTGGGTGAACAGGCCCGCGCGGGCGGCGAGCAGAGCCGCCTCGGCGGCCGTCTCGGCCACCCGGTCGTCGAGGGGGTCGCCGGTGACGAGCAGGCGGTAGTAGAGCGGGGCGGAGACGGCGGAAAGCACTGCGCGGGCATCTGTTTCCGGTGCCAGCTCTCCGCGCGCCACGGCCGCTTCGACGCAGGGCGTCCATTCGTCCAGACGGATGTCGTAGAAGCGGCGCAGGGCCTGTGCCGCTTCCGGATCGCAGGTGGCCGCCGCGACAAGGGATCCGAACAGCGGACCCTGCCGCGCGTCGGTGAGGGTCGCGACGACCAGGCGGGCATTGGCGAGCAGATCGCCGCGCAGCGAGCCCGTATCGGCATGGGGGAGTGAGGTTTCCGCCATCTCGGTGAGGACGTCGGCGACCAGTCCGGCCGGGGTGCGCCAGCGGCGGTAGACCGTGGTCTTGCCCACGCCCGCCCGGGCCGCCACCTCGGCCAGGTCGAGCCGGTCGAAGCCGTGTTCGGCCAGCAGATCGCCCGCCACCCGCAGGACGGCCGTGCGGACGCGGGCGGTACGGCCCCCGGGCCGCAGCGAGCCGGGCCGCTCATCGGTCATAACGGTCCTCCAGTTCCATTAGTCGCCGCACGAGTGTATCGTGACTCGCGTTAATGAAACATCTGTTCCGTTAGGAGTGGGGTCATGGAGTATCGGCGACTGGGCGCATCGGGACTGCTGGTCCCCGTCTTGAGCTTCGGTGCGGGCACCTTCGGCGGCCGTGGCGAACTGTTCTCGGCCTGGGGCGACACCGATGCCCGGCAGGCGCGCCGACTGGTCGACATCGGCCTGGACGCGGGCGTGACCATGTTCGACACCGCCGATGTGTACTCCGACGGCGCGTCGGAAGAGGTTCTGGGCGAGGCCATCCGGGGCCGTCGCGATCGAGTCCTACTGTCCACCAAGGCATCGCTGCCCACCGGCCCCGGGCCCGGCGACGCCGGTTCGGGCCGCTCGCGGCTGATCGGCGCGGTGGATGCGGCGCTGCGCCGCCTCGGCACCGACTACCTCGACCTGTTCCAGCTGCACGCCTTCGACGCCGCGACCCCGGTGGAGGAGGTGTTGTCCGCACTGGACGATCTGGTGCGCGCGGGCAAGATCCGCTACGTCGGCGCCTCCAATTTCGCGGGCTGGCAGCTGATGAAATCCCTTGCGGCCGCGGACAAGTACGGACTGCCGCGCTATGTGGCCCATCAGGTCTACTACTCGCTCGTCGGCCGTGACTACGAGTGGGAGCTCATGCCGCTGGCCCGCGATCAGGGCGTGGGCGCGATGGTGTGGAGTCCGCTCGGCTGGGGCCGCCTCACCGGCAAGATCCGGCGCGGCCAACCGCTTCCGGCGAATTCCCGCCTGCACAAGACCGCCGCGGCCGGACCACCCGTCGCCGACGACCTGCTCTACGACGTGGTCGACGTCCTGGACGATCTCGCCGCCGAGACCGGCCGCACGATCCCGCAGATCGCCCTGAACTGGCTGCTGTCGCGCCCCACGGTGGCGACGGTCATCGTCGGTGCGCGCAACGAGGAGCAGCTGCGCCAGAATCTGGGAGCGGTCGGCTGGCAGCTCACCGCGGACCAGATCGCCCGCCTGGACACCGCCAGCGCGCTCACCCCGCCCTATCCCTACTACCCGTACTACCGCCTGCCGGACTTCGCCCGCCTGAATCCGCCCGCGGTATAGGTCAATACACGTCGCGCACGTAGCGCTTCTCCGCGACGAGCTGCTTCTTGAAGGCCAGCGCGGCGTCGGAGTCCAGGTTGCCGTGGACGCGGGCGATGCGCAGCAGGGCGTTGTCGACATCGCCCGCCATGCGGGTGGCGTCGCCGCAGACGTAGAGGTGGGCGCCGTCGCGCAGCCAGGACCACAGCTCCGCGCCGTGTTCGATCATGCGGTGCTGCACATAGATCCGCTCGCGCTGATCGCGGGAGAACGCCAGATCCAGGCGGGTGAGAAAGCCCGTGCGGAACATGTCCTCGAGCTCCTCGCGGTAGTAGAAGTTGTCCGCGGCGTACTGATCGCCGAAGAACAGCCAGTTGCGCCCGGTGCAGCCCAGCGCCCGCCGCTCGTGCAGGAAGCCGCGGAAGGGTGCGATTCCGGTGCCGGGGCCGATCATGATCATCGGCGCGGTCGGGTCCAGCGGCGGGCGGAAATGCGGTGCGCGCTGCAGGAATACCGGCACCTCACCGTCGGCGCAGCGATCGGCGAGGAAGGTCGAGCACACCCCGCCGCGGCGCGCCCCGGCCTCGCCGTAGCGCACGATGCCGACGGTCAGCTGTACCTCGTGCGGGGTCACCAGCGGGCTGGAGGAGATCGAATACTGGCGCGGCTGGAGCTTTTTCAGCACGCCGAGCCAGTCCAGCGGATCCGCCCGCACCGGGAAATCGCGCAGCACGTCGACCGCCTGCCGGTCCCACAGATACCGGTCCAGTTCGTTGCGGTTGTCCCGGCGCAGCAGTTTGGCCAGGCGCGGGCTGGGATTGCGCTCGGCGATGAAGCTCAGCAGATCGTGGCTGACCTTGCTGATGTCGAAACGCGTGCGCAGCGCCTGGGCCAGCGGCAGCTCGCGGCCGTCCACCTCGACGAACCACTGACCGTCCAGCCCGGTCACCGACAGCCATTCGGCCACCAGATCCTCGCTGTTGGTGGGCCACACCCCCAGCGAGTCGCCGACCTCGTAGGAGACATCGAGCTCGCTCAGATCGAAACCGAACTGCCGCACCTCCTTCGCCGAGCCGGGCCGCGACAGCAGTTCGTTGCGGACCAGCCGGGCCGCCAGCGGCGTGTTGCGCGTGAAGCGGGCCTGCTGGGTGCGCCCGAGCGGCGGCGCCTCCGGCCGGGTCAGCAGGATCGTCGTCCCGCCGGGCGGCGGCGCCGCGGGGGTTCCGGCCTCGCCCGCGAGCGCCGCGATCACCTCGTCGACCCACCGCGCGGACAGCGGCTCGTGATCGGGTTCGCTGTCGATCCGGGCGAGCAGCCGGGTCGCGCCGCGCTCGGCCAACAGCTGATCCAGTCGGCGGCCGTGCCCGCAGAAGTCGTCGTAGGAGGAGTCGCCGAGGGCGAATACGGCATAGCGCAATCCGGTGAACCGAACTGTGCTGTCGTGCAGGCGATCCCAGAAGTCCGCGCCGTTGTCGGGCGGACCGCCGTCGCCGAAGGTGCTGGTGACGACCAGGGTGTCACCGGTCAGCTCGCTCGGCTCGCAGGAATTCATGTCCAGCAGCCGCGGCGCGAAACCGGAGGCGGCCAGTCGTTCCGCCACGGCGGCCGCGAGTTCCTCCGCGGTGCCGGTCTGCGAGGCCCACAGCACGGTGATCGCGCGGGCGGCGGAATCGGTTGCGGGCGTGTCCATTTCACCCGCCCTCGAGTACATACCCGCCAGCAGCCCGTCGACCCACAGCCGGGTGCGCGCCGAGAGCGGGGCCGATTCGGGCAGTACGGGCACCTCCCGCACCGGAAGCGATCGCAGCGCGGCGAGATAGCCGCCGAGGTAGATCCGCTCGCTCTCGCTGAGCGTCGGCGGCGTGGCGGTGTCCAGGCCGAGCATCGCGGCCAGCGGATGCGCCGCGCCGTCCGGCAGCGATGGCGGCTCCGGCACCGGGGCCACCCGCCGCAGCGCCACCGCGCACGCCTTGAACTCCGGTTGCAGCGACGCCGCGTCGACCGCGTCGTTGGTCACGGCGTTGACGGTCAGATACTCGCCCTGCTCGTCGTTCCAGTGGAACGGCGCGAAACAACATCCCGGCTGTACCCGATCGCTGATCCGCACCGGCAGCACGGCGCGCCCGCGCCGCGAGGCGAGCTCGAGCTGATCGCCCGCGCGCACGCCGAGCCGCTCGGCGTCGTCGGGATGGACCTCGAGGAACGGCTTTCCGTCGAGTCGGTTCAGTTTCGGAATCCGCCCGGTCTTGGTCATGGTGTGCCACTGATGGGCCAGCCGCCCGGTGTTCAGCACGAACGGATAGTCGTCATCGGGCATTTCCTCGGGCAACATGTGCGGCCGCGGCCAGAACACCGCGCGGCGGCTCGGCGTCGCGAAGGCCAGCCGCGGTCGATTGCCGTCCTCGTCGACGAACAGCGTCTGGCTCACGCCGTCGTTGTGATAGCGCACCGGGTTTCGGCGCTGCGCCGGATCGGGGCACGGCCACTGCATCGGTCCCGCGCGGAGCTCGTCGTAGCTGATCCCGCGCAGGTCGTAACCCGTGGCGGGATTGGCGAAGCGGCGGATCTCGTCGAAAACCTCGGCGCTGGAGGCGAAGTCGAAACCGTCGAACCCCATGGCCGTGGCCACCTGCGCGATCAGCTGCCAATCCGGCCGGGCCTGGCCGATCGGGTCGACCGAGCGCCGCAGCAGGGTGACGGTGCGCTCCGAATTCACCATGGTGGCATCGGATTCGGCCCACAGCGTGGCGGGCAGCAACAGATCGGCATAGGCGTTGGTGGCGGTGTCGGTGTAGACGTCCTGTGCCACCACGAGTTCGGCCGCCTCCAGCCCGGCGATCACCGTCTTGCGATTGGCCACCGACGCAACGGGATTGGAGCAGATGATCCAGCACGCCTTGATCCGCCCGTCGGCCAGGCCGCGGAACATCTCGATCGTGCCCGGCCCGGCCGCGTCCCGGATGGTTCCCGGCGCCAGTCCCCAGGCCGTCTCGACGAAGGTGCGGTCGGCCTCGGACAGCACGCTGCGCTGTCCGGGCAGCCCCGGACCCATATAGCCCATCTCGCGTCCGCCCATGGCATTGGGCTGTCCGGTCAGCGAGAACGGACCGCTGCCCCGCCGGCAGATGGCCCCGGTGGCCAGGTGCAGATTGCAGATCGCATTGGTGTTCCAGGTGCCGTGAGTGGACTGGTTGAGGCCCATCGTCCACAGCGACATCCATTCACCCGCCTCGCCGATCCACCGTGCGGCCGTGCGGATGTCGTCGGCGGCCAGTCCGGTGAGCTCGGCGACCCGGTCCGGGGGATAGTCGGCCAGGAACTCCGGCATCGCCTCCCAGCCCTCGGTGTGCGCGGCGATGAAATCCTCATCGATATCACCGTTCTCGACGAGCAGATGCAGCAGGCCGTTCAGCAGTGCCAGGTCGGTGCCGGGACGGATCTGCAGGAAAAGGTCCGCGTGCGTGGCGGTTTCGGTGCGCCGCGGATCCACGACGATCAGCCGCGCGCCCGCCTTGAGCCGATCGGCCATGCGTAGGTAGAGGATCGGGTGACAGTCGGCCATATTCGCGCCGATCACGAAGAACAGATCGGCGTGGTCGATGTCGTCGTAGGAGCCGGGCGGGCCGTCGGCGCCGAGCGATTGCTTGTAGCCGGTCCCCGCGCTGGCCATGCACAGCCGCGAATTGGCCTCGATGTGAACGGTGCGCAGATACCCCTTGGCCAGCTTGGTGGCCAGGTACTGCGCCTCCAGCGACATCTGCCCGGAGACGTAGAGCGCGATCGCGTCGGGCCCGTGTCGCTCCAGGATCTCGCGCAGCCGAGCGGCGGCCTCGCCCACCGCGTCGTCGACCGCGACCGGCACCGGCGGCTGGCCGCGCTCGGGGCGGCGCAGGGCGGTGGTCATGCGGCCGGGGGCGGCCATGAGGTCGGCGTGCGTGGCGCCCTTGGTGCACAGCCGACCGGCATTGACCGGATGCAGTTTGTCGCCCCGGACCTTGGCGATGACCGGCACACCCCGTTCGCCGGGCCTGGTCTCGACGATCATTCCGCAGCCGACACCGCAGTAGGAGCACGTGGTGGCCGTGGTGGCCGGTGCGCGGCTGGGTACTGCATCCGACGACATAGGCCGATCATCTCCACCCGCGATTGCGCCGGATTTACCGAACGTTATCGCCAGGTGACGAAGCCCCACACAGCCGAATTTCGGGCCTGTGAGGAGTGACCGATATCACCGCGAAGTCCCTGCCGCCCGGCCGTGGCCGGTGCCGACGGTACGTTACCCCAGCTTGTAGCCCCGGTGCAGGGCGACGATTCCGCCGGTCAGATTGCGCCATTTCACCGTCGACCACCCGGCGTCGGCGATGCGCAGCGCCAGCTGCGGCTGATTGGGCCACGCCCGGATGGACTCGGCCAGGTAGACGTAGGCGTCCGGATTGCTGCTCACCGCGCGCGCCACCCGCGGCAGCGCCTTCATCAGGTACTCCATGTAGACGCGGCGGAACGGGCCGAACGTGGGGGTGGAGAATTCGGCGACCACCAGCCGCCCGCCGGGTTTGGTCACCCGCAGCATCTCCCGCAGCGCCGCGTCCGGGTCGGAGATGTTGCGCAGTCCGTACGAGATGGCGACCGCGTCGAACGCCTCGTCGGCGAACGGCAGGGCGGTGGCATCGGCGGCGACCATCGGCACCTCGCGGAACCGCCCGGCCGCCAGCATGCCCTGGGAGAAGTCGGCGGCCAGGCACCAGGCCCCGGATTTCGCGAATTCGGCCGTCGAGACCCCGGTCCCCGCGGCGAGGTCGAGCACCCGCTCGCCGGGCCGCAGCGCCAGCGCCTTACGGGTGGCCCAGCGCCAGTATCGGTCCTGTCCGCCGGTGAGCACGGTGTTGGTGAGGTCGTACCGCTTGGCCACCCCGTCGAACATCGACGCGACCTCGTGCGGTTGCTTGTCCAACGAGGCCCGAAACGACTCTGTCTTCGCCACGACTGCGACCCTACCTGGCCAAATATCGGAACAGGATCACCCAGGCGTCCGGCGGGACATAGCCCACGGGCACCCCTTCCGGTATTCCCGCTGCCGCACAAGCCCTTCGGACCGCCTTGGCGGGAAAGCGGCGGCGCAGCGAGGCCGTCAGGCAGCCGCCCGTGCCGGCGAAGCCGATCTCCACCAGCGCGCGGTAATCGGCCCGTGTGGCGCCGGGCAGCAGCGGCGTCGCGCGGCGCTCGAGGTGCAGCACGGCCGCATCGACGCGCGGGACCGGATGAAAGCTCGTGCGGGCGATCTTCGGCCCCAGGCGCAGTGCGGTCCACGGCCACTCGCCGACGGTGAGCTTGGACCAGCGTCCGTAGTCGCCGGAATGCTTGCGGGCGAATTCCAGCTGGGTCACCAGGGTGGCCGAGGTCAGTCCGGGGGCGGCCAGGCACCAGCGCACGATGTCGGTGGTTATTTGTCAATAGCCGGTATATTGGTTGCGTGACGGAGAACACCCGTGCGGCCCGACGTGAACGCCTCGATATCGCTGCTCAGCTGCGATGGGTCATCTACGCCCGCAAGTCCGGGCCCGGCGACAAATCGCCTGCTGACCAGGAGAAGGCGGGCCGTCGCGATATCGAGAGCATCGGCGGGGTCGTGGTGGAGGTGTTCAAGGACAACCTCTCGGCGTCGCGGTATCGGCGCGTTCAGGAGCGCAAGGGTTTCGTGGCGATGAGGAAGTTCATTCAGGCCGGGCATGCCGACGGGTTGTGGACGTTCGCGCACAACCGCGGCCACCGCGACCTCGACGACTACGTGCACCTGCGGCGCATGTGCATCGAGAGCAGAATTCCGTGGCGCTACAGCGGGCGCACCTATGAGCTGTGGAGGGCCGTGGATCGCCGCGCCGCGAACGCGGACGCGGTGAGAGCCGAAGAGCAGTCCGACGACATCTCCGAAGCGGTGAAGCGGGGCATCGACGAAGCGGTGACCGCGGGCGAGCCGCACGGCAAGGTTCTGAAGGGCTACCGGATCGTTCGAGACCCGAACTCAGGCAAGCCGATTCGCCGCGAGCCGATCCCGGAGCAGGCGGCGGTAATCCGCGAGGCGGCGCGGAGGGTGCTGCCGCCGCGGCTGGAGAAGCTGCAGCGGGTGAGCCGTGACCTGACACCGGCATGGGAGAAGGCTGGCGGGAAAGGCGCTTTCGACCTGAAGGCGCTCCGTAAGATTCTGACCAACCCGAGCTATGCCGGCCTGCGGACCCACAAGGGCCAAGTTGTGCGCGTCGGGACGTGGGAAGGCATTCTCACCGTCGACGAGCACGAGCGTCTGGTCGCGCTGCTGGACGATCCGTCCCGGCGCACGCACCGCGGCAACGAACCGGTCCACCTCGTCTCCTACATCGCGACGTGCACGCAATGTAAGGAAGTGGTGCACGGGCGGACGCCGACGAGGAGCCGCCGCGGCTACCCGTTCTACACCTGCGAGGCCGGGTGCGTGGGTCGGGGCATCGCGAAGGTCGACGCGCATGTCGAGGAGGTGCTGTTGCGGCTGCTCGAGCATCCGGACACGATGGCGAAGCTGATGGCCGAGGACGCCGAGGGCAAGGCATCGGTCGACGAGCAGCTGGCGCATATCGAGCGGTTGCGCAACAACATCCGAGTGTTTGTGAAGCAGGCCGCGCGGACTGGGCTGACCGCTGCGGAGGTCGACGAGTACGTGAGCGAGGTGAAGACGCAGATCCGCGAAGCGGAGGAGCGGATGAAGGCCTCGATCGGTGATCCGGTGTTGGCTGGGATCGTCGGGCCGGACGTGCGCCGGGCGTGGGCCGGCTATGACATGGTGCAGAAGCGTGACGTGATTCGGCGAGCGATGAAAATCGAGATCCGGCCAGTCGAACATCGCGGCCGATACAGCGAGGTGGGGGTAGAGATCTATCCGTTGCGTGGGTTGGCCGCCGTGCCGATGGAAATCAATTGATCGGCGCGGCGAACACTGTTGTGTAGCAGAGATATTGGGGGCAAGTCCCTTTCGCGCAGAGGTAGCCCAAGGGTGTCTATCGGATTGTTTCCGTCCGGTGTTAGCTGGCAAGGAAAACCGGAGCGTTTCCCTGCAAAACCCTTGTGCGCTGGTGGAATCGGGATACGATCTAGCCGGGATGACTCAGTTGAGCCATCGGCGGGGGTCGGGGAGAAGTAGCGGAAGGTTTGACGATGACGTCATTCACACGAGATGGGGTGGGACTCGCGTGATCGGACCTGCCCTGGCAGCACTAGGGATCGCGATCACGGCGCCGCGCGGTGAGATCACGACCGCTGGTGAGACGATCGAGATCGGAACTGTGATCTGGCGCCACGACGGCGTTACCGTTATTCCGCGTCGGGGCATCACCCATCGGATGGCTCGGTGCTTGCAACAGGCCGCCGAAGACGCCTGGTTTCATGGACCACAACCTGGTTGGGCACCCTGCCGTATAGGGATGGTTGGTTGTGTTCGAATCCGGGCGTCGATCATCAACTGGCTGAAGCAATGTGGGCGTTCTAGAGAACGCATGGACATTGTGGGGGCGACGCTCAGTCCGGCCTGTCCGGAGCGTTCTGCTGTTCCAGTTCGGCGAGCATTTCCGGGGTCAGCTCCGCCAGCTGCTCCGGGGAAGGCGTTCCCCAGATGTAATCGGCGCTCCCGTTCTTGGTGGCTGGCCGGGCAGCATCGTCGGCGGCGGCCACGGCCGCCTCTTCGGCTCGATGCTCGAGTTGCTCGGCCTCGATCAGGGCGCGGAGCACTTCGATCGCGACGCGCCGCCGCTTAGGGGAGAGTTGATCTACCCCTTCGGGCAACTCGTCCTTGAACGGGGCGGCCGGTGAGGGGCGGCCAGCGGCTTCGAAGGCTACTCGTTGGGGTACCTCGGCGAGGAAGGCGATCGCGCGAATGGTGGCGTCGGAGGGGCGCGATTTGTACTTTCCGCTGAGGATCAGGGAAGCGGTTCCTCGGTTGAGGCGCATATCCGTACCGGCCGATCGCGCGGCGTCCTCGACACGCTTCTCCATCGCGCGGGTGGATAACCCGCGATCGGCCACGCCTTGCAGCAGTTCCCGCAACGTCGTCACGAATCTAACTCTCCCGGTACGTGCATTGCTGCGCTAGGACGCGCCCGTAGGGGTGTTGGCAACCATCCGCATGATGATGGCACATCTAGCTGCACGAATGACAGTTGACAGTCTATCAACGATTGCTTAGTGTCATAATTGACAATTGACACCCTGGCAACCTGAGGTGATCATGGCAGCGCGAAAGTATTCATCTCGACGTCGAAAGGACTGTTGGATGCAAGTCCGAGACCCGGCCGTGCTGCGCCGCTGGCGGAAGCAGCGCCGCTACACCCAGCGCGAGCTCGGCATGCTCGTCAAGCGATCGCACACCACCATCCACGCCCTGGAAACAGGGAAGCTGCGCACGTTGAGTGAGGATCTCGCGATCTCTCTCGCGTCACGGCTCGAGGTGCCATGGGAGGACCTGTTCGTCGAGCGCGGCGCTTTCGGTGTATCCGAGCTGTCAACTGCTGTGCAAATCGCATGACGAACGGCCGAGTCATGAAAGAGCCCGCACCCCGTACGCCTAAGCGCCCTTCCGGCGGCTCGAGCCCCAGCCGAGTAACCCCGGACGAGGCTTGGATCCAGCGTCAACTCGCACGATTTCAGCCCAGCGACCTCGACGGTGCCGTCGCGCTGATCCGCTCCTATCGACTCCAGGCGCGCGACGATGCGGCGTGTCACCAGGCCGAGGGGAGGGCGGTATCGTGACCCGCTGGATTTCCCTGTTTGGCGCCGTGGCGGTGAGCGTGCTGGCCGCGTGGTTCGCCGCGCTGTTCGCCACGGCCGCACGCGATTTGCGTGACGAGACCCAGGTCATCGCCGCCCGGGCCCGTCGGGCACAGCTCACCCGTGAGGATTTGTGATGGCCACCGCACTGGCCTGGATATTGACCGGGATCTGGGTGGGCTGCGCCGTAGTCGCGCCTTGGGCCGCGTGCGTCGCGGCCACCCACCGAAACGAGGCGCGCGAGCTGGCTCACCGCACCGCCAGGCACAACGCCGAGGTGCGTAGAAATCTGGCCGAGATACGCGTTCTGGCGCGTGAGATGCGTTGCCTGGCAGCTGAATGCGGAACACTGATCGGCTCGGCGGGCCAACCGCCGTCGCGAACGCGCACGTTCGCGTCCGATACCGGGCTCGTACGTCCCCAGGCTAGCGGGGCCGATGCCTTCGCTGGTACCGCGGCCGTCACCGCCGCGCGGAATGCGGCGAAGCCCGGGCGGCATCGCCGGGCCGAGTCAGAGACCACGGTCGTTCGACCGGCGCAGTGCGCTGTCGTGCGCCCTCCCTCCGATTCGCATGCCACCGACCCTGACGGGATCTCCGTGGTCGAGCCGAAGACCGGCCACCCCTCGGACACGTTGTGCGCGGGGAGCGGCTCGGGCAGCGGTGGCGGCGGGTCCGACCTCGCCGGTGGTGACTGCGGCGGACCCGGCGGGGGTGACTGATGTTGACTCCGAATCGTCTGTGCAGCAGCAGCCTTGCCCTCCTTGTCGGCGCATGGGTCCTGTACGGCACGGGCGTCATCGTCTCCGATCTGTTCCTCGGTACCGCGGCGGTCGCGTTGACCGTGGGCGCCGTTGGCACCGAGTGGGCGCTGCTGGTCTGGCTGCAAGCGCGCCGGAAGCTGGCTCGCCGATACCGGAACGGCCCGTACCTGGTCCCCATCCCTGAATCCCCTTCCTCGCGAACCCTGCTCGCGCGGAAGGCCCGGCCGGTCGCCGACGCACTCCCGCCCGCCGCGGCGACCGGCCACCCCCGCACCCCCGCACACGCGGGCGGCGGACCCCGCGGGTACATCCGGGTCCGGCCGAAACCTCGGCGCGTCCCGTCCCCGCAGGGCTACCACGGCGCCGGGGAGCGGCCCTCCGGATTCGCTCCCCGGCCGCTGCGGAGGACGCGATGACCTCGGTCCTGCCTTCGGTGCCCATGCCGCCTCGGGGCGTGCGAATCCTGCGCGGTGACACCGCGATTCCGGTTGAGGTCGTGTATGTGGGCCTGCGCGAGGACGGCCAGCATGTGTGGGCTGGCACGATCCCGTCTTTCCTCGACACCGACCAGGTCGACTGGGACTGGCTCCCATCGCGCACCTGCCTGGAGTTCGACGTGGGAGGTGATGACCGTGCGTGAGCTGCTGGAAATGTGGGGACTGCTGCGCCCCGCCCCGCTGGTGGTGGCCGTGTTCGACGCGCCGACGCTGCACTGGCTGCCCTAACCCTGAGTCGCCCTCGGCACCGGCGACATTCCCGGCGTTCCGAGGTGCGCGCGGCCCGCGGCCAACCCCTCACGGTGCACCACCGGCTGCGGGCCGCGCTTTCCAACCCTGCAAACACGTGTCCGGTCGCCGCGAACCTCCCACGCGGCGACCGGCCGGACCCGACACATGACCTTCGATCCAGACAAGGAGCCTACCCGACCCATGATCGGAACCACGGAACTGCGGGCGCTCGCCGCGACCGCCCGCACCTACGGCGACGCGGAGTTCGCCGACCTCGCCGACACGCTCGCCGCCCGCCGCGAACACGACTACGACGAGCGGCACCTGGCGCCGCTGGTGCACGCGCTGCACCCACAAGCACCCGAGGACGGAACCTTCGCATCACTGCCGCCGCTGGTGCGCGAGCGGCTGACCGAGCTCGCGACGGCGATCCGCGTCCGTCTCGAGGAACACGGCTGGGCGCGACCAGCGGAACCCGGCCGCCGCTGGAAATACGCGGCCAGCATTCCGGAGGGCGTGCGATTCCGGCCCATCGGCGACCACGAGAACCAGTGGGTGCGTGCCGATCGGTACGCGCTACCCGCGCCTACGGTCGGGGAGGCCGAAGTCGCCGACGCGGCGTTCATCGCCGCCACACTGGACGACGAGTACAGCGACGGTTACATCGAGGTGCTCGCATGACCGCGATTGCCGACGACGTTCGCGCTTATGACGCTTCGGCGGGAGCGTCGACCGACGAGCTGGCGCGCCTGATTTGGATCGCGACGCAGTGTGATCCCGACGATCCCGAGCCCGGGTCGTCGTGGCCGGATTTGCACGCCGGCGAACGGTGGAAGTTTGAGCGGATCGCTGCGCGGGTGCGGACTCACCTCGAGCAGGCCGAGGGCTGGCAGCGGCCCCGAGCGTGGGAGGCGCGTCGCTGGGAATCGGCGATCGACATCCCGGATCGAACCCGATTCCGAGCGGTAGGCGACCAGCGCGAATTCGTGCGCCACGACGAACACGTCCGTGCGGTCGCGCCCCCGAGCGATACTCGCTACCTCCTCGGGGGCCTGGACGCGGTCTTCACCCGCGGCTACATCGAAGTGGTGGTGTCCGCACGATGACCCAAGGGCACTGGCGCATCAACGATCCCGGCGACCGTCGCGAGTTGCGCGAATGGCTCGTCGCCTCCGAAGGCGAGGAGGGGCTGAGCCCCCAGAACTCGGTGCAGCTGCTCGATCTGGTCGACGAGCTGGCCGCACGCTTGGATGCCCTGCACGCCTACGGCGAATTCCTCACCAATCCCTACGTGCCGATCCTCGAGCAGTGGGGGATCGGCAACATCGTGCAGCACTTGGCCGCTCCGGAGCGGCACCCCTGCCCGGGCTCTGCACCGACTGCGGCTTCCGGCCTGTCTGAGGGGAGTGCACCCCAGTGATCACGATCGGTGAACTGCAAGACATGGCTGCGGCGGCCGAGTATCGCGGTGATGCGCGGCTCGCCGAGCTGTTGGCGGAGGAGGCACACGCCCGCACCGAGGCGGCCTCGACCCGCTCCTGCGACGAGCAGGGCAGGCGGTGGTGGCCCACTGCTGCCGCGGTCCCGATCGGCGTGATGTTCCGTTCGACGAGCCCGCTGTGCGAGATCCCGTGGCGGCGCGAGGTCGGCGGCTGCCGCGAGCTGGCGGCGGCCGGGGACGGCCGGGTCTACGCGGTCGGAATCGTCGACCACGTCTGGGCTGAGGGTGGCGGGTTCGTCGAGACCACCGCTGATGAAGCGAATCAGATTGCGAGGCAACAAGAATGAACATTTTCAGCGACGTGCATCTGGGTGTGCGCACCGACGGCAGGCTGGGTGTGCGCTACGACCAGCCGCGGCCCGGGCACGAGCAGCATTTCGGCGGCGTCTCGCTGGAGCTGTCCGACGGTGCGATCTTCGCGCTGTTCCGCACCCCCGAGGACGCCAAGCGCCTCGGTCGCGAGCTCTACGACCGGGCCGTGCGGTGGGAGCAGGATCTGAACGGCGACGCTGCTGCGGACGGCGCGGAGACCGATGTGCGGTATCCGGACCCGGACCTGCTGCGCGAGCAGGCGATCGCGAGCGCGCAGGGGGCACTGTGACAATGGCCGTGACCGACGAGCCGCGCCAGCCGCTTGGTCTGGACTGGCGAGCGCGGGCGGCATGCCGGGAGTGCGACCCGGATCGGTGGTATCCCGAGACGTCGGTGCGGCCGACCTACGCGCGCCAGGTCTGCCTGGAGTGCCCGGTGCGTTCGGAGTGCGGATGGACGGCCTACCGCGCGGACGAGCGGCAGGGGATTTGGGCCGGATTCCGCATGGACCGTGCCAGCGAGCGCGCGGCACTGCAGAACTGGCTGGGCGTGCCCGACGATACGGCCGGGAATGGGACTCCTGTCCGTCGTACCTGCCAGGGGTGCGGGGACATCTTCGAGCCCGCGGAATCGCAGGAGCGGGTGTGCGCGCTGTGCTCGCGGTACACCGACGCCGCCGCGCCGCGCGCGCGGGTGCAGAGGCTGCGTGCGCTCGGCTGGACGATGGGCCGCATCAGCGCCGCCAGCGGCGTGCCGCAAGGCACATTGTTCGACCTGCTCCGTCCTGATCACGCTCGACCGGAGCGGATGACCCGGACCAACGCCGAGAAAATCATGGGCATCATCGCGCCGGAGCTGGACGAGGCGGTGACGCGGTGAGCACTGTTGTGGAACCCGGTAGCGCGGAATGGTTGTCGCTGATTACGCCGAGCAAGGTCGCTGCGATCATCGGTGTGTCCCGGTGGGAGAGCCCGTATCGGTTGTGGCACAGGATGAAAGGGCTCGTGCCGCCGGAACCACCGGCAGACCGGTTCGACGTCGGCCACGCGATGGAGATGGCGTTGGCCGAGCTGTGGCGGATCAAGAACCCGGGCTGGCAGCTGTCGCGCCCTCAACTGCAGATCCGCCGCGATCTCGCCGAATTCAGCACGCTGGCCACCCTGGACCGGCGGGCACGGCGCGGCAGCCGACGGCGGGTGGTCGAATTCAAGATCGCCCGCAAGCTCGAGGACTGGGGCAGCTTCGGCACCGACCAGGCCCCCGCCGACTATGTCGCCCAGCTGCAGTGGCAGATGCACGTCACCGGCTACACCGACGACCCCGCTCACCTGATGGTGATGGGCCCCTACTTCGCCCACCACACCTACGAAATCGGCTACGACCCCGAACTCGCCACCGCGATCGAACAGCGGTGTGCAGCGTTTCATCAGTCGCTGCGTGCGAACCAGCCGCCGCCGCTGGACGATTCGGTGCCCACTTACGAGTGCGTGCGCGAGCTGCACCCCGACCTCGATCCCGAGGTGAACGTCGAGCTGGATCCGCAGCTGGCGGCGGACTACCTCGCCGCCGACCGCGCACACAAAGCCGCAGAGACCACCCTGCGCGGCGCCAAAATCCGCGTGCTCGCCGCGATGGGCACCGCCGCCGTGGCCACCAGCGCGGGACTCGCTGTGGCGACCCGGCGTCGAAGCGGCAAATCCGTTGCCCTGTACGCCGATACGAAAACCCCGATCGATCAACTGAGGGAGTTGACACCTGCATGACCAGCACCGACCTCGCCGTTCCCGCTGCGGCGACGACCGAGCTCACCCTGCGCCCCGACCAGGACAGCTTCACCGATGTGCAGCTGGCCGCGCTGCGCCAGCTCGGCGTGGAGAACGCTCCCGAGGGCGACATCAAACTGTTTTTCCACCTGTGCCAGCGCACCGGCTTGGACCCCTACGCCAAGCAGATCTACATGATCGGCCGTAAGACCAAGAGCACGACCTGGCACAACGGTGAACAAGTCGACCGCTGGGTCACCCGCTACACCATCCAGACCGGCATTGACGGCTACCGCGTCACCGGTGCCCGGATCGCCGAGACCCGCGGCGACGACCTCGAATTCCGCGATCCGCTGTGGTGCGGGCGTGACGGCCGCTGGACCGATGTCTGGCTCGACCCCGACAACTCGCCCGCCGCCGCGAAATACGTGATCGTCAAGAACGGCAAACAGTTCCCGGCCACGGCCATGTACGCCGAGTACGTCCAAATGGGCCCCAGCGGTAAGCAGCCGAATGCCATGTGGTCGAAGATGCCTGCCCACATGCTCGCCAAATGCGCCGAAGCCGCCGCCTGGCGGCGCGCCTACCCCCACGACTTCTCCGGCCTGGTCCTTGAAGACGCCGCCCACACCGTCATCGACGCCGACATCGAGTCCCCGGCCCGCAGACCCGCACCGCGCCACGGCGTGGCCGGCCTGCGCGCCGCGGTCGGTCTGACCGCCCCGCCCGCAAACGAGCACCCGGAGGCGGGCGCGGAGCTGCCTCTGGACAACCCGCCCCCTGCGGACAGTGCCCAGCACAAGACGCTTTCCTCGCTCCTGGACGAGGCCGGATACAAGACCCCCGCGCGCAAACGCGCCTACCTGTCGGAGTTGATCGGACGGCCCATCAAATCGGCGAGAGAACTCACCGCGGCCGAAGCCACACAGCTGATCGACACCCTGGCCGGGGCCGCGCACGCCGCCGCGGCACCAGCGGTGGCCGAGAACCCGAAGGCCACCCCGGCGCAGGTGAAGGCGCTCGAAAACGCCCTGATCGGCGAGGCCGTTCACGACGAGGCCCAGCGCCTCGACTGGGTGCGCAACGCCGTGCACAACCCGGATCTGGCCTCCATGGCGGAGCTGACCGGCGAGCAGGCCGAGGCGATGACGCGCTTTCTCCTCGACGCCCAGGCCGCGGACGCCCACCCGGCCACCGCCGACTCTTCGGGGACATCGTGAGCAGCGTCGACCCGGACACCGTGCGCGGCAGCAACCGACGGTCCGGCTGCCGCCGCGGCTGTGAGGAGAACGAATGCTATTGCACCGAACCGTTTTTCGCTGAGACAGCGGGCGTGTGTGACGGCTGCGGCGGCCTCGGCGGCGAGTGCTACTGCGGAGAGGAATGACTGCGAATGGAATCACAACCCACGAAATCCGGTGTGCTGCTGCGGCTCATCGGCGACGAGGCCGATATCCGTGCCACCCTCGACAGGATGCGGGCCGCCGGGTTCACCGTGCAGTGGAATGGGCGTTTCCGCCCCGACGACCAGGGCGGTGTCCGCACCTACGCGAAGCTGCGCGGTGAGCAGTCGTGAGCGGCACCGTCGTGGTGGGACCGTGGGCGGGCAGCGCCGCGGCGCCGTCGGTGTCGGTCACCCGCCGACGCCGCGCGGGCCCGATACCGCACCGCTACCGCGACCGATACGGGGCCCGGTACCTGATCGACTGCCGCGGTTGCCGGGTCCCGTTCCGCCCGGACGTGGAGGTGCCGCGAGACCGGCTGTGCCGGGACTGCCGCGAGCAGCGCCCGGACCTCGCGCCACCAGCCCTGTTCGAGGTTCGCGAGGCCGACCGGTGAATCAGCGCCCCGAGGATGAGACGCGCACCGCGGTGCGGTGCAGAAAGTGCCTGGGCTGGTTGGTGGCTCAGGAATCAGTGGACAAACATCTCGGGCCGACCTGCGAGCGGAAGGTGGCCGCCCAGCGGCGGGCCGTCGCGGCGGCGGCCCACGAGATGCCTCTGTTCGAGGTAGAGGGGCCGTGCTGATGGGCGTCGACATCGGGAGGGCGGGCCGAGAGGGGCAGCCACGGCCTGGTGGCGGGCTGGCGGCGGCTGGGCGGATCGAAATGGGACGGGGGCAGGTGCGGGTGTCGAGAGGTGGTGCGTATGGACCCAGCCGGTGCGCCGGAGCTACAACCGTTCGATCGGTTCGCGTGGGAACGCGTCGTGCGGCGGGCCCGTATGAAGCCGATGACGAAATATGTGGCCTTGGCCATGGCCACGTATTCCGATTCGAACGGCTCCAGGGTCCGGCCGGGAATCAATGCGCTCGCGTTGGTCCTGTGCATCTCCGTGCCCACGGTGAAAAGAGCGTTTGCGGAGTTGCGGGAATTGGGGCTCATTCAAAAAACGAAACAGGGGAATCGGTGGAAGAACGAAGCGGACACTTATCGACTGACGGTGCCGATGAATTTGGCGAGTCTGCCGATGCTCGACCCCGACGAGGTTGCGGAGGCCTCCGAAACCGCGTAGTCCGAGGATCTGGCGCGATACCCGGAGTTATCCACACGGTACGTCTGGGGATCTCTGGAGCGCCCCAGACTTTGCGCAGATAACAAAGTCTGGGGATCAGTCAGAACGAGTCTAGGGATCACACAGGCCCAGTCTGGGGATCACCCGTGATCCTCCACCATAACAACCATCCACAACCATCCCAACCAGGTACCCGGCTCGACAACGCAACTCACGACCGCGCGCGAGCGCCCGCGCGGCGACCGGCTCGGAACGAATTTTTGCTCGGTCAGGAAATGCGAAAAGAGGTGATGGTAATGCGGCACGACCGAACCGGAGAAAAGCTAGACGAGGACGCCGAATTCACCCCGTCGCACAATCCGAACTGCACGGGATGGATCGGCTACGACGACGACCACCGTCCCATTCCTTGCCTGCAATGCCGAAAACATCTGCGAGAAGGAACCGTGAAACTCAACTACTTCGACAACCGGAGAACCCCGTGATCAATACGACCGCAACCGACACCGCGACACCGCTCGTATTTCTCGACACTGAGACAACGCATTTGAATCCGCGGCTGCGGCGACCCTGGGAAATCGCGATGATCCGCCGCCCCGCCCTGGCCGGACAGCCCACCGACCGGCTGACGATCCTCATCGACGATGTCGACCTGGCCGACGCCGACCCCCGCTCCCTGCAGATCGGCCGCTTCGACGACCGCCACCCCCGCCACAGCGGACGCGACCAACTCTGGAGCCCCTCACCGACCGGACGCGGCGTCGCCCTGCACGGCGCCCCCGACACCCTGCTGATGCCCGAACGCGACGCCGCCGCCACCGTCGAGGAATGGACCCGCGGCGCGGTCCTGATCGGCATCGTGCCCGACTTCGACGCCCACACCCTCGACCCCATGCTGCGCCGCCACGGCCTGCTGCCCCGCTGGCACTACCAGGTGATCGACGTCGAGACCCAGGCCGCCGGCTGGCTGGCAGGGCGCCTCCACGCAGGCGATAGGCGACTGACCTCCCCGGCCTGGCCCGACGACGACGAGCCGGGGCGCTCGCTCGCTGAGCTCCTCGCTGAACTCCTCGCCGCGCTCACCCCGCCACGCAATTCCGATCTGCTGTCGTTGATGTGCGACGTCGCACCCCCGGCCGAGGCCGAACGCCACACCGCGATGGGCGACACCGCCTGGGTCGAACGCTGGTGGGACGCAATATCTCCCACCAGCACGCCCGCCGCCGGGAGCCGGGCATGAGCAGCGGCCAGCAGCCCCGCCAGCCGCGGTTCTTTTCCCGCATGAAGTACCGGGCCGCGAAACGCCACCAACGAGCGGCATTCGGCCGCAGCCTCCGATGCGGTCGCCAGCTGCTCCTGGACCGGGCCACCGCCGCGGCTATCACCGCGATCATCCTCGGTACCAGCCGGGCGCACCAGCCGTGACCGATCGCCTCGAATACGGCGCCCGGTGGCTCACCACCGACGGCGAAATCGGCGTCGCCCGTCGCGCCCCAACCACCGACCCCACCGTCGCCGTCGAGCTCGTCGACAAGCTGCGTGAGATTCAACGGCGCGACGGCCGCACCCGGGACGCCCATCTGGTCGCCCGCCGCCTTGACGCTGATGGGCTGCCGGTCGACGACTGGCAGGCCGTTGCGCGCCCGCCTGGAGCTCGCGCCGACGCGCGGGCCGCTATGAACGCTAGGACTGGCCCATGAGTGCGACCACGATCGCCATTCTCGCCGAGACCGCTGAGGCCGCCGAGAATCCGTGGGTGGACCTCCTCGCGTTGGTCGTGCTCTTCGTGTTGTTCGGTTTTGGGGGTTGGCTCGACAGCGGACGCTGAAGCCCGGGCTCGTCACCGGCATGTCCGAGCCCACCGGAAGGCGTCGGTGACCAGCAACGGGTCCGGGCCACGCGGTGACCGTAGCCGTGTCGCGGTTGGCGCGTCGCCCGTGGACCTGGTAGGCATCGGGCAGTCGATGAATGTCCGGTATTGCTCGACGGGCTTCGAGATAATTGTGGGTACACAGCGAGAGGAGGGCACGCGATGGTCGATCTGTTTCACGATGCCCTGTTCACGCCGACCGACGTGTCCCACCACCTGGTGATTCCGCATCGAACCGTCACCTCCTGGCTGTCCGACAGCGCCCCCGGTGGACCTCTGGTGCATCGTGTGCCAGCGGAACGGCGGGGCGCGGCCAACGTCACATTCATCGCGCTCGTCGAGGCGTACGTCCTGCGGGCGCTGCGTACCGAACTGCGGTTCAGCAAGCGGCGAATCCGCGAAGCCGTCGAGGCAGTCCGCCGCGAACTGGACACGCCCTACGCGCTGGCCAGCCAACGCATCGCCACCGACGGAATCGACATCTTCGTCCACTACAGCGACGACGAATTCGCCCGCGTCGGCGACCACCAGATGCCGGTGCGCGAGTTCATCGCCGACTACCTGCGATTCATCGACTGGGGCGGCACCGACCACGCAACCAGGCTGCGACTTCGCCAGTTCGCGGACGACACCCCCGTCATCATCGATCCACGCTTCAACTGGGGCAGCCCCGTCGTGGAGCGGACCAAGACGCCGGTGAAAGCCGTCGTCGACTTGTTCACCGCCGGAGAACCCATTGATGTCGTCGCCGAGGAATACGGCCTCCGCGAAGAGGAAGTCGAAGCGATCTGCCGAGCGGAACTCCTCCGCGCAGAAATCCTCACCGCCGCCTGAGTTCCTCCTCGACCGCTGCCTCGGCAAAGGCGTCGCCATCGGCCTGGCCGAGCTCGGGTGGATCATCCATCGCATCACCGACCACTTTCCCAACGACGCCCAAGCAATCACCGACGAGGAATGGATCGACTACGGGCTGTGCCACGGCTGGATACCGCTGTGCAAGGACAGCCGCATCAAATCCCGTCCCGCCGAGCGGCGCCCACTGGTCGACCACGACGCACCGCTGTTCTACCTCGACAACCAACAACTGGTCATCACCGAGATGATCGCGCGGTTCCACTCCGCCCAAGCCGCGATCTACCGCGCGATTCGCCGCGGTGGCGCAGCCGCCTACGCCGTCGGACCGGTCGGACAACGGCTACGGAAAACCTGGCCATGAGCCCGCGCCGTCTGCTGTCCCGCCCCCACCGGCCCCGGTTTTCCTGCCCGGGTTTCCCGACGTGTTCCCCCCGGTTGCGGCTCGCTGGACCTCGCCCCCGAGCCCCGTACCATCCGAGGCGCCAACTGCTCCGAATCCCCAATGGTGGCCGGTGAGCTGAGGAGTCCGCTGGCCACCTCTCGGGTACGAGCCGACACCGGCGGCACGCAATCACCTTGAGCCGCACGCACCGCCGGTGTCGGCCTTGCCATTGTCCATCCAGGGCACGCCGCCGCGGTGGTGTTCCGTTGTAGAGCAGATGCCCGCCGGCTGAATCGCCCGCGGACAGTACATATGCGACTTCGTGGCGCCACTTGTCTGAGCCAGGTAACGGTCGGAGCTCAGCTATCGGTCTTCGCCCACTGCCCTGGTGACAACGTCGACCCACAGCTCTGGATCGGTAGCCCACAGGTTGTGGCCAACTGCGGGTAGCTCTTCGAACCTCCCGCCCGGAATCAACGCCGCGAGCTGCCGAAGTGGCCAGGACGGACGGATGTCGTTCTGCGCGGCGATGAAGGTCATGACGACCGGGCAGTCGGCCAGTCGGCGCCACAGGTCGGGTTCGTGTATCCATTGCACGAACGACGCGCTCAGGGCGGCGTGAACGCCTTGTTCCCAGGGGATCTCGAGGTCGGCTTCCAGATGCCGCGAGGACTCGTACACCTGGGACCAAGTGCTGTCCTTGTGCAGTCCGTGGCCTGCGACGCCGACGACGGACCTGACTCGATCGGGATGGTCCAGCGCATAGCGCACCGCGAGATCGGAACCCCAGGAATGGCCGACCACTGCCCAGCTTTCGACGCCTATCTTCCGGCGCACCACTTCGAGATCGGCGACCGCGCGGGCGAGATCGTGCGGCCCGCCACGGGACCGGCCGACTCCGCGGGGTTCCGGGTACCAGGCTCGCAAACCGCGCGGCGCCAGGTCGTCGGCCGCGAGGTAGTGGATATACCCCGGCCCGCCGGACAGGACCACGACGTCCGGGCCGTGCCCGGTGGTACCCACGTGCAACAGCGTCCCGTCATCCGCTGACATCATCAGCGATCGCATCACACCCCCTCGCCATTCTCTCCGTGCACCAGATACAGCGGCGGCCGGAAATTGTCCGGCCGGTGGCGGCCCAGCAGTTCGCGCAGTGCCTCAGTGGCACTGGGTTCGATGGCGGAGACCATCTCGGCGGTTCGGCGCACTGTGAGCGCGTCGACGCCGCGGGTGGCGGCTTCGTCGACGTACCTGTCGATAACGTCCAACGTGTCCAAGGTAGGCATCCGCACTTCGGCGTGTTCGCCTGCGGCCCTGCGGCGTTCGATGTCGAGCTCGCTGCGGCCGTCGCGGCGCTCCCGCAACAACTGTTCCGCTTGCTCGAGGCTGGTCGTGCCGACGAGGGGTGCCGCCAGCGATGACTCGGTGAGTGTGCGAGCGTCGATTTCGTAGACGATGGCCGCGGCCGCAGTGAGCTCCAGCAGCGCATTGCGCTGCGTCTCCACCGCGCCCTGCCATCCGCCCGCGGCGGCAGCCAGCAAGGCGTTGGCCTCCGAGGGATGCCAGGACCAGATGTCGTTGAAGGGTTCGACATCTTTCGGGGTGAGCTCGGCAACGGGCCGGGCGTGGAGTTGGTCGAGCCGGACCTCGAGTTCCGGGCTCGACAGCTCGCCGTCCATGCCGATCCCGGCCACCAGCACCCGGGTAGGAACTCCGGATTGGACAGCCGCGGCGAGAGCGAGTGAATCGGCAAGCGGAGTGCGCAGATTGGCCTCGTGGCCTTCCCCAAGGATGTCGCCGCCAACGTCCACCACAACCACTTCGTCCGCGTCGAACGCTGCCACCGCGCGCTCGATCAGCTCAGCCAAGCCCGTGGCACCCCCGTCCGCCTCCAGCAACAGCAGCGGATGACCAAGGCGGCCAGCCAGTCGCGGCAGCGTCGATCGGCCGATCCGTAGCGCAGACGTCTCCAAAATCTGAGCGACGCCCCCGCGGTCGCCCAACCGATCGAAGTCGCCGCGCACGCGAGGGCCGGGAGTCGGGTCGATCATGAATCGGTCCCACGACCAGCTCATAAGGGCCGCGACTCCCAACTTCGGCATCGCTGTGGCGAGCATGGCGGCGGACACCGCATCCCCGCCCCCACCGGCGGCTATCGCTATCGCTGTATGCATGGCTGCGCTGGCATCCGTCCCCGAGTTCGTATAGTGGCCAGTGGCATATGGTAGTTGGCGGAGGTGTGCGGTTGCCCGAGATCGAGGAAGTACTCCCGAAGTACCTACAAATCGCCGGTTACCTGAGAGACCAGATCGTGCGCGGCGACCTTCCACCTGGCGCGGAGGTGCCGTCCGAGCGTGAGCTCGCAGCAACCTGGAAAGTCGCCAGACCGACGGCGAGCAAAGCGCTTCAGGCCCTGCGTCACCAGGGCCTCGTCGAATCACGACAAGGCTCAGGCACATTCGTGCGGGAACCACACGCGGCGCCTCGGACCCGCGAACGTCTCGAACGGGCCGCCAAGCTCGGGACCATGTACTCCGACAATGAGAGCGTCGAGTTCCCTTTCGTCGGCATCGTCGACGGACCCGAGTACGTGACCGGCGCGCTCAATCTTCCCGCCGGCGGCCCAGTCATCCAGCGCCAACGGATCATCAGCAGCGAAACGAGCGGGCTTGTCGAGCTTTCTACGTCATGGTTCCCGGCGAAGCTGGCAGAGTCCGCTCCGCGGCTGTTGCTCACCGAGCGCGTCGGTCACGGCACGCTCGGCTACATCGCGAAAGCGGCTGGAATACGGGCCGCCTACGCGCGTGACCAAGTTTGCGCCCGTCCGGCCACCGACGAGGAAAGTCGAGCGCTGGACTTAGCATCTTCGTCGGCGGTGCTGGTGTACTGGCTGGTCGCCTACGACTCCAATGACGCCGCCATCGCATTCGACGAAGCCGTCTATCCGCCGCACCGGTGGTCTTTCCGGCAGGAATACCCGCTGGCCCTGTAAACCCCGCCCGTCGCGGCCCCCAACTATTGAAATAATTCCGGATTCTCACAAGTGGCCTATACCACTTACCGGGTAGTGGCATAGTCCAGCTAACAGTCGTACGTGAGACGACCCGCACGGCTCTCCTCCGATGTGGTGGCAGGGCTGAGTTCGGGTGATGCATGCCGGAGGCACCGGATGAGAACAACAGCCGAATCGGCCGTCCTGGCCGTTCTCGCGCCGGGCGGCAGGCTGACCGCCCAGCAGATCAGCAACGAAGCGCAACTGCCCCCGCGGTCCGCGCGCCGCGCAATCGCCACGCTGGCGGCGCGGGGGTTGATCGTCGCGACCCCGTCGTCGCGGTGGCTGCTCAGCAGACGAGGACACGCCTTGTGCGCGAGCAGGACCGGGCGGTGCGGACAGTGAGTTCGCATGAGAGAAGCCGTCCCGCTGGGATGGGACGGCTTCTCGTTGACGAGCACCGTCAGTTGTCCGACGCGTGCGGTAGCAGTCTACGCTGCGACGCCGACGCGGCGGCTGAGTTCTTTGACGTCGTCTTTCATTCCCGACGGCGGTCGTTTCTGCAGGGCGAGCAGCATGTCGCGGGCGAACCCGTTGTAGCGGATCGTTTCTGGCGCGGTGCGTTCGGCTATCGACAGCAGCGCGAACGTTGCTGCGGCCTCGTCGCGCTGTGCGTGAGCGCGGGCCACTTCGATGAAATGGCGGCTGCGTCGTGGGATCGACGCGATGTGGTCGGCGTCGAAGGACTGCGCTGCCTGCAGGGCTTCTCCGGCGTGGCGCAGTTCGACACCGAGGGTGACGGCGTGGGCGTTCATGACCGGCATCGAGAACGAAGTCTGCACGTGCCGATACGCCGGCCCCAGCCGCACCGCGATCTCGTCGGCCCGCTGCCAGTGCCGCCAGGCGTCCCCGGACTTGCCGCGGCGGGCGTGGACGTAGGCGATTTCCGCCTCCAGCGCACCGAGAATCCCTCGCCAATCGTCGGAGGTGTTGTCCCGGTCGATGTAGGGGCGAAGGCGGGCAGTGGCGTCGTGGGCCAGGGCGATCGCTTCCTCCCAGCGGCCCGAGTCGCGCAGGGCTTGGACCATGGCCCAGGAACTGCAGGCGATGACGTACGGGTCGTCGGCCTCGTAGCCTTCGTGCAGGCCGCGGTCGGCGACCATCCACACCAGTTCCGGCGCGGGTTGGTAGGCGACGTAGAAGTCGGCGAGCTGGTACACCCCGGCCAATACCGTGCGTGCCGCCCGGCGATGCTCGCCCGGGACGCGGGCGGCGGATTGAGCGTCGCGGATCAGCCCGGGCAGCAGCGCGCCGAGTTGGGTTCGATGGTCCGGGCTGGAGTGCCGCACCTGCCAGGCTTGCCGAAGCCGTTCGGCGAGATGGGGCACGCTCACTTCCCGCGCCGCTGGGCGGGTACGGAAATCGGTGAGGGCGGCTTGCACCTGGGTCAGCGCGGCGTGGCGTTCGCCAGCGAACACCACCACCGGTACCGCGTGCTCGTTGCCGGTCAACTCCGCCAGGTCCTCCAGTTCGAGCGCTCGGGCGATCCGCAACAGCATCGGCAGGCGTGGTGGCTGGAGCCGACCATTCTCGATGGCCTTCAGCCACTCGCCCGAGCGGCCGACCAGGCCGGCCAGGACGGGGCGCGACATGCCCGCGCGTTCTCGCTGCAACTTGATCCGCTGTCCGATAGCCAGGTCATCCACGCTATGCACTGTCGGCGCCTTTCGCCCGGTGGTGCTCGTCACCTCCAGCGTAGCCAGCGGGCAGGGGGTACGGAATGTACCCGTCGGTCCCTGCGGCCGGATTTAGCGTCCTCCCAGCTCCCGACGCGAGCCAGCCCCCGACCCACCTCTCGAACGGCGAATCCCCAGTCACGGCCGGTCGGCGACGCCCCGGCAGCGGGAGCCCTGTCACTTCACGACAAAGGGGAAGCACGATGAAACAACCCACGACACCATCCACCGCTCCGGTCGCGCTCGCCGTGATGAACACGGCGCTGGTGCCAAATCAGGAAGCGGGCGAACGGGAAAGCGAGATCTGTTCGGCGGCTGCGCGTTACGGCTTCGCCGAGGCGCCGGAGGTCGTTCGGTTCGAGCACGGCGCGGACACGCTACCGCCCGCGTTGGGGGAGGTGTTGCGCCGGATCGTCGAAGTGCAGGCGACCGCAGTGTTCATGCCGAGCGCCGATCATGTCGGGGGGATCGCCGGGGTGCTGCGAATCATGAACGCGGTGATGGGGACCCGGCCGCCACGGGTGTTGATGCGCGGGGTGTTCTTCACCGACGACGCGGCCGACCAGGACGGGAGGCGGCGGTGATGGGCTCGCCGTACATGCCCCCCGGCGAGCTGGCCGCCGCGACCGCGCGCGAGGCTGCGGCCGAGGACCGGCCGAGGATTGCTCAGGAAGCGGCGCTCGCCCAATGCCAGCTGTATCGGGAGACGTATCGAATTCCGGCCGAGGTGGTGCCCGACACGGCGGGCGTGCCGTGGGTGGAGATGCCGGTGTCGGCGAGTACCAGCGCGGTGTGCATGCCGACGGGCATCGCCCGCGAAGTGTTCGCCGAGCTGTGTGTGCCGACGATCGAGTACGCGCGGCAGCCGCACACCCACATCCTCGTGTTCCCGGACGCGGTGACCGCCGATCAGCGGGGCGCGCTGAAACGGCTCGGCATCACGATCGCGGTCTACGGCAGCCGGGTCCGGCTGCCGGTCGGCGCATGCGATCTTCCGTTCTGGTGGGCGCGCCCGCTGCTGGTGCCGGCGTATCTGCCGCGGTTGTCGGAGATCGCCACGGTCGCCGCAGCATTCGAACGGAGGCCGCGATGAACACCGGCGGTGACGCGATGGGCGAGGCGCTCGGTGAGTTGCGGGCCCGCGCGGTGGCGGAACCGTTCGGGCCGGTGCGTCCCGAGCACGCCACCGGCGGCTGGGAACTGGACGGCGACGAGCGCGAATGGTCGCTAGTGAAACCCGTGGGGGAGCTGCGGTTGCGGGTGAAGGCCGACACTCGTACTACTTGCTCGTGGCGCATCGGCGGCCCGGACGGGGTGCTGATGCGCCACGGGCCCGCCGCGGGGGTCGAGGAAGCGAAGGCCGAAGCCGAGCGCTGGGTATCGCAGCTGCCGCGCTCCGACGTCGTGGCCGGTGATGAACCGAGCGAGGAACCGAGTCCGCAAGTCGCGTACTACGCGGATCTGCACCACAGCGACCAGCACGCCCCGGACCGCGCTGCCGCGCTGCGGGCTGAGGGTCCGCCTCCGCCGGTAGAAGCGGACGGCTACTGGGGCCGGTTCGCCTACTACCAGCACCGCGCCGAGGCACTCGGCGACCCGGCCGCGGTCGAGATGTTCGAGCAGCTGAAGGCCGAGCGCCCACCCTGCGGGGGTGACCGGTCGTGATCGGTATCGCCGATATCGGATCGTTGTTGCTGGTCCTCGGACTGGGGTCGACGATGTGCGTGCTGTTCTACGCCGCGCATCGGACGATCCCGCTGGATGAACCGCCACCGGAACCACAGCCCCGGACCGGGGTGTATGCGATCCGGCTGCGGCTGGATCACGAGGGCGCGACCGGCGCGATCGCCTCGTCACCGGCCGCGCACCAGGCGATGCAGTTGCACGCCGGCTGCAGCCGGGACTGGTGCAGCCGCAAGGCCAACGCCTACACGTGGCTGGTCGACCACGGCGAAATCGTCCCCGACAGCGGCCGGACACGGTGAGAGAAGGGGCGCGAGTGGGCGGCAAATTGACCGACGAGGCGTTCGAGGGCTTGATGACGACTCCGCAGAGCGCCCGGGTGTACGGGTATCTGCTGGGCGGCAAGGACTGCTTCGACGCCGATCGCAAGTTGGGCGAGCTGATCCTGCAGCATTTGCCCACCGCGGGGGTGGCGGCGCTGGTGAACCGGAATTTCATGCGCCACACCACCCGCTGGCTCGCCCGCGAGGTCGGAGTCGAGCAGTTCCTCGATATCGGCGCGGGCCTGCCGCAGGGCACGAATCTACACCAGATCGCGCAGGCGATCCGGCCCGCCAGCCGCGTGGTGTATGTCGACCGTGACCCGATCGTGCTCGCCCACGGGCGCGCGCTGATGACCAGCGCCCCCGACGGCGGGCCGGTCGTCTGGGTCGATGCCGATGTGAGGGACCCGGCCGCGCTGCTGGACCACCTGCGCACGGCGGGGCCGCTGAATCTGCGCGAACCAATCGCGTTATCGCTGAACGCGGTCCTGCACCACGTCACCGACGACGCGGTGGCTGAGAAGGCCGTGCGGGAGCTGGTGGCGGCGTTGGCGCCGGGCTCGTTCCTGGTCATGACCCACCTCACCGCGGACTTCAACCCCCACGTCGTGGACGGCCTCGTCGCGGCCTGCAGCAGCGAGGGGCTGCCAGTCACACCGCGCGGGCGCGAGGCGTTCGCGCGGTACTTCACCGGACTGGAACTGCTCACCCCCGGTGTCGTCGCGCCGCACCGATGGTGGCCCGAAGACCGCAAAACCGCGCTCCAGCACCCGGATTCCGACATCTGTGCCTACGCCGCGATCGGACAGAAGATGCGCGCCGTTCCCTCATGAGGGCGCGGCAGGGATATAGACGCAGGGAATCCGTTGCCCTGCAATGAAAAAAGGGGAGATAGAGATGGCATCGTTACGACGCGCCACGATCGGCGCCGCTGCGGCGGCGTTCCTCGCGACCGGCATCATGACCGCCGGGGCCGGGTCCGCCCGTGCGGCCGAGAAATCCTGTGGGTTCGAATTCACCTGGACCCGTCCCACTGTGCTGCCACCACAAGTCCTCGCCCGCGGCGTGGCCCAGTGCACCGTCCCGCCCGAGGAACACATCGCGGTGCTGAAGCTGGAGTTCCGGCCCGCCGGCGGTGCCCGGTGGGAGGTGGCGGCGGCGACGCCACCGAACCACACCATTCCCGCTCGCGAGGCCCGCTACGAAGTGTCGGGCCCGTGCTACGCCGGGTCGTGGCGCGCGGTAGTGGAGATCTGGGGCAGTATGCAGGGGCACCCGTTCACCTTCAGTGACCGGTCCCGATCGGTCGACATTCCCCCCAGCAAATGCGCGTCGCGAGGATAGGAGCCGAACCCATGAATCCCGACACGGGTACATCGCGCGAGCTGCGCAACGACATCCAGGCCCTCACCGAAAAGGTTGCCACCCTGGTGGGTTCGGATCATCCGGCAGTGATCACGCTGATGCGAGCCGCCGACGAACTGGCGGCGGCAGCGATCGCGGACGAGCCGCCCAGCTACGGCGACCCGCCGGACGCCGGGTGAACTTTCGCCGCGGACACCCTGCGAAGCGCCCGAGACAAATCTGGCGATTACCCACCCGGAGGCGGGCGCCCAGGATTAGCCTGAGGGAGCCCCCCAAGATCGGGTGACCTTCGATCCCCGATCCCGAGCCTCGCCTGAACCCCACCCCCGCAGGCGGGGCTCGTCCCATGTCCGGGCAGCCCAGCCGGTAGCCGAGCTGTAGCCGAGCCCGTCGGTCGGCCGGGGCGTGCACGCCTGCTCCGTACGGTCCGGCCCCATGACAGCACCGGTCGGCAGCGTGCGCCTCGAGATCGACGGTGATGCGTCTCGGTTCGAGCGGGAGCTGCAGCGAGCGGTCGTGGGCGCGATGCGCGACGTGCAGCGTGACCTGGCCCGTAACGGACTGCAGGTTCATTTCGAGCTGGCCGACCTGCGCGCCGACACCGCTCGCGCCACCCAGGACGCGCAGAAGGTCGCCGACAAGACGCCGATCACGGTGCCGGTCGACGCGGACACCTCCGGTGCGCTCGGCGACGTGGCCGCGATGCGTCGCCAGGTGCAGGCGGCGACACCGCCGATCCACCAGCAGATCCGCGTCGAAGTCGACCGCGGGTCCACAGCCGCCGCGCGGGCGGTCATCACCGATACCGCGGCGGCCGAACGAGAGTTACAGCGCGCCCAGCGCGACTCGGTGGCCGCGGAGAACGCGTTGGTCGCGGCCCGCAAACGCGCGACCTCCCAGCTCGCGGACATCGACCTCGCGGTACGGCGCAACGCGATCGCGCAGCGGGAGGCCGCAGCCGCGGTCGCCAAGGCGCGCGCCGAACTTGACGCCCTCGGTGACGGCAACGACCCGGACGGGTCGCTGCGGGAGGCTGCCGCGCTGCGGGTGGAAAAGGCCGAGCTCAAGGTCCTCGAGGCCCGCCGGGAAAGCACGCGGTTGATCGACCGCGCGACCGAGGCGACCGCGCGGCTGGCGCAGGCCGAACACCGCGCCGCTGCCGCGGCCCGCGCGCCCGGTCCGTCCGCCGGGCCGGTCGGCGGCGGCGATACCGACCGGCTGCGGGTGCAGGCCGAAGCGTCGCGTGCCTCGTTCGCGCGGTTGGGCGGGGAGATCGGGTCGGTCGCCGCCACCGCGACCAAGCTCGGCGCGGTGACCGCCGCGCTCGCCGCGATCGGCGGCGCGGCCGGCCTCGCGGGCGGCGCGATCGGCGGCCTGGCGGTGGCCGGCGCGGCGCTCGGGCCCGCGTTCGGCGCCGGGATCGGCACGGTCGTGGTCGGCCTGCAGGGCATGAAGGACGCGTTCGACGCGGTCGCCGCGGCCAGCGAAGCCGGTCCGGCCGAAGCCGAGGCGCACGCGAAAGCCGTTGCCGCCGCCCAAGATCAGCTCGCGTCGGCGCTCGACGGCGCCCAGTCGGCGCAGCGGTCGCTGACCAGTGCGCAGCGCGACGCCGAAGACGCCGCCCGCGATATCGGCGACGCCTACAAGCAGGCCGGCGAGGACCTCGAAGATCTCCAATTCAAGCTGCGCGGCTCGGTGATCGACCAGAAAGAAGCCGCGCTCGCGGTGCGCCAGGCCCAGCGCGACCTGAACAAGGCCAGCGACCCGGAGAAACGTGAAGAGGCGCTGGTGCGGCTCGAGCGCGCCCAGCTGCGCTACGACCAAGCCCTCGAAAACGGCCGCGATGTCGCCGCCGAGGCGGCCGAAGCCGAAGCCAAAGGACTCGACGGCAACGCACGCGTCGTCGCGGCCAAGGACCGGGCCGCCGCCGCCAACGATCGCGTCGCCGCCGCGCAGGACGCGGTCAACCGCGCCAACGCCCAGGTGGCCAAGGCTCAGCAAGCGGTCACCGACGCCCAGAACGCGGCCACCCCGTCCGCGGAGAAACTCGCCCAGGCGCTGGCGAAGCTGGCTCCGAACGCTGCGGCGTTCGTCACCGCCGCCCAGGCGCTGGCTCCCGCGTGGGACGCGGTGCGTAAATCGGTGCAGGACAACCTGTTCGAGGGCGGCGCGGACACGCTGCGCCAGCTCGCCGACGCGGTGCTGCCCAGCTTACAAACCGGGATGGGCGCGGTCGCCACCGAGCTGAATCTGGGAGCGCGCGGATTCGCCGACTTCCTCAGCAGCGGCGAAGGCCTCGCCGCGCTGGACGCCGTCTTCGCCTCGACCGCGGAGCTGCTGCGCGGAATGCGCGACGGCAGCGACGGTTTCCTGTCCGGATTGGCGGCGATGGTGCAGGCCGCGCAACCGTTCGCGCAACAGATCGGTGCCGCGTTCGGCAGCGTGGCCAGCGCGCTCGGGGCCGCGTTCGCCCAGATCGCCGACAGCGGCCTGCTCGGCCAGGTCCTCGACGGGTTCGCCCAGGCGCTGCAGGGCGCGGGACCGCTGCTGGCGGACCTGGTGCTCTCGTTCTCGCAGCTGGCCGCCCAGGTCCTGCCCGCGCTGGCACCGCTGTTCGACTCCCTAGGGCAGACGCTGGTCGCGATCTCGCCCGCGCTGGGCAGCCTCGGCGGCGTCTTCGCCCGCTCACTGGCCGAGGTGCTGCCGAGCCTGGGCGAGTTCATCTCGGCTCTCGCCCAAGGCGTGGAACCGATCCTTCCGGTGCTGATCGAGCTGCTGAAATCGTTGTTCGGTGCTCTCGAACCGTTGATCGAGCCGCTGTCGCAGATCGCGGTCACGATCGGTCAAGCCCTGATCGGTGCCATCGACGCGCTCGCACCATCGATCGGGCCGCTCGGCGAGGCGTTCGCTGCGGTGCTGAACGCCGTCGCCCCGCTGATCCCGCTGATCGCCGAGAACCTATCGACGGTGATCCAGGCGCTGGCGCCCGCGCTCACCGACGTCGCCAACGCCCTGGCCCCGGTGATCGCGGCGTTCGCCGAACAGATGCGCCCGGTGATCGAACAGCTCGCCCCGATTCTGGCCGCGGTAGCTGCCACGATCGGCCTCGCCCTCGCCGACGCCCTGACACAGATCGCCCCCGTCGTGCCCGATCTGGTGAAATCGTTCGCCGCCCTCGTGATCGCGGTCGTGCCGCTGCTGCCGGAGCTGGCGCGCCTGGCCGCCGAGATCCTGCCGCCGCTCATCGACGTGCTGGTGCAGCTGAGCCCATTCATCATCCGGGCGATCGACGCCTTCACCTGGCTGGTGCAAAACGTCATCATCCCGCTGGTCCTGCCGATCTTCCAGCAGATGACCGACCAGCTCGGCCAGAACCTGCAATTCCTCGCAGACGCCTTCCACTGGTGGAACGGAATCGTCGACACCGTCTTGAACGCCGTCACTACCGGCTGGAACGGGCTTAGCGAGACGCTCACCGGCATCAAGGACTGGATCGTCGGCACCGTGTTCAAGGCGCTCGGCGACGCGATCGTCACCGTGCAGGGCTGGTTCGACACCGGTGTGCGCGGCATCGGCGAGATCTGGGCGCGGCTGCAGGAGATCGCGAAAGCACCGGTCAGGTTCGTCATCGAAACGATCTGGAACAACGGCCTGCTGAAGGCGTGGAACGCGGTCGCGCGGTTTCTGCCCGGTGTCGACGAGATCGCGCCCATCCCAGTGCCGTTCCACCGCGGCGGCATCCTGCCCGGCTACACCCCCGGCCGCGACCCCCACCGATTCATCTCGACCGACGGACGGATGGCGCTCGCGCTGTCGGGTGGCGAAGGTATCGCTCGCCCCGAGGTCGTGCGCGCGCTCGGCTCCGGACGCTGGGACGCGATGAACGCCGCCGCCCGCACCGGCGGCGTGAGCGGGGTGCGCCGGTTCTTCGGCTTCGCCTCCGGCGGCGTGATTCCCTCGACGATGTGGCGGCTGATCTCCGAGCGATTCCCCGCCATGCAATGGACTTCAGGCTTGCGCCCGGGCGCCCCGGATTTCCACGGTCGCAATATGGCCGGCGACTTCGCAACGGCCGAGGTGCCCTCCGCGCAGATGAAAGCGTTGGCGCGCTGGATTTTCGAGAACTATGGGCCCGAATCCCTGGAGCTGATCCACTGGCCCCTGGACGGCTGGCAGAACATCGACAACGGCGCTCCCTTCGACTTCGGGCAGCCCACCAACGACCAGCACCGCTCACACGTGCACTGGGCGATGGACCACCCGCCCGACAACTCGGGGGACAAGCCCGGCGGCGTGGGTGGCGTGCTCCGGGAAACAGCGTCGCGGTTGTTCGGCTCGATTCGCGACCGCGTCGCCGACGTGTTCGACTCGATGTTGTCCGGTATCGCCGACGCGATCCCGGCGTTCGGCGGAGCATTCGGTGCGCTGCCGCGCGCGGTGTTCGACAACTTCCGCCAGCGAATGCGCGAGTTCCTCACCGGCCACGCCGACACCGAAGACGACAAACGCCAGGACGTGCCGCCCGGCGGGAACGTGGAGATGTTCCGCGACCTCGTACGCGATCTGCTCGGCCACTACCGGCTGCCGCTGTCGCTGACCAACAGCACGCTGCGACGCATGCAGCAGGAGTCCGGCGGGCGCACCGACGCGGTGAACCTCTGGGATGTCAACGCGCAGAACGGGACACCGTCCGTCGGTCTCATGCAGGTGATTCGCCCGACCTACGACGCCTATAAGGATCCGGCGTTCGACAAGGGACCGTATCTGTACGGGGTGAGCATCGATCCGGCCGCGAACGTCTCATCCTCGATGCGGTACGCGCTGGCCCGCTACGGATCGCTGTCGGCGGCCTATGACCGGCCTGGCGGGTACCAGCGCGGCGGCCTGGTCCCGGGCATCGGGTCCGGCGACATCGTGCCCGCCCTGCTGGAACCGCAGGAAATCATCATGAACCGGCGCGCGGCCAAAGCTTTCGGACCGCTGCTGCTGTCGATGAACCGAGCGGTACCGCGCTTTCAGAACGGCGGCATTGTCGAGGGCCTGGTCGGCGGGATCGGCGCGGTTCCGGTCGCGGTGGTCAACTGGGACGCCGCCCGCGGCGTTCTCGGCGCCGCACCCCCGGCCGCCCCCGACGTCTCCGCTGGCTCGCCCCCGCCGTCGGCCGCGCCTGCGTCGCCGGCCGCGCCGAGCATGGCCGAGGCTGCCGCGGCAGCGGCCACCGCTGCGGTGGGTGCGTTCGGCGAGGGGCTGGCCACCGTGATCGGCGACACGCTCAAGGCGTGGGTGGTGCCCGTCGCTCAGCAGACGGCCGAGCAGGCCGAGCAGCAACGCATTCAAGCTGCCGCCGAATTCGCCATCGAACAGCAGCGCTTCGACGAGCAGGGCCGACTGCTGTCGGACACGAACGCACTGCTGCAGCGCAACGCGTCCTCGCAAGAACTGGTGACGCAGGAACAAACCGAGCAGCTCCGCGCCCAGCTCAACGAGATCGCCAACCGTCTCACCGGCGGGGTGCTCGCTCCCATCATGCAATCGGCGGTGGACGCGGCGATCCAGGTCGTGCAGACCTGGCTGAAGGCGGGATTCAGCGATGTCGTCGCGGGCACCGACCGCACCACCCGCGCGGTGGAGAATATCGACGTCGGCGGAGGCGGTGGCGCTGCCCCGCCGTTCGGAGCGCCTGGCTCGGCGTTCGACGCGGCCAGCGCGATCAGTCAGGCCGTGGTCCAGGTGGCCGACACCGCCAAGCAGGCGTTCATGTCGGTCGCGACCGATATCGCGAAAGCCGCACTGGCACAGAAACCTTCGAAGGTCGACAAATCCCGCGGCGTGCTGGGCCGCGACATCTCCGGCGGCCCGCTCGTCGACATGATCGTCCGGCTCACCGGGGTCGAGATCCAGATCCGCGACGTGCTGATCAACACCCTCGACGAGATCACCGACTTCCGCAAGGACCTCTTCCAGGCCCTCGAAGAGGCCGGCGCCCTGGTTTCCGACACCGCGGTGCTGATGCAACGCAACGAGAGCAGCCGGGATCTGGTGCTGTCCGAGCAGAACCGCATCAACCGCGAACTGATCAAAGCGGTGCTGCGGTACCTGATCGTGTCGGTGGTCATCCCCATCATGACCGCGATCCTGGGCGCAATGATCCAGCTGGCCGCCACCGCGATCGGCGCGGCGATCGGATCGATCATCCCCGGGATCGGCACCGCGATCGGCGCGGCGATCGGCGCGGTCATCGGCGCCGCGCTCGCCGGCTTGGCCGCGGTGTTCGTGTCCACCCTCGCCATCGGCGCCGGCGCCGCGATCGACTCGTTCGACTCCGGCGGCGTCGGTGTCGGGAAGGGGTTGATGGTGAAGGCGACGTCGCTGCGCGAACGAGTGCTCGACCCGCAGGAGACCAATTCCTACGACCGGCTTGCACGCATCGCCGACATGCTGGAGGCCCCCAGCCGCCACACCACCACCGTCCATGCCCCGATCTACATGCGCGGCGGGGAGCGCGACGCCGACCGCGTCGCCGACCGGCTGCTCGCGCTGATGCCGAAATAGGAGGAGGTGACCCGTGTTCCGAGGCTGGCTCGCCCTCGGCGACCGCGAGATCGCCAACAGCTCCCGCGTGGTGGCCCTCGCCGACCCGGCGGGCCTGCCCGCCACCGACACCGAAGGATTCGCCGCCGAGGCCTGCGCACCGTGCCGCAACCTCGCGGTGGGCCGCGACGACTCCTGGCCGGGACTGCGCGCATATCTTGCCGACCCGCCCTACACCGACATCACCACCGCGCCCTGGTACGACGGCACCGACACCTCCCGCGAATTCCTCGGCGTCTGGGTCATGTCCGCCGACGGGTTCGACGGGATCCCGGTCAGCCGCGATATTTCCGACGCGGTGTGCTCCGGCGGCGTCGCCAGTGTCCATCGCGACTCCTACCGCACCCTGTCGTTTTCCGCGCTGGTGTGGGGATGCACCCACCGCGGCGCGCGGCACGGGCTGCGCTGGTTGAACTGCCAGCTGCGCGCCGCCCGCGCACCGCAGATCCTGCGCTACCTCGACGCCCATCCCGAACAGTTCACTGCGGACGGGCTGGAACGCAGCATGCGGCAGGTGGTGCTAACCCAGCCGGCAGTCGTGCGTGAGGTCGCTGGTCTGCCGATCGGCAACCACCAGCAGGCCAGCATGTTCCGCGTCGAATTCGAGCTGGTCGCACTCGACCCCTATCCATGGACCGCCGCCACGACGCACCCGGTCACCTGGGACACCCAGGACGTACACACCATCGAATGGGCCCACGCTCCCGACTGCGTCGACGCGACCTGCGAGCTGCCGGTGCTGCTGTCCACCCAGTGCCCACCCCAGACCATCGACACCCGCCCCGCGCCGATCCCGGTCTGTGGCGGCTGCCTGCCCGTCTGCGAAATCGACACTCGCACCTGGCAACTCGATCTCACCGACGTCGCCGACTGCGACCTGGTCGCCGCCAGCATCCAGGTCACCGCCGGAACTGTCAGCGACACCACCGTCCGGTTCTGGTGGCGCCCTTGCGGATCCACCGACATCTGCGACGAGACCGGGCAGCTGCAGATCACCGGACTCCCAGCCGGGCAGACCGTCGTCGCCGACTCAGTCGAGGGCCGCAGCTACGGCCTGGTGTCCGGGCAGCGGGTGCGCCAACGCGGCATCGTCGCCACCCCCTCCGGCGCACCCTGGCACGGCACCCTGCTCCGGCCCGGCTGCTGGGAACTGATCGCCCAATCCGAACCCGGCATCACCTACACGGTGAGCGTCGACACCATCGGGCGACCCGCATGACCGCCCCGACGCTCAACGGCGTGGTCAACGGCGACCAGCTCGCAATCTGGGTGCGCACCGTCGACGGCCGCCCGATCGGCCACATCCCGTGCGACCGAACCACTGACGTCACCTGGTCACGCGAACGCAACGAAGTATCCCGCTGCGAAATCACCACCAGCGACATCGACGCCGGTGCCCTGGTCCCATGGCTGCATTGGATCGACATCTGGGAAGACGGCACCCCGGTCTGGTCAGGCCCCGTCCAGGAAGCCAGCACCGACCTCGCGACGGGCTCGACCCGGATCGAGGCCCGCGACGTCGCCGCGTTCCTGTGGTACACGCGAGTGCCCACGACACGGCAATGGCAGCGCCTGGACCCCGCACCGATCGCCGCCACCCTCTGGCAAGCCATGCTCGAGCTGCACCGCGTCGACGTCGACCCGACCGTGCTGCCGCCCACCGACCTGGTCGAGCGGTTCGACTTCGCCGTCACCGCCAACTCCCGCATGCTCAACGCCGTCATGGACGAACTGGTCCGCATCGGCCTGGATTGGACCGTCGTCTCCGGCCGCCCCATCCTCGGCACCCTCGACACCGCGCCTGTCGCGCAACTGCAGGACTGCGACTTCATGACCAGCCTGCGTCGCGTCCGTTCCGGCAAACGCAGCACCTGCGACGTCCGGGTGCAGGGCAAGAACTGGGCCCACACCGAAACCGTCGACATGGCCGGGCTGCACCTGCAGGCGCTGATCAGCCTCGACAACATGTCCGGCGTCGCGAACATCACCGCCGCGGCCCGCCAATACCTGCGGGAAGTCGGCGCCCTGCGTGACCTCCTCGAGGTCCCACCCGGCGCCAGCCTGCACCCGAACGCCCCTCTCACCACCGCCGACCTGGTGCCCGGCAGCGTCTTCGCGGTGTACGCCGCCGATATGGCGGCGCTGATGCGGCTCAAATCGGTCGAGATCGCGTGGACCGGCACCAACCGCGACGTGCGGGTCACCGTCGACACCGTCACCGAACCGATCGAACTCGACCCCGGGATCGGAGGAATCCTGTGACCGGCACGACCGAGAAGAAGACCCCGCCCCGTTCGGACCAGGAATGGGCGCGCGACATCCAGCAGCGGGTCGACAACGTCGAGCACCCGACCTCGCTGCGGGCAGGGGACTGGGTGCTGTCGACGCAGGAAGGCACCGGCAGCCTGATCGCCAGCCACGTCGACGGCGGCTCGGTAGTGCTCGCGAAGAAGCCCGAATCCACCGAGGATCCCGACAAGGTCGCCGACAGCGGGCTGCCGTTCGTGAAGCTGGTGCGCAACCTGCTCCAGTCCGCGGCGGCCAACACCGTCACCCCGATCTCCTGGAACGCCGTGGTGCACCAAACCGGCGACTGGAACATCACCGCCCCCGCGTCGACCATCATCATCCCCACCGACGGCATCTACCTCGTGCTATTTCGCCTCATGTGGGAAACCAACGGCCAGACGACCACCAAGGCCATCGTGACCGTCGACGGCACCGCCGTGATGACTCAGGAATTCAACCCGCACAACACCGAGACCTGGTGGCAGTCGGAATACACCTCGGATACGTTCCCCTTCAACGCCGGGCAAGTCCTCACCTGCCAGGCGTACTCCGGCGGCACCACCCGCAACTTCGGTCCGAGCAGCCCCGACCCGAACTCGGTGACCTCGCTGTCGCTGATCCGGCTACCCGTGGAAGTGAAGTGATGGCAGACGTATGCGTGTCCCGAAACCTCGACCTCACCGCAGGCAAATTGGGCGTCGAACCGTGGTCGGTATTCCGGCTCGTCGCCGATGTGACCGGCACCAGCACCGGCGACGGCGCCCTGACGCGCAACACCCGGCTGCCCGGCAAACTCATGATCAACACCAGCGTCTCGTGGGTATCGAACTCCCCGCTGCCCTCGCAAATGATGCTGCGAGTCACCCGCGCCCACCGCAGCATCGTCAGCAGCAACCCCAACGCCGTGCAGATGCGCGACGCCTGGGAGGTCGGCATCGACGAAGCGCCCCGCACCCCCGACCCCTCCCGCGTCCTCAACAGCCAATTCGGCACCGCGGCCGATCTCGGAGTCGACACCACCGCCCAACCCTACTACGGCCGCATCTACCTGCACGCGGATACGACCAGCTCCGATACCTGGTTCGACGACCCACTGCCGGCCGGATCCACCATCACCATCGCCTACCGCTGCTACGTGTGGACACCGCCGCCGTGGTCCAACAACGCCAGCGCGAACCAGCCCGTGCACGAGGCGTACGCGCGTTCGACCCGGCTGCAGCTGTTCGCGGCCCCCCTCCAGGACGAGGCACTGCGATGAGCCTGCGAATCTGCACCTCTGAATGGATGATCTCCAACCTGCGCGGAACCGACCTCGCCGAGGCCTGGCTACCCCGGGTCGCGGCCTCCCGCTACGCCACCAGTGCCCGCGACGGCCAGATCAACAACGCCCCCGACGCCGTCCCGCTGATCGATACCGACCTGATCTGGACCAACACCACCGGCGCTTGGCAGAACTGCCACCTCGGGGTCCACCGCGCTCCCCGCAGCATCGTCACCAGCAACCCGAACACCGTCGTCCTCGACGACGCGGTGTCCTGGGACATCGGCACCTCCCCCCGCGCCGCCCTACCCTCCGCCGTCGGCGCGGGCATCGGCGCCCGCGTCAAGACCACCCCGTCCCAGCTCAACCAGACCATCTACTCGCGGCTGTTCAACGACTGGGACGACTGGACCAGCCTCGAGAACATCGGCGCCGTCGCCGCCGGCGAAACCGTGCATGTCCGCTATCAGTGCCTGCTCACCACCCCCGGCGAATGGCGCGGCGGCACCAGCCCCTTGCATCAGGCCCACGCCCGCTGGGTGCGGCTGCGCCTGCTCTGCGCACCCCTGCTCGAGGTGATCTGATGACCAATCCCTGCATCGATCCGAACGCCTTCGACGTCACCGACGGCGCCATCTCCCCGCACACCTGGTTGCAATGGCGTCACGTCCAGACCGGCAGCGCGACCGGCACGATCGTCGACCCGCTCACCGACACCGCCGAGGTGCTCTCCCACACCCTGCAGATCGCCTGGACCAACACCAGCCCGATCAGCCAGCACGCCTACGGACTGTGCACCCGCGGCGCCAGCCAGGTCATCACCACCGCGAACAAACGGTTCGCCGTCGAACAACGCCGCGGATGGGCCTTCGGCACCGCGCCGGCCGACCCGCCCGTCACCATGCAAACCAGCCGCCACGGCGGCGGCCTCGACCTCGGCCTCTACCAATCCAGCGCCATCTTCGGCATCTGGGAACACCGGCAAGGCACCACGACCACCCCGATCGGCCCCGACGTCGTCCTAGCCCCCGGCCAAACGTTGAAAGTCCGCGTCGCCGTTTACGTCGTCCGCGATTCGTGGTCACCCAACCCGAGCGCATCGTTTGTCAACGAGGCCGAGAACAGAATCGAAACCGGCGACACCCGCCTGGACATCTTCGCCTATCCCGTCATCGCGTAGCCGTCGCTGTGCACGCCCGCCCCCTACCGTCGCCGCACATCCAACCGAAAGGGGAAACCGGCGATGTTCGAACCACCGGAAGGCACCACCGATTTCGACCACGACGCTGACGCCGCCACGCTCGCAGGACAGACCGCACCCGACCCCGAACCTGATACGGACGACGGCCCCTGGGAGAGCCTCGAGCTGCAGGAGCTCAAGCTGCAGGAGCTGAGGCTGAAAGCCCGACGCGCCGAACTCGAGCGGCGGCACACCGCACCGACGGTCATCGACAGCACCGGCACTGACGTGGCGGCGGCCGAGCCACCCGAGCCGGTATGGCCGCATCAACTGATCGAGGTGCAAGACAAACAGATTCAGGTGAAACAGCCACCGGCCGCCGCGATCCGCTACCTCGGTGTCTTCGGCTTCGGCGAACACGGCGTCACCCGCGGCGACTTCCAGGACTTCATGCACCGCCACGTCTCCGCGAAGTCCATCGACGACATCCGGGAATGGACCTACGCCGGCGAAATCGACGAAGGCTTCTACGACCAGCTGCTGAAGGCACTCACCACCATGGGCACCGGCCGCCCTACCGGGCCGTCGTCATCCTCTGCGCGATCACGCTGAGGAACTGGCGACGGATCCGCGCCCGCCTCGTCTTGGCCGGCATCACCCACCCGCTCCGGCAATTGGATCTGCACAGCCTGCTCGACGTCGTCGAAGCGATGCTCGAAGAGGGCATGGACAAAAAGGAACTCGAGGCGATGCGCCGCGACCTGTACCGCCCCGAGCCCGGACAGCACAGGGTCACCGGCTTCTCCGCGCAGGAGGAAATGGCCGGATTCCGGTCGTTGCAGGCCCAGCTGGCCGGGCTTGGCCGCTAAAACTGGTGCCGTCCGCACTTCCCCTGGGCGGCACCAGTTTTCGATTCCGCACCCCCAATGTGTATCCGCCGTGGGAGGATGAGCGCGTTCGGTCGGGGGTCCGTTCGCCCGACCTCGCACAAGGGATCTCATGCTCACGCGTACAGTTCGGCTCGCGGCCTTGGCCGCCGCATTGATTATCAGCGCCAGCCCCGCCGCGGTCGCCGGCCCCTTCGACACCGGCTCGGCCGGGCCGCAGCCACCGCCTCCGCCCACGGTCCGATTCGGCGACTACTGCCGACCCGAGACCGCAGCCTCCGGCACCACCGCTCGAACCTCCGACGGCCGCACCGCCCACTGCGTGCAGGTCTCCCACACCGACGCCTTCGTATGGTGGCCAGTCCCCGGTGCCATTCCCGTCGACCCGCACAACCGAGTGTCGCCCGGAGATCCCTGCCTCGACGAGGGCGCGCGCTGGATCGACGACGAGGGCCGCCACATCGTGTGCGAGAGAACTCAGAGCGGTCGCCAGCGCGGCGATCTGAGGTGGATGCTCGACCGATAGCGACCACGCTGCATGCTCGGCTCGTAGCGTGCCGCGCATGCCTACTCCCTCCATCGGCCGCATCGTTCACTACCAAAGCCACGGCACTCCCGGCGGCGAATATCTGCCGGAATCCCGTGCTGCGATCGTCACCGAGGTGAAGGGCTGCGACCCAGCGCTGAAGCGGGAGGGGTGTCCACATGCCAGCCTGGCGGTGCTCACCCCGACCGGGATGCACTTCGCCCAGGAAGTGCCGTTCGCCGAGCAGCCGACACCCGGCCATTGGAACTGGCCGCCGCGCGTCGACCAGGGCTGAGCACCATGGTTGTCGAACTGCTCGTCGTGCCGCACGTCGGGACACCCGAGCCCGGCCTGTGGTGCGCGAACTGCCAGCTTCCCAGCCGCATCGGCTTCCCGGTGATCGCGCTGCTGCCCACCGGCGTCCTTGATCTCGGCCACGCCACACTGTGCCCGGACTGCGAGAAACCGACAGACGCGGTCGATGCGTGGTGGCGGCTGCGCCGGGCCGCCTGAGCAGGGCGTGCACGCCCCACCCCTACGGTGCGCGGTATGGCCGAGTCGTGCTGCACACCGCTGGTCACCGGGTCCGGGAACGCGCCCGGCGAACTGCGCGTCAACGTGGTGTGCGGCGACCCGATCAATCTGTCCTTCCGCCGCTGCGGCGGCTGGCCCGGCGACACCACCGCGACCCTGCGCCTGGCGCATCCCTGGGACTGGTCGGCGACCATCGCCGGCACCATCGTCGGGGAATACCTGACCTTTCACATACCCCCGGACGACGCCAGGCAGATCCCGCGCGACGCGGTCGCGTCGATCCACCTCGAGCACCCGGGCGTCGACCCCTACACCTGGTTGTCCGGCCGCGTGCACCACCGAGGCGGCTGCTGCTGATGCCGACATGCGAGCCGGGACTGTACGTGCCCATCCCAGGGCCGCCGGGCCCACCCGGGCTGGCCGGACCCCCGGGGCCTCCAGGCCCGCCCGGCAGCGGCGGCGAGGCAGTAATCGTCACCGGCGCAGCCGGTTCGGTGCTGTCCGGACATCGGGCCGTGGTCCGGCGACCGGACGGCACCTACCTCTACGCCAGCTGTGACGACCCGACGCACCTCACCCTGCCGATCGGCATCACCGCCAACGCCGCGCTGGCCGGTGATCCCGTGCAGGTCGTGATGTTCGGCGAGATGACCGACCCGTCCTGGGCGTGGACTCCCGGACCGATCTTTCTGGGCGCCGCTGGCGCGCTCACCCAGTCGGTGCCCAGCGACCCCGCCGTGTTCCTGGCGCAGCTCGCCGCCGCCACCGCGGCGACCACCCTGTTCGTCCACCGCACACCGAGCATCGCACTCACCTAGGAGAAGCACCACATGGCCGGCGACAAGTATCTGTACAACAATGCGGGCACCATCACCGAGAAGGCGGCCGTTCAGGCCTCGGCCGGGGCCGGGGACGCGGGCAAGATCCCCGCGCTGGATTCCAGTGGTCGCCTTGACAACTCGATGATGCCGGTTGGTCTCGGCGCCGATACCGCGACCATCACCGCCAGCGAGGCCCTCAGCGCGGGCGACATGGTGAATGTGTGGAACTCCTCGGGCGCCAAGGTTCGCAAGGCCGACGCCTCCACCGCCGGGAAGGAAGCGCATGGGTTTGTGCTGGCCGCGGTCTCCAACGGCGCGTCGGCCACCGTCTACTTCGAGGGCAGCAATACGCAGGTGTCCTCGCTGACGCCGGGCCCGCAGTATTTGTCCGCATCCACCCCGGGTGCCGCGACGGCCACCGCGCCGTCGGGGGCCGGTAACGTGGTGCAGCGAGTCGGTTTCGCCACCGCGGCAACAGCGTTGAATTTCGACGCTGGAACGCCGATCGTGCTGGCCTGACCCGTGGCGTCGAAGCTGCCGCTGGTTATGTCCAGCGGCGTCGTCCGCGAACTGGCCGACACCGACACCCTCTACGACCAGCAGCTCTACACCCCCAAACGGTCGATGACGCTGACCCACAGCAACGGCGGCTTAGGCGGGACGGTCGCCACCACACTGTCGGCGGCCACCGCGGGGAGCTACCGGTTCGTGGTGAAGCTGCCTGTCGATGTGACCCGCTGGCGGATCAAGCTGCGCAACCAGGAATACACCGCCGGATCCAAGACGAGCGCCACCTTGAAAAAGCTGGTCGTCGGCAGGCACGCGCGGGCGACGTCGGGGACGTGGCTTGAGACCGGTGATTTCCAATCCTCGACCGCGACAACGATTGTCAGCACCGACCAAACCATCCCCGGCACCACGAGCTGGTACACCTCGCCGTGGGTGTCGGTCGCTACCGGGTTCGCGTCCACGGATCTGTTCACCGCGGGCACCGAGTTCCTGGTGGGCATCGGCTACACCTTCGCCTCGCTGACCTCACTGCAAACCGGCGCGGGCCGCGGCTGGCACTGGACGAATTCGACATCCGGCACCGATCCGACCGTCGCGGGCAGCGGGGCCACCCAGCAGTACATCCCGTTCGATTGGGTGATCGAATACGACTGCGCCACAAGGAAAAAGGTGTGCGTGGTGGTGGGTGACTCGATCAGCGAGGGCATCACCGGCAGCAATGCGGCGTTGTCGTCGACGTCGTTGTGGCGCAACGCCGTCGAGATGTGGGCCGCGCGCACCAACCGGATCATCGTCAATCTGAGCCTGGCCGGGGTCGGGTACGTCCACTTCGCCACCACACCCGCGACCAATTACCTGTGGACCCGCCGCGACATCACCGCCCACCCCGTCGACGAGGTCATCCTGTCGGCGGGCTCCAACGACTGGAACCAAGCCTCACGAACCTTGGCGAACATGCAGGCCGACGTCACCACGATCGTCAACTACATCCAGACCACCCTCGGTCTGTCGCCGAAGTTCTACCTGGCCACCAACCTGGCGCGCGGCGCGACCGGCGACTCGGTCCGGTTGTCGTTCAACGAGTGGATCAGCCAGCAACCGACGTTCTGCTCCGAGGTGATCGACTGGGACGGCGCCACCCGCGGCACCACCGCGCAGAATCTCGTCGACCAGTACACCCCGGATTCGATCCACCCGTCCTGGCTGGGAAACATCGCTCTGCGCGACGCGCTGCTGGCCGTCCTGCCCGCCTGATCGGCGGGCGTCGGCGTGCACGCCCCCTCCGTACCGTCCGGAGTTATGAGCTGGACGGGAGATCCGACGTGGCTGGCGGAGGTGCTGCGTGCCGACGGATTACGGGTGATCGAGCACGACGGGTGGCGCGACCGCGGTCACGGCGACTTCCGCGACATCCGGGGCGTGCTGTGCCACCACACCGCCGGCGGCGGCCCGAACGATTGGCGCATCGTGCAGGACGGCCGTCCCGACCTGCCCGGCCCGCTCGCCCAACTGGTCCTGGAGAAAGACGGCACATACCGGATCATCGCCGCCGGCGTGTGCTGGCACGCCGGACGCGGCGAATGGCCGGGGTGGCCCACCAACAACGCCAACTACCACACCATCGGCATCGAAGCCGTCTCCCGCGGCGACGGAACCGATTGGACACCAGCGCAGTTGGACGCCTACAAGCGTGGGTGTGCCGCGATCCTGCGGCGCATCGGCCGTGGCGCGAATAACTGCGTCGCTCACCGCGAGTACAGCAGCGAGGGAAAGATCGACCCGGCCGGGATCGACATGGACGCGTTCCGTGCCGACGTCCAAGCCCTCATCGACCGCACACCAGGAGGCACCGGCATGTCATGGCTCGACGACCAGATCACCAACTGGGCCAACAAATCCGTGACCGTGCGCACGCTGCTCGCATACATCGACCGCTACAACGGACTCGTCCTCGACCAGCTGCTGGGACCGGGCAGCCGCGACCGCGGCGGCGAACCGACCCGATGGGCGATGCTCGGCGACCGCACCCTGGTCGAAGCCGTGGCACGCATCGGCGAAGAACTCGAGATCCCGGGCTTCAAGGCGCCGCGGTGAGCTGCCAGTGGCCGATCGACCGCAGTTGCTGGCCCGAGCTGTGCAGCCCGATCGACAAACAGCGCATGCAGTACGCGGCCGACTGCGCAGTGTTCGTGCTCTGGGCGTTGACCGGCCGCCAGTTCGGGGTCTGCCCGGTCCTCGCGCGGCCGTGCCCGATCCCGGACGCTGACCCGCTGCTCGGCTACGTGCCGATCGGGCCCGGCTCCTCCGGCTACTACGGGTCCCCGGGGTGGTTTCCCGTGTGGGAGGGCGGGGCCTGGCGCAACATCTCCTGCGGTTGCCCGGACCGATGCAGCCGTACCGGTATGGCCGTCGTCCACCTGCCCGGCCCGGTCCGGACCGTTGATGCGGTCACCATCGCGGGTGGGGCTCTCGCCGACACCGAATGGGCCCTCGAGGGCGACTACTTGTACCGTACGGGGGGTGCGCAGTGGCCGAGGCAGAACCTGCGCGCACCGCTCGGGGAGCCGGGAACCTGGAGTGTCGCCTATCAGCGCGGCTACCCGCCGCCGCCGGGCGCTCAGACCCACGTCGGTCAGCTCGCACTCGAGTTCTTCAACGCCTGTTCCGGCGGCAAGTGCCGACTGCCCAAACGGGTACAGACCGTTGCGCGGCAGGGTGTTTCGATGCAGATGATCGACCCGAACGACCTGTTCGGGGCCGGGTTGACCGGCATCGACACCATCGACCTGTGGATCCGCGCGATCAACCCGGCGCGGCTGCAGGCCGCGCCGACCGCGAGGTGACACGGTGGCCGATCGAGCGATCACCCTGATCGGGTTCGTCGTCGAAAGCTTGCGGCTGGCGTTCTCCGAGAATTCCGCGACTCCGCCGCTGGGCGGCGGCAGCCCGCACGTCCGGTTCTTCGCCGGGGACTCGCTGCCGCTGGCGGCATGGGCCGGGCACAGCGCCAGCTGCGATTGCGCGGATCCGATGCTGTGGGTGCGGGTCGTGCGCCGCTTCCGGACCGCGACGCTACCCAACGAGGAGCCCGGCGAGATTTCGGGTTGCGCGATACCGCGCGCGATCACGATCGAGGCCGGGGTGATGCGCTGCGCGGTCGTCGCCGCCGAACCGCCATGGGACGAGCTCGAACGCGAGGCGCTCGTGCAGCTGGATGACTCCCACCGCGTCGACGCCGCTCTGTGCCGGGCGATGCAGTGCGCCGAGCGGGAGAACGCGGCGCAGTCCACCCTGCTGGCCGCCGGGGAGCCCTTTGGCCCGGAGGGCGGTGTGATCGCCTGGACCCAGTGGGCCCACGCCCAGCTGGCAGGCTGACATGGTCGTTCGGGTTTTCCGCATCGACCGCCAGCAGTTGGCCCACCAGGTCACTGGCCCCGGTGGGGTCCTGACCCGTGCGGTGGCGCGGCTGGCGCGACGCATCACCAACAACGCCAGCCAGCGAGCGCCGGTCGACACCGGCAACCTGCGGCGCATGATCGCCACCGACCCGATCACCTTCACCCCCGGCCACGTCCACGGCGGCGTCACCGCACGGGCCAAGTATTCGCGATGGGTTCACGATGGAACCTCCCCCCACGTGATCCGGCCCCGCGGCCGAAAAGCGTTGCGATTTACCGTGGACGGGCGGACGGTGTTCGCCCGCTACGTCAACCATCCCGGCACTCGGGCGCGCCCGTTCTTGCTGAACGCGGCCCGCGAGGAGATCAGCCGAATGGGCAGCCGCTGATCACAGTGACACCGCCTGCGGAGTCCACATCGAACGTGGCCCGACCCGCCACGCGCGGCGCGGTGTGTCCCGCGCCTGGCCGTCGGAGTGGTGCAGCAGGGTCGGCCCGTCGTGATGGTCGACCAGCGACGGCACCGAGTAGGCGACCTGTAGCCGCCGAGCGCGCAACCACCGATCCAGCCGGGTGTCGGCAGGTACGCGCGCGGGCGTCGTGCGGGTGTGGGTGAGCATATCGGTGATCAACTCCGCACGCAGGCAGATTCCCACCGCGTGCAGCATGCGGTGGCTCGTGATCCACATCGCGCCGATCCGGTCGGCCCGCGCGAGCGCGGTGTGGACGCGGGCCTGGACTGAAGGCGGGCGCGACGTCCCGAGGTACAGGCTCACCACCGGCGTTGGAGTTACCGCGAGCGCGGCGCCGAGCTGCTGGCGGAATTCCGGTATCGGCTCGGCGTCGTCTTCGACCACGCACACCCAGTCGGTCGCGGCGTCGACGAGGACGCCCCACACGTGGCGGTGATTGCCGACAGCGCCGCGGGCGCCATCGTCGACAGAGAGGTAGGCGTCGAGCTGCTCGGCGAGCAGCTCGGCAGCCGGGCGGCGCGCGATGTGAGCGACCACGCCGAAGGCGATTTCAGGCCGGGGCGAGCAGCCCATCGAACACCCGGTCGTAATCGGAACTCAATGCCTCCCAGGATCGTTGTTGGCCACGCCAGCGTGCGGCTTCCCGTGCCGTCGCAAATACGTTTGTGTTGCTGGCGAACTCGTCGATTCGTGCGGCCAGAGCGCGGTGATCGACGGTGTGCAGATCGATCATCGAGCGGGCTCGGAACTCACCGGTTCTGGTGGCCGGGACCAGCCAGGCGCGGTCGCAGAGCAGTTCGTTAGGGGCGATGTCGGGCATGATGACCGGCATGCCCGCGCCCAAGGCTTCCTGGGCGGGCAGGCACAGGCCCCCGAATCGCCGTGGCATCACCAGCACGTCGTGCCCGCTGTAGGCGTCCCAATAGTTCTCCAGGTCGCCGGACGCCACGTCCACGTGCACGTGATCGGGAATCCGGTAGCGCGGCAACAGTTTCGGGAGATAGAGCGGGTCCTGGCAGCGAATGGTCACGGTGATCTGCGACCGCACGTGCGTCAGCGCGGCCAGCAGGTCCGCGGTGCCGTTGCGGTCGTGGACCGCGGGGCGGCCGACGATGTGCAGGAATCGCCGGGCACTCGGCGCGGGCTCGAACCGGCGCGTGAACCGGTCCAGGGCGATGGGTACCGGCAGCGTGACGACGCGCAGATCGGGACGGTGCGTTTCGACCTCGTTGCGGTGCCACCGCGCGGGATCGGCCAGGACGTCGGGGCGCGGTAGGTCCCGCCGCTGCAAGTAGTCCAGGAATTCGAAGTTGTACTGCAGCACCGTCCGGACGCCCACCTCGGCCGCGAGGCTGAAAAGCGTGTAATTGTAGGGTGTTTCGGCTGTGAAAACGACGTCCACACCGTCGAGGAAATCCTCGAGGTGCTGCGTGTTCGGGATTCCCCGGACGATGGTTGCGCCCGGGAACCGGGCGGGGAAAATCGGGTGCTCGGCCCGGCCCGCGCGGCTGGCGGGAGCCACCACGAGGGTCTTGGTGGGGCGCATGTGGCGGTGGAATTCCCAGGTCTGCACCCCGAGCCCGGTGTTGTCGGCGCGGGCGATCAGTCCGACCCTAGTCATATTTGGGCTCCTCGCTGCGGCCGTCGGTGTGGTAGCTGCGTTGAATGGATCCGGGCGGGGTGAAGATCCATGTGCGCCAGCCGTACCAGCCCAGGCTCCTGTCGCGCGTGACGTCCTCGATGAGCAGTCCGTGGGCGATGTCCTCCACGAATGTTCGGGCCTGCCGGTGGCGGACCCGATCGAGCATTCCGCGATACCACGACGCCGAGGCCAGGTGCGGGCGCTGGCTCCACTGGAAAGTGCGCATCATCGGCACCCCGCTGACGTCCTGCGGGGTGTCGTCGAGCATCAAATGCTTGTGCGGTTCGAGGATGGACGATTCATGGTGCAGCCGAACAACATTCGCGACGCCTGACATGATCGCGTCACTGAGGCCGGTCCAGGGGATCTCACCGATCAGGGGAGTGTCGTGCTCGACGAACAGCAGCAACGGCGTATCGAGGTGATCCAGAGCCTGCCGGGCGCACTCGGCCTGATGAAGATGGTTATCGAAAATCAAGGGAAAAACGTTGTGCCACAAGTGATCGGCGATCCACAACAGGCGTTGCAGGAACTTCTCGTAATCGTGGCGGCGATGCTCCTGCTCGGCTCGAACTCCGTCGCAGGCAATGATGATCTCGCTGTCGGGGAGTTGCGCGCGTACCGATGCGATTGTCGCTTCCAGAATGTCGCTGCTGGGGTGCGAGGGGATCGGGCTGACCGAGATCACCACGGTGATCAGCGAGCGCTGCGGCGGCACGTCGGCGCCCAACGCCGCCAGGTCGGTGCGCAGCCATCCCGCGAGGCGGCGTTTGCGCCCGATCCACCAGGCCGCTACCCGATTCGCCAGCCGCGGATAGTCGGCCAGGGCGTCCTCCAGGTAGCCGGGCAGGTCGCTGTAGCGGGTGAGGGTGGGGAACGGCGTGTCGGGGAACAGCATCGTCCAGTAACCGCGGCTGTCGTACACCGGCGACAGGTCGTCCGCGATCGGAATGGTGTGGGACTCGAGCGCCTCGTACACGCGGAACGATTCCGGGCAGACCGCCCCGGCCGGGGCCGGCGCCACCCGGGCGGTGGCCATGAGGAACGCGTACTCGTCGGGGGGCATGCCCTGCGCGAATCCCCCGGTCTCGCGGACGACCATGGGCATTCGGGCGCGGTCGATCGTGGCGAGCGCTTCGAACGCCTCGTGTCGCCGCGGGTGGCTGTTCTGCGCGGACAGGAAAACCCGCAGGTTCTTGTCCGGGCGCGTGACCGCCGGGAGGTCGTTGAAGTGCGGCGGATAGCCCAGCGGCAGAAGGCGGTGGGCGGCGCGGTCGCGCGGCCAGCGCGGGGTCTGCACCCACCATCGCAGATTGGGGTGCTCGATCTTGCTGATGTCCAGCAGCGATTCCTCGTCGCCGGTGCGGACGGCCAGCACCCACCGATATCGGGTGATCTCGGCGGTGATCTCGGCGCAGCGATCGTGCCAATACCGGCCCGGGACAATTAGCACGATGCCGTCGGCGTCCGGCCACGGTTCGCGGTACTCGACCGGCACGCTGTGGGGGTAGAGCTCGCCCGCCAGGAGCCGGTCGAGCATGTTCTGGTCCCACTGATCGCCCGGCTCCAGTCGCACCACGGCGATCATGCGATCGTCCGCAGGATCTCGGCCCACCGATGCGTGTAGGTGTGGTGGCCCTTGACCAGCTCGTGCCCGGCCAGCCGGATCGCTTCCCGTTCGTCCTCGTGGCGCAGGTAGTGGTCGATCAGCGCGCGCAGTTCCTCGAAGTTGCCGTGCTCGTAGAACACGACGTGCATGCGGTCGGTGAAATGCTCGTCGAGGCCCGACAGCCAGGGGTGGATCAAAAAGCCTCCCCGGCCGAGGGTTTCGTAAATTCGGTCCGACCAGTACCGGCCGGGATAGTGCGGGTCGAGGCACAGGCTGTCGCCGACGACGACGCGGGCGTCGGCGTAGACGCCGTTGAGATCCGCCCCGCGGACCGAGGGGAAGGCGCCTCCGCCGCCATAATGCCGGAACCGGTTGCCGTAGGTGTCGGCGAGCCAGTCGATCAGCTGCGGCCGGTAGGGATATTCGGGGTGGTAGCCGCGGCTGCCGACGAACGCGACGTCGAATCGGTTGCGGGGCTGGGCCAGGTAGCACTCGGCGCCGTAGACGCCGGCGGGCAGGTAATGGGCGCGCATGCTGGTGTGGGCGTTGAGCCAATCGGCTTGGGTCTGGTCGACGGTGAAGAAGTGGTCGAGCTGCCAATAGGGATCGGCGGGCCGCATGTCGGCTTGGCGTTGCAGCCCCATCCAGCGGTCGAGGTGGTAGGACACGGACCTCACGCCGGCGTCTCGGAGGGTGCGCAGAGTCGCGCCGATGTCGCCGGGGGTGCGCCAACCGTGGGTGTGGATCCAAACTAGCAGGTCGCCGCTCAGGGCGTGGGCTTCGATCTCGCGGGCGGTGGCGCGAGTTTCCTGTAAGCGGGTGACCGTGTGGCCGAGCTGTTCGAGGCTGAGCGCGTGATGGGTTTCGCTCGAGGAGGGGACGGTGAAGTTCCCGAGGAATGTGATGCGCATGAGGCCCCTTCCGGTGCTGCCGTTTCCTGGGCGTGGACGGTAGGCCGCAGGCATGCACCACCCCGCGCGGCCGAGAAGGCCGCAGCGCCGCCCTCGACGCGGTCGAGGGCGGCGCGGTGCCGGGAAAGGGATCAGCTGCCGGGCAGCACGAAGTTGCAGGTCGGCTGGGCCGGGGCGATGTCGGCGGCGGGCGCGTTGCCGGGGCCGCCGTAGTAGTAGTAGTTCGGTGCGGTGAAGATGGATTGGACGGCCAGGGTGCAGCAGCCGTCGGTGGGCGCCGGCGGGGCGATCGGTGTGGTTTCGACGTGCAGATCGCTGATGCCGTCCACCAGCGACCCGACCGGTGCGAGCAGGCGGCCCGGGGTGAGGTCGGAGTCGATCGGGACGACGTTGTAGGGGCCGCGGCCCCAGCCGCGGATGTCGTAGCTGATCCCGGACAGGGTGAAGGTGGATACCTGGCGGCCGATTTCGAGGCCGCCGGACAGTTGCCATTCCTTCACGCCGATCAGGAAGTACCCGTACTGGTCTCCAGTCGCCTCGTCGGACTGGCCGAACACGTCGTCGGTGGTGGGGGTGGTGCAGGCGTCCGCGGAGCTGGTGCCGGTCCACAGCTCCATCACCACGCCGGAGTCGGTGACGACCTTGCGGGTGGTCTCGAAACCGACTGGGTTGCCTGCGTAGTCGATCACCGGGGCCCAGCCGCCGAGCATGGTCCAGATGCAGGTGTTGACCTCGCAGAACTCCAGCTGCACTTCGAACCACTTGATCTCCGGTGCGGTGCGATCGGATGCGCAGATCTCGCCGTCGGCGTTCTGCTGCTCGAGGTCCTCGGCATCTTTCAGAACCGGGTTGAGCGTTGCGGTGACGTATCCCTTGGTGACCGCGTAGTTGCCTTCCCCTTCGATCGGCCGCCCGCATCGGTTGGCCTTGGTGAATCGCGCGGACTTGCCGCGGACCACCGAGAATTGTGCACCAGCCATTTCGTTTGCCTTCCTGCTCACTCGCGCGCGAGTGCCGGCAGCCGTTTCCCTGGTCGCGGACTGTAGAGAGCTGACGTGCATGGGAATGTGCCGGCGGCCGGTGAGTTGGTGCAGGGGAAACGGCCACCAGCAGGGGTCGGCACCGCGTCACCGGCCGCCAGCACTACTCGAGCGGAGGAGGCGGAGGCACGTCCTCGCGCCCGAGGTCTCGGAGGATGATTGCAACCTGGTTGTCCCAGGCGATATGTCGCGCGGCCGACGCGAGCCGGTGGGCGTCTCGTTCCGCGGCGATCCGTTTGTGTTCGGCCAGCTCGGCGCGTACCTCGGCCAGCTCCTGTCGTAGCGGCTGCACCATCGCGGTGGCGGTCTGCGTCAGGATCTGGGCTGCATCGGCTTTGGACCGGCGGCGCCCGAACAGTCCCGTCACGACCGCCCCGCCGATGCCCAGAGCGCCGATCGCTGCGGCCACCTCGGTGATCATCTGCTCCTCCTGCTGTGTCGCCGCGGGGAGCACGATCTACTCCCGGCCACGGAGCAGACTGGGAGACGCGGGGCTGCCGACGCCGGTGGACGCGATGGACGACAACACCGACATCAGCGCGGCGGTCGCCGAGACGCTCAGTGTCGTAGGCCAGTCGATGTCGGTGAGTGCGGCGCCGATGGTGATCAGCGCCAGCAGCGCTTGGGCGAAGGTCTTGAGCGCCCGTTCGGCGGCAGCCTGCCAGAACGCGAGAGTGGTCATGGCGTACTCCGATCGTTGTGGCGATCCCAGAGGTCGATCAAGTCGGTGCGGCTGGCAGCCAATCCCCAGCCGATTCCTCGGCTGGTCAAGAACTCCCGCCACGCAGGAATCGAGGAGCCGCGCCCGGACCGCGGCGGCTCCTCGGAAAGAGCCGACGGCGGCGGCGACGCCGCAGTGCTCGGGGGACGTTGTGCGTCCGGGTCGTCGACTCCGCCGCCACTGGCCGCGGAGGGGCCGGGGCGTTCGTGGTCGATGAACCCGGCGCGGTCGACGACGTCGGTCGGCGCGACGTACACCGGCACCGGGCGCCCTACCGTGCGCAGTTCCACGCGCCATGCTTCCGGTCGGGCCGCCGCGACCAACCGTGCGGCGACCCGGCGGCGCAGCCTCGGATCGGGCACCTCGACTTCGGCGGTCGTGCCGTCGACGGTGACGAACACCCCGGCGGGCATCAGCCGGCCACCGCGACGGAGTAGACGGTGTCGGGGCATTCCCAGCCCGCGACCAGCACGCGCTCGGCCACGACCTGGCGTGCGTTGGTGGTGTGCTCGATGGCTTCGCGGGTGCTGATGGGGTCGCGCCACAGCGTGACCGGTCCGGTCGCGTAGATCGTGTTGCCGAGCTCGCTGTAGCTGCCGCCGAACGCCCACCGATTCCCCAGCGCGGTGGTCAGCATCGCGCCCTGGTGCTCGACGAGACGGTGCTCGGCGGCAGCCGCGGCGAAACCGCGGCGCGCGTGCAGGACCCCCGCGAATCCGTTCTCGCCGAGGGCCTGCTCGAGCGCGCCGACCGCGGCGGTCAGGCTCGTTTGGGAAGGCAGCGGCGTGGCCCTGGCCGTCAGCAGATCGGTCAGGTACCGCTCGGCCCACAGCGGCTCGTGCAGGCGCAGCAGCTGCTGAGCGCGGGCGACGCTTTCGCTGGTGTCGGTCGCGTACAGGCTGCAGTGATCGGTCGCCCAGATCGTCACCGACGGGAAGTGGCCGTCGCTTGGGCGCTCACCGTTCTTGGTGGCCTCGTCCGGGTCCGGACAGAACGGCTCCACCCAGATCCCGGAGGGACCGCAGTTGCGCGGGACCCATTCGACGCCGCCGATCACCAGCCGCGCGGGGGCGTCTCGTTCGAGAACGGTTGCGGCCGAATACAAACCGAACGGCTGCGGGTTCTGGAAGTCGGCGACATGCACGACGCCGGGCAGAGTGGGGGTGGTCACCGTGGCCTCCTCGAAGGTGAGCGATCGTGCCGTGCTGCCGGGGAGGAACCGCGCCGATCCCTCCCCGGGACGCCCGAGTCAGGATCCCGCCGCGCAGACGGCATCCATGCGGTTGCCGATGGCGCCGTTCGGGCAGACCGGGATGGTGACCACGACGGAATCACCGCACCGCTTGCCGACATTCAGGCCGTCCTCGGTGAACATGCGGGTGTAGCGGTTGATCTGCAGCAGCTCCCGCGGATACATGACGCCGAGATCGATGACCGGCTTGACCAGCGCGAAGTAGGCGCCCTGCTCCCACAGCGCGATGTCGACGGTGTCGGGGAACTCGGTCCAATCCGGATCCCAGGTCTGCCATTCACCGACGAACTGCAGCTGGATACGGCGCAGGTCCAGCCACCGAACCACCTGGGCATCGGTGATCTCGAAGGTCGCCACGCCCTCCTGGTTGGCGAGATCGTTGCGGATCAGCTCGAACACCAACGTCGGCGCCGCGCCAGCGACCACGGCGTCGCGAGCCAGCTTCCGGGTCGCCCGCACGCCCATCGCCGCGATGGTCAACGAGTTCAGGATCGAGCTCGCGGCGCCGATCTGGGAGAGGGCGGGGATGGTCATTTCCCGGGTCGTCGGATCCGACAAGATCTTCTGCAGCATCCACATCGACCGGCGGCGGGCCTGCGCAGCCATGAGCTTCTGGGTGAAGGTGTTCACCCGCTCCGGCCAGGCTTGGTCGCCGATGATGTCGGACTCGACGCACAGCGGCAGGTAGCACAGCCGCAGCTCGTTGAATTCGTCCGGGCAGGGAACCTGGTGGCACTGCTTGACCGTCGGCGGGTCGGCGTTGAGTTCGGCTTCGCACAGCACCTGCCAGTTCAGGGTGATGTCGAACTCGGCCGGCCAGCTGATCGCGCACCGTTCGGCGGTCACCTCGGGCAGCACGAACAGATCCCGCGCCGGTTCGACCGGGCAGAAATCGTAGGACACCTGCGGCGGCGGACAGCACGCCGCGGTGAGCGACCCGTCCTCGTGCTGGGACGCGCCGACCGCGGCGGCCAGCACGGCGTCGAGGCTCTCGTAGTCCTCGACGGCCGGGACGTCGCGCACGTACTGGCCGAGGTACTGGGGGGTGTGCCCCGATGCCTGGGTAGTGCCGTTCGGGCGGGCCATCGCCGACCCCGACCCTTTCGCCGCCGCGGCCAGGCCCGCAGTGATCGACTCCAGAGGCTGGAAACCGGGCTGGTAGCCGGGCGCGTCGGGCCGCATCCGCCAACCCGCCGTCGGCTGCGGCTCCGACGCGGCCGGGATGCGCGGGGCGCGACCGCGGTTCGCGCCGGCGAAGCTGGTGCGTCGCCGGTTCGCAGCGGTGACCGACTGCTCGGCAGCGGCCTCACGGGTAGCGCGTTCGGCCTCGGCCACCACCTCGCCACCCGTGGCGGCCTCGGCGTCCGGATCGTCCTCGCCATCGTCCTCGTCGCCGTCGGGTGCCTCGTCGTCCTCGCCGCCGGAGTCGGTGGCGCGGTTGCGGACGGAGTCGAGGATGCGGGCCGCTTCGGCGCGCCGCTGCTGGGAGCTGGTGTCGATGTCGGCGATGGCGGCATCAATGGTGGCGAGCGCATCGGCGAGATAGCGCAGGTAGGTGAGGTCCTCGTCGGACAGCTCGGCGTTGTCGGCTTCGACGGACTGGGCGAGCCGCTGGAACTCGGCGTCAGCGTCCTGGCGCAGCGCGGCGAGATCCTCCCGGCTGGTCGGCATCTGCTCGGGCAGCTGAAACGACATGATGGAATCCCTTCAGACGTGCAGGTTTGATGGGGTCCCTTCGGCCCGCAGCCAGCAAGGGGATGTGCGGTTGTCGAGTGCCTCCGGCCCGCAGCCAGCGAGGTCCTCTCAGCTGATCGCCCACCCTAGACATCGGGCGTGCACCGGCACCCGATCAGGCGGTGCCGGTCGGTGCGGCGGGTTCGCGGATCGGGTGGATCGTGCCGCCGCCTGCCAGAGAGCGCTTCATGCGCGCTTCCACCAACGTCAGGAACGGGCCCTGCTTCTCCCCGGTGGGAGTGGTGAGTTCGTAGGTAGTGATCATCGGCTTGCGGCTGTTGCCGCCGCATCCACATCCCATGCCAGGTCATCCTTTCCCGTTGTTGACAGCAGCCACCAGCGCCGCGGCCTCGGCGCGTCGCCGGTCGGAGATCACCGCGCGGGCCTGCCGCAGCCGGGCCTCGCTGGTGCGGTACTCACGGACTGCCGCGATGGCGACCGAACGCAGGATGCTGGTGTCCAGCGCGCGGGCGCGCGGGCGGGGCGCGAGCGATGCGACCAGCACGGTGCTGCGGCCCCGTTCGTCGTCTCGACCGCGGAGCACGGGGAAGCCGGGGGTGTTGACGCTGAGGGCGGCGACGAGTTCGAGGTGACCGCCGATGCTGCGCCAATCCCCGGACAAGGGGGCGGACAGGCCGTCGCGGACCTGGGCGTCGGTGGCATCGGGATGAAGTAGTCCCGATACCCAGATGCCGTGGGCGTCTTCGCCCGCGCGGACGTACGCCCAGCAGGTGGCGGTGTTGTCGTAGTGTTCGGCGGCGGCGCGGGCGCCCAGAGCGTGATCGGCATGGCCGGCACCCACGGTGAGCCGGCCGACCGGCAGCTGGTGACCGGTGCTGCATTCGATGGCACTGGTGTGGAAATGCGCGTAGCCGGTGACGGATCGGGGTGGGGTGACGCAGCGATCACTGATTCCGACATGGCAGGTGTCGAACACCGCGAGATGGCCCTGCACGCGGCCGTTGTCGGTGATGTGCAGTGCGGTCGGCGCGGTGAACCCGGGGTCGGCGAACAGCGCCGGGTCGGGACGGAAGCGGGGTGCGGAAGCGGTGAGAACCGCTGCCGCAGCGATGGATTCGTTCTCGGCCAGTGCCTCGTCGAGGGTGATGCTGGTGGTGCCGAACGCGGGGATGGACACCAGCGTCGCCGCGGTCACGATCGCCGAGGTGACGGTCATGATCAGGCGCGTGTCGTCGGCGATCTCGGAGTCCTCGGTAATGAGGTTGCCGTCCTCGTCGCGGAGCTCCCAGTCGACGTCGGCCAGGTCGATGCTCGGGCGGGTGACGCTTTCGCGGATCTGCAGCTCGGCCTCGGCGGCCTCGGCGGTGTCGAGCAGATGCCCGGTCGCGACGACCTGGGTGCCGTCGAGGCCGATCGTGTCGATGACGCCGATCGTGAACGCTTCGCCGTGCGCGGGCACGTCCTGGCGCTGCCAGCGCAGTGGCAGCGGGGTGTCGCGGAAGCGCAGATCCATCGTCGCGTCCAGCAGCCGGTCGTCGTCGGTTGGGACGCCGAGGTGGGCCAGGACCGCAGTGAACGTGCGCATGGTGGGGATCCTCTCGGGTGGGGGTGCAGCAGCGTTGATCTGTCCGACCCCGGCCGGGTCGTCTCGCGCGCGGATGACACCCTCTTCCTCCCGGCGTCGCTCGATCTCGTCCTCGCGCGTCCCGGCCCGATTGCGGACGGTGGCGTCGCCGGGCCCGCGTTCGGTGTGCCGGTCGTCCTCGGCCGGTAGTTCCTCGTCGTCGGCGAGGATCATGATCGCGCACCGGCAGTTGCACACCTCGCTGGCCGGGGCTTCGGGGTCGCCGGGCCAGCGCAGCTTCACCCCGTTGGCCAGCTGGAAATCACCGTCCAGGTCCACTCGCTGCCCGTCAGCGGCGAAATGTGTTGTGCGCGTGCGCGTATCGATTGTGGCCAGCCACGCCTTCTGAAGGGTTTCGCCGGTGATTTCGCCCATCACCCGCGCGGATTCGAGGCGGGCAGCGTTCAGCGCGCCGGCGGTTTCGGTGCGTGCGACCAACGAGGGCCGACGCCCGCCGAAGGTCTCCAAATTCTCGATGTCCAGGACCGCGGCGATGCGGGCGTGCATCTCGCGGATCGACTCGCCCTCGCGGGTGGCGTCGACGAGTTCGTCCGCGATGATCGCGAAGGCGGTGTCGGGCGTGCGGACCATGCGGTTGTTGACCGCACCGAGGTAGTTGGTTGTCCAGGCCTGGACGGAGGGGACCGCGGCCACCAGCTCGGGCGTAATCTGTTGCTCCCCCGGCTCGGGCATGCGGGTCGGCCGGTCGACGCCGTCGGGAATGACCGGGATGTCGAGCTCGCCGAGCAGCGTGATCAGATCCCCTGCGGTGACGCCCAGCCCGGCCAGTTCGGCGGTCATCTGCTCCCACATCAGCTCCGCCAGCCCGGGCAGGAACACCGCGGCGAGGATCGCTTCCCAGTCGGCCTGGGTGAGCGCGAGGGCTTCCGGTTGCGGGGGCGGCGGCAGCGGTTCCTCGGCGGCGGCGGTCAAGGTGGGTAGAACAGCCTTTCGGGCCAAGGGCAGCCACTGCCGATAGCACTCGGTGGCCAGCTGTTTCACTCGCCGCTCGGCCTCGAGCACCGTGAGCAGGGCGTGATGACGGCTGCGAGGTATCACCGCAGCACCGCCAGCGCGTCACGCGCGCCGATCGAGGCGTGCCCGGTGCTCATCAGCGCCTGCGATGCCCGGTCGATCACCAGGGTCCGCAACCGTTCCGGATCCGCGCCGACCGCCGCCGCCATGTCCGCGGTGAATCCCGCGTCCCAGCCGGCGATCAGCCGCCGCGTCTCCGCCGGGCTCGTCACCGGCGGCATGCGGGTGTGGACCTGCCACGGCGGCAGTTCGGGGTATCGCGCTTGGTCGGCTCGTGTACAGCGGCGCTTACCCGCCAGCTCGAGGGCGCGCACCAGCAGCAGGCTGGCCATCGCACGTGCCGGTTCCGCCGAGGCTTCGACGTTGGCGGGCTCGGGCGGCTCCTGCTCGCGCGGGCCCTCGATCTCCCGCTGCGGGCCCGGCGTCGCGGGAGCCGGGACCTCGGGAATCTCGGGTAATGCGACGCCGAGCAGCGGTGCCAGCGACGGCAACAGCTCCGGTTTCCGGGCGACGGTGTCGCGGGCGAACTGCTGCCAGCCTTCGACCGTGTCGAGGTCGTAGCCGTCCTCTTCGGTGAACCCGAGGTGCTTCAACAGCGAGGGGTGGCTGAGCGCGCCGCGCTCGTTGGCGTTGAAAGCCTCGTCTTTCTTGTCGGGATCCTGGGTCAGCTGGGTGATGTCGTACCAGACCACGAACCGGTCAGGGTCGAGGCCTTCGCGTTCGAGCACGGGCCGGAACAAGGCCGTCGTCACGGCGTCGGCGATGATCTCCAGCAGCGGTACGACGTGGGTCTTGACCGTGTCCTCCTGCATGGCCCACGCGTTCCAATGGTTCATGTCCGACAGACCCAGCAGGACCTCAGCGGGGATGTCCATGCTCAGCGCCAGGCGGCGGATCGCGGCCTCGCGGATCTTCAGCTGCTCGGCGTTGACATCGGAATGCAAGTCGATGACCTTCGCCTTGTCGGTGAAGTCGCCGGCCACCGTGCACACAATCGGCAGATACGCCGCGGCCGAATCAGGATTCTCCGTGGCGGCCTGCGCGACTTCGAACAACAGATCCTGCAGGTCCTGCGCGCTGGCTTGGACTTGCGGTGCCGGTGCCGGGGGCAGTGTCGGCGCGTCCGGGTCGACCGGTGCCGCGGTCGGTGCGGGCATCGCCTTGGGCAGCGACATTTCCGTCGGGAGCATCAGGATCTTGTTCCCGATCAGCCGGGACTTTCCCGCGTGATGGATCGTGGCGGTGGTCTGCACGATCTCGGCCAACGCCCCCAGCGCCGAACGAACCGGCGAGTCGGCGTCCTGCGCGCGCTTGGGATGCGGCTGCCACACCCGGAACAGGACGTCGACCTCCGGCCGGAAGAGATGCTTCGTACCGTCGTCCAGGGTCAGCACGATCTCTCCGGTGCCGCGGGTGGTGATCTCGGAGCGATCGAGCAGATGCCATTCCTCCATCTGCTCTTCGCGCCCCTGTGGGCGCACGATCACCGCGACGAATCCCTCGCCCGGTACGGTGAGGAAGACTCCGGTGCGGCCGAGCAACTGTGCCATCCCGGTCGGGCCGCCGGCGATATCGCGAACGATCCGGTTCGCTTGGGCGTTGGTCGTCTCCCCTGTCGGCCGGCCCGTCTCCTGATCGATCTCTGAGGCCACCAAGCGGCATTGGGTCAGTGACCCGTAGATCCATTTGCAGATGTAGCGCAGCTCGCCGCACTTTTCGTACATCTCCCAGCCGCGGGTCTGCCACGACTGCGACTCGACACCGAGCGTGGACCGAAACGTCTTGACCGGGTCCCGGACCGGTTGCACGGCAGCAGTCACGGCGGGTTTGCGGCGTGCGAAGATCCGGGCCATGCCGCCGGACCGTACGGAGCAGGCGTGCACGCACGGAGCGTCAGTCGGTGTCCACCGGGTCGGCCGTTGCGAGCATGCCGACCAGCTGCGATGCGGCCAGCGCGAGGAGGGGCAGAAGCCACCACGACAGCCCGGCGAGCGCGACGGCCGCCGGTGCGGTCGTGAACGCGACCCACACACTGGTGCACCAGGCACAATGCACCAGGTAGGTCAGCTGGGAGCCGGTGCCGAGACGCTGGATCAGTGCGGCGCGAATCGGCTCGGTGATCTTGTCGCGGGTCACCAGTCGGGTCAGGCGGGCCACGGCGAGAATCCAGGCGATGAGGATGAGCACGGTCATGACGGGGACGGTACGGCGGCGGGGTGCCCGGCGCGGGATTCGCTCTGACGAGGTGCTCGTCGAGAAATCACATTGAAAGACAATGCGGCGCTGAACTATTCAATTTCCCAGTACCTGCCGACTTTGTCTGATTTCCGCCAATCTTTGCTGAAGTGGTCGCAACGACCGGGCGCAGGCCAAATTGCTCCCGGTCAAATCTTGCGCGAGTACCAGGAGTCTCGCGTCCGAATCGGATTGCGCACCTGGTCACGCGGATCCCGAGTCAGCCGCGCTGGAGATGCATATGCCGCAGTGTTGCCGAGCATGGCGGCCAAGCGATCCCGGGCGATAATGGCCGCGGCGACTCGGTCGGGCTGGTGCTGGCCGGCGTGCCAGGTGACCGCTTGCAGCTCCATCGTAAACAGCTGGTGGCCGTGGACGACACATCGGCCGGTCTCGACGTCCGAGCGCAGGCCAATCGAGCGCACGACGGCATCGCCGGTGCCGCGCCACATATGCACTCGGAAAGGTTGTGGTGCCTCAGGATTCGCGCTTTCAGCGCGGAGCTGTTTCCATGCTTCGAGCACGGTGCGCCGGTAGGTGGTGGGGGCGGTATAGCCTTCGACGGCGATCTCGTGCGCCCCGGTCTCGAGGGCCAGTTCGACTGCGCGGGTCGCCCATTCGTTCGAGGTGAGTCGTGCCGACCAGTCATGGGTCAGCACGATGCGGCCGTCGGTGGTGATGCCCGCGGCGATGATGCCGGCCTCGTCGCCCTGGCCGGTGTCGGCGGGGTCGACGGCGACAATACGTACGGCGAAGTCCGGCCGCACGGCGATGCGGTGATCGTCGAACCATTCCTGTTCGAACAGGCCACCTTTCAGCGGGCGCGGTGAGCCCTGATACATCGCGAACCAGACCCGGGCCGGACTGTGCTCACGGATCTTCGGCCAGTCCTGATCGCGCGGTGATTCCAACAGCTCGCCGGGCGCGCGGTCGAGGGAGTCCAGCACGCCGTCTTCGGCGATGGCCGGGAAGTTGAGCACGCGCCACTCCCCGGGCATGCGCTGTTGGAGGTAGGCGAGGGCGTCGTGCTCGTTCCAGCGTGTGGAGATGGCGACGATCGGGGCATCGGCGCCGAGGCGCTGCAGGGCGACCGAGTCCAGCCAGGAGTTCACGCGGCGGCGCACCGCGGCGCTGTCGGCGTCTTCCATCGACGCGTAGAGGTCGTCGAGGAGCAGGTAGTCGGCGGGTATTCCGGCCAGGGCGGTGCCGACGCCGCACGCGGTGAGCGATCCCTTGTGTCCGCGTAGCCGCCAGAACTTCGCGGCGCTGGCGGTCCGCGGAACAGCGAGGCCGAGCCGGTCCGGCAGCGGCTCGCCGGTCTCGGCCCGGGCGGTGGATCCGAAAGCCTGGATCAGATTGCGGATTTCGGTCGAGTGCTTGAGGGCGAGGTGCTCGGCGTGGGTGGCGATGATGATCCGCCAGTTCGGTTGGCGCAGCATGGCTCGCAGGGTTCCGGCGATCGCGACGCGCTGGGATTTGCCGGTCTGCGACGGCATCGAGACCATCAGCCGTGCGGCGGGGGTGCTGAATGCCCATTCGAGGTTCTCGTCGATCAACTGCAACGCGGGGGTTTGGCGGACGTGAGGGTCGAGGTGCTGGGCGAGCGCGCCGGCAGCCGGGTAGTCGCGCACGCAACGCAGACGGGTGATTTCGCGCCGCAGGAACGCCTCGTTCGCCGCAGTCTGCATGAGCGGCGCGCCCATCAGAACAGGGTGAGCTGGTCGGGATCGACGGGACGGCGCCGCAGCCGCGGTCGGGGCCGGTTGGTGCCGAGGTATTTCCGGTAGGTGCGGGTCCGATGCTCCTCTTGGTGACATCGGGTGCGAAGGTTGCGGATCTGGTCGACCGCGGTAACCAGTTGCGCGCGGACCCGGGTGGTGGATTGTTCGCAGTTGCTGAGGGCGCTCTGGCACCAGCGGTCGAGGGACTCGATGCGGTCGGCGTGAGCGTGCGCGCGGGCATCGGCGACGATCCATCGGCTGGTCATGATGGTCAGCGGATCGGCGCGTAGGTACCGGATCTTGCGGACGCGACATCCGACCCGGGTGGCAATCTCGTCCGCGGTCAGGCCCTGGGCGGTGAGGTGGGCAACCAGCCAGCACTGATCGGGATGGGCCAATTCGAGGAGGCGGACACCGCCCGCCAGCGCGGCGTCGACGAGCAGCGAATCCGGCTCCCACGGAGACGTGTTGCCATCGGGGACGGGCCGCAGGACGGCTGCCGCAATCACCGTCGGCCGCCGGGCTCGAGCGCGGCGGGCGGCAGTTGCTGCTGCAGGGCAACGTATTCGGCGAGTGAGGCCCGAAATTCGTCGGGGGTCATACGCGGGCCGTCAGCGCCCGGGCCTTCGCGGTTGAGGCCGTGCAGCTTGTTGATCGAGTCCATGACGCGCAGCACGATGGCGGCGGCTTTGTCGTCCGGCGGCATGAGGTCACCGTCTTCGTCGTGGGCGGTGCCGACCGCGGCGGGCCACCAGGCGCGCAGCAGGGCGAGGTAGCGCTGGTCCTGGACGGTTCGGTATTCGTCGGCGGTTTCGGATTCCCACCGGTCGAGCAGAGCGCCGACGGCCTTGCGGACCCCGGCTTCGGTTTTCCAGTCGGTTTGGTCGCAGATGGATTGCCAGGTGTGGCCTTCGATACGGAGCTGGAGGGCGTGGATGCTGCGGGCGCGTTGGTCGGTGCGGTGATAGTTGACCACGCCTTCACCTCCCTGCCTGCACAATTCGCCTACGTCGTTCATAGTACGTCGTAGGCAATTTGCTTGGTGTTATCTGGCGGTGCTTGCAGGAATGGCTATTTCGGTCTAGCCGGTCCGGATGGCGGCGAGCCGTTCGGTTGCCGTGGTTGCGTAGGCGGGGACGCCTTCGATGCCGAGGAATCGCCGTCCTTCGAGGTGGGCGGCGACGCCGGTGGTGCCGCTGCCGGCGAACGGGTCGAGGATTCGGCCGCCGGTGGGGACGGTGCGCGCGAGGTCGCACATCAGCTCGACTGGTTTGGCGGTGATGTGTTGGCGGTGGCGGCCTTTCGGGCTGCCGTAGGTGTAGACGCCGGGCAGGCAGGGTGGCCGGTGGTCGGGGTCGAGTTGGCCGTGAGAGGCCCAGAGGATGTATTCGGATTCGTTGCGGAACCCGGGGTTGGGTCTGGAGTTCGTTTTGCGCCACACGACGATTCCGCGCCACCGCCAGCCAGCGACCTGCAGTGCGTCGCTGAGGGCCGGGAGTTGTCTCCAGTCGGTGAAGACGAGGGCCTGGCCGCCGGGGCGGATCAGGCGCAGGGCCTCGGTCAACCAGATCGACGCCCAGATGGTGAAGCTGCGTTGGTCGCGTTGGTCGGGGAAGTCTGGCATGGCTCTGCCGCTGGCCGAGTCCGTCGACACATATTTCTGCACCGCGCTGCGGGTGGTGCGGTCGGTGGATGCGGTGCCGCCGGAGCAGTAGGGCGGATCGGTGATCAGCGCGTCGAACGAGGCGGAGGGCAGGTCGCGCATGACGGTGAGCGCTTCGCCGCAGATGATTTGCTCGGACATTTCCCGAGCGTAGCTCGAACGACCTGCGGAAACGCCCGCAGTCAAGATCGTCAGGCGGGGAGTAGTCGCGGTCGCGTCTACGAGCGTCGGGCCTCGGCGGCTACTTCGTCAGCGAGAGCGGACAGTGCTGCAGCCGCGGCCGACACCTCGGTGAGCTTGTCCGGCGACAGCTTCACCAGGGTCGCGCGGGCCTTGGCGAGGTCGCCGCGCATCATCCAACCGAAGGCCCCTTGCGCTGTCATGGTTCCGGCTGCGGCGGTCGCCGACTCGCGAAGGCGCTGCAGCGCGGCGTCGAGGCGCTCGCCGGGGGTGGGGTCGTCCATGGTTCATCCTGTCCGAGGTATGGGGTGTCACCAGTTGGCGCAGGGCCCGCACCATGGCGGGCCCTCGCCGTGGGTCAGCTGAGTTGCTGGCGCAGCACCTGACCGTATTCGTCGACGCGGATGCTGGCACGGTGTTCTTTCTGCACGATGGCCAGGACCAACCACACCGGCGACCAGGTGAAGCAGGTGACCAGGGTGAGGATGAGGTGCAGGGTGTGGTTCGGTGTGGAGCCGGTCACGATGACGGCGTTGAGATCGGTTTGCGATTCGACCCGGCCGCCGCGGGCGACTTCGGTGGCGAGCGCGACAGCCAGGGCTTGCCGCCGTTGGTTCATCGACATAGGCGACAGCGGTGGGACCGGTTCCAGGTGCGGCGCGGGGTCGGGGGCGGGGGAGTGGGATTCGGTCATCGTGAATTCCTTCGATCGGGGAACGCTGGCTCGCGGGTCCGGGCGTCCCCTCTGCGCCCGGCGAGCAAATCTGTTGGGGTGACAAGGGTTTCGTTCAGGTTCAGCGGAGGCGCCAGTCGACCTCGGGCCATTCGGCCGCAGCGGTGACCGGGCGGTCCAGCTGTTCGTCGAGGAACTCGGCGACCAGTTGCCGGGAGATGGTGGCGGCACGGTCCGCGGGCAGGGTGCCGCACAGTTCTGTCGCGTCGGCCGCGAAGGCGGGCAGGTCGGTGGGGGAGTAGTGGCCGCCGCCGCGGATAGTGGCGAGCCGGAATATTCCGGTTCTGTTGTGGCCGAACTGGATCCAGCTGGCGTGGACCATGTCGCCATAGGCCAGAACGAGCACGGGACGGTCGAGCCCGCGGTGCTCGACACCGGTCGTGCCCGGCCAGCTCGCCGACCCGTCGAGCACGACACCGGCACGTATGCGCGGATCGGCCTGCATCGCCGCCACCGTGGTGTAGCCGCCGTAGGAATGACCCATGGCCACGATGCGGGATGGGTCGGCGTGGTCGGCGGCCACCGGGAGGTCGAGCAGGTGATCGAGGACCAGGCGGGCGTCGGCGACGCGGAGCTCGAGGGCGGACCGCATGTAGTCCGGATCGTCGCTGCGCGGCACCGTGCCGGTTACGATCGCGCGGTCCGCGAGCTCGACGGCCGGAGATTCGCCGGTGTGGTCGATGACGATCGCGAGGTAGCCGCGGCTGGCGAGATCCGCTGCGGCGCCGGAGAGGATCCAGCGCGGTGTGCCCAGGCCTGGCGACAGGATCGCGACCGGCAGCCGGTCGAGCCCCGGGGCGACGGTCGCGTTCTGGACGGCGGGTGCGGCCGATGTCGCCATCGGCACCGCTGCGGCCGGAGTGTGCATCCACCGCGCCGCGTCGGCCGAGACGCGCAGCGCGTTCGGCGAACTGGACGCCGGAACATAGCGTGCGGGCGGGGCCGATCCGGCAGCCGGGTACCAGATCGACGTCATGATCGTGCGGGCACCGGCGCTGATCGCGGTATCGGTGCGACCGACGGTGTGCGATCCGGTGGGCGCGGCGATCGGCGTGCCCGCGCGTCCAGCGAGTTGGCAGATGCCGGCGACGTTCGGGCACAGCGGCTCAGGGACGTCGGCTAGGGCAGGTCCTATGGAAATGAGAATGGCCGCGGCGGGCGTCGCCCAGATCAGACGAGCGCGGCTCATATGGTGCCGTCCTTCACGGTCGCGGGTCGGCCGCTGGTCGACGGTGCGGGTCTGGGTGGCGTGGAAAGCCCGAGCTGCTGACACATGATCAGCTGCTGCTCTTTGAATTCGATTCGCATCGTGGTTTTTTCGGCCGCGTGCTCCTCCCGCATCTCCCGCACCATGTCCATGACCTGCTGGTGGGCAGCGGCAAGGGCTTCGGCGTGGCGGGCGTGCAGCTCCTGCACCCGCTCGCGGCCCTTGTCGAGTTCGGCATCGAGCATGGTTTGCAGCTCCCGGGCCCACCCCTTGGCGGACTCGGTTTCCCGGACAGCGGCATCGCGTTCGGCTTCCGCACGGGCCGCACGCTCGGTCGCGGTGTCGAGCTGAGTCAGCAACTCGGCCAGCTGCGCATCGCGCAATCCAATCGCCTCGGTGATCTCGCGTTCGCAGTCGGCGGTGATTTGCTCGGCGCGCGCGATAGCCTCGTCTCGCTCGGCGGTCGCTTCATCCGCCGCGCCCTCGGCCAGCTTGCGGGCCAACACGGCGTCGTCACGCTCGGCCTGCAGCAGCACGGCCTGTCGCTCGGCGCGGGCCTGCGCTGCCTGCGCCTGGGCCACCTGCAGGCGCGCTTCGGACCGAAGGTGCTCTACCTCGGCCGCCAGCGCTTGCGGATCGGTGATATCGGCGATCAGATCGCGGGCGTCGGCCACGGCCGCGGCGAACCGGCCCTCCAACTCGGGCAGCAGCGCAATCAACTCCCCGAGCGCCTGCACACCGCTGGTAACCGGGGTCGAACTCGGTTCCGGCGCGGACTCAGCAGCTTTCGCCGCGGCCTTCGCGGCAGCCTTATCAAGTTTGCGACGCTCGTCGTACGCGCGGGAATAGGTGTGCAGAGGGTTGTCACAGAAGCTCGACGGCCGTCCCGGACGGCCTGTCCGGTCCACCACCTGCCGCGTACATCCCGGGAACGCACACAGGTGCTGATCGTGCCCGGCCGGAACCACCTTCAGCATGTCGAAACCCCTTGCCGCGTAACGTTATTTCCTCGGATTTCCTCGGCCGCCGAGGAAATGAGGTCCGAGGAAAGGAACGGCACCGGATCGCCACCAAGGCGTCCGATACCGGACGCTGAGGGATGGACTACGCCATGATCCGGGAGAAGGTACGGACGTCGTGACGGCCGTCGGGAGATGGCGCGCGAGTCGACCGCGGGGCGCGTCTCACAGGCAGCGCCCCGGGGGCCAGGAGAGTTGGGCGGGTTGGGCATCGAAGCCTCCACCGAGTTCGGGGGATGGCAGCGCGGCCGGTGCCGCGATGCGGTTCAATGTCCATACCGCCCGAATGCGCCCCGGTCACGCTGATTGCTGGGGGTATCGTCCAATGACTGTGGTTATTTGTCAATAGCCGGTATATTGGTTGCGTGACGGAGAACACCCGTGCGGCCCGACGTGAACGCCTCGATATCGCTGCTCAGCTGCGATGGGTCATCTACGCCCGCAAGTCCGGGCCCGGC
>NZ_JAMRXH010000014.1 GCF_023740735.1 Nocardia sp. CDC159
TCACGAGGTCTCCGGTGTTCAGTTGAATCTTGGTCGATCAACCAACTACCGGAGACCTCACCACTATCAAAATCCCAGCCCGCCAACCAATCTCACAGCCGCTGCATCACTTCGAGACACGGCCTAGACCCATCTGCGATGCCGCGGAGATTCCGCGCAAGCTCGATGCGCCGCATCAGCGCTGCGCGGAGGTCGGCCGCGATCCGAAGACGCTCGAGACCAGCTTCCTGGCCTTCGTCTTCGTGGACACCGACGGCGACCGGGCGCGCAAGCTGCGGCGCGAGCAGCAGGAGCGGTCACAACTCGACGACGCCCAGACCGACCGCCAATTCGCGGGCGACCCCGACGATGTCGCCGAGTAGATCCAGCGCCGGGTCCTCGACCACGGCATCGACGGCGTGATCGTGAACATGGTCGGCAACGGCCACGAGCCGAGCACGCTGGAGCTGGCCGGAAAGACATTGCGGCCGTGGGTGGATCGCACCTGAAGACCTCCCTCGGCCCTCCACACCACCCCCTTCTCTTGGCCAACCACGCCACCTCCTTCTTATTGGCCCTCCACACCACCTTTTCTCATTGGCCCTCCACACCACCCCTTCTCATTGGCCCTCCACGCCGCGAAGCAAGTGGAGGGCGCCCGATGGGCAGGCGTCGACGGCGCGGACGAGGGCGGTGCGCTGTTCGGGGGTGGTGGCCTCGGCCAGGCGCAGCACCTTGGCGTCGTCGGGGTCCTGGTCGAACAGGTCCGGGGCCACCAGCGCGCACATGCCCGCGCCGATGCAGATATCGCGATTCACGCCGAGCTCCATGATTTTCGCCTCCTACCAGGTGACCGGCAGCCGCAGCACGCCGTGGAAGTCCCCGCCGCGCAGCTCCACCTCGTCGGCGGGCACCGCCAGCCGCAGACCGGGGAATCGGGACAGCAGGGCGGGGAAGGCGACGCGCATCTCCACGCGGGCCAGCTGCTGCCCCAGGCACTGGTGTACGCCGTGGCCGAAGGACAGGTGGCCGGTGGCGGTGCGCAGGATGTCGAGGGCATCCGGATCGTCGAATCGAGCCGGGTCCCGATTGGCGGCGTGCGTCGAAATCGCCACCGTCGCACCGGCTTCGATGAGCTCGCCCGACAGCTCGACGTCTTCGAGGGCCACCCGCCCACCGGTGTGCGCGATGCTCAGATAGCGCAGCAGCTCCTCCACCGCCCGATCGGTCAGATCCGGATCGTTGCGCAGGATCTCGAGCTGATCGGGGTGGGTCAGCAGCGCGAAGGTGCCCAGCCCCAACATATTCGAGGTGGTGTCCAGCCCCGCGCCGAGCAGAAATGCGCCCACCCCCGCGAGTTCCTCGTCGGTCAGATCCGAATCGGTCAGGTCGCTGAGCAGATCGTCGGTCGGCTCGGCACGCTTGACGCGGACCAGCTGTCCGATGTACTCGCCGATGGCGGTGAACGCCGCGTAGATCTGCTCGGCGGTGGCGCCCGGAGCGCTCATGGTATCCGCGTGCCGCTGGAACTGCGCGCGATCGGCGAAGGGCACGCCGAGCAACTCACAGATCACCAGCGCGGGAATCGGCCGGGCGAACATCTCCACCAGATCCACCGGACCGCCTTGGCGCTCCATGGAATTCAGACAATCGGCGGTGATTTCCTCGATACGCTCGGTAAGTTGGCGCATCCGGCGCACGGTGAACTTGCCTACCAACAGCTTTCGATAGCGGGCGTGATCGGCACCGTCCATATGCAGCAGATCCCCCGGGCGCGCCGCAGGCAGCGGACCCAGATCGGCGAGCGGATAGTGGGCGAGCTCGCTGCGGTTGCTGAAGCGAGGATCGGACAGTACCGCGCGCACGACGGAGTAACCGGTCGCCAGCCAGCCGCGATGGCCGTCGGGGAATCGGAAGCGGGTCAGGGGCGCGCGCTCACGCAGGGCACTCAGTTCGGCGGGCGGGTCGAAGGGACGGTCCCTCGACGGTGCGGTGGGCAGCTGGAGGAGTTCGGTATCGGTCATCGTCGGCAACCTTCGAATCTGTGTTTTCAGGGTGATCCGAAGCTACGTTGCGTTCATGTATCTCACAATGCATCCGATCGCCGAAAATGCCATAACCGCCAGTAGATTGGCCGTCTTCGGTGCAACGATGTTGTGACTCAATGCAACGACAACGCGCTCGCGTTGCAATGGCCGTGCGGCTGAACGCATACTGTTCCGGACCGTTCACACCGATCCGACGGGAGCCCCGATGCCCGGCGACAGGCTGACCCAGGACGACCGCCGGTTCATCGCGGCGGGTCTCGCCGAGGGGCTCGGCTACGCCGAGATCGCCCGCCGACTGGGCCGCCCCACATCCACGGTCAGCCGCGAGGTCAGCCGCAACGGCGGCCCCGGCCGGTACCGCCCGGAGCGCGCCCACCGGTTGGCCACCCTGCGGGCCCGTCGCGTTCGCCCGGCCACGGCCGAAAAAGGCTCCCCCGCAGACGAATCCGAAAGCGCCGAGGTGACCGCCTTCATCGCGGAGCTGACGGAGCTGCTGGTGCAGACCGGCATCCCCCGCATGCCCGCCCGCGTCCTGGCCCGCATCTACCTCAGCGACACCGGCAGCAGCACGGCGGCGGAGCTGGCGCGCGTGCTGCGGGTGAGTCCGGCCTCGGTCTCCGCCGCCGTCGCCCTGCTCGAGTCCTATGAACTGATCCGGCGCGAGCGCGAACCCGGAACGCGCCGGGACCGTTACGTTCTCGACAACGACGCCTGGTACCGCTCGACCGTGGCCGGTATCCGCTCCACCAATCGGCTCGCCGAGGCCGCCCAGCGCGGCGCCGCCCTGCTCGGCAGCGAACCCGCGGCCCGACTGCGCGGCATGGGCCGATTCATGGAGAACATCGGCCGCGATATGCAGGGCTCGGTCGACCGCTGGCGACCGCTGCTGCGCGATACGCCCTAGTCCTACCGAGGTCGGAGCGAATCTCCTTCCGCGCGACGATGTCCGGTCGCGCACCGGTAGCTACGGTTGCCCCATGGCAGGGGAGACCACGGCACGGTTGCACGAGGCGACGGTCGACGGGGCTCGGGTGCGCTATCTCGAGGCGGGGGCGGGTGATCCGCTGGTGCTGCTGCACGGATATCCGCAGAGTCACCGGGCCTGGCGGCATCAGTTCGGCGCACTCGCGGGCGTGCGGCGGGTGATCGCCCCGGACTGGTTCGGCTGGGGCGAATCCGAGCGGCGACCGGACGCGGACTGCTCCTACGACGAGGAGGTCCGGCGGCTCGGGCTGCTGCTGGATGCCCTCGCCCCCGGGCGGATCGAGCTGGCGGCGCACGACTACGGCGGTTTCCTCGCCAATCGGTTTCGCCCAGCGTCATCCGGAACGATTGCGGCGCTTGGCGATTCTGAACTCGCGGGCGCATCGCACCTTCCCGGCACCGGCCTATCAGCTGTTCGCCGGGCTGTCGCTGGCGGCGCGGACACCCGGTCTGCGCGAGTTGCTGGCGCGGTCGCCGATCGGCACGGCGAACCGAATCGGATTGAAACGCTATGTGCGCCTTGGCTGTTTCGACGACGAGCTGCTGGACCACTACGTCGGAGCGTTCGACGAGACGGGCGGACGCCGCCGATACGTTCGATTCCTCGACGGTTACGAGGTGCGCGAGCGGCCGGAGCTGGTGGCCGGACTCGGACGCATCACCTGCCCGACCGCGGTCATCTGGGGTGATCGCGATCCGTACATTCCGTTCACCATCGCCGAGGATCTGGTCGCGCGATTGCCGCGGGCGACCCTGACCCGCATTGCCGGGGCCGACCACTATGTGATGGAGGAGCGACCGGACGAAGTGACCGCGGCATTGCTCGCCTGGCTGGAATAGGTCGATCGTCCACCTCAATGACGGAGATGTCTGATTGTTTGCCATATCGGCATTAGCGAAGGGCTAGGCATCGTATACACGGGTTTCTCCGATTCAAGTAGAGAAATCTGAAATGCAGATATTTGTGCAGGTAGATCCCATTATTTGGGGAGTGTGATCTACGTCCAATTGACCGGTTGCCAACGAGACCCGACGATCGGCCAATGACGCGAAATCATCGATGCTCAATAGTTGCTGGCATCCTGTCCACGGCCGTGGCCGGTCCTCTGATTCTCACCGCTTCGGCCCGGGGCGAGCCGCCGCCGAGCGGCTGCGATGCCGACTATTCGGTCCCCGACCGGATCACCGTGACCTGTGCGCCGGGCGCCGGGGTCGGCACCCACGCATATGTGCGCTGTCGCGATCTTGGCGGCCTCGCACATGTCCGAATCGGTACTCCGATCGGACCGGAAGGCGGCAGCTCGCGGGCCGTCTGCGCGACCGGGGAAACCCGCGTGGCCTGAAAACAAATCCGAAGGAAAGGCTTTTTCGATGACTGCAGCACGCACTCGTTCTACAAAAAGTTCCCTTTCTGAAAAAACCGGCCTTGCCAACAAGGGTCGGCATCGCAAGGAAATCCGGCGCAACCGTCGCGGTCTCTACGCCGCGGCCGCCTTCGCGGGGCTGAGCAGCGCGATGATGGCAGGTCCACAGGCCACCGCGCAGTCGCCCGTGCACCCGGTACAGCCCAGTGAGCCACTGCTGCCGGGCTTCGATCTACCCGGACGCACCACGGCCGTCGGCGACTCCGGAACGCCGGTGCAGCAGGCCACCTCGGAAACCCCCGGTGTGGGATTGCCGATCCTCACACCCGGCGGCGACGGCATCGGAGTCGACGTCAGCGGCCTCGCGCAGACCGCGATCACTGCCGCGCTCTCGCCGAGTTCGCCCGCGCCCGTTCAAGATACGGTGCAGAGCACGCTGCAGGCGCTGGCCCGGACAATGAATACCGGCGAGCAATCCGCGCCCGAGCCGCTGCGCGCCCAGACCGCGCCCGCACTCCCCCTGCAGCCCGCCGTCGCCCCCGCCACCGCGGCCCGCCCCGAGGCGGCGAACCCGGTGGAGGAACTCGCCGCGGTCGCCGCGCAGATCGTGGGCAGCAACCTCGATCTGGGGCGGCTGGCAAGCTGGGCCGACGAGACCTTCCCCGCAGGACCGCTGCGCGGACCCGTGGACGACCTGCTCGGCTTCGTCGCCCAGGCCACCGAGCTGGCCGGCGGCCGCCGACGCGATCCGTCGTCCCCGATCGACGAGCTGATCGGGCACGCCCGCGACATCTTCGACTCCGCGCAGGGTGGCGACGACGTCACCAAGGCCCTGCGTGAGCTGCTGAGCTCCATCGCGGGCCCCGGCGATCCACTGCAGGGGCTCGCCGCGAACATCCAAAAATTGAGCAGCACACCGGAATTCGCTCCACTCGCAGCGGCGGTGCTCGGTTTCGCCGCACCGGCGATGTCGGCCATCGCGCCGCTGCTCGGTTATGTCACACCGGTTCTCGGCCTGATCCAGGACCCGGCCGCGGCGCTGACGCCGCTGCTGCACGGCATTCGAGGGCTGCTCGGCGAGGACGGCCTCATCGGCACCCGGCATGCCTCGCTCGCGCTGCTCGCCCTTCCGGCCATCGCGGGTATCGCGATCGTGCCCCTGCTGTTCGCCGGTGCGCTGGCCATCGGCGCGATCGGCATAGGCGCGCTGGTCGTCGTCGGTGCGGTCATCGCCGCGCCGCTGATCATCGGGGCTCTCGTGATCGGCGGTCTGGTGGTGGCCGCACTTGCCGTTCCGGTGCTGGTCGTGCTGGCGATCGTCGCGATTCCGGTGCTGATCGTGGTGGCACCCGTCGCCTTCGTGGCGTTCCAGGTACTGGCGCCGGTCATTCTCGGCGGGGCGTTGATCGCCCTGGCCGCGGTGGTCGTGGGCGGCATCGCGGCCGCCGCCGTGACGCTGGCCGTCGGTGTCGTCGGCACCCTGGCCACGCTGGCCGTCACACTCGCGCTCGGCCTCGTGCTGACCATCCTGTTCCCGCCGCTCGGCGTCGTGACCGCGACGTTGGCGTTCACCGTCGGCGCGCTCGGAATCCTGGTGCTGGGAACGATTCTCACCGGATTGGCCACCTTCGGCGTGCTGGGCGTCGCATTCGTCGTCGCCGCCCTGCTGACGGTCGCCATCGGCATCGCCTCGCTGTTCACGCCGTGGGGTCTGCTCGCCCTGCCGATTCTGGCGGCGGTCGCGCTCGCGGGGCTCATCCTGTTCGGGGCGGCGGGAATTGCCGCCGGTGCCATCGTCGCCGCGATGTTCATCGTCGGCATCACGGCCCTGGCCATCGTGGCCCCGGTCGCCGTGGGCGCACTGCTCGTGCTGGCCCTGGCCGCCGAGGCGATTCGGCTCGCCGCGCTGGTGGCGGCCTGGTTCCTCGCGGCCGCGGGTGGGCTGCTGATCACGGCCGCCGGAGCCATTGCCGCCGGAGTCGCGGTGCTGGCCGGAATCGTGGCCACGCTGTTCCTGGTGTTCGCGCTGCCGATCGTGGGGCCGCTGCTGGCGCCGGTGATCTTCGGTGTGCTGGTTGGCATTCCGACCGCGCTGGGGCTGCTGTTCCTGTTCGGCGGACTCGGCCTGGCGGGCGTGCTGGTCGCCGTGTGCACCAGCCTCTTCCTGATCGAGGCGGGCCTGTGGGCGCTGGCCGCGGCGGCGGTGAGCGTGCTCGCGATGATCACCATGCCCTATGCCATTCCGCTGCTGCTGCCGCTGGTGGCCGCGTTCCTCGCCATCTCTTCGGCCACCATCATGTTCCTGGCCGCCCTCGATTTCGTCTTCACCTTCGCGCCGTTCGCGGTGTTGATCGCGGGCGCCTTCGCCTGGGCGATCGCGGCGGTCGCGGTGGCGTTCGTGGGTGGGCTCGGGATCACCGTGCTGAGCTTCGCCATGCTGACGCTGACCCTGGCGGCGCTGATCGTGATCAATCCACCGATCGCGCTGATCGCGCTCCCGCTGCTGCTGGCGGGACAGTTGTTCATCGTGCTGGGCGGCCTCGGCGGCATGGCGCTGGTGAGCACGCTGCTGGCCGGATTCGTGGCGGTGCTGATGCCGCTGCTGGCGGCGGGCGGATTCGTCGCGCTGGGGGCCATCGTGGCCGCCTTCGTCATCGGCTCGCTGCTGTTCCCGCCGTTCGCGCTGATCGGAATCCCGGTCGGGGCAGCGGGTTTCGTGGTCGGGGCGGCGGCGCTGCTACTGGCTCTGGTCGCCGGGCTCGGACTGCTGGGTGCGGTGACCGCCGCGGGCTGGATCCTGACCGCGGCGCTGGGCATCCTGGCGATCGTGGCCATGCTGCCCGTCGGCGTGGCCGCACTGGCCGTGGCGGCGGTGCTGACGCTCCCGTTCCTGCTCGTGGGCCCCTTCGCGCCGGTGCTGTCCACGGCGCTGTCGCCGGTCCTCGCGCTGGCGATCGCCGCGCTGTTCGCGCCGTTCGCGGTGGCCGGACTGCTGGGTGCGTTTGCCGCGGTGGCGATTCAGGTGCTCGGGCTGATCGGCGTGCCGATCCTCGGGGCGCTGCTGTTCGGCGGGCTGTTCCTCGGCTTCAAGGCGCTGGTGCTCACCTTCTGGCTGATCAGTCTGCCGCTCGACTTCGCGGCCGGGTGGATCATCGCCGGTGCGGCGATCACCTTGGCGCTGGCCGTATTCGGCGTCGGAGCGCTGGTCGGCGGCGGTGCGGTGCTGGCCGTGCTGGTGCCGCTGCTGGGACTGGCGGCGGTGGCCGGGGCCGTCGTGGGCGCGCTCGGCATCGGAGCGGTCGCCCTCGCCGGTGCGGCCCTGCTGGGCCTGCTCGCGCTGCCCGTACTCGCCGTCGGCATTCCGCTGGCCCTGCTCGGCCTGCTCACCCTTGCCGCACTCGCGGCGGCGGTGGTGATCGGACTGCCGCTCGCCGCGGCGGCCGCGGCGGTGCTCGGCGTGGGCGCGGCGCTGCTGGCCGCGGTGGCCGTCCCGCTCCTCGGCATCGGAGTGCCGCTGGCGCTGCTCGGCCTGGTCACCCTCGCCGCGTTGGCCGCCCTGCTGGTGATCGGCGTCCCGGTCGGCGCGGCCGCGTTGGCCGTGCTCGGCGCGGGCGCGGCCCTCGCCGTCCCGGCCGTGCTGATCGGCGTGCCGCTCGCCGCCGCGGCTCTCATCGGGTTCGGCGCACTCCTGGTCGGCGCACCCCTCGCCCTGCTGGGCCTGGGCGCGGCGATCGTCATCGGCGCACCGATCGTCTTCGGACTCGGCGCACTGGCCGCGGCGGTTGTGGGCGGGCCGATTGGCTTGGCGCTCGGGGCCATTGGGATCGGCGCGCCGGTGGCGGCGCTGTCGTTGGCGGCGCTGACGGCGCTGGGGGCACCCGCGCTGGCCGTGCTCGTCGCCGCGGCGGTGGTCGCGGGTGTGATCGCGGCGTTCCTGCTCAGCCCGGAGTTCCGTTCGTATGTGATTTCCGCGCTGCGGGCGTCGTTCGGCGGTCCCGCGGGAACCGGAGGCTCGGCGCCGGACGGATCGCAGTTGCTGGACAATCTGATTCCGGACAACGCACCGCTCGATCAGTTCATCGCCGCACTGGTGGCCCGGCTGGCTCCGCAGCAGAAGCAGTCCGCGGCGGCTCCGGTCGCGCATGCCGATGTGCCGCTGGTCGGGCTCGACGCGGCGGACGGTTCGACACACGCGATCGCGGACCGACAGCTGGTGGAGGTGTCGCTGTGACCACGATCGAATTCGAATACGAATCGGTGTCGCGACCAAGGCGGTCGGCAGCGGCGGCTCGGGCCGACTTCCCGCCCGCGGGCACCGACCGCTCGGCGAGCCCGGTCGACGGCGAATCATCACCGCCACAGTCGATCTCGCGGCGGCGGCGACCGGCGGTGGCGTCGTCGGCCCGCCTGGCGGCCCTGCTCGCGGACCGCGACCCCGCCGATGGTTCGATCCGCGATGCCGATATCCAGCGGCTGGTGGAGGTGCTGCCATGAACGCCTCCGGGCTCGGTTCCGCGGCCCACGGGCCGACGATAGTCGATCCCCGTGCCGGGCTGCTGGATCTGCGCAGCGCGCCGATCGGTTACGGGTACTACGCCGAGAATGCCACCGACGCCGAGACGATCGTGTTGTGCCACAACGGGTCTCGGCGCAGCGGATGGTGGAGTCGGCATCGGCGGCTGCGGGCCGCCGTGGGCGTCGGGCTGGCGGCCAATCTCGGATTTCTCCCGGCCGTTCAGGACGCCTTGTTGACTGCGCTGCAGCATCTTTGATGACCGCGGTAGTACGGCCCGGCACCGCGGTGCCGGGCCGTACTACTGTGCGCGACTACTTCGTCGTCGCGTGATCGGCGGCGGCACGCAGACCGTCGGGGGTGAGGTTTTCCACGACCCGGTCGCCGATGCGCACCGAGGGCGTGTGGGTGAGACCCGCGGCGATGAGGCTGTTCGTATGGGCCGTGACGAACTGCTGGTAGCGCTGGCCGCGAATGCAGGAGCCGACCTCGGGGGCACTGGCCCCGGCCTGGGTGGCCAGGTCGACCAGCTGATCGTCGGTCAGGGTCGCGTCCTTGGCGGGCTGGCGATCGAACATCAGGCCGTACCAGGTGGGCCAGGCGGTCTTCGCCGAGGCCGCCACGCACGCGGCGGCATTCGCGGCGCGCAGGGAGTAGCCGTCCTTGGCGTCGACGATCGCCACCGGATCGTATTCGATCGCCACCTGCCTCCCCTTGGCGAACTCCGCCAGGGTGGCATCGCTGGTCTGCGCGAAGGTGCGACACGACGGGCAGGCGAAATCGGTGGTGACCGTGAAGACGGTGGTCGCGGCGGGATCGCCGAACCGCAGCGTGCCGTGATCGGTATAGACCGGCGGCGGCGCCTCCGCGGCGGCCCGGGCCTGCTCGGCCCGGTCGCGATCGCGCTTGGTGCCGGTGACAAAGATGCCGACGGCCGCCACCAGCACGATCAGGGCCAGGGCCGTGAGCACCGCACCGAGGGTCGGCCCGCGGTCGGAGTGCGCCGCACTGGCGACGACTCGCCCGCTGCGATGCGATTGCACTGCGTTCACCTTCATGGCGCTCACCCCACAGTCGAAAGTCGGTCGAACCTACGGTGGCGTAATGCTAGCGATTTGCTGACGCAATTCTCTCGCCGCATCGAATATTCAGCGTCTTGGCCGGTAGCAGGGCCTTTCGCATGGTATCCAGACCATTCGTCAATGCAAGGGCGAAAATGTGAAACGCAATTGTTTAAGCGTTTCCACCTGCAACTATTGTGAGTGTGATCTAAGTCAGATTGACCTTCTGACCAAATCGGTTCGACCATCGACCCTATGACCCGTAAAAATATTTGCTCTGCGGTTGCTGGGGTCCTTGCAGTAGCCGCCGCAGGAACCGGCCTGCTCGCCTCGTCGGCGTCCGCGGACCCGATACCGGCCGGTTGTACCGCCGATTACTCGATACCCAATCAGGTCACCGTGAGTTGCGAACCCGGAGCCGGAACCGGTACCCACGCCTTCATCCGGTGCCGCGACCTGGGCGGAGTGCCGCATACCCGCATCGGTGCGCCGATCGGTCCGGAGGGTGGCGCCTCGCGGGCGGTCTGCGCCGTCGACGAAACCGGTCCCGCCTGATCATCGCGCGTTTTTCCTGGCTCCAAATTCTGAAAACCATTCGTTTCGCAATTTCGAATTGAAAGGTTTCTACTCATGTCGACCAGGCATTACTCCGATAGCACGCGCTACATCGAAAATCCCACGGCTCGCCATCGCAAGGAAATCAAGCGCAATCGGCGCGGCCTCTACGCCGCGGCGGCGTTCGCCTCGCTGAGCACGGTCATGATGACCGGTGCCCGGGCGGGCGCCGACATCCCGGGACTGCCCGTCCCGATCCCGGTCGGAGCGGACCCGGTCGGCGACGCCCTCGCCGGAGCTCAGGCCCAGCTGCCCCAGGTCGGCGCGGCCCTCGACTCGGTCGCCCCGCCCGGAGTCGACGTGCAGGGCATGGCCCAGGGCGCGCTCGACGCCGCGGTCCCCGATCAAGCCAGCCCGGTGCGCGGCACGCTGCAGTCCCTCGCGGATTCGCTGCACCCCGGCTCCGCGCCCGAGCCGTGGCAGGGCGGCTTCGTTCAGTCCGCCGCCGCACCCATCGCCGGTGCGCCCGCGCCCGCCGCGAATCCCGTCGGTGATCTCGCCGCCGTGGCCGCGCAGATCGGCGGCTCGCGGATGGATCTGGGCCGGTTGGCCGACTGGGCGGACCGGACGTTCCCGAGTGGGCCGCTGCGCGGACCCGTCGACGACCTGCTCAGCTTCGTCAGCGCGGCCACCGAACAGGCGGGCTCGCGCCGCCGCGAAAACCCCTCCCCGATCGACGATCTGATCGAGCAGGCCCGCATCGCCTTCGGCTTCCCCAAGGACGGCGACAACCCGGCCGCCGCCCTGCAGGACCTGGTCCGCGGCCTGGCCACGCCGACCGCCGCATCGGGCGATCCGCTGCACGCCTTCACCGATCAGGTTCACCGGCTGGTCGACCATCGGCTGCCGGGTCTGGAACCGGTCGCGGCGGCCGTGCTCGGCTTCGCCGCGCCCGCACTCGCCGGATTCGCGCCGCTGCTCGGCTATGTGACGCCGGTGCTGGGCCTGCTCGACGATCCGAGTCGGCTGACACCACTGCTGCATGGCATCCGCGGTCTGCTGTCGGGCAACAACCTCATCAGCCACGACGTATTCCTCATCATCGGCGGCTTCGGCTTCTTCGGGGTCGGAATCGGCATCGTGCCACTGCTTTTCGCCGGTGCGCTGGCGATCGGCGCGATCGGATTACTCGCGCTGCCGGTGCTCATCCTCGGCGCGATCCTCGCCACGCCGTTCATCCTCGGCGCACTGCTGCTGGGCGGCCTGGTCCTGGGGGTGATCGGCCTGCCCCTGCTGCTGGGTGGTCTGGCGCTGGGCGCGCTCGCCCTGTGCCCGCTGTGCTGGGGGTTGCTGCTGCTCGGCCCGCCCGTGCTGGCTTTCCTCGCGCTGTGCCCGCTGACCTGGCCGGTGGTGGCCGTCGCCGGGCTGGCCCTGGGCGCGCTGTTCGTCGTGAAGCTGATCGAGGCCGGTGTGGCGCTGGCCGCCCTGGCCGCGGGTGCGGCGCTGCTCGCCCCGCTCGTGCTCGGCGCGCTGCTCATCGGTGGTCTGGTGCTCGCCGCGCTCGCGCTGCCGGTGCTGATCATCGGCGGCCTCGTGCTCGGCGCGCTACTGCTGGGCGCGCTCGTCGTGGGCGGGCTGGTACTCGGCGCGCTGGCACTGCTCGCGCTGCCGGTGCTGCTGGTCCTCGGTGCGCTGGCTCTGGTCGCCCTGCCGGTGCTGCTGGTGCTCGGCGGGCTGGCGCTTGCCGCGGTGGGTCTGCCGCTGATGGCGTTCGGCGCGGCGGTGCTGGCGGCGTTCCTGCTGTGCCCGCTGACCTGGCTGGTCGCCGCGCTCGCGGTGCCGACGCTGATCATCGGCGCACTCCTGCTGCTGTGCCCGCTGACCTGGCCGCTGTTCGCGGTCGGCGCGGTGATCGTCGGCGCGGTGCTGCTGTTCAAGCTGGCCGTCATCGCCGTGGGCGCGGGTGCGCTGGCCATCGGTGCGCTGCTCGTCGGCGGTGCGGTGCTGGCGGGACTGGCCGCGCTCGCGGCGGTCGTGCTGCCGGTGCTGGCCGTGCTCGGTGGGCTGGGGCTGATCGCGCTCGGCGCCGTGCTCACCGTGGGCGGGCTGGGCTGGATTCTGCTGTGCCCGCTGAACTGGTTCCTGGTCGGCGCTGCCGGAATCGGCGCGCTGCTGGCGCTGTGCCCGTTGACCTGGCCGCTGCTCGCGGTCGGCGCGGTCGCGCTGCTCCCGCTGGTGGCGCTGGCGACGGCCATGAACCTCGGCAAGCTGCTGGTGGTCGGCGCGGGCCTGGGCCTCATCGCGCTCGGCATCGCGCTGGCGGCCGCGCCGTTCGTGCTCGCCGCGCTGCTGATCGCGCTGCCGGTGCTGGTGATCGGCGGACTCGCGCTCGCCGCCCTGGCGCTACCGGTGCTGGTGATCGGCGGACTCGTGCTCGCCGCCCTGGCGCTGCCGGTGCTGGTGGTGGGCGGGCTGGTGCTCGGCGCGCTGACGCTGGGCGCGCTCGCCCTCGGCGCGAAGTTGCTGTTCGACGGCCTACTGATCGCACTGGGCGCCGCCGCCGTCACGGGTTTCGTGCTCGGCTTGTTGACCGGCTTGGTGCTCGGCGCCCTGCTGGGCTTCGGGCTCGGCTTCCTGGCCGGTGCGCTCACCACGGCCGTCGTCGGTGGCCTGCTCGCGCTGGAGGCCGTGAAGCTCACCGCGCTGGCCGCCTTCACCGCCGGTGTGCTGACCGGTGCGGGCGCGACCGCGCTGGCCGTGGCCGTCGCCGCGGCGATCGCGCTCGAGGAGGCGCTGCGCAACAGCAGGCAATTCCGGTCGTACCTCATCTCGATCGCGCGGGCCGTGCTCGACTTCTTCGGCCCGCGGGCGGGCGAGGGCAGCGGCGTGGCGCCGAACGGTTCACAGTTCCTCGACGACCTGCCCGCCGACGACGCCGATCTGGACCAGGTCATCGCGTCGTTGACGAAACTGCTCGCGCCCCAGCCCAAGCCGTCGGTCGCGCCGGTGGCCCCGGCGGTGCACGCCACGGTTCCGTTCGTGGGCACCGCGGCCGCCGACGCCTCGATCCAGCCCTGCGACTCCCGCCGCGTGCTCCAGGTCTGCGTAGCGGTGGGCGCTCCCGACCGTGACGAAAGGAGCCACGCATGGTGACGATCGGCACCCCGGCCAATCAGGGAAGCGTCGTAGATCCCGCGGCCGGACTGCTCGACCCGAGCACCGCGCCGATCAGCTACGGCTACTACGCCGAGAACGCCACCGACGCCGCCGCGATCGAACGGCACCGCCGGGTCGATCCGCAGCGGACGGTCGGCTGGTGGCACCGCCACCGGATCCTGCGTCTGGGGATCGGGGCGACCCTGGCACTGAACCTCGGCCTGATGCCGAGCATCCAGGACGCCCTGCTCTCGTTCCTGCAACACCTGTAATACCGCGCAATCCCGCTGAGTTACACGAGGAGTCGACATGGATACCAACGGCTACACCGACAACGGCTACACCAACGGCAACCCCGACGCGACCGCCGCGACCTTCCACCTCGAGTACCTGTACGGCCCGCAGTGGCGCGCGGTCATGGCGCTGGTGGAGCGTGCGGCGCAGCTGACCGCCGAGGAGCGCGAACGGCTCAATGCCGCGGCCGCCAAGAAGATGGAGGCCGGACTCGGCGCCTTCGCGGGCGCCTCGGGCGAGAACGGCCTGGCCGGACTGCTTTCCAGCCTGGGCGGCGGCGCGGGCGCCAATCCGCAGCCCATGCAGATCGCGGCCGAGACGGCCAAGGAGTTCGGCCGCTCGCGCAATCTGCAGACCGCGGGACTCGTGGTGGGCCAGGCGGTTTCGCCCGGCTCGGGCGCGGGCGATCTGACCGCGGTGCTGCAGTCGCTCGGCTCGATCGGCACCCTCACCGCGGTCAGCCAGGCCGCTACCGCCACGGTCCTGCAGGACCTGATCGGGCGCGGCCGGTTCGACGAGAGCGTGTACTACGAGCTGATGGACCCCTGGCGCAGCGTCATCGGCTGACCGAAGGAGAACCGAATCATGGCCGGTAACACCGTGATTCGGGCACGCCGGGCGGCGGGGGGCGCGCGACCCCCCCAACGGCGGGCCCCCCCCCGAGCCCCGGTGTTGGGGGCCGGCGGGGGGGGGGCGCTCGCGATCCTCCCCCTCGCGCGCGCCGCCGCGATCGCCGGGTGCTCGAGCCAGCACAGCAGCGCGCCCAAGGCCGCGGACGATCCGGACACCGCCGACTGCACGTCCGGCGCCCAGGTGATCGGCGGACTGCAGAGCACCTTCGGGCAGCTGTCGGATCAATTGAACGGCATCGGCCCGGCGTCCGAGCGCGGCGATCTCGCCGATCTGCGCAACCGGGTCGGCACCGGCGCGAACCTCGCGGCCCGCATCAAGTCCAGCCTGGATTCGGCCACGGCGTCGATGAGTTCGCCCGCCCCCAAGCGCGCCTACTCCGGCGTCGCCGATGCGGGCGACCGGCTGCACGCCGCGCTGGCGCACCTCGACCAGGCCGTGCAGGGCGCGGCCCCGGCCGACGGCGCGGTGGACGACGTGCAGCGTTCGCTGAACGACCTGAACACTGCGGTCACGACCATGCGCCTGTCGTGCTCGACGGTCTACGCCGAATCGACGGTGGCCCCGGAGGCCCGCCGGGCCGCCGGACGCTGACCGCTCAGCCCAGCAGCCGCCAGTCCTCCAGGCCCTGGTAGAGCGGGAAGTCGCCCGCCAGCTTGGAGACCCGGGCCTTGAGCCCGTCCAGATCGGCGCCGCCCTTCAGCGCGGTGGCGATGATGTCGGCCACCTCGGTGAATTCGGTGTCGCCGAAGCCGCGGGTGGCCAGCGCCGCCGTGCCGATGCGCAGGCCGGAGGTGACCATCGGCGGGCGGGGGTCGAACGGAACGGCATTGCGGTTCACCGTGATTCCGACCTCGTGCAGCAGATCCTCACCCTGCTGACCGTCCAGTTGCGAGTTGCGCAGATCCACCAGCACCAGATGCACATCGGTGCCGCCGGTGAGCACGGTGATGCCGGAGCCGGAGACGTCGGCCGCGGTCAGCCGCTCGGCCAGGATCTTGGCGCCCGACAGGGTGCGCTCCTGACGCTGCTTGAACTCCTCGGTCCCAGCGATCTTGAACGCCACGGCCTTGGCGGCGATCGCGTGCATCAGCGGGCCGCCCTGCTGGCCCGGGAACACCGCGCTGTTGAGCTTCTTGGCGTAGTCCTGCTTGGCCAGGATCAGGCCCGAACGCGGACCGCCGAGGGTCTTGTGCACGGTCGAGGAGGTCACGTCGGCGTGCGGCACCGGCGACGGATGCAGTCCGGCGGCGACCAGTCCGGCGAAGTGCGCCATATCGACCCAGAGGTAGGCGCCCACCTCATCGGCGATCTCACGGAACGCCGCGAAGTCCAGATGCCGCGGATAGGCCGACCAGCCCGCGACGATGACCTTCGGCCGCACCGAAAGAGCCTGCTTGCGCACCTCTTCCATATCGATGCGGTGGTCCTCCTTGCTCACCCCGTAGGCGTGCACCTCGTAGAGCTTGCCGGAGAAGTTGAGCCGCATGCCGTGGGTGAGGTGGCCGCCGTGCGCCAGATCCAGGCCCAGCAGCTTGTCGCCCGGATTCATCAGCGCCATCAGCACCGCGGCATTGGCCTGGGCGCCCGAATGCGGCTGCACATTGGCGAATTCCGCGCCGAACAGCTCCTTGACCCGCTCGCGCGCCAGATTCTCCACCACGTCGACGTGCTCGCAGCCGCCGTAGTAGCGGCGGCCCGGATAGCCCTCGGCGTACTTGTTGGTGAGCACGCTGCCCTGCGCCTGCAGCACCGCGCGCGGCACGAAGTTCTCCGAGGCGATCATCTCGAGGGTGTCGCGCTCGCGGGCGAGTTCGCCCGCCATCGCGGCGGCAAGCTCGGGATCGAGTTCGGCGAGCGACTGGGAGTTGACAGAGGCGGCGGTCGTCTGGGTCACCAGCACAGTCTAGGTGGCGGGCGCGACAGTTCCGAATGGTGCTCCCCGTCCGGTGTCGACCCGGCTGATCTGCGACAACGGCCGCACGCCGCGCCCATCCACGCCATCATGGCCGGACCGGTCGCGGAGTAAGGTGTGTCACACCCGGCGCGCGCGGATCATCGTGCGCCTGTTGATCTTTCGAGGTGCCGCCATGAACCCGCCGCCCAACCTGTTCGAACAGCTGCTGCTGGTCCTCGCCACGGTCTTCTGCGCGGTGGTCGGCTGCCGCTGGCCGATGTGACGGCTCAGAGCATGCGCCGCACGGCCCCCGGGGTCAGCGGTTCGTCCAGCAACCGGCGGAACCGCTCGGCGCGCTCGTCGGCGTCGGCGGCCCGGTCCAGCCAGCCGCCGAGCAGTCGATACCCCTCGACATAGGTGCTGATGTAGGCCCGCCACAGCGGCGAGGACAGGAACCGCAGCGACTGCCGCGCCCGCTCGGGGGTGTTCAGTCCCCAGCGCTGCAGGAATTCGGCCACCTCGTCGGCATCGCGGCCGCGGTCGTGCAGCAGCAGCGCCGCGTCCTGGCGCACGCCGAGCAGCTTGGCCGAGGCGCGCGAAAATCGTTCCGCCCGTTCACCGTCGAAGCGCAGGCCCAGATCGGCGTAAATCTCCTGCGCCCAGCGGCCCCAGTTCGGGCCCACGATCGACTTCAGCGCCAGATCCGCCAACCCCTCGGCCATCAGGCACTGCGGGGTGTTGACCAGGAACAGCGTCTGTTCGTCCTGCCCGGCCGCGACCAGCCCGGCCTCCTTGCGGCAGTGTTCGGTGTGATGTCCCGGATAGGACTCGTGCGCGATGAGCGCGGGCAGGTGGGCCATGTGCTGCTTGAGATCGGAGTTGATGGCCACCCGCGACTGGTAGTTGCCCAGGTAGTAGTTGAATCCGGACCAGGGCTTGTCGCCGACCACCTCGTATTCGACCCGCTCGTGCTCGGGCAGCGGATAGCGCTCGCGCACCAGCTCGCGCAGCGCGCCCGAGAACGCCGCCACGCAGTCGCGCAGCCGCTCCGGCGGGATTTCGTCGGCCCGGCGGTGCGCGACCACCCGATCCAGCAGCGGCCCGTCGCCAGGCAGCACCTCCTCGATCTGCCGGTGCGCCTCGCGGTAGTCCTCGACGTCGCCCGCCTCGATCTCGACGTCGAAATAGTCCCTGACCTCGTCGATGAACGAGATCCGCGCCCCGGCGAATTTGCGGGCCGAACATTCCAGCGCCCGCAGATGCACGTCGAGGAATTCGCCGCGCTGCTCGGACAGGCCCGACTCGGGCAGTTGCTTGCGCAGTTCCGCTGCGCGCGTGGCCAGTTCGCGTGGCTGCGGCGCGGGCGCGGACTCCACCGCCCGGCGCAGCGCCGGATCGCCGGTGTACGCGTCGACGAAGCCGGATTCCAGGCGGTCGAATGCCAGGCCGAGCCGCAGATATTCGGTGACGAGCGGATGCGCTTGCATGGTCTCGACCTTATCGGGGAGACATATATCACTCGTTGTTACCCGTGAGTAATCACACCCGGCGTACATCGCCCCCTTGCCCGCGAGGACAATTCGGCTATGCAAGGACCGTCGGCCGGGGCACCGTGCTCATCGAATCGGGGGTGTGCTCAGTGGCACGGATGAGTGAACCGAGTCCCTATGTGGAATTCGATCGGAAACAGTGGCGCACGCTGCGGAAATCCACTCCGCTGGTGCTAACCGAGGAAGAACTGATCGGACTGCGCGGCCTCGGCGAGCAGATCGATCTGGAGGAGGTCGCCGAGGTTTATCTGCCGCTGGCCCGGCTCATCCATCTGCAGGTGGCCGCGCGGCAGCGCCTGTTCGCCGCCACCGCAACCTTTCTCGGCGAAACGCATCCGGATCATCAGGTCCCGTTCGTGATCGGCATCGCGGGCAGTGTGGCCGTCGGCAAATCCACCACCGCCCGCGTGCTGCAGGCGCTGCTCGCCCGCTGGGATCACCACCCCAGGGTGGATCTGGTCACCACCGACGGATTCCTCTATCCCACCGCCGAACTCACCCGTCGCGGCATCATGCACCGCAAGGGTTTTCCGGAGAGTTACGACCGGCGCAAACTGCTGCGCTTCGTCACCGAGGTGAAATCCGGGGCGCCCGAGGTGTGCGCGCCGGTGTATTCGCACATCCGCTACGACATCGTGCCCGGTGAGTTCCACTGCGTGCGCCAGCCCGACATCCTCATCATGGAGGGGCTGAACGTGCTGCAGACCGGCCCGCGCCTGATGGTCTCGGATCTGTTCGATTTCTCGATCTATGTCGACGCCCGCATCGAGGACATCGAGAAGTGGTACATCAACCGTTTTCTCACCCTGCGGGAGACGGCCTTCGCCGATCCCAATTCACACTTCCATCACTACTCGAAGTTCAACGACCGCGAGGCGACGATCGCCGCGCAGGAGATCTGGAACTCCACCAACCGCCCCAATCTGGTGGAGAACATCCTGCCCACCCGCCCGCGCGCCACCCTGGTGCTGCGCAAGGACGCCGATCACAGCATCAATCGACTTCGACTGCGCAAGTTGTGATTACAGTTTCCAGGCCGCGTCGAGGCGAGTAGCCACATCGATGTCGCGCGCCGCGGCGATATGCGGTTTGCGGATTTCCCTGGCGATATAGCGGGCCACGAAACGACGGATTTCGTGGTCGACGCCCGCGACGATGCGAACCAGCTGACCGCGTTTGGTATCGGTGTCGACATCGATGCGGACGTCGCCCGGGCGGGGTTCGGCGATATCGATGATCACGCGCAGCGGTTCGGCCGTGCGCACGGTCAGATGTATGCGGACGTGGCCCTCGACCTCGTAGCGGTGCTTGTCCACGGCCAGATCCAGCGTCATGTCCAGGCTCAGCGGGATGGCCAGATCGAATTCGATATGCGTGCCGAGCTGCCGGGTGAGCCGCGGCTCCCCCAGTTGCACCTGCGCCGACACCTTGGCCAGTTTGCCGGGCCCGGCCCCGATCGGCCCGAAATCGAATGCGGTGCCGGTCAATTGATTGAACGCACCGGCGATGCGCTGCTCCGATGCGGCGTACTCCAGAAAGCGCCGCCCGAATTCCTCATAACTGATGTAGGACGGCGGGTGCTGCTCCGCGTCCGGCGCGTCCGCCCGGCCACGCTGCCCGGCCTCGCTCTCGGTCATATGACCGACGGTACGGTAATCGCCCCCGCCGCAGCGGGCACTCGGACTAGATCCCGTAGCGGCGGTGGCGCGCCGCGTAGTCGCGTAGCGCGCGTAGGAAGTCCACCCGCCGGAACTCCGGCCAGTACGCCTCGGTGAACCAGATCTCGGAGTACGCACTCTGCCACAGCAGGAATCCGGACAGCCGCTGCTCGCCCGAGGTGCGGATGACCAGATCGGGATCGGGCTGGCCGGAGGTGTACAGATGCTGGCCGATCGCGTTGACGGTGATCGACTGCACCAGATCCTCGCCGGTCTCCCCCGCGGCCATCTCCTGGCGGACCAGCGAGCGCACCGCGTCGGCGATCTCCTGACGCCCGCCGTAGCCGATCGCGACATTGACGTGGATGCCGCCCCGGCCGTGGGTCTCGTCGGCGGCCTTCTGCATGCGCCGGGCGACCTCGCCGGGCAGGCCCTCCAGCGAGCCGACGATGCGCACACCCCAGTTCTTCTCCGGCGCCGAGAGCTCCTCGACGACATCGGTGATCACCTCGAACAGGGTCTCCAGCTCGTCCGCGGCGCGATTGAGGTTCTCGGTGGACAGCAGATAGACCGTCACCATCTCGATGCCCTCGGCCTCGCACCAGCCGACCAGCTCGGCGATCTTCAGCGCGCCGACCCGGTGCCCGTGGGTCACGTCGGTGAAACCGTTTTCCCGGGCCCAGCGGCGATTACCGTCGCACACCACCGCCACGTGGCGTGGATGTTGTTTGCCCGCCAGCTGTTTCGACAGCCGCGCTTCGTAGATGCGATACGGCAGATTACGCACCCGACTAGCAATCTCCACGGCGGTCCACCCTACGCCTAGCAGGAGGCGTACCGGCGTTGTAGTGCTGCCCCTGCCAACCTACGGTACCGTAGGTTGCTCAGGAGGTAGGTCGTGACGGAAACGGGTCCCGCGCGGACGGCGCTGGATGCGCTGGAGGAGATCGCGAGCATCCCGCTCAAGCCGCGCATGCGGGGGTGGATCCACACCTATGCGGTGGGCATCGCCGCGGTGGCGGTGTTCGCATTGGTCGGCGCGGCGGCCACGGTGTCGACGACGGCCGCCTGGTCAACGCTGGTGTACGGGCTGACGGTCTGCGGGGTGTTCGGGATCAGCGCGACGTATCACCGGGTGAACTGGCGGACCGAACGGGCGCGCGTGCATATGAAGCGGGCCGATCATTCGATGATCTTCCTGTTCATCGCGGGCAGCTATACGCCCTTCGCGCTGCTGGGACTGCCCGGGCAAACCGGGACCGTCCTGCTGAGCGTGGTCTGGGCCGGGGCGCTGGCCGGGGTGGCGCTGAAGCTGCTGTGGCCGACCGCGCCCCGCTGGGTGGGCGTACCGCTGTATCTACTGCTGGGCTGGGCGATCGTGCCGGTGGCGGCCACCATGACCCACAATGTGGGCGTCGCGCCGATGGTGCTGCTGCTCATCGGCGGCCTGGCCTACAGCGGCGGGGCGATCCTCTACGCCACCAAATGGCCGAATCCGTGGCCGGAGACCTTCGGACATCACGAGTTCTTCCACGCGGCAACGGTTCTCGCCGCACTCTGCCACTACGTGGCGGTGTGGCTGGTCGTATTGCTGTGAACCGCGCTCTATGCTGCTGGTTCGTGTTCTCCGACGCCACCACCCGCTGGCCGCCATGATCGCGCGGTTGATTCTGTGGGCGCTGCGGGCGCCGTGGGGCCTGTCGGCCGTGGTGCTCGGCTGCAATCTCGGCGGCCTGGGGGTGATCGTCACCGAACTGTGGCTCAGCGGCTATCTGGGACGGCTCGGCCCGGACTGGCGGACCGCGGTCGCGCAGGCGGCGATCTATCCGGCCCTGGGGGCACTGGCGGGAATCGTGCTGGCCGTCCGGGATCGGCTGCGCGTATTCGCCTGGCTCGATCAGGGCAGGCGGCCCACCGAGGCGGAGGCGCGCCGGCTGCTGAACGTCCCGATCGCGATCACCGCGCGAACCCTGGCGGTCTGGCTGCCCGGCGTGGCCATCGTGACCGCCATCTTCGCCCACGTGGTGCCGCCACGGGCGACCGCGGTGGTCGCCGCGATGTTCACCCTGGGCGCGCTCGAATCGGCCGGATTCACCTTCCTGGTGGTGGACCGGCTCATCCGGCCCGCGATCCCGATCGTCTCCGCCGTGCTGGGCGGGACCCTGCACTGGAGCTCCACCGTTCTCAACCGGCTGGTGGTGTCGTGGGCGGTGGCCGGGGCGATGCCGCTGCTCATGCTGATCGCGGTGCTCGCCGATCCCGCCGCACGGCCCGAGGACCGGATCTGGACGGCCCTCTACATGTCACTGGTCGGCCTCGTGGTCGGCGCGCTGACCATGGCGACGCTGTCGCGCGCGGTCGCCGCGCCGCTGCGCACGCTGCGGCTGGCGCTGGATCGGATCGCGCGCGGCGATCTGGACGTGCGGGTGCCGGTCGGCAGCGCCAGCGAGATCGGGCGGCTGGAACATTCGGTGAACGAGTTGGCCGCCAATCTCGCCGAGCGCGAGCGGATGCGCGAGGTGTTCGGCCGCCACGTCGGCACCGAGGTCGCCGAGCGGGCGCTGTCGGGATCGGTCGATCTGACCGGTGATGTGCGGGTGGTGACGGCGCTGTTCGTCGATGTCGTCGGTTCGGTCGCGCTGTCCACCGAACTCGCGCCGCGGGAATTCGTCGCCAAGCTCAATCGCCTGCTGGCGACGGTGGTTTCGGCAACCGAGGACAACGGCGGACTGGTCAACAAGTTCGAGGGCGATGCGGCACTGTGCGTCTTCGGCGCGCCGATCGCGTTGCGCGACAACGCGACTCCGGCGCTACGGGCGGCACGGCGAATCCGCGACGAGGTGTTCGCGGTGGGCGAGCTGGATATCGGCATCGGGGTGGCGCGCGGCCTGGTGTTCGCCGGGGACGTCGGCGCGGACACTCGCCTGGAGTACACCGTGATCGGCGACGCGGTGAACGAGGCGTCCCGGCTCACCGCGGAGGCCAAGCACGTGGATCGCCGAATCCTGGTGAGCCAGGCCGTGATCGAGGCCGCCGCCGCGCAGGAGAGCGCGAAATGGGCGCATTACCAGACGATTCAGCTGCGCGGCCGCAAGGAGCCGACCGCGTGCTGGACCGATGTGCCCGCGGCAACCGCGGAAACCGATGGGGCGCTGGCGGTCACGGACGCCAGGTGATCTTGCCGCCCTGGAAGTCCTGCGCCTTGCCACCCTGATAGTCGTATTCGTCGCTGGTCGGATAGCCGTAGCGACCGGCCTCGGCGACATTGCTGACCCAGATGTCGCGGATCGCGCCCCAGACGGCGTGCGCGCCGGTGCGCGGGGACCAGTAGATCGAGCCGCCGTCGAACAGGTTGTAGCGGCCGTCGCCCTTGCGGGCCTTCTGCTCATCGGTGATCGGATAGCCGAGCGGGCTGTTCTCCCAGCCCAGCGCCGCCCACTTGTCGCGGATCAGGCCGCCGACGAAATGGGCGTCGGTGCCCACCGACCAGTAGATCGAATTGTTCTTCTCGAAGACCTGGAAGCGGCCACCGCGCGCGGCGTCCGACTCCGGGGAGATCGGATTGCCGAAGGTCGCGAAGCCGCCCGCCCGGTCGTACTCGGCCTCGATCGCGCCGCCCACATCGAAGGCCCCGATGGGCCGCGCCGACGCGGGCGCGGCTGTGATCGATGCCACCGCCGCGGCGGCGGCCAGGGTCGCGAGCGCGGCACGCCGCAGTGGCGGAAGCGAACGGTTCGTACGTCGTGGCAGTCTCACGCGATCTCCTGCGGATGCGGTCGGCGGATGACTTCGGCCTGTCTTCGGCGAGCCAATCCTGCCGTCCGGAAATCACCTCGGCAAGCGACCGGGCCGGAGGAAACCACACGTCATAGGAACACGCTATCGCACCAAGATCACTGCGGTCCGGCCGTATCGACGCTGGTAACGGGCAAACCGGGCCTCCCCCTCCCGCGCGGGCGTCCGGCGCGACGCTTTTCGACGCCGGCGATCGAGCCACATGCACGGTCGCGGGTGACCGAACCCGCGGCAGTGTGGCGCGGTTCCCCGGCATCGGCGGCCGGCAGGTCGCAGACCAACCGCGGCACCCGGTCGGGCGGTCACACCCGCAGCAGCGCGGCCCGTAGTTCCCCGGCATCGGTGACCGGTAGATCGCAGACCGAGCCGCGGCACACGTAGGCGGCGGGCCGCCCGCCGACGGGCGGCCGATCGACCAGCAGCGGGGCCGAATCCTTCACTCCCGCCACGATTACCGCCCCACCCGGCGCGAACCACCGTGCGGTGGCGACCAATTCCGCACCCGATGCCGATTCGGCGGGGCGAGCCGGGGCAGCCGCGCCGCCATTGCGGTCCTGCTCGGGTTCGACGGCGACGGGCGGCTCCGCCCCGGCCGCGGCGGACGCTGCCGTCCGCGAGCCGTCGCCAGGGGCGGCGTGTATACCACTGGCGGCGACCGAATCACGCTGAGCGCGTGCGGGTTCACCACGGCCGGGCAGCGCGATGGCGATCTGGACGGGCCCGCGCACGGCGGCCTCGGCGACGGCCAGCCACTGACCGCCGGAGCGGGGTGCGCGGGCCAGGACGATCGCGCCGCGTGCGAGCGTGCGAGCGGCCAGCTCACCGTAGCGGACAGCGCGGTCCGGATCGCTCAGAACCGAAGCGGTGAGCAGGGTTTCGGCGAAGGCCGACGCGCCGCTGGGGGTCGCCCCGTCGAGCGGATCGCGCGGGCGGGTGACCAGAGTCTCGGCGTCGTCGGCGGTATCGAACCAGCTGCCGGGGTCGGCAGGGTCGGCGAAATGGGTTGCGGCACTGTCGATCAGGTGTTGAGCGTGGGTGAGCCAGTCGGGTTCGCCGGTGGCCTGGTAGAGCGCGAGCAGGCCGGTGGCCAGCCAGGCGTAATCCTCGAGGACGCCGGGGGCGGCACCGGCGACACCGCCCAGCGAGGCGCGCACCACCCGGTCGCCGGACACATGCTCTCGCAACAGGAATCGGGCGCATCGGATCGCGGCGTCGACCCAGTCCGCGCGGCCGTGTGCCGCACCGGCCTCGGCCAGGGCGGTGATCGCCATGCCGTTCCACGCGGTCACCACCTTGTCGTCACGATCGGGCTGGGGACGGCGGGATCGAGCCTGGCGCAGAGCGTCGCGCACCGTCGCCAGTCGCGCGCCGTCCTCCGGATCGCGGTAGCGGGTGAGCACCGAGGTGCCGTGTTCGAAGGTGCCCGCCGTGGTGACGCCGAAAACCTCTGCCGCCCACGCCCCCTCGATCGGTCCGAGTTCCGCGGTCAGCTCGGCCGGGGTCCACACGTAGGTCGCCCCCTCCACCCCGGGCGCATTCGGTTCGATATGGGTGTCGGCGTCCAGCGCCGAGGCGAAACCGCCCGTCGCGGTGGCCAGATCGTCGAGCAGGAATTCGGCGGTCTCCTCGGTCACCCGCAGCGCCAGCGCCGGATCCGCCACCCGACGGGCCAGATGCGCGTAGGCGCGCAGCAACTGGGCATTGTCGTAGAGCATCTTCTCGAAATGCGGCACCACCCAGGCGGCGTCGACCGAATACCGCGCGAAGCCGCCGCGCAGCTGGTCGTAGATGCCGCCGCGGGCCATCGCCTCGGCGGTCCCCGACACCACCTGTAACACCTGTGCGTCGCCGGTCCGCTCGTAATGGCGCAGCAGCGCCTCCAGCAGCGCCGACGGCGGAAACTTCGGCGCCCCACCGAATCCGCCGTAGCGCTGGTCCACATCGCGCAGCACCGTCGCCACCCCATGCGCCAGCAGCTCCGGGCCGACGGCGATCTCCCCCTCGGGCAGTCCACCGCTCTGCGCGCGCAGCGCCTCGGCCACCTGCCCGGCCGCCTGATTCACCTCGTCGCGGCGATTGCGCCAGGTGTCGGTGACCGCGGCCAGCAACTGGGTGAACGACGGCATCCCACCGCGCGGCACCTTCGGGTAGTAGGTCCCGCAATAGAACGGCTCCCCGCCCGGAGTCAGGAAACAGGTCATGGGCCAGCCACCCTGCCCCGTCATGGCCACCGTCGCGTTCATGTACACGGCGTCCAGATCCGGCCGCTCCTCCCGATCGACCTTCACACACACGAAGTTCTCGTTCATCAGCGCCGCGGTGGCCTCGTCCTCGAACGATTCGTGCGCCATGACATGACACCAGTGGCACGAGGCATACCCCACCGACAGCAGGATCGGCACGTCCCGCTCGCGGGCCGCGGCCAGGGCGGCGGCGTCCCAGGGCCGCCAGTGCACCGGGTTGTCCGCATGCTGACGCAGGTACGGGGAGGTGGCGTCGCCGAGGAGGTTCACCCTTTCAGGGTGGCACATCGAAACCGTGACCAGTGCGGCCCGCCGAACTGGGTATGTCTTGGGCATGAAGGACACCGCAACACCCCGCCCCACGCGGCGACCGTGGTTCGCCGATCTGGAAGAGGCCGAACGTCGTGGCGCGCACGGCAGCGCGGGCATCGGCTACTTCGACTGTGACTGCGACATCTGCCGCCACCGCACCCACGATCCGCGGTTTTGAGGACGGCGACGCCGGGCGAATCGGGTCGGAGGCGACTGGACGGTTCGTGGCACGGCGCGAGGAGCGTTGCCTCACAGCATCATTCGCATATCGGTAGCTGCCTACCGACCGCACTGTCGGTTTCACTGGGAACTCATCGTGCCGCAATAGTGCGTCGACATTGTTGGCGGTACAAACCCGCAGGCAGTTGCCGCGCCGAGGCGCGGGGGCGCCGATCGGCGTGCGGCACCCGCGGTCCGGCGCGTCAAAGTTGCTGCAAATTAACACTTTACGGCTGCGATGCCTACGAAATACCATTGGTGTGGGTCAAAGTGCTTCAGATCTTCGGTAGAGCTTTACCAGACTGCTAAATCCGCACACAAAATTCGACAGGCGTGGTATACGCACAGTAATTCTCTTTTCGCCTGTCGGACAAATCACATTCGACTCGGTCGCTGGGCCGTGCACCGAGTTGTGCTCGAATCGTCGAACCCACGAGGGAGAACGATCCGCTCATGACATCAGCGACCGACCACAATCCATTGTCCTCCAACAACATTGCGGCGGCACTCGCGCTCCCCTACGGCCTGGGCGCGTCCGCCCTCCGGCTGCCACACCGTCCACCCGCGAGCGCGGATCCCTTGTGCACAGGCACGGTCGCGGCATTTTCCGCCGAGGTCGATACCGTCCCGTCTTCGTCCGGATTACTCGACCCGATAACACGACTCGCCGACGACACGCCCGCCTGCCGGGAAATGGAATGGGGCGACGGGTCCGCGCCGCCGCTATATCTGCCGCCGCCCGATCGCATCGACGACGTCCTGGCCGCCGAGGTCGACACTCGCCTGACCACCTGGGCGCGCGGTTTGGGCCTCGGCGACGACGACGCCGAGCAGTTGCGGAGCATCGGCTACGGCCGGTTGGTCATGCTGACCCACAGCGAATGCGACGATCCCGACTGCCTACTGGTGGCCGCCCAGATGAATACGGCCTGGTGGATGGCCGACGACCTGTTCGCCGACGATACCGCCCGCGGCGCGATCTCCGCCGAGCTCGGGCCCCGGCTGTCGTTGGTCATGGCGGTCCTGGACCCGCTGCCGTCGCTGGGCGAGTTCAGCGCGCGCCTGGACGAGGCGCTGTCCGGGCATCTGGTGTTCCGGGCGTTCGATTCGGCCCTCGCGCATCTGCGGCGCCACGCCACCCCCGGCCAGGTGCAGCGCGCCTGCTACGCGACCGCCGCGATGTTCGTCTCCTGGAACGCCTACGCCGCGTGGCGGGAATCGGGACGGACCCTACCGGCCTGGGAATACCTCGCGGCCCGCCAGCACGACAGCTTCTACACCTCCATGACGCTCATCGATCCGGTCGCCGGATATCTGCTGCCCGACGAGCTGTTCTACCGAACCGCGGTGCGGCACGCGGCCTTTCGCGCGGGCACCGCCGCGGTGCTGGTCAACGATCTGCTGTCGGTGGCCAAGGATGCCGCCGACGAGAATCCGGTCTGCAATGTGGTGCTGCAGGTCGCGGCCGACCGTGACTGCTCGCTGCGGGAGGCCACCGAGATCGTGGTGGACCTGCACAACCGCGTGGTCCGCGACTTCGAGGCCGCCCGCCGGGCCATGCTCGCCGTCCCGGTCCCGGAGCTGCGGCGCTATCTGCGCGGACTGCGCTCGTGGATGGCCGGCTCGTTCGAATGGCACAACACCAATCCGCGCTATCGGTGACTGCCGCTGCCCGTCCAGCATTCGCCGCACCAGCACACCCGAGGCGCAGATCATGACCGTACTGAAACGTATCGGCTGCCCGGAGGATCTCCGGCAGCTGTCCCGGCACGAGCTGCCCGCACTCGCCGCGGAGATCCGCGAGCTGATCATCGAGACGGTGCTGCGCACCGGCGGGCATCTGGGCTCCAATCTCGGCGTCGTCGAGCTGACGATCGCGCTGCACCGGGTCTTCCGGTCACCGCGCGACACGGTGCTCTTCGACACCGGGCATCAGTCCTACGCGCACAAGATCCTCACCGGACGCCGCCCGGATTTCACCGTGGACCTGCGCCGATCGCGCGGCCTGTCCGGTTATCCCAGCCGCGCGGAGTCGGCACACGACGTGATCGAGAACAGCCACGCCTCCACCGCGCTCGGCTATGCCGACGGGATCGCCAAAGCCCGTGCGTTGCAAGGGGAACCCGGCCGCGCGGTGGTGGCGGTGATCGGCGACGGCGCGCTCACCGGCGGGATGGCCTACGAGGCGCTGAACAATATCGGCGCGGCCGCGCGGCCGGTGATCGTCGTGCTCAACGACAACGGTCACTCCTACGCGCCGACCGCCGGTGCGATCGCGGCCCATCTGGCCCGGCTGCGCGAGCGCACGCCGGGCGATCCCACGCCGACCGTATTCGACCAGCTCGGCCTGGCCTACCTGGGACCGATCGACGGACACGACATCCCGGCCCTGGAAGCGGCGCTGCGCCGGGCGCGCGACGCCGGCTGCCCGGTCGTCGTGCACACGGTCACGGTCAAGGGCCTCGGCCATGCGCCGGCCCGCCTCGACGCCGAGCGCATGCACACCACCGGGCCGCGTCCCCGGCCGGGCGCCGAACGCGCAAAACCCTCCTGGACCAGCGTCTTCGGTGACGAACTGGTCGAAATCGGCAGGCATAGAACCGATGTCACCGCCATCACCGCCGCCATGGCGGGTCCGACCGGACTGACCCGATTCGCCGAACACTTCCCGGACCGCTGCTTCGACGTCGGCATCGCCGAACAGCACGCGCTGGCCTGCGCCGCCGGATTGGCTACGGCGGGAACGCATCCCGTGGTCGCGGTGTATTCCACCTTCCTCAATCGCGCCTTCGATCAGCTGCTGCTCGATATCGGCCTGCACCGGCTGCCGGTGACCGTCGTACTGGACCGCGCGGGCGTGACCGGTCCGGACGGGCCCAGCCACCACGGCATGTGGGATCTGACCCTGCTCGCGACGGTTCCCCGGCTACGGGTGGCAGCGCCGCGCGATGCCGCCCGGCTGCGCGAACTGCTCTGGGAGGCGGTCGATTACGACGACGGCCCCACGGCGCTGCGTTTCCCCAAGGCGTCGGTGGGGCCGGACATCCCGGCGGCCGAGCGGCACAACGGCCTGGATCTGCTGTATCGGGCGCCGCGGCGCGAGGTCCTGCTGATCGGCATCGGCGCGCTGGCCGCCGCCTGTCTCGACGCGGCACATCGGCTGGCCGAACTCGGCATCGCGGCCGATGTCATCGATCCGCGGTGGGTGCTGCCGGTTCCGGAGGCGCTGATCGGCGCGTGCCTGCGGCATCGGCTGATCGTGGTGGCCGAGGACAACACCGGCGCCGGGGCCGTCGCGGCGGCGCTGAGCCGTGCGCTGATCGAGGCCGGGAGTCCGCTGCCGGTGTGCGGGCTGGGCCTGCCGCATCGCTTCCTGCGCCACGGTGACCGCGCCGAACTGCTCGCCGAGGCCGGGCTCACCGGGACCGGCATCGCCGAGGCGGCACACCGGGCGCATCGCGAACTCGTCGAGCGGCAGGAGGTAGCGTCGTGAGCATCAGCGAACTCGGTCTGCCCGTCGTCGCGCCACCGCGCCGACCGTGCCGTCGGATCCAGGTCGGCCCGGTCGCGGTCGGTGGGAATGCGCCGATCTCGGTGCAGACCATGACCACCACCCGCACCGCCGACGTGGAGGCCACCCTGCGCCAGATCGCGGCGGTCACAGCGGCCGGATGCGATATCGTCCGCGTCGCCGTCCCGACCGCCGAGGACGCGGCCGCCCTGCCCGCCCTCGTGACCAAATCGCCGCTGCCGGTGATCGCCGATATCCACTTCCAGCCCCGCTATGTGTTCGCCGCCATCGACGCCGGATGCGCCGCGGTGCGCGTGAATCCGGGCAATATCAAGGAATTCGACGATCGCGTCGGGGAGATCGCGCGGGCGGCGACCGCGGCGGGCACGCCGATCCGGGTGGGCGTGAACGCGGGCTCGCTGGACCGGCGCATGCTGGACCGCCACGGCGGGCCGACCGCCGCGGCCCTGGTGGACTCCGCGCTGCACGAGGCCGCGCTGTTCGAGGAGCACGGCTTCCGCGAGCTGAAGATCGCGGTCAAACACCACGATCCGCGCACCATGATCGCCGCGAACCGGCTGCTGGCGCGCGGTTGCGACTATCCGATCCACCTCGGTGTGACCGAGGCCGGGCCGCTGCTGCAGGGCACGATCAAATCCGCGGTCGCCCTCGGCGTCCTGCTGGCCGAGGGGATCGGCGACACCATCCGGGTATCGGTGTCCGAGCCGCCGGAGCAGCAGGTGAAGGTGGGCAATCATATTCTGCGATCGCTGGGGCTGCGGCCGCGCCAACTGGAGATCGTGTCCTGTCCGGGCTGCGGGCGGGTGCAGGTCGACATCCACCAGCTCGCCGCCCGGGTCGAGGCCGCGTTCCAGGGCTTTCCGCATCCGCTGCGGGTGGCGGTGATGGGCTGCGTGGTCAACGGGCCGGGTGAGGCCCGGGAGGCGGATCTGGGGGTGTCCTCCGGCAATGGGAAGGGGCAGATCTTCGTCCGGGGCACGGTGGTTCGCACCGTGCCCGAACACCGCATCGTCGACGCGCTGCTGGAGGAGGCCATGGCCATGTCCGAGCACCCCGAGGTGAGCCCGTGACCGCCACGGCCTCCCCGCCGCTGGACACCGCGGCCGTGCGGGCCCGCATCGATGCCGTGTTACGGAACTTCCTGCACGAGAAGGCCCGCGCCGGTACCGAGCGACGGCTACCCGCCGATGTCACCGAGGCCGTGGCGGCGTTCCTGTTCGCCGGCGGTAAACGCATTCGCCCGATGTTCTGCGTGCTCGGGTGGCAGGCCGGGGGCGGGGCGGGCGTACCGCACGAAATCGTCCGCGCCGCAGCCTCATTGGAGATGTTCCACGCCTCGGTGCTCATCCACGACGATATCGTGGACGACAGCGACACCCGCCGCGACCAGCCCACGGTGCACCGCCGCTACGGCACCGCGGCGGCCATCCTGATCGGCGACTTCGCGCTGGCCTGGTCGGACGAATTGCTGCACAACGCAGGGCTTTCCGACGATCGGCTGGCGGCAGCGCTGCCGGTGATCGATCGGATGCGCGACGAGGTCGGCTACGGTCAGTACCTCGACCTGCTCACCACCGGGCGGCCGACCAGTGACGTGAACCAGGCGATGGAGATCATCCGGTACAAGACCTCCGCCTACACCGTGGAGCGCCCGCTGCAGCTCGGCGCGGCCCTCGCCCAAGCGGGAGGCAATGTGGCACCGGCGCTTTCGGCATATGCCCGGCCACTGGGCGAGGCCTTCCAACTGCAGGACGACCTGCTCGGGGTGTACGGCGATCCGGCGCTCACCGGCAAGTCGAACCTCGAGGACCTGCGCAACGGCAAACACACCGTCCTGCTGGCTCTCGCACTACGCCAGGCGAATTCGGACGAGTCCGAGCGGCTGCGCCGCCTGGTCGGCGATCCGCGACTGGACGAGACCGGCGCGGCCACCTGCCGTGAACTGCTGACGATGCTGTCGCGGCGGCGGGTCGAGCAGATGATCCGCGAGCGCTGGATGCAGGCGCAGCGGGCGCTGAACCGGGCGCCCTTCCCGCCCGAGGCGGTGGCGGCGTTACGACACTTCGCCGACGCACTTGTCACCCGGGCGGTCTGAGCCGCCCTCGCCCTCGCGCTGGACCACCCCCGCCTCGGTGCCCTCGTCCGCCTCCTGATCCGGTTCGGGGTGCTCCGGGGAGAATTCCGCGGGCAGGCCCTTGATGTGCTTGTTCATCGAGCGGATCAGCAGCACCGTGCCGGCCAGCAGGAGCAGGATGATGACCAGGCCCAGCGGGGACGCCTTGCCGAATTCGGGGCCGGTCGGATTGGTGGCCGGTTGGGCGAGCAGCGCGAGCATCATCGATCGGCGTCCTCGCCGGCCAGGGCCTCACGCACCCCTGCGAACAGGTCGTTCTCCGGGATCGCGGTACGGACCCGGGTGCGCGCCAGCTCGAATTCCTCGGTGGGCCACAGCCGCTGCTGCATCTCCAGCGGAATGGCGAAGAACGCGCCGTTCGGATCGATCTGGGTGGCGTGCGCGCGCAGGGCGTCGTCGCGCTGCGGGAAGTACTTCGCGCATTCGACCTGGGTGGTCACCCGGCTCATGACGTCACCGCGTTCGGCGGCGGCGCTGCGGATGCGATCGAGCCAGTCCTGCATGGGAAACGGCTCGCCGATGCGCTCGAACTCGTCGGCGAAGATCTCCAGGCGCTGCAGGCTGAAGCCGTGGTTGTAGTACAGCTTCAGCGGCGTCCAGGGCTCGCCCGCGTCCGGGAACTTCTCCGGATCGCCCGCGGCCTCGAACGCGGCCACCGAAACCTGGTGGCACATGATGTGATCCGGGTGCGGATAGCCGCCGTTCTCGTCGTAGGTGGTCATCACGTGCGGCTTGAATTCGCGCACGACCCGCACCAGCGCCTCGGTGGCCTCCTCGAGCGGCACCAGCGCGAAGCTGCCCTCGGGCAGCGGCGGCAGCGGATCGCCCTCGGGCAGGCCGGAATCCACGAAGCCCAGCCAGGTCTGGCGCACACCCAGCGCCTTGGCGGCCTCGGCCATCTCCTCGCGGCGCACCTCGTCGATGCGGTCGAGAATGCCGGGCACGTCCATGGCCGGGTTCAGGATCGAGCCGCGCTCGCCGCCGGTCAGGGTGACGACCAGCACGTCGTGGCCCTCCGCGGCGTATTTCGCGGTTGTAGCGGCGCCCTTGCTGGATTCGTCGTCCGGGTGGGCATGCACCGCCATGAGGCGAAGTCCACTCACGCCTGATTCACCTCGTCGCTCACCGTCTTCACCTCATCGCTTTCCGCCGCGGGTGTCGAGTCCGTGCGGCGCGCCGCCGAACCGGGCCCTACGGGCCCGTCGGGTCGCGCCGATCTGCACTCCCTATAGTTCCATTCGACCTTCGTTTGTTCCGACCTACCCCCCGGGAGCGACCTGATCATGAGCGACGCCGCCGCCCGGGTGGCCGATCGATACGGCACCGGACCCCACCGCGACCGCCGCTGGATAGCGATCGCGCTCGGTGCGGTGGTGGTCCTGCTCGGCCTCGGCGTGGCCTATCTGGGCTATCGCCAGTTCGGCCCGCAGGACATCGAGCCCGATCAGCTCGGGTACGCGATCGTGGACGATTCGACGCTCGACATCCGCTTCAAGGTCACCCGGAAACATCCAGACCAACCGGTCGTCTGCTTTGTCCGGGCCATGGACTCCGACACCGCCGAGGTCGGCCGCCGCGAGGTGCTGATCCCGCCCTCGCCCAGCGGCACGGTCGAACTCACCGTCCGCATCCGCACCACCGCCCGCCCGGCGAACGGCAACATCTACGGCTGCAGCGGCAAGGTCCCGCCCTATCTGAAGGGCTGACTCCGCCCACCCTCGTGTCCCGGCATTCCCGGCACGCCCTTCGCCGGGAAATGCCGGGCCAACAGGGCAAAATGCTTTGCAAAGACCGCTCCGACCTGGGTTTTTGTAAATCGTGCTAAAATGGCCCGATACACGGTTCCGGAGCCTTCGGAGCCGTGTTTGCTGCATTGGCGGCCAGCGCTGTCGGTTCGGGGTTCGAGGACATCCCCCAGGGATCGCTCTAGCCGTCCACTGCCGTCGTGCGCCTCCGTCGGAGGTGTAGGGCGGCGGAATCAGGGAATCCCGGCTTGCCGGGAACAACTACTAGGGAGTGATCGAGATGACTGAGACGAACGTGACCTGGCTCACACCGGAGTCGCATGCAAGGCTCAAGGGCGAACTCGACGCGCTCATTGCCAACCGTCCGGTCATCGCGGCCGAGATCAACGAACGCCGCGAGGAAGGCGACCTCAAGGAGAACGGCGGTTACCACGCCGCGCGCGAGGAGCAGGGCCAGCAGGAGGCTCGCATCCGGCAGCTCCAGGAGTTGCTGAACAACGCGAAGGTGGGTGTCGCGCCGTCGGTTTCCGGTGTCGCGCTGCCGGGTTCGGTCGTCAAGGTCTACTACGACGGTGACGAGACCGACACCGAGACGTTCCTCATCGGCACCCGCGAAGAGGGCCTGGGCAGCTCCGATCTGGAGACCTACTCGCCCAATTCGCCGCTCGGTGGCGCGCTGATCGACGCCAAGGTGGGCGAGACCCGCGAGTACACGCTGCCCAACGGCAACACCATGAAGGTGACGCTGGTCAGCGCGGAGCCCTACCACAGCTGATCCCGGGATTCGGCGGGTCCGGCAACGGAATTGCAGCACCGTTGCCGGACCCGTCCCCTTATTCAGCCCAGCGCCTGCTCCACGTCGGCGAGCAGATCGCTGATGTCCTCGATGCCGACCGACAGTCGCACCAGATCGGCGGGCACCTCCAGTTCGGAACCGGCGGTCGACGCATGCGTCATGGCCCCGGGATGCTCGATCAGCGACTCCACACCGCCCAGTGATTCGGCGAGGATGAAGATCTTCGTGCGCGCGCAGAAGTCGTGCGCGGCCTGGTGCCCGCCGCGCAGGCGCACCGAGATCATGCCGCCGAAGCGGCGCATCTGCTTCTGCGCCACCGGATAGCCCGGATGCTCGGGCATGCCCGGGTAGATCACTTGCGCGATGGCCGGATGCTCGGCCAGGAAGGCGGCAATGGTCTCGGCGTTGTCGCAGTGCCGATCCATCCGCACCGCAAGGGTTTTCACCCCGCGCATGGTGAGGAAGGCGTCGGTGGGGCCGGGCACCGCGCCCGCGCCGTTCTGCAGGAAGGCGAAGGCCGCGTCCAGTTCCGGATCGTCGGTGATCAGCGCACCGCCGACCACGTCGGAGTGGCCGCCGATGTACTTGGTGGTCGAATGCAGCACGATATCCGCGCCCAGCAGCAGCGGCTGCTGCAGGTAGGGCGAGGCGAAGGTGTTGTCCACCACCAGCTTTGCCCCACCGCCGTGGGCGATATCGGCCAGCGTGGCGATATCGCCGATATTGAGCAGCGGGTTGGTCGGCGTCTCCAGCCAGACCAGCTTGGTGTTGGGCCGCAACGCCGCGCGCACCCGGTCCGGATCCGACACCGGAGCCACCGAATACTCGATGCCCCACTGGGTGAACACCTTGTCGATGAGCCGGAAGGTGCCACCGTAGGCGTCGTTGGGAATCACCAGATGATCGCCGGGCCGCAGCGTCGATCGCAGCAGACAGTCGGTGGCCGCCATCCCCGAGGCGAAGGCCCGTCCGTGCCGCCCCGATTCGAGCGCGGCCAGATTGGCCTCCAGCGCCGTGCGGGTCGGATTGCCGGTGCGCGCGTATTCGTAGCCGCCGCGCAGCCCGCCCACCCCGTCCTGGGCGAAGGTCGAACTCGCATAGATCGGCACGTTGACCGCCCCGGTCTGCGGATCGGGATCGAATCCGGCGTGCACGGCCCGTGTGGAGAACCCCAACTGATCGTCCGTCATGGCTGCCAGCCTAAGGCCGCTCCCTTCGGAATTCTTCCGGTGTCCCTCCCGAGTCGGCTCGCGGATGTCCTGTCGCGTCGGTCGGGCGACCGATAATGTGGCGTGTATGACCACTGTGGACGAACTTTTCGCCATCGATTCCCTGCTCAGCGATACCGAGATACAGATCCGGGACACGGTTCGGCTGTTCGGGGAGCAGCGGCTGCGGCCGCATGTGGCGGAGTGGTTCGAGCAGGGGACGTTCCCGGCCCGGGAGCTGGCGCCGGAGCTGGGCAAGCTCGGTCTGCTGGGTATGCATCTCGAGGGGTACGGATGCGCGGGGACCTCCGCGACCGAGTACGGGCTGGCCTGCCTGGAACTCGAGGCCGTGGATTCCGGTGTGCGCAGCATGGTTTCGGTGCAGGGCTCGCTGGCGATGACCGCGATTCACAAGTACGGCTCGGAGGAGCAGAAGCAGCGCTGGCTGCCCGAGTTGGCGGCCGGCAACGCACTGGGCTGTTTCGGCCTCACCGAACCCGATTTCGGCTCCAACCCCGGCGGGATGCGCACCCGCGCCAAGCGCGACGGCAGCGACTGGGTGCTCGACGGGGCGAAGATGTGGATCACCAACGGCTCGGTCGCCGATGTGGCGGTGGTGTGGGCCCGCACCGACGAGGGCATCCGCGGCTTCCTGGTCCCGGCCGGAACCCCCGGCTTCACCGCCCGGGAGATGCATCACAAGCTCTCGCTGCGCGCGTCGATCACCGCGGAGCTGGACCTGGACGGGGTGCGGCTGCCCGCCGACGCGCTGCTGCCGGAGGCCACGGGCCTGGCCGCGCCGCTGGGTTGTCTGTCGGAGGCCCGCTTCGGCATCGTGTTCGGCGCGCTGGGCGCGGCGCGGGACTGCCTGACCACGGCCATCGACTACGCGCGCACCCGCGAGGTGTTCGACAAGCCGCTGGCGGCGTATCAGCTGACCCAGGCCAAACTCGCGGATATGGCCGTGGAGCTGGGCAAGGGCATGCTGCTGGCGCTGCATCTGGGACGGCTGAAGGATCGGGGCGGGCTGCGGCCGGAGCAGGTCAGCGCGGGCAAGCTCAACAGCACCCGCGAGGCCATCGCCATCGCCCGCGAATGCCGTACGATCCTCGGCGCCAACGGCATCACGCTGGACTATCCGGTGCTGCGCCATGCCAACAATCTGGAGTCGGTGCTCACCTACGAGGGCACGGCCGAGGTGCATCAGCTGGTGCTGGGCGAGGCGCTCACCGGGTCCAAGGCCTTCCGCTGACCTTGGGCAAGGTCACAGTGCTGCCGATGCTGCCGAATTGCTAGTATCACCTGGTGTTTTTGCTCGGCTCCGCGTTGCTCGAAGTGTCGGCGCGCAAGACCCTGACTCGCCTGCACAAGACGCACGGAGTTCCGGCGCAGGCCGCCGCCCGGGAGATTCCGGCGGTGTCGGCGGCCCTGGATCAACATGCGGCGGCCGTGCGCGACATTCTCGAACTGGGTGTGGAGAATTCGGCCGCGGTCCCGGTCAGCGTATTGCTCGCCGGATATGCCCGCGGTCTGCTCGAACATTCCGGACGGGCGGCGCTGCGCACACCCCAGGGATCCGGCGAATGGTGCGATGCCGATTGGTTGCAGTTGCGGCTGGCCGGGGTCTGCCTGCTGGCCGGAATCCAGGCCTGAACGTGAGAAAGCCTGAGCGGCCGCGTGATTCGCGGCCGCTTTAGGCGAATTCGGTAGATCCCTTCGGATTTCAGCGCCGGTGCTGCTGATTACCCTGCCCGCGTTGATCGCCGTAGCCCTCGTCCCCGCGATTCGGGCCGTTGTATCCGGCGTTTCCGCGATTCGGGCCGTTGTAGTCGCCGGACCCGGGGCCGTTGTATCCCGAATCGCCCCGATTGGGACCCTGGTAGCCGGAATCTCCGCGGTTGGGACCGTTGTATCCCGAGTCCCCGCGCTGAGGACCGTCGTAACCCGAATCGCCGCGGTTCATCCCGCCGTGCGGCATACCCTGTTGCATACCGGACTGGGGGCCGTAGCCGAACTGACCGCTCACCGGCCCGTAGCTCATGCCGGCGCCCATCTGCTGGCCGCCCATCTGCTGGCCGCCGCCCATCCGGCCCATCTGCTCGGAACCGTAACCGGCATTGGCCATTTCCGGCGTCCACCGCTCCTCGCGGCCTTCATCGGGGGCCCACTGCCCACGGCCCTCGCCGCGGGCCCACTGCTCGCGGACCAGCTGCCGCTGCCGCGCGGCGTCCTCGCGGCCGCGCTGATAGGCCTCGGCGTGGCCGCGCAACTGCGGCATCTCGCCCTCGACGGTTTCCAGCCAGCCCTCCCAGCGCTGTTGCATGGGCCGGACCAGGCCGCCGCCCACGCCGACCACCAGCACGCCGCCGATGGTCGCCAGCACGGTGATCAGGATGGGCACGGTGACCGAGGTGGCCACGCCGATCTGATTGAGCGCGGCGATGATGCCCACACCCCAGATGAACACCGCGGCGATCCGGCCCAGCATGCGGCCGTAGGACAGGCCGCTGAGCATATTCGCGACCAGATCCATGACCGCCCGCGCGATCGCGCCCGCGATGCACACGATGACGATCGCGATCGCGGCCCGCGGCAGCCAGGCGACGATGCCGTTGAGCATGTCGCTGACCGGATTCGGCCCGAAGGCCCCGAAGCCGATCTGCAGCGCGATCAGGATGATCGCGTAGTAGACCAGTTTCACCAGGATGTCGGTGGCGTCGTATCGACTCCGCGACAGCATGTCCTGGATGCCGCCGCGCTCGACCAGGCGGTCGAATCCGATTCGGCGCAGAATCCGGTCGGCGATTTTCGCCACCAGCTTCGCGATGATCCAGCCGACGAGCAGGATCACCAGGAATCCGACGAACTTGGGCACCCAGGTGGCGACCGAACTCCACGCGTTCGAGACGCCCTGCTGCCATTCGATAGCCAAACTGGAGGTGTGCACCGGCCCATCCCTTCGCCATCTGCCATCCGGACGGTTTGCCAGAACTGCTTCAAGGGCGGTTATACCCCGAGTTGATCACCCGAATCACTAGTTAGCGGCGATATTGCTGCAAGATTGTTAGACAGCGTCAGTAAGCGGAACTGACATTGTCCATCGACCCGTAGCGCGACGCCGCGTAATTGCAGGCGGCCACGATATTCGCGACCGGATCGTAGATGTCCCACGACGTGCCGTCCACATGATAGGCGCGGAACGTCGGATCGATGACCTGCAGCAGGCCCTTGGACGGGATGCCCGCTGCCGCATTCGAGTCGTAGAGGTTGATCGCCCGCGGATCGCCCGACGATTCGCGCAGCACATTGCGCAGGATGCCGTCGTAGCTGCCCGGAATTCCGTGCGCGGCCATGATATCGAGGGCCTGGTGAATCCAGCCGTCGAGGTTGTCCGGGTAGCTCGGCGCGGGCGGGGGCGGCGGCGGGAGCACGGGCAGCGGGGCCGGGGCGGGCATCGGAGCCGGGATGGCGGCGGGGACCGCCTGGGGTGCGGAGGCGGCGATCGTCGACGCCAGCGCGACCGGCTCCACGGCCTCCGAGCGCTGTCCGGCCGCGCCCGAGATGGCGGCGACGGCGGCCAGGGCCAGGGTGGCGGATCCGGCGGTGCGTGCGACCGCCTTGGCTCTACTGCTCTTGGGGGACTTCGACATTCGACGTGGTTCCTACTCTCTGACGGCCTGACGGCCCGCAGCAGGCAGCGCTGAACCAGGGCGAGCCCGTCGGGGGAACTCACCTGAGCGCTGGATGCTGTTGTGCTGGGATCGGGGAGAGACTCGCTCCCCATGGACGCGGCCCGAATCAGGGATGGCCGGGTATTCCGGCGGCGTCGGCCGCGTTCCGCATTCGCGTTGGGCTACTCCTCGTGCTTTCAGACCTGGGGTCTGTTTCGAACGAGGTCACAGGATGATTGCGGCAGGTTACATTAAACCGACCGAAAGGTGAACAAATGGTGCTACGCCACCGTAGGTTCGTCGCCCTACACCGCCCGCAAGCCTCTGAACAGCTTGTTTAGCTGAAGCTAACGAGTGGTACGGATCACGTAAAAACTCGTCGTGTCACGCTGGACGATGGCCGTTTGTCCGTTTTCGGACGGCTTCAGGTCCCGAACGGTAACGGCCGAAAGTCCCGATCCGCCTCAGCCGCGTCGGGCCGACAGCGCCGCCTCGGGCAGGGCCGTATCGGATACATCGGCCTCGGGCAGCGTGGCGGCGACCGCCGCATCCGGCCCGGGGACCTCGGACGTCGGGACGCGCGTCCGCAGCACCCGAACCACCAGCGGCAGCAGCAGCACCATCACGATCAACCGAATGCTCTGCACGCACGTGATGAGCGGGGTGTGCACGGTCAGATCCTCGGCGGTGGCCAGCACCGCGTTGATACCACCGGGCGTGGTGGCCAGATACAGGTCCGTGGGTCGCAGCTCGACGAACCAGCCGAGGCCGAGCGCGAGCGCGGCCACCAGTCCCGACAGCGCCACGACCGCGGCGGTCATGGCGGGAATGAGCCGGGCCATCTCGACCACCACCGCGCGGGTGAATCGGGTGCCCACCTCGAAGCCGATGAAGACGAACAGCAGCTGCTTGAACAGATGCGTGGGCGCGTAGCCGTGGCTCACCCCCGCCGCGGTGAGCGCCATCGCCAGCAGCATCGGGCCGAGCAGCGCCGCGTTCGGCAGGCGCAGCCACCGCCCGACCCGCGTTCCCACCAGACACAGGACGATGGCGATGGACAGGCCGGCCACCTGATCACCGCGGCCCACCACCATCCAGGCGGGCAGGTCCGGATTCGTGACGCGGCTGGCGATCGCCTCCGCCGATCCGTCACCGTCACCGAGTACGGCGGCCACCACCGGCGCACTGAGCGCCACGAAGCCGACCCGCAGATACTGCATGAAGGCCACCCGGCGGGCGTCCGCGCCCAATTCGTCCGCGCAGGCCACCACGGCCGCCGAACCACCCGCCATCAGGCCCAGCGTCGCGGTCGCGATGTCCATCCCGGTGAAGCGCGCGAACACGATCGCCACCAGCACGCTGAACGCCAGCGTGGCGACGGTGACCAGCAGCACCGGAATCAGGTCCCAGCCGATCGCGCGCAGCAGCGACACCTCGAGATAGCTGCCCATCAGCACCCCGAGCATGCCCTGGACGCCGGTGGTCAGCGACTGCGGCAGCGGTGCGGGCAGGCGCCCGCTCAACGCCAGCGCCGCGCCGACGACGAGTGACACGATCATCGCGGGCGCCGGGAAACCGACGCGCCCGAGCAGTTCCGCGGCACCCAGCACCGCGGCCGTCAGAAGTACCCACACAAAAGCCTGTCCCCGAGTCATATGACTCCATCATCGCCAGCGCCCATGAACTTCCGGTAACGATTCAGTTATCCAGGGTACTCAGCGGGGTGATTCGGCCCTCATGGCGCGATTACCCTTGATCATCAGGGGAATTCGTCAGACCGTGTTTATACCCTCTCACCTGGAAATACTTTGCCGAGCTTGTAGCTACATCCCAGCTGTTACCATCTGGAAACAAAAAACGCACCCCGGCCGGGCGGCCGGGGTGCGTTGCGATCGGGCCCGTCAGTAGGAGCTGAGGAAGCCGAGCAGATCGTGGCGAGTGATCACGCCGATCGGCTTGCCGTCCTCGACCACCATCAGCGCGTCGGTGGATTCCAGCGCCTTGGTCGCCGCGGACACCGGTTCGCCGGAACCGATCAGCGGGAACGACTCGCTCATATGCTTGGACACCGGATCGGTCAGGTGCGCGCGCCCCTCGAACACCGCCGACAGCAGGTCCCGCTCGCTCACGCTGCCCGCCACCTCACCGGCCATCACCGGCGGCTCCGCGCCGACCACGGGCATCTGCGAGACGCCGTATTCGCGCAGGATCTCGATGGCATCGCGCACCGTCTCCGACGGATGGGTGTGCACCAGATCGGGCAGCGCGCCGGACTTACCGCGCAGCACATCGCCGACCAGCGGTTCGGTGCGGCCGTCCAGGCGCGAGCGCAGGAAGCCGTAGGAGCTCATCCAGCGGTCGTTGAAGATCTTGGACAGATAGCCGCGGCCGCCGTCGGGCAGCAGCACCACGACCACCGCATCCGGATCCCGCTCGGCCACCCGCAGCGCGGCGACCACGGCCATCCCGCAGGAACCGCCGACCAGCAGGCCCTCCTCGCGGGCCAGGCGGCGGGTCATCTCGAAGGAGTCGGCATCGGAGACCGCGATGATCTCGTCGGGGATGTTCGGGTCGTAGGCGCTGGGCCAGAAGTCCTCGCCCACGCCCTCGACCAGATAGGGGCGACCGGTGCCGCCGGAGTACACCGAACCCTCCGGATCCGCGCCGATCACCTTCACCTTGCCGCCGGAGACCTCCTTGAGGTAGCGGCCCGCGCCGGTGATCGTGCCGCCGGTGCCCACGCCCGCGACGAAGTGGGTGACCTTGCCCTCGGTGTCGCGCCAGATCTCCGGGCCGGTGGTCTCGTAGTGGCTGGCCGGGCCGCCCGGATTGGAGTACTGGTTGGGCTTCCACGCGCCCTCGATCTCGCGGACCAGGCGATCGGAGACGCTGTAGTAGCTGTCCGGATGGTCCGGCGGCACGGCGGTCGGGCAGACCACCACGTCGGCGCCGTAGGCGCGCAACACGTTCCGCTTGTCCTCGCTCACCTTGTCCGGGCAGACGAAGACGCACCGGTAGCCGCGCTGCTGGGCGACCAGCGCCAGGCCGACACCGGTATTACCGGAGGTGGGCTCGACGATGGTGCCGCCCGGCTTCAGCAGTCCCTGCTCCTCGGCGGCGTCGATCATCTTGACCGCGATGCGGTCCTTGGAACTGCCGCCCGGGTTGAGGTACTCGATCTTCGCCGCCACCAGGCCGGAGTCCGGGCCCACCACGGAGTTGAGCCGAACGAGCGGGGTGTTGCCGATCAGGTCGACGACGTGGTTCGCAATGCGCATAACCCCATCGTCGCAGAATCGGCCCGGGCGCATGGATCGGGTGCGATTCGTCCCGCGTGTCCCCTATGCGGCGCGGCGTCCACCACATAACGCGATACCGCACGAAATCCGCCCTATCATCGCCCGCGTGAGGATGCCGAAGACCGCCCGCGCTGTCGTGATCGGAGCCCTCGGGACCGCCGCGATCGTCGCGCCCGCGCATGCACAGACCATCGAATTCCCCCAGACGACGAGCCTGTTCTACGGCGGATTCTGCTGGGGCAACATTCGGACGTGGGCCGACACCGGCCCCGATCTTCCGGGCCGCGCCGTGCTCAACGTGCAGGCGCTGCCGGTGACGGGTGTCGGCCCCGGCGACTACCCCCTGGCCCCGCTGTGCGAGGTGGACACGACCGTGTCCTGGCGCAACATGACCAGCGGGGCCGCGGGCGAATACCGCGTCAACGTGGTGGCCGGTCTCTACGGCAGCATTCTCTACGCCATGCTCCAGGACACCGGCCCGGGCCACATCGAGGTCGTCGTCACCACCAACGGCCCGCACCTGCCCGTCCGCGGCTCCTTCGACGTCCCGGCTCCCCCGCCGCCGCCACCTGGGCAATAACTTCTCCCCGGCTGCTCACAACCGATCGATCCGGCACGATATATGCAGGCGTAATCGACGCGAGAAGGGCTGCGGCGGAAGGTGGCGGCGTGGGGAAGATGTGGCGGACGTTCGCGGCGACGGGAGCCGCGACCGTGGTGGCGGGGTCCGGCGCCACGGCCGGGTGGTGGGCGACCTACAAATTGCTGTCGTCGCAGGCGCAGGCCGCGCGGACGGTGATCGGCCGCGACACCTCCAAACCCCCGGAGGCCGACGGGGTCTACACCGCGGGCTGCCTGGCACCCGAGCGGTGGCGCACCGGGGTACCCATCGATCTGCATCTGATGGTCTTCGGTGACTCCACCGCCGCGGGTGTCGGATGTGTGAGCGCCGAGGAGGTTCCGGGTGTGCGCATCGCGCGCGGCCTGGCCGAGGCGACCGGGCAGCGCATCCGGTTGAGTACCAAGGCGATCTCGGGCGCCACCTCGAAAGGCCTTGCCGGACAGGTGGACGCGATGTTCGTGGCGGGGCCGCCGCCGGACGCGGCGGTGATCCTGATCGGCGGCAACGACATCACCAAACAGCATTCGGTGCTGCGGTCGGCGCAGCGGGTCAAACAGGCGGTGACGCGATTGCGCGCCGCGGGCAGCGTCGTCGTGGTCGGCACCTGCCCGGATCTCGGCACGGTGGCGGCGATTCCGCAGCCGCTGCGCACCGTGGTCCACGGCTGGAGCGTGCGGCTGGCCCGGGCGCAGGCGGCGGCCACGCTGGCCGCGGGCGGCTGCCCGGTGCCGATGGGCGATCTGCTGGGCCGTGATTTCCGCAGCACGCCCGAGATCCTGTTCTCTCCCGACGGTTTTCATCCCTCGGCCGCGGGCTACGAACTCGCCGCGAGTCATCTGCTACCCGCGCTGCTGCGCGAACTGCGGGCGAGCGATCGGGACATACCAGGTGTTCCCCAGTCGATCGCCGCGACGTAAATTCGGAGGAGAATTCCAGATAGCTGCACCGAGCAGTCGCTTGGCTGTTCGCCACCGACATAAGGAGTCCTCATGCCCGAGGCCGTCATCGTGTCCTACGCCCGCTCCCCGATCGGACGGGCTGCCAAGGGCTCCCTGGTGAGCATGCGGCCGGACGATCTGGCCACCCAGATGGTGCGTGCCGCGCTGGACAAGGTGCCCGCCCTGGCGGCTGCCGAAATCGACGATCTGATGCTCGGCTGCGGCCAGCCCGGCGGCGAGGGCGGCTTCAATATGGCGAAGGTGGTGGCCACCCAGCTGGGCTACGACTATCTGCCCGGCACCACGGTCAACCGCTACTGCGCCTCCTCGCTGCAGACCACCCGCATGGCCTTCCACGCCATCAAGGCCGGTGAGGGCGATGTGTTCATCTCCGCCGGGGTGGAGACGGTGTCGCGATTCCCGAAGGGCACCTCCGACGGCTGGCCCGACACCCACAACATCAAGTTCGCCGAGGCCGAGGTCCGCACGGCCAAGCGTGCCGAGGGCGGCTCGGACGGCTGGCAGGATCCGCGCGAACTCGACCAGCTGCCCGACATCTATATCGCCATGGGCCAGACCGCCGAAAACGTCGCCCAGTTCACCGGCATCTCCCGCGAGGATCAGGACCACTGGGGCGTGCGCTCGCAGAACCGCGCCGAGGAGGCCATCAAGTCGGGCTTCTTCGAGCGCGAGATCACCCCGGTGACCCTGCCCGACGGCAGCGTGGTGGCCACCGACGACGGCCCGCGCCCCGGCACCAGCTACGAGAAGGTCTCTCAGCTCAAGCCCGTCTTCCGCCCCGACGGCACGATCACCGCGGGTAATGCCTGTCCGCTCAACGACGGCGCGGCGGCGCTGGTGATCATGAGCGACAGCAGGGCTCGCGATCTCGGCCTGACCCCGCTGGCCCGCATCGTCTCCACCGGCGTATCCGGCCTGTCCCCGGAGATCATGGGCCTCGGCCCGATCGAGGCCACCCGACGCGCCCTGCGGATCGCCGGAATGACCATCGACGATCTGGACCTCTACGAGATCAACGAGGCCTTCGCGGTGCAGGTGCTCGGTTCGGCCCGCGAGCTGAAGATGGACCTGGACAAGTTGAACGTCTCCGGCGGCGCCATCGCCCTGGGCCACCCGTTCGGCATGACCGGCGCCCGCATCACCGCCACTCTGATCAACAACCTCCAGACCCACGACAAGCAGTTCGGCCTGGAGACCATGTGCGTCGGCGGCGGCCAGGGCATGGCCATGATCATCGAGCGGCTCAGCTGAGCCTTACCCCCGAGGTAATCGACTCGGCTCCTCGGACACGGAAACATCGTGGGCAGCAAGCCCTTCCGTCCCGAGGAGCCGAGAATGACCGCCTACGCCATCGCCCACCTGCACAACGTCGACCGCAATGCCGAGATCGTGACGTATCTGCGGCGGATCGACGCCACGCTGGCCCCGTTCGGCGGCAGATTCATCGTGCACGGCGGGCGCCAGCAGGTCGCCGAGGGACCCGCCGACGGCACCTTCATCGTCATCGAATTCCCGGATTACGAAGCGGCGCAGGGCTGGTACGCCTCCCCCGCCTATCAGGAGATCCTGCCGCTGCGGCTGCACAACGCCGAGGGCATCGCGAGCCTGGCCGAACACTGCGGCGACGATCATGTGGCCACCGACGTCCTGCCCGCGGCGCTGCTCGAGAACTGAGTCGCGCCAACGTTGTCACAATCCGCCGAATACGCCGGTGGCCACCGGGTCGTCCCGGTGGCCACCGTTGTCAGTGCGTCGAATCCGCGATCACTCGCTCTGGAAGTAGCTCAGCAGCCGCAGGATCTCGGTGTAGAGCCAGACCAGGGTGATGGTCAGACCCAGGGCCACGCCCCAGGCCGCCTTTTCCGGAGCCTGCGCGCGGATGAGCTGATCCGCGGCGTCGAAGTCGAGCAGGAAGCTGAACGCCGCGATCGCGATGCAGACCAGGCTGAAGATGATGGCGATCGCGCCGCCGTCGCGCAGGCCGAAGCCGCCCGGGGTGAAGAACGCGGCGATCAGGTTGCCCAGCATCAGGACCAGGACACCGATCATGGCGCCGAACAGCATTCGGGTGAACCGCGGCGTCACGCGGATCGCGCCGGTCTTGTAGACGACCAGCATGCCGAAGAACACGCCGAAGGTGCCGAGCACGGCCTGGGCGATCAGGCCCGAGCCGCCGACGCCGCCGAAGGCGACATTGGTGAACATGAACGACAGCGCGCCCAGGAACAGGCCCTCGGCGGCCGCGTAGCTCAGCACGATGGCCGGATTGTCCTGCTTACGGCCGAAGGTCGCGACGAGCACCAGCACCAGTCCGACCAGGCCGCCGACCAGGACGAACAACGGGGCGAGCGCATGGTTGGCCGCGGTCAGAGCGTAGGACAGCACCGCCGCGACCGTCACCACGCCCAGCGTGATGCCGGTCTTGGTGACGACGTCGTCGATGGTCATGGGCCGGGCGGCCGGGGCAGCCTGGGAGGGCTGGTACTGCTGCTCGTATCCGTACGGCTGCTGTCCGTACTGAGCGAATTGTCCGGCGCCCGCAGCCGCCGAACCGAATCCCGCGTATCCACCGCCTTGCTGTTGCGGCAGGTTCTTGAAGATCGGGTTGCTTGAGGTGCGCACCGTTCTCGTGCCTTTCCGAAGGTTCGCGGCCCACGTCGGTCGTGGCCGTTCTGAGTATCCAACGTCCGGTACGAGAAGCAAGTTCCCGAACCGGACAGAAGTCGGACAATTTGGACTCTACCGCGAGCGCGCGGTCGCAAAGCAGACTAATCCCGGCGGAGGTCGTGCAGGCCGCAAACCGACCGAGTCACCGTGAACTTCCGGTTGCGACCGACCACATCGGTGCGGCCGACCATGCGCTCCATGACGCCGCGGTAGTTGAGGTGGGAGTTGTAGACCGTCCACAGCTCGCCGCCCGGACGCAGCACGCGGCCGGTCTCGGCGAACATCTTGATGGCCGAACCGGTGTGCACCGCCGCCCCGACATGGAACGGCGGATTGCACACCACCAGATCGGCGCTGTGATCGTCGACCTCGGACATGGCGTCGTCGCGCAGCACGGTCACCCGATCGGCGACGTCGTTGGCGGCGGCGGTGGCGCGGGCCGAGGCGACCGCGGCGGCGGACTGGTCGGTGCCGATCACGCTGAGGTGCGGACGGGCCTTGGCCAGCGTGACGGCGAGTATGCCGGTGCCGCAACCGAGGTCGATGGCCTCGCGGGCATCGGGTTTCATCCGCCGCAGATGTTCGAGCAGGAAGCGGGTGCCGATATCGAGCTTCGGCCCGGAGAACGCGGCGCCGTGCGCCACCACCTCGAGATTCAGCTCCTCGATCAGCTTGCGCACCGGAAAGGGCGGCTCGCCCAGTAGCTTCGGCCCCTGTGCCAACAGGATTCGCGACTTCTGCCGACCGCGGCTGGCCCGCACCTCCGAAAACGATTCGGCCAGCACGTCGTTCATGGCCGGGGTCAGATACTTGTCGCGGGCACCGGCGAACACCTCGACATCGGGGTCGGCGTACCGCGCGATGGCGTCGGCGATCTCGGCCAGTCCGGACAGCGCCCGGGGCAGCCGCAGCAGCACCACCTTCACATCCTCGAACAGCCGCGGCCCCAAAGCCTGCGCGCTGTACCGATCGGCCAGGCCGACCGCGCGGGCGTTGTTGGCCAACGCCAATTCACCTGTCAACAGGTCTTGATGCACCCGCACGTCGCGCAGATCGTGCGCGGCGATCGCGCCGAGGGTGAGCGCGCCGTAACCATCGTCGACGACCGCGACGTGGCCGCTGCCCGCCTTGGCCAGGGCATCGGCCGCGACGTCGAGGATCAGCCGATCGGCGGCGTCGACGGCATAGAGGTTCACCGCCTCCACATCCGGATAGCGCCGCAATCGGCTCAGCACGTCCTCGACCTCCAACACACCTACAGTGTGCTAGATCGTTGCCGTGTCGTCGCGACCACCCCACTGGTTACACCGCATACCATCTGCCCCATGCGTAACAGGCTGGTCTTGATCTCGATCGCGGGGTTCGCGCTGCTGACGGGTTGCTCGAACGGCTCGTCGCAGCAACCGCCGGGGGCCGAAGCGGGGGTGACCACCGAGGCGAAACCCACGGCCACGACGCCGGTTCAGGGCAAGCCGTCCACCGACGCGCGGCTGACCGTCGCCGACATCCGCATCGGACATCACGACGGGTTCGATCGCGTGGTCTATCGACTCGGCGGCATCGGCCAGCCGGGCTGGCGGGTGCAGTACACCGACCGGGCCGTGCAGGACGGCAGCGGCAAGCCGATCGAGGTGGCCGGGCGCTCGATCCTGCAGGTGCAGATCCTGGGCTCGGCCTACCCGTGGGACAGCGGCGTTGCCGAATACGCCGGGTCGGACCCGGCGACCGATCCGAGTGCGCCGACGATTGCCGGGGTGTACAGCACGCACGTCTTCGAGGGTACGACCCAGTCGTTCATCGGGGTGAATGCCGAACGTCCGGCGTTCTCGGTGACGGCGCTGACGAATCCGGCCCGGCTCGTGGTCGACGTCGCCACGCGCTGACGGCACTCTCGCGAAGCGCCCTAGACTGTCGGCGTGACCGATCCGAACCGGCCGACCGGACGCCTGCGGGCGCTCGGGCTGTTCGTGCTGGTCGTCGGGGTCATGATCATGCATGCGGTCGTCTTCGGGGCGGGGCACGGCGCGGCGTCTGCCGAGCCGCACGGGCACGCCGCCCACGCCGCCCACGCGGCGCAGCCCGCCGCCCACGCGCCCGCCCCCGCCGCGTCGCACGGATCCGATTGCGACGACTGCGGAACCGGCCACGGGGGCATGCACGGTTGCGTATTCGTATTGTCGGCGCTCGCCCTCGCGCTGGGGCTCGCGCTCCTGGCCTGGGTCGGCGTCCATCCCGGCGATACCGCCGGATCGGGCGCGGCCACCCGCTCGTTCCGCCGTACCCGGGCGCCGCCCTGGACCGTCCTGTCGCTACCGGAGTTGTCGATTCTGCGGATCTGATGGACCGCGCCCTCGCGCGCGCCCATTTCCCAGATATTCACCAATTCCTCAGGAGCACAATCATGTTCGGTTCACGTACTCGAATCACCCTGGCCGGTACCGGGATCGCCGTCGCCCTGCTCGTCGCGGGTTGCGGCAACAACGATTCCGACAACACCACCGGCTCGAATATGCCCAGCACGAGCCACGGCGCGAGCTCGTCCGCCGCCTCGGCGCGCACCGACTTCAACGACGCCGACGTGTCGTTCCTGCAGATGATGTATCCACATCACGCGCAGGCCGTGGACATGGCGAAGCTGGTGCCGACGCGGTCTCGAGATCAGCGGCTGATCGCACTGGCCGCGAATGTCGAGCAGGCCCAGTCCCCCGAGATGCGCGAAATCGAGGATTTGCTGCGCGGCTTCGGCAAACCCGCCCCGACCGCCACGATGGGCCACGACATGAGCGGCATGATGTCGCATGACCAAATGACCGCTTTGGCGAATGCCTCGGGGCCGGAATTCGATCGAATGTGGCTGCGGATGATGATCGACCATCACCGCGGGGCGGTCGAGATGAGCAATACCGAGCTCGCCTCGGGCGCGAATCCGGACGCCAAGGCCCTCGCCCAGAAGATCATCGCCGCCCAGCAGGCGGAGATTCAGCAGATGCAGACGATGTTGGGTTGATCCCGGCGAAAGCGTGCCGGGAACCTCAGGTGATCAGTGCCGGGAACCTCAGGTGATCAGTGCCGGGAACCTCAGGTGATCAGTGCCGGGAACATCGGGTGATCAGTGCCGGGATGGCCACCGCCATCCCGGCACCCCGGTCGGCATCAGCTCCCGATGACCGCGTTCATGATGGTTCCGGCGCTGGTGGCCGTGGCGCCGCCGATCATGGCTCCGGCGACCATCTTCGGCGATTCCAAAGCGCCGCCGTTCCACTTCTCCCAGGCGAATTTGCCGCCGCCGTAGGTGACGGCGGTGACGCCGGAGAGCAGGACGAACCAGGTGAAGTAGCGGACCATCTTGAGCAGCTTGTCGGCGGCCGGCGGAGTCTCCGGGGTCGGGTTTCCGACCTGGGCCACCACCGTCGTGTACACGTCGTGTGCCGCGGCGAGAACCATGCTCACGTTCGTTGTCCTCTCGGATGCTGTTATGGCGGAGCATGCTGACAGAACTCGTCGTACCAGTACATTGAACCGCACGCTGGCTGTTTGCCGCATCCGGACACACCGTCGAGCGACCGCGACCGGCAACTCCCGGCCCGCTACAGCGCGGCGACCAGCTCCCGCAGCACCGGCAGGCTCACCGAGCCCGCGCCGAGCACGGCGTCGTGGAACGCCTTGATATCGAACCGATCTCCGAGCCGCTCGGCAACCCGCGCACGCTGCCCACGGATCTCGAGCTGCCCGATCTTGTAACCGACGGCCTGACCCGGCATGGCGATGTAACGGTCGATCTCGCTCTCGATCTCGGTGCGGCCGATCGGCACATTCGCGACCATGTAATCGATCGCCTGCTGGCGGCTCCAGCCCTTGGCGTGCAGGCCGGTGTCGACGACCAGTCGGCAGGACCGGAACGAATCGGCCGCCAGCATTCCGATCCGGGCCAGATCGTCGGCGTACAAACCCATTTCGTCGGCGAGCCGCTCGGTGTAGAGCGCCCAGCCCTCGACGAAGGCGGTGTTGGCGAACGACATCCGCTGGAAACGCGGCAGATGATCGAGCTCATTGGCGATGGTCAGTTGCAGGTGATGGCCGGGAATGGCCTCGTGATAGGCGATCGCCGCGGTCTGGTACCGGGGGCGGCTGGCCGGATCGTACTGATTCACGAAATAGGTGCCCGGCCGGGAACCGTCCGCCGCGGGCGGGAAGTAGTACGCGCCGGGCGCATCCGCGGCGAGGAATTCGGGAACCGGGACGATATCGCAGGATTGCTTCGGCATGCGGCCGAACCAGTTGGGCATCTCGGCATTCGCGGCGGCGAGCGCGGCACGCGCATCGGCCATGATCTCCTCGCCACCGGTGTAGTGCAGCTCCGGATCGCCCTGCAGCCGCGCGAAGATCTCGGCCTGATCGGTCAGGCCGAACAGCTTCGCCCCGATCCGCGCGTACTCCTCGCGCAGGCGCTCCAACTCGGCCAGCCCGGTCTCGTGGATCTCCTCCGCGCCCAGGTCGTCCAGGGTGGTGTGCCGGCGCAGCTGGCGGCGGTAGATGTCCTCACCATCGCCGCCCAGCCAGCACAGGCCCACCCGGTCGTCGGGCCGCGCGGCGGGCAGCAGCTCCGCGGCCAGCACCTCGCGATAGGCGCGCACCGCCGGGCGCACCACATCGCGCACGACCTCCGACAGCGTTGTGCGCCACTGCTTCTCACCGTCCCAGTCCCGCGGTCCGGGGAAGGTGACGAAGGCGTCGGTCGCCGGATCGGAGGCCAGATATCCGTCCAGCTGGTGCAGCGACCGCTGGATGACGATGCGCGCTGGGCTGCGCCCCGCGGCCAGTCCGGCCCGGAACCGCTCGGTGGCCTGCCCGAACATGACGTCGAACTGGCGGAACCGCCGTACCAGCGCCTCGGCGTTCGCCGGGGTCGGCGCATTGGTCTGCGACGCCAGTGTCAGCACCTGGGCATGCACGCCGTCCATCTGATCCGACGCCAGTTCCAGCGGCCGCCAGGACAGCTGATCGACCGTCGCGGCGAGTTCGGTGCGCAGCAGGCTGCGGGTGGTCCGGTCCTCGGCGCTCAGCGCGGCCGGATCGATCTCCGAAACCCGTTGCAGCAGGCCCTGATACACCCCGATCAACCGCTGCTCGGCCTGTTCCGACAGATCCTCGACCCGATCGTCGAACCGGTGGTCCCCGAGCAGCGTCGCACTGCTGGGGGCGGCCTCCAGCACGGTGTCCCAATACTTCTCGGCCAGGTCGATGAGTTCCTCGTGGGCATTCATGGCCCCATCATGCCCCGCCGCGCCCGCCTCGACCGCCGCGTTCGCACTACCCTGCCACTGGCCGAGCTGTTCGGCACGCGGGTATGGCCGCCGCGCCGACGATCCACCGGCTGTACCCGGCTCCGCAACAATCTGGCGACTAGCCCGAAACCCCCGAAACCCCTGTCACTTTCATGCCGGACGGTTGCGTGGCGATGGGCGCGCTCGCTAGGGTTGGCCGCTACTGGGAACGTTCGTGTTCCTCGAAGACGCGAGTGCGGAGCACCTCCATGAACGGACGCGCAAGGCACGATGTCCGGAACCTGTCACGGCAATTGGTCGGCCACTTCGCCGCACACGTGGCGCCGTGCGCGACCCTGCCCGGGGACGCGTTACGCGGGGACATCACCGCGGTCACCCGAGTCTGCCTGGAATTGACCATCGACGTGCTGGAGGGCCGCGAACCCGACGACAAGGTCGAATTCCTGCAGCAGGCGGCCGCGGGCTGGGCCCGGGAGGGCATCCCGATCGACACCGTGCATCACGCCGTGCACGAGGGTTTCAAGCTGGCCTTCGATCTGCTGCTGACCCAGGCCGAACCGCATGAGCGGCCGTCGGATCCGGCCCAGTTACTGCTGCGCGTACTCGACACCATCACCCCGGCCGTCGCGCTGGCCTATGTGCGCGAGCATCAGGCGGCGGTCAGTGAACATCACACGGCCGTGCACACCCTGGTCTCGGCGCTGCTGTCGGGCCACCCCACCTCCACCATGGCCCGCGAGAGCGGTATCGAGATCGCCCCCGCCTACGCGGTGCTCGCGATGAGCCTGCCCCGCCACCGCGACGAGACCCATCCGGGCGTGGACGCCAAGGTCGTCGCGCGCCGCAAGCTCAGGCGGCTGCAGACCGAACTGGCCCGCTGGTGCGGCGGACGCGCCCTGTCGCTGCTGAGCGTCGACGGTGGCACCGTACTCGTTCCCGAGGACGCGATCGCCGACGCGGAGCTCGACGATCTGATCGGCCGATTGTCCGATGCCGCACAGGTTCCGGTGACCGCGACGGTGATCACCGCGGCCACCGCCGAGATCCCGGACGGCGCCGATCGCGCCCATGAACTCCTCGATACCGTGCTGCGCCTGCGCAGCGCGCCGGGCCTCTACCGCTTCGCCGACCTGGCCATGGAATATCAGCTCACCCGGCCCGGCCCCGGGCTGGACCGGCTGGGCGCGCTGCTGGATCCGCTCGACGACCATCCCGATCTGCTCGAGACCCTGCGCAGCCACCTCGCCACCGGCCTGTCCCGCCAGCGCACCGCCCGCCAACTCCAGGTGCACACCAATACGGTCGACTATCGCCTCAAGCGCGTCGGCCAGCTCACCGGCCTGGATCCCACCCAGCCCGGCGGCCTGTGGTACCTGCGCGCCGCCCTGGTCGCGCGCACCTATCGCAAGTCCGACCCCGCGGCCGCCGAGCGACCGCGGGCCCGGCTCTAACCCGTCAGACCCATGCCCTGTGCGAGCAGCGGCCACGAATTGTGCAGCGCCTGTTCCCAATACGGCCAGTAGTGGGTGCCGACCGGATCGAACTGATAGGTCGCTGGGATGTTCAGTGAGTCGAGCCGGTTCTTCAGGTTGGCGGTGCAGCCGTTGACCGCGGCCTCGATGATCATGCCGAGCGCGAGATTCACGCCGCCGGTGGGACCCGGGGCGTTGGTGGTGTAGTACTTGACGTCCTCCATCACCGGAATGCCGCTGCCGCTGGAGATGTAGAGCAGGGTGCCGCGCAGCTTCTCGGCATTGAGCACCGGATCGTTCTCGGCCCACAGCGGGCTGTCGGCCGGGCCGTACATATTCCGGGTGTCACCACCGGCCCAGGTCTCGGTGGAGAGCTTGACGAACTGCTGCCCGATCGGATCGGCGATCTGCGCGCAGCCGCTGTAGGCCGCGACGGTCTGCCACAGGCCCGGTTTGGCCTCGGCCAGTTGCAGCACCGAGGTGCCCGAGGTGGACAGGCCCACCAGCGCGTTGCGTCCGGTGGCGTTCAGGGTCGCGTCCAGCAGCGGGGGCAACTCCTCGGTGAAGAAGGTCTTCCACTTGTTGCGGCCCAACGCCGGATCGTCCCTGATCCAGTCGGTGTAGTAGCTGCCCCGGCCGCCGATCGGCTGCACGACGTTGACGTGCTTGTCCGCCAGCCACTCCAGCGCCTTGGTCTGACCGTTCCAGCTCGCGGTGCCCTCACCGCCGTCCAGGCCGTTGAGCATGTACAGATTCGGCGCGGGCGCCGACTCGTCCGCCGGGCGCTGCACCTCCACCGGGATCTCGGTGCCCATGGCCGCCGAGTACACCTTCAGATGCCAGCTGCGGCCCTGTTTGGTGACCGAGCTGACCGACGAGGGTTTCGGTGGTTCCGCCGCGGCGGAACCACCGACCAGCGTCAGCGACACGGTGGCGGCGAGTGCGGCGGCGGTGGCCCGCAGCGCGGCGATATTGCGTGGTTCGAAGAGTTTCATCGAAGGTCACGTCCTCCTTCGAGGAAGAACTGTTACACGCCAAACCCCTTCGGCGTCAACGCGCTACGGCTCCGGCCCGGCACAGGACCAGGGTGGTGTGGGTGAACAGTGGGGCGAGTTCCGGCAGGGCCGCCGCGCCCCGCTCGGTCAGGCATGCCCGGATGCGGTCGTCGATCCCGCCGATCAGCATGTCGACCAGACCGGGATCGGGGGCCGTGGGCAGATCGCCGGTGCCGACGCCCGCGCGGACGATACCCATCAGACAGTCGGCGAACAGGTCGTGAACGCGAGCGCGATGCGCGGTCAGCGGGCCACCGGCGGCCAGGGCCTCCACATACAGCGCCCGGGTCGCGGCAGGATCGGCGGCGAGCATCGCGAGATGGACCTCGAAGGACAGCCGGATCCGGGCGGCGAAATCGCTTGTCTCCCAAGCACCGATCGTCTCCCCGACGCGTCGCAGGCCGAGCTCGATGCCGAAATCGTAGGCGGCGGCGAAACAATCGTCCTTGCCACCGAACATGGCATAGAACGTGCGCCGCGCCACCTGCGCGCGGGCCACGATATCGGCGACCGTGGTGGCGGCGTAACCGAGTTCGCCCACCACGACCAGCGCGGCCGCGCACAGGCGTTGATACTGCGACGATTCGACCTCCGCCCGGCTGAGCCGATGCCTGCCGCGCGGCAGCGGTCCGGCCATTCCGTCGGTCTGCACACTCATGCCGACCAGAATATGGACAACCCGACCGGTCGGGCGCGCCCTCAGTTCCGGGTGGCCTCCAGCACCCAGGTCGGCAACCGCATCTGCCCCGCCTCGTTCACCTCGGGGTCGAAACCGCCGGCCCGGAACGCCGCCAAGGCCTCGGCGGGCGGGGCGACGGCCGTCACCCGATCGGCCCGCAGGCCGTCCAGCGTCCAGTCTGGAGCCGAGAACAGTTCGCGCAGTTCGGTTTCGGCGACCGGATACGGCGAATACAGCCGCGCGATGGAATTCTCGGGGAAGCAGGACAGCACCAGCCGCCCGCCCGGGCGCAGCACCCGGTGCAGCGCGGCGACATTGGCCCGGCGCTGCTCCGGATTCAGGCAGTGCAGCAGCATGCTGCTCACCACGGTGTCGAAGCGGCCGTCGTAACCGGCGAGCACGGTGGCGTCGGCGACGGCGAATTCGACCTGCGCACCACGTTCGGCGGCGCGGGCGCGCGCCATCTCGATGGCGGTCGGCGCGGCATCCAGTCCGGTCACCCGGTAGCCGCGACCGGCCAGGAAGACGGCATTGTCACCCGGCCCGCAACCGACGTCGAGCACCTCGCCCGAAATCCGGCCCGCCGCTTCGTATTCCACCAGCATCGGCTGCGGTTGCCCGGTATCCCAGGGCATTCGCTCCATGACGACACCCTCCACCAGCGTGCCGTCGCGGTAGCCACGCTCGAAGTCCACTGTGGTGAGGTCGATCTCCGGTTGCGCGTCGCTGTCGGTCATCAGATCCGTCCCCGTGGTCGGTGCTCGCACCCGTCGACGCAAGTCTAGACCTCGAATCGGAGGGGGCGGCTCCGTTTGGGCGACACCCCGAAAAATCGGCGGTGGCGATGCCATGGGAATGCATTTGCTAGAAGGTAGCCTTGCTCTTCGGCAAGACGGTCGTCCGTCTTGTCCACCTGTCAGGGACGGCAGAGAAACGAGCACCTATGGTCACGATAGGGCAGTTACGGGCGGCACTGGCAATTCTGCGTGCCGAGGTGGAGCAGGTCGCGGCGCAGGTATGGCGCCGTGAGCTGAGCGGCGCCGACACCCCGGGCGTGGAACACGCCATGCTCGCGGGCCTGCTGTACCGGTTGCTGGGCGCGGAGCTGCGCCGGGCGCTCAGCGATGCGCCCGATCTGGCCAGCCTGGCCGACCGGGCCCGCGCGGCGGGGCCGGGAGCCGTCCGGCTGCGCGATGAGGACGCCTCGGCGCAGGCACACTTCGAGGCCTACTGGCTCACCGACCGGATCGCCCAGCTCTACGACTCCGCCGACCAGGTCCCGCCGCCGCTGGCCGCGGCGGCCTACACCGCCGAGGCCACCCGCACCCTGCTGCGCATCCATCACGATCAGGACCGCGGCGGTCGGCTGGACGCGGGATACGCCTACTGGGAAACGATTATCGAGCAGCTCGATCGCGCGAGGGCGCTGGCCCGGTCCGCCCACGCGGCGGCCGAGACAGCGCCCCAGGTTCCCGCGCAGAGCGCGCCGGAGTAAGCGTCGATACTACTGAGTTCCCTTGCGTAGCACCGACTTCCGCGCGCCATAGGCGAAATACAACACCAGGCCGATCGCCATCCAGACCACGAACCGCAGCCAGGTCTCCACCGAGAGGTTCAGCATCAGCCACAGGCAGGCCAGCACGGCGAGGATCGGGATCAGCGGCACCAGCGGCACCCGGAATCCGCGCGGCAGTTCGGGCCGCGTCCGGCGCAGGATGATCACGCCGATCGAGACCAGCACGAAGGCGAACAGCGTGCCGATGTTGACCATCTCCTCGAGCGTGCCGAACTCCACGAATCCGGCCAGCAGCGCGCAGATCACGCCGACGATGACGGTGAGCCGCACCGGCGTGCCCTTGCTGCCGGTGTGCGCCAGCCCGCGCGGCAGCAACCCGTCGCGCGACATGGCGAACAGCACCCGGGTCTGCCCCAGGTACATCACCATGACCACCGTCGTCAGACCGGCCAGCGCGCCGATCGAGATGATGTTCTTCGCCCAGGTCACCCCGTGGATCGCGAAGGCGGTCGCGAGCGTGGCGTCGCCGCTCTGCAGTTCGGTGTAGGGCACCATGCCGGTCAGCACCAGCGATACCGCCACGTACAGCACGGTCACGATGAGCAGCGAGCCGAGAATGCCGCGCGGGACATTGCGCTGCGGGTTCTTGGTCTCCTCGGCGGTGGTGGCGACCACGTCGAAGCCGATGAACGCGAAGAACACCAGGCTCGCCGCGGCCAGCAGGCCGTACCAGCCGAAGGTGCTGTGCCCGGCGCCGGTCAGCCAGGAGAACAGCGTCTGATGCACGCCCGAACCACCCTCGCCCGGCTTGGACGGCGGAATGTAGGGCGAGAGGTTCTCGGCCTTGAAGTAGGTGAGGCCCACCACGATCACCAGCGCGATCACCGCCAGCTTGATGGCCACCGCGACCGCCGACACCCGCGAGGACACCTTGGTGCCCACGGCCAGCAGCACGCCGAGCACCGCCAGCAGCAGTACCGAACCCCAGTCGAAGGTGATCGATCCGAAGTGCGCGACCGGGGTGGTGCCGATGACCTGGCCCAGATACTGCGACCAGCCCTTGGCCACCACGGCCGCGGCGAGCGCGAACTCCAGGATGAGGTCCCAACCGATGATCCAGGCGGCCAGCTCACCGAAGGTCGCGTAGGAGAAGGTGTAAGCGCTGCCCGCGACCGGCACGGTCGAGGCGAATTCCGCGTAGCACAGCGCGGTCAGGCCGCAGGCGATGGCGGCGAAGACGAAGGCCAGCGACACCGAGGGCCCGGCCACGTTACCGGCCGTGCGCGCGGTGAGGGTGAAGATGCCCGCGCCGACCACCACGGCCACACCGAAGATGGTGAGATCCCACGCCGTCAGATCCTTGCGCAGCTTCGCGTCCGGTTCGTCGGTGTCGCGGATGGACTGCTCCACCGACTTGGTGCGGAACAGTCCGCCCCATCGGCCGGGCGACTCACCTCGGGTCGTGCCCTGTTCTGAACCTGGGATAGCCAACCTCATACTCCTCTGTCGTAGCTGTCCCCCGCTCGACCCGCGGCGAGCACTAGCAGCGAGCAAACATAGCAGCCGACCGAGTGATCTAGGTCTCCGGGTAACCGCGACAAGAATATGCGAGCGGAGCCGACCGTACGCCCGGTTTGTCCGGCAAATCTGGACATGATCAACAAATTTGCCGGGAAGGACGGTCTGAAGTTCCGGACGGCACCATCGAAACGGACGGTGTGGGCTCGCTCACCTGGTCAATTGCCCAAGAAGCTGGAGGAAGTCCCGGCCCGCGGCGGTGCGGACCCAGTGCAGATGGCCGACGAGGTATTCGCGATAGGCGAGCTCGGCGTTGTCCCGGTTCGGCCGCGGTGGCACCGCCAGGAAGTAGTCGATCTCCGACAGCTCGTAGGCGATATGCGCGAGCGGGAACAGCCGCGGCAGCGCGCGGCACTCGGCGGGGGTGAGCGGGCGGGTTTCGAGGTAGGCGCGCAGGAAGGCCGCGAGCTGTTCGGCGTGCACCCGAGCGGGGCCCCCGTCGCGCAACGCGAGCCAGTCCACCGCGAAGCGCTCGATCGCCACGGCCAGGTCGAAGACGGCGGTGGTGCGATTGGCCAGGCCGAAATCGAAGACCGCGGTGATCTCGTCGCCGGACCACAGCAGATTGGTGCCGTGCCAATCGTTGTGCGTCCACAGCGGCGCGAGGTCGCCGAGATCGATTGGCGGCCAGGCCAATTCGTCGCGCCACGACCGCTCGGCCAGGAAGTCCGCGACGGCGGGGCGGGCGGCGGCGTAGGTCGCCACGGTCGCGATCGGATCGGTACACAGGGCGGCGGTCAGCGGCCGGGGCGGCCGGGCGGGCGCGTCGAAACCCTCGGCCGCGCGGTGCAGTCGGGCCAGCATCCGACCGGCGGAGGCGGCATGGGCGAGGCTGAGATAGGGCGTCCAGGAGAACACGCCGCGATAGCGGTCCGCCCCCACGCCGAGATCGTGCATCTCGTAGGCGAATTCGGCCCGCGTCCACGACCGCACGGCCGGTATCGGCACACCCCTGGACCGCAGGTGGTCGGCGAAGGCGTGCTCCTCGGCCAGCGCCGCGGCATCGCGCAACGCCAGCGCCATCCGTTTGACCACCACCCGCCGCCCGTCGGCCAGCCGCAGCCGCGCCGTCGACGACAGCGGCCGGGGGCTACGCCACTCGATCTCGACCGCGCCATCGACCTCGGCGAGTGTCAGTGGCGGCCAATCGGATTCGGCCATCGGGCTGGTCCCCATGCCGAAGACCAGGTCACCGGGCTCGTCCTCAGGCAGCACGCCTCCGCTCGATCCGCACCAGCACGGCCGTCGCCAGCGCCGCGACCAGGAACGAGAACAGCGAGGCCGACGACCACCAGTCCGGACGCAGCCCGATCCCGTCCCGCACCCGCTCCCACAACCGCGCCCACCAGGCCACCGAACCAGGATTGAACAGCTGATAGACCGCGAACCCCAGCAGCCACGGCAACAGCATGAGCGGCCGCGCGGGCGCCCGCTCCGACAGATCCCAGCCCTGCCGTCCCCGGCCGAGGAAATAGTCGACCACCATGACCGCGCACAGCGGCACGAAGACCGAGCCGATCAGGAGCAGGAAATTGGAGAAGCCGGTGAAGTCGTGCACGCCGAGCGCCAGCACGGTCGCCACCACACCGACGGCGGCGGCCAGAATTCGTCGGTCCACCCGCGGCAGCAGATTCTGCAGCGACATGGCCGTGGAATATACGTTCGCGAACGACTGGTCCGATTCGCGCAGCACCAGTATCGCGAAGAACGCCCATCCGGCGGCCACGCCCAGGAAGGTGTCGAAGATCCGTTCCGGATCGCCGCCGACCTGGATCAGGGCGATCACGCCCAGCAGATAGCACCAGATCTGCCCGGCCGAATAGCCGAGCAACGTGGCGCCCGAGGCCGCGCGCGCCGAACGCGCGTGCCGGGTGTAGTCCGCGGCCAGCGGCAGGAACGACACGGCCACCGCGAGCGCGGTGTCCACGGCCGGGAAGAATCCGCTCCAGGAGGTGTCGGCGGGCTGCGGCAGCGGATGCCGCAGGAACTGGACGGTGAAATACAGCATCGCGACGGCGACCGCGACGGTGACGTACTTGCGCAGGATATGCAGCACCGACAGCGGCCAGATCGCCATTGCGGTGCACAGGATTCCGCCCGCGACGATCACCGCCGCATGCGGGAGCCGCCCGTGGGTCAGCGCCTGCACCCCGCCCGCGATCACGGTCAGCTCGTAGACGGCCCATCCGATGCACTGCACGATATTGGCGACGGTCGGCGCATACGACAGCCGCGTCCCGAACAGCCCCCGGAAGTTCGCCATCGCGGGCGCCCCGGTGCGCGCGCCCACGGCGCCCGCGGCCGCGACCATCGCGGTACCCACGATCGTCCCCAGCACGGTCGCGACGAGCGCCGCGGCCACGGGCAGTTGCGGATGCCCGGCGGGGTGCAGCACATAGAAGGCCCCGGTGAAGCCGATCAGGCTCACGCCGAGATTGACCCAGAAGGCGGCCTGATCCGCGAAGGACAGACTCCGCGGCGGAGCGGTGGTGAGGGTCAGCGGGGCCTCGGCATTCGACGAGCGCCGCTGCTCACGGGTGGTAGCAGCCATAACGCGTCTCATGCTACAAACGGGCCACCCCCGATCATGAGCTGGACTCGTGCCCAGTAAGATCGGCGCGGGAGTTTCCGCCCCGGACTTCGACCGGGCGCCGAACATCGGTAATCTCGTGCTGGATGGTTAGTGTCTCCACCTCCGCTCCGACGAAGTCCTCGGCTCGTCCCCTCGGTCGACCGCTGTGGCTGGTCCCGCCGCTGTTGCTGGCGATCGCCGTCTTCTGGCTGACCCACCCGAGCTGGCCGCTGACCCCGATCGAGCGAGAGTTCATCGACCTGCAGGTCTATCGCCTCGGGGTGCAGGCGTGGTGGCACGGCGCCGACATGTACGGCTCGCTGCCCAAGACGAGCATGGGCATCAGTCTGCCGTTCATCTATCCCCCGTTCGCGGCGCTGGCGCTCGGTCCGTTCGCGCTGCTGTCCTGGCATCCGGCCGCGCTCGCCTTCTTCGTGGTCTCCACGCTGGCGCTGGCGGTCACCATCTATCTGACCGCGCGACGGCTCTGGGACGGCAATACCGAACTGGTGCTGTGGGCGGCGGCGTGCGCGATCCCGGTGGGGCTGCTGCTCGAACCGGTCCACTCCACCCTGGACTTCGGCCAGGTCAACCTGCTGCTCATGGTGCTGGTGGCCGCGGACTGCCTGGCGTTGCGGCCGAAGTGGCGGCGCGGCATGCTCATCGGCATCGCCGCCGCGATCAAGCTGACCCCGGCCGCCTTCGTCATCTACTTCCTGGTGCGCAAGGACTACCGCGCGGCGATCACGGCCGCGGTCACGGGCGCCGCGGCGACCCTGTTGGCCTTCGCGGTCATGCCGCACGAATCCACGCGCTACTGGTTCGGCGGGATGGGCAATGTCTCCGGGCTCAGCGGTTCGGCCTTCCACACCAATCAGTCGATCCAGGGTGTGCTCGCGCGCTTCCAGGTGCCCGAACCGGTGTTCACCGCGCTGTGGCTGCTGCTCGGCGCGCTGGTGCTGGCGCTGGTCGTCACGGCCATGCGCCGGGCGAACGACAATCCGGCGCTGATGCTGGCGTTCAACGCGGTCTTCACACTGCTGGTCTCGCCGATCTCGTGGTCGCACCACTGGGTGTGGGTCGCACCGGCGATGCTGGCCGGGGTGGGCGCGGCCGCGCGGCGCACCGGGCGCTCGGCGCTGCTGTGGTACGCGGTGGTCCTGGCCACCACGGTGGTATTCGTCATCGGGCCGCAGAACTGGGAGCCGGGCGACAACAATCGCGAATATTCCTGGACCCCTTGGCAACACCTGATCGGTGACACCTACGTGTGGCTGAGCGTGCTGCTGGTGGCGCTGTTCGCCGTCGCCGCGCGGCGCTCGGCCGCTCCGAAACCCGTGGCGGCCCGGCCGTGACCGAGGCCGAGATCTCCGATCGCCGCCTGCGACGCGGCGCGCGCTCGCGCCTGGCGATCACCCGGCGGGCGGTCGACATCGCCTCGGTCGACGGGCTGGACGGGGTGAGCTTCGGGCGGCTGGCCGACGATCTGGGCATCAGCAAGGCAGGCATCCAAACCCTGTTCCGCACCAAGGAACAGCTGCAGCTGGCCACCGTCGAGACCGCGCGCGCGGTGTTCGTCGAGGAGGTCGTGGACCCCGCCCGGGATGTTCCCGCGGGCCTGCCCCGGCTGCGCGCGCTGCTCGAGAACTGGATCTCCTACGTCGAGCGACCGGTCTTCCCGGGCGGCTGCTTCTGGACCGCCACCCTGGCCGAATTCGACAGTCGTCCCGGACCGGTGCGCGACGCGCTGGTCCGGCAGCGCGGTTACTGGCGCGAGCTGCTCGCCCACGATCTGGAAAACGCCGTGGTGGCAGGCGAACTCACCGAGGTCGACCCCGAACTCGCCGCCTTCCAACTCGACAGCATGCTCAACGCCGCCAATATCGCGCTGCGCCTGGGCGATTCGAACGGCGTCCGCCTGTTCCGCCGCGCCGCCGACGAGTTGCTTCGCCGATGAGGAAGCGCTGGCGCGGGGTCCACACCCAGGCCAGCAGGTGGGTGGCCACGGCGGTGGCGATGAACAGCAGCAGCCACCGGAAGTACCGGTCCTGTTCGCGATCGGTCGTGATCGATCGCCACCACGCGATATCGCGATGGCCGGGCAGCGTGGCCGTCGCGCTCCCGGCTGCCGGCGGCGCGGCGCTGCCGGTACCTTCCGCCGCACGCGGCGCGGGTGTCGAGAGCGGCTGTGCCATCGGCGGTTTCGCGGCCGGGGCGCCGTCGGTAGCGGCCGCGGGTAGCCGCGGGCCGGACAGATCGCGGGCCAGGGCAGCGAACCACTCGGAGACGAACTGCACCGCCGAACGCTCACCGGCGGAGGCGAATACGTAGGCGCCGTGCTGGCGGCCGGTATCCAGGTAGCGCGCCCAGATCTCCGGATCCAGCGCCGCGAGGGTGTCGTCGAGCAGCTGGGCGACCGCGTCGAACAGCTGCGTGAACAGATGGAACGCGGGGCCTTTCGGCACCGGGCGGCGCACCGCGGCCACGAATATGTCGGCGAGCCGGTGCAATCCGTCGAGCGGGTCGGCGGCGGCGGCGATGTAGGCGACCTCGTCCTGGGTCAGCATCGTGCCGGTGAGCGCGAGGACCGTATTGAGCGCGCTCGTCCCGAGCTTCAACAGGGTGCGCCGCGCCTGCGGATCCGCGGGTTGGGTTCGCGGATCGGACATTTCGGCGAGCCGCTGGCTCAGCGTCTTGCCCGACGACAGCGACAGCGTGCCCAGCGACTGCCCCGCCAGATCGCGATCGGCGACCTCGACGGCCGTCTTGACCGCCGCGTCCTGCAGCGCCCGCAGAATGGAGTGGAACGCGGCCATCGGATCGGCCGGATCGAGATCGGCCTGCCCCGCGATATTGACGATCGTGCGCAGCATCGGCAGGTCCGCCGGTGCGTCGCAGGCGAGATCGCCCGGCATGCACAGCGATGCCACCCGGCCGCTCAGCGCGCCGAAATCGGCGGCGATGTCCTGATCCGGGCCGATGCCGCCTCCGGCCAGTCGGGGTTGCGGAAATGGTTGCAGCCGTGCGACTTCCGCGCCGGCCGTGCCCGGCGCCGGGGCCGGTACCCGACGTCCCGGATCGCCCGGAAACAGCGGCGCCCCCGGCCGCCGCGTCGGATCGGCGATCAAGGCCACGGCCGCGACCCGGTCGGCGGGAATCTCCGCCCGGCCCTGACCGACCTCCTGCGCGAACATCGAAACCACATGCGCCCCTTGGGAATATCCCACCAGCGCCAATTCGCTTCCGGGGCACTGCCGCGCCACCGCCGCCGCCATCTGCCGCAGATGATCCAGGCCGCCGGTCACCGACACCGAATAGGGCACCAGCCCGCCCGGCACCGCGCCGCCGAAGGCGGCCTCATAGGGCACATACGCCCGCGCCACCAGCCCGCGCGCCGTGCTCAGCACCGGCTCCAGCACCGCGGCCAACATCCCCGAATCCAGCGATACCGGCGCGTCCGGCGCCGACTGTCCCGTCCCCTGCACCGCGAGCACATACAACCCCGGACACCCCTGCGCGGGCACCGCGATCGCCTCCGGCTCGGCGCGACTCACGCCCGCCGCCATTCCGATCGTCGGCACGACCAGCGCCGCGGCCGCCCCACGCCGGATCCCCGACACCCAACTCCTCGACACGAATAATCGACCCCTCGCAGCGCCTTACGCATCTCGACCATCGGTCACGAATCCGGTCCGGGGCGGACGAAGCTGGGCGGCTCGGAACCGCCCCCGAACCGGAGTCCGGTCAGAACAGCGCGGCGGCCAGGCCTCCCACACCGTCCACCAAAGACTCGACCACGCCACCGAGAAGGGCGACAACAGCTGTAAGAAGACCCATGGCCAACTTCTCCTCGTAGTAGAACGGACATTTCATCAGGCAGCCTCGGCCGGAGCCGAGCGCCACCCATGCATTCGGAGCGGGGTTCGTTCCGGATGGGATGGAAACCGAATCGCGCATGTCCCATGAAACCGGCATTGTTCGTTCCATCCGGCATTTGGTTGGCCGGGGCGCTGCGCAGCGCTATGGTCGTAGGTGTGAGCGCCGCCATACCCGCACAGGCCTCCGAACCGCCGAGCCGGGTCGATCCGCTGGGCAGTGATTTCCTCTGGGGCGTAGCAACTTCCGGATTCCAGAGCGAGGGGAACACCCCCGACAGCAATTGGACCCGGTACATCACCGAATTCGGGCACGAGCCGATCGGGAACTCGATCGATTTCTACAACCGCTACCCGATGGATATCGCCGCGGCAGTGGCCTTGGGCATCAAGGTCTTTCGGCTCGGCCTCGAGTGGGCCCGGGTGCAGCCGCACCCGGAGCAGTGGGACGAGCACGGATTCGCCTTCTACGACCGGGTGATCGATCTCGTCGTCTCCTCCGGCATGCGCCCGATGATAACCCTGGACCACTGGGTGTATCCGGGCTGGCAGGCCGAGCGCGGCGGCTGGGCCGATCCGGGCATGGTCGAGAACTGGCTGGCGAACATGCGGCGGGTGGTCGACCGCTACGATTCGCGAAATCCACTGTGGGTGACCATCAACGAGCCGATCGCCTATGTCGTGCAGGAGTTGAACCATCACACCCCACCCCTCGACGGCCCGGAGTGGGATCGGCGCTTCCACGAGATGGAGGACCGATTCGCCGAGGCGCACAACCGGATCTACGACCACATCCACGCCAAGCGGGCCGACGCCCTGGTCACCAGCAATGTCGGCTTCGTCGCCAAATCCGACGCCAGCGTCAACGACCGCATGTTCGGACTCATCGCGGATCGGCTCGACTTCGTCTCCCTCGACTACTATTTCGGCGCCGAGACCGATGCCACCACCCGGCCCCGCCCGCGCTCCCAGGTGGCGGCCGCCCCCACCGGCCTGTGGGACCTGCCGCTGCAGGCGGAGGGCATCTACTACGCCATCCGGCGCTACGCGCGCAAGTTCCCCGGCAAGAAGATCTACATCGCCGAGAACGGCATGGCCACCGAGAACGGCCGCCCCCGCCCCGACGACTACGGCCGTGCCGACTATCTGCGCGACGTCGTCTACTGGCTGCAGCGTGCCCGCATGGCGGGCTTCGACGTCATCGGCTACAACTACTGGAGCCTCACCGACAACTACGAATGGGGTTCCTACGCACCGCGTTTCGGCCTGTACCGGGTCGACGTCACCACCGACCGCACCCTGACTCGCAGGGCCACCGACGCCGTCGGGGCCTACGCCGAGATCATCGAGCGGGGCGGCGTGCCCGCGGACTACCTCCCGACGCGCCCACCGGTACCGCACTCCCAGGTCGATCCTCCCAGTAGCTACGAGGATCCGGTTACGCTACCGCAGCGTTCCTGATCGACGCGGGCTCGCTCGACGGCCTGCCGTGATGTTCTGCTCGTCGAATCACCCACCACCGAGTTGTCGAAGGCAGGGCTGTGCGTCGTACCCGATTCGAATCGATCGGCCGCTACACCCCCGAGACCGTGGTCTCCACGAAGGAACTGATCTCGCGGCTGCGCATCCGCGGATTCCCTCCGCTGGAACGCCTGTCCGGCGTGCGGAATCGGCGCGTCTACGATTCCCGTCCGGACCATTACGAATCGTCGTTCGTGCTGGCGCGGCGCGCCATGGAGGACTGTCTGCGGCATTCGGACTACGCCGCCGACGAATTGGACATCATCATCTCGGCCTCCATCACGCGAACGACCGGCCCCGGAATCCACTCCGCGGCACCGGCCTTCGCGCTGATGCTGGGAAATGCGATCGGCGCCAACAAGGCCCGGCATTTCGATGTCTGCAATGCCTCCGCGGGCATGATGACCGGTGTGCTGGTCCTGGACCGCATGATCAAGGCGGGCATCGTCCGCAACGGCATGGTGGTCAGCGGCGAGCAGCTCACGATCATCACCGAGACCGCGGTGCGAGAAATAAAGTCCCGCCACGATTCCCAGCTGGCGGCGCTGACCGTCGGGGATGCCGGAATGGCCGTGATAATCGACGACCGCGGCGACGATGACGACGAGATTCACTACATCGAACTGATGACCATGGCGGCCGGGGCGGATATCTGCATCGGCATGCCCAGCGACCGGACCAATGGCATCGCGCTCTACACCGACACCCGCGCGATGCAGAACGACGCGGTCTATCAGCAGGTGATCGACCGATTGGTGGCCTTCGCGCAGACGTCCGGGCGCACCGCGCGCGGCGAGGGTTTCGACTTCTGCATCTACCACCAGTTCAGCGCTCCGGCGATCGCCTACATCCACCGCCTGGCCCGCAAGGCCTTCGGAACTCGACCGAAGGTACTCAATATCCTGCACGAGTACGGCAATACGGCATCGACGTCACATTTCCTCGTGCTGCACGAACATCTGCGGCAACAGCGGATCCCGAAGGGCTCGAAGATCCTGATGCTTCCGCAGGCGTCCGGCGTCGTCGGTGGGTTCTGCGCCGCCACCATCTCCCGTCTGGAGGTTTGATCGTGCCCACGTCGATCCTGGCGGCCGCGGTGAACACCGATTCGGATACCGCGAGCTACCTCGAGGTCGCCGCCCGTGCCGCCCGAGAGTGCTTGCGGCGCGCCGGAATCGATGTGTCCGCGGTAGGCATGCTGGTGAGCTCGGGAGTCTTCCGCGACGACAACGCCAGCGAACCCGCGGCGGCCGCGCTGATCCAGCAGCGCCTCGGACTCGGGCTGGCATATGCGCCCGGGCAGATCCCGGTCTTCTCCTTCGACCTGCAGCACGGCGCCATCGGCCTGCTGCATGCCATGACCGTCGCCGAATGCTTTCTGGTGACCGGAGATGTGCGCTACGTCCTACTGGTGGCGGGGGATGTGCGGCCGCCGCTGGCCCGCGTCGTCGACGGCTACCCGCCGACCTTCGGCGGCGCGGCCATGCTGCTCGGAAATTCCTCCAGCACAGCGGGTTTCGGCAGTCTGCACACCGTCGACCCCACCGGACCGGTGCGGCCGTCGAGCTGGCTGCCACTCGACGCGGTCGGATCGGACGGCCGTGCCCACGGGCGAATGCGACCCACCGGAGACGCCCTCGACGAGGCCGTCACCGCCGTCGAGCGCTGCATGACCGAACAGGGCCTCTCACCCGAGGATTTCCGGCGCGGGCGAGCCGTCCTGCTCTCCCCCACCCATACCCCCGATTTCGTTGTGCGCCTGGCTGATACGCTCGAGTTGACCCGGTCGGCCGTCATCGGGGCACCCGCACCGGATCGTCCGTATTCGGCGGCACCGGTACATGCCTACGTGCACGCCGAGCGCCGGGGCTGCCTGGAGGCGGCTCACACGATTCTGTTCCTGGGCGCGTACGACCATTCGGCGGCCTGCCTGGCCTACCGCCGGGAAGCCACCAGTTCCACCGTCCCATGATCTGCATGAGCGCGGGAACCAGCACGAGCCGGATGAGAGTGGCATCGATGATCAGCGCGACCGCGACAGCGAATCCGAATTCGCGCAGACCGTTGATACTCGACACGAGCAGGCTCCCGTAGCCCACGGCCAGGATCGCCGCGGCCAGTGAGATCGGCCGGGCGGTGCTGCGCAACCCGATCACGACCGACCGCCGATTGTCCCCCGTGCGCAGATACTCCTCCTGGATCCGACGCACCAGGAACAGTTCGTAATCCGTCGACAACCCGAACAGCATGACGAAGGCGATCAACGGCACTTGCGGCCAGATCGGATGTCCGTCGCGCTGAAACACCAGAACGGTCAACCCGTAGGACGCACCGGTCGCCAACAGGCTCATGAGGATCGCCTTCAACGGCAGCACCAGGCTGCGCAGCACGGCGACCAGCAGCACGAACAGCAGCGCGAGCACACATCCAATCACCCACCACAGCTTGGCGGCGGTTTCGGCGAGAATGTCGGCCACATGCGCCCCCGGCCCACCGACGAGGACCGCTACACCGGGCGGTGCGGCGGCGGGCACGATCCGATCTCGTATGCGCCACACGAGATCTCCCACCTCGGGTGTGTCGATGGCGTGCCTCGAGAGGACGAGCAGTGCCGTGAGCCGATCGCCGTTGTCGATCGAGGTGACCGCCGCGACGGCCGGGTCGGCGCGCAGGGCATCCGCGAGCACCCGGGTGTCGGGCAGGGGCTGCCCTTCGGGTTGTTCGAGGGCGACGAACACCGATCCGGTCGTCCCGGGCACGTCGCGCTCGCCGATGGTGAAGCCGGTGTGATAGGCGGTTCCGGCCAGGGCCCCGCGTTCCAGGTCGATCCCCGTCCGCATCGAGCCGGTCGGGAGGGCGGCACAGAGCAGCAGGGCCGTCACGGCAATGGCGTACGGCCATGGCTGGCGCATCAGATGTTCCGCCCACCGCGTGAGCCGCCGCGATTCGTCGTCCGCCACCGGCCGCGAGCGGCCCGGCCCCCGCCACTCGAGCGCCGGGCCGAGTGCGCAGAGCAATGCGGGCAGCAGCGTGAGCGAGGCGATCGCCACGACGACGACCACCGCCATGCACCCGATCGCCACCTGTAGGAAGACATGCCATCGAACCAGGAACAGCGTCACATACGCCGACATCAGGATGAGCGCCGAATACAGCACCGTCCGCCCGGCGGTCGCGCTCGCCGTCGCGATCGCCCGCAATGGCTCCGCCCCGCCCACCAGCTCCTCGCGGAACCGGTTCATCACGAACAGCGCGTAATCGATTCCAATGCCGAGCCCCAGCGCGTTCACCCCGACCAGCAGCATCCCGTCGATGGTGAAAATCCTCGTGGACGCGGCGAACAGGCCGAGCGTGGTGATCACCGACGCCACGGCGACGACCACCGGCACCATCGCCGCGACCGGCCTGCGCAATCCCCACCACAACACCGCTACCGCCAGCGGCAACGCGACGAGCTCGATCCGCATCAGATCGCGAATCTCGACCTCCTGCACCAACTCCCCGAAGGCCGAGATCCCCACCAGATACGCCCGCACCTCACCCCCGGACGCCCGCCGGGCCGCCCGATCCGCGGCCTCCTGCAGCGCGGGCGCAAGCTCCTGCCGGGCTCGATCCTCACCGGTCGTGCCGACGTACACGTAGGCCGTGTGCTCGTCGTGGAACAGCGGGCGCAACGGCTCGAAGGTCTCGGGCAGCGAAATCTCCCGCCCGGGATCCCCCGCGACAGGTAACAGCAGCACACCGGAGACCGCCCGCTCGTCCGCGAGCGCGTCCATGCCCGCATCGATCGCTTTGCGGAACGACGGATCCGACGCCTTACGAGCGTCCGAATGCAGCACGGCGATCATCGGCTCGTCCCCGAGGGTCGGCAGCCCGTCGGCCAGCATCCGGCTCACGAGCCGCGATTCGGACCCGGTGACCTCGATCGGCGGAGCCAGCAGCGACCCCAGCAGATGCGGCAATCCGATCAGCCCGGCCACCACGGCGATGAGCCATCCCGCGAAGACTCGGCGGCGATGGCGGGCCATGAAAACGGCCAGCCGGGGCAGGACGCCCCGGCTGCCATCGGTGCGCGGCATGCCCGAAAGTCCCCGCGACTACTTCTTGGTCTTCTTCGGCTCGAACTTGACGGTGCCTTGGTCGAGTCTGAGAGTCACTTTCTGGTTGTCTTTTCCGAGTCCTCCGGCCTCACATGTGCCTTCCAAGCCACGGAACTCCCCTTTGATGGTGGCCTTCTTGTCCTGCTGACTCTTTTGCACGTGCTCCGTGGTATCGGCCACGGCCGCGAAAGTCGACGGCTTCTCGCCGCCGAGATCGAGCAGGACCGCGCCAATGCCGTTTTTGAACTTGGGCTCGCCATTGACGTCCGGATCGTCGAAATCCTGAATCGACAATTTGCACAGGCCGTCACTGTCCAGGTCGGGCTCGCCGATCTCGTCCGGTACCTTGAATTCGGTCTTCTCCAGGACGCCGCAGCCGGAATCGCCCTTCAACTCGACGTTGTCCTTCAGGGTCAGCACATACAGACCCGAGTACTCTTCCCCCTCCTCATGCTCCGGCACCTCACGCTCGAACGTGACCTCGGTGCCCTTGGGGATCGTGCAGTTCAGCGTCGTGTCACCATTGTCCTGCGCCACCGAATGCGGCGCCTCCATCGCGCTGTAGCCCACCGCGGTCGCGCTCAATACCCCGACCGCGAGCGCCCCGGTCCACACCCCGCACTTGCCTTGCATCGCAATCCTTCCCATAGCAGTGACGAAGAACCCGATCTCGACCCGGACCCTACCGAGTGGAAAGACCGAAATGCCGGATTCAACGCTCGACCGCCGCCCAGGATCGAACAGTTCCGGCCGGTAGTACCGGACTCTCCTCATGTTCGTAGCCGGTCAGAGGCCGGATGGGTGCTGCTTATTTGCGGAAAGTTCGCTGTTTTCTCGACAGATGCGCGCCGGTGTTGGAGTATCGATGGGATCACTTCATATCGGTTTCCGCTGCGGTGGGCGCGGAGGAGGAATGCGATGAGCAGGACCCTGTCCGATGGTGATTCGACTTCGGGTCGGTGCGTGCGGTGACGGCACCGCGGATATTCAATGCCGGGCCGCCGATCGGGGTGGGCGGGCAGCCCATCACGCTGGTCGAGGCGAGCACGTTCTGCCTGTCCGATCCGCTCGGGGACATCCGGCCGGGCGGGCCGCAGGGGCTGTACTACCGGGACGCGCGGGTGCTGTCGCGGTGGGAGCTGCGGGTCGACGGGCATGCGCTCGAGCCGCTGACCGTGCTGGCGAGCGAGGCGTTCAAGGCGCGCTTCGTGCTGCGGCTGCCGCCGCGCGCGGGACTGGCCGACAGCACGGTGATGATCGAACGGCGGCGGCTCATCGGTGAGGGGCTGACCGAGATCGTCTCCGTGCACAACCTCGGCAACGAGGACACCGCGCTCACCATTAGCCTGCACGCCGACGCCGACTTCGCCGATCTGTTCGCGGTCAAGGAGGGGCGCACGCATCTGGGCAGCGCCGACGCCGTCGTCGTGGGCGAGCAGCTGCGGCTCACCGACCACGGCGACAACGGCCGCGGCCTGCTGCTCACCGCGACCGGTGAGCCCCAGGTCGTGCCGGGTGCGTGCACCTGGCACGCGGTGGTCCCGGCGCACGGTGAATGGCGCACCACGCTGCTGGCCCAGCCGGTCGTCGGCCATCACCCGGTGCGCATGGCGATCACCGAGGACGACAATCCGGCGCGGCGAATGAAGGCGTGGCGCGCCTCGGCCACCAATCTGACCGCCTCCGACGCCGGACTCGCCCACATCCTGCGCCACACCGAGAGCGACCTGGGCGCGCTGCGTATCGAAGGCTCGTTGCGCGTGGAGGATTCCCAGGGCGGACCGCAGGCGTACGTGGCCGCGGGCGCGCCCTGGTTCATGACCCTGTTCGGCCGCGACAGCCTGATCACCTCGTGGATGGCGCTGCTGCTGGACAGCGACCTCGCCGTGGGCACCCTGCGCCAGCTGGCCGAACTGCAGGGCAGCACGGTCGATCCGGTCACCGAGGAGGAACCGGGCCGGATCATGCACGAGATGCGCCGCGGCCCGGCCGGAGAGCGGGTGCTCGGCGGCAGCGTCTATTACGGGACCGTCGACGCCACACCGCTGTTCGTCATGCTGCTCGACGAATGCCGCCGCTGGGGAGCGGACGCCGCGGTCGTCGAGGAGCTGTTGCCCGCCGCCGACCGCGCGCTCGGCTGGATCGACCACTTCGGCGACCGCGACGGCGACGGCTTCGTCGAATATCAGCGCAAGACCGATCGGGGCCTGGCCAATCAGGGTTGGAAGGACAGCTTCGACGCCATCAACGACGCCACCGGACATCTGGCCGAGACGCCGATCGCGCTGTGCGAGGTGCAGGGCTACGTATATGCCGCGCGACTGGCCCGCGCCGCCATCGCCGAGTCCCGCGGCGACATCGCCACCGCCGAACGGCTGCGCGGCCAGGCCGCCGATCTGCGCAAGCAGTTCGACGAGGCCTTCTGGATTCCCGAATCCGGTTGGTACGCCCTGGCTCTGGACGGCCACAAGCGCCGGGTGGACGCGCTCACCAGCAATGTGGCGCACTGCCTGTGGACCGGCATCGTCCCCGACGACCGGGCGGCCCAGCTGATCGAGTGGCTGGCCGATCCGGCCATGAGCGACGGCTTCGGATTGCGCACCCTGGCCAAGGGCATGGGCGCCTACAACCCGATGAGCTATCACAACGGCTCGATCTGGCCGCACGATACGGCCATCGCGATCGCTGGCCTGCTGCGCTACCGGCATCTGCCCGGTGCGACCGAACTGGCCGAACGACTGGGCGAGGGCCTGCTCGACGCCGCCCTCGCCTTCGACGGCCGGTTGCCCGAATTGTTCTGCGGTTTCCCCCGCGAGCAATTCCGCACGCCCATTCCGTATCCCACCTCCTGCTCCCCGCAGGCCTGGGCGTCGGCCACGCCGCTGCTGCTGGTCCGCTCGTTCCTGGGACTCGAACCCGATGTCCCGGGAAGCGAAATCGCGCTCGCTCCGCTGTTGCCCGAGCGCTGGGGTCGACTCGTCCTCGCCGATCTACGGCTGGGCCCGGCCACGATCACCATCGAGGCCGAGGGTTCGGACGGGCGTGTGAGGGGTCTACCCGCCGATTGGACGCTCACCGAGCGGCCGGGTCGGCAACTGATGAGTGTTGGGCCCGCCGGTTCGGTGTGAACCGGCGGATATGTCGGACAAGGAGGTTTGACATGGCTGGAAAACAACACCGGTCACGTTCCGCGAACCGTTCGTCGGCGAGCGAATTGACCCGCGACCAGCTCTACAATATGGCGCGCAGGCGCGGCATACCGGGCCGGTCGAAGATGAACAAGCGCCAGCTGGCACGGGCGCTCGGCCGGTAGCCGACGGTTCCTCGGGCCCCCGAGTAGGACTCAGGGCCCGAGGAACGCCACCGTCGCGATGAACATCAGCCCGGTGAAGACCGGCCAGAACACCAGCTTCGGGAGCAGATTCTCCCGCCACGCCACGAATCTGCGCAGACCACCGGTGAGCAGCATGGTGGCATTGAACGCCACCAGCAGCGTCATCGCGTACAGCGCGAAATACCAGAATTCGATATAAGAGATTCCGGCCGAACCGGTTTCGGTGCGCGCGGCATTGTCGTTGACCGCGACGACCAGCACGGTGGACACCGAGAAACCGATGATCGCGAAGGCCGTGAAGCCGGATATGGTGCGCCGATCGGGATCGGTCGTGATGACGAACAGCGACAGGAACATCAGCAGCGCCAGCAGCAACACCGGCACGATGCGGCCGATCAGCGGCCCCACCAGGCTGCGATCGATGCCGAGATTGAAATACAGATCCGAGGCCTGATAGGCCATGCGATTGTGTTGCAGACCGAATTCGCGGTGCTCGAAGCTGAAGACCGTGTAGTCGGCATGCCAATTGCCGAGCACCAGACCGGGATCCAGCCCGGCCAGCTTCGCGGGTTCCCACGGCTTCGGGAATGCCTCGAAGTCGGGTACGAGCTGCACCGGCTTGTGCAGATCGGCCGACCGCATGCGCAGCCACACGTCCTGACGATCCAGTGGATAGTTGCGATAGTCGAACTGCTGGCGGAAGATGCCGTTGAACGACCACACCTCGATGCGGGTGCCGCGATCGTCGAAATTGAACGCCGGGGTCACGGTGCGGGGATTGTCACCCTCGGGCAGCAGCACGCCGTGCACGATATCCGGCGGCAGCGAGGCATCCAGGCGCTGCCAGATCATGCCGGTCGCCTTGACCGCGTACGGATTCACGAATTCCAGCGACAGCATCAGCACGCCGGTCGGAATCCGGTAGTAGGTGTCGCCCGGTTTCCACTGCTGTGCCACGGCCGCGTCCACCTGTTCGGAGTTCACCGCGACCGTGCCGATGACGGCCTCGGAAAAATCCGGCCGATCGGCCTTGAACCAGGAATGCACGGTGCCGCCCGCGAGCAGGACCGTCACCACCAGTGACAGCATCCACCACAGATGCCGCTGCAGCCGCCGCACGCTGCGGCGGTGCTGATCGTCGCCACTACTGCCCGGTGTGGGATCGGGCGGCTCGGCGTGGTGGGCCATTCGCAAATATTAACCAATCGTTAGCCAAACGCTCTGTAAGCAGCCGCTGTTCGCGCGAGTGTCGCAGTACCCCTCAGCGCGCGCAGGGTTGGCACAGTGCGACAGCGAGCGTGCGCACTGTTTGCTCATGATCGAGGGTCTCGATGCGCTCCAGCCGCGACAGCGTCTCCGCGCCCCCACCGACGCCGAGGAATTTCGCGCCCGCGATCACCTGATGATGCTGCCGGGTCGCCGGGCCGGTCATGCCGATCGGCCGGTCGCACTGCTCGGTCAACCGGCGCCCGTCGGCCAGCTCGATCACCACCCGCGCGCCGATGGACATGGTCGCCTGCTCGAAAGTCGCCTCGGGCAGGCCGAGTTCGGCCAACCGGCGCGGCAGCTCCTCACCCGCCCACGCCTGCAGTTCGGGCCAGGTGGCCGCGCGCGGCCCGGCCCAGCGCAGCGCCTCGCCCAGCGGGGCGGTGGCCCGCAGCATCTGCTCGGTGAGGGCGGTGTCGTGTTCCACGCTCACCTTGTCGGCCAGCCGCCAGCGCCGCTCGTCGTCCAGCGCACCCGGGCCCAGATCCTCGGGGCCCAGCCTGCCGGTCAGCAGGATGGTCGCCAGCCCGTAGCCGAGCGCGAAATTGGCCGCGGCGACCGGGGTTCGGCGGCCGTCCAGGAACGGCCGCACCTTGCGGTCGAGCAGATAGGTCAGCAGGCAGCCGTGCACGACGATGCGGCGGATCGAGGACAGCTCGCGCTCGTGCAGCCGCGCGCTGAGCCGTTCGGCGCATTCGTAGGCCGCCTGCGCGTAGGCGCTGCCGGGAAAACGCTTGAACCCCACCGTATCCGTATGCCAGCGCCGCCCGAGCCCGGCCACCAGCAGATCCGGCAGCGGCACCGCGGACAACTGCGCCAGCAGGCCGTCGCCGCCGTCGAGCAGTTCGGTGGTGCAGCGCATGCCGTGTGCGGCGGCATCGCAGGCGTCCAGCGCCGAGCGCACCGGCAGCGCGGCGGTGAGCGGCTTGAGGTCGCTGCCGAGCACGGCGCGGTGCAGCGGGGTGGGCACCATCCCCAGCGCCAGCCCTAGCGCCGAGGCCCATTCGATCGCCGGGGCCCGGCGCGCGTGCAGCAGTGCGGTGGCCGCCCCGACCAGGTGGCAGTGGGTGTTGGCCTGCGCCCGGAAGAACGGCCCGAGAATCGTCGCGGCCGTGAGCCGGGCCGCGCATTCGTTGGCCACCACGATGGTCGTCAGCAGTTCGCGCCCGTCCATGCCCAGCGGACGCGCATAGGCCACCGGCACGGTCGCACACGACGCCGACAGATGTCCGACGAAGGACACATCGTCGAAGTCCAGGCAGGTGGCCAGGCCCGCCAGCGCGGCCGCGGACTGTTTGGGTTCGCCGCGCAGCGGGGCGCCGAACGTCGCGACCAGGGCGCGCCCGAGCGGATGCGACAGCGAGGCCCGCACGGTCGCCAGAGTCGAGATGAGCTGGCTGCGCGCCAGGGCGAGGGTGGTCGCGGGAATGTTCTCGTAGCGCACGGTGCGCGCCCAGGTCGCCAGTTCGGCGGTGCTGCCGACGGCCCGGCCGATCGCCTCCACCGAGAGCGTCATAGCGGCTGGCTCGCCAGTTTGGCCGTGACCGCGGCGGCCACGGCGGGATCGTCGACCACCCGCGCGTCGCCGAGCAGTTGGAACAGCGCCAGCGCGATGCCCTCCTTGAGCACCTTCTCCGCGACCGGCTCGAGGATGCCCGCCAGGCTCGGAATGCCGAAATCGAAGGCGGCCTCGAAGTGCACGGCACAACCCGTCCCTACACTGTCCACCCGCCAGGTACCGCGGAAGACGTCGAAGTCGCCGGTCGTCTGCTCGAAGACGATGCGGCGCTGCTCGGGCTGGAAGTAGTCCACCTCCGACCAGCGCAGCGGCCCGTTGCGGAAGCACACCTCCCAGTCGCTGGACAGCGGTGCGCCGTCGCGGGTTTCGTGAACCACCACCGAGCGCACCTCGGCCACCAGCTCCGGATAGCGCTCGAATTCGGCGATTCGCGCATAGGCGTCGGCCGCCACGCAGGTGGCGGATCCGACCGTCAGCTGGACTGCACGCATTCGCTCACCTCTCGCTGTGTGGGTAACGTTCGGCCAGCGCCGTCACCGCCTGGGTGAAGCGCTCCAGCAGAAAGCCCACCTCGGCCCGATCCAGCACCGCCGGAGGCGTGAGCCGCAGCACCCGTTCGCAATTGAGCGAATGGCTGGGGATGACGTGGTGGCGGACCAGTTCGATGAGTAGCTCGCCCGCCAGCGCCGGATCCACGAATTCGATGCCGATCAGCAGCCCCCGCCCGCGCACCTCGCGGATCTGCACACCCAGCGCATCGTGGGCGATATCGTCGATCGCGCAGAGCAATTCGGCTCCCAGCTGGGCGGACCGCTCCACCAGGCCGTCGTCCTCGATGGCGGTGAGGGCACCGCACACCGCGGCCATGGCCAGCGGCGCGGCGGAGAAGGTCGAGGTGTGCAGGAACGGGTCGCGATCGAGCACCGCGTAGGCCTTCTCGGTCGCGATGGCCGCCGCGACGGGCAGCACTCCGCCGCCGAGTGCCTTGCCGGACAGCAGGATGTCCGGCTGCACGCCCTCGAGGTTCGATCCCCACCAGGCCCCCAACCGGCCCAGTCCGGTCTGAATCTCGTCGACCACCAGCAGCGCCCCGAACTCCGAGCACAACACCCGCACACTGTGCAGATAGCCGGGCGTGGGCGCGACGACGCCCGCCTCCCCCTGCACCGGTTCGACGATCACGCACGCGGTGCCCGCGTACCGCTCCAGCGCGGCGTGCAGGGCGGGGACGTCGTTGTAGGGAATATGGGTCACATCCGGCAGCAGCGGTCGAAACGGGTCCTGGAACAGGCTTTTCGCCGTCACCGACAGCGCACCCAGCGTCTTGCCGTGATATCCGCCGTGCATGGAGATCAGATGCCGGTGCCCGGACAGGCGGGCGATCTTGATGGCGGTCTCGGTCGCCTCCGCCCCCGAACCGCAGAAGTGCACGCGTTCCAGCCCCGCGGGGGCGACCCCGGCCAACATCCGGGCGGCGCGAGCCGCGGTGGGCTCCAGGAACATTCGCGTGCCGATCGGGTGCCTATGCAGCTGGTGTTGCACCTCGGCCACCACGGCCGGATGCCGCGCGCCGGTGATGAAGACGCCGTATCCGCCCGCGTTCAGATATTCCTCGCCGTCGGCCGTGGTGACCCACGCGCCCCGCGATTCGACCTCCACCTGTCCGCCCAGCAACTCGGCGATGCGCGCCCGGCCGGAGCTGAGGTTGTCGCGATACGCCCGCGCCACCCATTCGGCGCTGGTATCGCTCTGCTCTAGCGTCATGGATCCCCTTCAGTCGATGAGAAATGGTGCGCCGGACAGGCTTTCGGCAAGCGCGTCGCCACAGGCCGCCCGCGTGGGCGGGTGGAAGGCCAGACAGCGACTCGCGGTCGCCAGGTAGGCGACCTCCGGCGTGGTGACGAAGGCCATGCCGCCGAGGGCCGCCATGGCCCGGGCGGCCGCCTCGCCGATGGCGTCCTGCACGGCGAAGCGGGCGAGCACGGTCTTGGCCAGGGCGGCGTTGTCGCAACGGCCCTCGATCAGCAGCCGTGCCACCGGCTCCAGCAGCAGGGCCGCGCTCTCGAGCCGGATTCCCAAGTCCGACAGCGTCTCCCGGCTCGCCCGCCCCGCCCGGAAGGCGCGCTCCACCAGTGCGCTGGCCATGCCGAGATAGCAGGCGCAGATCAGCAGTTCGAACCACAGGAAGCCGACGGTCTGCAATTCGTCGAGCACACCGTGGGCGTCCACCCCGGCGGTGACAGCCAGCCGCTCGTCGACGAAGACCTCCGCCAGCCGCACCTCCTCGCTCTCGGCCCCGGCCAGGATCGGGGTGGACCAGAACGGATGCACCGAAATACCCTCGGCGGCGGCCGGAATCAACAGCATCAATGGTTCGGCGCGGCCCGGCACCGCCGCACTGGCCGACAGCAGATCCATCGAGGACGCCATGCTGCAGGGGCGTTTCGAGCCGCTGATGCGGTAGCCGCCCGCCACGGGAGCGGCGGTCACGGTCGGCGACAGGATGCCCTGTCCGGGCCGCCCCTCGGCGAAACCCGAAGCGACGAGCAGATTCTGGTCCGCGATGCCCTGCAGGACGGCCCATTCGGTACCCGCGGCGCGCAGGCTGTCGGCGAGGGTGAACAGGGTGGCGACCGAGAAGTGGTGCATGGCGGTGGCGACCGACAGCGACGGCGCGACCGATGCCAGCGCGCGCACCACCGCCACCGCCTCCAGCGGATCGACGCCGCACCCGCCGTAGGCCGCGGGTATCACCAGCCCCGGACCGCCGAACTTGCGGAACAGCTCCAATCCGGGATTGCCGGGCTGTTCGAGTTCGGGCAGCGGCACGTCGGCCAGCGCCGAATACAGTCCGGGCAGCCGCCTTTCGCAGACCGCCCTGGCTTCGTCGAGGCTTCGCACCGCGGCCCTACCGATACCCGTAGGGCTGACCGCCCGTGGAGATCGCGACGCCCTGCAGATGCGAGGCGCGCAGCGCGGGATAGTTGGCCTCGCCGAAGACGCCGCCGGTGACCCCGGTGCCGCCGTGCGAGGGCAGCGGCGCGGTGAAGGCGATATGGGATTCGTTGACCTTGAGCAGGCCGCCGTTGCGCACATTCGCCACATAGCGGTCGATGACCCGGGAGTCGGTGGCCCACAGCGAGTTCCGTAGTCCGTAGCGGTTGGTGTCGACGAATTCCAGGCAGGCCGTCAGCAGGTGCTCGTCGTCGCCGGGTTCGGGCACGATCACCGGAATCAGGGGGAAGAAGGTCTCCTCTCGCACGGCGAGCAATTCGCGGGCCGCGCTCAGCCCGTCGACCCGAAGGACGGTGGGGCGCAGAAAGAATCCGGCGGCATCGGCCGAGCCGTCCAAATGCATGCTGGTCCCGCCCGTGACGACGGTCGCGCCGCGGTCGACGGCGTCGGCGAGGACGGCATGGAACCGGTCGTGCCGCAGCACCGGGGCCAGCACCACGCCCTCGGCATCCGGATATCCCGGCCGCATCGCCTCGGCCAGCGCGACCACCCGGGCGAGCAGTTCGTCGGCTACCGCGGGATGGACGAGCACCTGATTCGGGATCATGCACAGCTGTCCGGAACCGAAGAAGCTCTCGGTCACCGCGCGGGCCGCCGCGTCGAGATCGGCGTCGCGCCAGACCAGCACCACATCGTTGCCCGCCAGCTCGAGGATCGGCTTCTTCCCCGCGGCGACGCAACGTTTTTCCAGCTCCAGGCCGGAGGCGACGCCGCCGAAGTACATGATGTCGTCGACCTTCGGGCTCTGCAGCCACTGCCGCAGCAGCCGCTCCGGATCCGCGCACAGCGAATTCACCGTGCCGGGCGGGGCGCCGACCGCGGCCAACGCCGGGGCCACGATCTCGCGCAGCGCGTAGGTCACCCCGAGCGGTGCCGCGCGCGGGGCGCGCACCACGATCGCATTGCCCGCGACCACCGCGGTGGCGGCCAGCAGCGCGCTCGACATCGGCGCGTTCGCGGGCGGATGCACACACACCACCCCGTCGGCGCAGCGGCGGATCAGGCGCAGGCGACCGTCGCCGGTGCGGTACTCGGCGCACAGCTGCCCGCGCAGGAATTCGCGGGTGGCGCGCTCGGTGGCCTGCAGGAACCCGTCGAACTCCCAGCGCGCCAGCTCGAGCGGATGTCCCTCCAGGGTGAGCATCCGGACGATCTCGTCTGCCCTGTCCAGCAACAGTTCCCGGGATCGGGCCAGGAATTCCACCCGATCGGCGACCGGGGCCGCCCGCCAGCGCGCGGCGGCCTCGGCGGCCATCGCCAGCGCCCGCGCGGCGATTCGATCGTCGGCGACCGCGACGCGGCCGACCACCACGCCCGGCGGCGCCGCCGACAGCGGCACCGCGCCGCGATCGAGGTCGCGTTTGAGCCGCAGGCTCGTGAACGAGTCCTCCAAGATCGCGCGCGCGGACAGCACGTGCACCCAGGTGCCGCTGTCGATGTCCTCGCCGCCCACCTGGCTGGGATATGTGAGTACCTGCGTACGCTGCGCCGTCGTCATCGTGACCGCGAGCCTGCCGGGCGGCACTGAAATGTTGCTGACCTATTGCTGACATGCCAATTCGCCCGGATCAGCCGCCCGTCAGGCGCGCCTGCGAGGCTACTGCCACTGTCGCACACCTCGCCGAAAGGGCCGCTCGAAGGTGGTTTCATCGGATGTCACGCCGCGCTGGACGGATGCCCGCATTGATGTTCTCCAGAGGTATGCCGACAACCCGAGCGCCTTCTTGGCCCTCAATCACGACAACGCGGTGTTCACCGCCGGTGACCACAGCGGCTTCATCTGCTATCGGACCTGGGGGCGATACCTGATCCAATTCGGCGGCCCCTTCGCCGCGCCGGAACGGCGGGCGGAGCTGCTGCGCAGATTCCTGGGCCATGCGGCCGACGCCCGGAAAAGGGTGGTGGCCGTGCAGTTGCCCCATGCCGATGCCGCCCTGTACGCCGATCTCGGCATGCCGGTCAACCAGATCGGCGCGTCCTATGCGGTGGCGCTCGATCAGACCGAATTGGCGGGCAAGCGCTTCGTACGGCTGCGCAACAAGATTTCCCGGGCGCAGCGGGCCGGGCTCGTGATCGAACAGGTCGATGCGGCGCGGCACCGAGCGGCGCTGGCCGAGATCGACCAGCGCTGGCTGCGCGCGAAGGGGCCGCGCGCCAAGCCGCTGCGCTTGCTGGTCGGTGAGATCGGCGGTCCCGCACAGCGGTTACGGCGACTGTTCCTCGCGACGATCGGCGGGCGACCGGTCGGCTACGTCTCCTACAGTCCGGTCTACGGCGCCCATCGCGGCTGGCTGCACGATCTGAGCCGCCGCGTTCCCGAGGCGGTGCCCGGGGTCATGGAGGCGGTGAACTTCAATGCCATGCGCGCCTTCCGCCGAGAGGGCGCCGCCTGGCTGCACTTCGGCTTCACCCCCTTCACCGGTCTTGACCCCGCCCTCGAACTGCCGACCGCGAGCCGGATCACCGCGCGCGCGATCCGGCTGCTCGCCGACCACGGCGACCGCGTCTACCCGTCCCGCAGCCAACTCGAATACAAGCTGAAATGGCAACCGGCACTGGTCTTTCCCGAATATCTCGCCGTCGACCGACGACTCACCCCCGCAGCGGTCTGGAGCCTGCTGCGGGCGACCAACGCGCTGTGAGCGGCCCGCTCACCGTCCTCGCGATCGTCAATCCGGCGGCGGGCGGGAATCCGCGGGCGATCGTGCGCACGCTCGCGGAGGCCAGCACGGTCACCGTGCGCATGACGCGGCCCGCGGCGGCGGCGACCGTGGCCGTTGTGGTCGAACAGGTGCTGGCCGACTGGCCGGATGTGGTGGTCGCCGTGGGCGGGGACGGCACCGCCGGACAGGTGGCCGCCGCGCTCGCGGCGCTGGACGAACTCGTCGGACAGGCGCCCGCCCTGTTGATCGCGCCGGGCGGCACCGGCAATTCCAGCTACCGCGGACTCTGGGGACAACGCGACTGGGCGGAGGTCGTGCGCACGGCCCTGGTGCCCCGACCCGCCTGGCGGGCCATCGATCTGGCCCGCCTCGAGGAATTCGACGCGCCCGTACTGCTCGGCGCCGCGGCCGGGCTGCTGCCCGCCACCCTGCTGGCCGCCGCCGAACTGCCGGGCAGTGGGCGCGATCTGCTGTTGCGCGCGACCGTCGCCGCCGCGGCGGCCTACGATCCGTTCCCCGCCCGGGTGATCGTCGACGACCAGGTACTGGTCGAGGACCGCATCGTGGTCGCGAACATCGGCGGCATGCGCCACCGCGGCGGGGATTTCCGGTTACTGCCGCATTCGGTGCTCGACGACGGCCGCCTCGACGTCTGTGTGGCCACGGCCGCGGTCGATCTGCCCGAACTGTTCCGTGCGGCGTTCACCGGCGCGGTCGACGAGCTGCCCGGCGTGCACTACGGCCGCGGTGGCCGAATTCGCCTGCAACGCACCGACGGCGAGCCGCTGCTGGTCGAGCACGACGGCGAACTGATGCCGCGCACGCACACCGGCTACGGCCTGCACGTGCTGCCGCGGGCGCTGCACGTCCTTATCCCCGATCCACCGCCCGACGCACTCCCACCACGACCCCGAAACGAGGTGACCGATGAAGGTCTTGCGCGATATGGACTGCGATGACTCGGCTTTCAGCTATCCCGATGTCCTGATCGTCGGCGCCGGCCTGGCCGGGCTGGGCATGGGTGTCGGCCTGCGGCAGGCGGGCATCGACGACTTCGTCATCCTGGAGAAGGCGAGCGAGGTCGGCGGCACCTGGCGGTCCAACACCTATCCCGGCTGCGCCTGTGACGTCATGTCGATGATGTACTCCTATTCCTTCGCCCCGCACACCGGCTGGAGCAAGCTCTACGCCGAACAGCCGGAAATCCTCGACTACGCCCGCCGGGTGGTGAAGGATTTCGCCCTCGAGCCGCATCTGCGCTTCGACTCCGAGGTGGTGTCCTACGAATTCGACGACGCCGTGGACCGCTGGTGGGTGCGCACCCGCGGCGGCGAGCTCTACTGCCCACGCGTCGTCGTACTGTGCCACGGCGCGCTGCACCGACCGAACATTCCCGAGTTTCCCGGGCGCGACCGGTTCAGCGGTCCGATCGTGCACACCGCCGAATGGGACTCCTCGATCGATGTGACCGACAAGCGGGTGGCGGTGATCGGCACGGGAGCCAGTGCGGTACAACTGGTTCCGGCCATCGCCGGGCAGGCCGCACACGTCGAGGTCTTCCAGCGCACCCCGCACTGGGTGCTGCCCAAGCTCAACCGGACGATCGGCGACCGGGAGCGCCGCCTGCTGACGCGGGTGCCCGGCCTGCGGGCGCTGTATCGCAATATCGCCTTCTGGACGCACGAGATCCCGGTGGCCGGATTCCTGCATCCACGGCTGCTGCCGGTGTTGCGCTGGGCGGCGCTGCGGACGCTGCGCAAGCAGGTGCCCGATCCGGCCCTGCGGGCCAAGCTGATTCCCGACTACACCATCGGCTGTAAGCGGATCCTGCTGACCAGCGACTACTACCCGACCCTCGCCCGGCCCGACGTCGATCTGGTCACCGCCGCGATCGCGGCCTTCGAGTCGGGCGGCGTCCGCACCGCCGACGGCGTCCTGCACGAGGCCGACCTGATCGTGCTGGCCACCGGCTTCGACACCGACAACCGCTGCGCCCGAGAACATATCGTCGGCCGCGACGGGATCACCATTCAGCAGGCCTGGCGCGACGGCGTGCAGGCGTATCTGGGCATGAGCGTGTCCGGCTTCCCCAACCTGTTCCTGGTGATGGGGCCGAACTCCGGTGGCGGCGCGCAGTCGATCCTGTTCGTGATCGAGGCGCAGATCCGCTACATCGTCAAATGCCTGCATCTGCTGCGACGGGGCGGCGCGACCCGCATCGAGGTGCGCCCCGAGGTGCAGCGGGGCTTCAACGAGCGCTTGCACGCCAAACTCTCCCGTTCGGTATGGAATTCGGGCGGCTGCGCCAGCTGGTTCCTCGATCACACCGGTAACAATCGGCAGTGCTGGCCCGGAACCGGAACCAGCTATTGGTGGGCGACTCGCACTCCCAAGGCCCGTTCATTCCGACTCACACGCGAGTCGTCGTTGCACGCCGTAGAAAACCAGCGGTGCTAGCATTCGCAGGCGAAGGGGTCTCGGTGCAGTAACGGCTTCAGCACGTACTGGATGATGGGGCGATGTATGGCGACAACCAATATTTCGGTGCTCGGTCCGGTGCAGATCGCACTGGACGGAGTTGAGGCCCCCCTGTCGGGCAGGAAGTTGCGCAGTATCGTGGCAATTCTTGCGATTCGGCCGGGTGAGTGGATGCGCCGCGACGAACTCATCGAGGAACTGCAACTGTCCGGAACCACGGATGCGGTCAATGCGCTGCACGCGCATATCGCACGATTGCGAAAGTGGTTCGGCGCAAACAATCTCGCACCGGATCTACTGGAAACCGCCGCATCGAACTATCGGCTCAATATCGACCACGCCTGCGTGGACGCCCACCGATTCTCCGAGCAGGTCGATCATGCGCTGGCATTGGGCACCTCGGCCCGTTCGGTGGTGGCGGCGATGCTGGAGGACTCGCTGAAACTGTGGCGCGGCGACGCCCTCGCCGACGTCTCGGATGGGCCGGTGGTGGCGGCGCACGCCGATCAGCTGCATCAGCTGCGCGCCGTCGCCCGCGAGGCCCTGCTGGATTCGTGGATCGCCCTGGAGAACTACCAGAAGGTGATCGTCAACTCCAAGACCTTCATCGCCGCCGATCCGTTCAACGAGCGACTATGGGAAATGCTGCTCATCGCGCTGAAGAGCTCGGGCCGCCGGGCCGAGGCGGTGGAGGCGTTCCGTAATCTGCGGCGAATTCTGGACAGCGAGTTGGGTATTCAGCCCAGCGATAGGCTGCGCGCGGTATTGGTGTAGTACCCCAGATGACAAACGGCCCGGCCGAGCGAACTCGGCCGGGCTGTTTTCGTTCACCTACTCAGTTGCCGCCGTGTTCGGCGCTCGCATTGTTCGGTGTCGCCATGGTCGCGACGTCCACCGTGGTACACCCTCGCTGAGCGGGTATGCCGTCCATCCGCTCGGTGAGCCAGCGGTCCACCGACGGCTGCGCGAAGTACGGCAGGGTGATGGATTCACTGGCGTGGTCGCGCACATAGTGGATGCTCGCATCCGGATTTTCCCGGCAGTAGTTGTCCACCAGTTCGTTCGGCATCCGGACGGGGACCACCCAGTCCAGGAACGGGGTGTAGTAGTACATCGGCATGTCCGGCATGGTGTTGCCCATCCGGTTCTCGTCGAGGATCCGCCGGACCAGCGGCTCCTGGAAGAAGTTCGGCGGCAGCGAGCCCTGCACGTTCTGAATCGGCACGATGGTGTTCGACCAGCCCATGCACCAGGTGCTGTGCCAGGCACGCATCACCTGACCGAAGCCGTCCAAATTCTTGTTCAGATAGTCGTCCAGCTCGGGATATTCGCGGGACAGACCGATCAGACCGTCGAACATGGTCGGGGACGCGCCGTCGTTGATGTGGTAGTTGATCATCCCCTCCAGATCCGTCGGCGGACCGCCGACGGCCGCGCCCACGATATTCAGATCGGGCGCGTAGGACTGGCGCAGTTCCGCGGCGAACTGGGTCGGGATGGCGCCGCCCAGATGGCCCTGCATGGTCACCGGCGTGTGCCGCCCGTTGAGATCGAGCGGGTAGAAGTTCTCGGCGGCACGAATGCTGTCGAGGGTGATCTGCCCGCTCAGCGGACCGGCCGCGAAAGCCGAGTAGGGACCCTGGAAATCGGGAATGTTGATGTCCCAGCCCTGCCGCAGCGCCTGCTGGAACGGCTGAATGAATTCGGCGAAGGGTTCGATCTGGCCCATGTAGTTGGCCGGGACCGACGCCAGCTGGAAATTGTAGGAGGGCGCGCAGTGCTCGGCGAGGGAGTCCTCCGGCACCTGGAAGGAGAACAGCTTCCGATCCGGCGCGTTGGGTCCGATCTTCGGCCGCACCACCGTCGTCACCGCCGGAATCGGCACGCCGCGACTGTTGTTCGAGCGGAACGACAGCTGCCAGGCGTCGACATCCAGCGGCCCGAAAACGCCCCAGCCCGCCAAATTGACCTTGCGCGCGGCAATGATCTGCCCGGGCTTCAGATCGACGAACCGTTCGGCCGGCGGATGATAGAACGGGTCGAACTCCGGCGCGGTCGGTGGAATCGGGAACGGCAACAACGGGTCGACCGGGCCGGTATACATATCCGGATTGTCGGAAACGAATCCCGCGGGCGCCGCCCCGGGACCGTCCGGTGCACAGGGGCATTCGGGGGAGGCGGTGGCAATGGCGGCAAGTGCAACCTGAGCGACCGCAACCGCGGTCAATGCAAAACCGTGCCGATGCCGCCTTTTACGCATCGTGAACATTCAACCTTCCTTCGCAGATGTGCATGGAGGTTCGACGAGTTCGAGGTCGCGCTAGACCCTAGCAGCAGAAGTACGATTTCCGAGCGACACACCGTTGCGAATTGTGCGTGGCCGGTTGATATTAGGAATTTCCGATCAAAATCATTTGCCAGCGGTGTTGATACCCTTGGACGGCTATCGACCAGCAACGACACGCGTGCGTCAGCGGAATTTCAGATCTCCACGCTGTCATGTCGGGATGACCGACCCGCAAACCCCCGTGGTGATCGGTGCCGGTCCGGCCGGGCTCGCGGCGGCCTGGACCCTGACCGAGGCCGGGGTGCGCCCGCTGATACTCGAACGGTCCGATCGGCCGTTCCACACCTGGCACGGCTACTACCCGTCGCTGCGGATGAATTCCTGGCGGCCACTGAGTTCGCTTCCGGGAATGCGACTTCCCGCGGCATACGGGCCGTGGCCCGGCCGCGCGGACTTCCTCGACTACGCCGGGCGCTACGTGCGCGCACTCGACCCGGATGTGCGCTACGGCACGGTGGCCGAGCGCATAGACCGCACCGGCGACCACTGGACCGTGCGCACCAGCTCCGGTGCCATCCGGACCGCGCACGTGGTGGTGGCGACCGGACTGCACCAGCGGCCGCACCTGCCGAACTGGCCCGGACGGGAGACCTACACACGGCAACTCACCCACGCCCGCGACTATCGGGGACCGCGACCCTACCGCGATCGCGACGTGTTGGTGGTGGGCTGCGGGCCGTCGGGCATCGATATCGCCGTCGAACTGGCCCGCTCCGGCGCCGCCCGGGTGCGGATGGCGATCCGCAATCCGCCGTTGCTGTTTCGGCTCAGCCCGCTGACCTCGCTGCTGAGCCAGGCCGCCAAGCACTGGCCACTGCCGGAACCCCTCGTCGACCGGGCCAGCCTGCTCCTGCATCGCCTGCAGTGGGGCGATCTCACGGCACTGGGCTTCGCACCCCCGCGCCACGGGATCGCCACCGCGCTGGCACGCACCGGGCACACCGCGGGCACGATCGACCGCGGCCTGGTCTCGGCGGTGAGCGGCGGTGCGATCGGGATCGTCTCGGCGGTCACGGCTTTCGCCCGCGACATGGTGGTGCTCGCCGATGGGACGACCATCCGCCCCGACGCGGTGATCGCGGCCACCGGCCAGCGCCCGGACCTGGTCGGGCTGGTGGGCCATCTGGGCGTGCTGGCCGAGGTGGGCGGCCGACCGCTGACGCACGGGGGCCGCCCCCTCGGGCACGCGCCCGGACTGTACTTCCTCGGCTATCGCGTCCCGTCCGGACAGCTGCCCGATCTGGCCCGCGACGCCCGCGCCATCGCCCGCGATGTCACCGGTTCGGGTCGCCTCGCCGAGGCGCGCCGCCGCGGCGCCCGGGCGCTGCGGCGCCGCTCCCACCCGGTCGCGGACCTGCTCGGCGCGCACCACTGACCATTCCTCGAAGCATGTGCCGCCCAACCGGATCGGAGGCGTTTGTGTTGCTGGCTCGGATCGCTGACCTGGTTCTGCGCGCTCCGCGCCGGGTGCTGGCGTGGCTGGCGGTATTCGTGGTGGCCGCCGGGGCGTACGGCCTGCCGGTGAGCACCATGCTGCCCGCGGGCGGGTACGACGTGCCGGGCTCGGAATCCGCCCGCGCCGCCCGGGTTTTGGACGAGACGTTCGGGGCGGGCGGATCCTCGCTGGTGTTCACGGTGAGCTCCGACGCGGGTGCCGACAGCCCCGCGGCTCGGGCCCGCGGGCTGGCGGTGGTCGAGGCATTGCGTGCCTCAGCACATGCGACACAGGTGGTTTCGTACTGGAGCGCCCCCGCCACGGTCGCCCCCGTCCTGGTCGGCGCGGACCATCGCACCGCCCTGGTGGCCGCGCGGGTCACCGGTGACGATCGGCAGGCGCCCGCGCGCGCCCACGAACTCGCCGCACCGCTGGTCGGCGCCGCGCACGGCGTGACGGTGCACGCGGGCGGTCAGGCGCTGGCGCAGTACGAGATCAATCGCCAGTCCCAGATCGATCTGATCAGGCTGGAGATCATCGCCACCCCGTTCACCTTTCTCGCCCTGATCTGGATCTTCGGCGGGTTGATCGCGGCCCTGGTGCCGCTGGCGGTGGCCGCGTTCGCCATCGTCGGCACGGCCGCGGCCCTGCGAATTCTCCACGCCTACACCGATGTCGCGGTGTTCGCCGTGAATTTGGCGACGGCGCTGTGCCTGGCGCTGGCCGTCGACTACACCCTGTTCATCCTCAACCGCTACCGCGAGGAACGGGCCGCCGGAGCGCCGGGCGAGCGGGCGCTGATCCGCACCCTGACGACCGCGGGCCGCACCGTGGTCTACTCCGCGCTGACGCTGGGCTGTGTGGTGGCGAGCATGCTCGTGCTCCCCATGTACTTCCTGCGCTCGCTGGCCTACGCCGGTATCGCGGGGGTCGCCTGCAGTCTCGTCGGCGCGCTGGTGCTGGCGCCCGTGCTGATCGTGCTGCTCGGCGATCGAATCGGGCAGGCGACCGCGCCCCGCGCGCCCGCGACCACCCGCTGGTATCGCACCGCGAATTTCGCTATGCGCCACGCCGTTTCGACCGTGCTGGCGGTGACCGCGCTGTTCGTCTTGGTCGGTCTGCCGTTCCTCGGGGCGAAGCTGGGCTATCCCGACGATCGCAACCTGCCGACCTCGGCCTGGTCGCGCCAGACCGGCGACATCCTGCGCGGCCAATTCCCCGGGCAGGACAGTCAGGGCACCGTCTACATCGTGCTGCCGTCCGCGCCCGGGGACGACGCGGTGAGCGCCTACGCCGCGCGGCTGTCGCGGGTACCGCGGGTGACGGGTGTGGCCGCGCCGGACGGAATCTATTCCGGCGGAGCACGGCTCGGCACCGCGACCGTGGATTCGGCCCGGCGCGGCGACGCGGTCTATCTGAGCGTCGGCACCACGCTCGATCCATTCTCCGACGCGGCCAAGGGGCAGCTGCGCGCACTGAAAGACGTTGCCGCCCCGGCCGAGACGCTGTTCGGTGGGCTGGCGCAGCGCGATCTGGACAATGTGCGCGGTGTCACCGACCGCGTGCCGATCATCCTCGCCCTGATCGCATTCGCCACCTGTGTGCTGATGTTCCTGTTCACCGGCAGCGTGCTGCTGCCGATCAAGGCATTGCTGATGAATCTGCTGTCGCTCACCGCCGCGCTCGGCGCGATGGTGTGGATCTTCCAGGACGGGCACCTGGGCGGGCTCGGCACCGTCGCCACCGGGCACACCAATGCCACCATGCCGCCGCTGCTGCTCTGCATCGCCTACGGGCTGTCGATGGACTACGAGATCTTCGTGCTGTCGCGCATGCGCGAGGAATGGCTCGCCACCGGGGACAATCGGCGCGCGGTCGCCCTCGGCCTGGCCCGCACCGGCCGGATCGTCACCGCGGCGGCCACCGTCATGGCCATCGTCTTCGCGGCCATCACGACGGCACAGGTCTCGTTCATGCGCGCGCTGGGCGTGGGGCTGGTGGTGACCGTGCTGCTGGACGCGTTCCTGATTCGAATCCTGTTGGTACCCGCGGTGATGCGGCTGGCGGGCTCGTGGAACTGGTGGGCCCCGGGCCCGTTGGCCCGCTGGCACCGTCGCCACGGGCTCACCGAGGAGCTCGCCTCCGCCGGATCAGTCGCGCGCCCGGGCCTGGCGACTCACACGCCATAGATGCGTGCGGATCTCGGCATAGGCGCGCACGACCGAGGTTTCGTAGTAGTCCAGGCCCGCGGCCCGGCAGTGTGCCCGCACCACCGGCCGGGCCAGGCGCAGATTGGGCTGCGGCATGGACGGGAACAGGTGATGTTCGATCTGGTAGTTCAGGCCGCCGTACAGATAGTCCACGATGCGGCCGCCGCGGATATTGCGGGCGGTCACCACCTGGCGGGTCATCCAGTCCAGCCGCTCGGCATCCGAACGCACCGGCATGCCCTTGTGATTCGGCGCGAAGATCGAACCGCTGTACAGCCCGGTCACCAGATGGTGCACCACGATGAACGCCACCGCCTGCCCCGGTCGCAAGACCAGGAATACGGCGGTGAGATAGCCCGCCAGATGCAGCCCGAGCAGGGCGCCCTCGGTCCACGGCCGCCGCACCGAACCGCTGGCGATGGCGCGAATGCTCAGCACCCGCAGCCCCAGCGATTCCAGCGCCGCCATCGGGAAGAAGATCTTGTCCTGGTATCGAATGATCACCCGCCGCGCGGCGCTCATCGGCCGGGCGGCCTGTTCCGCCGCGAAAATCGCCTTGCGGCGCACGATATCCGGATCGCGGTCGAGGTGGTTGGGTTCGCTGTGGTGGCGATCGTGATGGTTGACCCACCAGTCGAAACTCGCGCCCAGCAGCAGATTCCAGTGCAGATAGCCGAGCACGTCCATCGTGCGCCGGTCCCGGGTGAGCTGACGATGGCCGATATCGTGACCGACCAGTCCGATCTGTACGAAGCAGAAGGCCAGCGCGGGCGCGAGGGCCAGCTGCCACCACGAGGGGCCGAGCGCGGCGAACGCGGTCCAGCAGGCCGTCAGCAGCGCGAGATTGACCGAGATCTTGATCAGATAGTGGCGTCGCCGCGAGTCCAGCAGTCCGGCGTCGCGAATATCGCTTCGTAGCAAGGGAAATCGCGGGTCGGTGGCGACCGATCCCGATCGCTCGGATTCGGCGACCGGATCGGCCGCGGGCGATGCCAGCAGTTGTTCATAGTTCCCGGCCATGGTTGAGCAATGTCGGCCCGGGCCCTGACGCGACGCTGACGCGACCGCCCGCGCGTTTCAGCGGCTGCGCGGCGGCGCGGTGATCCGCCTCACTGCCGGAACTTCGCCCATCCCCGCGCCGACCTTCACCCACGGCACGCTCGTGCCGTCTCGCCGAGAGAAAGTGATCGTGATGATGAGGGCCCTGACGTTCGCGGTGATAACGACCTGCGCGGTGGCGGCGGTGGGCGGAGCCGCCGGGCGGGCGGCCGCCGATCCGGCGCCGGAGTCGATCGGCTATTCGCTGCGCCTGGCCGACCGGTCCGTGGTACTCACCGTGGACAAGGGCGGTTTCGTCGCCCGCGACGGCCGCCTGGAACTGCTCGATCCATCCGGCGCGACGGCGGTGTCGGTGCCGCTGAGCTATCGGCGCGACGACGCGGTTTACCCGATCGGCGCGGCGATCGACGCCACCACCGTCACCCTCACCCCCGACACCGATCCGAAACACGCCGTCCTCGCGCCGAATCCGCGCGCCGGCGAGATCGCCATCGATCCGCAGTCGCCCGCGTTCAACACCTCGGTCATGAACTTCGCGACCCAGCTCGGCCTCGGCGTCGCACTGGGCACCCTGCTCGGCACCGCCGTCGGCGCGGTGATCGGCTGTATCGCGGGCGGCGCGCTGGTTGGGGCGGCAGCGGCCGTGCCGACCATCGGCGTCCTCGCGGTGCCCGGCTTTCTGGGCGGCTGCCTGGTCACCGCCGCCGCGGCAGGTGCCATCGGGGCGGTGGTCGGCAATGTGGTGATCGGGATTCCCGTTGCGGCGGTGGGGGCCTGGTGGTTCTTCGACGCGCTGCGCGCCCAGGCGGCGGGCTGACTTTGTTCCGGCGTACCACCGGCACGCCCGTGGACCTGCGGCAATGCCCCTCGGACAGCATCGCGTCCGAGGGTTAGACTCGGTGCCGTGCGAAGGTCGGGGCTGATCCAGCGGGCGCAGGGAATGGGGGCCCACGACCATGTCTGCTGGGCCTTCGATCGTCCCGAGGAGTTCCGCGAGCGCGCGCGTGAGTTCCTCGGCGAGGGGCTGCGTCTGGGCTGTCAGGTCTGGTACGTCGCCTCGGAGGCGACCGCCGACGACCTGGCCGATATCGACGGCTGGGCGGCCGCGTCGCGCGAGGGCGGCACCCGGGTGCTGTCGGTGGACGCCCTCTATCCGTCCGGCACCGTCGTCGATCCCATCGACCAGGTGTGCACCTATGCCGCGGCCACCGAGGCAGCACTGGCCGCCGGTTTCACCGGTCTGCGGGTAGCCGCCGACGCCACCGCCCTGGTCCGCACGCCCGCACAGCTGGCCGCGTTCACCCGCTACGAACATCTGGTGGACCGCTACATGGCGACGCAACCGTTTTCGGCCATGTGCGCCTATCGGCGCCGCGAGGTGCGCCCGGTGGCGCTGGCCCAGCTGGCGTGCCTGCATCCGAATGCCAATACCACCACCGACTTCCGGTTGTTCGGCTCCGCCGCGCACTCCGCCGTCCTCGGCGGTGAGCTGGACGCGTCCAGCCGGGCGCTGTTCCGCACAACGCTGCGCCGGGCCCAACCGGCGCCCACGGGCGATCGTTTGCTGATCGACGCGTTGGACCTGCAATTTCTGGATCACAACAGCCTGCTCGATCTGGCCGAATACGCCGCCGACCGCGATGCCGATCTGGTGCTGCGGACCCGGTGGCCCGGGGTCTCCCGACTGGTGGAGCTCCTGGAGTTATCGGAAGTGCAGGTAGTAGAGGAAGCGGTATGACCCGTTCGTTCGTTCATCCGGCCCTGTTCTACCGGACAGATACGGAGTATCTCGACGGGCTCGTACCGTTCGTCACCGAGGGGGACGGGCCGGTGGCCGTCGCGGTGCCCCCCGACCGATTACGGCTGTTGCGGTCGGCGCTCGGCGGGGCGGCCGAGCACATCACCCTCATCGATATGAGCGAGGCCGGGCGCAATCCCGGCCGGATCATCGCCGGGGTGCTGCGCGAGTTCGCCGACGCCCACCCCGACCGGCACGTGCGGATCGTGGGCGAGCCGATCTGGGCCGGGCGCAGCGAGCTGGAATATCCGGCGTGCGCACAGCACGAGGCGCTGATCAATTTCGCATTCGTCGGGCGCGACGTCACGATCGTCTGCCCCTACGACACCTCCCGGCTGGATCCGGTCGCGGTGGCCGACGCCCGCGAGACCCATCCGGAGGTGTGGGAAGGCGAGCAGCGTTACGACAGTGCGCAGTACGCGCCCGCCGCGGTGGTAGACCGCTACAACCAACCGCTGTTCGAGCCCGACGCGCCACCGGTTTTCGTCGCGGCCGCCCCGGCCGAGGTGAGCGAGACCCGGCACAGGGCCGCCGATCTCGCGCTGCGCCTCGGCCTCGACCCCGCCCGTGTCCCCGATCTCGAGCTCATCGTGACCGAGCTGGTGACGAACAGCCTCGAGCACGCCGACGGTATCTGCCTGCTGCGCCTGTACCGCCACGGCGACCATCTGGTCTGCGAGACCCGCGACACCGGCCACATCACCGACCCGCTGGCGGGCCGCCACCCACCCCAGCCCGGCCAGTTCGGCGGCCGCGGCCTGCTGCTGGTACATCAGCTCGCCGATCTGTTCCGCACCCACACCGGTCCCGGCGGCACCGCGCACTACGCCCTGCTGCGACTGGCCGCCTGACCTACCGCCGCGCTCGCGGCAGCAGCGACTGACCCACCACGAGCGCGCCCAGGACGAGCACGGCCACGCCCATCACCCGCAGCGCGCCCTCGGTGGCCGAAACGAAGGCCGCGACAACGGCATCGGCGCGGTCCGGCGCGGCGGCCAGCGCCTGGGCGACGGTGTGCGGATCGCCGTCGGCCCGAATGTCGGGCGGCAGCGCGGCGACGAAGCGAGCGGTGAGGATGGTGCCGATGACCGCGACGCCCAGGGCGCTGCCGAATTCGCGGGTGGTGGCCTGCAATCCGGCCCCGACCCCGGCCCGCGCCGGGGGCAGCGCGGTGGCGATGGCGCCGGACAGCGTCGGAAGTGCCAGGGTCACACCGATTCCCGTGACGACCAGCCAGGCCGCGTAGGCCGGATAGGGTGTTCGCGCGCCGCCGGTGGACAGACCCAGCAGGCCGCAGCCGACGAAGGCGAACGCCAGCGCGACGGTGGCGTCGAGGCCGATGCGTGCGGACAGCCGTCCGACATGCCGTGCGCCGAGAACGATCGGAACGGTCAGCGGCACGATCCCCAGGCCCGTCGCCAGTACCCCGAATCCCTTGGCGTACTGCAGAAACGACGCGTTGACATAGAACAGCGCGAACATGCCGAAGAAGATCGCCGTCATCCCGAGGCAGGCGCCGCGCAGCTCGGGCAGGCGCAACAGCCGTGGGTCCAGCAGCGGATGCGGAGACCGCAGTTCGACCAGCGTCCACGCCGCGAAAAGCACCACCGCGCAGAGGAATCCGCCGATCACCGCAGCACTGGCCCAACCCGCCTCCGGCCCCTGCACAATGCCGAACAGCAGTGCCACCGACGCACCGATGAGCAGCAGCGTGCCCAGCAGATCGAGGCCGTGGTCGTGCCGCGGCGACACCGGCGCGATCCACGCCACGAGCGCGACGAGCGCCAGTGCGATCGGCACGGCGGCGACGAACAGCCAGCGCCACGAGCCGCCCGACAGCACCGCTCCGCCACCGACATTGCCCACGACACCGCCGATTCCGGTCATCGATGCCCAGACCGCGATCGCCCCGGCCCGGCGTTCCCCGGGCACGGCGTGCAGCAGGACGGCCAGGGTATTGGGCAGCACGGCGGCGGCGCCGATACCGGTGACGGCCCGCCCGGCGAGCAGCACGGCCACATTCGGCGCCGCCGCCGACAGCAGCGCGCCCGCCGCGAACAGCAGCAGCCCGGTGAGCAGAATCCCCTTGCGCCCGAAGCGATCCCCGGCGGCGCCGCCGGGAATCACCAGGCAGGCGAAGCAGATCACATAGGTGTCCACGATCCACACCAGCGCCGAGGCGGACGGGCGCAGGGCGTCGGCGGCGAGCATCGGGACGGCGAGGTTGATCGCGGCGACCATCCCGACCACGAGCGCGACGCAGGCGCACATGGTCGCGAGCAGGGGGCGATACGAGATCGGCGGCGCGGCGCGATCGTGAAGGAGCGTTTTCGTTGGCATGCCATGACGCTAGGGACGTGGGCTTACTCCGCGCCACGCAACTTTGTTAATGAATACTTGCATATTATGCAACTATGTCCGAGCTCGACCTGAACCTGCTGCGCGTCTTCGACGCACTGCTCGCCGAGGGCGGCGTCACCGCCGCGGCCGAGCGGCTGCAACTGTCCATTCCCGCGACCAGCCGGGCCCTGGGCCGACTGCGGCGCGCCATGAACGATCCGATCCTGGTGCGCGCCGGTCGCGGCATGGCCCCGACGCCGTTCGCACTGCGCACCGCGCCGCGAGTGCGCTCACTGCTAGACGAGGCGGCGGCGTTGATCAGCGCCGACCGCGAGCTCCGCATCGCGGACCTGCGGCGCACCTTCACGATTCGCATCAACGACGGCATCGCCGCGACGCTCGCGGCGGCGGCGGTCGAGGCCACGGCCGCGGTGGCGCCGGGCGTGACGCTGCGCTTCGTCACCGAGGGCACCGAGAGCATCGAGGCACTGCGCGACGGCTCGATCGACCTGGACATCGGGGCGGGCGAGATCGCGGCCCCCGACATTCGCACGACCCTGCTGTATCGCGAACAGGTGGTCGGCATCGTCCGCGCCGACAGCCCGCTGGGCAAGCACCGCCAGCCCACCCTGGCTCAGCTGTGCCGTTATCCGCACGTCTCGTCCTCGCGCCGGGGACGCACCCGCGGACCGCTCGACGACGTCCTCGAGGCCGCGGGCCTGGTTCGCCGCGTCGCCGCGGTCGTGCCCACCCACGCGGTCGCCGTGCTGCTGGTGGCTACGAGCGATCACGTCGGGCTCGTCCCGCGCCGGTTGGCCGAACGGTACGGCAGCGGCCTGGGCCTGCGCTGGTTCTCGATTCCGGCGGAACTGCCCGAGGTCGAGGTGCGGTTGTTCTGGCATGCGCGTCTGGACGCCGATCCGGCGCAGCGCTGGCTGCGCGACACCATCCGCGGCGCTCTGTAAGCGAAAGTTATTGCGAGAGCTGCTTGATCAGGCGGTAGATGAACTCCCGGCTGGTGTCGAGCCAGGAGATCGGGACCCGTTCGTTCACGCCGTGCATGCGCTCGGCGTCGGACTGCTCCATGAACAGCCCGCTGATCCCGTACATCGGAATCCCCTTGCTGCGGGCGTAACTGCTGTCGGTCGCACCCGTGGACATCATGGTGCTCACCGCCGCGGTCGGGAACATCTCCTTCGTCAATGCCGTGACCGCGCCCATGACATCGCCGGTGACCGGTGAGATGCCGCCCGCCGGATTCAGCTCCCGGGCGATGTTCACGCCCGTGACATCGCCCAGGGCCGCCCGGAACCGGCGGTCGATATCGTCCGGATCGTCCTGCGGGAGAATGCGGCAGTTGACCGTGGCCCTGGCCGTCTGCGGCAGCGCGTTCTCCGCCTCGCCGGCCTTCAGCATCGTCGCCACGCAGGTGCTGCGGAGCTGGGCGTTGTACTCCGGCACCGCCGAGAGCCGGTCCAGCACTTCCGGACCAGGATTGCCCGCCGCGACCGCGCGCATGTCGTCGGCCTCCGGCCCGCTGCGCTTGCTGGCCAGCTGGGCGAAGAAATCGCGGGTCGCGTCGCTGACCGAGGCCGGGAAGCGCAGTCCCACAATGCGATTCAGGGCGTTCGAGAGGGTGTAGATGGCATTCTCCGGCGTCGGGACCGAACTGTGCCCGCCCTTCGCCTTCACCTCCACGGTGTAGATGCCATAGGTCTTCTCGGCCACCTGGACGCTCTGCAACGCGGGTTTGCCGTCGACCAGCAGGGAGTCGCCGCCCTCGTTGAGGCCGTATTCGGCGTTCACCAGATCGAATTTGTTGGCCATCAACCACTGCGCGCCGTTGTGGTCGCCCGCCTCCTCGTCGGCGGTCAGGGCCAGCACGAGATCGCGATTGGGCCGGAAACCCTCCCGCTTCAGCTGGATCAGGCCCGAGACCAGCGCGGCCACCATGGCCTTGTCGTCGGCGGTGCCGCGGGCGACGTAGTAGCCGTCCTGCTCGGTGAGCTTGTAGGGATCGGTCGACCACCCGTCCTCGCGCTTGGCCTCGACCACGTCGAGATGGCCCATGAGCAGCATCGGTTTACGCTGTCCGGAGCCGGTGAACCGCAGCACGAGATTGCCCTTGCGGTCCGCCGGTTCGAAGATCTGCACATCGGAATCGGCGAATCCGGCATCGAGCAGGCGCTTCTTCACCGCATTCGCGGCGACCGTGGTGCTGCCGGTGGAATGCGACGTATCGGTGTTCACGAGCTCGGTGTAGATCTCGCGAAACAGTTTCGTATTGTCCTGTGCCACAGCACTGGACGGGGAACCCGAATCCCTCGATGCGGTATCGGAGCCGCACGCCGTGACCGAAAGCGCCGCGACGAGCACCGATGCCGCCGCCGAGAGGACCGGCCTACGGCGGTTCATGGCAGCCACGGGCGTGAAATTAGCACGGGTAACATCCTCGGTGCGGGCGATCACCCGATTCCTCGCGTGTCGCGGGCTTCGAATAGGGGCTCGAAATTTTCAGGGCTGGACGAATTCCCGCTGCCGGGATCGGACCAGCTCGGCGACCGCCCGCCGATCCACCTTCCGATTCGGCGTCAGTGGCAGTTCGTCGAGCACGACGCATTCGCGCGGCACCTTGTACGGCTCGATCAGCGCACGCAACCGCACGAGCAACGCGGCCGGGACGACCGGACCGGACACCACGAGCACGGCGCTCCCGCCCGCCCCCGGCGGCACCACCACCGCCGAGCGCACCTCGGGCACCGCCCGCGCGGCCGCCTCGATCTCGAGCACGCTGACCCGGTGGCCGCGCTCCTTGTACACATCGTCGCGACGGCCGTCGACATACAGATAACCGTCGGCGTCCAACCAACCGAAATCGCCGGTGCGCAGGAATCTCTCGCCGTCGGGCGCGGTGCCGAAGGTCTGCTCGGTCAGCGCGGCACGCCGCCAATAACCGGCCATCACATGCGGACCGCGCACCACGAATTCGCCGATCTCGCCGATCGGCAGTGCCGCGCCGTCCGGACCGGCCACAATCACCTCGGTTCCGGGCAGCGCCCGCCCGGACGCGCCCGGCCGCCGCAGATCCTCGTCCGGCGGCATGATGGACACCCGCTTGCATTCGGTGAGGCCGTACATGATCTGCAACCGCACGCCGGGCAGCGCCGCCCGCAGGGCCCGCGCGGTGGGCGCGGACAGGGCCGCACCGGTGGTGGTGATCAGCCGCAGCGCGTCCGGCCGGGTCCGCGCCCGGTCCAACAGCCAGACCAGCGTCTCCGCGATCGGGGGCGTCGCGGCCAGCACGGTCGCCCGCGCCCGTTCCACCCCCCGCAGCAGCGCGGCACCGCCCTCGGCGGGTGCGCCGAGGTGGATGTGCGCCCCGCCGAGCGCGCCGAGGAACAGCTGGTACAGGCCGTAGTCGAAGGCCAGCGGCAGCGGGACGAAGACGATATCGGCCGGGGTGTAACCGATTTCGGCATGGATCGCCCGCACCGCGAACATCAGCTGGCGCTGCTCGGTGAGCACCGCCTTCGGGCGCGATGTGCTGCCCGAGGTGTAGATCAGGCATACCGGATCGGTGCCCCGCACGGGTGTCACATCGGTCGCGGGCGGGTGCTCGGCCGCCGCGCGGGCGATGTCGCCGGCACCGTGCACCGCAGTTCCGCTGTGCGGTAGCACATCTCGATCGCCGGTGAGGAAAACCACCGGTTCGAGATCGCTCAGCACATGCTCGAGCGCCGGCGCGCGCACCTGTTCGTGCAGTACGCAGAATGCCGCGCCGATCCGTGAAACGGCGTACAGCACAGCAGGAACCAGCACCGACGACGGTAGTCGTACCGCGACCCGATCGCCGCGACGCACCCCCAGCGCGGTCAGCCATCCGGCCAATCGCAGGCTGGCCTGCCGCAATTCGGCCTGCGTCAGCGATATTTCGGCCGCGGTGACGGCGACGGCGTCCGGACTCGTGCGGGCACGCTCGTCCAGCAGTTCGTGTAACAGCCGCGCGTGGTTCATGATTCGCGCCGATACGCGAGGACGAAGTCGGTGATCGACCCGACCGTGCGGACCGTGCCGGGATCGAGTTCGTGGGGATCGACGACCACCCCGAATCGGTCCTCGAGCCGGGTCAGCAGTTCCACGATCGACAGCGAGTCCAGGGCCAGATCGTCGAACAGCAGTGTGTCACGGGAGATCTCGCCGACCTCCGCACCGGATTCGCCCCCGGCCATCCGCCTGATCTCGGCGTACACCTCGGCCACGAGCGGATCCTCGTCGAAGTTCACCAGATGCTGGCGGGTGAACAGGTCGTCCTCGGTGTCGCGCGAGCGGATCAGATGCGCCCGGCCCTGGTGCACCAGCACCTCGGCCGGATAGCCGCGCCCGTTCATGTAGGTGATCGACGCGCTGGGCCCGTAGGCGCCGGACTGGAAGACTCCGAGCACCTCGCCGGTGGCGATCTCGGGCAGTTCCACATCCTTGCCGATGATGTCGGTCGGGGTGAGCAGCAGACCCGTGACCGTGCACGGCCCGGCCGGTTCCCGGTCCGGATCGCTCAGCAGCGCCATCGGGAAGTTGCGCTTGAGGTAGGTGCCGGTGCCGACGGCCGACATGTGTTGATGGGTGCCGCCGTCGGTGATGACGAAGCGCTGCCCGCGCGAGATCTTCACCGAACGGGCGGCAATGGCGTAGGTACCGGCGGGCCCGACCAGGAAACGCCCCGGCTCCACGGCGATTCGCACCCGCGGATATCGCAGCAGGAACTCCGCGACCGCGGCGTTCACGCCGGCGGCGAGGGCGTCGAGGTCGACCGCGCGCTCGTTGGGGAAGTAGGGAATCCCGATCCCGCCGCCGATATCGACCAGCTCCGGTTCGATCCCGAGCTGTTCGCTCACCTTGATGGCGAGATCGAGGATGCGGCGGGTGTTGTCCACCACGACACCGGCATCCAGGATGCGGGTGCCGGTGAAGCAGTGGATTCCGATGACGCGCAGATGGGGGTGGCGCGCGACGAGATCGGTGGCGGCCAGCACCTGTTCCTCGTCGATGCCGAATTCGCGGGGCTTACCGGCCATCGTCAGCCGGCCGCCCCGCACGCCGAAGGCCGGATTGACCCGCACCAGCACCCGCGGTCGCCGCCCGGCCGCGGCGGCCAGCTCGTCGAGTTCGGCCAACTCCTCGAAGGATTCGCAGATCACCGCCCGGATGTCGAGATCGACCAGGTGGCGCAGATCGACGCGGCTCTTCCCCGGCCCGGTGTAGAGGATGTCGGCCGGTGCGACGCCCGCGCGCAGCGCACTGGCCAGCTCGCCCGGGGAGCAGACCTCGGCCAGCGCGCCCGCGCGGTGCAGCAGCCGCACGATGCTGACGTTCGGATTCGGCTTGAGCGAGTAGAAGATGTCGATCGCCTCGTGCAGCCGCGCCCGCAGCTCGGCGTAGGTGCGCTCGATGACCGCACCGTCGTAGACGTACAGCGGAGTGCCGAACTCCCCCACCAGCTGCGAGATCCCCAGCCCCTGTACAGAAAATTCGGACACGCCACTTCCTCCAGCATTATCTTGCAGTCCGATTGGCAAGTGAACGCGCCGGGCGGATTGTTCGGAACCCTTCCGACGAACCGAACATCAATTGCCGATCACATTGCGAGACTTCCTCGGCAACAATGAGTTTCATGATTACCGAGTCTTCCGCGCGCAAGCTTGCCGATCGGTTCGTCGATGCGATAGCCGAGTTGAATCCGCTCGTCGCGGTGGAGCTGGGGCTCGGCGATCCCGCCGACGACCGGCTGCCCGACTACTCCCCCGCGGGTACGGCCGCCGTGGCCGATCTGGCCCGTCGGACGCTGGCCGAACTCGACGCCGCCCAACCGGGCGACGATCCGGGTGAGCAGCGCTGCGCGACACTGCTGCGCGAACGCCTGACCGCCGAACTGGCCGTCCATGACTCGGGTGAGTTCCTGCGCACGGTCCGCAATATGGAATCCCCGCTGCACCTGCTGCGCTCGATCTTCACCATGCTGCCCACCGAAACCGAGGACCACTGGCGCAATATCGGCGCCCGGTTGGCGCGCATGCCGCTGGCGGTACAGCAGTACACCGAATCGCTCACGGCTGGGAAGAGCCGCGGGCTGCTGGCCGCGCCGCGTCAGGTCACCACGGTGATCGAGCAGCTGGACGAGTGGGTGGCCGGTGGCCCCGGCGGCTGGTTCGGCGAATTGATCTCGCCCGCACCGGAATCGGTGCGTCCTGAGCTGGAAACCGGTGCGGTGGCCGCGGCCAAGGCCATCGCCGAGATTCGCGATTGGCTGCGCACCGATTACTTGCCCGCGACGGCCGGTACGCCCGATGCGGTCGGCGAGCGGCGCTACCGCCTGCTGGCCCGCTACTGGAACGGCGCCGACCTGGATTTGCACGAGGCCTACGAGTGGGGGTGGGAGCAGTTCCACGACCTGGAAAAGCAGATGCGTCAGGAGGCCGAGCGCGTCCGGCCCGGCGCCACACCCGGCGAGGCGATGCAGTGGCTGGCGACCGAGGGCCCGGCCATCGAGGGGGTCGAGGAGGCCCGGATCTGGTTGCAGGGGTTGATGGATCGCGTCATCGCCGACCTCAACGGGACCCATTTCGATCTCGCCGAACCGCTCGAGCGGGTGGAGTCGAAGATCGCGCCGCCCGGATCGGCCTCCGCGCCGTACTACACCCCGCCGTCGCTGGACTTCTCCCGCCCCGGCCGCACCTGGCTCCCGGCCTTCGGCCGCACCCGGTTCCCGGAGTGGGAGCACGTGTCGACCTGGTATCACGAGGGCGTGCCGGGCCACCACCTGCAGTTCGGCCAGTGGACCTACTGTGCGGACAAGCTGTCGAAGTACCAGGTGAGCCTGGGCATGGTGAGTGCGAACGTGGAGGGCTGGGCGCTGTACGCCGAGCGGCTGATGGACGAGCTCGGCTACCTCACCGACCCGGGCCATCGGCTCGGCTACCTGAACGTCCAGATGCTGCGCGCCCTGCGCGTCGTCCTCGACATCGGCATGCACCTGGAACTCGAATTCCCGGCACACTCCCCCTTCCGCCCCGGCGAAACCATGCTGCCAGGCCCCGCCCGCGAATTCTTCGGCACCTACTGCGGCCTGCCCGGCCCCCTGCTGGACAGCGAGATCGTCCGCTACCTCGGCTGGCCCGCCCAGGCCATCGGCTACAAACTCGGCGAGCGCGCCTGGCTGCGCGGCCGCGCCGCGGCCGAGGCCGCCAAGGGAGCCGAATTCGATTTGAAGGCATGGCATATGGCGGCGCTGTCGATGGGGTCGCTGGGGCTGGACGACCTGGAGCGGGAGCTGGCCCGGCTGTAGTCCGGGCCAGCACCGTCAGCCGACGATCTCGCCGAGGTCGAGCCGGGCGAGGCGGTCCGGATCGGACAGAATGTCGATGGCGGTGATCCGCTCGCCGACGACGGTGAAGCTCATGAGCGACACCAGCGCGCCGTCCGCCGTATTGACCCGCCCGGCAACGCCATTGACCAGCACGGGATGGCTGACGCAGCGCCGAGCCATGCGCCGGAAGGTCTCGGCCTGCCCCGCCACGACGGCCGCGCCGCGCAGCACCCGCATCCCGCCCGGCACCGCCGCACCGGCGTCGGCACGAAGCACCACATCCGGATCGAGCAGGGTCAGCAGGGCATCGAAGTCGCCGTCGCGCGCGGCGGCCAGAAACGCCTCGACCATGCGGCGCTGCCGCGGCAGGTCCGGATCGGGCAGCGCCGCCTCGCCGCGGACGCGGCGGCGCGCCTGACTGGCCAACTTCTTGGCGGTCTGCGGCGTGCGGTCCACGATCGGCGCGATCTGCTCGAAGGGCAGGGCGAACATATCGTGCAGGACAAATGCCAGCCGCTGCGCGGGAGTCAGCGACTCCAGCACCACGAGCAAAGCCATACCGATCGAATCGGCGAGCAGCGCCTGCTGTTCCGGCCCCGCTTCCCCGTCGCGGATGACAACCGGATCGGGCAGATGACCCGGCTCCAGCGGTTCCTCGGAACGAGATCGGCGCGAGCGCAACATGTCCAGGCATACCCGCCCGACCACCGTCGTCAGCCAACCGCCGAGATTGTCGATCCCCGCGGCATCGGCCCCCGCCAACCGCAGCCACGCCTCCTGCACCGCATCCTCGGCCTCGGTGATCGACCCGAGCATCCGATAGGCGACGGCCCGCAGATGATCGCGATGGTTCTCGAACCGCTCGGCCAGCACATCGAGCTCGTTCACGTTTTACCTCTCCACAAGTATTCGCCGACGATTGTCCCGCGGCGACCTACGGCCTTCGCAATTCGCGAGCGGCCAGTGCGCTGGCGACGAAAACCAAAGGTGTCGCCCATTTGTCGGGCCCGTCTCCCGCCGCGGCATGGGAGGCCGCCGCGCCGCCGTAGACGAAAACCAGTCCGGCGTAGGCCCATTCCTTCGTCCGGGGATATCCCGGTGCGAGCAGCGCGGCGATCGCGGCCAGCTTGGCCGTGCCCAGGATGGTGGCGAAGTACCTCGGATATCCCAGCTGGTCGAGGACCTCCCGCACGGTCGCGACCCGCGCGAGATCCCAGTACGCGCCCACCGCGGTTTCGGCCAGCAGCACCGTGCCGGGAAGCCATCGGGCGGCCATGGCCAACCGGGTGCGTCGACGCGACATGGACCGCGCGCTCATGAGTTCTCCCCGTTCCCGATGAATTCGGTGGCTGCCCGGTGCAGTGCGGCGGCCAGCCGCGCGTTCTCCGGGGCGTTGAATGCGAATGCGGCTCGGCGGCGGGTGTAGCCGTAGGTGAGGCCGCTGTGTGGATCGGCGAAGCCGTCCGAACCCGCGGATCCGGTGTGGCCGAAGGCGTGTACGCCGAGGAATGGGTGGATCAGGGCCTTGGCCTCGAAGCCCACCGCATAGGGTGCGGTGTCGCCGCGCACCAGATCCCTTCCGCCGGAATGGATCATGGCGATCTCGGCGATGGTGTCCGGTTTCAGCAGCGGTGCGCGGCCGTCCAGCCCGGAGATGGCCGCGGCATACATCGACGCCAGCCCGGTGGCGCTGCCCACCCCACCGCCCGATGCCTGGCCGAGACGGCGGAACGTCGCATCGTTGGGCAGGGTCATGACATCGGCGGGACCGAACCCGCGGTGGCCGAGGTTGTAGGAGATGCCCGCGAGACTGTGCGGATTGGGGACAGCGGCCTCGAACGCCGCCTCCATCTCCGGCGTCGCCCGCCACGGCAGGATCGGCAGATACCGGTGGTCCAGTTCCTCTGGCAGGCCCAGATACACATCCAGCCCGTAGGGCGCGCGGATGCGTTCCTCGAACAGCTCCTGGATCGTCGCACCGATGATCCGGTGCACCACCCGGCCGACGATGGCATAGGTGACGAACCCGCCGTAACCGTGCGCGGTGCGAGGCGCGAAGCAAGGCCGCTGTCGCGCAACACGTTCGGCGACGACCCGATCGTCGGCCAATTCGGCGACGGCGAAACCACCGTCGACCCCGACGACTCCGGACCGATGCACAAGCACGTCGCGCACCGTGATGTCGCGCTTACCGGCCACCCCGAACTGCGGCCAGTAGTGGGCGACCGGACGGTCGATGTCGAGTACGCCGTCCTGAATCAGCAGCGCCACAACAAGTCCCGACGCTCCCTTGGTGGACGAATGCAGCCCCGTCAACGTATCCGGCCCGACCTCGTCGCCCGCCCACAGCTCGACCACCCGCCGCCCCCGCACGAAGGCGGCCAACTGCGCACCGCCCTCCCCGGCGACCACGTCCGCGAATTCCGCACGGACAGCGTCGAATCCGGCTGCGACCGTGCCATACACCTCGATTCCGCTCATTGCGGTGGTTCCTCCATCCGAATCGGTGTTCCGATGCATTGACGGATGGCGGGGCGGAAAGGTGACCGCGGAGCCGGAGGCTTGCATCGCCACTACTAAGTGTTACTATCTACCAGTAGCTAGCAACACTGATTAGCGATGGGAGGTGATTCATGGGCAAGCAGATGACCGAACTCCTCAAGGGCACGCTGGAAGGCATCGTCCTGGCAATCTTGGCCGTGCGGTCGGCATACGGCTACGAGATCACGGCGCGACTGCGGGAGCAGGGCTTCACCGATATCGCCGAGGGCACCATCTACGCCCTGCTCGTCCGGCTCGAGAAGAAGGACCTGGTCGACGTGGCGAAAATCCCGTCCGAAAAGGGCCCGCCGCGCAAGGTGTACTCCCTCAACGCGCGAGGACGCGACCATCTCGACGAGTTCTGGAAGACCTGGGGCTTCCTTTCCGAACGGCTCGAACAGCTCCACAACGAAGGAGACAAATAATCATGTTCATTTCCAAGGTGATCGGCGATCTCGGCGAGAAGCGGCGGTGGCGGCTGTACCAGGCTCGCGTGAAGCAGCTCGCCGAGCCCTATCGCACGGCGGTCGACGCCTTCCAGCAGTACCTGATGAGTTCCGGTGCGGGAAGCGATGTTTCGATGTTCGAAGACCTAGCCGAGCTGTTCGAACAGGGTGCCGCGGACCGAACCCCGCTCCGCGACATCGTCGGAACGGACCCGGTGGAGTTCATCGAGACCTTCGCGCGCAACTACGAGGGGGAATCGTGGCGCAATCGCCAACGCGAACGGCTGATCGAAGCCATCGAACGCGCCAGCGGAGCAGACACCGGAAGTTAGGCATTCGACGATGGCACAACAAGTCTCGGCGACCCCCACACGGGACGGTTTCACCATCGACCAGGCGGCGGCATTCGCCGGTGTCACGGTGCCGGCAGTGCACCACTACCACCAGCAGGGCCTGGTCGCGGAACCGCGCCAGGACAGCTCCGGCCAACGCCGCTACCGATCCGCCGACCTCATGCGACTGGTCCAAGTTCGCACCCTGGCCGGAGCAGGCGTCCCGCTGACCGAAATCGGCGACCTGCTCGACTATCTCGCCCACGTCGAACGTGTCCTCGACGGCTCTTCGAAACAGCACGACTGCGATGAATGACGCGGACCGAGGGCACTACCACCGCGCCCGCGAATACCGGGTTCGGTGGCTTACCAGCTGTTCGCAGTGCCCCCGGGGTGGCACGTACAGCATCTACAACAAATCACACACGTGGTGAGCTGCGGATTTCGGCCGATACCAAGATAGCTCGGCGTATCCAGCGCCGGTCAGATAGTTAGAGAGCAACAGCCCGCTGTTCGTGCGGTCCAACGCTGACATGCCAGAATCGTCGGCCGTGGGCGCGTGATGGCAGCGCCGTTGATCGTGGCGCGGGGCGCGTTGTGCCGGGCGTGTAGCCAGCGGCGCGCCGGTGCGTGTGGTGCGCCGTTGGGCGTTTCGCGTGTGGTAACTGGTCACTCCCGTTTGGGGCGAAGGATGATCACAAAGGATCCTGATACTTCTCACACTGCGCGCCGACCCCCAGTTGAGGCTGCAGCAGCCCCGTTTGCGACCTTACCTACCGCAGGTTGAGGGCCATGATGTCATTCTCTGCGAGACATGCCATGGGTCAGGCCCTATGGTCGCGCGGGTTCTGCGGACGGGCGAGCCCCTGCCAGAATAGGGAGTCGCGAGGATGTTGCTGGATGAGCACTGACAGAACGGGTTTCGCAGTCCCGCTGCGGACCAGCACGTCGTCGAGCGACGCGACAACGTCCAGCACCGAGCGCGGCTCGAACTGTCCGGCCTGCTTCTTGGCCTTGACGCGTACGTTGTTCGGTGTGGGTCCAGCATCGATGACGGAGTGGTGCCACAGTCGGCTGTGATGAGCGCAGCGGTTACGGAGGTAGACCAGGGCCCTCACCCGGTAGGCAAAACCGGCCTTGGCTACTCCGAGACTGGTCGCGACGGTGTCGGCCAGCGTACCCAGCGCCCCGCGCTCGATGCACTTCGACAGTGTGCCGAACGACCATGCCTCGACGGCCGACCAAACGGGCAGTTCGCTGAAGTCTGGTGCTCCCGCGTCCGTGGTCTTGAAGCGCAGGATGTGGCGCTCCTTGCTCCGCTCGATGTCGCGCAAGCACGACTCAACGGTTCGTTCACCCTGGCCGACGTCGGTGTAGAAATCTTCCTCGAGGTATCGCCCACATTGGCCATGGGCATTCGCGATCACACGTGCTGTATGGGTCCGTAGCAACAGCTCGACACAGGCGAGCGGCGCCGCGAGCGTGATCCGCAGCGCTTCGTCGGCTTCGTAGATCGCCCGGATCTCGTGAAAGGTCGTGCCTGGACGGAAGTCATCGTCGCCCAGATGTGGAGCCTGCTGGAAGTACCGCGCATACCCGGAGAACCTGTAGTAGTTATTCGCGGTTAGGAATTCAGAACACACCGACACGTCCTCGACGACGAGACCACGTCGCCTGAGGAGCTCAACCTGCTCCTCCACGGACAGGCTCGGCTTCACAGACCCCCCCGGAAAGAAAGAGGCCCCTCCCATTTGAGCATCGTAGAGAGGCTTGGGAGGGGGTCGATTGCTGCAAGTGTAGCCGATGAACAGAGTCGCGCGCCAGACGCCGCGCGTGCCGCTGGGGTCGATTGCCTCAGGTGCTGTCTACCTGCAATCCGGACCCAGGTCAGCGACTCACTCTGCCCCCGGAGCCCACTCATCCGCAAAGGTATCCAGCTGCTGGATGACCTTCTCGATCGCGTCGCGCTCCTCCTCGGGAGGGTAGCCGTGCTTCGCCAGGAGCCGCTTGATGATCGAGCGCAGCTTCGCCTGTACGTCGTCGCGGGCGATCCAGTCCGGCGAGAGATTATTGCGAACGGTGCGCACCAGATCGCGCGCGATAGCGGCGAGCTTCTTTTCACCCTCACTGGCGTCCCCGTGGCCCATCAAGGCGGCGACGGTGCCCTTCGCCGCGACGGCGTCGTAGAAGGCCAACTGAGCATCGTCCAGTGGAGGGTCGAACCGCTTGCCGCGGTCGGCGTCGGCCGAGATCTCCCGGGCCATCTCGATCAGCTTGGCGATGACCTCCGCAGCAGTGATGTTCTGGCTGGTGTACTTGCGCATCAGATCGATCAGCCGGTCGGAGAAGTTCTTCTGGCGCACAACATTGTGTTTGGTGACCTTGCGCATCTCCTGCTGCACGAGCCGTCGCAGCGCCTCGATCGCCAGCGCGGGGTTACGTGCGGCCTGCAGATGCTTGACGTAGGACTCGTCGAGGTTGGCCAGATTCGGCCGCTCCAGGCCGGCGGCGGAGAACAGGTCGGTAACCTCACCTGCTTCGATCGCTCCCGCGGTGATGTGCTTGAGCATCAGCTCCACGTCAGCGGGGATCGGCCTACCTTCGGACTGACGCTCGGCGGCATCGAACTTCGCCATGCACACGCGCACTTCATGGAAGAACCCAATGTCGTCGCGCTGCCCGTTCAATTCGCCGCTGGTGCGGCAGAGGGCGTAAAACCTCGATAGTCGTGAGGCTTCCCGGGCAAACCGTTCCTTGAGCGTGGGCTCGTCGGGGTCATCCACCTGGTTGTCTGGATGCTGCGGATCGCGAAGGTAGTTGGCCGCGCCCCACACGGCATCCCGATACGCCGTCGGTCCACCGACAGAGAGCTGGTCCCGCCACGGGTACCCGGACAACAACCGACACAGCACATCGATGGTGTCGTGGACGGCAGCGAGTGCGATGTCGGTGTCGCGGCCCATCGGCTTTTCGTGCTGGTCCTCGTCGGTGTACTCCGCGAGAGCCTCGAGCAGGTTGTCATGGAGGGGTGCGTACCCGACCATCAACCCGTCCTGCTTGTTCTTGTAGGTGCGGTTGACCCGGGCCAGAGTCTGCATGAGCTGCGCACCACGCATCGTCCTGTCGAGGTAAAGGGTGTGCAGCGGTGGTGCGTCGAAACCGGTCAGCAGCATGTCCTTGACAATGATCAGCTCAAGATCGTCGCCGGCTTCCTTCATCCTGCGCTGCACCGTCTTGTGCTCGGACGGACGCAGACGGTGTTTCAGGAGGTGTTCCTTCTTCGTCTTGTCGTCGGCGGAGGTGCTGTAGACGACCTTGATTTTTCCTTCGGTCGCTCCTTCCCCGTGCCAGTCGGGGCGCAGCGCGACGATTTGCTCGTAGAGGTCGGCGCAGATGTCGCGGGTGCTGCACACGATCATTCCCTTGCCCGATACCCCAATGAATTCCTTCATCGCCTCCGACCGGGTCTCCCAGTGCGCCACGATGTCGGCGGCGAGTTTGTCGAGCCGGTCGGGTGCGCCGTATACCGCGTTGAGGGCCGTGACGGCCTGCTCCATCCTCGCCCGCTCGGCGTCGTCGAGTCCCTCGGTCGCCTTGTCGGCTGCCTCGTCGAGCTCTTCCGCATCGACGCCAGAGGGGAGACTGACTGGGATGAGCCGACTTTCGTAAAAGACTGGTACGGTTGCACCGTCTCGCACCGCCCGAGTCAGGTCGTAGATGTCGATGTAGTCACCGAACACCGCCGTGGTGTCACGCTCGGCCTTCGAGATCGGCGTCCCGGTGAACGCGATCATCGTGGCGTACGGCAGCGCGTCGCGAAGGTGGCGGGCGTATCCGTCGAGGTCGTCGTAGTGGCTGCGGTGTGCCTCGTCGACGATGACGATCACATTGCGGCGGTCCGACAGCAGCGGATGCTGGCGTCCAGCATCTTTTTCCTGCTTGGTGCGGCTGAACTTCTGCAACGTCGTGAAGTAGATGCCGCCGGTTCTTCGGTTGATTAGACCGGTGCGCAGCTCGTCGCGACTGGTGACCTGCCTCGGTTTCTCCGGTAACAGTTCACTGGCATTGAACCCGTCGAAGAGCTGATCATCGAGGTCGGTACGGTCCGTGATGACGACGATCGTGGGGTTCCCGAGCGCCGGGTGTCTAAGCACCTGATTGGCGTACAGCTCCATCTCCATCGACTTGCCAGAGCCCTGGGTATGCCACACCACGCCGGCCTTGCCGTTGCTTCGCACGGCCTCGATGGTCTTTTCAACCGCCTTCGACACAGCGAAATACTGATGCGGCTTGGCAATCCGCTTCTGCCGACCCTTGTCGTCCTGGGAGAACGCGACGTAGCCACCGAGTAGCTCGATGAACCGACGCGGCTCGAAGAGTCCGTACAGCGCAAGGCTCAACTCCGCCTGATCCCAGGTGGGAGCGGGCTGAGGAACCGGCTTACCCGCATCGTCGACATTCCACGGCGCGAAGTGGTTGTACGGCGTGAACGCCGTCCCATAGCGTGCGAGCACGCCGTCCGACGACAGACAGATCACGTTGCAGCGGAACGCCTTCCACACCTGCCGCGTGTACCGCATGAGCTGGCCGTGCCCGGTCTCGACCGTCGCGTACGGGTCGCCCATCTTCTTCAGCTCGATGAACGCCAACGGCAGGCCGTTGACATACAGCACCACGTCGAACCGGCACCGCTCATCGCCGTCGCGAACCGTCACCTGATTCACTGCGAGAAAGTCATTACGGTACGGATCGAGATGGTCGACCAGTCGCACTGTCGGATTCTGTTCTACGCCGAACTCGTCGAGATAGCTGATGCGGATACCGTCGGTGAGATAGCCATGGATCCGCGCGTTCTCGGCTTCCAAACTCGTTGACTCCGGCGATAGGACGCGATCAACGGCCTCCTGAACTGAGGCATCCGGCAAGTCGGGATTGATCTGCTCGATCGCCTCCCGGAGCCGGTGCGGAATGATCAACTCCTCCCATGACTCCCGCTCATCCGAACCCTTGGCGATGTACTTCCCCTCCAGGGGCTCCCATGAAAGCTCACCGAGGATATCGAGCACATCGTGCTCAAGGTTGACCTCGTCATACTTGCTCATATCGCTTCCTCTACAACTTTTTCCGCGTCCCGAACGCGAATCGCACCCGACAGGAGCCCGGGCATCAATGTGTCCCTCAATTGAGCTAGAGTTCGCGATTCTGAGTGCGCGACGTGAACCCTCCTCTGAAGAGTCATAGCCACTCTCTCGAACTTTTCCATAGGCACCGGTGACAATACCGAAACCGGTGCACCTAAAAATCGATCGGCTCGAACAGCCGGATAGGCAGAGCCCTCTGCGACGCTTTCCAGGTAGCGCACGAACTCCTCCCGTCGAGACGCCTCATAAAGGAAGGCGGGACCAACTTTCTGAGGGGTCAGTACGGCGAATCCCGTCGACACTACGATCTCAGGGTCATCATCGAGAATTAGAGCTCGCGATTTGCGATTCGGTCGTACAGTCGACCAGATAGTGTCTCCGGGCGAGACTCCACGCCGCGCACGTCCTGGAGCACTCTCCCACCGTGAACGCTCCGGCCATTCAATATTGTCAACCGAAACACTTGAAATATCAATGTATCGCAGAAATCCGCCCTCTTTTGGTCGAACCTTCCTTAGGTTTACACCCGCTACGTCTCCCAGGCGCATGACAGTAGCCTCAAGATCGTTCTGGACGAAATCGTCAAACATGCTGGCCGACAGATCATGAGATACGTGCGCTAATCTCCGATTGAGCGCGATCTTATCGTCAAGAGCGCCGAGGACCGATTCGATTCCAAGTTGGGTATTTATTTCCGGTATGGAAATATTGAGCCTGGCCTGATCGGCCAGGCTGAGGTATGGAGCCATATCGGTGCCGTGCGCCATGGCACGCAACTGATTAAGAAACTCATCACACTTTGCCCAATACCGCAAATATCCAGGACGGATAATATCCCATCGCAGACTTCGCCAGTAACTTAGATGCGGAGAATACACAAATTCAGGCGCATCGGTATCCACGTATCCAGTTCGCCCGGTGCTGTTCCCCTTCGTCGTGATTACAACATCGCCGCGTCGCGCCATTTTCGACTTTACTTTTACGGCGAGATCGTCACGGAACCTGTCATTTCCGTCCCACGAGAATCCCTGGGTGGTAAGACTTCCCGCCCTAAGAAAAATGGGTCCATCGCCGCCAAGCTCTTCAAGCTTCGCTCGGTACCCATCTCCTATTTCAATAATCCCCTGTTGCATGAGCGATTTGAAGGTCTTCGCACCTTTATGCATGAAGCCGCCTCAACTCCTCGCGGATAACCTTGTCAAGCCGTGTCGACTCTTCGAAGTGAGCAAGTAATTCGCCAGTGAGCCGCTCGATTTTGCCTACCAAAGGCACTTCGTCCGCAGGAGCAGTTTCGGCAGCGCCGACGTAGCGCCCAGGGGTGAGGATGTCATCGTGCTGCCGCAGTTCCTCGCGCGAAGCGGAGTAGCAGAAGCCAAGTTCGTCGGAATACTGGAGGCTGGCTTCATGGGCACTCTTGGTGCCACGCCAGGCGTGATACGCATTGCCTATCCTGGCGATGTCCCCGGGGGTGAGGATGCGCTCGGTGCGGTCCACCATCGATCCCATATTCCGGGCATCGATGAAAAGAACTTGCCCTTGTCGATCGGTATGACCGCTCTTTCCGCTCTTATCTTTGGCGAAGAACCAAAGGCACGCAGGGATCTGCGTAGTCCGGAACAGTTGCGGCGGGAGGGCGACCATGCAGGCCACGAGATCTGCGTCGAGAAGCGCAGTTCGGATCTCCCCCTCGCCCGACTGCTTTGAAGACATGGAGCCGTTCGCAAGAACGACGCCGGCGGTGCCGCGGACACCAAGCTTGGAGACTATGTGCTGTATCCAGGCGAAGTTCGCGTTTCCAGCGGGTGGAGTGCCGAAACGCCAGCGGGGGTCGTCAGTACGGCGGTACCAGTCCGACATGTTGAATGGGGGATTGGCCAGGACGTAGTCAGCCTTGAGATCAGGATGCTTGTCCTCGTAGAAGGTATCGGCCCAGCGCGTGGACAGATCGGCGGCGATGCCGTGGATCGCGGTGTTCATCTTGGCGAGCCGCCAGGTGCGCTCATTGGCCTCCTGACCGTAGACGGCGATATCATCGCGGCGGCCTCGGTGCGATAGGACGAACTTCTCGGCTTGGACGAACATGCCTCCCGATCCGCAGCAGGGGTCGTACACGCGCCCTTTGTACGGCTCCAGAATCTCGACAAGGACCTTGACAACGCTTGCGGGGGTATAGAACTCGCCACCGCGTTTCCCTTCCGCGCGAGCGAACTTCTCCAGGAAGTATTCGTAGACTTCGCCGAGGACGTCACGGGCGGTCTTGCCGTTGTGGCCGGTGAAGCGAGCGTCGTTGATGAGATCGACAAGTTCGCGAAGCCGACGCTGGTCGACGTTGTCGCGGTTAAAGATCTTGGGCAAAACGCCTGTGAGGGCGGCATTGGACTTCATGATGGCGTCCATCGCGTCGTCGATGAGTTCGCCCACCGAACCCGCCTTCGCGCCTTCGGCGAGGTCGTCCCACCGTGCGCCCTCAGGGACCCAGAAGATCCCTTCGCGCGTGTATTCGTCAGGGTCATCAAGAAAGTCGGCGTGGCGGGTGTCGGGAATCTCGTCGGCAATCAACTCCTGACGGATTGCGTCGCGGCGCTCGGTGTATGAGTCGGAGACGTACTTGAGGAACACCAAGCCGAGGACGAAGTCCTTGTACTGGGCGGCGTCCATGGAGCCGCGCAGTTTGTCAGCGGACTTCCACAGGATGTCCTTGAGGTTGTCCATGGTCGGCATTCCGGGCAGCTCCGACTGCCCGTTGCCGTTCTTCGTCTTCCGGGGTGGCATCGTGCTCCTCAGTTCAGTGGATGGTGTTTGCGGTCAAGGTCAGCGTCCCGTCGGTGAGCCCTCGGGTAGCCAGGCGATGCAGCTCATCGAGGGCCGCTTGTTCGTGTTGTATTGCTTGACGTCGGTCATCGAGTTCAGCCAGGAGCTTGTCGAGCCGCTCCACGGATTCTTCCTGGAGAATCGGTAGTCGGATCTCCTCGATCCTCTCGACGGCGCGGATTGCGCCGCGAATTCGGGGAGCCTGTGTCAGTAGGGCAGCGAGAACCCGCGGCGTGAACTGCTTGGCTCCGACCTCGGTGATGCGCAGGACACGAGCGGGGTACTGGATCACCGCATAGCCCTGGTGGTCAATTAGCACGGCTGGTTCGGGCACCGTCGTGATGACGACATCGCCGGGGCGGCTCAGTTGCGCGGAAGGATAGTGGTTGGCCAGGTCGAGGCGGTCGATACGGCGATCCCCAAGCGCGCACCGTCCCGCCAGCTCCGGCGCTCCGATCACGGCGGCGCTGCTTGCTGAACGCAGGTGTTTCCTAGGACGAACGTGTTCGGCGCGAATCCTAGTGCCCTTCTTCAAGGACAACAGATTGATGCGCTGCTGGCCGCCGCGAGTGAGCTCATGGATGGTCTTGGTGAGAGGCGGCGAGGGCGAGGGATCGAGTTCAACGTGGCTCGGCAGCCGACGCCCGGGCCGGGCCTCAAGCAGGATCCGTTCCAGATCCAGAGCGCGGGCGACACGTTCTGGCACGTCATGGCTGAATTCGAGTTCGGTGAGCAGGTGCCGGGGCGTCAATGCACGCGCATCGCTGATCAGGGCCTTCACCGGTGTTCGGATCGCGTGGACATGCGCATGGGCGCGCGGGTCGTATTCGGGGCGACGCCACGCGAGGATGTCTGTGACCAGGGCATCGACCACAACGTTCGTCAGGGGACGATCAGAGACATCGGCTAGGAGTACCTCGCCGCGTCGAGATTGCTGGTCGGTGCCGAGAACCCACACCGATACCTCGTAGCCAGGACGGTACGGGACCAATCCACCAGGTAGACGAATGACCGCCTTCACCGTGTCGGCTATGAGTTCAGCTCGAAGCGATGCGGCTTCGCTGTGCGGGTTGAGCGCGCCCGTCGTATCGGAGGGAGCAACGACAACGGCCGTCGCGCCAGGACATAGCTGCACCGCGATGTCGTCGATGAGCTTCAGCGACCCGACCGTGGAGCGTTCCTCCGTTGGCCGGAACGGCAACTGGGTGACGATGATGTTCGCGCCGTCGTGATCGGATTCGTCGCCGTAGACAGTGAATTCACCGTCGTGCAGGTCTCGCACGGCCAGGCGGCGGCGGAGCAGTCGAGCCAAGTACCGGTCACCACAGCGAGCCGCGAGGTGTACAGGCTGGTCGTCGCGCAGCGTGGCGGCCACAGCGACGAGGAGGTCTCCCGCACCCGCGTGCGGGTCGTAGATGCGCGCATCCCTGGAATCAAGGTCCGCGACAGTGGCCGCATCCGTTAGCAGAGCGATCAGCCGGACGAGTTCGGGGGCGAGGCGGACTGCGGCAAGGTCTGTCGCACCAAGGCGTTCACGCAGGTCCATCACTCGTTCGAACGCGTTGACAGTTCCCCACGCAGCTTCGACCAGTTCGTCTACCTGCGCCGGTAACCACTCCGCGTGGAGCGCCGCGATTTCCTCCTTCAGCATGGCGTTATCGGGATCCAGATGCGCGGCAAGTCGGATGAGACCAGGCAGCGAATCAGCGTCGTCGTGGAGCGGCTCGTCATCATTGAGATGCCGCAAGCAGATGAGGGACGTCAGATGAGAGACCAGGGTCCGTGGCGAGAACTCGGTCGTGAGCCGGGTGAGCGTATAGGACTGCAGGTCCCCGTCGATATCCTTGCGGCTGGCTCGTCCTGTGGTCACGAGCCAGTCACCGAACTCGCGAGCATCGAACAACGGGTAGCGATGGTCGCCGGCCACAGGCTCCGGAAAGTCGAGGTGTCGGCGAGCCCACGTGCTGATCACTGGGCGCTTCACCCGAGCAAGATCGGCCATCTCCTGCCTCGATATCAGCAGCCTCTGCCTTTGCGTGTTTCGCATCGTCAACACCTCCTTTCCGTTCCGTACGCTGTGCCCCATAGGCTATCCGCAGCTGGGTACTCACTTGTCGCTTATGCCTGATATCCCCCGTTATCACGCAGACTGCGTTTCCGCCGAGTCGGAGAGAATGTGAACGTCAGAGTCGGCGTCAACGGACTCGGCTGACGGCAGTTGCGCCATCGCCGAGGCGATCAATTCCGGGCTGGTCAGCGGGCGCGTGGTGTTGTTCTTCGGCTGCGGGTTCGGCAGCTCCGCCTCCACCACTTTCATGTCCCGGAACCGGCGCGCGGTCACCATGACCCGCCCCTCCAGCGATCCCACGGTCTCGTTGTACGCCTTGACCGAGCGGTCGATCGCGGTGCCCAGCTTCTCGACGTTCTTCCCCATCGTCGACAACCGCTCGTAGATCTCGGTGCCGAGTTCGAGGACCTGACGAAGGTTTTCGCGCAGCGCCTCCTGCTTCCAGCCGAAGGCGATGGCCCGCAACCCCGCGATCAGCGTCACCGGCGTCACGATCAGAACCTGCTTGGCGGCGGCATATTCGAGCAGCTCCGGGTCCTTCTCCAACGCAGGCTGCAAGAACGATTCGCTGGGCACGAACATGAGCACGAATTCCGGCGTGGGATCGATCTTGCGGAAGTATTCCTTGCTCGCCAATCCGTCGATGTGCTGCCGCACCTGCTTGACGTGCCTCACCCACGACTTTGCGGCGTGGGCCTGGTCGTCGGTTTCCGTGGCCGCGACGAACGCGTCCATCGGCACCTTCGAGTCCACGATCACATGCTTGCCGCCCGGCAGATGCACCACCATGTCCGGTCGCTGCACGCGGTCGTCCTCGCCGGGGATGTGCACCTGCAAGTCGAAGTCGCACCGCTCCTGCATGCCAGCCAACTCCACGGCACGACGCAGATGCATCTCACCCCATGAGCCGCGGATCTCCGGGCGCTTCAATGCCTGAACCAGACCACGGGTCTGCTCGCGATGCCGCAGGCTTTCCTCCGACAATCCCTTGATCTCCTGCTGCAGCCCCGCCTCGCTCTTGGTGCGGCTGGTCTCGAAATCCCTAAGCTGCTTGTCGATCTGAGCCAGACCCTCCTGAACCGGCTTGCTGATTTCGGTCAGCTTCGCCTCCGCCGCCGACACGAGGGTTTCTTCCGACCGCGCCAACAGCTTCGCACCGATCGCCTCGATCGCTTCCTTCTGCAGGCGCATATTCTCGGCATTGGCGTCGTCCATCTGCTTGCGCAACACCTCCATCGCAAGCGCCTGCTCCCGCAGCTCGACGTTCTCGGCTTCGAGCGCAGCGTAGGCGGTCTCCACCTCATGCAACTGCTCGCGTAACTGCTCCTCGCGCCCACGTAATTCGGCGACGTTCTGCTCGGCTGCACGCAACTGGCGGAGCAGGTCCGCATTCTGCGTCTGCTCTGATGCCACATCGGCGCGAAGGCGTTCGACCTCCACCTCTCGGGCCTGCAGATTCGCTCGCGTCGCGTCCAGTGCTTCGGTGATCTTGCCGATCTGCTCGCCGAGTTCGCGGCGCTCCGTTGCGAATTCGCTGTTGATGACCTCCAAGCGATCCGCACGTTCCCGATTGTGGTCCCGGTCGGTGCGCAGTTCGTCGACCTGCCGGCGAGCCTCACGGCTCTGTTCTTCGGCAACCTGGCGGGCGCTGTCACCCTCCGAGAGGCGGGCGTGAATGCGCGCTTTCGCGTACAGGTAGCTAGCAGCAGCGCAGACCGCCGCCACAAGCACGATGACAGTCAACATGGTGCCAGTCATGATGAAACCTCCTGTGAGACAAAATGATTCGTGATACAAAGCCGCCGAGTAGCCAAAGCTCCAGAGGCAGCGGCTTTCATGAAGATAGACGCGACGAATTCACGCTTGATGCAATACACCTGATAACCCTGGTTATCAGTAAATTTTCTGTTCATGGCACAAAGAGCCTGTCAGGCTCGATGACATTCGGCCGCTAGGCCACCATCGAAGACCGACGGAGGACACCGCCATGCAGTACTGGGCAACGGAAACCACTGCCCACACCGGCCCGATCACCTACGACCAGGTAGACGATCTGATCGACAGCTTCGGGCAGTGGGTATGCATCAGTCACGACGACGACACCGGCCGGACCACGGCTTCCACGCCGGTGCACGCCATATCGATGGCAGACGCGGTCGAACGCGCTCAGCGGTTGATGCACGACGCGCTACACAGCGCAGCCATCTCCGGCAGCATCACCAACGTTTGCGTCCGCACCCGCGCCGACCTGCTCACCGATCTGCGGGCGTGTGGCGACATGCCGGACTGGACCGAGGAGATGTTCGCGGAGGGCACCGAACTCGCGAATGAGATCTTGACGCACCGGGTCTTCAGCGGTCCTGCTTTCATCTTGGAAGCCAACGAGCCGGACGCCCTCCTGGGGCGCGTCCCGGGAGCTCCGCGCACCGACGCGCTGGACGGCTGATCACTGGTTCGCGCACGAAAGCCGTTCCACTACAAGATCATTCAGGACACTCTGCGGATCCGGGGGCTCTGGTCTCCGGACCGCGCACCCAGGAGACCTCATGCCTACTCTCGCTATCCATCGCGACTTCCTGCGCGATTTCGGCAAACTCGAAGGCTGCGTACAAGACCGAGTGGAGGCGGTGTTCACGAAGTTCAGCAACGCAACCTTCGCCGGCCTCCACCTCGAAAAACTCGCGCAGGCCCGAAACAAGCAGCTGCGGTCCATCCGAATCGATGCCTTCTGGCGCGGTATCGTCTTGGCCCCGGACAAAGGCGACACGTACCTTCTGTTGAAGGTGCTGCCGCACGACGAAGCGTACGAGTGGGCCGCCCGGCGTGACATCACCGTGAACGGGGTCAATGGGGGCCTCGAGATCCGCGACGACGTGACTCTCGCCGAGTCCCTGCCTGAACTCACCGCCGCGGCCGAGCGCACTCCGGCCCGGCTCTTCGCCCACGTCAGCGACAATGACCTGCGGCGACTCGGTATCGACGACACGACCCTGGCAGCAGCGCGCGCCATGACCAGTCAGCAACAGCTCGACGCGGCCCGAGACGCTCTGCCCAGCATTCAGTGGGACGTACTGCTGGGGCTGGCCGCCGGGCTGACGCCGGAACAAGTGTGGTCGGAGATCGGCGCCGACCGGGTCACCGAACCGGTCGACGTCACCGATCTGGATGCCGCGCTGCGCCGCAGCCCCGGACGCGTGCTGCTGGTCGACGGACCTGACGATTTGATGAAGGTGTTCGCCAACCCATTCGCGTTGTGGCGCATCTATCTTCACCCAACCCAGAACGAAATTGTCGACGCCTGCTACCACGGTCCCGCACGCGTCACCGGCGGACCCGGTACCGGCAAGACTGTGGTGGCGTTGCACCGCACGCGACGGCTCGCCGCGCGAGGAGCAGGGCGGGTACTGCTCACCACCTTCACTTCGACACTCGCCGATTCGCTGCAGGACGGTGTCATGACCCTGGTCAAGGAACCAGAACTGGCCGAGTCGATCGTCGTCCGGCATGTGGATCGCTTCGCGCACAATGTATTCCGAGAGAAGCACGGGCAACCCCGAGTGCTCGATGCCCGGGGCGAGGACAAGCTGTGGCGGCACGCGCACTCGATGCACCCCACCGAATTCACCGAAACATTTCTGGCCGAAGAGTGGCGGCACGTCATTCTCGCGCAAGGACTGAAAACGGTCGACGAGTATCGCACTGCCAACCGCGATGGCCGCGGCCGACGGCTGGGCAGACTTCAGAAGTCGAAGATCTGGGAGGCGGTCATGGCGTTCGAGAAGCTGCTCGCCGACAGAAACGTCTGGACGTGGGAGACCTTGCGCCGTGAAGCCACCCGCATCCTGGACACCACCGACGACAAGCCCTTCCGGCACGTCGTCGTCGACGAAGCCCAAGATCTCAGCCCCGATCAGTGGCGGCTGCTGCGCGCCGCCGTCGCCCCTGGACCCGACGACATCTTCATCGCCGGAGATACTCATCAGCGCGTCTACGCCAACCGAGTCAGCCTGCGCGACACCGGAATCGACATCAGTGGCCGATCCCGGCGACTGTCGATCAACTACCGCACCACGGCTGAAATCCTCGCCTGGAGCCTGGCGCTGCTGAAGGGCCAGGCCATCGACGACATGAACGGTGGACTGGACTCCATCGCCGGATGCCGGTCCGACATTCACGGGCAGCCACCGGAACTCGCCGGTTTCGCCACCAAAGAGGCTGAAACTCAGCGCATTATCGAAACCGTCCGCCGATGGCTGACCAGCGGTGTGATGCCTGAAGAGATCGGTATCGCGGCCCGCACCAACCAGATAGCCGGGAAACTGACCCGCCAGCTCAGCGCCGCCGGTCTTTCAGCGTGCCTCCTCACCCGAACGAACCGCCCTCACGGTGAGATCTCGGTCGGCACAATGCATCGAATCAAGGGCCTCGAGTTCCGATGCATGGTCGTTGCCGGAGTCGACGACGACCATAATCCGCTCGCCGCCGCCGTCACGCCCATAACAGACGACCCCCACGCACACGACGGCGACCTCCAGCGCGAACGCTGCCTGCTGTTCGTTGCCTGCACCCGCGCCCGTGAACAACTGCTGCTCACTTGGCACGGACAGCCCAGCAGGTTCCTCGCCACGGTTCAGGACAGCTAGCCCGACTTGCCGCCGTACCGATTCTCCGGTCTCGGTGGAGCATACCGGCAACATCACATACGGTTTCGTGAGAGTCCGCAGCTCCCGCCCGTGCTCCCTGTCAGTTCAAATCGCAAGCCGCACAACTCAATCGGACGGATACACATGACCGCCACCAATGTCTCCTTCAGCGAAGTCGAGCCGATCCTCGATCGGCTCCCACAGACCTGGACCGGCGATTCCGAAACCAACTGGTACCGCTATGCCTGGAAAGTCCTGGAGGAAACCGGTGAAACCCAGGCCGACTCCGACGACGATCGCAATGAAGTGAAGCTGCGAGCAATCGCGCTGTGGGCCATCACGAAATCCTTCTTCGTGCACGCCTTCGACGAAGGCTACGTCACTGACTGGGACTACGAGGTCGGTGAAGCCATCGGGACACCACCGCTGCTTCCACGCGCCTGGATCGTCGATCGGATCCTCGCCGAGTTCGACTTCTCCGATCACATCAAGGAATACGGCGCGCCGCCCACAGACGACGAACTCGATACCGAGGTCTCGATGATGCTGCGGCAAATGGTGTCCTACGCCGCCAACGACGTCGCAACCACCCTGAGCAAGTGCCTGGGAGAACCAGGCACGTTCGCATCGCTCTGGTGCGTCGGACCACACGGTGAGGAGAAACCTGAATACCCGCTCACAGCCGAAGCGGTCGGGAGCATCTGCAACTCACCAGACGAGTGGAAGATCGCGGCCTACGCGTGGGTGTCCGACGGCATGGAACTGTCCCACCGCGACTCATGGTGAACCACGGCCCGCCTGCTACCTCTTGGGAGTCCACGCGGCCATCGGCGGGTGTGGCCCCGTGGAAGGGCGGACACGATCCGACCGGACGGTTGGTCCTATTGAGATGGTGAAGTACGCCGACCGCGACGACGCCACCGAACCAGTTCATCTGAGGGGCAACGGTTCTCGATGGCCCCGGATGGCGCAGCTGCTGACGGTAGCGGCATCCGGCTATTACTTGCAAGGAAGACGCAGGGCGGCAACGGTTGAGTTCTATGGGTCGAGCAGTGCCCGGAAGTACTCCGACCCACCTCGTGATCGCTGGATCATCGAAGGTCATGGAACCCCAAGAGCGACCCCAGTTCGATAGGCGCCGTCGGCAATGGGCATTTGCCTACCGAGTGAGCTATGTCGAGGGCGAGCAAGACGAACATTTGCGCAGTGAACTCGCAGCGGTTATCGGTGACCTGCTGGAATGGGCCAGCTTGCAAGCAAGCCGCCCTCCTGATCCCGAGTGCACACGTACCGTCGAATGACGGTCGAGCCGCCGAACCAATCCCTACTCGACTGAAGGCTGCGGGTTTGAACCACCTTGCCCCGAGGGGTTCGAACCGGCAGCATCTGACCTGGGGTTTCATCCTGAGTCCGGATACAGTTAGCGAGGCCTCAAGCCTCTGAACTGCGAAAATCCTGTTGTTGGTATGTGCCCCCGGTCGGGCTCGAACCGACACTGGGCGGATTTTAAGTCCGCTGCCTCTGCCAATTGGGCTACGGGGGCGTGCCGGGTCAGCCTACCGAATTTGTACGGGCGTCTCGGAATTCTCCGGCCGGGTGGTCAGTGGACGCCCTCCATCAGTCGGCTCACCCGGGGGGCGAAGAAGTAGACGAGGATGCCTACCGCGATGGCGATCAGGCCGGTGAGGCCGAAGTAGGCGACCTCGCTGTCGGGGTCGTAGAAGCCCGCGAGGACGCCGGACAGGGCGGTGCCGAGGCCGATCGAGAAGAAGTAGAGCGCCATCATCTGGGCTTGGAAGGCCTCGGGGGCGAGTTTGCTCGTGACGGCCAGGCCGATCGGGGACAGCAGCAGTTCCGAGACCGCGAACAGGCCCATGATGAAGAACACCAGCAGCGCGGGAACGGTCTTGCCCTCGAAGGCGGTCAGCAGCACGAACAGCAGGAAGGCCGCACCCATGCCGATCACGCCGTAGGCGAATTTGCGCGGGGTGCTGGGGGCGCGGTTGCCCAGCCGGGTCCACATGATCGCGAACAGCGGTGAGAGCGTGATGATCCAGATCGGCTCCTCCGAGGCGATCCAGCTCGAGGGCGCGGTCCAGCCGAAGATCGACCAGTCCATCCGCTCGTCGGAGTACACCACGAGCACGGTGAAGATCTGCTGGAACAGCGACCAGAACACGGCGTTGGCGGCGAACAGCGGGATGAACGCGCGCACCCGGGTGCGCTCGATCGGGGTCACCTTCGGATGGGTCAGGATGACCACGAAGTAGATGATCGAGGCGATGGCGATGACACCGGTGGCCACCCACTTCAGATTCGCCAGCGTGATCAACCCGGTCGCCATCGCGAGAGCGACGATCACGATCACCGCGGCCGCGAGGGCGACCACCCGCCCCACCTGGCTCTGCGGCAGCGGATTCGGCACGATACGGCCATGGCTGCCGAGATTGCGGCGGAAGACCACGTACTGCGTCAGGCCCAGCGCCATGCCGACCGCGGCCGCGCCGAAGCCCCAGTGGAAGCCGATGTTGTCCTGCAGCAGACCGGTGACCAGCGGCCCGATGAAGGCGCCGAGGTTGATACCGAGATAGAACAGCGTGAAGCCGCCGTCGATCCGCGCGTCACCCTTGGCGTAGAGGGTGCCCAGCAGCGAGGACGCGTTCGCCTTGAGCGCGCCGCTGCCCAGTGCGACCAGCACCAGGCCCACGCCGACCCCGAGCAGTCCGGGCAGCACCGCCAACGCGATATGCCCGGCCATCACGACCACACCGCCGTAGAACACGGTGCGCTCCATGCCCAGCAGGCGATCGGCGATCCACCCGCCCAGCACGGTCGACAGGTAGACCAGGCCGCCGTAGGCGCCGACGATGCCGGTGGCCGTGGCCTTTTCCAGCCCCAGGCCGCCGTCGGCCAGCGAGTAGTACAGGTAGTAGCCCAGGATCGTGAGCATGCCGTAGTACGAGAACCGTTCCCACAGCTCGACTCCGAACAGATTCACCAGACCGATCGGATGCCCGAACACCGTCCGTTCGGTCCCCCGCTGCTCCGGCTGAGCCACTTCCGTCATGCGCTCGACCTTTCCATGTTCACGCAATCTCTCAGCAACCGGGGTTGTGGTCGCGAGAAATACAGCGAGCCAGGTAATGGTCGCTGCGGCCAGCAGAGTAGCGGGGTATCTGTGTCGAGGAAGTAAATTCCGGTCAGAATGTTGGACGCTTGAGCAATTTGCCCTCAATGTGCACATCTGCCGGTATGGCAGCTTGGCACACTGCACGGCACCCATGCGGGGTGCGCGCGCCCCACTGGACAAAACGGACCATCGCGCTCAGGCGATCGACAGCGCGATCCCGTCCAGGATGTCGTGCTCGCTGACGACGAGTTCGGAAATGCCTGCCCGCCGGGCCAGTTCGTCGGCGAGGACCTCGGTGATGACCGCCCCACCGCCGATGACGTCGACTCGGCCGGGATGCATCGGACCCAGCGCGGCCCGCTCGTCGTGGTCCATGGCAACCAGCCGGTGGCAGACCGCGCGCACCTGGTCCAGGCGCAGCCGGGTGAGATGCACCTTCTCCGAATTGTATTCGGGCAAATCCAGTGCGACCGCGGCGATCGTGGTCATGGTTCCGGCGACGCCGACCCAGGTGCGCGCCCGCTCGACCGGCACCACGCCGAACGCCTGCGCCAGCCGCTGCGAGGCGAAGAATCGGGCCGAGGCGACCTCCTCGGGCGTGGGCGGGTTGCCGTGCAGGCAGCGCTCGGTGATTCGGACGCAGCCGATATCGGCGGAATAGGCCGACTGCACGCCGGTGCTGTCGCCGAGCACCACCTCGGTCGACCCGCCGCCGAGATCGACCACGACGAAAGGCCCCTCGCTGCCCGACAATTCGCCGACCGCACCGGCGAACGACAGCCGCGCCTCCTCGTCGCCGGTAATCACCTCGGCCCACGCACCGGGCACGACCCGGCCCAGTTCGGCGGCGGCCATGGAGAAGAAGTCGTCGCGATTGCGCGCGTCGCGGGTGGCCGAGGTCGCGACCATGCGCACCCGGGTGACCTCGTTGTCGCGCATCAGATCGACGTAGTCGTGCAGGGCGGCGCGGGTGCGCTCGATCGCCTCGGGATGGAGTTCGCCGGTGGCGTCGACGCCCTGGCCCAGGCGCACGATTCGCATCTCGCGGTGCACATCGGACAGCCGTCCGTCCGCGCCCACATCGGCGATCAGTAGTCGGATCGAGTTCGTGCCGCAGTCGACCGCGGCCACCCGGTTACTCATCAGGTGCCCCTTCGTATTTCGGCCAGTCCGCGGGAATCGCGGTGCCGCGCAGTCCGGTATCGGCGGCCAGGGCGACCGCCTCGTCGCCGAGCGGGTTCACGCCCGGCCCCTTCGCCAGTGCGTGCGCCATCAGCACGTGCAGACATTTCACCCGATCCGGCATGCCGCCGCCGCTGAAATCGGTGCCGAGGGATTCGATTTCATTTCGCTCGGCCAGATAACTCTCGTGCGCGGCGCGGTATGCGGCCGCCAGTTGCGGGTCGTTGGCGAGCCGTTCGGTCATGCCGCGCATGAGACCGGCGGCCTCCTGCCTGCTCGCCTCGGCGGTGAGCCGGGGATCGGTCAGGTAGTAGAGCGTGGGGAACGGGGTGCCGTCGGGCAGCCGCGGAGCGGTCTTCACCACGCCCGGCTGCCCGTCCGGGGTGCGGTAGACGATGGCGAGCACTCCGCGCGGCGGGCGGCCCAGCTGCCGGGCGACGATCTCGAGATCGGCCGCGCTCGGTTGGGGGTCGGGCTGGGTCACCGGGGTGCTCCTTCCGGAGGCGGGGCCGGGGTGGTGGGTTCCGGATCCGCCTGGGTGCGTTGGGGATTGGACATACTGCGCCACAGCTGCGTGTACCACGGGTCGGGCCTGCGGGGCTGGGCGGTCTGGACCGGGACCGCGGGCTGTTCGATTCCGGGCACCTGCACGATGTAGGGCGTCTCGCCGGGCATCACCAGGCGCAACCGGCCGCGGGCCTCGGATTTGATGTAGGCCGGATCCTGTTGCTGGGCACGGCGATCGCGCAGCCGCGCCAGCTCGGCCTCCAGGTCGCGGCGCTGCTCGGCCAGCTGGGCCGACTCCGCGCGCTGACTGAAGTAGGTGCGCATGGGCACCGCCAGCGTGAGCGCCAGGGCGCACAGCACGGCCGCGAGGATCACCGCGCGCCCGGTGGACAGGCCGAGGATCTTGCGCTCGTGCCGGTCCTCGGATTTGCGCGGGGATCTCGCGGCGCGGGCCGGTTTCTTCGCCGTCGCACCGGATTCCGACTTCCCGGACCGACGCTGGGCCGCGCGCTTGCCCGCGGCGGTGCGGGCCGCGGGGGCCGACGCACCGGCCGCACGCTCGGGGCGCGAGCGGGCCGACCGCGACGAGCGGCGGTCTCCCCGTCCGGCCGGACTGGTACCGCGCGCCCGTCGCTCAGTCATATGTCACACCTCGAAAGTCGGTTGTCCTCGCCGCGACTCGAGACGACGTTACTAGCCTTCGAAGACGAAGCGCGGGAACGCGACGTCCCCGGCGTAGCGGGCCGAGTCGCCCAGCGCGTCCTCGATGCGCAACAGTTGGTTGTACTTGGCGACGCGCTCGCTGCGGGCGGGGGCGCCGGTCTTGATCTGACCGCTGCCCACGGCCACCGCCAGGTCGGCGATGGTGGTGTCCTCGGTCTCGCCGGAGCGGTGGCTCATCATCGTCTTGTAGCCGTTGCGGTGGGCGAGTTCGACCGCGTCCAGGGTCTCGGTCAGGGTGCCGATCTGGTTCACCTTTACCAGCAGCGCGTTGGCGGCGCCCTTGGCGATGCCCTCCTCGAGACGCTCCGGATTGGTGACGAACAGGTCGTCGCCGACCAGCTGCACCTTGTCGCCGATCCGATCGGTCAGCGCGACCCAGCCGTCCCAGTCGTCCTCCGACAGCGGGTCCTCGATGGAGACCAGCGGGTAGGCCGACAGCAGTTCGGCGTAGAACTCGGCCATCTGCTCGGCGGTGCGCTCGGTGCCCTCGAACTTGTAGCCCGCACCCGCGGTGTAGAACTCGGTCGCCGCGACATCGAGGGCCAGGGCCACATCGGTGCCCAGCTGGTAACCGGCCTTGCCGATCGCGGCGGCGATCAGGTCCAGCGCCTCGCGGGTGCCGCCGGCGAGATCGGGCGCGAAACCGCCCTCGTCACCGAGGCCGGTCGACAGCCCCTTGGTCTTCAGCTCGGCCTTGAGCGCGTGGTAGACCTCCGCACCCCAGCGCAGCGCCTCCTTGAAGGTGGCCGCGCCGATCGGTGCGATCATGAATTCCTGGACGTCGACGCTGGTGTCGGCGTGGGCGCCACCGTTGAGGATGTTCATCATCGGCACCGGCAGCACGTGGGCGTTCGGGCCGCCGAGGTAGCGGAACAGCTCCAGGCCCGAGGACTCCGCCGCCGCGCGGGCGACCGCGAGCGAGGCGCCGAGCAGGGCGTTCGCGCCGAGGCGGGACTTGTCGGGGGTGCCGTCCAGATCCAGCAGGACCTGGTCAACGGTGCGCTGCTCGACCGCGTCGAGACCGATGATGGCCGGGGCGATCTCGTCGAGGACGCCCTCGACGGCCTTCTGCACACCCTTGCCGCCGTAGCGGTCGCCGCCGTCGCGCAGTTCCACGGCCTCGTGCTCACCCGTGGACGCGCCGGACGGCACGGCCGCCCTGGTCAGGGTGCCGTCGTCGAGAGCGATCTCGACCTCGACGGTGGGGTTACCGCGCGAATCCAGGATCTCGCGAGCTCCGACCTGTTCGATGATGGCCACGAAACGACACTCCTTCGGCTGTGGACTCCGTCCTGCTCACCGCCGTCCATGAGCAGGTCGCACGGCGATCCGTGCACCGCGAGCCTAACGTAGGCGAACCTCGGTGACCTCGAGCAGTTCCTCAGGCCCGGCGGCCGATGCTGTAGGCCGCCGCGTGATCGCGGACCTTCAGCATGTAGGCGTTGGACTGGTTGTAGGTGAACAGCGCCTTGCGCCAGCCCTCCGGGGTGGTGAGCCTGCCGCCGCTGACGCACAGATAGCGGGCGGCGGTGAGGGCGGCGTCGTCGATATTGTCCGGATCGGCCACACCGTCGCCATTCGCGTCGACGCCGAAGCGCTGCCAGGTCTCGGGCAGGAACTGGAAGGGCCCCTCGGCGCGCACGTAGACCGGGCTTCCGGCGCGCGCGGTCGCGGCCTCGTCGAGAATCCGTGCCACGCCAGGTGATCCGTCCAGCGGCATGCCGCGGATCGGGGGTCGCACCCCGCCATCGGCGTCCAGGCGCGCACCGCCGTGGCTGCCGTGCTTGCTCTCCACGGAGGCGATTCCGGCGAGGGTGGTCCAGGCGATTCCGCAGTCCGGGCGCGAGCGCGCCAGCACCGCGGCCGCATATCCGTACGCCTCGAGCGCCACCACCGGAATGCGCAGCGCCCCGGCCTGCTCCTCGGCCCAGCCGCGCAACTGCTCGGCACTGCGCCCGGGAGCATCGAGATCGATCGGCGGCACGGGCGTTCCCGGCCCCGGCGGCACCCCCTCCGGAATCGGCGGCAACGGCTCCCCACCGATCCCGCATCCGGCCAGCACGACGGCCGCGACGGCGAACACAGCACCGGCGCGAGCAACCCCGGCCCGGCCACCACACTTTCTCAGACGCACGTTTCCATCATCCAGATCCCGGCACCGTGCCCATGCCCCTATTTATCCGTGCCGCTCCCCAACAGCCGGTCCATCACCCGCAGCTTCCCTCATTACCCGCAGCTTCCCCGCATCACCCGCAGCTTCCCCTCATCACCCGCAGCTTCCCCTCATCACCCGAGCAACGCGAGGGTCGCGTCGTGACTCGGTGCGGTCAGCAGGTCGGTGACCGTGCCCGCTTCGACTATCCGGCCGTGTTCGAGCACACACATTCGCTCGCAGTAGCGGGTGACCAGGCTCATGTCGTGGGTGATCAGGAGCAGCGCCAGGGCGCGGTCGCGGCGCAGGGTGTCGAGCAGGGTCATGATCGCCTCGGCCGTGTCGGGGTCCAGGGCGGCGGTCACCTCGTCGCACACCAGGACGGCCGGGTTCGAGGCCAGGGCTCGGGCCAGGGCCACGCGCTGGCGCTGGCCGCCGGACAGCTCGTGCGGATAGCGGTGGGCCAGTTCCGGTTTCAGTTCGACGGTGTGCAGCAGGTCGGCGATGGCCCCGGGGGCTCGGACGCCGTGCTGCCGGAGCAGGGGGCGACCCAGGGTCTCCGCGATGGTCCGGCGGGGATTCAGGCTGCCCGTGCTGTCCTGCGGCACCAGCGCGATCCGGCCCGCCGAGCGGACCGAGCCCGCGGCCGGTTTGCGCAGGCCGACCACGGCCCGCGCCAGGGTCGACTTGCCCGCGCCGGACGGCCCGGTGACCGCCAGCGCCTCCCCCGCCGCCAGCCGCAGGTCGATCCCCTCGAGCACCCGCCGCCTGCCGATGTCCACCGCGAGACCCGAAATGGCCAGCGCCCCGGCATCTTTCGCCTGCCCACCAGCGAATCGCGATGCGGGCCTCTCCTTTCCGTCACCGGAACCGGCGCGACCCGCACTCACCCCCGGCTTGGGCAGGGCACGCCCGACGAAGATCTCCTCGTCGGCCAATTCCCGCAGCGCGGCCGAATCGTGCCCCGACACCACGATCGTGGTGCCGCGCTCGCCCGCCCGGCGGCGCAGCAGCCGGATCACCGCCGAGCGCAGCCGCCCGTGCAGTCCGGCCAGCGGCTCGTCGAGTACGAGTACCGGCGTGTGCCGGGCGAGGGCGCGGGCCAGGGCGATGCGGCGCTGCTCGCCGCCGGACAGCTCGGCGGGACGGCGGCGCAGATACGACTCCGGCAGTTCCACCGCCGCCAGCGCCTCCAGGGCGTGCCGCGGATCGGCGAGCTCCCCGAGCAGCGATCGCACCCGCATGGTCGGATTGAGCGCCACGCCGGGATCCTGTCCGACGAAGGCGATCTCGCGCCGCCGGAACTGCCGCAGCACCTGGGGTCGCAGCGTCAGCACATCGTGCTCGCCGACCCGCACGGCGCCGGTCGCGGTCGCTCCGGCGGGCACCTGCCCGAGCAGCGCCCGCAGCAGCGTCGACTTACCGCAGCCCGACGGCCCGCGCAGTCCGACGATGCCACCGGCGGGCACCGTCAGCGAGATCGGTTCCAGCAGTGCGGTTTCGCCCGCCCGGACCGACAGCTCCGCCACGACGATCACGCTCACGCACCCCCGATCGACTGCGGCAGCCGCGCCACCGTGCCCAGCGCGGCGGCCAGCAGGTTCACGCTCACCGCCACCACGCCGATGGCCAGACTGGGAGCCAGCACCGCCCACGGATTGAGCAGAATGCCGGAGGCGTTGTCGCGCACCATGACCGCCCAGTTGGCCTCGCCGAGCGCGGTCGGCAGGCGCAGGAAGGCCGCGGTCGCGACGATGTACATGCCCGCGACGAATCGCAGCCCGAGCTGGGTGAGCAGCAGTTCGCGCATGTTCGGCAGCATCTCCCGGAAGATCACGTACCCCGCCGACTCCCCGCTCAGCCGCGCCGCCTCGATATATCCCGTGGCGGCGATGCCGGTGGCGGCCGCCGCGAAAACCCGTGCGCAATAGGGCACCCCGAACACGATCCCCACGGTCACCACCCCGACGGTGCCCCACCGCGGCCACGACATCACCACCAGCAGCAGCGCCAGCACGACCGGCAGCAGGATGAGCAGATCGGCGCAGCGCTCGATCACCGCACCCCACCGCGGCCACAGCGCCACCACCGCACCGAGCACACTGGCGAGCCCGGTCACCACCGCGGCGATGAAGGCGGCCAGCAGAATCAGCCCCCACCCGCCGCGCAGCAGCTGACTGAACACATCGTGCCCCAACCGATCCGACCCCAGCCAGGCAGCCGAACTCGGTGCCGCGAACGGAGCTCCGACACCATCGTCCACCCCGTGCGGCGCGAGCCACGGGCCGACGACCGCGGCCAGCACCACGATCACCGCGGGCAGTCCGCGCACCCAGAGCCGCCGATGCGTCATCGCCGCCCTCGAATCGCCCACGCGCGCACGCCATCCGACAGCAGCAGCACCGCCATGATCACCACCCCCGCGACGGCCGCCGTGGCGGCGGTGAGGGCGGTATCCCGATCGGAGATGGACCCCGCCAGCAGCGCGCCCAGTCCCGGATAGTTGAACAGGCTCTCCACCACCAGCGCCCCGCCGAACAGCATGCCGACCGTCGTCGCCACCGAGGCCACGATGGTGGGCAGCGCCACCGGCAGCACATGCCGAAACAGCAGGGGCGCCTGCGCCAATCCCTCCAGCGCGGCCTGCTCCACGTGCGGCGCGCGACCGGCATCGGCCAGCGCGCCCCGTACCACGCGGGTATTCCAGCCGATATGCGGGATGGCCAGTGCCAGCACCGGCAGCACCAGCATGTCCGGCCGGGCCGGAAAGCCCGAGCGTCCGGCCACCGTGACCGCGGGCAGCCAGCCCGCCGCGAACGAGAACACCATGATCAGCACCGCCGCGACCACGAACTCCGGCAGGGCGACCACCATGGCCGTCGTCGGCTGCAGCACCCGCGCGAGCCAGCCCGACGGCCGGGCCGCCCACCACATGCCCAGCCCGAGCGCCGCCACCACGGTGAGCACCAGCGCCAGCCCGCCCAGCAGCAGCGTCTGCGGCGCGGCGGCCGCCAGCAGGTCGCCGACCGGCCGCCCGCGCACGGTGGAGCCGAAATCGCCGGTGAACACCCCGCAAAGCCAGGACCAGAAGCGCTGCGGCAGTGGACGATCCAGCCCCAGCTCATGCCGCTTGGCCGCGAGCAGTTCCGGCGAGGCGTCGCGATCCAGGGCAGCCCGCGCGGCGTCGCCGGGCAGCACCGAGACCACCGTGAACACCAGCGCCAGCAACACCACCAGCAGCGCGAACCGGCGGAGCAGCAGACCCAGGAACGTCGTCACGACGCCAGCCAGACCCGTTCCAGCTGCACCCGGCCGAAGCCACCTAGGGTCGGCAGATCCCGCACCCGGCTCGCCGCGATATCGATGCCGTCGGCCATGCCCCACACCAGATATCCGCCGCGCTCGTGCTGGAGCTGCTGCACCGTGCGGCAGGCCCGGGCGTAGTCGGCCGGATTCCCGGCGGCCAGCGCGGCGGCGGTGGCGGCGTCGAATTCCCGGTCGGCGAAGGCTGTTTCGTTGCGATTGCTGCTCGAGGCCATCAGCTTGGTGGCGAAGAACAGCACCGAATCGTTGGTGCCCCAGTTCACGGTGTAGAGCGGCGCGTGCAGCCAGGTGCGGTCGTAGAAGGTGCCCGAATCCTGCACCACCACTTCCAGCTTCACCCCGATCTCGCGAGCCTGGGCGGCGAACAGCTTGGCCGACTCCGCCTCGCCGGGCGCCTCCTCCTTGGTCACCAGCTGATAGGTCGTGCCGGTATCGAAGCGCGCCTCGGCCAGCAGCCCGCGCGCCCGCTCGTGATCGCGGCGACGCTGCGGAATATCCTTGGCGTACTGCGGATCACCGGTACCCAGAATGTCGTTGGCGACGGTGCCGAAGCCCGAGAATGCCTGCGCGACAAGCGCATCGCGATCGGCCGCGAGCCGCAGCGCGGTGCGCACCCGCGGATCGGCGAACGGGCCGTCGGCGGTGCGCATGGCGATCGCGACCGCGGTGTCGTTGGGACGGCGGATCACCTGCAGATCACCGCGCCCGGCGGCGGTGCGACCGGCGATCGCGCCCACATTCGACGCCAGATCGATCTGCCCGCCCAGCACTGCGTTGGACAGCGCGTCCACGCCCTCGAACATGGTGATCTCGATGGCCTCCAGCCGCGGCTTCGGGCCGTGCCAGGCGTCGTTGCGCACCAGCCGGGCATTGCCCTGCCGATAGGATTCCAGCCGGAACGGTCCGCTCCCAACGGGTTCGGTGAAGTCGGTGGTGCCCTGCTTGACCGTGAACGTCATCAGGCGCACCAGCAACGGGATCTGACTGTTGGGCGCGGCCGCGGTGAGCACGACCCGATTCGGACCGTCGGCGGCGATGTCCTCCGCGCGCACCGGAACCTTCGACTCCCCGCCCTTCTCGCGCAGCCGCCGCAGCGACCACACCACATCGTCGGCGGTGACCTTGCTGCCGTCGTGGAAGGTCGCGTTCTCGGCCAGCGTGAACACCCAGCGCCGCTGCTCCGGATCGGCGGCCCAGGAGGTGGCCAGCCGGGGCTGCACGGTCGGGTCCGCCCCGGGCACGGTGAGCGCGTCGTAGACGAGCGAGGCGATCAGGAAATCGCTGTCGTTGCTGAGGTTCGCGTGCGGATCCTGTTGCAGCGCCGACACCTTGCCGAGTGCGCCGACGCGCAGCGTGCCGGTGTCGCCGGAACCGCGGCCGCATGCGCCCAGCGCCAGTGCCGCACCGAGTCCGAGTCCGGCGCCCAGAATCTGCCTGCGGGTCATGATCGTCATCGCGGTTGCCTCATCCTCATCGCTTCGTCACCCCGGGCAGCCAAGGCTAACCTAATGAGTTTGCGATACGGGAGCAGCATTCGTCCACGCGGGCGCGGATCCGATCGAGTGCGACGATCAGCCAACAGTCGGCTATCGTGCCACCGTTCGTTAATGCCCTTCAGCTATTTTCGAAACACTCTTAGGTAAGCCTTGCTTAAGCTCCCGCGAGCGGCTAACTTCGCACACCGAGTCTTCACCACCTGCTTCACCTACGTTGCGAAGAAGGGAACACCTGGTGAAAAACGTTCTGTGCGAACGTCATACACCCCCACCTGGGGCTCTCGACGAGATCGAACGCCGGGAACTGCCCGCGGCCGCCGCCGAATCGGTTCGCGCCACCGCCGCCGCGATCGCCGCCACAATCGAAGATATGCCGGGATGGTCCGCCCGCAGCGCCACGACCCTCACCGATCCGCGGTTGATCGACCTGATCGATGAGCGCGCGGCCGCCCTGCCCCGAGCCGTGCGGGACGCCGTGCGCCCACCGGCCACCACCGCGGGCGCGGCGATCGTGTCCGGCATCCCGCTGCACGAGGGCGAACTGGGCCCGACCCCGCGCGACTGGCGCCAGGCCGCCGCGTGGAGCGGCGACGCCCAGCTGCGGCACGCGTCGCTGGAACTGGATTTGGCGATGCTGCTGCTGGCGCGCTGCGCGGGTGAGCCGTTCGGCTGGGAGGGCCAGCAGGGCGGGCGGCTGGTGAACAACATCGTCCCCTCCCCCGGCCACGAACACGAACAGTCCGGCGCCAGCAGCACCACGCTGCTCAGCCCGCACACCGAGGACGCCTTCCATCCGGAGCGGGCGCACCTGTTGATGCTGGGCTGCCTGCGCAATCCCGATCTAGTCGGCACCACCGTCTCGTCGGTGCGCCAGATCGAGCTGGACGAGCGGCAGCGGCTCCGTCTGCGGGAGCCGCTGCTGCCGATCCTGCCGGATGTCTCCTACGGCACCGATTTCCACCACCATCCGGCGAGTCCGGTGGCGACCATCGGCGGCGCGGCGGACGCGCCGACGCTGCGCTACGACCCCGCCTACACCCCGCTCGACGACGCCGACGACGAATACCGCCGCGCCTACGCCCATCTCGGCGCGGAGCTGGAGCGGGTATGCCGCGCCGCGGTGCTGCGCCCGGGTGAGCTGCTGCTGGTGGACAACGACGTGGTGGTGCACGGCCGAGTACCGTTCACCCCGCGCTACGACGGGACCGATCGCTGGCTCAAGCGGGTCAACATCCGGCTGCCCCGCCGCCGCACTCCCGCCGAGCACGGCGAAAGTGGTTACGGACAGCGAACGGTCACGCCTTTCGGATCGAAGATGAACGAGGAAGACCGTGAGTACCACCAAGCCCACCCCGCTACGGATTCTGAGCCGCAGCGACCTAGCCGACGTTCCGATCACCCCGGGTGAGGTGGTGCGCGCCGTCGAAGACGCGTATCTGGCCCTCGCGGCGGGCGAGTCGGACAATCCGCGCAAGCTCAGCGTCGCCCATCCCGACGGCTGGTCGGTGGCCTACGCCATGCTCGGCCGCGACGGGCGACGCCGGGTGGTCGCGATGAAGACCTCCTACAAGTTCGATCCGAGCCACGATCGCAGCACCAAGCGGTACTACACCACGATCACGCTCTACGACGACGCGACCGGCATGCCGATCGCCATGATGGACTGCGCCCGCGTCGGCGCGGTGCGCACTCCGGCGGCCTCGGCGCTGCTGGTGCGCGAGACGATGCGCCCGGATGCGCGCAGCGTGCTGCTCATCGGCACCGGCACCCAGGGCAGGCATGCCCTGCCACATCTGCTCGCCGCGAATCCGCAGTTGGATCGGCTGATGGTGTACGGCACGCACGAGGAGGGCCTGAAGGCGGTTCACGACCAGCTGGCCGCCTATCGCCCCGGACTGGAGCTGCGCACCGTCGCCGACCCGCGGGCCGCCGCCCGCGCGGCCGACGTCGTGCTCGCCACCGCCGGGCCCGGCACCGCCGTCGCGCTCGAATCCGCCGATCTGGCACCGGGTTCGGTGGCGGTGCTGGTCGGCTACGGTCTCGCGCCCTCGGCGCTGCACGACGCCGACCGCGTGATCGCCACCAGTGCCGAGCAGATGGCGCTCACCGGAACCGATATGGCCGGACCGGACGGCAGACTGCGCCCCGTCGACGCCGAACTGCCGACGATTCTGGCCCGCCGCGCCGTGGGCCGCCGCGGCGACGACGAACGCATCTTCGTCTACAACAGCGGCCTGGTGCTCACCGATGTCGCGGTCGCGCACGCCCTGGCAGAACGAGCCATCGGTGAGGGACGAGGAACGGAGGTACGTCTGTGGGACTGATCGCCCCGAGCATCGCCGCACCCATGCCCGCCCATCGAGACGAGTGGGAGCGGCGGTTGCTCGACGACCCGAATCTGCTGGGCGACATCGCCTTCGCGATCGGCGGACCGTTCCATGTGATGTATCCGGCGCGGGTCGGGCACAACATCGACGGCTTCCACGCGGTGTTCGAGCGGTCGGGCGTCGAGGGTGCGATCTACTACGGCAAGAAGGCGAACAAGGCCGCGTGCGTGGTACGCGCCTGCGCCGACCACCGGGCGGGGATCGATGTCGCCAGCACCGGCGAGCTGACCGCGGCGCTCGCGCACGGGGTCCGCGGCGACGAGCTGATGGTGACCGGCCCCGCGAAATCCGATGAGCTGCTGTGGCTCTCGGCCCGGCACGGGGCCCTGATCGCGATCGACGAACTCGGCGAACTGGCCCGCCTCGTCGCGCTGGATCTTCCGGCGCGGGTGCTGCTGCGGGTGCTGCCGCCGGGCTCGTCGAGCCGGTTCGGCATGACCGAGGCCGAACTCCAGGCCGCTCTGACGCACACGCCGCTCGGCGCGGTGCGCCTCGAGGGCTTCAGCTTCCATTTGTCCGGTTACGATCCTATTGCCCGGGCCGAGCTGGCGGCGGCGCTGGTGGAACGCTGCCGCGCCGCCCGGGCGCTCGGACATCCGGTGCGCACGATCTCCATCGGCGGCGGCTTCGCCGTGGACTACGTCCCGGCCGAGCACTGGCGGGCCTTTCGAGCGGGTGCGGGCCCGCACTGGTTCCACGCCGACAAGCGCTTCGACGACTACTACCCCTATCACTGCCCCGCCCCCGGTCCCGCCATGCTCGCCGCCATCCTGGACCATGGCGATCTGGCAACGAGCCTGCGCGACAACGATATTCGCCTGGCCATCGAACCCGGCCGGGCGCTGCTGGATCGCGCGGGCAGCAGCGTGTTTCGCGTACAGGGCGCGAAAACCCGTACCGTGCAGGGACATTCGTATCAACTGCTGACCGTCGACGGGACCAGCCTGAGCCTGTCGGAACAGTGGTTCGACAGCGAATACCTGCCCGACCCGGCGCCCTGGCCCACCCGGCCGGGCGCGCCGGGCGCGGCGGCGGTCGGCGCGGCCACCTGCCTGGAATCGGACATGCTCAGCTGGCGGCGCATTCCGCTGCCGCGCGCCGTCGAGGTGGGCGATCTGCTCGTCTATCCGAATACCGCCGGTTATCAGATGGACTCCAACGAGTCCCCGTTCCACCAGCTGCCGATCCCACCCAAGGTGGTGCTGCACGACGCACCCGAGGGACGGTTCCGCTGGACGATCGACGCCGGGTGACCGGCGACCCTCACCCATCAGCCCACCCGAGGAGATACGCATGCCACTCGTCCGCCGAGTGACGGATCTGATCGGCAACACCCCGCTGTTCGAACTCGCGACCACCGCGACGGGCACGCGGTTGCTGCTCAAGCTCGAGCAGTTCAACCCGACCGGCGCCGCCAAGATCCGGATGGCCCGGGAAATGGTGCTCGATGCCGAGCGGCGCGGTTTGCTGCCCGATGGCGGGCATATCATCGAGTCGACATCCGGCAATACCGGACTGGGTCTGGCGGTGGTAGCGGCCGAACGTGGGTATCGCTTCACCGCGGTGGTCGATCACCACGCCTGCAAGGACAAGCTGCGCGCGATGAAAGCCATGGGAGCCGAATTGGTCTATGTTGCCGACGACGGCGACGACAGCCTGGCCACCTCGGCGCGAGAGGATCTCGCCGAGGCGATGGCCGCCGCCCGCCCCGACGCCTACTTCACCGAACAGCACAACAACGACGCCAACGCGCTCGGCTACTACGCGGTCGCCGAAGAATTGCTGGAGGATCTCGGCAGCGTCGACATCCTGCTGTCCGCGGTCGGCACCGGCGGCTCGCTGTTCGGTACCGCGCGGCGGTTGCGCGAACTCGGCTGTGCGCCGCGGGTGATCGGCGTGGAGCCGGTGGGCTCGATCGCCTTCGGCGGCGAGGGCGGCCCGTACTGGCAGTCCGGCACCGGCACCCCGCCGGGCGCCACGGTCGGCACGGCCGTCGACTACTCGCTGCTCGACGAGGGTGTGAAGGTCACCGACGTGGCCGCCTTCGCCACCGCCCGCGCGGTGGCGCGACGCAACGGCCTGCTGCTGGGCGGGTCGGCGGGCGGGTCGGTACACGCCGCGCTCATCCGACTCGAGGAGTTCCCGCCGGGCTCCACGATCGTCACGATCGTGTGCGACGGCGGCGAGAAGTACTTGGATACGGTCTTCGACGACGACTGGATGGCCGAGCGTGACCTGCTCGACCCGGCCACCGAACGCGAGGTGTTGCAATTGCTGGATCGTTACGCCCCGAGCAGCCTGGTAGGGGCGTCGTGAGGACGAGGTTCGCGACGTTCGCCGCGGCGGCGGAGGGAGACAGCCGACAGCTGACCGCGCTGGCAACCCCGATCGCCATGACCCAGCTGGCGCAGGTCGCCGTATCGACGACCAATATCGCCCTGATGGGGTCGCTCGGCATCAGCCAGGTCGCCGCGGGCGGCCTGGCGCTGACGCTGTTCAACCAGATCCGCACCATGTGCGTCGGCCTGATCACCGCGACCGGTAATCAGGTCGCCACGGTGCTCAGCCGCGCCGAGAAGCGCAAGACCAACCCCGCCAACGAGATTCGCGATGTGGTGCGGGCCAGCTTCCTCATCGCCACCGTCGCCGGACTGCTGGGCGGGTTGGTGCTGATCGGGCTGGGCTGGGCGCTGCAGTGGCTCGGCCAGGACGCGAGCGTGCTCGCCGAGGCGCGGCCCATGATGGTGGCGCTGGCGCCCGGCCTGCTGCCGTGCCTGTGGTTTCAGGTGCTGCGCCAGTACTCGGTCGGCATGCAGCGCCCGCAGGCCCTGCTGATGGTGACGCTCGGCTCGGTGGCGCTGAATCTCGTACTCGCCCTGGCCCTCATGCACGGCTGGGCCGGACTGCCCGCGCTCGGGCTCACCGGCATCGGCATCGCGACCTCACTGGTCTTCCTGATCACCTTCGCCGTGCTGTGGGCCATGGTCCGCCACGACGCGGAAATCGGTGCGACCCTGCCGATTCGGATGTGGCCGGTGCGCTGGCGCACGATCGCGGCCGAATTGCGGCTGGGCACCCCGATCGCGCTGACCTACGGGTCGGAGGCGGGGATGTTCTCGGTGCTGGCGCTGGTGATGGGCACCTTCGGTCCGGCCGCGCTGGCCGCGCACAACGTGGTCTATCAGCTGGTCTACATCGTGTTCCAGGTCGCGGTCGGCCTGTCGCACGGATCGTCGATCCTGGTCAGCAAGGCCGTGGCGCGCGAGGAGTTCCGCCATGCCCAGGGCCTGGCCTGGCTCGCGCTGCGCCACGCCGCGGTGGTCGCCGCGCTGGTCGGCGTGGCCTACCTCGCGGTACCGGATCTGGTGCTGCGACTGGGCTATATCGCGGGCAAGGACGACGACACCGTCCGGCTCGCGCACACCCTGCTGCTGATCGCGATCGTGCTGCAGTTCTTCGACGCCGCGCAGAACATCGGCAACGGACTGCTGCGCGGGGTCAAGGACACCCAGGCCGGATTCCGGCTGTCGCTGGTGGGCTACTGGGTTGTGGGATTGCCCACAGCGCTGCTGCTGGCCTTCCCGCTGGGACTGGGCGCGGCCGGGGTGTGGTGGGGGCTGACGGCCGGGCTCGCCGCGACCGCCGGGCTGATGCTGCGGCGGTATTTCGCGCTGCTCGCCCAGCGCCAGCAGGCCGAGCGGCGTGTGCTGGCAGATAGCTTGCCGGGGGCGAGCTGACACGGAATTCTCACCCTGACGTAAGCATGTCGTCACCGTGCGCGGGGAACGTGGTAGTAGGGGCTTCGCTAAGCTGACGCAGGAGCCCCGAAGCCAATGGCGAGCAACCTTGCCGGGAGGAGTCCGGTGCACATCAGCAGAGTCGCGGAGTATCCGCGACCGGACCATGTTCTGTTCCATTTCAGCGACACCCACCTGATCGCCGGGAACGGCGAGCTGTACGGGACCGTGGACGCCGAGCGGCGGCTGCGGCAGCTGCTCGATCAGGCCGAGGCCAGTCGCATCACCCCGACCGCGATCGTGTTCACCGGCGATCTCACCGATCACGGCGAGCCCGGCGCGTACGACCGGCTGCGGGAGCTGGTCGAGCCGTTCGCGCGGCGGGTGGGCGCGCCCGTGGTCTGGGTGACCGGCAATCACGACAGCCGGGCCGCGCTGCGCGAGCACCTGCTCGACGAGGCGGGCTCGACCGAACCGCTGGACCGAGTGCACACTTTCGACGGGCTGCGCATCGTGGTCCTCGACACCACCGTGCCCGGGCAGCACTACGGCGAGATCTCCGACGCCCAATTGGATTGGCTGCGTTCGGTGCTGGCCGAACCCGCGCCCTTCGGCACGATTCTGGCCATGCACCACCCGCCGGTGCCGTGCATCCAGGATCTGGCCACGACGGTCGAATTACGCGATCAACGCCGCCTCGCGGATGTGCTGGACGGCACCGATGTGCGCAGCATCCTCGCGGGCCATCTGCACTTCTCCACCACGGCCACCTTCGCCAGCATTCCGGTCTCGGTGGCCTCCTCGGCCTGCTACAGCCAGGACCTCGCGGTGTCCGAGGGCGGTCAGCGCGGCCGCGACGGGGCCCAGAGCTTCAATTTCGTACACGTCTACCCCGACACCGTGGTCCACTCGGTCGTGCCGATCGATCGCGGCCCGACGGTCGGCACCCCGGCGACCCCCGAGGAGGCCGCCGAGCGGCTGCGGAAGGAGGGCATCGTGATCCTGCCCGCCGGACGCATACCGCGCGGCCTGAAGGGCCGCGCCGCAGCTCCCGAATCCGACGGCGAAGCGGTCTGCTGACCGCCCCGCCGCCGCGTCCCGACTCCGCTCAGGCGGCGCCTGGCTCCAGCGCGGCCAGCGGATCGCCCTCGACGACCCGCTCCCACGGCGCGGGCTCCGGGAAGTAGGTCTGCAGGAACTCCGAGACCGCGCGCACCCGCTCGGCCTCGGCGACCTCCGGGAAGCTGCCGTCGTTGAGGCAGAAGAAGTCCACGTCGCGGCGCTGGGCCAGCCCAGCGAGCAGGGCCAGTCCGGAGTGGCTGGTGGTGTCGACGTAGCGCATCCGGGCCGCCTCCTGCGGCACCGCGCGCCCGGTCAGCAGCGCGTAGTAGTGATACAGCGAATTCGTGACCGAGATATCGGTGGCCGAGCGGAAGCGGCTGTCGCGGGTACGCGCGAAATCCGCGGCGAACTCACGCTCCATCTCCAGCAGCACGCTGCGCCGCAGCGGCACCGGCGTGTGCTCGAGATGCCGGGTGATGACATGTCCGAACCGCTGCCGCAGCAGCTGCCGGTTCACCCGCGCCGCGTTCTCGAACCCGCTGCGCCGCTCGGTGTTGACACCCGGCCCGATGCGGGTGCCCGCCTCGACGAACCGGCTGATGCCCGCCGGGGTGAAGAACATCGACGGCCGCACCGGCCGCGCGAAGAACATGTCGTCGTTGGAGTACAGGAAATGCTCCGACAGCCCCTCGATGTGCTGCAGCTGGCATTCCACCGCATGGGAATTGAAGACCGGCAGCCCACTGGTATCCGAAAAGTGGTCCGCCGCACGGACGATGGTGACCTTCGGATCGTCGGCGAGCCAGTCGGGCACCCTCGAATCGGTGGCGATGAAGATGCGCCGAATCCACGGCGCGTTCTTGTGCACCGAGCGCAGCGCGTACTTCAGCTCGTCGATCTGGCGGATCCGCGCGTCGGCGTCGTCACCCTCGCCGACCACCACCTGTGCGAGCATTCCCGCACGGCGAGCGCGGAATTCGGGATCGGTGCCGTCCACCCAGGAGAAGACGATATCGATGTCGAAGCCCACATCGGTGGGATGCGGGGCGAACATGCCGTCCAGCGTCGGCCAGCTGGTGTCGAACAGCAGCACGGTGGTGTACTCCACGTCGGCCACGTCGAATACGTTGCGGGTCAAGGCATTCGGGCGCGGGCATTCGACTGTGTCGCCGTGGTGGTCCCACAGCTCGAGCTCCACGTGATGCGCCGGATCCAGATCGCGACCGAGCCGGAACACGTTGGGGCGCATCTCGTTACAGGAGAATCCAGCGACCATCGCCGCACCCAGCACCCGGCGCAGCGCCAGCCGGTGCGCCGAATCCACCGCCAGTACCAGCCGATGATCGGAATCGCGCACCAGCAGATACGGCACCTCCGCCGCGGTCAGCTCCCCGCGCAGATACCGCAGATCCTCGACCACCGCCGTCGAGACCGCCAGATTGGCCACCACCGCCGGACCGGTGGTCTCCATCGCGTCGAACGCATCGAATTCCGTCATCACCGTCTCCTGACTCGGAACGGACCCGCGCGGTCCCACCCAAGGACCCCGGGTCGAATCACCCATGGACACACACAGACACACACCCACACCCCCCGCCGAGATCAGCGGAGGGCGACGCAAACGCCGATCAGCGCGCTAGCACAGCCGCGCGGTGAGACTGTTCGGGAAAGCCGCCCACAGCCGATGCCGATAAGACCGGAATCCCATTGCTCTCACCTCACTCGCGGCGGGACGCGCGAACGCGTCGTACTGGATGCTGCTGCGTTGTCTCCACCTGGAAGCGGTGAACGACTCGCTTCACCGGACGGTCATCGGCCGGTTACTCGCGTGTTCCCGTGCAGACGGGAAGCTGTAACGAATGATGCAACCGCCGGTACCTGTTCGTCAATCGAAACCGTCACAGGTGTGCCCGGTGTTTTCCTGCTCGTAACGAGAACAGGCCGAGCCGTCGGTTTGCGGCACTCGTCATACCTCGACCAGTGTACAGGTTAGGGTAGGCTTACTCCCGGGGTGAGGATGTGTAGCTGGGCGTTTGCGAACCGAGGAGACGGTGTGCGGATTGTGATTCTGTTCGGGACCGAGATGGGCACCGCGGAGCTGGCCGCGGACGCGATCGCCGACGTGCTGGCGACCGCGCACGATGTCGCGATCTACGATATGTCGGATTTCGACGTCGACGATCTCGATACCGGCGACTTCCACGTGCTGGTCTGCTCGACCTATGGCACCGGCGAGCTGCCCACCGGCGCCGAACCCTTCTTCGACCAGCTCGACGACCGCCTGCCCGACCTCACCGGCCTGCGTTTCGCGGTCTTCGGCCTGGGCGACTCGGTGTACGGCGACACCTTCAACCGGGGCGGGGAGATCTGCGCGGAGAAGTTCCGCGCCCGGGGCGCGGTTCAGGTCGGTGAGCACGGTCGCCACGACAACTCCGGCCTGGCGCGACCGCAGGATCAGGCGCGCGAGTGGGCGCAGCGGCTCACCGTTCCCGACCTGGCCAGAGCATGAGTTAGGGCTGCCTTACGGACAATGGCCTGATCAGGCCTGCGGCACAACGGTTTACACTGCTAGCCATGCGCGGTCCAGCCCGCCGCGCGAGCCGACCGTGAGGTGACGAAGATGGTAGCCGGAGCCCGGGAACGTCAAGAGCCCTCGACCGAGCATCCCGAATTGGATGTTCTACCGGAGTGGCCGCTGGACACGATCGGGGTGTTGGTGACCACCGATCCGGCGCCGCACGCCATCCCGGTGTCGTGGCCGGTGCGCGCCGGTGACCGCCGAATTCTGTTGAGCCTCAAGTCCGATCGCGGCTCGCTGGCCCGGTTACGCGCGCAGCCGGAGGTGGCGCTGCTGATCCTCGGCGGCGGCGATGTCGCGCTCTGCGCACGCGGCGCGGCGCGGGTTATCGCCGATCCGTTGCCGGGTGCCGACGACTACGTCGGCATCGCGCTCGATGTCGAGGTGATCGACGATCATCGCCAGTCCGCCTTCACCATCGCGGCGGGTATTCAGCGCACCGTGCTCGACGAATCCGAACTGCGCTATCTGGAATCGCGTGTCGCGACCCTGCGCCGGCTGGCCGCGAACGAGAATTGATCCCATGATTGCAGCGTTTTCGGTCAGTCCGCTCGGTACCGGCGAGGACGTCGGGCGAGCCGTCGCCGAGGCCGTGCGCGTGGTGCGCGCCAGCGGCCTACCCAACGAGACCAATGCCATGTTCACCACGATCGAGGGCGAATGGGACGAGGTGATGGACGTGATCAAACGGGCCACCGATGCCGTCCTGGCCGCCGCGCCGCGCGCCAGCCTGGTGATCAAGGCCGATATCCGTCCCGGTGTCACCGACGCGATCACCGCGAAGGTGGCCAGTGTGGAACGATATCTGGCCGAGGACTGACATACCGCGGACGCGGAGGTGGCCAGATGTTGACGAACAAAGGCTATCTGGCCACTCGTCCAGGACTTACCGGTGCGGCATGGTGAGCCCATGACCGAAACCCTTTGGCCACTATTGGAATTGCGCCAGTACACGCTGCGGCCTGGAAAGCGGGACGCGCTGATCGATCTGTTCGACCGGGAATTCGTGGAGACGCAGGAATCCGTCGGCATGCGCATCGTCGGCCAGTTCCGCGACGAGGATGATCCGGATCGTTTCGTGTGGGTGCGCGCCTTCGCCGATATGGATTCGCGCCGTGCGGCTTTGACCGCGTTCTATGTTGAGGGCCAGACGTGGCGCACGCATGCACCGGCGGCCCGCGCGACGATGCTCGACACCAGCAATGCCCTGCTGCTGCATCCGGTTTTGGCGACCGACGATCTCGGTGCGCAATTCGTCCGGCCCGGACCGGAAGCCACCGAACTGCCCGAGTCGCGCATGCTGATCACCATCCACTACCCCAACATCCCCACCGCCGAATTCGCCGAATTCTTCGAGGACCACGTGAGCCCCGTCCTCATCGACAATGGCGCCGAGCCGCTCGCCTGTTACGAATCCCACCGGGCCCACAATGATTTCCCCGCTCTGCCGATTCGCGACGACGAGGTCTTCGTCTGGTTCTCGCGCTTCGATACCGCCGAGGATCTGGACGATCATCTGAAATGCCTGGCCACCTCGCACAACTGGACCTGCCGCCTGGAACCGGAGCTGTCGAAACGCCTTGCGGCCCCGAGCGATCGCCTACGGCTGGCTCCCACCGCGCGATCACTGTTGCACTGAACGCGTCGAGATCGCCTGCGGTCTGGGCATATCCGTGCCCAGGCCGCGCTGTGCCCGGGGTCAGCGGGCGTCGGCGGCCAGGCCGAAGCCGAGCGCGATCAGGACGGCCGCCAGGGCGCATTCGATGCGCTGGCGAACGCCGTTGCGGCGTGGGCATCAGCCCCGCAACCACCGCCGCTCGTATCCGAGCGCGCGGGCCAGCCGGGCCAGCGGCCCGAGGACGACGCGCTGCACGCGAGCCGGAACCCCCGCGAGATAACCGTCCTGGTACTCCCACAGCAGCGCCAAGGCCAGCGGATCCCACGGGACACCCGCCCGAGTGGTCCTTCCCGCGGCGTCCAGGGCCTGCCAGAGCCGGAACATCTCCCAGTGCCGCAGCGGCGGCCTGATCTCGTGGTCGATGACGGTCTCGGGCGCCTCGGTCCAGAACTCGTGCACCGCACGCGGGCCCGCGGTGAGCGAATCACCCTGTCCGGCAATGGTTTCGACGCCGTCGATGCGGAATCGCAACCGTCCCTGCCGTACGGTCCACGATTCGGTGAGCACCGGATGCCAATGCGGCCCGGCCTCCCGCCCCACCGCGGGCATCCGATGCCGCAGCCGCAGGAACGGCCCGCGCTCGTCGGCGCCGTTGTCGAGCAGCGTCACCGAGTGACCATTGCGGAACGTCAGCGTGGTTCCCATGGTCAAGATATAAAGGTAGCCTTCCTATTGTGTCAACAGCCGATCCCAGCCTGCTGAAACTGCTGGTCCAACTCACCCGATCCGTTGAACAGGACCTCGAGGAGAAACTCCGCGCGGAACTCGACGACCGCCTGCGCCCCGCCCACTACGCGGTCTTTCGCTACCTCGCCCCCACCGGCTCACGCATCGGCGACCTGGCCGACGCCGCCGGTATGACGCAACAGTCCATGGGCGAACTGGTCACCCATCTCGAGCGCTGCGGCTACCTGGAACGCCGCCCCGACCCCACCGACCGCCGAGCCCGCCTCGTAACCACCACCGCCTCCGGCCACACCGCCCTCACCCTCGCCGCCACCCACATCACCGCCATCGAACACCGCCTCCGCGAGGCCATGGGCGCCCCCGCCCTCACCAACCTCCGTCACCTACTCGAACGCGCCCAACAGGCCCTCGCAAGCTCGGGCTGATAGGAGTCGCTCGAACTGGGGCCGCGGTCGGGCCAACGCAGTCGCCCCAGGCTGATGCAGTCTTCCCTTCGTACTGATACGACCACCCTCAGCTGATGCATTGGTGCTCAGGCTGATGGGTTGCACTCGGGCTGATGGGTTGCACTCGGGCTGATGGGTTGCGCGGGCCAATGCGGCGCGGTCGGGCTCATGGCTCATGGAGTGCGCTCGGGCTGATGGGATCGCGGTCGGGGCGACGGCGGGGCTGGGGTTGGTGGGGAGCGTTGTGACGGGAGCTGATCAGCGGGGCCAGTAGGTGCGCCAGTCGGCGGCGGTCAGGGGGGTGCGTTCGCCGCGGGCGGTTTCGGCGGCGTCTTCGGTGGTGCGGATGGTGTGGGCGAAGGTCAGGGCGGCCTTGCGGAGGTGTTCCTCGGCGCTGTGGGGGCCGCCCAGGTGGACCACGCGGAGGTGGTCGGGGATGAGGTCTTCGGGGAGGCCCGCCTTGCGGCTGCGGGAGAGGATCTTTTCGGCCAGGGCGAGGGCGGGCTGGGCCAGGGCGATGCCGTCCAGGCAGGAGCGGCGGGCCTTTTCGGTGGATTTGCGTTCCTCCCAGGCCTTTTCCTGGGCGGCGATCTTGTCCTCGACGGTGGCGTCGGGGTCGATGCGGGCGTCCAGCAGGTGCGGGCTGCGGTGAACCAGCTTGGTCACCAGCGCGGCCGCCACGTCGTCGACGGTGAATTCGCCCGCCGCCTCGGCGATCCGGGAGTGGAACAGCACCTGCAGCAGCAGATCGCCCAGCTCCTCCTTGATGGTTTCGACATCACCGTGCTGAATGGCGTCGAGCAGTTCGTAGGTCTCCTCGAGCAGGTACGGGCGCAGCGAATCGTGGGTCTGGGTGACCTCCCAGCCGCCGAAGTTCCAGAGCCGGTCCATGATCTCCACCGCACCGGCGAGGTTGCGGGCCATGCGAATCGAGTCCGCCGCCGAATCCTCTTCGCGGCCCGCGCCGTTCATCGAGGCGGGCGCGGTGGCACCGGAATCCTGGTGCGCCGCACTCATCGCGCCGTCGACACCTCGGTCGCGACCCGAAGGTCGACCGTGCCCTGCGGCTTTCCGTCCAGCGCCAGCAGCAGATCCGCGACGAACTGCAGCAGTCGCACATCGCGAATGCGCCCCGCGCCCACGCTGTCCTCCACCCGCGGCAGCGGCAACTGCACGATACCGGTGGTCGGCCGGTAGGTCGCGGTGGGATACAACCGCTTGAGCCGCAACTGTTTCGAATCGGGCAGCTGCATCGGCGAGATCTTGAGCGTCGTCCCGGTGACGCCGACCTCGGTGATCCCGTACTCGCGGCACAGCAGCCGCAGCTTGGCCACCGAGACCAGCCGCCCGACCTCCACCGGCAGCGGGCCGTACCGGTCGACGAGCTCCTCCACCACGGCCGCCAGCGCCGAATCGTCCTGCGCGGCGGCCAGTTTCCGATAGCCCTCCAGGCGCAGCCGATCGCTGGCGATGTAGTCCGGCGGAATGTGCGCGTCCACCGGCAGATCGATGCGCACCTCCTTGGGCTCCTCGTCGGTGGTGATCGGCCGCCCGTCGGCCGCGGCCCGATACGCCTCCACCGCCTCGCCGACCAGTCGCACGTACAGATCGAAGCCCACACCCGCCACATGGCCGGACTGCTCGGCCCCGAGAACGTTTCCGGCGCCGCGGATTTCGAGATCCTTCATGGCCACGGCCATACCCGCGCCCAGATCCGAATTCTGCGAGATCGTCGCCAGCCGGTCGTAGGCCGTCTCGGTGAGCGGCTTCTCCGAGGGGTAGAGGAAGTAGGCGTAGCCGCGCTCGCGGCTGCGCCCGACCCGCCCGCGCAGCTGATGCAGCTGGGACAGGCCGAGGGTGTCGGCGCGCTCCACGATCAGCGTATTGGCATTGGAGATGTCCAGGCCGGTCTCGATGATCGTGGTGCACACCAGCACGTCGAATTCGCGCTCCCAGAAGCCCTGCACGGTCTTCTCGAGCGTGTCCTCGTTCATCTGCCCGTGCGCGACGGCGACCCGGGCCTCGGGCACCAGTTCGCGAATCCGCTTGGCCGCCTTGTCGATCGAGGACACCCGGTTGTGCACATAGAACACCTGACCGTCGCGCAGCAGCTCGCGCCGGATGGCCGCGGCCACCTGCTTGTCGTTGTAGGCGCCGACATAGGTGAGCACCGGATGGCGCTCCTCGGGCGGGGTGAGGATGGTCGACATCTCGCGGATTCCAGCCAGGCTCATCTCCAGCGTGCGCGGAATGGGGGTGGCCGACATGGTCAGCACGTCGACGTGCGTACGCAGCGCCTTGATGTGCTCCTTGTGCTCGACGCCGAAGCGCTGCTCCTCGTCGATGACCACCAGGCCCAGATCCTTCCACCGCACGCCGGTCTGCAGCAGCCGGTGGGTGCCGACGACGATATCCACATCGCCGGAGGTCATGCCCTCCAGCACCGCTCGTGACTCGCCCGGATCGGTGAAGCGGGACAGCCCCTTGACCGTGACCGGGAAGCCCGCCATGCGTTCGGTAAAGGTCTGCAGATGCTGCTGGGCCAGCAGCGTGGTCGGCACGAGCACCGCCACCTGCTTACCATCCTGCACTGCCTTGAACGCCGCGCGCACCGCGATCTCGGTCTTGCCGTAGCCGACGTCGCCGCAGATCACCCGGTCCATCGGGACGGCCTTCTCCATATCGGCCTTGACCTCGGAGATCGCGGTGAGCTGGTCGATGGTCTCGGTGAACGCGAAGGCGTCCTCCATCTCCTGCTGCCACGGGGTGTCGGGCGCGAACGCGTGCCCGGGCGCGGCCTGGCGCGCCGCGTACAGCTGCACCAGCTCGGTGGCGATCTCGCGAACGGCCTTGCGCGCCTTGCGTTTCGTATTGGCCCAGTCCGAGCCGCCCAGTTTGGACAGGCTCGGCATCTCGCCGCCCACGTAGCGCGACAGCTGATCCAGCGCGTCCATCGGCACGTACAACCGGTCGCCGGGCTGGCCGCGCTTACTCGGCGCGTACTCGATGACCAGGTACTCCCGCCGCGCCCCGCCGACCGTGCGCTCGATCATCTCCACGAATCGGCCGATGCCGTGCTGATCGTGCACGACCAGATCACCGGCCGACAGGGCCAGCGGATCGACCTGATTGCGGCGGCGGGCCGGGAGCTTCTTACCCTCGCCGGGCGCGGTGACCCGGTTGCCGGTCAGATCCGATTCGGCGATGACGACCAGCTTCGCGTCGTCGAAGACGATGCCGTCGTGCAGTGATCCGCACACCACGCCGACCAGCCCGCGCACGGGTTCGGCGCCCGGATCCAGCGCCGCCGCGGGCACCTCGGCATCGGCCAGCCGCTCCAGGAAACGTTGTGCCGTACCGTGTCCCGCGACCACGATGACCGCGCGCCCCCCGGTGGTGACGTGCGCGCGCAACGAGGCGAAGACCGTCGCCACCAACTCGTCGGAGCCGCGCGCGGCGGGCGCGGCCAGCACCGGCAGCACCACCTCGGCCGGATCGTCGGAGGACAGCGGGCTCAGCGTCCACCACGGCAGGCCGCGCTCGTCGGCATCGCGATGGATCTCGTCCAGATTGCGGTAGGCCGAGGCGGCCAGGTCCAGGCCGTGCGCACCCAGCGGGGCCGCGCCGCCGAAGGAAGCGGCCGTCCACGACGCCTCCAGGAACTCCTGACCGGTGCGCACCAGATCGGCCGCGCGGGTGCGGATCTTCTCCGGATCGCACAGCAGCACATGGGTGCCGTCGGGCAGCACATCGGTGAGCAGTTGTAGCTTCCCCGGCCGCAGCACCGGCAGCAGGGCCTCCATGCCCACCACCGGAATGCCCTGGGCGACCTTCTCCAACATCTCGACCAGCGCGGCATCGGCCGGATTCTCCGCGGCGACCTCCGCCGCCCGCAGCCGCAATTCCTCGGTGAGCAGCAGCTCCCGACACGGTTGCGCCACAATGACATCCACCTCGACGTCGGGCAGCGAGCGCTGATCGGCGACCGAGAACGGGCGCAGTTCGGTGATCTCGTCGCCCCAGAACTCCACGCGCACCGGATGATCTGCGGTGGGCGGGAAGATGTCGAGAATGCCGCCGCGCACGGCGAATTCGCCGCGTTTGCCGACCATGTCGACCCGCTCGTAGGCGAATTCGACCAGGCGCGTGACCAATTCGTCGAAGTCGTGCTCGACGCCGACCTTCAGCAGAACGGGCTCGATGTCGCCCAGGCCGGATGCCATGGGCTGCATGAGCGATCGCACGGTCGTCACGACGACCCGCAGCGGTTCGGCGTGGACCGGATCGGCGGGATGCGCCAGCCGCCGCAGCACCTCCAACCGCCGCCCGACGGTGTCCGCGCTCGGCGACAACCGCTCGTGCGGCAGCGTCTCCCAGGACGGGAACAGCGCCACCGTGTCGCCGAGGATCTCGGTCAACTCGACCGTGAGATCGTCGGCCTCCCGCCCGGTCGCGGTCACCACCACCAGCGGCCGCTGCCCCGCGACCGCCGTCGCCACGAACGGCCGCACCGCCGACGGCGCCACCAACCGCACCGCCGAGCGCCCGATCAGACCAGTGACCTGCGCCAACGCGACGTCGGCAGCGGCCACCGCGGCCAGTCCCGCAAGAGGTGGACGACGGGTGGGCATGAACAGACTCCTGGGCACGAATCGGGAATACCGATGACTCAGGCGAGTCTAGTGCGCGCTACCGACAGGATTCTTCCCGGCCGAAAGCATGCCGGGACCCGAGGTGCGAGGGCACGGCACGTAGCGCCGGAACCCGAGGTACGGGGTCACGGCACGTAGCGCCGCAGCCGCCGGGCCGCGAATTCGCGGAAGTAGGCGACCTTTTCCTCGGGGACGATCGAGGGCAACAGGAAGTACCACACGCGTTCCATGCGGACCGCCATCTGATCGATGGAGTCGGTGCCGACGGCGGTGATGTGGACCCCGGCGGTCATTTCCTGCAGCAGCAGGCCGATGGTTTCCGGGTCCAGCTCGGGCTTGAGGTCGCCCTGGGCGATCGCGCGCTCGGCCAGTAATCGGTGGGTCTCGCCCCAGGTCTTGGCGATGTTCTCGCCGGTGGCGCCGCGGTAGTCGCCGATCTGGTGGGTCAGCTTCAGCATGGCGCCGACCATCGGATCGTTCATGGTGAGGTCGGCCACCACATAGGTGATGCCGATACACGCCTCGAGTGCCGGGACTCTGGGATCGAAGAAGCCCTGGCAGGCGCTGACCAGACGCTCGTTGCCCTGGTCGACCACGGCGCGCGCCAGCTCCTCCTTGGAACCGAAGTGAAAGTACAAGGCGCCCTTGGTCACATTGGACTGCGCGATGATCTCGCTCAGGCTCGCATTCGCGTAGCCCAGTCGGAGAAAGACATCGGCCGCGCCGGCGAGAACGGAATCGCGAGTGATCTCCGCACGCGCTTGCCTAGCCATCAGATCCGCCTGTCATCAAACCAGCCATCCTGAAGTAGACCGACATCCCGAAGTTGACCGACATCACAGCTCGAACAGCACTCGAAGGATGGGTGAACCGTACCACCCGACCGGCCCTTGCCAGTGGAATCGAGCATTCAGACCAGCCTCCGTCGCAAATTTTGGGTTAACTGTCCAGTTCCGCCCCCATTACCCCCTGCTCGGTGCGGCGAGGACTCAGGTGCCCGCACCGTGCGGCCACTCGGAGGCCAGTTGGGGGTCGGCCTCGAGGTGGGTCAGGCCGTTCCAGCACAGGTTGACCAGGTGCGCGGCGACCACCTCCTTGGAGGGTTCGCGCACGTCCAGCCACCAGGTCGCCGCGGTCGCCACCATGCCGACCAGCGCCTGGGCGTAGAGCGTGGCCAGGCTGGTATCGAAACCGCGCCGCTCGAAGTCACCGGCCAGGATGTGCGCCACCTGGTTGACCGCCTCGTTGAGCAGGCTCGAATAGGTGCCCTCGGCGGCCGAGACCGGCTGGTCGCGCATGAGGATCCGGAAGCCGTCGGTCCGCTCCTCCATATAGGTCAGCAACGCCAGTGCCACCTGCTCGAGCCGCACCCGAGAGCGATTCTGGGTGAGCGAGGAGACGATCATGTCCAGCAGCGTCGACATCTCCCGGTCCACGACAACGGCGTAGAGCCCCTCCTTGCCCCCGAAGTGTTCGTACACAACGGGTTTGGAGACCTGGGCACGCTGGGCGATCTCCTCGATGGAGGTGGCGTCGTAGCCCCGCTCGGCGAACAGCGCCCGACCGATCTCGATCAGCTGCTGACGCCGCTGAGTCCCGGTCATGCGTTGCCGCGCCGACCGGCTCACCTCTCCCGACGTCATCGATCCCACCAACCCTTCGCTGCGCGCGCTGCTACCCCATGCCGCAACCTCACCTGCGACAATTGTTCCAACCGTCTGTACCCTATCGACACGGCGACCGGAAATCGGAGAAGCGGTTCGACGTTTGGCGCTGAGCATGCGAGGATCATTCGCGCGTGCCGTGGCGCAGCGGCGGATCCGATCGGGCCGCCGATGTGACAATCCGCCGTAGTGTAATGGCAGCACCACTGATTTTGGTTCAGTTAGTCCAGGTTCGAGTCCTGGCGGCGGAGCTCGGGGGCGCAGGCGTATATCGTTGGTCCGCGCCCGACCAGCCCGACCACGACAGCCCAGCAGCACGATGACAGGCAGCCGAGGGAGATCCATGCCACAGCAGACCGCCGTCGTCGTTCTCGCCGCCGGTGCCGGAACCCGAATGCGGTCCAAGACCCCCAAGGTGTTGCATTCGCTCGCCGGCCGCAGCATGCTCGCCCACGCGCTGCATGCGGCGAACGAGATCGACCCCGCGTACCTGATCACGGTCATCGGTCACGATCGGGAGCAGGTCGGCGCGGCGATGAATTCGGTTGCGGCGGAACTCGATCGCGAGATCATCGCGGCGGTTCAGGAGGAGCAGCTGGGCACCGGACACGCCGTGCAGTGCGCGCTGTCGGCGGTGCCGGACGATTTCACCGGCGATCTGCTGGTCACCTCCGCCGATGTGCCGCTGCTCGACGGCCACACACTGCAGGCGTTGCTGGCCGATCACCGCAGCTATCCGGAGCGCTCAGCGGTGACCGTGCTGACCTTCGTGCCCGATGACGCCAATGGCTACGGCCGCATCGTGCGCGACGCCGAGGGACATATGCTCGAGATCGTCGAGCACGCCGACGCCACCCCCGAACAGGCCGCCATCACCGAAGTCAATTCGGGCGTCTACGTTTTCGACGTGACCGTGCTGCGCACCATGATCGGCCGCCTGACCACCGCAAACGCCCAGCACGAGCTGTACCTGACCGATGTGCTGAAGCTGGCGCGCGAGGCGGGCCATCCGGTGCACGGCGCGCGGCTGGTGGACGCCAACAAGGTCACCGGCGTCAACGACCGGGTACAGATGGCCCACGCCGCGCGCACCCTCAACCGCTACATCCTCGAACGCCACATGCGGGCCGGTGTGACGGTCATCGATCCGGCCTCGACCTGGGTGGACGCGGGCGTGCGGATCGGCCGCGACGCGGTCCTGCGGCCGGGCGTGCAATTGCTCGGCACGACGATCGTCGGCGAGGACGCGGAGGTGGGTCCGGACAGCACGCTGACCGATGTGGTGGTCGGCGAGGGCGCGAAGGTGATTCGCACGCACGGCGAAGGCGCGACCATCGGGCCGGGCGCGACCATCGGGCCCTTCGCCTACCTGCGGCCGGGCACCGTCGTGGGCGAGTCCGGCAAGCTCGGGGCATTCGTCGAGTCCAAGAATGCCACCATCGGCGCGCACTCCAAGGTGCCGCATCTGACCTACGTCGGCGACGCGACCATCGGTGAATACAGCAACATCGGCGCGTCCAGCGTGTTCGTCAATTACGACGGCGTGCACAAGCACCACACGGTCATCGGCTCGCACGTGCGAACCGGCAGCGACAACATGTTCGTCGCGCCGGTCACCGTGGGTGACGGGGCTTATACCGGGGCGGGTACTGTGCTGCGTAGAAACGTTCCGCCGGGGGCGCTTGCCGTGTCGGGTGGAGCACAGCGCAATATTGAGGGCTGGGTGCAGCGGAACCGACCCGGAACCGCTGCGGCGCAGGCGGCGGCCGAGGCGATCGCGGCCAATGACAGGGCGAGTCAGGCAACCGAGCAAAAGGATGGCAACAAAGAGTGACCGCGTTCTCGACCGATAACCAGAAGAACCTGATGCTGTTCTCGGGACGCGCTCATCCCGAGTTGGCCGAACAGGTCGCGAAGGAGCTCGACGTCTCCATCACTCCGCAAACCGCCCGCAATTTCGCCAACGGCGAGATCTTCGTTCGGTTCGAGGAGTCGGTGCGCGGTTCGGACGCCTTTGTGATGCAGAGCTTCCCGGCGCCGCTCAACGAGTGGCTGATGGAACATCTCATCATGATCGACGCGCTCAAGCGCGGTTCGGCCAAGCGGATCACCTCGGTCCTGCCGTTCTATCCGTATGCCCGCCAGGACAAGAAGCACCGCGGCCGCGAGCCCATCTCCGCCCGCCTGGTCGCCGACTTACTCAAGACCGCCGGTGCCGACCGAATCATCACCGTCGACCTGCACACCGATCAGATCCAGGGCTTCTTCGACGGCCCGGTAGATCACATGCACGCGCTGGTGCAGCTGTCGGAGTACGTGCGACAGCACTACACCCTCGACAACATCACCGTCGTCTCGCCCGACGCGGGCCGCGTGAAGGTAGCCGAGAAGTGGGCCGACGCGCTCGGCGGCGCCCCGGTCGCGTTCATCCACAAGACCCGCGATCCGCTGGTGCCCAACCAGGTCAAATCGCACCGCCCCGTCGGTGACGTCGACGGCCGCACCTGCATCCTGATCGACGACATGATCGACACCGGTGGCACCATCGCCGAGGCGGTGCGCGTGCTGCGCGAGGCCGGGGCCGGTGATGTGGTGATCGCCGCCACCCACGGCATTCTGTCCTCCCCCGCGGCCGAGCGCCTGGCGGCGTGCGGCGCCAAGGAGGTCATCGTCACCAATACGTTGCCGATCACCGAGGACAAGAAGTTCCCCACGCTGACGGTGCTGTCCATCGCGCCGCTGCTGGCGCGCACGATCCGCGAGGTGTTCGAGAACGGCTCGGTCACCGGGCTGTTCAACGGTTCGGCCTAACCGCCTCCCGCCCAAGATCCACCGCCCCGTCGGAGTTATCCGGCGGGGCGGTTCGGTTGTAGCGTATGTAGTAGCTCGCGGTGAGCTGGCCTGCGGAGAGAGGTGGGCATCATGGCCGACGAACGCTACGAGGACAACCGGCTGACGGACGAGGTGTTCGAGATGGGCGATGACGACAGCGAGAATCTCGACTACGACCTGGGCGACGACGAACAGGCCGACGAGGTTCGCGAATACGAGCGCTACATCACCGACCCGCCCGACGATCTGGTCATCCGCTATCACGAGAACGACGACACCGGCCGCCTCGGGATCACCCGCGAACTCGACCAGGAATGGACCCGCCGCCGCCATCGCGACGAGGAACTCGCCGAGGACGAACGCCCGGCCGAGGTGGCGGCCATGGAGATCGTGGAAGAGCCACAGGACCTCTGAGCCGTCAGAGCCGTCAGGGCAGCACGAGGCAGGGTTCCCAATACCTTTCGCTCCGAGCGCGGTACCGGGGTGCCCCGGGCCGCGCCCGCGCGCTAGGTTGGGCGGATGAGCGGATTCACCGGCTTCCCGCTGGCCGGGCTCGACTTCTACGAAGATCTCGAGGCCGACAATTGCAAGGCGTTCTGGACGGCGAACAAGCACATCTACGACAAGGCCGTGCGCGAGCCGATGGTCGCGCTGTGCGCGGAGCTCGAGGCCGACTTCGGCACTGCCAAGATCTTCCGGCCGTATCGGGACGTGCGCTTCGCCGCGGACAAGCGGCCCTACAAGGACCATCAGGGCGCGGTCGTGCACACCGCGCCGGGCGTCGGCTGGTATGTGCAGATCGGCGCCCCGGGGCTGTTCGTGGCGGGCGGGATGTACGCGGCCACCCCGGAACAGCTCGCGCGGCTGCGCACCACCATCGATGACGAGGTGCGCGGCCACGAACTCGAGCAGATCCTCGCCGGGCTGGCCGCCGCCGGTTACACCATCGGCGGCGAACAGCTGAAGACTCGACCCAAGGGCTTTCCCGCCGACCATCCGCGCATCGACCTGCTCCGCCACAAAGCACTGGTGGTCAGCAGGGAATTCGGCGCCCCCGACTGGCTCGAAACCCCCCGCGCGGCACAGGAGATTCGCCAGTCGTGGGAGACCCTGCGCCCGGCCGTGGAGTGGTTGTCGGCGGTGGTCGGAAACTAGCCGACGCCACACCGCGGGCCGAACGCCCCGGGTTCACCGTCGCTCGGCCAACAGCAGCGCGAACCGTTCGGCGGGGTCGGTCCAGATGCGTTCGGTCGCGAAACCGGCGGACTCCAGTTCCGCGGCCAGGCCGTCCGTGCGGAACTTGGCGGAGATCTCGGTGCGCATCTGCTCACCCGCGGCGAATTCGACCGTGAGGTCGAGGTCGGCGACGGTGACCGTCATATCGCGGGTCGCCTCGAGCCGCATTTCGATCCACTCGTTCTCGGCATCCCACAGGGCGACGTGCGCGAAGGCCTCGGGGTCGAAGTCGGCTCGCAGCCGGGAGTTCAAGACGTAGAGCACATTGCGGTTGAACTCAGCGGTCACCCCGGCGGCGTCGTCGTAGGCCGGGACCAGCACGGCGGGATCGATGACCAGACCCGCACCGAGCAGCAGCTGCTCGCCCGGTTCGAGGACCTGCTGGATGCCGGAGAGGAATGCCGCGCGCTCGGCGGGGACCAGATTGCCGATGGTGCCGCCGAGGAAGGCGATCATGCGACGGCCGCCGCCCGGAAGGTTGTGCAGGGTATCGGTGAAGTCGCTGACCACGCCGTGCACCCCGAGCCCCGGAAACGCGGCCGCGATCTCGGCGGCCGCACCGCGCAGCGCCGCCGCGGAGACATCCTGCGGCACATAGGTTTTCAGGGGCCCCTCGGCGCCAAGCGCGTCCAGCAGCAGTTTGGTCTTCTCGGCCGATCCCGCACCCAGTTCGACCAGCACCTCGGCCTGGGCGATCCGCGCCACCTCGCCGACCACCTCCCGCAGCAGCGCGCGCTCGGTGCGGGTGGGATAGTACTCGGGCAGCTGGGTGATGGCCTCGAACAGTTCGCTGCCCCGCGCGTCGTAGAACCACTTGGGCGGCAACGACTTCGGCGATGCGGTCAGCCCGGCCCGGGCATCGGATCGCAGCGCGGCCGTCAGGTCGTCGTCGGTTAGATGGATCTCCAGCGTCGGTGCGGTCATGAACGGGCCCTTTCGGATTGCTCGAGTTCGAGGGATGCGACGGACAGCTCTCCCGGCCGCGCCGTCACCAGCCGTCGGTCGGGAATCGCCCGCCAGCGCGGATCGTCGTCATAGGGTTCGGAGGCCAGAATCGCCACCTCATCGGTGACGAGGGCCGACAGCGCGTGGTGAACCGTTGTGGCCCACAGTGTTTCGCCGTCGCCGAGCAGGAGGTTCAGCCGTGCCGTGGGCGAATGCCTCAGCACGGCCAGCGCCACCTGTCGCAGCATAGATTCCGGCCGATCGGAATCGGCCGCGGGTGTCGCCCCGTTCCGCCCGCCCGTGACCCGGCCGTCGTCACCACCCGCACGCGCCACCGCGGGGTCGGTGGCGCGGCTCGATCCGCCGGTCACCAGGGCGTGGGCCTTCGGCTCCGCAATGCCGATACCGGGCCGACCGCGATCATCGTCGCGCTCCAGCAGGTGTCGCAGGACGACCCACAGGGCGGCTGAGTCGGTGCGGGATTCGGCCTCGAGCAGCGACGGCGAGTCGAATTCCGTGGCGACGGCGGTGAGCACACGTTGCCAGTCCGGGATCGCACCGTTGTGGCTGAAGGCCCAGCGGCCATGGGCGAATGGGGCGCAGGCCGTGCGTTCGACCGGCATGCCGACCGTCGCCGAGCGCACGGCCGCGAGGACCGCGGGGGAACGCAACTGCGGCAGCACCTCGTCCACCGCGGGGTCGGTCCAGATCGGTGCGGCATTGCGATATCGGCTCACCACCAACGGCTCCGACGCCGCGATGGCATCGGCCCCGCCACCCGATCCGCGCGCATCGGTCGGGCCGCCGTGTGCCCGCGTGCCGACGTTTCCCGTCTCCGGCGACGCCGCGGCGGCGGGAATCCACCACGCCACGCCGAAGCCGTCGGCATTGATGGTGCCGCCGCCACGCATATCCCGCGGGGCCCACGCCTGAGTGCGCAGCGAATGCGGGCCGCGGGTGAGCAACGCGCCCACCGGAATCGGTGCGCCGAGATAGCCGAGGTGTCGGCACATCAGCGCTCGTCCGGATGCAGGTCGCGGGCCAGGCGGAAGCCGGAGAAGATCTGGCGGCGAATCGGATGATCCCAATTGCGGAAGGTGCCGCGGCAGGCGACCGGGTCGGTGCCGAACGAACCGCCCCGCAGCACCTTGTAGTCGCCGCCGAAGAACACCTCGGAGTACTCCCGGTACGGGAATGCCTCGAAACCCGGATACGGCTCGAATCCCGATGCTGTCCACTCCCACACGTCGCCGATCAGCTGATGCACGCCCGCCGGGGAGGCGCCGGCCGGATAGGCCCCGATATCGGCCGGTTCCAGATGGCGCTGGCCCAGATTCGCGGTCGACTCGTCCGGCTCGGCATCGCCCCACGGGTAGCGGCGGGAGCGGCCGGTGGCCGGATCGAACCGGGCCGCCTTCTCCCATTCCGCCTCGGTGGGCAGTCGCTTACCCGCCCAGTTGGCATATGCCTCGGCCTCGAACCAGCACACGTGCACCACCGGCTGCTGCGGCCGGATCAGTCGCATGGTGCCGAAAACCCTACGCCACCAGCGGTTGTCGCCATCGCGCTCCCAGAACTGGGGCGCGACCAGACCCGCCTGCCACCGATGCGCCCAACCCCGCTCGGACCACAGTTCTCGGCGTTCGTAGCCCCCGTCGGCCATGAAGGCCAGGTACTGGGCATTGGTCACCGGCGCGGCATCGATCGCGAAGCCGGGCACATGGACCGGATGCGCGGGCCGCTCGTTGTCCAGCGCCCACGGATCGGTCGAGGTGCCCATCTCGAATTCACCTGCGGGAACGACGATTTCGTCCGCCACCGCGACCCGCGCCGGCGGGGCGGGCGGGGCGGACAGCGCCGCCCGGCCCACGCGCAGCTGGTGGGTGGCCAGCATGGTCTCGTCGTGCTGCTGCTCGTGCTGGACGATCATGCCGAAGGCGAAGCCGCCGTCGATCAGCCGAGAACCGCGTAACCGGTTGTCGGCCAGCACATCCCACACCTTCTGCCGGACGGTGCCGACATAGTCGCGGGCCTCGGCCGGGTCGAGCAGCGGCAGGGCCGGGCGGTCGGCGCGGGGATGCTGGAACGCGTCGTAGAGGTGGTCGATATCGGCGCGCACGGGCTCGCGCCCGCCCACATCACGCACCAGCCACAGCTCCTCCTGATTGCCGATATGGGCCAGATCCCAGACCAGCGGGCTCATCAGCCGGGAATGCTGCGCCACCAGTTCGGCCTCGTCCAGGCAGTCGGTGAGGGTGGCGGTGCGCGCCCGCGATCGGGCGAGCACCCGGGCGATCCGCTCGCGTAGCCGTTCGGTCTCGGCACGATCGGTGCCGGTGAGATGGGTAGTCATGAGCACGCTCCGAAGTGATCGAACAAGGATGCGAAGTGCACGCCGCGCGGTCGCGGCGGACCGGCGACGGTCACGCTCCGGCCCTGTCGCTGCTGGATGCGGCCTCGCCCGTGGGCATGCGGCCGCCGCTACACCGGCGCGCGGCCGCGCCCAGCTGATCCGCCGCCGCCGGTGAGCGGGCGTGATCGGCGGCGAGGGTGAGCAGTTCCACCGCGACCGAACGGATTTCGGGATCGGCCAGTCCGCAGCGGGCCGCCTCCAGCCACGCGCCCGCGACCGGCGCCGCGACCCGGGTGGCCTCCGCGACCACCGCCCGGCTCGACAGCAGGGCGTCGAGGGCGTGGATCGGAGCCGTCCACCCGTCACCCGGCTGCGCGTCGAGGTAGCGCACCTCCAGATGCCCGGCGGCCCGCACCGGCGGGAACACCGTGGTCAGGTGGTAGTCCAGATCGGCGGCGTCGGGGCGGCGGCCGACCTCGTCGTCGAGGGCGCCGCACAGCCAGTCGGCGAAGGTCGCCCCGGGCGGGGCCGCCCAGTCCGCGACCGCGTCCTCGGCCCGGCGCACGCACAGCAGCGGCACATCCAGTACCCAGCGCGCGTAGTCGGCGATCGGATCGGCCCAGTGCCGCACCGGCGGGCGGGTGCGGGCATTGTCCAGCCGCAGCCAGGCCCGCATGCGCTGCGAGGCCCAGGCGCCCACGGGGGCGCCGTGCAGGCGGGGCGAGCAGGCGAAGGCCGCCAGCAGGGCGGGACCGACGGTATAGAGCGCGGTCCAGCGGGCCGCGATCTCGGCGGGATCGGCCCCGGCGTCGACGCTGACCTGCGTGGCCGCCGTATTGCACATCATCAGCTTGCCGAACGGGCCGATACCGGCGAAGGCGTGTTCCATGGCTCGATAGCGCGGCAACTGCAGCAGGCGCTCGGCCCGGCGGTCGGCATCGGCGGCCGCCGAACGGATTGCGATGGAACGAGATCGGAGCAGACGCTCCAGCTGGCGGGCGTCGGCCCGCAGGCGCTCACACAGCTCGGCCGCATCGCCGAACGGGGCGCTGGAAAGTTCGACCTGCCCACCGGGTTCGATGGTGACCCGGCTGCCCCCGGGAAGTGGCAGGGCTGGGGAATCGGGGGCGATGGACCGCGGCGCATACGGTCCGAGTGCGTCGGCCAGCGGGGCCAGGCCGGGACGCGATCCGGGCGCCGACGGCTCGTCCTGCGCGGTGAGCCACTCGAGTTCGGCGCCGATGAGCGCGGGTGGGCCCTGTTTGAAGCAGACGCCGCCGACATACGCCTCCACGGCTGCCCGGGAGGAGAAGTCCGCACCCGTACCCGAAGGTGCCCGCACCGCCGTTACTGCCATGCCAACCTCCGAAGGGCTATTTGCACCGACCGAACCAGGGTAGCGGCGGGAACCGACAACAAATCCGGCCAAATCGTGACGAACTCGGCGACGCCGATGCGTCGCCGCAGGTCACCGGGTAACGAAAGAGATTCCAAAAATCCCCGGACCCCTCATTCGTCCCATCTTCTATCGTCGGTGGGGTGCTCGATCAGACACGCCTGCGCGCGGACATACCCGCCTACGCCGACCGCACCCGCCCCTCGCCGGTCTTCCTCGACAGCGCCGGATCCTCGCTGCCGCCCCGGATCGTGCTCGACACCGTGATGGCACATCTGCGTCGCGAGGCCGAGGTCGGGGGCTATCGAGCGGCGAACGAACGCCTCGACGACCTGGCCGCGGTGAAGTCCGCGATCGGCACGCTGATCAATGCCGATCCCGCGACGATCGCGTTGAGCGACAGCGCCTCTCGCTCCTGGGCCGATTTCTTCTACTCGGTGCCGCTGTCGCCCGGTGACCGCATCCTGGTCTCGGGCTCCGATTACGGCAGCAATGCCATCGCCGCGCTGCAGCGGGCCCGGGCCACGGGCGCGGTGGTGGAGGCGATCCCCAGCGACGGCTCCGGGCAGATCGACGTCGAGGCGCTGGCCGGGCTGCTCGATGAGCGAGTCAGGCTGGTGTCGCTGGTGCACGCCCCCACCAACGGCGGGCTGCTGAATCCGGTCGCCGCGGTCACCAAGCTCGCGCACGAGGCGGGTGCGCTGGTATTGCTGGACGCCTGCCAGTCGGCCGGACAGGTCCCGCTCGACGTGATCGAATTCGGCGTCGACGCGCTGTCGGCGACCGGGCGCAAGTGGCTGCGCGGCCCGCGTGGCACCGGATTCCTCTACGTGCGACCGGAATTGGCGACCACGATGGAACCGCAGCGGCTGGATCTGCACAGCGCGGAGTGGACCGGACCGGCCGAATACCGGCTCGCGCCCGACGCCAGCCGATTCGAGTTCTGGGAGTGCGATGTGGCCGCGCGGCTGGGTCTGGGCGCGGCCGTGCGCTATCTGCTGGACCTGGGTCCGGAGCAGGTCTACGCGGCCGTCGCCGCCAATGCCGAGCACCTGCGCGCCGAGCTGCCGGGAATTCCCGGCGTCACGGTGCGCGACCTCGGCATCCGCCACAGCGGCATCGTGTCGTTCACCGTCGCGGGCGTGCCGTCCACCGCGGTCCGCGATCACCTGGCCGAGCAGAACATCACGGTCACCGTCAGCCACGCCCGCTCCACCCTGCTGGATATGTCGGCCCGACGGTTGGACTCGGTCGTGCGCGCCTCCCCGCACTGTTTTGTCACCACCGCCGAACTCGACCGCTTCATCGCCGCGGTGGCGAAGCTGAGCCGCGGGTGAACCGTCAGTGCAGTTGGTTCTGTGCCGGTTCCAGGCCGACGCGGAGTAGCAGTTCGACGGCGTCGGCGGCCTGTTCGACGAAGACCGGGAGGTCCTTGCGCTCGGGGGTGGAGAAGGGTTTGAGGACGAAGTCCGCGGGGTCCTGGCGGCCGGGCGGGCGGCCGATACCGAAGCGGACGCGGAGATAGTCCTTGGTGGTCAAAGCGCTGGAGACGGAACGTAATCCGTTATGTCCGCCCTCGCCGCCGCCGCGCTTGAGGCGGATGGCGCCGAAGGGGAGGTCGAGTTCGTCGTGGACGACGATCACCTCGGTGGGCGGGACGGAGAAGAAGCGGGCCAGCGCCGCGACGGGGCGGCCCGAGACATTCATGTAGGAGCGCGGTTTGGCCAGCAGCACCTTGCGGCCGTCGAGGCGGGCCTCGAGCAGATCCGCGCCCGATTTCTTGTGCACGGTGAAGCGACCGCGGACGCGCTCGGCGAGCACGTCCACGACCATGAAACCGACATTGTGCCGGGTGCGCTCGTATTCGGCTCCGGGATTACCCAGTCCGACCACGAGCGCGGGCCCGGCGTCCGATGCGGTCATCGAGAGATGGTGGGCGCCGGACTATTCGGCGCTCTCGCCCTCGGCGCCCGCGGCGGCCTCGCCCTCACCCTCGGCGGCGGGCTCCTCGGCGGACGGCGCCTCGATGATGTTGACGATCAGCGCGTCGGCATCCCCGGCCAGGGTGACGCCCTTGGGCAGCGGGATCTGGCCCGCGAGGATCTGGGTACCGGCCTCGGCGCCCTCGATGGAGATCTCGATCTGCTCCGGAATGTGCAGGGCCTCGGCCTCGATGGACAGCGTGGTGGTGTCCTGGGTGACCAGGGTGCCCGCGGCGGCCTCACCGGTCAGGGTGACGTTCACGTCGGCGGTGACCTTCTCGCCGCGGCGCACGATCAGCAGATCGGCGTGCTCGATGTAGCGGCGGATCGGGTGCACGACCACCGACTTGGTCAGCGCCAGCTGCTTCTTGCCCTCGATGTCGAGGTTCAGCACGGCGTTGGTGCCGTGCTCACGCAGGATGGCGGCGAACGCCTGGGCGTTGACCGACAGATGCTTGGGGGCCTCGCCGTGGCCGTACAGCACGGCCGGAACGTTGCCGTCGCGGCGAGTGCGGCGCGCCGCGCCCTTGCCGAACTCGGTGCGGACGGTGGCTTCGAGGACGCTGACGTCGGACATGACAGATAACTCCTACGGCTTTCCGGGCGGTCTGCAACAGTGGCCAGGGTCTGCCCTGGCGAATGGGGTCTGCTCGTCGGGCGAAGACCGAACGCAGACGGCCGAAAACCGGGCCGCGTCGATCACGGTGAGCACAAAGCGTCTCACCCTCGCCGAGACAACCCGAAGAGAATAACACGCACGACCAACTCCCCCGAACCGCCACCCCGCCCGTCAGCGCCGCTCGCCGAAGGTGGCGGCATAGCGGTTCACATAGCGGCGCCCGGAGCGAGCGGCCAGATCCAGCATGAGCGCGTCGGTGGCCGCGCGCACGGCCGGGCGATCGGCGGGCGGGAAATAGCGGGGGCGGCCGAAGGAGATGCGGACCCGCGCGAAGCGCAGGAAGCGGCGGCCGCGCGGGTTGACCCGATCGGTGCCCGACAGCGCGACCGGGACGACCGGGGCCCCGGTCCGCATCGCCACCCGGATCACACCCGTGCGCCCGCGATAGATACGACCGTCAGGCGAGCGGGTCCCCTCGGGATGGATGCCCCAGATGCCGCCGGATTCGAGGATGCGCTCGGCCGCGGCCAGGGCATCGGCCGCGGCGCTGCCGCCGCTGCGGTCGACGCGCACCTGACCCGTGGCCGTCATGACCCAGCGGTGGCACCGCCCGCGCCAACCGGATGCGGTGAAGTACTCCTGCTTGGCGATGAAGGTGATCCGCCGGGGCAGCACCAGCGCGAGGTACAGCGAGTCGATGGCGGCCAGGTGATTGGCGGCGATGATCACCGGCCCGTCGGCCGGAACATGCCGCAGCCCTTCGACTTTCGGTCGGCCGAGCAGTCGCAGCAGCGGGCCGATCAGGACGTACTTCAGCAGCCAGTACCACATGGGAAACCTCCGACGATTGGACGTAGACATTGTCTACTCGATCGCGTAGACAATGTCTACCGATAGGGGTGGTTCCACCCGCGACTGTTTCGGTCCGGACATATCGCCTACTCTCGATATGTTGTGAACTTCTCTGTGACGTTCGTGCACCTGGTGGCCAGGCTGCACGTGGATTTGGGACGGCTGGCCGCGCAGCTCTGTCGCTGAAGCGCGCCCCGGGCCGCTTCGGCCCGCTATCCGAAACCTCTTCTCGTCTGGAGCTGTTCGTCATGTCCTCCTCGATTTCGCCTGCCCGCGTGCTGAATCCGGTGCGCTGGTCGTTCGGTGTGCAGATCCTGCTCGGCCTGGTGGTCGGCGTCGCCGCCGGTTTCATCGCCCGCACCTGGGATATCGCCTGGCTCGCCGCCACTTTGAAGCAGGTCGGCGGCATCTTCGTACAACTGCTCAAGCTGGCGGTGCCGCCGCTGGTGTTCACCGCGGTGCTGGTGAGCGTCGCGGGCCTGCGGCACGTCACCAATGCCGCGCGGCTGGCCGGGCGCACGCTGCTGTGGTTCCTGGGTACCTCGCTGATCGCGGTCGCGGTCGGCATCGCGCTCGGCCTGATCACCAATCCCGGTCACGGCGTGAATCTCTCGCTGACCGGCGCGAAGGAACCGGAGACTCGGGGCGGCTGGACCGACTTCCTCACCGGCATCGTCCCGACCAATGTGGTGGGCGCGTTCACCGGCGGTAATGTGCTGCAGCTGGTGTTCCTGGGCCTGGTCTTCGGCATCGCGGCGCTGAAACTGGGCGAGGCCGCCAAACCCGTTCTGACCCTGGCCGAATCAGTGCTCGACCTCGTGCAGAAGGCGCTGTGGTGGGTGATCCGCCTGGCCCCGATCGGCACGGCCGGACTGATCGGCAAGGCCGTGGCGAGCTACGGCTGGGATCTGCTGCGCCCCCTGGCCACCTTCGCCGCGGCCGTCTACCTCGGCTGCTTCATCGTGCTGCTGGTGGTCTACCCCGCACTGCTGCGGCTGGTCGCCGGGGTGAACCCGATTCGCTTCTACGCCAAGGCCTGGCCCGCCATCGAGCTGGCCTTCGTATCCCGCTCCTCGATCGGCACCATGCCGCTGACCCAGCGCATGACGACCGAAAGGCTCGGTGTCCCCGGCGAATACGCCTCGTTCGCGGTGCCGTTCGGGGCCACCACCAAGATGGACGGCTGCGCGGCGGTGTATCCGGCGCTCGCGGCCATCTTCGTCGCCCAGCTCACCGGCACCGAACTCGGCATCCGCGACTATCTGCTGATCGCCTTCGTCTCGGTGGTCGGCTCGGCCGCCACCGCCGGGCTCACCGGCGCGATCGTCATGCTCACCCTCACCCTGTCCACCCTGGGCCTGCCGCTGGCGGGTGCGGGTCTGCTGCTGGCCATCGACCCGATCCTGGACATGATCCGCACCGCCACCAATGTCGCGGGCCAGATGGTGGTGCCCGTGCTGGTGGCCAAGCGCGAGGGGATTCTCGATCAGGAGGTATTCGACGGCCCGGCCCCGTCACTGACCGACCGCGCGACCGAACCGCAGGCGGTGCCCGCTCCGGCGTAGGGCGACAATGACCCGCATGGGAGTCCAGGAGTCGCTGCGGGAACGGCTGGTGAGCACCGGCGTCGACCTGCTCGAGCAGGTCGGCGCGGGCCAGCTCGGGCTGCGGGCCATCGCGCGGGAGGCCGGGGTCTCGCACGGCGCGCCGCGGCGGCACTTCCCGACCCACCGGGCGCTGCTGGCGGCGGTGGCCGCGCGCGGATTCGCCGATCTGCGACGGGAATTGGGCGCCCGGACCGACCGCGATCCGCGCGCCCGGGTCGAGGCGATCGCGCTGGAGTACGTGCGCTTCGCCCGGGAGCGGCCGGAGATGTTCACCCTGATGTTTCGCCACGACCTGCTGGAGGGCTCGGGGGAGAATCTGCGCGGCCGGACGCTGCCGATCTACCGCGAATGGACCGAGCTGATCGGCGCCTGCGTCCGCGCGCGGCCGGACGAACCGGCCCTGCAGCTGTGGGCGAATCTGCACGGCATCGCCACCCTGGTCGCCAACCGCAGCCTCGAGCTGATCTCCCCCGAGGCCGATGTGGCGGAGCTGGTTCGCGCGGCCGTGGCCCGACATCTCGACGCGGAACGCGGCTGAGAACAGGGGTCCAGTACCCTGGACCGGTTGCCGAGCCGCGAAAAGGAGTCCCTTCCCGTGAATTCCCCGACAGACAATGTCGATGCGGCGTCCGCGGGGCCTTCCGTGGTTACGCAGGCTGCCGCCTCCAGGCCCGTCGCTACCGCCGGGGCGACCACGTCCGCACGGTTGGCCGAGGAGATCGCGCGGCGGCGCACGTTCGCGGTGATCTCCCATCCGGACGCCGGTAAGTCCACGCTGACCGAGGCGCTGGCGCTGCACGCCAAGATGATCTCCGAGGCGGGCGCGATCCACGGCAAGGCCGGGCGCCGCTCGACCGTCTCGGACTGGATGGAGATGGAGAAGGCGCGCGGCATCTCGGTCAGCTCGACCGCGCTGCAGTTCGAATACGGCGACTGCGTGATCAACCTGGTCGACACCCCGGGCCACTCGGACTTCTCCGAGGACACCTACCGCGTGCTGACCGCCGTCGATGCCGCGGTCATGCTCATCGATGCGGCCAAGGGTCTGGAACCGCAGACGCTCAAGCTCTTCCAGGTGTGCCGCCACCGCGGCATTCCGGTCATCACCGTGATCAACAAGTGGGACCGGCCCGGCCGCGCGCCGCTGGAACTGCTCGACGAGATCAGCGAGCGCATCGGCCTCACCCCGACCCCGCTGTTCCTGCCGGTCGGTATCGCCGGGGACTTCCGGGGTCTGCTGCGCCGCGGCGCCGAGGGCGCGCCCGTCGAATACATCCACTTCACCCGCACCGCGGGCGGTGCGACCATCGCGCCGGAGGAGTCCTACACCCCCGAGCAGGCCGAGGCCCGCGAGGGCGAGCCGTGGACCACCGCGGCGGAGGAGAGCGAGCTGCTGTCGGCCACGGGCCAGGACCACGATCAGGAACTGTTCCTGGCCGGGCAGACCTCACCGGTCATCTACGCCTCGGCCATGCTGAACTTCGGCGTGCGGCAGCTGCTGGAAACCCTCGTCACCCTGGCGCCCCCGCCCGGCCCGCGCCGCGATGTGCGGGGCGAGCCACGCGATCCGTCGGATCCGTTCAGCGCGGTCGTGTTCAAGGTGCAGGCCGGGATGGATGCCGCGCATCGCGACCGGCTGGCGTTCATGCGCATCGTCTCCGGCGAGTTCGAACGCGGCATGGTGGTCACGCACGCCCAGACCGGGCGGCCGTTCGCGACCAAATACGCGCTGACCGTCTTCGGCCGCGAGCGATCCACCGTCGACACCGCCTATCCGGGCGATGTGGTCGGACTGGTGAACGCGACCGCGCTCGCGCCGGGCCACACGCTGTTTCTGGATCGCAAGGTCGAATTCCCGCCGATCCCGTCCTTCGCCCCGGAGCATTTCGCGACCCTGCGTGCCCGCAGCGCCGGTAAGTACAAGCAGTTCCGTAAGGCCATCGACCAGCTCGACTCCGAGGGTGTGGTGCAGGTGCTGCGCAACGACACTCGCGGCGACGCCTCGCCGGTGCTGGCCGCGGTCGGTCCGATGCAGTTCGAGGTGGTCAGCGCCCGGATGCAGGCGGAGTTCAATGTCGAGACGCAGCTGGACTTCCTGCCGTATCAGCTGGCCCGGCGCACCGATGCCGAATCCGCGCCGGAGCTCGATCGCCAGCGCGGGGTCGAGGTGTTCACCCGCAGCGACGGCGTACTGCTGGCCCTGTTCAGTGATAAGTGGCGGCTGCAGTACCTCCAGAAGGAAATGCCGAAGCTGACCTTGGAACCGCTGGTGGCCACGGCCGATTAGCCCATGGTCTCGGCCGCGTCCGGCGGCGGGCCCTCCCCCTCCGGCTGCATGCCCGGCTCCCGGGCGATCAATCCCCAGCGGCTGGAGGTCAACCGCAGGCTGGGCAGATCCGATAACGAGAGCACGACCTCGTAGGTGCGCTCGTAGCCGGTGTGGGCAATGCGCCAGCGACCGTCGTCGCAGCGAACGTAGCGGTCGGTGTAGAACGCGGCCCCGCGCAACAGCATGTTGTGGCCCGGGATGAGCACGGTGTCGGCCAGATACCAGGTGCCGGTCGCAGCGTCGCCGTCGACGTCGATCTCCGGATGGTCGCAGCGGTGTTCGGTGATCACGTGCGGGCCGAGGGTGTTGCGCATGAACGCCAGAAACGCGTCGCGCGATTCGAACTGCAGGTACTCGCTGTAGGTCGCGGTCGCCTCCGGGATCATGGTGTCGGCGAACTCGTCCCAGGACTTGGTGTCGAGTGCCCGCAGATACCGGAACTTCAGCCGGCTGATCGCGGAGACGGCGTCGGAGTCCATACTTCAACAATCCCACCCGATGCCGAAGATTCGCGCGGATCGGGAAATTTGTATCAGATCGCTATCGGATCAACTTCCGTTGATCGTGAAGCAGGTCTTGCAGAAGTCCTCGCCGAACTCGGTCAGGCGCAGGCTCTTTCGCACGATCTTGGGCGCCCGCCCGGCCTGCTTCAGGGCGGACTCGACGATCGGCTGCACCTCGAGCACCATGTAGCGGCTCAGCACCACCGGATCGTCGGAGGTGATCATCAACCCGAGCCGGTTGAGATTGATCAGATACAGCCGGGCCCGATCGGGATAGCGCACCCCGGCCTGTTCGGGCACCGAGGTCAGATCCCCGGCGACCAGCTCCGAACCGATGCCCAACGGGCGGTTGGTCCGCACGTCCACCGACGGTTGCGGCCCGTTCAGCGCCATGAAGCGCAGGATGCGGGCCTCGTCGGGGGCGATCTGGTCGAGGATGCGGTCGTAGGCCGGATGCACGTCCTCGGTGAAGTACACATCCGCCGACCGGGCGAGCAGCGCATCGCCGCGGCGGCGCAGATCGTCGAGCGTGCCCGAGCGGACATAGCCCGCGGTGAGGGCGGCCTGCTGATTGTTCTGACCGTTGGTGGGGACATAGCTGACGATCTCGCGGACCGAACCCTCGGTCACGCCGAGGATGTTGCGGGCCACCGACTGCAGGGCGGCCCCGGCCCGCTCGGCGATGTCCGCGGAGGATTCGCCGTCCAGCGCCGCCTGGGTGATCTGCTTGCCGACCTCGTAGGTGGTGCCGACCGCCCACTGCCCACCCCGTACCGCGGTCCCCGCGGCCAGTCCGGCCGCGCGGAAGACCCCGCGAATCAGGCGGGCCTCGTTGCTGATCTGCCGTTTCTCCACATCCGAGCTGCGTTCCACCGCACGGGAACCGGGTCGGACCACATCCTGTCCGGTCCTGTCGTCTGCCACGTCCTTCTCCGATATCCAGGTGAGCGCGGGTGCTCACGCATAGTCGCCGCCGCCGATGTGGTGAGGGTCATTCTTCCGGTACCCGCAGCGTGAGCGCGACATTCCGGACCCGCGTGTGACCGAAGTCTCCCATTCGGGGCCGCGGTGAACCAGATCCCTCGCCAGAATTGGACCGGTTTCCAGAAACCACAGTAAGGTCCAGCGTGCCGACGGGGTACGTTGAAGTGCCGGTGTGGCGGCGGTCACCGGTAATGGGGTCGGCAGGAGGGTGTCGTGCTGGAGAGTTTGTTTCATGTCGCCCCGAACTGGTGGCTCGAACTGATCACCATCCCCCTGTTCACCGGAGTCATCGGATACATCACGAACTGGACCGGCGTCTTGATGTTGTTCAAGCCGATCCGCTTTCACGGTATCCACGTGCCGGGTTTGCGATGGTTGTTCCCCTATCTCCCGAAGCGAATTCAGGTGCTGCCCCTACTGCAGTGGGACGGGCGGATGGGCTGGCAGGGCATCGTGCCCTCGCGGGCGGACAAGATGGCCTCCATAGCGGTGGACAAGGGCCTGGCCAAATTGGGCAGCGTCGCCGACTTCTATCGGGAGCTGGAGCCGGACGCGCTGGCCGAACATCTCACCGCGATCGCGGAGGAACAGATCCGCGACATCGTCGAGGAGATCGTGATCCGGGAGCATCCGCAGCTGTGGTTCAACCTGCCCAGCCAGATCCGGGAGATGGTGCACGAGCGGGTGCGCCAGCAACTGCCGGACATCCTGCGCGAGCTCACCGAGGAACTGGGCAACAACATCGAACAGCTGCTCGACGTCAAGCAGATGGTGATCCGCTACTTCCAATCGCGGCCGCAGTTGTTGAACATGGTGTTCCAGGTGCTCGGCGCGAAAGAACTGCGGTTCATGCAGAATTTCGGTTTCTACTTCGGTGCGCCGATGGGTGTGGTGCTGGTGTTCATCCTGCACTGGTTTCCGCATCCGCTGCTGGTGCTGCCGATCGGCGGGGTGATCATCGGCTGGGTGGTCAACTGGATCGGCATCAATTTGATCTTCGAGCCGGCGTACCCGAAATGGTGGTGCCCGTGGCGGCAGGGTTTGCTGATCAAACGGCAGCCCGAAATCACCGAGGGCTATGCGGATTTGGTGGCCAGCCAGATCATGACCGTCGCCAATATCGGTGACGAGTTGCTCAACGGACCACGCTCGGACCGGACGATGCAGGTACTGGAGGACACCCTGCGCCCGGCCACCGATCGCGCACTGGGACCGGCGCGCGGCGCGCTGAAATTCATGATCGGCAGCCGCGACTACGAGACGCTGCAGACCCGATTCGCCGACGAGGCAAAGAATCTCGCGCCGGTGGCCTTCGCCGATCCGGCGTTCAACGCCCAGCAGAGCAAGTCGGTGGGCCAGTACATCGCCAAGCAGATGGCCGCGCTGTCGCCGCCGGACTTCGTGGACATGCTGCGTTCGGCCATCAAACAGGACGAGTGGCTTTTGTTCGTGCATGGCGGCGTGTTGGGCCTGTTGGCCGGTTACGCTCATATCCTGATCTTCGGAACAGGAGTAGCCCCATGGCCGTGGTGAACGACCCGGACGACGAAAGTCGCGGGTATTCCACCGAACTGGTGCCCAGGCCCACCACCGACCTCGCCCTGCGCACCGCCGGTCCGGTGCGCACCGCGGCGGGGGTGGTGTGGGTGGCGGTGTCCGCGGTTTCGGAGGTGACGGCCTGGGGGCTGGGGACCGCGGTGGGGATCACCGGAACCGTGGTGCGCGGCAGTATGACCGGGCGGCCGACGCGCGATGTGCTGGCCGAAGCCGGTGAGCAGGTACGGGATTCGGTGCGCCGGGTGCTCGGGATTCCGGCCGCGGCCGAGGAACCGAGCGCGTCGCCCGGGACGCCGAGCCTGCGCGAGCGCGGGGCCGAACTGCTGCGGCGCTCGGCGAGCGTGCACGACGGCGACGACGACCATCCCGCCTTCGCGCGCATCCTCACCGAGCTGGCTCCCGATGAGGCCCGCATCCTGCGCCACCTCTATCTCGACGGCGCGCAACCCTCGCTGGACGTCCGGACCGGCCGCGCCCCGAGCTCCGGCGCCTCGCGAATGCCCATGGGTTTCACCATGATCGGCGAAGAGGCCGCGTTGCGCTTTCCGGACCGGACGGACATCTACCTGACCAACCTGCGCCGCCTGGGCCTGGCCGACTGGCTGCGCGAGCCGCTGGACAACCCCACCCGCTATCAGTTGCTGGAATCCCAGCACGAGATCCGAAAGCTGCTCAAGCGCGGCGGCTTCGGCACCAAGGTCTTCTATCGCAGCATCGCGCTGACCGGCTTCGGCACGGACTTCGTGCGCACCTGCCTGCCGGTTCCGCCACTGGATCAAGCCCTGTGAGCGGCGCCGCGCCCGGATGGCGCGGCACCCGTCAGACCGTATCGGCCAGTTCCAGCCAGCGCTCCTCGGTGGACTCCTTCTCGGCCTGAACCTGTTTGAGCTCCGCGCCGAGGGTCACGAGTTTGTCCGGGTCGGTCGCGGCCTCGGCCAGGGCCGTGTGCAGGCGTTCCTCGCGTTCGGTGAGCTTTTCCAGGGCTCGTTCCAGCTTGGCGAGTTCCTTGCGGGCGGCGCGGTAGGTGGCCGAATCCGTAGCGGGGGCGGTGGGATTCGCGGGTGCGGCGGCCGCCGGGCGGCGGGCGGGCTCGATGAGCGCCCGGCGGCGGCGCAGGTACTCCTCGATGCCGCCGGGGAGGTTGGTGAGCTGGTGGTCGCCGAACAGGGCCCAGGTGGAGTCGCAGATGCGCTCGATGAGATAGCGGTCGTGGCTGATGACCACCAGGGTGCCCGCCCAGCCGTCGAGGAGGTCCTCCAGCTGCTGCAGGGTGTCGATATCGAGGTCGTTGGTGGGCTCGTCGAGCAGCAGCACGTTGGGCTCGCCCATCAGGATGCGGGTCAGCTGCAGGCGGCGGCGCTCGCCGCCGGACAGATCCCCGACCGGGGTGCGCTGCTTGGCGGGGGTGAAGCCGAGACGTTCGGCCAGTTGGCCCGCCGAGATCTCCTTGTCGCCCAGCATGGTTCGCTCGGCAACCTCGGAAACCGCCTCCAGGACACGCATATTGGTCGGTAGATCGTCGAGTTCCTGGCGCAGCCAACCGATTCGGACGGTCTGGCCCTGCACACGCTTACCGGCGGCCAACTCCGCGTCACCGGCCAGCGCACGCAGCAGCGTGGTCTTCCCGGAACCGTTCACCCCGACCAGGCCGACCCGCTCCCCCGGCGCCAGCCGCCAGGTCAGATCGCGCACCAGCTCGCGGCCGTCGGGTGTGGTCAGCGTGGCGTCCTCCAGCTCGATCACCACCCGGCCCAGGCGCTTTCGCGCGAAGGAGGCCAACTGCACGGTGTCGCGCGGCGGCGGCACATCGGCGATCAGCGCCTCGGCGGCCTCCACCCGATAGCGCGGCTTGGAGGTGCGGGCCTGCGGCCCACGGCGCAGCCAGGCCAGCTCCTTGCGAGCCAGATTGCGCCGCCGCGCCTCGGTGGCGTCGGCCTGGCGGGACCGCTCGGCGCGGGCGAAGATCCAGTCGTTGTAGCCGCCCTCGTAGCTTTCCACCTTGCCGCCCACCACCTCCCAGGTGCGGGTGGCGACGGTGTCGAGGAACCAGCGGTCGTGGGTCACCACGACCAGGGCGCTGCGGCGGGTCAGCAGATGTTCGGCCAGCCACTGCACACCCTCGACGTCGAGGTGGTTGGTGGGCTCGTCCAGGACGAGCAGATCGAGTTCACGCACCAGCGCCGCCGCCAGGGCGACCCGGCGGCGCTCACCACCGGAGAGATTGGTGACCGAGGTCTGCATGCCCAGATCGGCGATCCCGATCCCCTCGAGCACACTGCGGATGCGCGGATTGGCGGCCCATTCGTGCTCGGCCACGCCGTCGGTGCGGGCATCCTCGGCCAGCCCCGCGAGCACGACCTCGCCGACCGTCGCACCGTCCGGCAGCACACCGCGCTGGGTCACCACGGCCATGCGCAGACCGTTCATCCGGCTCACCCGGCCGCCGTCGGGCTGCTCGATACCGGTCAGCACCTCCAGCAGCGTCGTCTTACCGCCGCCGTTGAGACCCACGACCCCGATCCGCTCGCCCTCCTGCACACCGAGCGAGACGTCGTCCAGCAACGGCGTGATGCCGAAGCTCTTGTGGACTTGTTCGAGATTGATCAGGTTCGCCATAAATCCTCGGTGTCGTCGATTCGTGCCTCAGCCAGGGTACTGGGACGCGGCCGAGCCTCGATCCGTGCGCTCGTTTTGCCAACGCCGACCGCCTGCCCTAGATTGACCTCAATCCAAACGGAGCTCTCCAGAAGTATTGCCGCAGAGCGGGAGCCCAGCCTCGACGAACGAGGCCCGGAGTGGGCGGCGTGATTTGCCATACCCACTCGATGGAGGATTCCATGCGTATCGGCCTCGGCCTTCCCATTGCCGAACCGACCCTGCTGTCCGAATGGGCTCGCCGCGCCGACGCGGGCCCGTTCGCCACCCTCGGCCTGCTCGACCGACTCGTCTACGACAATCCCGAACCGCTGGTGGCGCTGGCCGTGCTCGCCGGTGTCACCGAGCGGGTGCAGTTGCAGACCGAGGTGCTCCTCGCACCGCTGCGCGAACCCGCCCTGCTGGCCAAACAGGCCGCCACGCTGGACCGCATGTCCGGCGGACGGCTGGTGCTCGGCCTCGGTGTCGGCGGCCGCGCCGACGATCACGAGGCCGCCCGCACCGAACTGCGCACCCGCGGCCGCCGCCTGGACGAGCAGATCGCGCTCATGCGCAGGCTCTGGGCCGGTGAACCCTACAGCGACAGCTGCGGCCCCATCGGCCCCGCGCCCCACGGTGGCCACGCCCAGCCCGGTCCGGAACTGCTCTTCGGCGGATTCCAGCCCGCCGCACTCGACCGGGTCGGCCGCTGGGGCGGCGGCTTCCTGTGCGCCGCTGCCCCCGACTGGGCCGACGACCTCATCGAGACCGCCCGCCAGTCCTGGGAGCGTCACGACCGGCCCGGCCAGCCACGCATCGTCGCCCAGGTGAATGTCGCCCTCGGCCCCGACGCCCTGGTCGAGCAGGCTCGCGGCGCCATGCGCGCCTACTACGGCTTCAGCGGCCGCGCCGACCACATGGTCGACGGCATGCTCACCACGGGCGCGCAAATCCGCACGGCCATCGCGCAATTCGAGGGCCTGGACGCCGACGAGCTCATGCTCTACTGCTACGGCACCGATCCCGACCAGGTGGATCGCATCGCCGACATCCTCGACTGAATCAGGCGCGGGGGGTGGGGTCGCCGACCACACGGGCGCCGGGCACCGGACCGGTGGCCGTGCGGACGCTGCGGCACACCCCCGCACCGGACAGTTCCGCCGAGACCGCGACGGCCGCGGATTCGTCGGCGCACAGGAAGGCGCAAGTGGGACCCGAACCGGAGACGATCCCGGCGAGCGCTCCCGCCTCGACGCCCGCGCGCAGGGTGCGGCGCAGTTCGGGTTTCAGGGACAGGGCGGCGGCCTGAAGGTCGTTGCCGAGCAGCGGGGCGAGCTGGTGCGGATCGCCGGAGGCCAAGGCCTGCAACAGTTCCTGCGGCTCGCCCAGCCGCGGCGGGTCGCCGTGTTCGCGCAGCCGGTCGAGTTCTCGGAAGACCGCCGGGGTGGACAGGCCGCCCTTGGCCAGCGCCAGCACCCAGTGAAAGCTGTTGCGGGACAACACCGGAAGCAGCTTCTCGCCCCGGCCCCGACCCAGCGCGGTGCCGCCGTAGAGCGCGAAGGGCACATCGCTGCCGAGTTCGGCCCCGATCGTCGCCAGCTCGTCGCGGGTCAGCCCCAGATCCCACAGCTCGTTCAGGCCGACCAGCGCCGCGGCGGCATCGGCGCTGCCGCCCGCCATCCCGCCCGCCACCGGAATACCCTTGCGGATCGCGATCTCCACCAGGGGCGCGCGGCCGCCCAGATGTGCCAGCCGCACCGCCGCCTGCCACACCAGATTCGTGCGATCGATCGGCACCTCCGCCGCACCCTCACCACTCACGCGCACCGCGAGCGATCCGGCGGGGGCGATCTCCACGTCGTCGCTCAGCGACAGCGCCTGGAACACCGTGGTCAGCTCGTGATAGCCGTCCGCGCGAACCTCACCCACCCCGAGGTGCAGGTTCACCTTCGACGGCGCCCGCACGACCACGGGGCTGGGCACAACTGAAAGCACGAGCCCCAAGCGTAATGCGCACACCGCGCCAGTGCGGCAGGCCGCTTGCGGTAAGTACCCCCTAGGGGTATCTTCATGGATATGGGGGCAATACCCCCACACCGTATAGAAACCGAGGATGAGGAGTCGATCATGGCCACCAGCACCTACACCGTCACCGGCATGACCTGCGGCCACTGCGTGTCGGCGGTGCAGAAGGAGATCGGCAAGATCGACGGTGTCACCGGTGTCGACGTCGACCTGGCCACCGGCCGGGTGCAGGTCTCCGCTACCGGCGCGATCTCCGATGCCGAGGTCGCCGCGGCCGTCGACGAGGCGGGCTACGAGGTGGCGAATTCATGAACGACAGACTGCGGTTCGCCGCGTTCGGCGGCGGGCTGGTCGTGTTGTTCGGGGCCGCGCTCGGCCTCGGCGCCCTGGTGGGCGACCGGATCGGAGCGGCCCCCGGGCACGGCGAATCCCACTCGGCCCCGGCGAACCCGGCCGCGGGCACCGGATCGCAGGCCGCCGCCGCGGGCTACACCCTCGCCGAGCTGTCGGCCCCCGCCGAGGTTAACCGGCCCGGTGCGCTGCGCCTGCGGATCGACGGACCCGGCGGCGAGCCGGTGACCCGCTTCAACACGCTGCACGAGAAGCAGCTGCATCTGATCGCGGTCCGCACCGACACCACCCGATATCGGCACGTACATCCGCAGCTGGCGGCCGACGGTACCTGGTCGATCGATTGGACCTGGGCCGAACCCGGCGTCTACCGCGTATTCGCCGACTTCGCCCCGGCCGACGGCCCCGGCGAGCTGGTGCTCAGCCGCACGTTCACCGTGACCGGCGCGGCCGAGACGCACCCGCTGCCACCCCGGTCGAACACCGCGGAGGTGGACGGTTACCGCGTCATCCTCGCCGGCGAACCGCGTACCGGCGGAAGCGAATTACGCTTCACCGTCACTCGCGACGGGCGACCGGTCACCGACCTCGAGCCCTATCTGGGCGCGTACGCCCATCTGGTGGCCCTGCGCGCGAACGACCTGACCTACCTGCACGTTCACCCCGAGGGTGCGGTCGGCTCGACACCATCCGGTCCCCAGGTCGCCTTCCATGCGCAAGCGCCCGGTGACGGGGCATACCGGTTGTATCTGGACTTCGCCCACGGCGGTTCGGTGCACACCGCGGAGTTCACCGTCGAGACGGCCGCGGGTGGCGCCACCGGCGAGCACGACGACCACGGAGGAGGGCATCAATGAGCGCGCCAACGGGTGAACGCTCGGTCGAACTCGATATCGGCGGCATGACCTGCGCCTCCTGCGCGGCTCGAATCGAGAAGAAGCTCAACCGGATCGACGGTGTCACCGCGACGGTCAACTACGCGACCGAGAAGGCACGGGTCAGCTTTCCGTCCTCGGTGAGCGCGGAGGATCTGATCGAGAAGGTCGTCGAGACCGGGTACACCGCCCAGCTGCACACCACAGAAACCGATGCGGCCGAAGCGGATTCGGGCTCGTCTCCCGCTCAACTGCTGCGGCAGCGGCTGCTGATCAGCCTGGCGCTGGCGGTGCCGGTGATCGCCCTGGCGATGGTTCCGGCCCTGCAATTCCGCAATTGGCAGTGGCTTTCGCTCACGCTGGCCACCCCGGTGGTGTTCTGGGGCGGGGCCGCCTTCCATCGCGCCGCCTGGGCCAACGCGCGGCACGCGAGCGCCACCATGGACACCCTGATCTCGCTGGGCACCCTGGCGGCGTATGCGTGGTCGGTGTACGCGCTGTTCTTCGGTGAGGCCGGAATGCCCGGCATGAAGCACGGTTTCAGCCTGGCCGTCGAGCGGGGCTCCTCGGCGGCCAATATCTATCTCGAGGTGGCGGCCGGGGTGATCGTGTTCATCCTGGCAGGCCGGTACTTCGAGACGCGCGCCAAGGAACGAGCGGGGTCGGCGCTGCGGGCGCTGCTGGAGATGGGCGCCAAGGATGTCGCGGTGCTGCGCGAGGGGGGCGAGATCCGGGTGCCGGTCGAGCAGTTGCGGATCGGCGAGCAGTTCCTGGTGCGGCCCGGGGAGAAGGTCGCCACCGACGGCGTTGTCGTGGAGGGTAATTCCGCGATCGATATGAGCATGCTCACCGGTGAGTCGGTGCCGGTCGAGGTCGGGCCGGGCGATCAGGTGGTGGGCGCGACGGTCAATGCCGGTGGGGTGCTGACCGTCCGGGCCACCCGGATCGGCTCCGACACCCAGCTCGCGCAGATGGCGAAACTGGTGGAGCAGGCGCAGAACGGCAAGGCGCCGGTGCAGCGGCTGGCCGATCGGGTGGCCGGGGTGTTCGTGCCGATCGTCATCGCGATCTCGGTCGCGACGCTGGGCTTCTGGCTCGGCGCCGGTGTCTCGATCGCGACGGCGTTCGGTGCGGCGGTGGCCGTGCTGATCATCGCCTGCCCGTGCGCCCTCGGATTGGCCACGCCCACCGCCCTTCTGGTCGGGACCGGGCGCGGGGCGCAGCTGGGGATTCTCATCAAGGGGCCGCAGGTGCTGGAGTCCACCCGGCGCATCGATACCGTGGTCCTGGACAAGACCGGCACCGTCACCACCGGGAAAATGACTCTGGCCCAGGTGATTCCGGCCGACGGCGGCGACGCAGCGGAACTGCTCGCGGTGGCGGCCGCGGTGGAGCACGGCTCGGAGCATCCCGTGGCGCGAGCGATCGTGGCCGGGGCCGCCGAGCGCGGGCTGACGCCGGAACCGGTGCGGCAGTTCGTCGCGCACGGGGGCAAGGGCGTACAGGGCCTGGTCGGTGCGCGCGCGGTGGTCGTCGGACGCACCGAACTGCTCGATGACTGGTCGATCACGGTGCCGGAGTCGTTGGCAGCGGCCAAATCCGAGGCCGAGGCGGCCGGGCGCACCGCGATCGTGGTGGCCTGGGACGGTGCGGCCCGGGGCGTGCTGGTGATCGCCGACGCGATCAAGGACTCCAGCGCCGAGGCGATCGCGGACATGCGCGCGCTCGGCCTGCACCCGGTCCTGCTGACCGGCGACAATGCCGCCGCCGCGCGGACGGTCGCCGACCGGGTCGGCATCGACGAGGTGATCGCGCAGGTGCTGCCCAGCGACAAGCTGGACGTGGTGAAGCGGCTGCAGGATCAGGGCCGCGTGGTAGCCATGGTCGGCGACGGCGTCAACGACGCCGCCGCCCTGGCCCAGGCCGACCTGGGCCTCGCCATGGGCACCGGCACCGACGTCGCGATCGAGGCGGGCGACATCACCCTGGTCCGCGGCGACCTGCGCACGGTCGCCACCGCCATCCGCCTGTCCCGCGCCACCCTGCGCACCATCAAGGGAAACCTGTTCTGGGCCTTCGGCTACAACGTCGCAGCCCTACCCCTGGCCGCGGCCGGTCTGCTGAACCCGATGCTGGCGGGGGGCGCGATGGCCCTGTCGAGCGTGTTCGTGGTCAGCAACAGCCTGCGATTGCGTGGATTCCGCTGAGTTCGGGCGGGCCTTTGGCCCCGTCTCTCGGCCCTGGGGGGCCGAGAGACGGGGAAATCTGGTAATCGAGCGGGCCGAAACTATTGGGCTGGGGAATAATTCGGTCCGGCAACCACCAGCGAGACCGAATTGGGCGGAGAACGATCCAGTCGGGCAACCACCAGCGAAACCGAATTGGGCCGGGAACGATCCAGTTGGAGCTGCCGTCGGCGAGATCGAACCTGCCGGGCGGGAGTCGGGGTGGGGTTACGGCTGTTGGGCGAGGCGGACGAAGGCGGCGGTGTCGAGGGTTTCGCCGCGGGCAGTGGGGTTGATGCCTGCGGACAGGAGGCGTTGTTCGGCTGCGGCGGCGGAGCCTGCCCAGGGGGCGAGGGCGGCGCGGAGGGTTTTGCGGCGCTGGGCGAAGGCGGCATCGACGACCTCGAAGACGCGGCGGCGGTGGGTGTCGTCGAGGGGCCAGGGTGGGGTGGGGAAACGGTCGATGCGGACCAGGCCGGATTCGACCTGTGGGACGGGCCAGAAGACCTGGCGGCCGACCGCACCCGCGCGGCGGACGGCGCCGAAGAAACCGGCCTTCACGCTCGGGACGCCGTAGATGCGGGAGCCGGGCTCGGCCGACAGCCGGTCGGCCACCTCCGCCTGGACCATCACCAAGGCCGTTGTGATGGAGGGCAATTCGGCCAGCAGATGCAGCAGCACCGGCACCGCGACGTTGTACGGCAGATTCGCCACCAGCGCGGTGGGACTGTTCGGCAGATCCGCGGCCCGCACCCGCAGCGCATCGGCCTCCACCACGCTCAACCGCTCGGCCAGCCCGGGCGCCCGCTCGGCCACGGTCCCCGGCAGCTGCGTGGCCAGCACCGGATCGATCTCCACCGCGATCACCCGGTCCACCACATCGAGCAGCGCGAGCGTCAACGACCCGAGCCCCGGCCCCACCTCGAGCACCACGTCCTCGCGCCCCACCCCGGCGGCGGTCACGATCCGCCGCACGGTGTTCGCGTCGTGCACGAAGTTCTGCCCGAGCTGTTTGGTCGGCCGCACCCCGAACCGCTCCGCCAACACCCGTACCTCGGCCGGGCCGAGCAACTCGGCCTGCCCCCGGGCAGCGACAACAGGTTCGGACACGCCCGACAAACTATCAAGCGGCACGGCCCGCGCTGCCCGCGCGTCAGCGTTCGGCCGGCGTGGCCAGGATGCGGGCGGCGAACGCGTCGACCGCCGACCACATGCGATCGTTCATCTCACAGTGCTTTCCGGTACCGACCGCGCTCTGGTAATCGACGCGGTTCGCGGTGAACTGGGCGGCCAGGGCGGCGTGCAGTGGCGACGGCACCGTCAGGTCGGTGGCATTGAGCAGCAACAGGATCGGCGCGTCGTAACCGGCGGTGGGCACGGCCATGTACTCGCTCAGCGCCGTGGTCAGGCGCGGATCCGACAGCGGGCGGGCGAGCAGCTCGCCGATGGTGGCGCCCTGGAGCCGGTCGATGAGGGCATCCAGGCACTGGCCCCCGGCGTTGTCGACGATGTCGCGGCCGCGCGGGCTGAGATAGCCGTCGACATCCACATCGGGACGCGCGGCCCGCAGCCCGGCCAGGATGCTCACCGCGAAGGCGGTGCTGCCGTTACCGCTCACACCGGGGATATCCGGGAAGCCGGGGCCCATCACCGGCAGCAGCTTCTCCACATCGGAGGCCGGGTCCAGCGCGATGGTGCCGCGGAAGTCCAGCTCCGGCGCATAGGTCCGCTGCAGATGCGCCGAACCCAGCGCGGCGTGACCGCCCTGAGACGCCCCGAACACCGCCCAGGTCCGCGACAGCTCCGGATGGGTCGCCCGGGCCGCGCGCACCAGATCGATGGTCGCGGTGGCCTCGGTCCGCAACTCCAGATACGGATGCGGCCCGGTGTCGAAGCGGCCGAGGCCGAGGTAATCCGGCGCGACGACGGCGAAGCCCTTGTCCAGGAAGTACTTCAGGGTCTGCGCCTCCTTGGCCCGGCTCTCCGGATAGGGCGCGCGCCGCGGATCGGACTGCCCGCCGCAGCCGGGTCCCAGCCCGGAAGTGCCGTGGTCGTAGGCCATGATCGGCCAGCCACCCGCGGGGACCGGTCCCTCGGGCACGAACAGCGCCCCGCTCGCGGGCCGCGGCGCGCCGTCCGAACCGGTCATCCAGTATTCGATCACCGAACCGCCGGGCAACCCCGGCCATCCGCCGGGCCGCGCGGCCACCGCGATCGCGGTCCCCGGAACCTCGGCCGCCGCAGCCGGACTCGCGAGCCCCAGCACCGCACCCATCGACACCGCCGCCGCGACGACAACCCGTCTCCAGTAACCCGACACCCGCACGACCACCGCCACTTCTCCATACACCGGCAAATTCGCGGCGAAGCGTAGCGGCAGTTTGTGAGAGAAGCGTGAGAGCTACGGCTTGCGCACCCGGGCGAGGAACTCGTCCATGGCCGCCGACATCTCCTTGTTCAGCTGCATATGCCGACCGACCCCGACGACCACCTTGTGATCGACCTGATTGGCCGCGAACCGAGCCGCCAGCGCGGCGTGCAGCGGCGAGGGCACGGTCAGATCGAGCGCATTGAGCAGCAGCAGGATCGGCTTGTCGTAGCCGCTGGTCGGCACGCCCATATAGTCCGCGAGGATCGCCCGCATGCGATCGTCGGCCAGCGGTTTCGCCAACAGATCACTGATTCCGACCCCGGTCACCCGCTCGGCGATCGCGTCCAGGCACAGCTTGGCGCTGCTGTCGAGGATCTGCCTGCCGCGCGGGGAGAGATAGCTGTCGACCTTCGCCTCGGGACGCGCGGTCCGCAGCCCGGCCAACACGGTGACCATGAACGCGGTGAGCGCATCGCCGATGACACTGGGCAGATCCGGTCCCCACGGCCCGGCCATCGGCAGCAGATTCTCCACCTCGGACTCCGGATCGAGGGCGACCGCGCCGCGGAAATCGAGTTCGGGGGCCAGCTTCCGCTGATACCAGGCCGTACCCAGCGCCGCCTGCCCGCCCTGGGAACCGCCGAAGACCGCCCACCGGCGTCCGAGTTCGGGATGGGCGGCCCGCGCGGCCTTGACCATATCGATGGTCGCGCTCGCCTCGGTCTTCAGTTCCAGATACGGATGCACGCCGGTGTCGAACCGCCCCAGTCCCAGATAGTCCGGCGCCACCAGCGCGAACCCCTTCTCGATGAAGGTGCGCAGATAGGCGTCCTCCTTCACACGCCGCTCGGGCCATGGCCCCAGCTGCGGCTCGGCCTGCCCGCCGCAGTTCGGCCCGATGCCGAGCGAACCGTGGTCGAAGGCCAGAATCGGCCACCCGCCGGGCGGCACCGGACCGGGCGGGAGGAATACCGCACCGGTCGCGGGCTGGACCGAACCGTCCGAACCGCTGGTCCAATATTCCAGCACCGACCCGGTACCGGGCATGCCCCGCCAGCCGTCGGGCCGGTCGACGACGGCAATCGGGGTCCCCGGTGTGGCCGTCACCGCCTCGACCTGCGTGCCGCTCGCGACCAGTGCCACGCCGACCATCACCGCGATCGACGCCACGCGCCTGGGAGAGCCGAAAAATCGCATGCAGCACCACTTTCCGTTTGGACAGGCAAACCGGGAATGCGCGCAGGAAATACGACAGATCAGACCAACCGGCACGATCGTACACATTGACGCGAACTGATACCCGTTCTAGTTTCGGTGTGTCGCGAAATGGTCCGCAGAGAGTTAGGGCGAGCGCAATGCAGCGTAGATTCGACGGACGGCGAGTGCTCGTCACCGGAGCGGGCTCGGGCATCGGCCGGGGCATCGTCCACCGGCTCCTGAGCGAGGGCGCCACCCTGGCGGCCGCCGATATTTCCGAGCCGGGCCTGAAAGAGACCGCCGACGCCGTCGAGGCCGACGCGCGCGCCCGGCTGCACACCACGATCGTCGACGTCTCCGACGCGGATTCGGTGCGGGCGGGCAGTGTCGCGGCGATCGAATTCCTCGGCGGGCTGGACGTCCTGGTCAACGCCGCCGGAATCCACCGCGCGGCGCACACCCACGACATGCCGCTGGCGGCGTGGAATCAGGTGATCGGCGTCAATCTGACCGGGACCTTCCTGATGATCCAGGCCGCGATCCCACATCTGCTGGCCGGACACCATCCGGTGATCGTGAACTTCTCCTCCACCGCGGCCTTCGGCGCCCATCCCTATATGGCCGCCTATTCGGCATCCAAGGGCGGGGTGACCGCGATGACGCACGCGATCGCCCTCGAGTACGCCAAACAGGGCCTGCGCGCGGTGAATATCGTCCCCGGCGGCATCACCAGCGGCATCACCTCCAATCTGGCCGTACCCGAGGACACCGACTGGAGCCTGTTCGCCCGGCTCACCGGCTGGCTCGACGGCGGCGCGCTCGGCAATCCGGAGGACATCGCGGGCGTGGTGGCGATGGTCGCCTCCGACGAGGGCCGCTACATCACCGGTTCGGAGATCCGCGTCGACGGCGGCGCGCTCATGTGACTAGCTGATCCCCAGCCGACTCGTGCACGCGGGCCACGCGCCCCAGCCCTGCCGGGCCCGCGTCACCTCGGCGATGGCGATCTGCTCTTCGCGGGTGGCCAGATCGGCCCGCGGCGCATAGCGTAGACCGCCCTGGCGCTCCCAGGTCCCCTGGTCGAATTGGATGCCGCCGAAATAGCCGTTGCCGGTATTGATCGCCCAATTGCCGCCGGATTCGCACTTGGCCAGCGCGTCCCAGATCGCCCCGTCGCGCACCGGCGGCACCTCGGTGCCGGGTTTGGCGCCCTTGCGAACGGTCTTGGGATGCGCGGGGACGATCACCTTGCTGTCCATCGGATCCTTGTGCGCCTCATGGCCGTTCACGATGGACACCGCGAAGGTGACGTCCTGCACGCCGGGCTTGCCCGGATCCTCGACGACCGTCCGGCTCATGTTCATCGTCGGATCCTCGATCACGTTCTCCGGCGGATCCAGCGGCACCCGCTCGACGCGGTTCTCCACCCGCTTGCGCGTGACGGTGATCTTCATGCCGATGGTGAGCTTGGTGTCGGGCGCCGGATCCACCGAATCCTGATTGATCAGCGGTCGGCCCTGCCCCTGCAGCAGTTCGCCGATGGTCGGGGCGGCGATGCGCACGATCTCGGGCTCCGCACCGTTGTCGGCCAGCAGCACCGTGCGCGGGCTGGTGATCGCCAGCGCGGCGCCCTGCAGCGGCAGCGGCGTCGGGCGCGGCGGCGAGACGAAGACGTCGGTGGGTATCTGTAATTGGGTGAGCGCTTCGGCGACGGTGTAGCCGGTGGTCCACCGCTGGTGCACCTTGCCGTCGAAGGTGATCGCCACCTGGCGGGCCCGGTTCAGCGTGATGGTTCCGCCGTCGGGGACCACGGCGTCGGCGGCGGGCGAGAGCGCGTCCTTGGCGTGCAGCACGAAGCCCGCGGCCTTGATCACCCCGCCCACGTTCAGCGCCATCGTGGTCAGCGTGGTCTGCTCGCCGTCGACGACCAGCGTCACGGTCTTGCGGTGCAGGATGGCCAGGCACGCGCCCACGATCAGCGTGATCAGCATCGCGGCGATCGCCGCGTACAGCAGCGGCGATCGCGACGAGTTGATCCGCTGCAGAGCGGACATCCGAGGCTCCGGCATGGTCACAATACGATAACGACGGGGTCAGGGCCTGACAACCACGCGGGGTGGATCAGGCGGTTTTCACATAACGGCCGGATAACGCGGCCGGCGGACAGATCACGACGCGGTCATGGTAGTGGGCCGGGCCACATTTCACCCACCGAACGGTCGCCCTGTGATCCGGCGCTCAAATGCCGTAGACGCGTTCGGCATTGGCCGTGGTGATCGCCGCGAGTTCGGCCGGATCCTGTGCGCGCAGCTCGGCCAGGGCGCGCACGGTGTAGGGCAGGCAGTAGGACTCGTTGGGAGCGCCGCGGAACGGGTGCGGGGTGAGGAACGGCGCATCGGTCTCGACCAGGATGGCCGCGTCCGGAACCAGCTTCGCCGCCTCGCGCAGTTCGTGCGCGTTCTTGAAGCTGACCGTGCCGGAGAAGCTGAGCAGGTAGCCCGCGTCCACGCACGCCTGCGCCATATGCGCGTCGGAGGAAAAACAGTGGAAGATCACCGCATCCGGCGCGCCCTCGTCGAGCAGCACGGCCAGCAGGTCGTGATCGGCCTCGCGGTTGTGGATCATGAGCGGCTTGTCCAGACGCTTGGCCAGGTCGATATGCCAGCGGAAACCCTCGACCTGATCCTCGATCTCGGCGCAGCCGTCGAGCTTGCCGGGCCAGTAATAGTCCAGCCCGGTCTCGCCGACCGCGACCACGCGCGGATCGGCGGCCAGCTTCTCCAGCTCGGCCTTCGCGGCGTCGTCGAGCGCGTTCGCGCGGGTCGGATGCAGCGCGACCGCGGCGTACACGCGCGGGTCCCAGTGCGCGGCCCGCACGGTGAAGCGCGCGGAGTCGAGGTCGTCGGCGACGGTCACCACCCGCCCGACGCCGACCGCCGCGGCCCGGTCCACCACGGCCGCAACCGATTCGGCATCGGTCGCGCCGCAGGCGTCCAGGTGGGTATGCGCGTCCACCAGCGGAGACAGCGGTTCGGGGGCCTCGGGCGCGGGTCGTTTGCCGGCCATGGTCAGGCGGGGATATTGGCGCGAACGGTTCCGGTCACCCGGACTACAGTAGTGACACCATGACTGCGACCGGACGCCCCGCCTTCTACATCACCACGGCCATCGCCTATCCCAACGGCGCGCCGCACATCGGGCATGCCTACGAGTACATCTCGGCGGACGCCCTGGCGCGGTTCAAGCGCATGGACGGTTACGACGTGTTCTTCATGACCGGCACCGACGAGCACGGCCAGAAGGTGCAGCAGGCCGCCCGGGCCGCGGGCGTGCCGGTCGAGGAGTACGCCGCGCGCAACTCCGACGTGTTCGAGGCGATGGACAAGACCCTCGACATCTCCTACGACCGCTTCATCCGCACCACCGACGAGGACCACCAGACCTCCTCGATCGCGATCTGGGAGCGCATGCGGGCGGCCGGGGACATCTACCTGGACACCTACTCCGGCTGGTACTCGGTGCGCGACGAGGCGTTCTACACCGAGGAGGAGACGACCGTCCTCGACGACGGCACCCGGGTGGCCACCGAGACCCGCACGCCGGTGGAGTGGACCGAGGAATCGAACTACTTCTTCCGGCTGTCGAAGTATCAGGACCGACTGCTCGAACTGTACGAACAGCGGCCCGATTTCATCCTGCCCGCGACGCGGCGCAACGAGATCGTCAGCTATGTGAAGGCCGGGCTGAAGGATCTGTCCATCTCCCGCACCACCTTCGACTGGGGTGTGCCGGTGCCGGACGATCCCGCGCACGTGATGTACGTGTGGGTCGACGCGCTCACCAACTACCTCACCGGCGTCGGCTTCCCGAACACCGATTCCGAGGCCTTCGGCAAGTTCTGGCCCGCCGATCTGCACATCATCGGCAAGGACATCACCCGCTTCCACACCGTGTACTGGCCCGCGTTCCTGATGTCGGCGGGCGTCGAACTGCCCAAACGCGTGTTCGTGCACGGCTTCCTGTACAACAAGGGCGAGAAGATGTCGAAGTCGGTCGGCAATGTGGTCGACCCGCTCGAACTCGTCGAGAACTACGGGCTGGACGCGGTGCGGTTCTTCCTGCTGCGCGAGATCTCCTACGGCCAGGACGGCTCCTACAGCCACGAGGCGATCGTCGGCCGGATCAATACCGATCTGGCCAACGAGTACGGCAATCTGGTGCAGCGCAGCCTGAAGATGGTGGCGCGCGACTTCGGCTCGGCCGTGCCGACTCCCGGCGAGTTCACCGCCGAGGATCGCGAACTGCTCGACCGCGCGCGCGGCCTGCTGGAGCGCTGCCGCGCCGAGTTCGACCAGCAGCAGATGCATCTCGCGCTGGAGGCCATCTGGCTGACGCTGGGCGAGACGAACAGGTACTTCTCCGCCCAGCAGCCGTGGGCGCTGGCCAAGTCGGGCACCCCGGAGGATGTGGTCCGCGAGGGCACCGTGCTCTACGTGACGCTCGAGGTGCTGCGTATCGTCTCGATCCTGGTGCAGCCGATCATTCCCGGCTCGTCCGCCCGCATCCTGGACCAGCTCGGGCAGACCAATCGCACCTTCGCCGATCTGGCCACGCCGATCGCGCCGGGCCTGGCGCTGCCCGCGCCGGAGCCGGTGTTCCCGAAGTACGTGGAGCCCAAGGACTAGGGGTTCGCGGGCGGTCGAATTGCGGAGGCCGCCAAGGGCTTTCACGGTAATGGTGCCGCCCGCAGTACCGGCACCATTACAGAATCAATACTACGAAACAAACACATTTCAAACCTGCCCCGAAATTCTCGGGTATTACTTGTCGACGCGGGCGGCCAGCACCGCGTCGTAGAGCTCGCGGCGCGAGGTCCCGGCGGCCGCCGCGACCTCGGCGCACGCCTCCTTGAGCCGGACACCCTCGGCGACCAGCGCCTCGACCTCACCCACCAAATCCGCGGGGTCGGCCGAGCGCGGCCGCGCGCCCTCGATGACCACGGTGATCTCCCCGCGCGCCCCCTCGACCGCCCACGCCGCGAGTTCGGCGAGGGTGCCGCGAACGACCTCCTCGTAGGTCTTCGTCAACTCCCGGCAGACCGCGGCGCGACGGTCGGGCCCGAGCATCTCGACGGCATCGGCCAGGCAGTCGGCCAGCCGGTGGGGCGCCTCGAAGAACACCACCGCCCGCTCCTCGCGCAGCAGCGTGCCCAGCCACTGCCGGCGCTGCCCGCCCTTGCGCGGGGCGAATCCGTCGAAGCAGAACCGCTCCATCGGCAGGCCCGACAGGGCCAGAGCGGTGGTGACGGCCGAGGGCCCGGGCAGACAGGTCACCGACAATCCGCGCTCCACACACGCGGCCACCATCCGATACCCCGGATCACTGACCGACGGCATCCCCGCGTCGGTCACCAGCAACACGGTGCGCCCGGCCTCGATCTCCTCCAGCAGCAACGGAATTCGCGCCGTCTCGACATGGTCGTAGAAGCTCACCACCCGCCCGGCGATCTCCACCTCCAGCGCCTTGGCCAGCGCCTTCGTCCGCCGCGTATCCTCCGCGGCCACCACATCGGCCGACCCCAGCGCCTCCCGCAGCCGCCGCGACGCATCCCCGACATCCCCCATCGGCGTCGCCGCGAGCACCAACCGCCCGGCGGGCTGTTCGGTCATCACCACTCCCGTCTCGGTTCCCTGTCCCCCTACCCCATCACATCCGCGCAGACGGAAAACCCGGTGGGCGGTTCCCGGGCAACAAGACATACCAGCGAGGAACGACGAGACTCAGGGCCGCGAACCCGCCGGAGCGAAGCGGAGGCAAAATGAACACCGTGACCCAGCTGACCGACGCGCGACCGCCGATCGGCGCGGGCCCGGCCTTGTCCAGTCCGGCGCCGCTACGCCCCACCCCCGATTTCGGACCCACCGACTGGGCGCGCGGCTGGTTGGTCACGCTGTTCCTGACCGTGATCGCGGGTGTCACCCGGTTCCTCGAACTGGGCTATCCGACCGATGCGGGGACGCCGGTCTTCGACGAGAAGCACTACACGCCGCAGGCCTGGCAGATGATCACCGGCGGTGGCACCGAGGACAATCCGGCCTTCGGGCTGATCGTGCACCCGCCGGTCGGCAAGCAGATGATCGCGCTCGGTGAACTGATCTTCGGCTACACCCCCTGGGGCTGGCGGTTCAGCGCCGCGCTGTTCGGCTCGCTGCTGGTGCTGCTGGTCGTGCGAATCGTGCGCAGGCTGACCCGCTCCACCATGATCGGCGCGATCGCGGGGCTGCTGCTGATCTGCGACGGCGCCACCTTCGTGGCCTCGCGGATCGGCATGCTCGACATCTTCCAGGCGCTGTTCGTCACCGCCGCCTTCGGCTGTCTGATCGTCGACCGCGACCAGGTGCGCGAACGGCTCGCCCGCGCCGACGCGCAGGGCCGAATCGCGTTCAGCGCCTGGGGTCCCCGGCTCGGCGTGCGCTGGTGGCGCTTCGGCGCGGGTGTGCTGCTCGGCCTGGCGTGCGGGGTGAAGTGGTCCGGGCTCTACTTCATCGCCTTCTTCGGGCTGCTGTCGGTCGGCTTCGATCTGGCGGCGCGGCGCGCGTATCGGGTGCCGCGCCCGTGGGCGGGCACCGCGATCCGCGATATCGGCCCGGCGTTGTACGCCCTGGTGCTGATTCCGCTGCTGGTCTATCTGGGCAGCTACTCGATGTGGTTCGCCAGCGAGAGCGGCTACGACCGCTATTCGGTCGGCAATCCCTACGCGGGTAAGAATACGATCGGCACCGGCGGCTTCTGGTCCTGGGTGCCCGACGCCTTGCGGTCGCTGTGGCACAACCAGGGCGAATCGCTGACTTTCCATGAGGGCCTGACCAATTCGGCGGGCAATCATCACCCCTGGGAATCCAAGCCGTGGTCCTGGCCGATGAGCCTGCGGCCGATGATGTACTACTACGCCGACAACGGGGTGACCGGCTGCGGCCAATCGGTGTGCGTGAAGGCGGTGATGCTGATCGGCACGCCCGCCATCTGGTGGCTCGCGCTCCCCATGCTGGCCTGGGCGATCTGGCGCACCGCGACGCGGCGCGACTGGCGCTACGCGGCCGTGCTGGTCGGCTACGGCGCCGGGCTGCTGCCCTGGTTCGCGACGCTGGACCGGCAGATGTACTTCTTCTATGCCGTGCCGATGGCCCCGTTCCTGGTGATGGGTGTCGCGCTGGCACTCGGCGACATCCTCGGGCCCGCCCCGTTCGTCCGCGGGCCCGACGGGCAGCGCTGGCCGATCACCACCGAGCGGCGCAATCTCAGCCTGCTGCTCGTCTGTCTGTACCTGGCCGTGGTGGTGGCCAACTTCATCTGGCTGTGGCCGATCCTCACCGCCCTGCCGATCACCCCGGGCAACTGGCAGGATCACCTGTGGCTGCCCAGCTGGCGATGATCGTTATTCGTTGAGCGCGGCCCGCACGTAGCGCAGCGCCGCCTCGTCGTCGAGGCCGAGCCGCCGGATCACACCCACGTATTCGGTGGCCGCCCGTCCGGCCGCGTCGCGGGTCGGATCCCCCGACGAGGCGATGAACGAGCCCAGCCGCCCGCGGGTCTCGAGCACCCCGTCCTGCTCCAGTTCGCGATATGCCCGCGCGACGGTGTTGGGCGCCAACCCGAGCTGGGCCGCGAGCGCGCGCACCGTCGGGATCTTGGTTCCGGCCGTCAGCTCGCCGGACCGCACCCGGGCGACGATGCCCTGCCGCAGCTGCTCGTACGGGGGAACCGTCGAGTGATGGTCGACCGGAATCTCGAGCATGACCGTCTCTCAGACCTCGTCGCGCGCGAGCGGGCAGGACAGGCAGCGGGGTCCGCCGCGCCCGGAGCCCAGTTCGGAGCCCGGGATGGTGAGCACCTCGATGCCCGCGTCCGCCAGCCGCGCGTTCGTATTCTCGTTGCGTTCATAGGCGACGACCACCCCCGGGGCCAGCGCCAGGGTGTTGTTGCCGTCGTCCCACTGTTCCCGTTCGGCGGTGACGCCGTCCAGGCCGGTATCGATGATGCGCAGCTTGTCGATGCCCATCGCCTCGGCCGCGGCGGGCAGGAACGGGTCCGGCCCGCTCATGCCCACCGCGCCGTCGCGCTCCTTGCGAATGGTGAACGCGTGCAGCGAATCCTGCACCGCCGGATACATCACCACCGCATCACGATCGACCATGGTGCACACCGTGTCCAGATGCATGGTGGCCCGGTTCTGCGCGATCGGCACCACCAGCACGGTATGCGCGAGATTGTCCTCGAACAGGCTGCGCGCCAGCGCCTCCGCCCCGGCCGGGGAGGTCCGCTCACCGACGCCGATCGCCACCACGCCGGGCGCGAGCAGTAGCACATCGCCGCCCTCCATCGGCGCGGTATGCGATTCGTAGGCCCGCCGCACGCCCAGGAAGCGCGGATGGAAGGCATAGATGAGATCGGTGAGCGAGGTCTCGCGGGCCCGGGCGGGCAGGGCCAGCGAGGTGATGGCCACCTTCGGGCCCACCCAGAACGACGAGTCCCGAGTGAACAGCAGATTCGGCAGCGGATCGATGACGAAATCGGTGCCGTGGTGCATGCGGCGCACCAGCGAGGTGGCGGCGGAACCGAAGGGCAGCTCGTCGAAGGTCATACCGGCCATCAGGACGCGGGCCAGATCCTCCGGGGGCACCCCCCGCAGGTGAGCCTTGAGATCCTCGGCCAGCGCGTGCCCGATGCGCCGGGCGTCGACCGCGGCGGTGATGCCCATACTGCGGCCGGGTCGGCTCACCGCCAGCGTCTGGACCAGCAGATCGCGCAGCAGCAGCACCTCCACCCCGCGCCCGCGCAGCACGTCGGCGAAGACATCGTGCTCCTGCTGGGCGCGCTCGACCCAGGGGATGCCGTCGAAGAGCAGCTGATCGTTGTTGCGCGGGGTGAGCCGCCGCAGTTCGTCGCCGGGCCGGTGCAACAGCACCGTGCGCAGCGTGCCCACCTCGCTTGTCACGGAAAACGGTCGCGCCGACGGCACAGCCTCTGCTTCCATGGCTTCGACCGTAATCGTCACGGGCCGCATTGGCACGGAATTCGCTGGGCCCGGAGTTCACCCCCAGTTCTTCCGAACGGGCGGAACGGGCCGGGAACCTAAAGTATTGTTTAGCTATGCAGCATACGACGTGGCAGGCCAAGGAGCTCACCCCCGGACAGTTGTCCGAGCGCAGCGGAGTCGCGGTGTCCGCGCTGCATTTCTACGAACGCGAGGGTCTGATCAGCAGCCGACGCACCAGCGGCAATCAGCGGCGCTACTCCCGGGAAACGCTGCGCCGGGTCGCTTTCATCCGCATCTCCCAGCGAGTCGGCATCCCGCTCAGCGAGATTCGCAAGGCCCTGGACACGCTGCCGGAGGGCCGCACCCCCAATCGCAAGGACTGGGAACGGTTGTCCACACTGTGGCAGGCCGACCTCGACCAGCGCATCGAACAGCTGGTCCGCCTGCGCGACAGCCTCACCGGCTGCATCGGCTGCGGATGTCTGTCGCTGGCCAGCTGCCGCATCGCCAATTGGCACGACAAACTCGGTGAGCAGGGCCCGGGCGCCCGCGTGCTGGACGTGAACATCAACTGCACCAAGCAGATCGACGGCTGCGTCGAATCCGCGGAACCGGCGGCGGAATCAGCCTAGGAACGAGTTGAATTTGTCGTTGGCCCGGCGCATGACGAATTCGTAGGGCCAGGCGAATTTGCGCGCCCACCAGTAGCCGAAGCGCACCTCGAAGGAGGTGTGCACCAGGAAGCGGTTGCGCTCGATGCCGCGCAGAATCTGCTGGGCCACCCGCTCCGGCGAGGCGGCGTGCTTCTGAAAGAGCTTGGTGTAGCGCTGAATTCGCGGATCCTCGCGATCGACCCCGGCGATCTCGACGGTCTGCACCAGGCCCGTGTTCACCGCGCCCGGCACCACCAGATGCACGGTGATGCCGTGCCGCTCGAGGTCGAACCGCAACACCTCCGACACCCCGCGCAGTCCGAACTTGCTGGCGCTGTAGGGGGCATGCCACGGAAATGCCAGCAGCCCCGCGGCCGAGGACACGTTCACCAGCGCCCCGCCGCGCCCGGCCCGCACCATCGGCGGCACGAAGGTCTCGATGACGTGGATCGGGCCCATCAGGTTGACATCGATGAGCCGCCGCCAGTGCCGGTGCTCCAGATTCTCCACCGTGCCCCAGGCCGATACGCCCGCCACGTTCATCACCACATCGAGGCTGCCGTGCCGATCGTGCACCTCCTGCGCGAACGCCCGCACCGCCTCGTAGTCGCTGATATCCAGGGCGCGCGAGACCAGCACCTTGCCGCCCTCGCGGCCGATCGCCTCGACGGTATCGGCCAGCCCCTCGGCATCGATATCGGTGAGCACCACCTCCGCCCCGGCCCGCGCCGCGGCGATCGCGGTCGCCCGCCCTATCCCACTGGCCGCACCGGTGATCAGGGTCTTCTTGCCACTGACGGACTTCAAGCGATCGCGCACGCCGTTCCTCGAATGCTGTTGAGCGGACGTCTTCCGTGTTCCTGTGCTGCCGAGGAGCATACGGGTTCGCGGGCGCACGGGTTCGAAACCGCGGATCAGCGGCCCGCGAAGACCTTCAGCATCCGGCTCACCGCGGCTCGCCACGGGAACTGCTCGGCCCGGCTGCGCGCGGCCCGGCGGCGCTGGGTCTGCGGCAGCGCGAGCACGTCGGTGACCGCCCGCGCGAAGGCCGCGGGATGGTCGGCGGCGACCGCACCGCAGTCCGCGGTCACGATATCGGCCAGCGCCGAGGACCGGCTCGCCACCACCGGCGTGCCCGCCGCCAGCGCCTCCAGCGCGGCCAGCCCGAACGTCTCGTGCGGCCCCGGCGCCAGCGAGACGTCGGCACTGGCCAGCAGGGTCGCCAGCCGCGTGCGATCGTCGACGAATCCGGTGAAGTGCACCGCGGCCCGCCCGTCCCACAGCGGGGCGATCCCGCGCGCCAGCCGCTGCAGCGACTCCCGCCGCGGCCCGTCTCCCACCACGATCAGCCGCGCGTCCACCCCGCACCGGCGCAGCCTGCCCAGCGCGGCGATGCTGCGATCCACCCGCTTCTCCACCGACAGTCGGCCGCAGTGCACCAGCAGCGGATAGTCACCCCCCAGCTCGGCCCGCAGCCGCCCGTCGTGCCGACGGGGACTGAACATCTCCAGATCCACCCCCAGCGGCACCAGTGCCACGTTCGGCACATCGATGCGCTGAAACTCCTGCCGCGCGAATTCGGTTGTGCAGACCACGATGTCGTAATCGGCCGCGGTCCGGCGATTGGCCGCGTCCGCGGCGCGACGCGCCACCGGCCCCGGCAGCACCTGCCCGAGCAGCCGATCCAGCCGCTCGTGCGAGATCATCACCCCCGCGATATCCCGCCGCCGCGCCCACCGCCCGAACCCCCGCAGCGTCAGCCGATCCGACACCTCCAGCGCATCCGGCCGCAATCCCACCAGCACATCGGCCACCCGCCACGGATCCGCGGCCCGATAACCCCCCGTCCCCGGAATCGCCAAGGCGGGCACGGTCACCCGCACCACCCCACTCCCCAGCACCTCTTCACTCCACCGCGCCCCCGGCACGACCAGCACCACCTCGTGCCCCGCCGCCACATACCCCGCCCCCAAATGATGTAACGCGGTGCGAAGTCCCCCAGACCGCGGACCATAGAAGTTCGCCAGCTGAACGATGCGCACCTGCCGATCGTTCCCGGTTACCAGGCCAATTGGGTCAACGCGGTGTGAACAGGGTGGGAAGTGTGGGCTAAGCGGGAGGGGCGGGCGAGACGCGGATGATTCCTTGCGGGAGCGCACCGGATATGCAGGAAATCTCCATCCGCACCGGAATCCAATCGGTCCCGTCGAAGCGCACCCGTGTCGTGAGCACCAGCGGGGCACCGGCCTGCTCGCGCTCGGCCACCTCGCGACACGTGGAGCGATACGCCGACAGGTCGTCGGGATGAATCTCGGGCCGCTCGACCGCCCAGCGATCCAACGGCGGCAACGGATCCCTGATCCACTCCCAGATCACTCCGAAATTCAGTTCGATGAAGCCCACCCCCACGTCGTCCGACTGCACCGCGGCGCGCGTCACCGCCAATTCCGGCGTCGGCTGCGGCGACCGGACATCGCTGATCTCGTGCATGAGGGAGCGAGTCACGACGCCCCCATCGCGGTGGACGCGAACGATCATCTGAAAACACCGCACTCGGTCGTCGTCACCGCGCATCTCCACCTCGCCCTGCCATCGGCCGGAAGGATCGGTACCGGCGACGATGGCCGAGTACTCCAGGCGCCGGTCGAAGCGGACCATCCGGCCGAAGACCTCGGGTGGCGTCCGAACGACCCGCACGTCCTCCGCCGCCCGGGCCCAGATCAATTTTTCGAGCCCCGGGCCGTGATGAGCGAGTTCGGTTTTCGACAACCAGTCCCAGGCCGCGATGCCGCGACGGGGCGGTGGGGTCTGGTCACTTTCGCCGATCCACGTCTCGACGCCGTGGATCGCGCCGAATGCGCAACGGATCGGTAGCGCCACGACGCGCAGATCCGACTCGCGCGAGTCCACCTCGTGGCCTGCCGAGGCGCGCGCCACCGCCCGGCTCACCAGCCGGGAGCCGACCGCGCCGAAGTTCCGCCGAGCGCGCGAGAGGCTCGTCCAGTCCCGCGAGCGGTGCCCGTCCGCTACGACCGTCGGCTCGGACTTCAGCCCCAGCGTTTCCACCAGCAGCCAACAGTTGTCGGACATATGACTACAGCTTAGGCACGCGCGAGACTCGAGGCAGCTCCAGATCCAGCGGAATCCGTCCGGCGGCAAGGTGCACTTCGACCTCCTCGGCGGGAATGGGCCGGGCGATCAGGAACCCCTGCGCCCGATAACAGCCCAGGCCGACCAGAGTACGCGCCGCGACGGCCGTCTCCACCCCTTCGCCGACCACGCCCAGGCCGAACGAACCGGCCAGTCCCACAATGGATTTCACAATGGCCAGATCGTCTGTGCTGACGCCGAGCCGCTGCACGAACCCGCGGTCGATCTTGACGGCGTCCACGGGCAGCGCCTTGAGATGGGACAGCGAGCTGTATCCGGTCCCGAAGTCGTCGATGGCGATCTGTACACCCATGCGCTTCAACCCACGCAGGGTCACCTGGGTACGGGTGAGATCCTGGACCACGACGTGCTCGGTGATCTCCAAACATACCGAGCTGCCGTCGATTCCGAACTCACGGAGCACATCTTCCACCGATTCGACGAAATCCAGGCTGACCAACTGCACCGGCGAAACATTGATGCGCATAACGACATTCGAGGCGAGCCCGCGACCGCGCCATGCGGCGAACTGCTGACAGGCCGAACGCAGCACCCACCGCCCCAGCTCTCCCGCCAGATTCGTCGCCTCGGCCACGCCCACGAACGCGCCCGGAGGCAGCAGGCCACGGGTCGGATGCTGCCACCGAACCAGTGCCTCGAGGGCGACGATCCGCCCGGTTCGCAGGTCCACCTCGGGCTGATAGTGCAGGATCAGCGAGTTGTCCGCGACCGCGCTGCGCAGATTCAGCTCGACGTCGTCCTGGAGCTCGAACTGGGCGCGCATGGCGTCGGTGAACACGGCGACACCATTGCCACCGCCGGATTTCGCCGACAACAGCGCGTGATCGGCCCTGCGGAGCACGTCGGCGACCGTGGTTTCACCCGGAATCCCAAGGGCCACACCGACACTCGCGCCGCGGCTGACCGACTCGCCGCCCACGGTCACCCGTCGCGAGATGACCTGTTGCAGCCGGGTGGCCTCGAACTCGGCCGCCACCGCATCCATCGGCTTGGCGGGCACGATGACGAATTCATCGCCGCCGAGCCGAGCGATCATGTCGGTCGGGTCCAGATGCTCGCGCAGTCGCGCCGACAGGGTCTGAATGAAGTTGTCGCCCGCGGTATGACCGAGGAAGTCGTTGAGCGCCTTGAGCCGATCCAGATCGAGGAAGAAGGTGGCGACCGGCCCGGGATGCCCCGGGCGCAGCCGCTCCTCCATGTGCTCCAGGAGCGCGCGCCGGTTCGCCAGGCCGGTGAGATCGTCGTGCATCGCGATGTAGCGCAGCCGCTCCTCGGCCTCCACCCGCGCCTGCAACTGGGCGAACAACGACGCGATCGCCTTGAGCACATTGAGCTCGCGGGTGCTCCATTCCCGGTCGCCGACCTTGATGAAGCCGAGCAGACCGGTCGATTCACCCCGGGAGAGCAACGGCACGGCTGCCGAGGTCACATACGGCAGACCGGAGGCCTTGCGGATCGTCTCCTGGTAATCGGCGTCCTCCCGGGTGACCAGGAAGGGTTCGGTCGCATGCTCGAGCGCCCGGAAAACCGAATCCGCCTTCTCGAAATACACCACGGCGAGCGGGTCCGGATCGGGTTTCTCCGGACGAGGTGGCCACTCGGCGATCAGGACCGTGGCGCGACGTTCTCGATCGGTATGCCGCAGGTAGCTGAAGTCCACATCGAAGTACTCCACGAGCACGGCCAGCACGCGTTCGGTTGCCGCGACCATGGTCGTGGCATCGACCCCCATGAGCTCTGCGGCGACCTGAGTCACCAGTGAATCGAGCGTCCGCCGAGGCACCTTGTCTCCGATCACGCTAACTACGGGGCGCCGCGCCCGTTGTAGGACGCCGCCTGCTACGGACTGAAGCTGCTGCCGCGTAGCTCAGGCGAAGCACCAACGCAATGGTCTCATGCTCAGGCACTCCCAGGAGGTCCAGGAACCGGCCCTGAAGTGACGCTAGTGTATCGGCGAACAGCGGGGAAAGCTCGAAGAGTTCCTCGGGGCGTCGGGCGTACAGGAACACCGGAGAGACGGGTTGAACGGCCAACCCGAGCCGCTGGGCCTGGATCCACACCCGTTCCACCGCCATCCCTGCCCGTGCGTACTCGGACAGGCCCGCGGGGCGGTCGGACAGCACGTCGGGGAGCGTCACCGCCACCACGGCCGAACTGGACCGCACGCGATCGCGGGTGTACTTGCCCAGCGCCGCTCCACCCGACCACTCCCGCAGCCGCGCCATCACCTCGGGCCGTCGGCCCACCTCGAGCGCGGCCTGCTCGTCGGCGGCCAGCTCCAGGCTGCGCACGTCGATACCCGTGCTCGTATCCTGGCCGGGCCACCGCAGCTCGGCGAACATCGAATCATGCAGCCGCGGTGTCAGATACCGCACCCGGTCGGACTCGCCCAGCAATGCGGCGGCCTCGGCGATCTCCTCGGGGAGCGTGGCCAGGCGCAGGTGTGCGCCCTCGGCCTCGGCGGCCGCGCTCAGCGCCTCGATCATCGGCCAGCCGAGCGGTTCGCCGGTGCCGTGGTGCCGGCTTGTTTCCCGCAGCAGCGCCGTGGCGTAGTTGTCCGCCAGCGCCTCGTCGTGACCGGATCCCCAGTCCAGGATCGCGACCAGCGGGCCCTCGGAGGTGTTTTCCAGGAAACGGTGCGCACCCAGCAGACCGTGGGCCGCGGCGGCCGTGCGTGCGTTGTAGAGCGCCGCGCCGACCGCCACCGCGCTGGCCCGATAGCCGATGTCCAGGGGCGAGGAGAGTTCGGGCGCGAGCGCGATGCGAACTCCCGCCGAATCGGCGCGCAGCACCCAGGGCTGGACGTTACCCCCGGAAGGAGCCCGTTCGGCACAGTGCAGCACCCTGCCGACCGGATCCGCCGCCATATCGGCGTCGATGGCGTCGTCGACCGCGGCCCAATCCGAGCCGAGCGGCGGCTGGGCCAACTCGACCAGACCGGCGTCCGGATCGATTCGCGTACGACCGGATCGCAGCTCGACGCCGAGTCCGATCCGGCGTACGGCGGCGGCCACGCTCGCCCCGCCGATCACGACGTCGCTGCCCAATTGTGGCCAGCCAGTGAGGGTTTCACCGACCTCGATCATGCTCGCCGCCATCCGTGCCGACACCTCACCAGCACCGAGTAATCGGAATACGTAGGGCGATTTCTCCCGAACGGTCAGGCCGCGCAGATCGCCCGCCTTCAACCCGCCGAGCAGGCCGTGGAACAGCGGACGGTCCGGCTCCAGGTCGTACCGTTCGACGTCGAGCAAACCACGATCGCTGGTATGCATCAATACCGGTATACCTCGCTCGCGCGCGGCCTCACGAACAACAACCTTGATATCCAGGGAGTCGCATTCCTCGACCAGAACCGACAGCCCGTCGACGAAGGCGTCGGCCGTCCGTTCGTCGACCCCGGCCTCGAACACCTCCACGGGCAGGTACGGGTCCAGCTCCGCGATTCGACGGGCGGTGACGACCGCCTTGTTGACGCCCACGTCCAGCAGAGTCGCGGACACCCGGTTCAGGTTGGACAGTTCGAGAGCGTCGAAGTCGGCGAGCCGAAGTCGACCACACGCACCCTCGAGCGCGAGATTGAAGGCCACCGCGTGCCCGACGCTTTGGCCGATCACGCCGATCGATAACCGTTCGAGGATGCGCTGTTCCGCCTCGGTCAGTTTGTTGCGATTTCGATCCAGCCGGACCCTCCGGAAGACGCGCTCGCCGGGTAAGGCCACGACATGTCTGCGCCAGGGGTAATAGATCCACCGATCCGGAGTCGGAGCGAGGTCGACCATCGATTCACGGGTCATCGCCGCGTATTCGGCCCGAATCGAATCCCGGAGATCGGTGAATTCGACGGTCGGATCATCGCGCAGGGCGGCGAGCGCGCGGGCCTGGGCCGGGTTCGACTGGTCGAGAATCAGCGGCCGGTATTCCGTCTGAGGACCGTGGTCATCGGCCATGTGTGCGCAGAACCTCCCATCCGCGCCCGGACTCCCGGCGGCTGCGCCCGCCCTTGTGATCGGTGATACCCAGCTCCCGCAGTTCCGCCGACATGAGCGAATACTGTTGCCCGCCGACCACTTCACGGTATCGCCACGAGTCCCACCAGACCGGCACGGTGCGATAGCGCGTGTCGGGGAAGGGCACGCTCGGAATTTCCGGAGGTATCACACCACCCGCCCGGCTGTAACGGTCCGCCGTAAACGATGCGGCCGTGCCGAATGCGAAACGCTTACCGAGAAGCATCGGCGCATAGGCAATACAGCGTGCGACCGCCGCCCCCAGGGCTCGACGGTCTTCGGCAGATCGATCGACCCAGCCTCCGCGTACTTCCACGACCCCGAACGGCATCCGCTCGGCAATGCTGTCGCGAAGCGCGGATTCTCCTGCCCGGCCGCGCCATTCGCGCAGGGCAGCGATCTCGTTCACGCCATTACACGGCCATTGGGCTCGAACACCGGCAACCACCTCGCCCACCGCATTCACCCCGGCGAAGAACAGCGCGGTCGACTTCCCATCGCGCGTGTTCTTCCAGTCGAGAACGCTCTCCACTCCGTAATGCCGATACGCCCGCAGCGCGCCGTCGAGATACCGGTCCCACAGCTCCGGGCGCCGGGCGGGGCTGCCGATGTGGAAGGTGGACCCGGTTTGCGCATCTCGGAAGCGCAGTGTCCCCGCGACGGGGGATACTGACGGGCCGACCGCGACCGCTTCGACAGTCATACAGTTCCTACTCCGTTGCTGCGCGGTGTCGCGCGACTAACCGGACCCCGTCCGGCACGGCCGGGCTGGGGCCGGTGTCCGGATGTGGTCGCCTAGGGCAGTATCCGTCATCCTGCCCGAATTGACTAGGCGTCCGGCAAATCTCCCGAAACCTGGGCGGGCGGTTCGAAATTGTCCCAGGTCAGGCCCATGACGCCGGCGAGCCGGAATAACAGCAAGACCGGTTGGTACTTCCTTGGTTATCCATTAGCTATCTACACCAGGATGGAGATGAACAGCTCCACGCGGTCGGTTCCGCGCCAGATCTCGACCTCTTCGCGGTAGGCCCGGGTGATCTCCGCGGAGGCGGTCGCGTCGTCGACCTGAGCCCATACGTCCTCCACCGGATCGTGATAGTCACCGTTGGGCTCGAACCGCGCGTAAACGCCCTTGGGAACGCGAATCAGAACATCGCCGAAGGGCACCGCGTCGACGGCCGGATAGTCGTAGCTCACCAGCACGTTGTAGTTGCCCGCGGGGTCGGGCACGTACACCGTATACAGCGGCCGTTCGGCGCCGTCGCGGTCGCGCAGCCGGTCGCGCAGGAATTCGATCAGCTCACTGTTGCTGACCTTGAAGCTGGGGCGCATCCGCGGCACCACCAGGCCGCCGTAGATCGCCCCGTCGCGGACCACGATCGAGTAGGTCATCGGGGATCGACCGCCAGATACAGGTCGATCTTGTACGCGTGCGGGTAGCACTCGAAATCGCCGGTGTGCGTGCGTTTTATCTGCTTGTGCTCCTCGGCGTAGGCGATCTGGGTCCACAGGTCGGTCATGATCTGCGGGAAGTTGCCGACCGAGGAGAACCGGGCATAGGTACCGCGGGGCAGCCGCGCCACGATGTGGCCGCGGGTGACCTCGTCGAACGAGCGGCATTCGTAGCCGACGATCTGGGTGTTGAAAGTATTGAGCTCGGGCGAGTAATCGGTGTACGCCGAGGCCAGCGGGCCACCGAGCTCCTGATGCAGGACGGCGGCCCAGGCGGCCTCCAGATCGTGATCCCGCAGTTCTCCGAGCGCGCGCTTGGGGCTTCGCACCGGCAAACCGGCCACCCACGTCTCGTCCCGCTCGACGATCTCAAACTGCATGGAAGAAACTTTCTCGACATCAACCCAGTACCGGCCTACCAGGAAGGTCATGCTATCAACCCACTCCGTGAGAGATCGGTGACATGGCCGCCCCGCAGGGGCGTACTATGACCGGCCTCACTCGGCCGCCGGAACTGCCGGACACTTCTGCAAACGCAAGATTGCAAATATCAGGCTATCGATGCGTCCCGGCTATCGATCCGAGGTTCGGCGCGGCGCGCAGCGGGCAGACTCGAGGAGTACCCCGCCCGGATCGACCGAAGGGAGTCCGATGACGGCGCGTCCGGACCCGATGTTGCCCGGCGATTACCGCACGCTGGCCGAGATGGATGCCGACCTGATCGACTGCCGGGCCTGTCCGCGCCTGGTGGCCTGGCGCGAGCTGGTCGCCCGCGAGAAGCGCGCCGCCTTCCGCGACCAAACCTATTGGGGGCGACCCGTTCCCGGCATCGGACCGGCCGACGCCCGCCTGCTACTGGTCGGGCTCGCGCCCGCGGCGCACGGCGGAAATCGCACCGGGCGCATGTTCACCGGCGATCGCAGCGGCGACGTCCTGTTCGCGGCGATGCACGCGGTCGGCCTGGCGAATCAGCCCACGGCGGTCAGCCGCGACGACGGGTTGCGGCTGATCGGGACGCGTGTCACCGCGCCGGTGCACTGCGCCCCACCGGACAACAAGCCCACCCCGGCCGAGCGCGACACCTGCGGCCACTGGCTCATCACCGAACTGGGACTGCTCGCCCCGACCGTGCGGGCCGTGATCACCCTGGGCGGCTTCGGCTGGCAGGCACTGCTGCCGATGTTGGCGCGCGCGGGCTGGGCGGTACCCACCCCACGGCCGAAATTCGGCCACGGCGTGCACTATTCGCTGCCGCCCGCACGGCCGGACCGCCAACCACTCGAACTGTTCGGCTGCTATCACGTGAGCCAGCAGAACACCTTCACCGGTCGGCTCACCCCCGCGATGATCGAGGATGTGCTCGTCCGGGCGAAAACGGCCGCGGGACTGTAATTCTCAGTCGGCGGCGCGCAGGAACTCACCGGCGCGCAGCTCGGTGCCGAAACCCGGTGCGAAGTCGCCGTTCTCATACACCAGTGTGCCGTTGACGATGGTCGCGGCGACGGCCCGGTCGTTGCGGTTGACCATTCGCCGCACGCCCGCCGCCCCCGGCATCACCGCCTCGTGATACCGCGCGCTCGACCCGTCGAATCCGGCCGGATCCAGCACTGCGACATCGGCCCGGGCGCCGGGCACGATCCGGCCGGTGTCCAGGCCGTACCACTGCGCGAGTTCGCCGGTCAGCCGGTGCACCGCCCGTTCCACGGGCATGAACCCGTCGCGGTGCACGCGCTCGAGGAAACGAATCCCCATGTTGTAGAAGGCCATATTGCGCAGATGCGCGCCCGAGTCGGCGAAGCCGATCTGCACCTGCGGGGAGCGGGCCAGGCGATTCAGTTCCGTCTCCCGGTCATTGGCGATCGTGGTTCGCCAGCGCAGCGCCGCGCCGTGCTCGACGACCAGGTCCAGCAGCGCGTCGGGCGCGAGTATGCCGCGCTCGGCGGCGATATCGCCGAAGGATCGGCCCACCACCGCGGCGTCCGGGCAGGCGACGATCTCGGCGTCACCCAGGTCGCGGTGCCAGACCCGCGAGCCGAACTTCTTGGCCATATCCTTGCGGAAGGCCCGCCGGAAAACCGGATCGTTCAAAAACTCGTGGCGGCGCAACAGATCCCGGATGTTCAGAGCCGCGACTCCGGAACCGAACTCCTCGAACACCACCAGATCGATGCCGTCGGCGTACACCTCGAACGGCACCGGCAGATGCTGCCAGCGGAACTGCGCGCCCAGGGCCCGATTCACCAGCGCCGCAACGGTTGTGGCAAGGCGCACCACCGTCCGATCGGCCTTGATGTCGGCGGCGGAGATGAGCGTGGTCTTCAGCGGCCTGCCGTGCCCGCGCGCGGCGCTCTGCAGGAAGAAATGCCCCATCTCCAGTCGGCTGGTCAGATTCGGGGTGCTCTGATGGACCCGATTGCGTTCCCGCAGTAGGTCATTGAGCGCTCGATACTCCGACCAGGGCGCATAGGTGGAGGGCAGTTGCCGACCCGGATAGCGCTTGCCCTCCAGCTTGGAGAACGAGCTGCGGATGGTGGACAGCCCGACGAACCCGGCATCCAGCGCGTCGGTGAGCATCCGTACCATCTGCCGCAGCTCACCGCGGGTCGGCCGGGCCCTGCGATCCGACGCCCGCGCCAGCCCCATCGCCGCGACCCGGATATCCGAATGTCCCAGGAACGCGGCCACATTCACCCCGAGCGGCTTCGACTCCAGCGCCGCCACATAACTTTTCGGATCGACCCAGTCCCGATGCTCCTTGACCGCCGCGTGCACGACATCCCACGGCAACGCCTCCACCCGCGCGAACATATCCGCACAGTCCTCGGCGTCGGCGTACACCGTCGACAGCGAGCAGTTCCCGATCACCACCGAGGTGACCCCGTGCCGGGCCGACTCCCCCAACCCCGGCGCCAACAACACCTCGGCGTCGTAATGGGTGTGCACATCGATCAGCCCCGGCACCACCCACTTCCCCGCCGCATCGATCGTCCGTACCCCCTCCGGCAGCTCGACCCCGAGCGCTGCCACCCGCCCACCCGAGATCCCCACATCCGCCCGAACCGGCCCCGCCCCGCTCCCGTCGTAGACGACACCCCCACGCACCACGATCTCGTACCCGGCCACCAGGACCTCCAGCCCGCTGAAACGTTCCGATACACGACTGTATCCAACCCACCCCACCCCAGACCAGCCCCCACCCCAAATTCCCCCTGACCAGCCGATTCGGCATCCCGCACCCCCACCTGCTAAAGTTCCTCACCGTGGTTCGGCAACGACCCACGCGGGGCTATAGCGCAGTTGGTAGCGCGTCTCGTTCGCATCGAGAAGGTCAGGGGTTCGATTCCCCTTAGCTCCACAGTCGAAACGCCGCCCGACCTCCAGGTCGGGCGGCGTTTTTGTTACCTTCGCAGACACACCTGGGATCGACTGCGGGAACACGGCCTGTTGTGGTGGCTCGGACGGTTTCCGGATGCCCCGCCCTCCGTGCCGAGGGTCTGGTGAGAGTTCGGTTACCGCCCTTACAACTGTGCGCGCCGATGGCAGACTCGCCAGCATGACGACCGTTGCTTCGCCGAAGACTCCTGCCCTGACGTGCGGTAGCCGTCGCCGGGCCCAGCCCGATGCGCTCGCGCGTGCCGGACGGCTCGGATCAGCGATCCTGGCCGCCGGTATCGGGCGTGGTGACAAGTGTGTGATCATGGCCCGCAACGACATCGAGTTTCTCGAGGTCTCGGTCGGTATCGCCTCCACCGGCGCCAATCCGCTGCCGATCAATACCCGCTGGACCGCACCCGAGGTGGCGCACGTGCTCGCCGACGCCGACGTGCGAATCATCTTCGCGCACACCGAATTCGTGCCCGTGGTCGAGGCTGCTCGGGAACTCGCCGACAGTGACGCTCGAATCGTCGAGATCGCCATGTCGGCCGAGCTGGTTACCGAAGGCGGGTGGGATCGGCGGCTGGGCGAGCCCACCGGTCGTCATGAGCTCGTCGAGGAGCTGATCGCCGCGCATCTCGAACCCGTCGGACATATCGAAGGGGCGATCGCCGACAGCATGGGGGTCGTCTACACCTCGGGGACCACTGGGAAGCCCAAAGGTGTTGCGCGGGAGAGGATGACACCGCAGCAGCTGCTCCGGATCGCCGGGGCGAACGCGCAGCGCGCGGGCCTGGCCCCCGGGGTACCGATGCTGGTGGCCGGGCCGCTGTATCACACCAGTCCGAACGCGCTGGCGGTGCTCGGGCTGCGCATGGGCGCCGACATCGTGATCATGCCCAAATGGGATGCGCGCAAGTTCCTGCGACTGGTCGACGCGCATCGCATCCAGCAGGTGAAGATCGTGCCCACCATGATTTCTCGCATCCTGAGCGTGCCCGCCGAGGAACGCGCGGCCTACGATCTGTCGAGCCTGACCCATGTCATCCATTCCGCCGCCCCGTGCCCGCCCGCCCTCAAGCGGGCCGCCATCGAGTTGTTCGGCGAGGCGCTGTGGGAGTTCTACGGGTGCAGCGAAGCTGGGACCATCACCTGGATCGGTGCCAGTGAATGGCTCGCCCACCCGGGAAGTGTCGGGCGCCCCGCCGACGGATCGGCGGTCGTGATCGCGGATGAACACGGAAATCCGTTGCCCGCCGGGGAGATCGGGCGCGTGTACGTGCGTGGCGCGGACTACTGGCCCAACTTCGAATACCTCAACCTCGGTGCGCCATCATCGCCGATGCCGGGCATGCTGTGGGTCGGGGACCTGGGCTATCTCGACGGTGAGGGTTATCTGTACCTGACCGGCCGTGACTCCGAAGTCGTGATCCGGGGCGGGGTCAACATCTATCCCGCCGAGATCGAGAACGCCATCATCGCTCTCGAGGGAGTCGAGGACGTCGCGGTGTTCGGCGTCCCCGATGCCGGCGACCTCGGAGAGGCGGTCGCCGCGCACATCCAGCCGCGTCCCGGCGCGGACCTCACCGAATCCACGGTGCGCGAGGCGCTTACCGCTCGGCTGGCCAGCTACAAGGTGCCCACCCATATCCGCATCGTCGAGTCGCTTCCTCGTGACGACAGCGGCAAGGTCTACAAGCGTCGAATCCAGACCGCCTACGCCACAGGCGAATTCGCGGACTCCGGTACCGGGGTGGCGTGACGTTCGTCGGCCGGGTGAGACAGCGTGCACTTCCGGGCTCGCCGCAACGCATGACCGATCTGTCCACTGAAAATCGATCACGGGAGCGGGATTCGCCGTTCCCCGACAACGGGGGAGGATCGAAGGATGACCTCGGAAGGCCCCGCCCGCGTCATTCCGTTCAGTCATCCCAGCGCACCGGTCGACACCGCCCCCGCCACGGGCGTACCCGTTCGCCAACCCTCCTTCCGCAGCGCCCCCCGCGTCGAGGACTCGACCGCGGCCACAGACCCCCGGATGACCGTGCCGGTCGCGCTTCGCACCTCCCCATCGTATTCCTCGATGACGCGATCGAGGCGGTCGCGAACCGCGGGATCGGTTGTGACGGAACGTCTTCTCCGAAGCGCGACGAGATCGCGCATCAGTTCCAAGTAGTCCTTCTCACGCACCGCGCGCATCGGCCACCTCGGCCGCCCGCGTCAGCCGTTCACCTCGCATACGCTCGCGCTCCGTTTCTCCGGTCGCACCAATCCTCTGGGAGGGACTGCCCACTCGCCCACCGCATCCGGATGGCGGCAAGTTCGGATGCGGTATCGGCCGGTACGACCAGCAGGGCCAGGTGGACGCCCAACAGTCCGAACAGGTGCATGATGCCGCCTGCTTCACCACTGTGGATGGATGTCGCTGTCTTCCAATCGAATCCGACCCGCGCCAGTCGACCGAGGCTGGGCGCGAGAACACCCACCACCTCATGCAGTTCGGTCATCGGATTCGCGGTTCGCAGCCACCACGCGCCGTCGATCGGCCCGGTGGCGGCGTTTCGCTCACGCATCATCAGCCGCGGCGCCGCAGGCCACACCTCGACCGGCGTCGGCCCGCCGGCTGTGCCGGACGCGAACGATCGGTCCAGGGTATTGCTCGGGCTCATCATCAACTTCACCAGTCGTCCTCGCCGACGCCGGTTCGGATCGGCGGTTGTGCTCCGCCTTCGGCGGCCCAGCGCTGCTCCGCAACGGCCATTTCCGTGGCATCTGCGGCGTTTCGGCCAACCCCCAGCAGATCGGTGACGGTCGATTCGTTGCCCCGATCAGCCGCGGCGGCCATTGTGACGCGCGCGGAACAAGCGTCGGTGCGCGGCGGGACGACCAGCAGCGCGGCCCTGCCACCGGTAAGACCGAAAACATCGAGGGTGTGTGGCTGCTTGCGGCGAAGTCCATCGAGCCGCACCCACTTACCGCCGGCGGCGAATCCCGTCGGTGCCGCATGCCAATCGTCGAGGTGGTAGATCACACGGTGCACCGGGCCGAGCCGGATCGTCAGCACCGCGAGCAGAGCCGGAAGCTCGGCCGTGAGGTCATGGCCGTACGGCCACCACGCACCATCTACCCATCCGGTGTGCGGCGGCTGCGAGTCGATCCGCAGCCGCAGCGAATGTGCGGGTGTCATGATCGGTCCTCCTGCCTCGACTGCGAATTGCTGGTCAACCGGTCGCGTTGCCGCGCCCGGAGGGCCGCACGCAGCCCTTGCCGACTGGCAGGCCGCTTCCCATCGGCGACATCGATCGCGTTGCGGCCGATGAATTTTCGTTCCGAGGCCGTCTCCGGCGCATCGTCCGAGGTCGCGGTGAGAAAACGGTCCGGCAGGGCGAGCTTGTGGATGGTGCGCATGACCAGAAGGTATTGGCGCAGTAGCGATCCGCTCGTGTACGGCAGATCGTATCTGTCGCACAGGGCGCGCACCCGCACGGCGATTTCGGCATAGCGATTGCTGGGCAGATCGGGAAACAGATGGTGTTCGATCTGGTAACACAGGTTGCCGCTCAGGAAGGCCAGCACCGGTCCGGCATGGAAGTTCGCGGTACCCAGCATCTGCCGCAGATACCACTCGGGCTTGGTCTCGCGCTCGACCACCGCGGCGGTGAATTTCTCCGCGCCGTCGGGGAAGTGGCCGCAGAAGATCACCAGGTACGCCCAGGCGTTGCGCAGTGTGTTCGCGGTGAGGTTCGCGGTCAGCGTGCGGCGCCAGCGCCGACCACTCAGCGCGGGGAAAAGTACGTAGTCCTTCCCGGTTTGCCGGGCTATCTTTCCGAGCAGCTTCTTCGCCTCTGCGAGCTTCTCCGCCCTGCCCACGGCCCGCGCGCATTCGGCGTCGAGACCGTGAACGGCTATTCCCCATTCGAAGGTGGCTGCCAGCAAGAGATTCTGCAGCGGCTGCAGTGCCATGTACGGCCGCCAGCGCTGGTCGCGGGTCACGCGCATCACGCCGAAGCCGATGTCGTCGTCCATGCCGAGGACGTTGGTGAACACGTGATGGCGATAGTTGTGCGAGTAGCGCCACTGCGACGAGAGGCCCGCCATATCCCATTCCCAGGTAGCGGAATGGATTTCGGGATCGTTCATCCAATCCCATTGGCCGTGGCCGACATTGTGGCCGATTTCCATGTTCTCGACGATCTTTGCCACCGCCAGCGCGGCGGTGCCCAGCGCCCAGCCGATTCTCTTGCGACTCAACGCGATCGTCAGTCGAGCCGCCGCGTCGAGGGTGCGTTGGAACGCGATCGTTCGCCGGATGTAGTCGGCGTCCCGGGTTCCACGCCGGTCCTCGATATCTCGACGGATCTTGTCGAGCTCATGCCCCAGAGCCTCGATATCGGCCGCGCTCAGGTGCGCGTAGACGGCGACCTGCGTGATTGCCATCGTCGACTCAGCGCTTGAACACGTTCCTCAGTCCGTGCTCGAACCTGTCGAACGGGGTGTGGCCCACGTGGGCGCCTCTGCTGGCACGACCACCGCTATCCACGTACCGGAAACGGTTCCCCAGGCTCTGTTTCGCTGCTTGGATTCGGCGGGTGATCTTGTTCTCGGTCATTCGGAAATGTCCCGTCTCCGGGTGTGTGGCTTGGCCGCGGCGGCCGGGTCGGCCGACCGTTCGACGCACGCACCGGATATCACCTCACCCTATGCCGTGGTGGTCCGTCTGTCTACAACGTAGAATTACAACGTAGACGACCGGCCGCACCCGCGACCTGTTCCTCCGACGACCGATCCGGCCGATCAGCGGCCGAGGCGGGAGCGTCCGCATGACGCCGCAACCAGCTCACCCGATCTCGCCGAGTCCTCGGCTGCGATTCATCGCCGAGGCAGCGGTGACATGTGACGTGGACGGAGTATGGTGGCCGCGCAGTGACGACCTCGCGGCCGAACTTCCGGCCCTGCTCACCTTCCTCGCGGTTCGCGTCGGCCCGATCGGCCGTGTGGGGTACCACATGGATGAATGGGTCTGCGCGCCAACCGGACTCGTGACCGATGGACGACGAGTACGGCTCGACGGATATCGGCACGCCTGTGAACACGCCGTCGACGTGCTCGCGGTCGGCGGCACCCGCATCGCCCTGCGAGTCGTTCCGCAGCGGGCCGATGCCGCCCGCGCCGTCCGGATCGCCGCGGATCCGGACGTGGCCACCGCGATCGACGACCTGGTCGCGATGACGGTGCGCGAAGTGCTCAGCGACACCGAAAGCGTTGCGGCACAGTACCGTCAGTAACCCGCGCGCGAGGGGGCGGGCCGCTCGGGAGCCTGGGGGCCGGGCAGTGTTGCGGCGAGTCCGGCCAGCAGAATATCGAGCCCGCGCTCGAACTCGGCCGCACCGTCGTATCCGGCAAGGACTGGCGCGAGCCCGCGTACGAATGGGAACTCACCGATCGGTAGGCGATACAATCCGAGCCGCAACAAATCATCGGTTTCCTCGGGGCGTTCGACGAGCTCCTGAAGCTCGTTGAGAACGTGCCCGTGCAGGAAGCCGAACAACGCCCGATAGATGTGCAGCGCATCGACGTCGGTGAACCCGGCGCGAGTCAGCAGCACGAGCATGTCCTCCAAGGGCCGCACCAGCACCGCGGGCCGCCGTCCCAGCGGTGTGGCCAGGGGCCGGGTCACCAACAGCGGCACTACCTTCGGATGCGCCAGCGCCAGCCGCCGGAAATCACGAGCAACCGCCCGGACCTGCGCGACCCAGTCGACGGCGGAGGTGTCCACCGACAATTGCGCGATCACCAACTCCACCACGCCATCGAGCACCGCGGCCTTGTTCGGCACATGCCGATAGATCACCATCGGATCCCGTCCCACCGCGTCGGCCAACCGCCGCATCGACAAGCCCTCGACCCCATCGCGATCGACGATCTCGAGCGCGGCGGCCAGCACCGCCTCCCGAGTGATCGGGCTCTGCCTGCGCCCGGCAACCCGCCCCCTGGCACGAGCAGATCCGGACCGTGACGAGACGGCGCCTTTACCCGATACAGCCATAGTGTAGGTCTACATCGTTGACGCTATTTTCCGCAAGGGATATCCAGACCCACCCCCGGCAGAGCGCCGCTACGCGGCTGCGGCGCAGATCCTTTCGCGAGACGACCGGGCCCCGCAACCAGGTACATCGGGGGCGTAGCATGAAAACCTGTCCTCTGTCAGACCGTTGACTGCGACCAGCGGCATGTGGCCAGATCAGCCGAGAGGACGCGATATGACCACCATCAAGCCCACTGCCGGATACGGCAGGGCCCACAAGCCCATGACCCCGTCGACAGCCCCCAGCGACAACGGCCGAGTAAGTGAATTCCTCGCCCTCGGCGATGGGATCGTCCGACACCTACTGGACGCGCTGCTGCGTATGGACGACCTCCGGGCCGTACTCGACGACACGAGATCCACACCGGCGCAACGGGATGCCGCATACCGGAACGTTCACGACGTGGTCGCCGACCTGGAAGAGGAAATCCGCTCGAGCAACACCATAATGCTCGACATAGCCGCCAGCTGGCCGATGACCGCCTCCGCCTACGGCAGGCTCCCCTCCGAGTGATCGATCGTGGGAACCGGGCCGGCGACAGACGCAGCGGCAGTTTCCGCCCATCGGTCTATTCGACGGTACATCTCACCTGTTTCATGATCGGACTATCCGAGCCTGCACGACGGTGGTGGTGGTGTTCACGCTCGTGGACGGAGGCATTGACGGCTCCCGATCCGGCTCGGCCGCAGCAGGTGAACGAGGCCGGCGTGCGATCGCTGCCGGTGGTTTTCGCGCGTTCACCGGCATGGCGGCGAATCGCTTCGCGGCCGAGCCCCGGAACTTGCCGATAAAATTCAGAACGGTATGTTTTCGGAAGTAGGTTGTGCGGTATTGCGCTGAGGCCGAGGGGCTGGGGTGTCGCGCGGGGCTCGTCTCAGGTGAAGGAATGCATGGCATGCAGGGTGGTCAGGATGGCGGTGGGGTTGACTACTTGCTGACCGCGACGGTGGCGCGGGAGGGGGAGGTGGTGACGGTGACCGTCGTGGGGGAGGTCGATCTGGCCTCGGCTCCGCGGTTGCGGACGGCGCTGGACGAGGCGCTGGCCGATTCGGCGGACGTGATGGTCCTCGATCTGTCGGGGGTCGGCTTCTTCGGCTCGATCGGGCTGGCCGTGCTGATCGACACCGTGCACGCCGCCGCGCCGCGGCCGGTGCGGGTCATCCCCTCGGGCCAGGTGCGCCGCGCACTCGAGCAGACCGGGCTCGATCACATGCTCACCCTCTGCCCGGATCCGAAGACCGCCCACTAGGCCGTGTCTCGAAGTAGGTGTTGTGTCAGAGCCATTGGTCGATGGCGGCGACCTGGATGACGGCCAAGTAGCGGGTGGCGAGTTTCTCGTAGCGGGTGGCGACAGCACGGTGTTGTTTGAGGC
>NZ_JAMRXH010000015.1 GCF_023740735.1 Nocardia sp. CDC159
TTCGAATCGCGGATGTACTGCTCGATCGGGTAGTCCTGCAGGAAGCCCGAACCACCCAGGGTCTGCAGCGATTCGGTCAGGTACTGGTAGGCCCGCTCCGAGCCGACACCCTTGACGATCGGCAGCAGCAGATCGTTGACCCGCGCGGCCAGATCGGCATCGGCACCGGAAACCTGCTCGGCCACCACCGGATCCTGATGGGCGGCGGTGTACAGGTACACCGCGCGCAGGCCCTCGGCATAAGCCTTCTGGGTGGCCAGGCTGCGGCGCACGTCCGGGTGGTGGGTGATGGTGACGCGCGGGGCGGTCTTGTCGGAGGCCTTGGTCAGGTCCGCACCCTGCACGCGCTGCTTGGCGTAGTCCAGCGCGTTCAGGTAACCGGTCGACAGCGTCGAGATGGCCTTGGTGCCGACCATCATGCGGGCGTGCTCGATGACCTCGAACATCTGCGCGATGCCGTTGTGCACCTCGCCGACCAGCCAGCCCTTGGCCGGAATGCCGTGGCCGCCGAAGGTCACCTCGCAGGTGGCCGAGACCTTCAGGCCCATCTTGTGCTCGACGTTGGTGACGAAAACGCCGTTGCGCTCGCCCAGCTCACCGGTCTCGTGGTCGAAGTGGAACTTCGGCACGAAGAACAGCGACAGGCCCTTGGTGCCCGGGCCCGCACCCTCGGGGCGGGCCAGCACCAGGTGCATGATGTTCGGGAACAGGTCGTCGGAATCGGCCGAGGTGATGAAGCGCTTGACGCCCTCGATGTGCCAGGAGCCGTCCTCCTGCTGGACCGCCTTGGTGCGACCCGCGCCCACATCCGAACCGGCATCGGGCTCGGTCAGCACCATGGTGGCGCCCCAGCCCTGCTCGGCGGCGATCTTCGCCCAGCCCTTCTGCTCCTCGGTGGCGTTGTTGTAGAAGATGTTCGCGAAGCCCGCACCCGCGGCGTACATGAACGCGGCGGGCTGCGCGCCGAGGATCAGCTCGGCGATGGCCCAGTAGGCAGTGCGCGGGAAGGGCAGGCCGCCCAGCTCCTCGGCGATGCCCAGCTTGTCCCAGCCACCCTCCTGCAGCGCGCGGTAGCTCTTCTTGAACGACTCCGGCAGCGTGACGCTGTGGGTGTTGGGATCGAATACCGGCGGGTTGCGGTCGGCGTCGGCGAAGGACTCACCGAGCGGACCCTCGGCCAGGCGACGAACCTCGTTGATCATCTCCTTGACCGTGTCGGTGTCCAGGTCGCCGAAGGCGCCGGAGTCGAGGATCGGGCCGAGACCGAGCACCTCGAAGAGGTTGAACTCCAGGTCGCGGACGTTGCTCTTGTAGTGACCCATGTCTGTTACTCACTCTCCGTTGAGTTGGTGCGGTCGGTGTCTGTTCCGTTCCCGCCCAGCTGTTGCCACCGGGGTAGTCGCCGGAAGTCCGCCTACTACTCGCGGGTAACTTACACCGTATATTACCGACGAGTAATAGGCACTCCAAGGCTCTTACGGCGGATTGTGACGCGAAGAACAAGCCCACGCCCGTCAAGCCCCTCTAGCTCTTTCGACCTCATGTGGGGTTAGCGTGAGGTGTGCGCATCCAGACGAGTGCGGGACCTGCGGAGATCGAACTGGACCGGCCCAAGCGTCCGGTATCGCTCCTCCTGCTGACCCACGGTTCCGGCGGCGGCGTCGATGCCAAGGATCTGCTGGCCGTCCGCGATCGCGCGGTCGATCTCGGCATCGCCGTGGCCCGCGTGATCCAGCCCTATCGGGTCGCCGGTCGCCGCGCCCCGGGATCGGCCACGGTGCAGGACGCGGCCTGGACGGAGATCGTCACCGCCCTGCGCGAGAAGGTCCGCGATGTGCCGCTGGTCCAGGGCGGGCGCAGCAACGGTGCGCGGGTGGCCTGCCGCACCGCCGTCGAGGTCGGGGCGAAAGGCGTTCTCGCGCTGTCGTTTCCGCTGCACCCACCGGGTAAGCCGGAAAAGACCCGGCGCGCCGAACTGCGCGCGGCCGCCGAACATGTCGACGTCGTGGTGATCAACGGCGCCCGCGATCCGTTCGGCATCCCGGACCCGGCCGACGCGGCCGAGGTGCGCATCATCGCCGGCCAGCCGCATTCCTTCCGATCCGGCTTCGACGAGATCGCCGCGACCGTCGAGCCATGGCTGCGCCGCTGGTCCGCGGCCTGACTCAGCCGGCCGTCGCCTGCTCTTCCAGATCGGGCACGATCCGCGTCGCGACCACGAGCGCGTCGATGGCATCCCCGCCCTCGGTCGCCCGCAGCACCCGATCGGCCACCCGCACCCGCACATGGTCCCCGGCCGCGGCCAGATCCCGCACCACATCGTCGGGCGTGAACAGGATCGACGCATCCTGCGGCCCGCCACAGCCCTCGGTGAGATTGCGGCTGTCGTGCCCGAGCACCAGCAGCGTCCCGCCGGGGGACAGCCGCTCGGCGGCCTGGGCCAGCACCGCGCGGCGCTGTCCGTCCGGAAGATGCAGGAAGACCATGAGGATCAGCTCGAACGGCCCATCCACCCCGGCCGCGGCCAGATCGGTCACATCGGCGCACTGCCACTCGATGCGAGCGCGCACCGACCGCGACAGCCGCGAGCCGACCGTGCGTCCCTTGTCGATGGCGACCTGCGAGAAGTCCACCGCCCGCACCTGCCAACCATGCGTGGCGAGCCACAGCGCGTTGCGACCCTCCCCGCACGCCAGATCCAGCGCACGGGGCAGGGCGGGCGGCTCCGCACCGGGCGCGTCGGGCTGCAGCGGCACCCGCCGCTCCAGCCCGTACACGTGCTCCACGACGGTCGCGTTCGGCGGTGCGCCCCAGACCAGTTCGCTCCGGGCATACCGCTCGTCCCACTCCGCCGCGTCCATGCCGCCGAGTGTATGTGGTTCGGCTACAGGGTCGTTCGCATCAACAGGACGTTGTACTGGCTGTGCACGGTGGTGAGGAAGTAGAGATCGCGGCCGGTCTGATACGGGAAGATCGAGGGGGCGTAGGCGGTGGGCAGCTCGCGGGTGTCGATCAGCACCTCCGGTGGGCTCCACGGACCCTCGGGGGAGGAGGCGCGCCGCATCACCACCGAGTTCCACGGGTCGGTGGTGAGCATCAGGTACTGGCCCAGGTACTGGTTCCACATCACCGACAGCTCGCCCACCCCGGCCGCGATGGGCGTCGCGGCGTTCGGATCGCCCTTGCGCCAGCGCTCGCCGTCCCAGTACTCGTATTCGTCGAGATTCTGGATGTCGTGCTCGCGCACCCGGGCGATATATGCGAAATGGTTGCGCCCCGAGGGAGTCCCGTATTCGTAGACGAACCCGCCGTCCTTGAGGAACGCATTCATCTGAAAGTTCGAGTTGCCGCCCTCGTCGGGCCTGCGGGTGAAGGTCAGATCGGCCCACGTCTCCCCGTTGTCGGCCGATGCGGCCAGACCGGAGAAATTCGTCGACCACTGCCCGACCTCGTCCCAGCTGCGCACCGACATCAGACTCATGTACTGGACCCCGTCCACCGCGATACCGGCGGTCGGAATTCGGCTGATCTCGATGAACGGAATCTTCGGACTCGGAATCAGATCCCGGGCCTGGCCGAATCCGTCCCGGACCACGCTGTCGAAATAGATGCCGTTGCTCGGGTCCTGGGTGTGGCTGCGCAGCAGCACATTCGATCGCCAGGCCCACACGCTGCCGGAGAGCAGATTCGGAAAGCCGACCCCGGCGGTGTCGCCGAATGCGGTGAGCATTTCCCCCGCACCGTTGTCCCACATGATGCCCAGATCGGTGCCGAGCACATTGTTGTTCTCGGTGTGGTTGGGGCTGGCCATGCCGGTCACCTGGAATACCGCGCGGGTGCGGCCGGGCAGCTGCGGCAGGCCGCTGGTGCCGTTGAGCACCGGAATCGGATTGATGGCGTTGGGATTCGCCGCGGCAGGCGGATTGACGGTGAAGAGCAAGGCCGAGACACCCGCCAGTGACAGCAGGATGGATCTGGTCTTGGTCAAGGTCGGTGGGCCTTCCGGGTTATCGCCGATCCGGTGCGGCCCACGTGAAGATCTGTGACACCGCACACGATCATCGACTTGGCTGGCAAGGTGTGAAAATGCTAACAGCGCTTCGAGAGCGTGTGGGTGTCACCCACCGACATTTTGGGTAACGATCGAATACTTCCGCGCGAAATTACACGCGCGAAAGTCAGCGGCGGCCCAGTGCCTGCCGAATCAGCAGCGGCAACTGGGTCGCGCGTTCGATGCCGAGCGTGCGCAGAGTTCCGCGCTGCCAACTGCGGTCGAACAACCGTTTGGCGGCCATGACGGCATATGGCGAACGGGCGCTTATGCGTTCGGCGAGTTTTTCCGCCGCCGCCCGCGGGTCCGCGGTCACCTCGGTGATCAAACCGATTCGCTCGGCATAGGCGGCATCGACCGGATCCGCGGTCATCGTGAGCAGCAGCGCCTTATCGATGCCGATCAACCGGGAAAGGGTCGCCGCCCCGGTCATATCCGGAATCAGGCCGTGCTTGACCTCCATCACCGAGAAATCCGCATCCGGGGTGGCGAATCGGAAGTCGGCCGCCAGCGCCAGCTGCAGCCCGCCGCCGTAGCAGTGCCCGTGCACCGCGGCGATGACCGGCTGCGGCAGCCGCCGCCAGGCCCAGCACGCCTCCTGGAAGGTGTTGGTGCCGCGCCCGGGCAACGGCACGAAATTGCGCACGATGGTCAGCGGATCCCCGGCGGCCTTCGCGATATCGAGGCCGCTCGAGAAGCTGGGGCCGTTGCCGGTCAGGACGACCGCTCGGACGTCGTCGCGCTTGCCGATCTCGCGCGCCACCCGCACCAGCTCGCGCAGCATCGGAATGGTCAGGCCGTTGTGCTTGTCCGGGCGATCCAGCGCGACGTAGGCGCGGTCGGCGTCGATGGTCAGCGATACATGGCTCATGGCGTCCCCTTGGTCGACTCCAGCAGAATCTTCGCGCATCCGGTGGGGTCGTCGTAGAACGGGGTGTGGCCACTGCCGTGCAGGGTCACGTGGCGGGCGTGCGGTAGCCGGGCCCGCGCGCGCCGACTCTGCGTCGCGTAGGTGAGCAGGATGTCGCGATCGCCCCACACGATGGTGACCGGAATCCGCGCCAGCCGCCCAGCGTCCTGCAGCCGGGCGTGCTCGAAAGAGCCCAGCGCCGCATCGAGTCCGGGCGCATCCATCGCGCCGTACGCCGTGTCGAGGGCGATGCGGGTCCCGACCGCCCACGGCCTGCCGAAGACCAGCCCGAGAAAGGCCGTACGCCCCGCGGCCGTCCCGAGCACCCTCGGCAGCGTCGGCCGCAACAGCATCCCCAAATCCTTGGACCGCCCCAGCGCCTGCTGACACCAGATCCGCCCCACTGTCGACCAGAACCCGATCGGCGAAAACGCCGTCACACTCCGCGCCAACCCGCGCGCCCCGAGATTCAACGAAATCAGCCCACCCATGGAATTCCCCGCCAGATGCGGCCGCTCCACCCCCACGTCCGCCAAAAACCCCGCCACCGCGTCCGTGAGCGTGTCCACACTCGTCTCCGCCAACGCCTCCGACCCCCCGAACCCCGGCAGATCCACCGCAATCACCTCGAACCGCTCGGCCAACAACCCCATGACCGGCTCCCAAACCTGCCACCGACTCCCCACCCCATGCACCAAAACCAAGGGCTGCCCCCGCCCAACCCGCTGATGATTCAACATCCGCCAACTCCCGCACTAGGTGACCCCGCTCACCCTAACAACAATTGACACACCGCCAACAGCTCCACCCTCTCCCATCTCCCACTCCCGCCCCGAGCGCTCTCGGTCCACGCAGCACCCCTTCCTGCCCCGCGCAGCTCCCACCTCGATTCCCCCGCCCCGGAGCGCAGCGGAGGAGCGAGGGCGAACGGTAAGATAATTGGTATGGCAACCCGCAAGGTGACTCTTTCCCTCGACGAGGCGGCCTGGTCGTATGCCGAACAGGCCGCGGCGCGAGCGGGGATGTCCCCGTCCGCCTGGATCTCCAAGGCCGCCCGGCGCGAGGCCGTGCGCACCGGTTGTGGTCCGGTGCCCGATCCGACCGCGCTGGCCGCCGCCGACGAGGCGGAGCTGGCGGCCGCCGAGAGGGAGCTGCGTGCGCAGGGGTGAACTGTGGACCTACAACCCGCACGGTTCGCCTCGGCGCCGAAATGTCGTCCTCATCTCCAGTGACGGCATCAACGAATCCCCGCGCCCCTGGCTGATCGCGGCCGAGGTGGAGGCGGCGGACCCCGACGACATCCTCGCGGTGTCCATCCCGGGGCACGGCTGGGTGCACGCCGGGAATCTGGGCCGCATCTACCGCGGCTGGCTCGCCGAACGCATCGGTGAGGTCGATGCCGCAACCGTCGAGCGGCTCGACACCGCGCTGCGCGCGGCCATGGATCTTTGACCCACGTCTGTTGCCCCGCCGCGTGATACGGCAGGATCACCACGGCGGTGCCCGCGCCGCCGCTGCCGACCTACTCGCGAGAATCGAGGAACAGTTGAGGATTTCGCTGATAGCCGCCGCATTCGTCGCCCTGCCGCTACTGGCGGCCTGCGGCGGCTCCGACACCAAGGACGCCCAGCCGCAGATCACCCAGGCCGACGTCTCCAAGTCCTTGCAGTCCGGCGGTCTGCAGGCCAACCTGGCCGACTGTGCGGCGAAACACTTTGTCGATGCCGGTATCTCGCAGGACGGCCTGCGCACCATGACCAAGTCCAATACGGCTCCCACCGCCGATCCGGGCACGGGCATGAGCAAACAGGATGCCGAGAAGGCCCGTTCGGCCGCGCAGAAGATCGCCACCGAATGCTTCAACCCCAGCTGACCCGCTGAGCGGGCGGCGCGTTCTCCGGGCGGCCGCGGCGTCGGCGGTCGCGGTCGCCGCGGCGGTTGCCGCACTGTGGCCGGTGTACGTGCGCCCGCGCATCGACACCCCCGTGCGGGCCGACGCGATCGTGGTGCTCGGCGGGGCGCACGACGGCCGCGAGGAACTGGGCCTGCGGCTGGCTCGCGACGGCTACGCACCCCGCGTGCTGTTCTCCGACCCCTACGAGCACAGCGCGCTGATGAACCGGATCTGCCACGGCGGCTACTCCTTCGAGGTCGACTGTTTCGACCCCGATCCGCGCACCACCCGGGGCGAGGGCCGCGAACTGGCGGCCCGGGCCCGGGCGGGCAACTGGCATCGCGTGATCGTGGTGACCTTCACCCCGCACGTCTCCCGTGCCCGCTACATCCTCGAAAAGTGCTGGGACGGCGAGCTTCTCATCGTGGTGGCGCAGCCGCGCATCTCGCCGCTGCGGTGGGCCTACCAGTACGCCTACCAATCGGCCGGATACGTCAAGGCGGCATTCGAGCGCTGCTGATCGTTACCAAAGGGAAGTAACGTATCCGTAACTGCCCGGAAAAAGTGGCTCTACATTCGGCCGTGAATCTCATCTCCGAACCCCGTTCGCGACGAGCGGGAGTGAGGAGTGACGAGTGGTCGAGGTGCAGGCGCGGCAGGAGAATTCGGTCGCCGCGACGAAGGAAACCCTGGAGGACTACACGCTGCGCTTCGCGCCGCGTAGTTATCGCAAGTGGAGCCCGGCGGTGGTGGGCGTCTCCGCGCTCGGCGGTATCGCCTACCTGGCCGATTTCGCCATCGGCGCCAATATCGGCATCGCCAACGGCACCGGCAACGCCCTGCTGGGCATCGGCATCTTCGCGATCGTGGTGATGCTCACCGGATTCCCGCTGGCCTACTATGCCGCCCGCTACAACATCGACCTGGACCTGATCACCCGCGGCAGCGGCTTCGGCTACTACGGCTCGGTGATCACCAATCTGGTGTTCGCGTCGTTCACCTTCATCTTCTTCGCTCTCGAGGGCTCGATCATGGCGCAGGGGCTGAATCTCGGCCTGCGCATTCCGCTGTGGCTGGGCTATCTGGTGTCCACGGTGTTGATCTTCCCACTGGTCATCTACGGCATGAACACCCTGGCCAAACTCCAGGTGTGGACCACCCCGCTGTGGCTGCTGCTGATGGTGGCTCCCTTCGTCTTTCTCGTTGTCCGCCATCCGGATTCGATCGATTCCTTCCTTGCCTACGGCGGCAAGGACGGCAGCGGGGTCAGCCTGACCGGCGCGCTGATGGCCGCGGGCGTCTGCCTGTCGCTGATCGCCCAGATCGCCGAGCAGATCGACTATCTGCGCTTCATGCCGCCGAAAACCCCCGAGAATGCCCGCAAGTGGTGGACCTGGGTGCTGCTCGCCGGTCCGGGCTGGGTGGTCTTCGGTGCGATCAAGCAGGTCGTGGGCCTGTTCCTGGCGGTCTATCTGATCGCGAATCTGCCTGGCGCCCAGGACATCGCGAATCAGCCGGTGCATCAGTTCCTGGAGATCTACCGCGATATGGTGCCGTCCTGGCTGGCGATGACACTCGCGGTGGTGCTGGTGGTGATCAGCCAGATCAAAATCAACGTCACCAACGCCTATTCGGGCTCGCTGGCATGGACCAACTCCTTCACCCGGGTTACCAAGACCTATCCGGGCCGGCTGGTGTTCCTGGGCCTGAATCTGGCGATCGCACTGATCCTGATGGAAGCCAACATGTTCGACTTCCTCAACAACATTCTCGGCTTCTACGCCAACTGCGGCATCGCCTGGATCGTCACCGTCGCAACGGATATCGCGGTCAACAAGTACCTGCTGAAGATCTCACCGAAGCAGCCGGAGTTCCGCCGCGGCATGCTCTACAACGTGAATCCCGTTGGGCTGGTTGGGTTCGGCCTGTCGGCGGTGCTGTCGATCATGACCTTCTTCGGCGTCTTCGGTGAGACGCTGAAGCCCTATTCGCCGATCGTCGCCGTGGTGATCTCCTTCGTCGCGACGCCGCTGACCGCGCTGGCGACCAAGGGCCGCTACTATCTGCGCCGCACCGACGACGGGATCGCGGCGCCGATGTTCGACGAGCACGGCAATCCGTCGGGCGAGACGCTGACCTGCCACGTCACCGGCATGGAGTTCGAACGGCCGGACATGATCGCCTCCGCGGTGCCCGGACCGGCGGGGGAGATCCAGTACATCAGCTCACTGGCCCTGTCGACCGACAAGTCCGGCGTGCACGTCCTGCCGCCGCAATAAGGTCAGCCCTGCTGCGGCAGCGGGAAGTTCAGGTACGCCTTCGACGGCGTGGGGCCGCGCTGGCCCTGATACTTGGACCCCGCTGCCGCGCTGCCGTAGGGATTCTCCGCCGGGCTGGACAGCCGGAACAGGCACAGCTGGCCGATCTTCATGCCCGGCCACAGCGTGATCGGCAGATTCGCCACATTCGACAGTTCCAGGGTGATGTGCCCGCTGAATCCCGGATCGATGAATCCCGCCGTGGAGTGGGTGAGCAGTCCCAACCGGCCGAGGCTCGATTTCCCCTCCAGCCGCCCGGCCAGATCGGTGGGCAGCGAGCACACCTCGAGCGTCGAGCCGAGCACGAATTCGCCCGGATGGAGGACGAACGGCTCCCCGTCGACGGGTTCGACGAGGGTGGTCAGCTCGTCCTGCCGCTGAGCCGGATCGATATGGGTGTAGCGAGTGTTGTTGAACACCCGGAACATCCGATCCAGTCGCACATCGATACTCGACGGCTGAACCAGCTTCTCGTCGAACGGTTCCAGCGCGAGCCGGCCCGCGGCCAGCTCGGCACGAATATCGCGATCGGAAAGCAGCACGTCGACAGAGCGTAGTGTGTCGGTCTCCGCGGCGGGCAGCGGGGAGCGGGCCGCCGGAAGGTTGCTGACATCATGTGCGCATGCTGCACGTGCTGTATCTGGTCGGTGTGGCGGCCTTTGCCGCGAGTGGAGTGCTGGCCGCGTACCGGGCCAATATGGATCCGTTCGGCGGCCTCGCCCTGGCCTTCGCCGCCTCCATTTCCGGCGGCACGCTCCGGGATGTGATCCTCGGGCGCTACCCGCTGTACTGGACCCACGACTGGGTGCTGCTGACGGTGATCGGCGGCGTCGGCCTGGCGACCATCGCCTATCTCCGATTCTGGACGCTGCCGCGAAAATCACTGTTGGTCGTCGATGCCATCGGCCTGGCGGTGGTGACCGTGATCGGTGCGCGCGCGGCCATCGAGGTGGGCGCCACACCCCTGGCGGTGATCATTCTGTCGGTGATGACGGGCGTGACCGGCGAGGTCGTTCGCGATGTGCTGTGCGGCGAATTCCCCCCGCTACTGCTGCGCGAGGACGTCTACGCCATCGCCGCGCTGATCGGCGCCTGCTGCTATCTCGGCATGCACCACCTGGGCTCGGGCCCCGGCCCGGCCGCGTTGATCTCCGCCGGAGTGGTTTTCGCCCTCCGCATGGCCGCCGTCTATTTCGGCCTGCACCTGCCCCGCCCCCACCGGCCCGGGCCGTAACCCCTCGACCCGCCCCGGCCCAACCCCTACCCCCTCCCCTGCCCCCGTCCGGCGAAGCCGACGGGGTGGGCATCCGGCTCTCCCCTCCAACGAGTCGGTAGCCCACCCCGACCCCCGGATTCGGGCGAGATGCGTTTGCCCTGCCCGCTAACAGCATTGGATAGTGGTCGCGCCGCAGTCAACACCTGCAACCCGTACATCTTGTCCGGGTAGGAGTAAGGAATCTTTTCGATGTCGTCCATTCGCAATCTCGGCACCTGGGTCCGGGAGTGGAGAAATCGCGCCGAACTCACCCAGGCTGAGCTCGCCACAATGGTCGGGATCGCCGAGGAAACGCTGTCCGCCATCGAACGCGACAAGCGCCCCATCTCCCAGAGCGTGCTGCGCCCACTACTCACCGTCCTCGGCATCGACCCCTCGCTGGCGAGGGCGTTCACCGACATGTACGCCGGACCGCGGCGGCTCGATCACGTCCGGCCGATTCCCCAGGAGATATCCGCACTCGAGGCCATCTCGACTCCCGCCTGCTACCAGGAGGTCCGGACCTACCGGATCGTGGCCGCCAACACCGCCGCCCGGCACGCGCTGCCGGGTCTGGAACCGGGCCTCGCCCTCGTCGAATGGGTGCTGCTCGACCCGCGCGCCCGCGAGGTGATCGGCGACTGGGAAGCGGCCGCGCACAACTTCGTCCATTCGCTGAAAATAACGGCACGGGCCCTGATGGACCCGGAGGTCGGCGAATCACTCATCCGGACATGCAGTCAGGCCCCGGAATGGGATCGCATGTGGAATACCGAACCCGACGAGTTCGGACCCATGACCCTCACCCACATCGATCCCGTCACCCGCATTCCACAACCGGTCTACCTCACCTCCTGCACCCTCCAATACCCCCGTGCGGGTTGGGCGCTGTGGATCATCAGTCCGGTCATCGATCCCGGCGACGTGGACAGCCACCCGAACGTCGTGGCCTGGTCCGAATAGAAATTCAGATGTCGCCGTCCATCAAGAATCTGGGCAATTTCATCCGCGAGCGAAGAATCGACAACGATCTCACCCAGGCCCAGCTCGCCAAAATGGTAGGGATCTCCGAGGAGACACTGTCCGCGATCGAACGCAACAAGCGCCCCATTACACAGGGCGTACTGCGCCCACTGCTCATTGCTCTCGGTCTCGAGCCGACGCAGGTGCAGTCGTTCACCGGCATGCACGCCGAATCGCAGATGTCCGATCACGTTCGGCCGATTCCGCACGAGATATCCGCACTGGAGGCCATTTCGACCCCCGCGTGCTACCAGGAGATCCGTACGTATCGGATCATGGCCGCCAATCCCGCCGCCCGGCGCGCGCTGCCGGGCCTGAAACCGGGCATCAGCCTCGTCGAATGGATACTGCTCGACCCGAACGCCCGCAAGGTGATCGGCGATTGGGACGCGGTCGCCCACAACTTCGTGTATTCGCTGAAGATGATGGCTCCGGGTTTGATGGAGCCGCAGGCCAGTGCGGAACTCATCCGGTCGTGCAGTCGGGCACCGGAATGGGACCGTATGTGGAACACCAAGCCCGACGAGTTCGGACCCAGGCCCACCATGATCCACATCGATCCCGTCACCGGCATCCCGCAGGCGGTCTACGTCACCTCCTACACCCTCCAATACCCCCGCTCCGGCTGGTGGTTGTGGATGCTGAGCCCGGTCCGGAACCAGGAATGACCCGAATCCCGCCGTCGCGCGGCGGAATTCGGGTCATTCGAATCAGGCTCGGGTCAGTGCACCAGAACGGGCTCGTCGGACGCCTCCGCCGAGGTGCTGGATCGGTTCGGCAGCAGCACCGCCATCGCGAACACCAGCAGCGACAGCGCCGCCGAGACACCGAACGCCAACCGCATCCCGTCCAGATGCGCGGTCGTCGCCTCGACGCCGTCCGCGATCAGCGCGGTGCTGCGGGCCGACATCACGGTCACCACCAGCGCGGTGCCCAGCGCGGCGGCCACCTGCTGCAGCGTGCCCAGCATCGAACTGCCATGGGAGTACAGGTGCGGCGGCAGCGCGCCCAGCCCCAGCGTGAAGACCGGGGTGAAGGCCGCGGCCAGCGACACCATCAGCACGATGTGCAGAACCAGCAGCTGCCAGTACGGCATGGTCCGCGAGATCTGGGTGAATCCGGCCAGTGCGAGCGTGATGCCCAGCGCGCCCGGAATCACCAGCACCCGGCCGCCGAAGCGGTCGAACAGGCGGCCGACGGTCGGTCCCAGCAGACCCATCGCCAGCCCGCCCGGCATGACCAGCAGTCCGGTCTGCAGCGGGCTCAGGCCGCGCAGATTCTGCAGATACAGCGGTAGCAGGATCATCGAGCCGAGCATCGCCAGGAACGCCACCGACATCAGGACCAGGCCCTTGGTGTAGGTGCCGAAGGCCAGGATGCGCAGATCCAGCAGCGGAGTTCCGCTGCGCTGCAGTCGCAGCTGACGCCAGGCGAAGATGCCGATCAGGGCGAGACCGGCCACCACGATCAGCACCGGCCCGGTGGCATTGCCGGTCTCGAACCGGCTCAGGCCGTACACCAGTCCGCCGAAACCGAGCGCCGCGAAGGCCACGCTGGCCCAGTCGATCGCGCCGGTCTCCGGTTCCCCGATGTCCTCCAGCCGTCGCAGGCCCAGCCAGGTGACCGCGCCCGCGATCGGCAGCACCAGCACGAACAGCCATCGCCACGAGGCGATTTGCAAGACCAGCCCCGACAGCACCGGACCCATCGCGGGCGCCACCGAGATGGCGAGGGTGACATTGCCCATCACCCGGCCCCGATCGTGTTCGGGTACCACCGTCATCAGCGTGGTCATCAGCAGCGGCATCATCACCGCGGTGCCGCCCGCCTGCACGACCCGCCCGACCAGCAGCAGCGCGAACGAGGGTGCGATCGCCGACAGCGCGGTGCCGAGCAGGAATACGCCCATCGCGATCGCGTAGGCCCGCCGGGTCGTGACTCGCTGCAGAAACCATCCGGTCACCGGAATGACGGCCGCCATCGTCAGCATGAACGCCGTGGACACCCACTGCGCCGCCCGCTCGGTGACGTCCAGATCGGTCATCAGCCGCGGAATCGCATTGATCATGACGGTCTCGTTCAAGATCACCACGAATGTCGCGAGCACCAACAGCCGGACGACTGTCGGGGTCCGTCTGGCCGGACTAGCGGATATTTCGGCGGACAACGGGTACCTCCGGAGCGTTCGTGAGTGGTCGACGACATGTGGGCCGAGGCGGTCTCGACTGCTGGGCGCCACACACATCAGACGGGAACAGTCCGCTCAACTCACCGGTCTCGCGCCACTATTCCGGTTCGCTTCCTTGCGAAGCATCCGATTTTCCACCGCCATGCCCACCGCATGCCCGTGAAAGCCCCTGGTCACCACGACTTCTCAGCGACTGTACGGTCGTATGGTGAGTCTGGTCACGTCCGGCATAATCCCAGGTCGCCACCTCCTACCTGGGAAGTTGGCTGCCGCGACCGAGGGTCTGCTATCGTCTCCCCAGCGCCCCGTGGGGCAGCGCCGGTGTAGTTTAGTGGTAGAACATCAGCTTCCCAAGCTGAGAGTGCGGGTTCGATTCCCGTCACCGGCTCTTTGCTCGATCTTTTCCCCGCCGTATCCGGTTGGTGGCCAACATTTTTCGCAGGCGAGTCGGGATGCCCTGCGGAACTGCGGGTTTCCGCTTGTACATCTGATGTTGCCCGGGGACTTGCCTCGCGGACGCGGGGTGGCCATCGCTGGCGCTTACCAATCGATCATGCGTCTCACGGTGTTCGGGACTGGGTATCTGGGAGCCACCCATGCCGCGTGCATGGCCGAGCTCGGGCATGAGGTGGTCGGGGTCGATGTCGACCCGGGGAAGGTCGCCAAGCTGTCCGACGGGGTGGTGCCGTTCTACGAACCGGGGCTGGAAGAGGTGTTGCGGCGCAATCTCGATCGCAAGCGGTTGCGGTTCACGACCTCCTACGAAGACGCCGCGGCCCATGCCGATGTGCACTTCCTGGGGGTCGGCACGCCGCAGAAGAAGGGGGAGTACGCGGCGGATCTGAGGTATGTACACGCGGTGGTCGATACGCTCGCGCCCATGCTCGAGCGCCCGGCGGCGATCATCGGCAAGTCGACAGTGCCGGTCGGGACCGCCGCCGAACTCGGCGCCCGAGCCCGGGCCGCCGCCTCGACCGAGGTGGAGGTCGCCTGGAATCCGGAGTTCCTGCGCGAGGGCTACGCCGTTCAGGACACGCTGCGCCCGGACCGGCTGGTGGTCGGGGTGGATCGCGCTCGCGCGAACTCCTCCTGGGTAGAGGAACTCGTGCGCGAGATCTACGCCGATCTGATCGCGGCCGAGGTGCCATATCTGCTGACCGATTTGGCCACCGCCGAATTGGTGAAGGTCTCCGCGAATGCCTTTCTGGCGACGAAGATCTCGTTCATCAACGCGGTCTCCGAGGTCTGCGAGGCGACCGGCGCCGACGTCACCGTGCTCGCCGACGCGCTGGGCCACGACGCCCGCATCGGCCGTCGCTTCCTCAATGCGGGCCTCGGCTTCGGCGGCGGCTGCCTGCCCAAGGACATCCGCGCCTTCATGGCCCGCGCGGGCGAACTGGGCGCCGATCACGCCCTGTCCTTCCTGCGCGAGGTCGACAACATCAATATGCGCCGCCGCACGAAGGTCGTCGATCTGGCCGCCAAGGCGTGCGGCGGTTCGCTGCTGGGCGCCAATATCGCCGTGCTCGGTGCGGCCTTCAAACCCGAATCCGACGACGTGCGCGATTCGCCCGCCCTCAATGTGGCCGGAATGATCCAGCTGCACGGCGCGGTGGTCACCGTGTACGACCCGAAGGCCTTGGAGAATTCGCGCAAAGTTTTCCCAACGCTCAACTACGCGACCTCGGTCGCCGAGGCGTGTGAACGCGCCGACGTGGTGCTCGTGCTGACCGAGTGGGCGGAATTCACGGCTTTACGGCCGCAGGATTTGGCCCCGGTGGTCCGGTCCCGGTCCATTATCGACGGCCGGAATTGTCTCGATCGCGCCGCTTGGCGGGCTGCGGGATGGGTGTACGCCGGGCTCGGCACGCCGTAGGGTGGTCCGAGCAGGTACAGTGACCCCCACCGTGGGGCGACGCTGGCCATCCGCAGGCGGCGGGCGCCGCGCACGTCGTGGAGTGTGAGAACGAGATGGGCAGCAGATGAGTTCGGTATTGGGAGTTTCGGTGGGAGCGGGCGCCATTCGCCTCGCGCGCCCCGCGCCCGGAAATTCCGCCGAGCGATTCGCCCCGGATCATTTCGAGTTGCAGACCCTGCCCGTGGACGATCAGCGGGTCGAAGAGGTCGCCGCCGACGGCCTCGGCGCCGCGCTCAGCCCGGAAGTCGCCGCCACCGCCATCGCCTTCCGCAGCGAACAGCACGCCCGCGCCCTGCGCGCCGCGCTGGCCCGCCGGCAGCTGACCAATTACGAACTGGTGCCCGAGGTGGTCGCGGCCCTGCAGTTCCTGGAGTCGGCCGGAGAGCTGTCCGGCTTCCGCACCATCGCGCTCTACGACCTGGGCAGCTCCGGCCTGTCGGTGAGCGTGGTCGACGTCGCCAGCCGCCAGATCCTCTACAGCGAGCGCACCAGCGATATCAGCGGCGACTACCTGGATTCGCTGATCCGCGAACAGCAGATCGCCTCGGGCCGGATCGCGCACCCGCCGGATCCGGAGGGCCTGGCCGCGCTGGACGCGCTGTGTCGACAGGCCAAGGAGCAGCTGTCGGTCAACACCGCGGTGGCGCTGCCCTCCGAACACGGCCTGGTGCTGATCTCGCAGGAGAATTTCGAGGCGCTGATCATGTTGGCCGTGGAGTCTTCGGCCCGCATGGCCCGCGATGTGATCATGCGCTCCGAGCAGGCCGTGCAGGCCGTGGTCGCGATCGGCGGCTGCGCTCAGATTCCGCTGGTCACCCGGGTCCTGGGGCGCTGGCTGGGTATGCCCGTGGTGGTGCCCGCACATCCGGAGACGGTCGTGGCCCGCGGGGCGGCGCTGCTGGCTCGCCCGGCCCGCCCGGTCGCCGCGCCGCAGCCGGGCCCGTCGCACACCGAGGACACCGAACAATTACAACCGGCCTGGCTATCCGACGACTCCGCCCCGCGCACCCGCCGCGAGGCCAAGGTCGGCCGCGGCCTGGAACTGGCTCGCGGTCGGCGGCGGGAGATGAGCGTCGCCGGTGTCGCGGTCGGCGCGCTGGTGGTCGTGGCCGCGGTCGGTCTCGGCCTGGGCTGGGCCCCGCAGGTGCTGCAGGGCAATTCACAGAGCAGCAAGACCTCGCCCACGACGACCGAGACCAGCACCCCGCATACCACCGTCGCCGAACCCACGGCGACCCCCGCGCCCACCGACACCACCATGGAGTCGGTCGCCGCCCCGCCCCCGCGCTACCAGCCCACCACCGAGCCGCCGCCGCCTCCGCCGGGACCGAACACCATCGTGGTGCCGGGCCTGCCGCCGATCGTCGTCCCGCCGATTCCGCCGCTGCCCCCGCTGTTCCCCGGACCGCCGCAGTAACGCTCAGCGGTCGTAATCGCTCGGCGGCCAATCCCGGCGGTACCGATGCCGTGGTCGCTCGGCTTCCTCGGGCTGCCAATCCTCCGGCTGGCCGGATCGCGGATACGGCTGGGCCGGGGGCTGCTGTGGATAACTCACACCCGGGTGGTAGCTCGGCGGATCGTCGTAGTCGTCGTCGCGCGCGTGCTGACCGGGTGTGCTGAAGCCGTCGTAGGTGCCGCCGTATCCGGTTTCGGATGCGCTGTAGTACTGCTGCTGGTGAGCCGCCTCGTCGTCGGCCGCGTGATGGGCTCCGAGATCGCCGCTCACCCGTTCGTAGCCGTAGTCGTCGGCGATCCGACCGGTGCCGACCCGGCCGCCGTGGCCGGTTTCGGGTATGCCGGGGTGCGGGATGTTTCGGTAGTCCCCCGTGGGATCGTGGAACTGCGCGGCCGGATAGGCGTCGTGGTAGCCGTCCTCGACGGGATCCTGTGCGGCGAAACCGCTGCGCGTCGAGCCGATTTCCTGGTCATCCTCATCCCGGTGACGTCTGCGGGGAACGAAATTCCCACTCGTCGCGGCCATTTCGTCGCTGATCTCGTCCTGGGCATGATTCTGCGTACCCAATCGCATTCTCACCGAGGCGCTTTCGTCATCCGTGTACGACGGTGCGGAGACCCGTCTGCGCGGCGTTTCGATCTCGTCCTCGTCGAGGGTGTGCGTCCGCGGGGCGACCCGTCTGCGTGGTGGTTCGGTGTCGTCCTCGTCGAGGGTGTGCGTGCGCGCGATGGCCCGTCTGCGTGGCGGCTCGGTGTCGTCCTCGTCGTGCGTATGCGCCCGCACGGCGACCCGCCGTCGCGGCGAATCGCTGTCGTCCTCATCGTGCCCACGAGCCCTTCGAGAGCCCGCACCCATGAGCTCGGCACGCAGCGAGAACGGCCGCGCCAGCACCACCGCGATCGCCGTCGTCAGCGGTACCGACAGGGCCAGGCAGATGCCGCCCACCGCCGAGCGGGCGATCTCGATCGCCACCGCGTCCCCGGTCAGCACATCGCGCATCGAACGCCCCGCTACCGAGAACATCAGCAGCAGCGGCAGCGCCCCACCGGCATAGGCGAGGACCAGGGTGTACACCGTGCTGGCGATGTGATCGCGCCCCACCCGCATGGCCGCGGCGAAAACCTCACGGCGGGAGGCCTCCTCGTCGAGCGAGGCCAGCTCGAAGGCGGCCGACGCCTGCGTGATGGTCACATCGTTGAGCACACCGAGCGAGCCGATGATGAACCCCGCCAGCAGCAGCCCGGTGATGCTGACGTGCTGGATATAGGTCGCGACATTGGTGTTGTCCTCCTGCGACAACCCGGTCACATGGGTGAGCTTCAGCGTCACCACCGACAGCACCGCGGACAGCACCATCGCGCTCAACGTCCCCAGCAGCGCCGAACTGGTTCGCAGATTCACCCCGTGCGCCAGATACAGCACGGCATAGAGAATCAGTGAGCCCGCCACCAGGGCCACCGGCAGTGCGGGTTTTCCGTCCAGCAGCGCGGGCAGCATGAACGCCACCAGCACCCCGAAGGCGAACACCAGCCCGAGCACCGCGCGCAATCCGCGCCAGCGCGCCACGGCCACGATCACGACCGTGAACGCGATTCCGATCAGCGCCAGCGGCCAGCCGCGCGAATAGTCGTCGAAGGAGTAGACCGGTGTACCGCTCGGATCGTTCTGCCGCACGATCCGGATCTTGTCCCCGGCGTGCAGATCGGGTTGACCTGGGCCGGGAGCGATTTCGAGCAGCGTGTGCTTGCCCTGGTGCGGACCGGACTCAATGGCGATCATGCTGCGCTGGCAGGTGTAGGAGCTGGCGGGCGGCGGCAGCGGGGTGTCGTCGAAGACCTTGCCGTTGGATTGGCTGCCGCACGGCCCCACGTCCTGCATGACCACCGTGCCACCCTCGGTCACCACGGCGCCACCCCCGCTGTTCTGCATCGGCAGTGGAATGTCGATGTGCTGACGGCTGGGCCACAACCAGATCGCACCGATGACCACGAGCATGCCGATGCCGATGAGTAGCCCGACCACGACCCGGGCCGCGGTGGCGCCGATCGCGATCGGCCCCGAGTGATGGTGGTGGTGATGGTGGTCGCTCACCGGTCCCTACCTGTCCCTTGCGTACCTGACCGAAGCGAGCTTAAAGGATTTGGTTTTCAACAACACTACGGCGAGGGTTGCGACCGCGGACCCGGACCGAATGCGGTTCACCGCTGAAGATTTGGAGAATGCCCAGTTGAGAGGCGGGAGGGGGTGGCGGAGAGCAGGGGGATGTCTCCGCCACCCAGGGATCCGACGGCCCAGGGGGGTAGGCGGTCGAACCCAGGGCCGAGCGGCCCAGGGGGGGTAGGCGGCTCGGCCGGGCACCTTGAGTGCCAAGGACTACTGTACACAAACGGCCGTTCTTTGCGCTAGCTAAGTCTTCAAAAACCTCAATTTTTCGGACTCACGGTTTGTTTCGCGCGGCAACGAACCCGATCGGCTGTCGTCACTGCCGATAGCTGGCCAGGAAGTTGCCGAACCGCTCGATCGCGACCGCCAGATCCCGCGCCCACGGCAGCGTCACGATCCGCAGATGGTCGTGATACGGCCAGTTGAATCCGGTTCCCTGCACCATCAGGATCTTCTCCTGTAGCAGCAGATCCAGGATCAGCTTGGAGTCGTCGTGGATCTCGTGTACCTCGGGATCCAGTCGCGGGAAGGCATACAGCGCGCCGCGCGGCTTCACGCACGACACACCCGGGATCATGTTGAGCTTCTCCCACGCCACATCGCGCTGCTCGAGCAGGCGGCCGCCGGGCAGCACCAGATCATCGATGCTCTGATGGCCGCCGAGCGCCACCTGAATCGCATGCTGCGCAGGCACATTCGGGCACAGGCGGGAGGAGGCGAGCAGGTCGATACCCTCCAGGAATCCGGCCGCATGCTCCTTCGGCCCGGTGATCACCAGCCAGCCCGAGCGGTATCCGGCGACCCGGTACGCCTTGGACAGCCCGTTGAACGTCAGACACAGCAGATCCGGCGCGAGCGTCGCCAGGGAGATGTGCTTGGCGTCGTCGTAGAGGATCTTGTCGTAGATCTCGTCGGCCAGCAGCAGCAGCCGATGCTTGCGGGCCAGGTCCACCAGCTGCTGCAGCACCTCGGTCGAATACACCGCGCCGGTCGGATTGTTCGGATTGATGACCAGCAGTGCCTTGGTCCGGTCGGTGATCTTCGACTCGATATCGGCGATATCGGGCTGCCAGCCGTTGGACTCGTCGCACAGATAGTGCACCGGCGTACCGCCCGCGAGGCTGGTCATGGCCGTCCACAGCGGATAGTCCGGCGCGGGGATGAGCACCTCGTCGCCGTTGTCCAACAGTGCCTGCATGGTGATGGTGATCAGCTCGGAGACGCCGTTGCCCAGGTAGACGTCGTCGACATCGAACTCCGGGAAGCCCGGAACCAGCTCGTAGCGGGTCACGATCGCCCGGCGCGCCGACAGGATGCCCTTGGACTCCGAGTAGCCCTGCGCGTACGGCAGCGCCGCGATCATGTCGCGCATGATCACATCCGGCGCCTCGAACCCGAACGGAGCCGGATTGCCGATGTTCAGCTTGAGAATGCGGTGCCCCTCGGCCTCCAGCCGCGCCGCATGGGCGTGCACCGGCCCCCGGATCTCGTAGACGACGTTCTGGAGCTTGGTGGACTGCTCCAGAACGCGCGGCGGTAGATGCGATGACTGGCTGGTAGGGCTCACCCGTCCAATGGTGCCACTGGCAGGCAAGCCCCTTTTTCGCCCGTCCCCTACGCCGACAAATGCACCGGGATCATCCGCACGGCCGCCGTGGCTCCGCAGAATTCCTCGATGCGTTCGTCCAGGTGGCGGGCCTCCACCGCGTCCCGGAACGGTGGCGCGGCGATGCGCCGACGCAGTTTGGTCAGGCGCTCCTCCAGCTGAGCGATGCGCTTGTCCTCGGCCAGCTCCAGCACCGGCCGCAACGCCTCGGCGGCCCCGTCGAGGCTGCCGTTGATCAGATGCGCGGCCGCGTTGTCCACCCGGGCCAGCGATTCGGCGCCGTAGGAGCGCTGCTCCTCCGGCCCGCTGGTGTACAGCTCGATCGCGCGCTGGGTCGCCTCCAGCGCCGGTGTGGCCTGGTCCAGATGGATGTAGGTGGCCCCGGCGTAGTAGTGGCTCTTCGGCTCGTTGAAACCGAAGACGCCGCCCACCTCGTCGTGCAGGGAATCCCGCTCGGAACTCTCCCGAGCCGAATCGGCCTCCCGGATGCAGCGCTCGGTATCGGCGACGCTGCCCAGCTTCGACCAGATGCGAGCCTCGATATTGTGCAGCCGCACCCGCGCCGTCGCCGATTCGGCGTACTGCTGCCCGTTCTGGGCCAGCAGCACCCCGCGCCGCGGGCGCTCGGATTTGTATTCGATCAACGCCTGCATGCCGCGGGTCCAGGCCCGTAATCCGTTGTGCTGACACAGCTCCGCATAGGCCCAGGCGGCCCGGGCCTGTTCGCCCGCGGCGTCGTGATAGCCGAGATCGGTGCTGGCATTGGCCAGCAGGCCGGAAAGCGTACCGGCCAGCAGGTACAAATGACTTGTGTCCGAGGGCCTTTGATGGCCCTCGAGCAGCCGGTACACCCGCCGCCGGACGCGTAGCATCTCCACCATCATCGGCACCGGTGGCACATGGACATAATCGTTTGCGATGCGCGTGACGTCAGCGTCGAGTTGTTCCAACGTGGACGCACCTACGTTGGTCGCCTCGGCCCGGCCGGCGTGCTCGCTTGCTTCGTGGGCAGCCGCCATGATCAGATCCCTCTCCGAAATCGCTGCTAACGCATCACCTCTCATCGCACCAGCGTCTACGAGTGCCAAAAGTTCCGCGTCGCTCGAATACTTGGCGTGCGCGGAATTCTCGCCGCGCACCTCGAATTCAGGTGCGGGTCGATCGATAAGGGGCTGATCGATCAACGCCGCGAACCGTGCCCGCACAACATCGTCGGACCTGGCAAGAGATGTATCGAGGGCAGCCTGGTTCACCGGGCGGGGGTGTACCCGGGCGCCACCTGCTTCCCATTTCGAGACCAGGCGCTCGTGCACACCCAGATGTGCCGCGAACTCCCGGATACTCATCCGCTTCGCATCGCGGAGGGCGCGGGCTTCTTTCCCTGACCACTGCCGGACCACGATGTCATCCCTTCCGCAACGAGCTCCGTAATCCAGGGTACGAGCGCATGGTGATCATGGCCACAGCCGAAACCGAGCTGGTATCAGCGATTTTGCAGGTGCCATGGACAGAGGCAGCGGAAGGGCAGCGCAAGGAGGGCGGGCGTGCGTTCCGAACGGGGGTCTCCGGAGGCGAAGCTGGGAGAGGATCGAGGGAGTTCGCCGTGAACGTGGAGAAGCTCAGGACTGTCGAGGATTGGGTGGCGTTCTACCGGCACGAATTCGGATTGCCGGTTACCGAGCGCGGTGGCTTCGTCATGCTACCGATCACCGGGCGGATCGGCGTCGTGCATCTGCCCACGAGGCGCGCCGAGCGCGTCCGCGACTCCCTGTCCGAACAGGGGATGGCCGGTCCCATGCTGGCCCGCCAGATCCGGTGGAGTTTCCTGGTGGTGCCCGACAGTCGACCGGGCACACAGGTTCTCGACGTACTCAACCGTTTGGATATCGGCATCCCCGCCATCGGCAGTGCCGTCATGTTGCCGACCGGTCTCGGTAGATGGACCCGGGAAGGGTGCCACTGGGTCGTGCCGCCGAGCCCCGACAACAAACTCCCACCGCTGTCGGTGGTCATCACGACGGCGCTGGCGGTGGGGAGCGGCGGCGAGGTCTGAATCCTCGCTCCCTCGGGCCCGGGTCCGCCTCTCTTTGGCAGTCGACGAGGCGGACCCGGATACCGGGGTCTTGCGTTCATCAGGCCGGGATGCGTTGGCTACGTGTGTATCTGATCAAAACCCCGTCTCGCTGTGTATACTCCGGCCGTCGGATATGTCCGAAATATATTGTGCGGCTGGGCATACGGACGGATGGAAGGTATGGGATAGATCGAGGTGGATTGCCACCCTTTCGGGTAGGGCAGGCGGACGAGAGCTGGCGTTCGCGGGGTGGGCGTCCTTCCTTTGTTTCCGGCCGGTGCAGCTCCCCGGCATACGGAAAAATCGGTCCTTCGGGGCCGGGAGGTCATGGGATCCGTTGTGGGTCTTCAAATAAGAGGGGATAAAGCCGCATGGAGGCGAGCAGATGGGCGACGTGGTTCGGCGCGTTGCTGGATGGTGAAGCGCTGACAATCGTCGGTGCGGGTTTGGGTGTCGAGATCGTCCGGCGGATACAGCAGGGGACCGCCACGGTCAGCGATGTGATTCGGGCGGCTTGGGAACTGGGGCGAGATCCGCGGGAATTATTCCCGATGTCGTTCGACGACTTCGATCGTCTTGGCGACGATCTCCTGCGGCGAGATGCCGAGGGCGTTGCACAGGGCATGTAGTTGCAGCATGTCCGGTGAGCGCTCGCCGTTCTCGAACCGCTGAATGGTGCTCACCGCCAATCCCGAAGCGGCCGCGAGCTGCGGCCGGGTGAGGCCCCGCCGGGCCCGCGCGGCGCGCAACTCGCTGCCGACCGCGCGATTGATCTCGCCGTCCATGTCCCGCAATTCCATACGGACCATTGTGAAGTCCGAACGGCGTTCTTGCAAACACATACGGCGTGTTGGCGCATAAGTGCCAGTTCCGTGTGTCGCTCTAGTTACTGGTCCGTATGGACTTGCTGAAGGTCCATACGGACCTTACAGTGCTCCATATGGAACTAGAAGATAGATGCATCGCCTCCAGAGTCGAGGTCGCCATGAGTGCGGCGGGGGTGGATCTGCCCGAGCTGGCCCGGCGCACCGGGCTCTCGGAGGCGGCGTTGGTCCAACGGCTGGCCGCGCCCGGCTCGTTCCGGTTGAACGAGCTCGGGCGCATCGCTCTCGCGCTGGATTGCAGTCCCGTGGAACTGGCGGGGTGTTCGGGGGACGACGGTTTTCCGACATGCTGCCGACGGGGTGCGGCCGCATGAGGGTTTTGTCGAGGCGGGGGGCGTCGAACAGCGAAGTGGGGAAGCTTGTGCTGCTCGGCCGCGCCGAGGCGGTGATGTCACGGTGAGCGACCGGTTGTACATCGACCGCGCCGCGGTCCGCGAACTCGTCGCCCTGCTGCGCGAAATCCCGGATCTGGCAATGGATCTGCTGGACGCCACCACCCGGCAGGCCCGGCTCGGCCACCGCGAACGGCGGTGGCAACACCACTCCGGCGCCCAGCCGCTGCCGTACAACCCCGCGGCCGCCGCGGCCGCGGATCGGCTGCACGCCGCGCTCGTCTCCTGGGTGCGCCACGTCTGCGAGCATCGCGGCCTGGTCTACGCCGGTCCGACCACGACCGGCGGCCTGGCCCGCTGGCTGGACCGGCATCTGATCGCGCTGGCCATGACGCCGGGCGTGGAAGCCGCACCGGCCGAATTTCGGATGGTCGTCACGGCCGCGACCAGAATCGTCTGCCCGCCCGCGACCGTCATCGAACTGGACACCACCAAACTGGCCCTGGCCCGCCGGAGCAGGCTCAATGCCTCCGGAATCGCCATGCTGGCAAAGGAATTGGGCGAGCAGTATCGGGGCCTCACCGTCCGGCGCATTCAGACCCTGCGCGACGCGGGCCGAATCGCACCGGTGCCCGGTCCATGGGCTCCCGACTGGCCCGACCAGTACGTGGTCGGGGACGTCCTGGACGCCCATCTCGTCCATCCGCTACGGTGCCGCCGAACAGCCACCACGGAGTCGGCGAGTAAACAACCCACGGTCGGAATCGAAGTGCGCCGCGCCGGATGATCCGGCCGCCGCGACTTCCTCCGCGTCCCCACGTTCACATCCACAGGCCGACGAGTTCTCCGGAACTCGGCGGCCTGATTCGTATCCGGAGCAATCCCGTGCACTACACCCTCACCCAACTCTTCGACCTGGTCGCACACGCGGCGCCGAACATGCCCCCGACCGTCGATCGCGCGCACGAGCTGATGCGCGTCCACCGCGAATGCACCGTCGATTCCTGCGCCCACAAGTGCGCCGCCTTCGAGGTCTTGATCGCCGCGCGCCATATCGTGCCCGATTCGTCGCGCCGCTACTGATCGCGAAAACCGTTGCTCACCAGCCTTTTCGGCAGAAAGTTTGACAAATCGATTCGCTTACGTGAAGCTATGTGCAGCGCCACAGTTGTGCCCACGATCCGGAAATCAACTCGGATCTCCTCCGCCACAACATCTTCCGCGCACCAATCCCGAGCACAGCCCCCGAGCTGCGGCACGCCCCCGACGAAATCCCTTAGCCCCCTTGTGTATCGGGCCGGGTCGAGCGCGCCGCAAACCCGCCTCCCCGTGTCCCGTCTCCCCAGAGCCAGCGGTCGCTAGACGGTGTAGAGCGGCGGAGGCGCCATTGCCCTACCCCCGGCCGAGCGGCCGGGGGTAGGGCGCACAGACCCGTCAGCCCGCCCCGCCCGGCCGTGCCTCCCGCATCTCGTCACCCCTCGAAAGCGGTTGCAGGCCAACGGAAGCCGGGGCGCCCGCGGCCCCACCCGCACCCCGTTCACGCGGGTGGGGCCGCCCCTGCCGAAAGGAGGTGAACAGATGCTCACCCTCGCCCTCGACCTGATCGAGCTGGCCTGCAAGGTCGCCCACATCGTCGTGCCGGTACTCCAGCGAATCCTCGCCCTGTGACCGAAGAGAGGCCCTGTGATCACCGTCCTCACCTGCCGCGGCACCGGGGAACCGCTGGGTGCTTCCACCAATCTGCTGACCGCGGTGACGCGGCGACTGGACCCGGACAAATACGTCCTCGGACCCGATGTCGATTACCCCGCGAGCGTCGGACCGATCAATCCGCGCCGGGACCTCGGCGGCTGCTCGGAACGACAGTCGGTCGAGGTGGGCGTCGTCGCGCTCGCGGCGGCGATCCGCCGCGCACCCACCAAGGTGGGCCTGCTCGGCTACAGCCTCGGCGCGCAGGTGCTGACCCGTTTCCTGGAGGCCAAGGCCCGCGGCGAATTCCCCGACTGCGAGCTGGTGTGGTCGGCCACCATCGCCAACCCGCTACGCCGCGAGGGTGATTCGATCGACCCGAGCCCCACCGGCTTCGGCATCAACGGGCAGCGCGGCGAATGGCCAGGCGACATCTTCACCTGGGAGGTGGCCTGCCCGCTCGATCCGATCACCTCCTGCCCCGCCGATTCGCCACTGCGCAACCTGGCCGACGCGGTCTCGGCGTTCGGCTTCGCGGAACTGGGTGGATGGTCGCTCGATCTGGCCGATCGCCTACGCCGAAACCGCTGGCAGCCCAACCGAATCGAATGGTGGCGACATCCCATGCACGCCTGGGACCAGTGGTCCCGCGCCGCCGCGCTGATAGAGGGCTACCTCCTCGCGGGCACGCATACCACCGCATACATCGACAACGGCTACTGCGCCCGCCTCGCCGCGATCCTCGACGCGCACGGCTGACCGCGCGGTGCCCGACCTCAGGAAGCCCCCGTGACCATTTTCGGCATCGACATCTCCAACAACAACGGCCCCGATATTGACCTGGCTCAGGTTGCCCGCGAAGGCTTTTCGTTCGTCTTCGCGAAGGTCACCGAGGGCGACTACTTCATCGACTACACCTGGCCGAGCTATCGCGACGCTGCGCGCGCCAACGGGCTGCTGCTGGCGGGCTACCACTATCTGCGCGCCGACTGCGATATCGACGCCCAGGTGGACCTGTTCCTCGAACACCTCGGCGACGCGCCGTCGATGCTCGACTTCGAGGAGAACTCCGGCGATCTGTCGACCTTCTGGGCCTTCGTCCACGCGCTGAACGCCCGCGGCCGACAGCTCAACCTGTCCTATATCCCGCGCTGGTACTGGCAGCGAATCGGCAGTCCCGATCTGTCGCGGGTGCCCGGCCTGATCCAGTCCAGCTACGTCTACGGCACCGGTTACGCGTCCGAGCTCTATCCGGGCGACGATTCGCGTTTCTGGAACGGCTTCGGCGGCAAGGCCGTCGACCTTCTGCAGTTCACCGACCGCGCCCTGGTGGCCGGGCATCACATCGACGCCGACGCGTTCCGCGGCGGCCTCGACGACCTGCGCCGCCTGCTCGGGCTGTCCACACCACCTACCGAAGGAGCTCTCATGGCGCTGACCGAAGCGCAGCAAGCCGACCTCTACCACAAGGTCAACGAGATCTGGGACCAACTGCTCGGCCCCGGCGGTCAGGGCTGGCCGCAACTCGGCCGCAACGCGGCGGGCCAGCACCTCACCCTGGTGGACGCCATGGCCCAGCTGTCGAGTGAACTCCGCACTGGCACCCCGGGAGCCACCGAATGAGCGCGGGCGAGTTGGTGTCCCGCAACGCCAAGACGGTGATCTCCGCGGTCGGCGGACTGATCAACGTCCTGGCCGCGACGGCCCTCCTGTTCCACTACGCCCCCGCCGAACTGGCCGGTTTCGGCGCCGCGGCCCTCACGGCCCTGGAGGTCCTGCGCAGCGTCAACGTCTGGCTGGTCAAGAACGAGCCCCTCATCGAAGCCGCGGTAGACGCGGGCGCCGAACTGATCGAAGCCATCCAGCACCCCCGCGGAGCCGCGTGATGCCCCTGGCCGAAACCGCCGCCCTGGCCGCCGCCACCTTCGTCGGCGGCTCGGGCGCCACCGCCTTCTTCTCCTGGCTGCGCGACCGCAAACGAATCCCGATAACCCAACTCCGCCACGAGGTCACCGCCGCCAAGGACGTCAACGACATGGCCCTGGCCACCCTGGCCCGGGTGTCGGAAGAACTCCGCGTAGTCACCCAGCGCCTGGACGCGGTGGAGGCAGCCCAGGAGGCATCGATCCGCGAATTGAACCGCGTGACGGGACTTTTCCGGGAGGCACTCGGCGTGCTGCGAGGCGTGATAGAGGCCGCGCAGCAGGGGCGGATTCCGGAATTGCATATGTCCCGGGAATTGATGGCCGAGGTCGAGCAGGACCACGGCACCGGCTGGCCACGCACCTACGAGTAAGAACCGAAGAAGGAGACCACTATGTCCGACAAACTGGCGAATACCAAGGCGTTCTACGACGAGGTCCGGACGGTCTTGGCCGGAAAGCTCAGGTGGGAGAGCTATCCCGGTTCCGCGCTGTCACAAGAGCTGAGGCATCAGTTCCAGCTGCTCCAGTTCGCAATCGATGCGGACGTCCGCGGCGATGCGACCGGTACCCCGACCGACGTCAACACCAAGAAGTTCGCCGCCGACCTCTACAAAGCCGGTCCCGTTGTCGAGCGGTACACCGAAGCCATGACCCCGACACAGCGAATGCTGTTCGGGGACCGTCAATCTTCTCCCTACGCGAACCGCGGGTTCGCGGGCGACCTGGTGGCGGCCCTGCAGAAGGACGATCCGACCTGGAAGCCGTGATTCTTGCGGTCCCCCGCACAGCCGACCCAGCTCTTTCTGGAGACGAACCCGCACATCATGTCCGACAGGGAAATCATCGAATCGGTCACTTTCGGCGACCACCGAGCCCCCACGAACTACGTGAAAACCGATAGCGGCCAAATGGTTACTCCCGAGTTCCTGGCCTTCATCCAACAGGCCTTGACCGGAAAACTGCCCCCCGCACCGGAACTGGACGCCATCGACCCCCAGATCAAAGCGTTGGCGGAGGAACTGTCGGCAATCCACCTTCCTGAGTGGCAGGCCCCCAACTCTCCGAAGACCGCCGAGCCCACGGTAACCGGCCTCAAACAGGCCACGCGAGTCGCGGAGTACCTCTTCAAACGAGGCGTCCGAATACATCCCGAACTCGAGCAGATCCGCTGGGTGGCAACGCCCGGCGGCCCTCCCGGCGCTTTCGACACCGGGCTGCATGTCACCAAGGACGAGAACGGCGATTGGCCCTCCCCCGATCCGGACGCCTTCTACGACATGGAGGACATCCAGGTCACCCAGACCGACGACGGCCGTTGGGTAGCCGTGCATCCGCGGGGGTTGTCGTTCGATGCGGCCACGAAGACCGAGGCATATGCGGGCGTGGTCGATCAGCTGCGTCAACGGATCGAGCGCGCCCGAAACGAGCAGCCAAACGAGAATCAGTAATTCCTGATGCGGTAGCTCCAACCGTTTGCCCGATCTCGTTGGCGCCCAACTATTTCAAGGTTACGTCGTGTCTGATTCAAATCGAAAACCTCCGAGATCGGGCCCGTTTCTTTCCCCATTCTGGGTGGATCGGATGGCCCAATTCCAGCGAATGGCTACCGGTCCGACGCCCGCTCGAGAAGGCGCTACGGGTACGGCGAACGAACGTCGTGTCTACACCTTCTACGACATGACTCCGGCCGGTGCAAGCCGAAGACTGGAACGCGTTTTGTCCTCCCGCGACATGGTGGCCACAGCGCAGTCGATCGCGATCGAAGCTTCGGGCCTGGACCCGATAGCCAGAGTTATTCCGCCGAGCACGCCATCTGCTCCGATGCCGGTGAGCCCGCCGAGCATTCCGGAAGGAACTCAGGTGGTCCCGCAAGAAACGTGGGACAACGGCACCCAAAGAGCACCGCTTCAATATGAACCGAACCACAACACTATGCGTGGTGGCGGTGGCGGTGGCGGTGGCGGTGGCGGCACCTCTCCGGGCGGGAACAACCGCAACACGCCGGGCCAGTCGGGTGGCGGCGGCCAAAACGGCAGCACCCCTCCACCCGCTCAGCGCTGGGTCATCAATCCTCCTGGCCACTATGTCATCTGGGAAAACGACCACCCACGGTGGGAAGACGGCCGGGAAGTACACATCTTCCGGGACGAGAACGGCAACATCACCGGCTTCGGCTATCCGGAACCCGTCCCCGGCACTCAGGACGACGCCCGAGCCGAAAACAAACCGGCGCAGGATCACAGCGACGCCGGATCCCAGCCGAGTCCCTCCACGACGGGCAACGGCGGAGGGTCGACACCGGTTCCGAGTCAGGGCGGCAACGAGGGTCCGCGCCCCAACACCACCGCCCCCACGCCCGCCGACCCCGAAGACGCGAACCAGGAGCCGAACCCCGCTCCGCCGACCGACGCGCCCGAGAACGAGGACCCGGCCCCCGCCGACCCCGCCGCACCAGCGGAATCCGACCCGGCCCCCCAGCCGAATCAGCCCGCCGAGCTGCCACCCGAACCGGAACCCGAAGAACCCCAACCGAAGCCAGAAGAACCACAGGAAGAACGCGGCATCGGCCAACCAGGATTCCTCGAAAGCTTGATCCCAGGATGGGGCTCCGGCCGAGCCGCAATCGACGATTTCCAAAACGGCCGGTGGGTCTGGGGAATCTTCAACACCATCATGGCAATCAGCGACTTGTTCTTGATCGGCACCATCGCCAAGGTCGGAGCGAAGGCCCTGCTCAAACTGGGCAAAATGCTCCTCGAGAGCGGAGCGGTGAAGAAAGCGATAGCCGACGCCGCTGCCGCCGCTGCCAAGAAGGCCGTTGATGCCGCCAAGGCGGTGGTCGACGGCGTCACGTCGGCCTGGAACAAAGCCGGCGAGATGGTGGCTGGAATATTCGGCGGAGGAAAAAAGAAGGCTGCCGAGGAAGCGAAGAGAGCTGAAAAGGCAGCGGCTGAGGCGCAGAGGGAAGCGGCCGAACGGCAGTGGAAAGAAGCCGCCGAAGAACGCCAGAGAAGACTCGATGAATGGAAGAGGAAAAAGGAAGCGGGAGAGAAGGTCGACTACACACGTCGATCGCCCGAATGGAAACCGTCTGGCGACGGATTTGATGATCTCCGTTCAGACATTCAACGGATGCACGACAGCTCCCCTAATATCTCGCACACTCGGACTCTCGCGTCAGGAGAATTCGAAGCGGCTGATGGAAGTAAGATCAACCTCCGAGCGTCCAGCGCGAAAGAGAAAACGGTAAAGCGGGAACGGAAACCATTCCCCGATGAAGCTCGTGAGCCGGTCGATAATCCAAACCGCTACGAACACTTTACGGTCGGTGAAATCCCTCGTAACGCCGACGCCGAGCTGAAGATCCTGGAGACCCTGCGTAGTCAGCTCAAACCCGGAGCGTCGGGCAAGTTGCGAATGGTCGTCGACCTGCCGTCGGGAGATAGCAAGCTGGCGACTGAGATCGTATGCGATTCGTGTCGAGGTGTCTTGAATCAGTTCCGTCACGAATTTCCAGGCATTAGTGTGGAAATTCGTGACATGTACGGTAGAATTATCACGCCAGAGTGAGCAGCGGAATGGATGGGATAGGAAGATGGCGGCCGACGGTGGCGGCAACATTGCAAATATAATTCGGCATCTGTTCGAAGAGGTTGAACGTAACGACATGGACTTGAGCAGGGTGGTCGGAGCCAGCGATGAAGAAATCGATCGGATGGCTGCTGCCCAGAATGTTCCCAATGTGCCTGTCGCCTTCCGTGAGGTGCTTCGTTTGATCGGCAAGAACGAAGGCCCCTTTTTTGGCGCGATCGATTATTTCGGCGTCAGCGGAGATTATTATGAAGCAAAAGATTTGGCACTGGAATTCTATCGAGAATTGCCCCCTGATCAAGATGTGCTAGTTGATGCAGATCATATGCTTGTGCTGACTACCTATCAAGGTGAAGCGTGTGTCGTGATTGACGGTGCCAGCCTCGGGGAGTCCAATCCGCAAATTTTGACGCTGCTCGAAGGGGGTGAGATTATTGTTCGGGGGCGTACGGTGGTTGATTGGTTTGCCGAGGCATGTGAGAGAGTTGCAGGGTGTAGATGATTTTGGATAATAATAGTATTTTTTTGAAAAGTTGACACCAAACTTTTGCGGGGGTATCGCTCCGATTGTGTGAAAGGGGGTGAATATGTCTGAAAAGATCACGTACCCGGATATCGAGAAGGCTCTGACCGACTACCTGTTGACGCAGTTTGCCGCGCTCGCGGAGCCCGCGAAGGTGGTTGTGAGAATGCCTGAATCGCGGCCACCGCGGGTTGTCCGCGTAGCTCGCAACGATCGGAAGCTGCGAAGCGACAGGGAAGATTTTGAAGGGCTGCGTGGGCCGGAGCGGATCGTCGACCGTCCCCGCGTGGTCTTCGAATGCTATGACGATTCCGGTGCAGCCGCGGAACTGGCGGGGAAGGTTCGTACCATCCTTGCCGCTGCCGCTCCCGGCTATATCGGCCAGGTCTGGTGCGACTACATCGAGGATGTCGGTGTCGAGAACAGCACCGACTCGGTGACGGCCGCCCCGCGGTATCTCGTCACCACCGACCTATACGTGCGAGGCACCGTACTCGCGTAACTCCCCTGCGGGAGAACACAACTGAATACACCTCATCCCAACGGGCCTGCGCAACAATCCCGAAGGGAATGGCTATGGCCAAGCAGTTCAGCAAGCTGATCGGTGCCGGCACTCCGGTTTCGGTGACGGGCGGTGTGCTGGTTGCACCGCTCGGCACTCCGCTGCCGACCACGGTGAGCGACGCCGTCAACGACAAGTTCAAGCCTCTCGGTTATGTCTCCGAGGATGGCATCGAGTCCAAGGGCGAACGCCGCGTCGAGTCCGTCAAGGACTGGAACGCCGATATCATCGCCCAGCTGCAGACCGAGCATTCGGTGCGGTTCGGGCTCACGCTGTACGCGGTGTGGGATCAGGACGTTCTTGCCGAGGTGTTCGGCCCGGAGAACGTGACGGTTCCGGGCAAGCCCACCACCACCTCCGGCAATCTGATTCGGGTTACCGAAAACGGCGCCGTGCTGCCGTCTCGTTCGTGGGTCTTCGATATGAAGAACGAGAACAGGAAGCTGCGTATCGTACTGCCCAACGCCAAGATCTCTCAGGTGACCGAGAAGAAGTTCGTGTCGAAGGAGTTGGCGGGCTTCAACATCACCATCGAGGCGTTCAAGGACGATTCCGGCGTGAAGGCGTACCGCTACCTGGACGACGGCCTCTACGCCACCGCCTGATAAGCCCCCAGCGGCGGCGGATTTCAACCTACGCGCAGGCCCGCCCGCCGCCGCTGGGCCTCTCCCATTAACGCCTGCGCATCTTCATCTGTACGAAAGGGTCTGCGCCCCAATGACTTCACCGAAGGCCCCCTCGCTCGAATACGAGCCCACACTCGTGAAGGACGATTTTGTCCGGAGGGTGAGCGGAATCGAGATCAGACTGCCGTCGCTGGCATATCTGAAGCCCGGGCTGATCCGCCGAATCCGGCGATTGAGCGATACCGACGCGATCTGCACGCTGCTGGAGCTGACCCTGGACCCGGCCGCGCTTGCCGCGGTCGACGACATGGATCCGGGCGATTTTCAACAGCTCATGAACGAATGGCGGACGCATTCGGGAGTGGACCTGGGGGAATCCTGAGCCTCGCGGCTCTGATCGAAGAGCACAGCGAGGCCATCGAATACGACCTCATCGGCCTCGGTCTGAGGCTGCGTCAACTGGGTACGGAGCAGCTGAACTGGCGTGATCTCAAGGTGGTCGTCACTTGCTCGTCACCCGACTCCGCCACCGCCCGAGCCAGATATCCCGAAGAACACAGATGGCAGCTCTGTCCGATGTTGCTGGCCGATATGGCTGATTCGTTGCGTTGGCTCGTCTGGGCGAAGACACCCGACGCCAGATATGGCCGGAACCGGCCCGACCCCATCCCTCGGCCCGGGGTGAAAGCCGCGACCGAGCGCATCGGTACGGCGGCAAGCCAGGAGGAGATGAACGACTTCCTCGGCTGGACGTGACGGTGTGCGGCTCCGCAGATCGCGGCGTCGGAGGGTCCGAAGGTCGATGGAATGAAAGAGATTGAGCATGGTTTTTCGAAAAGAAATGCTGAGCCCTCCACCATGGCAGGACTATGAATCGAATTTTGGAGAGTTGATCCAAGGGGCCGGGCTCGGGCAGACCATGTCCGATCTTGCCAATTTGCTCGACGGCCCCTCCTTCCTCGCCGGAGATCCGGCCATGCGGACGCTGACGGATCTCGTCGGACTGCTTCCCGCTTCGGGTCTTTCGCTCGACCAAGGGGAGTTGTTCGGCCAGCTGAACTCGCTGGCGAGTGCATTGAGCACCGGAATGATCGCTGCCGCGGGCGAGGCCGGTGCGCGCATGGGAGCGGCGTTGGGTTCGGCCATCGGCCCCGCCCTCGGGGCACTGGGTCCGGCCACCGCACCCGGTGGCGCCCACCCCTCCTCGGCCCGATCGGTCCGCGCTTTCGCATCCGATCCGGAAGGAAGCCGAGGGTATTTCCCAAGTTCCTCCGCGGCACTGGCATCGGGTCGTGGAAGCTATTTCGCTCCGTCCGCCGGTCTGCCCGGCGGGTCGGTCCCCAGTCTGCCCGGAGAACCCGCCCGGATGCGGGCGCATGTTCGCCGTGGCAGGCCGAGCCCACCCCCGGCACTCGGAGAGGACCTCTCGTTACGTGGCTTCCTGGATACGTTCAGGATGAATCCCCGTAAGCCGGTCGGCGATCCACCCGGCTTGGCACGAGCTCCGATGGGGGTACCGGGACCCCGCGCGTCCCTGTTCGGCGATGCGCTTGCCCCGGCCCTCGGACCGTCCTTCCCAGACCTTGGTGCGCACTTGGGCGAAGTGGGTGGAGCGTTGCTCGGTGGCGCCGGTGCGACACCCCAGCAACCCGCCGCCTCCGGATCAGGCGGTTGGCAGGGCTTCGATCAGAACGGCTTGGCCATGGCCGGAATTCAGGGCGCCGTGTCCGGCGCCATGCAGGGCGGCCTCATCGGCGGAATCAAAGGCGCGGTCAGTGGCACGGCTTCGGCGGCCGGTGGGCAGCTCGGTACCGCGATCGGTACCGCGATCGCGCCTGCTTTGGGCCCGGCCGCACCGCTGGCACCGATTGTCGGTGGGCTGTTGGGCTCGACGCTCGGTTCCATGGCCGCGGAGACCGTGCTGAAACCGGTCGAGCAGGTTGTCAGCTATGCCGGCCAAACCGCGAAGGAAGTGATCGGCAGCGGTTTCGGCTTGGTCGATCTGGCCAACGGCCCGGGCGGACATACCGCACGGGGCGACATCTACAACTTCAACGGAATGGACCCGAAGAGCGCCGCGATAGCGGTGGAGCGGGTGCATCGGCGCCGCACATTGGCGCAGCAACGCGGAGGAGGGCTCGGTCGGTGACCAGGCAACTACTCGAAACCCGCGACACCAAGGTCGTCGTGTGGGACATCAACGGTCGGGTATGGCACATCTCCGGCGCCAACGCCGGTCGTGAGGGGGTGCGGCTGGCCAAACAGTCGGGATTCATGTTCGCACCCGTGCAACTGCTCGTTTCGGAGGGCGCCCGTCAGGATGGCGCGACATTTCATCGCTCGGTCCGCTCGAAGAAGGAGTGGGACTTCGTCGTGGTCATCTCGGGAACCGCGAAAGCCGGTGTGACCGACCCGGTTCGTGACTTCTATGCCGTGCACGATGCCTGGTTCCGGGGTTGGTCGACGGATATCCCGGTCACGGTCGGCACCTTCACCCGCCATCAGGGTTGGCGGTTCCAGCGCGCACAGTTGGAACTCGCGCCGGAGCCGATCGGCGATGTGGATCCGGCCCGCAACGCGCTGGTGATGTACAAGATGTCCGCGGTCGCCATGGACCCGCTCGAGCACCACTTCGAGGAAACCTCTGTCTGGACCAACACCGTGGGCCGCAACGAAGGCATCGTTCGTGCCCGAAATGCCGCGGACCAGCCCGCCTGGCCGCGGTACACCATGAACGGCCCGGGGCGCTGGTCGATTCTGGACCCGACCGCCGGTGACCTGACCCGCATGGTGCAGACCCCGATGTTGAAGTCCCACCAGACGTTGCGCATCGATACCGATCCACGTCGCCGGACCGCGCGCCTGAGCCCGGCGGTCGAAGGCGAGAATCCGTGGGCTCAGATGGCCGGTCGTCGCTGGCTCGCGGCGCTGCCGCCGTGGAGCTCGACCGATATCACCGTGCGGGTGGAGGGCGGGACGCTGCAATCGAGCCTGATCGTGTCGGTTACTCCGCGATCGTCGAGGCCGTTCTGATGACCGCGACCTGGGATCCACACGCCGAAGCACATCGAATGGACCGGGCGTACCGCGACGAACGCGAAGCGCTCCGCGATCCCGAGGTGCTGGTGCGCTACTGGGACAAGAATATGCGGGAGGTGGGCGAGGAGCACAATTACCTCTCCCTGGAGTTCACCTATCCCCGCAACGCCGCGGGCGGTCTGAAGATGGTCTGCCCGCGCGACATGGTTCATTTCGACCACCTGTTCGACAACGACGACAAAGAAGACGCGACCATCCCGATCACGGTGAACACCAAAGGTTTTCGCTGGGATGGTTACATCACCAAGGCGTCCATCGTCAGGGACGAGCAGGGTGTGGAGACGGTCGATATCGAGGCCATCCACTGCTGGAACCACATCGCCACGATCTGTTGCTGGGCAAACCCTTTCGCACCCATCCTGGCGCAGTTCCCGCGGCACATGATCCAATTCGGACCGGTGCGCACGATCGTCACCAACTATTTGACGGCCAATCTGCTGCGCCTGCAGGGCGGTAATTCCCTGTTCCCCATCGCCGTGGTTCCGGTGGACCCCCTGCGCGACACCAGTAGGTGGAGTGCGGCCTCGGCGCGATTCGACATGGCGGACAAGCTGTTCGCACCTATGCTCGAGGACTCCGGCGTCATGCTGACGGCCAAGTTCTTCCTGCCGGGCGAGGACGAGCAGCCCGCGCCGGACTGGTTTTACCTGGACCGGCCCACCGTGGTGTTGGAGGCGGTCGACAAGTCGGGCGTCACCGGTTCCAGCGGCACGCTGCTGGACGGAATCCAGTCCTGGATAGAGGAATTCAGCGACGACGGCACCACGCCAGTGCGCTATCCCAATCTCAACTCGACCACCGATTACGAGGCGGTGTACGGGCAGCCGGGGAAGAACGGGACGTTCAAGGCCTTCCCCTGGGTGTGGTACTTCGAGGGCGAGTACTCCGGTATCGGCCGTTCGGAAATCGCGCTGCATAAGCCGACGGCCACCGACATCATCGTCGGCGGTCGTTCCCCGGGCTGGGTCAACGCCGGTATCGAAATGGTGTTGAAGGGCCTGCTCTCGCTCATCGGCCTGGACTGGCTGTATCGAGGTCAGCTCAACGACGTGTTTCTGGCGTGGATGGTCTACCGGAACGCCGAGCGCGTGCGACGCGCGGGCCCTTACGCATTCCGCGAGTTGTACATCTCCGGCAGCGACAAGGCATTCAATCTGGATGGCCTCGTCGCAGCCCGGCAGGGTCTGCACCTGACCCGCGGCTACACCAGCAAACGGGTCACCGTGGAGGACAACGCTCCCTACGTGCTCGGCAGGGACTTCCAGCTGGGCGATCAGATCGGTTTCGCACTCGACGACAAGATTTTCACCGATTACGTCACCGAGTTGACCTTCACCGACGACCGCGAAACCGCCGCGAGGTGGCAGATCGTCGTCGGCGACGGTTCGGACGAAGAGGATTCGATCGTCAAGGCGTGGCAGCGGCTCGGGCGCGTCGCGGCGGCGGTCAAGGATCTGGCCACCGATGTCGGCGCGGACCTCGACCTGCTCATCTTCTGACCTCGTTTCGTGAGGAGAAAACATTGGCCGACATCAGTTTTCCGGCCCATATCACCGTGCGTCGCGAGCTCGACGCCGACGGGCTGCCGATTGTGACCGCGGACGTTGACGTCGACGGCGACGTCGCTGGGATGAAGCTTCCTGCCGGTGCGCCGGGACCCCAGGGTCGAAAGGGTCAGCCCCGCACCACGTTCCGAAAAATGGGCGCGATCGAGAACGCCGCGGCCCGACCCGCCGGTCTCGGTCCCGACGATCGCGGCAAATGGTGGCACCGGCTCGACGACAACGGCATGGACTGCTGGGACGGCGCGGCGTGGGTGCATTCGCCACAGGTGGTCGGACCACAGGGACCGGTCGCACCGCCGAACACCATTACCGCGGCCCCGACCAAACACGAGGAGAATCTCACCGTTCCCGCGGTGCGGCTCAGCGGCTCGGGACCGAGCCAGCAGATGATCACGACCGCGCCGGCGGGTCTGCAGGGGCCGAAGGGGCCGGCCGGCGCGTCGGGAACCATTGCCGACGCGCTGCACAAGGCGACCGGCCCGACGAGGGGCTCGGTATTCGCATTCAACCGGGCCAATCAGATGTTCCGTCCGCTGCCGCCACCGCTCGGTATCGGCCCGTGGTCGTGGTCCCAGGAGGATTTCGCCGCCGATCAGGAAGTCGACACCGCGCTGCTGACAGTCGGAACCTTTACGGTGCCGGCCCAGCCGTTCGCCTGGCGACCGATCGTGCAAGGCCATGTCAATGCCGGTGGCGTGCCCAGGGAGAGCAAGGTTTCCCATGTCGCGACGACCGTGTGCCTGAACAGCACCGATGGTGCCGTGCTGGCCGGAACCCGAACCTCGGCGGGTCTGTACCTGCTGCTCCCGCTGCTGCCGTGGTATCGCGACGGCCAAGTCGCGCAGACGCTGTCGCCCGCCTCGGGATTCGCCAAGGTACCCGCGGGACAGCCGGCGAGCCTGGTGGTGAGCCTGGCCAGGACCGAGAACAACGGCGGCGCGATCGGTTTCAGGCGTGAGCAGACTTCGCTGGTCGTCTACGCCCAGCCCATCTGAACGAGGTGACATGTCTACCGTAGGCGAATACTTCCGAGCCACGAAGCTGCGTGGCATCGATGAAGGGGTCGGTGCGCCCGGACTCGTACAGTCGATGCACGGCACACCTCGGGACGGCTCTTTCGAATTGATCACGGGCACACCCGGACCCGTTGGGGCACAGGGCGAACAGGCGGCCACCTTCCGGTGGGAAGGCGATATCTCCGATCCGGTGGCACTGGCCGCGTTGGCGACCCGACTCGGCACCGTGCACGCGGGACGCGCCTGGCGCGTGAAGTCCACCGACACGTTGATGTATTGGAACGGTTCCGGTTTCGAGACCTTCACCGACGCCTTCGGCGCGCCTGGACCCGACGGAAAGCCGTGTTCGATCACCATCGGCACCGTCGACACCGGACCCGTCGGGTCGGATCTACGGGTCACCCTGACCGGCACGGCACCGAATCTGGTGCTGAATCTGGTCGTACCCCGGGGCATCAAGGGGCGTAAGGGCGATCCCGGCGGCCCCGGACCGATCCGGGAGGCGTCAGATTATCTCGACGGGCCGCTGGTGGACCGTGCGGTGCCCATATGGAGCGAGACCGCTCAGAAGTGGAAGCTGCAACCCTATCCGGGTCTTCGTGGGCCGTGGTCGCTCGTGGAGGCGCGTGCGTGGGACGACGGCCCCGGCTTCGCCCCCGGCAAGCGAGATATCAACGTCGATTCGATGACGGTCGCGCAGTTGAAGATTCCCGCGCAGGACACCGATTGGCGGCCGGTTCTCGGCGGGGGTGTGGTCACGTCGACCACGGAACCCCACGAAATCACGTCCGTGACTCGAGTAGATACCGAGGTACGCCTCGGCTCGCCCACCGGGCAGATCGTCGCACTCGGCGCGGGTTTCCCGATGGGAGTCGACGGAATCGGCTACCTGCAGCCCTACTACGGCGTCCGGTCGATGACACCCGACAGCACCGTCGGTGTCGTGCCGGCTGGACAGGCGACCACCCTTTACGTCGTGCTGCGCCGGAAGGGCACATCGACATGGATCTACTACCAGTCCAACGCCCAAATCATCTGCTGGGCAAGACCGATCACCACATCGTGAGGGCGGAGAACCAGATGGCCGACCAACAAAACATCGTCTTCGACGACGACATCACGATCACGATGCGGGGCGTCTCCGATTCCATCGGCCTGCCGTACACGGTCAACCCCGTCGAACTCGTCGATCGCGAGGCGGTGATCGAACTGCGCGACGGTCCGGTGGGCCCGCCCGGTCCCGAGGGCGATCCGGCCTGGCCGTGGCAATGGCAGGGCGATGTCGCGGATTTCACCGCCCTCCGCGCGCTGAAACCGACCCGCGCGGACGCGGGCAAGGCCTGGCGGGTCGTCGCGGAGAATGCCATCTATCTGTGGAACGGTGCGGAATTCGTCGCGTTCTCGAATGCCTTCGGCAGGGCGGGCCGTCCAGGCCCGGTCAATACCCTGATCGGAACCGCGGTGGCCGGGCCTACCGGATCCGCCGCTGCGGCAAGGATTCTCGGCGAAGCGCCGGGACAGCAGCTCGAGATCACTTTCCCGCGCGGGATTACCGGCGATGTCGGTGACCCGGGCCGCCCGGGGCGGTTGCAGGACGCCGCGGATGTGCGGATCGATGCCGACCGTCAACTCGGCCAGGATTACGTCCTGGGCTGGGACACCTCGGTGTCGAAGTTTGTCCCGATGCCGTGCCCGCGGTCTGCCGGACCCTGGGCGATTTCATCGGGTCAGTTCAGCGGCGGAGCCAATCTGAACGATCCGAAAACCATAGCGGCGATCACCATTCCGGCTCAGCCGGTGGCCTGGCGACCGCAAGTTGTCGGGTCCATTCAAGTCAGAGCGAGTAACGGCACCCGATGCGATGTCGAGGTCCGGATCGGGGACAACAGGAACGGCGATCTGGTCGGCTACGGCGCCGGTTACGACATTTACAGCTGGGACTGGTTGCTGATCGGTCCGCATTTCGAAAGCCCGCTCACCCCGACATCGAAATTCGGCGTGGTCCAGCCGAATCAAACCGTCACGTTGTACGTCACCGCGATGCGGAAGCAGGGGACCAAGACGTACGAAGTCGACACTGCGGGCGCTCAGCTCATCGTTTACGCCCAGCCGATTTAGCACCACGCTCATCTCTCGAAAGGTATTGATCCATGGCCGATCTGCCCCCTTTGAAATACGGCAAGGTCGTCGGGCGTTTTCTCGCCAACGTCGCCCACGGACCCACTATCGGTGATCTCCCCGATTTCCCGGCGCTGACCGGAACCGTCACCTTCACCGCCGAAGCGCCGAAGGTCCTGGTCGCAGGGGCACAGCCGCCTGCTACCTACGTGCAGCTGCCGAAGCATTACGAATGCGAACTCGATTCGCAGGGTTACCTCACCTGGCGCGGCGTGCGGGGCGTTCGCCTGGTGTCACCGAACAGCTCCACCAATCCGTCGAAGTGGACGTGGCGGGTGACGTTCAAACTGTCCTATCAGGACGAACCGGTGCCGCTCGAATCCTTCGGTTTCGTGGTGCCGGAATATGTTCCGGGACCCGATGAGAACAATCCCGATGCCGGTTCGATCGGGCTGGTCGATCTCACCCTCGTGTCGCCCGTGCCCACCTCCCCGGGCAATGCGGTCGTCGTCGGGCCGCGTGGCGAGGGGCTGCGAATCGACGGGCTGGTCGACACCTACGACAAACTGCCGCCCGATCCGTCGGAGGGCGCCCAGTACGTCGTGCGGGCCGACGGGCTGCTGTACGTGTTCCACGCCGCAGCCGGCGGCTGGACGCCGAACGGTCGGGGTGCCGTGATCCGTGGGCCGGCCGGCACCACCGATTGGGCCGGAATCACCGGCAAACCGGCCACTTTCGCGCCGATCATCGGTTCCACCGCCACCACCGCGGTCGCTGGGAACGACCCGCGTCTGTCCGATGCACGGACACCGACCACGCACACTCATCCCGCAACCCAGATCAACGACTCCACGGCGATTGGCCGGGCGTTGCTGACCGCTGCCGACGCGCCCGCGGTGCGTACAGCCGTCGGCGCGGTGTCGGTCGACGATCCCCGGCTGTCCGATCCGCGCAAGCCAACCGCGGAGGGTCAGGCTTACGACATCGCGTACAAGTCGCATATCGGAACCCGCGCCGCCGGTACCGGGAATGTGATGCCGGAAGGCCTGCGGATCGAACGCAGGATCTCGGTCAGCTCGGTTACCTACCGCGGTGAGACTGCTGGCACCGGCAACCTGATCGTGGAATTGCGACAGAATGGCAATGTCGTGCCGAATTCGTCGGCGACCATCACCCCGGCGAACCAGACCGGGGACACCACGATCACCCCGACCACGCCCTGGACGTTCATGCCCAACGATCGGCTCACGGTCAACATCACGACGGTGGATACCGGTACCGGTAAGGGGCTGCAGGCCAGTCTGAAAGGCGTGACGGCCGCATGAAAGCGAGTGCACGATGCCGCTACTGATCGTCGGTTCCGCCTCGGCGTTCGCCCCGGTCGGGATGCTCAAGAACGGGCCGCAACAGTTGACCCAGGACTGGGCCATGGTCGTCAATTGGACTGCCGACGTCGCCCGCTATCCCGGTTCGGTGGTAGTCGGTGACAAGCAGGAGCAACTGCGGTCGCTCGGATCGAAGACGAACGCCAAAATCGAAGTCGGCCTTCCCTTCTCGGGCGGCAGCACCATCTCCGGAATGTCGCACCAGGTGCAATTTCGGATCAACGGTTCCGATATCCCTGGCGTCGGGGAGATCGGCGGCAACCAGGGCACGCTCGGGCTGAGCCTCAACTGGGATGTACATGCGGGTGATGTCATCACGGCGGTGGTGCGATGCATCCCCACTCTGGGTAGCACGATGCCCACCATCAACGCGACGGCCAACGCCTACCTCAGGATCAGCTGATGAGCCTCCTGTCGGTCGGAGCCGATGTGCCCACTCGATAGGAAGGATCACCCGATGTCCCTGATCGTCGTTGGTGCGGTACCGGAGACGTTGACGCCCATGGGGATGAACAAGGCGGGCCCGAGCCAACCCGTCGATCCCTCGGGCGTGCCGGTCAGGCTGACCCAATGGACGGCTCGGCCGGAATTTCCCGGGACGATCATCAGTCCACGGGCCGAATTGCTGCCCAACGGTTCCGGCATCGTCACCGTGCACTGCGGCGTCCAGCTCGCTGGAGTGTGGAGCTCGGTCGGGAGCCTGGTCGTAGATGTGATGAAGAACGAGGAGATCGTCGTCAGCGGACAGTTCCAGAGCATGACGAATCTTCTGGAGCTGTCCGCCCCCGCGGTATCCGTCGCGCCGGGCGACCGTCTCTGGGTCCGAATCGGTCTGCAGGCCTTGTTCGGCGGTATCACGGTAACCGCGGGCGCGAATACCTATCTCTACTACGACCTTTCTCGAGCGCGGGGTCGTGCTACGAATTGATTGGAAGTCACGACCGGCAGCCCCGACGTGTGCCGAATACCGTCGTCGCGGGACTGCCCGACGCGGAGGTGTTCTTCACCGACAAGGAGGTCTTCGGGTATTTCCCGAGGGATCGGCCAGGGCTCGAGGACCGTACTATCTTCGGCCGGTCGCTGTCAGACGAACCAGGCCCGCGCCGACGGCCGGGTCAGGCAGGCGATCGTGGTCAGGCCGCAGAGGACGCCCAGGAGGCCTGGCGGGGTTTGGTTCAGCGTTCCCGCCAGGCCGAAAAGCAGTTCCAGGGTGCCGCAGACGATTGCGGTGGTACGGGTGGTGCTGCCTCGGTGGGAGAAGCGTAGGCAGGGGATCGCCGCGATCCAGCCGGGGACGAAGGTGAACGCGATCTCGCCGGCATGCTCGAGATTTCCGGCGGCGGAACCTGTTACGGCCAGGATTATGCCCAGCGCGGCGAACAGCAGGGTGGTGATCTGGGCGGTGCGGACCGAGCGGGGCATGGCGGCGAGGTGGGGTTCGTCCGGCCAGGGTAGCCGGGTGAAGGGGAGGGTGTCGGTCCTGTCGTGGCCGGAGACGTTGTGCGACACGGATTTTCTCTCTCGAGTGCTGGTGCCGGGGTGGGGCGGAACGCTACAGGATGCCCCACGGCCCGGGTTGTCGCAAGCCGGGCGGGGAGTCCTGTCGCGGGGCTCGGAACAGAGGTTTCGAACGTGAGCGAGTGGGAAATCTGCGGCCGGTAGGCCATCGGCCGGAAGCTTGGGAATCGCTCGGATGCGAGGAGCGCATTCAGAATTTATCGTTTCGAGATCGGTTGGCGTTACAGATAATTCGTTGTGATCTATATCTCACCATTGCTCGAAGATTGCCGCATGTTTGACTGAAGCGAGGTATCGATAACGATAATCGAAACGGTGTGGCGTGTTCGAGGGTGGTCGGGGTCGATCCGAGCACAGGGTCGGTTCGCGGGTGTCGTTGGAGGGGGTGGCTCGAACAGGGTGTACGGGTCAGGAAGGCGTGGGAGTGAATCTTCCATGGTGAAATGCCCGTTATCGGGCCGCAATCGATAGGGCAGCCTTACCGGGGAACTGTTGGTAGGTCGCCGTCTCGTTTGCGTGATAGGAATCCGTTGTCGATGGCACTTCCGCTGTCGGCCAGCGGGGCCTCGGTATCGGCCGTGGTCTCCGCGGGAGGATCAATTCGAGGGGATATGTTCCTGAGCAAGAAGTTTCGTGCTGCCGGCACCGCGTGTATCGCCGCGACGGGAATCATCCTGGCGGGGGCGGGGGTGGCGGACGCCGAGGATGAGATCGGTACCGGATCGGCCGCGACCCTGATCGACCTGGTCTCGAAGCCGAATACCGGCAGCGCGGGCAAGGGTGCTGGCAACGGCGCCTAGTTCACGGGAACCGGGCACCTCATCTCGGGGGAGGTGAGGTAGCACCCGGGGGTAACGAAAATCTCCACACCGACTCCCCTGCAGGAGGATTGCCCCCGCCGCTCTCCGCGCGGCGGGGGCAATTTTTGTGTCGGTCGACTTGGCGGTCCCTCACCTGTTTCTCCGCCAGGTCCGCCTTACGGTCCCGGGACGGATCAGACCTTCTGCCAGAGGGCGGGGGTCGACGGTGGGGTCCAGCCGTCCTGGGCGGTGTGCGGCTGGAGGCAGCGGTAGCGGGCGCCGTCGTAGGTGACTACGTCGCCGGTCGCGTAGGTTGTGCCCGACTTCCATTGCTGGCCACCGGGGTTGGGGTTGGTCGTCGTGGTGGGCGGGGTCGTGGTGGGTGGGGTGGTCGTGGGCGGGTTCGTGGTGGTGGTCGGGTTGGGGCCGCTGCCGATCTGGATATCCACGCAGGAGTAGAAGGCGTTCGGCGTATCGGCGATGTTCCAGATGCCGATCAGCTTCTGGCGGCCCGAGAGGCCACTGAGATTGACTGTGTGCGTTGCGGTTTGGCCGGGCTGGCGGCCGCCGCCGTCGACGACGGTGACGCGTTTGCCGCCGACCCAGTACTCCCAGTTGCTGGTCGCGTGGCGGGCGGTGAAGGTCCAGGTGAAGTTCATCGAGCTGCCGACCTGATGGACCTTCCAGGGCTTGCTGTCGTCGTCGAGGTCCTTCCAGCGAGCATCGCCCGCGCTGCAATTGCGTTGGCCCTTCGGGCCTTCCACGCTCTGCGGCTCGTATTTGATGGGGCCGCAGGGTAGTTGGTTCTGGGCGCACTGTGCCTGGCGGCTCGCAGGGGACGAGATGTAGCCGTGGGCACTGGCCGGTGCCGCGGGGAGGGCGGCGACGATCAGCGGTGCCAGTCCGGCGGCACCGACGAATGACAGCATTGTCCGTCGAGACATGGTGGTACTCCTAGCCGAGGGAGGACGGCAGGGGCCGGCATGCCGTCCCGTGGGGGTTTGGGTATCCGATCCGGATCGGCTCGAAGTGAAAAGGGTATGTAACGGTAAGCCTGCGGCAGTTGGGCGGTCAACCGTCTGGGAGGTAACCCCCTACTCCCACGGTCGCCCCGGGGTTGTCGGACGCCGCGCCTGGGGCCAACCGAAAAGCGGTCTGCGTCAAGAGGTCTCGATAGCGGATCCGGTGATCGTCGGTTGGGGTGCTGAGGGCTTGCTCGTCAGGCCCGCCGGGGCGGTCGGTTCGTTTCGGCAGAAATGCCATCTGGAAGTGTCGCAAACTTCCGGCAATGCCGAGGCCAGGTCTCGCCCGGCGCGTGGGGAATGCGCCGAGGGCGGTGCGGCCAACTTCTGGCAACACCGCCCTCGGGGCGAACTACGGATCGGATCAGTTCTTTCGGCCGGGTGCCTTGGCACCGGATTTGAAGCCCAATCCACCCGGCTTGGCGGGCGGGGGCTTCGGCGTGCCGTTGCCCTCGCTGCCCGTCGCGGCATCCTCCGAGCTTGTCTCTGGGGCTGCCGTTTCGGGCGTAGCGGGTGTGGCCTCCGGTGCCGAATCCGCCTGGCTCGCCGCGGGTTCGGCGGCGGGTTTCGGCGCACCCGGGGCCTTCGCGCCCGGCCGCTTGAAGCCGGACTTCATGGCCAGCCCCTTCGGGGCGACGGTGGGTTTGGCCTCTATATCCCCGCTGGGCTGGGCTGGCGCACCTTCTCCGGTGGGCTTGGTTTCGGCAACCTCACCGCCCGACTCGGGCTTCGCCCCCGGAGCCTTCGCCCCGCCCTTCATGGCGAGTCCCTTGCCGCCCGGCGCCTTGGCAGCACCCTTCATGGCCAGCCCCTTCGGAGCGGCAGTGGGCTTGGCTTCGACATCTGCCTTGGACGCGCTCGACTCCTCCGCCGGTGCCTCGGCCGCCGGAGCCGCCTTCGCACCCGGTGCCTTGGCGGCACCCTTCATGGCGAGTCCCTTGCCGCCCGGTGCCTTCGCCGGACCCTTCATGGCCAGCCCCTTCGGGGCAGCAGTGGGTTTGGTCTCGACATCTCCGGATTCCGCGGCGGGAGCTTCGGTCTCGGCCTTCGCGCCGGGCGCCTTGGCGGCGCCCTTCATGGCGAGTCCCTTGCCGCCGGGTGCCTTCGCGCCACCCTTCATGCCCAGGCCACCACCGGCGGGCTTGGGTGCCGCGGGCGCGGCCTCGGCGGCCGGTGCGGCGGCCTCGGCTACGGGCTCGGGCTCGGAAACGGGTTCCGGCTCGGCGACCTTGGGCTCCTGAATCACCTTCAGATTCGCCGACAGCGTCGCGGGCTCGACCCGCTCGATGGCATTGAGCATCAGCTGCGCCACGTCGACGACCTCGACGCCCTGGCCGATCTCGCCGGAATCCTTGCGCGCGGTGACACCGTCGGTGAGCATCACGCGGCAGAACGGGCAGCCGGTGGCGATCATCGACGGCGAGTTGCCCCCGTCCAGGGTGGCCAGCGCCTCGTCGGTGCGATCCAGGTTGACGCGCTTGCCGAGCTGCTCCTCCATCCACATGCGCGCCCCACCGGCGCCGCAGCACATGGAACGTTCGCCGTGGCGCGGCATTTCCGCCACGGCCGCACCGGAGGCGGCCATCAGCTCGCGCGGCGCGTTGTAGATCTTGTTGTGCCGACCCAGATAGCAGGGGTCGTGGTAGGTGACCTTCTCCGACACCGGCGACACCGGCACCAGCTTCTTCTGGCGCACCAGACGATTCAGCAGCTGGGTGTGGTGCACGACCTCGTAGACGCCGCCCACCTGCGGATACTCGTTGTTGAGCGCGTTGAAGCAGTGCGCACAGGTGACGACGATCTTCTTCCTGTTGTCCTCGACGCCCTCGAACACCGAGTTCAGCAGCTCGATGTTCTGCATCGCCAACTGCTGGAACAGGAATTCGTTACCCGCGCGGCGCGCCGAGTCGCCGGTGCAGGTCTCCTCCTGGCCCAGCACCATGAACTTCACGCCTGCGGTGGCCAGGAGTTCGGCGACGGCCTTGGTGGTCTTCTTGGCGCGGTCCTCGTACGCACCCGCGCAGCCGACCCAGAACAGGTACTCGTAGCCGTCGAAGCTCTCGGCGTCCTGACCGAACACCGGAACGTCGAAGTCCACTTCGGAGATCCAGTTGAGCCGATCCTTGGCGTTCTGGCCCCAGGGGTTGCCCTTGTTCTCCAGATTCTTGAACAGACCGGCCAGCTCGGAGGGGAACTCCGATTCGATCAGCACCTGGTAGCGGCGCATATCGATGATGTGGTCGACATGCTCGATGTCGACCGGGCACTGTTCCACGCACGCGCCGCAGGTGGTGCAGCTCCACAGCACCTCGGGATCGATGACGCCGTGCACGTCCTCGCCGCCGACCAGCGGGCGTTCGGCCTCGGCCCGTGCGGTCTCGGAGATCTTGGCCAGCGCGGCCTCGTTCGGCTTGCCCTCGGCGTCGACCAGGCCGACCTCGTCGCCGCCCATATCCTTGCGGCCGCCCGCGAGCAGATACGGGGCCTTGTTCACCGCGTGGTCGCGCAGCGACATGATCAGCAGCTTGGGCGACAACGGCTTTCCGGTGTTCCAGGCCGGGCACTGGCTCTGGCACCGGCCGCATTCGGTGCAGGTGGTGAAGTCCAGCCAGCCCTTCCAGGAGAAGTCCTCGACCTTGCCCGCGCCGAAGGTGTCGTTGTCGGGATCGGCGGTCTCCATATCGATGGCCTTGCCCTTGGACATCATCGGCTTGGCCGCGCCCAGCGCGACGCCGCCGTCGTCCTCACGCTTGAAGTAGATGTTGAAGAAGGCCGCGAACCGGTGCCAGGCCACACCCCAGTTGATATTGCGCCCGACCAGCAGCAGGAACATGCCGCCGGAGACCATCTTCACGAATGCGAACACCGCGACCAGGCCGACGCTCTCGGGCAGCAGCTTGGCCACCTGCATGGTGAAGAAGTCGGTCCACGTGTTGGCGTGGTGGTAGGTGGCGATCTTGCCCGCCTTCACCAGCACCATGCCCAGGCCCTCGATGAGCACGATCAGCTCGATCGTGTAGGCCGGGCCGAACTTCGAACCGCTGAAGCGCGACAGCCGCTCAGGCACCCGCGGATGGTTGAGCTGGCGGATCACGATCAGCGTCACGATGCCGACCACCGTGCCGATGCCGAGCAGCTCGTCCCACAGGTGGTAGATCGCCCAGTTGCCGAAGATCGGCCAGTGGAATTTGGGATCGAAGGTCTGCCCGTAGGCCTCGAAGTAGAGGATGAAGCCGCCGAGGAAGCCGATCATCACCAGCCAGTGCGCCCAGCCGACCGTGCGGAACTTGTTCATCCGGGTATGCGCCAGGAATTCGACGATCATCGTCTTGAAGCGCGGGAAGAACGGCTGCCAACGATCCGGGGCGGGCTGACCCAATCTGATCGCGCGGACCATCTTGGCGACGCCGCCGACGAACGACGCCCAAGCCAACAGGCTGAACGCCACCCCAATCGTGCCCAGCGTCACTGTCAGGGCATTCATGTCGCGACCTTCCTTCGGTTCAACGAGCATTGGGCGGCAGGGCTGATGCCGCCTCGGTTGCTCGTATCCTAACGGGCAGTAAGTTACCCGCCGGTAACTTGTCTGTCCATCATATGCTCACCGGTTGGAGTGCCCCAGCTTGCGGGGGCTTGACCCACCTCGTATTGTGACCGCGCTCACGCGCTTTCCTGGGGATATGCGCACGTACGGATCGTTATCACGGTAAAACCCGGCAAATGTCGTCCTGAACCCAGGACAGGCTTAGTTGGATTGGCGGAAAACGGATCTCGCTTCTGGTCAGCTATTGGACTAGGCTCCAGACGTCCTGCTTGCTGTGCGTGTCGTCACCCCGCTCGGGGAGGGTTCCGCAGGTTTCGACCTGAGGGATGCGTGGGCTCTCGCGGGAGCGTCGCGCGCGGCGAAACCTGATGATGGATTGGATAACCGAATGAAGTTCCGCAGAGGTACTGCGGTGGGCGCCCTGGTCATCGGCGCTATGACCGTTGGGTTGGGAACCGCCCACGCCGAACCAGTCGCTCCGGCCAAGGGCGTCAACTACGTGGTCCTTTTGGAGGACGCACAGCAGCCCGCAGCGCCGAAGAAGGTGGTTACGCGGCTTCAGGGGGGAACGTTCCAGCTGTCCAAGACCGAGATCGCCGCCAAGCCCGGCGAGGAAGCGGTGCAGGTCGACACCGTCGACGTCAAGGATAGCGACGGGAATACCGTTGTGACACTTCCGCTCACCTATCACATCGCCGGAACCGATGTGCAGGTGAAGCCGGAGCTGAAGAACGATGACAGGGACCTCGTTCTGACGCCGGACAAGACTGTCGCCGCCGGCCAGAAGGTGGAAGTCCAGCCGATTCTGAACGACGGCACCCGGTTGGTCGCGAAGGATGTGGCGTCGCCGATCGAGAACCAGCGGGCGATGAGTGATTTCGCCACCAAGTTCGGCCTCGCCACCGCTGTGGGTGGCTTCGTCGGCACCGCGATCGGTGCGGTCGTCGGTTGTGTTGTCAGCCTGCCGGTCGGGTGCCTCCCCGGTATCCCGTTCGGTGCTGGTATCGGTGGCATTCTCGGCACCATCGCCGCCGGTGGACCTACATTGATTGCTACCGCTGTCGACCTTGCCAACACCATCGGCGCCGCTCCCGGCACCACGCAGTGGACCGATGAGGCCATGGCCCGGCAGCAGGCTGCGCAGAACCCGCCGCAGAACTGAGCTTCGGCTTCGAACGGCCCGTACTCGTCAGAGTGCGGGCCGTTTTCGGCTGTCAGGCGGGCAATCGCACTGTGCCGCTGAACGATACCTCGCCGCGGCGGCGGCCCAGGCGGCCGAACGAGCGCTCGGCGATCTCGAAGGTTCCGTCCTCGCGTACGAGCAGGACTGTGCTGCAGCGGGTTCCGTGGGTAGCGTCGGCGACGAAGCGGGCCGAGACCGCGCGTTCGCGGCGGCGGGACAGGCCGGTGCTCGGCAACTGGTCGTCCGGGGCGATGGTGCGATCGGCCAACAGGTCGAAATAGGCGGGGACGTCGGCGGGTTCGGTGCGGATCACCTCGCGCAGCGCGGCCAGTCCGTCGCGGACCTTGGGCCAGGCCGGGGCGCCGGTATCGGTGCGGATCACGGTGTCGCTGTGGATATCTCCCGAGCCGAGCAGTGCGCCGTTGGACAGGCCGTGCAGGCCCGGCCGCAGCTCGGCCGGGGTCAGGGTGCTGCGATTGCTGTGCCACCACAGCGATTCGAGATCCGAGCCGACCAGGTTGTAGCCGTTGTAGTTGTCGGGGGCCGCGGCGACCGAGCGGACGAACTTCTCCGGGTCCGCGGTATCACGCAGGAAGTCCAGCAGCAGCGCGCCACGCGAACGCACGCCGGTGCGATTCTCGGCCGGACCGCGCACATTGGTGACCGTCGCGAATCGGGATGCGGCGGGCAGTAATCCCAGCCAGGTTCCGGGCATGCCGGTTCCATTTCCCAAATCCCGCCCCGCGAGCAGGCCGGGTACCTCGTCCCACCACCGCATGGGTGCGGTTGGGCGGGTGTAGTACTCGTCCCGATTCGCGGCCACGATCAGCCGATAGTCCGGGTGCGCCCGCCACCCGATCAACACCAGACACATGCCAACAGGATGCCCCGGCGAAAAGCATGCCGGGGAAATAAGGGGGGAGCGCGCGGGGAAAGGGCAGTGGGCGTTGGGTTCAGAGGCAGTGGCGTGACGCGGAGGGCAGTGGCGTGACGCGGAGGGCAGTGGCGTGACGCGGAGGGCAGTGGCGCGGCGGAGGGGCAGTGTAGGGGCATGGAAAAGGCCGACAGCGGGTTGCTGTCGGCCTTTTCGGGGTTAGCGGGTCAGTTGGTGCGGACGCGCAGGCCCGGGTTGTCGGAGAGGACGACGTTGACCGGCTGCGCGAACAGCTGGGGGGCGTCGCCGGTGATGATGCCGAGCATCTCCGGGATGAAGCAGTGCGGGTAGTCGGCGACCGAGGAGGCGCTGGAGATGCCCAGGGCCAGGGTGCCGGTGACGATCGGGCCACCGCTGTCGCCGGGCAGGGCGCAGATGTTGGCCGAGAAGGCCTGGGTCAGCTCGCGCTCGCCGACCTGCACCGTCTGGTCGACCGCGTTCACCACGCCGCAGCTGAAGCCGGTACGGGTGCCCGACTTGCAAACCGGGGCGCCGACGACCGGATCGGCCACGCCGGTGATCGCGATGGGCGCCGCGCCCTGGACCCGAACCAGGTTGTTGGCGAAGCGATCCCGGCTCGGTTCGTTGACCGCGACGACCGAGTAGTCCTGGCTGCCCAGCACCGACTTCTGGAAGGTGCCCAGCTGATTGCCGAGGTGGTTGCCGGGCAGCAGCTCGAACATGCCGGGGGCGTTCGGAGTACCCGCGGCCGCGAGATTCGGATTGCAGTGGCCCGCCGTGATGTTCACGACATTGTTGTTGCGATCCAGCCCGTTGAAGCCCGACGAGCAGATCAGCTGCATGCGCCCGGCCACCGAGGCGTAGCCGTCACCGGCCGCCACCGAACCGCTGCCCTGACCCGCGACCGGCTGCGCCTGCGCGATCTCGTCGGCCTGCTCCGGACCGACCGGCGGGGCAGGCATCACGATCACACGGGCGGGGTCGACGAAGCCGGGCATCGGCAGGCCGACCTTGTCGACCCGCACCGCGATGCTGTTGTTCATAGTGTCGATCGCGACGCCGCGCACCGACTTGGTCACCGACTCCGGCTGGCCCGTGAGCCACTGCTGGAAGGCGTTCTTCTCGCCGCGCAAAACTGTTTCGCTCTTGGCGACATCCTTGACCTGGAAGCCCGCGTCCTGCGCGGCCTTGCGGGCCTCGTCCAGGCCCTGCCCTTGGGCCAGTGCGATGACGGCCTTACCGGAGTTGTCCAGCCAGGAACCCGCATACGCCTCCGGGTACTGGCGCTGGGCGGTGGTGGCGAAGGCCGCGACCTTCTGGGCCACATCGGCGCGGCGCAGATACTCCTCCGGGGAGATCTTCAGGTCACGCTGCACCGCCGCGATCAGCTCGGCCGGCAGATTCGGCGCCGGGGCGGGCTCCGGTTCCGCGGATGCCGACCCCGCCAGCGGTCCGAGGACCAGTGCGGCCGCCGACGCGGCGACCGCTGCTTTGCGGAGACGGTTCCGCGGGCTCGATCCCGCGGCGGACAAACGGATGCGTGGCAGGAGCATGAGGCGACTATATGGGGTTCGGATGGTTATGCCTACTCGTCTCGGACTTGTCAGGAGAATTCATCTGGCGTTCGGTTTCAGCCCACGTTCGCCCGGGTGCGCACGGTGATCCCCGAGCCGAGACCGCCGCCGGAATTGGCATCGATATCGTCGAGGATGGCCCGAATCGGAATGCCCAGCGAGGCGGTGCCGCCATAGGCCGCGAGGCCGATATTGGCCTCGCCGCAGTCCGGTGCGTCGGCCGCGTTGGAGCCGCTGGTGATACCCAGGGCGAGTGTGCCGGACACGATCGCGCCGCCGCTGTCACCGCCCAGGGTGCAGGCCGAACTCGCGAAGCCGCGCACCGTCTTCGATTCGCCGTCGGCGGTGTAGAGCTGGGTCTCCACCCGGTCGGCGACCACGAAACCGCAAGTGAACGTGGAGGATTGGCCCGATTTGCAGACCGGCGCGCCGACGATCGGGTCGGCGGTTCCGGTGATGGTCAGCGTGGTGCCGTTGGCGCCGCGCACCGACGGCTGGTCCATACCCGCCCGCACCGCGCGCTCGTTGAGCTTGATCACCGAGTAGTCCAGGCCGCTGCTGCCGCCGAGCTGGGCGCGCACGAACGAGCCGACCTGCGGGCTGGCCTTGAGGTCGTGCACATTGGGCACGTACACGTCGGCCCGCTCGTCGCCCTTGCCGAGGTTCGGATCACAGTGTCCCGCACTGATGTTCAGCGCGTTGCCCGCCGCGTCGACGCTGTTGAAGCCGAACGAGCACACGTCGACGGCCTTCAGCGACTCGTCCGCGAGCGAGGTCGGCGCGCTGATGTAGGTGTCGCCGCCCATCGGCCGACGCTCCACCGGGCCGCCGCTGTTCGGGGACAGCACCACCTTGATGTTGGCGATCAGGGTGGGCAGATTCAGCACATGCCCGGCCGGGGTGTTGGCGACGTTCACCACCAGCTGGCTGTTGAGAAAGTCCACAGTCACCGAATTGATGGCCGAGGAAATCTCCCGGGGTAGGCCGCCGATCCACTGGCCCAGCTGACTCATCGAATCCTCCAGGCTGTTCGCCGAGATCGGCGCGAGCCGGGTCTGATAGCCGTCGGTGGCGGCGATCCGGGCGGCGTCGATCGAGGTGACCGCCATGACCGGCTTGCCATCGGGGCCCAGCCAGGCCCCGGCGAATTCCTCGGGCCGCTCGGCCCGGAACTGACGGGCGTAGTCGCGCAGCTGCTGCGCCTGGGCGGCGCGATCGAGGTACTCCGCGGGCGTCATCTTCAGATCGCGCGAAATCGCCTGCGCCAGCTCCGGCGGCAGCTGATCGGCCGACGGTTGACTCGGGGCGGGGGACGCCTGCGCGGGCGCGGTGAGCAGGGGGCCGAGCAGAACGGTCGAGGCGAATGCGACGGCCGCGGTCTTGACCGTGGCGCGGCGCGCCGACAACTTGCGCATGGAGTCCCTTCGTCAGGCACCGGTGTGCCGGTTGGATCCGTGGGCGTAAAGCCGTTGTGCGGCAACAGCCCTCGTCCAGCAACGGACCGAGCGTTTCCGGCGAGCATCCGGTAACAACCGGTCAGCGCTTCACTTTAGGGCACAAACGGGCAAAGTTCGCTACGAAATGATCACGGATTAAGTGCCACCTACATACCCGGCAGCGTCGGCAGGCCCGGGATAGGGTCCCACGGATTCGGCGGGGTGGTCCGGCGCGGGGGCGTGGTTCGGGTGGGGCGCGCGGGCGTGCTGGTGGGCGGGGTGGTCGTCGTGGGCGGGGCCTCGGTCGTGGTCGGCGGTGGTGGCGGCGGGGGCGCCTCCGTGGTCTCCGGCGGCGGGGGCGGCGCCGGTTCGACGGTGGTGGTGATCGGCGGCGTAGTGGTCGTGATGATGACCGGGGGGACGAACGGCGTACTCGTCGGGGCCGGGCGGGTGTTGGCGTCGGGCAGTGGCGGCACCGGGGTAGTGGCGTGGCCGCGGAACAGCAGCGTCACCCCCAGGCCGCCGAGCAGCAGGCCGATCAGCACGGCCCCCGCGACCAGCACCGGGACCCGGCGCAGGGATTTGCGGGGCACGGTATTCGTCGGGGCGGTCGTGGTCTGCTCGACGGCGACGGTCTCGGCGGGCTGGGCCACCGGGATCGCCGCGGAATAGGCCTGGACCACCGGTTCGGGGGTCGGGAGAGCGGGCAGGATATCGGTGACGACCAGCGCGTTCTCGGTGTGGGTCGGATCCGGCGGGGTCGCACCGGCCGGGGTGGCCAGCACGGCCGCGAGGGCGGCGCGGGCGGCGTCGTGGGCGTAACCGCGGTCGCTGCCGTCCTCGGAGCCGGGCAGATCGGCCTCGCTGACCAGCACCACCGCGCGCAGGCCCAGATAGTCCAGCGCCTCGCGCAGCGCGTTGACCTGCTGTTCGGGCCAGTCGCCGGGGTGGGTGGCATAGAACTCGGCGGGACCCTCGAGATGTTCGGCGGCGAGATTGATGAGGCAGAACAGGGCCGTGGCCACCAGATCCTCGGCGCGGTAGGCCTCGCCCTCGTCGACCGGGATCCCGGCCGGATCGCCGACCGCCTCGAAGAATCCGGTGATCGAGTGGGTATGGCCCGCGGGCGGTTCGCCGCCGAGGGCCGCGTCCCCCTCGTCCGACATGTGCAGCACCGATTCGCGCACGATGTAGAGAGGTTCGGGGGCGTCCTCGATCCCGCTGGTGAGGATCGCCGCGATGCACTCGTCTCCGGCGATCCGTAGGCCCACCCCTGTGGCCATCCTCGATACCTCGTTTCGCGTCTCGTGCGCCCCCGTCGGCGTCATCCGCGCCGGACCCTTACACGAGCAGCGAACCGTGTCCCATGGCGCGGAGCATCGACAATAGCTCCGACCGGGAACCGGCTCCGATGCGACGCCGGATCCGCGCGACATGATGCTCCACTGTCTTCGCCGAGATGTACAGCCGAGCGCCGATTTCGCGATAGGTCAGTCCGAGCAGCACCAACTCGGCCACCTCGCGTTCCCGCTCGCTGAGCAGGGTGTCGGCGGGTGCGGCGGAGGTTTCCGGCAGCGGCTGGGGCGTCGCCTCGGTCGTCGGGATCGGGCGCTGCTGCGGACGGGCCTCGGTGCGCACCGAGCGGGCCAGTTTGAGCAGCGCGGTCGCCGTCGTGGAATCGCCCGCGGCGAGGGCGGCCTCGCTGGCCAGGCGGGCCGCGTCCCAGATCAGGCCGATTCCGGCGAGGCGGCGCACGGCGGCGGCCACCTCCTCCTGGACGACCTGGCCGCGCAGCACCAGCACCCAGGTGCGCCCGGCGTCGGCCAGCACCGCGGCATGGGCGTCGCCACCGTGCGCGGCGGCCTTCAGCGCCTGTGCGGGCGGCAGCAGTTCGTCGGGGCGCTCGTGGGCGATCGCGGCCTGGATGGCATACCAGTGGAAGGCATTCGCCCAGGCTGGCGGATTGGCCAGGCGGCGCAGCAGCTCTCGCGCGGCGTCCACGAGTGCGCTCACCCGGCCCTCGTCCCGCAGCCGGATCGCGGCCAGCCACAGCTCGCCGATCGGCAGCAGCGCCAGCAGATCCGCGCCGACATCGTCGAACAGCGGATGGGCGGCCTGCCAGGCCAGGGTCAGTGCGGTGTGGTCGCCGCCGCGGCGGGCCAGGCCGATCGCGACGCCGTGGGCCAGCAGGCGGTCGCGCGGGGATAGGGTCGAAAGATCAAGGGCGGCAATGGTTTTGGCGGCGGCTTGTTCGTCGCCGCCGAGCATGGCGGTCCAGGCGGCCAGCACCAGCAGGTGCGGGTCGCGATCGGAGCCGCCGCGCAGGGCGTCGGCGGCCCGGCGCGGTTCGCCCATGCTCAGGCAGAGCAGGGTGGCGATAGCGGTCGCGGTGCAGGGGAGGAAGCGGTCGATGGCGGGGTTGGTGTCGGCGCGGGCGGCCTGGATCAGGGCGGCGGCCGCGGTCACGGCCGCGGCGCGGGACGGGGATTCGGTGGGGTGCAGGGTTTGTGCGAGTGCCGTGGCGATCAAACCCGCCCGGGCCGTTGCCTCGGTGGGCGGCCAGTGCGCGGCCGAGGCGGACAGGGCGGCGGCGGCCTCGACCTCGCCAGCCAGGTACTGCACGGTCGCGCCGATCGCCCAGTCCGCGCCGACGCGGTGCGGACCCAGCCACGAATAGAGTTGGGCGGCACGGGGGGCCAGGCCGCGCCGGGTCCACACGCCCGCGCAGATGCGCACGGCCGCGGCGAGTTCGGCCGGTGGTGCGCCGGGGCACGAAAGTACTGGTTCGGCCAGTCGCAGTGCGGTTTCGCCGTCGCCGGTGCGGGCGGCGGCCTCGGCCCAGCGCACCGCGACGGCCTGCCGGTCGGCGCCTGCGGCGGCCGCGGCGGCGTAGTAGCGCACGGCCTCCTCGCCCGCCTTTTCCGCCGTGGCACAGAGGAATTCGGCGAGCTGGGGGTCGCGCACCCCGGATTCGGCCAGCAGCAGGGCGGTGTTGTCGCGCAGCAGACCGGCATCCAGGCGGGCCCGCAGCAGGCGGCGCTGTACGGCCAGGAAGCGGCGGTCGCCGACCAGAGTGCGCAGCGGCGCGACCGCGGGGGCGAGCAGCAGATCCGCGTCGGTGATCAGGGCGCTCGCGCGAGCGCGGTCGATGAGGTCCAGCGCGGTGTCGGGCTCGAGATCCAGTACCTCGGCGAGTTCGCCCGGATCCAGGCCCGTGCCGGTGGTGGCGACCACGAAGACCTCGAGCAGGCGGGGATCGGTGCCGTCGAGCAGGGTGCGCGCCCAGGTGGTCACGGCCTCGTCGACCGCGGCGATGCCCGCGTCCAGCCGGGTCGCGCACGCCGCGGTCAGCGCCGCCACCACGCCGCCGTGGATGCCCGCCGTCTGGCGGTGGATGTGCTGGGCCACCGGGCGGGGCACCATCATCCCCAATTCCCTTGCGAAGGGCGCGATCTCGGCCACGCCGAGGGCGCGCAGATCGAGCACGCGACCGTGCCGGGAGACGGCGTCGGCCAGTGCGCGCAGGGCCGTGTCGTGCGGGCGGGGGCGGGCCGCGGCGACGATCGTGCAGCAGCCCGCCTCCACCGCGGCGGTGAGCCTGCCGAGTCGGTCGGCGTCGAGGGTGTGGGCGTCGTCGATGATCAGGGCGGGAGCCGCGGCGGGGTCGGCGGTATCGATCTCGTCGCAGGAGGTGACGCCGCGGCCGCGCAGGCGCTGCCGGAGGGCGGCGAGGAGCGTGGACTTGCCGGTGCCGGAGCGGCCGCGGATCAGATAGACCCGCGGCTCGCGGTCCTGGGCGTCCAATTCCCGGAGAATCTCTCGCGCGCCCGGCAGGGATTCGAGCGCGACTGCGTTGGTGGCGACCACGTTTCGACCTCAGCCACCCGTATGACCGAGTACCTGGCCCGGGGCCTGCAGCACGGTGCCGAGGGTGTTGCCCGCCTGGCCGAGGCCGTCGTTGAGCGTGCCGCCGATATCGGGCAGCGGGCGGCTGGGCGCCGTGGGCGGCGACGGCTGCTGCACGGTCGGCGGCTGCACCGTCGGCGCGGATGGCGCCGGGGGCGGAGCCGGGGCCGGATTGGGTTGCGGGGCGGCGGCATTGGGCTCGGGCGCGGCCGGGGCTCCGGCGGCGGGAGCGGGTTGCTCCGCCGCGGGCGTCGCGGATGTGCCCGGTGCGGCGGGAGCGGTGGTGGATTTCGCGCCGACCGACGCCGCGGTCCGGGTCCGTCCCCCGGGTGCGGAACCGTTGTCCGCGACCGGGGCCGCGACGCCGGGAGCGCTGGTCGGTGCGTCGGTGGCCGAGATCGCAGGGGAGGGAGACGAATTCGAGGTCTGCGAGGTCTGCACCGCCGTGCCGAGCGCGAGTGTGCCGGTCGCGAGCGCCGCGACGGCGACCGCGGCGCCGCCGATGAAGGCCACTCGTCGCCAGGCGCCACGGCGTTCGGGGCGCGGGGACTGCGGCAGGGGTGGCAGCACCGGCGAGCGATCCGGCTCCGGAAGTCGGTGCCGCAGTGCGGGAATGGCGTCGGTGGGTGCGGCCGGGAGTTCGGGCTCGGCCACGGTGTCGAGTGCGGCCGTCGACTGTTCGGCCGCCAGCAGGGCGGCGCCGGAGGCGGCGGTGTGTGCGGGTTCGGCGGCCGAGACGACCGCCACGCCGAACTCGGTGGAGACCAGCTCGGTCAGCAGCGGAATCGCGGCACCGCCGCCGGTGAGCAGGATCTTCTCGATCGCGCCCAGGCCAGCTCGGCGCGCGGCCTGATGGATCAGCTCCAGCGAACCGAGCAGCGGCTCGCGCAGCAGGTCCTCGAGCTCGTCGCGGACCAGGCGGACATCGCGGGCGGTGCCGGACAACCGGACCGGAACCACCGTCGCGGTAATTCCGGAAAGCTCCTCTTTCGCTTTTCCGCAGCGTTGGCGGAGGGCGGCCAATTCCCTTTCGACCATCGGGTCGAAGGGGTCGAAATCGTTTTCACCCTGAACGTTTGCCAGCACGTAACGCATTGTCAGTAGATCGAATTCGGCGCCGCCGATCTCGGTGGAGCGCAGCGGTTCGGCGAGCAGTCCGCCGCACGGTCCGGTGCCGACCGCCGAGACGGTGACCCCGGTCGTGCCCAGGTCGTACACCAGCACCGCGGCGGCATCGATGGGGCCGCGCGCGGTTTCCAGCCAGCGCACCGCCGCCACCGGCTCGGAGACCAGCGCCACCTCGGACAGGTCCGCGCGGTCCAGTGCGGCTCGCTGCGCCGCCGCCGTATGGCGCGACCACCACGCCGGATGCGCGAGCATCGCGGCGCTCGGACCGGTCGTATTGACGGTGTGACTGACCAGTTCGGCGACGAGATCGGCGGCGGCGATCGAGGTGCCGTCGTCGGTCAGGATGGCGACCGGATCGCCGACGCGGGACAGGAGGTCCGTCGTTCCCGGTGCGCTCGGCCGGACGTGTGCCGCGGCGTCGCGAAGATCGCCGCCTCCCCCCGAAGTCGTCACGGCGACCGTGTTCGACGACCCGACTGTGATGCCGAGCGCCAGGCCCTGAGTCATTCGAGATCCCCTTGTTCATTTGCGCGGGTGAGGTCGGCGCGACCTACGGGGCCTGTCGGTTGCTGGGGGGACCTCGTTACTTCGATTCGGGTAACACTGGGGAAATTCCCCTAATGCCATGCTTGCCCCCAATGCGCTCGGCTTCGCGATGAGGGGGTTTCCCCCCGTTTCGGCGTAACGGATCGTCTTCCTAGCGTGAAAGGCAATTCGACTACCGCGGATCGCCACTAGGTCCGCCGAACCAGGAGACGACGTGCGATGAGTCCCAACGCGATTCTCGAGTTCATTCTCGGCCTGCTGCGCGATCAGGAGGCCGCGGTGGGCTACTGCACCAATCCGGCCCAGGCGCTGGCCGCCGCGGGTCTGGAGGCGGTGACGCCGGAGGATATCGCCGCCGTGGCCCCTATGGTGGCCGAATCGGCGCTGATCAGCGGCGGTTCGCAGCTGGCGGCGATCGTGGCCGCCGGTGCCGGTGTCGCCGCGAGCGCCACCGCTGCCGCGAGCGCCACCGCCGCCGCGACCGCGGCGACCCAGGCGAATCTGGCCGCGGGCCTCGCGGCCGGGGTGAATACCGGCGTGCAGGGTGGCACCGGCCTGGACATCGGCCTGTCCGGTGTGACCGGAGCCGACCTGGGCGCGGGCCTGTCCGCGGGTCTGCAGACCGCGGCCGGATTGGGCGCGAACCTGTCCGCCGGATTGGGTGCGGCCGCCGCGGCCGGGGCAGGCGCGGTGGGCGGCATCGAGGCCGGACTCGCCGCCGGGATCGGTGCCCTGACCGGTGCCGCCGCGACCCTCGGCGAAACGGTCGCCGGCGGTGCGAACGTGACCGCGGGCATTGATGCGGCCCTGCACAGCGATATCGGCGCCGACGTGACAACCGGCCTCGAAACCGGTTTCAGCACGGCCGCCACGGCCCTCACCAACACCACCGCCGACCTCACCGGCGCGGTGAACGGCACCCTCAACGGTGTGACCGATGCCACAGCCCACCTCGGCACGAACCTCTCCGCAGCCCTGAACACCGCGGTCGACGCGGGCACCGACCTCGGCGCGTCGCTGAGCACCGGCCTGACGGCCGGACTGCACGGTGCGACCGGTGCGGCCGGGAATCTCGGCGCGGCGCTGGATGGTGCGGCGCGGGCGGATGCGGATCTGGGTGCCTCGCTCGGCGGTGCCGCGCAGGCGGGCTCGAATCTCGCTGACTCGCTTGGTGGTTCGGTGGCCGGTGGGCTGCAAGGTGCGACCGGTGCCGCTGGGAATCTGGGCGCGGCGCTGGGTGGTGCGGCGCAGGCGGGTACTGATGTGGGTGCCTCGCTCGGCGGTGCCGCGCAGGTCGGATCGAATATCGGTGCTGGGCTGGGCGGTTCGCTGACCAGCGGGCTGGAGGCCGGGGTGAACGGGGCGACGGGTGCGGCCGGGAGCCTTGGTGGGGCGCTGGGTGGCGCGGCTCAGGTGGGCGCGGATCTGGGCACCCCCGTCGAGGGTGCCGCGCAGGTCGGCTCGAATCTTGCCGGCTCGCTGGGTGGTTCGGCGGCCGGTGGGGTGGAGGCCGGGTTGCAGGGTGTGACCGGTGGCCTCGGTGGGGCGCTGGGCGGTGCGGCTCAGGTAGGGACGGAGGTGGGTGCTTCCCTCGGCGGTGCGGCGCAGGTCGGCTCGAATGTCGCCGGTTCGCTGGGTGGTTCGGCGGCCAGTGGGTTGGAGGCCGGGCTGGGTGGGGCGGCCGGTGCGGCCGGGAACCTTGGCGGGGCGTTGGGTGGTGTCGCGCAGGCTGGGGCCGGGCTGTCCTCGGGTGTGGAAGGGGCCGTGGATAGCGGGTTGCGTGCCGTTGGTGATGTGACGTCCGGCGTCGGCGGGGCGGCGCAGGTTGGATCTGGCTTGGGCGCAGGGCTTTCCACCGGTGTGGGTGGGGCTGTGGATACCGGGCTGCATGCCGGTGGTGATCTGACGTCCGGTGTGAGCGGCGCACTCGGTGGGGCGGGCCAGGTTGGAACCGGTTTGGAGGCGGGGTTGTCCTCGGGTGTGGATGGTGCGCTGGGTGGGGCGGCGCATGCCGGGTCCGGTTTGGACGCGGCGCTTTCCACCGGTGTGGGTGGGGCTGTGAATACCGGGCTGCATGCCGGTGGCGATGTGGCGTCGGGCTTGGGGGGTGCGGCCCAGGTTGGAACCGGTTTGGAGGCGGGGCTGTCCTCCGGTGTGGATGGTGCGCTGGGTGGGGTGGCGCATGCCGGGTCCGGTTTGGGCGCGGGGCTTTCCACCGGTGTCGGTGGGGCTGTGGATACCGGAGTGCATGCCGGTGGTGAGGTGAGTTCGTCGGTCGGGGGGAGTGTGGAGTCCTCGGTGGCGAATACCTGGTCCAGCGTGGATGTTTCGCAGGCGTTCGGGAGTGGGGTCGGGACCTCGTTCGGGACGGGTGTGGACGCTGGTGTCGGTGGGTCCGCGCACGGGGCGATCGACAGCACGCTGGAGGCGGGCGCGCAGGGGTCGAGCGGGCTGTTCGGGGATGCGGGTGGTCATCTCGGCGGTGGCGTGGAGACGCACGCCAGCGGTGATGTCACCGGCGGACTGCTGCACTGAGCGAAGGGCGAGTGAGGACGGGTATGGGGATCGTGGTGGCCGGGGCCGCGAGCAGCGCACCGGCATTGCCATTGCCGACGGTGCTCGCGGAGACCATCACCGCCGCACGCGCCGCGCAGCGCGACGACCTGGTCGGTCGGCTGGAGCAGCTGGCCGACCGGGTCCGCGATCCGCGGCGGCGGATCGTGGTGGCGGGGCTGGGAAATCAGGGCAAGAGTCAATTCGTCAACGCCCTGTTGAATCTCGACGTCTGCCCGGTCGGTGACGATGCGACCACCACCGTCCCCGTCCTGCTCGCGCACGGCCCACAGCCGCGGGCCGAGCTCGTGCTCGCCGGTCCAACCGGTACCGAGGCGGACGGCCGCCGAATGCCGCTGCCGCTCGACGCGATAGCCGCGGTCACCCCGCATTCCCCGCACGGCCACGTACTGCGCCTGGAGATCCAGGCCCCCAACCCCCTGCTCGCCGACGGCATCGTGCTCGTCGACACCCCGGCCATCGGCGGCCACGGGAATCCCGGAGCCACCAGCGTTCTCGGCCTGGCGCCGACGGCCGACGCGGTACTGGTGCTATCCGACGCCTCGACCGAACTCACCGAACCCGAGGTCGACTTCCTGCGCCAGGTCCACCAGCTCTGTCCGGCGGTGGCGCTGCTGCTCAGCAAGATCGATCTCTATCCGCACTGGCGACAGGTCCATCAGGCCGACGAGCAGCATCTGCACCGCAACAATCTGCGGCTGCGGATCCTCCCCGTCTCCGCACTCCTGCGCGCCCACGCCATGCGACTGCGCGACGAACAACTCGGCCGCGAATCCGGCTTCGGCGCCCTGTTCGACTTCCTGCGCGACCAGGTCGTGGCCCGCGACCAGGCCGCGACCCGCCGCGCCGTGGCACTCGACATCTCCTCCGCCGCAGAACATCTGGCTCTCGCCCTGGGCAGTGAGCTGGTGGCCCTGCGCGATCCCGAGCGCGGCGCCGTCGCCATCCGCGAACTGCGCACGGCCAAGACACAGGCCGAGGATCTGCACCGCCGCACCGCCACCTGGCAGCAGACCCTCGGCGACGGCATCGCCGACCTGGCCGGAGACATCGACCATGATCTGCGCGACCGGCTGCGCGCCATCGGCCGCACGGCCGAGGAGTGGATCGACGAGAACGATCCGGGACGGCTCTGGGAGCATATGGCCGAATGGCTCACCGCGACGGTCGACACCGCCATCGGCGACAACCTGCTGTGGACCCACGCCCGAGCCCTGCACCTGGCCGAGCGGGTGGCCGAGCACTTTCGGGAATTCGGCGCGGTCGATCTGCCGAATGTGCGCGCGGGGCTGGATCCGGCGGGTTCGCGGGTCGACTCGATCACCCTCACCGATCTGGAACCGGATCTGGGGCTGGGCCACAAGCTGCTGGTCGGCATGCGCGGCTCCTACGGCGGCATGGTGATGGTCGGCCTGGCCAGCACGGTCGCGGGACTGGCGCTGATCAATCCGGTCTCGCTTGGCGCCGGAGTCCTGCTGGGCGGCAAGGCCTTCCGCGACGACAAGCGCGAACGGCTGATGCGCCGCCGCAACGAGGCCAAGAATGCGGTCCGCCGCTATCTCGACGACGTGAGCTTCGAGGCGGGTAAGGAGTCGCGCGACCGGCTGCACCGCGTGCACCGGGTGCTGCGCGACCACTTCACCGGCATCGCCGACCGCAGCCTGCGCTCGATCAACGAGTCGCTGCAGGCGGCCCAGGACGCGGCCGGGGTGGAGACGGCCCGGCGCAACGAGCGCTGCGCCGAATTGGAGCGGCAACTGCGCATCGTGGCCGAGCTGCGCCGCCATGCCGATGCCATGCTGCCCGGGTAAACCGGGAGGCCGTGCACCCGCTCCGGTACGGTGACCGCGTGAGTTTCGAGGTCCCCGGCGCGACCCAGGGCATCATGCCCGAGGCCCGCCGGTTGGTGGCGGCCGCCCGGCAGGCGTTCGCACCGCGTTCCCGCCCGGCCGCACAGCTCGACGAGTGCGCCCGCAGGCTCGATCAGCCGCTGCGGGTGGCGCTGGCCGGTCATCTCAAGGCCGGTAAGTCGACGCTGCTCAATGCCCTGGTGGGACAGGACATCGCCCCCACCGACGCGACCGAGTGCACGCGGATGGTCACCTGGTATCGCAACGGTTCCGCCCCGCGGGTGACCGCCTTCGCCGCCGACGGCTCCCGGGCCGATGTGGTGGTGCGGCGGCAGGCCGGCGCGGACGGACTGCCCGGCGCGCATGGATTGACCTTCGATCTGACCGCGCCGCGCTGGGACCGCGGGCCCGCCCGCGAGGTCGATCACCTCGAGGTGGAATGGCCCGCCGCGGCGCTGGCCCGCACGACGATCATCGATACCCCCGGCACCTCCTCACTGTCGCGGGAGGTATCGATCCGAACGGCGCGGCTGTTGACGCCGGAGGATTCCGAGTCGGCGGCCCCGCCGGGTGCGGACGCCATCGTCTACCTGCTGCGCCGTCTGGACGCCGCCGATGTGGGATTTTTGGAGCGAATCGGCTCGACGACCGGACGATCGGGACCGCTCGGGGTGATCGGCGTGGTCTCCCGCGCCGACGAGATCGGCGCGGGCCGCATCGATGCCCTGCATTCGGCGCGTGATGTCGCGGCCCGTTTCGCGGGCGAACTCGAGCGAACCGGCTTGTGCCAGGCGGTGATCCCGGTGGCGGGCCTGCTCGCCTTCGCCGCCGTCACGCTGCGGCAGCGCGAATACGACGCGTTCGAGGCGCTGGCCACGGTCCCGGCCGAGGAATTGGGTGCGGCGCTGCTGTCGGCGGATCGGTTCGCCCGCCCCGATCTGCCGCTGCCGGTGCCGCCGGAACTGCGCGCCCATCTGGCGGCCCGCTTCGGCCTGTTCGGAATCCGCATGGCCGTCACCCTGATCCGGCTCGGCGTGCGCGATTCCGCCTCGCTGGCAACGGAACTGACCCGACGCAGCGGCCTGGACGAGCTGCGCTCGGTGCTCGACATCCAATTCGCCCAGCGCGCCGACCAATTGAAGGCGCATTCGGCCCTGACCGCGCTGGATCGCATTGTCTCCGCCCATCCGGGCACCGCGGCGGATCAGCTGCTGCCCCGGGCGCGCACGCTGCTGGCAGATGTGCACGGCTTCGCCGAGCTGCGCCTGCTAGGCCGCCTGCGCACCGACGAACTCCCGCTTCCCGCCGACGATCTCGCCGAGATGTATCGCCTGATCGGCGGTTCGGGCATCGCGCCGCAGCTGCGCCTCGGACTGCCTGCCACCGCCGATCCGGCGACCGTGCGCGCGCAAGCCCTTGCCGCCGTGCGCAAATGGCGCGCCCGCGCCCGGCATCCGCTGGCCGACCAGGTCACCGCGAACGCCTGCCTCGTCGCCACCCGCAGTGCCGAGGGCATCGCCGAACTGCTGCGTGAGCCGCCCACCGCGCCGCTGACCCGGGTGCGCCCACGCCACCCATGATCGGCCGCGGCCGGTTCAGGGGGCGGTCGCCGTGGCGGCGGGATCGATGAGGATCTTGGCGTGCTGTTCCGGACTGGCCAGGGCGGCGAAGGCGTTGTCGACGCCGTCGAGCCCGACCGTGCCGGTGATGAGCGGGGACGGATCGACCTTGCCGTCGGCGATCATATGCAGTGTGTCGCGGAATTCGCCCGGGTCGTAGCCCAGGACGAAGCGCAGGTCGATCTCCTTGTTGATGGCCATCGCGGGATGGATGGTGTCGGCCTGCATACAGACGCCGACCACGACCACCCGCGAGCGCGGGGGCGCGGCGGTGAGGATGTCGTCGATGATGCCGGGCACGCCGACGCATTCGAATACGACCGGCCCCGACGGCCCGGCGTCCAGGGTGTGCGCCAGCCGGAAGCCGTACCACCACGGCAGATTCGGGATCCGGCGCAGCCGTTCCATGGCGTCGAAGCCGAGATTGAGCACGTCGGTGACGCGGGTGATGCGGGTCTTGCGCGGCGCGGCGGTCCACGGTGCGTCGGTGGCGGGGTCGACCACCACATCCGCGCCGCAGCGGGTGGCGAGCTCCCGCCGACGCGGTGAGAAATCGCTGGCGACAACGGTTTTCACCCCCGCCGCCTTCAGCATCACGACGACCGCGAGTCCGATCGGCCCGCAGCCGATGACGTAGGCGGTCTGCTTGGTGCTCACCCGGCCCCGGCGCACGGCGTGCCAGGCCACCGCCATCGGCTCGGTGAGTGCGGCATGGTCGGTCGAAACTCCGTTGGGCACGGGAAATGTCATCGACTCCTGGACCACGACCTGTTCGGCATACCCGCCGGGCGCGGCCTCGGACAGTCCGGTCAGATGCGGTTCCCGGCCGTGCCGCAGGATCGGCAGCGCCACCACCCGGGTGCCGGGCCGCCACCGTTTACGACAGTCCGGGCCGTATTCGATGATCTCCCCGACGAATTCGTGACCGAGCACGATGCGCTGATCGGACCGCATGAAGTGGTCGTAGCCGGTGGCCCGGGACAGCTCGGCCAATTCGTCGCAGTGCACCCGCGCGTGCAGATCCGAACCGCAAATGCCGCAGCGCAACACATTGATCAGCACCTGGCCGGGCCCGGGCCGCGGCGGCTCGATATCGGCGACTTCCAGTTTGCCTTCGGAACAGACGACTGCCTTCATACCGGCACGGTACCGCGCGGGGTGATGGAGGTCACTGCGCTGCGTGGGCGCGGGTGGGTCATCGGTGACCACGAAAAAATCTTGGTCCCCCGGGAATCATCCGGAGCGGGTGGTCGTTGAGCTGTACAACACCAGGTTGAGCGAGATGCACTCAAGTCTGTGGTTGACTCGGATAGGGTCGGCGGGCAGGATTGAGCGGACCCCGCTCAGTGTTGTGAGATGTACGTCAACTAGGAGGAACCACTATGGCTCGTGCGGTCGGTATCGACCTCGGGACCACGAACTCGGTTATCGCCGTTCTCGAAGGCGGGGAGCCGGTCGTCGTCGCCAACTCGGAAGGATCGCGCACCACCCCGTCGATCGTCGCGTTCGCGAAGAACGGTGAGGTGCTCGTCGGTCAGCCCGCCAAGAACCAGGCCGTCACCAACGTCGACCGCACCATCAAGTCCGTCAAGCGCCACATGGGTGAGGACTGGACGGTCGAAATCGACGGCAAGAAGTACACCCCGCAGGAGATCTCCGCGCGCACGCTCATGAAGCTGAAGCGCGATGCCGAGGCCTATCTGGGTGAAGAGATCACCGACGCGGTGATCACCGTCCCCGCCTACTTCGAGGACGCGCAGCGCCAGGCCACCAAGGAGGCAGGCCAGATCGCGGGCCTGAACGTGCTCCGCATCGTCAACGAGCCCACCGCCGCCGCGCTGGCCTACGGGCTGGACAAGGGCGACAAGGAGCAGACCATCCTGGTCTTCGACCTCGGTGGCGGCACTTTCGACGTCTCGCTGCTGGAGATCGGCGAGGGCGTCGTCGAGGTCCGCGCCACCTCCGGTGACAACCACCTCGGTGGCGACGACTGGGACGAGCGCATCGTCAAGTGGCTGGTCGACAAGTTCAAGGGCAGCTCGGGCATCGACCTGACCAAGGACAAGATGGCCATGCAGCGGCTGCGTGAGGCCGCCGAGAAGGCCAAGATCGAGCTGTCGTCCTCGCAGTCGACCTCGATCAACCTGCCCTACATCACCGTGGACGCGGACAAGAACCCGCTGTTCCTCGACGAGCAGCTGACCCGGGCCGAGTTCCAGAAGATCACCTCCGATCTGCTGGACCGCACCCGCAAGCCGTTCCAGTCGGTCATCAAGGACGCCGGCATCTCGGTCTCGGATATCGACCACGTCGTGCTGGTCGGCGGTTCGACCCGCATGCCCGCCGTCTCCGAGCTGGTCAAGGAGCTGACCGGCGGCAAGGAGCCCAACAAGGGCGTGAACCCGGACGAGGTCGTCGCCGTCGGCGCCGCCCTGCAGGCCGGTGTGCTCAAGGGTGAGGTCAAGGACGTCCTGCTGCTCGATGTCACCCCGCTGTCGCTGGGCATCGAGACCAAGGGCGGCGTGATGACCAAGCTGATCGAGCGCAACACCACCATTCCGACCAAGCGGTCGGAGACCTTCACCACGGCCGACGACAACCAGCCGTCCGTGCAGATCCAGGTCTTCCAGGGTGAGCGCGAGATCGCCTCGCACAACAAGCTGCTCGGTTCGTTCGAGCTGACCGGTATTCCGCCGGCCCCGCGTGGCGTGCCGCAGATCGAGGTCACCTTCGACATCGACGCCAACGGCATCGTCCACGTGACCGCCAAGGACAAGGGCACCGGTAAGGAGAACACGATCAAGATCCAGGACGGCTCCGGCCTGTCCAAGGAGGAGATCGACCGGATGATCAAGGACGCCGAGGCGCACGCGGCCGAGGACAAGCAGCGTCGCGAGGAGGCGGAGACCCGCAACCAGGCCGAGTCGCTGGTGCACCAGACCGAGAAGTTCATCAAGGACAACGAGGACAAGGTCCCGGCCGAGATCAAGGGCAGGGTCGAGGCCGCCATCGCCGAGGCCAACGAGGCGCTGAAGGGCACCGATATCGCGGCCATCAAGACCGCGGTGGAGAAGCTGGCCACCGAATCGCAGGCTCTCGGCCAGGCGATCTACGAGTCCAGCGCGCAGGATGCCCAGGCGTCCGGCAACGGCGCGGGCCCGAGCCAGGCCTCCGATGACACCGTGGTCGACGCCGAGGTTGTGGAAGAGCCGGAGAAGAAGTGACGAATCAGAGCCCGGAACAGGAGCCGGTCACCATCGTGGACAACCGCAAGGTAGATCCGGAGACGGGCGAGGTTCGTCAGGCCGCGGCGGCCGAGGGTGCCGCCGCGGCTCCGGCCGATTCCGCTGGAGAGAACCAGGATTCGGCCCAGCCCGCCTCGGAGAACGGTTCGGATTCACTGGCCGACGCGATCAGTGGTGAGCTTGCCGAGCGCACCGCGGATCTGCAGCGGCTGACCGCCGAGTACACCAACTACCGCCGCCGCGTCGAGCGCGACCGCAAGGCCGCTGTCGAAACCGCCAAGGCGGCGGTGGTCACGGAGCTGCTCGGCGTGCTCGACGACCTCGACCGTGCCCGCGCGCACGGCGATCTGGAGTCGGGACCGCTGAAGTCGGTGGCGGACAAGCTCTCCGACGCGCTGCGCAAGCAGGGCCTCGAGGAATTCGGCGTCGAGGGCGAGCCCTTCGACCCGACCCTGCACGAGGCGGTGCAGCACGAGGGCGACGGACACGATCCGGTGATCGGTGTGGTGATGCGCAAGGGCTACCGCTTCGGTGACCGCGTGCTGCGGCACGCCCTGGTCGGAGTCACCGACGGGGTGGCAGATCTGGCGGCGACGCCGGATGCGACGAACGCTGGCACGGATGCCGGCACAGGCGAGCAGTAGGAAGAAAGGAGGAGATGCCCGGTGAATCGGGAGTGGCTGGAAAAGGACTTCTACAAGGAACTGGGTGTTTCCTCCAGCGCCACCCAGGACGAGATCAAGAAGGCCTACCGCAAGCTGGCCCGTGATCTGCACCCGGACAAGAATCCGGGGGATGCCAAGGCCGAGGAGCGGTTCAAGACCGTCAGCGAGGCGCATGCCGTGCTGTCGGATCCGGAGAAGCGCAAGGAGTACGACGAGGCGCGCAGGCTCTTCGCCAGCGGCGGCTTCGGCCGCGGCGGCTTCTCGCCGGGTGGTGGCTACGCCGGACAGGGCGGCTTCAGCGAGTTCAACCTGGGCGATATCTTCGGCGGCGCGGCTTCGGCCGGAGCCGACGGGGGCCTGGGCGATCTGCTGGGCGGCCTGTTCAATCGGGGCGGCGCGGGCGCGCGAGCGTCGTCGCGGCCCCGGCGCGGCAGTGATGTGGAGACCGAGACGACCCTCGGCTTCCGCGAGGCCGCCCAGGGCGTGACCGTCCCGCTGCGGATGACCAGCCCGTCGCCGTGCACCACCTGTCACGGCAGCGGCGCCAAGCCGGGGACCAGCCCGCGGGTCTGCCCGCATTGCAATGGAACCGGCGTGATCAGCCGTAATCAGGGCGCGTTCGGATTCAGCGAGCCGTGTGACGACTGCCGCGGGACCGGGTCGATCATCGACGATCCGTGTTCGGACTGCCGCGGCACCGGCATTCAGAACCGGACGCGCACGATCACCGTGCGCATCCCGCCCGGGGTGCGCGACGGTCAGCGAATTCGGTTGGCGGGTCAGGGCGAAGCGGGCCTACGCGGCGCCCCGGCGGGTGATCTGTATGTCACTGTGCACGTCAGCCAGGACAAGGTCTTCGGCCGCAACGGCGACGACCTGACCCTGGTGCTGCCCGTCAGCTATGCCGAATTGGTTTTGGGCACAACGGTTTCCGTGCCTACACTGGACGGTCGGGTCGGCGTGAAGGTGCCCCCGGGCACCGCCGACGGCCGGACGCTGCGGGTGCGCGGGCGCGGTGTGCCCAAGCGCGGCGGCGGTGCCGGTGATCTGCTGGTGACCGTCAAGGTCGCGGTACCGCAGAAGCTGGACGACAATGCCTCCGAGGCCTTGCGGCGTTATGCGGAGGCGGAGAAGGAAGGCGGGTTCGACCCGCGTGCCGGATGGGCAGGGGCGTGATGGACCGGGAGCCACAGGACAGGACGACGGGCACCGAGTACTTCATGATTTCGGTGGCGGCTCAGCTGGCCGGTATGCACGCGCAGACGCTGCGTACCTATGACCGGCTGGGACTCGTTACGCCGCAACGCACTTCGGGCGGCGGCCGGCGCTATTCGGCCCGCGATGTGGAGCTGCTGCGCGAGGTGCAGCGGCTGTCGCAGGACGAGGGCGTCAACCTGGCCGGTATCAAGCGGATCATCGAACTCACCAATCAGGTCGAGGAACTGCAGCAGCGGGTCCGCGAGCTGACCTCGGAGGTCGAGCGACTGCGCTCGCGCTATCTGCCCGAACTGTCGCCGCAGCGCAGTACCGCGCTGGTGGTCTGGCAGCCACGCAACAAGCGCCGGTAGTTCTCCGCGGAAACACCTGTAAGGCAGCGCCTCTGGAGACAGAGGCGCTGTTTTCGTCCGACGAAATCCCTTTCGCATCATTGCGTTTTGTTGCGAGTTATGTGCTGAGCTTTCATCTGAACGGACACCACTTACGAGTGGGACATTCGTACCGAACTGGGCGCGGCGATCGCCAAATCGTTGCCGAAAGGTCGGTTTTGTCCTGCGGGGAGAGTGCGTGAGAAAGCGAGATCGGTTGCCGCACAATCGCTGCAAATCCGAGTTTTTCATGTAGAACCGTGCAAATCGATTGAGGCGCAGGCCGATACACTCGGCGTGTCCTGTACTAATGGTCTGTTTCGGGCGGTGAATGACCAAGAACGCCTGGTATTTTCGGAATTACACACGTGTTGTTTAAACGACGCGTTCCGTTGCTGGCAAACCTCGCCTACACTCGTTTGACATCGGCTGCTGTCGAGTGTCCCGCAGCACCTCACTCGCCGGCTAGGCCTGGTTCTAGTGCGAAATGGGGTTGTGAGACAAATGGATTCGCGGACCGTCGCATTGATAAGAACGACGTTCAAGGCGGTTGCTGCGGAGGAGGGGGGACCGGAGAAGCTCGCCCGGTCTTTCTACGCCATCCTGTTCACCGACCATCCACATGTGCGCGACTTCTTTCCGGCGGCCCTGGACGCCCAGCGCGATCGGCTCGTGAAGGCGATCGGCTACGTCGTCGATCGGCTGGAGGAACCGGAGAAGCTACTGCCCTTCCTGGCCCAGCTCGGGCGCGACCACCGCAAGTACGGGGTGACGGCGGAACACTACGCGGCTGTTGGCACCTCGCTGCACGCGGCGCTGCGCGCCTATACCGGCACCGAGATGTGGACCGACGAGGTGGAGCGGGCCTGGGACGAGGGCATCGGGCTGATCGCCGAGACCATGATCAAGGCCGCCGACCAGGAGGACACGCCGCCCTACTGGACCGGCACGGTCATCGAGAATCGCGCGGTGCTGCAGAATCTGTCCGTGGTGCGGCTGCGCCTGGACCAGCCCATGCAGTACGCGGCCGGGCAGTACATCAGCGTGCAGATCCCGGCCCGGCCGCGCATGTGGCGCTACCTGTCCCCGGCCATACCCGCGAATGCCAACCGCGAGGTGGAGTTTCATATTCGTGCCGTGGCCGGTGGCTGGGTGAGTCCGGCCATGATCGGGCATACCGCCATCGGTGATCAGTGGCTGCTCGGCTCGCCGCTGGGCGGGCTCGGCGTGCCGCGCAATACCCGCCGCAAGATGTTGATGGTCGGCTGCGGGACCGGAATCGCCCCGCTGCGTGCGCAACTCATGGCGATGACCCAGCGCCGTTCGAATCCGAAGGTGCGGCTGTTCGTCGGCGGCCATCATCCGTGCGATCTCTACGATCTGCGGACGCTGAGCGAGCTGGCCGTCGCCAATAAGTGGCTCACGGTCACACCCGTGGTGGAGAACGAGGAAAACCCCTGGTGGTATGTCGATTCCGGGGACGAGCGGGCCGGGGAGCTGCCGGGGCTGGAGCCGCGCCGGATCGGTCAGATCGGCAGGGTGGTCGCCGCCGAGGGGCCGTGGAAGGACCACGACGTCCAGATTGTCGGCTCGCCCTCGATGGTGCAGACCACCAAGTTCCGCCTGATGGCCGCCGGGACGCCGACCAAGAACATCCGCCACGATCCGTTGTTCTGAAGGAAAACCTCAAAGTCCTTCGTAGCGAATGGCTTCCGCCGGAGTGCCGGTCTGGATGAGCCGGTCCACCGTGGCGCGGGTCATGCCCGGGGAGCCGCAGACCAGGACCTGGTGGTGCAGTAGCGGGCCCATATCGCCGATGACCTCGGGGAGGGTGCCCTCGAGCATTTCGTCGACGTCGAAACCGATGTCCACCCGGCTGTTCTCGTACCACTCGTCGACCCAGTTCGGATCGTCGGCGTATTCGACCACGGGAACCACCGTGAGCCAGGGCATATCGCCCGCGAGCAGGTACAGCATGTCCGAGGCGTAGAGGTCGCGCGGGGAGCGACCGCCCACGAACAGATGGGTGCGCGGGGGCTCGGGGCGGCGGGCCAGTTCGAGCAGCAGGGCGCGTAGCGGCGCCAAACCCGTTCCGCCCGCGATCATCACGACATCGGTGGCCCAGTCGTCCACCGAGAGCCAACCGCCCGGATCGCTGATCCGCCACTCGTCGCCCGGCCGGGTGTCGGCCACGATGGAGCCGCTGCACCAGCCGCCCGGCACCGTGCGCACATGGAATTCCAACTTGCCGTCCAGCGAGGGCGGCAGCGCGGGTGAGAGCCGCCGCCGCAGCCCCGGATGCTGCGGCACCTGCACCTCCACCGATTGTCCGGCCACGAACGGCACGAACTCTCCGATGAGCCGGATCACCGCGATGTCGTGGCGCAGCCGATGATGACCGACCACGGTCGAGGTCCACTCCTGCGCATCGAGCCGGATCTCACCGGTCGCGCCGGGGTCCAACGTCACGCTCTCCCTTGCCTTTCCCGTTCCCCGCTGTTCCTGTACGCAACGCCTCCGCCCACCCACTGTTCCCGTGGGCAGCCCGAGCGCTTCCGCCCCCTCGTTCCTGTGGAGGGCTCGTGCGTTTCGGCTCCCTCGTTCCGGTGGGGCTCGTGCGTTTCGGCTCCCTCGTTCCGGTGGGGCTCGTGCGCTTCGGCTCCGTAGTTCCGGTGGGGCCCGAGCGCTTTCGCCCTATCCCTTTTCCTGTGTGATGTCGGCACGCTTTTCGCCGACATCACACAGGATCCGTCATGATGATCGACTCCGGCGTCCCCACGGCCAGTAGGGCGCGCTTGGTGTCGGCGATCATGCGGGCCGAGCCGGCGATCTGGATCTGCCGGTCGGCCCAGGCGCCGAAGCTGGCAACCACCGCGCCCAGATTACCGATGAGTCTGCGGTGCATGCCGAACGGCGGATCGGCCGGGGGATAGGGATGCCACCACGGGTTGGATTCGTTCTCGCACACCGGAACCACGGTCAGCCACGGATTGCTCAGCGACAGCTGCCACATGTTCTCCACATCGTAGAGATCGCAGGGGTAGCGGCCGCCGATGAAGAAGTGCACCCGCGGATTCATCCCGCGCCGCCCCATCTCGATCAGCTGCGCGCGCAGCGGGGCCACGCCCGTGCCCGCGCCGATCATCAGCACATCGCGCCCGCTGTCGCGGTCCACGTGCAGCGCGCCCAGCGGTCCCGCGATCGACCATTTGTCGCCGACCTGGGTCTCGTTCACGATGGCCGGGCTCACCCAGCCGGTGCGCACCTTGCGGACGTGGAACTCGATCTCCCCGTACGGATTCGTGGGAATCGCCGGGGACAGGTAGCGCCACATCTTCGGCCGCTGCGGAATCGACACCGGAACATACTGTCCGGCCTGATACGGAATCGGACTCTCCGACTGTAACCGCACGATCGCCAGATCATCGAGGACGCGGCGGTGCCCGACCACCGTGGCCTCCCAATACGGTTGCGATTTGTCCGAATTCGCGCCGATCGCCATCGAGGCGGAGATGAGGATGCCGATATCGCGCCAGCCCTCCTCCAGCTCCCGGCTCCAGCCCGTCGCCCCGTGATAGGTGCGGAACGCGGCCACCAGCGCCCGCCCCGCGATGTCGTAGTGCGCCGCCTCGACCCCGTACTTGCGATGATCGCGGGCCAACTGCTCCAGGAACCGCTGCGCCCGGTCCCAGTCCTCGAGATGATCGAGCACGAATTGGATGGCCGTGACCACCTTCTTCGGCATCATGTCCATGGCGGGGGGGAAGAGTTCACGCAGGTGGGGATTCTCGGCGAACATATGACCGAAGAACGCGCTGATCAACCGTTCGGGCCCGTTGGGCGCCTCGAGTATCGACCGGAAGTTGGCGCGGACCAGCGCTGCCGAACGCGCATCCACGACGTCGAGCTTCCTTTCTGCATGCATCTGCCCGGGGACCGCACGCCGCTCGGCGGTCCTTCGCGTCAAGTATCCAGGAATTATCCGCAGTCGCTCGGTTATGGGGTGATTGAGTAAGCCACAGCTCATCACATGACGAGCACTGCCCTGCCGGAGCGGTCATCGAGATCGAGGATCTGCGGGAGTTCGACGAGCGGACGGGCGATGTCGACGGGGACCACCATATCGCCCGCGACCACCCGCTGCAGCACCCGCCGCAGCTCGGCGGCGTCGCCGGTGGGTTCGATGTTGCAGCCCTGTAGCCCGCGGGCCCGCAATGCCTCGACATCGACGGCGCCGACCGTGCTGTAGACCTGCCCACCCGCCCGCACGACCCGGCTCAGGTGGATCAGCGTGGCCGGGGTGGAGACCGGATCGAACAGCACGTCCACGCCGTGGGGGTGGCGGTCCCGGAGCTGATCCACGACGGGGGCCTCGATGTAATCGACCACCTCGGTCGCACCCAGCCGGATCATCCGGTCGGTGTCCTCGGGCCGGGCGACCGCGATCACCCGGGCGCCCGCGGTGGCGGCCAGCTGCATGGTGAACGTTCCGACGTCCCCGGCGGCGCAGTTGATCAGCACCCACTGTCCCGGGGTGAGGCCGGCGGCGTCGACCAGGCGCTGCGCGGTCAGTCCGGCCGTGGGCAGGGCCGCGGCCTGCACGGTGCCGATGCCGTCGGGGATGCGGGCGATCGTGCCGTCCGCGGGCGCGGTGGTGTACTCGGCGAAGCTGCCGTGGCCGACGCGCGGGGCGAGGAAGGTGCCGACCACGCGGTCGCCGACGGCGAAGGTGGTCACATCCGAGCCGATCGCCGAGACCGTTCCGGCGCCGTCGATGCCCGGGATCATCGGGAAGTCGTGCGGCAGTTCGTCGGCGAGCAGGCCGTCGATGAGCATGCGGTCGTAGGTGGTGAGTCCGGCGGCGGCGAGCCGGATGAGCATATGACCCGAACCCGCGTCGGGGGTCGGCATCTCGGAGGGTTCCGGGACACCGCCGAACTCGCGTACCACCATCGCGCGCATCGTCTCGCCGATCCTTTCCGAAGGAAAAAGCCTGCTCAGCGTGGGTAAGGACAATTCGGACGGTCTGGCACATCGTAAGGGGGATCGACCGGATCGTTACGTAAGCGAGGGTTGTCGGTTTGTCTCGGCGCGTAGATTCGGGCCGGACGAGGCGGGCATTGCGGAGAACGCGGAAATTTTCCAGACTTGAGCGGAACAGACTCAACTCCTACGACGTTGGATCTGTCGGAAGCGACTAGTAGGAAGGTGACAGTGGACTCGTTCAATCCCACCACCAAGACCCAGGCGGCCCTGACCGCCGCCCTGCAGGCGGCCTCGGCCGCGGGTAACCCGGAGATCCGCCCGGGGCACTTGCTGGTGGCGCTGCTGGATCAGACCGACGGCATCGCCGCCCCCCTGCTGAAGGCCGTCGGCGTCGACCCGGCAACGGTGCGGCGCGAGGCCCAGGACATCGTCGACCGGCTGCCGCGCGCGACCGGCGCGACCACGACCCCGCAGCTCGGCCGCGAGGCCCTGGCCGCCATCACCGCCGCCCAGCGACTGGCCACCGAACTCGGCGACGAATACGTCTCCACCGAACATCTGATGGTGGGGCTGGCCGACGGCGATTCCGACATCTCCCAGCTACTGCTGAAGTACGGCGCGACCAAGGACGCGCTGCGCGAGGCGTTCACGACCGTGCGCGGCAACGCGCGCGTCACCACGGCCGACCCCGAGGGCACCTATCAGGCCCTGGAGAAGTACTCCACGGATCTGACCGCCGCCGCGCGCGAGGGCAAGCTCGATCCGGTCATCGGCCGCGACACCGAGATCCGCCGCGTCGTGCAGGTGCTGAGTCGCCGCACCAAGAACAACCCGGTGCTGATCGGCGAGCCCGGTGTCGGCAAGACCGCGATCGTCGAGGGCCTGGCCCAGCGCATCGTCGCCGGTGACGTGCCGGAGTCGCTGCGCGGCAAGCGGCTGATCTCGCTCGATCTGGGCGCGATGGTCGCGGGCGCGAAGTACCGCGGCGAATTCGAGGAGCGGCTCAAGGCCGTCCTCGAGGAGATCAAATCCAGTGCGGGACAGATCATCACGTTCATCGATGAGCTGCACACGATCGTCGGCGCGGGCGCGACCGGCGAATCGGCGATGGACGCGGGCAACATGATCAAGCCCATGCTGGCCCGCGGCGAGCTGCGCCTGGTCGGCGCGACCACGCTGGACGAATATCGCCAGCACATCGAGAAGGATCCGGCGCTGGAGCGCCGATTCCAGCAGGTACTGGTCGGTGAGCCGTCGGTGGAGGACACCATCGGCATCCTGCGCGGGCTCAAGGAGCGCTACGAGGTGCACCACGGCGTGCGCATCACCGACTCCGCGCTGGTGGCCGCGGCCACGCTGTCCGACCGCTACATCACCTCGCGGTTCCTGCCCGACAAGGCGATCGACCTGGTCGACGAGTCGGCCTCGCGGCTGCGCATGGAGATCGACTCGCGGCCGGTGGAGATCGACGAGATCGAGCGCGCGGTGCGCCGCCTCGAGATCGAGGAGATGGCGCTGGAGAAGGAGACCGACGAGGCCTCCAAGCAGCGGCTGGAGAAGCTGCGCTCCGAACTGGCCGACGACCGCGAGAAGCTCAGCCAGCTGATGACCCGCTGGCAGAACGAGAAGCAGGCCATCGACTCCGTGCGCGTCATCAAGGAGCAGCTGGAATCGCTGAAGGGCGAATCCGAGCGCGCCGAGCGCGATGGTGATCTGGGCAAGGCCGCGGAACTGCGCTACGGGCGAATCCCGCAGCTGGAGAAGGAACTCGCCGAGGCCGAGCGCAAGGCCGGTGCCGCGCCGGATGGGCAGGTCATGCTCAAGGAGGAGGTCGGCCCGGACGATATCGCCGAGGTGGTGTCGTCGTGGACCGGAATTCCGGTGGGCCGCATGCTCGAGGGCGAGACCCAGAAGCTGCTGCGCATGGAGGAGGAGCTGGGCAAGCGGGTCGTGGGGCAGCGGGAGGCCGTCGCGGCGGTCTCGGATGCCGTGCGCCGCGCCCGGGCCGGGGTCGCCGACCCGAACCGGCCGACCGGCTCGTTCATGTTCGTCGGCCCGACCGGTGTCGGTAAGACCGAGCTGGCGAAGGCGCTGGCGGACTTCCTGTTCGACGACGAGCGGGCCATGATCCGCATTGATATGAGCGAGTACTCCGAGAAGCATTCGGTGGCTCGCCTGGTCGGCGCGCCGCCCGGCTACGTCGGTTACGACCAGGGCGGTCAGCTGACCGAGGCGGTGCGGCGGCGGCCCTATACGGTGGTGCTGTTCGACGAGATCGAGAAGGCCCATCCGGACGTGTTCGACATCCTGCTGCAGGTGCTCGACGAGGGCCGGTTGACCGACGGCCAGGGTCGCACGGTCGACTTCCGCAACACGATTCTCATCCTCACCTCCAACCTGGGGGCGGGTGGGGACAAGGACCACGTCATGAACGCGGTGCGCTCGGCCTTCAAACCGGAGTTCCTCAACCGGCTCGACGATGTGGTGATGTTCCACGCGCTGAACGAGGAGCAGCTCGAGGACATCGTCGACATTCAGCTGGCGCAGCTGCAGAAGCGCCTGGCGCAGCGGCGGCTGAAGCTGGATGTCAGCGATTCGGCGCGGTTCTGGCTGGCCGTGCGCGGCTACGACCCGGTCTACGGCGCTCGTCCGCTGCGTAGGCTGATCCAGCAGGCGATCGGTGATTCGCTGGCCAAGGAACTGCTGGCCGGTGAGGTCGCCGACGGCGATCTGGTGAAGGTCAACGTCTCGCCGAACGGCGACGGATTGATCGTGGGTCGCTGAACGAATGCCGCACCCCCGGTGGGGTGCGGCATTCGCCGTTGTTTCCTGATGTAATCCGAAACTGCACCTACCCTGGTTCGCATGACGAATCCGAGCGACCCGTGGGCGCAGCGACCGGCTTCGCCCGATGCGCCGACCGAACAGGTCGGGACGTCGGGCCGCCCGGAGGAGCGGCAACTGCATACGACGGAGTACTCGGAGGCGTACGGGTACGGGGTCGCCGCGACCGAGCCGTATCAGTATTTCGGTCAGCCGCCCGGCCCCAATGCCACCCGGGAGCTGCCCGCCTACGACACCCAGTGGGGCGCCTACGAGAGCGGCTACGGCGCGCCGGGAACCTATGAGCAGCAATGGAATTCACCCGGCGCGCCGCCGCCGGGCGGGATCCACCCGCCGACCGGGGTGCCGCCGCGGCCGCCGCGGCGCAATCGGACCGGGCTGTGGATCGCCCTCACGCTGGCGATCCTGGTGCTGGTCGTGCTGGGCGGCGTCGCGGTGGGAATGCTGCTGGCGGGCGGCGGCGATTCCACCTCCTCGTCCGCTGCGGGCACCACCACCACCCGCTCGGCCCCGTCCACCCGGATTCCGCTGAATCCGCCGCCGCGCACTCCGGGCACGCCGCCCAGCGTGCCCCCGCTGCCCGGCCTCGGCGATATCGACAACCTCGGCGCGACCATGGGCACCATCGCCGCCAACGACGGCGTCACGCTCACCATCGACTCGCTGCTCGGCGAGCAGGTCACCGTCCGCACCGACGCCAAAACCCAAGTGGTCTCGTCGGGTTCGGGCAGGGTGGCCGACCTGCACCCCGGCGATATGGTGGTGGTCCAGGGCGACAAAACCCCCGACGGCTCGATCCTCGCCAAGATCATCATCAGCACCGCCCTGTCCGGTCCGCGCTGATCCCGACACGAACACAGGGGATGCGAAGCCGCCTCACTGCGGACTCTGGTTCTAGACTCGACATCGATGGCGATGACGGCGATGTGGTTCGGGCTGGCGGCGATCGCACTGATTGGTGCGATCGTGCTGCTGTATTTCGATCGGCTCCAGCGGCAGCGGACCGGTCACGTGCGTCAGGTGTGGGCGAAATCGCAGGGCTACACCTATGTCTCGGTCGAGCCGTCGCTGGCCTCGACGTGGCGACGCGGTGCGATGGCCAAACTCGGCTATCTGTCCGCGGTCGATGTGGTCTCGGGTAACCGGCGCGGCGAGAAGTTCGTGCTGTTCGATCTGGAGGACGCGGCGACGCTGGTCGCGGTGCGCCGCCACATCGGTTCCGATATCGATATCGATCTGCGCCTCAAGACCGCCGCACCGCCCAAGGACGCCGATCTGGAACTGCTCGGCGCGATCGGTGATCGGGTCGTCTTCGCCACCAATCCCGATATCGCCCGTCACGCCGTCGATCAGCGCATGGTCGCGTTCATCGAAACGCTGCCCGAGACGGTGCAGCAGCTGTGGAGCGAGGGCAACTGGTCGCTGGGCATGCTGCCGGTCGGCACCTCCTCGAAGGATTGGGAGGCGGCCATCGACGCGGTGCTGCGGCTGTCGGGCCTGCTGCACGTGCTGCCGCCGGTGGCTGGGGAGAAGGGCCGCGCGGAGTCCGACGACGCCGAACCGAGCCGCCCGCGCGGTCGCTCGAATCCCGCGCCCGAATCCGACGAGATCCCGTCCCGTCCGTCCGGCGCCGCCCGGGTGTTGCCCCCGAAGTCCGCGCCCGAACCGGACGACGACGAGGACAGCAACTACCGCTACGAATATCGGGACGAGGACGCCGAGGACTACACCCCGCTCGTCAAGGACATCGCGGGCGAGACCGATCCGGAACCGCCGCGCCGCCCCGCCCTGGCGGTCGTGCCCGATCCGCGCAACCGCGTGCGGCGCAACTGGCCCCCGGCCGAGGAGCTACCCGAGGACGGGGACGATTCGGCCGCCGACGAATTCGAGGACAGCTTCGTCGAGGACGAACTGCCCGATCGTCCCGGCGGCCCGTTCCACCCGGGATTCCGCCCGTATCAGGGCCCCGCACCCCGGTGACCCCACCCGCCGCGCGTCTGCCCGGCACCACCCGTCCCGTCGCCCTCGGCACCGGACCCACCTCAGGCCTGGGGCAGACCGCTGCCCAGCGGGCGTCGAACGCCGCGGCCGTGATGGAACTCACGGCCGCCGGGCGGCCGCCGACGATCGCCCCGCCAGGGGATCGATCGTGAAGGCCAACGTCATATTCTTTACCGAGGGGCCGGCCGGGGAACCGGCCGGGACCGAATTCCACCGGCGTGCCGGTATCGAGGTGTCGTCGTTGCCGAAACCGTTGTGGCTCGGCGCCGATCGGGTCGTGGCCGGTTCGCTGCGCGACCTGGAGAAGAACCGGGTGATCAGCGTGCCCGGTGTGCAGTACAAAGCGCTGACGGCGGTCGCCGGACTGCTCCCGCGGTCCGTCCAGGGCCGCCTCATCCGAGGCATGTTCAACGCACGCGGAAGGACACATACATGATCGAGTCGACCACTGACCGAGATAGATTGGCCGAGCTCGTGCGCGAGCTCGCCGTCGTGCACGGCAAGGTCATCCTGTCGTCGGGGAAGGAGGCCGACTACTACGTGGACCTGCGTCGGGCCACGCTGCAGCACCAGGCCGCCCCGCTGATCGGCAAGCTGCTACGGGAGCTGGTGTCGGACTGGGAGTTCGACGCGGTGGGCGGGCTCACCATGGGCGCGGATCCGGTGGCGCTGGCCATGCTGCACGCGCCGGGCCGTCCGCTGGACGCGTTCGTGGTGCGCAAGGCCGCCAAGACGCACGGCATGCAGCGCCAGATCGAGGGTCCGGACGTGGCCGGTAAACGTGTTCTGGTGGTGGAGGATACGACCACGACGGGCAATTCGCCCCTGACCGCCGTGCGGGCGCTCCGCAACGCTGGGGCAACCGTGGTCGGCGTGGCCACGGTGGTGGATCGCGAAACCGGCGCCGATCAGGTGATCGCCGCCGAGGGACTGGAGTACCGCTCGATCCTCGGGCTGAAGGATCTGGCGCTCGGCTGAACCGTGAGATACGCATCTGCGCTGGGCCGACCCAGCTCGCTGGGTTAGCCTGGACGATGTTGGTCCGTCAGTGGTGAAGGGTCGTGTGAGCACCGTGGTGAGCATTGCAATCAACCGGGGGCGCGAGAATGTGGCGATGCTCGGCATCGGCGCCTACCGACCCAAGCGCATCGTCAGCAACGCCGAGGTGTGCGAGGTGCTGGACTCGACTCCCGAGTGGATCTTCGAGCGCACCGGCATCCGGAACCGGCGCTGGATCAGCGGCGACGAGACGCTGCGCACGATCGCGGCGGCCGCTGGGGAGCGGGCGATCGTCAACAGCGGAATCGACCGGGCCAAGATCGGCACCCTGATCCTGGCCACCTCCAGCTGGCTGAAGCTGACCCCGCACGGGGCCCCCTCGGTCGCCTACGACCTCGGCATCAACGGTATTCCCGCCTTCGATCTGACCTCCGGCTGCGGCGGTTTCGGCTACGCCCTGGGCGTGGCCGCCGACCTGATTCGCGCCGGATCGGCGGAGTACGTGCTGGTGATCGGTGCGGAGACGATGACCGTGGGCCTGGACCCGACCGACCGCGGCACCGCGATGATCTTCGGCGACGGTGCGGGCGCGGTGGTGGTCGGGCCGAGCGAGGACAACGGCATCTCCCCGACGGTATGGGGCAGCGACGGGGAGAACGCCGAGGCGATCGCGCAGGACGTCGACTTCCTGGAATTCATGAACAAGGCCCAGGCCATGCAGGGCACCGATCCGGCCGTCGATCCGATCGGCCGGATGTCGCTGCGGATGGAGGGGCAGCGGGTGTTCCGCTGGGCGGCGGTCACATTGCCGCGGGCGCTGTCGACCGCGCTCGAGGTGTCCGGGGTGGCCAAGGACGATATCGAGGTCTTCATCCCGCACCAGGCCAACGCCCGGATCAACGAGCTGATGAAGAAGAACCTCGGCCTCGCCGACGACATTCCGATGGCCAACGACATCGAGAACACCGGCAACACCTCGGCCGCCTCGATTCCGCTGGCGATGGAGGAGATGTTGGTCACCGGCAAGGCCAAGGGCGGGCAGCTGGCGCTCGTGCTCGGCTTCGGCGCGGGGCTCAGCTATGCGGGCCAGGTGGTCACGCTGCCGCCCGCCCCGATCGAGCCCAGCTTCTGAGCCCATGCCCCGACCCCTCCGCGCGGCCTATGCCGGTGCCGCGGCAGTGACCGTTCTCGGCGCCGTCACCGGTCGCGATCGGCTGCAGTGGTTCTCGAAGCCGCTGTTGATGCCGCTACTGGCGGCCGATGTCCGGCACGGTGGCCGGGCGCTCGCCCCGGCCGATCGCGCGCTGCTGCTCGGTGCACTGGCCGCCGCGACGGTCGGCGATGTACTGCTCATCGATCCCGACGACGATCGCCGGTTGGTCGCGGGGGCCTCGTCCTTCGCGGTGATGCAGGCCGGCTACGCGGCGCTGTGGCTGCGGCGCGGAGCCCGGCCGCGGGTTGCGGTGGCCGCGCCGCGGGTGGCGGCCTGGTTCGGGGCGGCCGCGCTGCTGCGGGTCAAGGCGCCGAATCTGGTTGCGCCGCTGGCCGCCTACGGGGCCACGCTGGGCACGGCGGCCGTGCTGGCCTCCGATCCCGAACTGGCTCCGGCGGCGAAAACCGTTGCGGGGATGAATGTTCCGGGCCGGGACGCGCGCAGCCGACTCGGCCTCGGCGCGCTGCTGTTCACGCTCTCCGACGGGCTGATCGTGTTGCGCCGGTTGTTCGCGCGCAGCGCCCGGTCGCGACGGGTGACCGAGGGTGTGATCCTGTCGACCTACGCCGCGGCCCAATATCTGCTGACCGACCCGCGCGCGCACGAGAGCTGACCGCGGCGGCTAGAGGCAGAGGATGATGCGATCGCGGTCGGCGGGATCGACGCGTATCGAAATCGTCTCGCCCACGGTGATTCTCGGCTTGTCGATCGGCGCGACGTCGTAGACGATCGTGCCCCGGTAGGGTTCCGCGCCAGGCACGGTCAGCCGCAGATCCAACTGGGCCAGTTCGGTGTGGTGGTCGGTCGGGGCGAGCGGATGAACCGCCTCGATGGTCGCCCAGCCCTCCAGGCCGTGGCGCAGCAGCCGACGATCTGCGCGCGAGGGTCGTTGCGCCAGCAGCATCCCCAGGCCGACGCAGGAGCCGAACAGACCCACCAGCGCGACCAGCTGATACGGCAGCGTGCCCGGTGGGGTGCGATGCACGACCCAGCCCAGCCAGAGTCCGAGGATCATCAGGTACCCGACGGTCACGCCGAGCACGGTGCGAAGTATGCGCGCGTGGTCCATGACCCCTCCACCGCCGCTTCGGAGAATTCCAGAATAGGCGTGGCGGGCCGGACATGGTTACGACTTGAGCCGCAGCACGGCCAGCACCCTGCGGTGATGCATATCCGACGGCGGCAGTTCCAGTTTCAGGAAGATATTGCCGATATGCTTTTCCACCGCCCGCTCGGTGACGGTGAGCGCCTGGGCGATCGCGCCATTGGACAGGCCCTGGGCCATGAGCTCGAGCACCTCGCGTTCGCGCGGGGTCAGTCGGGTCAGCGAATCCTGCTGCCGTGCGGCGCCCATCAGTTGACTCACCACCTCCGGATCCAGGGCCGTGCCGCCGGTCGCGACCCGGCGTAGGGCATCGACGAACTCCCGGACATCGGCCACCCGGTCCTTGAGCAGATAGCCGACCCCGCTCGCCCCGCCCGCGAGAAGTTCGGTGGCATAGCGGGTTTCGACCCACTGCGAGAACACCAGGACCCCGGTGTCGGGAAACTTCCGGCGCAGTTCGATGGCGGCCAGCAGGCCTTCGTCGGTGAACGAGGGCGGCATCCGCACGTCGACCACCGCGACATCGGGTCGGTGTTCGGCGACGACCTCGCTCAGACGAGTCGCGTCGCCGACCATCTCGACCACCTCGTGACCGCGATCGGTGAGCAGTCCGGCCAGGCCGTCGCGCAGGATGGCGCTGTCCTCGGCGATCACGATGCGCAGGGGGTTGGCTGGTGAATTCATTGTGGTCCCGCAATCGGAAGAGTCATGGTGATGACGGTCGGTCCGCCCACCGGGCTGTCCACCGTGAGGGTTCCGTCGACCGAGCGGGCCCGCGCAGCCAGGCCCGAAAGACCGCCCGCCACAACGGCATTCCCGTTCGACTCGGTCGGCTGTAGTGCGCCGCCCCGACCGTTGTCGCGCACGCCGACCATCATGGTGTCGGGACCCGCGGGCAGCACCGAGACCCAGGCCCGGTCGGCCCCGGAGTGCTTGACGACATTGGTCAGCAGCTCGGCGACCGAGAAGTAGGCGATGGCCTCGATGGCGGGCGACGGCCGCTGCGGCAGGAGCACCCGCAGCTCGACGGGCACGGCGCAGCGCGCGGCCAGGGTTTCCAGCGCCGGTTCCAGGCCGAGTTCCAGTGCGGGCGGATGGATTCCGCGCACCAGCTCGCGCAGTTCGGTCAGCGCCTCCTTGGAGCTGGCCCGGGCGTCGGCGATCAGCTCGGTGGCATCGGTGCCCTCGGCGATGCGCTCCTCGGCGCGGCCCAGGGTCATGGCGATCGTCACCAGCCGGGCCTGGGTGCCGTCGTGCAGATCGCGTTCGAGTCGGCGCAGGGTGGCGGCGGAGTTGTCGACGGCGGCGCGGCGGCTCTCCCGCAGTTCGGCCACGCGCCGGTCGGAACCGGTCGGGGTCAGCAGCGCCAGCGCCAGCACCCGATGCAGCCAGCACATGCCGCGGATCAGCCACGGCAGCGCGAAGCAGGCGAGCACGCCGAGGGCGGACAGCCCGAGGGCCCGGGGCCAGGTGTCGATATAGAAGTCGCCGAACTGGGCGAGCGAATGGCGTTCCACGCCTTGGGGATCGACGTTGATCGGGTGGAACAGCGCCCAGGGGATCACCGAGATGGCGGTGAACACCATCATCGCGATGACGACGAGCACGAAGTAACCGCCGAACAGCCCGAGCGCGACCTCACCGACCAGGAATACCAGCGCCCGCCACGAGGTGACGTCGGTCAGCACGCTGCGGAACCAGCCGAACAGCCCCGGCCGCGGCGCGAACGGCGGCGGCGCGGGCATCGGCGTGGCCAGCAGTTTGGCGGCGAGGGCGCGATAGACGCGGCCCCAGACCCGTCCGCTCAGCAACACCAGTGCGGTGGGAATGCCGAGCAGAAAGATCGAGGGGGCGAGACTGGCCGGATACGCCACCAGCACGTACACCATGGCGAGGAAGCCCAGCGGCGCGGCCACGATCAGATAGGCCAGCTCCCGCCACGTTCGGGCCTCGAACGGCGCGCGCAGCACGGCACGGATCACCCGCGTCGCGGCAGGCTCGCCGGGCTCGAGCGCGACGGTCGGTTGGGCGAAGGTCTCGGTCATGCTTCCATGCTGGTCGGGAGGCGGTCTTCGGACGAGGGAGCAGCCCACCGAATCCGTGGTGGGGCCAGCCACACCTGGCTGGGACGAGCCTATCCGCCGCTACGATGACGCCCGTGAGTTATCCCCCATCCCCGCCGCCGTACGGCCACGGCTACATGCCGTATCGACAGCAGGAACATCCCCAGGCGACCACCATCCTCGTGCTGGGCATTCTCGGATTCTTCTGCGGTCTGGTGGCGCCGTTCGCCTGGGTGATGGGGCGCAAGGCATTGCGCGAGATCGACGCCTCGGGCGGCATGCTGGGCGGGCGCACGAATGTGCAGATCGGCTACATCCTGGGCATCGTGTCGACCGTTCTGATGATCGCCTCGATCGTCTTCCTGGTGTTGTACGCGATCGTCATGGTGGCCGTCGTGGGAACCTCCTACTCCGCATGAGCACCGCCGTGCCCGAGGATCAGTTGCCCGGCCCCACCGAATGGGGTGAGCATCCGCACGGCGTCGGGCCGTGGGCCGACGAGTTCGGCACGCCGCCGCCGGACGATCCGCGGTTGGATCCGGAGCTGCTGGCCTACGGCGATCGGCGCAATGTGGTCGACGCCTACCGGTACTGGCGGCGGGAGGCGATCGTCGAGGACATCGACCGCCGGCGGCACCCCTTCCACGTCGCGATCGAGAACTTCGGCCACGACGCGAACATCGGCACGGTCGTGCGCACGGCCAACGCGTTCGCCGCGGCGGCCGTGCACATCGTCGGCCGCCGCCGCTGGAATCGCCGCGGCGCCATGGTCACCGACCGCTACCAGCGCATCGAGCATCATCCGGAGGTGGCCGACCTGCTGGCGTTCGCCGAACGCGAGGAGCTGATGGTGGTCGCGGTCGACAACGTGCCCGGCTCGGTTCCGCTGGAGACCGCCCGCCTGCCGCGCAACTGCCTGCTGCTGTTCGGTCAGGAGGGTCCGGGTGTCACCGATGCCGCGAAACAGGCCGCGGTCATGACGGTTTCGATCGCCCAGTTCGGCTCGACCCGCAGCATCAACGCCGGGGTGGCGGCCGGAATCGCCATGCATGCCTGGATCCGCCAGCATGCGGATCTGACCACGGCCTGGTAGCGGTCTACCCCTCGCGCAGCGCGGCCCCGGTCACCGAATCCTCGCATGCGGCAAGCTCTTCCGGGGTTCCCTCGAAAACCACCCGGCCGCCGCGGCGGCCCGGCCCGGGGCCGAGGTCGACGATCCAGTCGGCGGCGCGGATCACATCGAGATTGTGCTCGATGACCACGAGCGTATTGCCCTGTTCGATCAGCCGGTCGAGCACGCTCAGCAGCCGGTCGATATCCGACAGGTGCAGGCCGGTGGTGGGTTCGTCGAGGATGTACAGGTCGTGGCGTTCGGGGCGGGTCAGCTCCTTGGCGATCTTCAGGCGCTGGCATTCGCCGCCGGACAGCGTGGTCAGCGACTGGCCCAGGCGCAGATAGCCGAGGCCGACCTCGTCGAGCTGGCGCAGAGCCCGGGCGATGGCCGGATCGGGCAACCGGCGCACGGCCTCGGCGACGGTCAGATCGTCGACGTCGGCGATGCTCAGCCCGTCGACGGTGTAGGAGAGCACCTCGGGGGTGAAGCGGCGACCGCCGCACGCCTCGCAGACGGTCTCCTGACCCTCCATGAACGCCAGGTCGGTGTAGATCACGCCGACGCCCTTGCACACCGGACAGGCCCCGGCGGAGTTGGCGCTGAACAGCTGGGCGCTCACATTGTTCTCGCGCGCGAACAGCTTTCGAATGGGGGTTGCGACACCGGAGTAGGTGAGCGGGGTGGAGCGGCGGTTGGTGGCGACCGGGCGCTGATCGACGATGGTCGCCGGATGCTGGGCCACCAGTTCGGCGGCCAGGCTCGACTTGCCCGATCCGGCCACACCGGTCAGCACGGTCAGCACGCCGGTCGGAATGTCCACGCTCACCTCGCGCAGGTTGTTGCGGGTGGCGTTCTCGATGCGCACTTTGCCGGTCGGCACGCGGGGCGTCCGGGGCTTGCGCCGCGACCGCAGCGCGTGGCCGGTGGGGGTGTCGGCCTTCGCGAGCCCGCGGAAGTCGCCCTCGTAGATCACCCGGCCACCCGCCGCACCCGCCTGCGGGCCCATCTCCACGATATGGTCGGCCTCGCGCATGACATCCGGATCGTGCTCCACCACCAGCACCGCATTGCGCTTGTCCCGCAACGACTTCAGCAGTTCGATGGTGGAGCGCACATCGTGCGGATGCAGGCCGACGGTGGGCTCGTCGAAGATGTAGAGCATCTCGATCAGGCTCGAGCCCAGGTGCCGCACGGTCTTGATGCGCTGGGATTCGCCGCCCGACAGCGTGGTCGTCGGGCGGGCCAGCGACAGGTAGCCCAGCCCGATCGCGGCCATGGCGGCGAGCTTGTCGTGCAGTGCCGACACCACCGGCGCGACCTCCGGATCCCGCACGCCCACAATCACATCGGCCAGCTCCTCGACCTCCATCCGGCTCATCTCGCCGATGGTGCGGCCCAGCACCTTCGCCGAGCGGGCCGCGGGCTCGAGCCGTTCGCCGTGGCAGTCCGGGCAGACCTCCGAACGCGTGAAGCGGTCCAGCACGGCCTGTTTGCGCTCGGACAGGTTGTCGGAGGTGTGCAGGTAGATGCGCCCGAACAGCTCCAGCACGCTCTCGTAGTCCTTCGGCAGGCCCAGCCGCTCGGCCGCCTTGCCGCCGCGCAGCAGGGCGTCGAGGGTCTTGCGGTCCCATTCGCCCAGCGGCTTGTCCCCGTCGAACTGCTGGTACCCGAGATAACGGCGCAGCCAGTACTTTCCCTCGCTGAAGCCGGGCATCAGGATGCCCCCCGCCGACATCGGCAGTTTCGGATCGATGAGCTTGTCCACATCGGGGGCGAGCACCTCGCCGAGGCCGGTGCAGGTGGGGCACATGCCCTTGGGGTCGTTGAACGAGAAGTGGTTCGACTCGCCGACGAACGGCTCGCCGACCCGCGAAAACAGCAGGCGCAGATAGGTATACGCGTCGGTGATGGTGCCGACCGTCGACCGGGCATTGCCGCCCAGACGCTTCTGGTCGATCACCACCACCGGCGACAGGCCCTCGATCAGGTCCACCACCGGCCGCTCCCAGCGCGGCAGCCGATTGCGCACGAACGGCGGGTAGGTCTCGTTCACCTGATACCCCGCCTCGGCCGCGATGGTGTCGAACATCAACGACGACTTGCCCGATCCCGACACTCCGGCGAAGACCACCAGGCGCCGCCGGGGCACATCGATGTCGACATTGCGCAGATTGTTGGTCCGCGCGCCGCGAATTCGGATGGCCGCCTCGTTCTGCCTCGTCACTTGGTCCATATCACCGACCCTAAAAGTAGATGTGGCCAGGTTCTGGCCGCATTTCCGGGAGAATCGATCTCATGTCCGATGTGACCCATCGCATGCTCGAGCTGCTGGCCTACCTGCAGACCGGCCGACGGTTCAGCGGCGCCGAACTGGCCGAGCGGCTGGGCGCCAGCCCGCGCACCGTGCGCCGGGACATCGAACGCCTTCGGGAGTACGGATACCCGGTGACGACCCAACCAGGCCCCGGCGGCTTCTATCGGCTCTCCGCGGGCGCCACACTGCCGCCGATGGTCTTCGACGACGACGAGGCGATCGCCACCATCGTCGGACTGGGCATCCTCGCCGCCGCGGACACCCCGGGCATCGGCGGGGCCGCCGATCGCGCCTTCGGCAAGATCGACCAGCTGCTCCCGAAACGCCTGCGCGCCAGGGCAACCGCGCTGCGCGGCACGCTGGAGGCGACCACGCTCGCCGCACCGCCGATCGATCCGGAGGTGCTGGCCCGGCTCGCCGCGGCCGCGGCGCGGCATGAGCACGTGACCTTCACCTACACTGCCCGCGGCGGCGACACCACCCGCCGCCGGGTCGAACCGTACCGCCAGGTCTATCGCCATCTGCGCTGGTATCTGCTGGCCTGGGACGTCGACCGGGCCGACTGGCGCACATTTCGGCTCGACCGCATCGACGAGATCACGGTTGTGGGAACGACCTTCCAGCCCCGGCCGCTTCCGGCCGAATCGGGCGCGGCCTATCTGCACGCCGCGCAGACCGCGCCCCGGCACCGCGCGGTCGTCACCGTCGAGGCCCGCGCCGACGCGGTCGCCGACGCGCTGAAGTTCCAGGAGTGCGTCGTCGAACCGATCGGTCCGGACCGCTGCTCGGTCACCACCTGGGTCGATTCCTTCGAATGGCTGCTGGTCAATCTGGCCCTGCTCGACGCCGACTTCGTCATCGAGCGGCCCGCCGCGTTTCGCGAGCGGTGCCGGACGGTCGCGGCACGCCTGCATCGGGCGGCGGGACGGCCGGATCGCGGTCCCGACACATCCGGGTAACAAATCGGGCGCGGACGCGGTTACGGGCTGGCACCATTGACCCATGATTTCGCGGAGTGATCACCCCGCCGAACCCACTGCCGAGGTCTGGGGCCAGCGCGCCGACAAGGCCGAATCCGCGATCGTCGCCCGGCATCTACGCCGCCTGTGGGCGACCCCGGGCACCGAGCTCGGCGTGGTGGGCTGGCCCGCGACTCGCCGCGAACGCGCCTTCGCCTCCTGGCACTACTGGTGGCAGTCGCATCTGCTCGACTGCCTGGTCGACGCCGCCAATCGCGAGCCCACCCCGGCGCGCAAGCGCCGCATCGCCGCCGTCGCGCGCACGCACCGGCTGCGCAACCTCACCGGCTGGACCAACAACTACTACGACGATATGGCCTGGCTGGCGCTGGCGCTGGAGCGGGCCGAGCGCAATCAGGGCGTCACCGAGGTGCGCGGCGGGCTGATCGCGCTGGAGAAGGAGCTGGTCTCGGGCTATCGGGTGCAGATCGGCGCGCTGCCGTGGCGCAAGAACTCCGATTACTACAACGCGCCCGCCAACGGCCCGGCTGCCATCGCGCTGGCCCGCTTCGGCCACTACGACCGGGCCGCCGATATCGCCGACTGGCTGGACAAGACGCTGCGCGATCCGGAATCGGATCTCATCCTGGACGGCATCCACCTGCCCTCCGGCGAGATCGAGCGGCCGGTGTTCAGTTACTGCCAGGGCGTGGTGCTGGGCCTGGAGACCGAATTGGCCGTGCACACCGGCGATTTCCGACATATCGAGCGGGTACAGCGACTGCTGCGCGCGGTGGAGGATCGGATGACCACGGGCGGCATCGTCGCCGGGGGTGGCGGTGGCGACGGCGGCCTGTTCAACGGCATCCTGGCCCGCTACCTCGCGCTGGTGGCGATCATGCTGCCGGGTGAGTCGGCCGATCAGGACACCACCCGCCGTCGCGCGGCCGCGATCGTGACCGCCTCGGCCCGCGCGGCCTGGGAACATCGGCTGGAGGTGGAGGGCGACCCGCTGTTCGGTCACAACTGGGCCGAGCCCGCCCGGCTGCCCACCGGCACCAAGGGGGCGGGTTACTTCACGGCCGGTGGCTCGGTGACCGCCTCGCGCACGCCCGAGCGGGATCTGTCGGTGCAGCTGTCGGGGTGGATGTTGATGGAGGCCGCGCACCTGGTCACGGCCGCCGGGTTCTGAGGTCCTACTTGTTCGTCATATCGGCGTGCTGGTCGCCGACGACCGGGATCGGCTGGGTCACCTCGACGTCGAAATCCTCGGCCGGCCGCGACATTTCGATGCGGTACTGGCGAATCCCGAGAATCGTTCCGGCGATCAGGCCGACCACCAGCGTGGCGATCACCGAGGGCAGCAGCCACGACACCCGATCGAGAAATCCGCCCGCGTAGTAGCCGACCAGCAGCAGCACCGGCGCCCAGATCACCGCGCCGATCGAGCTGGCGATGGTGTATCGGCGATGGTCCATCCCGGCCGCGCCCGCCACCAGCGGGCACAGCGTGCGCACCCAGGGAATCCAGCGCGCCACCAGCACCGCCAGGAAGCCGTGCCGCCGTAGCAGCTCGCTCACCCGGTTCAGGTTGTGCGCGTTGATGTATCGCCCGTTCTTCCGGGCCACCAGATGGTGGCCGGTGCGGGCGCCGATCACATAGCCGACCTGGTTACCGGCGATCGCCGCGACCATGGTGGCGATCGCCAGCCCCCAGACCTGGGCGTGTCCGGTCGCATGCGAGGCCAGCACGATGCCCGCGGTGAGCAGCATCGAATCGCCCGGCAGGAACAGGCCGATGATCAGTGCGCACTCGAGGAACACGAAGACGATGACAACGGTCCAGACGAGTGCCGGCCCGGCCGACTGCAGCGGATCCAGTCCGCCCAGCGCGAGGGGTAGCGGCGTGGTGGACAAGGCGTCAGCGGGTGGGTTCGTTCGTCGGGACGGGGGTTTCCTCGATCTCGAGCACCGGTTCGTGATTGCGCAGCTTCTTCGCGATCGAGATGATGCCCGGCAGGATCGAGACGAACACGATGACCAGGAAGATCGCCTCGACATTGTCGCGGATGAAGGCGACGTTGCCGAGGAAGTAGCCGAGGATGGTCACACCGCCGCCCCACAGCAGGCCGCCGAGAATGTCGAAGGTGACGAACTTGCGGTAGTCCATCTTCGACACCCCCGCCAGCACCGGCATGAAGGTGCGCACGATCGGCACGAATCGGCCCAGGATGATGGTCTTGGGCCCGTACTTCTCGAAGAAGGCGTGCGTCTCGGTGACATAGCGCTGCTTGAAGAAGCGCCCGTCCTCCTTGTGGAACAGCGCGGGGCCGATGGCCCGCCCGATCCAGTAGGCGGTCTGGTCACCGAGGACCGCGACCACCGACACCGCGGGCACCAGCACCCAGATCGAGACCGGGGCGGGTGTCTGCGCGGCGAGCAGGCCGCCGGTGAACAGCAGCGAATCGCCCGGCAGGATCGGAAACAGCAGCCCTGTCTCGATGAAGACGATGACCAGGATGGCCGGGAGCACGGCATTTTTCAGCCATGTCTCCGTCAAGAGGTGCATGGGGTCGAGCAGCGCTTTGATTCCGGAGCTACTCGCGACAGCATCAGATATGGCCAGCAAGGTCACGGGCACCACAGTACCGGGCACCCCGCTATCGCACAGAACGTCAGGGCAACCTCACAGGGCAGCAGCGCGTTCGCCCCTGTCCCCAGGCGGCTGCACCCCCTGTCCCCAGGGCGGCTCCACCCCCTGACCCCGGCATGCTCTTCGCCGGGGTGCCTTCCACAGGAATACCTCGGGAAATTAGGGTATGACCTGACAGAACCGTCCAACGCCGCACACACGGAGGTCACTGCAGTGCCCATCGCGACTCCGGAGGTCTACGCCGAGATGCTCGGTCGGGCCAAAGAGAACTCCTTCGCCTTCCCCGCGATCAACTGCACGTCATCGGAGACGATCAATGCGGCGATCCGCGGTTTCGCCGAGGCCGGCAGCGACGGCATCATCCAGTTCTCCACCGGCGGCGCCGAATTCGGCTCCGGCCAGGGCGTGAAGGACATGGTGACCGGCGCGGTCGCGCTGGCGGAATTCGCGCACGTGGTGGCCGCCCGCTACGACGTCACCATCGCGCTGCACACCGACCACTGCCCCAAGGACAAGCTGGACACCTTCGTGCGCCCGCTGCTGGCCATCTCGCAGGAGCGGGTCAAGGCCGGGCAGAACCCGCTGTTCCAGTCGCACATGTGGGACGGGTCGGCGGTGCCGATCGATGAGAATCTGGAGATCGCGAAGGAACTGCTGAAGCAGACCTCCGCAGCCAACATCATCCTCGAGGTGGAGATCGGCGTCGTCGGCGGCGAGGAGGACGGTGTCGAGAACGCCATCAACGAGAAGCTCTACACCTCGCCGGAGGACTTCGAGAAGACCATCGACGCCCTGGGTGCCGGTGAGAACGGCAAGTACCTGCTGGCCGCCACCTTCGGCAATGTGCACGGCGTGTACAAGCCGGGCAATGTGAAGTTGCGCCCGGAGGTGCTGGCCGAGGGCCAGCGCGTGGCCGCCGCCAAGCTGGGCCTGCCGGAGGGCGCCAAGCCGTTCGACTTCGTCTTCCACGGCGGTTCGGGCTCGCTGAAGTCCGAGATCGAGGATTCGCTGCGCTACGGCGTGGTGAAGATGAACGTGGACACCGACACCCAGTACGCGTTCACCCGCCCGATCGCGGCGCACATGTTCTCCAACTACGACGGTGTGCTGAAGGTGGACGGCGAGGTCGGCAACAAGAAGGTCTACGACCCGCGCAGCTACCTGAAGAAGGCCGAGGCCAATATGGCCGCCCGCGTGGTGGAGGCGTGCAACGACCTGAAGTCGTCGGGCAAGTCCGTCAGCGCGAAGTAGTCGAGGAGTTCAAGGGTGCGGCCGGTGCGAACACCGGCCGCACTCGCATGTCTTGCCGACCTACCCAACGACTGATTTCGTGAACATATGAGTGGCGTCCTGGACGTCCGGGTGCTGGGCCCGGTGCGGCTGCTGGTCGACGGCGAACCCGTACCGGTCGGCGGACCGAAGCCGCGGGCGCTGCTGGCCGCGCTCACCGTGAATCGCCGCCGCGCGGTGTCCTCGCAGGCGCTGGCCGATCTGGTGTGGAACGAGCAGCCGCCGGACGCCTATCTGGCCAGCCTGCAGGTGTTCGTTTCGAATATTCGCAAGGCGCTGCGCAATTCGGGGGTGGATCCGGCGAGCGTGCTGCGCACCGAATCGTCCGGCTATCGCCTCGACATTCCGGATGACGCCTGCGATCTGGGGCGTTTCGATCTCGCCCGGCGCGCCGGCGCCGAGGCCGCGGCCGTCGGTGCGCACGAACGCGCCGCGCGGCTGTTCGGTGCGGCCCTCGACGAATGGAGCGGCCGGGCGCTCGACGATCTGGCCGGACTGCAGTTCGCCGACGCCTTCGCCGCGGCGATGGACGAGGAGCGGCTGCTCGCCGCCTCGGCCCGCATCGACGCCGAGATCGCCTGCGGCCGGGCCGCATCGGTGATCGGCGAGCTGCTGGCGACGACCGCCGCCCATCCGCTGCGTGAACCGCTGTGGGTGCAGCTGATCACCGCGCTGTACCTGTCCGGCCGCCAGGCCGACGCCCTGGACGCGTGTCGGCGGGTGCGCGCGGTGCTGGCCGACGAACTCGGCATCGACCCGGGTCCGGCGCTGATCGAGCTGGAGAAGCGGGTGCTGCGCCAGGAGCCGTTGGACATTCGCGAGATCGCCGCCGTGGAGCGGCTGGCCAAGGCGATGACCGAGACGGTGACCGAACATCCGCGCCCGGCCCGCGGCGGCCGGTTGCTGCTGCCCGGCGGGCGCACCGCGCCGATTCCCCAGGGCGGCCTGCGGATCGGCCGGATGACCGATAACGATCTGGTGCTCGACGACCCGAAGGTCAGCCGCTATCACGCGCATGTCCAGCCCAGTCGGGCCGGTCTGCTGATCCGGGATCTGCAGTCGGCCAACGGCATCTACGTCAACGATCGCCGGATCGACAGCGGCGCCATGCTGACCGACGGTGACGCGATCCGCATCGGTGCGACCGTGCTGCGCTTCGAGGCCGACTAGTTCTCCCAGACCTCGCAGGCGATACCGTCGAGGTCGGGATCGAGATGGGCGCCGTATCCGGTCTGTCCGGCGTAGAGCACGGTTACGCCCGCCGCGTGGGCCGCCGCGCAGTTGGCGTAGTACGGGGTCTTGGTGGTGGAAGGCTTCCGGTCCGGTTTCTGGTAGCGGTATTCCCCATTCTGATCGACCGTCCAGCCCGAATCGCCTCCGCCGGGGAGGGGGCCGGAGGGTTCTCCGGCGAGGGCGGCCGGCGCCGACACGGCGCCGAGGGCGAGCAGTCCGGCGGCGAGAACGGGCGCGACGGTGCGGGGATTGATCGAAAACTTCACGGCGACAATCCTGTTCGAGATTCGTTCGCTCCCACTGTAGGCGCGGATCCTGAGATGTCCCCCAGGATTTTTGAACGTACGGCCGGTTTCTCCGGCGTGGAGTGCCGTCGATTGCCGGGTTCGTCCCCTAGGGTCGCTTCGCGGGGGATCAAGCGGTGGACCGATATCGAGGGGTTGGTGTATGGCCATGCGGCTGCTGTCCGCCGTCGGGGCGGTCGTCGTCGGAGCGGGGGCGCTGGTGGGTGCGCAGCATCCGAGCGCCGCCGCCGAAAGCGCTTCCGGCGCAACGTTGGTGGGCATCGGACCGTGTCCGATCGATCCCGTGCCCGTCCATCAGCCACTGGTGCCGAAGACGCTCGAGGTGCCCGTGCCCTATCCGGTGGTCACCGTCGATCCCGGGCCCCCGCCCGCCACGTCGCCGGTGCGCGTACCGATGGAGCTACCCCCGGATCCGTGCACCAATCCGTGCCCGGATCTCACCGACCATCCGGATCCGCCGCCGGGCCTGTTGAATCGGATGGGAATGCCCGAGCTGCTGCTGAACCCCAAGCCGTTCTTCTTCGCGCTGCCCTCGGGGCCCTCACCCGATCCGATCGCGCCGCCGCCGGTCCGCGTGGAGCCGCCGACCGAACCGGCCGCCCGGGTGGCGGCCCGGCCCGCCCCGCGCGTGCACGAGGTGCGCGAGGTCGCGAAGCTGACGGGTGCGCATTCGATCAACCGGACGGACAAGCGGTGGCAGGTGTACGGGACCGACCTCGGCATCATGTGGGAGAGCGCGCCCGGCGAAATCGCCCTGGCCTTCGGCGATACGGTCGGCGTCGGCTTCCATCCGCCCGGCGGCATGGGCTCGGACTGGCGCAGTAATCTGCTGGCGTTCAGCAGCGATCGGGAGCTCAGCGACGGCGTCGTCTTCGATCGCATGGTCACCGACGACCGGTGCCATGCCGCGGAGGTGCTGCCCAGTCGCAAGATGGACAATGTCGAGATCACCACGATCCCGACCTCCGGCTTCGCGCTGGGCGAGCGGCAGTATCTGAGCTATATGTCGATTCGGACCTGGCACAGCATGCCGGGCACGTTCTACACCAACTACGGCGGCATCGCCTATTCCGACGACCACGGCCAGACCTGGACCAAGGATCCGCACGCGCGCTGGGACAACATCTTCGGTGTCTCCAATTTCCAAGTGGGCGCGATGGTTCCGCAGGGCGACCATGTCTACATGTTCGGCACGCCCAATACCCGGCTGGGTTCGGTGGGCCTGGCACGGGTGCCCAAGGACGCGGTGCTCAATCCCACCGCGTACCAGTACTGGCGCGACGGCGCGTGGACCCCGGTCGGTGGCGCGGCGTCGGCCTCGTCCATCGTCGACGGTCCCGCGGGCGAGCTCTCGGTGCGCTACGACGCCGACCGGGGGCGGTGGCAGATGAGCTATCTCGATACCGCGAAGGCGGCCATCGTTGTGCGCGAGGCGGATTCGCCGCAGGGCGTGTGGTCGGAGTCGGCGCAGCTGGTGTCGGCGACGCAGTATCCGGAGCTGTACGGCGGCTTCATCCACCCGTGGTCGACCGGATCCGACCTCTACTTCACCATCAGCACCTGGAGCGATTACAACGTCTACCTGATGCACGCCCGGCTGGACGACTAGGTCAGCCGCACCTGCGCGATGGCACGCCCGAACAGCTTCTTGCCGACCGAGGTGGCGCCCAGCAGCACGGTCGCGGTGCGGCGCTCGGGATCGAGCGCCTTGATCCGGGCGCTGAATTCGATCTCCGCCGGGGATGTGGCCTCGACCGGGACGAAGCCGGAGAAGCGCACGCTGTAGGTTTCGATGGCGGTCGGATCGCCCAGCCAGCTGGACAGATAGTCCGCGCCCAGGCCCATGGTCAGCATGCCGTGCGCGACCACCGTCGGCAGCCCGGCGAGTTCGGCCGCGCGATCGCTGAAGTGGATGGGGTTGGCATCGCCGGAGACGCCCGCGTAGTTCACCAGATCGCCGCGGGTCAGGTGGCGGGTCGCCACCGGCAGCTGGTCGCCCACCGCGAGGTCGTCGAAGCTGGGCAGGGTGTGCACCGTCCAGTCGCGACGCGAGTCGGCCAGTGCCGGTGCGACCGTGGCCTGTTCGGGCTCGAGCGGGATCAGCACCTCCGGATCGGCGCTGGCGTCGCGGCGGTGCATGACCAGACCCTCGACCAGGCGCACGATGTTCGGATCGATCTCCTCGCCCAGCCGCGCGACGATCGTGGTGGTGCCCACCTGGACGACCCGGTCGGTCTCGTCGACGACGGTGGTCTCGAGGACGATGAAGTCGTTGCCGCGCACCCGCCGAATGGAGTCGATCTTGGCCTCGATGCGCAGCCGATCCCCGGCCTGGATCGGCCGATGGATTTGGAAGACCTGATCGGTCTGCAGCATCTGCGACAGGTCGTAATCGGTGAGGACGTTGTCCAGCAGTGCCTGGGTGGTGATGCCGCCGATCACTGAGGTGAAGGTCGGGGGTGCGACGATGCCGTCGCAGCCGAGCTTGCCCGCGTCGGGCTCGTAGCGGTGGGCCGGATGGTTGTTCTGCACCGCCCGCGCGAATTCGCGGATCTTCTCCCGGCCGACCTCGTAGTGGTCGTGGACACGATAGTGCCGACCGGCCAATGCCGTGGATGCCGGCGCATCGGGTGCCAGCTCCGGCATATCCCTTGCTCCCTCACACTCTTACTGCGTAAATCCCTGGCGCGGGCCCACCGTTGATAGTTCCGAACGGAAAGAATTGGCCCGCGAGTCCGGGCCATGCTACCGACGGTGTCGGACCGCTGACCACCCGTCTGTGATGTTCATCGCGAACCGGGCGCTGGACGTGACACCCGGCGCGATGAACATCACAATCAGCCCGCGGCGTTCGGGGGGTCGCAGACCTTCCAGCCGTCGGGGGTGTGCTGCAGATCGAAGGTGCGCACGACCGCCCGGGTGGGATCGGCATCGGTGTACACGGCGGCCTGCGCGGTGGCCTTCGCATCGGTGATCTGCACCGCGTCGATGCTGGCGATCTTCGGAATCTTCTTCTGCTCCACCGCGAGTCGATGCACACCGGCGTACTGCTCCGGGCCGATGTTCTGGTAGAAGTCGTGCAGCGGGCCGCAGGTGACCTCGCGCAGCTTCGGCAGGCTGCCGTCGGCCAGGGCGTCGGTGTAGCTGCCGATGGCATCGCGGACCTGCGCCTGCGGCGAATTGTCCGTACCGGCGCGTAATCCGAATACCGCCGCGATCACCGCGACGAGCACCACGGCCGCCGCACCCGCGATGAGCAGCCAGCGCTTGTTGCCGCCGCCGTCCGCGGTGGTGGCCGCCGGTCCGGCCGACGCGGCCGGTGGCACCCGCTGCGGCTGCGCGATCGGGCGGGGCGCGACCGGGCGTGGGGCCTGTGGGGAACGGGAGATCGACTGGTCCGGAACCGTGGGCCGGACATCGGCCGGGGACGGGGCGCCGGTCGCCGCACCCACCGGGCGCTGCGGACCGATGTTCTTCGGACCCGGGCCGGAGCGCGGGGTCGCCGGGGGTTTCCCGACGGGACCCGGCTTGGCCGCCCCAGACGCGACCCGATCGGTGCCCGGCTGTCCGGGGCCGCCGGGGCGCCGGGCGCCGGGTTGCTGAACGGGCAGGATGGTGGTGGCGGCATCCGATGGGTTGGAAACCTTCGGCAGCGCGACGGTTTTCGCGTCGTCGCCGGTTTGTTCCGGCTGCGGCGCCGATTTGGGTATCGCGACGGTCTGTGCCTCCGGGGCCGTGCCCTGGGGCGAATCGCCCTGCGGCACAGTCTTTTCCGAGGCGTCCGCGTCCCCCGCCGACTTGCCCTCGGCCGCAGCGACATTCGCCGCACCGAATCGTGCGGTGGGAGCCGCCGGATCCGATTCGCTAGGCGGCTCGCTCGCGGCTCGGCCGGGACCGATCGGGCGGAACGCGGCAATCGCGCCTTGGCCCGGCCGGGCGATGGGCGGCTTGCGCTTCGCGTCGTCCGCCGATTCGGTTGTCGCGGGTTCGGCGGGTGCGGGCGTGGAATCGCTGTCGCCCCTGCCTGTTTCACGGGTCGGCCGTGCGGGTGCCGAATCAACCTTGTCAGGACCGGTTTCGATCGTGCCGGGGCCGCTGTCCTTCTTACCCGTCGCGGTTTCGCGGGTCGGCAGGGATGGGGTGGGCCGTGCTGTTTCGCTCTTGTCGGCGCTGGTTCCGGTCGTGCCGGGGTCGCTGTCCCTCTTTCCCGTCGCGGTCTCGCGGGTCGGCGAGGGTGGGGTCGGCCGTCCTGTATCGCTCTTGTCTGTGCCGGTTTCGATCGTGCCGGGGCCGCTGTCTTTTTTGCTCGTCGCGGTTTCGCGGGTCGGCGAGGGTGGGATGGGCCGTGTGGCGGCGTTCTTGTCGGTGCCGGTTCCGGTCGTGCCGAGGCTGCTGTCTTTCTTGCCGGTTGCGCTTTCGCGGGTGGGCAAGGGTGGGGTCGGCCGTGCGGCATCGCCTGTGCCGGTGGTGGTTCCGGTCGTGCTGGAGTCGCTGTCCTTTTTGCCCGTCGCGGTTTCGCGTACCGGCGGGGACGGGTTCGGCCGTGCCGGTGCCTCGTCGACCCTGTCGGCGTTGGTCTCACTCGGGCCGGGATCGCCGACTTTCTTGCCCGTTGGGGTTTGGCGGGTCGGCAGGGGTGGGGTGGGCCGTGTCGTATCGCCCTTGTCCGTTGCTGCTCCGCGCACCGGCAGGGGCGGGGCCGGGCGTGCGGGCGGCGTCGGCTGCTGGGGAGTGCCGGTCGGTGCGTTGCTGTCGCTCGGGGGCGGGGTTTTTCCGGAGTCGCCGTGCTGTCGGCCTGGCGTGGTTGCGGGAGTCGGCACGGGTGGATTCGGGCGCGCGGCCGCTGAACCGCTGGCCTTCTCGTCAGGTGCCGAGGACGACTGCGGTCGGGGCTGGCCGGAGCCGATCTTGTCCGGCCCGGGACCGCCCGGCCGCTGAGCGGGCGGATTGCCCTGTGCGGCCGCGGGCGCGCCGCGGACCGGACCGCGCGGCGGGAGTTCGATCGGGCCGGCGGGCGCGCCCGGCTGCTCCTTGGGCTTGCCGGCGGCGGGGCCGCGCGGGGGCAACTCGATCGGGCCGGCGGCATTGGTCGGTCCCGGGCGGCCGGTGGCGAACTGCGGACCGGCCGGGCGAACCGGTGCGGCGGCGGGGGGTACGCGACCGGCCGGATTGGCTTGGTCCGCAGCCGGATTCGCGCCCGGTCGATCGGCCTTCGGCGGTGTGCCCGGAGGCTGCTGGGCATTCGTTCCGGCGGATCGAACGTCACGGGGCCGGAGGGCTCCGGCCGAACCGGGTGAGCGCTGACCCGGGCTCGGCGGCGTACCCGCCGGATTGGGCTGTCCGCCTGCGGGATTCGGGCCCGCGGGCCGGTTGGCTCCCGGCGGATTCGTGCCGGGTGGCGCACCCGTCGGTCCGGGACGGCCGGTGGCGGGCGCGCCGGGACGCGGCGGCGTGGTGCTCGCGCCCGGGCGCGGCGGCGCCGGGGAGGGTGCGACGGAGGGACGAGTGCCGGGCGTGGGGGTCGAGGGGCGGCTGGCCTGGGTCGGCGCGGACGGCGAACCGGGGGCGGGTTCGCGGGTGATGCGCTCGGTCTTCCCGGCGTCGGGCGTGTCGCCCGAGGGCGCGGTCGGACGTTGCTCGGCACCGGCGGCGGACGGCTGCCGGTCGGGCTTCTGGTCGTTCGGGTCGGACACGCGCTACCCCTCGCTCAACGTCAACAGTGCACTCAGGTGGTCAGCCTAACGAGCATTTCCGGCAGCGGTGCACAATGAGCCCATGACCTCCTTCGGTGATCTGCTCGGACCGCAGCCGGTATTGCTACCCGAAAACTCCGAGGCGGAGGAGGCGCTGCTCGACAACCGGGACCCGGTGCAGGTGGCCGCCGCCCATCCCACCGCATCGGTCGCATGGGCCCAGCTTGCCGAGGATGCGCTGGGCCGCGCCGAGGCCGCCGGTGCCGATCCGGAGGGCGCCGTCAGCGCCGACACCATCGCCGCCTACGCGTTCGCCCGCACCGGCTACCACCGCGGCCTGGACCTGCTGCGCCGCAACGGCTGGAAGGGTTTCGGCCCGGTGCCGTGGAGCCACGAGCCGAACCGCGGTTTCCTGCGCAGCGTCGGCGCGCTGGCCCGCGCGGCCCAGGCCATCGGCGAGAACGACGAGTACGCCCGCTGCCTCGATCTGCTCGAGGACTGCGATCCGCGCGCGGCCTCCGAACTCGGCCTCGACTGACCCGCAGCCGAATTGGCACTCGACACGGCGATCACGGTCGAAGCGTTTCGCGAAAGCGGTAAACAGCGCTTTCGCAACGGCCTGACCCGGCTGCGCAAATCCGCGCTGCCGATCGTCCAATGCGCGGTGGGCGCGGCCCTGGCCTGGTTTCTCGCGCATCGGGTGATTGGCCACCCGCAGCCGTTTTTCGCGCCCATCGCGGCGATCATCTCGATCGGGGTGTCGTTCGGGGCGCGGTTGCGCCGCTCGGTGGAGCTGGTGGCCGGGGTGGCGGTCGGCATCGGCATCGGCGATCTGTTCATCTCCCGCGTCGGCGCGGGCGCCTGGCAGATCGCGCTGGTGGTGGCGGTCGCGATGGCGACCGCCGTCTTCCTCGACGGCGGCGCGGTCATTCCGATGCAGGCGGCCAGTTCGGCGGTGCTGGTAGCCACGCTCATGCCGCCGCATTCCGGCGGCGGCACCAACCGCATGATCGACGCGCTGGTCGGCGGGCTCGTCGGCATTGTGGTGGTGGCGGTCATTCCGCTGCATCCGGTGCGCCGGGCCCGTCAGCAGGCCGCCGACATTCTCGCGGTGGTCGGCAGGGCCCTGACCGAATGCGCCGACGGACTGCTCGAGCAGGACCCCGAAAAGATCCGTCTCGCGCTGGAATCCGTGCGCGGTACGCAGCCGCAGATCGACGGGCTGCGCAGTGCGCTGGAGGGCGGTCGCGAGGTCAGCCGCATCTCGCCGCTGTACTGGAATTCGCGCCGCCGCCTGGAACTGATCCGGGCCGCCGCCGATCCGCTCGACAATGCCGTGCGCAATGTGCGCGTGCTGCTGCGCCGCGCGCTCACCCTCGTGCGCGACGACGAAATCCTCGATCCGCGGCTGATCGAGGAGGTCGACGAGCTCGGCAAGGCCATCGATGTGGTGCGCCGCTATATGCTCGCGGACCCGGGCGAGCAGCCCGATGCCGCCGAGGCGACCCGGGTGCTGCGCCGCGTGGCCAAGGGCGCGACCAAGGATCTGGTGTCCGGAGCCGGACTGTCCGCGCATGTCGTCTTCGCCCAATTGCGCTCGGTGGTGGTGGATTTGATGCAGGTGTGCGGTGTCAAGCGGCTGTCGGCGATCGCACTGCTTCCGCCGACTGTGAAACATCCGTACGTCACCCCCGAGGACTGAGCGAGTAGGCGGCGAAAGATCTTCGGGTAGTGCACTACTCGTGTTCGCGGTCCGCCGCGCTCGTAGTTTTGTGGTGACCGCATCGACGAGGGGTGGTGCGGTCGGAACTTCGCCGAGGCAGCGGATGCCGTACGGCCGCCGATGTGGACGGCCGATAACCGGGTCCGGCGTTCGCGCCCAGCGAAGCCGGGCCGCTCGGCTCGAGAAAGCGGGTCGGGCGGCCCTCCTTCGGGGGGCCGTCGGCGGAGTAAGGGGGCTGCCGACGGTCTCCCGTCACGACCAGAAGGTCACCAGGTACAGACCGGCCTGATGCCAGATCGGCGGCACGCCGGACAGGTCGAACAGCGTGTTCACCAGCCCGAAGAAGGCCCGCCGGGCCGGTTCCAGCCCCCACAGCACGGCGAACAGCAGCAGCACGCCGAACGGCTTGAGCTGATCCAGTGACCGGCGCGTCCGATAGCTCAACGAGGGCTCGAGAATTCCGTACCCATCGGTGCCGGGGATCGGCAGCAGATTCAGCACGGTCGCGGTCACCTGCAGGAAGGCCAGGAAGCTCAGCCCGAACCAGAACGCAGCATGCGACTGCGCCGAGCCGAACAGCCGCACGATCACCAGCAGTACGACCGCGCAGATCGCATTGATCGCGGGACCGGATCCGCTGATCAGCCGCTGCACCCGCGGGGAGAACAGGTGGGAGTGCACATAGACCGCGCCGCCGGGGAGGGCGAAGCCGCCCAGTGCGATGAAGACGATCGGCAGCCCGATCGACAGCAGCGGGTGGCTGTATTTGAGCGGATTCAACGTCAGATATCCGCGCAGCTCCACTTCGCGGTCGCCCGCCCGCCACGCGGTGTAGGCGTGCCCGAACTCGTGCAGACACACCGAGACGATCCAACCGAAGACGACCAGCACGAATACACCGATCCGGGCCTGCGTCGACGACCAGTGCTCGGCGTCCCAGGCCAGCGCTCCGCCCACCGCGGCCAGCGCCACGATCAGCAGGAATACCGGGCTGGGCCGGACCGCGCCGGAAACGCGGCGGGCGTCGAAAGAACGGTTCATCGCACGAGCATCCAGGGCTCGTGGTGGCGGTAGAAGCTCGACCGCGGCACCGTGCGGTCGCTGGCGATGCCGTCGCGGGTCACCAGCGCGCCCGGGGTGCCGACCTGCACGGCGCGCCCGGCGACCCAGCGCCGCCTGCGCAGCCCGCGCTGCACCGTCGCGCGCACGCCCGGTTCCTCGAGGGTCGGCGAAATATGCAGCGCCGTGACCTTTCCCGTGAACAGCCGGACGTCGTCGACGTAGGCCTCGCCCTCCAGCTTCTCCCCGTCGCGCCCGGTGATCGTGGCGCGCCCGACCAGCACCTTGCCGGTGTCGTCGCGGATCAGCGGCGTCGGCAGGGGCTTACCCTCGAGCGCCCGCTTCGCTGCCGCCGATCCGGTCCCGGTCTGGTAGGCCCGCGACCCGTAGGTGCGATCGACGGGCACATATCCGATCTCCACATGCAGTCGCTCGGTGCGCAGCAGATGCGTGAGCACCGCCGCCAGCCCCGCGTCCTCGCCGAGCACGATCAGCCGCGGCAGGCTGTCGGCGGCCAGCACCGGCAGCAACTCATCGATCGCGCTGGGCTCCGGAATGGCCGCGGTCTGAGTCAGTGGCAGCGATGCGAGCGCGATCGGCACCGGAGCGCCGTTGCAGCGGAGAACATGGGTACTCAACTGCGGTACACCCTCCTCGGACCAGACATCCATCGTCCTCGCTGCGCCCGGCAGGCCCTCGTCGCCCACCTCCGGCTGCCACCATAGCCCGCCATGCCCTCGCCTCGCTGCGCTCGGCGAGGGAACGAGACCGAGCCGCCGCCGGGGAGAGACTCGGCCGTCGCCGGGGAGTGGACTTGGCTGTCGCGGGGGAGTGGACTTGGCTGTCGCGGGGGAGTGGACTTGGCTGTCGCGGGGGAGTGGACTTGGCTGTCGCGGGGGAGTGGACTTGGCTGTCGCGGGGGAGTGGACTTGGCCGTCGTCGCGGAGTTGTGCGATGCCTCACGGCAATAAGCCCTCCGCCCGAGCGCCCCTCTCGTTTCCCCACCGAGCGAAGCGAGGTTGGGGTGAGGTGGAGTCCGAACCTTGGTTCACCTATCCACTAGACTGTGCTCCCGGCCACCGCCTCGGAAACGGCAGGTAGCTGCAGCACGACGGGTGTTGCGCGTCGAACCGTAGGAGACTCGAAATGCCGGCAATCGTCCTGATCGGCGCCCAGTGGGGCGACGAGGGTAAGGGCAAAGCTACCGATCTGCTGGGCGAGCGAGTCCAATGGGTGGTGCGCTACCAGGGCGGCAACAATGCGGGGCATACCGTGGTACTGCCCAATGGGGACAACTTCGCGCTGCATCTGATTCCGTCGGGCATCCTCACTCCGGGCGTGACCAATGTCATCGGCAACGGCGTGGTGGTGGATCCGGGCGTGCTGCTGGACGAACTGGCCGGACTCGAGGAGCGCGGCGTCGACACCACGCGGCTGCTGCTGTCGGCCGACGCGCATCTGATCATGCCGTACCACGTGGCCATCGATAAGGTCACCGAACGCTTCCTGGGCAACAAGAAGATCGGCACCACCGGCCGCGGTATCGGCCCCTGCTATCAGGACAAGGTCGCCCGCGTGGGCGTGCGCGTCGCCGATCTGCTGGACGAGAAGATCCTCACCCAGAAGGTCGAGGCCGCACTGGAATTCAAGAATCAGGTGCTGGTCAAGATCTACAACCGCCGCGCGCTGGATCCGCAGCAGGTCGTGGACGAGGTGCTCACCAAGGCCGAGGGCTTCGCCCATCGCATCAGCGACACCCGCCTGCTGCTGAACCAGGCCCTCGAGCGCGGCGAGACCGTGCTGCTCGAGGGGTCGCAGGGCACGCTGCTCGACGTCGACCACGGCACGTATCCCTATGTGACATCGTCGAATCCGACCTCGGGCGGCGCGGCCGTGGGGTCCGGCATCGGGCCCAACAGGATCGGCGCGGTGCTCGGCATCCTCAAGGCCTACACCACCCGCGTCGGCTCGGGCCCGTTCCCGACCGAGCTGTTCGACCAGTCCGGCGAATATCTCGCCAAGACCGGCGGCGAGGTCGGCGTGACCACCGGCCGCGCCCGCCGCACCGGCTGGTTCGACGCCGTGATCGCCCGTTACGCCACCCGCGTCAACGGAATCACCGATTACTTCCTCACCAAGCTGGACGTGCTCTCCAGCCTGGATCGCGTGCCGATCTGCGTGGCCTACGAGATCGACGGCGAGCGGGTCGAGCAGATGCCGACCACCCAGACCGAATTCCACCACGCCCGCCCGATCTACGAGGAGATGCCCGGCTGGTGGGAGGACATCTCCGGCGCCCGCACCTTCGAGGATCTGCCCGCCAATGCCCAGGCCTACGTCCGCCGCCTCGAGGAACTCTCCGGCGCCCGTGTCTCCTGCATCGGCGTCGGCCCCGGCCGCGACCAGACAATCGTCCGCCACGACATCCTGGCCTGACCCAGACCCCTCGCCCAGTCGCACCCCTTCTCGCGCTTCGCACCCCCTGTGGATGCCCGCAACCAGTGCGAAGGGCGAGAAAGGGTGCGGCTGTTGGATTTCAGTAGAGAGTCGGAGGGGCGAGGGGTTCGGCGGCGTGGGGGGACAGCGCTCCGTAGGCCGCCGCGATGGACTTCACCGCCAGGCGCAGGTCCGCCTCCTCGTGGGTGAAGGGCAGTCGCAGGAAGCGTTCGAACGCGCCCTGCACGCCGAAGCGCGGACCCGCCGCGAGCAGCACGCCGTGGTTGGGGGCGGTGGCGGCCAGGGCCGTGGAGACCGGGGCGGGCAACTGCACCCACAGCGACATGCCGCCCGCACCCTCCACGGCTCGCCAGTCGGGCAGCTCCTCGGCCATTGCCTCCAGCAAACTCGCTCGGCGCGAACGCAATTGGTCGCGGCGGCGGGCCAGGATGGTGTCGGCGTGCTGGAGCAGATATCCGGTCGCCAGCTGATCCATCACCGGCGTGCCCAGATCCATGCTGGACCGGGTGCCGAGCAGCTTGGTGATCAGCGTCTGATGGGTGCGGATCCAGCCGACGCGTAGACCGCCCCAGAACGACTTGGACGCCGAACCGATGCTGACGATTTCGGTGCCGCGCGCGAAAGCCGCTACGGGCGGACAGGTTTCGCCGTCGAGCTGTTGATCGACCATGGACTCGTCGACGATCACCGTCATTCGGGTCTCGCGGGCGATGGCAGCCAGTTCGGCGCGCGCCTCGGCATCCATCAGCAATCCGGTCGGATTGTTGAAGTCCGGCACCAGATATGCGGTGCTGGCGGCGGTTTGCCGTGCGGCGCTGCGGATTCCGTCGAGATCCCAGCCCGCCTGGGGATGTTCGGGGCGCAGCGGCACCGGCACCGGCCGGGCCCCCACATCGCGGATCGCCTCGATCGCGTTGGGATAGGTCGGATGATCGATCAGCACCCGCTCGGCCGGGGCGGTCAGGACGTTGAGCAGCAATCGCAGACCGTGCTGCGCGCCGAGGGTGATCAGGATCTGATCCGGATCGGTGGGCAGCCCGCGCTCGGTGTAGCGGCGCGCGACCGCCTCGCGCAGGGTCAGCACGCCGATCGGATCCATGCCGTGGGTGCCGAGATAGATCGGAAGTCCTTGTAGCGCCGCGGAATACGCGTCGGTCATCTCCGGCGGGGCGGACATGGCCGCGTAGGTCATATCGATCGTCGGCAGCTCACCCTCCGACATCAGCGCGAGGATGCCGCGGGTGGGCTTGTTCCCGTCGTGCTTCACGCTTGCCGGGAGTGCGACCGTACTGCGCGAACCCTGGCGGCTGAGCAGATAGCCGTGCTCGCGCAGCAGGGTGTAGGCGGAGGTGACCGTGGTCCGGCTGACGCCGAGGGCGGTGGCCAGATCGCGCTCGCTCGGCAGTGCCACGCCCAGCGGGGCCCGGCCGTCGTGGATAAGCAGCCGGATGCCCTCGGCCAGGGCCAGATAGGCGGGCCGGGCCGAGCGGCGGCTGGCCGCCTCGTCACCGTCCTCGTGCCGCCATCGGCCCAGGTCGCGGGTGAGGGTGGCCGCGCTGATCACTCGGGTTGCCATGCAGGCCAGTATTGCCCTGCTGGCTATGTATTTCAAGTCCAGCTGGCGTGGAGTATGTGCGCATGCTCACTTTGCTGATCGTCGGGGTGGTCGTGGTCGTGGCCGTCGTTGTGATCGGCGCATATGCGCCGAGTGCGGCGGAACGCAAGGCTTTCCGGCGCGCGAGCCTGGCGATACGGCACTCGCTGACCGACTGGGATGCCGCGCGGGCTCCGGATGAGGCCAATTTTCAGAAGTGGACTGGTCGATGAGGGGCTGAGCCCAAATTAAGGCCAGTATTGCGACAGTGGATATTTGATCAAGGTCCAGATCGCCACAGGATGGAGGCATGATCTCCTTCCTGGTCGCCCTTGCCGTGGTTGTGGCCTTCGCCGTGACCGTGTACCGCTATGCGCCCAACCGAGAGGATGGAGCCGCGCGGTTGTTCGAGCGGTACCGCCCGCATGCGCCGATGGCGGACTGGTCGATGTCGTATTACGAAGAGCAGCGCCAATATTCGGAGCTTGCCGCCATTCGCGCCCGCCAGGCCGAGGCAGCCTGCCCCGAACCGGCGACGTCGCCGCGGCCGCGTCTGTTCGGCCGCCGGGCGGTCCAGTTCTGAAGACTGGACTCATTACCTCGAAACTGTCGGTCCCGTGCGGCAAACTGGGCCCATGCCCGAACCGGACCGGCCGGCAGTTTCGGCCGCGCTCTTCGACACGGCGATCGGCACCTGCGCGATCGCCTGGACCGAATCCGGCGTGGCCCGGTTCCTACTGCCCGAGGCCACGCCCGCCGCGACCCGAGCCGCGGTGCTGCGTCGCTACCGCGGCCGCGAGGTGCGCGAGGCCGAGCCCGCCGAGGTGATCGCCCGCGCCATCGCCGACATCCGCGCCCACCTCGCGGGCACCCTGGCCGACCTGCGCTGGATCCCCTTGGACCACAAGGGCATTCCAGAATTCGACCGCGCCGTCTACGAGGTCACCCGCGCCATCGACCCGGGCCACACCCTCAGCTACGGCCAGGTGGCCGCCCGCGTCGGCGCCCCCCACGCCGCCCAGGCCGTAGGCCAAACCCTGGGCCGCAACCCGATCCCCCTCATCGTCCCCTGCCACCGGGTCCTGGCCGCCGACCATGCCCTACACGGCTTCTCGGCCCCCGGCGGCCTGATGACGAAGGAACGCCTGCTGGAAATCGAACGCACCCCGGGCTTCGGCGAACCGACCTTGTTCTGAACGGCCCCGAGAGCGAGGTGGCGCTACGGCTTCGGACGGTCTCTGGCGCCCGGGTCGATGGCGTTCTGCAGACCCTGCACGACCTCCGGGGGGACCTGTTCGGGCATGGGGGCCTCGAAGTCGCCTACGCGGATGCTGTGTGGTGGTGGGGGTGGGGGTGTTTCGGTTTTCTGGGGGGTTGTGGGGCGTTGGCGCGCGGGTGGGGCGGCGGGGGTCTGGGGGGTGGCGGCGCGTAGTTCGGCGGGTTCCTCGGGGGCGGGGGAGGCCGGGGCGGTGACGCCGGGCTGGACCGGGCCGGGTTCGGCCTGGGCGAGGGTGGTGTAGCCCAGGGCGATCGCCAGCGGGAGTGCGGCCAATGCGATGCGAATTCCAGTCGGTACGTTCAGACTTCGACGCCACACGTCGAGACCACCACCCTCCCCGGGGATTTCCAAGCACAAACGGGCGACCGTGCGTCGCTCGAGAGCATCGTAGTTGGCGATCAGCCCCGTAGCCATCCCTCGAATTTCGATGGCATCGTGCAATGGCCGGATCGTCGTTGAGGGAGTGCGATTTCGTCGACGCACGGGATTGGTATGGAGCGAGAGAGCCCGAAGGCGCTACGCGGGCTGCCGGAACATCCGGACGAGCCGATGAAACACGCCGCGTCCCAGCGACGAAGCCGCGGACAATTCGAGGTGAGACTCACCGATAACCGATGAACTGTGCAGCGATCCTAGCTCCGCTGTTTGCCGCTCGGCGGCTCTCCCCGCATCAGCTCCGCGAGCGCCTCCCGATCGGTGACATCGAGTTTGATGCAGGCGCGATACAGATGCCCCTCCACGGTCCGCACCGACACCGTGAGCCGGTCGGCGATCTGGCGATTGCTGAGCCCGGCCGCCACCAGATTCGCGATCTCGCGCTCGCGCGCGGTCAGCGGCAGCGGCTGGGCGGACTGCCGCAGCGCGGGGGTGCTCGCCCCACCGCAGGCCGCGGCCAAGCGATTGGCGGTCGCGGCCGACTCCAGCAGCCGACGGCGATCACCCGAGCGTTCATGTGCCGAGGCGGCCTGAGCCGCCGCGTCCGCGGCCGACAGCAGCGCCCCGATCTCCTCGAATTGCGTTGCGGCGGAATCCAATCCGGGCCCGTCGTTGGACGCTACCGCCACCGCGTGCCTGGCCTGGATCTGCACCAGACGCCCATCGATCCGGGCCGCGAGATCGGCCAGCCGCCCCGCGACCGACTGATCCCCGAAGCGGGCGGCGGTATGCAGCGCCATCGCCTCGATGGCGTGCTGATGGGCCCGCGCGGCGGAGTCGGCCGCCGCGACGGCCAGCCGCACCGCGGGGCTGACCGTTCCCTCGGCCGCGGCCTGCCAGGCCTGCGCGATCTGCAGCTGCGGTTCGTACACCGCGCTGTGCCGCCCGCCGCGCGCGACCGCCTCGGCGATCGTCTCGGCCGCCTCGGTCGCCCGCCCCAGCGCCGAATAGGCCTCGGCCAGCCGGATTCTCGCCGGAAACATCCATGCGGCCGCCCCCTCTGCGTGCAGCGCGGCCAGCGCATGTTCCAGATTCTCGATGCCGTCGGGGAACCGGCTCTGGGCCACATCCACGGTGCCCTGCAGGATGCGCGAAAAGCCCCACGCCAGATACTGTCCCGGCGCGGAGTAGCCGTAATAGGTCGCGGCCCGCCGCCGCGCGGCCTCCAGATCACCGGTGAAGGTCAGCGCCAACACCTCGGCGTGGGTGGACATGAACCGGTTGAGCCCGTCGATATGCGATTCCACCTCGTGGCCGCGCTCGGCGTACTGCCGCGCCGCCTCGCCGCGCCCCATCAGCGCCAGCGCCAGCCCACCGCCGAACGAGGCCCACCACACCGCCCACGGCGGCGCGTCCGCGGTCGACATGACCTGCTCGGCGTCGACGAACGCGGCCTCCAAACGGTTTTCGTTCACCGCGCACGCGGAAGCCAAGCCCTGCAAGGTCGATGCGATCTTCGGATGCGTGATCCGCTCGCGCACCAGCGCCAGCACCTCGTTGGCGCGATCGGCATCACCCATGGCCCACAACAGATTCGACACCCGGGTACTGCCCCACCGCGCCAGCTGGACCTCATTGAGCTGATCCGGATCGAAACTGGCCAGCGTGCGCTCGGCCTCGATCCGATGCCCCTGCCACAGCAGCGCCCGGGCGAGCAGATCGGCCGCCTCCACCCCGCCGCTGCGCTCCACCGCCGCCCGCGCGAACCGCTCGCCCAGCGGAATGTTGGCCAGTCCGATGGCATCCTCGGACGCGGCCACGAACAGCTCGAGATCCGCGGACTTGTCACTGTCCAAGGCCAATTCGGCCAGCCGGATGCGGTCGGAGGCGGATTTGATCGGGCGTTCGCGCAGCGACGAGTACAGCCGCCCGCGCAGCCGCCGCGCCGAAGCGATGCCCAGTCGGCGGCGGATGACCTCGCCGAACAGCGGGTGGTTGTAGCGCACCAGCAGCTGATGGCCGTTCTCGACGATCCGGATGACGCCGCGCGATTCGGCCGCCTCGACGCACTCCTCGCCCGCCAGCTCGGCCAGCACGTCCAGATCGATCGGCTCGCAGAAGGTCAGCAGCTCCAGCACCCGCAGCACATCCTCGGGCAGCTGTTCGACCCGATCCTCCAGCAGCGCGGCCAGTTCCGAGGTGACCGCCGCCCGCCCGCGCAGCTGCCAGACGCCGTTGACCTGCCGCAGCGTGCCCGCCTCCAGCGCGCCCTCGACCAGATGCCGCAGGAACAGCGCGTTACCGCCGGAGGACTCCCACATCAGATTGGCGGTGAAACCCTCCAACTGCCCGCCCAGCATGGACTCCACCAGCTCGACGCTCTGGCGCTGGCTGAACGGCCGCAGGTCGACCCGCAGCAGATGCCCGTCCTTCCACAGCGAGGTCACCGCATCGGGCACCTGCACCCCGCTGCGCACCGTGCAGACGATGCGCGCCGCCTTATCGATGGCCAGCTGCAGCAGCAGGGTCGCCGAGAGCTGATCCAGCAGATGGGCGTCGTCGACCCCGATGATGGTGTCCCCGTCGGCCAGCAGCGCCTCGCGCGCGGCCGCCATGAAGGTCACCGGATCGTGGGCGGTGTAGACGCCAACCATATGCGCGAACACACCCAGTGGAATGCTGCGCGCCGATTCGGTCCCGGCGACCCAGCGCACATTGCCCCCCACCGCGGCGGTGGCCTGCCGGGCCAGCGTCGTCTTGCCGACCCCCGCATCGCCGGTCAGGACCGCTCCGACGAATTCCGTGCCGGTGAGGGCCGCCCGAATCGCGTCCAGTTCGCCGCCGCGCTCGATCATCGGCCAATTCCGAGCCATGCGAATTACTCTAGTGCGCGAGGCGATCGTGAGCGGTGCGAACGAACACCGAACGGTAACAAGCGGATCCGACGAAGATGCGCAATCGCTACCGGCACGTTATGCGGTCCACACCTGGTCGATAGGGGTGGCCTCGGACGGGGGTGGAGTCGGGATGCCGCCCGGCGTGCGGGAGAAGCGCGGCGCGGGCGCGTGCTGCACCACCCCGTCGATCTCGATCAGGCCGGTCCGGGCTACGATATGCGCATTCTGCTCGGCCTCGGTCAGCGTCAGCACGGGCGTGCAGCAGGCGTCGGTTCCCTCGAAGATCGCCGTCCATTCGTCGCGCGTTTTCGATTTGAACCTCTCGGTGAACAATTTGCGCAACTGCTCCTGGCCGTTGGGATCGATCTGATGCGGCAACCCCTCGGGATCGATTTCGAGGCCCCGCAGCAGCTCGGCGTAGAACTGCGGTTCGATGGCCCCGACGGCCATGTACTTGCCGTCGGCGGTCTCGTAGGTGTCGTAGAAGGCCATACCGGTGTCGAGCAGATTGCTGCCGCGCTCGTCGGACCACAGACCCACACCCTTCATGCCCCAGATCATGTGCGACAGCGCCAGCGCGCCATCGATCATCGCGGCGTCGATGACCTGTCCCTTACCGGAGCTCTGCCGCTCCACCAGCGCGGCGAGGATGCCGAACACCAGGAACATCGAGCCGCCGCCGAAGTCGCCGACCATGTTCAGCGGCGGCACCGGCCGCTCACCCTTGTGGCCGATGGCGTTCAGCACGCCGGTCAGCGAGATGTAGTTGATGTCGTGGCCCGCGCGATCGGCCAGTGGGCCGTACTGTCCCCAGCCGGTCATTCGCCCGTACACCAGCCGCGGATTGCGCTCCAGCGCCACCTCCGGCCCCAGGCCCATGCGCTCGGTGACCCCGGGTCGGAAGCCCTCGATGAGGACGTCGGCCTTGTCGATCAACCCGAGCACCCGCTCGATCTCGGCCGGATCCTTCAGATTCGCCTCGACGATGGTCCGCCCTCGCCACTGCGGCCGTTCCATGAATCCGGGCAGCAGACCCGGCCGCTGCACGCGCACCACATCCGCCCCCAGATCCGCCAGCAGCAGCGCCGCATGCGGTCCGGGGCCGATCCCGGCCAGCTCGACAACCCGAATGCCCGCGAGCGGGCCCTGTTTCGCGGTGGATGGAGTGCTCACGCCCTACCTCGGTTCGTCATCGATCCTGCGCACCGGATCACATCCGGTTGTTGTCAGTATGACAATAGGGGGTGAACGCGTCCGGCGGCACCCGTGCCGCCGGACGCGCGGTGCGATCTACCGCCCGGCCGAGCCGGTCCCCGGCAGGACGCCGCTATCGCGGTTCTCGACGGGTTTCACGGTTCCCATCAGCCAGGCGCGCTCGGACGGCCGATCGCGGTTCACGCACTCCTGGTAGGCGTCCCAATCCCAATCCCCGCGCAGCTGTTGACAATTCCAGGTCGAGGTGAGGATGTCGACGGTGACGACGACGTCGTAGTTCCAGCGCGTCGCCGAACGGCCGTAGGCATCGGTCACCTCGCGGGCGGTGTTGCAGCTGATGTCGAAGGCGCGGACCTCGAGGTCGGCGAAGCCGGAGCCGCAGGGCATGCCGTCGTCGGGCGCGGGATCTCGGGTGATCGGGGGTGCGGTCGTGGTCGTGGTCGTGGTGGTGGTCGGCAACGGCGACGTGGTGGGCGGGACGGCGGTCGTGGTGGGAGCGAGGGTGGTGGTGGAGGTGGCCGTGGTGGTGGGAGGTGTGGTGGTCGGTGTGGGGGCGAGGGTGGTGTCCGGTCCGGTGGCGTTCGCGTAGGCGAAGGCGGCGAGGGTTGCGGCGGCGGCGCCGAGGGCCAGGGTGCCCACGAGTCGCATGGGGTCTCCGATCTGAGGAATCTTGCTGTCGCACCGCGCGTTTCGACGACAGACCCCCGTATGTCCGTCGACGTCGGCAGCGTCCAGGCTACCGACCGGTGTGCCGGTTCCATGCCCATAATTCCTGGGGCACGCCGCCGCCTCCCGTGCTGCGTACCGACTGTACGGTATTGCTGTCTGCGGAACATCAATCGAGGTCAGGGAGGTTCGTTGTACACCAGGTGGGTCGGTGCGCTGCTGTCGGCGCTGGGACTGGTCTTCGTGCTGGGCGGCTGCGGTACGCAGGCGGGCGGCACGGATCGGATCGGGGTGAAGGCGATGGTGATCACCATGTTCGATCCCGAGGCCGAGCCGTGGGTGAAGCAGCGGCAGTGGTCGCACGAGATCCCGGTGCCCGGGGTGCGAAGGCCGGTGCGGTGCAACGACTCCGGTCTGTGCATGATGGTGACGGATATGGGCAAGACCAATGCGGCGCTGTCCACCTCGGCCGTATTGGCCTCGCCGCGATTGGATTTCGACAACGCGTACTTCATCACCGCCGGTATCGCGGGCACACCCCCGGAGGCGGGCACCCTCGGCTTCGCGGCCTGGGCGCGCTGGGTGGTCGACGTCGATCTCGGACATCACGTACTGCCGCAGGACGATCCGGGCGTGCCCGACGGCTATCTAGGCATGCCGAAGGCGGGTACCGAGGTCTACGAGCTGGACCAGCGCCTGGTCGACGCGGTCTATCGCAACACCAAGGACGTCACACTGGCCGACAGCCCCGCCGCCGCCCAGGCGCGCGCCGCCTTCCCGGGGCAGGAGGGGCAGAAACCGGTTGTCACCCAATGCGATACGGCCACCGGTGACAATTTCTGGTCCGGCGCGGCGTCGTCGGCGCAGGCCGCCGCGATCGTGCGCACGCAGACCGACGGCCGGGCCCGCTACTGCACCTCCCAGATGGAGGACAATGCCACCGCGGCCGCCCTGGCCCGCGCGGGCAAGCTGAACCGCTACGTAAGTCTGCGCACCGCAAGCAATTTCGATCGCCCCCGTCCGGGGCAGTCGGTGACCGAACTGCTGACCGCCATCGATACGGGCGCGGAGAATCCGGGCTTCCCGCTGGCCGTCGACAACGCCTACCGGGTCGCCTCAGCGGCGGCGGACTATCTGATGGCCCATCCGAATCTCGACTGAACTACTCGATGACCGGCAGCGGAAGCGTATCGCCCGCTGCCGGTCTCGGCAGATCGGAGCGGTGCAGCCGCAGCGTGGGCACCTCGTCGGTGGGAATGGGCAGGGTGGGCAGCGGATCCTCGTGGATCGGGCGCACCTTCACCGGCAGCCGGTAGAACGCGCGGGCGTTGTCCTCCAGGACCTTGTACATATCGGTGCCGACCACATCGGCGATGAGTTCGATATCGGAGTCCTGGAAGGGCCGCCCCGCGCGGGTGCCGGGCAGATCGGAGCCGAACATCAGCGCGTCCGGATTGACCGTGTGAATGCGCCGCAGCGCCGCGGGCACATCCATCGCCACCCGGCCGAAGCCGGACGCTTTCACCCGCGCGCCCCGATCGACCAGGTCGAGCAGATACGGCAGACAGTCGTCGGACATGCCCATGTGATCGATCGACAGCGTCGGCAGTTTCGAGATCACCGGCTCCAGCGAGCCCAGCATGGAACCGTCGATGTAGAGCTCCACATGCCAGCCCACCAGGTCGTAGGCCCGCAGCGCCTGCATGGTCAGCGCCACGATATCCCCGGCGGCCCGCTTGAGGTTGAATCGCAGCGCCCGCACGCCCGCCCGGTCCAGTTCGAGGATCTGTGCGTCGGTGGCGTCCGGATGCAGGTCGACCACCCCCACCCAGCCCGGCCCGAGCTGGGCCAGGGCCGCGGTCAGGAAGCTGGCATCGGTGCCCTGGAACGACCCACTGACCACCGCGCCACCGTCGACGTCGAAGCGTGCCATCCGCTTTCGGTAATCGGCGACGGTGAACGGTGCGGGCAGGTAGCCGTCGTTCTCGATCAGCGGGAAGCGCGGATCGATGATGTGGACATGGGCATCGAACACGTGATCAGCATGCCTCGGAATGGATGGGCGATCACACCTTGTGCGGTTCGCTGGCGCGCAGCATGTCCTCGCGCTCGACGACCTTCACCCGCTCGCGGCCCTGCGGCTCGCCCAGGGAGCGCTCGTGCGCGTCCAGGCGGTACCACCCGGCCCAGGTGGTGAACGGAATGCCCTTGTCCTCCAGCCACTTGGTGACCGACTCCGGATCCGGGTCCGCGGCCGGGGCGAAGTTCGGGGCGTCGTCGAGCAGGCAGGCGATGGTCTCGTTGGCGTCGCCCTTGGTGTGGCCGATCAGGCCGACCGGACCGCGCTTGATCCAGCCGGTGACGTAGGTGGCGGGCAGGTAGCGCGCCGCGCCGTCGGCGTCCTCGTCGACCAGCACGCGACCGGCCTCGTTCGGTACGGTGCCCGCCTGCTCGTCGAAGGGGAGCTGCGGAATGTTCTGCGACAGGTAGCCCACGGCCCGGTACACCGACTGCACCTCCCAGTCGGTGAACTTGCCGGTCGGCTTGCAGTTGCCGGTGCCGTCGAGCTGGGTGCGCTCGGTGCGCAGGCCGACGACCTTGCCGTTCTCATCGCCGATCACCTCGGCGGGGGCCTCGAAGAAGTGCAGGAACAGCTTGTGCGGGCGGTCGCCCACATCGCGGATCGCCCACTGCTCGAGGGTGTTGCAGACCATGTCGACCTGCTTGGAATGCCGCCGGGCCGCCTCGGAGCCCTCGTCGTAGTCGATGTCGGAGGGATCGACGATGACCTCGATCGTGGGCGAGTGGTCCAGCTCGCGCAGCTCCAGGGGGGTGAACTTGGCCTGTGCCGGGCCGCGGCGACCGAACACGTGCACCTCGAGCGCCTTGTTCTGCTTCAGGCCCTCGTAGACGTTCGGCGGAATCTCGGTGGGCAGCAGTTCGTCACCGGTCTTGGCCAGCACGCGCGCCACATCCAGCGCCACATTGCCAACGCCGAGCACCGCGACCTTCTCCGCGTCCAGCGGCCAGTTGCGCGGTACGTCCGGATGGCCGTCGTACCAGGACACGAAGTCCGCCGCGCCGTAGGAGCCGTCCAGATCGATACCGGGGATGCGCAGCTCGCGGTCGGCGTTGGCGCCGGTGGAGAAGATCACGGCGTCGTAGAAGCGGCGCAGCTCCTCGAGGGTGATGTCCGAACCGTAGTCGATATTGCCGAGCAGGCGGACCTGCGGCTTGTCGAGCACCTTGTGCAGCGCGGTGATGATGCCCTTGATGCGCGGGTGATCGGGCGCGACGCCGTAGCGGATCAGGCCGAAGGGGGCGGGCATCCGCTCGTACAGGTCGATGCTGACCTCGGCGTCGGACTTCATCAACGCGTCGGCGGCGTAGATTCCGGCCGGTCCGGCGCCCACGATCGCGATGCGCAATGGGCGGGTCGCTGCACTGGTTTCGGTCATTCTTACGCGCACCCTCTGGTCGAGAACTCTGTCGTCATGTCTTAGCCGTCTTTCTTAGCTTAGGCTAAGTTGACGTGCGAGCCGGGATCTGGCCCGGATTGTCGTCATCCCGCGATGCTGCCTTGTTGCTCCGATGGGATGCGGTCCGCCCGGCCGAGGCCGGAGTTCCTGAAATTCTATCGGTGGCAGCTACGGCCGATATTCCCGGTCCGGGCCGGGAAATTCGAGTGTGATTCGAAACGCTATCGATGACCAGCGATGATATCCGCATGAGCGATGCGGACGAACCGACCCCGATCGACCAGCGCGAGCCCACGCGGTCCCTGGTGCCGTTCATCGCGGCCGCGGTGGTGGCGTTGCTGTTGGTCGGCGGCGTGGTGCTGCTGGGCGTGCTGCGCCCGGCTGAGAACAATGTCACAGACTCCGATCGGGTGGCGGTGGCCGTGCGCAATTTCGCCACCGCCCAGGCGGATTCGGACGCCAAGCGGCGGGCGACCACCGCCTGTCCCGAATTCGACGCGGTCCGGTCCCCGCTCGGGCCCGACGCCCTCGGCAAGCAGGTCGAGATCGAGAACATCCGCGATACCACCGTGGACGGCGGTCGCGCCCGGGCCACGGTGACCAGCAAGATCGACGGACGCGAGCGGACCGCGACCTGGAATCTCACCAAGTCGGACGAGCGATGGCTGGTCTGCAATTGACACGCGGGCCGTTGACCAGGCACTCTCATCCCAGGTCATGAGTACCAGCGCCAAGCCCCGGCTCGCTGGTCGGCAACCCTCCTCCGCGGTGGGGTGCTCCGGGTGACGACCTGGCCACGCGCCGAAGACGGCGCGGCAAGTGCGGATTCGCGAGGAGGTTCATCGAATGGACGACAACAACTGCTGCTGCTGTGAGGCACGGTCATGAGCTACGCGGGCGACATCACCCCCCAGCAGGCCTGGGAACTGTTGCGGGACAACCCGGATGCGGTGCTGATCGACGTGCGCACCGAGGCCGAATGGCGGTTCGTCGGGGTGCCCGACACCGAGGAGCTCGGTCGGCCCACCGCCTTCATCGAGTGGGTCGACAGCAGCGGGCAGCCGAATGCGAACTTCGACGAGCAGCTGGAGCAGATCCTGGCGCACCGACCCACCGGCAGTGACGCGCCGGTGATCTTCCTGTGCCGCTCCGGCCAGCGCTCGATCGGGGCGGCCAAGGCCGCCACGGCGGCCGGGTACAGCCCGTCCTACAACGTGCTCGAGGGCTTCGAGGGCCCGCTGGACGCGAACGGACATCGCGGCGGCGCGGGCTGGCGCGCCCACGGCCTACCGTGGCGGCAGTCGTGATCACCGGCGGCGCGTTCGACAAGCCCCTGCCCGAGGGCGTGGGCCCGGCCACCATCGGCGTGCGCGGCGGGCTGCGGCGCTCCGGATTCGAGGAGACCGCCGAGGCGCTGTATCTGTCCTCCGGCTTCGTCTACGAGAGCGCCGAGGCGGCCGAGGCCGCGTTCACCGGCGATATCGAGCACTTCGTGTACTCGCGCTACGGCAATCCGACGGTCGCCATGTTCGAGGAGCGGATGCGGCTGATCGAGGGCGCCGAGGCGTGTTTCGCGACCGCCAGCGGTATGGCGGCGGTCTTCGTCGCGCTCGGCGCGCTGCTGGGCAAGGGCGATCGGCTGGTGGCGGCGCGCAGCCTGTTCGGCTCCTGCTTCGTGGTGTGCAACGAGATCCTGCCGCGCTGGGGCGTGGAGACCGTCTTCGTCGACGGCGAGGACCTCGACCAGTGGGAGCGGGCGCTGTCGCGGCCGACCACGGCCGTATTCTTCGAGACCCCGTCCAATCCGATGCAGACCCTGGTCGACGTGCGTCGGGTGTCCGAACTCGCGCACGCCGCGGGCGCGAAGGTGGTGCTGGACAACGTCTTCGCCACCCCGCTGCTGCAGCGCAGCCTGGATCTCGGCGCGGATGTGGTGGTGTATTCGGGCACCAAGCACATCGACGGCCAGGGGCGGGTGCTCGGCGGTGCGATCCTGGGGCCGCACGACTACATCGACGGCCCGGTGAAAACCCTGATGCGCCATACCGGTCCGGCGCTGAGCCCGTTCAATGCGTGGACCCTGCTCAAGGGGTTGGAGACCATGCCGCTGCGGGTGCGCCATTCGGTGCGGGCCGCGCTCGAGATCGCCGAATTCCTGGAGCGGCATCCGTCGGTCGCGTGGGTGAAATACCCGTTCCTGTCGTCACATCCGCAGCACACGCTGGCCCGCGAGCAGATGTCGGGCGGGGGCACGGTGGTCACCTTCGAACTCGCGGCCGGGGGCGGGTCCGAGGGCGACAGCACAGCGGCCAAGAAGCGGGCCTTCGAGGTGCTCAACCGGCTGCGCATCATCGATATCTCCAACAACCTCGGCGACGCCAAGACCCTGATCACCCATCCGGCCACCACCACACACCGGGCCATGGGGCCGGAAGGCCGTGCGGCCGTGGGGATCACCGACGGCGTCGTGCGCGTCTCGGTCGGCCTGGAGGATGTCGAAGATCTGCTCGGAGATCTGGATCAGGCCCTGAGCTGATCCCGGCGAAAAGCGTGCCGGGATAGCAAATTATTGACAGCATCCTGTCAAATATGACAGGATGCTGTCATGATGAAAACCGTGCACATGGCCGTCTACGACACCTTCTCCGACTGGGAGGTCGGCCATGCGACCGCGCATATCAACCGGCCGCTGTGGCAGCGCGAGCCCGGGACCTGGCAGGTGCGGACGGTCGGCCCGAGCGCCGCGCCGGTCACCTCGGCCGGGGGCATGCGGGTCGTGCCCGATGTGGCGCTCGATCGGCTCTCACCCGCCGACAGCGCGATGCTGATCCTGCCGGGCGCGGATACCTGGGGCGGCGCGGAGACGGCCGCCTTCGCCCGCAAGGCGCGGGAATTCCTCGCCGCGGGGGTGCCGGTGGCCGCGATCTGCGGCGCCACCTTCGGCCTGGCGCTCGCGGGCCTGCTCGACGATCGGCCGCATACCAGCAACGATCCGGAGTTCCTTGCCGCGAGCGGATATTCGGGCCGCGCGCACTACCGCACCGAACCCACCGTCACCGATGGCGACCTGATCACGGCCACCGGCACCCGGCCGGTGGAATTCGCGCAGGCGATCTTCGCGCGGCTGGGCCTGTACGAGCCGCACATCCTCGACGCCTGGCACGCGCTCTACGGCGGCAACGATCCGCAGGGCTTCTACACCCTCGCCGCCTACGAGCAGCAGCGCGCGGAGGTCGCGGCACGGTGACCCACTCGGAGCAGGAGCTGTTCAGCGCGGCCGCGATCACCTCCTTCCGGCTCAACGGCCAATTCCTCGGCATCGCGGAGGAATTGGCCCGCCCGGCCGGGCTCACTGCGGCCTGGTGGCAGGTGCTCGGTGCGGTACTGCCCGAGCCGCTGCCGGTGGCCGGGATCGCCCGCGCCATGGGCATCACCCGGCAGAGCGTGCAGCGCATCGCGGATCTGCTGGTGGACAAGGGTTTGGCGGAATACCGGCCGAATCCCGCGCATCGCCGCGCCAAACTGGTCGCGATCACCGCCGACGGCCGGGCGGCCGTCGCGCGGATCACGCCCCAGCACGCGGCGCTGTCGAAACGCCTGGCGGCCGAACTGGGTACGGCCGAATTCGCGCGCGTCGTCGACGCGCTGACCACCCTGTCCGCGGCGCTGGACCGGCTGGAATCCGAATAGCTCAGGCCGCGAACGGATTCGAGGTGCGGCCCACCAGATCGGCCACCGAATCGATCACCAGCGTCGGCCGGTACGGATACTTCTCCACCGACGCGCGCGTGGAGATGCCCGAGGTGACCAGGATGGTCCGCATCCCGGCCTCGAGCCCGGAGATGACGTCGGTATCCATCCGGTCGCCGATCATGACCGTGGACTGCGAATGCGCGCCGATGCGTCGCAGCGCCGAACGCATCATCAGCGGATTCGGCTTGCCCACGTAGTAGGGGTCCTTACCGGTGGCCCGGGTGATCAGGGCCGCCACCGAACCGGTCGCGGGCAGCAGGCCCTCGCGCGAGGGCCCGGTCGGGTCCGGATTGGTCGCGATGAAATTGGCGCCGCGGTCGACCAGGCGGATCGCGGTGGTGATCGCCTCGAACGAATAGGTGCGCGTCTCGCCCAGGACCACATAGTCCGGATCGCTGTCGGTGAGCACGTACCCGATCTCGTGCAGGGCCGTGGTGAGCCCGGACTCGCCGACCACATACGCCGTGCCGCCCGGCTTCTGATCGTTGAGGAAGGTCGCCGTCGCCAGCGCGGAGGTCCAGATCGACTCCGGCGGAATGTCCAGGCCGGTGTGGCGCAGCCGGGCCTGCAGATCGCGCGGGGTGCGGATGGAGTTGTTGGTGAGCACCAGGAACGGGATGTCATTGGACTGGAGTTCGGCCAAGAACTTGTCCGCACCGGGCACCAGATGGTCCTCGTGCACCAGCACCCCGTCCATATCGGTTAAGTAGGACAGGATCGGTTCCTCGTCGGCAGTCACACAGCCAATTGTGGGCTATCGGGCGGACGAGGGTGGACTTCTCGGGTATATGCGACGATTCCCACAGCGGCCTAGGGTCGAAGGCGGTCGCGAGTCCCTTCGGCCGGATCCGGTGAAATAGTTGGTTGCCGCCCGGCGCTGCATTCGGTCGAACGGGAAACGCGGATCCCATCAGCGACAGTGAACAGGAGTGGCGCAAGTGAGTGAACTCAAGCTCGGGTACAAGGCGTCGGCGGAGCAGTTCGGACCTCGCGAACTCGTCGAGCTCGGGGTCCTGGTCGAGGAGCACGGGCTCGACAGCGCCTCGGTCAGCGACCACTTCCAGCCCTGGCGGCACAAGGGCGGGCACGCCCCGTTCTCGCTGGCCTGGATGACCGCGGTCGGCGAGCGCACCAAGCGCATCCAGCTGGGCACCTCGGTGCTGACCCCGACCTTCCGCTACAACCCGGCCGTGATCGCCCAGGCCTTCGCGACCATGGGCCTGCTCTATCCGGGCCGGATCATGCTCGGCGTGGGCACCGGTGAGGCGCTCAACGAGATCGCGACCGGGTACCAGGGCGAATGGCCCGAGTTCAAGGAGCGCTTCGCCCGGCTGCGCGAGGCCGTGGATCTGATCCGCCAGCTGTGGACCGGTGACCGGGTCGACTTCCACGGGCAGTACTACAACACCGTCGGTGCCTCCATCTACGACGTTCCCAAGGGCGGCGTTCCGATCTACGTCGCCGCGGGCGGTCCGCTGGTGGCCAAGTACGCGGGCCGGGCGGGTGACGGTTTCATCTGCACCTCGGGCAAGGGGATGGAGCTCTACACCGACAAGCTCATGCCCGCGGTGCGGGAGGGCGCCGACAAGGCCGGGCGCTCGGTGGACGATATCGATCGGATGATCGAGATCAAGATCTCCTACGACACCGATCCCGAACTGGCGCTGGAGAATACGCGCTTCTGGGCGCCGCTGTCGCTGACCCCGGAGCAGAAGCACTCCATCACCGATCCGATCGAGATGGAGGCCGCCGCCGACGCCCTGCCGATCGAGCAGATCGCCAAGCGCTGGATCGTCGCCAGCGATCCGGACGAGGCCGTCGCCCAGATCAAGCCGTATGTGGACGCCGGGCTCAACCACCTGGTCTTCCACGCCCCGGGCCATGATCAGCGCCGGTTCCTGGACCTGTTCCAGCGCGATCTCGCGCCGCGGCTGCGGGCGCTCTAGTTCGAGCCGTCGAGCTCCGACACCGACCGCACGTCACGGGTGGCGCAGCCGGACGGTGCCGGGGCCCCGGCGTCCAGGCGCTGGGCGAGCCAGCCGATCGCGGCGGGTCGGCCCGCATCGCCGATCGAGGTGTGGTCGGCCGTGAGATCGCGGACGTAGTCCACCGAAGTTCCCGCGGCGCAGTATTTCTCGGCCAGGGCGTCGGTCGAGCCGACCGAGATGATCTCGTCGTGCACGTCCTGATAGAGGAATATCGGCGCGGTCGGCGCGTGGCCGCCCAGTGAGACCCGCCGCAGCACATCCGATACCGGTGGTAGCGCGAGGAATTGGTCGAGAGGCAGATCCAGATAGCGCTGCCAATCGGTGAACATGAACCGGAAGTTGTTGGCGATCACGCATTGTGCGCGCACGGTGTCGAGTGCGGCCAGGCCCTCCGGCGACATGTGCGCGCGCACCGCGTCGCCGAATTCCGGATAGGCGGTGGCCAGCGACGCGAACAGATCGCCGCCCAGCCCGGCCGAGACCGTGCCGTTGCTCTTGCGAATCGAATCGCTGGGCGCGGGGACCGGGGTGCCGATCGACGCCCCGGCCAGATTCAGCTCCGGGGCGTAGCGCGGCTGCACCTCGGCCGCCCAGCCGGTGGCCAGGCCGCCGCCGGAGTTGCCGTACAGCCCGACCCGGGTGTGCGCGTTCAGGCCCAGCGGGCCGAAGTGTTCCGCGGCGCGAATGCCGTCGAGAATCAGGTAGCCGGGCTCGTCGGCGACGGCGAAATGCCCGCGGCGGCCCTCGAAATCGGCGATCGAGACCGCCCAGCCGCGCTGTAGCAGTTCCGCGATATCGGGGCGCTGCATGGTGGCCGCATTGATCGGCAGATCGGGGAGTTCGAGCTGATACGAGGTCACGCAGTCGGGTGCGGAGCTGTTCTCGTAGGCCTGGAACGCCGCCAGCGGGCGATCCTCCCGGGCGCCCGCGGGCAGCAGCACGGTGGTCACGGTGGCGTCCGGGCGGCCGTCGAGGTCGGTGGTCCGATAGAGCAATTGCCAGGCGGTCGCCGCAACGGAGATGCCCAGCTGCACGGGCCGCGAGCGCAAAACCGTGCCCGGGGTGGTGTCCGCGAAATCGGCGGGCGGATCGTAGAACGGATCCGAGCGCGGGGGCGGTGGCAGCAGGTCGGCGTGTGCGGGCGCGGCCACGCCGAGGCCGGTCAGGGCCGCGACGACCGCCGCGGCGACGGCACCGAGGCGGCGGGTGCGCCGGCGTGCGACTGTGGACAAGACCGCTCTCCCATTCGGCAGATAATTCCGAATGGAAACTCTAATGGACGACGCCGCGGGCCTTGCTCAGGTGTTGCCGACGCAACACCCGCGGGCCGTCGCTGTGCTCAGGCGCGGGTCAGCGCGAAGATCCGCAGATCCCGGCCGGTGCGATCGCGATAGGCGGCATACGCCGCGGTGGTCTCCACGAACCGGGCGAAGATCTCCTCCTTGTGCGCCGGATCCTCGACCAGCCGGGCGCGCACCGGGATTCGCTCGCCCGCGATGGCCACCTCGCCCTCCGGGTGGGCCAGGAGATTCGCCGTCCAGGCCGGGTGGTGGGCCTGTCCGAAATTGCTGCCGATCACATACAGCACGTCGCCGTCGTGCACGAACAGCAGCGGCGAGGTGCGCGGGCGACCGGATTTGCGGCCGATGGTGGTGAGCAGGACGACCGGGGCGCCGATCGGGCCGAGCACGGTGTATCGGCCCGCGGTGCGCTCGAGCACCTTCCGATCCAGCGGGGTGAGTTTGCGGACGACGAACGAGCCGGGCTTGGTCGCCGCGAAGCGGCTGGCCAGGCGCGAGAACAGGCTCGTGCGTGAACCCCATTGGCGATACGGGAACGGTGCTGTCATAGCGAGCATCCTAGAAATTCACAGGGCGGACTTCACTTTCGCGGTGAACGCGTGGGGCCGCGGTGCTTCTGGTTCGTAACTGGTATCGCCGCTACGGCGCGGCGGTGAGCGGGCCGATGCTCCGATGACGCAGAACCATGTCCGAAACGCTCGACACGGCGGAAGGCGGGCGTCGGATGTGATTTCCGGAAAGTTGCCGTCCGGACGGTCGGCGCGAGCCGTGACCGTCATTAAGCTCGTGCGCATGGCCGAACCCGCACCGTCCACCGTCTACATCGCCTCCCTCGAGGGGGATACCGGCAAGTCGACGGTCGCGCTGGGCATGCTGCATCTGCTGTCGGCGACCACACCCCGGGTGGGGGTGTTCCGGCCGATCACCCGCTCGGGCAGCGGCAGCGACTACATCCTGGAGTTGCTGCTCGAGCACTGCACCGCCGATATCGACTACGACCAGGCCGTCGGGGTCACCTACGAGCAGGTGCACGCCGATCCGGACGCGGCGATCAGCGATATCGTGATGCGCTTCCACGACGTGGCCAAGGTCTGCGACGCCGTGGTCATCGTGGGCAGCGACTACACCGATGTGGCCAGCCCCAGCGAGCTGCGCTTCAACGCCCGCATCGCGGTGAACCTGGGCGCCCCGGTGCTGCTGGTGCTGCGTGGCGCGGGGCGCTCACCGGTCGAGATCGTGCAGGTCGCCGAGCTGTGTGAGAGCGAGCTGGCGGCCGAACACGCCAAGGCCATGGCGATCGTCGTCAACCGCTGCGATCCGGACGCCCTCGACGACGTGGCCAAGGCGATGCAGCGGATCGGCGCGCCGTCCTGGACGCTGCCCGAGGTGCCGCTGCTGACCGCGCCCACGATGCACGAGCTCTGCGAGGCCATGCACGGCGAGCTGTATTCCGGCGATCCGGAGCTCATGCAGCGCGAGGCGCTGTCGGTGATGGTCGGCGGCATGACCGCCGAGCACATCCTGGAGCGGCTCACCGACGGCGTGGCCGTCATCGTCCCCGCCGACCGCTCCGATGCGCTGCTCGCACTGGTGAACGCCCATGAGGCCGAGGGCTTTCCGTCGCTGTCGGGCATCATCATGAATGGCGGCCTGCGGCCCGATCCGGCGATCGCGCGCCTGATCGAGGGTCTCAAGCCGAAACTGCCCATCCTGACCACCGACCTGGGCACCTTCGACACCGCCAATGCCGCCGCCCGCACCCGGGGCCGGGTGTCGCTGTCGAGTATTCGCAAGGTCGACACCGCGCTGGCGCTGATGGAGCAGCGGGTCGACGGGCGCAAGCTGTTGGAGCTCATCGAGGTTCCGGTGCAGTCGGTGGTGACGCCGCAGATGTTCGAATACCGGCTGGTGGAGCGGGCGCGGGCGAACCGGCGGCGGATCGTGCTGCCGGAGGGCGACGACGACCGCATCCTGCGCGCGGCCGGGCGGGTGCTGCAGCGCAAGATCGCCGATCTGACCATCCTCGGCGACGAGGCGACGGTACGCGGGCGCGCCGCGGAGCTCGGCCTGGACATCGATGCCGCGCAGGTGCTCGATCCGCGCACCTCCGAACTGCGCGGGATGTTCGCCGAGACCTATGCCCAGCTGCGCAGGCACAAGGGTATGACGGTGGAGCGGGCGCGCGAATTCATGGCCGACATCTCGTATTTCGGCACCATGATGGTCTACGAGGGCATTGCCGACGGCATGGTGTCCGGCGCGGCGCACACCACCGCCCACACCATCCGCCCGGCGCTCGAGATCATCAAGACCGAGCCCGGCGTCTCGACGGTGTCCAGCGTCTTCCTCATGTGCCTGGCCGACCGGGTGCTGGCCTACGGTGACTGTGCGGTGGTGCCGGATCCGACGGCCGAACAGCTGGCCGATATCGCGATCTCCTCCGCGCGCACGGCCGCGCAGTTCGGCATCGAGCCGCGGGTGGCGATGCTGTCGTATTCCACCGGCGAGTCCGGCAGCGGCGCCGATGTCGACAAGGTCCGCGCGGCAACCAAATTCGTGCACGAACGCGCCCCCGAGCTGCTGGTCGAGGGCCCGATCCAGTACGACGCGGCGATCGAGCCCTCGGTGGCCAGCGCCAAACTGCCGAATTCGCAGGTGGCCGGGCGCGCGACGGTTTTCGTGTTCCCGGACCTCAATACGGGCAACAACACCTACAAGGCGGTCCAGCGCAGCGCGGGCGCGGTGGCCATCGGGCCGGTGCTGCAGGGTCTGCGCAAGCCCGTCAACGACCTGTCCCGCGGGGCGCTGGTCGCCGACATCGTCAATACCGTGGCCATCACCGCGATTCAGGCGCAGGGGGAGTGAGCAATGCGGGTCCTGGTCATCAACTCCGGCTCGTCGTCCATCAAATATCAACTGCTGGACCCGGTTTCGGGCGCGGTGGCGGCCTCGGGGCAGGTGTCGCGGATCGGTGAGCCGGTCGCCGACGGCACGGCCACGGTCGAACATCGCGGCGACGGCCACACCCTCGAACACCACGGCGCGATCGCCGATCACGCCGAGGGCCTGCGGGTGGTCTTCGACCTGTTCGCCCGCGACGGTCACGATCTGGCGGGCGAGGGTCTGGCCGCGGTCGGGCATCGGGTGGTGCACGGCGGCGAGGTGTTCTACCGGCCCACGCTCATCACCGACGAGGTGGTGCGGGCCATCGACGAACTGTCCGCGCTCGCGCCGCTGCACAATCCGGCCAATGTGACCGGCATTCGTTCGGCCCGCGAGCTGCTGCCCGACGTGCCGCAGGTGGCGGTGTTCGATACGGCGTTCTTCCACGGCCTGCCCGACGCGGCCAAGACCTACGCCATCGATGCGAAGGTGGCCGCGCAGCACGGCATCCGGCGCTACGGCTTCCACGGCACCTCGCACGAGTACGTGTCCGAACAGGTCGCGCGACTGCTCGGGCGCGATGGCGCGGAGCTGAATCAGATTGTGCTGCACCTGGGCAACGGGGCCTCGGCCTCGGCGATCCGGGGCGGCCGGGCGATCGACACCAGCATGGGGCTCACCCCGCTGGAGGGGTTGGTGATGGGCACCCGCTCCGGCGATATCGATCCCGGCATCATCGGGCATCTGGCTCGGACCGCGGGCCTGGGCATCGACGGCATCGACGAACTGCTGAATCGCAACTCCGGCATCAAGGGCCTGTCCGGGGTCAACGACTTCCGGGAGCTGTTCGAGCTCATCGAATCCGGCGACGCGGCGGCGCGCCTGGCCTATGACGTCTACGTGCACCGGCTGCGCCGCTACCTCGGCGCGTATCTGGTCGAACTCGGCCGGGTGGACGCGATCACCTTCACCGCCGGTGTCGGGGAGAACAACGCCCAGGTCCGCGCCGACGCCCTGGCCGGACTCGGCCGCTTCGGCATCGTCGTGGACCCGGTCCGCAACACCGCGAAAGACCGCTCCCCGCGCCACATCTCACCCCCGGATACCGAGGTCGCGGTCCTCGTGGTCCCCACCAACGAGGAACTGGCGATCGCCCGCGCCGCCGCCCGCCTGGTCTCCTGACCACCCCACCCAGCCGCACCCCGTCCCGCCCTTCGCACCCCCTACGGGCGACCGTAGAGGGTGCGAACCGCGAGAAGGGGTGCGGCTGCGCCCGTGCCCTGCGCGTGCGGCTGCCTCGCGGTTGTGCCGCACCGTCTTTGGTGGGGTGATCGAGGGTCAGAACCAGGTCTTGGCGCGGATGGAATTGGCCAGGTCGACCAGGGCGTAGCGGTGGGTGCGGCCGGGGGCCGAGCGGGCCAGGGTGCGCAGGGCGGCCTCGGCGCCGGTGCGGAGGTCGCGTTCGGTGAAGGGTTCGCCGAACAGGGTGGCGCCGGGGAGTTTCGGGGTGTGGCCCGCCTGGAGCCAGGACAGGGCCGCGCCGAGGACCAGGACACGCATTTGGGGCGCACGGTGTTCGCCGGGCGGGAGGGTTTGGACGCGGGCGGCGGCGATGTGCAGGGTGGATTCCTCGAGGTCGGCGACCGGGACCGCGGTGAGCAGCAGCAGCACCGCGGTCATGCGGGCCTCGGTGTAGTGGCGGGAGGCGGCGGGTACCTCGTCCAGGGCCCGCACCGCCTCGGTGATGCGCCCGGCCGCGGCGAGCTGGCGGGCCAGGCCGAAGGCCGCGCTCACCACGCCGCGGTCGGTGCGCCAGACCGTCCCGTAGAACTTCTCCGCATAGGCGCGCCACTGCTCCGGGTCGGGCGAATCCCAGTGCTGCAGGATCAGTTCCGCGGTGGCCGCGAGCGCCAGCTTGGGGGCGATCTCGCCCGGCAGCGCGCACAGCACCTCGTCGAAATGGCCGAAGGCCCGCTCGAAATCCTGCTCGAGCAGGGCGGCCAGCCCGAGATACCAGTCCACCCGCCAATCGGTTTCGTCGAGGCGCACCAGCAGCTCCCGCGCGGCGGCGGGCTGGTCGACGTCCAGATGGATGCGGACCTCGGCGAAGGTGGCCTCGATGGCGAAGGTTTCGGGTATCTCACCCGGTTCGGCCGCGGCCCGCTGCCGGGCCAGGCGCACCGCGTCCAGGGCATGCGCCGGTTCCGGATGCGCCGTCCCGGCCAGCAGCGCCGCCGCGGGATCGGCCGGATCGACCAGCGGAACCGGAAGTGCCGCGGCCACATCGCGGGCGCTGAGGTTACGACTGCGGGCCCGGCCGTCGGCGTAGGCGTCGGTCTGAGCGACCAGTTCCGCGGTGCCGAAACTGGTGCGGGTCGGGCTGAACAGCGTGGACAGCTGCGGATGTTCGGTGCCGGTGTCGGCGGCCAGGATCTCGCGCAGCACCCCGGCGAGCTGGGTGGCCATCACCCGCGCGGACGGGAAGCGGCGCTCCGGATCCGGATCGGTCGCGCGCAGCAGCAGCCGGTGCAGGAACTCGTGGCGTTCCAGGACGGGTTCGGTGGCGGGGTCCGGGATGCCGTCGAGGTAGCGGCCCTTCTCCATCGGCATGTTCAGCGTCAGCACGGCCAGGGTGCGGCCGACCGAGTAGACGTCGGTGGCCACGGTCGGGCCGGTCCGCGCGATCTCGGGAGCCTGAAATCCCCTGGTGCCGTAGAGGTTTCCGTAGGATTCGAAAACCGTCACCGCGCCGAGGTCGATCAGTTTCACCTGATCCTCGGTCACCATGATGTTGTCGGGCTTGAGATCGTTGTAGGCCAGCTCCTGCGAATGCAGATACTCCAGCGCCGGAAGCACCTCGAGAATGTAGGCGATGGCCTCGGGCACCGGCATCCGCTCGGGCTTGGTGTAGGTGTCGAGCATGCCGCGCAGCGACCGCCCGCCCACGTACTCCATGACGATGTAGCCGATCGGAACCCCTTCGGGGCTGGGATGTTCCACGAAGTTGTGGATCTTCACGATGCTCGGATGCGCGAGCTCGGCCAGATACTGCCGCTCGGCCACCGCCACCGCCTGCGCCTCGGCGTCACCGCCGTGCAGCAGCCCCTTCAGCACCACCCAGCGGTCGCTGACATTGCGATCGATGGCCAGATAGATCCAGCCCAATCCGCCGTGCGCGATGCAGCCCTGGATCTCGTACTGTCCGGCGACCATATCGCCGGGCCGCAGATAGGGCCGGAAATCATAGGTGGCCCCGCAGGTTTCGCAGGTGCCGACGGTGCTCGCCGGATGGGCGGCGGTGGCCCGCCCCACCGGTTTGCCGCAGCGCCAGCAGTAGCGGCGTTTCTCGGCGACCACCGGATCGTCCAGCAGGGCCGTGCGCGGATCCACCGGTGGCACCTCGGGAATCGGCACCAGCCCGGCCCCGAGCCGCCGGGTCGGTCGCGTGCGGGAGGTGCGCCCGCTGCGGCTCGACGGCCGGGTCGCCACCTGGGTCTGCGCCTGGGTCGATTCGTCCGGAGCGGTCATGGGCGATCAGTCCCGATAACTGGGTTGGGGCGGCCCGGCGGACGGCCCGAGGACCGCGAGCAGCCAGCGCTGATAGATGCGATTCCAGGTGCCGTCGGAGCGGATGCGCTCGAGCGTCGCGTTGACGAAGCGGACCATATCGTCGTTGCCCTTGGGGATGCCGACCCCGTACGGCTCGTCGCTGAGGTTGTCGCCGACGATCTCGGTGTAGTTCGGATCCTGGATGGCCAGGCCCGCCAGCAGCGCGTCATCGGTGCTGATCGCGTCGACCTGACGCTGCTGCAGCACGACAAGGCAGTCCGCCCAGGCGGGCACGGTCAAGATCGCCGCCCCCGGCTGTTTGCGGCGAATCAGATTCAGCGACGTGGTGCCCGCGGCCACACACACCCGCTTGCCCGCGAGATCGGCCAGGCCGGTGATGCCCGAGTTCCGCACCGCCAGCACCCGCTGGTGGGACAGGAAGTACGGGCTGGAGAACTCCACCCGCTGGCGGCGATCGCAGGTGATGGTCATGGTCTTGACCACCACGTCGACGGTCCGATCCTGCAGCGCCCGCTCGCGTTCGGCGGAGCTGAGCATTCGGTACTCCACCCGCTCCCGATCGCCGAACAGGTCGGCGGCGATCTCCTTGGCGATGTCGACGTCGAATCCGGCCAGGGTGCCGCTGATCGGATCGCGGAAGCTGAACAGATTGCTGCCCGGATCGAGTCCGACCAGCAGGCGCCCGCGCGCCCGGATGGCGTCGATCGCCGGGCCCTGGGTGATCCCGGCTGGGCGCAGGCTCGCGGTGGCGTCGGGGCACTGCGGGTCGGTCTCGGGCGGCAGCGGCGAATCGGTGCGCGCCGGAGCGGCTTTCGCGGGCAGCGGGGGCTCGGTATAGCTGGCCGGGCGGTTCGCCCGGGGTGCGGGCGGCTCCCCGCCACAGGCCCCGGCCAGCAGCGCGGTCGCCGTCAGGACCACGGCCAGGGCGTGGCGCGCGCTCATCGGTACTCCCGCAGCCGCGGCCACAGGCCCGCCAGCACGAACACCGCGGCCAGCAGCGACAGCACGAGCGCGCCGGGGGCCAGCACGTCCAGCGCGCGGGCGGCCTCGGAGACATTGGCGCGCAGCGTGTGCCGGGTCTTGGCGATGCCGTCGGCCAGGGCGGTGTCCAGCGCGTCCACCGAGGCCGTGGCCTCACCCGCGCCCGGCCCGATGGCCACCGCGCCCGCGCCCAGGAAGTCGCCGCGGCCCAGCGTGTCGTTCATCCGCCGATGCGCCTCCCGCCAGCGATCCAGCGCGCCGCGCGCGGTGGCGACATCCTCCGCGCCCGGTGCGTGGCCGGGATAGTCGGTGAGCAGTCTGGTCAGCTTGGCGGTGGAGGCGTCGTAGGTGTGGTCGTAGTCGCCGCTGGCGTCGCGGCGGACCAGCTTCAGCGTTTCGGCCGTGCGGGCCTGCTGGACCAGGATCCGGCCCTCGGTGAGGTCGGCGGTCGGCACGCTGCCGTCGTCGCGGCCCCGCATGGTCGACAGCGCCGACAGCGATCCGGCGATCACGGTCCAGCTCAGCAGCGCCAGCAGGGTGGCCGAGGCCAGCAGCAGCCCGGGGTTGAGCATTCGATGCCAGCGCCGCGCCAGATACAGCTGCGCGACAACCAGCGCGCTCAGCGCGACGATCGGCAGCACGATGGCCGCCCAGGGCGGGCGCACGTGCGAGCGCTGGGTGTCCAGGATCGCGGCGGAGCGGTTCTCCTGCAGCTCCCGCGCGGTGGGCAGCAGGCGGGTCTGCATCAGATTCGACGCCTCGCTGAGATAGGCCGCACCCACCGGATGACCCTCGCGATTGTTGGCCCGGGCCGTCTCGACCAGCCCGGCGTAGACCGGCAGCCCGGTGGCGATGCGGCTGCGCAGTCGCCCGTCCGGATCGGCCGCGCCGGTGCTCGAGGACTGGGTCACCAGTTCGGCCGAGGCTTCGCCGAGCGCCTGGTCGTAGCGGTCGCGCAGCTGTTTGGGCTCGAGGCCGCCGGAGATGAAGGCGGTGCCCGCGGCGGCGTCGGCCACCGACAGCGAGGTGTAGAGGTGCTGGGCCGAATTGGCGTCCGGCTCGGACTGATTCAACAGATGATCCAGGGCCTCCTGGCGGCTGCCGACCGCCGAGGCTGTCACCGCACCCGCGATCGCGCACAAACCCACCAACAGCAATCCGATGGCAATCAGGCGGGCGGGGGAGGAACGGACGAATGCCCGCAGGTCGGTGGCGTCGAGCTGGCGGCGCACGGCGGCGGCAGCGGCCCGTGGCGACAGCTCCTCCAGCCGGGGTTGCCCGGTCCGGGCCATATCCACCTCCCTGCGTTCACCGGCCTGTGCCGTGGGGACTGAGCTTATTGTGGTCGTACCGACGCCGTTTCGGGTGTCACCCACGTAATAGGTCGGCGCTGTGGTGTCCGGCGTCGGGGTGTCGGTGGCAAGGCGTGAATGGGACGAGGGCAGCATGCGCGGTGACGGAGACGGCTTCGTGGTGAATCCGGACGGTTCCCGGAACTGGGGTCTGTTCGGGGCCGCCGGATTGTTGCTGCGCGCACCGCGGGCCGGGGGCGGCGCACTGGTGCTGCTGCAGCACCGCGCGACCTGGAGCCATCAGGGCGGTACCTGGGCGTTACCCGGCGGCGCCCGCGACAGCCACGAGACCAGCGTGCACGCGGCCGTGCGCGAGGCCGAGGAGGAGACCGGCATCGAGCCCGCCGCGGTGCGGGTGCGCGGCACCCGGGTGACCGCCGCCACGCCCAGTGGCTGGACCTATACGACCGTGGTGGCCGATGCCGCCGAACCCCTGCCCACCAGTGCGAACGCGGAGAGCGCCGAACTGGCCTGGGTGCCCGAGGAGGAGGTCGGCGACCGCCCGCTGCATCCGGCCTTCGCCGCGGCCTGGCCGTCGCTGCGGGCGCGCAGCGCGCGGATCAGCCTGACCGGGCGCGACGATGCCGATGCGGTGGCCGCGGCGTTGCCGCGCACCGTCGACCTGGCCGAGCGTGGGTTCGTCTGGCTGCATGCCAACGGCGGGGGCGGGCGCATCGCGCGGATCGCCGAGTCGTCGGACGAACCGGTGGATTTGGCCGGAAATGTATTGCTGCTCACTCTCGAACAGGTGTTGTCTTGACCCATGACCGCACGCGAGGTGCCGACCTACTGCAGGATCTGTGAACCACTCTGCGGGCTGATCGCCACGGTCGAGAACGATCGGGTGGTCCGGCTGCGCCCGGATCGGCAGCATCCGCTGTCGCAGGGCTTCGCCTGTCCGAAGGGCATCGCGTTCACCGAGGTGCAGAACGATCCGGACCGCGTGCTGTACCCGCTGCGCCGCATCGCGAACGGCGGTTTCGAACGGGTCACGTGGGAGGTCGCGCTCGACGAGATCGGCGCGCGGCTGCGGGCGATCCTCGGCGAGCACGGGCGCGAGAGCCTGGGCTGGTACTTCGGCAATCCGTCGACCTTCTCGTATTCACATACGCTGTGGTTGCTCGGATTTCAGCTGGCGGCCGGGCTGCGGCATGTGTATTCGGCGGGCTCACAGGATGTGAACAACCGGTTCGTGGCCAGCGAATTGCTCTACGGTTCGCTGACCAGCGTGCCGGTGCCGGATCTGGACCGCACCGATTTCCTGCTGATGATCGGCGCGAATCCCGTTGTGTCGCACGGCAGCGTGGTCAGCGCTCCGCGCATCCGCGACCGGCTCACCGGCATCACCAAGCGCGGTGGCCGGGTGGTGGTCGTCGATCCGCGGCGCACCGAGACCGCGCGGCTGTTCGACCATGTCGGGGTGCGCCCGGACACCGATGCGTGGCTGCTGGCCGCGCTGCTGCAGGTGATCTTCGCCGAACGGCTCGAGGACGCCGCGGCGCTGCGCGATCAGGCCGCCGGTGTGGCCGAATTGCGTTCGGCCGTCGCCCGATTCACCCCCGAGCTCACGGCCCCGGTGACCGGTGTGGATCCCGATGTCGTGCGCGCGCTGGCCCGCGATCTGGCCGCGGCGCGCCGTGCGGCCGTGTACGGGCGGACCGGAACCTGTCTGGGCCGCCATGCCACGCTCGTGGCATTCCTGATCGACGCGCTGGCGGTCGTCACCGGGAATCTGGACCGACCCGGCGGTTCGGTGTTCGGCCGGGAGCTGGCGGCGGTCTCGCAGCTCAATGCGCGGTTGCGGCTGCTCGGCTACGACCAGAAGCGTTCGCGCGTCGGGGATTTCCCGGATGTGCTCGGCACCTTCCCGGCCACGATCATGGCCAAGGAGATCACCACGCCCGGTCCGGGGCGGCTGCGGGCGCTGTTCACCTCGGCGGGCAATCCGGTGCTGTCGGTGCCCAACGGCGACGAACTGTCCGCCGCGCTGCGGCAACTGGACCTGTTCGTCTCGATCGATCTGTATCTGAACGACACCAACCGCACCGCCGACTACGTACTGCCCGCGACCACCTTCCTGGAGCGCGACGACGCCCCGCTGCCGTTCACCGGGCTCGCCCCCATCCCGTACGCGCAGTACACCGAGCCGGTGGTGCGGCCCTACGGCGAGGCCCGGCAGGAATGGGAGATCATCGACGCGATCGCGAGCCGAATCGGGGTGCAGCCCTTCGCCTTCGGCCCCGCCCGGCCGGGCGGGCGGGCACTGAGCGCGCTGCGGCGGCGACTGCCCGGCGGCGGCGCCGGACTGCGGGTGCGGCCGCGGCTGCTGCTCGACCTCGCGCTGCGCACCGGACCCTACGGTGACCTGTTCGGCCTGCGCCGCGGCGGCCTGAGCCTGGCCGAATTGCGCCGGCATCCACATGGATTGGTGCTCGGCGAGCACGTCCGGACCGGTGTGCTCCGGCATGTGGTACGCCACCGCGACCGTCGCGTCCGGTTGGCCCCGCCGCAGATCCTCGCCGAATTGCACGCGCTGGCCGACACACCCACCGACCCCGGATATCCGCTGCGGATCATCGGCATGCGCGAACTCAAATCGCACAACTCCTGGATGCACAACGCCGAATCGCTCATCGCCCGCCGCGAACACGCCGCCCGCCTGCACCCCAAGGACGCCGCGCTCGCGGGTATCGCCGACGGCGACCGCTGCCGCATCACCTCGGCCCACGGTTCCATCGAGGTGACCGCCCGCCTGACCGAGGACCTCACCGAAGGCACGATCGCGGTCCCGCACGGTTGGGGCCACCGCGGCGGCTGGCGGCGAGCGACCGCCGCGGGCGGGGTCAACGTCAATCTGCTGATGTCCAGCGAGATCACCGACGTCGAGCGCCTGGCGGGCATGGCCCACCTCAACGGCGTGCCGGTCCGCGTGGAGGCGGTCACCACCGAACAGATCTAGTCGGCGGGCGTCGGCTCGTCCTGATACGCCTGCGCCTGCAGGGTGTAGAACTCGCGGTAGATGCCGTCGCGGGCCATCAGCTCGGCGTGGCTGCCGCGTTCGGCGACCCGGCCGCGGTCGAGCACGAAGATTCGGTCGGCATAGCGGACGGTGGCCAGGCGGTGGGTGATCATCACGACGGTGCGCTGGGCAGCATGTCGGCGAATCGTTTCGAAGATGGCGTGCTCGGTCCGCGCGTCCAGGGCCGCGGTGGGTTCGTCGCAGATGAGCAGCGGGGCATCGCGATAGAGCCCGCGGGCCACCGCGATCCGTTGCCACTGCCCACCGGAGAGTTCGACACCGCCCCGATACGTCGGGTCGAGCAGGGTGTCGGCGCCGCCGGGCAGTCCGGCGAAGACCTCGTCGGCGCCGGACGCACCGATTGCCGCATCGAATCCGGACCGTTCCTCCGGATGGTTGTGGCGGCCGATGGTGACGTTCTGCCGCGCCGAGAACGGCCAGTGCGTGAAATTCTGGGCTATCACGGCGATCCGGTCGCGCAGCGACACCAGATCGATCTCGGTCAGCGGCACACCGCCGTACGTGACGGACCCGCTGTCCGGCCGGTAGAGGCCGCTGAGAATCTTGGCCAGAGTCGTCTTCCCCGAGCCGTTCTCGCCGACGATGGCGATGATCTCGCCCGGCTCGATATCGATGCTGAGGCCGTTCAGTGCGGGACGGTCCGAATTCGGGTAGGTGAACGTGACATCGCGCACGACGATCCGGTCCACATCCGCGGGGGCGGGCGTGCCGCCACGACGTTCCTGACGCTGTTCGGCATGGCCGCAGAATTCGAGGTAGTCCTGAAAGAACAGCGCGTTCTCATAACTCCAGTTCATGGAGTCCACCAGTTCCCGCAGGGCGGACATGGCGGTGCGAATCGCGACGACCGCGGTGCCCGCCACCGCCAGCGGCATCGCCGCCGCGAACAGCAGCGCGCCGAGCGCGATATAGACCACCGCGATACCGACCCCCGCGAGCGCGTCGCCGAGGGCGCGGGCCTGGGACTGTCTGCGCTCGAGCCGCAGGGCGCGCTGCTGCACCAGGGCGGCCAGCCGGTCGAATTCGCCGAGCAGGAACGACCGCATCGTGTAGGCGCGGATCTCGGCGGCCGGGGTGCGCTTGGCCATCAGATCGGACAGGGTTTCCATCCGCCGCTCGGCGCCGCTGCTCGCCGCGTACACCTCGTAGCTCATCCGCGCCGCCCGGACCGCCGCCCACCAGGTGGGGACGAGCGCGAGCAGCAACAGCGGCACCAGCATCGGATGCAGCACACCCAGGACACCGGCGACCACGATCAGGCCGAGGCTGCCGGACAGCAGCCGCAGCACCCCCTCGAGCAGCGCCGAGACCGTGATGGGCGCGCGCTCGCGGATGCGGTGCAGGGTGTTCTGGAAGACATCGTCGTCGAAGGCCGCCAGCTCGACATTGGTGGTCAGGCGCAGCAGGTTGGTGTCGATGCTGCGGCGCAGCTGCGGGGTGAGCCGGGAACGGGTCCAGACCGCGGCCTCGCGCAGCGCGCCGCGCACGACCAGCATCACCGCCACGAGCAGCAGCGCGGGTGCGGCCGCGCGGACCCGGTCGGGGGTTGGCCCGGCCTGCAGCAGATGATCGAGGATCGATGTCGTCGCCACCAGGCCGATCGCCGTGCCGATCTCGGCGACGAGCGTGCACAGCACCAGGGCGGCGGTATCGAGCGGGCTGACCTGCCAGCACTGCCGAAGGACCCGGCCGAAGGTGGCCGGCAGCCGCCGGGCCATGGTCCAGAAGCCGGTCGCGGCCACGGTTTCGTCGTAGGCGGCCCACGGGTCCGAGCTCTTATCGATCGCCTCGACCGAGTCCGCAAGGTTCGGCGTGGCCGAATGCTCGGTCATGCCCCCATCATTGCCAAAGCGAATGATCAGTTCGAGGCATTTTCCAGCAGCCGCTGCTTCAACGCCCGCGCGGCGGCCTCCGGATCGCGGGCCTCGGTGATGGCGCGCACGACCACCACCCGGTCGGCCCCGGCCGCCAGCACCTCGTCCAGGCGCTCGGCATCGATCCCGCCGATGGCGAACCACGGCCGGGTCGGATGCGAATCGGCGGTCGAGCGGACCAGTTCCAGGCCCGCGGCCGTGCGGCCGGGCTTGGTCGGGGTGGTCCAGACCGGGCCGGTGCAGAAGTAGTCGATGTGGTCATCGATGGCCGCGAGCCCGGCCTGGGCGCGGTTGTGGGTGGACCGGCCGATCACCACATCCGGGCCCACGATCTTGCGGGCGTACCAGGGCGGCAGGTCGTTCTGGCCCAGATGCAGCACGTCGGCGCCCGCGGCCAGCGCGATATCGGCGCGATCGTTGACCGCGACCAGGGCGCCGTGGCGGCGGGCGGCCGCCTTCAGTTCGGCGAGCGCGCCCAGTTCGGCCTTGGCCTCGAGCGGCCCGAACTTCGCCTCGCCCGGCGAACCCTTGTCGCGCAGCTGGATGATGTCGACCCCGCCCGCCAGGGCCGCCTCGGCGAACTTGGCCAGGTCGCGCTTGTCGCGGCGGGCGTCGGTGCACAGGTAGAGCCGGGCCGTGGCCAGGCGTTCCCGGGGTGCGAGGGGACGGTGGGGGTGGGACGGTTGCACGCCCTCGACCGTAACCGCGCTACCGTGGGTAGGCGAAACGAATACGAGCATCCCCGTAGCGAAGGCGGCCGCGCGGGGGAATTCCCGGCATACGGGATCGATCGAGGTGGAAGGTAATGCGGACGCTGGCCGTCGTGGGTGGGGGCGTGATCGGAATGTCGGTGGCATGGCGTGCCGCCGAATCGGGGTGGGCCGTCACCATTTTCGATCCGGAACCGGGGGCGGGGGCGTCCTGGGTGGCGGGCGGCATGCTCGCGCCGCTGTCGGAGGGCTGGCCCGGCGAGGAGGCCGCGCTGGACTTCGGGGCCGCGTCACTGGCCCGCTGGCCGGAATTCGGGCGGCGGTTGCGCGCCGCGACCGGAATCTCCGTCTTCGTCGCCGACCGGACGCTGACCGTCGCCTCGGATGCGGCCGACGCCGCCGACCTGCGCACGATCGCCGAATTCGCCGGTACGCACGGCTACGATCTGCGGCTGCTCGACCGCGCCGAAGTGCGTGCGGCCGAACCGGATCTGGCCCGCACCGTCCGCGCCGCACTGTTCTCGCCCACCGAATCCGCCGTGGACAACCGCCTACTGGTACGGGCCCTGCGCCGCTGCTGTGCACACAGCGGGGTGGATTTCCGCGCCGAATCCGTGGCGAGTCTCGACGATCTGGACCAGGACCGAATCGTGCTCGCCGCCGGTGCCGCCTCGGCGCGGCTGTGGCCGGAGCTGCCGGTGCGTCCGGTGAAGGGCGAGATCCTGCGCCTGCGCCACCGCGCCGGCGCCACGCCACCCCCGCGGCACGTCGTCCGCGCCCGCGTGCACGGCCGCCCGGTGTATCTGGTCCCGCGCGGCGACGGCATCGTCGTCGGCGCAACGCAATACGAGGCGGGCTTCGACACGGCCGTCACCGTCGCGGGCGTGCGCGATCTGATCGCCGACGCCGAGGCGATCCTGCCCGCCGTCGGCGAATACGAACTCGCCGAGGCCAGCGCGGGTTCGCGCCCGGGCACCCCCGACAACCTGCCGCTCATCGGCCGCCTCGGCGACCGGGTCGTCGTCGCCACCGGCCACGGCCGCAACGGCATCCTCGGCGTGCCGATCACCGTGGACGCGGTCGCGGCGCTGCTCGACGGCGACACCCTGGCCGAGGCGAAAGCGGCCGATCCCCAACGTTTCTCAACAGGAGGTAAGCGATGACGGCGATCCCCGTCGGAATCACCGTGAACGGCCAGGACCACGAGTTCGCCGAGCCGCCCACCGTCCGCGAGGTGCTGGCGCGGCTGAACCTGCCCTGCCAGGGTGTGGCCGTGGCCGTGGACGGCGCGGTTTTCCCGAAGTCGCGCTGGGACGAAACCGTCGAGCGCGGTTGGGAGATCGAGGTTTTGACGGCGGTGCAGGGTGGCTAGTGCGATGGAACCGCTGCGGATCGCGGATCGGAAGTTCGATTCGCGGCTGATCATGGGCACGGGCGGCGCGGACAATCTGGCCGTACTGGAGGAGGCGCTGGTCGCCTCGGGTACCGAGCTCACCACCGTCGCCATGCGCCGGGTCGACGCCGCGGGCGGCACCGGCGTGCTGGACCTGCTGAAGCGGCTCGACATCGCCCCGCTGCCCAATACCGCCGGCTGCCGCACCGCCGCCGAGGCCGTGCTGACCGCCCGGCTGGCTCGCGAGGCGCTCGACACCGACTGGGTGAAGCTGGAGGTCGTCGCCGACGAGCGCACGCTGCTGCCCGACGCCATCGAACTGGTCAGCGCCGCAGAGCAATTGGTCGACGACGGCTTCACCGTCCTGCCCTACACCACCGACGATCCCGCGCTGGCCAAGCGGCTCGAGGACGTCGGCTGCGCGGCCGTGATGCCGCTCGGTTCGCCCATCGGCACCGGCCTGGGCATCGGCAATCCGCACAATATCGAGATGATCGTCGCGGCCGCGAACGTCCCGGTCATCCTCGACGCGGGCATCGGCACCGCCAGCGACGCGGCACTGGCCATGGAGCTGGGCTGCGCCGCGGTACTACTGGCCACGGCCGTGACCCGCGCCCGCCGCCCGGCGGTGATGGCCGCCGCCATGGCCGCGGCCGTGGAGGCGGGCTATCTGGCCCGCCAGGCCGGGCGCATCCCCAAGCGGTTCTGGGCGCAGGCGTCCTCCCCGGCCCGCTGAGGTCGAGCGTGCTGGATGCCTGGGCAATTTCCGGCAACCCGTCCCGACGCGCACCCGAATCCGGGGCATCCCCTGATCAGGGGATGCTGGGGGACCGGTTCGGGGTCGCGATCATCCCTGAGGATGATCGGAAACGCGACCTCTGAGCGATAGTGTGACGGCCGAACTCGAGGAAGACTGGGGCGCATGATCGAAGTGAAGGGGCTGACCAAGCGGTTCGGCGCGACCGTCGCGGTCGACGACCTGTCGTTCTCGGTCGAGCCCGGCCAGGTGACGGGGTTCCTCGGACCCAACGGCGCCGGCAAGTCGACCACGATGCGGATGATCCTCGGCCTGGATCAGCCGACCTCGGGCCAGGCGCTCATCGGCGGCGTGCCGTATCAGCAGCTCGATCATCCGCTGCGAGTGGTCGGCGCGCTGCTCGACGCGAAATGGGTGCACCCCAACCGCTCGGCGCGCGCGCATCTGCGCTGGCTCGCGGCGGCCAACGATCTCCCGGCCGATCGGGTCGACGAGGTGCTGCGACTGGTCGGCCTCACCGAGGTCGCCGACAAGAAGGCCGGCGGCTTCTCGCTCGGCATGTCGCAGCGGCTCGGCCTGGCCGGTGCGCTGCTCGGCGATCCGCCGGTATTGCTGTTCGACGAGCCGGTCAACGGCCTGGACCCGGAGGGCATCCTGTGGATCCGCCGGTTCATGCAGCGGCTGGCCGCCGAGGGCCGCACCGTGCTGGTCTCGAGCCATCTGCTCTCGGAGATGGCGCAGACGGCCGATCATCTGATCGTCATCGGCCGCGGCAAACTCATCGCTGACACCAGCACCAAGGACTTCATCGAGCGCGCGTCGGAGGCGACCGTGCGCGTGCGCAGCCCGCAGCTGGACGAGTTGCGCAGCCTGCTCACCTCCAATGGCATGACCGTGCGTGAGGACGAGGGCCCCGCGCTGGTCGTGGTCGGCGAGACCAGCGATGCGGTCGGCAAGCTGGCGGGCGCGAACAAGATCACCCTGTACGAGCTGGCGCCACAGCGGGCCTCGCTCGAGGAGGCGTTCATGGCAATGACCGGCGGCGCCGTGCAGTACCACGGCGAAGGGATCGAACAGGTGATGGGAGGTGCGCTCTGATGGGCGTGTTGACGGCCGAGCGCATCAAGCTCACCTCGGTCAAGTCCCCGCTGTGGTGCACCGCGCTGACCGCGGCGTTCGCCCTCGGGATCGCGGCGCTGTTCAGCCTGCTGGTGAACGTCGGCGTCAACGAGTACAACAAGGAGCTCGCCAGCGGGCATCCGACGATGGCCGAGCCGCCGTATCCGGACAACGGGATCGCGGCCCTGGGCATCACCGGCGCCTCGCAGGGCATTCCGGGCTTCGGCTACATCATGATCATGATCCTGGCCGCGCTCGCGATCACCAGTGAGTACCGGTTCGGGACGATCAAGGCCACGTTCATGGCGGTGCCCAACCGCACCCAGGTGCTGCTGGCCAAGGCGGGCCTGATCGCGGTGGCCGGGGCGGTGCTCTCGGCGGTGCTGACCTTCCTGAGCTTCTTCATCTTCAAGGCGATCGTGTCCACCCAGGGCGCGCAGAAGCTCTCCCTGACCAATGGCGACCTGCGCATCTTCTATGCCGTGCCGATCTTCATCGCGCTGGTGGTGTTCCTGGCGGTCGGCGTGGGCGCCCTGATCCGGCAATCGGCTGGCGCGCTGACGCTGCTGATCGTCTGGCCGGTGCTGATCGAGCCCATCGTCGGTGCCTTCGGCAAGGTCGGCCGCAATATCCAGGTGCTGCTGCCCTTCCAGAACGCGGGACGTTTCCTCGGTACCGCGGGAGGTGACGGATTGCCCTGGCACTGGGGACCGTGGGGTGGTTTGCTGTACTTCCTGGCCTTCGTCGCGATCGTGTTCGGCGCCGCGATCTTCGTGGTGAACAAGCGCGACGCATAATCCAACCTGCCCGAGCTCGGGGCGTACTTCCCTCGCCGCCCCGGGGATGGGAGAGCGACCCTGTCGGGGGGTCGCTGCACCCGGGCCGCGCCGGTCACTGCCCGTCCGGCGCGGCCGCCACCGGCCCGATGCGAAGCCCGCATCGGGCCGGTGTCGTATGTAGCGGAAACATTGGGTTAATTGCGAGCAGCGCCACTTCCGTCCGGAAGCTATAGATGATTAGCATCGAGCTCAGCAAACGACGCGCTATCTATCGGCGGACCCATCGACGTGTTCGCTCCGCTCGATGGAAGAGGTGGCACGTGACGATCATCGGTACCTTCAACGCCGAGGAGTGGCTGAGCTACGCTCGGGACGTGAGCGAAAGACCCTCCGGGGACGCCGAAAACGCGCGTCGCGCGGCCGGTGCGGACGGTTCGAAGCCCGAGGCCCGACAAGGCGACGGCGGGGGCGGCGAACCCGACCCCGAAGTGGTCATTCCGCTCACCCCGGCGGACGAGGTTCCCGTCCGGCGTCCGGTGCCCCGGTTGCGCCCGGGACAGCTGTCGGCGCTGATGTCGGGGACCAATCAGCGCCGCGATCTCATCGGCGCGATCCGCAAAGCCCGGCAGAATCTGCCCGGCGATCCCGCCTTCGGCGATCCGCTCTCGCTGTCCGGTCCGGGCGGCCCGCGGGCGGTGGCCCGTGCGGCGGACAAGCTGGTCGGCGATGCGCCCAGCGCCGCCAAGGAAATCGGTCTCGGCGCGCTGCAGGTCTGGCAGGCCATGCTGGAGCGGGTCGGCCGCGGTAAGGGCACCCATCAGATGACGGTGATGTTCACCGATCTGGTGGCCTTCTCCAGCTGGTCGCTGTCGGCCGGGGACGAGGCGACCCTGGACCTGCTGCGCCGGGTGGCCCGAGCCATCGAGCCGCCGATCGTCGAGCGCGGCGGGCAGGTCGTCAAGCGCATGGGCGACGGCGTGATGGCCGTCTTCGCCTCCCCCGATCGCGCCGTCCAGGCCGCGGTGACCGCCAAGCGCAACCTCGGCGGTGTCGAGGTGCACGGCTACCGGCCGCAGATGCGGCTGGGCCTGCACACCGGCAGCCCGCGCGAATTCGGCGGCGACTGGCTCGGCGTGGACGTGACCATCGCGGCTCGCGTCATGGAGGCGGGTGGCAACGGCAATATGATGCTGTCGGAGTCGACGCTGCAGGCACTGGGCCCGGAGACGTTGGGGGAGTTGGGCTATGCGGCCCGTCCGTACCGCCGCAGCTTCTTCGCGGCCCCGCTCAGCGGTGTGCCCGAGGATCTGCGCATCTATCGGCTCGACGGCGAATGAGGGCCTAACCCCACCAGGCGAACGCGCCCACCGCGGCGAGGCTCGCGCACACCCCCAGCGCGACCGCGAGCACGCGGTTGTTCTTCCAGGTGCTGATGGCCCCGCCGACGAGGAATCCGGCCAGCGCCAGCAGGAAGATCACGATCACCGAGTTGGACACGGGCCCCATCATGCCCTGCCGCGCCCTGCGCGCGTCCTCCGACCTCGCGCAGCACTGTTGAACTGCGCAAACGCTAATTAACAAGCACGCAGGCTTGATTTTTTCCGGCCCCGATGTGACCCTGTAACCGATGCGGCGAGGGTGCCGCGCGGACGTTGGAGGAGGGTCGCTCCATGGCGGGTCTGGCCGCCGATCCGGAGGTCATCCGGATCGGCAACTGCTCCGGGTTCTACGGCGACCGGGCGAGCGCGATGCGGGAGATGCTCTCCGACGGGCAGCTCGATGTGCTCACCGGGGACTATCTCGCCGAACTCACCATGCTGATCCTCGGCCGGGACCGGATGAAGGATCCGAACCTCGGCTATGCCAAAACCTTCGTCCGTCAGCTGGAGGACTGTCTCGGGCTGGCCCTCGAGCGGGGCGTGCGCATCGTGGCGAATGCGGGCGGGCTCAATCCGGCCGGTCTGGCGCAGCGCGTCCGCGAGCTCGCCCACAAGCTCGGCCTGCCCGCCCGGGTCGCACATGTCGAGGGCGACGATCTGCTGGCCCGCGCCGCCGAGCTCGGGCTGGGCTCCCCGCTGACCGCCAATGCCTATCTCGGTGCGTGGGGCATCGCCGCATGCCTGAGCGCCGGGGCGGATGTGGTGGTGACCGGCCGGGTCACCGACGCCGCCCTGGTGGTCGGCCCGGCCGCGGCCCATTTCGGCTGGGGTCGAACCGATTTCGACGCTCTGGCCGGTGCGGTGGTGGCGGGCCATGTGATCGAATGCGGCACCCAGGCCACCGGTGGCAATTTCGCGTTCTTCACCGAACTCGAGGATCTGGACCGGCCCGGCTTCCCGATCGCCGAGGTGCGTCGCGACGGCAGCAGCGTCATCACCAAACATACGGGCACCGGCGGCGCGGTCACCGTGGACACGGTCGCGGCGCAGCTGATGTACGAGGTCCAGGGCGCCCGCTACGCCGGACCGGATGTGACGACCCGGCTCGACAGCGTCCGGCTCACCCAGCAGGGGCCGGATCGCGTTCTCGTCGAGGGCGTCGCGGGCGAGGCCCCGCCGCCGACGCTGAAGGTCTCGCTGAACACCCTGGGCGGCTTCCGCAACGAGATGACCTTCGTGCTGACCGGCCTGGAGATCGAGGCGAAGGCCCGGCTGGCGCAGCGGCAACTGGAACGCTGGCTGCCGGTGCGCCCGGCCGAGCTGGACTGGACGCTCGCGCGCCTGGACCGCCCCGACGCCGATACCGAGGAGCGGGCCAGCGCGCTGCTGCGCTGCGTGGTGCGCGATCCGGACCCGAACAAGGTGGGCCGCGCCTTCTCCAATGTGGCGGTCGAACTCGCCCTGGCCAGCTACCCGGGGTTCACCCTGACCTCCCCGCCCGGAAACGGTTCGCCCTACGGCGTTTTCACCCCGGGCTATGTCGACGCCGCCGCGGTCACCCAGACGGCGGTGCTGCCCGACGGGACGCGGGTCGACATCGAATCCTCCTCGGAGAAAATCGAATTGGTCGAGGTCGCCCAGCCGGACCTCCCGGACCCCCTGCCGCGCGGTGAAACCCGCCGCGCCCCGCTCGGCACGATCGTCCTCGCCCGCAGCGGCGACAAGGGCGGCAATGCCAATATCGGCGTCTGGGTGCGCACCGACGCGCAGTGGCGCTGGCTGGCCCACGCCCTCACCGTCGACGCATTGCGCCTGCTGCTACCGGAAACCGCCGAGCTGACCATCACTCGGCACGTACTGCCGAATCTGCGCGCCCTCAATTTCGTCGTCGAGGGCCTGCTCGGCCAGGGCGTCGCCTATCAGGCCCGCTTCGATCCACAGGCCAAGGGGCTCGGCGAATGGCTGCGCTCCCGTCACGTCGACATCCCCGTGGAGCTGCTATGACCTATGTGAATCCCTGGCAGACGCCCGAGCGGCGCGAATTGCGCGCCACCGTGCGCGGTTTCGCCGAACGCGAGGTGCTCCCGTATCTGGACGACTGGGAGCGCGCCGGGGAGATCCCGCGCGAACTGCACAAGAAGGCCGGTGCGCTCGGCCTGCTGGGCATCCAGTTTCCCGAGGACGTCGGCGGCGCGGGCGGTGACGGCATCGACGCCGCCATCGTGTGCGAGGAAATGCATTACGCGGGCTGCTCGGGCGGGCTGTTCGCCTCGCTGTTCACCTGCGGTATCGCGGTGCCGCACATCGTCGCCTCGGGCAATCGCGAGCACATCGAGCGCTGGGTGCGCCCGACGCTGGCGGGGGAGAGGATCGGTTCACTGGCCATCACCGAGCCGGGCGGTGGCTCCGATGTCGGCCATCTGACCACCAGTGCGGTTCGCGACGGCGACCACTACATCGTCAATGGCGCCAAGACCTTCATCACCTCGGGCGTGCGCGCCGATTTCGTGGTCACCGCGGTGCGCACCGGCGGTTCCGGCGCGGCCGGGGTGTCGCTGCTGGTGGTGGAGAAGGGTACGCCCGGGTTCACGGTCAGCCGCAAGCTGGAGAAGATGGGCTGGCTGGCCTCCGACACCGCCGAACTGTCGTATGTGGATGTGCGCGTGCCGGTTGCGAACCTGGTCGGCCCGGAGAACTCCGGCTTCGCCCAGATCGCCCAGGCCTTCGTGAGCGAACGGGTGGGCCTGGCGGCGCAGGCCTACGGGCATGCGCAGCGCTGCCTGGACCTGACCCTGCGGTGGTGCCGCGACCGGGAGACCTTCGGCCGTCCGCTCATCAGCCGCCAGGCGGTGCAGAACACGCTGTCGGAGATGGCGCGGCGCATCGATGTCGCCCGCGTCTACACCCGTCACATCGTGGAGCGGGCCGCCGCCGGGGACACCGATCTGATCGCCGAGGTGTGCTTCGCCAAGAACACCGCCGTCGAAACCGCCGAATGGGTTGCGCACCAGGCGGTTCAGCTGTTCGGCGGCCTGGGCTACATGCGCGAGTCCGAGGTCGAGCGGCACTACCGCGACGTGCGCATCCTGGGCATCGGCGGCGGCACCACCGAGATCCTGACCAGCCTCGCGGCCAAGCGATTGGGGTTCCAGTCTTGAGTGTTTTACGGACAGCCGTGGATCCGGCCTCGGCGGACTACCGGGCCGCCGCCGATGCCATGCTCGACAAGCTGACCGAGGTCCAGGCCGAATACGCCAAGAACATCGCGGGCGGCGGCCCGGACAAGCTGGCGCGGCATCGCAAGCGCGGCAAACTCACCGCGCGCGAGCGCATCGAACTGCTCATCGACGAGGATTCGCCGTTCCTGGAGCTGGCCCCGCTGGCGGCCTGGGGCAGCGAATTCCACGTCGGCGCGAGCGTGATCGCGGGCATCGGCATCGTCGAGGGCGTCGAATGCATGATCGTCGCGCCGGACCCGACCGTGCGCGGCGGCACGTCCAACCCGTGGACGCTGCGCAAGAACCTGCGCATGAACGATATCGCCATGGAGAACCGGCTGCCGGTGATCGGCCTGGTGGAGTCGGGCGGCGCGGATCTGCCGACGCAGAAGGAGGTCTTCGTCCCCGGCGGCCGGATGTTCCGCGATCTGACCCGGCTGTCGGCGGCCGGAATCCCCACCATCGCACTGGTTTTCGGCAATTCCACCGCGGGCGGCGCCTACATCCCGGGCATGTCCGACTACACGGTCATGATCAAGGAGCGCTCCAAGGTGTTCCTGGGCGGCCCGCCGTTGGTGAAGATGGCCACCGGCGAGGAGTCCGACGACGAATCGCTGGGCGGCGCGGAGATGCACGCGCGGGTCTCGGGTCTGGCGGATTACCTGGCCGTGGACGAGGCCGACGCGATCCGCCTGGGCCGCTCGATCGTCAAGCGCCTGAACTGGCGCAAGCAGGGCCCGACCCCGCGCCCGGCCAGCGAGGTGATCGAGCCGCGGTACGACCAGGAGGAACTGCTCGGCATCGTGCCGACCGACCTCAAGATTCCCTTCGATCCGCGCGAGGTCATCGCCCGCGTGGTGGACGGCTCCGATTTCGACGAATTCAAACCGCTCTACGGCGCCAGCCTGGTCACCGGCTGGGCGGAGCTGCACGGCTATCCGGTCGGCATCCTCGCCAACGCCCGGGGCGTGCTGTTCTCCGAGGAGGCGCAGAAGGCCGCGCAGTTCATCCAGCTGGCCAACCAGTCGAATACGCCACTGCTGTTCCTGCACAACACGACCGGCTATATGGTCGGCAAGGAGTACGAGCAGAAGGGCATCATCAAGCACGGCGCGATGATGATCAACGCGGTCTCCAATTCGAAGGTGCCGCACATCTCGGTGCTCATGGGCGCCTCCTACGGCGCGGGCCACTACGGCATGTGTGGGCGCGCCTACGATCCCCGCTTCGTCTTCGCCTGGCCCAGTGCGAAATCCGCGGTGATGGGCGGTGCGCAGCTGGCGGGTGTCATCTCCATTGTCGGCCGGGCCGCCGCCGAGGCGAAGGGCCTGCCGTTCGACGCGGAGGCCGACGCGAATATGCGCGCCATGATCGAGGCGCAGATCGAGGCCGAGTCGCTGCCCATGTTCATGTCGGGCCGCCTCTACGACGACGGCGTGATCGACCCTCGCGATACCCGCACGGTATTGGGAATGGCGCTGTCGGCCATCCACAATGCCCCGATCCAGGGCGCCGAGGGCTTCGGCGTCTTCCGAATGTGAGGGCGGCATGCACATGAGCACGGTCCTGGTCGCCAATCGCGGCGAGATCGCGCGTCGGGTCTTCGCCACCTGCCGTCGGATGGGTCTGGGCACGGTCGCGGTGTACTCCGATGCCGACGCCGCCGCGCCGCATGTGGCCGAGGCGGATGCGGCGATCCGCCTGCCGGGCATCACCCCCGGCGAGACCTATCTGCGCGGCGATCTGATCATCGAGGCCGCGCTGGCGGCCGGTGCGGATGCCATCCACCCGGGTTATGGATTCCTCTCGGAGAACACCGATTTCGCGCGCTCGGTCGTCGCCGCCGGGCTGACGTGGATCGGCCCGCCGGTCACCGCCATCGAGCAGATGGGCTCCAAGGTGGAGGCCAAGAAGATGATGGACGCGGCCGGGGTGCCGGTGCTGGCCGAACTGAACCCGGCCGAGGTCACCGCGGATATGCTGCCGGTGCTGATCAAGGCGTCGGCGGGCGGCGGCGGCCGCGGCATGCGGGTGGTCCGCTCCCTCGACGAACTACCGGATCAGCTGGAAGCCGCCCGGCGCGAGGCGGAATCGGCCTTCGGCGATCCGACCGTATTCTGCGAGCGCTATCTCGAGACCGGCCGCCATATCGAGGTGCAGGTGATGGCCGATACCCACGGCACGGTGTGGGCGGTCGGCGAGCGCGAGTGCTCGATTCAGCGACGGCATCAGAAGGTGGTCGAGGAGGCACCCTCGCCGCTGGTGGAGCGGATCGACGGCATGCGCGGGTCGGGCCCCCAGGCGGCAGCGGAGCGTAACCACGCGGGGCCCCCGCGCATGCCCGATGGACGCAGCATGCGCGAGCGGCTGTTCGAGGCGGCCCGGCTGGCGGCGGCCGCCATCGGTTACGAAGGCGCGGGCACGGTCGAGTTCCTCGCCGACGACAGGGGCGAGTTCTATTTCCTGGAGATGAACACCCGCCTGCAGGTGGAACATCCGGTCACCGAGAACACCACCGGGCTGGATCTGGTCCGGTTGCAGCTGCAGGTCGCCCAGGGTCGGCGGCTGCCCGCGAATCCGCCCGCGCCGCACGGATATTCGATCGAGGTCCGGCTCTATGCCGAGGATCCGGCGCACGACTGGCAGCCGCAGAGTGGCACCGTGCATCGGCTCGATATCGGCCTCGGTGCGGACGAATTCGAGGTGCTCGACCGCCCCGGCATTCGGCTGGACTCCGGTGTCGTGGACGGCTCGGTCGTCGGCGTCCACTACGACCCCATGCTGGCCAAGGTCATCTCCTACGGCGACACCCGCGACGAGGCGGCACGCCTGCTGGCGACCGCATTGCGGCGGGCCCGGATCCACGGCCTGGTCACCAACCGGGACCTGCTGGTCCGGGTGCTCGAACATCCGGCGTTCCTGGCCGGAGACACCGATACCGCCTTCTTCGAGCGCCATGGCCTGGAAAACCTCTCCGCCCCACTGATTTCCGCGGCCGACGAGCAGCTGTCGCTGGTCGCGGCCGCCCTGGCCGATGCCGAGTACAACCGTTCGCGGGCCCGGGTATGCGCGGGCCTGCCGTCGGGCTGGCGCAATCTGCCCTCGCAGCCGCAGTCGAAGTCCTACGAGAGCCGCACCTCCGGCAAACACGAGATCCGCTACCGGCTCACTCGCGCCGGGCTCGAGGTCGAGGGCCTGGACGGGCTCGAATTGATCGAGGCGACACCGATTTCGGTGACCCTGCGGGTGCCCGGTGACCGCGGCGCCGTGCGGCGGCGGTTCGAGGTGGCGCGCTACGGAGATCTGGTGGCGATCGATTCCCCACTGGGTCCGGTGACGGTGCGCCGCCTGCCGCGCTTCGCCGATCCCACCGAGCACATCGCCGAGGGCTCGCTGCTGGCGCCCATGCCCGGCGCGGTGATCCGGCTCGGGGCGGGGGTCGGCGAGCGGGTCGCCAAGGGCCAGCCGATTCTGTGGCTCGAGGCCATGAAGATGGAGCACACCATCGTCGCCCCCGGCGACGGCGTGCTCGCCGAACTGAATGTCGTTGCGGGCCAACAGGTCGAGGTCGGCGCGGTCCTGGCCGTCGTCCAGGCCGACGAGAACACCCAGGAGTGAGGGTCATGAGCTTCATCGAAACCGACGAACAGAAGCAGTTGCGGTCCGCGGTCGCCAAACTCGCCGCCAAGTACAACTTTCGCGACTACGTCGCCCCCAAGGCGCGCGCCAATCAGCCCCTGGCCGAATTGTGGGACGAGGCGGGCAAACTCGGCTTCCTGGGGGTGAATCTGCCCGAGGAATACGGCGGCGGTGGCGCGGGCATCTACGAGCTGGCGCTGGTGCAGGAGGAACTGTCCGCCCAGGGCTGCGGGCTGCTGCTGATGGTGGTGTCCCCGGCCATCTGCGGCACCATCCTGACCAAGTACGGCACCGACGAGCAGAAGCGATACTGGTTGACCCGGCTGGCCGACGGTTCGTCGAAGATGGTCTTCGGCATCACCGAACCCGATGCCGGATCGAACTCCCACCACATCACCACGACCGCCCGCCGCGACGGCGGTGACTGGATCCTCAACGGCCGCAAGATCTTCATCTCCGGCGTCGACCAGGCCGAGGCCGTGCTGATCGTCTCGCGCACCGAGGACGCCAAGACGGGCAAGCTGAAGCCCGCGCTGTTCATCGTGCCGACCGACGCCCCGGGCTTCGAGAAGACCCGCCAGGAGATGGACATCATCGAGCCGGACAGCCAGTACACGCTGTTCCTCGACGATGTGCGGCTGCCCGCCGACGCACTGGTCGGCCAGGAGGACGCGGCGCTGGCGCAGCTGTTCGCGGGCCTGAATCCCGAGCGCATCATGGGTGCGGCCATGGCCGTCGGCATGGGCCGCTACGCCATCGACCGGGCCGTCGAATACGCCCGGGAGCGGCAGGTGTGGAAGACGCCCATCGGCGCGCACCAGGGCATCGCGCATCCGCTGGCGCAGGTGAAGATCGAGCTCGAACTGTCGAAGCTGATGATGCAGAAGGCGGCCGTGCTCTACGACTCCGGCGACGACTTCGGGGCCGCCGAGGCCGCCAATATGGCCAAGTACGCCGCGGCCGAGGCCAGCATCAAGGCACTCGATCAGGCGATTCAGACCCACGGCGGTTCGGGCCTCACCCGCGATGTGGGTCTGGCGGGCATGCTCGCCGCCGCGCGCATCGGCCGGATCGCACCGGTCAGCCGGGAGATGGTGCTCAACTTCGTGGCCCAGCACTCCCTCGGGCTGCCCAAGTCGTACTGAGGAGCCGCTATGACCGAGGCGCCCTACGTCCGCTACGAGGTGCGGGACGGATTCGCGGTCCTGACCCTGGATTCGCCGCACAATCGAAACGCGCTGTCGTCCAGGCTCGTTCAGGAACTGCTGGCCGGGCTGGAGCGGGCCGGTGCGGACGGGCAGGTGCGCGGCGTGGTGCTCACCCATACCGGCAACACCTTCTGCGCGGGTGCGGATCTGAAGGAGGCGCTGGATGCCGATCCGGCGGCCGCCGCGGATATCCGCACCCGGTGGATGGTGTCGGTACTGCGTACCATCCTGGAATTGCCGAAACCCGTGGTGGCGCAGGTGAACGGCAATGTGCGCGCGGGCGGGATGGGCATCGTGGCGGCCTGTGATCTCGCGGTGGCCGGACCGGAAGCGAGCTTCGCGTTGACCGAGGCGCGAATCGGATTGGCCCCGTTCATCATCTCGCTCACCCTGTTGCCGCGGATGAGCCCGCGCGCGGCGGCCCGTTACTTCCAGACCGGGGAGACCTTCGACGCCGCCGAGGCGCAGCGGGCCGGATTGATCACGGTGGCCGCCGAGGATCCGGCCGCGGAGGTGGCGCGGCTGGGTGCGCGGTTGCGGCTCGGTTCGCCGCAGGGACTCGCCGAGAGCAAGCGGCTGGTGAACGCCGCCCTGCTTGCCGAATTCGATCGATCCGCCGACGACCTGGCCAAACGGTCCGGCAGTTACTTCGGCACCCCGGAGGTGATCGAGGGTATGACGGCCTTCTTCCAGCGCCGCCCGCCGAACTGGGCACAATAGGCGATCATGGCTACCCCGCACGAACCCAAGCAGGACCGCAGCCGGGCCACCCGGCAGCGGCTGCTCGAGGCGACCATCGACTGCCTGGCCGAGATGGGCTGGGCGGCCGCGACCGTGGCCGTGGTCGCCGAGCGGGCCGGGGTCTCGCGCGGGGCGGCGCAGCATCACTTCCCGACCCGGGAGGATCTGATCACCGCCGCACTCGAGTACATGTTCGACACCCGGATGGCCCAGGCCAAGGCCGAGGCGACGGCCATGAACGGGATCGCGGAGGGCGTCGGGCGCACCGAGGCCGTGGTCGCCGGGCTCGTCGAGTCCTACACCAGCCCCCTGTTCAAGGCGGCGTTGCAGGTGTGGACCCATGCCGCGGCCGATCCGGCGCTGCGTGAGCGCATCGTCCCGCTCGAGGCCCGCTTCGGTCGTACGTCGCATCGGATGGCCGTCGAGGCCCTGGGCGTGGACGACTCCGATCCCGTGGCCCATCACCTGGTCCAGGCCACCCTCGACCTCGCGCGCGGGCTCGGCCTGGCCGACGTGCTGACCGACGACTCCGCCCGGCGCAAGGAGATCGTGCAGCAGTGGTCGGCCACCCTGCATGCCGCGCTCACCGGGAAGTGAGCTGGATTACCGGATTTGGCCGGGGCGGATGCGGCGGTTAAGCTAGCGGAGCTTCGTTCTGGTCCCGTCGTCTAGCGGCCTAGGACGCCGCCCTCTCAAGGCGGTAGCGCGGGTTCAAATCCCGTCGGGACTACTCTTCGGCCCCGCCCATTTCGGGCGGGTTCACCAGCCGAATATCTCGGCCAGCTCGATGGATTCGTCATCCCAGCGTTCCTCGATGGCCCGGCGTTCGGATTCCGGCAGGTCTTCCGACCATCCCATCCGACGCCAGAACTCCTCCCGATGTTCGTCGCTGAGTGGGCGGGGCTTGTCCATGATGCACTCGGATCGCTCGGCGATTACTCGAGGGTAGGCCCCGGCCCCGCCGTTCGGGCCCGCTTCCACCGAACGAATCCCGTCGCCGAAACGGTTGCCGCTCAGCGCCGTTTGGCTCAGGTCGTGCGCCGCTGCGTCAGGTCGTACACGGTCACCCCGTCCACCACCCGCGGCGTGAAGTACTCGCGCACCCACTCGGTGATCTGCGTGGCATAGGAGGTGTCCCGCCGCTCCTCGCGCCCATGCTCACCGCCCACGATGAAGTAGTGAATCCGACCCTCGGCCACATACCGATAGAACTGTTCGGGTGTGGGCGACGGATCGTGACCGCTGAAGCCGCCGATCGGCATCACCGGCAACTGGGTCGCCAGCTGATATCCGGACGCGGTCATGGAACCGACGGTCGCCGCGGCCCAGGTGTACGCCCCGCCGTTCTCCGCCAGCAACCGCACCACCTGCGCACTGGTCCGACTGTCGAAGAACCCGGGCCCCGCCCCCGGCGGATGACACCGCTGTGCGGTCCCACCGGCGGGGGGCTGGCCGGAGCCGGGGCCGCGATCATCCTGTGGCCCAGCGGCGCTGGATCCGGAAACCGGTTCGCTCGTGGGGGATTGGCACGGTGGCGATTGTCCCGGGTCGTCGAAACCCGGCCCGAAATGCATCGGCACCTTCGGCCCGGCCATCGGGATCGGTCCGGTGTGCGGGATCGCGAGGGTTTCCACGGTGTAGGTCAGCGGACCCGCCAGGCAGACCGCGACCGCGGTCAGCGCGATGGCCGGCCGCCCGCGGCGCGACGCCGGAAGCGGCAGGGCGATCGTGACCGCGATACCGGCGATCAGCACGACCCAGCGCAGCCAGGGCAGGAAAGAGGCGGTGCGCGACAGCAACAGCCATGCGGTGGCCACGGTGAGGCCGACCGCCACCGCGGTCGTGAGCCGCACCCACCGGCGTTCTCGATTGCGCCACAGCATGATCGAGCCGAAGCCGATCAGCGCGGCCAGTGCCGGGGACAGGGCGACCGTGTAGTACTGGTGGAAGATCCCCCGCATGAAGCTGAACACCAGTCCGGTCACCACCAGCCAGCCGCCCCACAGCAGGTATGCGGCTCGCCGCCGATCGGTGCGGGTTGCCCTGCCGCACAGGATGATTCCGGCGATCAGCAGCACCAGCGCGGCCGGGAGCAGCCAGGCGATCTGACCGCCGACGGCCGATTGGAACAGCCGCGTGATGCCCGCGCCCTCGGAGAAGGGGCCGCCGCCGCGGTGCCCGCCCGGACCGCCGCCGTTGAACTCCTCGCCGTTGAGTCGGCCCAGGCCGTTGTAGCCCAGCGTGAGCTCGAGGATCGAGTTATGGGGTGAGCCACCGAAATACGGCCGCGCATCGGTCGGCCACAGCTCCGCGATCAGTACCCACCAGCCCGCGCCGACCAGCACACCCACCCCGGCGGCGAGCAACTGCGCGATCCGCACCCCCAGGCGGGGCGGCCCGGCGATCAGGTAGGTCAGCGCCAGCGCGGGGACGACCAGCATCACCTGCAACTGCTTGGCGAGGAAGCCGAAACCGACGAACAGTCCGCACAGCACCAGCCAGCAGGTGCGACCGTCCTCGACCGCCCGCGTCAGCGCCCACGCGGCGGCGACCATCAGCAGCACCAGCAGCGCGTCCGGATTGTCGAATCGGAACATCAGCGCCGCAACGGGAGTCAGGGCCAGCGTGAGCCCGGCGAGCAGCCCGGCCGTACCACCGAACGTGCGCCGCACCGTCGCCCACAGCAGCGCGACCGCGCCGACGCCCATCAGCACCTGTGGGATCAGCAAACTCCAGCTGCTCAGCCCGAAGAGCCGGATCGACAGGGCCATCGGCCACAGTGCGGCCGGTGTCTTGTCGACGGTGATCGAGTTACCGCCATCGGAGGATCCGAACAGGAACGCCTGCCATGACACCGAACCGGCCTGCGCCGCGGCGGCATAGAACGTATTGGCCCAGCCGTTGGCGCTCAGATTGCACAGATACGCGATCGCCGTGCCGACCAGCAACACCGCCAGCGCGATGTACTCCCGGCGCGTTCCCGCCGTCGGCGAGGGCGGCTCGGCCGCCGGCGCGGACGGGCCGAGTACCGCGGTGGTCATCGCGCGATATCCGAATCGACCGCATTGCGGAACACCCAGCGCAGCCCCACGAAGCGGGTGAGCGTGGCGACCAGATTCGCGGCCACCAGCACGAACAGCTCCCAGTGCACCGCGGCGTCGGATCCGGCCCAGTGATGCAGCGCGAACAGCGACCCACTGGTGAGCAGCCACGCGAAGGCGAAGATCAGCAGGCCCTGGAAGTGCTGCGAGACCACCCGGGTCGAGCCGCGCACGCCGAAGGTGAAGGCCCGGTTGGCCGCGGTATTGGCGATCGCGGTGAGCAGCAGCGCGGCGAAGTTCGCGAGCTGCGCGCCGATGACGCCCTGCAGCAGCACATACAGCAGCAGGTAGGCCAGCGTGGAGATCACGCCGATGATGCCGAACCGCACCAACTGCCCGACCATCCCCAGCGGTACCCCGTCGACCAGGGGTTCGCGTCCCACGGCCGCGCGCAGCTCGTTGACCGGCAGCGCACCCGTGGCCAGGCCCTTGCCCACCCGCCACACGCCGAGCAGATCCTTGCGCGCGGTGTCGACGATGTCGACGCGGCTGTCCGGATCGTCGATCCAGTCCACCGGCACCTCGTGGATGCGCAGCCCGGCGCGCTCGGCGATCACCAGCAGTTCGGTGTCGAAGAACCACTCGCCGTCCTGCACCAGCGGCAGGATGCGGCGGGCGACCTCGGTGCGCATGGCCTTGAAGCCGCACTGGGCGTCGGAGAAGCGGGCCTGCAGCGACGCCTTGAGAATCAGGTTGTAGCAGCGGGAGATGAACTCGCGCTTGGGCCCGCGCACCACCCGCGACGACTTCGCCAGCCGGGTGCCGATCGCCAGATCGGAATGCCCGCTGACCAGCGGCGCGATCAGCGGCAGCAGTGCGTTCAGATCCGTGGACAGATCCACGTCCATATAGGCGACGACCTGCGCGTCGGAGGCCTCCCACACCGCGCGCAGGGCGCGCCCGCGCCCCTTGCGGTCCAGATGGATCACGCGCACCCCGTCGAGCTCCTCGGCGAGGCCGTGGGCCACCTGCAGGGTGGTGTCGGTGGAGGCGTTGTCGGCGATGGTTATTCGCGCCGAGAAGGGGAAGCCCTCGCCGAGAAAGGCGTGCAGTCGGCGCACACACCCCGCGAGGTCGCGCTCCTCGTTGTAGACCGGAATCACCACATCCAGCACCGGGGTGCGCACCGCATCACGGATGGGTACTGCCTCAATGGCCGTCACTGTCTCGGACATGCAATCTAACCTCGGTGATCAGCCTTGGGCACCGCTGCGGTCGAGCTGGGAGGTTCCTGGGAGAGGGCTCTCGAGACCTTCCATTCGGAACTTTTCCGTGCACCGAGGCTAGCAACCTGCTGGCGATCCTGCTATCCGAGCGGCCGGTACTGTTACCGACTCAACTCCGATCTTGGAGCTTCAACTCCGCTCGCCGAACTCCAGCACGACCAACGGAATCGGTCGATCGATCTTGGCCTGGAAATCGGCCAGCAGCGGATTGTTGGCCAGCACCCAATCGGCGAATTCGCGGTACTCCTCGCCCTCGAGCACCCGGCCGCGGCCGGTGTAGGTCTTACCGCCCAGCTCCACCCTGATGGCCGGATTCGCCTTGATGTTGTGCCACCATGCCGGGTACTTGTCCTCCACGAACGAGCTGACGTAGACGGTGTCGCCGCGATAGAGGTGGCCCAGCGGAACCGTATGCTCGCGGCCGCTCTTCGCGCCCGTGGTGGTGAGCAGCAACAGGTCCGCGCCCTCGTAGGCGCCGCCCACCTTGCCGTCGTTGGCGCGGAATTCGGCGATCACATCGTCGTTCCAGTGCGCGATGTCGGTTTCGGAGAAGTCCTGGTTCCAGGGCGCCGCGGGATCGTCGTAAGAGGTGATTTCGGGTCGATCCCCGTGTGCCGCAGTCGATTCGCTCATGACTGCAGTATGCCTGGGGGTGCCGACAAAAACCTCAGTCTCGCAGTCGCCACAGCGGCGATACCGGGCCGTGGCCCGCGCCGAGATCGTAGGCGGCCCGCAGGCATCGGGTGGTCCACTCCTTGGCGAAGGCGATCGCCTCGGGGACCTGGTAGCCGTGGGCCAGCGCGCAGGCCGTGGCCGCGGCGAGGGTGTCGCCGCCGCCGTGGTCGTTGCCGGTGCGGATGCGCGGCGCGGACAGTTCGTGGAAATGCTCGCCGTCGTAGAGGATGTCGGTGCTGAACTCCGAGGACCGCAGGTGGCCACCCTTGACGATCGCCCAGCGCGGGCCCAGGGCCAGTAGCGCCTCGGCGGCGGTGCGGGCGGTGCGATCGTCGGTGACCTCGATTCCGGTCAGCAGCCGCACCTCGTCCAGATTCGGGGTGACGACCGTCGCCAGCGGAATCAGTGTGTGCCGCAACGCATCCAGCGCCGAGGCGTGCAGCAGCGGATCGCCGTGCATGGAGGCCGCGACCGGATCGACCACCAGCGGGACGGCGCCGTCGCGGCCGATGCCCACCTCGCCGCAGACCTGTGCGACCGCCTCGATGATGGCCGTGGAGGCCAGCATGCCGGTCTTGGCCGCGCCGATTCCGATGTCGCCCACCACGACTCGCACCTGATCGGCCACGGTCTGCGCCGGAATCTCGTGAAAACCGCTGACCCCCACCGAGTTCTGCACGGTCACCGCTGCCACGGCGACGCAGGCATGCACGCCCAGCAGGGCCATGGTGCGGGAATCGGCCTGGATTCCCGCACCGCCGCCGGAATCGGTTCCGGCAATGGTGAGGACGCGGACCGGGGTCTGGCCGTCGGTGGGCAGCGGCAACAGTTTCACGAGATGAAGCCTACTATTCTGTAACAGAACGGATCATTCCGTTCAGGTGCTATTGTGGATGGATGCCGAAGACAGCCGACACTCCCGCCCGCAAGGGACTCCCCGGGCGCAAGGCCCAGGCCGCCCGCAACGACGGGATCATTCTCGCGGCCGCCCGCGAGGTCTTCCTCGCCGATCCGGGTGCGCCCATCGCCGCGGTGGCCGAACGGGCGGGGGTGGGGATCAGCGCCCTGTATCGCCGCTATGCGTCCAAGGAGGCGTTGCTGCGCACGCTGTGCTACGACGGACTGTGCCGCTACAACGTGGAAGCCGAGGCGGCGCTGGAAAATTCGGACGATTGGCAGGTGCTGGCCGACTTTCTGCGCCGGGTGGTGGACGCGGATGTGCACTCGTTGACGGTGCGGCTGGCCGGAACCTTCACTCCCGACGAGAGCTTCGTGCCCCAGGTGCGCCGGTCCGGGGAGCTGAACGAGGAGATCATCCGCCGCGCCCGCGCCTCGGGTCGGTTGCGCGCCGGGGTCACCCCGCACGACCTCGGCCTGATCCTCGAGGCCTGCGCGGCCATCGCCCTTCCCGACCAGGCCCGCACCGCCGAGCTGCGCAGGCGGATGCTGACCGTGCTGATCGACGGACTGACCGTCGCGGGCGAGCTGCCGGGCCCTCCACCGGCCCCGAACGAATTCGCGCAGCGCTGGCAGCCGCGCGACCGATGAATTACGCACGACCGCCCCGTCGATACCGGTAACCGAAGGAGCCGTCATGAACTGGACATTGGAAGTGGTGATCGTCCCGGTCGCCGACGTCGATCGGGCCAAGGCCTTCTATCACGAGAAACTCGGCTTCGCCGTCGACCACGACACCTCGTTCGGCGAGGGCATGCGGATCGTCCAGCTCACCCCGCCCGGATCGGGCTGCTCGATCGTGATCGGCACGGGCGCGGTCCCGAAGATGGAGCCGGGCTCGCTGAAGGGTTTGCAACTGGTGGTCCCCGATATCCGCCGCGCCCACACCGAACTGGTCGAGCGTGGCGTCGAGGTCACCGACGTCCAGGTGATCGGTGCGAACCCGCGCCCGGTCCCCGATCCCCTCGACAATGTCGGCTTCGTCTTCTTCGACGATCCCGACGGTAACAGCTGGGCCGTACAGCAGATCTCCAGCCGCGCTTGATTTCTCTCGTTGCCCCGCCCGCTCTCTCGTTGCCCCGGACGGAGCCCGGGGCAAGGCGGTACCCCGGGCTCCGCCCAGGGGCAACGAGAGACGCACGGCGAGAACGGAAGTCCGCTACGACACGACCGGCAGATACACCTTCCCGCCGGCCTCGGTGAACTCGGCCGACTTCTCGGCCATCCCGGCCTCGAACGCCTGCTCCTCGGACAGGCCCTGCTTGGCCGCGTACTCCCGCACATCCGCGGAGATGCGCATGGAGCAGAACTTCGGCCCGCACATCGAGCAGAAGTGCGCGGTCTTGGCCGGTTCGGCGGGCAGCGTCTCGTCGTGGTACTCCCGGGCGGTGTCCGGATCCAACGACAGCGCGAACTGGTCGCGCCAGCGGAATTCGAAACGCGCCTTGGACAGTGCGTCGTCGCGCTCCTGGGCGCGCGGGTGGCCCTTGGCCAGATCCGCGGCGTGCGCGGCGATCTTGTAGGTGATCACCCCGGTCTTCACATCGTCGCGGTTGGGCAGGCCCAGATGCTCCTTCGGCGTGACGTAGCACAGCATGGCCGTGCCCGCCTGGGCGATGATCGCCGCACCGATCGCGGAGGTGATGTGGTCGTAGGCCGGGGCGATATCGGTGGCGAGCGGGCCCAGGGTGTAGAACGGCGCCTCCTCGCACAGCTCCTCCTCGAGCCGCACGTTCTCCACGATCTTGTGCATGGGCACATGCCCCGGACCCTCGATCATCACCTGCACGCCATGGGATTTCGCGATTTTCGTCAGCTCACCCAGCGTACGCAGCTCGGCGAACTGCGCCTCGTCATTGGCATCGGCGATCGAACCCGGCCGCAGGCCGTCGCCCAGGGAGAAGGTGATGTCGTAGCGCGCCAGGATCTCGCACAGCTCGGCGAAGTTGGTGTACAGGAACGACTCCTGATGATGCGCCAAACACCAAGCGGCCATGATGGATCCGCCGCGCGAGACGATGCCGGTGACCCGCTTGGCCGTCAGCGGCACGTACCGCAGCAGCACGCCCGCGTGCACGGTCATATAGTCCACACCCTGCTCGGCCTGCTCGATCACGGTGTCGCGGTAGATCTCCCAGGTGAGCTTGGTGGGATCGCCGCCCACCTTCTCCAGCGCCTGATAGATCGGCACGGTGCCGACCGGCACCGGCGAGTTGCGCAGAATCCACTCGCGGGTCTCGTGGATGTTCTTGCCGGTGGACAGGTCCATGATGGTGTCGGCGCCCCAGCGGGTGGCCCACACCATCTTCTCCACCTCCTCGGCGATCGAGGAGGTGACGGCCGAATTGCCGATGTTCGCATTGATCTTCACCGCGAACTTCTTGCCGATGATCATCGGCTCGGATTCCGGATGGTTGTGATTGGCGGGGATGACCGCGCGCCCCGCGGCCACCTCGTCCCGCACGAATTCGGGTGAAACCCCTTCGCGCGCGGCGATGAAGCGCATCTCGGTGGTGACGATACCCTGCCGTGCCCAGGCCAGCTGGGTGCGCGGGCCCGGCACCTCCGGTTTGGTCCAGCCGTCGCGCAGCTTGGGCAGGCCCGCCTCCACATCAATGGTCGCTGTGGCATCGGTGTACGGACCCGAGGTGTCGTAGACGTCGAAGTGCTCGCCGTTGGTCAGGTTGATCCGTCGCACCGGGATGCGCAGCGTCGTGCCCTCGGCGTCGACCTGCTCGTAGTGCTTCACACTGCCCTCGATGGGGCCTGTGGTGACGGCGTCGACCGTGCTCGAGGCATGCGTCGGTGACATTCGTGAATCCTCCCTACGCCGGCATTACCCGGTCAGGTTCGAACGGTCGACGGCCCTGATCCGCCCGAATGGGCTAGCCGTCCTCTCAGCCCGCTGGTGCGAGCCCCCGTTGGTCGATGTGCGGTTGTGCTACCCGGCCGAGGGTACCTGCGGCCTCGACCGGGGCGCCAGGGGACCGTCAGGTTGACCGAAATCCGCCGAAAACGGACATTTCGATAGGTTGACCAGCGCTTTCGATAGGTCCCACGAATGAGAGCGGCGTTCAGTTCTCCCTGGGGCCGATCGGCCAGCCGAGTGCCCCGGCCATCGCGTTCAGGTTGATGATCGTCTGCTGGACGAAGGCATCGGGACTGGCGAACATCGAGACGACATTGTCGGTGCGGCAACCGATCTGGTCGGGGGCATTGGGTGCGAGCCTGCCCTTGATCCAGCCGAATGCCTCACCCATGCCCAGCGTGGTCAGGGTCAGATGTTCGCTGAGGTGATCGCGCTTGTAGATCACCGAGCTGCCGCCGTCGCACCACTGCTTCACCATCCGGTCGTTGGACCACACCGGCACGGCCTCGTCGAAGACGCCCTGGTACACGAACATCGGGGCGGTCGGCGGATTGTGGCCGAGCACCAGGCTGTCGAACACCTCCTTGATCTCCGGCAGCGCGAGATACTGCGCGATCGGAATCGTCAGCAGTCGTTGATAATCCACGAACATCGCGGTCAAGGCGTTGCGGGACAGGCACTGCCGGTTCGTGCGGTCCATCAGTGCCCGCCCCTCCGGGGTCAGGTACTTGTTGGTGGTCTCGGCGAACTTGGGGTACGCATTGCTCAGCGACGCGATGCCGATGGCGATCAGGCTGGAGAACATCGAGCCGTTCACATGCAGCAGCGACTGCACATCGGAGGTCGGCGCGCCCAGCGCGACACCCTTGATGTTCAGCTCCGGCGCATAGCTCGGCTGCATCTCCGCGGCCCAGCCGCTGCCCATCCCGCCGCCGGAGTAGCCCCACAGCGCGACCGGCGTATTCGCCCCGTCCAGGCCGAGCGGCTCGAACCGCTGCGCCGCGCGCACGCTGTCCAAAACCATGTAGCCGGGTTCCCTGGCCACCGCCAGATGTCCGTTGACGCCCTCGTAGTCCGGAATCGCGACCGCATAACCCTCGCTCATGGCCGCGGCCAACCCGAGGTATTCGCTGTTGGAGTGGATGCCCTCGAGTCCGGCCAGCCCGGTGCCCTGCTGCAGCACGTACGACGGCGCGCACTGCGGGGCCGCGCTGTCGTAATAGAACTGGGCCGACAGCAGCGGCCGATGCCGGGCGGGGTTGGCGCCCATGGGCATCGCCACCGTGGTGACCGCCGCCGTCGGGATCCCGTTCAGATCGGTGGTGCGGTACAGCAGCTGCCAGGACTTCACCCGCACCGGCAGGATGGTCGCGACCGCGAGCTGCACCGGCCGCGAGCGCAGGATCGTGCCGGGTTCGGTGGCCTCGAAGCCCTCCGGCGGTTTGTAGAACGGATCCACTTGCGGCGCAAGGGGTTGGGCTTGTGCGGGTGCCGGGGCGGAGTTGCCCAGCAGCAGGGCGGCGGCGAGGGTCATCGCCGTCGTGAGCGCCACCGCGGGCCATCGGCGGCCGCGGCGATCCCCATTGATCACAGACACGTCCTGTCCTTCCCTCCATCAGGTGTGACAGGAATTACAACATGCCTTCCAATTCGCAACAAGAGTTCTTTTTACAGGTCGCCCTACTATCGTCGGGGTATGACCCGCAGCAACCCCGCCGCGCAGCCCGCTCCGTCCCCGGCGCGGCGCCGGATTCGCGGCCTCGACGCCGAGGAGCGCAGCGCCCAACGTCGTCGCCAGCTCCTGGACGCCGCTACCGAACTGTTTGCCCGCCAGGGTTTCTCGGGCACCTCGATCGAACAGATCTGCCAGCACGCCTACGTCGGCACGAAGGGCTTCTACGACCACTTCGACAGCAAGGAAGCCTGCTATATCGCGCTGCTGGAGCAGATCACCGCGCAGTTTCAGCAACGGGTGCTCGCGGTGGCGGTCGAATCGGCGCAGTTGGACTGGCCGCAGCGGGCGGCGGCCGTGATCACGGCGTGGGTGCACGCCCTCGCCGACGATCCGCGCCTGGCGAAGGTGACCTTCGGCGAGGCAGGCGGCATCTCACCGACCGTCGAGCGGCAGCGGCGCAGCAACCGGCGGTGGGCGGCGGCCTTCCTGGACGGGCAGTGGTCGGGAGAACCGGATGCCGATCCGGGCGTGCAGCGGCAGCGCATCGCCCTGGCGCTGGCGACCATCGGCGGCATGTTCGAGCTGGTCACCGACTGGCTGCATCATCACGACGACGGCGGCTCACCGGATGCGGCCGAAACGCTGATCGAGGACCTCGTGCACTTCTTCACCACCGTCGACTCCGGTCGCCGGGCCGCCGCGCCGTAGCGCGGCGGCCCCGCGCCTCAGCGCGCGGGCAGGATCCGTCCCCGGACCTCGCCCAGGCCGATGCGCCCGCCGCCGGGTCCGGGCGCGGTGGCGCTGATCGCCACCTCGTCGCCGTCTTCCAGGAAGGTGCGCTTGGTCCCGCCGACATCGATGGGTTCGCTTCCGCCCCAGGACAATTCCATGAACGAGCCGCGCTGCTCGCGCTCCGGGCCGGAGATGGTGCCGGAGGCGTACAGATCGCCCGGCTGGGTCGAGGCGCCGTTCACCGTCATATGCGCGAGCATCTGCGCGGGCGACCAGTACATCCGGCGATAGGGCGGGCTCGCGACCAGCTCGCCGTTCCAGTGCACCGCGAGATCCAGGTCCAGGCCCCAGGATTCGCGCTCGCGCAGATACGGCAGCGGTTCGGGTTCCTGGCCGGGCAGCGGCACCCGGGCCTGCTCGAGGGCGGCCAGGGGGGTCACCCACGCCGACATCGAGGTGGCGAACGACTTGCCCAGGAACGGTCCCAGCGGCTGATACTCCCAGCCCTGGATATCGCGCGCCGACCAGTCGTTGACCAGCGCGACGCCGAAGACGTGCGCGGCGAAATCGTCGACCGGAATCGGGCGGCCGAGCTCGGAGCCGACGCCGACCACGAAGCCGAGCTCCGCCTCGATGTCCAGTCGCTGCGACGGGCCGAATTCCGGTGTGCCCGAAGGGGTCCGACGCTGTCCCCGCGGCCGGACGATCTCGGTGCCGGAGACCACGACGGTGCCCGCCCGGCCGTGATAGCCCACGGGCAGATGCCGCCAGTTCGGCAGCAGCGGTTCGCCGTCCGGGCGCAGCAGGCGGCCGAGGTTGGTGGCGTGGTCGATGCTGGCGTAGAAGTCGACGTAGTCGCCGATCGCCACGGGCAGCCGCAACCGCACCGCGTCCACCGCATGCGCCGCGGCGGTGGGGATGTCGCCGCCGAGCCGCTCCCGAACGCGGTCGCGCACCTCGCGCCAGCGGGCGGGCCCCTGGGCCAGGAAGGCGTTGAGGGTGGGCCGGGCGAAGGTCGAATCGTCCAGCAGCACGGCCAGATCCACGACCGAGTCACCGAATCGCACGCCCACCCGGAACTCGCCGCCGCCCTCGGGGGCGAACACGCCGTAGGGCAGATTGTCGAGGCCGAACAGGGCATCGCCCGCCACCTCGATACGCAGCGTGCCGGTCATTGGTTCTCCTCCCCGGCCTTCGGCCCGCGGCCGGACCAGGTCCACGCGTAATTGGGATCTTCGCAGGCCAGCGCGCCCTCGCCGAGGCCGAGCGGTCGGAAGGTGTCGACCATGACCGCCAGTTCGTCGAAGAACTCCGCCCCGATGCTGCGCTCGTAGGCGCCCGGCTGGGGGCCGTGCGCATAGCCGCCGGGATGCACCGAGACCGAGCCCTGCGCGATGCCGGAACCCTTGCGCGCCTCGTAGTTTCCACCGCAGTAGAACATGATCTCGTCGGAGTCGACGTTGGAGTGGTAGTAGGGCACCGGAATCGACAGCGGGTGATAGTCCACCTTGCGGGGCACGAAGTTGCAGATCACGAAGTTGGTGCCCTCGAAGGCCTGATGGGCCGGCGGCGGCTGATGCACCCGGCCGGTGATCGGCTCGAAGTTCTCGATATTGAAGGTGTAGGGGTACAGGCAGCCGTCCCAGCCGACCACATCGAACGGGTGGGTGGCGTAGATCAGCCGGGTGCCGACGATCTCCCGGCCGGGCCGGTGCTTGACCAGCACCTCGACCTCGGTGCCCTCCTCGAGGCGCAATTCGGTGGGGCCGTGCAGATCTCGCTCGCAGTAGGGCGAATGTTCCAGGAACTGGCCATATTTGGATAGATAACGCTTCGGCGGGGCGATATGCCCGGTGGCCTCGATGACATAGGCCCGCAGTGGTTCGTCGTCGGCCGGACGCCAGCGGTGCGTGGTGGCACGCGGTAGCAGGACCTGGTCGCCCCGGCGGACCGGCAGCGAACCGAAGACCGTGTCCACCGTGCCGGCACCGGATTCGATGTAGACGAGCTCGTCACCGATGGCATTGCGATACAGCGGCGATTCCCGGCGCGCCACGACATAGGAGATGCGCACATCGTCGTTGCCCAGGACGAGGCGGCGGCCGGTGACCACATCGGTCTGCGCCGGTGTCTCGCCGGGGAACAGCTCGGGCAGGCGCAGATGCCGGTGCCGCAGCGGATGATTCGGAACGATCGCCTGATTCGGCGGCTGCCACGGCGTCGAATCCACGATCGCCGGTGGCAGTGCCCGGTGATACAGCAGCGAGGAGTCGCTGGAGAAGCCCTCCTCGCCCATCAACTCCTCGTAGTACAGCCGCCCCTGCTCATCGCGATGTTGGGTGTGCCGCTTCGGGGGCACCGACCCCAGTTGCCGATAGAACGCCATGCCCGCTCTCCCGCCAGGTTGCTGGTCGGATAGTAGATTTTTTCTCATCCTAGCTATCCGAATTGTCCCGTCGAGGGCTCTTTCGGCGTTCCGATCGGATTGTTCATCGGGTATTTGGTGTGAGCGGTGCTCAGTGATTGCGTTTCCGGCATGCGATCGGCCGGAATCCGGCGCGATTGCAGTCCGGAAACCGGCCGGATTGAGTACCAGTCGCGCCAAATCAGGCGCTGCGCAGCGCCCGGTAGACGGCCGCACCCACGAAGGCCCCCAAATCCTCTGGGCTCCAATCGCCTTCACCGGACAGCAGCGTGCGCACGGCCCCCTCGCCCGCGGAGACCCACAGCTCGACCAGGGCGGGCAGCTTGCGGTCGGCGTCGGCGGTATCCCAGGCGCGCAGCGTCGGGCGCAGGCGGCGGGTGCAGCGCTCGATGGCGAAGCGGCGGCCGCGTCCGAACGAATGCGCCACGGCCGGATCGGGATTGCCGTACAACAGCTTCCAGGTGTCGGGGCGGGCCGCGACGGTTTCCAGCAACGCCCGGAAGCCCTCGACGAACACCTCCTCGTCGGCCTCCACGCGCCGCCGCGGCAGCGCGTCCATGATGCCGTCGAGCAGATAGCCCTCCTCGCGCCGGATCAGCGCGTCGATGAGTTCGACGCGGTCGGCGTAGCAGGCGTAGACCACGGGGCGGGTGACGTTCATGCGCTCGGCGACGGCGGCGATGGTGACGGCCGCGATGCCGTCCTCGACCGCGATCCGCAGCGCGATGTCGAGCACCTGCGGGCGGCGGCGTTCGGGTCCGAGATGCTGAGCGCGCTGACGCGGTCGCACGGCCGATCTCGAACCCATGATCACCAACATATCAGCGCCGCCGAGGGGTGTCCGCCGGCATCCGGCTAACTTCTGGCACTCGATCGCCTCGGCCGAGCCGCGCAACGTTTGGCCTGTTGCGCCCGGTTTGTACGAGGTACAAACTGGTGGCCTGGCGTTTCGGAGCCTACGGTTGCGTAACCGAACGGCCGTACGGCAACCTCCAGGTACAACATCAACCCCAGCGTGTGCGGTCAGGCCTGGAGGCGGCAGCCTGCGTAACCATGGAAGGCTCCGCACGCGCTGCAGTAGACACAGCCGAGGAGGCCCTTCCGTGTCGCACTACAAGGCGAACCTTCGTGATATCGAGTTCAACTTGTTCGAAGTGCTGGGAATCGGGGCGCAGCTGGACGCGGGCAACTACGGCGATCTGGACACCGAGACCGCTCGGGGCATTCTGACCGAGGTGCTGCGGCTGGCCGAGGGCCCGGTGGCCGATTCGTTCGTCGACGCCGATCGCAACCCCATTCGGTTCGACGCGGCCAATCACGAGGTCGTCGTGCCGGAACTGCTGTCCAAGACGGTGGCCGCGGTCAACGAGGCGGGCTGGTCCGCGCTGGGCATGCCAGAGGCGATGGGCGGGGTGAACTCGCCGTCCCCGCTGTCCTGGGCGACACAGGAAATGCTTGTGGCGGCGAACAATTCGGCCGCCTTCTTCAATATGGGCCCGCTCATGCACCATGTGCTGTTCGTCGAGGGCACCGAGGAGCAGCAGCGCTGGGCCCAGCACGCCTGGGAAAACCGCTGGGGCGGAACGATGGTGCTCACCGAGCCGGACGCCGGTTCCGATGTGGGCATGGGCCGCACCAAGGCGGTCCAGCAGCCCGACGGCACCTGGCATATCGAGGGCGTCAAGCGCTTCATCTCCGGCGGTGACGTGGGCGCGACGGCCGACAACATCTTCCACCTCACCCTGGCCCGGCCGGAGGGCGCGGGCCCGGGCACCAAGGGCCTGTCGCTGTTCGTGGTGCCGAAGTACCTGTTCGACCGGGAGACAATGGAACTCGGCGAGCGCAACGGCGTGCTGGTGACCAACCTCGAGCACAAGATGGGCATCAAGTCCTCGCCCACCTGCGAATTGACCTATGGCGGCGAGAAGCCCGCCATCGGATATCTGGTCGGCGAGGTGCACAACGGCATCGCGCAGATGTTCAAGGTGATCGAGCACGCCCGCATGATGGTGGGCGTGCTGTCGGCGGGCACGCTGTCCACCGGTTATCTGAATGCCTTGGAGTACGCCAAGACTCGCGTCCAGGGCGCGGATCTGACCCAGAACGCCGACAAGACCGCCCCGCGCGTCACCATCACCCACCACCCCGACATCCGCCGCAGCCTGGCGCTGCAGAAGGCGTATTCGGAGGGTCTGCGGGCGCTGTATCTGACGTGTGCGGCCTATCAGAGCCCCGATATCGCCGAGGCCAACTTCGGCGCGGATCCGGAACTGGCCGCGCGGGTGAACGATCTGCTGCTGCCGATCGTGAAGGGTGTCGGTTCGGAGCGGGCCTACGAGGTGCTGACCGAGACCCTGCAGACCTTCGGTGGTTCGGGCTATCTGCAGGACTATCCGATCGAGCAGTACATCCGGGACGTGAAGATCGACTCGCTGTACGAGGGCACCACGGCCATCCAGGCGCAGGACTTCTTCTTCCGCAAGATCGTTCGCGACAAGGGCGTGGCGCTCGGCCATCTGGCCGGGCTGATCCAGAAGTTCGTCGATGCCGACGAGGGGCAGCTCAAGACCGAGCGGGCGCTGCTGGCGACCGCGCTGGCCGATGTGCAGGCGATGGCGGCCGCGCTCACCGGTTATCTGGTCGCCTCCCAGCAGACCCCGGCCGAGATCTACAAGGTCGGCCTGGGCTCGGTCCGATTCCTGCACGCCGCGGGCGATCTCGTGATCGGCTGGCGGCTGCTGGAGCAGGCCACGATCGCGCTCGCCGCGCTGGAGGGGCAGCCGTCGGAGAAGGACCGGCTGTTCTACACCGGCAAGGTCGCGGTGGCGTCCTGGTTCGCCAAGAACCAGTTGCCGCTGCTGACCAGCGTGCGTTCGGTGCTGGAGAACCTGGATCTCGACATCATGAATCTGGACGAAGCGGCGTTCTGACGCCCGTTTTCCGCCAATGACGGGAAGGCCGCCCGAATAGGGGTACAACTACCGCATGGTCTTCCCGGTGGATTTCGGCTGGCTGCAGGCGCTGATCGCCGTACTCTTCGTGATCGGCGTCGTGCTGGTCCTGACCGCGCTGCTGAAGGCGCGCAAGGTCGGCTGGCACGCGCTGATCGGGCGCGGCACCAGCGCGCTGGCGGTGCTGCTGGTGGCGGTGGTGATCCTCTGGATCACCACCCTGCTGCAGAGCTTCCTCGGCCTGACCGGCGAGGTGAAGGCCGCTCACCTGGTCGCCAAACCCGTTGCCAACGACCCGCATACGCTCATGGTCGAGCTGACCCTGTTCGGCGACGAGGAGCACCCCGAACAGCGCGCCACCTATCAGGTCGAGGGCGATATGTGGGTCCTGCAGGCCAACATCGTCGAACTCGAACCCTGGGTGAACGCCCTGGGCTTCCACTCCGGCTACAAGGTGACCCGCCTCTACGGCCAACGCCTCGACGGGGTCGCCGTGAAACAGAACCAAATCTTCCTCAACGGCAGCGACCAGGACTTCTTCGAAGACATGCGCGACCAGACCTGGTACACCAAGCCCTTCGTCCGTTCCGCCTACGGCAACGCGGTCATCGCCGTCCCCGGCTCCTACGACGTCTTCATCTCCCGCGACGCCATCAAAACCCGCCCGGCCTAGGGCGTCGGTCGGTACACGACGAGTGGGATAGTCTCGGCGTATTGGTCGCCAGGAGAGGAGCGAAAGCGATGGCTTTTCCTGCGCAGCGGCTCTTGACCATTGCGGATTTCGCCGCGCTCGAGGAGGACGAGCGCGGCCGGTGGGAGCTCGTGGAGGGGAATCTGATGGTGGCACCATCGCCCACGCCGCAGCACAGCAATGCCGCGGGCGAGCTATATATGCAGCTCAGGCCTCAGCTTCCGCAAGGTGTCAAGCTTCTGCTGGACGTCGACCTCGATCTGCAGCTGGCCCCCGACGGGGGAGCCGGGCACGGCGCGCAGGCCCGATCTGTTCGTTGTCGAGAAGTCCGAGTATGACCGGGTGGGCCGTGAAGGTGGAATCCTCCGTGCCCCTGGTGATCGAGATCGTGTCCAGGGGTTCGCGACGGACGGATTATGTGATCAAGCGCGGTGATTACGCGGACGCGGGTATTCCGCACTACTGGATCGTGGACCTCAGCGATCCGGTCAGTTTGCTGGCCTGCCATCTCGCGGGCGAGATGGGATATGTGGACAACGGCGAACACGCCGAAACGTTCACTACCACAGCGCCGTTCCCGGTCACGATCGACCTCGCCGCCTTGCGCTGAGCGGCCGACCGCCAGGCTCGGGAATCGGCCTCAGTCGGCGAGCTCCACGACGACCGGGGCGTGGTCGGATGCCCCCTTGCCCTTTCGCTCCTCACGGTCGACCATCGCGTCCTTGGCGCGGGCCGCGAGGGCGGGGGAGGCGAGGATGAAGTCGATCTTCATGCCCTCGCGGCGGGGGAAGCGGAGTTGGGTGTAGTCCCAGTAGGTGTAGATGCCCGGGCCGGGGGCGAAGCGGCGCAGGAGGTCGGCGTAGCCGGTGGCGACTATGGCGTCGAAGGCGTCTCGTTCGGGTTGGGAGACGTGGGTTTTGCCGCGGAAGAATTCCGGGGACCAGACGTCGTCGTCGGTGGGGGCGATATTCCAGTCGCCGCACAGGGCGATCTGGGTCCGAGGGTCGGCGGTCAGCCACTGTGCGCCCGAATCACGCAGGGCCGCCAGCCATTCCAGCTTGTAGGTGTAGTGCGGATCGTTCAGGGCGCGGCCGTTGGGGATGTAGAGGCTCCAGACCCGGACGCCGCCGCAGGTCGCGCCGATGGCCCGGGCCTCCACGATCGGGGCGGCCAGCAGGGAGGTCTCGGCGTCCTTGTCGAAGCCGGGCTGGCCGGGGAAGGTGATCTCGATGTCGTCGAGGCCGACGCGGGAGGCGATCGCCACCCCGTTCCACTGGCTCAGCCCGGTGTGGGCGACCTCGTAGCCCGCCTCCTCGAAGCGCTCCGTGGGGAACTGGTCGTCGCGGCATTTGGTCTCCTGCATGGCGAGCACGTCGATATCGGCGCGATCGAGCCACGACACCACCCGATCCAACCGCGATCGAATCGAATTCACATTCCACGTCGCCAAGCGCATGGAGTTCCTCTCCGTCCTCTATTGCCCCGTCCCCGATTGCCCCGGCACGCTCCCCGTCCCCGATTGCTCCGGCACGCTCCCTGTCCCTGATTGCCCCGGCACGCTCTACGCCGGGGTGGCGTAGCGGTAGTGGTGGTGCTCGATGAAACCCATCTCCCGATACAGCCCCAGGGCGGCGGCATTGTCCGCCTCGACCTGCACGTAGGCGTGGGTGGCGCCGTGCCTGTGTCCCCAGCGGATCAACTCGGCGCACACCAGCGTGCCCAGCCCGTGGCGGCGATGCGGGGCCGCCACGGCGACGCAGCTCAATCCGATCCAGCGCCGCCCGTCCGGCGCGGTGGTGAGCGCGCCGCGGCCGATGGCCAGCGGATCGGGCAGACCCAGTGTGGCGAAACCCAATTCACCCTCGTGCACGGCCGTCAGCACCGCGGTGTCGGGCAGCGGCGGCGGCAGGTCGACGACGTCCTCGCCGCGGAAGCGATGCAGATCCAGCCAGCTCCGATTCGGCTCGGCCTCCACCCGCACCATCGAAGGTCCTTGGGGGAGGACGAAATTGCCGATATCGATGCCGAGCACCGCGGTCTCGCTCCAGGTCCGCCAGCCCGGCGGCACCGGCGCCAGCCGGTCGGGCAGCCGCAGGCGCGGGGGCAGACCGCGTTCGGCGTACCACGCGGCGATGCCGCGCAGGGTATCTACGTGCAGCCGCGCCGGTTCACCCGAAATGCCCACGGGAACGGCGGAATTGGCGCGATTGGTATAGCCGTTTCCGGCCGACAGCAGCCAGCCGTCCAGCCGAACGCGCTCCACCCCGGGCCAGCCGTCGCACGCGGCGGCCTCCAGGGCACGAATCTCCGTGGTGCGAATCGGCCTGGGTCCCAGCGCCTTCACCGCCACGATGGCGTCGGCGTCCACCGTGACGGTGTGCCCGTCCCTCGTCCGCACCGTCAGCGGATCGTGGCCGATCAGTTCGCCGATCACATCGGTGAATTCGTGGGAATGACCGGCGGGCAGCCGATATCGCACGACGACCCGCCGCCCGGAGGGAATCTCGGACGTCATGGGCGCGGGATCAGTCCACGTCGTCGTGGCCGAACGGATCCGGCCCCTCGCCCGGAATCCAGCTGAAACCCGGTTTGCCCCAACCGCTTCTCTTGATGAACTTCTTCGCCGCGCGAGCATTGCGGCCGATCAGCACGTCCACGTAGAGGAAACCGTCGAGGTGACCGACCTCGTGCTGCAGCATGCGCGCGAAGAAGCCCTTGCCCTCGATCTCGATCGGCTTGCCGTGCTCGTCGGTGCCGGTGACGCGGGCCCAGTCGGCGCGGCCGGTGGGAAACTGTTCACCGGGCACCGACAGGCAGCCCTCCTCGTCGTCGTCCGGATCGGGCATGGTCTCCGGGATCTCGGAGGTCTCCAGCACTGGATTGATCACCGCGCCGCGGCGCTTGTTGACCGTGCCGTCGGCATCGACGTCCGGGCAGTCGTAGACGAACAACCGCAGCGGCACGCCCACCTGATTGGCCGCCAGACCCACCCCGTGCGCGGCGTCGAGCGTGTCGAACATATCGCTGATCAGCTCGGCGAGCTCCTCCGGCGATTGGGTGACCTGTTCGGTCGGATTGTGCAGAACCGGGTCACCGACGATGCGGATCGGAAGAATCGCCATGGTCACACACTTTACTGGGGTGCGCGGCGCCGCCCGCTCGGGCGTTGGTTCGGCCGCCGCCGACACGCCGTAGTACGCCTCTGGGAACGCGAGCATCCGTGGTTGAATGAGCGGCGACGTATAAGCACCTCAGTGTTGATCACAAACGTCTGGCGAGGGAGCGATATGGACAGCGCAGCGGCCCGGCATCTATCCGCAAGCGGGGACAGCTCTTCCGCGGGCGAGGACACCGCGGTCGCGGTGCCGATGGATGGCCAGGCCGTCGACGGACTCACCCGGCGTGAACTCGAGATTCTCGACTTCGAGCGCAAGTGGTGGAAGTACGCGGGCGCCAAGGAGGCGGCCATTCGCGACCTGTTCGATCTGTCCGCCACCCGCTACTACCAGGTGCTCAACGCCATCGTCGACAAGCCCGAGGCTCTGGCCGCCGACCCGATGCTGGTGAAACGGCTGCGACGACTGCGGGCGAGCCGACAGAAGGCACGGGCGGCACGTCGGCTGGGCTTCGAAGTGTGACTAGGCTCGACCAGGTGAGCAATCCGAATCCGCCCTCCGGTGGACCGCCGCTACGAGCGCTCGCGATGGTGTTGATCGCGCTGGCCATCGTATTCGCCGGTCTCGGCGCGATGTCGCTGTCGAAGTCCGGCTCGGAGAGTTCGGGTTCCACCCCGCAGGGCCAGGCGCAGTCGACCGGCGCGCCCAAGGCGACCACCACCGTCGCCCCGCCCCCGGTCACCAGTCCGGCCGCCGCCCCGACGACCACCGTCGCGCCGACGACCGCCCCGCCCACCACTACGCCCCCGCCGCCCCCCGCGGGCCCGGACAAGTCGGTCCCGGTGCGGGTGCTCAACAACGGCACGATCGCGGGCCTGGCCGCCCGAACCGGCAACCAGTTGTCCGCCGCCGGTTGGAATGTCGTGGAGACGGCCAACTACCCCAATGGCGTGATTGCGAAATCGACCGTCTTCTACGGAAATTCGCCACAGGAGCAGGCCGCGGCCAAGGCCATCGCCGCCGAACTAGGGGTCTCCGCCGAGCCCCGATTCGCCGGATTGGCGGATGCACCGCCCGGAGTCATCGTCATCGTCACAGGTAACTGAGCCCCAGCGGGGAACCGCGTAACGGCTCTGGCATCATCTTGTCCGGTAACGAATCTGTCCACCGTGCATTACTCGTAAACTCGGTACTCGTAAAGGAGTTCCCCGATGGCCACGTCCACAATTCGTCGCCCGTCCTGGCGGACTGTGACTCCGGTGCTGGCGCTTGCGGTGTTCGGCCTCGCGGGCTGCACCAACAGCCAGGAGTCGAGCGACGTCAAGGGGACCAACCCCCCGGTGTGGACGGGTGCGGCCGCTCCCAGCGGTACCGTCGCCGGTGACCACGGCTCCTCGCACGGCCAGCCGGCCGGGGATTCCGTGTCGGTCCAGCTGAAGGATCCCGCGGGCGCCGAGGTCGGCACCGCGACGATCGCGAAGGCGGGCAACCACCTGCAGCTGACCGTCGACGTGCGCGGGCTGAAGCCCGGATTCCACGGCCTGCACTTCCACCAGTTCGGCAAGTGCGAGGCCAATTCGACCGCCCCCAGCGGCGGACCGACCGGGGCCTTCCTCTCCGCGGGCGGACATCTGCAGGTCGGCGACCAGACCTCGCATCCGGCCAGCGGTGATCTGACCTCCCTGCAGGTGCGCCAGGACGGCACGGCGCACCTGGTCACCACCACAGACTCCGTCACCCTGGACGATCTGAAGGGCAAGGCCCTGATGGTCCACGCGGGTGCGGATAATTTCGGCAACATTCCGAGTCGATACACGCAGGCCAACGGCACCGCCGGGCCGGACGCCGAAACCATGGCGACCGGTGACGCGGGTGGCCGGATCGCCTGCGGCGTGGTCGGGTAAGGCGCAGGTATGCCATGGGCGAGCCAGGCATTCGTAAGGTCACGTGGAACAGCTCGCCCCGCCCGACTCTGGGCGTGGAATGGGAGATAGCCCTCGTCGACAAACAGACGCGCAATCTCTCCAATACCGCCGCCGCGGTATTCGACGCCGTCGGTGATCTGCGGGCCCATGACGGCACCCCGCAGCTCACCAAGGAACTGCTGCGCAATACCGTCGAAATAGTCAGCGGTGTGCACAACACCGTGGGCGAGGTGGTCGACGATCTGCACGGCACCATGACCGCCGTGCGGCGGGCCGCCGATACGGTCGGGGTGGACCTGTTCTGCGCGGGCACCCACCCCTTTGCCCAGTGGTCGACCCAACAGCTCACCCGCACAGCGCATTACGACGAGCTGATCGAGCGCACCCAGTGGTGGGGGCGGCAGATGCTGATCTGGGGCGTGCACGTGCACGTGGGAATCTCGCACCCGGAGAAGGTCTTTCCGATCCTCAACACGCTGCTGCTGTCCTATCCGCACCTACTGGCGCTGTCGGCGTCCTCGCCCATGTGGGCCGGGATCGACACCGGCTATGCGAGCAACCGCGCGCTCATGTTCCAGCAGCTGCCGACCGCCGGGCTGCCGTTCCAGTTCGAGGACTGGGCGCAGTTCGAGTCCTATGTGCACGATCAGACCAAGACCGGCGTCTTCGAACAGCTCGGCGGCATGCACTGGGATATCCGCCCCGCGCCCAAGTGGGGCACCATCGAGGTCCGCGTCTGCGACGGGCTCCCTTCCTGGACAGAGCTTTCCGCGCTGGTCGCGCTGATCCACTGCCTGATCGTCGATCTGGACCGCCGGGTCGAGGCGGGCGAGACGCTGCCCACCATCCCGCCCTGGCACGTCCAGGAGAACAAATGGCGTGCCGCCCGTTACGGTTTGGACGCCATCATCATCACCGACGGCGACAGCAACGAGCGCCTGGTCACCGAGGATCTCACCGATCTGCTGAACCGCCTCGAGCCCACCGCCAAACTGCTCGGCTGCGAGAACGAACTGTCCCTGGTCCCCGAGATCCCCAAACGCGGCGCCTCCTATCAACGCCAGCGCCGCGTCGCCGCCGCCTCCCAGGGCGATCTGGTCGCGGTCGTCGACGCGCTGGTGAAGGAGCTCGCGGGCTGATCTCGTTGCCCCGCGGTTGCCGATAGTTCAGCTGCTCAGCCGGGTGGCGTTCATCACGTGTTTACTATGGTCGTCGTGCTACTCGATGATCCGCGCTCCGGTCTGGACGGTATCGACCGTCGGCGGTCGCGGATACCGTCGAGACGGATGCTCGTGGGCGCGGCCGTGGCAGCCGTGCCGGTGCTGTTGATCGTTTTGCAGATTGTGGCCTCCCACAATGGGTTCGAGGGGCCGCTGCACAGCCTGTGGAACGATTTCGCGGGCACGCCGAAGTCGGTGTCGGTGCCCTGGGCGGGGCTGGCGCTGGCGCTGGTGGGGGTGTCCTGGCGGCGGCGGTTCATCACCCTGGGCGTGGCGCTGGGTATCGATGCGGTGTTCGCCGCGGTGCGGGTATCGCACGGCGGACCGCTGACCATCGGCAACGGTGCGGTTATCGCCCTGACGGGGCTGGCGCTGGTGGCCTGGTTCGGTTGGGAGGGTCGCGACCGGCGCAATGCCCTGCACGCGGCCGCGCTGGGCGCGCTGCTGATCCTGGCGACCAAGGTCGGCGATGTGTGGCTGCACATCACGGTGCTGGCCGGGCCGAATGTGCTCGACCGGTATGTGCTGCTGGCCGACCACGCCCTCGGCGAGCCGTCCTGGGTGATGGGGCGCGTCGTCGAGGCGCTCGGGCCGGTGGGCTACGGCGTGCTGCACTGGGTCTACATCGAATTGCCGGTCGCGGCCATGGTGGTGGCGGCGTGGCAGTTGCGACGCGTGGTGCCCACCGGGGTGTGGCCGAGCCACTATCTGGTCCGTACCTTCCTGGTGCTCGGCCTCGTGGGTCCGGTGGCGTACGTGCTGTTCCCGGTGGTCGGCCCGATGTTCGCCTTCGCCGCCGACGGCCACGGCCTGCAACTGGGCAACTACTGGCCGCACACCATCCCGCCGCTGGACCACGCCCCGGCTGCGCTGCCCTTCGACACCGTGACCCCGCGCAACTGCATGCCGTCCATGCACACCGCCTGGGCCACCGCCGTTTTCCTGCACTCCCGCCGCGCCGCCGACGGTTCCCCGGCCCCGCGCTGGCTGCGCTGGGCGGGCACGTTCTGGCTGCTGGCCACCCTGACCGCGACCCTCGGCTTCGGCTACCACTACGGCGCCGATCTGCTCGCGGGCGCGGTGTTGTGCCTGACCGTCGAGTCGGCGCTGCGCGATCCGGAACGCGGCTGGGACCGCGTGCGTATCCAGCTGGTGGCCGCGGGCGTGGCCCTGCTGGCCGGGATGCTGCTGTCGTACCGCTTTCTCGCGGTGTGGATGTCGCAGCATCCGTTCCCGGCGGGTGTCGTGCTGCTGGGCCTGTTCGCCGGATACGTATGGGCCTGCTACGCGACCTGGTTCGCCGGATCGTCCGCCGCGACGACCGCGTCCGCCCGCCCGGCCGTGCACGCCGACTAGTCCACGTCGTCGCCCAATTCGTTGACCACCAGCAGCCCGTCGCGGTGGCGCTGTTCGCGATAGGCGGTGCGGCCGATGAGATGGGCGACGGCGGGCGCGGTGAGCAGGGTGAACAGGCCCACCAGCGGCAGCAGCCAGACATTGGGATGACCGCGCAGCTGGATCGCGGCGCCCACGAGGACCAGTACGAGGCCGACCACCTGTGGTTTGGTCGCGGCGTGCATGCGCGAGAGGGTGTCCGGAAAGCGCACGATCGCGATGGCGGCGGTCAGCGCCAAGCCGGTCCCGAGCACGATCGAGACGTAGGAGATCCATTGCAGGACCGCGTTCATCGGTCGTCCCGGACGCGGAAGCGGGACACGGCCGCCGATCCGAGGAAGCCGACCAGGGCGAGCGCCACGACACCGGGCAGCACCATGGTGTCGTCGCTGTAGGCGGCCCAGACCGCCAGCCCGGCCGCGGCAATGGCGACCAGCGAGTCGATGCCCACCACCCGGTCCAGGGTGTCGGGCCCGGCCAGGATGCGATAGCTGGTCAGCGCCGCCGCACCGATCAGCAGCACGCCGGCGACGATCGCGACAACCGTCATCGTTCCTCCTCGGAAACTGTTGCGGCCCCCGGTGTTTCGCGCCACTCCGCGGGACGCTCGAACGACTGGATGAGCAGCCGCTCCAGCCGCCGCGTGGTGCGATAGAACTTCTCCACCGCCGCCTCACTGCCCACGTCGAGCACGTGCACCCACACGGTACGGGTCTGCCGGTCCAACTCCAGCACCATCGTGCCGGGGATCAGATTGAGCAGATTCGCGCACAGCACCAGCACCAGATCCGAGCGGATCTGCAACCGCATCCGCAGCACGCCCGAAACCGGCGGCCCGGCGGGCCGCATCGCGAACCACGCGATCTGCAGGCTGGACTCGAGCGCGTAATACACACTGACCGCGGTCAATTCGAGTACCGACAGGGGGTGCACCCGCCCGTGGATCGGCACCCGCGGCAGCGGCAGCGCCACCATGATCAGTGCGCCGAGCGCCAGGCCCGCCATGGCGTTCGCGATCGACAGCTCCCCCCACAGCGCGGCGTAGACGAGCGCCAGCCACAGCAGCACCCCGACGCGCACCAGCCGTTCGCGACTCATCGCACCCCTCCCGACCGCCACGAACCCTCCGGGCCGAGTACGGTTTCCAGATACGACGAGCGATCCTTCAGATCCGCGGCGGCCCGCCCGGCGATGCCGAGGATGGGCCCGGCGAATACGGTCAGCGCCAGTCCCACCGCGATGAGCGCGACGGTCGGAGCCACCATCAGCCGCGGCATCCGCCCCACATCGGGCCGATCGTCGAACAGCACATCGGTGGACTCGTCGATCAGCGCCGACGGCGCGGCATCGGACAGGTCGCCCTGCGGCGCCTGTGCCCGCGGCCGCCAGAACGCCTTGCTCCACACCCGCGCCATGGCATACAGCGTGAGCAGGCTGGTCAGCACCGAACCCGCGACCAGCACCCAGGCCAGCACGCTGCCGTCGGCCACCCCGGCCTGCAACAGCGTCACCTTCCCGAGAAAGCCCGAAAGCGGGGGAATGCCACCGAGATTCAGCGCGGGAATGCCGAACAGCAGCGCCAGTGCCGGACTCGCCGCCAGTAGCCCGCCGAGCCTGCTCAGCGACGCGGATCCGGCCTGCCGCTCGATCAGACCGACCACCAGGAACAGGGTGGTCTGCACCAGAATGTGGTGTGCCACATAGAAGACCGTGCCCGCCAGACCCGCGGCGGTATCCAGGCCCACCCCGAACATCAGATAGCCGATATGGCTGATCAGAGTGAACGACAGCAGGCGCTTGATATCGCTCTGCGCGATCGCGCCCAGGATGCCGATCAGCATGGTCAACAGCCCGCATACCAGCAGGATTCGATCGAACCGGCCGGACGGGAACAGCAGGGTGTGCATCCGGATGATCGCGTAGACGCCGACCTTGGTGAGCAGGCCCGCGAATATCGCGGTCACCGGCGCGGGCGCGGTCGGATACGAATCGGGCAGCCAGTTCGACAGCGGGAACACCGCGGCCTTGATCCCGAACGCCACCAGCAGCACCGCGTAGATGCCGCTGCGAATCCCGATGGGCACCTCGGCCATTCGCGCGGCCATATGCGCCAAGTTCAGGGTGCCGGTCGCCGCATAGGCCAGCGCGATTCCGGTGAGGAAGATCAGCGACGACACCATCGAGACCATCACATACGACACTCCGGCCCGGACCCGGTCGGCGCTCGCCCCGAGGGTGAGCAGGACGAACGACGCCGCCAGCAGCACCTCGAAGCCGACGAACAGATTGAACAGATCCCCGGCCAGGAACGCGATCGAAACTCCCGCGCTCAGAATGAGATACGTGGGCTGGAAGATCGAGGTGGGCTGGCGCTCGGTGCCGTCGCTGATGCCCTGACCGACGGCGAAGACGAGCACGGCCAGCAGCACGATCGACGAGACGACCAGCATCGCCGCCGCCAGCCGGTCCACCACGAGCGTGATCCCGATCGGGGTGCCCCAGCCGCCGACCTGTACCGCGGCCATCCCGTGCCGGTCGGCCAGATACAGCAGCAGGCCCGCGACCACCACCACCGCCGTCAGCGCCGCCACCGAAATACCCTGCTGCACCCGGGGTCTGCGCCCGGCGATGAGGGTCGAGGCCGCGGTGAGCAGCGGGATGAGCACCGGCAGCGGGGTGAGGGCGGGTAACAGCCCGGGGGACAGGGTCATTGCTCCGGATCCTCGCCCTCGCGGCGGGAGGCGACCTTGACGTCCTCGGGATCGTTCTCCACCTGTTCGGTCAGGGTGAGCACATAGGCCCGGTAGGCCAGCGCCAGCACGAAGGCCGCCAGGCCCATGGTGATCACGATCGATGTCAGCACCATGGCCTGGGCCAGCGGATCGGCCGTATCGCGGTGCAGCCGATCGGATTCGCCGAGGATCGGCGGCCGTCCGTCCGCGCCGCCGAGGGTGATGATCAGCAGGTTCACCGCATTGCCGAACAGCAGCAGCCCCAGCAGCATCTTCGAGACCGCGCGTTCGAGTACCAGGTACACCCCACAGGCGATCAGTACGGCGATCAGGATCAGCAGCGTGATGTTCGCGGTCACCGGCGTACCTCCCGGGCGCTGTCGGTGCGGGACGGGAGGTTCTCGGTATCCAGTCGCGCGCCCAGGCTGCGCAGGACGTCGAGCACCAGCCCGACCACGATCAGATAGACGCCGAGGTCGAAAAGCATTGCCGTAACCAGCTTCACCTGCCCGAGGATCGGCAGCGTCACCTCGATGATCGCCGACGACAGCGGTGGCGCGCCGAGCAGCAGCGAGGCGGTGGCCGTCCCGGCCGACAGCGTGAGGCCCGCCCCGAGCACATGTCCGGCGTCGACCGGCAGCGCCTCGGCCAGCTCGTAGCGTCCGCCCGCGAGATATCGCAGTACCAGTGCCAATCCGGCCGTCAGGCCGCCCGCGAAGCCACCGCCGGGGGCGTTGTGACCGGCGAAGAAGAAGTAGACCGACAGCATCATGATGGTCGGGAACAGCAGCCGCGTCGTCATCGCCAGCACCATCGACCGATCGCGCGGCGCGACCAGCGGGGCGGCCGGCAGCCAGTACGCCCGATCCGGATCGGGGGTGTAGCCGGGCGCGTCGGCCACCCGGGGGAGGGTACCGAAGCGGCGGCTGCGGAACACCAGTGAGGCCACGCCGGTCGCGGCGACCACCAGGACGGAGATCTCGCCCAGGGTGTCCCAGGCGCGAATGTCGACCAGCAGGACGTTCACCGCGTTCTTGCCGCCGCCCAATTCGTATGCGGCCCGCGGAATCCGCTGCCAGATCGGCTGCGCACCGCGGGCGGCGGTCGCGCAGGCGGCCAGTACCGCGACCGTCACGCCGACGGCGCTCGCCAGCAGTGCGCGGCGCACCTTGAAGGCCGCGGTGCGGCGGGGTTCGATCTCGGCGGGAAACTTGCGCAGCACCAGCACGAAGATCACCAGCGTGAGCGTCTCCACCAGGAACTGGGTCAGCGCCAGATCGGGCGCGCCGTGCAGCGCGAAGATCACCCCGCAGCCGTAGCCGGTGACCCCGACCAGCAGCACGCTCGCGAGGCGATTGCGCATCACCGTCGCGCCCAGCGCCATGGCGATCATGATCAGTCCGACCACCGGTTGCAGTGGCGAATCCCACAGCCGCGCACGCACTTCCGCGCGCGCTCCGGTCAGCAGCATGGCTAGGGGCAGCACGGTCAGCGTGATCAGGATGAGCGCCTGATTCAGCGGCAGCGAACCGCGCTGGGTGGCCGCGGTCATGCGCAGCGACAGCTGGTCCATGGCGCGCAGCGTGGCGTCGTACACGCGATCGGCATTGCCCAGCCGCGGGTTTGTGGACGCGCCGATGCGGTCGCGGATCTCGAACAGGACCACGCCGCAGGCGATCACCACCATCGTCAGCGTCAGCGGATGTCCGAAGCCGTGCCACAGTGCCAGCCGCGCGGGTTCCGGTCCCGCAAGGGTTTCCGCGTAGGGGCGCAGCAGCCGGTCCAGCAGTGGCGCGCCGAGCCCGGCGGCCAGGCTCGCCGACGCGAGCAGCGCCGCGGGCGCGACGAACAGCGGATCCGGCCGCTGCCAGGGCGTCTCGGATTCGGGCGCGCCGACCGGCTTGGAACCGAATGCGCCCCAGACGAATCGGATGCTGTATCCCACGGTCAGCATCGAGCCGACCACCACGCCCGCGCCGATCGCCAGTTTTGCTGGTGCGGCGAGGTTCTCGGCGTCGAGCACCGCGCCGAGGGCGCTCTCCTTGCCGATGAATCCGACCAGCGGGGGTAATCCGGCCATACTGGCCGCGGCCAGGATCGCGATCGCGCACAGTCCCGGCGCGCGCCGCCCCACTCCCGACAGTCGTCGCAGATCCCGGGTGCCCGCGCTGTGGTCGACGACGCCGACCACCATGAACAGGCACGCCTTGAACAGCGCATGTGACACGATGAGCGCCACACCGGCGATGGCCGCATCGGGCGTCCCGAGGCCGAGCAGGGTCATCAGGAAGCCCAGCTGACTCACCGTGCCGAAGGCCAGCATCAGCTTCAGGTCGTATACCTGCAGCGCGCGCAGGCCCGCGAGCAGCATCGACAGCACCCCGAGGGTGAGCACGATCGGATGCCAGGGCGCGGCCACCGAGAAGGCCGGGGCCAGCCGCGCCACCAGATACACACCGGCCTTGACCATCGCCGCCGCGTGCAGATAGGCGCTGACCGGGGTGGGCGCGGCCATCGCGCCCGGCAGCCAGAAGTGCAGCGGCACGATCGCCGATTTGCTCAACGCGCCCACCAGGATCAGCACGATCGCGACGCCGGTGGCCCAGTCCCGCGGATCGGCCCGCACCAGCACCTCCGACAGCAGATAGCTGCCGCCGTGCTGACCGAGCACGATGATGCCGACCAGCATGGCCAGCCCGCCCGCGCCGGTGACCAGCAGCGCCTGCAGCGCCGCCCGGCGACCGGCGATCCGATCGGCGTGATGACCGACCAGCAGGAACGACAGGACGGTCGTGGCCTCCCAGAAGGTGAACAGCAGCAGCATGTTGTCGCTCACGACGAGCCCGAACATGGCCCCCGCGAAGGCGACCAGATATCCGGCGAAAATGCCCAGGCGCTGCGGATTGTCGTCGTCGAAATAGTGGGCGCAGTAGGCCAGGATCAGTGCCCCGATGCCGAGCACCAGCGCCGCCATGATCGAGGCCAGCGCGTCGAAGCGCAGGTCGAGGTTCAGGTGGATGCCCGGCGCCCACTCGATGCGCAGCGCCTGCCCGCTGTTCCAGTTGGCGATCACCCAGCCCAGCGCCGCCAGCGGGACGAGGGCCAGCGCGTAGAAACCGCGCCTGCCCACCGATCGCACGCACGGCGGCGCGAACAGGGCGGCGGCGGCATGCGCGAGCAGGATTGCGAGCAAACGTCACTCCGTCGGGTCGGCGGCGGGGTGGTGCGGTGTCGATCCTACTTGCCGCACTCGGTGTTTCCGGTTCGTCGAGGGTATGGCCTGGGCCATGTTCGGCGGTCTCGGCTATATATCCGCAATCAGGATTCGGCGGCCTTGCCGCGGGTACCCGGGATGGTCGGCGCACGCCAGCGGCGCAGCGCTATCAGCCCGATGACACAGGCGATCGTGATCGCGAACGCGGTCCAGTACGGAGTCGGCGAATCGGGCGTGGGCGTCTGGGTGTAGTACCAATGTCCGTTCTCGACGGTGACGGTGCCGTAATCGTTGCGGCTCGGGTGATCGCGCAGCGCGACGACCACCGAGGGCACGAAGACGATCGCCATACCCAACACCCGGGTCGGGTTGTAGCGCGGCGCGGCGCTCGAGAAGCAGTATCCGGACAGTGCGGCCAGCACGATGCTGAAGGCCGCCGTGCGCACCGGCGATGCCGCGCCCCCGGCCGTGAGCGCGCCGAGGACCGCGGTCGCGGCGAACGCGGCCAGCGCGGCCATTGGGGCCGGACGCCGGAATCCCAACAGGATTCCGCCCGCGACCACCGCGATCAGCGGTATCGCGGTCCAGGTCGGCACCGCGGAGGGCAGGAGGGTCGCGCCCACTCCGGACAGCGCGATGGTCAGCAGGACGAGGGTGCCGTCGCGGCGCGGCAGCAGCATCGCGGCGATCATTCCCGCCACGACGGTCGCCAGCGCGGCCGTGCCGATGTCCACGAGGTTGTCGCCGTGATGGGCCAGCCATTCCGTGCCGAACAGGGTCACCCCGACGAACAGCGTCCCGGCGAGGATCGGCGCCATCGGCAGTTCGAAGGAGCGCCGCTCGATCCCGGAGCGGTGGCGGTTGAGAACGGTGCCCACGGCGACCACGATCATCGTCACCACGATCAGCCACAGCGGCGGGGTGTCGCCGGTCGGCGAGTACACCGTCCCCAAACCGGTCGAGTGCGCCTCCCCGTGCGGGGCGGGGACGGCCGTGCCGATCACGACGCTGCTCAGCGCGCCCAGCGTCCAGCCGAACACCTGGGGACGGCCGTGCAGGACGGCGGTGGCGATGCCGCCGAACAGGATCCCGGCCGCGATGGAGTCCACGTAGTTCAGGGTGGACAGCGAGGTCACCGGGCCGGCGTGCTGCCCGGCAACATGATTGACGTACATGATCACGATGCCGAACAGGGCCGCGCCCCACGCGGCTAGACCGTGGTTGACCGTCGTGGCGAATACGGCCACGACCAGGGCGATGATGACCCCGGCGGCGATCGATCGGGGCAGGGTGTAGGCCATCAGGTCCAGTTGCAGCGCACTGGATTCCGAGCTCCAGGCGAAGTTGATCGGCAGCATGAGTGACATTCCCGCAACCAAGGTGCTCAGGAATGCCGTACCCGTCTCGAATGCTTCGCGACCGCTCCGCACCAGGACAAATTACCTGTGAAAAGGATTACGCCCGCATTCGACGTGCCGGTTACTAGATATTTGCCCGATTCTCGGCGAAGCGCCGCAGCGACTCGACCTGATCCGGGTCCAGCGAGGGGCGCACCGCGGCGCGGGCCGCGACCACATCCGTGCTCGTGATGTCGGCGGCGTCGACGTCGCGGCGCATGGCCGCCAGCGCGGCCTCGCGCAGCAGGGCCGCGCAGTCGGCGGCGGAATAGCCGTCGAGGTCCGCGGCCAGTTCGGTCAGGCGCACATCGGCGGCCAGCGGCACCGAGCGCGCGGCGGTGCGCAGGATCTCGGTGCGCGCGGCGGCGTCCGGCGGCGGCACGAACACCAGCCGCTCCAGCCGACCGGGGCGGGTCAGCGCCGGATCGATGAGTTCGGGCCGGTTGGTCGCGCCGACCACGACCACGTCGCGCAGCGGCTCCACCCCGTCCAACTCGGTGAGCAGCGCGGCCACCACCCGGTCGGCGACGCCGGAATCGCTGCTCTGCCCGCGCCGCGGCGCGAGGGCGTCGATCTCGTCGAGGAAGATCAGCGACGGCGCCGAATCGCGTGCGCGCTGGAACAATTCGCGCACCGCGCGCTCGGAGGAGCCGACCCACTTGTCCATCAGCTCCGCGCCCTTCACCGCGTGCACGCTGAGCTGGCCCGTTCCGGCCAGGGCGCGCACCAGGAACGTCTTACCGCAGCCGGGTGGTCCGTAGAGGAGCACGCCACGAGGCGGGTCGATGCCCAGGCGGGCGAAGGAGTCCGGATGGCGCAGCGGCCACAGCACCGCCTCGGTGAGGGCCTGCTTGGTCTCGACCATATCGCCGACGTCGTCGAGGCTCAGGCTGCCGATCGCCAATTCCTCGGTTCCCGAACGCGACAGCGGCCGGATCACGGCCAGCGCGCCCACCAGATCGTCCTGGGTGAGCACGGGATCGGCGTGGTCGCGGCTGGCCCGCGAGGCCGCCCGCAGCGCCGCCTCGCGGCACAGGGCGGCCAGATCGGAGACCACGAAACCCGGCGTGCGGGCGGCGATCTCGTCCAGCGTCAGTTGCTCGGTGGGCACCTTGCGCAGCAGCTGTTCGAGTAGATCCTTGCGCACGGCCGCGGTGGGCAGGGTGAGCGCGACCTCGCGATCGCACAGATCCGGCGCGCGCAAACGGCTGTCGACCCGGGCGGGGGCCGAGGTGGTAGCCAGGAAGGCGACGCCCGGGGTGGCGACGGCAGCGCGCAGCTGATCGAGGATGAGCGTCGCCACCGGTTCGGGTTCGGCGGGCAGCAGGGCATCGATATCGGTGATCACCAGCACGCCGCCCGGACCGGAACAGATTTCGGCGACCGCCAGGCCCACCTCGCGCAGCCGGGTGCCGCTCTCGGTGGCGCCGACGGTCGGGCCGTCGAGTTCCACGATGCGCCGCGGCGTGGCGACCGCCCGCGCCAGGGTGGCCTTACCCGCCCCGGCCGGGCCGGTGATCAGCACGCCGAGATGCGGTGGGGCGCCGAGGGTCTTCAGCAGTTCGGGCTCGTCGAGGGCGAGGCTGAGCCATTCCGCGAGCTTGTTCGCCTGCGCGCGCACGCCCGCCAGCTCGGCGACGTCGACGGCGGAGGGCCGCTCCCGCACCCGCATCCGGGTGCCGGGCAAACCGGTCTGGGCGCCGTGCCCCGCGCCGGGATCGTGCGAGGCGTCGATCGCGGGCACCCCGGCGCCCCAGACGACCGCGCTGTTGGGCTGCACGCTCACCGGGCCGGGCGACGGATCTGTGGCGGTGACGGTGAGCAACTCCGAGGTCCACGCGATGCCGAAGGCCCGCGACAGCGCCTGCGAGGCGGCGGCGGTGCTGGTGCCCGGCCCGAGATCGCGCGGCAGCAGCGAGACCGCGTCACCGACCGTGACGACCTTGCCCAGCAGCGCCTGCCGCAGCGTCTGTTCCGGAATCGTCGCCATCGCCTGGGCCGATCCGGTGACCGACAGCTGCCGCGCCCCGAACACCGTCACCCGTGCGACCACGACGGTCGCATCCTCCTTGACTCCCGCATTGGACAGCGTCACATCGTCGAGCAGTATCACCCCGGCCGGAGTCCCGGCGGGCGCGATTCCGGCCACCGCGGCCGTGCGCCGCGATCCGATCAGCGCGATCCCATCCCACTCCCGCAACCCCAACGCCGCCAACGCTTCGGGATGCAGCCGCACCACCCCCCGCCGCGCATCGGCAGCCGACGGATTCAACCGAGCAGTCAGGGACAGCGAGGACACCAAGCAATAGTATTTGCGCCGCCTCCGGCGTCGCGGGCTTGCGGCGCCCGGAGGTGCCGCAAGCCTTGCGGGCACTGCGGTTTCAGAAGCTGCTACCGCTGCCGCTGTCCCGGGCGCCGCAGGCGCAGCCGGGCCGAGGAGACCGAGACGCGCAGGGCCGGGCGGCGGCGGGTCGCGCGGCGCACGGCGCGGCGCTCGGCGGGCTTGTGGTGCCAGACCTCGGGGCGGGCCGCCAGCCAGCGCTGGGAGCGCCAGGCGAACGGGATGTGCGCGAGATACAGGCCCACCAGGACCATCAGCAGGATCAGCGGATAGGTCACCAGCGCCGCGGCGGCCAGCGCGACCAGGACCAGCAGCAGGGCCGCGGCCTGCGGCGCCACCGATACCGACTTCATCGCCAGCGTGGGGATGGTGCTCACGGCCAGCAGCGCGGCGAGCACGGTCCAGACCGCGACCACCGGGAAGTTGTTCCACCAGCCGTTGCCGAACTGCTCGTGCAGGGCCACCGGTAGCAGGGCGATGAGCGCCGCCGCGGGCGCCGGGACGCCGACGAAATACTCCCGCGACCAATCGGGCCGGGTGTCGTCGTCCATCAGCGTGTTGAACCGGGCCAGCCGCAGCACCAGACTCACGGTGTAGATGAGCGCGATGATCCAGCCCGCGCTGTCCTGCCGCAGGAAGCCGATGTAGAGCACCAGCGCGGGCGCGACACCGAAGGAGATCGCGTCGGACAGTGAATCCAGCTCCGCACCGATCTTGGTGGTGGCGGACAACATTCGCGCCAGCCGCCCGTCGAGGGTGTCGAGCACGGCCGCCGCGCCGATCATCGCCAGCGCCACGTCGAGCTGACCGTCCAGGGTGAACTTGACCGCCGAGAGCCCCGCGCACAGCGCGAGGATCGTGACCACGCTGGGCAGCAGGCGGACCGTCCGGCGGCGACGCCCCGCGCCGACCACTGTTTCCTCGATCATGACAGTTCGGCCAGCACCGTCTCCCCGCCGATCGTGCGCTGTCCGGGCTCCACGAGCAGCCGCGTCCCGGCCGGGAAATAGGTGTCGACGCGGGAGCCGAAGCGGATCAGCCCGTAGGTGTCGCCGATGGTGAGCGAATCACCGATCCGGGCGTCGCAGACGATGCGCCGCGCCAGCAGCCCGGCGATCTGCACGACCGTGACCAGCCGTCCGGACGCGGTCTCGAGCACCATGGCGTTGCGCTCGTTGACCTCGCTGGCCTCGGGCAGGTCGGCGGAGCGGAATTGCCCACGGCGATAGGCGATATCGCGCACGGTGCCCGATACGGGGGTGCGCTGCACATGCACATCGAGCACCGACAGGAAGATGCTGACCCGGGGCAGTTCCTCGGTGCCGAGATTCAGTTCAGCCGGCGGGGCGGCCTTGTCGACCAGGGCGATCTGCCCGTCGGCGGGGGCGACCACCACGCCGGATCGGTTCGGCGGCACCCGATTCGGATGCCGGAAGAACCCCGCCGTCGCCGCCGCGGCCGTCAGACCCGCCCGGCGTACCCACGTGCGCTTGCGCCCCACCAGGGCAACCGCCAGCGGCGCCGCGACGAACGGCAGGCCGGCGGGATGCAGCGGCGGAATCGCGTCGCGGACCAGATCGGCGACATGACCGAGCCCGGTGCGTTCGGGCGTGCCGGGCGGCGTGGGACGGCGGGCCACAGGCTCCTCTTTCGTGCGCGGATGTCTACGCGGTTGTCGAGACCGCGCTCACACCTTACGGGACGCACGCCTTAGGAGGGTGTGACGGAACAGTCCGCACACCCTCCGCAGGCCTCGTTACGTGTGGATCCGCCGTGCTTAGGGCGGATCAGCCGACTTTGCGGCGACCGGTGACCAGTCCCACCAGGAACAGCAGGATCACCGCGCCGCCGAGGCAGGTGAGGAAGCTGAAGATGAGCCCGCCGCCCTCGACGTCGACGCCGAGCAGCTTGAGCAGGAAACCGCCCAGCAAACCGCCGATTACGCCGACGACGATGTTGAGGAAGATGCCCTGCTGGGCATCGGTTCCCATGATCTTGCTGCCAATCCATCCGGCGAGGCCGCCGATGATGATCCAGCCGATAATCCCGAGACCGAGCATTGTGTCCTCGAATCACTCGTTGGAACAGGTTGACACCGGCCGCGCGAGGGGTCCCGAGCCACCGGTATGCGAACTGGCAATACCCGAAACGATTGTGACAATACCCACCTGCCGAAAGCGCGTTTCGAGCTAATATGAGGGGGCCTCATGTCTACGGACTCGTAGGGAGTCGTGAGGGCCCGATGAAGGATCGTTCGACGCGCGGGTGAGGCCGAGTGCAACGCCTGCCGGAGGGTACTAGGAGAAGCACGATGGCTGCTCGACTGGCCCAGATCACCGGGGCAGAGCACACCGCGATGCTCGGGCTCGGCGCGTACCGCCCGGCTCGGGTCGTCACCAACGACGAAGTCGCCGGTCCGATCGATTCCAGCGACGAATGGATCCGGACCCGCTCGGGCATCCGGACCCGGCGATTCGCCTCCGATTCCGAAACCATCATCACCATGAGCGCGGCGGCCGCGCGCGACGCCTTGGCCGCCGCCGGTGTCACTCCCGATCAGATCGGCTGCGTCATCGTGGCCACCTCGACGTGGCTGCTGCTCACCCCCGCCGCCGCGCCGCAGATCGCCACCGAGCTGGGCATGAATCATCCTGCGGCCTTCGACATCTCGGCCGGATGCGCGGGCTTCTGTCATGCCGTCGCGCTGGCCTCTGATCTGGTCAAGGGCGGTACCGCGAGCCATGCCCTGGTGATCGGGGTGGAGCGCCTCACCGACACCTTCGATCCCGCGGACCGCAGTACCGCATTCCTTTTCGCAGACGGCGCGGGCGCGGTCGTGATCGGCCCGTCCGACGAGCCGGGCATCGGACCGACCGTGTGGGGCTCCGACGGTGAGCAGCATCACGCGATCCGGCAGGACAAGGACTGGATGCAGTTCTTCGCCGAGATCGACGAGCGGGGCACCGATGCGGTCCGGCCCTATCTGGCGATGGAGGGTACGGCCGTATTCCGCTGGGCCGCACACTCGTTGAAGAAGGTGTGCCTGGACGCCATCGAACGCGCCGGACTGACCCCCGCCGAGATCGACGCCTTCGTCCCGCATCAGGCCAACGGTCGCATCATCGACATCATGGCTCGCGAGCTGAAGCTCGCCGAGGATTGCGCCCTGGCCACCGATATCGAGGAGACCGGCAACACCTCCGCCGCCTCGATCCCGCTGGCCATGGAGGCCTTATTACGCGAGGGCGACACCAAGCCCGGCGCCGACGCGCTGCTCGTCGCCTTCGGCGCCGGACTGTCCTATGCCGCCCAAGTGGTGAAACTGCCGAATTGGCAATGAGATTCAGCCCAGGGTCCAGGTGACCGTCACATTGAATGTGACCGTCTGCATGCCCGGCTCCAACGGCACGTCCGACATCGGGGCCTGGTTGTAGCGCGGCCCGGGCGGCGGCGGTGCGCCGCCGCTGGCGGATTCGCTGACGGTCTTCACCTCGCGCAGCTTCAGTCCGGCCAGCACCGCGTACTGCTCGGCGCGCGCCTTGGCGTCGGCGAAGGCGCGGGCGCGGGCGTCGGCGAGCAGCTTCGAATTGTCGTCGAGGGCGAACGACACGCCCTGGACGCGGGTCTCGTTGCCACCCGCCTGCACCGCGGCGGCCAGGATCGCGGAGGCCTTGGGCAGTTCGCGCACCACAATGTGCAGCGAATTCGTCGCGTTGTAGCCGGTCACCTTCTGATCCGGGCCGTACTGCGGCTGCACCGAGACGTCGGCGGTCTGAACGTCCTCACGCTTGGCCCCGGCCCCGATGACGGCATCGGTGACCGCCTTCGCGCGGCTGTTGGCCGTATCCACCGCGGTGGATACATCGCCCGCGGTCACCGCGACGCCGAGATCGGCGTTGAGGATGTCGGGTGCGCCCCGCACCTGGCCGTTGCCGACCACGGTGACCTCACGAGCGGAATCGGAACCGGAGTCCGAATGTCCGCACCCGCTCACCAGGACGGCCGTCCCGGCCAGCGCTGCGGCAATACCTGTGATTCGTCGCATGCCTCAACCTAGGCGCCCCCACCCACGCGGCGGGCCCGAACACGCCGGAGTCAGGCCTCGGCGGCGGACTTGATCTTGGCCAGGGTGGTATTCATGCCATCGATCAGATTCTGTTCGAAGGCCAGTTCGCCGCCGAGCGCCGCGTCGATCAGCACGCGGACCGGCTTGCGCACCCCGTTGGGGATGTCGCGCCGCTCGGTCACCCGGGTGCCGCCGTCGATGGGCTCGAGCGTATAGCTCCAGATCGTGCCGTTCTCGATCATCTTGAATGCGAAGGCCCGGCCGGGCTCGAAGCGGACGATCCGCGAGGTGGTCGGATAGTAGTAGCGGCCGTCGCGGTTGAGATTGATCGTCCAGGTGCCCGCCCGGGGCTTGCCGAGCGCGACCATCCGGATGGTGTTCGGGCTGAACTCCGGCATCCGCTTCAGATCCGACAGCACCGCCCACACCCGCTCCGGCGGCGCGGCGATATCGATGACGGCTTCCAAGGGTTTCGGCAACGCTGCCTCCGAGAAGTGTGACGATCGGTATCAGATAGCTTAGCGGTCGCATTGTCGCCGCCCGGCTGTGATGCGGGTCGCATTCGCGGACGTGCCGATCCGATCGAATCGGCGATGTGATCGGGATCCGATTGTGTAATACCCCGGCCGAAATCGGGGATAGACCGGTCAGACCAGGTTTTGGAGTCCACTGCGAGGTGATCGGCCGTGAATTTACGCACCCTCCTGCATCGTCGGCAGGCGCAAACGCTCCCACACCTTCTTCCGCTGTCCGAGAACAACAACCCTGACGAACTCCTGGAACGCCTGCTCACCCCCAGCGAACTCGAACTGCTCCAGCGACAGCGACGGTGACGGGGCGGTGTAGACCGCCCATACTTTCGATGTGAGTTCACCAGCTGTCGCCAAACCGGCCATCCTGAGTGTCGACGACGATCCCGGTGTCTCCCGGGCCGTGGTGCGCGACCTGCGCCGCCGGTACGGCGCGGATTATCGGATCCTGCGCGCCGAATCCGGCCCCTCCGCGCTCGAGGCGCTGCGCGAGATGAAGTTGCGCGGTCAGCCGGTCGCCGTGCTGATCGCCGATTACCGCATGCCCGGCATGGACGGCATCGAATTCCTCGAGCAGGCAATGGATCTGCATCCCTATGCGCGCCGGGTTCTGCTGACCGCCTATGCCGACACCAATGCCGCCATCGAGGCGATCAATGTCGTGGACCTCGACCACTATCTGCTCAAGCCGTGGGATCCGCCGGAGGAGAAGCTGTATCCGGTGCTCGATGCGCTGCTCGAGGCCTGGCGCGGCGATGAGCAGCGCCCCGTGCACGAGACCAAGGTGATCGGCCACCGCTGGTCGGCCCGATGCTCGCAGGTGCGTGAATTCCTGGCCCGCAACCAGCTGCCGTATCGCTGGTATCTCGCCGATGAGCCCGAGGGCGCGCGGCTGCTCGAGGCGACGGGCGCCAGCGCGGACCAATGCCCGGTCGTCATCGATTCCGCCGGTCAGGCGCTGATCGCCCCGACCGACAGCGAGCTGGCGGGCAGCGTGGGCCTGAGCACCGATCCCACCGGGGACTTCTATGACCTGATCGTGGTGGGTGGTGGCCCCGCGGGTCTCGGCGCGGCGGTTTACGGCGCGTCGGAGGGGCTGCGCACGGTGCTGGTGGAGCGGACCGCGACCGGCGGCCAGGCCGGGCAGAGTTCCCGCATCGAGAACTACCTCGGCTTTCCCGATGGGCTGTCGGGTGCGCAGCTGGCCGACCGGGCCCGGCGCCAGGCGGTCAAATTCGGTGCGGAGCTGATCACCGCGCGCGAGGTGACCGGGCTGGAGGTGTGCGGTTCGGCCCGGGTCGTGCGCTTCGACGACGGCACCGCCGTCGCGGCCCATTCGGTGCTCATCGCCACCGGCGTCAACTACCGCCACCACCCCGCCCCCGGCGTGGACGACTTCACCGGCCGCGGCGTGTACTACGGTTCGGCCATGACCGAGGCCGCCGACTGCGCCGACCGCGAGGTCTACATCGTCGGCGGCGCGAATTCCGCGGGGCAGGCGGCGGTGTTCCTGTCCCGTAATGCCAGGGCGGTGCACATCCTGGTGCGCGCGGATTCGCTGGAGAAATCCATGTCGCACTACCTGATTCAGCAGATCGAGCAGATCCCCAACATCAAGGTCCACACCTGCACCGAGGTCGTCGCCGCCGACGGCGCGGACCATCTGGAGCGGATCGTGCTCCGCAACAACGCCACCGGCGTGGAGGAAAAGATCGAGGCGGAGCGTTTGTTCCTGTTCATCGGGGCCGCACCGGAGACCCAGTGGCTCGACGGCCTGGTCCGCCGCGACGAGGCGGGCTATGTGCTGGCCGGTCCCGATCTGATGGTCGACGGTAACCGCCCGCCCGGCTGGGAGCTGCCGCGGCCGCCGCATCACCTGGAGACCAGCGTCCCGGGTGTATTCGTGGCCGGTGATGTGCGCGCGGAGTCGGCGAAACGGGTCGCGTCCGCCGTGGGCGAGGGCGCGATGGCGGTCATGCTCGTCCACCGATACCTCGCGAAACAATAAGGAGGGCTCGCAGTGGCCGACAAAGCCGGGGGCGCCCGATTGATCTGTGATCCCGACGAACTGCGCACGCTGTTCCTGTTCGAGAAGCTCGACGACGAGCAGCTGGCCTGGCTGTGCCGCGACGGCCGGGTGGAGGAGTTCGAGCCCGGACTGGTCTTCCGCGAGGGCGATCCGGCCACCTGCTTCTACGTGCTGATGGCCGGTGAGGTGGTGCTGACCAAGCTCTCCGGCGGCGAGGAGATCGAGCTGGTCCGCACCCGGCATCGCGGCTCGTACGCCGGGGCGTGGTCGGCCTACATGGGCGACCGGGCGGATCAGAACTACACCGGTTCGTTCTACGTCACCGAGCCGTCGACGTTCTTCGTGCTCGACGCCGGAACCTTCGCGCGCATGGTGCAGCAATGGTTTCCGATGGCACTGCATCTGCTGGAGGGAGTGTTCTTCGGCAACCGCAACACCAACGAGATCATCGGCCAGCGCGAGCGGCTGCTGGCGTTGGGCTCGCTGTCGGCGGGACTGACCCACGAGCTGAACAATCCGGCTGCCGCCGCGGTCCGGGCCACCTCGGCCTTGCGCGAGCGGGTCGCCGGTATGCGGCACAAGCTGAAGATGATCGCGCACGGCAAATTCGATCCGGCCTCGCTCGAGGCGCTGGTGCAACTGCAGGAGGAGGCGGCCACACAGGTCGCCAAGGCGCCCACGCTGACCCCGATGGAGGCCGCCGATCGCGAGGACGAACTCGGGGACTGGCTCGCCGAGCACGGCATCGCCAACGGCTGGGATATCGCGCCCACCTTCGTGCAGGCCGGATTCGACATCGACTGGCTCGAGAAGGTCGCGGCCACGCTCGCCGGTTGCGACAGCGGCGTATTCGAGGGCGCGATCCGCTGGCTCAACTACACGGTCGAGACCGAATTGCTGATGAACGAGATCACCGACTCGACCACGCGCATCTCCTCGCTCGTCGACGCCGCCAAACAGTATTCGCAGATGGACCGGGCACCGTTCCGGGTGGTCGACATCCACGAACTGCTCGACAGCACGCTGGTGATGCTGGGCCGCAAGATCGGCGAGGGCGTCCGGGTGGTCAAGGAGTACGACCGCACGCTGCCGCAGGTGCCCTGCTATCCGGCGGAACTGAATCAGGTGTGGACGAACCTGATCGACAACGCGGTCGCGGCGATGGGCGGTCAGGGCACGCTGACCGCCCGCACCTATCGCGAAAACGACTGTGCGGCGGTGGAGATCCGCGACACCGGCCCGGGCGTGCCCGCCGAGCTGCGGCACCGGATCTTCGAGCCGTTCTTCACCACCAAGCCGGTCGGCGAGGGCACCGGCCTGGGGTTGGACATCTCGTTCCGCATCGTGGTCAACAAGCACGGCGGTGACATCCGGGTGGAATCGGTGCCGGGTGACACCCGGTTCATCGTCCGGCTGCCGCTGGATCCGAAGGGTCGCGCCGTGGAATCCGAAGTCACGCAAACCAAATCCGGAGGTGAGTGATGTCGCAGGCCATCGAGGGCATCGATCCGGCCGTCCCGCCGAGCGGGCCCGGCTGTGTGGAATGTGAGGCGGTCCAGGGCTGGTGGGTGCACCTGCGTCGCTGCGCCCAGTGCGGTCATATCGGCTGCTGCGACACCTCTCCCGAACAGCACGCCTCCCGGCACTTCGCCGCGACCGGCCACCCGTTCATCCGAAGCTACGAGCCCGGCGAGGAGTGGTTCTGGGACTTCCGCACCGAGGAGATGTTCGCCGAGGGTCCCGAACTGGCCCCGCCGCAGCATCATCCGGCCGACCAGCCCGCGCCCGGGCCGCGCGGCCGCGTGCCGAGCGACTGGCGCGACCACATCCACTGACCGGGTCTGCTGCACGACCGTGGCGTCGTTGTCGGAACGTGCAGCAGACTGCCAGTACCGGAACGTCTGCCAGGAATCGTTCCCGGTAGGCGGGGTGCACCGTCGCGGGTGGCTCAATACTGACGACGGCCACCCCGCCGAACTGAACCATACGGCGGGCGGAAACCGCACAATTGGCTGTGCGTGCACGCTGGTCGACTCACGGTGCATGGCAACGACGTGAGAGCAGGACGTGAATCCGATGGCAGCGCCGAGTCCGCCCCAGATGTCCTTCGAGGAACCAGTGCCGTGCCGTGGCCGCTGCGAGGTGTGGGCGCTGGGCAAGGTCATGCTGTTGCGGTCCCGGGTGCGCGATCTGCGCATCGTGCGCACGGCCAGGCAGGTGCGCACCGCCCCCGCGCCGGTGTTGCTGCTCAATCTCCAACAGCACGGCGAGGGCCACTACGAGCAGTTCGGCAGCCGGATGGTGGGGACGCCGGGCCGGATCGTGCCGCTGGATCTGAACGTGCCCTACCGCGTGCGCTGGGGTGGGGACTGCGATGCGCTGGGCCTGCGGGTGCCGCTGGATTCGTTGTGCCTGTCCGCGGCAACGGTTCGCCGGGCCACACCCCGGCTGTCGAGCAGTCCGGTGCATTCGCTGGTGGCGAATTATATTGTCGCCCTGTCGGATTCGGTCGACGATCTGGTGACGGGCCCGGCACTGTCGGTGTTGGGCGATTCCTGTGTCGAAATGGTTCGCGCCCTGCTGCTGTCGGCCGCGCAGGGCGCTGACGACGAGGTGCTGCCCGATACCGCGCTGCTGACCCGCATTCGCCGCTACGTTTTGGAACATCTGACCGATCCGGAGCTGAGCCCGGAGCGTATCGCGCGGGCCCACCACATCTCGGTCCGCTACCTGTACAAGCTGTGCGGTCGAGGGGAACTGAGCCTGGAACAGTGGATCATCACGCAGCGGCTCGAGCGCGCCCGCGGCGAACTCGCCCGCCCCGAAATCGGATATCGTTCGATCGCGACGATCTCGCGTATCTGCGGTTTCCGGGATCCATCACATTTCACTCGCCGCTTCCGGGCCGCCTATGGCATATCGCCCAGCGAATGGCGGCGCAGCGTGCTCGGTCGAGCCGCCGACTGATTTCGATCGGGTTTGCAACCCCGCCCCCGCCCGGTACGCTGCGACGCGCGCCGGACAGGCCCGGCGCTCCAGACCATCGGGGAATCGACGCTGATGACACGACTTTCGGCAACCGTAGCCGTCCTGGGCGCGCTGACCCTGGGGCTGACCGCCTGCGGCGGCAACGATTCGTCCGGACCCGACGGCGGCTCACATCCGCACGGTTCCACCACGACCGCCGCGCCGACGACCACCGCACCCACCACCTCCTTCACCGTGGTGGAACCGCCGAGCGAGGCGCCCGGCGGCGCCCACCCCCAATATTCGGCCCTGGGCCCGGCATCCCGCACGACCTGCAACGAGTTCAAGACGCTGGACACCGACGCGGAAAAGTCACTGATCGAGAAGGTGCTCGCGGAGAATCCGGGCTCGAAACTCGACGGCAACCCCAACCTCGCCCTCGGCACCGCCAAATTGGTATGCCTGGCCGCCAGCCAGGCCGACAAGCCGGTCGCCGTCGCCATCGGCATCGCCTGACAAGATCGTCAACTCACCGTTGACGTTTGCCTGTAAGTCAACCTATTGTTGACGCATGACAGAGAAGGTTCGCCTCGACGATCTGATCGAGGGCATCAAGAAGGCGCGGCCGGACAGCGCGCTGGAACAGCTGTCCGACGCCGTCGTGGTCGCCGGTCATCTGGGTGAGGTGGCCGATCATCTGATCGGCCACTTCGTCGACCAGGCTCGGCGCTCGGGGGCGTCCTGGACCGATATCGGGCAGTGCATGGGGGTGACCAAGCAGGCGGCGCAGAAGCGGTTCGTGCCCAAGTCCGATCCGGGGATGGATCCGAACGCGGGGTTCGCGCGCTTCACTCCGCGGGCGCGGGCGGTGGTGGTCCAGTCCCAGGAGGAGGCGCGCAAGGCGGGTAATGCCGAGATTCAGACCGAACACCTGATCCTCGGATTGCTGAGCCAGCCCGATGCCCTGGCGGCCCACGCGATCGTCGCCAAGGGGGTGAGTCTGGACGCGGTGCGCCGCGTCGCCAGCGCCGCCCTGCCTCCCTCGACGGCCGAGCTACCGGCGCTGATCCCGTTCAGTGCCCAGGCTCGCAAGGCCCTCGAGCTCACCTTCCGTCAGGCGTTGCGCATGGGGCACAACTACATCGGCACCGAGCACATGCTGCTGGCGCTGTTGGAGCTGGAGGACGGCGCGGGTCCCCTGTCCGGCTTGGGCCTGGATCGCGAGGACATCGAGAAGGACATCGTGGCCCAGCTGAATTCGCTGCTGGGCGAGCAGCCGCCAACGCCGCCGGTGCCGCCCACCCCGCCCGCGCCGCCTGTTCCGCCCGCGCCGCCGACGCCGCCGGTGCCGCCCACCCCGTAACCGCCCGTACCCCTATTCGGGAATGCGCGCGACCGCGAACACCCGCCGGAACGGTAACCACGTCGTCCCATCGGCATGCCGCGGGTACGCCTCCCGCAGCAGAACGGCCAACTGTCCGGTGAAGCGCTCCCACTCGACCTCGTCGAGCACCTCGCGCACCGGCCGCAGCGCGGTGCCCGAAACCCATTTCAGCACCGGATCCTCGCCGGTCAGCCGCTGTAGATAGGTCGTCTCCCAGGCATCGACCGCGCACCCTGCGGCGGTGAGGACGGTCGCGTACCCGGTCGGATCGAGCACATTGCGGGCCCGCAGCACCCCGGTCGGCTCGAGTCGTTCCCGCCATTCGTCCCGCGTCGCCAGCTCCCGGATGCGGCGATGCGAGGGCGCGTCGAAATTGCCCGGCACCTGAATCGCCAGCCAGGCCCCGCCGGGCAACTTCGCGGCCCATTCGGCGAGCAGGGTGGTGTGCCCGGTCACCCACTGCAGCACGGCATTACAAATCACCACATCGGTATCCGGCTCGGGTTGCCAGTCGCGCACGTCGAGCAGGCTCGCGGTGACCCCGCGCGCCCGCGCCGCGGCCACCATTTCGGGGGAGGAATCGGACGCTTCGACGATCGCCTCCGGCCAGCGCTGCCCGAGCGCGGTGGTCAAATGGCCGGGCCCGCATCCGAGATCGACGACACGCCGAGGATGTTCGGCGCGGACGCGGCCGAGCAGGTCGAAAAAGGGGCGGGAGCGGTGGTCGTCGAAGGCCAGGTACTGCTGGGGATCCCACATCAGCGGCTCCAGGGGTCGCACCTACCAAACCGTACGTACGTACTGTATTTCCGAAATGCAGGATTGCACAAGGGTTGTCCGGATACGATGTTGCTATGGCGGATGATCGCGATTCCGACCTAATAGCAGGGGAATTACGCTCCGACCTGCTGCGGGCGCTGTCGTATGTCCAGACCGAGACCGGTCCGGACGGTAGTTACATTGTCAATGGCGACTTGCCGCCCGAGGTGGCGCCGCCGTTCATCCGCGCAATCATGCGTATCGAGGCCGAGTTGCTGTTGAACGACGCCGAACAGGTCACCGTCGACCGCGGCGAACCGCGCTCGCCGGAGGAACGTCGCACCGACGCCTTCCTCGCTCTCGCCCTTCGTGTCACCGATACCTGACCCGCACTTCTCGACCTTGCACTCGGTATCTCAGAGTGCTAGAAAGGGATCTGGCACTCTCGACCTGTGAGTGCCAGGTCGGGATGGTGAGAGCGGGATCCACGACACTCCTGCTCGTCCGTCGCGGGCACCGAACCTGGCCAGATCGTGTCAATCCCCTGATCTGGAGGATCTCAACGCAATGGCCAAGACGATTGCGTACGACGAAGAGGCCCGCCGCGGCCTCGAGCGGGGCCTGAACAGCCTCGCCGACGCTGTCAAGGTGACGCTGGGCCCCAAGGGTCGCAACGTCGTTCTGGAGAAGAAGTGGGGCGCCCCCACGATCACCAACGATGGTGTGTCCATCGCCAAGGAGATCGAGCTCGAGGACCCCTACGAGAAGATCGGCGCCGAGCTGGTCAAGGAAGTCGCCAAGAAGACCGACGATGTCGCGGGCGACGGCACCACCACCGCCACCGTGCTCGCCCAGGCGCTGGTGCGCGAGGGCCTGCGCAACGTTGCGGCCGGTGCCAACCCGCTGGGTCTGAAGCGCGGCATCGAGAAGGCCGTCGAGGCCGTCACCAACCGCCTGCTCGACTCGGCCAAGGAGGTCGAGACCAAGGAGCAGATCGCCGCCACCGCCGCGATCTCCGCGGGGGACCAGTCCATCGGTGAGCTGATCGCCGAGGCCATGGACAAGGTCGGCAAGGAAGGCGTCATCACCGTCGAGGAGAGCAACACCTTCGGCCTCCAGCTGGAGCTGACCGAGGGCATGCGCTTCGACAAGGGCTACATCTCCGGCTACTTCGTCACCGACCCGGAGCGTCAGGAGGCGGTCCTCGAGGATCCGTACATCCTGCTGGTCGGCTCGAAGATCTCGACCGTCAAGGACCTGCTGCCGCTGCTGGAGAAGGTCATCCAGGCCGGCAAGCCGCTGCTGATCGTCGCCGAGGATGTCGAGGGCGAGGCCCTGTCGACCCTGGTCGTCAACAAGATCCGCGGCACCTTCAAGTCCGTCGCCGTGAAGGCCCCGGGCTTCGGTGACCGCCGCAAGGCGCAGCTGGCCGACATCGCCATCCTGACCGGTGGCGAGGTCATCAGCGAGGAGCTGGGCCTGTCGCTGGAGACCGCCACCCTGGACCTGCTGGGTCAGGCCCGCAAGGTGGTCGTCACCAAGGACGAGACCACCATCGTCGACGGCGCGGGCGACGCCGAGGCCATCCAGGGCCGGGTCGCGCAGATCCGCACCGAGATCGAGAACTCGGACTCGGACTACGACCGCGAGAAGCTGCAGGAGCGCCTGGCCAAGCTGGCCGGCGGTGTTGCGGTGATCAAGGCCGGCGCCGCCACCGAGGTGGAGCTCAAGGAGCGCAAGCACCGCATCGAGGACGCGGTGCGCAACGCCAAGGCCGCCGTCGAGGAGGGCATCGTCCCCGGTGGTGGTGTGGCGCTGCTGCAGGCCGGCCCCGCGCTCGAGGACCTGAAGCTCGAGGGTGACGAGGCCACCGGCGCGAACATCGTCAAGGTCGCGCTGGCCGCGCCGCTGAAGCAGATCGCCTTCAACGCGGGCCTGGAGCCCGGCGTGGTGGCCGAGAAGGTCGCGGGCCTGCCCGCCGGCCAGGGCCTCAACGCCGAGACCGGTGTCTACGAGGACCTGCTGGCCGCCGGCGTCGCCGACCCGGTCAAGGTCACTCGCTCGGCGCTGCAGAACGCCGCGTCGATCGCCGCGCTGTTCCTCACCACCGAGGCCGTCGTGGCCGACAAGCCGGAGAAGGCCGCCGCTCCCGCCGGCGACCCGACCGGCGGCATGGGCGGCATGGACTTCTGAGTCCACACCCCTTTCGAACCGAAGGCCGGACCATTACACGGTGGTCCGGCCTTCGGCCGTGTTCGGCATAGGATGGCCGAGACACCGTGATTCCGCCTATCCGAGGTGGCCCATGACCGCACTTCCCGCCTGGGCGACCGACCCGGAGATGCTCCTCATCACCGAGGAGGGATACGAAGCGCTGCCCGAGGAAGTGCAGAAACAGATCGAGGTCATCGATGGCCGCGTGATCTTCTGCCGAAGTGGGAGCGGCGAGCGCAACGTTGTGGCCCGGCGGCTGGCGAACGGCTTCGATGCGGCTCGCCCCTCGGAGCCCCGCATCAGGGTGCTCACCGACTTCGAGATGCACTATCGCGAGGTGCGGCCGCGCACTCCAGGCTTCTCGTTCCGACGGCCGGACGTCGTTGTCCACAAATGCATCTCGCGCGGTGAGAAGCTGTACACGGACGATGTGTTGCTGGTGGTGGAAGTTGTCTCACCTGGTTCGGAGTACACAGACACCGTGGACAAGCGGGCAGAGTACGCCGCCGAGGGAATCCCGGTCTATCTCGTCGTCCACCTCGACGACGATCTCCGAGTGAAGATCATTCAGGAATACCGGCTCGACTGGGCAAGCGGCAGCTATCGCCAGGCGGAGTTACATCAGGACGTGCTCGTGCTCCGGGAGCCGTATCCGGTGAAGATCGCCTTCGGCGACCTCGACACCTGATCTCGGCGGCTCGAGCGCGTGGCAGTCGGCGAGCCAGCCGTCCGTATTCGGCTGGTTTGGGCGCTTGACCAGGCGATTTGACATCGAAAGCGGTTGGCACGTAACTTATTCCAGGTCAGAGCGACACGGACACCGACCCGGGGCCGAGAGGCCGGGGAAACGAGGATGGACGAGGAGCGCCTGACGATCACACTGGCTCGACCGAGACCCCGATTTGGATCGTGGTGGAGGGCTGAGCTAAGCTGTAAAAGTTGCCTCACGATCAAGCGGGTGGAGAGCCCGGGAGATTGTTTGTGCGTGTGTTCTTTGAGAACTCAATAGTGTGTCGATGAATGTCAGTGCCAATTAATTTTGGTTCCGGTGCTCATACCCCCGTGTGGGTGTCGGACATTTTGTCAGCTAATTTCCGGCTGGCGTTTATAGTTAGGTTTTCGGACTCTGGTTCGAGATACTTCCGATTGGTCCTTCGGGGCTGGTTGAGAGTCTTCAACGGAGAGTTTGATCCTGGCTCAGGACG
>NZ_JAMRXH010000016.1 GCF_023740735.1 Nocardia sp. CDC159
AGCTCCTGGCGCATCTTGCGGAGCTGTCCGCCGATCGCGATGCGCAGCGCTGTAGGGCCGAGCTGGGCAATGCGCGGCTCGACCAGTGGTTCTAGACGGCGGACCGGTTCTGGGTTCATGAGGCCCTACTCCGATTCTCGAAGATCACCCTCGGGTTGGCCGTGTGCGCGCGTTTGCAAACACACGGCGTCCGATCCCCAATGGTATCCCTCGAAGCTGCCGGACCGAAACAATCCCGCGTTCTGATCGGTCGATCAAACCGGCGTGGCGGAAAATCTAGATCATTTGTCCCGAAACGGATCCCGGCGCCGCGGCCCGGATCAGTCCCGCGGCCCGCCCGCAACATAGATGACCTGGCCCGATACGAATCCCGCGCCCTCACTGACGAGGAACGACGCGGTATGGGCGATATCCTCCGGACGGCCGACCCGCTGCACCGGAATCTGCGTGGCCGCGGCCCGCTGAAATTCCTCGAACGGCACCCCGACCCGCTCGGCGGTCGCGGCGGTCATATCGGTGACGATGAAGCCCGGGGCGATGGCATTGGCGGTTACGCCGAATTTGCCCAGTTCCAATGCGAGGGTTTTGGTGAAGCCCTGCATACCGGCCTTGGCGGCGGAGTAGTTGACCTGGCCGCGGTTGCCCAGCGCCGAGGTGCTGGACATGTTCACGATGCGGCCCCATCTGGCCTCGACCATGTACTTCTGGGTGGCCCGGGCGAGCAGGAACGCGCCGCGCAGATGCACGTTCATGACCGCGTCCCAGTCGTCGACGCTCATCTTGAACAGCAGGTTGTCACGCAGGATTCCGGCGTTGTTGACCACCACCGTCGGCCCGCCCAGCGTCCGCTCGAGCTGTTCGACCGCCGCGGCGACCGAATCCTCCTTCGAGACATCGGCCCCCAGCGCGACCGCCGTCCCGCCCGCCCGGGTGATGGCGTCCACGGTGTCGGCGCAGTGGGCCGCGTCGAGATCGAGCACCCCGACCTTCAGCCCGTCGGCGGCAAGGCGTTCGGCGATCGCCGCGCCGATTCCCCGCGCGGCCCCCGATACCACGGCAACTCGATCGGCCATGATCACGTCCTTCCTGTGCTGGCCGCGTGGCGGCCGACGGTGGCTGCCCTCGAGCGAAGGGCGCAACCGAGCCTAATGCCGCTATTCCACCCAGAGCGTCCAGGTATTGCGCTCACAGACCAGGGCGCGACCGTCGGCGGTGCGGCCCGTCTTGTCGGTGGCCGGATTGCATTTGGTGCCACCGTTGTACACGGCCGTGGCGACGGTGTAGGGGCCGTTCCAGCGGTATCCGTTGGCGCCGCGCAGACACAGCAGGGTGCCACCGTCGGCGGCGGTGCCGATGAGTCCGGCCTGCGGTTCGGTGCACACCTCGCCCTTGGCGACCGTGGTGGGCTGGACCGCTGCCGTGCTGGGCGGGACGGGGACGGCGTAGCTCGGTGCGGCCGCGGACGCGGGCGGCGGGCTGGTGACCGTCACGATCGTGGTGCCCACCGTCGCCGGATCGCTGCGCAGCGCGGGCCGGGGCAGGGTCACCCCGGACAGCACCAGCACGCCCGCGAGCGCGACCACCTCGGCGATCCCGATCATCAACGCGAACAGCGCCATCGCGCGCCCGCGCGGATGCGTGAACGAGATGAAGCCGAAGACGATCGCCACCGGGAACAGGCCGAGCAGGGCGGCCACCAGCGCGACGATCGCGTAGGGGTTTACGATCGGCGGCACCTCGACGCGCAGCCGCCCGGTGCGGCGCCGACTCGATGTCTCCCAGCGCTCGTCGTCGGCTTCGACGGCCTGGCGGGTGCGCGGAACATCCCAGCGGTCGTCCTCGGATTCGGCCATGCGGCGACGATTTCGCGCCGCCTCCCAGCGGTCCTCGTCAGGTTCGGCCACCGGCCACCGTTCGTCGTCGGGAACCTCCGGCCAGCGTTCGACCTCCGGCTGCTGTCTCCTGGCCATACGGTTCCTCTCGCCTCACTCTCGCGGGAGGAACCTCGCTTGTACGGACCCGCCCCGATATCGAAGAAGAATAGGGGGCACAGCCGCGCCCGCAACCCCTTCCGACCGGGCACACGTCAATCGATCTTGTTTTGCCGGGGAACCGAATCAACGCCAATCCACAGGGCTTTCGCCGATGAGCGCGATCCGCAGGCGCAGCAACCACCCCGCACCCCACAGCAGGAAGCGATCGTATCGATCCAGGGAATCGTGCCTGCGCCGGGTGCGAACCGTCGGCACGACGGCATGGCGCGCGGCGCCCGGCTGCGCCACCCGGAGCGGACGAACCACGCGACTCGGCACCCGCGCGTGGCGGCCCGCCGCGGGCCGGTGCAGGGCCGCGTGCCGCGCCGAGCGCCGGCGAGGACCGAACAGCTGCACCACTTTCCGACCGTCCCCGGCCTCCACGAGCGAGGTCATGGCAGCGCCCGTTCGTCCAGCACACACCGGCCCTGCTCGACCAGGACCGCGCGTGCCCGCCGCCGCACCTTGCAGGTGTCGACCGCGCATTCGAGGTGCAACTGCATTGCGGCATGGGCCTGTTCGGCCGTCATGACACCCGGATCGACGCCGCAGCGCAGCAGTGCGGCCACGGGGAGGTGCAGGTTGGTCAGCTGCATGCCGCCACCCCCGGCGCCGATGCGAACTGTGGTGACGCGTAGTGCAGTACAGCCATGACTCCTCGTTCCAGCCAACGGATCCCGAACGTGCCCGGGAGGGTTCAGGAGTGCGTAGGGACCGAGCGTCTTACTGCTCCGGGCACACTCCTAGCATCCCTCAGCCGACCCGGCGGCGGGTGGATTTTCGTCAGATCGGAGATGAATTCCGGCAAATTTTCAGCAGCGGTGCGGGAGACGGTCTGCGCACACAAGATCGAGTTCGGGACCGCGCATCACAAAACGATGGACCTTTAGCAACGAATGAATGTTTGCCGCAGGTAAGTACGGGGTACACACTCAGTCATGGACCGCGGGTTGAGAAACAGCACCTCTCCCCGGTACCGCAAGTTGCTGCCCGGTGATTGGGTCGAACGACTGATCGTGGGAATGCTGTTCGCGGTATCCGCGGCAGGTGTGTACGTACTGACCGGAGCCGTGCTGTCGGCACTGTTGTTCGGACTGCTGGTCGCGGTCGTCGCGATCGGCGTGGTGTCGATGCTCTGACTTGTCCGGACGGCCGGGCCGGAGTCGGGCCGACCCGTCGGCCGGACATCGGTTCCCTTCGGTGGCGGCCACGCGGCCGCCACCGGGGGCTACCGCCGGAACAGCTTGTTGCCCAGCCAGACGATCGGATCGTATTTCCGATCGACCACCCGCTCCTTCAGCGGGATCAGGGCATTATCGGTGATCTTGATGTGCTCCGGACAGACCTCAGTGCAGCATTTGGTGATGTTGCAGAAGCCCAGGCCGAAGTCCTCCTGCGCCATTTCGCGGCGATCGGCGACATCCAGCGGGTGCATCTCCAACTCGGCGACGCGCATCAGATAGCGCGGCCCGGCGAAGGCGTGCTTGTTGTCCTCGTGGTCGCGCACGACGTGACAGGTGTTTTGGCACAGGAAGCATTCGATGCACTTGCGGAACTCCTGCGAGCGCTCCACGTCCTGCTGTTTCATCCGGTACTCGCCCGGCTTCAGATCCACCGGCGGCGCGAAAGACGGTATCTCCCGGGCCTTTTCGTAGTTGAACGAGACGTCGGTCACCAGATCGCGTACCACCGGGAAGGTGCGCATCGGAGTCACCGTGACGACCTCGTCCTCGGTGAAGGTGGACATCCGGGTCATGCACAGCAGTCGCGGCCGCCCGTTGACCTCCGCGGAACACGATCCGCACTTACCGGCCTTGCAGTTCCACCGCACCGCCAGATCCGGCGCCTGGGTGGCCTGCAGCCGATGGATGATGTCGAGGACGACCTCGCCCTCGTTCACCTCGACGGTGAAGTCCTGCAGATCGCCGCCGTCGGCATCGCCGCGCCAGACTCGGAACCGGGCGTCGTAACTCATTGCTACGCATCCCCTTTCGGTGCGGTCGCCGGATGCGCGGCGAGCTCTGCCGAGGTGTAGTACTTCTCCAGCTCGCCCAGTTCGAACAGGGCGAGCAGATCGTCGCGCATGGGCGTCTGATCCTCCGGCGTGACGGTGACCGCGGGCACGGTCTGCCCGATGCCGTCCGGATCGACCCGGCACACCAGCAGCCTGTTGCGCCAGTTCGGATCCATCTGCGGATGGTCGTCGCGGGTATGCCCGCCGCGGCTCTCGGTGCGCAGCAGCGCCGCCTGCGCGACGCACTCGCTGACGAGCAGCATATTGCGCAGATCCAGGGCCAGATGCCAGCCCGGGTTGAATTGGCGATGGCCCTCGACGGTCACATTGTCGAAGCGCTCGCGCAGCTCCGCGAGCCGTTCGATGGCCTGCTTCAGCTCGTGTTCCTTGCGGATGATGCCGACCAGATCGTTCATCGTCTGCTGCAGATCGGTGTGCAGGGTGTAGGGGTTCTCGCCGGGCCCCTCGGTCGGTGCGTCGAACGGGGCCAGGGCCGTTTTCGCGGCATCGGCGATATCGGCGTCGGTCACGGCCGGGCGCCGGTCACCCAGCTGCTCGACATAGGTGGACGCGCCCAGTCCCGCGCGGCGGCCGAATACCAGCAGATCCGACAGCGAGTTGCCGCCCAGCCGGTTGGAGCCGTGCATGCCGCCGGAACACTCACCCGCGGCGAACAGTCCCGGCACGGTCGCCGCGCCGGTGTCGGGATCGACCTCGATGCCACCCATCACGTAGTGGCAGGTCGGCCCAACCTCCATCGGCTCCTTCGTGATGTCCACGTCGGCAAGCTCTTTGAACTGATGGTGCATCGACGGCAGCCGCCGCATGATCTCGGCCGCGGGCAGGCGGGAGGCGATGTCGAGATATACGCCGCCGTGCGGGGTGCCGCGACCCGCCTTCACCTCCTCGTTGATGGCACGGGCCACCTCGTCGCGGGGCAGCAGGTCGGGGGTGCGGCGCGCGGAATCGTTGTCGCGCAGCCACTGATCGGCCTCCTCCTCGGTCTCGGCGTACTGACCCTTGAAGACCGAGGGGATGTAGTCGAACATGAAGCGCTTGCCCTCGGTGTTCTTCAGCACCCCGCCGTCGCCGCGCACGCCCTCGGTGACGAGGATGCCCTTCACGCTCGGCGGCCAGACCATGCCGGTCGGATGGAACTGCAGGAACTCCATATTGATCAGCGTCGCCCCGGCCCGCAGCGCCAGCGCGTGGCCGTCGCCGGTGTACTCCCAGGAGTTGGAGGTCACCTTGTAGGACTTGCCGATTCCACCCGTCGCCAGCACCACCGCGGGCGTCTCGAACAGGATGAACCGGCCGGATTCGCGCCAGTAGCCGAACGCGCCCGCGACGCGGCCGTCCTCGGTGAGCAGATCGGTGATGGTGCATTCGGCGAACACCTTGATGCGCGCCTCGTAGTCGCCGGTGGCCGCGTAGTCCTCCTGCTGCAGCGAGACGATCTTCTGCTGCATGGTCCGGATGATCTCGAGTCCGGTCCGGTCGCCGACGTGGGCGAGGCGGGGGTAGGTGTGACCGCCGAAGTTGCGCTGGCTGATCCGGCCGTCTGGGGTCCGATCGAACAGGGCCCCATAGGTTTCCAGCTCCCACACCCGCTCGGGCGCCTCCTGCGCGTGCAGTTCGGCCATCCGCCAGTTGTTGAGGAATTTGCCGCCGCGCATGGTGTCCTTGAAATGGGTCTGCCAGCTGTCCTTCTCATTGGCATTGCCCATGGACGCCGCGCAGCCGCCCTCGGCCATCACGGTGTGCGCCTTGCCGAACAGCGACTTGCACACCACCGCGACCGAGTGGCCGTGCTCGCGCGCCTCGATCACTGCGCGCAGTCCGGCGCCACCGGCACCGATCACGACGACGTCGTACTTGTGCCGCTCGACTTCAGGCATGGAAACCGATCACTCCTGAACTTTGAGTTGAATACTTGTCACCGCCAGGCGTTAGTCCACGAAGCGGAGGTCCGAGATGGTGCCGCTCGCCACCAGCATCACGTAGAAGTCGGTGAGCATCAGCGTGCCGAGCGTGGTCCAGGCCAGCAGCATGTGCCGGGTGTTGAGCTTGGACACCTGCGTCCAGAACCAGTAGCGCACCGGATGCGCCGAGAAGTGCTTCAGGCGTCCGCCCGCGATGTGGCGGCAGGAATGGCACGAGAGCGTATATGCCCACAGCAGCAGGACATTCACCCACAGCACGATGTTGCCCAGGCCGAAGCCGAAGCCGCCCGATTTGCCGTGGAAGGCGACGATCGCATCGTAGGTGTTGATCACCGAGACGACCACGGCCACATAGAAGAAGTAGCGATGGGCGTTCTGGATGATCAGCGGAAGCCGGGTCTCGCCGGTGTACTTCCCGTGCGGCTCGGCCACCGCGCACGCGGGCGGGGAGAACCAGACCGCGCGATAGTAGGCCTTGCGGTAGTAGTAGCAGGTCAATCGGAACAGCAGCAGGAAGGGCAGCACCAGGAAGCCGAGCGGAATCCACATCGGCAGCTCGCCCACCCAGTGGCCGAAGTGACTGGAGCCCTCGACGCAGGAGGTGCTCACGCACGGTGAGTAGAACGGCGTCAGATAGTGGTAGTCGGCAACCCAATACGCCGACCTCGTGAAGGCTCGCACGGTCGCGTAGATGATGAACGCGGACAGGCCGAGCACCGTGAACAGCGGCGGCACCCACCAGCGATCGGTGCGCAACGTCCGTGCGGCGATGGCCGCTCGACCTTTGCTGAAAACTCCCGTGCCCGATTCGGGGGCGCGTGTGGGTGCGGTCACTGCTGGATGCCTCGCTGATCTTCCCCGTGGAACGTCATCGTTACCTCCGGCATCGGATGTGATGCTGAGCACCATACGACACCCGAGCTATGACCCGCGTCGGGTCCTGGGAATATCGACCCGGCTTGATTCCTATGATTTGCGCCACATTTTCTGATCTTCGTGCGCGGCGTGCGGGACAGTGAATCGTAAGCAAATCTCACGAACTATCGTGATGCCCAGCGTGATTCGGGCACTGGCGGCAATTCGGACGGTGTCGCACCTTCGCCCGGCGCCATTGCCGTCACACATCAGCAACAACTCTGTGATGCGCTGTCCTGCGAGCGGGACCCGGACCCTGCGGGGGAAGGAGCAGTGATGAACAGAGCGGCGATCGTCGCGCCGGTGCGTACGCCCGGCGGCCTCGCGGGCGGCGGGTTGTCGGCCATGACGGCACAGCGGCTCGCCGCCACGGCCATCGCCGCCGCCGTCGAACGGTCCGGACTCGACGGCGCGCGGGTCGACGATGTGGTGCTCTCCGGTGCGACGACCGGTGATCCACGCCTGGCCCGACCGGCGGCGCGGACGGCCGGACTGCCCGGGGGCACCCCCGGCTTCGATCTCGAACGGCGCTGTGGCAACGGGCTTTACGCGCTGATCACCGCCGCGATGATGGTGCGCACCGGGGCCGCGGAGGTGGTTGTCGCGGCCGGGGTCGATCGCGGGTCGAGTGCGGAGGACGCGGCCATACCGGCCGATCTTGCGGGCGTGGAGCAACTGGCCCAGCGCTATGGCATCACCCGCGCCGACGCCGAGGAATTCGCGCTGCGCAGTCACCGCAAGGCCGCCCGCGCCTGGCGGCAGGGCAGCTTCGGCGCCGAGGTGGCCCCGGTGAAGGTGATCACCCCGGCGAGCTACGAAAACTATTCCCCCGCACCGCATCTCATGGAACACGACGAGGCCGTGCGCGAGGATATGACCACCCGCGCCCTGACCGCCCTGCGGCCGCTGTGGCCCGACGGCGTGCTCACGCCGGGCGTGCTGAGCGTGCCCGGCTCCGGCGCGGCCGCCTGCCTGGTGGTCGCCGAGCACCGCCTCGCCGACCTCGGCCTGGAACCGATTGCCTACCTGACGAATTGGGCCGCCGCCGCCTGCCCCACCCCCGAGCGGCTGCCCATCGCCGCGCCCGCGGTGGAAAAGGTGCTGTCCCGCAGCGGATTCGACCGCACCGACCTGGACCTGCTGGAGATCGACGAGAAGACCGCCGTGGACGTCCTGGCCCTGCTCCGCCACCTCGACCAGCCCGTCGACCTTATCAACGTGAACGGCGGCTCCATCGCCCTCGGCGATCCGACCGCCGCCACGGGCCTGCGCATCACGACCACCCTCCTGCACGAACTCGCCCGCCGCGGCGGCGGTTCCGGCCTGGCGGTCACCCCCCTGGGCCCCGACGCCGCCCTCGCCGCCCTCTTCGAATCCCCCCAAGCCCCCACCCTGCACCCCACCCCCCGAGGCGCCCGCTTCCACGGCGTCCGCCCCCGCCGCCCCGGCCGCCACCGCACCTGACCCCTGACCCCACCGGTCGGCAGAGCCAAACACCTTCGCACCCTTTCCCACCCTTCGCACCCGTTGTGGGCGGCCATAGGGGGTGCGAAGGGCGGGAAAGGGTGCGAAGTTTGGGCTTTGCCGAGCGGGGGACTATTTCGTGCGGGGGCGGGAGTGGAAGCCGAGGCCCTCGTCCTGGGCGCCCATCCAGGCGGCCTCGTCGGACTTGGCGTCCGGGACGTAGATGACCTCCTGCTGGCGGCGCTCGGCGACCTCGGGTGGGGGCGACTGCTCGAATTCCTCGGCATCGATGGCGAGCCGTTCGAGGTCGTTCTCCAGCCGTCGCACGGTGTTGGCGTCCCCGTAGTGCGAGCGCAGTGCGCCGATGCACTGCCGGAGCTGGCCGACCGCGAAGCGCAGTTCGGCAATCTCGCTGCGAGTCATCGAAACCTCCTCGAGCCGTGTGATCGACCACACATCGTGATCTACAACACAGTACGCGAAGATCGGCGATTCGGCCGCAGGAAAACCATCTGAATGGAAATCATCCGGCCGCCGCCAGCGCGGGGTCCTGCCCGCCCATAGCGGTCGTGGCGCGCTCCACCAGCGCCGCGATGGCGAGCGCGACCTCCTCGGTCCGCTCCAGAATCACGCTGTGACCGGCCCCGTCGAGTCGCACCAGCTCGGCCCCGGACAGCTGCGAGGCCAGCACGACCGAATGCGCGAACGGGATCATGATGTCCGCGGACCCGGCCAGCACCAGGGCGGGCAGATCGGCCAGCAGGCGCAGTGTCGCGGTCTCGTCGAAGCGGATGAGCGAGTCCAAGAAGCAGGCCATGGTCAGCAGCGGGGTGTCGTTGAGCATGGCCGTGGCCACCGCGGCCACCCGCGGGCTCACCCGGCGGGTGCCGAAACTCGCCTCGCGCATGATCGGTTCGAAGATGCGCCTGCTCAGCCGCTTGGAGGCATGCATCACCCGCGGCGCGCGCCGCACCGCCAGCCGCAGCGAGCCGACCGTGTGCCGGTTCAGGAACCGCGCCAGCCCGACCGTGGTGATCCCACCGGCCGCCCCGGCCAGCAATCCGACGCCGATGATCCGAGCCCCGATCGCCTCGGGAAACAGCCGGGCGAAGGCCAGTACCACCATCGCGCCCATCGAATGCCCCACCAGCACAACGGGTCCCGTGGGTACGACGGTACGCAGTACCGCGTCGAGATCGCGGCCGAGCTGGTCGATGGTGTAGGTGGCCGGATCGGCCGCGCCGGATTCGCCGTGGCCGCGATGGTCGTAGAACACCATCCGGACGTCCTCGCCCCATTGGCGCAGCAGTTCGTCCCGCAGGAACGTCCAGGACTCGGTGCGCAGGCAGTGCCCGTGCACGAAGACCACCGTCAGTTCGGCGGTGGGCGCACCGAATTCGCGCACGGCGAGCGGCGTGCCGTCGTCGACGGTGACGGTGACACGGCGGCCGTCGTACTCGGCCGCGCGAAGGGCGATCATGGACATGACGTGCTCCTGGAGAGTCGCGCTTGCCCGGTTGTCGATAGAGATTTCCGGCGCGTTATCCCCGCTAACCTGGCGTTACGCACACGTTGTGCAACCGGTGCCAGCGATAGACCGCCTGGTCGGTGAGGTTTTGTCGACAGGTGTCTGCGCCTATCTAGCCCGTTTGCTAGATGTCCGTAGAAGCTGCTCGAAAGCGGCTCGATCGTCAAATCTATCCATATCTAGCCTTTTATCTAGATTGTCAAATAGAATCCAGAAAAATATAGGACCGAAGCTGTCCTACATCCGCCCTACTGTTCTCCTCATGAGCACAGAGATCCGCCCCTTCCGCATCGAGATCCCGCAGTCCGAACTCGACGACCTGCGCCGCCGGCTGAACGAAACCCGTTGGGGCGCACAGCTGCCGGGTGCGGACCGCAGCCGCGGCATCCCGCTGGCCGAGGTGCGCGAGTGGGCCGACCACTGGGCCACCGGCTTCGACTGGGCCGCACGGCAGGCCCGCCTCAATGAATTCCCGCAGTACCTGACCGAGATCGACGGCCTGGACGTGCACTTCCTGCATGTACGCTGCGCCGATCCCGACGCCCTGGCGATCGTGCTCAACCACGGCTGGCCCAACTCGTTCGTCGAATTCACCGAGCTGATCGGCCGGTTGACGGCGAAATTCCACGTCGTGGTCCCCTCGGTGCCGGGCTTCGCCTTCTCCGCCGCGCCGACCGTGACCGGATTCTCCGTCGACCGCGTGGCGTCGATGTGGATCGAGCTGATGGCCCGGCTCGGCTACGAGCGCTACGGCGTGCAGGGCGGTGACCTCGGCTCCTACGTCGCCACGGCCATGGCCGAGGCCGCGCCGGAACGGGTGGCGGGCCTGTACATCACGGCGGGGCTGGGCTTTCCGACACCCGCGGACGTGCCCGAGCTGACCGCCGCGGAGCGCACCGAATACGAGGCCCTGATGTCGGCGGACTGGATGCACGGTGTGGACCATCACGCGCTGTTGCGCAGTGCCCCGCAGACCTTCGGCTACGGCTGGAACGACTCCCCGGCCGCCGCGCTGGCCTGGATGCTGCAGAAGTTCCACGATTTCGGCGGGCTCGACGGCATCGACCGCGACGCGCTGCTGACGAATCTGAGCATCTACTGGTTCACCCGCACCTTCGCCACCTCCTCGTGGCAGTACTACGAGACCAGCGCGATCGCCTGGCCGACCGGATCGGCCGCGGTGCCGACCGGCGTCTACAGCGGCGCCCCGGGCGTCCGCCGCCTGGCCGAACGCACCGCGAAGATCGTGCACTGGCCCACCGGCAACCCGTCGGGTCATCACTTCATCGCGATGGATCAGGCCGACGCCTACGCGGCCGACCTGCGGACGTTCTTCACCACGCTGCCCTGAACCGCCACCGGCCCGCGACGCGAAACGCGCTACGGGCCGGTGTGTTCCGGGTTCGGCGTCCGGAGCCTCTAGGTTCCCGCGGTCGTTCGCGTCGAGGGCAGGAACGGGGTCAGCAGATTCGCCTCGGTAGAGGGACCGAATTGCCATTCGGCGATCCACGGCCCGGTGCCCTCGCTCGGATCGAGCACCCCGCTCTCGAGCCAGCGGAAGTTGCCGTTCAGCACGTCGCGGGTGAGCGCGGTGTCGGCGTCGTCGGTGTTGTCCCACAGCGCGTCGAACAGCCGCTCCACCCGCAGCCGGGCCTGCTTGCAGAAGGTGTCGGCCAGCTGTTCGGCCCCCGCGGCCTCCGGGCCGCCCGCCGTCCGCAGCGCCTGCGCCCGCACACAGGCCGCCGACATGGCGAACAGCTCCGCGCCGATGTCGACGATGCGGCCGAGGAAGCCCTGCCGGTACTCGAGCTTCGCCTGCCAGCGCGCCATGGCGTACATCAGCGATCGGGCCTGCTTGCGCGACATCCGCTCCACGAACCGCAGATGCCTTGCCAGCGAGCCGAATTCACCGTACGTCGCGGGCACCGAGCCCGCCCCCACCGCCAGCTGCGGGAACCACTTGGCGTAGAAGCCGCTCGCCCCCACCGCCGCCTTGGCCTTGGCCTTGGCATCGGCGTTGCGATCGACCAGCGCCCCCGCGGCGGCCATATGCGCATCGGCCATCTCGCGGGCGATCAGCAGCCGCATGATCTCGCTGGAGCCCTCGAAGATCCGGTTGATGCGCAGATCCCGCACCAATTGCTCGGCCCCGACGGCACGTTCGCCGCGGGCGGCCAGCGAGGCCGCCGTCTCGTAACCGCGTCCACCGCGGATCTGCACCAGCTCATCGGCGATCGCGCAGCTCATCTCCGAGGCCCACAGCTTGGCCAGCGCGGCCTCGATGCGAATGTCGTTGCGCGCCTCGTCGCACATGGCGCCGGACAGATCCAGCGCGGCCTCCAGGGCGAAGGTCGTGGCCGCGATGAACGACAGCTTCGCGCCGACGGCCGCGTGCTCGCCGACCGGACGGCCCCACTGCACCCGGGTGGAGCTCCACTCGCTCGCGATCTTCAGCGACCATTTGGCGGCCGCGGTGCACATCGCCGGAATCGCTAGCCGACCGGCGTTGAGGGTGGTGAGCGCGATCTTCAGGCCGTCGCCCTCGCGGCCGACCAGATTGCGCTTGGGCACCCGCACCTTGTGCAGGCGGGTCACGCCGTTCTCGATGCCGTGCAGGCCCATGAAGGCGTTGCGGCGTTCGACGGTGATACCCGGCGAATCGGCCTCGACGATGAAGGCCGAAATGCCGCCGCGGTGGCCCTCGCTGCGGGGCACCCGGGCCATCACCACCAGCAGTTCGGCGACGACGCCGTTGGTGGTCCACAGCTTGACGCCGCTGAGTTCGTAGGCCTCGCCGTCGGGCGTCGGGGTCGCGGTCGAGGCCATGCGCGCCGGATCCGAGCCGACATCGGGTTCGGTGAGTAGGAAGGCGCTGATCGCGCCCTTTGCACAGCGTGGCAGGAATTCCCGCTTCTGCTCCTCGGTACCAGCCAGCTTGAGTGGTTCCGGCACGCCGATCGACTGATGCGCCGACAGCAGGACGCCCAGGCTGGCGTGCACCGAGCCGACCAGCATCAACGCCTTGTTGTAGCCGACCTGCGAAAGCCCCTGGCCGCCGTACTCTTCCGGGATCTTCAGTCCGAAGCAGCCGAGTTCGGCCAGGCCCTGGACATATTCGGCCGGAATCTTCGACGTCTCCTCGATCACGCTGCCGTCGATGGTTTCCAGGTACGCGCGCAGCCGCGTCAGATATGCCTCGGTCTTGGCGGCGTCCTCGGCGGAGGGTTGCGGATAGGGATGGATCAGATCGAGCCGGAATCGTCCGAGGAACATCTCCTTCGCGAACGATGGCCTGGCCCAGGTGGTTTCGCGTGATTCTTCGACCAGTGCGCGGGCCTGCTCTTCGGTGGCGTCGACTTTCGCGGTAGTCGCCATGATGTCCTCCATCGGACGTGATCGGAATCACATTCGAGTGTAGGAGGGTTTGTTACTCGCGGGTAGGGGTTGGAGGTCAGGGAAATCCAACGATTTCCAATGATCTTGTCAGTCAGGCGAATCCGCCGCTAACTGACGCTGCGCAGGTAGCGCCCGAAGTGCGGCACCGTGAAGCCGATGGTTCCGCGCTCGGCGGAGTAGATCAGGCCCTTCTTGATCAGGCCGTCCCGGGCGGGGGACAGGGAGGCGGGTTTGCGGCCCAGTTCCTTGGCCACCGCCGCGGTCGCCACCGGCCCGTCGTCACCGGCCAGATCGGCCATGGCCCGCATATATTCGCGCTCGGCCGGTGTCGCGCGTTCGTAGCGCGAACCGAAGAAGCCGACCGCCAGCTCCTCCTCCGCGGCCGGGGCGGCCAGTTCGACATCCTCCGCGCCGATCGGGCTCTGCGCGGCGACGTCCCAGGTGGCCTTGCCGTAGGCCTGGACGAAATACGGGTAGCCGTCGGCCTTGCGGTACAGCGCGTCCAGAGCGGCCTCGGTGAACTTCACCTGTTCCCGCTCGGCCGGGGCGATCAGCGCCAGATCCGCCGCCGCGCGGTCGAGTCGATCTATCTTGTGATAGCTGAACAGTCGCTCCGAATAGCTCTTCGACGCCGACAGCACCGCGGGCAGATGCGGCAGCCCCGCCCCCACGACGATCAGCGGCGCCCCCTCCTGGCTCAACTCGTGGCAGGCCCCGCAGATCGCCGACACATCGGCCGCGCCCAGATCCTGCATCTCATCGATGAAGATCGCTACGCCCACCCCGATGTCCCGGGCCACCTGCGCCGCCTCCATCAGCAGCTCCACCAGATCGATCTCGATATCCCCGGAATCCGCGCGCCCCGTGACGGCCGGAACGTCGATACCCGGCTGCCATCGCTCCCGCATCGCCTTGTCCGCGGTCGAGCGCAGCGCGAACGCCTTGAGAATCCCCAGGAAGTCGTCCACCCGCTCCGGATTCCGATGCCCCACCGCGATCTGCCGAACCGCCATATGCAGCGCCGAGGCCAACGGCCGCCGCAACTCCTGGTCCGGCCGCGCCTCCAATTTCCCCGTCCCCCAACCACGATTGCGCGCCGCCGATCGAAGCTGATTGAGCAGCACGGTCTTTCCCACCCCGCGCAACCCCGTCAGCACGACACTGCGTTCGGGCCGTCCCCGCGAAACTCGCTCCAGCACAACGTCGAAGGCATCCAACTGCCTGTCCCGCCCGGCCAATTCGGGCGGCCGCTGCCCGGCGCCGGGAGCGTAGGGATTCCGCACGGGGTCCATGCCCGTACACCGTAGCGCCTCCACACCTGAATCTGTCGATATCTACGGAATGTCCTAGACACACCTATCGGTTGGTATCCGCAGCCCCGGATCGGACGGCACTCGATCGAATTCTGCCGCTATATAAGGAATGCACTAGATACCGCTATCGCCCCGCAGACTCCGCCGAAACGGCGGGGCGGGCACCTAGGCTTGGGGTCATGTCCGAGGAGTCCATTCCGACCGTGGCCGAGGTGGTCGAGTCCTGGAACGTGCCGGCCGAGGCACCGGTTGCCGCGCGCATCCGCAACAACATCCTGGTGGCCATCGAGCGCGGGTACGACGATCCGCAGTTGGTGGCGGATCTGGCGGTGGGACCGTTGGTGATGGCGCTGGGGCAGTTGGAGGTCGGGCTGGCGGATGCGCGTCGGCGGATCGAGGAGTTGGAGCGAACGCTGGCGGATCGCGATGGCTCGACCAACTGACGTCAAGCACCGTAACGTTCCCACCTTGCGGTTCGATAACACCGGCGATCGCACCGAGATCGGCTCGTCACCCACCGCCGAAACTCGGAAAACCGCAGGCCGATGCGAGTCCCTGTTAGCCCGGGCTAAACACATGTGGCGCACCGGTGGACATCCGCGCGGCGTGGCCGTAATCTTCTCGTGACTTCACGGAGTCCGTCGCCTCACCAGAGAGGCGGCCCGGAAGTCACCCGCCTAATCGGTGGACGAGTGGGCAGCTCGAACACCGAACCGGGGACCCAGGTGTGTTGGGGTGAATCCCCCTCGGCCGCAAGGCCGTCGGGGTAGGGCCGATCTTCCCGGCCCGAACCCGTCAGCTAACTCGGTCGGCGGAGTGGGCAGGAAGAAACAGGAGACTCAGCTCGGTGGGTAAACACAGCTTGCAGCGCGAATCCCGGCTGCCGAATTCGGTCAAGGGCGCGCTGGTTTTCGGTGCCGTGGCAGCCACTACCGGTGCAATGCCGGCAATCTCGGCAAATGCCGCGACCATCAACGTTCCCGGCTTCGGCAACTTCGACGTGCCCCTGGACGACCAGCAGGCCGGTCAGGTGAATCAGGCACTCGCCGATCACGCCAACGAGATCAAGCAGGTTCAGCAGGCGCTGGCTCCGCAGGCGATCGCGCCTGGCCAGGCCGCCCCCAACCTGCCGAACTTCCAGCCGCCGATGCCCGGCATGTTCGAGCAGCAGCACTCCGCCGGTGATGTCGCGCTCGACGCGGCCAAGACGAAGATCGGCGCCGAGTATGTCTGGGGCGGAACCGGTCCGTCCGGCTTCGACTGCTCGGGCCTGGTGCAGTGGGCCTACAAGCAGGCCGGAATCAAACTGCCGCGGACCAGCTTCGAGATGTCGCATGTCGGGGCTCCCGTTGCGCTTTCGCAGCTGCAGCCGGGTGACCTCATCATCTCCGAAGGCGGCGGTCACGTCTCCATGTACGCTGGCGATGGCAAGATCCTGCAGGCGCCGCAGACTGGTGAGGTCGTCAGCTACGCGCACTTGAACCCCGACTCGGTCGTCACCGCACGCCGAGTCGCCTGAGTTCGCGTCGTGCCCGGTCGCACCCGCGGCCGGGTATGAGGAGCGAATCTGGAAGCGTCACAACCGATTTCAGCCCGGGTCGACTCCTGGACCTGGGCTGTCCGGCTGTTCAAGACCCGCTCGGCGGCCGCGACAGCGTGCCGCGGCGGTCATGTGAAGGTCAACGGCGTAGCCGTCAAACCCGCGCATCAGCTGAAGTCGGGGGACGAGGTACGCGTTCGCATCAACGGACTCGAACGCATCGTGATCGTCGAACGACTGGTCACCAAGCGTGTAGGTGCCGCCATCGCCGCCCAATGCCTGATCGACAAGAGCCCACCCCCACCACCGAAGGAAATCCTCGCGTCGATGCCCCGCCGCGACCGCGGCACGGGCCGACCCACCAAACGCGAACGGCGCGAGACGGACCGACTACTCGGCCGCCCGCCCGGCTGAACCCTCGAACGCATTGTCGGGCATTACGTCTCGGCCCGTGCCTCGGCCGTGCGCTCCTCCAACGTCGCGAGATATGTGGCGGCGGACTCGGCTTCGGGTACACCGAGGTTCTCGTAGATAACGACAGCGGCGCGTAGATCGGTTACGGCGCTGCGAATGTCGCCGAGAGCGGCCCGGCAGCGAGCCCTACCGTCGAGGGCCCGGGCCTCCTCGAGTTGAACGCCGACTTCGCGGGCCAGTCCGAGCGCCTCGGTAAAGGCGGTCGAGCCCTCGCCCGGTTCGCCAATGGCCAGCCGTACTCGCCCGATGCCGTTGAGTTCCTCGCTTTCGCCGTGACGGCTGCCGACATCCCGATAGAGGGCCAGGGCCTGTTGATGCAAGTCGGCGGCCCGCTCGTGGTCCCCGGTTCTCTCGTACAGGATGCCGAGGTTACCGAGGGCATCGGCTTGGTTGTGGCGGTTGCCGATCTCCCGGTTCGCGGTCAATGACTGCTGCAACAAGTCGGCGGCCTGGTCGTAGGCGCCCGTTTCCCGGCGTGCCTGACCGAGATTGCAGAGCGTGTCGGCTTCACCACGGCGATCGCCGAGTTCACGGTAATAGGTCAGCGCCTGTTGGAATAGATCGCCCGCTTGCCCGTAGTCCCCGACGCATTGGCGCACGAGACCGAGGTCGGCGAGAGCGGTCGCTTCGCCGCGGCGGTCGCCGAGGTCGCGGTGGTGAGTCAGGGCCTGCTGGAACAGATCGGCAGCCGGTCCGTAGTCCCCGGTAGCCCAGCGTGTAAAGCCGAGACTGCTGAGGGCGGTGGCTTCGCCGCGGCGGTCGCCGAGGTCGCGGTAGCGGGCCAGGGCTTGCTGAAACAGGTCGGTCGCCTGTCCGTAGTCTCCGGCGACTCGGCGGGTGAGGCCGAGATGATTGAGGGTGTTGGCTTCCCCGCGGCGGTCGCCCAGGTCGCGGTAGTGCGTCAGGGCCTGCTGGAACAGATCGGCGACCGGCTCGTAGTCGCCCGTGAGATAGCACACCACACCGAGACCGCTGAGAGCGTTGGCCTCCCCGCGACGGCTGCCGAGGTCGCGATATCGGTTCAGGGCCTGCTGGTACAGGTCGGTGGCTCGCTTGTAGTCACCGGTGTACTGGCGCACTACGCCAAGGTTGGTGAGAGCGTTGGCTTCTCCGAGGCGGTCGCCGTGGTGGCGGGCGATGTCGGCTGCTCTCCGGTGTAGTCGTTCGGCCAGCGGCCACGGTCCGTCCCGGTCGAGCAGCCCCGCAACGACTTCGGTCGAAGCGATCATTCGAGCGGGATTGCGGTCGGCGTTGTATTCCAGGCAGGCCAATAGGTTTTCCCGCTCGGCGCGCATCCAGGCCAGGGCCCGGGGTTGGCTGCCGAAGCTTTGCACTGCCACACCGCGACTCACCTCAACGGGCGGCCCGATGTCGTCGGCGCTGGGACGGGTTCGGCGGGCCAGCCACCGGTCGGCCTGAGCGGCGGTGTGCTGGTAATAGTCCAGCAGCCGGTCCATCGCCACGGCGTTGTCACTTGCCGCGGTGCTCGCGGCGAGGTTACCGGCATATTCGCGCAACAGGTCGTGCAGCCGATACCGCCCGAGGCTGGTCTCGTCCAGCAAATGGTCGTTGTAGAGAGCCTCCAGATGCCGCCGCGCGGTCTCGAGCGGAATATCGGCCACGGCCGCCACCGCCCACTGATCGAATTCGGTGCCGGGATGCAATCCCAACAACCGGAACACGACCTGCCGCTCGTCCGGCAGATCCCGATAAGACAGATCGAACGCCGCCCGCACCGCCCGATCCGAGGTCTCGAGTTCGGCCAGCCGGTCGCTCGTGGCGCTGAACATCTCGTCGAGATCGGTGATGCTCCAGGCCGGATGATGCGCCAGCCGCCCGGCCAGCAGAACGATTGCCAGCGGCAGGTAGCCGCACAGTTCGACAATGCGTTCGGCCGCTGCTCGATCCGCGGCGGACTGGCCGGTATCGCCGGTGATGGTCCGGTGGGCTAGGGCTACGAACAGGTGCACCGCGGCGTCGGGGTCGAGCACCCCGAGCGCGAGTGGGGTCGCACCGTTGAGCGCGACCAAACGGCGGCGGCTGGTCACCACCGTCACACAGCCGCTGCCGGCGGGTAGTAGCGGTTCGATCTGCGCGGGGCTGTGGGCGTCGTCGAGCACGAGCAGAATTCGCTTGTCGGCGAGCCGATCCCGCCACAGATTCCGTCGTGCCGCCAGGGTGTCGGGCAGACTGCGTGGGTCGATACCCAGATCGGTGAGCAGCCCGGCCAGTACCTCCGACGGATCCGCGACCGGTTGCCCGGGGGTGTGGGCGTGCAGATGTACGAAGTACTGCCCGTCGGGAAATTTCGGCGCCAGCTCGTGGGCGGCGCGAATCGCCAGTGCGGTCTTGCCGACGCCCGGCATGCCGTCGATCGCGTGAATCGACACGATTCGCTCCGATTCCGCCGCCCGCACGATGCGCCGCAGTTGTTCCTCGCGGCCCACGAGCGTGTCCACGTCGCGGGGCAGGGACTTGGTCGCCGCCGGGCGCGATCCGCCGGAGGGCTCGGCTGCCGCCGCGGTCCACAACCGTTCCCACATTCGGTGATCGACCAGATCCTCGCGCACGCGACCAGGGCGGGCCTTCGCCAAGTCGATCAATGTGACCAGCACCGGTGCCGCCGATTCGAACGTGTGCGGGAGGTTGCGGCCGGATCGCCAATCACTGATCCGCTGTGCCGTCACCGCCTGTCTCCCACCGCGCCCCTGTGCGGCTCGCATGCGTTGCGTGGTCGTCCGCACGACCTGCTCGAGGGTCGGCTTTCCGGCCGCTTCGAACAGCTGGCTCAGCCGGTCGGAGAAAACTTTTCGCGCCGAATCCGATCCGCCCGGCAGAGGTGCCCTTCCCATGGCGCCATCCTACGAATACGAGCGGTGGCGGCCAGATCGCGCAAATCCGCACTGCGATCGGCTACCCGGCCGCGGCTCCGCGCCGCGCCGTCACCGCCGCCCCGACGCCCGCCGCGGCGATGGTCACCAATGCGCCGAGCATCAGGGCCGACGCCTCCCCGGGGATCAGCACCCGCAGTTCGGTACCGACCGTCACCGCCGCCACCGGGATGCCGACCTGGGCCGCGGCCAGGGTGGCGAGGCCGATCGGCTGGCCGAGCAGGCGCATCAGGACGTGGGCGAGCACGGCCGCCGCGCCGAGGGCCAGCCCGAGCGCGATAAGGGTCGGGTGTGCGCCGAAATCGCGCAGGTTCAGGCGTGCGCCCAGCCAGACGAAGAACAGGGGGCCGAGGAAGCCCTCGGTGATCGCGAAGAGTTGGCGTGCCACCCGGCGGGGTTCGCCGACCGCGGCCACCGCGAGTCCGGCCGCGAAGCCCGCCAGCATGATCGACACGTGGGTGCGGGTGGCCAGTGCCGCCAGGCCGAACAGCAGGGCGAGACTGATCCGCAGTTCCAGGGCGAAGCCGCGTTGTTCGGATCTTTCGTGCACGCGCTCGCGCAGCCCGGAGCGCTCCAGATAGCGCAGCAGGGCGAACAACGCCGCGGCGGTCACGATCACCGCCAGCGTACCCAGGGCCGCGCGTCCGGCCGCGCCGATATCGATGACCAGGGGCAGCACCACGATGCAGGCCGTATCGGCGATGGCCACCTGCGCGGTGAGCGCCAGCACCGGCCTACCCCGCAGCCCTTGCGAATCGATGATCGGTAGCACCAGCGCGGCCGAGGAGGACGCGATGAGCACCGCGTAGAGCGCGCCGTGTCCGGTATCGAACCAGTGGGCGACGGCGAATCCGGCGGCGGCCGCGACGACCCCGACCGTCCCCGCCCGCACCGCCCCGACACCCAGCGCCGACCGCACGGTTGGATCGCGCACGGGCACATGCGTTCCGGCCACGAACATCACCAGCGCGAAGCCCATGTCCGCCAGGAACATGAAGGTCGGATCGGTCCAATCCAGCATTCCGAAACCCGTGGAACCGAACAGAATTCCGGCCACCAACTCACCCAGCACGATCGGAACACGCCATGCTCGTCGCCACGCCAGCAGGGGCCCGGCCAACCCGAGCGCGAGCACCAACGCAAGCGTGCTGAAGTCCATGCGAACTACCTCGTCGCCCTTGTCACCTCGCCATCATCGGCCCGCCGCATCGGGCAGGGCTGCCGACACGCGCAAGCATCGCGGCGAAGTCGCTGGTCGGGCCGGATGGCCGCGCGTCAGGTCGACGGGCGCTCCGTGGTGAGGCGGGGTAATCGGCCGTCGCGGTAGCGGGCCCGGGATTCGGCGCGGCGGCGCGGAGCGTCGGAGGTCCTGGGGAGGCTGCCGGGCGGTACCAGGACGATATCGGCGGGGGTGATGCCGTGGCGATCGGCGATGGCGGCGCGGATGTGCGTGACCGCCTGGGCGGGATCGGCTGTGCCATCGTCGAATTCGGCCACCACGATCAGGGAATTCTCGTCGTGGGTGAAGGCGGCGATGCGGCCCGGCCGCAGGGGCCCCGACGCTTCCGCGACCGTCGCCTCGATATCGCCGGGGTAGTGCGTGCGGCCGTCGATCCGGAGCAGGCCGGGCAGGCGGCCCGTCGGATAGAGCTGACCGTCGTGCCGGAAGCCGAGATCGCCGGTGCGCAGCCAGTTCTCGGCCCGCCCGGACGGATCCGCCACCCAGATCTCGCCGACCCGGCCGGTGGCGACATCCTCGTGTGCGATCGGATCGACGATCCGCACCGCTCGGCCGAGCGGCTCGCCGCAGCCGACCAGCGCGAGACCGTCGCGGCGCGGGACGGCACGCCCGGCGGTGAGCTCGGTGCGGTCGAATTCCTCGCAGACCGGATCATCCGCGGGTGCGGCGCAGGTGACCGGCAGCGGCATCGCGGGCGTGGTGTAGGTGGGGGTGTGCGCGGCATGCCGGAAACCGTAGGGGGCGAAGGCCCGGGTGAAGGCCGACAACGGCTCGGCGCGCACGGGCTCGGCGCAGCCCAGCAGCACCGCGAGCCCGGACAGCTCCAGTCCGGCGCGCTCGGCCGGTGTCGTCGCCGAAACCGCCAGGCCCAGACCGGCATTCGGACTGGCCGTCGCGCCCGCGTGGAAATCGGAGCAGGCGCGCAGCCAGCGGATCGGCCGGGCCACGAATTCGGCGGGCGGCAGCGTGATCGCGGGCACGCCGCAGTACAGCGGAAGCGACAGCGCGAAGACGAGTCCGACGCAATGATGCGGCGGCAACCAGCTCACCACCGGTCGCTCCGCGACCACCGGGAAGTGCGCGCGCAGGCGATCGAGGGCGGCGGCCAACTGCCCAGGATCGACCAGCGCGTCCGAGTCGTACTGCAGATAGGCGGGGTCGCGAACCGTCGCATCGGGCGAAATCGGCGGCGCGGATCGATCGATCGAAACCGTCAGCACCCGAACGCCATCCGCGACCCCGCCCGCGGCGCCTCGGGACAGCAACGCCAGCGTCGGCCGCACCCGCACCAGCGCCGCCCCCAGTCGATCGGCCGCTCGCGGTCGCGTCGGCGCGGCCAGCGGGACGGCCGTCCGGCCGCTGTACAGACAGGCGAGAAATGCCACGACGTGATCGAACCCGTATTCGCAGGCGACGGCGACCCGATCCCCGGGTGCGGTGGCGGTGCGGATCAGCGCCGCGAGCGCGCTTGCCGCGCAGTCCAATTCGCGATAGGTGAGTACCTCCACCGAACGCTCCTCGCCGCGGTGGGACAACGCGATAACCGCGGGCGCGTCCGGCCGCTCCAGCGCCCACCTCCGTATCGCGGCAGGTAACATCTCGGCGCTCACAACACCTCCTCGAACGACCGAGACGATACCGCTCGGCTCGCGTCCGATTCGGCGATCGAGCACACTCCCCGGCGCTATGAAAGGGGTTGGGGAGTAATGGGGTTGGTGAACAGCGTATGCAAGTGTCGGTTCGGCGCGTGATGATCGGCCGCGGGGGTGTAGTCCAGGGCCAGTAGCGTGGGTTCGCGATAGTCGAGGATGCGGGTGAGGATCGCGGTGGCGCGGGCCGGATCGAGCGGAGTGATTCCGGCCCGGCGCAGCGGCCGGGCCGGATGATCCGATCCCCAACTGCCCCAGGCAATGCTGGTCGTGTGCGCCCCGAGCCGGGTGGCGGCGACGGCGTCTAGCGCCGATCCGATGGCAGCGCGAACCACCGCTCCGGGACCGCTCAGCCCCTCGGCGGCGATGGCGAACAGCAGGGCGAAATCGATCGAGTCGGCGGCGGTGAGTTCGAGCAGGTCGAGCGCGGCCAGTACGGTGGGCGCGAACGAGCGGTCGAGCGATTCGCCCGGGGCCGAGCCGGTTTCCCCCCTCGCGCCGACCCCCGCGGCGTGGACCAGCCCGCGGATGGCCGAGCCGCAGGCGCGGATATCGTCCAGCGCGCTCGCCAGATCGGCGCGATCGGTGACATCGCAGCGCGCCACCACAATACGGTCGTCCAGGCCCTCCAGCAGCGGCGGCAACGGCCGCGGCGTCCGGGTCAGGATCACGACGTCACGCGCGCCGCCCAGCAGCAGCCAGCGCACCGCCACCGCGCCCAGCACGCCCAGTCCGCCCGTCACCACATAGGTGCCCTCCGGTGCGATCGCCCGCTGCGCGGGCGTGGGCGACGCAGGGCGGAAACGGCGGGCCGTGACCGATGGGCCGTCGATCGAAAGCTCGTCGGTCGCATCGTAATTCAGCGCGGCAGCGGCGACGGCCGGAGCATCCTCCGCCGCGCACCAGATCAGCCTCGTTGGCGGCGTCGTATCCGATCGCAGGGCGCGTATCACCCCGGCGACACCGCGCTGCGCGATCTGCGTGCGGTCGCGCAGCACCACGGTCAGTGCGGCGACCGCAGGACAGCCCCGCAGCTCCCGCAGCAGCTCCAGCGCTCGCGCCGCCGCGGCCGCCGGGGCATCCTCGCGGTTGCGGGGCGACCACACCACGATCACGGCGGTCGGTTCGCGCAGCTCCGCGAGCGCCGTCGTGATCGCACCCGGCACGCGCCGCGTCGGCACGCTGCGATCCAGGGTCCGGGCCAGTGCGACCGCCAGGGGTGATTCGCCGAGTACCAGCGCGCGATTCGGGCGCGGCGGCGGGTCGACGGGCGGGGCGATTCGCACCCAGTTCTCGGTGCGCAGCACCGACGCCGCCCATTCGAGGGCGGTCGCCACCGTAGCGTCGTATCCCGTTGCGACGCGGTGCGATTCGATCGGCGGCTGAGCGGCTGGTCGCTCCCGCGTGACCCGAACCCGGTCGGTACGGTCACCCGCCGGGAGGTGGCCATCCGAAACGTCGGCGCGCCAGCATCGTTCGAGCACGGTTCCGGTGAACGCGCCGTGTGCCGACCAGTCCACGTCCCGGCCCTCCAGATACAGCCGCGCGATGCCGCCGAGGAAGGCGACCGCCTCATTCGTTCCGGCCATCGGATGGGTCGACTCCCGGAAGTCCGGATAATCCCGAACGACCGGCGCGAGGATCGGTTGCGGTGCGATCTCGAGGACCGTTGTGATGCCGTCGGCCGCCGCCGATTCCAGTGCCGCAGCGAAATGCACGGTGCCACAGAGATTCTCGGCCCAGTAATCGGCGTCCAGCACGGCGTCGGTGATCACCGCGCCCCTACGGGTCGTCGAGTACAGCGGCACGTCCGGCGCACCCGGACGCAGTCCCGCGAGCGGTTTGGCGAACACCGGCGGATCCGCCGGATCGCCCAGCCCCAGATCCGCGGGCACGGCCCGCACCGCCATCCCGCGTCGGCGCGCCCGGCGCACCACCGCATCGAGTCGCCGCGCCGCACCGGCCACGACCACGGCATCCGGCCCGTGCACGGCCGCGACGGCGACCTCCCCGCGCAGCGGCTCCACCAGCCGCCCCGCCTCCTCGGGCGTGGTCTCCAGCAGCACGGCACGCGGTGGCGCGGACCGCGACGGTGTCCACGCCACCATCAGCCGCGCCGCGTCGTCCAGTGCCAACGCACCGCTCACCGCCGCGGCGGCGAACTCGCCGCGCCCGTACCCGATGACGGCGTCGAATCGAATTCCCCAGGCACGCACCAGCTCCGCCAGCGCGATCTGGAATACGAACATTGCCGCGGCACCGGGGACGAAACCGTGCCGGGGCGTCCACACCCGCCTCCCACCGGCCCGCACCACGGCCTCGGTGACCTCGGCGATCGCCCGGGCGAAGGTCGGATATCGGGCCGCCAGCACCCAGCCCATGCGCGCCTGCCCGCCACCCCCGCCCGGGAACAGCAGTAGCACCCCGCCGTCGTGCCGCCGCGCGGTCGGCCCGAGCACGGCCGCGTTCCCGTCCGCATGTCCGCGCGCGAGCGCCCGCAGCCGCGCCACCGCCTCGGCGTGCTTGTCCGCGAAGACGACCGCGCGCACCGGCTCGGGCAGCAGTCGCGCACTGGCCGAGGCGAATTCGGGCAGCGGCGGATGGCTGGCGAGCAACGCATCGGCCCAGCGCCCGGCCGTCGACCGCAGCCGGGCCGGATCGGCGCCGCCGATCGGAATCAGTATCGGCGGATCGACGGCCCGCTCCGGCGTCGACTGGGCCACTCCACGCAGCACCGCATGCGCCGCGGTCCCGCCGCGCCCGACCGATCCCACCCCGGCGACGCGCCCCCGCGCGGCGACCTCCTGCCATCCGATCGGCTCGGTCGGCACGCGCAGCCCGCGCTCGTCCAGCCGCAACGCCGCGCTGCGCTGCCGGAAGACGCTGGCCGGCACGATGATTCCGCGATCGATGCACAGCGCCGCCTTGGCCAGTCCGGTGACCCCGGCCGCCGCCTCGAGCGGGCCGAGGTCGGCCGTCACCGATCCGATCCAGATCTTGGCCGCGGGTTCGCTGCCCGCGTGCAGCACCTGCGCCAGCGCCTCGATCTCCACGGCGTCGGCCGCGCTCGTCGCATCGCCGTGGCATTCGAAGTAACCGGCGGCGTGCGGGTCGATACCGGCCCGCTCCCATGCGGTGCGGATGATCCGGCGGCGCGTCGCACCGTCGGGGCCGACTCGTCCGTCCGAACCGACTGCGGTGCCGAGGAGTTCGGCATACACTCGGTTCCCTTCGCGCCGCGCGTCCACGGTGCGCTGCAGGACCAGCACCGTGCAGACATCGGCCGCGTCCACGCCGCCGACGAGCGCCCACGGCACCGTGCCGTCAGCGAGCAGGCGCACGGCCAGATCCACCGCGGCCAGCGACGACGAACCGGCGCTGTCCAGCACCAGACTCGGGCCGCGCAGATCCAGAGCCTGCGAGACCCGATTGGCGATCATGTTCGAACCGCTCGCTCCGAAGAGCACCGCCGCCGGCGAACCGCGCGCGCGATAGCCGATACCGGCGTCGTCGATGGCCTCGACCGCGACGGTCAGGCTCGACCGCTCGCGCGGATCCAGGGCGGCGGCAGCGTCGGTGTTGATCCCGAACCAGTCGTGGTCGAAGACGAATTCGGCGTGTTCGGCCGGATCGCCCGTCAGCAGCCCCCAGAAGCGTCGCACTCCCACCGCACCCGGCATCCGGCAGCCGATACCGATGATCGATACCGGCCGATGTCGAGGCTCGGGGTCGGTCATCGCTTGCGTTCTCCCTCCCTGCCTCCGGCGACATGCGCCGACAGTGGGGCAACCCCCAGCGATTATGCCGAGAAGTCGGCGCGTGGAGAAGTCCTTTCGGCGTGGCGGTGGATGCCCTACGGTTGCGCTGTGTCATCGAAACGGACAGATGTGACCGATGGTCGGCCCGGCACCCTCATCACCCTCGCGCGCTGCTGCGCGGCGCTCGCCGCGACACCCGCGAAACTGCTGCGTCCGCGCCAGCCGGATCGGGCGTTCCTGGCGAACCTGACGGTCGCCCCGATTCCCCAGGCGCGCACGACCGTTCGCATGACCGCACTGCTACAGGGGCGGATGTCCGCGCCGACCACGATCGTCGCCGAGGGCGCCCGCAGCCTCGGCGAGATCCCGATGGCTATGGGCGCCTTCCTGATCGAACATCCACAGGCCCGCTTCCTCGTCGATCCCGCCCTGTGCGCGGGCGTGCACGATCGGGTGCTGCCCGGTATGCCGCTGCCGGTGCGGATGCTGGTGTCGCCGGACAAGCCGGTGCTCGGGATCGCGGATGCGCTGGCCGCCCGGGATCTGACCGGCGCGGACATCGATTTCGCCCTGGCCACCCACCTGCACTGGGATCACATATCGGGTCTGCTCGAGCTGCCGGACGCGCTCGAACTGCGCGTTCCGGCAATCGAATACGAATGGGCGATGACCGGCGAGTACGCGCCCTACGGCGTGGTGCGCGGCCCGCTTCGCGACCGCACGATCGGCCATGTGGAGCTCGACGGCCCGCCCGTGCTCACCTTCCCGCGCAGCCACGACGTCTTCGGCGACGGCGCGGTGGTCCTGGTCGATCTGGCCGGGCACACCCCCGGCAGCGTCGGCGTCCTGCTCGCGGTCGACGACGGCACCCGCGTGCTGCTGGCCGGGGACTCGGTCTGGCACACCCTGCAGATCGAGCTCATCCGGGAGAAGGCCCCCATGCCGGGTCGGCTCTTCGACGCCGACCGCGATCGCGCCTTCGAAACCATCCAGCGCCTACACGCGCTGCCGGACGGGATCGAGGTGATCGCCAGCCATGACTTCGCGGCCGTGGCGTCGCGGGCGTGAGAGTGGGCTCAGACCCGCGGCGCGTCGGCCGAGTTCGCGGCGACCTGCGCGGTGTTCGCTGGGATCGCGCTCATGGTGTGACGCTCACGATTTGACCAGGACGGTCCGGGTGTAGAGCAGTTGGAAGCCGCTGCGCTGGGCGTTCTGCTGGGATTTGGAGCCGGGCATGGTGGTGATCGTGGCCAGCTCGCAACCGTTCTGCGCGGCATCGGCCAGGCGTGCCGACTGCAGTGCGGTTTGGACGCCGCGGCGGCGGTGCGCGGGTGCGGTTGCCGCCCCGGTGAGCTGTGCGATGCCATTGCTCATCCGCATACTCGCCGCGCCCGCCGGTGCGCCGTCGCGCGACGCGAGATAGCGGCGCACCCCGGCGGCGGCGGTCATGTCCCGCATGACATCGGCGAGTACCTCGCGCGGGAACTCCTCGGGCGAGGCCACGCCCTGCTCGTCCGGGTGGGCGAAGCCGTCCACCACCACGTCGAGCCAGATGTCGAAATCGTCCTCGGCGCCGAGCCGGATCTCGATGCCCGGCGGCGTCTTTCGCGCATAGCCGGATTCGATCGTCCGGCCCAGAATGTTCTCGAACCAGCTCAGCCGATAGCCCCGCTCGGTGAGTAGGGTGGCCAGTCCCGGATCGCCGAGATGTGCCAGTTCGACCTGCACCGGCGATCCCGCCGCGGCGTAGGCGCTTTCGATCTCGTTCAGCTCCGCGGCCGACGGTATGCCGTCGAAACCCAGGCCCACCACCTTGTTCAGCGGTGAGCCGGGTTCGCCGTAACAGGCCGCGCCCCCGGCGATCGGCAGGACGAAGCCCGCGGCGTCGGGGCGGCGGACGCGCGCCGCCCCGGTGGCCGCGGTGATCAACTCCGCCTCGGCGCGCTCGATACGCGCCGCCAGCTCGGTCCCGCAGAACAGCGATTCGTTCACAAGGCAGTTATAACCGCCCTGTCCAGCGAATTTCCTCAGGCGACAAAGGATGCCAGCCGCTGGTTGATCAGCGCCTCGGCCTCGGCGACCATGCGCGAGATCAGTTCCGCACAGGTCGGAATGTCGTCGATGAGGCCCTGCACCTGTCCGGCGCTCCAGATGCCCGCATCCAGGTCGCCCTCCTCGAACACCCGTCGGCCGCGCGCCCCGGCGACCAGATCGCGCACATCGTCGAACGTGGCGCCGCCGGCCTTCTCGATCTCGACGACCTTGCGGCTGATCTCGTTGTTCGCCACCCGCGCGGTGTTGTGCAGCGTGCGGAAGATGAGCTGGGTGTCGCGTTCGGTATGCGCGACGATCTGCTCCTTGACCCGCTGGTGGATGGCCGACTCCTGGGTGCACATGAAGCGGGTGCCCATATTGACCCCGTCCGCGCCCAGCGCCAGCGCCGCCACCAGGCCGCGCGCGTCGGCGATGCCGCCGGAGGCGATGATCGGGATGTCGAGGGCCTTGGCGGCCGCGGGGATGAGGATCAGGCCGGGCACATCGTCCTCACCCGGATGTCCGGCGCATTCGAAGCCGTCGATGCTCACACCGTCGACGCCGATCTTCTGCGCCTTGAGCGCGTGCCGCACGCTGGTGCACTTGTGCAGCACCTTGATTCCCGCCTCCTTGTAGTACGGCAGGAAGGGTTCGGGATTGCTGCCCGCGGTCTCGACGATCTTCACGCCGGAATCGATGATCGCCTTGACGTACTCCTGGTACGGCGGCGGGTTGATCGACGGCAGGATGGTGACGTTCACGCCGAACGGCTTGTCGGTGAGCTCGCGGGCGCGTTCGATCTCGCGGCGCAGATCCTCCGGCGTGGGCTGGGTGAGCGCGGTGATGAAGCCGAGGCCGCCGGCATTGGCAACGGCCGCGACGAGCTCGGCCCGGCCGACCCACATCATGCCGCCCTGCACGATCGGATGCTCGACCCCGAACAGCTCGGTGAACCTGGTCCGCAACATCGGTTTTGTCCTCCTGCCTGCGCGGACGCGCCTGCGCCCGGTTGCGTCGATAGTGGCACGTCCGTGCTGGCGGCGACAACCTGGATGTAAGTCACAGTTTGCTGATCACTTCAACCATCGCGGAAATCAGTCGCACTGATAGCTCCTCGCCTACGGCTCCGTAAGCGCTTGTGAACTGGGAAATGATCAAATGAGAAGAACCTAGGCCATTCTTCTCTGTAACCCTTGTCACGATGAAAAGTTAGTTGGTATTCTCATCGCCGTTCGAGAGGAGTTCAGATGACCCAGGCGCTCGACGAGCCGATTCGGTCACGCCGCAACCACTGGAACAACCAGTTGGCGACGCATGCGCTGATGCGCCCCGAGGCGGTGGCCATCCGGTATCGGGGGCGGGACATCACCTGGAAACAGCTGCACGAGCGGTCGCTGCGCTGCGCCGACGCGCTCGCCCGTCGAGGGGTCGGGTTCGGCGATCGGGTGCTGATCCTGGCGCTGAACCATCCGGAGTATCTGGAGGCGGTCTTCGGCATCAACGCCCTCGGGGCGATCGCGGTGCCGATGAACTTCCGGCTGACCCCGCCCGAGGTGGCCTATATCGTCGCCGACTCCGGGGCCAAGGCCATCATCACCGATACGCTGCTGCGGCCGCTCGCGACCGGCGTGGCGGCGCAGTCGCCGAACCTCGAGACCTGCGTGGTGATCGGCGGGTCGAGCGGGGAGGGTGTGCTGGGCTACGAGGACATCCTGGCCGAGGGCGGGGAAACCCATGTGCCGCTGGATATTCCGGAGGACACCCCCTGCCTGATCATGTACACCTCGGGCACCACGGGCAGCCCGAAGGGTGCGGTGCTGTCGCACGGCAATATGAACGCCCAGGCCCTGACCTGTATCCGGGCCATGGATCTGACCCCGGAGTCGATCGGCTTCTGCACCTCACCGCTGTTCCACATCGCCGGATTGGGCAGTCTCGCACCGTATTTCCTGCTCGGGGCGAAGACCGTGCTGCATCCGCTCGGCGCCTTCGACGCCACCGAATTCCTCGACGCCGTCGAGGCCGAACAGGCCACCGCCGCGTTCTGCGTACCGGCGCAGTGGCAGATGATCTGCGAGGAGCCGACCGTCAAACGGCGCAAGCTGGCGCTGCGCATGCTCAGCTGGGGTGCGGCGCCCGCCTCGGACAGCGTGCTGCGAGCGATGGCCGACTGCTTCCCCGAGGCCCAGAACGTCGCGGTATTCGGCCAGACCGAGATGTCGCCGATCACCTGCGTGCTGGAGGGGCGCGACGCGCTGCGCAAACTCGGCTCGGTCGGCAAGCCCATCCCGACCATCCAGGCCCGCATCGTCGACGACGAGATGAACGATGTGGCGCCGGGTGAGGTCGGCGAGATCGTCTACCGCGGGCCGACGCTCATGCAGGGCTACTGGAACAAGCCCGAGGCCACCGCGGAGGCGTTCGCGGGCGGCTGGTTCCACTCCGGGGATCTGGTGCGCCAGGACGAGGAGGGCTTCGTCTGGGTGGTGGACCGCAAGAAGGACATGATCATCTCCGGCGGTGAGAACATCTACTGCGCCGAGGTGGAGAACGTGCTGTTCGGCCACCCCAGGATTCGCGAGGCCGCGGTCATCGGCCGCCCGCACGAGAAGTGGGGCGAGGTCCCGGTGGCCGTGGTGGCACTGGTGCGTCCGGACGAGGAGCTGACCCTCGCCGAACTAGAGCCGTTCCTGAACGAGAACCTGGCCCGCTACAAACATCCCAAGGATCTGGTCGTGGTGCCCGAACTGCCTCGCAACGCCAGCGGCAAGGTCGTGAAAGTCCAACTACGTAAGGACTATTCGGGCTAGTCCGGGGGCAAAGCGCGCCGGGACACCGGGTGCGGCGGGCACTATGGAGTCCATGCTCCTCGATCGCGACCGCACCGCCGTCCTCGCCCTGCACTGGCAGGTCAATGTCGTCAAGCCGGAGGGATTCTTCGGACCCATGCTGGCGGAACCGGTCGCGGCCAGCGGGGTGATCGAGCGGGCGGTCGACTTCCACGCCGCCGCGCTGGCGGTCGGAATTCCGGTGCTGTTCACCAGGTTCACCGTGCCGGTCGGCGAGGGTGATCTGGTGCGCAACACCGGCTTCATGCGATCGGTGGCGGCGGCGCAGACCGAATTCCGGCCGGATGCGCCCGGGGCGCAGATCATTCCGGAGATGCGTCAGCAGGTCGCCGACGGCGCGGTGTTCGACAATCAGAAGCTGTCCGGCCTGGCCGCCAGCGCACTGCCGCGGTGGCTGACCACGCGGGGGATCAACACCCTGCTGATCACCGGCGTCGCGACGAATCTCACCGTCGAGCAGACCGCCCGGCACGGCACCGATCTCGGCTTCATCGTGCACCCGGTCTCCGACTGCGTCACCGCGGTCACCCTGGAGGCGCACATCTCCTCGCTGGCGAATCTCGAATTGGCCACCGCCGGATGCCTTTCCGCGGAGCAGGCGCTGCCGGGTGCGGGTGCGGTCCGGCCCTAGATGAGCTCCCTGCGAGTGAGCCAGCGCATGAGCCACCAGCCGCAGAACACTGGCAGCCAGCAGGTCAGCACCCGGTAGAGCAGCACCGCGGGCACGCCGATGGCGGCGGGCACGCCGAATGCGGCCAGGCCGCCGATGAGCGCCGCCTCCACCGCGCCCACCCCACCCGGCGTCGGCGCGGCCGAGGCCAGTGTGCCGCCGATCATGGTCACCACGGTGACGGTCACGAATGTGGTACTGCCGCCGAAGGCTTCGATGCTGGCCCACAGCGCCCCGGCCGCGCCGAGGGTGATCGCGGCGCTGCCGCCGACGATCATCGCCAGGCGGCTCGGGCTGTGCGCCAGATCGCGCAGTTCGTTCACCACCTCGGCCAGCTGCGGCCGCACCTCTGTGCGCAGCCAGCGCCGCACCTGCGGTACGAACATGGCCACGCCCAGCAGGCCGAACAGCGCGCCCGCCACCAGATACAGCACGGTCGCGCTCGGCACGATGTGCTCCAGATTGGTCGACACCCCGGCCGCCACGCTGAAGAACACCAGCAGCACCACGTGCGTGCTCACCTGGACCGACTGCTGCAGCGCGACCGCCGCGGTCGCACGGACCGTGCCCAGGCCGCTGTTCTGCAGGAACCGCACGTTCAGCGCCAGACCACCGACCCCGGCGGGCGTGGTGGTGGCGGCGAAGGTGTTGGCCACCTGGGCGAGCAGGAGTCGGGGGAAGTTCACCGATGCCGAGGTGCAGCCCCACAGCGCCATGGCCGCACCCACGTACCTGCCCACCGACACCGCCAGCCCGAGCAGCGCCCACCACCAGTTGGCCGTGCGCAGTTCGGTGATGAACGTCGGCACCTGGCTGATGTAGGGATAGGCCACGTACACCAGGCCGATCAGCAGCACCAGCTGGATGATCTGATTGCGCGAGAAGCGCGTGATACGGGCCGATTCGATGCGATCGGCGTCGGTCTGGTGCAGCACCTCCTCGCGCATCGCCTTCATCAGGGCCCCGGCGTCGGAGACCGATTTGCGCACCGAGGCGGACATGGCCGATTTGGTCAGCCGCCGGGAGGCATCGACCACCGCCTGCTCGCCCAGCATCTCGATCGCCACCCGCACCGCGGTCTTCGCGCCGAACAGCGCGCCCGTGGTCAGCAGCAACTGCGCGATATCGGCGGAGAACCGCGATTCGTACGAGCCGAATTCGGCCCACATGAACCCGCCGAACAGGATCCGGCCGTCGACGACGCGGATCTCCTCGGCGCGCAGATCGCCGTGCGAGATCTGCGACCGGTGCATGTTCTGCAGCGCGCGCCAGACATTGGCCAGCACGATGGTGTCGTCGGTCGCCGACAGCACCGTTCCGCGGGGCACGGTGTGCGCGTAGAGCGTCCAGCCGCGTTCGAGCGCCGCGACCGTGAGCGGCTTGTTGCTGGCCAGGCCGAGATCGCTGATCGCGATACCCATCAGCGCGCGATGCTCGACCGCGCGCCGCATGGATGCGAAGGCCGCGGGCCGTTCGCTGCTGCGGAAGGTCAACCAGCGCCGCAACTGCCGCAGCATGCCCCAGCTGCGCTGGTTCTGCCCGTACAGCTCCACCACGAGCCGGTGATGCGGCCCGGTCTCCGCCGACAGCAGCAGCGGACCGGGCCCGGCCGGGCGAATGACGGTGAAGCCGGTGACGGTATAGCCGCGCCCGGCCAGTACCCGCGCCGCGTCCTCCAGCGGCACCTCCAGTGCGGGCGTGCCGACCAGCAGCACGATCACCGCCCCCACGAACCAGCCCACGGCCAGTCCGAGCATCGCCCGCGAAGGCACCACCAGACTCACGAACAGATGCAGCGGGACGAACGCGCCCAGCAGCGCCCACCACCACCGTCGCCAGGACGCGGGCAGCCAGGGGCTGGCGACGGTGAGCATCGCGGTCAGCATGGCGATCCAGCGCGGATCGTCGAGGAACTGCGACAGGAAGGTGTCGAGCTGTTTGGGCACCGCCAGATGCCACTGCGGCGCGGAGATCCCGGTGCCGGTGATCGACAGGGCCAGCACCGCGAGCAGCCCGGCCGCGACATAGCCCGCGAGCAGCTTCCACTGCCACCGGAAGATCAGCCGGACCAGGATCGCGAACGGCAGCGCGAAGATGGCGATGCTGTAGAGCAGATAGACGATATTGGACTGCTCGGCGGTGAGGAAGCCCAGGATGTCGGAGACCGAGCGCTCCAATGCCTCCCAGCGCGGCCGGGTGATCAGCGAGCCCGCCACGACCAGCGCCACCAGCAGGGCCGACAGCACCACGCGCAGAATGTCGCTGGTGCGCCGCGTCCGCGGCTGCAGCAGGCTGCCGGAGACGGGTATTTCCCGCCCGTCGACTCGCATGTCGTATCGGAACTTTCGGATCGAGGGAGCGGCGTCGGTCCCGGGGTCGGCTCGGGTGTGAGTATGCAGGAGGGCCTCGAGCAGCCCGATGGCAACACGCCGTCGCCGCCCGGCGCGGCGGGTGGTGAGCCCGGTCTTCATGCGAACTCCCTCCCAGACGACCACGGGTGATCTTATTGGGTAGTGGGCGACCGACCGGTAGCGACGATTCCATGGTGCGAACTTCGTTGAGCATGCAACCATCACACGGTGAGCCGAGATGTCCGTATTTGCTTTGTCGGTGATTCGCTGGTGGCAGGGCACGGAGATCGGCTATGCCTGGGCTGGACCGGGCGACTGGCCGCACGGGCGATCAACGCCGGACGCCCGGTCACCCACTACAACCTCGGCGTGCGCGGACAGACCTCGGCCGATATCGCGGCGCGCTGGGAGCCCGAATGCGAACAGCGGCTGCCCGAGGGCACCGATGCCCGCGTGGTGTTCTCCTTCGGGATCAACGACACCCTGATCGAGGACGGCCGCGTCCGGGTGCCCACCGAACAGTCCATCGCCGATCTGACCGCCATCCTGCGCCGCGCCAAGGCCAGGCGCTGGGAGACCATGGTGGTGGCCCCGCCGCCGGTCGACGACATCGAGCAGAACGGTCGCATCGAGAAATTGGATGCGCACTTCACCGAGGTCTGCGAGGGCGAGGACATTCCCTATGTGCGGGTGCATCAGCCGCTGCGGCACAGCGAGACCTGGATGCGCGAGGTGCGCGCGGGCGACGGCTTCCATCCGAGCGCGGCCGGTTATGAGGAATTCGCGGCGCTGATCGTCCCGCTGTGGCTGCTGTGGCTGTCCGAACCGGGATCCGGTTTGCCCGACGTGGGGTGAGCGGATTGGCTACCGTGGGGTCCTCACAGGTATGGGAATGAGGTTCGGACATGGGGAAAGTCGTTGTCGCGGAATTCGTCTCGCTCGACGGATTCATTCAGGACCCGGCCTGGACGGCCCCGTTCTGGCACGACCGGATCGGTGATTTCAAATCCGCGGAGTTACAGGAGGCCGAGGCACTGCTCCTGGGGCGCTCTACCTATCAGATGTTCGCCGCCTCCTGGCCGAACCACCCGGAGCAGGGCGCCTACAAGGACAAGATGAACGCCATGCCCAAATATGTCGCGACCACGACGCTGACCCAGCTGGAGTGGAACGCCCAGCGCATCGAGGGCGAGGTCACCGAGGGTATCGCGAAGCTGCGTACCGAGCGGAATCTGCTGGTCTTCGGCTCCGGCACACTGGTCGACTATCTGCGGGCGCACGAACTGGTCGACGAGTACCGCCTGGTGATCTATCCGGTGCTGCTCGGCAACGGGCTGCGGCTGTTCAATCTCACCGAGGTCGAGGCGACTCTGACGCTCAACAATTCTCAGGCACTCGACAACGGCGTGCTGCTCGCGACCTACCGGGTCAGCGCCAATTCCGTGACCCGGCCCAGCTTCGGCTGAGCGGCCTTCAGCGCGTCTCCAGGACCGCCATTGCCGCGTTGTGCCCGCCGATCCCGCTGACCCCGCCGCCGCGGACCGCGCCCGCACCGCACAGGAATACGTTCGAATGACCGGTCGCCACCCCCCAGCGCGCGGCCGGGGTGGGATCGTCGTCGGTGCGGAACGGGAAGCTCAGATCGGTATGGAAGATGTGGCCGCCGGGCAGGCCGAGTTCGTGCTCCAGATCGATCGGCGATTTCGCCTCCAGACAGGGCCGGCCGTCCGGGGCCGTGACCAGGCAGTCGCGGATCGGTTCGGCGAGCACCGAATCCAGTTGGGCCAGCGTCGATTCCACCAGCCGCCGCGTGACCCCCTCGGGATCGTCGGCGAACAGCCGCGCGGGCGTATGCAGGCCGAACAGGGTGAGGGTGTGCACACCCCGCGCGGCGAGGCCGGGAGACAGGATCGAGGGGTCGGTGAGGGTGTGGCAGTAGATCTCCGACGGTGGGGCGCTCGGCGGCCGCCCGGCCGTGGCCTCGCGGTAGGCCCGTTCGAGCTGGGTGTAACCCTCGGCGATATGGAAGGTTCCGGCGAAGGCGTCGTGCGGATCGACCGCGTCGCGCAACCGGGGCAGGCGACGTAACAGCATATTGATCTTCAGCTGTGCCCCTTCGGGTTTCGCGGGCGCGGGCTCGCCCAGCAGCCGCGCCAGCTCGTGTGGGGCGGCGTTGACCAGGACGTGGCGCGCGCCGACCGCTCCGCCCGCACAACGGATTTCGGCGCGCACGCCGTCGGTCTCGATCGCCGTGACCGCATGCCCCGGCCGCAGCTCGGCCCCGGCCGCGCGGGCCGCGGCGGCGAGAGCGTCGGTGAGCGCGCCCATCCCGCCCACCGGCACATCCCAGTCGCCGGTGCCGTTGCCGATGACGTGATAGAGGAAGCAGCGGTTCTGGCGCAGCTGTGGATCGTGGGCGTGGGTGAAGGTGCCGATCAGCGCGTCGGTGAGGACCACGCCACGCACGGTGTCGTCGGCGAAGGTGGCCTCGATCGTCTCACCCAGCGGGCGTTCGAAGATCGCCTCCCAGGTCGCGGTGTCGTCGACGATGCGCTCCAGTTCGGCGCGGGTGGGCAGGGGCGCGGTGAGGGTGGGGAACACCCGCTGCGCCAGCCGGGCGGTCGTGCCGTAGAACCGTTGCCACGCTCGGTGATCCGATTCCGAGCCGGTGAGCCGGGCGAAGCTCGCCCGGGTGCGCTCCGGATCGGCGGTGTCCACCAGCAGGCCGCCGTCGCCGACCGGGGTGTAGGAGGAGATGCGGCGGCGCCGGGTCTCGAATCGCAGGCCCAGTTCGGTCACCACCTGCCGCGGCAGCAGGCTCACCAGATACGAGTACCGCGACAGCCGGGCGTCGAAATCCGGGAACACCCGCTCCGACACCGCCGCCCCTCCGGTCCGCCCAGCGCGCTCCAGGACCAGCACCGAGCGACCGGCCCGGGCCAGATAGGCGGCCGCGACCAGGCCGTTGTGACCGCCGCCGACGATGACGACGTCGTAGCTAGAAGGCATCTGCCCTGGATATCACGATTCCGGCCGCTTGGTCGCGAGCAGATACCCCTGCGGCCCGCGCTCGTCCGGATCGCCTTCCCGCCACAGGCGGGCGATCGGACGGAATCCGGCGTCGCGCAGGCGGCTTTCCAGTCCGCGCAGCGACCACCAGTACGCCTGGGCTACCGCATGGTCGTGCGCCAGCACATCCGTCGCATCGTCGACGGCCTGGAAGGCCAGCAGCAGATGCCCGCCGTCGGCCAGGACGCGCCCGAATTCGGTGAAGACCGCCGGAATGCGCTCGGGCGGAGTGTGAATGATGCTGTACCAGGCCACGATTCCACCCAGCGCGCCGTCGGCCAGCGCCAGGTCCTCCATGGTGCCCTGGTCGAACCGCAGCCGCGGATACGCCGCCCGCGCCAGCCGGATCATCTCCGGTGACAGATCGATGCCGAACACATCGAGCCCCAGGCCGTGCAGATGCGCCGCGATCCGGCCCGGTCCGCAACCCAGCTCCGCGACGGTGCCGCGCACCACGTCCGCGAACGCCCGCAGCATCGCCCGATCGAACGGCCGCTTGTCCATCTCACCCGCGGCGATTTCCGCGTATTTCTCCGCGAGCGCGTCGTATCCCGCCCGCGTCGCCGCCACATCCGCCCATTCGCTCGCCATCGAATCTCGCACCGCGCCAGCCTATCTGCGCCACCGGCGGGAGAATTGCGCCATGGAGACGCTCGCATCGAAGACGGTCTACATCAATCCCTGGATGGAGGTCCGCGAGGACAGCGTGCGGCGTTCGGACGGATCCACCGGCATCTTCGGCGTCGTGCACTGCCCCGATTTCGCCATCGTGGTGCCGATGGACGGCGACCGGCTGCATCTGGTCGAGCAGTACCGCTATGCCCAGCGCCGGCGCGGCTGGGAGTTCCCCGCCGGGACGCTGCCCGGCCGGGCCGTCGGCGATCCCATCGACCTCGCGCATCGGGAGCTGCGCGAGGAGACCGGGCTGCGGGCGGGCCGATTGATGCGGCTCGGCACCGTGGACGCCGCGACCGGTTCGCTGGCTCAGCGCGGACAGGTCTTCCTCGCCACCGAACTCACCGCGGGCGAGCCGGAGCGCGAACCCGAGGAGCAGGACATGCGGTCGGCGTGGTTCGAGCGCGCGCGGGTGGAGCAGATGATCCGGGCGGGGGAGATCACCGACGCCCAGTCCATCGCGGCCTATTCATTGCTCCTGCTGCACGAGCGGGCCGGTGCGGGCGACGGCCGGGATGCCGTGCGGCGCGGCGCGGGCCAATAGCCGCGGGGGCGCGTCGCCGAGGCGGGCGGTGAGGAGGAAGCCGTTGCCGTCGTCCGCGGTGCCCTGCGGCTCGAAGCAGATGTGGGCGAAGGCGGCTCGGGGGGAGCTCGCGGCGGCCAGGCGCGCCAGCTCGGCTCGCACCGCCCGCCACTCCTCCTCCGGCACGTACTGGCGCATGACCGAATGCCAGACGATGGTCAACGTGCCCGGGACGAGGTCGAGGTCGCCGAGGAAGTCCCGGGCGTGGGTGCGGGTGACCGTCGCGGGTATCCGCCGCGCCAGGCGCAGCGCACCGTCGAGCCGGGCCAGCCGGTCGGGCTGATCGGGCCAGACGTAGGCGCGCAGCGACAGTGCGTCGGCGGGGGAACCGGGATCCAGCGGGGCCGGATCGCAGCCCGCGCGCGCCACGACCTCGACCCGCGGATGGCGCTCGACGGCGGCCCGCAGCCACGGCGGTATCGGCGTCCGCCACGCGCGTTCGATCGTGACCGGGGAACCCGTCGGCCCCCAGGCCAGATCGCCTGCGGCCCAGTGGAAATGGTCGGCCCGCAGATTCAGGCCCGCGCTGCTGCCCAACTCCAGCAGCCGGATCGGCAGGGGCGTGGCGTCCACCGCCGCCAGCAGACCGGCCAGCAGCGGAACGGCCCGGCCCACCTCGTTCGTCTGCGGTGGCCGGGTCAGCCAGTCCGCGATCCACTCCGGCTGGTCGGCGACCGTGGCCCGGAAGGCTTGCCACACAGCGCCATTCGACGGTGGCGGGGCCGCGGCGCCCGTGCTCGGATAGTGCGCGGCGAGTTCCGGGGCCCGGCCCGACAGCGCCAGCGCGTGCACGGCCGCCATGAAGCGCAGCGGGACCGCCGCGTCCCGGGTGCTCCGCTCATATCCGGTCAGGGCGCGGGCGCACGGCCCGCCATCGGCGAGATCGCGCGCCACCCGCTCCAAAAGGCCCGCGTAGAGCGGAGATCCGAGCTGGGCGCAGGCTCGGGCGTGCAGGCGGAAATGCGAGACGAGCGACATATCTGGACTGTGCCTGCCGCGGTGCCGGTAAATCAATATTGATTATGATCAACCGATGTTGGACTGGATCGATTCGGCGACGGCGGTCGAGCGACTGGGGGTGAAGCCCGCGACGCTCTACGCCTATGTCAGTCGTGGGGTGCTGCGCCGCCGCTACGATCCCGAGCGCCGCCGCAGCCTGTTCGATCCGGTCGAGGTCGAGCGGCTGGCTCGGCGCGGCAAACCGCGCCGCAAACCCGCGCCGACCGAGATCGCGATCGAATCACGCGTCACCGCACTGGGTTCGGACCGGCCCTACTATCGCGGGCTGGACGCCCTGGCCCTCGCCGACGCGCACTCGTTCGAGGCCGTCGCGGAGTGGTTGTGGGGGCGCGAGCTGCGCGACACCGGTCCCTGGCGGCCCCGCCCGGCGGCGGTCGCGGGGGCACGCCGGGTCCAGCGCGGACTGCCCGCGGATTCGGCGTCGCTGGACCGGCTGCAACTCGTGGTGCCCGCGCTGGCGATCGCGGACCCGCGCCGGGCCGATCGCGAGATCGACCCCGCCACGTTCGTCGCGGATATGGTCACGGCCCTGCCGCAACGGTCGAAACCGGCCGATCCGAGCATGGCCGGGCTGCTGTGGTCGCGACTCGCCCCCCGGCCTCCGGCCGCCGCCGGTGAACTGAAGGCCCTCGAGACGGCCATGATTCTGCTCGCCGACCACGAACTGGCCGCCTCCACCTTCGCCGCCCGGGTGGCCGCCTCGGTGCGCGCGGACCCGTACGCCGTGGTCAGTACCGGCCTCGGCGTGGTCGGCGGGCCCATGCACGGTGGAGCCTCGCTCGGTGTGGAGCGGCTGCTCGCCGAGATCGAGCGGCCCGCCGACGTCGCGCGCGTCCTCGGCGACCGGCTGCTGCGTGGGGAACGCATTCCCGGTGCGGGCCACACGGTCTACCGCGGCGGCGACGGTCGCGGCGCCCATCTGCTCGACCGGCTGCGCGCGCTGGCTCCGGATCATCCGAAACTGCCGGTGGCCGAGGCGGTCCTGACCGAGCTGCGGCATCGCCGCCTGCCCGCCTTCAATATCGACCTCGCACTCGGCCTGCTCACCACGATCTTCGATATGCCGGAGGGCTCCGGCGAGACGATCTTCGCCGTCGCCCGCACCGCCGGATGGCTGGCGCACGCTCGCGAGGAATACGCCACCCGCACCCCGTTCCGGCCGCGAGCGATCGGGCCGCGCCGGGGGTGAATGCGCGAACGGGCGCGGAACCGGAAGTTCCGCGCCCGTCGTCGGAGGTGGGTTATCGGGTGGTGGTCGAGGCCGGGGATGTCGTCGTGGTCGTCGGCGCGGCCGTGGTGGTCGTGGGCGCGACGGTCGCGGTCGTCGTCGGTGCCACCGAGGTCGTGGTGGGCGCCGTCGTGCCCGGTGCGGTTGTCGTCGTGGACGAGCCGGTCACCGTGGTGGTCGGGGCGGCCGTGGTGGTCGAGCTCGGGGCGCTGGTCACCGGGCTGGTGGTGCTGGTCGTTGTGCTCGCCGGTGCGGTCGTGGTGGTCGTGACCGGCACGTTCTCCTTCTCCTTCTTGGCCTGCTCGGCCGCGCGGTACGCGGTGGCGAGATCCTCGGAGTTCGGCTTGTAGTTCGTATCGAGCTGCTCACCCGCCTGCGCCTGCTTGGCCAGATGGGTCAGCCAGGCCGCCGCGTACTCGGCCGAGGTCATCGGGCGGCCGTTGGCCGAATCGGCGTTGCGCCAGTAGTCGAAGTGGTGACCGGTCGCATTGGGGCCCAGGGTGAGCTGGTACGGATCGCTCATGATGACGGGGATGGTGTTCTGATTCGTCACGATCAGGCCGACGATCTCGTTGAACACCTTCTGCGGCAGATAGGCCAGCGGCGACATCTGCTCCTTGGCGATCGCATCCGCCTTGGGGGCGGGCGGCGGCGTCTGGCCGGGCTTGTAGGCGGGATCGGAGACCCGCAGCAGGACCTGGAGGAAGGTCTCGTCGCTGGCCATCCAGTTCGGCTGCGCGGCAATGTAGCCGAACGCGTCGAGGGCGATGCGGCCGAGTGCCACCGCGACATCCTGTCCGGTCGCCGGGTTCAGCCCCTCCCGCTCCAGCTTGTCGGCGTTGATCTGGCGGCCGACATTGACCACCAGCTGTAGCAGCGAGATGTTCTGCGGCGCGGCGCAGGTGAGGTCGCCCTCGGAACAGAACGATGCGACCTTGCCGTTCAGCGCGCCGAAGCCGCCGCTGGTACCCGGCAGCGCGCCCTGCCCGGAGACGGGTTTCACATTGCCGTTCTGATACTTCTGATCGAAGTTGTCGGGCCGGGTCGGATCCTTCGAGCCGATGAACGTTCCGTCCCCCGCCGAACGGCCCGAATCGGCGAGGATCACCACGCCGACGACATTGTTCGGATCGACGATCCCGTACTTGCCGTCCTTGTCCGCCTGCTGGTTGCCGACCTCCATGGCGACCCGGCGCACGACGTCGGCGCCCTCGCTGTAGCCGACGATGGCGAATCGGGTGTTCGGGCAGGCCTTGCGGATCTCGGTCATCACCCGCTTGGCATTGGTCGCACCGGCGTTGACGGCATCCTCGTAGGTGGCCATATTCGCCGGATACGCGATGTAGACGGCGGCATAGGAATTGGGATCGACCGCACCGGCCGGGGCGTTGACCACCGGATCCACCCAGGTGCTGCGGTGATCACCGGACAGCGCGGCGGGCAGTTCCTCCCCGTTCGGCCCGACCAGCATCTTCGTGGTCCCCGACGCCGGAGTGTCGCCGCGCCCGGCCACCGAGATGGTCACCATGTCCTTGCACTCGGTCACCGACGCCTTGAGCTGCGTATCGGCCGTATGACTCTTGGTGGCCGAGGGCAACACCGCGACGGCGACCACCGCCGCCACACCTAACGCCGCGGGAGCGGCGATCGCCGAAACGATCCGATGCCGCCCCAGGAACTCCCGAAAGGACATGTCCCGATCCCCATTTCATTACCGGATTAGCAAAACGAACAGGCCCCCCGACGGGCCATTGCCACCAGAGACGTCGTAATCCGGGCGCTCGGTGTTACCGATTGGCACAGCTTTCGGGTGTCGAACAGGCGAAATCGACGGTCAAGCCCTGGGAAATGGGGTGGAATGCGGCACCGGTGCACCCTCCGACCCTGCTCATGGCCGCCCAGGGACGGCTCGACGCGATCCGCGCCACAGTGGCCGCGCGTCTGACCGATATCGTGCGCGCGGTCGACGTACCGCGCCGGGTACCACCGCGGAATGACCTTCCCCTGAGATTCACCGGAGACCCACCCTGATCTTTCCCGTATGTGCTTTGCGCACAGGTCGTTTCGGGGCCGGGGCTGCCTATCATCGAAATCGCAGACGTTTCGACGGCAGGAGTTCGCGGTGCGGCGGTTCGCGATGATCTCGGCGCTCATGGTGTGCGCGGCGCTGATGTGTTCGGTGAGTTCCCCGCGGGCCGTCGCGGACACCGGAAGCGCGGACGCGCGCACCGGCACGCTTCAGAGGTTGCTGGACCGGCTGGTGCGCGAGTCCGAGATTCCCGGTGCGCAACTGGTGATCACCGAACGGGGCCGCGATATCCGCCTCAGCAGCGGGGTGGGAAATCTCGCCACCGGCGAACCATTCCCCTCGACGGCACAGGTTCGCATCGCGAGCGTCACCAAATCCTTCGTCGCGGCGACGGCCCTGCTCCTGGTGGCCGAAAACAAGGTGGAGCTCGATGCCCCCGTACAGCGCTATCTGCCCGGCGTGGTACACGGCCCCGGCGGCGACGGCAATGTGATCACCGTCCGAAACCTGCTGCAGCACACCAGCGGAATCCCCGACTACCTGGAGAAACTGGACATTTCCACGGAAGCGGCACTGCGCAACCCCCGCCCGGTCGAGGAACTGCTCCGCCTCGGCCTCGACCAACCCGCCCGCTTCGCCCCCGGCACCGACTACGGCTACTCCAACACCAATTACCTACTGGCGGGCGAGCTGATCGAACGAGTGACCGGTCGATCGCTGCGCGAGGAGGTGACCGACCGGGTGATCGAACCGCTCGCCCTGGCCGACACCTACTGGCCGGACTTCCCACGCGAACAGGTGATCCGCGGCCCGCATCCGCACGGCTACGCGATCCTCGAGGGCAAACGCGTCGACCTCGACGACTTCGACCCGTCCTGGGGCCTGGCCGACGGCGCCATGGTAGCCACCCCCGCCGACCTCAACCGCTACTTCACCAGCCTGCTCTCCGCCCGAGTCCTCCCGCCCACCCAACTCACCGAAATGCAGCGCACCTTCCCCACCCCGGACCCGAATTCCCCCCGCGCCCCCGGCCTCGGCCTGTTCCACCTGCCCAACAGCTGCAACCTCGAAACCTGGGGCCACGACGGCGCCTTTCCCGGCTACGGCGCGGTGAGCATCGCCACCACCGACCGCGCCGCAACCCTGATCGTCAACCAACTCCCGGAAAAGCTCGTCACCGAAGGCGACGTTCCCCTGGCGTCCGTACTCCTCGACACCGCGATCTGCGGGAAGTCGTAGAGCCGCGAAACCGGTCGCGGCTCCCGACGCGGCGACTGATCCGGCTCACACCCCGGATCTGATCGACTCGGCGACCGCCGCGACACCGGAATCGCCTCGGCCCGAGGCGATTCCGCGCTGGAGCAGCTGGGCGAAGAGCTCGGGTACCGCGGTATCGATGCCCTGGCGGCGGCTGGTCTCGAGCAGGTGATTCACCGCCTCGACGTGCACCTCGATGGTGCCGTCGGCGTCGGAGAACTCGCCCCGATCGAGTTGACCCGCGTGCTCGGCGAACAGCCGCGCGATGAACGACAGATGCCCGACCGCCACCTTCGCGAAGGTCCGCGCCGCGACCTGCTCGGTACCCAGCAGTGCCGCCCCGTGGTAGAAGCCGCTCAACGAGCCCCAGATCAGGCCGAGCAGCGCGGTGTCGTACATGGCGGCGAGTCCGGCGTCGGAACCGAGGTGGACCGCGTTGCCGAGCGCGGAAAGCGTGGACCGGTGCGCGGCGAAGGTCTCCTCGCTGCCGCTGAAAATGAACAGCGCCTCCGGCTTTCCGATGAGCGTGGTGCCGCTCATCGCCGCACCGTCGAGATAACCGATGCCGCGCTCATCGGCCCACCTCGCCAGCGCCCTGGCCTGTTCCGGTGTCCCGGAGATCAGGTTGGCGATCGTACGCCCGCGCAGTTCGTCCGCGGCCGGTGCCAGAAGCTGTTCGGCCGCCGCATAATCCGACACCACCGTGACGATCAGCTCGGCCGAGCCCACCGCATCGACCACCGACTCCGCACGCCGGGCGCCACGCTCGATCAGGGCATCGGCCCGGGCAGGGGTGCGATTCCACACCGCGAGTTCATGGCCGCCGTCCAGAAAAGCCTGGGCCAGGGCGGTGCCGAGCTGTCCGAGGCCGAGGACGGCCAGCCTGGTCGGGTGTGCTGTGGTCATGTTGTTCTCCTGCCATGGATGCGCCGCTGTCGCGACAAGCAGGGATAACCGGGCTGGGCAGGCCCGCATTCCGATCGGTCGAGCGGGCCCCGGCCGGTTTCGCGGTGGGTGAAATCGAAGCGGTCAGGACCCGCGGGTGGGATCGCGGGCCAGGTTCTATCGAATAAGCACATTCGCCAGGCAGACCGCCAGGCCGAGCACCGTATTGCCCGACCCGATCGCGGCGGCTTTCCACGCGGAGTAGCCGCTGGATCGGGCGGCCAGCAGTCCCCAGCCGAACAGCAACGCCATGTTCACGACGAGGGTCACGGTGGTGAAACCGATGGTGACCGAGCCGTCGGGATGGACGATATCGTCGGGCCAGTCGAGGAAATGCGCCAGCAGCAACAGCAGAACCGTAGGGAGACAGGCGATCACGAGGGGGATGCCGGTGAGCATATTGCGTCCGAGATCCGCCCAGAATCCCGATTCCGAAGCGGCGCTGTGGGTGGACACGTGCTGTCCGTAACCGCGAGTTATCGCCGCGATCGCGACACTGATGCCCACCCACAGCGCGGAATTGCGAGGGCTCTCACCCAGCGGCATCGCCGCGACGATGACGCTGGCCATGATCGTCCCGACGACCCCGCCATAGATATCGTTGCCTTGTAGCCGCACGATTGCTGAGTGTAGTTACGCGCCCAGACTTCCGAGCCCTGCGAGAGTAGGTTGTAGGGTCTGGAATTCGTGGCAGCCGGCACCCCATCGACCGGGGCGTTTCGAGTTTGTGGCATCCGGGAAGCATCCCTTCCCTTCGCCGCCCCTTTGTCGGGAGCGAAAGCAGCTATGTACACAAGGGCTTTCGCCTCGGTGACGGCGGTGCGACCGGTGTGGTTGCTGACAAATGCTGGTTCACTACGGCAGTGGAGGGTGGTTGAGCTGGGCGAGGTTGGCGACGATCAGCTCGCGGAGCTCGGCGATCTGCGCGGGCGGGTGGAAGCGCGAGGAGAAAGCGAGCTCGATGCTGCACCGCCCGGCGAAGGTGGACACGAAATAGCCGACCCAGCTGACCGGTTCGGAGGTGGCGAAGCCGCGGAAATCGACGATCTCGAGCCCTGCGGGTACGGGAAGGTCGGGGACCACTCCCCAGTTGGTGATGAAGTTCCCGACGGTCTCGCGCGCGCGGCCGTGCGCGGCCGCCGACGCCGCGGCCAGCATGACCGCGAGTGCCGTGCCGCCTTCGATTCCGTCGACGATCTGGGTCTTGACCTGTTTGGCGAGTACGCCCAGATCGGTGCCGTGCTCGCACACAGTGATCGTGGGTGCGAAGGCCAGGGCATTGGTGACCTCGTCCGGGCGTGCCGCTGGACACAGGTGCGGGCGCAGATCGGCCAGATGGAACATGATCATCGGCAGTTCGGTTGCGGCGTCGGTCGATTCGGTGATCGTCGCGCGCTCGGCACGCACGATCGCGGCAGCCAGCAGAGCGTGCAGCGTCGTCCCTGCCGCCCGCGCCCGCCCGAGCAGCGCCGCGGTGTCGGCCTGCGACAGGGTGATCCGCTGCGCCAAATCCGGGCCGAACCCGGTGCCCGCGCCGACGTCGTCGACCGCGAGACCGCGCACCGGGCCGCCGGTCGGCACCGCCGGTGCGGGCAGGTCCATGGCCCGCGCGAGGTAGGCGTGTTCGAGGCTGAGCGGGTACACCGGAGTCGGGTCGGGGTATTCGACGGTTCCCGCGAGCGCGGCGGCGGCGTGCCAGAAGTGGGCGAGCAGCGCGAATCCCAGGGTGGCGTCGTTGATGGCGTGGCTGATCCGCAGCGCAACCGCGGTCGTCGCGCCCTCGGACACGGTCGTGAGTTCGGCCAGGGTGCGCGCGGGGTCCAGCGGTGCGACGTCACGGCCGAGCCGGCCCGCGATCGGGCCCGCCGCGATGTCGACGGTCGCGGCACTCGAGCTGTCGTCGGGAATATGCAGCTCGGCCCCGCCGCCGGTGAGTTCTATCGTGCCGCGCAGTATGGGGAACTTGCGGCACAGCAGCTCGAAAGCCCTGTGGAGCAGCGCGGTGTCGACCTCGCCGACACAGAGAGTCACGTAGCTGACGGTGAGTTTTCGGGGTACGAAACCGTGATCGATCAGTCCCAGGCGGTATTTCATGTCAGTCGAGGCCCAGCAGCGCGGGGTTGGTGGCACGGGCCCGCAACTGCTGCGCGGGGTCGGGCACCAGTCGCCGGGTCCGCATGTCGAGTAGTCCGCTGACGCTGCTCACCTCGGCCACCAGCGTGCCGTCCGGCTTGCGCAGCACATGCTCGACGCGGTGGGTCTTACCAGGCCCCCACACGAACGTGCAGGTGACGTCGACCGCGTCGTCGGCGCGCAGTTCCGCGTGGTGGCGCAGCGTGGTTTCGAGGTTGATCGGCCCGAAGCCGTCGGCGAGCAGCCGCTGTGGCGACAGCCCCGCCGCTTGCCCGCAGGCGAAGCGGGAATGCTCGGCGTACTGCAGATACACCGTGGAGGCGAGATGGTGATTGGTGTCGAGTTCGTAACTGCGAACGGTGAATCGCATGGTGAATGGCGCGGCACTCACGGCAGCTTCTGACACGGGCGCTCCTGATACTGGCGGGATTGACAACGGTTTGCCAGCCTGCCGCCGCAGGCACACCGGCACCAAGACAGTGGTGACACTGGTGTCGCCACCACCTGGCACCGGGCCCGGGGGTGCTCGATGATGAGTGCGTGCGCACCGCCGTTTCCGCCCGCCGCCCCGAGCTCGCCGCGTTCCTACGCAGCCGCCGCGACCGCCTGACCCCCCACGAGGTCGGCATGGCGCCCGGAGTGCGCCGCAAGACACCGGGATTGCGGCGCGAGGAGGTCGCTCAGCTCGCCGGGGTCTCGATCACCTGGTACACCTGGCTCGAACAGGGACGCCCGATCAACGTCAGCGCTCAGATCCTCGACGCCATTGCCGCCACGCTGCGCCTGGACGCCGCGGAACGCGCCCACCTCTACCGCCTGGCCGAGGTGCCGATCCCCGCAGTGGCCGCCCGCGCCCACGCAATCACCGCGACAGTGCAATCGATTCTCGATGCCGTCACCGGCTTTCCGGCCGCCGCGCTCAACAGCCGCTGGGATCTGCTGGGCTACAACGACGCGGCCGCGGCGGTGTGGCCGGGGCTCACCGCTCCCGAGGGTTCTCGTAATGTCTTGTGGGAGTTGTTCACCACCCGGGAATGCTGCCGCTGCTTCGTCAACCGCGACCTCGTCCTGCCGCACATGGTCGCCTCGTTCCGGGCAGATTTCGCAACCCACCTCGACGACCCGGCCTGGCTCGACCTGATCCGCGGACTCGCCACCGCGAGCTCGGAATTCACGCGACTGTGGGCCACCCACGACGTCGCCGCCCCACCCCACCAAACCATGACCTACCGCCACGCCGCCGTCGGCGAACTGTCGTTCGCCCTGACGCGAATGGACCTGCCCGCCACCCCCGAAACATTCCTCACGGTATGGACTCCGGTCGACGAGCCCAGCCGCCGCCGCATGGACTGGCTGCTCGCCCACCCGAACGCACCCGCACTCGACCACACCCACTGACAGGGCTCGTTTCCAACCGCGCCCAGCGCCTGGGGCGGCCACAACTTCTGAGACCCTGTGCGGCGGCCTACCCCCGGGCCATATCCACGAAGCGGCTCAAATGCAGCTGGTGGGCGACGGTGATGGTGGCGGTGGGGCCGTTTCGGTGTTTGCCGAGGATGAGGTCGGCCTCGCCGCCGCGGGGGTCGTCGCGTTCGAAGGCGTCGGGGCGGTGCAGCAGGATAACCATGTCGGCGTCCTGTTCGAGGGAGCCGGATTCGCGGAGGTCGGAGACCATGGGGCGCTTATCGGTTCGCTGTTCGGGGCCGCGGTTGAGCTGACTGATGGCGACGACCGGGACCTCGAGCTCCTTGGCGAGCAGCTTGAGGCTTCGGGAGAATTCCGAGACTTCCTGCTGGCGGGATTCGACCTTCTTACCGGAGGTCATCAGCTGGAGGTAGTCGACGACCACGAGCCGTAGATCGTGGCGCTGCTTGAGTCGCCGCGCCTTCGCCCGGATCTCCATCATGGTCATATTCGGCGAATCGTCCACGAACAGCGGCGCCTCGCTGATCTCACTCATCCGCCGCGCCAACTTGGTCCAGTCGTCATCGCTCATGCGCCCGGACCGCATATCACCGAGCTTGATCTTCGCCTCCGCCGACAAAAGGCGCATCACGATCTCGGTGCGGCTCATTTCCAGCGAGAAAATAACGCTCGCCAAGCCGTGCTTGATCGAGCAGCTCCGCATGAAATCCATTCCGAGCGTCGATTTACCGACACCGGGCCGCGCCGCGACGATGATCATCTGACCCGGGTGCAGGCCATTGGTGATTTCGTCCAGTTCGGTGAAGCCGGTGGGGACGCCCAGGGACATGCCGCCGCGGCTGGCGATGGAGTCGATCTCGTCCATCGTGGGCTGGAGGAGTTCCTCGAGGGGGAGGAAGTCGTCGCTGGAGCGGCGTTCGGTGACCTCGTAGATTTCGGCCTGGGCGCGGTCGACGACCTCGGCGACGTCCTGGCCGTCGGCACCGGCGTAACCGTATTGGACGATGCGGGTGCCCGCCTCGACCAGGCGGCGCAAAATCGCCTTCTCCGCAACGATTTCCGCGTAGTAGGAGGCGTTGGCGGCGGTGGGGACGGTCTGGGTCAAGGTGACCAGATAGGGGGCGCCGCCGATGCGCTTGAGTTCGCCGCGGCGGTCCAGGGCGGCGGCGACGGTGACCGGGTCGGCGGGCTCGCCGCGGCCGTAGAGATCCAGGACGGCGTCGTAGACGGCCTGATGCGCGGGACGGTAGAAGTCGCCGGGGCGCAGCACCTCCACCACATCGGCGATGGCGTCCTTGGACAGCAGCATGCCGCCCAGTACCGACTGCTCGGCGGCCATATCGTGCGGCGGCTGGCGGCCGAAATCCTCACCGGGAGCGTCCTGGTAGTCCGAGTGTCCGCGATCGTCGACGACTGCCACCAGACTCGACCGTCCTCTCTCATCACGCCCGGCTTCGAGGTTATCGATGTCTCGTTCTACGCCCGGGGTACGACACGTTCGGGTTCCGCGGCCGAAACCTGCGCACCGGTCGCGACGGCCCGTGCGGCGCGGAACAGCAAACCGATGGTGTGCTCGGTAGGGAACGCGGAACACGAGGCCCCGAGGCGTCGGATCGCGACACCGCGAGCAACCTTAGGGACCGAACTGGGGACTACCAAACCGAAATGTGCACACGTCTGTGGATAATCTGGGGACAGTTCACCCGCTGTTGTGCAGCCCCTGTGTACTACCTGGGGAAAAAGTGCCCGGATTCGCTCATATCCGCTGATAGAAACCCATTTCTCCACTCATCCACCTGTGGATCGATAACGCCTCGGCGTGTCGCCGAAGATGAACGGCCGGGCGTGTTGGGTAAACAACGTTCTCTCCGAATATGGCCTACATCACAATACGGGTGGTCGGTTCTGAAAGTTGTCCCCAAATCTTCCCGAACTGGGGCTGAACCGATCGGTGACAACTTCACGCCACCGGCGCAATTGCGAAGCGACGAAATAGCTATTCAATAGCAATCTCGAGGGAGGGTCGGGGCTGGACGATATCCGTCCTCCGGAGAGCGAATGGGCGCAGCCGAAGACCACCCTCGCGACACGAGGGTGGTCTTCGACGAATGCGCTAGTGCGACGCCGTCACTCGGCGGCGTTGACCTGCAGGTCGACCTTGGCGACCACATCGGGGTGCAGGTGCACCGCGATGCCGTGCTTGCCGGTGGTCTTGATGTGCGCCTTCGGCAGTTCGATGCTGCGCTTGTCGACGACCGGGCCACCGGCCGCCTTGATGGCGCCCGCGACGTCGGCCGCGGTGACCGAGCCGAACAGCTTGCCGGTGCCGGCGGTCTTCACCGACAGCGACACGCCGGTCAGGCCCTCGATGGCCTGCTTCAGCTCGTTGGCGTGGTCCAGATCGCGCACGCGGCGGGCGTCCTGCGCCCGGCGGATGCCCTCGACCTGCTTCTGCGCGCCCTTGCTGGCGGGAATCGCCAGGCCGCGCGGCAGCAGGAAGTTGCGGCCGTAACCGTCCTTGACCTCCACGGTGTCGCCGGGGGCACCGAGGTTGTCCACATCAGCGGTAAGAATCAGCTTCATCGTGTGCCTCCCGTTCTCAGCGAGCCGTGGACACGTAGGGCAGCAGCGCCACCTCGCGGCTGTTCTTCACCGCGATGGCGATGTCGCGCTGGTGCTGCACGCAGTTACCGGTGACGCGACGGGCACGGATCTTGCCGCGATCGCTGACGTACTTGCGCAGCAGTGCCGTGTCCTTGTAGTCGATCTTGACCGTGCCGGACTTGCCTTCCTTGCAGAAGGTGCACGCCTTCTTCTTCAGCACCTTTTCGCGCGCCGGTGCTTTGGCCATTGTCTTACTCCGTTATGCCTGGGAGCCGGGTGGGCTCCTGGTGAAAGCCGTTGCCTAGAACGGCGGTTCATCGTCCATGCCGCCCCCGAAGGAGCCGGCCGCGGGGGCGCTGCCCCAGGGATCGTCGCCGGCGTTCTGTCCGCCGCGATTGCCTCCGCTGTTGCCGCCGAAGCCCCCACCACCTCCGCCGGAGTTGCCGCCGAAGCCGCCGCCACCACCGCCGCGGGTGGTCTTGTTGATCTTGGCGGTGGCGTACCGCAGCGAGGGACCGACCTCGTCGACCTCGAGCTCGACGACCGTGCGCTTCTCACCCTCGCGGGTCTCGTAGGAGCGCTGCTTGAGCCGTCCGCTCACGATCACGCGAGCGCCTCGGGTCAGGCTCTCGGCGACATTCTCCGCAGCTTCGCGCCAGATGTTGCAGCGAAGGAACAGCGCCTCGCCGTCTTTCCACTCGTTGCTGTTCCGGTCGAATACGCGGGGCGTCGACGCGACGGTGAAGTTCGCGACCGCCTGGCCCGCGGGTGTGAAACGAAGCTCCGGATCGGCCGTCAAATTTCCGATGACGGTGATGACCGTGTCGCCTGCCATGGTTCCTCCTGGTCTCCGGTGCAGTCCGCACAATGCACTCGCCTGTTGCGCTAGAGCCTAGAGACAGGCACCGACGTCTACGAGTGGCGTGCGGGGAGGGGGGATTACTTCTTGTCGTTGCGCAGCACCTTGGTGCGCAGCACCGACTCGTTCAGCCCCAGCTGACGATCCAGCTCGCTCACCGTGTCGGGCTCGGCGGTCACGTTGACGACCGCGTAGATGCCCTCGCTCTGCTTGGCGATTTCGTAGGCCAGCCGACGGCGGCCCCAGATGTCGACGTTGTCGACCTTGCCACCCTGCTGCGAGACCACGCTCAGCATCTTGTCCAGGTTCGGACCGACGGTGCGCTCGTCCAGGGTTGGATCGAGAATGACCATCACTTCGTAATGACGCACGGGAACCCATCACCTCCTGTGGACTAAGGACGGCCCACGGACGGTCCGTGGGCAGGAGGGTCGTTGCGTCAGCAACCCGACAAGGCTACATGAACGGGTCGCGACCAGCGAAATCGATCCCCCGCCGGGAGGAATGCGGGCATCGGCGCGGTATGCCACTTATCGTGGTGCCCATGCCGAACCGACCCGTCGCCGATGTCGCCGTGGGCCGGATCGCCGCCGTCACCGCGACCCTGCTGTGCGGGGTGACGCTGGTGTTCGCCTATCTCAACAAGGCGCGCTGCGCGGGCGGCCCGTTCACCGAGGACGGCCGCAGCGAGCTGTTCGACCAGGTGAAGGACGCCCGGGTCTGCTATTCCGATATCCAGTACCTGTGGCTGGGCCGCAGCATCAACGAGCACGTCTTCCCCTATATAACCGGCGGCATCACGCCCGACGGCGCGCTGACCGGCGGCGCCGTGGAATATCCGGTGCTCAGCGGCCTGCTCATGTGGCTGGGCGCGACCGGCGCCCACGACGACGCGGCCTTCCTGCTGCATTCGGCGCTGCTGCTGGCGCCGTTCGCCCTGGTGACCGCGTGGCTGCTGGGCCGGATGTCCGGTGCGGCCGCGCTGTTGTGGTCGGCGGGACCGCCGCTGGTGCTCTATGCCTTCCACAACTGGGAATTGCCCGTGGTGTGCACGGCCGTGGCGGCGGTGTACGTCGTCACGGCGCTGACCCGATATTCGTTGCGCACCAGAGGGATCATCGCGGCGGTGCTGCTGGGAATCGGCTTCTGCCTGAAGCTGTACCCGGGCATCTTCGTCGTGCCGCTGGCGCTGTACGTGCTGGTCGGCGCCGACCGCGGCGCGGGGCGTCGCGATGTGCGCGGCGCGCTGGCGGTGCTGGGCGCGGCGCTGGCGACGGTGGTCGCGATCAATCTGCCGTTCGCGCTGGCCGGATACGACGGCTGGCGCGCCTCGATCACCTTCCAGCAGCTGCGCCAGGCCGATATCACCACGAATTCCATCTGGTACTGGGGGGTTCGGCCGATGTTCGCCGATACGTCCACCGGTGAGACTTCCTTCCAGGACGTGGTCTCGACCGCGTCGCCGATGCTGGTGCTGGCCGCGTTCGCGCTGGCGGTGTGGCTGGGGTGGAAGCGCTACCAGGCCACCGGCACCTATCCGTGGATCGGGGTGAGCGGGGCGATGCTGTGTGGCTTCCTGCTGTTCCACAAGGTGCATTCGCCGCAGTACACGCTGTGGCTGATCCCGTTCCTGGTGCTGCTCGAGGTGTCCCGGCCCGCGATCGTGGGCTATCTGCTGGCCGACGCGGCCATCGGCATCGGCGTCTTCCGCTACTTCTACGCGCTGGGGATGGGTGAGTCGGCCAGCGTCGAGGAGAACATCGTGCAGTTCGGTGTGTGGGGGCGCGCGATACTGCTGGTGTACTTCTTCTTCGCCTTCCTGCGCGCGCGCGAACGCGGGCGGCGCGAGGCGCCGCGGGCCGAGTCGGCGCCGGCCGGTGAATTGGTCTCGGCCGCCTCCTGATTCAGCGCGCCCGGCGCGCTCGGAACGCCGCGCTTTTCATCCGGTTGCCGCACCGGGTCATATCGCACCAGCGGCGTGCGCCCGCGCGCGAGGTATCGACGTAGAGCCGGGTGCATTCGGTGTGCTCGCATTCCTTGAGGCGGGCCCGATCGGGCCCGCCGAGCAGCTCGATCCCCGCGCGGGCGATCGCCGCCAGCGCCGCGTCGACCGGGCCGGTGCGGCGGACCGTCGCGTCGGCGGTCAGCGCGACCATCGGCGGTGCGCCGGAGGCGAACTCGTTGAGCAGGGCGCGGTCGTCCGGATCGAACGGCCGCTCCAGCCGCGCGGCCGTGGCCAGCCGATAGATCGCCTCGCGCAGCGCGATCGCCCGGCGCAGCGCGGTCTCGTCGCCGTCCGGATCGGCATCGAGCAGTTCTGCCTCGACCAGCCAGTGCGCGAGGTCGGCCGGGGTGAGCAGCCGTTCGCGCGATTCGGTGCGGCGGGCGTGGACAGTACCGGCGAAGTCCAGGGCCAGATTCCCGCTGACGAAGGTGTACACGGTCCCATGGTAACCGCCTTGACAGGTTACGTGAGGCGATGCGACGGTGATAACCGTCTTAGGCGGTTACTTTGGAGGGTTCGTGAAGTCTCGAGTGCTGGACACGGTCGCGCCGACGGCCTTCATCCTGATGTGGAGCAGCGCGTTCATCGCCGGGATCATCGGGGTGGGCGCGGCCCCGCCGCTGCTGGTGCTGTTCGTCCGGTTCGGGCTCGCGGCCATCGCGCTGACGCTGTATGCCCTTGCGGTGCGTGCCGTGTGGCCGCGCGGCGGTCAGCTCGGCCATGTGCTGGTGGTCGGCCTGCTGATGCAGCTGGTGCAGTTCGCCGCGTTCTACACCGCGATGGCCGAACATGTATCGGCGGCGGTGATCTCACTGGTGCAGGGGCTGAATCCGGTGGTGATCGCGCTGTTCGCCGGGCGGGTGCTGGGGGAGACGGTCACGCCGCGGCAGTGGCTGGGCTTCGGCATCGGGGGAGCGGGGGTGGGCCTGGCCGTCGTCGACCAGTCGGCATTCTCGCTGTCGGGGCTGATCTTCTGCGTATTCGGGCTGCTGGGTCTGAGCCTGGGCACGGTCTATCAGAAGCGATTCGCCCCGGCCGTCGATCCGCGCGCGGCCACGGCCCTACACGTTGCCGTCAGCACCCCGGCGGTGGGGCTGATGGCCCTGCTGCGCAGCGATTTTCACGTCTACGACGCGGGTAGATTGGCCGGGTCCCTGGCGTGGATGGTGCTGGTGAATTCGATGGGCGCGTTCCTGCTGCTGAACGCCCTGCTGCGGCGCTGGGATACGACCCGGGTCGGCAGGCTGTTCTTCGCCACCCCGGTGGTGACGGCGCTGCTGGCGTGGGTGGTGATCGACCAGCCGTTGCGGCCGTTGACGATCGGCGGGCTTGCGGTCGGTGTCATCGGAATGGTTTTGGCCGCTCGGGGCAGCGTCGCGCCGACGAAACAGGGTGCGCGCGAGCCGGTTCCGGCGTAACTCCCTTGCTGCCACCCGTGAGGTGCTTGGCCCGAGACGGTCGGCTACGAGAGCCTGGCGGTCGCGGCGACCAGCAGCCCTGGTCACCGCCTCCCCGCGGGCGTCCACCGCCGCGATGGAGCGTCGGACCACCCGGGGGCAGACCGAGATCACCTGGCGCACCGGCATAACACCGATCGCATCTGCCGAAAACGGCTGCGCGCGAGCCGGTCCGGACAATCAGGGCGTCGCGGCGGCATCCCCGTTCGCGGCGCGGATCACCCCGTCGAGCACCTCGCGCGTGCGATGCAGATCCTTGATGCAGGCGTCGATGCGATCCCGTTCGGCCGCAAGGGTTTCGGTGAGGAACGGGGTGGCGCGCGCATTGGGCGTGCCGTCGGAGTCGTGGATGCAGGGCAGCAGTTCGACCAGGGTGCGGCTGGGCAGGCCAGCGGCGAACATCTCCTGAATGCGGATCACCCGGTCCACCGCGGACTCGGGATATTCGCGCTGCCCGCCCCCGGTGCGGGTGGACGCGAGCAGACCCTGAGCCTCGTAGTAGCGCAGCGATCGCACGCTCACCCCGGTGCGACGCGCCAGCTCACCGATTCGCACGGATTCACTCCTTGCACCTGACATTGATGTCAGGTTCTACCGTACGCCCATGTTGCTGCTGACCGAATACCGCACCGACCATCTCACCCTGCCCAATCGGGTGGTGATGGCGCCCATGACCCGGCTGCGCTCGCGGCCCGACGGCTCGCCCACCGCCGACGTGGCGGACTACTACGCCCAGCGGGCGGCGGCCGGACTCATTGTGACCGAGGGCATTTGGCCGCACAGCTCCGGTCAGAGCGAGGCCTGGGTGCCCGGCCTGCAGACCGATGCGCACGTGGCGGCGTGGCGGCGGGTGACCGAGGCGGTGCACGCCGCGGGCGGGCGCATCTTCGCGCAGCTCATGCACGGCGGACGCAAGGGGCATCCGCTGGCCCGCATCGATGGCACGCTGCCCGCGGGCCCGTCGGCGGTCTCCGACGACGATGTGCTGCATCTGATCGACGGCGGCAAGGCGCGCTCGCTGACTCCGCGGGCCATGACCCGGGCCGATATCGCCGCCACGATCGAGCAGTACGCGGCCGCCGCCCGCAATGCGCTGAAAGCCGGGTTCGACGGAGTCGAGATCCATGGCGCCAACAGCTATCTGGTGCACCAGTTCCTGGCCGACAACACCAATCTGCGCACCGACGAATACGGCGGCTCGAACACCAACCGACTTCGGTTCGCACTGGAGGTCACCGATGCCGTTGCGGCGGAGGTGGGTTCGCGGCGCACGGCCATCCGGCTGTCGCCCGGCAATCCGCAGTTCGGTATGCGCGAGGACGATCCGGCACCGCTGTATCGCGCCCTGGTCGCGGAATTGGCCCGCCGCGATCTGGCCTATCTGCATCTGATCGACAACGACGACTATCCCGCCCTGATCGATCTGCGACCGCGCTGGACGGGTCCGTTGATCGCGAATGTCGGCGAGAATCGGGACGCCACCGATGCGGCCGCCGCCGAAGGGGTATTGCGCCGCGGCCATGCCGATCTGGTCTCCTTCGGCCGCGCCTTCATCTCGAATCCGGATCTGGTGCAGCGCATCACGCACAACCATCCGCTCGCTCCGATTCGCGAGGACGTTCTCTATGGCCGTACCGCCGCGGGGTACACCGATTACCCGGTCTGGGATGCCGCCGCGCGACACAATAGCTCCGCGGCCTGATCGACAGCGGTCATCGACGCAGCCGATAAAGCAGCAAATTCTCGGCTACATGGGATGATTCGGGCCGAGCCGCGAAACGAAGTATCGAAAACCGCCGGCTCACTGCAATTCGGCCCGGTTGCCGCTACGCTGCCCGTCTATGACCCTGATCTCATCGGAGGCGGCGCTCGAGGCCGACGCTCCCATTGCGGAGCGTCGGCAGCGACCTGCCTGGATCCAGCGGGTTAGAGAGTTTCGTCCGGGCCCGCTGCACGCGTCGGCGATCGTTTCCTGTGTGGTGGCCTACAAATCGTTCGAGATGTCCTATGCCGCACTACACAACCTCGCTATCCGCAATCTCGTGCCACCGGAGCTGGCCGCGAACGTGCCGATAGTGACCGATGGGTTAATGGTCGGGTCAATTATTGCCACGGCGTCCTTCCGCAAGGGCGGCCTGGGCTGGTGGTACGCCACCGTGCTGTTCGTGTTGTCGACGCTGCTGTCTGTGGCGGGCAATATCGAGTACGCCCGCGAAATCGGCGGGGGCTATGTATCGGTCGGCATCTACGCCGGGATGCCGATGACGATGATGTTCGCCGTTCACCTCACGCTGATGCTGTGGAGCCGTCGCCGGGAGCGCCATCCGCAGCGGGCCATCGCCGAGAGCGAACCGGTGCGGCCGGTCGAAGCGGAGGCGAAATCGGCACCCCCGCCGGAGGAGTTCTCGGTGCCGGATATGTTCGACATGTCCGACCTCCCAACGGAACCCGAGCGTCGCCCGGTCTCGGGCCCGTTCATCGCCCCCGAACTCACCGAGCCCAATCGCTTCGCACCCCTGGTGGAGCACCGCCCGCTCGTCCACCTCGGCGAACGCACGGGGTGAGGCGCATACCGCAGTCCTGATACCCGTACAGTCCGTCCGAACTCGACCGATGGAGCCGTCACATGTCGTCAAGCGTTGGGCAGTACCAGGATATGGGTCAGTATCGCGAATTGGCCGGTCGCTTGGCATCGTTGATGCAGGCCGGACCGGAGCGTGCCGCGGCGCTGAATCAATTCATCGAGGCGGTGGCCAATCCGCAGCTGTTCACCGACATGCTGATTGCCTACGCCGGACGCTGGTTCAACGAGACCGGCGGGGCGTCGGTGCTGCTCGGACCCGAGATGTTCTGGGCGCTCTCGGCTCCGGACGCGCCCACCGGCAACTCGATCGCCGCGGAGATGGCCGCGTACGCGGAAATCAGTGGCGGCGAGCGCAATCGGAAGATGCTGCTGATCTGCCTGCTCGAACATCTGGCGCAGAATCAGTGGCAGACGGCTACCGCGGGCCTGTCCGAACCACGGATCGTGGCCAACGGGCTGGTCTGAGTTCAGTGCCAGCGCGCCAGTAGTCGGTTCGCCTCGGTCGCCAGCGCCGCCTGCAGGAACGGGCCGAAACTGACCCGCGCGACACCGAGTTCGGCGAATCCGGCGCGGTCGCCCTGACCGGGCAGGGCGATGGCGTTGACCGGCAGCGGCAGCGCCGCGCACAGGCGGCGCAGCAGGTCGGGTTCGTGGCGGCCGACGGGATACAGCACGTCGGCCCCGGCCTCCGCCGCCAGGCGCAGCCGCTGGACGGCGCGCTCGAAGCGGTCGGCCTCGTCGCCGAGCTGGCGCAGGAACAGATCGGTGCGGGCGTTGACCACCACGTGCACTCCCGTGGCATCGGCGGCCCGGCGAAGTTCGCCGACGAATTCGGCGTGTTCGGCCGGTTCCCGCAGCCGACCGCCCTCGCCGTGCACCACATCCTCGATATTCAGCCCGACGGCACCGGCCTCGAGCAGGCCGTCGATCAGCTGCGACGGCTTGCGGCCGTAGCCCGACTCGATATCCACCGAGACGGGAATGCCCACGGCCGCGGTGATCTCACGGATCCGGCCCATCGATTCGGCGAAGGACATCCCCTCGGCGTCGGCCCGGCCCAGCGATTCGGCGAGCGGATGGCTGCCGACCGTCAGCGCCGCGAAACCCGCCTCCTCGACCAGCCGCGCCGACCAGGCATCCCAGACCGTCGGCAGGATCACCGGATTGCCGGGGCGGTGCAGCTCGAGGAATGCGGTGGCCTGGTCGCGCAGCGAAGTCATGAGGGGATCCTTTCGCACGGGACCGGCGCCGCGCCAGGGGTTATCGCGGCGCCGCGGCGGGCGCGCGGGTGAGTTCGACGGGGGCCGGGCGCGGTCGCAACGGGCCGGGCAGCCACGGCAGCAGCGGATCGGCCGCGTGATCGAGAATGCCGCCGACCGGATCGTCGACGCCGTCGCGGCGGACCGGATCCTCGGTGGGCCGGTAGATCTGCCGCACGATCAGCAGGCACAGGCCCAGCACCGCGAGGTCGCGCACGATCACCGTGCCGGTGAACCACTGCTCCGGCACACCCTTCTTGTCGGTGCCCAGGTAGTAGTACATCCGCGGGAACCACACCAGCGCATCGATGGTCATCCAGGCCAGCAGGATGCGCCGATGCGGTATCGCCAGCACGGCCAGCGGCACCAGCCACAGCGAATACTGTGGGCTCCACACCTTGTTGGTGAGCAGGAATGCCGCCACCACCAGGAAGGCCAGCTGCGCCACCCGCGGCCGCCGGGGCGCGGTCAGGCCGAGGTAGGCGATGGCGGCACAGGCCAGCACGAACAGCAGCAGTGAGATCGCGTTGAGCGCGGTCGGGATGTCCGCCGGCGCCAGCGGTCCGTCGAAGCCCTGCCAGCCGGTGAACGAGGTGATCACGTTGTAGATCGAGTCCGGGTCGGCGTGCCGTTCGGTGTTGAGCCGGAAGAACTCCTGCCAGCCGTCGGTGAACGGCACCGCGATCGGCAGATTCACCAGCAGCCAGGTCAGTACCGCCGCGGCGACCGCGACGCCCGCCGCGCGCATCGGCCGCAGCTGTGCGTCGGCGAGGTACTGGCGCAGCCCCCGCAGCGGCCCGGCGCCCCGGTGCCGCAGGCGTTCCCACAGTGCGGGCACCCGTTGCCGTCCGTCGCTGCGCAGCGCGAGTACCACGATCGGCCCGAGCAGCAGCAGCGGATACAGCTTCGCCGCCCCGCCCAGTCCGAGCAGCACCCCCGCGAGCACGGGCCGCCGCCGCGCCCATGCCAGCAGCCCCGCGGCCGCGAAAGCCGTTGCCAGCGCGTCGAAATTGGTGAACACGTGCACGAGCACCAGGGGCGACAGCGCCACCAGCGCCGCATCCCAGATCCGCCGCCCGGCCAGCTGTGCCGAGGCCCACACGGTCACCAGCCAGGCCAGGGCCAGGCCGAACGCCGCGACGTTGAAGTACACCACGACCGGCAGCGCACCGGGCAGCCGCAACTGCTGCCAGGCGTGCGCGATCCGCATCGACAGCCATTGGTACAGGCCCGACAGCACCGGATACTCCATGTAGCGGGCCTGCGGCGTGCCGTCGGCCCGGAATTCGGTCCACTGCTTCTTGTACGGGAACGCGCCCTCGTTGAGATGTTCGGCGCCGTAGAGCGGCACGGTGTCGGAATAGCACATGGCCACGTACTGGCGGCCGTTGTTCCAGTCCAACCCGATTCGGCCGTCGGCATCGGTCTTCTGCTGAATGCAGGCCGCCTTACCGCCCCAGCCGAGCGCCAGGAAGACCACGGCGAAGGCCAGCAGCACCCGCAGCGGCGTCCAGAACCGGGTGCGCCCGATCAGCGCATGATCACCGACCGGGCCGCCGACGATCGTGGACAGCTGGGCGGTCAGGGAGTCGGTGCGGCTCGGCTTGTCTCGCCAGTCGGCCGACCGCAGATCCGGAGCCTGCGGCGCCGGGGACGTGAAACGGCCCGAGCCATCCCGCATTTCGTTCCCGGCGTCCGCGACGTGCTGCTCGATCACGGCCCCCGAGGCTACCTGTCACCGTTTCCCGCACCCGCGGTCGGCCGGGTGCCCCCGCCGGTCCCACCGGGTTGCGTGGCCGACGGCGACGAACCGTCGGACGGGGCGACCGGCTGGCCGGGCAGCGGGCCGGTACCGGATTCCTGCTGTTGCTGGCGCTGCGGCTGCTGCTGCCGCGACTGCGGGTTGGGAACCAGGCCCGGCACCGGAATGCGCACGCCCGGCAGCACTTCCACCTCGCTCGGGGTCACCACGACCGGCGGCACGAACTCCTGCGCGGTGGTCGACGGCGGGGTGTAGGCCGCGGTCCAGGACGGCACACCGGCCTGGCCGCCGATCGGCTTGGGGGGCGGGAATTTCTCGACGGGGGTGCCCTTCAGGGCGCCGTCCATCGTGTCCTTCCAGATGTCGGACGGCAGGCCCGAACCGTAGATCATGCCGCCGTTGGCATTTCGCAGCTTCTCGCCCTGTTCGGTGCCGACCCAGACCGCGGTCGACAGCGACGGGGTGAAGCCCACCATCCAGGCGTCGCGGTTCTCACCGGTGTCACCCAGCTGCGCGGTACCGGTCTTGCTCGCCGATTCGCGGCCACCGGCCAGCTGATGCTGGCGCGACCACTGCGCGATCGGCTTCATGGCGTCGATCAGGTTGGTGGCCACCGCCTCCGAGATCCGCTGCTCGCCCGCGACGTCACCGCGGTCCAGCAGGACCTGGCCGTCGGCAGTCACCACCTTCTGCACGAAGTGCACCTTGTGATAGGTGCCGTTGTTGGCGATGGTCGCGTAGGCCGACGCCATGTCCAGCGGGCGGGCCTGGTACTGGCCCAGGATGATGCCGGTGTTCGGCGGGCCGCCGTCCGGTTCGGCCAGCGACTTGCCCACGCCCGGAATGTTTTCCGGGATGCCCAGCTTATGCGCCATATCGGCGATCTTCTGCGGGCCGTTCGCCTCGCCCATGTCCAGCTCCATGCGGTAGAAGCTGGTGTTGAGCGAGCGCTTGAGCGCCTCGGCGATGGTGCAGGTGCCGCAGGACTCACCCTCGACGTTGGTGATCTTGATGCCGTGGATGGTCAGCGGTGAGCTGTCGTACATCGTCGAAAGCGGTTTACCCGCCTCGAGATTCGCCGCCAGGCCGAACACCTTGAACGCCGAGCCGGGCATCAGACCGGCATTGGCGAAGTCGAAACCCTGGCCGTTCTCACCGCCGTAGTATGCCCGCACCGCGCCGGTCTTGGGATCGACCGACACCACCGCGGTGCGCAGATTGTCGGGCTCGCCCTTCATGTTCTTCTGTGCCGCGTTGACCGCGGCCTCCTGGGCCTTCTGATCGATCGTCGTGGTGATCTGCAGGCCCTCGGTGTTGAGCTGGGTGTCGGTGATGCCCGCATCGGACAGCTCCCGCATCACCTGGCGCTTGATCAGGCCCTCCGGACCCGAACCCGTGGAGTTCTGCTCCATCGCGCTCGACGGCTGCACCTTGGGATAGGTCATCTTGGCGCGTTCGGCGGACGGCAGGTTGCCCATCGAGACCATGCCGTCGAGCACGTAGTTCCACCGGGATTCCGCGCCCTTGGGATTGTTCTCCGGGTCCAGGCCGTAGGGCTGCTGGATCGTGGCGGCCAGCATCGCGCCCTCCTCGACCGTCAGGTCCTGGACCTTCTTGCCGAAGTAGGCGTGCGAGGCGGCGTCGATACCGAAGGTGCCGCGGCCGAAGGGAATCGTGTTGAGGTAGGCGGTGAGGATGTCGTCCTTGCTCCACTGCCGCGCCATCTTGGCCGAGATCACCAGCTCGCGCATCTTGCGGCTCAGCGAGTGCTGATTGCCGACCATCGCGTTCTTCACGTACTGCTGGGTGATCGTCGAGCCACCGCCCGCGCTCTCCTTGCCCAGCAGGTTGTCGCGCAGCGCGCGGGCGAAGCCGGAGATGGAGAAGCCCGGGTTGGTGTAGAACGAGCGGTCCTCGGCCGCGATCACGGCATTTCGCACATGCGGCGGGATGTCGTTGATCGTCACATCCGTCCGGTTGCCCTGCGGCGGAACGATCTTGCTGATCACCGAGGTGCCGTCGGCGGCGAGGATGGTGGCGACCTGATTGGTTTTGAGATCGCCAGGTTTGGGTACCGAGACGGTGGTGTACGCGACCAGGAAGGTCGCGCTGGGCACGACGATGGCCAGTGCGATCAAAACGTAGATCACCCGGCGCACGATCCGCCACGGCGACTTCTTCTTGGCCTTGGTCTGCGGTCGGCGGCCACCGGGACCACCCGGACCGCCGCCACCGCCGTTGCGACGCGGCGGCGGACCCGACGGGGGTGCTCCGCCACCGACGGGGCGGCGACCGCCGGTGTCCGGACCCCGGTCCTCGCCCGGGCCCGGGCGGGTGGCCGTGCCGGAGCGCGGCGGGGCCGAAAGCTTCTGGGTCGCTTGGGCATTGGGTGCGCCCGGGCCGGGCCGCTGAGGTGGCGGCGGGCCGGGCCGACGCGGTGGCTGACCGCCGGGGCCGCGCGGTGGCATACCGCCCGGGCCGCGCGGCGGTTCCCCGCCGGGACGGCGGCCGGGCTGCGGGCCGGGGCCGCTACGCGGAACACCGCCCGAGGGCGGACCCTGGCGTAACGGAGGAAGTGGCCGTGCTCCCGGAGATGGAGGTCCGGCCGGGCGCGGGGGTGGGTACCCCCCCGGTCCCGGTTGCGAGCCGCGCGGTCGGCGGTCGCCGTTCGGTCCATCGTCGTAGGGCGAAGTCACAGCCTGGATCTCCATAACTCGATACGGTCCGGGTCGCGGTCCTGCGACCGCACGGGCATGCCTGCGCTCCGCATATCAGCGGACGGGGCCCGTCATTCGGCGGCGGTCCGTCGGGTGCCGGTGCGGCGCCGCGACGGCGTCGGAGCGCGACCCAGCACATAGGACTGCACCAGATGATTCCAGCTGCAGGTCCGGCACACCTCCACGACGTGCACCGTGAACTCCTCGCGAGACTCGGCCAGCCGGATCAGCTCCTCGGGCGTGCGGGCCGAGCCCGCCATCGGTCCCAGCCCCTCGCCGTAGACCCACGATACGAGAGTGAGCTGCTCTTTCCGGCAGATAGGGCATGTGACCTCGCTCCCCCGCCCATGAAATTTGGCCGCCCGCAGCAGATACGGATTCGCGTCGCACACCTCCGCGACGCCCACCCGGCCCGCGTACACGTCGGCCAGCAGCGACCGGCGCCGAAGCGCATAGTCCACTACCTGCCGCTGAATTCGCACGAGAACCAGAGTAGCGGCCACCTCTGACCACCGCTGTGGCGTCTTGGGCCGAGAAGTGTGAGGAAACCCGTCGACGTATCGACAACTATATCGGCGCGATATAGTTTGGAATCGCATCCAACGGTTAGATCTGCAGAGCACAGTCAGGAGGTGTGGCCCGTGCTCGAGCTGGCGATTCTCGGGCTGCTCCTGGAATCCCCGATGCATGGTTACGAGCTGCGCAAGCGGCTGACGGGCCTGCTCGGTCCGTTCCGGGCGTTCTCCTACGGGTCGCTGTATCCGACCCTGCGGCGCATGCAGGCCGACGGCCTGATCGCCGAGGAAAGCCCCCTGGGGTCGGTCACGCGGCGTGCGCGGCGGGTCTATCAACTGACCGATGCCGGGCGAGAACGGTTCTCCGAACTGCTCGCCGACACCGGTCCGCAGAACTACACCGACGACGGCTTCGGCGTTCACCTCGCCTTCTTCAGCCGCACCCCCGCCGAGGCGCGGATGCGGATCCTCGAGGGCAGGCGGCGCCAGGTCGAGGAGCGCCGAGAAGGACTGCGGGAGGCGATCAAACGGGCCAGCGGAACCCTCGATCGCTACACCCGTCAGCTCCACCAGCTCGGTCTGGAATCCAGCGAGCGCGAAGTGCGCTGGCTCAACGAGTTGATTGCAGCGGAGCAATCACTGAAGGCGGCACCACAGAAAGAGGGAAATATCGGCCATGAGTGATGTCAACACGGCTGAAAACGCCACCGAGATTCGCGTGGCCATCGTGGGTGTGGGCAACTGCGCGTCCTCGCTGGTCCAGGGTGTGCAGTACTACAAGGACGCGGACGAGAACTCGACCGTGCCCGGCCTCATGCACGTCAAGTTCGGTCCCTACCACGTCCGCGATGTGAAGTTCGTCGCCGCGTTCGACGTCGACGCCAAGAAGGTCGGATTCGACCTGTCGGATGCGATCTTCGCCAGCGAGAACAACACCATCAAGATCTCCGACGTGCCGCCGAGCGGGGTCACCGTGCAGCGCGGCCCGACGCTGGACGGCATCGGCAAGTACTACGCCGAGACCATCGAGCTCTCCGACGGGGAGCCGGTCGACGTCGTGCAGGCGCTGAAGGACGCACGGGTCGACGTGCTGGTGTCCTATCTGCCGGTGGGCTCGGAGGAGGCCGACAAGTTCTACGCCCAGTGCGCGATCGACGCGGGTGTGGCCTTCGTCAACGCGCTGCCGGTGTTCATCGCCTCCGATCCGGAGTGGGCGCAGAAGTTCGTCGATGCCGGTGTGCCGATCGTCGGCGACGACATCAAGAGCCAGGTCGGCGCGACCATCACCCACCGCGTGATGGCCAAGCTGTTCGAGGACCGCGGCGTGCAGCTGGACCGCACCATGCAGCTGAACGTGGGCGGCAACATGGACTTCAAGAACATGCTCGAGCGCGAGCGGCTGGAGTCGAAGAAGATCTCCAAGACCCAGGCGGTCACCAGCAACATCAAGAAGGAGTTGACCGCCAACGACGTGCACATCGGCCCGTCCGATCACGTCGGCTGGCTCGACGACCGCAAGTGGGCCTATGTGCGCCTCGAGGGTCGCGCCTTCGGTGACGTGCCGCTGAACCTGGAGTACAAGCTCGAGGTGTGGGACTCGCCGAACTCGGCGGGCATCATCATCGACGCCATCCGCGCCGCCAAGATCGCCAAGGACCGCGGCCTGGGCGGCCCGATCCTGCCCGCCTCGGCCTATCTGATGAAGTCCCCGCCGAAGCAGCTCGCCGACGATATCGCTCGCGCGCAGCTCGAGGAGTTCATCATCGGGGCTTGACCGCCTCTCCGCGGTTTTCGGCCAGACTCGGGCGCTACGTAAGTGGCGTCGGCGGCCGATGGTGCGGAGGCGGCTGAGTTCGCCGGTACTCGGCGAGTTACCCATGTCCTCACGAAATCAGTTGGCACCTCTGCAGTCTCGGTGCTGAGCCGAGATTGCAGAGGTGCGAGGACCCGGGACTAGTCCAGCGAGACGTACACCTCGACCGAGGTGGGGCCGGTGTAGCGCTCGATCTCCGCGGTGTGCGAGCGCGTGATCGTGCCCGCGTTCTCCGCCTTGGCCACCTTGGCCCAGGCCGTACGCAGTAGATCGTAGGGCTTGTCGGAAACCACGAACTTGGCGTAGCGGCCCGCGGGAATGCGGGTGAGCACGTCGCCGGTGTCGAGGTCGTCCAGCGAGCTCAACTCGTAGCCCAGCACCGCGACGGCGTGATCGTTCTGGCCGATGTAGGCCGCCACCCGCGGCACGTTCTTCTCCCGGGCCAGGTAACGGTCCCAGGTGAAGTTCACCAGATCGAGGTCGCGCGCGGTGACCTCGCGTCCGGCCAGCGGCACGGTCAGCCCGCCGACGAGGCTGTCGCTCAAGGTGACGATTTCGAAGTCCACTGTCATCCCCTACCTGTCGCCCTCGGCCGCGCCCTCGTCCTTGAGCGCCACGAACACCTCGACGGTGTGCGAATCCGGATAGTGCTCGAAATCGCCGGTGTAGGCCCGGATCAGGGCCCCGGCCGCCTCCAGGTCCCAGACCGCGCGCCACACCGACACCACGGTGTCGCCCAGATTGTCACCGCTGCGGATGAACCGCGCGTAGCGGCCCGCGGGGATGCGGGCCAGCACATCGCCGGGCAGCAGATCGGCCATGGTCTGCAGGCGATAGCCGACGATATGGGTGAGATACGAACCTATTTCGGGCGCGTGATCCACATACGCCGTCGCCGGCGGCCCCGGCAGGCTGCGCGCCAGATTGCGTTTCCAGGCCTCCTCCACCTTCAACCGGCGCGGCCCCTCGACCGCCAGCGCCGGGCTGCGTAGCACCGTCCCTGCCACCAGGGTCTCGTGGCGCTCAACGACATTGAAATCCACCGGTGTCGCCCCTATGTCTCGTGCTGTGTGATGTGGCGCGCGGCTCGCGTCGGCGCGACATACCACCCTGCTCCCAGCCGTGCCCGAACCCTGCCCGCAACCGCTCGCGTCTGCGCCCAGCGTAACCGCACCCTGCGCTGGTTCCTCTCTGCGAACATCCTCCCGCATCCTGCCACTGTCGTCGCCCATCGGCCCGACCGGATACGTCCGGTTTCGCGAGCCGACCCCCGCCTCACCGGGGTCCACCCTATCGGCGTGTCCCGAGTGACGGTTGGAGAACAAGAATTCGCTTCGTCACAACGACGCCGACGGCACAACCGTGCCGTCAGCCCGGGACGGGGATGCTCAGGCCCGGGAAGATCTCGACCTGTCTGGTCGGGGGCGGCGGAATCTCCAGGATCGGCGGTGGGGCCTGATTCGCGGGCGGGGCCAGCACGTCGAACGGTCCCTGCGCGGACTGCGGGGTCGGCGGGGCCACGCCGAACGGGCCGACGCCCTTGGTCTCGGGGGCGGCCGGTTGTTCCGAGGCCGGGAACTGCTCGACCGGCGTACCCGCCAGCGCCCCGTCCATCGTCCGCTTCCAGATGTCGGCGGGCAGTCCCGCGCCGTATACGGCCGTGCCGCGGGCGGTGCGGATCGGCTGGGGGTTCTCGGTTCCGACCCAGACGGCCGTCGACAGCGACGGGGTGAAGCCGATCATCCAGGCGTCCTTGTTGGCACCGGTCTCGCCGAGCTGGGTGGTCCCGGTCTTGGCCGCCGACGGCCGCCCGGCCAGGGCGTGCCCGTTGGAGTAGGCGGGGATCGGCAGCATCGCCTGGGCGGTGGTGTCGGCGACGCGGCGCGCGATGCGCTGTTCGGCGGGCCGCTGTTCGGGTGCGCCGCGGTCCAGCAGCACTCGCCCGTCCCCGGCGACCACCCGCTGCACGAAGTACGGCTCGTGATAGACGCCGGAGGCGGCGATGGTCGCGTAGGCCGAGGCCATATCGATCGGCCGCACGGAGTACACGCCCAGCACGATCGACAGCTGTGGCGTGCCGTCCTGCTCGCTCAGCGAGCGGCCGGGCACCCCCGGGATTCGCTCCGGAATGCCCGCCTGATGCGCGGCGTTCGCGATCGACTGCGCGCCCACACCCTGGGCCAGCCGATAGAAGCTGGTGTTCAGCGAGCGCTTGAAAGCCTCCGCCAGCGAACAGGTTCCGCAGGATTCACCCTCCACATTGGTCACCTTGACGCCGTTCACGGTGACCGGGGAGCTGTCGAGCTGATACGACATGCCGATGCCCTGCTCCAGCGCCGCCAGCACCGCGAAGGTCTTGAACGCCGAACCGGTCTGCAGCGGCGCCTGCGCGAAATCGAAGCCGACCCCGTTCTCGCCGCCGTAGTAGGCGCGCACCGCACCCGAGCGCGGATCGATCGACACCACCGCGCCGCGCAGTTCGGGAGGCTGCCCGGACAGCGTCCTGTGCACCGCGTCCAGCGCCGCCTGCTGGGCCCGCGGGTCGATGGTGGTGACGATATTGAGCGCCCCGGTGGCGATGTCCTGTTCGCTGATTCCGGCCGCGCGCAGCTCGCGCAGCACCTGGGTGCGGATCAGCCCGGCCGGACGACGCGCGGAATCGTCGGTCAGCACGGCCACCGGGGCGATGACCGGGAATTCGACCGTCGCGCGCTGCTCGGGCGCCAGCGTGCCCATCGTGACCATGCCGTCGAGCACGTAGTTCCAGCGCGCCCGCAACTGCTCCAGGTGGGTCTCCGGATCCAGGATCGACGGCGTGCGCACGACCGCGGCCAGGACCGCGCTCTCGGCCAGGGTCAGCTGCGGCACCGGCTTGTCGAAGTACGCCTCGGCGGCGGCCGCGATGCCGTACGCGCCGCGCCCGTAGTAGATGGTGTTCAGATATGCGGCGAGGATGTCGTCCTTGCTCCACTGCCGGGCCATCTTGGCCGAGATGATCAGCTCCCGCATCTTGCGTGACAGGGTGCGCTCGGAGCTCAGGAAGGCGTTCTTGACGTACTGCTGGGTGATGGTGGAACCGCCGCCCGCGTTCTCGCGGCCGGTGAGATTGTCGCGGGCCGCCCGCACGAAGGCCTCGGTGGAGAAGCCCGGATTGCGGTAGAAATCGCGGTCCTCGGCCGAGAGCATGGCGTCGCGCATCCACCGCGGCACGTCCGACAGCGGCACGGGGGTCCGGTTACCCTCCGGCGGAACGACTTTGGCGATCTCGGTGGTGCCGTCGACGGCGGTGATGGTGGCGACCTGCTCGGTCTGCACGGCCGCGGGATCGGGAATGTCGGCGCTCCAGTACGCCAGCACCATGAGCAGCGACGGAACGGCCACGAAGATCAGGAACAGCGCCAGCAGCAGGCGGCGGACGCGCTGGGCGCGGGTGCGGGGCGGACGGGGCCGGGCCCCTTCCGGATTCGCCGGTCGCTCGCGGCGGCGCGGTCGGCCGTGCTGGGCGCGCTCCCGCCGCGCGGTGACACTGGGCAGCTCGTTCCACCCGGCGACGGACGCATACGGTGCACTCGGCCGATCGCGCCCCCTGCGGAACAGCCCCACGACATCCTCCCGGAGTTTCGGCGAAACACACGAGCAAGATCGAACTACCGCGCTGAAGAGATCCGAAACCCAGCCTACGGCCGATCCACCTCGGGTCCGAAATGCCCGGGAGGTGAGCCCCCTAGCTCTTCACGCCGCCCGCGGTCAGACCGGAGATGATCCGGCGTTGGAACAGCAGCACCATGATCACCAGCGGAATCGTCACGATCGTGCCCGCCGCCATGATGGCCGCATACGGCGCGACATGCGGATCGTTGCCGGAGAAGCGGGCGATCGCGACGGTCACCGGCTCGGTGGCGTCGGTGGACAGCAGCCGGGCCAGCAGATATTCGTTCACCGCGGCGATGAAGGCCAGGATGGCGGTGGTGAACACGGCGGGCGCGGCCAGCGGCAGCATCACCAGCCGGAACGCCTGGAACCGGCTGGCGCCGTCGATGCGCGCGGCCTCCTCCAGCTCCCACGGCAGCTCGGCGAAGAACGAGGCCAGGATGTAGACCGTCATCGGCAGCGCGAAGGAGATGTTCGGCACGATCATCGCCTGGTAGTGCCCGATCCAGCCGATATTGGTGAACAGCTGGAACAGCGGGGTCACCAGCACCACCACCGGGAACATCGAGGCACTCAGGATCAGCCCGGCCACGAGTCGCTTACCGCGGAACTGCATGCGCGCCAGTGCGTAGGCGGCCATCGTCCCGATCAGCAGCGCGATGACGGTGGTGGCCGCGCCGATGATGATGCTGTTGGTCAGCGCGCGCCCGAAATTGTTGCCGCGCGAGGTGTCGAAGGCGTTCTGGAAGTTGGTCAGCGTCAGATGCGTCGGCCACGGCGTGTTGTCGAAGGTGAAGGCCGGATCGCGGAAGGCCGTGACGGCCATCCAGTAGAACGGCCCCAACCCCCACACCAGGATGATCAGCGCACCGACGTAGACCCGCGCCGAGCTCAATCGTTTGGTCCAGGTCATCAGTGCGCCTTCCGCTGTTCTTCCTGGGTCGCGACGGCGTTGGCGCCCAACACCTTCACCAGCACGAAGGCCACCGCGAAGATCATCAGGAAGGTGATCACCGACAGTGCCGAGGCACTGTTGGCGCCCTGGCGCACCTGGTCGACCACGAGAATCGAAATGGTCCGGGTGTCCGGATTGCCCTGCGTCATGATCGCGGGCAGATCGTAGAGGCGCAGCGCGTCCATCGTGCGGAACAGCACCGCTACCAGCAGTGCGGGCCGTAGCAGCGGCAGGGTGATCTGGGTGAACCGCTGCCACGCCGAGGCGCCGTCCACGCGGGCCGCCTCGTACACATCACCCGGAATCACCTGCAGCCCGGCCAGAATCAGCAGCGCCATGAACGGCGTGGTCTTCCAGACGTCGGCCACGATCACCGCGACCCGCGACCAGGTCGGATCGGTCTGCCACAGGATGTGGGTGCCCAGTACGCGATTGACCACCCCGTCGTACTGGAACATGAACTCCCACAACCGGGCGGTCACCGCGGTCGGGATGGCCCACGGGATCAGCACCGCGGCCCGCAGCAGCGCGCGCCCGCGGAACGTCTTGCCCATGATCATGGCCATGCCCAGCCCGATGGTCGCCTCCAGGGCGACCGTGACGACCGTGAACAGCAGCGTGACCACGATCGCCGCCCAGAACTGGGAGCCGAGATTGCCGGTCGGACAGGACTCCACGCCGCCGGTCGGCAGCTGGCACTGCTGCAGCAACCAGTGCGTGTAGTTGGTGAACCCCGCATTGCCGCCCTCGACGAACATGCCGGTGGCCTCGTCGATCCCAGCGTCCTTCTGGAACGACATCCACACCGCGCGCACGACTGGATAGCCGATGACGACGGCCAGGGCCAGCAGAACGGGGGCGACGAACAACCAGGGACGTCCGACGCCGTGCAGCAGGGTCGGCCGCCAACCGCCGCGCCGGGGCGGCGGCGGGGCGGCGGACGTCCCGGGGTCGATCACTCCCGAAGGATCCGACACGTTCAACTCTCCTACGGGGCTGACTCGACAGGGGTGCGACCGGCCGTCAGGAACCGGCGGCCTCGATGCCCTTCTTCATGCCGGTGACGGCGTCGTCGACCGACTTGTTACCGGTCAGGGCAGCATAGGCATTGTCCTGGATGGCCTTCGAGACCGCGTTGTAGTACGGCGTGACCGGCCGCGGCACCGCGCTGGCGATCGAATCCTTGAGCGCGGGCAGATAGGGGAACTTCGCGATCAGGGCCGGATCGTCGTACAGCGAGGCGCGCACGGGCGGGAACGCGCCCTCGGCGACGATGCGCTGGGCGTCCTCACTGATCAGGAAGCGCAGGAAGTCCAGCGCGGTGGCCTTGTGCTTGGAGAAGGCGCTGATGGCCGCGTTGTAACCACCGAGCGTGGACGCGCCGATGCCGTCCTTGCCGGGCAGCGGCGCGACGGCCGTATCGCCCTTGACCACCGAGGTATCCGCGTTGGCCACGCCGAAGAAGTTCGGCCAGGTGCGCAGGAACAGCAGTTTGCCCTGGGCGAAGGCGTTCTGGCTCTCCGGCTCCTTGAAGGAGATGGCCTCCTTGGGGATGTCGCCGTTCTTGTAGGCGTCGACGAGCACCTGCAAACCCGCGCGCGACTGCGGGCTGTCCACCGTCGGGGTCTTGCCGTCCGGGCCGACGAAGGTGCCGCCGTAGGCGTTGATGACCTCGGCCGAGTTCACGGTCAGACCCTCGTAGGGCGCGAATTGCCCGGCGTAGCAGCCGATCCCCTTCTCGCGGGCGATATTGCAGTTGTTCAGCAGCTCCGACCAGGTCTTGGGCGGGTTGGGCACCAGATCCTTGCGGTAGTACAGCAGGCCGCCGTTGGTGTTGCGCGGCGCGGCGTAGAGGGTGCCCTTGTAGGTCGCGCTGGCCACGGTCGGCGACAGCAGCGTCGAGGTGTCGATCGAGAAGGAATCCTTCAGCGGCTGAATCCAGCCCTTGGCGGCGAATTCGGCCGTCCACGGCACGTCCAGCGCCATCACGTCGTAGTCGGACTGCTTGGCCTTCAGGTGCTGGGCCAGGTCGTCGTACTGCTGGGAGGCGTCGTTGGACTGCTCCTTGAAGGTGACCTTCTCGTCCGGATGCGCGGCGTTCCACCGCTCGATGAGGTTCTTCACCGCACCGGTCTCGGTGGTGTCCTTGCCCTCCACATAGGTGATCGGGCCGCGGCCGTCGAGATTTTCGGAGGTCGGGTTGTTGCCGCCACCGCTTCCGCACGCACTCGCGAAGGTCGCGGTCAGCAGCGCGGCCGAGGCGACGGCCAGCGCGGCGCGGGACACGAGGGACGAGCGTCGTGACGACACCGTGTTCAAAGCCATCGATACTCCAGAGTCGAAGACGAGTACAGCCGCCTAACCGTGAGCGCGAGCACACTCAGCCGGTTGCACAAGGCAAGATACATTGTCTACACCGGATTGTGTCGTCCGGTTCTCGTATCCTGACTGGCGATGTCGACCCAGCTGACTCAGGACAAACTGCTCACCCGCATCGGCGGGCTGCTGCGCCAGGCCGAGTCGACCGACAACGAACACGAGGCCGAGGCGTTTCTCGCTGCCGCACAACGGCTCGCGACCCGTTCGTCGATCGATCTGGCGGTGGCGCGCGCCCATGTGGCCGGGCGGGAGCGCCGGGCCACGCCGGTGCAGCGCATCATCCCGATCGGCGAGGCCGGTAAACGGGGGCTGCGCACCTATGTGCAGCTGTTCGTGGCGATCGCCGCGGCCAACGACGTGCGCTGCGATGTGGCCCGCTCGTCGACCCAGGTGTACGCCTACGGATTCGACACCGACATCGCCACCTGCGAGGCGCTCTACACCAGCCTGCTGGTCCAGATGGTGCGGGCCTCGGATCACTACATCAAATCCGGGCAGTACAAGTCGGCGACGGTGGAGAAGGTGGTCGTCGAGAAGCGCTGGGGCCGAAAAGTTCGGCGGCGCATACAGGCACCTGTCGCAGCTGTGACGGCGCGATTGAATTTCCAGATGGCCTTCGCCGCGCGGGTCGGTAAGCGCCTGGCCGAGGTGAAGGCCGATGTCGAGGCCGAGGCGAAGGCCGAGCCCGTGGCCGCCGCGGGCACCGCGGTGGCGCTGCGCGACAAGGAACTCGAATTGCACGACTTCTACAGCCGCACCTCCGAGGCGCGCGGGACGTGGCGGGGCCCGCAGGAATCGGCGAGCTATTCGTCCGACGCCCGCCGCGCCGGGGATCGGGCCGGGCGCGCCGCGCGCCTGGGAACCGCGCCCGAACTGGGCGCCGCTCGCGGGCAACTCGGCTCCGGTCGATGAGCCCACGCGACGCCCAGCGGGCCCGGGTCTACGACGGGGAGGGGCTGGTGCGGCGCATGTTCGACCGTGCCGACCAGACCGGGGTGCGCACGGTCGTGCTGCACGGCTCGCAGCTCACGCTGCCGGTCGAGCGACGGTTCGCCTCGGTGGCGTCGGTGCAGGACTATGCCGATCGCGTGCTGGCGCTGAATTGGGTTCGCACGCAATGGGATCGGTCCACCGCGCCGCTGACCGTCCGCGCCCGTGCGGGTACCACCGCCGCGCATTACGAGTCCGATCGCGCCGTCCTGGCCGTTCCGCTGCATACCCGCGGAACCGCCTGGGCCCTGCGGGAATTGGTGATCCTGCACGAACTCGCCCATCACCTCGAGCCGGTACCCGCCGAGCTGGCTCCGCACGGCCCCGAATTCTGCACCCGCTATGTCGAATTGGTCGACGGTGTGATCGGCCCCGAGGCCGCCCTGATCCTGCGCACCACGCTGCTCGGCTGCGGCGTGCGGCTGGGCTGAATTTTTTTCGATAAGGGGTGCGGCTGTCCGAAAAGGCGGATGACGTGCCGACCCCGGCGTGGCACCGTCTAGGGGGAGAGGTTGCGGTGCGATTCGAAGGGAGTGGCGATGAAGCTCGAGGCCGGGCAGGTAGCGGTGATCACGGGGGCCGCGAACGGGATCGGGGAGGCGCTGGCGCGGGAGCTCAGCGGGCGCGGATTGCGTGTTGTGCTGGCCGATCTCGAGGATGAGCGGCTCGCCGAGGTGGTCGACGGGCTCGACGGCGAGGCGGTGGCGGTGCCGACCGATGTCGCCGACGCCGACCAGGTGCAGCGGCTGGCCGATACCGCGCTGGACCGCTTCGGCGCGGTGGACCTGCTGTTCAACAACGCGGGAATGGGTGTGGGCGGGCCGATTTGGCAGGTGAGCGCCGAACAGTGGCAGCGGGTGCAGGCCGTGAACGTGGGTGGGGTGGTCAACGGTATCCGCTCCTTCGTTCCGGCCATGGTGGCGGCGGGGCGCGGGCACGTCGTCAATACGGCCTCGGTGGCGGGCATCACCGCCGGTGCGTTCAACGCCCCCTATATCGTCAGCAAACACGGGGTGGTGGCCCTGTCGGAATCACTGCAGGCCGAATTGTCCATCGTGGCACCGGGAGTCGGCGTCACCGTCGTATGCCCCGGCCCGGTCGACACTCGATTGCTTCGCGGGCTCCTCGACGCCGTCGAGGGGCTGACGCCCGAGCGGCTGCGGGGCGTCCCCGGCGCGGAGTGGATGGCCGAGTTCACCCCCGAGCAGTGGGAGCGATTCCGGCCCGGCGTCGAAATGCTCGCCGCGATGAAGGAGGACGTCGTGTCGGCCGCGCGCGCCGCCGAGATGATTCTCACCGCGGTCGAATCCGATCGGCTCTACGTCACCACCCATCCGGGCTACGCCGTGGCGGCGCGGGACCGCGTCGAGCGCATGATCACCGATCTGGAGGCGTCGGCCTGAGTGGTCGTGCCGCGGGGGCGGCGGCTTTACACTGCTGAGAATTCGTTGGGGACGAACGATGAGGGGGGATCATGGCGGGTGCGCCGGAAACGATCGAGCTGGGGACGATCGACGGTGTCCAGTTCGCGGTGGCGGAGACGAGTGAGCCGTGGGCGCTGGAGATCGATGCGATCGTCGTCTCGGTGGGCAGTGGTCTCGGCCTGCTGGGTGGTGCGTTGCGAAACCGATTCCCGGACGCGGCATGGGATGAAATCCCGTATCGGGCGGTGACTTCCGAGCAGCCGTATGTGCTGCCCCTGCCCGCCGCCGCGCGGCCGGGTATGCCGCTCGCGCGCGCGATCCTGGTCAGCGTGCACGGGCGGGAGGTCCAGCTCAACGGCATTGCCACCGGTGATGTCACCGATGAGTCGGTGCATGCCGCCACCGTCCGATCGCTCGAGGTGGCGCGCGCGACCGGCGCGCGTGCGATCGGACTGCCGCTGCTCGCGACCGGAGCTCTCGGACTTCCGGCCCGGTCGGTGGCGCGGGTGATGGTTCCGGCGGCGGTCGCGACGATGCGGAAGATGACCGAGCGCGGCGCGGACAAGTTGATCTTCATCTGCCAGCGAGACGTGGCCGTCGAGGCCATTCGGGCCGAGTTCGAAGCGGTCGCGGCGGCCGTGGCCAGCCCCGAGCTCGCCGGCGGGGTCTGCAGCGATCTGGTCGATCCCAACCGCGGAATTCCGTTGTCCCACGATCGGCTCGGCGTCGCACCCTATGTCTCGATGCTCGCCACCGTCATCGCCGACCAGGCCACACCGTTGCCGCTGTCGCTGGGCGTCTTCGGCGAATGGGGCTCCGGAAAGAGCTTTTTCATGGCGATGCTGCGCGATCGGATCGACGGACTCGCCATGTCCGGCAATCCGCGCTACTGCCGGGAGATCGTCCAGATCGGTTTCAACGCCTGGCATTACACCGATACGAATCTGTGGGCCAGCCTCGGTGACGAGATATTCCGGCAGCTGGCCGGCACCGGTGCGAGCGCGTCGGATCGGGCCGAACGGCTGCGGGCCGAGCTGGCCGAGCGTCTGGACCAGCGTCGTCAGCTGGAGCTGGCCACGGAGCAGGCGCGTGCCACGGTGGCGCGGTTGCAGGCGCAGGTCAACGAGGCGGTGGCGCGCCGTGAGAGCACGGCGCTGAATCTGCTGGACGCCCTGCGCAATTCGGAGACCTTCCGGCACACCACCGACCTGCTGTGGCGTGAACTCGGTATCGCCGATGCCAAGGAGCAGGCGCACGTCCTGGTCGGCGAGCTGGACGGTTCGCTCGACGAGGCCGATACGCTGCGCCGGGCGTCGCGGTCCCGGATCGGCCTGCTGTCGCTGACCGCGGCGGTGGCGCTGCTGGGTCTCGGCCTGCTGATTCCGGCCCTGGCCGCCGGGATGAAGAACTATCTTGCCCTCGGTTCGGGCCTGTCCGCGTTGGTGACCGGGCTCGGCGGCCTCGCCTATCTGGCGAGCCGGGGCCATTCGGGGCTGCGCAAACTCCGGCAGCTGAGCGAGGAACTGCGCGGCGAGATGCACGATGCGGCCGAGCGCGCGGTCGGCGACCAGATGGCGGGCACCCTGGCCAAACTGCGTGCGGCCCAGGCGGATCAGCGCGTCGCCCAGGCCCAGCTCGACGATGTCATCGCGCATGTGGGTGAGCTCGGCCGTCGCCTCGCCCAGCTCGCGCCCGGGCAGCGGCTCTACACCTTCCTCGCCGAGCGCGCCCAGGGCGACGCCTACGCCGGCAACCTCGGCCTGGTCTCGACGATTCGAAAAGACTTCGAGCAACTCGTCACCCTCATGAACGAATGGCGTGCCGATCCCCACCCCGCGGACGGCCGCCGCCCGATCGACCGGGTGGTGCTCTACATCGACGATCTCGATCGCTGCTCCCCCGCACAGGTCGTGGACGTGCTGCAGGCCGTGCATCTGCTGCTGGCCTTCGAATTGTTCGTCGTCGTGGTGGGTGTGGATCCGCGCTGGCTGCTGCGCTCGCTGCGCAGCCGGTACGCCGATCTGCTGCTGGCCGATGCGGCCGACGACAACAACGCGCACTGGCATTCGCCCGAGGACTATCTGGAGAAGATCCTGAACGTCCCGCTGATCCTGCCGCGCATGTCGGCCGGTGGTCTCGGCAGATTGCTGCAGTCCTTCGCCGGTCCGCCACCCGGGCCGCAGCGCGAGGAATCCGGCGCGGTGAATACGAGGGCGCCGCTGCGGGGCAGGCCGATGGCGAGCGACGACGTGGCATCGATCCCGATCGAGCCCGGCTCCGAGGTCGCGACCCAGCAACTGAATCCGATCGCGGCCGAGCCGCCGCACCCGCTCACCGAACCGGAGTTGACGGTGCTGGGCGCCTTCGATCTGTTCGTGGAGACGCCGCGTGAGGCCAAGCGAATGCTCAACCTCTATCGGATGATTCGGGCGACCCGCGATCTGTCCTCGTCGTCGCGATTCCTCGGCCTCGACGGGCGGCCGGGTGAGTTCGAGGCCGTGGCGGTGCTGCTCGGCATGCTGGCCGCGCAGTCGTGTGTGCTCGGTGCGATGTTCGACGCCACCCCGAATCCGGGCGCTCGCATCGGTGGTGGGCTGGCCCATCGGCGTCCCGATCTGGCCTGGTCCGATTTCGTCGCCGATCTCGAACCGCGCTGGTCGGGCAGCGGGCGATCGAACGGCATCGTCGGCACGGTGCCCGACAACCATGTCGCGCACTGGTACCGGTTGTATCGGGGCCTGCTGACCGTCAGCAAGGTGATCACCTTCACAGATTTGCGGGATCTGCAGCTCTGGCTGCCCCGGATCCGCTGCTTCTCCTACGTCATCCTGCCCGCCGTCGCTCCCCCGCCCGCCGATGCGGTCCGGGATCCGGCCTGGATCGAATACTCACATTAGTGAGCGCACCCGGTCCAGCCGCGCGCGCCACCACCGCTCGCGCTCCGGATCCGGGTGGCGCAAGCGCGCGAGCAGCTCCGGATCCGGCCGCGGGGGCCCGACGGGAACGGGGAGGTAGCCATCGACGGGGCGCAGCGAGTCGTCGACCACATCGCCCTCGAACAGGTCGATCGTGCCCAGGCCGCAGGCGAATTCGAGGTCGGGAAGGGCGGCGGCGAGGGCGAGCTGGGCGCCGAGCCCGATGCTGGTCTCCAGTGCCGAGGACACCACACAGGGCAGCCCGGCCGCCTCGGCGACCCGCAGGGCGCGGCGGACACCGCCGAGGGGAGTGCATTTCAGGACGGCGATATCGGCGGCCCCGGCGACGGCCACGCGCAGCGGATCCTCGGCCCGACGGATGGATTCGTCGGCGGCGATGCGGACATCCACGCGGCGGCGCACCGCGGCCAGTTCCTCGATCGATCGGCACGGCTGCTCGACGTACTCCAAACCGCCTGCGGCACGGTCGATTCGGCCAATGTGCGACACCGCGGTGTCCACATCCCAGACCGCATTGGCATCCACCCGGATCGCCCCGCCGGGGCCGAGCGCGTCCCGGACGGCGGCCACTCGGTCCAGATCCTCCGGCAGGGAATCGAGATGGTCGGCCACCTTGACCTTGGCGGTGCGGCAGCCGGAGCCGGCGACGATGGCGTGGGCACGCTCGGGATCCACCGCGGGCACCGTGCAGTTGACGGGGATGCGTTCGCGCCGGGGCTCCGGCCAGCCGATCGTGATCTGTTCGACGGCGGTGGCCAGCCAGTTCGCGGCCTCCCGGTCGTCGTATTCGGGGAACGGGCAGAACTCGCCCCAGCCGAGTGGGCCCTCGAGCAGCACGCCCTCCCGCACGGTGATACCGCGAAAGCGGTTCCGCAGCGGTATGGCGTAGACGACGGCGGCTTCCCAATTCGGCTGGTCGCTCACCGGCTCACCCTATCGCCGTGCGTGGCCTACAGCCGCTCGTAGATGGTGGCGTTCGCCAAACCGCCCGCCTCGCACATGGTTTGCAGGCCGTAGCGAGCACCGCGCTCGCGCATGGCGTGGACGAGGGTGGTGGCCAGGCGGGCGCCGGAGGCGCCCAGCGGATGGCCCAGCGCGATCGCTCCGCCGTTGACATTGACCCGGGACAGATCCGCGCCGGTGTCGTGTTGCCAGGCCAGCACCACCGAGGCGAACGCCTCGTTGATCTCGATCAGATCCATATCCGCCAGCCGCAGCCCGGCGCGCCGCAGCACCTTGTGGGTGGCGGGGATGACCGCGGTGAGCATCAGCAGGGGATCGTCGCCGGCCACCGCGAAGCTGTGCAGCCGGGCGAGCGGGCGCAGGCCGAGCTGCCGTGCCCTCTCCCCGCTCATGATCAGCAGCGCCGCACTGCCGTCGTTGATCTGGCTGGCGTTGGCGGCGGTGACGTTCCAGCCGATTTCGGGGAAGCGGGCGGCGTATTCGTCGCTGTAGTACGCGGGGCGCAGACCCGCCAGGGTCTCCAGCGTGCTGCCCACGCGAATGCCCTCGTCGGTGGTGAGTCCGGCGATCGGGGCGAGTTGGGCGTCGAAGGAGCCGTTCTTCGTCGCGGTGGCGGCCTTTTCGTGACTGGCGAGGGAGAACTCGTCCATGGCGGTGCGGCCGATGCCCCAGCGCGCGGCGATCAGCTCGGCGCTGATGCCTTGCGGGACGAGGTCTTCCGGATAGCGCTCGCGGAACGCCGCTCCTTCGAGGTCGGTCGCGCCGATCAGGTTGGAGCCCATCGGCAATCGGCTCATCGACTCCAGTCCGGCGGCGACGACCACATCGTAGGCCCCCGAGATCACGCCCTGCGCCGCGAAGTGGACGGCCTGCTGACTGCTGCCGCACTGCCGATCGACCGTGGTGGCGGGCACCGATTCCGGATATCCCGCGGCCAGTGCGGCCCGGCGGGTCACATTGGCGGCCTGCTCCCCGACCTGGGTGACCACACCGCCGATCACGTCATCGATGAGCTCCGGATCGATGCCGCTGCGCCGGACCACCTCGCGCAGGCTGTGCGCGAGCAGATCCACCGGATGCACGTCGTGCAGCGCGCCGGTCGGCTTGCCCTTGCCGATGGGGGTGCGTACGGCCTCGACGATCACTGCGTCTCTCATGGGATGTCCTTCCGGGATCGCGACGATGCGATATCAAACTATCGTTCCCTATAGTCAGATTAGGAGCTGACAATAGTTGTCGCAAGTCAGGAACGGTATGATGAGCGCCATGTCCGCAGTACTGGAAGGGCCGCTCCGCGACCTGAACAAGTGGAAGCCCACCGATTGCTCGATCGTCAAGGCGCTCGACATCGTCGGCACCCGCTCCGCGCTGCTGATCCTGCGCGAGGCCCTCTACGGCACCACCCGCTTCGACGGTTTCGCCGCCCGCGTCGGCATCACCGACGCCGCCGCCTCCGCCGCCCTCCGCAAACTCACCGACGCCGACATCCTGCGCAAACAGCCCTACCAGGAGGAGGGCAAACGCACCCGCCACGAATACGTCCTGACCGAAAAGGGCCGCGACCTGATCCCCGTCGTCATCGCCCTATGGCAATGGGGCGACAAATACCTCCAAAACGGCGTCCCCCCACTGGAACGCCTGGAAGACGCCACCGGCGCGCCCATCCGCGTAGAAATCCGCAGCCCCTCCGGCACCGAGGTCCCCCTGGAGGGCATAAGAATCCGCCTCAACAGGGCCTGGAAACAAAGGCGCCCAACCAAACCCACCCCAACCCCCTAACCCAACCACCGTCGGCGAGCGTCCCCAATTCCCACGCCGTCCGCCAGCACCCCCAATACCCACGCCGTCCGCCAGCACCCCAATACCCACGCCGTCCGTCAGCACCCCCATTGCCCCGCACCGTCCGCCCAGCGGGCGGTGCGGGGCGCGGGTTCAGTTGAGGCGCTTGCCCGTTGCCGGTTCGAAGAAGTAGATGTGTTCCTCGGAGGCGGTCAGGTTGAGCTTTTCGCCCTTGGCGGGGGGCTTGCGCCAGTCGGCGCGGGCGACGATGGTTTCGCCGGTGCCGGGGCCGGATTCGCCGAGGCTGCGGCCGTAGACATAGGCGTCGGAGCCGAGTTCCTCGACCACGTCGACCTCCATGGCGACGCCGACGGAGGTGCTGAGTTCGAGGTGTTCGGGGCGGATTCCAACGACGAGCGTGCCGTCGCTGGCGTCGGCGACGGTGCGCGGGACCGGCAGGGCGTGGCCGCCGAGGGTGACCGCGCCGCCCGAGACCGGCAGGGTAAACAGGTTCATGGCGGGGGAGCCCATGAAACCGGCCACGAACAGATTCGCGGGATCGCGGTACAGGTCGCGCGGGGCCGCGCACTGCTGCAGCAGGCCGTCTTTCAGCACCGCCACACGGTCGCCCATGGTCATGGCCTCGACCTGGTCGTGGGTGACGTAGACGGTGGTGGTGCCCAACCGGCGCTGCAACTGCGCGATCTGGGTGCGGGTCTGCACGCGCAGCTTGGCGTCGAGATTGGACAGCGGCTCGTCCATGAGGAACACCTGCGGCTGGCGCACGATCGCCCGGCCCATCGCCACGCGCTGGCGCTGACCGCCGGACAGCGCCTTGGGCTTGCGGTCCAGGTACTGCTCGAGATCCAGCAGTTTGGCCGCCTCGCGGACGCGCTGCTCCTTCTCGGCCTTGGGCACCTTGGCCATCTTCAGCGCAAAGCCCATGTTCTCGGCCACGGTCATATGCGGATAGAGCGCGTAATTCTGGAACACCATCGCGATATCGCGCTCCTTGGGCTCGGCGTGGGTGACATCCCGGTCGCCGATCAGGATGCGCCCGCCGTCGACGTCCTCGAGCCCGGCGAGCATGCGCAGCGAGGTGGACTTGCCGCAGCCGGACGGGCCGACCAGAACCAGGAATTCGCCGTCGGCGATCTCCAGATTCAGCTCGTCCACAGCGGGTTTGGCGGCGCCCGGGTACAGCCGGGTCGCGCGGTCGAAGGTGACCGTGGCCATGCGAAATCAATCCCTTCACCGGCAGGAACGTGCCGGACGATCCGAGTAGAGGGGGTGCGGCGGTGGCCGCGGCTCGAATATTAACCGCTGCGGCCCCCGAAACAACGGCGATGCGGACAATCCCGCGCCGCGAGTAGCCTCGGGAACGGCCCACAACCAGGACGAGGAGCGCTTCCTATGAGCCGACCGATCCGCATCGGAGTTCAGCTGCAACCGCAGCACGCCCCCCGCTACGACCTCATCCGCGATGCCGTGCGCCGCGCCGAGGACGCGGGTGTCGACATCGTGTTCAACTGGGATCACTTCTATCCGCTCTCCGGCGACCCCGCGGGCGAGCACTTCGAATGCTGGACCATGCTCGCCGCCATCGCCGAGCAGACCGAACGCGTGGAACTCGGCGCACTGGTCACCGGCGGCGGCTACCGCAACCCCGACCTGCTCGCCGATATGGCCCGCACCGTCGACCACATCTCGAGCGGTCGCCTGATCCTCGGCATCGGCGCGGGCTGGTTCCAGCGCGACTACGACGAATACGGCTACGAATTCGGTACCCCGGGAACGCGTCTGGCGCTGCTGAAGGAGTACCTGGTTCGCATCGACGCCCGCCTGAAGAAGCTCAACCCGCAACCGCTGCGTGAGATCCCGATCCTGATCGGTGGCGGCGGCGAGAAGAAGACGCTGCGCCTGGTCGCCGAATACGCCGACATCTGGCACACCTTCGCGGATGTGGATGTGCTGGAACGCAAGTCGAAGATCCTCGCCGACCACTGCGCCGACGTCGGCACCGATCCGGCCACCATCGAACGCTCGGTGGAGTGGCCGGGCGCCGCGCGGGCCGACACCCTCGTCGAGGCGGGCGCGACGCTGTTCACCATCGGCTCCAGCGGACCCGACTACGACCTGTCCGAGGTGGAAGCGGCCATCCGCTGGCGGGATCAGCGCGCCGGATAGTTCCGAATCATCCTGATTCCATTACTTCCTCATCGGTGTGGCACGCCTCACCATGGCTGCTGATCGCGGGAGACCGCGCCGCGATCGGCAGCGATGAGGGAGTGCGTCATGAGCGAGCCGGGCCCCGTCCCCAGCGAGCGCCCGCCGGTGTGGGAGCGCATCGGCCTCGACTGGTGGGCGGTGATCGTGGCCGGTGTCATCACCCTGGCGGCGGTCACCGGCGTGCTGCCGACGATTCCGTGGTGAGCGCGATGGCCACCGAAACGAATTCGCCCGCAATCGAATCCACGCAGCGCCCCGCCCTCCTCGCCTACCTGCCCGGCATTCTCCTCTTGATCGCCATCGGTCTGCTCGGCAAATACACCCAGATCTGGGTGAACTCGTTCGTCAAGGCCCACCACTGGCGCTTTCCGGATATCGAATATGTGCTCTGGGCAATACTTTTCGGCCTGATCATTGCCAATACTGTTGGAGTGCCGAAGATCTTCCGTCCCGGCATCGGTACCTACGAGTTCTGGCTGAAGATCGGCATCGTCGCACTGGGCTCGCGCTTCGTACTCGGCGATATCGCCGAACTAGGCGGCACCAGCTTCGTGCTGATCTTGATCGATATGACCGTGGCGGGCGCGATCATCCTGACCGTGGCCCGGCTGCTGGGTTTGTCCGGCAAGCTCGGCTCGCTGCTGGCCGTCGGCACCTCGATCTGTGGCGTCTCGGCGATCGTGGCTACCCGTGGCGCGATCCGCGCCCGCGACTCGGAGGTGAGCTACGCGATCGCCGCCATCCTCGCCCTCGGCGCGGTCGCGCTGTTCACCCTGCCCGCCATCGGCCACGGGCTGGACCTGACCGATCACGAATTCGGGCTGTGGGCCGGGCTGGCGGTGGACAACACCGCCGAGACGACCGCCACCGGCTACGCGTACTCCGACGCCGCGGGCAAGCTCGCGGTGCTGGTGAAATCCACCCGCAACGCGCTGATCGGTTTCGTCGTGCTCGCCTTCGCGCTGTACTGGGCCGCTCGCGGCGAGGCCGAGGTCCTCGCGCCCGGGCTGCGGGCCAAGGCGGCGTTCGTGTGGGCGAAGTTCCCCAAGTTCGTACTCGGCTTCCTGGCCGTCTCGGCGTTGGTGACCGCGCACTGGCTGGACAAGTCCCAGATCACCAACCTCGGCAACGTCTCGAAGTGGGCATTCCTGCTCACCTTCGCGGGTGTCGGACTCAATACCAACTTCCGGGAGCTCGGCCGCACGGGCTGGCGGCCGCTGGCGGTGGCCGTGGTCGGCCTGGTGGTGGTCGCCACCGTGTCACTCGGCCTGGTGCTGTTCACCGTGCGGGTGCTGCACTGGGGCGTGGTCGGCTGACCGATATCGCCCGGCTAATGTTCTCGGCTATGGCACGTTTGCCCGTATCTCGATCCCGTGCGCTGCTCGCGGTGGTGTCGGCCGTCACCCTCCTGATGCTGACGGCCTGCGGCTCCGATAGCAGCAACTCATCGGCAAGCCGTGACCTCTGTGCCCCGCCGGGCGTGGCGTCGGCCTCCTCGGCGCCGACGAATCTGGCCTCGGGCGCCTCGGCGGGCAGTGACCGCTACACCACAGCGAATACCGTGCCGCTGGATCGGATCGATACGAACAAGCTCGGCCTGCTCACCCCCGGCAAGCTCAGCGTCGGGACACTGTCGGACGCTCCACCGAGCATCTGCGTGAACTCGGCGGGCGCCTTCACCGGCTTCGACAACGAGTTGCTGAAGGCGATCGGCGCGAAGCTGGGCCTGCAGGTGCAATTCTCCGGCACCGAATTCGCGGGCCTGCTGGCGCAGGTGGCCAACGGGCGCTTCGACGTCGGCTCGTCGAGCATCACCACCACCGACGCCCGCCGCCAGCTGGTCGGTTTCACCAATGGCTACGACTTCGGCTACTTCTCGCTGGTCGTGCCGAACGGCAGTGCGCTGAAGGGCTTTTCGGATCTGCGGCCCGGCGTGCGGATCGGCGTGGTGCAGGGCACGGTGCAGGACGAGTACGTGGTCAACACCCTGCGCCTGGACCCGGTCAAGTTCCCGGACTACAACACCGCCTACGCGAATCTGAAGTCCGGTCAGATCGACGCCTGGGTCGCGCCCTCGGCCCAGGCCACCGGCACGATCAAGCCCGGCGATCCGACCTCGATCGTGCAGAACACCTTCAGCCTGGACAACTTCACGGCGTGGGCGGTGCGCAAGGACAATCAGCCGCTGATCGACGCCCTCAACGCGGGCCTGGACGCCGTTATCGCCGATGGCACCTACGCGCGACTGTACTCGGAATGGGAGCCGCGGCCGCTGCCCCCGGGCTGGAAGCCGGGCTCGAAAGCCGCTGCCACACCTGAACTTCCGGACTTCGACAAGATCGCGGCCGAACACCAGCGCAGTGATACGCCGCAGGCCGCGCCGAAATCCACCCTGGCGCAACTGAAGGACACGTTCTTCGATTGGTCGCTGTACCGCAAGGCCTTTCCGGACCTGCTCGCGACCGGTCTGCCGAACACGCTGATCCTGGCGCTGGTCTCGGGCGCGCTCGGCACCGTCATCGGCATGCTGCTGGCGGTCGCGGGCATCTCGCGCACGCGCTGGTTGCGCTGGCCCGCGCGGGTGTACACCGATATCTTCCGCGGCCTGCCCGCGGTGGTGATCATCCTGCTGATCGGCCTGGGCATCGGCCCGGTGGTCAAGAATGTGACCGGCAACAATCCGTACTGGCTGGGCGCGGTCGCGCTGGCGCTGTTGGCGGCCGCCTATATCGGCGAGATCTTCCGCTCCGGCATCCAATCGGTGGAGGCCGGACAATGGAGGCGGCGCGGGCCATCGGCTTCGGTTACCGGCAGGCCATGACGCTGGTGGTGATTCCGCAGGGCGTGCGACGGGTGCTGCCCGCGCTGATGAACCAGTTCATCGCGCTGATCAAGGACTCCTCGCTGATCTACTTCTTGGGTCTGCTGGCGACCCAGCGGGAACTGTTCGCGGTCGGCCGAGACCTCAACGCCCAGACCGGAAATCTGTCCCCGCTGGTGGCGGCCGGTCTGATGTACCTGCTGCTCACCATCCCACTCACCCATCTGGTGAACTACATCGACCGGCGGTTGCGCACCGGTCGTGCGGAGGATCCGATCGATCCGGTCGAACAGGCCGTCATCACGGAAGGGCGCGGAGCGTGACCGGTCAAGACCCGGAGGAGGCAGCAGCGTGCGTAACCACGGAGGGCCTCCGGTCATGCTCGAAAGGACAGAGCGCATGAGTGAATTCCGTAGTTCCTCGCTCACCGGTACCGGACTGCATCTGACCCTCGGACGCAACAAGGTGTTGCGCGGGATCGACATCCACGTCGATGCCGGGAAGACGACCACGGTCATCGGCCCGTCCGGCTCCGGCAAATCCACGCTGCTGCGGGTGCTGAACCGGCTGCACGAGCCGGATGCCGGTGATGTGCTGATCGACGATGTCTCGGTGCTCACCGAGAATCCGGATCGGCTACGCCAGCGGATCGGCATGGTGTTCCAGCACTTCAACCTGTTCCCGCATATGACCGTCGCCGACAATGTGGCGCTGGGACCGCGCAAACTGCGCGGACTGTCCAAGGAGCAGGCCCGCGCGGAGGCGCTGGAACAGCTCGAGGCCGTCGGCCTGGCCGGGCGCGCCGACACCCGTCCGGCCAATCTGTCCGGCGGTCAGCAGCAGCGGGTCGCCATCGCCCGCGCGCTGGCCATGAAGCCGGAGCTCATGCTGTTCGACGAGGCCACCTCGGCGCTGGATCCGGAGCTGGTCAAGGGCGTGCTGTCGCTGATGGCCGAGCTGGCCTCGGGCGGGATGACCATGATCGTCGTGACACACGAGATGGGTTTCGCCCGTTCGGTTTCCGACAGCGTCGTGTTCATGGACGAGGGGCGGATCGTGGAATCCGGTACCCCGGACGCGATTTTCGACGCGGCCGAGACGCCGCGGTTGCGCCAGTTCCTCTCGCAGGTGCTGTAGCCGCGGGCGGCCCGGATGAGGGCAACCTAATTGGTCCAAGGTTCACTTTTTCGGCGTCGGCAACTTGCCTGCACTGTCTACGCTGCGCGCAACAGAGCGAAACCTGGAGCATGTTGTGAGTTCTCAGCCCTCGCCGCACGATGCGGCGATCAAACCGCTACCGCTGTTCGTGGAGCGGGACGGTAAGCCCAAGCGCGCGGCCATCACCTGTACCTACAAGTGCGGCAACGCCTGTGCGCACGAGGCGCCCAACACCTCGGACAACGAATACTTCGGTGATGTGGTCCGCGCGGCGTTGTCCCGGCGCGGCCTGTTCAAGGGCGGCGCCGCGGTGGTCGCGGCGCTGGGCACGGGTGGTCTGCTCGCGGCCTGCGGCGATTCCGAACCCGCCAAGACCGCCGCCGGTGGCACGCTGGTCGACGGGGTGCCGGTGGGCACCAACTTCCAGCCCGTCGCGCCGAATTCCGAGGACGCGCTCGTGGTTCCCGAGGGTTATGAGCACAATGTCGTGATCCGCTGGGGTGATCCGGTATTCGCGGACGCACCGGCATTCGATCCGGCCGCACAGACCCCCGAGGCGCAGGCCAGGCAGTTCGGCTTCAACAACGACTTCGCCGCGCTGCTGCCGGTCGAGGGGCAGGCCGACACCTACCTGCTGGTGGTCAATCACGAGTACACCACCGAACCGCAGATGTTCTTCGGCTACGACAAGGAGAACCCCTCCGCACTGCACTATCGCATCGCCCTTGCCGCACATGGCCTTTCGGTGGTCCAGGTGCGCGGGGAGGCCGCGACCGGCAGGCTCACTCCGGAATTCGGCCGGTACAACCGCCGCGTCACCGGCACCACGGAATTCGTCGTGACCGGCCCGGCCGCGGGCAGCGCGTATCTGAAGACCTCCGCCGACCCGACCGGCACCAGGGTGCTGGGCACGCTGAACAACTGCTCCGGCGGTGTGACCCCCTGGGGCACGGTGCTGTCGGGTGAGGAGAACGTCAACCAGTACTTCGCCAACGCGGGCAAGGTCGCCGACGAGCCGACCAAGGCGCGTCTGAAGCGCTACGGCTTCTCGCAGGGCGCCTCCGAACGCAAGTGGGAGCGTCACGAGCCGCGCTTCGATCTGGAGAAGGAACCCAACGAGGCCAACCGGTTCGGCTGGGTGGTGGAGTTGGATCCGTGGGATCCGGCCGCGCCCCCGATCAAGCACACCGCGCTCGGCCGGTTCAAGCACGAGGCCGCCACCATTCACGTCACCGAGGACGGCACCGTGGTCGCCTACATGGGCGACGACGAGCGGTTCGACTACATGTACAAGTTCGTGTCCGCGCGCAAGATCGCCTCCGGCGGCACGGCGGCCGATCGCCGCACGAACACCACCATCCTGGACGCGGGCACCCTCTACGTCGCCAAGTTCACCGGCGATCACCCGGACAAGATCGATGGCACCGGAAAGACGCCCTCCGACAAGGGTTTCAGCGGCACCGGGCAGTGGATTCCGCTGCTGATCACCGCCGAGGACGGCAGGGCCACCTCGCAGGTCGACGGCTTCACCGCCGAGGAGGTCGCGGTGTTCACCCGGCTCGCCGCCGACAAGGTGGGCGCCACCAAGATGGACCGGCCCGAGGATTTCGAGGCCAATCCCAAGTCCGGCAAGGTGTATGTCGCGCTCACCTACAACGAGCAGCGCGGCACCGCGGGCAAACCCGCCGTGGACGAGGCGAATCCGCGCACCGCCAACAAGTTCGGGCAGGTGCTCGAGCTCGACGACGAGCACGCGGGCACCACATTCACCTGGAGCGTGCTCATGCTCTGCGGCGATCCGAAGACGGCCGACACCTACTTCGCGGGATTCGACAAGGCCAAGATCAGCCCGATCGCCGCGCCCGACAATCTCGCCTTCGACGAGCACGGCAACCTCTGGATCTCCACCGACTCCTCCCGTGCCATGCAGGCCAACGACGGGCTGTTCTCGGTGGTGCTCGACGGGCCGAACCGCGGCGAGACCAAACAGTTCCTCACCGTGCCCTACGGCGCGGAGACCTGCGGTCCCACCGTCACGAACAAGCGGATCACGGTCTGTGTCCAGCACCCCGGCGAACGGGACGACGCCACCGCCGAGAAGCCCGCGTCGCACTGGCCCGACGGCGGCACCGGCCTGCCGCGACCGTCGGTGGTGTCGGTCTGGAAGAAGGGCGGGGGCAATATCGGCGCGTGAGCGGGCCCGGGCGGGTCGGGAGTGAAGAGCAAATGTATGGCTATTACTGTATGTGATCGGCACCACCCATCCATCCGCACTACGGAAAGAGGGGAGTTCGATGACGACAGCACATGCGCCGCATACCGACCACGCCCACAAACACGGGGAGGGGTGCGGGCACGTCGCCGTTCCGCACGGTGATCACGTCGACTACGTCCACGACGGGCATCTGCATCGCGCCCACGACGGGCACTTCGACGAATGCGAGTCGGGTGAGCACCGCGAGCACGGCGGCGGCCACGCCCACAAGCACGGCGAGGGCTGTGGACATGTGGCCATCCCGCACGGCGACCATGTGGACTACATCCACGACGGTTGCCGCCACGCCGCCCACAACGGGCACTACGACTGCCACTGATCGGGTCGGGGTACCGGGTGCGGAGCGATTTCCGGTGGGTGAGTGGGCCGCGTACCGCACGTGGCCCACTTGTTCACGCTCAGGCCATATTTGCGAAGCGCGCGAAATCACCCTGCGCTCCGCTGTACACGTTCAGATCCGTATTCCCCGCGATCCCCGGGATGCGCCCCGAATCGGTGGTCTGCCAAAAGGTCCAGGTGGGCCAGCCGCCCGGCACCTCGGGTTGTGGGTTGCCGCGGTAGTCGGCGATCCACAGCGGATAGCGGGTGAACTCGTGCGAATCGGCCATCGCCGTCTTCCAGAAGTGCGGATAGGTGTAGATGATCGGGACGCGACCGGTCAACGCCTGCACCGTGTTCAGGTATCGGTGGGTCCAGTCGACGAGCGCGGCCGGGGGCAGCCCGCCGGAATGTTCGAGATCCAGCACCGGCGGCAGATCCAGCGGCCCGTTCTGCCCGAGCACCACGCTCGCGTACAGCGCGGCCTGCGGTTCGGGCGGCAGCTGCGGGCGGGCGTAGTGGTAGGTGCCCCGGGCCACGCCGGCCGCGCGCATGAGCAGGCTGTCGGGCACGAAGTAGGGATTGATATAGGACAACCCCTCGGTCGCCTTGACCATCGCGAAATGGTGCCCGGCGGCACGCACCTCGAACCAGTTGATCAACCGGCCGTCGACGTGCTGCCAGGACGATACGTCCGGTCCGGTCGGCTGCGCGGCGGCAATGCCAGTTGCCGATAGTGTGCCCATCGCCGCCGCGAGAGTCAGTGCCAGCATTGTGCGACGTACTTCGGAGCGAGCCACTGTGCGTCGATGCATGATATGAGGGTAGGCAGTTCCGGCCGATGTGACCACAGACGCGGCTGTGCCTCGGCGAGGAAGATTGCTCGTGGCTAACCCAGCCAGTCCAAAACCGATGCGGCCGTCCACGACTGCTGCATACTGCCCAGCGGCTCGCCGGTGAACGGATCGTAGTACTCCGCGAAGCTGCCGTCGCTGGCCTGGCGCAGGCCCTCGGCCCGCAGCATGAACGATCGTTCCGCCCAGCCGCGCCGGGCGAAGACCCAGGAGAACAGCCAGCTCATCACCGGCCACACCGGTCCGCGCCAATATTCGCGCGGGCGGAAGTCCCTGGACACCGGTGAGGTGGACGGCGGCAGCGCGTAGCGCAGATCCGGATGGCCGCAGAACCGCGGACCCTCGAACAGCCGCAGCAGGCTGCGCTCGGTATCGCGACGCAGGCCGCCGCACAGCAGCGGCGCGAACATCGCCAGCGTCTCGGTCTCGATCCAGCGGCCCAGCCGCAGATCGAAGTCGCGGGCCGCGCCGCTGCGCGGATCGGTGGTGGCGATGACCCCGGCACGGAAGTAGTCGGCCCATTCGTAGAGCTCGCGCACGTCGGCGTTCGGCATCCGATAGTCCTCGCCGATACCGGCCAGCACCTCGCAGGCCAGTGCGAAGACGGCGGTCACGAAGACGTCCTCGACCGCGAAGCCCAGAGTCGAGGCCATCTGGAAATCGTCGTATCCACAGCGGCGCATCTGCTCGACCAGCCATAGGTAGCGGTCGTATTCGCGGTCGGTGGGCCGCTGCGACGGATCGACCACATGGATGTCGGCCCGCTCGTAGGGCGGCAGATCGGGACCGGGAATCACGTTCTCGTAGGCGCGATCCCAGCGCGGCGAGTTGTCCATACCCGATTCCCAGCCGTGGTACAGAGTGATGCGGCCGTTGCCCTTGGGATCGCGGGCGTGGGCGAGCCAGCGATGCCAGCGCATGAGATCGGGCCAGCGGCGATCCAGGAATCCCTCGGCGGCCGCGCGGGTGCTGCGGCCGTGCCTGCGGGAGTGGTCCAGGACGCGCTGCACGGCGATGGCGTGCACGGGTGGTTGGGTGATGCCGGAGGTGTCGGGGCCGTCGGGGGCGTTGACGGCCAGTCTGCGGCACTCCCAGCGGGCGGGGCCGGGGAAGTAGCCGTCGCGGCCGCCCGCGAACACGATGTGCGGGATCATCCCGTTCTTCCACTGCGCGGAGAGCAGGGTGTCGAGTTCGACCACCGCCCGTTCCACGCTCAGCGGGGCCAGGCCCACCGCCACGAACGCCGCGTCCCAGCTCCACATATGCGGATAGAGCTTGGGCGCGGCGCTGGTCATGGTTCCCAGGTCGTTGCCGCGCAGCAGGTAGGCCGCGCGGGCGGCCAACTGCGTCGGGGTGAAACCCGGTCCGTTCATCTCCCTATTCTGCGATGCCACCCGCAGGTATGCGCGCTGCGCGGGTTCGGCACTCGTCGGCCGGTGCGTGACCGGCAGTTGATCGGCAGTTGTCACCCTGTTCGCCTCGGTTCGTGACTGGGAATGCCTGGCTGGCCCCCGGGACAGGTGGGCTGCCGTGACCATCGTCGGGTGTGGCCGCGTGGTTACGCCAATCGGGCACTTACTACGGTGAGGGCATGGTGACCGAGAGCTCCTCTGGTAAGCCGACCGCCCTGATCACGGGGGCCAGCCGCGGGCTCGGGGCGGCCATCGCCCGCGAGCTGGCGCCGACCCATCGGCTGTTGCTGGGCGCGCGGTCGGCCGATTCGCTGACCGGCATTCTGACCGAACTGCCCGGGGCCACCGGCTGGCCGGTGGAGCTGTCCGACTACGCGGCGGTGGCGCGGGCGGCGGCCCCGATCGAGCGGCTCGATGTCCTGGTGCACAACGCGGGCGTTGCGGGGGAACTCGGGCCGATCGCCGAATCGTCGGTGCGGCAGTGGCGGGAGACGTTGGAGGCCAATCTCATTGCCGTCGCCGAGTTGACCAGGCTGCTGCTGCCCGCGCTGCGGGCCGCGAAAGGTCATGTGGTGCTGATCAATTCGGGCGCCGGGCTGCGGGCCAATCCGGGCTGGGGCGTCTATGCCGCGAGCAAGTTCGGGCTGCGGGCGTTCGGGGACGCGTTGCGGCAGGAGGAATCGGACCTGCGGGTCACCTCGATCCACCCGGGACGGATCGATACCGATATGCAGCGCGCCATCGTGGCGGGTGAGGGGCGCGAGTATCGGCCCGAGGAGTTCCTCACCGCGGAAACGGTTGCGCGGGCGGTGCGTAACGCGGTCGAGACGCCGCGGGACGCGCATCCCACCGAAATCGTGCTGCGTCCGATCGCGCGATGACCGAAGCTTCGGCGCGGCGTCATCGAATATTCACGAGATTCCGCGGGCGACCGAATATCTTTGGTGTGCTATGAGTTCGACCTTGTCCCGGCACCAGTTCCTGACGATGCTGGCGGCTGGAGCCGCCGGTGCGGCCGCGGCGATGGTCGGATCGGCGCTGGCGGAGGGAGATCCGCCGCCGAGCGGTTCGCCCGGAGGACCGCCGAGCGGTTCCGGCGGCTCGGGGAGCGCGCTGCCGAGTACGGCAACGCCCGCGCCGCCGCTGCTGCCGCCCCCGCCCGGCGGACCCAAGACGCGACTGTCGCGCGGCGCCATCACCGCCCTGCCCGGTCCGGGCCGGAGCCTGGCGCTGACCGTCGACGACGGCTCCAGCCCCGAGGTCGTCGGCGCCTACATCCGATTCGCCCGCGACACCGGCGCGCGCTTCACATTCTTCGTGACGGCGTACTACGACTCGTGGACCATCCACCGAGACGCATTGCGCCCCCTGGTCGAATCCGGCCAGATCCAACTGGCCAATCACACCTGGGACCACGCCGCCCTGACCAAACTCTCCCCCGCGGGTGTGGCCGACCAGCTCAACCGCGCAAAAGCCTTCCTGCACAACACCTTCGGCGTGGACGGCACCCCCTACTTCCGCCCGCCCTTCGGCTACCACGACCCCACCGTCGACCGCGTGGCCGCCGACTGCGGCTACACCGTCCCCACCATGTGGTACGGCTCCCTCTCCGACGCCCAACTGGTCACAGAGGATTACATCCGCCAGATGGCCCACCAGTACTTCAACCCCCAGACCATCGTCATCGGCCATGCCAACCATCCCCCGGTCACCCACTGCTACAACGACCTGGTCGCCCTGATCAAGGACCGCAACCTGTCGATGGTCACCCTCAACGACGTCCTCCTCCCGCCCGCCTGACCCAGCCTCGCTTCGCTCGGCGGGCCTGCTCTGTGGGTGGGGAGGGTCAGGGTGGGGTTTCGTAGTGGGTGATGGTTGCGGTGGCGCGGTTGTGTAGGGAGGTGCGTAGCCACTCGGGGGAGAGGACTTCTGCGTTGGGGGCGAGGTGCCATAGGGTCCATTCGGCGTGTCTGGGGTCTTGGAAGGTTGCCTGTAGGCGGGGCCAGCCGGTTGAGTCGGGTGGGGCGGGGTGGACGGTTAGGGCGATGGCCGTCAGTTCGTCTCGATGGGCTGGGTTGACTCGTAGTAGGGCGGTGACTTGGGGGCCGCCGGTTCGGAATCGGGTGGTGCGTTCTTGCCAGGCGCGGTCGAGGTCGACGCGGGCCGGTCGCTGGGCGGGTTCGGGGAGTGCCTCGGCGGCCGAGATTCGGGACAGGCGGTAGGTGCGGTCCGCGCCGGACCTCGTGGCCAGCAGGTAGGTCTGGTCGCGCACGGTGACCAGGCCGATCGGGTCGACCGTGCGCCATTTCGGGGGCTGGTCCGCGGCGGCGTAGTGGATGCGTAGTTTGTGTCCGGTGAATACCGCGCGGCGGACCGCGGTCACGATGGCGTCGGGGATCTCCTCGGCGACCAGCCGACGCGCCAAGAGGTCGGTTTCCGGGTCGATGAGCACGCGCTGGGCGGCGTCGGCCGCGGTGGCTCGATAGCTCTCGGGTAGCGCGTCGACCACCTTGCGCATGGCCGAGGCGAGCGCCGCGCCGAGGCCGAATGCCTGTGCGCCGCGCCGTGATCCGGCGACCAGCAGGGCGAGTGCCTCGTCGTGATTCAGCCCGGTGAGCTCGGTCTGGAAACCGGGGAGCAGGGCGAAGCCGCCGTGTCGGCCGCGTTCGGCGTAGACCGGGACGCCCGCGGCGGACAGCGCCTCGATATCCCGCAGCACGGTGCGGGTGGAGACCTCCAATTCGCGGGCCAGCTCGGGCGCGGACATCCGGCCGTGGCGGCGCAGCAGCAGCACCAGTGAGACCAGTCGGTCGGCGCGCATGGGAAAACTTTATCGAATACACGACACAGGATGTCGTGTTTCGTTGGAAGGCTTGTCGGCATGACAATCGAGAATGTGGCCACCGACCCGAACGACCTGGGCAGGTATTTCATCGAGCGCGCCAACGCGGGCGATGTCGACGGACTGGTGGCGCTGTACGAGCCGGACGCCGTGCTGGCGTTCCCGCCCGGCAACCTCACGACCGGACATGCCCAGATCCGCGCGGTGTACGAGCAGTTCGTCGCGGCCGCACCGGTGCTCTCGCCGGGTAGGCAGCATCCGGCGCTGGTGAGCGGCGATCTGGCGCTGACCGCGTCCACGCTGACCACCGGCGAGGTGACCGTCGAGATCGCCCGTCGCCAACCGGACGGCTCCTGGCTGTGGGTCGTGGACCAACCGGCACTCGTGCCCTAATGGCTCGGGGATTGCGATGACCGGCATCGCGACCATCGGCGTCTACGGTTTCACGGCCGAAGCCTTCCTCGAAGAGCTCACCGGCGCTGGCGTGCGGCTCCTCCTCGACCTCCGCCAGCGCCGCGGCGTCCGGGGCCCCGACTACTCGTGGGCGAATTCGACCCGGCTGCAGCGCACACTCGCCGAGGCGGACATTGGCTACCGCCACATCAGGGAACTGGCACCGACAACCGACCTACGCCACCTCCAGTACCGCGAGGACGACCGCCAGGGCGTGGGTAAACGCAACCGAATCATGCTGGCTCCCCACTACATCGACCGCTACACCCGAGAAATTCTCGCCCCCTTCCCCCTTCCCGCCCTCATCGCCGAACTCCCGCCCGCCGCGACAACCGCTCTGTTCTGCGTCGAGCGCGACCCGGAGGCCTGCCACCGCTCTCTCGTAGCCGCGCGCATACACGCCGAACACGGCCTGCCGATCACAAACCTCCGCCCGTCCTGACCCATCCCCACGCCGCCTCGTTCCCCTGAGCCGCGTTAGCGCACAGCCGACCTGCCCTCGGCACCTGCGCCTTCCCTTGGAGGAGAAGTCGTTTCGCTTCCCTACGAAGCGAAGCCTTCAGTCCCCAGCTGGGCGAAAGGCTTCCGCTACCCGGCGCGCGAAAACCATTCCACCCCACCGAGCAAAGGCCCTTCGCTCTCCCGGCGAGCTAGAGCTCCGACTCCCCCGGGTGAGCGAAGCCTGTTCGTTTCCCTCGTGGGGCGGAGCCGCTTCGCTTCCCCGCCGAGCGGAACCTCTTCACTTCCCCCGCCGAGCGGAGTGAGGCGGGGTCAGGCGACCACGTTCACCAGGCGGCCCGGGACGACGATCACCTTGCGGGGCGCCTTCCCGTTCAGGAATTCCAGCAGCTTCTCGTCGGACAGGGCGGCGGCCTCCACCGCCTTCGGGTCGGCGTCGGCGGGGACGCTGACGCGGCTGCGGACCTTCCCGTTGACCTGGATGGGGTATTCGACCGAATCCTCCACCAGCAGAGCGGGATCCGCTTGCGGGAACGGGCCGTGGGCCAGGGCGGTGGTGTGGCCCAGGCGTTCCCACAGTTCCTCGGCGATGTGGGGAGCCATGGGGGCCAGCATCAGGATCAGCGGTTCGACCACCGAGCGGGGGGCGCCCTGGGGGTATTCCTTGGTCAGGTGGTTGGTCAGCTCGATCAGCTTGGCACCGGCGGTGTTGTCGCGCAGGGCCGCGTAATCGGCGTCGACGCCGTCGATGGTGCGGTGCAGCAGGCGCAGCGTGGCGTCGGCGGGGGCGGCGTCGGTGACCCGCAGGTCGCCGGACTCCTCGTCGACGACCAGCCGCCATACGCGCTGCAGGAAGCGGTGCGCGCCGACGACGTCCTTCGTCGCCCACGGGCGGGAGGTGTCCAGCGGGCCCATCGACATCTCGTAGAAGCGGAAGGTGTCCGCGCCGTACAGGTCGTACATCTCGTCCGGCGAGACGGCGTTCTTCAGCGACTTGCCGATCTTGCCGTACTCCTGGAAGACCTCGATCTCCACGCCGGATTCATTGGTCCAGAAGAACTTTCCGTCCCGCTCGACGACCTCGGCGGCGGGCACGTAGGTGCCGCGCTCGTCGGTGTAGGCGTAGCCCTGAATATAGCCCTGGTTGAACAGCCGCCGGTAGGGCTCGGAGCTGGACACATGGCCCAGATCGAACAGCACCTTCTGCCAGAACCGCGAGTACAGCAGATGCAGCACCGCGTGTTCGACGCCACCGACATACAGATCGACGCCACCCGGATCGCCCGCGCCGTGCTCGGCCGGGCGCGGGCCCAGCCAGTACCGCTCGTTCTCCGGCGCGGCCAGCGCCTCGGTATTCGTGGGATCGGTGTAACGCAGCTGGTACCAGGAGCTGCCCGCCCAGTTGGGCATCACGTTGGTGTCTCGGCGATAGGTCTTGGGTCCGTCGCCCAGATCCAGTTCGACCTCGACCCATTCGGTGGCCTTGGCCAGCGGCGGCGACGGCTCGGAGTCGGCGTCGTCGGGATCGAAGGTGACCGGCGCGAAGTCCTTGACCTCCGGAAGCTGCACCGGCAGCAGGGAATCCGGCAGGGCGTGCGGGCGGCCGTCGGCGTCGTAGACCACCGGGAACGGCTCACCCCAGTAGCGCTGGCGGGCGAACAGCCAGTCGCGCAGCTTGTACTGCACCGTGCCCCGGCCGTGGCCGTCGGCCTCCAGCCGCTCGATCACCTTCGTCTTCGCGGCCTCGACATCCAGGCCGTTCAGGTAGTCGGAATTGATCAGCGAGCCGTCGCCCCCGTACGCCGCCTGCGAAATGTCCCCACCGGCAACGACTTCCACGATCGGCAGCCCGAAGGCGGTGGCGAACTCCCAGTCGCGCTGATCGTGGCCCGGCACGGCCATGACCGCTCCGGTGCCGTAGCCGCTCAGCACGTAGTCGGCGATGAAGATCGGCAGCTGTTCGCCATTGACCGGATTGGTGGCGTAGGCGCCCAGGAAGACACCGGTCTTGTCCTTGTTCTCCTGACGCTCCAGATCCGATTTCGCGGTGATCGACTTGCGGTACGCCGCAACGGCTTCGGCCGGTGTGGGGGACTGGAAGGTCCAGTGCGGGTCGATACCCTCGGGCCACCGCGCGGCCACCAGGCGGTCCACCAGCTCGTGTTCCGGGGCCAGTACGACATACGTCGCGCCGAACAGGGTGTCGGGACGGGTGGTGAAGACCTCGATGGTCTCGCCGTCGGCAGCGAATCGCACCTGCGCGCCACGTGAGCGTCCGATCCAGTTGCGCTGCATGGCCTTCACGTTCTCCGGCCAGTCCAACAGGTCCAGATCGTCGACCAGCCGGTCGGCATAGGCGGTGATGCGCATCATCCACTGCCGCAGGCGCTTGCGGAACACCGGGAAGTTACCGCGCTCACTGCGGCCCTCGGCGGTGACCTCCTCGTTGGACAGCACCGTGCCCAGACCCGGGCACCAGTTGACCATCGAATCCGACAGGTACACCAGGCGATACGAGTCGAGCACCTCGTCGCGTTCGGCGGCGCTCAGTTCCGCCCACGCGCGCCCGTCCGGGGTTTTCCGGGCGCCGGAACCGAATTCGGCCTCCAGCTCGGCGATCGGGCGGGCCTTGCCGGCCGCGGTGTCGTACCAGGAGTTGTAGATCTGCAGGAAGATCCACTGCGTCCACTTGTAGAACTCGGGGTCGGTGGTCGCGAACGAGCGCCGTCGATCGTGGCCCAGGCCCAGCCGATCCAGCTGGCGGCGCATGTTGCTGATATTCGACTCGGTGGTCACCCGTGGATGCGCGCCGGTCTGCACGGCGTACTGTTCGGCGGGCAGACCGAAGGCGTCATAACCCAGGGCGTGCAGCACATTTCGCCCGTGCATGCGGTGGTAGCGGGCGAAGACGTCGGTCGCGATATAGCCCAGCGGATGGCCGACGTGCAGGCCCGCGCCCGACGGGTAGGGGAACATGTCCTGGATGAACAGCTTGTCGTCCGGGGTGTCACCGGCCAGCGGGCCGACCGGATTGGGCGCGAAGAAGGTGCCCCGCTCCTCCCAGGTCCGCTGCCACTTGCTCTCGATGCGCCCGGCCAGATAGGCGTTGTAGCGGTGTGCGGGGACGTCGCTGTCACCGGTCGCGACGGCACCGGTCGTTTCGGTTGCACGAGTGTCCTGCACGGTCCTGCCTTCGTTTGTGGCTTCATCCCCGGATAAAGGTCTTCACCAGGGTAAAGCGTGCCCATGTCGGGGCCCAAAAAGGGGCACCCGGGCGCGCCGGGTAGCGTGGCTGGGGTGTTCGTGGTGGCGCTGATCCTGTTCGTGCTGGCGGCTGTGGCCGTCGTCACCGGGGCACTCGGGCTGACCGGCTCACTGCCCCGCAACCGATTCTTCGGCGTGCATACCGAGGAGGCGTTGCGGACCGAGGAGACCTTCCGCGTCGCCAATCGGGTGGCCGCGCCCACCTCCGTCGGGGCCGGTGTGCTGCTCGCGGCCGGTGGCCTGATCGCGCTGGGGGCCGGGGGCCTCGCCGGAATCGCCGCCGCCGTGGTGGCCGCCGTGATCGCCCTGTTCACCCTCGGCGCCGGGGCCAACGCCGCCGCGCAGGCGATCGCGGGGCTCGCGCCCGCGCCGGAGATCGGCGGCTGCGGAAGCGCCTGCGGCGCCTGCTCGCTGCGCGACGCCTGCCAGCCCGCCAACTGAGATATGGCGGCGCCCGAGTTCACGGTCGGCTTCGACCTGGACATGACCCTGATCGATTCCCGGCCCGGCATTCGCGCCTGCTACCAGGCCCTGTCCGAGCGCACCGGGGTCTATATCGACTGCGATCTCACCGTGACCCGGCTCGGTCCCCCGCTGGAAATCGAGCTCGCGCACTGGTTTCCGGCCGAGCGGATCACCGCGATGACGGACCTGTATCGCGAGATGTACCCCACCCACGCCATCACCGGCACGGTCGCCATGCCCGGCGCGCGCGAGGCCGTCGCGGCCGTGCGGGCGGCCGGGGGCCGGGCCGTGGTCGTCACCGCCAAATTCGAGCCGAATGCCAAACTGCACCTCGAGCATCTGGGCATCGGCGCGGACGCGGTGATCGGGGATCTGTGGGCCGAGCGCAAGGCCGAGGCCCTGCGTGAGCACGGGGCGAGCGTGTACGTGGGCGATCACGTCGGCGACGTGCTGGGAGCGCGGACTGCGCAGGCCTATTCGGTCGCCGTCACGACCGGGCCGTGCGACGCCGACGAGCTGCGCGCGGCCGGGGCCGATGTGGTGCTGCCGGATTTGACGGCATTCCCGGACTGGCTGCGCGATTACCGCGCGGCCTGAGCGCACGGCGGGGGGTCGATGCCGCGGGAGAGCGGACGGCCCGCCGGATTGAGATATACGACGGTGAGCAGCAGCGGTTTCGTGCTGCTGTTACGGGCGAGATGGGCATGGTCCGGCCCCCTCGGCTCGCGGAAGATCCGCCAGGGACGGTAGATCACGGGCACGCAGTCGGTGCCCGGATGATCGAGCGCACTCCCGGTCACCAGCACGAACAGCGTGCCGTCGTGATAGTGCCAGCCACTGTCGCCGCCGGGTTCGATAATGGTCTGGCGCAATACCAATTCCCAGCGAGCGATCCGCAGCCGGACCAGTACGCGGCTGCGGGTGCGGGTCGCGGGCGGTGGGTTGGGGCGGAAGCCGCTGGGTTCGCCACGGGGGATCACGTGTCCATGATGCTCGCGGGAATCCCCGCCCGGCCCGCTGGGCGGACCGGACGGGGAACAAGTAGAAGTGGCGGGCGGAACGGGACGGGTGCTCCGCTTCTGAACACGCGGCGGGACGCGCCCCTCGCTATTGGTTGGCCTTGCGGCGGAACTGGCTGGTGGACCACAGGTAGCCGATCAGCGCGAAGGCGAGGGACCAGGCGATGGCGATGATCGCGTTGTTACCGATCTCCGAACCCATCAACAGGCCGCGCAGGGTTTCGGTGATCGGGGTGAAAGGCTGGAATTCGGCGAAGTGCCGCACCCCGTTGGGCATGGTGTCGGTCGGTACCAGGCCGCTGCCCAGCATGGGCAGGTACAGGATGATCGAGGGAGTATTGCTCGCGGCCTCCGGCGAGGACGCCGCCATCCCGAATCCCGCACCCAGCCAGCACAGGCCGAACAGCAGCAGCACGATCAGTCCGAACGCGGCCAGCCACTCGAGCAGGTTCGCGTGCGGCCGGAACCCGATCAGCAGCGCCACACCGAGGGTCAGGATCAGTCCGAGCAGGCCCTGGATCATGGTGCCGATCACCTGACCGCTGAGGAACGACGAATGCGCCACCGGCATGGCCCGGAACCGGTTGACGAAACCCTTCGTCATATCGGTGGCGATCGCGACCGCGACGGTGACGACCAGCATCGCCGGAACGATCAGCAGCAGGCCCGGGGTGATGTAGTCGATGTACTTGCCGCCGCCGATGCCCTTGCTCAACGCACCGCCGAAGACGTAGTTGAACAACAGCAGCAGGGCCACCGGCATGATGACGAGGTAACCGGTCATGCCGGGATATCGCTTGGCGTGCACCAGATTCCGGCGCAGCATGGTCCTGGTGTCGACCAGGGAATCGGTCATGATACTCATCGTGTGGTCTCCTTCTCGGGGACGGATTGGCCGGTGAGGCTGAGGAAGACGTCGTCGAGGTCGGGGGTGTGCACCACCAGTCCCTCGGGTTCGATACCGGCGGCGTCGAGCCGATCCAGTACGAAGCGAAGCGATTTCACGCCCCCGTCGCTGGGCACCGCCAGGGTGAGGTCCTCGACCTGCGCCATGCCGCCGAGCAGATCGGTCGCGATGTTCAGGGCACGGCGATCGGCCAGCGTGAGCCGGATGTGCCCGCCGGGAACCAGCCGCTTCAGCTCGTCGGGGGAGCCCTCGGCGACGAGGTGACCGTGATCGAGTACGGCGATGCGATGCGCCAGCTCGTCGGCCTCCTCGAGGTACTGCGTGGTGAGGAAGATGGTGATGCCCTCGGCGGCGAGGGTGCGGACGATATCCCACACCACCCGTCGGCTACGCGGATCGAGTCCGACGGTCGGTTCGTCGAGGAAGATGATGTGCGGACCACCGACCAGGGTCATGGCCAGATCCAGCCGCCGCGTCATACCGCCGGAGTAGCTGCTCGCGGGCTTGTCGGCCGCGTCGAGCAGATCGAATCGCCCGAGCAGTTCATCGGCCAGCCGACGACTCTCGCTGCGGGGCAGATGGTGCAGATCGCCCATGAGGATCAGGTTTTCGCGGCCGGTCAGCAATTCGTCGACCGCGGAGAACTGTCCGGTGACACCGATTGTCGCGCGCACCGAAGCGGGATCGGCGGTGACGTCGTGGCCACCGACGCGGATCTCGCCGCCGTCGGGGCGCAGCAGAGTCGACAGGATCTGCACGGTCGTGGTCTTCCCGGCGCCGTTGGGACCCAGCAGGGAGAAGATCGTTCCCCGGGGCACGGCGAGATCTATGCCGTCGAGTACGACGTGGTCGCCGAAGGATTTTCGCAGGCCGGTGACCGAGATGGCCGCGTCTGGATGGCGGGTGTGCATGGCTGTGCCTCTCATTAATGAATGGTTATTTATGCATGGGTGGACCGCGCCGTGACCGCGGCGTGAACGCGATCAAGGTCGGTGCGTATTCGGTTGGGCGCGGCCGCGTTGTGCGGCCGGATCAGATGTCGAGGTCCTCGATCTGCGGATGTTCGGCCAGATCGACGACGCGGGCGTAGAGGCTGTCGGGGATCCGGTCCTTCAGGTCGGTCACCGCGTCGAAGATGTCGAGGGAGAACTCACCCCAGTCCGGATCGCCGACGCCGAGCATCCGCCGCCAGTCGGTGAGCTCCTTGATCCAGTTCTTGTGTGTCTGGGTGGGATATTCCGACCACTTCGACACCTGGGTGTGCAGGACGAACTTGCCCTTGCGGCTGCGCCACACGCGGAGGTAGCGCCAATCCTTGTCGTTGATGTCGCGCCACTCGCCCAGCAAGGCCCCGGCGAAGCGGACCTGCCGGGCGCCGTTGCGGCCGACCCGCACGACCACCTCGTCGAAGCCCTCCTGTCGCCCCTCCTCGAGCTCGATGAATCGGCGTAGCGCCACTACGATCGCCCCGGACAGGTTGCCGCCGACCAGCTCTTGCGCCCGCTGGAACAGGGGCAGGTCGTCGTCGGATACATAGACCGTCTTGTTGGGCATGGCTCCACTATATGTAGACGTATACGTACATGGCAAGTGCGCATCGGAAAGTGATGAACCCTCGGCGCGCATGCCTCGTATCCCGGAAGAGAGCGGCCACGTCGGACGCGTGCCGCTTCCGGGCCCGGCAGAGAGGAGCGTCGATGCCGTCGCGGACGGTGGACTACCTGGTGCGGGCCGTGGCGGAGCTCGGCGTGCGGCACGTCTTCGGCGTCGACGGGGCCAATATCGAAGACCTCTACGATGCCCTGTTCGACGCTCCGAACGTGACCGGTGTGGTGGCCAAACACGAATTCTCGGCGGCCGCGATGGCCGACGGCTACGCCCGCTCCACCGCGGGGCTGGGCGTGGTCGCGGCGACCTCGGGTGGCGGGGCGATGAATCTCGTTGCCGGACTTGCCGAATCGTTCGCATCCCGGGTACCCGTACTGGCGCTGGTGGGCCAGGCGCCGACCGGCCTGGCGGGTAAGGGGGCGTTCCAGGATTCCAGCGGTCTGGCCGGAACATTCGACGCGGCAAGGCTTTTCGATCAGATCTCGTACTACTGCACCCGCGTGACCCACGCCGCCGACCTGCCCGCCCAGTTGGACCGCGCGGTGCGCGCGGCGCTGCGCGGCGGTCCGGCGGTACTGCTGCTGCCCAAGGACGTCCAGGAGGCGGTGATCGCGGCCGAGTCGTTCCGGCCGCCGCGCCCGGAATTCCGGTCCGACACGGCCGGACTCGCCCGCGTCCGCGCCGAACTGCGGGCGGCGCGGGCGTGCGGCAAGATCACGATCATCGCCGGCGATCAGGTGGCTCGCGACGACGCGCGGGCACAACTGTGCCGCCTGGCGGCCGTGCTGGAGGCCGCGGTCGGGGTCGCGCCCGACGCCAAGGACGTCTACGACCACGACGAGCCCGGATTCTGCGGGGTGGCCGGAAGTATGGGCCATCCGGAACTGGTCGACGCGGTGCGCGGGTCGGCGCTGTGCCTGCTGATCGGGACGAGGCTGCCGATCACCGCGCGCACCGGCCTGGACGAGGCGCTGACCCACCCGGTGCTCGCCGGGATCGGGGCCGAGCGCCCCTATCCGGACGGGCAGTACGCCATGACGACCGATCTGGCCGTCACCCTCGCCGCCCTGGCCGACGACCTGGGCGCGGACCACCCGGGCCCCGCCGCGCCGCCGCGTCCTCTCACGCCGCTGCCGGTCCCCGCCGCGGACGGGCCCGGTCTGCGCTATCGCGATATCGTCGAAATCCTCAATGCCGCACTGGAACCCGGGACCGATGTCTTCGCCGACGCGGGCAATACCGGTGCGGCGGTCGTCCATCATCTGCGCCTGCCGCGCGGGGGCCGCTTCGTGGTCGCCCTGGGGATGGGTGGGATGGGCTACGCGTTCGGCGCGGGTATCGGCTCGGCGTTCGCCCGGCGGCATCGTCCCGGCGGTGGCATGCGGCGCACCTTCGTGATCGCGGGCGACGGCGCGTTCTACATGCACGGCATGGAGATCCATACCGCACTCGAATACGAACTACCCGTGACATTCGTGGTGTGCAACAACAACGCGCACGCCATGTGCGTCACCCGCGAGCAGCTCTACTACGGAGATCGGTACAGCTTCAACCGCTTTCGTCCCGCCCATCCGGGTGCGGGCGTGGCGGCGATGTTTCCGGAGCTACCCGCGTATTCGCCCGGCGGCGCGGGCGAACTGGCCGCCGTCGTCCAGCGCTGTATCGAAGATACGGGCCCGTCGTTCATTTCGATCGACTGCGATCCGGACGAGATCCCGCCGTTCATCCCGTTCCTGTCCGCCCCGAGGAGGCATTCGTGACCACCAGCGCCCTGCCCGCGCTCAGCGACATTCCGGAAAAAGCGATTCCGGGTGTGTTGCGCATCGAGAATTCCGATCGCGAGGCGACCACGCCGATCATCATGGACATGCTGCGGTCGGTGTATCCGCACGACCAGATCTACGGTGAATTCTGTCCCGTGCAGTCCTATATCGATGCCCCGCCGCGCGAGTTGTACGAATACCTCGCCGATACCCGCTGCCTCGAGGAATGGACCTACAGCCTGCGCGGCTTCGTCGAAACCGATCGGCCCGGCCTGTGGCTGGCCTACGACCGGCTGGGGTCGGAGACCCGGATCTACACGCGCACGGTCGCCAATCCCGACGCGCTGACCGTGGACTACCACTGCGCCTGGGATCAGGGCGAGCACCTGTGGATGATCTACCTGATGCGGGTGGTGGACGCGCAGGTGGTCTTCGACAAGCCGGGTTCGGTGGTGCTGTGGATGAATTGCCACCACCCGTTCTACGAGCGAAACCCCTATCCCGAGGCCGCGCCGCCGAAACGGTCGGTCTGGGTCGGCGATTTCTGGGAGATGTTCTCGGCCGGGCACCAGCTGGAGCTGAACAATCTCAAGGCCATCGCCGAATACCGGGCCGCACACCGACTTCCGATCAAACCCGGCTGGATGCGGTGAGGCGTGCCATGGATCTCCCGGATTCGAGGTCGGCGCCGCCCCCGGTGAGCCTGGCCGACGTGGCCAGTTATCTTCCCGGCGAGCCGGTCGGCACCGAATACTTCACCCGATTCTCTCGCTCCGAGCGCATGGCCAAGAACGTGATGTTCCGCGCCCCGAAGGCGCGTCATCACGTCGATCGCGACGAGACGGCGGTCGACATGGTGGAGCGGGCGGTCGCCCCGCTCGTGGAACGTCATGGGCGCGAACTGCTTCCGGCCATCGATGTGCTGCTCACCCACACCCAGCTGCCGACCAATCCGGTCATGGGCTGCGGTCCGGAGGTGGCACGGCGGCTGGGCATGCGGCCCGGCTGGGTCTACGACGTGCACAACGGCGGCTGTGCGGCCTTCGTGCACATGATGCAGCTGGGCCGGATGATCCTGCGGACCACCGCGGCGCGCAGCGCACTGATCGCGGTCGTGCAGAACACCGCGGGTCCGGTGTTCACCCAGACCGAGATTCGCGGGCTGGCCCAGGCGCCGGTGCCCGGGGACGGCTGCGGTGTCGGGTTGCTGGTGAAGAACGACCGGGCCCCGATCCTGGACATCGAATGCCGCACCTATCCGGAATTCGCCGGGGATATGGATTTCGGCACCGGCTCCGAGCGCAAGTACTGGGAGCCCGGGGTCGGCCAGGCCTGCGTGACCTTCACCGAATCGAAGATCGCCAAGGTGTTCGCGCGGGGCAACCGGCTGGTGCCCGAGGTCGCGCTCGCGGTGTGCGAGCGGATCGGCGTCAAGGGCCGCGATATCGATACCTTCGTCACCAATCAGCCCAATCGGCTGTTCCTGCGCAATTGGCGCGACGCGTTGGAACTGCCCCCCGAACGGCATCCCGATTCCTTCGACGCCTGTGGGAATCTGTTCGCCGCGGGCATTCCGGTGACCCTGGACATCGAGAATCGGGCGGGGCGGCTGCGCAACGGCTCGGTGGTGCTGCTGGCCGCCTTCGCCCATGCCGGGGATTTCGCGGCCGCGGCGGCGGTGCGCTGGGGCGCGGCGGGATGAGCCGATCCTGGCGCACCGAGCCGATGTCCTCCTCCGCGACGGTGCGCTACGACCTGAGCTTGAGTGAAAACCCTTTTCCGCCTCTGCCGTCGGTGCTCCACGCGGTGCAGCGGGCGCTGGGGCGGGCCAATCGCTATCCGGAATTCTTGCCGCGGCGACTGCCCCGGATCATCGCCGCTCATCTCGGGGTACGGGCCGAGCAGGTGGCGGTCGGCGCCGGTGCGACCGGCGTCGTCCTGCAGATCATGCGGGCGCTGACCGATCCGGGCGGACGCATGGTGTGCGCCGCGCCCACCTTCGACGGCTATCCGATCCTGGCGGATATGGTCGGCATGGAAACCGTGGGTATTCCGTTGGATTCGTCGGGGCGGCAGGATCTGTGGGCGATGGCGCGGGCGGTGGATTCGCGCACCGCCCTGGTCGCGGTCTGCCGTCCGCACAATCCGACCGGCACGGTGGTGGCGGCCGGTGAGCTGAGGGCGTTCCTGTTCGGCATTCCGCGACGGGTGCCGGTCGTCCTGGACGAGGCCTACGTCGAATTCCTCGGCGCCACCGACACACTCGATCGGCACGAACTCATCGCCCGCTATCCGAATCTGTTGGTGGTGCGCACGTTCTCCAAGGCGTACGGTCTGGCCGGACTGCGGATCGGATACGCCTTCGGCGCCGAGGAACTGGTGCGGCGGGTGCTCCGGCTGCAGTTGCCGTTCGGTGTTCCGGAGACCGCCGTCGCGGCCGTGGCGGCCTCGTATGCGGCCGAAGCGGAACTGGCCGAACGCGTGCTGCGAATCGCGACCGAGCGTGAGCGGTTGCGAATCGCGCTGCGGCGCTGTGGCATTCGCGTCCCACGGGGTCGTGCGAACTTCCTGTACCTGCCTGGTCCCGGCATCGTGGACAGGCTCGCGCGCGCCGGTATCGCGGCCAAGGGCTATCCGGACGGCAGCGCGCGCATCGCGGTCGGTGATCCAGCCGCCGACGCCGCGGTCCGGCAGGCCCTCGGCGACCCCGATTCGCGTGGCCTCCGGCGCGTGGACAGCGGGCTTCGGTCGGTGACGGTACGAGATTCGGGCAACTGACGAATCTGTTCGGCACGTAGTTCCCGGTCGACTCAGAGCGTGGCGCGCAGGATCGTCGCGCCGCCGCCCGTGCGCACCTCGAGGGAGGCGATCTGATCGGGCGCCAGCTCGGTGGTCCGGGTCATGGTCAGGGCCTCGCCCGGACCGGCGGACCAGCCCATGAGCTTCGCGGAGCCGCCCGTCCGCGAGGTCGCCCAGAGTTCGAAGCCGGCCTGGTACGGCAGCCCGCCCGGGGCGTAGCGGCACGACATCTCCACGGTCGCCTTGCCGCCCGCGTCGATCACCTTGAAGCTGGCCGAAACCGGGGTCGCCGCCACCGGTTCCAGCTGTCGCTCGGCCACGATGTGCTGGGTCGCCGGGGAGGCGCTGTGCTGGGTGACCGTCGCGGTGATCGGAACCGCGATGATCACCGCCGCGGCCGCGGCGGCCACCGCACCGCCCACCGCCAGCAGACGGCCTCGCCGTCGTTGTGCGCGGGTTCGGTGCGCGAGTAGCGGGAGCAGATCCGGGGATTTCGTCGCGACCTCCGCGACCCGCGCGCCGTCCGGTTCCCCGCGGCTCGGATCCACCAGCGCCAGGGCGACTTCCGCGTCCACCCGGCCGAGCAGGCCCGGCAACCCGGCCAGCTCTCCGACCGCGTCACGGCAGCGGGGGCAGATGGCCAGATGCGCCTCGTACGCCAGGCGTTCGTTCCGCTCCAGCGTGCCGAGTACGTACGGCGCGTCCCACGTCGCGTACTCGTCATCGGTCATTTGGTCACCCCCATCTCCTGTAGTGCCGAGCGCAGGGCGCGCATGCCGTAGTGCAGCCGGGATTTCACGGTGCCCTCGGGGATGGCCAGTTCGGTCGCGATCTGCTGGGTCGACAGGCCGCGGTAGTACGCGCGCACGATCACATTGCGGTGATCGGTACTCAGTCGGGCCAGCGCGTCGGCGATCAACCAGCCGTCCAGGGCGCGGTCGGCCTGATCCGGGCTGGCCTGTTCGGGTGGGGAGTCGGTGCGGTACTCGCGTCGATGCCGAGCGCTGCGGTGCTCGTCGACGGCCATGTTGCGGGCCACGGTGAACAGCCACGCCCGCGCGGACGCCGCGGACTGATCGAGGATGTGCGGGCGCTGCCAGGCCCGCAGCAGCGTCTCCTGCACGATGTCCTCGGCCCGCCCGGAATCCCCGACGAGGCTGTAGGTGTATCGCCACAGGGCCGTCGCGTGTTCGTCGTAGAGCGCCCGCAGCAGCCGCGCCTGCGCCGGGTCCCCGTCGGTCCCGTCCGGAATCGGCGGGCCGATGAGAGACGGCCGGGTGTCGGCCCCGTCGCCGGGCGTCCCTGCTGAACCGGCCATGCGCTCACCTGGTCAGTCGGCGTCGGGATCGCGAGATACTGCCCACACCGGGTGGATACGTATCTCAGTTGCGTTCCAGTTCAATCGGATGTGTGGCCAGCAGCGACAGCGGTAACGGCTGGCGGCGCAGCACCTGCGCCCACAGGTCGGTGCGCCCAGCGATCGGGTCCGACGGCAGCGCCGAGAGCACTATCCAGTCGCCGCGTTCCAGCTCGCCCTCGAGCTGGCCGAAGGTCCAGCCCGCGTATCCGGCGAAGATGCGGATGCCCTCGACCAGCGGCGCGATCGCCTCCGGATCGGAGTCCAGGTCCAGCAGCGCCACCCGGCCGTCCACCCGGCGCAGGCCCGAGACGCGATCGATGGAGGTGCCGACCCGGACGGTGGCCAGGCACAGGGCCGCATCCCGTTTGACCGGTCCGCCCAGATACAGCGCGCGTGGCGGGGCGGCCAGTTCGGCCCAGCGCGGCAGCACGTCGTGGACGGCGGTGTCGCTGGGGCGGTTCAGCACCACCCCGAGGCTGCCCGCGTCGTTGTGCTCCACGATGTAGACGACGGTGCGCCGAAACGATGGCTCGACCAGATCGGTCGCCGAGACCAGCAGGGTGCCGGGCCGGACCGCTTGGTCCTCGTGCCGGAATTCGCGTCGCGAACGATCGCCGTGTTCCTCTGCGCGTGCCACCCCGCCATCATCGCATCGGAACAACCCCTATGCCGGTCAAGGTGTGTCCATTTACCGCGCATGCCGTCACGTTGTCCGACATCCCGGGGCGCTCAACGCGGTAGGCCGAATCTTTCACGGGCCCAATGCGGGACCAACGCGACATATTCCGGTCGCGATTCCACGAAATGATGAACCATCGGGCACAGCGGCAGAATCCCGAAGCCCTCCGCGCGGGTGTTGTCCAGCGCGGCCTGCACCAGTTTGCGGCCGTAACCCTGGCCTTCGTAGCGCGGATAGATCTCGGTGTGTACGAAGGCGCGCTCGCCCGCGGTCTCCTGATATTCCGCGGTACCGGCGAGATTGCCATCGATGTGCAACTCGAAGCGGTCGAGGGCGGCGTTGTTGCTGACTGTCAGGGCCTGTGGCACCCGCTGAGCCTAGAACGGGAAGGTTGCCGATTGTGGGTAAGTGGCCCGGGTTGTCGCGTTCGAGTTGTCACGCGAGAATGGCGCAGGTGCTGACACGACGGGTGTTTCGCCCGGGGGTAGGGGTGTTCGCCGCGTTGCTGAGCGCGCAACTGCTCACCGGGGTGCCCGCCGCGCACGCCGCGCCGGCGTTCGGTCCCTGTCCGGACGGCGCGGTGCCGTCCGGTCGCGGTGTCGAATGCGCGGTGGTCGCGGTGCCGCGCGACCACGGTTCGCCCACCGGGCCCCGAATAGAGTTGACGGTGAGTCGCGTTCGCGCCACCGAACAGCGGTGGGGAACGATATTCGCCAATCCGGGTGGACCCGGTGCGGACGCACTGGACTATTGGGTGCGGCCCGGCCTGGCATTTCCGGATGAGCTGAATGCGCATTACGACCGAATTGCGGTGCAGCCGCGCGGTATGCGCTGGTCCACACCACTGGAATGCGATTCCGGCGGCCGCGCCGTGACCCGGGCCGCCTGTGAGCGCGGTCGGCCCGGTTACCTGTCGACCATCACCACCGAGAACACCGCGCGCGATCTGGACGCGGTACGGGCGGCGCTCGGGCTGGAGCGCATCGGCTTTCTCGGCGTCTCCTACGGTACGTATCTGGGTGCGGTGTACGCCTCGCTGTTTCCGCGGCGGGTGGAGCGAATGGTGCTGGACTCCACGGTGAATCCGGCCTGGGTGTGGACCGAGCAATTCGCGCAGCAGCAACTGGCCGGGAAACAGCGGCTGGACGATTTGTTCGCCTGGATCGCGACCCGCGACGGCGACTATCACCTGGGCGCGACCCCGCTGCGGGTGTACCAGAACTGGGTGCGCCTGGTGGTCGCCCAGGGTGGCGGCTGGTACGCCAATCTGACCCCGCCGCCCGCGACCACCGCCGATATGTCCGCGACGCTGCCCGAGCCGCTGGCCGATATCGCCCGCGACGGTTTCAACGGCGGCCGCGACCAGATCGGCCGTTTGCAGAACCTGGCTCGCATCCTGGCCTCCGGCGGCGCGTCGGCCCAGGTGCCGCTGCTGTCCGCCACCGCCGTGGCCACCTACACCCGCGCCTTCTGGCCGAGCTTCGCCCGCGCCATGGCCGAGGCGGACGCGAACCCGAGCGACGCTCGCCTCGTGCGCGCCCTCGCGAGCGTGGCCGCGACCGACCCCACGGGCCGAAACGTCTTCGCCGCCATCACCTGCAACGAGAACGCCATCCCCGCCCGTCCCGAACTGATCGCCACCGCCGCCACCACGGTGGCCTCCGGCGGCAACGCCCTGAACGCCCGCGCCGACCTCATCCGCTCCGGCATAGCCTGCGACGACTGGCCCCCGTCCACCACCCCCGTCCCGATCACCGACCACGGCCTGCGCACCCCACCCCTGATCCTGCAAAGCCGCCACGACGCCCTGACCCCCTACGAAGGCGCCCCCACCCTGGCCGCCACCCTCCACGGCCACCTCATCACCATCGAAGGCGGTGACCACGGCACCTTCGCCCGCGGCAACCCCACCGTCGACCAAGCCGTCCTCACCTACCTCCGCACCGGCGAAACCCCGATAAGTCACGCGGATCAGGCCCCGCTGGATTGACAACCCCGCCGGGCGGTCGGAGTCGCGCCTATCCGGGCCGAGTGTGGCGTCGAATATCTGTTGTCGCTTCCGAATGGTGGCGATCGTTTCGGGCCGGACACGAGAGGAATGCGATTGTGAGGTCGGGTGTGCCGCGCATCGGCAGGATCGCAAGTGTGCTGATCGGAATGGCGGTCGCCGGTACGCTGGCGGTGCCCGGGGCGCTCGCCGGTGCGAGCCCGGCCGACGACGTCGGGAAGGTACAGAACGAGCTGTTGAACGACGCCGACTACTTCGAACGGGTGGGCAAGGTTGACAAGGCGCTCTGTAGTGAATCCGAGGCACTGCCCGACGATCTCGAGGGAGTGGGGCTTTCCGACGCGGGCATCAAGAAGTGGTGGGAAATATACGACATCTCACCGCTGCGCTTCGTCACCTCCCCGACGGACGAGGCGCTGAAGGTCACTTTCGCGAAGGGTCAGCCGTGGGCTCCCCCGGTGGGGCTAACCGAAGCGCAGCTGGGCAAGTACTACGCGCGCCAATTGTGCGACAACGCCGATGCCAGAGAGAAGTTCGTCTCGAACCTGAAGACCTACACCGAAAAGTACGGCACCAAACTCGACCCCGGCATCAAAGGCGAAGACGACATGAAGGAGGTCTTCCTCGACAAGCTGCGGAAGCAGGAAGCCCTGCTCACCAAGGAGGGTCTCTGCGAGTGCGAGCAATCCTGAGGTCCGGATAGGCCACGCGAGATGCCGACGTGGCGGGGTGGGCGGGAGGATGGGGAAATGCGGGTGGTGTTGGCGCCGGACAAGTTCAAGGGGTCGCTGGACGCGGGGGAGGTGGTGGCGGCGCTGGCGGCGGGGGTGGCGCGGGTGCGGCCGGAGGTCGGGGTGGTGCGGATGCCGGTTGCCGATGGTGGGGATGGGACCGTGGGGGCGTTCGTGGCGGCGGGGTGGGAGGCGGTGCGGGTTGGGGCGGTCGGGCCTACCGGGATGCCTGTCGAGGCGGTTTATGCGGTGCGGGGTGGGACCGCGGTGGTCGAATTGGCGGGTGTGGTCGGGCTGGCGAAATTGCCTGGGGGACGGGCGGAGCCGATGGGCTCGAGCACCTACGGGCTTGGGATGGTGATCGGCGATGCGCTCGATCGGGGGGTGCGGGATATCGTGCTGGGGGTTGGCGGGAGCGCGTCGACCGACGGTGGGGCGGGGATGTTGCAGGCGCTCGGGCTGCGGATTCTGGATGCCGCGGGGTGTGAATTGCCCAGGGGCGGAGCGGCGCTCGCGCGAGCCGATCGGATCGATCGGTCGGGCTTGCATCCCGCGCTGCGGGAGACGTCGATCGTGCTCGCCAGCGATGTGGACAATCCGCTGCTCGGAACGCGCGGCGCCGCGGCGATTTTCGGGCCGCAGAAGGGCGCCGATCCCGAGCAGTGCGCGATTCTCGATGCGGCGCTGGCGAATTGGGCGCGAGTGGTCGATCCGGAGGTGGCCGAGCGGCCGGGGGCGGGGGCGGCCGGTGGTACCGGCTTCGCGGCGATGGCGCTGCTGGGGGCCGTGGAACGGCCCGGGATCGAGGTGGTGCTGGAGCTGATCGACTTCGCCGCCGAGGTGCGCGGCGCGGATCTGGTCGTCACCGGTGAGGGCTCCTTCGACGAGCAGACCCTGCACGGCAAGGCTCCGATGGGCGTGTGCGCGGCGGCCCGGGCGGCGGGCGTGCCCGTCGTCGCCGTGGCGGGACGCTGCCTGCTCGACGAGAGCCGTTGGCGGGCCGCGGGTTTCGCCGATTGCTATGCGCTGTCCGAGCTGGAACCCGACCCGCGACGCTCGATGGTCGGGGCGGGTCCGCTGCTCGAACAGCTGGGCGCCCGCATTGCCCGCGAGCACCTGCGGTCCTGAATCAGGTGGTGGCCAGTATGCGCCCCGACAGCGTGTCGCGGTGCCGGTCGCCCCACTGCTCCAGCGGTTTCAGCGCCCGGTTGAGCTCCTCGCCGAGCGAGGTCAGCGAATACTCCACCCGGGGCGGCACCTCCGGGTAGATCTCCCGGCGCACCACACCGGCGGCCTCCAGATGTCGGAGGTTCTCGGTGAGCACCTTCTCGCTCACCCCTTCGAGCAGCGCGCGGATCTGCCCGAACCGCTGCGGCCCCTCGCCCAGTACCCACATCAGATGCAGCTTCCACTTGCCACCGACCACGTCGATGGCCACCGACATCCCGCACACGCCGTCGTGAACCGCGTCACTACCCGTCGTCACCGCGACCTCCTGACCGTATTTCGTACCTCTGGGTAAGCAACCACATCCGAAAGTGCGTTATTGCCGGACCCCCGATTTTTGCTGAACATCGCATATCGAAGTCGAACGAAATCGAAGGAGAACACAATGTCGGATCGATCCGTCACCGTCATCGGTCTCGGCCCCATGGGCCAGGCCATGGTCCGGGCCTTCCTGGACGCCGGTGTCGCGGTGACCGTGTGGAACCGCAGCGCCGACAAGGCCGAGGCGATGGCCGCCCTGGGCGCGATCCGCGCGACCACCCTCGCGGAGGCGCTCGACGCCAACGAGGTCATCGTGCTCAGCCTGACCCACTACGCCGCCATGTACGACGTGCTCGGCCAGGCCCTGGACCACCTGCCGGGCAAGGTGATCGCGAATCTGTCCTCGGACTCGCCGGAGAACGCACGTAAGGGCGCGGCCTGGGTGCGTTCGCATGGGGCGCAGTTCATTTCGGGCGGTTTCATGTCGGCCGGTGACAACATCGGCCACCCCGCGTCCTATCTGTTCTACAGCGGCCCCAAGGAGGTGTTCGAGGCCCACGCCGAACTGCTGCGGCCGCTGAGCCCGCAGGAGTACCTCGGCACCGACGACGGTCTGTCGCAGGTCTTCTACCAGGCGCTGCTGACCACCTTCCACCCCTGGCTGCTCGGGTGGTACCAGGCCCTGGCCCTGATCGAGCGCTCCGGCCACGACATCGATCAGTTCCTGCCCTATGCGCTGCGCTCGGCCGAGGCGTACCCGTTCTTCATGACCGAATACGCCGCGGCAACCAAGGCCGGCGGCTGGGGAGACGTGGCCTCGTACAAGATGATGGACGCCGGTGCCCAGCACATCATCGACGCCAGCGAGGAGGTCGGCGTGGACGCCTCGATCTCCCATGCGGCACAGGCGCTGTGGCGTCGGGGCGTCCAGGCCAACGAGGGCTCCGGCGAGCCGGTCACCCTGCACGCGTTGCTGCGCGGCGACCGGAAGTGACGGTGGCAAACGGTGATCAGGCCGATTCCGTCGCGGACCCCAGCCTGGGGAACGGGCGGGTCGAGAAGATCACCTCCACCGGCACCTCGAAATATTCCGAAATTCGAAGCGCCAGATGCAGGCTCGGGCTGTACTCACCGCGTTCCAGATAGCCGATGGTCTGGTAGTGCACCCCGAGCGCCTCGGCCAGCTGCCGCCGCGAGATGCCGCGCTCGGCGCGCAGCATCGCGATGCGGTTGTAGATGACCTCAGTAGGCACGCTGCATCGCCTTCTCGCGCCGGGCGGCGACGCTGGAACCGGATTCACGACGAGCCATGCGCCGCAACACGATCGGTGCGATGGCCAGCCCGAGAATCGTCCATACGCCCAGCACGCCGACCGTTTCCCAGTGCCGCCAGGAATGACCGAGTTCGACGACGGCCGCCTCGCCGGGCAGCAGCGCGGACCGCATGCCCAGACCCAGCCAGTAGATCGGGAACACCTGCGCGATGCCCTGCACCCAGCCGGGCATCGAGGTGATCGGGTAGAAGATGCCCGATATCGCGATCAGCCCCATGATCGGGAACGAGATGAAGCCGATCGAGCGCGGATTCTCGAAGACCGAACCGATGACCGCCCCGAGCGGCAGCGTCGCCAGCATGCCCAGTACGAACACCCAGACCAGCGTCGACCACGCGCCGGGCTGCGTGAGATCCAGGCCATCGAGGAAGAACAGGCCGAATGCCAGCGTGACCACCACCTGCACCAGGATCGTGCTGGTGGTCATGACGATCTTGCCGATCAGATAACCGATCATCCCGTTGGGCACGGCCTTGGCCCGCAACAGCGTGCCATCCTCGCGATCCACCGCCAGGAACTGCGCGATGCCGATCATGCCGCCGGAGGCGACCATCATGCCGAGCACACCCGGCAGGGCCAGCGCGCCCAGGCCGATCCCGGTCGCCTCGAAGTGACCGTTCCGCATGAGGAACAGGGCCACCAGAATCAGGACGGGCCAGAAGAATTGGACGAACAGATCCATGCCGTTGGTGAACTGCTGTTTGGTCTCGATCAGCCCGCGCGTCACCCCGGCACGGACCGCCACGGTCATCGGGTTCATCGGATCACCTCCTCCAGGGCGTGCACCTCGGTCTCGCCCTGACCGGATTCGAAGTGCTGTACCAGTGTCATGTACGTGTCCTCCAGCGAGGCCCGGCTCACCTCGAGGTCGCGGATCTGTTCGCCGTACTGCTGGAAGAGCTCGTAGACGAACTCGGTCGATTCGGTGGTGGTGTGCACGAACCGCTGACCGTCGCGGGTCCACTTCACCTCGGCCTCACCGGCGATCCGCCGCGACAGCTCGTCGGCGGAGCCGTTGGCGATGATGCGCCCACCGGCCAGGATCAGGATGCGGTCGGCGAGCTTCTCGGCCTCGTCCAGATCGTGGGTGGTGAGCAGGATGGTGGTCCGGTCGTCGTCGGCCAGGCGGTGGATCAGATCGTGGAATTCGCGGCGGGCCTGTGGGTCGAAGCCCGCGGTCGGCTCGTCCAGGAACAGCAGTTCGGGGCGGCCGACGATGCCGATCGCGACGTCGAGGCGACGACGCTGACCGCCGGAGAGAGTGCTGATCTTCTTGTCGGCCTGTTCGGTGAGGCCGACGGCGGCGATGAGTTCGTCGGTGTCCCAAGGCCTTCGGATGGTGTCGGTGGAATACGGCTGGTAGTAGGTGCCCAGATGGGCGAGCAATTCGCGGACCCGCCAGCGGCCGTGATCGCGCCAGGACTGCAGCACCACGCCGAGGCGCGCCCGCCACGTCTCGCGGCCGTGCGCCGGATCGGTCCCGAGCACCGAGACCTCCCCGGCCGAGCGCATGCGGAAGCCCTCCAGCACCTCGATCGTGGTGGTCTTACCCGCGCCGTTGGGGCCGAGCAGCACCAGCACCTCGCCGCTGTGGGCCTGAAAGGTCACATTCCGCAATACATCCCGCGTGCCGTATCGCATCCGCAGACCGCGGACGTCCAGCACGACGCTGTCTCCTACCGTCATCCTGCCCTCCGTAGTAGCCCCAGGATGCGATGTAGCATATCTACTACATTTTGGGACGAGCAAGGGAATTGTCGGCCTGCTCAGCCCCGCAGGCAGAGGAATTCGACCGCGGCCGCGTAGCCCTGAATGCCCATCCCGGCGATCACGGCCGTGGCGATGGGCGAGACATAGGAGTGGTGCCGGAACTCCTCGCGGGCATGCACATTCGAGATGTGCACCTCGACGATCGGGACCTCCGGAATCACCAGGGCGTCGGCCAGCGCCACGGAGGTGTGGGTGAGCCCACCCGGATTGATCACGATGGCGGACTCGTTCCCGCGCGCGGCGTGAATGCGATCGATCAGCGCCCCTTCGGAATTCGATTGGAAGGCCACGATCTCCCGATCGAAACGGGCGGCCGTCCGGCGGCACAGCTCGACGACGTCGCCGAGGGTCTCCGAGCCGTACACCTCGGGCTGGCGGGTGCCGAGCATATTCAGATTCGGGCCGTTGAGCACGAGGATCGGTGCCATGCCCCGAATCTAGTCGCTCGGCGCCGGATCACAGCCCGCGCGGGCCCTCCGCGCGCAGATCGTCGACCTTGCGCATGGCCGCGCGCAGTTCCTCGAGCCATTCCTCGGCGTGCTTACCGGCCAGCTTCACCGTCCAGGCCAGCGCATCCGCGCGGGAGCGCGCCACGCCCGCGTCCACCAGCGTGTCGAGCACCTTGCGTTCGGGCTGGCGCAGCCGGGTCATGACCGGAACGGCCAGATGGGTGAACAGCACGCGCTCCTCGCCGACCGCTACGCCCCAGGCGACGCTGCGGCCGTAGCGGGCCTGCGCCTCCTGGGCGATCTGCATGCGGGCCGGGCGGGTGGACTCGCGGAATCGCGCGACGAGTCCGTCGCGGGTGGCCTTGGGCACCGCACCCGTGGGCGGTTCGGCGTCGGCGGGTTGTTCGGCGTCCACCGGCCCGGTGGGCAGGGGCAACTGGCCGATGACGACGATCTCGTCCCGATCGATCTCGACGGTCGGCGGTCCGGCGAACCAGTCGGCGGGCAATCTTCCGGCGAACCAGTCCGCGGCATCGGCGGCATCGGGTAGGTCGGCCTGCTGCCAGCCGCCGGGGCGGCCGAATCCGCGGCCGCGGTATCCGTGCTTCATGGGTATACCTCGCTTGCTTCTGCAAGAGTTGTTTCAATGATTACAAGATTACGTCGAAATACGACGCACGGGTTGCGCTCAGGGAGAACGACGTCGAGATGGCAATTCAGTGAACACGGCTAACGATTGCGCGGCCGGTCCCGCGGATGTGTTGAATCGGGCACTATTGTGGTCCCTGAGCATGGAGAATGCGGGCGGCGTCGGCGTGACGTCGCAGGAGTCTTCTTCGGGTACCGTTGGTCTTGTTGCTGAAGTGACAAGAGTGAAGAGTGGGCGACATGGATGTGTGGGGATCCCGCCGCTTTCGCGTTCGGGGCGCAGTGGCAGTCGGGGCGACGGCTGCCCTGGCGATCGCGATGGGATCTTGTGGTTTTCACGACAAGCCCAGCGACCCCCAGGCCATCGTCGAGCGCTTCACCGAGCTGCTGGACGACAAGGACGCGACCGCGGCGGCACAATTGACCTCGTACCCCAGCGGGGCCGAGGCGACACTGCAGCAGATTTTCGGCGGGCTCAATCCCGGCAAACCCGATTACGACGTGGTGCAGTACATCGGCCTGGATGCCAATTCGGCCATGTTCAACCTGAAGGCGGACTGGAACTTCGGGCCCGGCCGGGATTGGACCTACGATCTGCAGGGCACGATTCGCAAGCTGGCCATCGGCTGGCGAATCTCCTGGGAGCCGTCGGTGGTGATGCCGCAGCTGGACTACAAGCGGACGGTCAAGCTGGTGAAGACCGACGCCACGCCGTCGCCGAAGGTCAACGACAATGCGGGCGCGCCGCTGATGACCGAGCAGATCATCAACGTCATCAAGATCGATCCGGCCAAGACGTCCGATCCGATCGCCACCACCAACGCCCTCGCCGACGCGATTGCGCCGGTGGCGCCTTTGATCACCGGGTCCGCGCTGATGCAGCAGCTGGGGGCCTCGCAGGGTAAGCCGATCGTCGCGGTGAATCTGCGCGAGGACGACTTCGCCATTCTGGAACCGCGGATGGCCCCGATTCCGGGCGTGGTGATGGAGAAGCAGCCGCAGCTGATCGCGGCGGATCGCCGGGTGTGGTCGCCGCTGCTGGACGCCTTCCGCAAGGTGTGGCAGGAGAATCGGGATCAGCACGCGGGCTGGGGTGTGCAGCTGTTCGAGCCGGACGGGCGGCTGGTCACCCAGCTCGCCGGGCAGCAGGGCCCGCCGGGGCCGGATATCGCCTCCACGATGGATCAGCGGCTGCAGCGCGCGGTCGAGGACGCCGTGGTCAGCGCGGGCACCGCCGCCTCGATCGTGGCGATTCAGCCCTCCACCGGAGCGGTGGTCGCCGCCGCGCAGAACACCTACGCCAGCGCACACGGTGCGGTGGCCTTCACCGGCGCCTATCCCACCGGTGGCATGAACGAGCTGTTCCGGTCGGTGGCCGCGGTCGTGAAGAAGAAGGCCCCCCAGGACGTTTCGACCCAGGACATGGCCGAGGCGGCCGCGATGCTCGGTGTCGGCATCGGCTTCAAGGTGCCCGGCCTGGACGAGACCACCGGCCGGTTACCGATCGGCGGCCGCGGGGTCGAACAGGTCCGCCAGGGCAGCAACGATCCGATTCTGGCCAGCCCGTTCGGCATGGCGATCGCCGCGGCGACGGTCGCCCGCGGTGCGCTGGCCCCGCCGATGATCGAGATCGGCCGTCCGGCCACCACGGAGGCGGAACTGTCCCCGCTGCCCGGTGAGGTCGTCGACCGCCTGCGCGGCATGCTCCGCGACGGGGCCAACGGTCCGGAGCTGGCCAGCCTGCGCCGCTACGCCGACGTCGGCGCGTTCGCCGCGACCGCCGGTTCGGCGGGCTGGTTGATCGGCACGATGGGCGATCTGGCCTTCGCCATCCACATCGACGACGTCGATTCCGGCGATGCCACCGCCCGCATGGCCGCCCGCATGCTGCAGGCGCTGGCCACGCCGGACGACAAGTGACGGCTCAGCCCAGGGCCTTCCACGCCAGCCGCCAACCCAGCAGAAAGAACGCGAGCACCGATCCGGCGACCAGCACGAAGCTCGGTGCGATGCCCTGACCGCTGAGCACCCGCAGCGCCATGCCGCCGATCAGCGTGCTCAGCCAGATGACCACCCCCGTCGGCCACAGTCGGCGGCCGTCGAAACGCTTGATCGCGCTGGCCCATTCGTTGCCCGCGAACAGCCACAGTCCCAGGGCCCAGCCGATGAGTAGTCCCGTGCCGAAGGGCCAGAGCGTGCGTAACAGGCCGGCCGCGATCGCCTCGTGGTGGCTGCGCCGGCCGATCGCGCAGAAGACGATCACCAGCAGGGCGTCGAGCACGAACGGCACCAGTCTCTTCACGCGGACAGGGTAATCGGGCCGGACCCGCGGGCGGGTCACCCGGTCTGCGAGTCGCCGCGGCGGGAATCGTTCTCGCTCACCAGCCGTCGCTCGGCCAGAAGTTCCGAGCGCCGCTCGAACTCCCGCTCGAACTCGGCATCCTCGGCCTGCGGCTTGCGGAACAGGAAGGCGAAGACGATCCAGCCGACGATCGCCACCAGGATCAGGCTGACCAGCCGATAGACGAATGCGGCCGAAACCGCCTGGGCGAAGGGCAGACCCGCCGCGGCCGAGAGGCTGGCCACCAGCGTCAGTTCCACGTAGACCAGGCCGCCGGGGGCGAGCGGAATCGTCCCGACGGCCTTGCCCACGCTGAACGCGATCATCACCCCGGCCAGCCGCGGGTCACCGCCGACGGCGTAGCAGGCCGCGGCCAGACACGCCACATCCCCGAACCGGTGCATCATCGCCCACAGTCCGACCAGCGCGCCGTCGCGGCGGCCCAGATCCACCGACTCCAGCTGCCGCAGCATGTCGGCGAGGGTATCGATACCGTCGTCGGGCCGATGGCCGCGAATCCGATTGACCAGGTGCAGGATCCGCCGCGCCAGCGCCCGCACCGAACCGGGGTGGCGGGAGATGTGGTTGCCCGCCCAGACCAGGGCGATCACCCCGCCCAGCGGCAGCAGCAGCTTCCACGGCCCGATCCGATCGCCGACCAGGACCGCGCCGCCCACACCGAGCAGCACCATGCCCGCCGCGGCCACCACCCCGGACATCGCCAGCTGCCAGGAGGCCAGCATCGGACTCGACCCCCAGCGCCGGGTCTGGCGATAGGTGAAGGCCGTGGAGAACACCTGGCCCGCGGGCAGTGTCACCGACATCGCGGTCGCGCCGTAGACCACCGCGACCGATTTGCGTTGGCTGACATCGACGCCGCCGGCGTGCAGCAGTTGTTTCTGAATGCGACCGAATCCGCTCATCGACACCGCCTGCATCACGATGCAGGCCGCGACCCAGCCCCAATGGATTTCGGTGAGACTTCGCCATGAATCGTGCAAACGGGGCCATAGATATATGCCCTCGGCGATCAGCAAAGCCGATACGGCCAGGCCGAGAACCCATTTCACCCAGCGAAACCGTCCCCGGCCACTCGGCTGCGCAGGCGACGGGGAGCCGCCGGCTGGTTCACCATCGGCCGTCACGACGTCAGCCTAACAGCGCCGAAGTCTCTTTCGGCCAGGCCAGTTTCGTCTTGCGGCGCCGTCCGCGCAGCTGGACCTCGTCGCCCGAATCCCAGAATTGCTGTTCGAACCCGTCGGCGAAATACAGTGCGCTGCCCGAGGCCAGCACCCGGCCGGGATGCTCCTTGGCGAGTTCGGTGAGCCGCGACGCCTCGTTGACCGGATCGCCGATCACCGTGTATTCGAAACGATTGGCGGCGCCGATATTTCCGGCCACGGCCAGGCCAGCCGAAACTCCGATTCCGATATCCAGGCCCGGGACCTCGCGCAATGCCTCGCGCAGCTCGCGCGCGGCCGCCAGCGCCGCGGTCGGGGCGTCCGGACGGTCCAGCGGAGCACCGAAGATGGCCAGTGCCGCGTCGCCGACGAATTTGTTGATCAGGCCGCTGTGCCGGTCCACCACATCCACCACGATGCGGAAGAACTCGTTGAGCAGGCTCACCACCTCGGTCGGCGGGCGTTCGGCCGCGGTGGCGGTGGAACCGACCATATCGACGAACAACACCGCCACGAACCGGGTCTCGCCGCCCAGCTCGGTGCCGTACTCCAGGGCGCGGCGGGCGACCTCCTCGCCCACGTGCTGACCGAACAGCTCCTGCAGTTCGCGCCGCTGCGCGGCCTCCTCCATCATCCGGTTGAAACCGACCTGCAGCAGCCCGATCTCACTGCCGTCGAACACCTCCACCTGCACATCGCGCGCGCCCTCCTGCACCCGGTCGATGGCCCGCGACAGCTGGCGCACCGGATCGGAGATGCTGGAGCCGGTCAGCATCGACAGCGCCAGCGCCTGCAGGATGACCACGCCGCACAGCAGCAGGATCGACACCGCCAGCGAGCGCGCCGAGAACTGCACCTGCGAGGTGATCTGGGTGACGCACAGCAGCACGATCGCGATGGTCGGCGCGAAGGTGCCCATACCCCAGGTCATCGCCATCCGGGTGCCGACGCCGGGGGTGAGGGTGTGGTCGAAGGTGCCGGTCTGCAGCGCGTGCGCGGCGACCGGCCGCAGAATCCGCTCACCCAGCATGTAGGTGAAGCCGAACACGATGGTGGCGGCCATACATTCGGTGACGATGACAGCCCCGGCCAGCTGCGGGGTGTCGGCGATGATGGACCAGGCCAGCACCGCGCCGCCGACCAGCCACAGCGCCAGATGCACGATGGCCTGCCGCAGCGGGGCGTGCAGGGCGGCCATCTGCTCCTGTCGGCTCGGCGGACCGCCGCGCATCTGCCAGCGCATCACCGGGCGCAGCATGAGCGCCGATGCGGTCAGGCTCAGCGCGCCGCCGACGAAGAAGACCAGCGCGGGCACCAGCAGGCCGGTGCGACGGATGCCGTTGGGGCTGCCCTCGGGCGCGGGCAGGCCGTATTGAATGAAGGCGTACACCAGGATCGCACCGAAGGCGTTGGCCGCCAGCATCGATGCGAGGTATAGCGGCCAGCGCGTTCGCATGGTCTGTTTGACCGCTTCCAAGGGCGCTGACACGATCACCAATCTAGCGGCACGGCCTGGTGGACACGTGCCCGCGGCGGCCACGCCGGTTAGGCTCGCGGCGTGGACGACGGCACGGGTACCCAGCAAGAGCGCAGCTCGCGCGCGGCCCGCTCGCGGCGATCGCCGGCGGATGCGGTGCATCCCCTGGTGCGCGAGGCCGCCGAATGGTGCTGGCGGCTGTTGCTCATCCTGGCCGCCGTGCTGGCCGTGGCCTATCTGGCGCACAAGCTCACCACCGTCGTCATCCCGCTGGCCATCGGGCTGCTCGCGGCGGCGCTGCTGTCGCCGCTGGTGGATTGGATGCAGCGGGTGGGCCTGCCGCGCGGGCTCGGGGTGTTCGTGGCGCTGGTCGGCTCGCTCGGACTGGTCGCCGGGATCTTCACCTTCGTGATCGAACAGGCCGTCGTCGGTGTGCCGCAGCTGACCGACGAATTCAAGACCAGCATCCATCAGATTCAGGATTGGCTGATCAACGGGCCGCTGCATCTGAGCAACGATCAGATCCGCGACGCGGGCAACCAGCTCATCAAGGCCATCGAGTCGAATCAGGACGCGCTCACCAGCGGCGCGCTGACCACGGCGGCGGCGATCGGGGAGTTCTTCACCGGCGCGTTCCTGACGCTGTTCATTCTCATCTTCTTCCTCTACGGCGGCGATCACATCTGGGAGTTCCTCACCCGGATCGTTCCGACCGCGCAGCGCGAGCGGGTCCGCACGGCCGGGCGGCTGGGCTTCGGGACGCTGATCGGATTCGTGCGGGGCACGGTGATGGTGGCCGCGGTCGACGCCATCGGCATCGGCGCGGGGCTGGCGATTCTCAATGTGCCGCTGGCGCTGCCGCTGGCCTCGCTCGTGTTCATCGGCGCGTTCATCCCGATCGTCGGTTCGGTGCTGGCCGGATCGATCGCGGTCTTCCTGGCGCTGATGACCAAGGGCTGGGTGACGGCGCTGATCGTGCTCGGTATCACCATCGCGGTCATGCAGGTGGAAGGCCATGTGCTGCAACCGCTCGTGCTGGGGCGGGCGGTGGACATCCATCCGCTGGCGGTGGTGCTTGCGATCACGACCGGTGTGGTGCTCGCCGGAATTCCGGGCGGTCTGCTGGCGGTGCCGTTCGTGGCGGTGCTCAACACCGCGATCCGGTCGCTGCTGGCCGACAATCCGGAGGAGATCTATCAGGAGCTCAATACCGGGAACGACGAACCGATGTATCACGCCGAACCGGACGAGCCGACCCCCGGCCGCTACGACCCGCCCGGTCCCGCGCGGATATCGGAGCCCGACTAGTCCTCCCGGATCAGGGATTGCCCTGATGTGCGCGGCCCGCCGCGTCGGTAGCCTCGATCGCATGGGCGAGACGGTTTCCGCCTCCGCGCCGGGCACGCAGCCGACCGGGGGCGCGGTGGGCGATCGGGATCTGCGGGTGTCGGATGCCGAGCGCGAACATGTGGGGACGCTGCTGCAGCGCGCGGTCGGGCTGGGCATGCTGTCGCTGGGTGAGTTCACCGAGCGAATGGATACCGCGCTGGCGGCCAAGACGCGCGGTGAGCTGAACGCGGTGCTGGTCGATCTGCCCGGGATCCGCCTGGCGGGACAGCCGAGTTCGACGCCGCCCCCGCGGCAGTTCGCGCCGCGACCTTCGGGGACGCCCGTCGCGACGAGCAATGTCATCCGCGCCCGGCTGTCGGGGGTGACCCGCAAGGGCCCGTGGCAGGTGCCGCCCACGCTGTATCTGAACAACTACCTGTCCGGAGTGACGCTCGACTTCACCCAGGCCGTGATGAGCACGCAGGTCGTGGAGTTGCGGCTCGACGATTTCTGCAGCTCGCTGACCCTGATCGTGCCCGCCGAGGCGACGGTCGACCTCAACGGCGTGGAATTGATCGGCTCCAGCGCCAACAACAAGGTGCGCACCGGACCGCCGATCGGTCCCCTGCACCTGGTGGTGCACGGGCGGACTCGCTTCGGCTCGGTCACCGCCAAGCATCCGTTCGGGGTGCAGTGGCGGCGCGTGATGTCAGGCTTCTGATCGAACCGCCGCGGCCGCCGCCCGGTAACCTCACGATCATGGCGCAGGGTGTGGTTGAACCGGAGCCGCGACTACATGCCGGGCGCGGCGAGCCGCTGCTGCTGGTGCACGGCCTGTTGCTCACCTGGCAGTCGTGGGGCGCGGTCGCGGACGAATTGGCAAGTGACTACGAGGTTCTGGCGCCCACCCTGCCCGGCCACTGGGGCGGCCCACCGGCCCGCCGCCCCGCGACCATCGACTACCTGGCCGATTTCCTGGAGTCGCTACTCGACGAATTCGGGTGGCCCACAGCGCATCTGGCGGGTAATTCGCTGGGCGGCTGGCTGGCCCTGGAACTGGCCGCCCGCGGCCGCGCCCGCTCGGTGACGGCCATCGCTCCCGGTGGCATGTGGAACTCCGATCCGCGCGCGGCCCGCCGCCTCATTCGCAAATACCGCGCCTTCGCCCCGGTGATCGGCATCGGCGCGGGCAGCAGCGTCCACCCCATGGTCCGCAGCCTGGTCACCCCCCTGCTGGCCCACCGTCCTGCCCTGGTCCCGCACCGCCTCGCCACCGCCGCCGCCTTGGCCCCCGCCCACTGCACCATCGTCGACGACCTGGCCGAAGACCCCACCCTCCCAACCGGTTTCACCCGCTTCCCCGACATCACGACCCCCATCACCATCCTCTTCCCCGCCCAGGACCGCCTCCTCCCACCCCGAGACCACAGCCACCTCCCCACCCACCCCATCCTGCACTCCCGCACCCTCCCCGACGTAGGCCACGTCCCCATGCTCGAGGCCCCCACCCTGATAACCACCGAAATCCGAGCCACCACAGCCCGTTCCGCCCCGGCGGCCACTCCATGAGCGCTACTCGGTCTCCTTCGGGACGGATCGTGGGATCGGCAGGTTATCGGAACTAGTTCTGATATCGATCAGTCGCGGTTCTGCCGGCGGAGGAGTTCGTTGACGCTGACCGTGCGGCCGGAGGCGCCGGTGTGTTTGCCGTCTTCGGGGTCGGGGGTGTCGGGGCGGCGGCGGGAGGAGCGTAGGTCCGACATCCACTTTTCGATGCTGCTGCGGGTGGTGGGGTTCGGGTCGGGGGTGGGCTCGGATGCGGGTGGGTCGGCCGGGGTGCCGGGGTCGATGGGGTCGGGCTGCTGGTAGGCCTGGGCGCGGCTGGCGGGGTGCGGGGGGACCGGGGGCAGCGTCGGTTGCGGGGGAAGGATGCGGGGGGTGGTGCCGACGGGGGCGGTGGGGGCCGCGGGGTCGGCGGGCTGGTCGGGGGGGATCAGGCGCGGGGGCGCGGCCGGGCGCGAGATCTGGGGGGTGGAGATGGTGGGCAGCTGCGGGGGTGTCTGCGGCTGCGGGGAATCCGCCTGCGGCGCGGGCGCAATGGGCGGGATCGAGTCGGCCGCGGTCGAATCCGGCTGCGGCGGAACGGGAATCACCAGGGAGGAACCCGCCGCGGGCGGTGGGGGCTCGGACTCGGCCGCGGTGGCGGGGGGCGTCTTGCCCAGTCGTTCGGTGGGCGCCTCGCTGTCCACATTGCGAACCAGCCTGGCGCGCTTGGGTTTGCGGGCGGGTTTGGCGGGGGTGCCGTCGGGCAGCATGGGGATCTGCATGGTGACCGGATCGGTGACGGGCGTGGTCTTGACCAGGTCGACCACCTCGTTGCCGCCGGGCATCTCGGCGTGCAGGACCGGCTCGCCGAGGCCGACCTTCTGCTGGATGCGCTTCATCCAGGCGGGGGCCCACCAGCAGTCGTCGCCGAGCAGCTTCATGGTGGCGGGCACCAGCAGCATGCGCAGCACCGTGGCATCGATGAGCAGCGCCGAGACCATGCCGTAGGCGATGTACTGCATCATCACCAGATCGGAGAACGCGAACGCGCCGGTGACCACGAGCAGGATCAGCGCGGCCGCGGTGATGATGCGGCCGGTCTGGGCGGTGCCGATGCGCACCGCCTCGGTGGTGGACGCGCCCTGCGAGCGGGCCTCCACCATGCGCGAGAGCAGGAACACCTCGTAGTCGACCGACAGGCCGTAGACGATGGCCATGATCAGCACCAGCACCGGCGACATGATCGGCTGCGGCGTGAAGTTCAGCAGCCCGGCACCGTGCCCGTCGACGAAGATCCAGGTCAGGATGCCCAGCGTCGAACCGAGACCGAGCGCGCTCATCAGCGCGGCCTTGATCGGCAGCACGAGCGAGCCGAAGGTCAGGAACATCAGCAGCGTCGTCGCGAGCACGACCAGCGCGATCATCAGCGGCATCCGCTGCATGAGGGTATCGATGCTGTCCTTCTGCATCACCGGCTGGCCGCCGATGTACACCCGCACGCTGTCGGGGACGTCCATCGAGCGCAGATAGTCGACGGTCTCGTCGGGATGATCGGGATCCTTGAGCTGGGTGGTGGTCTTCCAGACGTCGGAGCCCTTGGGCGGGAAGCCCGGGGTCGCGAAGTTCTGCAGCAGTCCGGGCGCCTTGTTCGCCTGCTTGATGACCGCACCGACGGCATTGGTGTCGGCGCCGACGACCACCAGCTGGATCGTCTCGGTCCGATAGGCGGGGAACAGCCGGTCGAACTCCTCCTGCGCCAGCCGGGTCGAATTGTCCGGCGGCAGATAGCTTTCGCTGATGCCGCCGAACTTCAGATTCTTCACCGGAATGATCAGCAGCAGCAGAATGATGCACAGCGGAATCGCGACCTTCAGCGGATGCTTCATCACCCACTGGGTGCTGCGACCCCAGAATCCGTTCTCCACCTCTTCGGCGGTCTTGGTCTTGCGCATCCACTTCAGGCCCAGCATGTCCACGCGCTTGCCCAGGATGCTGAGGATGGCCGGGAGGATCGTGATCGACGACACCGCCGCCAGCAGCACCGTCGCGATCGTGCCGTAGGCCAGCGACTTCAGGAAGCCCTGCGGAAACAGCAGCATGCCCGCGCTGGCCGCGATGATCATGACGGCCGAGAAGGTGACCGTCCGCCCGGCGGTAACGACTGTGCGGCGCACGGCCGCGCGGGTGTCGTAGCCCTCCGCCATCTCCTCCCGGAAACGGCTCACGATGAACAGGCCGTAGTCGATGGCCAGGCCGAGGCCGATCATCGACACCACCGCGCCGACGAACGAGTTCACCTCGGTGAATTCGGTGATGGCCCGCACGATGCCGTTGGCGCCCAGGATCGTCAGGCCGCCGACGATCAGCGGCAGCGCCGCCGCGACGATGCCGCCGAAGATGAAGAACAGCAGCACGCCGACGGCCGGAATGGCCAGGACCTCCATGCGCTTCTGGTCGGCGGCGATGGTGTCCTGTAGCGTGCCCGCGACCGCCTGCATACCCGCGACCTGAACGTCCACCCCGGGAATCTCGAAGGCGTCCTTCACATCCCGGAAGTTGTTCATGGTCGTGGTGTCGTCGTCGCCCTTGACCGCGACCGATGCGAAGGCGACCTTCTTGTCCTGCGTAGCGAGGATCGAGGACGTCTTCGTATTCGGATTGTTCAGCCGCCAGTACGCGGCGTTGACCCCGCCGACCTGATCCGGATGGAGCTGCGGCAGGTTGTTGAGCGAATCGACGATCTTCGCGCTGAATTCGGGATCGTCGACGGTCTTCCCGTCCGGAGCGGTGTACAGCAGCAGGACGTCACCGGTGTGATCACGCCCGTACGCCTCGTCCACCAGCCGAGCCGCCACCGACGACTCGGCATCCGGATCGAACCACCCGCTGGAGCTGAGATGTTTCTCCACCCCGAACCCGTAACCGCCCAATCCGAGCAGCGCGGCGACCACCGCGCCGAGTACGGCGAAGCGGAACTTGAAAACCAGGTCGCCCCAGCGGGTGAACACTAAGCGACTCCTTGAGCGGGGCGGGAGGTGAGCAGGGCCGACAGCGGCCGGAAGGGCTGCAGCCAGGCTCCCTCTTCGGGCAGCGAGTCGAGGCTGACCCGGGGCAGCGGTTCGCGGAACACGCCCGGGATATCCTCGAGATCGATGAACTCGAGGATATCGGACGTCACCGCCCAGCTCGCATGCTCACGGAATCCCAGCACCTGCACCGGAATTCCGCTCGCCGCGAGCTCCTCGAGCGGCTCGCGGAAGGCCTGGCCGTCGGCGGAGGCGACCATGATGCCCGCCAAACCCGCACCGCGCCGCCGTAATTCGATATGCGCCAGCATGTCGCTGTCGACGTCGGAGTCCTCGTCGATCTTGGGCTTGGCGAAGACCGCGTAGCCGACGTTGCGCAGCGCCTCGACCCACGGTCGGACCACATCGGCGGTGCCGGGGGCGATATTGGTGAAGACGGTCGCCTCGGCCTCCACCCGGTGCACGCTGCCGACCGACAGTTCGGCCGTGCGCGCCAGCAGCCAGCGGCCGAGCGCGTCGAAGCGGGGTCGATACGCGGCCGTGGGTCTGCCGCCGAGGATCGCGCCCAAGCCCATATCGAGATTGGGCGCGTCCCACACCAGCAGCACCCGGCGCACATCGCTGCCGGGCGGTAGCGCCGCCACGGCTCCCGGGCCCTCCGAGGCGGTGCCGTGCATTATTTCGGCAACATCCATGACCTCGTGGGCCATCTCGCTCACGCTCATAATGTGATCTTCCCCCAGATGAGCTCCGTAATGGCGCTACCGGCCCGATGCGCCTTACCTTCGAACTTCGTGACGGGCCGATCGAAGCCGATCGGAGCTTGGGCGCGGAAGGCCTCCGGATCGCCCCCGGTCGCCTCGTTCATGCCGATGAGCTGCGGCTCTCCCGCACCGACCTCGGCGATGTGCTCGGCGTATCCGGCATGATCGGTCGCCACGTGCAACACGCCGCCGGGCCGCAGGCGGCTGGCGATCAACGCCATCGTCGCAGGCTGCAGCAGTCGCCGCTTGTGGTGGCGCGCCTTCGGCCACGGGTCCGGGAAGAACACTCGGACGCCGGTCAGCGAATCCTTGGCAATCATGTGCTCGAGGACGTCGACGGCATCGCCGCGCAGCAGCCGGATGTTCTCGATGCCCTCGCGCTCGATGCGCTGCACCAGCTGGGCCAGGCCCGGCTGGTAGACCTCGATGCCGATCAGATCGAACTGCGGCTCGGCGAGTGCCATGGCCGCGGTCGCGGTGCCGGTGCCGCAGCCGATCTCGACGATCAGCGGGGCCTCGCGGCCGAACCACGCCGTGGTGTCGAGCAACTCGTCGCCGACCTCGCGGCCGATCCGGGGCCACGTCCGGTCCCAGGCCTGCTGCTGGGTCGGGGTGAGCGCGCCCCGGCGGGACCGGAAGCTGGTCACTCGGGGGTACAGCCGGGATCCGGTGGCGGTGGACCGCCCGGCGACCGGCTCGACGGTTTCGACGCGCCGTCCACCGGATCCTCCGTGGTCACGCAGGCTGCCGCCTACGGATCCCTCGCTCCCGGCGGTGTGGTTCGCGGCGTCGTTCACGGCTCCATTGTCCAGGATCGTTTGATCAGCGCAGCAATCGACCGCGCCGTTCGGGGTGGTTCGGGCTCAGGCGGCGAGGGTGCGGGCCGGGCGCAACCGCGGCTCGGACTCCTGCCGCAGCGGCCGCCCGAGGACGACTCGTGTTGCGGTGCCGATCATTTCGAGCAGTCCGCGCAGGCTCTCCAGGGTGGCGGCGACCGACCACACGGTTCGCGTCGTGGTGTCGGTCACTGGCCGCCCGGCGATCCGGTCGGCCAGCCAGTCCAGACTCAGCGGGGTGCTCAGCGGCAGCAGGGTGAAGTGGTCGCTGCAGCGGTCGCGGAGATAGACGACCGTCGCACCCGCGCGGCGATACCGATCGACCTGCCCGTCGATGCCCTCGATGTGGATGATCTTGTCGTGCACCGGCTGCACCACCAGGATCGGGCAGCGCGGCGCGCTGCCGCCCAGGCGCATGTCGTCGAACATCGCCCGCAGCCCGGGTTCGTCGAGGATCTCGTCGAGCGGCCGGCTCATATGGTCGTCCACATTCTGGAAGGCCAGCCGCAGCAGCGCGACGAGCGGGGTGAGCCGGGCGGCCTGTTCGACCAGCCGCAGCCCGCGGTCGGTGAGGTCCTCGTCGAGCACCTTGCCCAGCGCCGGATACACATGCCGCAGCGCCGCGATCACGATCGCCGGAAATCCGGCGTAGCGCCCGCCGTTGAGCCGCAGGAAGACCTGGCCGGGATCGCCGACGGGCGCACCCAGCACCGCGCCGGTGATATCGAGTTCGGGCGCGTAGGACGGGGCCATCTCCACCAGCCACGAACTGGCCATGCCGCCACCGGAATAGCCCCACACCGCGACCGGGGCATCGGCGGCCAGGCCCAGCGGTTCGAAGCGCAGCGCCGCGCGGATGCCGTCGAGCGAGCGGTAGCCGGGCTCGCGTGGCGCGCCGAAGTTGCCGCTGGGTCCCTCGTGATCGGCGATGCTCACCGCCCAGCCGCGCCGCAGCGCGACGGCGACCAGCAGCCACTCCAATTGGGTGATGGAACCGGGTGCGAACGCGCCCGCGCGCAGGGCATAGGAGGGCGCGCAGCGCTCGGAGACGGCATCGATGGCCGACTGGAAGGCCAGCAGCGGCCGCCGCGCGCTCGGATCGGCGTCGGCGGGCAGCAGCACCGTGGTGATCGCGGCCTCGGGGCGGCCGTGCAGATCGTTGCTGCGATACAGCAGCTGCCACGCCGAGACCCGCTGCGGTATCAGGCCCAGCAGCGCCACCCGTACCGGGCGGCTGCGCAGCACGGTGCCGGGGGCGTGCGCCGCCAGGTCGGCCGGGGGCCGCAGGAATGGATCACGCGACGGCAGCAGCGGCCGGGCCGCGCCGATCTCCTCGATGACGTCGCCGATGACGCTCATCGCAACCTCCTCATATCCCCGCCCACGGCATACGGATTCCGGTCGTGATCCGGGGACCGCACCGCCGGGGCCGCGCATCGGCGGTGCGCCGATCGACCCAGGGTAGGCGATCGGACAGCTGTGCGAAAAGCGTGCCCATTTCGAATTGTGCTGTCCCACAGCGCAAGCCATGACACGTATGGATGGATTCCCCAGGGCCGCCGCGATACTCGGCAAGACTATGTGATCGAGGACACAGTCAATCGGCCCGCCGCGCCGACGAGCGCCGCCCCGGTCTGACAGAATTTTCGGCCGGAAGGGGGTGTCACCTGTGTCGACAGGGACCATGTCGGCCGGACCGGTCGGCGCGTCCGGCGGGCGCACGCCCGGACTGGACCGGCTGCTCGCCGAGCTGCGCTCCGGTGATCCCGGGGTGGCCGAGGCGACGGCGGCGGCGATCGACGCGTGGCGGCGGCCGGTGCGCATCCAGGTCACCGGCCGGGCGCGGGCTGGTAAGAGCACGCTGCTGCACGCCCTGGCGCTGATCGCGGCGGAGGAGACCGCACCGGTGGACGAGCCGGGCCGGGCCGATCCGGTGCTCGACGGGGATCTGGTGGTGTATGTGCTGGCCGCCGTGCTGCAGCCCGCCGACCGCCGGGTCCTGACCGCACTGCCGGCGGACCGGACGCTGGTCGTATTGAACAAGGCCGATGCCATCGGGTCGCGCTGGTCCGATGCCGTCGCCGCGGCCGAGCGCTATGCCCGCGAGCTCGGGCTGCCGGTGCTGCCGGTGGTGGCCACGCTGGCCGCGCACGCCCGTGCGCACACCCCGGCCGAGGACGATCTGCGGACGCTGCGTCGGCATGTGCATCGCACCGATCCGGCATTCACCCTGTCGCCGGAGCTGTTCGCCGCCGCGGCGGCCGGACCCGATGTCGCGGATCGGCAGGCGCTGCTGGATCGCTGGGGCCTCTACGGCGTCGCATGTGCGCTGACCGCGCTGCGCCACGACCCGGAGCTGGGGCCGCGCCCGCTGCTGCAGCTGCTGCACGCCGCCGGTGGCATCGAGCCGGTGCACGCGCTGGTGCACGCCCGCTACGAGCAGATCGTCGCCCGGCGCGGCGGCGAACTGCTCGACGAGCTCACCCGGCTGGCCGCCCGCGTGATCCCGGACACCGGCGCACGCGCCCGCGAGGTGATCGAGGACTATCTGACCGGGGACGAGGCGCTGTGGCTGGGAGTGCGATCCGGGCTGGCCTGCCCGCGACTGCGCCACCTCGCGGACGGTCGGCCGGTGCGTCCCGCGGACGCCGACGACGCCCTGGCCCGCGCCGAACGCTGGCGCGCGGTCGTATCGAGCGATATGCCCGCGGTCGCCCGCCGGGCCGCGCTGCGCGTGCACAACGGCTACGTGCGGCTGTGGGAACGGATGAGCAGTGCCGGACTCTGACCTGCCATCCGAACTGCCACCGGAGCTCGCGGCCGTCGTCGCCCGCTGGAATCCGCAGGGCAGCGCGCTGTTGCGGGCGGTTCCGGCCGATCCGGGGGCGCGGGCGGAAACCGATGCGGCGGTCGTCGTCTTCGGACCCGACGACGCCGGTACCGCGCTGCTGCGCGCCGAACTGGCCCGGCTCCAGCCGCAGCTCCCGCTCGCCGGTCCGATCGTCGATCCGACCACCCTGCGGGTGCCGCCCGCCGTGGCGCTGATTCTGCTGGACGCCGGTGCCACCGTGGGTGCGGCCACCCTGGACCTGATCCAGCGTCTGCACACGAACGAATCTCGGATCGTCTTCGCGCTGAACGGCTTTCACGCCTACGCCGACTGGCGCGAGGTCGTCGAGCGGGACCGCGCACTGCTGGCCCGGGTGCTGGGCGGCGAACCGGAGATCGTGCCCGCCTCCGCCCCGATGGCCGCGGCCGCGCGCGGTTCCGGCGACGGGGCGCTGTTCGACCGCGCGGGCGTGGCCGCGCTGCACGCCCGGCTCACCGCCGCGATCGGGGCGCCGGGCGGTCGGGTCGATTACGCCGACGTCGTGGCGCAAGTGCTCGCCGAGACCAGGCGACGCATTCTCGACCAGGCCGAGCAGCTGACGTCCGGTGCGGCCCTGCGGCAGCTGCGCGAGGAGCGGGCCACGCTGCTGGCCGACCGCGACGGCGGCCGCGCCCAGGCGATGGCGACGCTGCGCAACCGCCTGCATCTGGCCCGCATGGATCTGCTGCACGAGGTCGGCGCGCGGGTGCGGACATTGAATACGACGGCCCGTGCCGATCTGGACCGGCTCGGCCGCCGGGAGGCCCGCGCCTTTCCCGAACGCCTGCGGCATGCGGTGAGCGAGCTGACCGCCGAACTCGATGTGGTGGTGGGCCGTCGGCTGGCCGAGCTGACCCGCCAGATCGCGGCCGTCATCGGCCCGGCACCCGCGGTCCCCGTGCCGCGCACCGATCCCCCGCCGCCGATCGGCCCGGATCCGGAGCCGCGCCACCGCGGGGCCGAGGATCATCTGATGATCGCTTTGGGCGCCTCGGGCGGCTTCGGCCTGGGGCGACTCGTCGTCGCGCCGCTGTCGCTGGTGCCCGCGCTGGACTATGCGACCGTCCCGGTCGCGCTGCTGCTGGGCGGCGGTGTGGCCTACTGGGTGGTGCGGGTGCGCGGCCATCTGGCCGACCGGGCCCATCTGCGCCAATGGGTCAACGACGCCCTGGTCAATGCGAAGGCACAGCTCGAGCAGCGGGTGGCGACCGCGCTCGTCGAGGCCGAATCGGAACTGACCGACCAGGTGGTCCGCGCGAGCACCGCCCGGGTGGTGGCGGCCGATCGCCGCATCGCCGATCTCGAGGCACAATTGCGCCAATTGCAATCCCAGCAACCCGCTCAATTGGCCGCCTGCAACCGCGACCTGGCCATTCTCGACGCCCACTGACACAATCGGGGGCTTGACCGGGGTAGGTTTCGACCGAATACCGAGTGAGCAACCCCATTCCGTACCGGCCGTCACATCGCGTTAACCTCTTTACACAGGAACCTGGGCGTCCGCTTCGTCCTTGTACGTCGTCCAGCCAGGGCGTGCTCATCGCAAGCCGAGCGGGTACCCATCGCCAACGGTGGCTCTCCGGCGTCGCGAGCTGCCGGAAGCCGCCCCACTCAGGAGAGTTTTCATGACCTCAGCGACCATTCCTGGTCTTCACGGATCCGATGGCACCGCACCGACTGAGCACGCAGGGCTGCTCGCCTGGGTACAGGAGGTCGCAGAACTCACCCAGCCGGATCGGGTGGTCTGGGCGGACGGTTCCGATGAGGAGTGGGACCGGCTGACCGAGCAGCTGGTCGCGGCCGGTACGTTCAAGCGGCTCAATCCGTCCAAGAAGCCCAACTCCTTTCTGGCGCTGTCGGATCCCTCCGATGTGGCCCGCGTGGAATCGCGCACCTACATCTGCTCCCGCACCGAGGCCGACGCGGGCCCGACCAACAACTGGGTCGCCCCGGACGAGATGCGCAAGACCATGACCGAGCTGTACCGCGGCTCGATGAAGGGCCGCACCCTGTATGTGGTCCCGTTCTGCATGGGTCCGCTGGGCGCCGAGGATCCGAAGCTGGGCGTGGAGCTGACCGATTCCGAGTACGTGGTCGTGTCGATGCGCGTGATGACCCGGATGGGCAAGGCCGCGCTGGAGAAGCTCGGCAAGGACAAGCCGTTCGTCAAGTGTCTGCACTCGGTCGGCGCGCCGCTCGAGCCGGGCCAGGCCGATGTGCCGTGGCCGTGCAACGACACCAAGTACATCACCCACTTCCCCGAGGACCGCGAGATCTGGAGCTACGGCTCGGGTTACGGCGGCAACGCGCTGCTGGGCAAGAAGTGTTACTCGCTGCGCATCGCCTCGGCCATGGCCCACGACGAGGGCTGGCTGGCCGAGCACATGCTGATCCTCAAGCTGATCTCCCCGGAGAACAAGAACTACTACATCGCGGCCGCGTTCCCGAGTGCCTGCGGCAAGACCAATCTCGCGATGATCCAGCCGACCGTGCCGGGCTGGCGCGCGGAAACCCTGGGCGACGACATCGCCTGGATGCGCTTCGGCAAGGACGGCCGTCTGTACGCGGTGAATCCGGAATTCGGCTTCTTCGGCGTCGCGCCGGGCACCAACCGCAAGTCCAATCCGAATGCCATGGCCACCATCGAGGCGGGCAACACCGTCTTCACCAACGTCGCGCTGACCGACAACAACGACGTCTGGTGGGAGGGCCTGGAGGGCGAGCCCGATCACCTGATCGACTGGAAGGGCAACGACTGGTACCTGCGGGAGACCGAAACCCTTGCCGCCCACCCCAACTCGCGCTACTGCACGCCGATGTCGCAGTGCCCGACGCTGGCGCCGGAGTGGGACGATCCGCAGGGCGTGCCGATCTCGGCGATCCTGTTCGGCGGCCGCCGCAAGACGACCGTGCCGCTGGTGACCGAATCCTTCGACTGGCAGCACGGCGTGTTCATGGGCGCGACGCTGTCCTCGGAGCAGACCGCCGCGGCCGAGGGCAAGGTCGGCACCGTGCGCCGCGATCCGATGGCCATGCTGCCGTTCATGGGCTACCACGTCGGCGACTACCTGGGTCACTGGATCAACCTGGGCAAGAACGCCGATGCCGCGAAGCTGCCGAAGATCTACTACGTCAACTGGTTCCGCCGCGGCGCCGACGGCCGCTTCCTGTGGCCCGGCTTCGGTGAGAACTCGCGCGTGCTGGAGTGGATCATCAACCGCATCGAGGGCAAGGCCGAGGCCGAGCCGACCGTGATCGGCAATGTGCCCACGGCCGCGCATCTGGATCTGGACAACCTCGAGGTGGATCCCGCGGACGTCGACGAGGCGCTGAAGGTCGACGTAGAGGAGTGGCGCAAGGAGATTCCGCTCATCGAGGAGTGGTTCGAGTTCATCGGCGACAAGCTGCCCTCGGGCGTGCGCGACGAGTTCGAATCCCTCAAGCAGCGCCTCGGATAGGGGTTCGAGGAAATTCGACGACCGCCCGCACCGCGTCCCCACGCAGTGCGGGCGGTCGTTTATTCTGTGCCCTATTCTGGGTGTTCTAGATCTCATGACTGACCAGTTCGTATAGCAGGTAGTTGGCCATTCGAGTGAACTGATTGCCACGCCGTTGCTCGCGGATTCTCGGCCCATCCGCGACCGGTCGGGCCGAACGTGTGAGAGATGGGTGGTTGGGATGACCGATCTGCAGTTCGACGCACCCGTTGTGCCCGAGGGACCCGAGGCGGGTGCCAGCACCCCGCTCCACCGCGCGGCGTGCCGATTGCAGGCGGTGCTCCCACCCGGCTGGGCGGTCGACATCGTCGATCCGCCGCTGCGCTCGGGGCGAGCGGGGCAGGCCATCCTGCGCGTGCGGATGCCGGAAAACTGACGCATCGGACAATTGGGCTAATTCACAGCAGTTCGACTGCGCGAAATCCTACCTGCCGGTTCGCTTTTCGCAGAACGCACTATTGCGTTCTGCGCCAAGGCGGAGCATGCTTGTAGCAATCTGCTTTGCCCGCTCGATTTTTCAAATGCAAGCGCAGGGGAGTCCGAGTCATGGCGGTGCAAGTGGTCGGCCGGTCCTTGATGACCAGCGATCAGACCCCACATCAGGCGAGATGTGTCGGCATGGGCGGCTGGGTGGTGTCCTTCCTGCCCGGCCGCACGCTGACGCTCGAGCAGGCCGCGGCCGCCCTCCAGGCCGCCGAGGCGGTTGCTGCGGTGCGCCAGCTGGCCGATCGAGTGGGTCTCACCCCGCTCGAGACGGTCGGTCTGGCGATGCAGGAGCCGCCATGGAGCGAACAGCCCGCGCACACCGGCCGCCGGTCCTGGCGGCGTGGACGGCTCGAGCGCTAGCCCCTCACTGCTTGGCGACCACCACGACCAGGTTGCTGACCAGCAGCTCGCGGATGCCCGGCACGCGCACCAGCCACCAGGCCCAGCGGGGGTGATAACGGGGGAAGGCCGCCAGCACCCGCCCGCGCGATCCGAGGCGATTCGCCCAGCGCAGCCCATCCGCCGCCGTGACCACGAACAGCGATCTGCCGAACCGGTTCTTCGGCTCCCGCCCATGCCTGCGGCGATAGCGCCGCGCCGCGTATTCGCCGCCCAGATAGTGCCACGGTCCCGTCTCATGGCCGCCGAACGGACCCAGCCACACGGTGTAGGAGAACACCATCAGCCCACCGGGTTTCGTCACCCGCAGCATCTCCTCGGCCATCCGCCACGGATGCGGCACATGTTCGGCCACATTGGAAGAGATACAGATGTCCACCGCGTCGTCGCGGAATGGCAGCGCCATACCGGAGCCGCGCACCGAGCCGGGCACCCGCAGCCCGGCGGCATGCATCTCGCTCGGATCGGGTTCGACCGGAATGTAGCGCGCGCCCGCCTCGGCGAACCGGTCGGCGAAATAGCCCGGCCCACCGCCCACATCGAGCACGGTGGCGCCGCTCAGCCCGCGGCCGGTGAGGTCGCGATGGAAATCGGCGACCAGATCCACGGTGTCGGCGGCGATGCCGCCGTAGAACAGCCCCGGATCGGTCTGCTCGAACCGGAAGCTACCCAGCAGCCGCAGCGATCGGCGCAGTGTGGCCCGGCGCGCGAAGGTCGTTTCCGGTAGGAGTTGGAGCACGGCGAATGAGTCTCGCACAGCCGCTCGCCGGGACGGTCTTGACCCAAGCTGTAGGGTGGACGCACTTGTCCCTAGATCATCTGGAGTTGTGCCGTGTCCGAGCCCGGCAGAGTGCGTGAGGTGCTGTTGCTCTGCTGGCGCGACACCGGTCATCCGCAGGGTGGCGGGAGCGAACGCTATCTGGAACAGGTCGGCGCACAGCTGGCCGCGCGCGGGATCAGGGTGACCCTGCGGACCGCGCGCTACCCCGGGGCGGCCCGGTCCGAATTCGCCGACGGCATTCGAATCAGCCGCGCGGGCGGCCGATACACCGTGTACCCCCGGGCCCTGGCCGCGATCGCGCTCGGCCGGATGGGGCTGGGACCGCTGCGCGGGCTGCGCCCCGATGCCGTGATCGACACTCAGAACGGCATTCCGTTCTTCGCCCGCGTCGCCACTCGCGCGCCCGCGATCGTGCTGGTCCATCATGGGCACCGCGAGCAGTGGCCGGTGGCCGGTCGGCTGATCGGGCGGATCGGCTGGTGGATCGAATCGCGGCTGTCGCCGCGGGTGCATCGGCGCAATCAGTATCTGACGGTGTCACTGCCGTCGGCGGAGGAACTGGCCACGCTCGGGGTGGACCGCTCGCGAATCGCGGTGGTGCGCAACGGCGCCGAACCCGTACCCGCGGCGGCGCCGACCGGCGCCGAGCAGACCCGCACCGCCCATCCGAGCATCGTGGTGCTGTCGCGGCTGGTACCGCACAAGCAGATCGAGGACGCGCTCGCCGTGCTGGCCGGGCTGCGCGACCGGGTGCCGGGCCTGCGTCTGGATGTGATCGGCGACGGCTGGTGGGCCGACAATCTGAAAGCCCGTGCCCGCGAACTGGATATCGATGCCGCGGTCACCTTCCACGGTCATGTCGACGAATGTCGCAAGCACGAACTGCTCGCCCGCGCCTGGGTGCACGTGCTGCCGTCCCGCAAGGAGGGCTGGGGGCTGGCGGTGATCGAGGCCGCCCAGCACGGTGTTCCGACCGTCGGCTATCGCAGTTCGCGCGGGCTGACCGATTCCATCGTGGACGGCGTGACCGGCATGCTGGTCGACGATGCCGGCCAGCTGACCGCGGCCGTCGGCGAACTGCTCACCGATGCGCAGGAGCGAGCCGTGATGGGGGAGAAGGCCCGCGCCCGGGCCCGCGAATTCTCCTGGGAGCAGACGGCCAACGGGGTCTACGAGGTGCTGGCCGCCGTCGGGCGCGGCGAATTCGTCTCCGGTCTGGTCAGCGGGCGCGCGGTCACCGATCGAGTGGCGTGAGGTCGGCGGGCGGCTCGAAGATGCGCGGCGTCGCCACGAAGACGCAGAACGGGTGGCCCGCGGGGTCGGCGAAGACGTAGAGCGGTTCGATCGGGTCGTCGAAGCGATCGTGCAGCAGGGTGGCGCCCAGCGCCACGGCGCGATCGCGCTGGGCGGTCAGCTCCGCCGGTGTGGGGACGATCAGGTCGAGGTGGATCTGCTGGGGGACTTCGGGTTCGGGCCAGGTGGCGCGGGGCAGTTCGGGAACTCGCTGGAAGGCCAGCCGGGACCCGCCCGCCGGATTGATGAGCACCAGCCAGTCCGGATCGTCGGATTCGTTGCCGGTCGGCGGCTCGTCGCCGGGCCGGTACTGGTAACCCAGCAGGCGGCGGTAGAACTCGGCCAGACCGCGGGTGTCGGTGGTGTCGAGGACGGTCGAGAGGAGCGTCGGATGTGACGTGGCCATGCGGCCATCATGTCGCGGACTCCCGCACCGGGGGAACCGTTTTCACCCGGCCACCGGCCAGCCACAGCAGCGGCCCGCCGAGCAGCAGCAGCGCCCAGAGCAGATGCGCGGCGATGGCCAGGCGGCGATGGCCGGGGCCCGCGGCCGTGCGGACATCGGCCGGTTCGGGCACCCGGTACAGCGCGAGATCGCCGTCGAGATACTGGGAATCCAACTGGGCCAGGGTCTTGTCGGAGTTTCCCAGCGGGCCGGGGGTATTGCGCTCGACCAGCACCCAGCCCACGCCGCGTGCCGCGAGCTCACCGGGCGCACCGCCGCGCAACAGAATTCGCTCCACCTCGCGGGCACGGGTGCCCTCCCCCGCGACGACGCGTCCGCGCACGGGAAGTTCGCCGGTCTGCAGCACATCGCGGGGCAGCATGCGGGGCGCGGGATCGAGGACCGGAACGCGGCCGCTGTAGGGAAATTTGCGGAACATGCCCGCGGGCAGCGCGGCCACCTCGCCCGGTCCGTCGATCGCCACGGCGACCCGCTGCCAGCCGGGCGGATAGTGCACCGGCCGCAGCGCGCCGCCGACACCCCAGGCCAGATCGGGCAGGGTGATCAGCGGCAGGGCGATGAAAGTCGTTGCGGCCAAGGGCAATGCGTCGACCCCGGCGGCCCGCCTCCCGATCGCGGCCGCCACCGCCCGGCATCCGGCCGCCGCGCACAGCGTATAGGCCGGCACGGCCAGGGCGACGTACTTCTGCGTATCGCGCAACAGCCCCGCCCCCGGAATCCGCGCCACCAGCCACTCGCCGAACTGCAGGCCCCAGCCGGTCGCGCCCAGTGCGGGCAGCGCCACGGCGACGACCGCGACGACCAACAGGGTGCGTCGCGTCCGCCGAGTCGCCGGATCGCCCGCCGCGACCACCCGCCGCACGCCGGTCAGCACGATCGCTATCAGCGCGATCGTTGCGGCGAGGGCGAAAACCGTGGTCCGCGAACCCGGTACGGCATCCCCGTTCCAGATCCCGCCGAGTCCGGCCAGACTGCCCAGCGTGCCCAGCCCGGGTTCGGCCCGCGCCGCGAACGCGGTCACCCCCGCCGGATCGGAGGGCCCCGCCCCACCCGCCGACAGTGCGGTCGCGACCAACCAGGGCGCACAGGCGGCGAGCCACAGGGCGAGCGCGCCGACGAGGCCCCGCCGTCCGATCGTCGCCAGCGTCACCAGCCCCGCCAGCAGCGCACCCGTCGGGGTGAGGCCCGCGATCGCCAGCCAGCCCGCCAAGGCCGCCCAGGCGCGGATCGGCCGGGCGCCGGACAGCCCGTGCGACAGGCGAATTCGCCGCGCGGCCGAGATTGCCCAGGGCAGGGCGGCGTACCCGGTCAGCAGGCTCCAATGGCCCTGCAGCAGGCGTTCGGCCACATAGGGATTCCAGATCGCCAGGGTCGCCGCGACCAGCTGCGGACCCAGCGAGACCCGCAGCAGCCGACGGGCCAGCACGGCCGCACCCCAACCGGCCGCCCACAGCGCACCCACCAGGATCGCCTTCACCGCGAATCCGCCGTCGATCACCGTGGACACCGCTGCCAGCAGGCCGTCCTGCGGTACCGCGCGCGGGGCGGCGTCGCCCAGGCCCAGGGCGGTGTCGGTCGGATAGGACCGCGGTGTGCTCACCGCGTCGCGCAGCAGCAGATAGCCGGGCCCGAGCAGGGGGCCGACCACGAGCAGTGCCAGCGCCAGGCTCCAGACGACCGGTACGACCCGGCAGCGCGGCCCGCCGTCTTCCCGATCTTCCGCAGTCACGCTCAGCCACCCTACGTGCCGGACCGGGTGAGGTGGCAGCATGACGGGGTGCCTGCCTTACGTCGTCAACCCGTGGTCGCGGATCTGACCCTGGTGACGGCGGGGGCCATGACCGCCAATGTGGCCGGATACCTGCTGCAACTGTTGGCCGGGCGCTGGCTGGGGGTCGCCGGGTACAGCGAATTCGCGAGTCTGCTGGCGGTGCAGCTGCTGTGCGCGGTGCCCGCGCTGGCCCTGCAGAACGTGGTGGCCCGCGAGGTGGTCCGGGGTGCGCCGGTCGCGCGGGCGCGCGCGCTCGGCCTCCGTTGCGCCGCGATCGTGGGGGTGGTCGCGGTCGTACTGATTCCGGCGGTGACCGCGGTGCTGCAGGTGAGCATCGCCGCCGCCGCGGGTGCGCTGCTGGCCGCACCGGTCCTGGTGCTGCTGTCCGCCGAACAGGGAATTCTGCAGGGCACCCATCGCTTCCGTGCCCTCGCGACGGTCCTCGGCGGCGCGGGTATCGCCCGCGTCACCCCCGCCCTGACCGCCCTCGCACTCGGCGCCGGCGCCGCCCCCGCCCTCTGGTCCGCCGCCGCGGGCCTCCTCCTCGCCGCCACCATCGCCCGCACAGCCGCACCCCTTCCCGTGCCTCGCACCGACTCCGGCCGCCCGCAAGGGGTGCGAAGCGCGGGAAAGGGTGCGGCCGAACCGGATACGGCCGGGGTTGTGGCGGTGCTGCGGGCGGCGCAGGTGCAGGCGGCGCTGATGGCGCTGTCGTCGATGGATCTGATCGTCGCGCGGATCGTGCTCGACGAGGTGGACGCGAGCCGATACGCGCTGGGGGCCATCGCGACCAAGATCGCGTTCTGGCTGCCGCAGGCCGTGGGGGTGGTGCTGTATCCACGGATGGCGCAACCGCAGCATTCGGCGCGCGCGGTGCGCGACGCGCTCGGGGTGCTGTCGGCGGTGGGGGTCGTCGCGGTGGCGGGGGCGGCGCTGTTCGCCCCGCTGGCCCCGCTGTTCGCCGGGCGCGACTACGCCCCGATCGAGGGACTGCTGTGGCTGTTCGCCCTCGACGGCGCGCTGCTGGCCCTGCTGCAGGGTGCGCTGCTGTCGGCCATCGCGGTGGACCGCACCGCGCCCGCCGTGGTGATCTGGCTGGGCCTGGCGCTCGAGGTCGCGCTCGCGCTCACGATCATCGATTCGCTGCCGGGGCTCATCTGCCTCGCGACCATCGTCGCGGCCGTGGTCACCGCGATCATCATCGCCCTGGTCGTATTCGCGGTGCGTCGGCCCGCGATCGGGCCCGCCCCGGAGGCGCGGCGCTAGCGCGGCGGCGGTCGGGTTGGGCCTTGCCCTCCGGATCGTGCACACGCTGATGAGCGTCGACTCGCTGCCGGTGCGCATCTGGCTCGCGGCCGTGGCCACCCCGATCATCGTCGCCCTCGTCGTGGTCGCGGTGCGTCGGCGATCGGCCCCACCTCAGCGCGCGGCGTAGCGCGTCGGCAAACCCTGAAAACGCCAACGGCTCCCCGGCGCACAGCCGGGGAGCCGTTCGGAACGAACTCGCTACAGTCCCTTGCTCATATCGATCTGCTGCGTGGGCTGATCGTCGGCGCCCACCCCGTCGGGGCTGCGCTTGCGCACCACCCGGCCCGGCTTGTCGGCGCCGCCGCCGCGCACACCCAGCACGAGGCCGACGATCAGCACGATCGCGCCGAGCACGCCGAGCACGATCGGCAGGATGCGGCTGTACAGCGACAGCTCATCGGAGTACTTCTTGGCCTCGGCGATCTGCGAATCGATGGTCTTGGCGTCGAAGACCAGATTCGACTTCAGCGCGGTCACCTCGGGCTTCTCGGCCGTGCGCGCGTAGTACAGGTGCAGCTGCTCCGCGCCCTTGACGACGGTGCCGGTCTGCGGCTCCACCCACACGTCGCGGACATTGGTGTAGAAGCGATCCATGGTCACATCGCCCTCGCCCTCGACGCCCCACTTCGCGGCGGGCAGGGTGAGCTTGTTACTGGGCGAGTTCACGACCTTGGCCAGATCGGTCGCCGGGATCTGCTGCTGGAAGTGGTAGACCTTCAGATCCTTGATCTCGGTCTCTTCGATGAACTTGATGTCGTAGGTCTTGCGCACGTTGTAGTCGAAGTACGGATAGTCCTTCTTCTCCGTGCCGATCGGGAACCGGTACTGCAGGCCGGTGTGCTGCACCGGATCGGCGACGCTCTCGCCCTTGCTGTTCACCGTGGCCGCGATGGAACCGTTCGGATCGGTGTCGACCGGCATACCGGTCTTGCGGTCGATGGTCACCCGGTCGATGGTCGCGGTGAGCAGGCCGGTATCGCCCTGCTTATCGATCCGCCGCAGCGTCTGACCGGCCTGGACGGTCATCTGGGTCTTGTCCGAGGGCTCCTCGACGGTGACGAACCGCTGCGAGATCAACGAGACGTTTTGATCGATCTTGGCCGGACCCGTGCCCGAGGTCAGGGATTTCGCGTCCAGCACCTCGCTGGGCGCGTTCGGGTTGTTGGTCGCGATCGTGGTGATCTCCAGATCGAGGGGAGTCTTGGCGAGCTGTCCCACCGCATACGTAGGAATCAGCACCGCCGCGACGATCAGCAGCGTGCCGAGCCCCACGAGTACGCAGGCCACCGTCCTCTTGGTACCGGCACCGAGTGCCATGCAAACTCTCCTCGTCGTCGAACAGGCCGTTACCGGGCGGTCACTCTGCCGCCGTGAGCCCCGACACTAACAGTCGTGCACCCATTCATGCCCAGCTGAGGCCCGAATCTCCCACAATCCGAGCGGGAATTCGCGCCGTCGCGGCGACCGGGCACACTGGAGCGCGATGAGCACGACCGTGACAAACCCCGCCGCGGCGGATTCGAGCGCGCGGAGCCGGGTGGCGCCGCGGGCGTTCATACCCGCGCTGGAGGGGATGCGCGCGCTGGCCGCGCTCGGGGTGGTGCTCACCCATGTGGCGTTTCAGACCGGGGCGACGAGCATGCCGGTGCTGGGCCGCGTCTGGGAGCGGTTCGATATGGCGGTGGCCGTCTTCTTCGGCCTGTCCGGATTTCTGCTGTGGCGTCCGCACGCCGCGGCCGCGCGCGACCACGGCGCCGCCCCGAGCGCCCGGCGCTACCTGCTGCATCGCGCCGCGCGCATCCTGCCCGCCTACTGGGCGGTGGTGTGCGCGGTGCTGATCCTGCTGCCGTCGGCGGCGCAGTCGGCCGGGTGGCGGGTGTGGCTGGCGAATCTGGCGCTGCTGCAGGTCTTCGTGCCGCTGACGCTGACCGACGGGCTCACCCAGATGTGGAGTCTGTCGGTGGAGGTCGCCTTCTATCTCGTGCTGCCCGTACTGGCCTGGGCGCTGGTGCGCACGCGCGCGCCGCGCTGGCGGGTGGGCGCTGTCGCGGCGCTCGCGGTGGTGAGCCTGGGCTGGAACTTCCTGCCGGTACCCACTCCGGAGGCCATTCACTCGGACAACTGGTTGCCCGGCTATCTGCCCTGGTTCGCCGCGGGCATGCTGCTGGCCGAACTGGTCGAGGACGCCTCGCCGCGCTGGCGGCGCATCGCCGGAAACCGCTGGGCCATGTGGACTCTGGCGGCGGTCGCCTTCGGATTGGCGACCACCGATCTGGCCGGACCGGCGGGACTGACCCGCGGCGCGCCCTGGCAGTACGCGATGAAGATGGGACTGGGTGCGCTCATCGGCTTCGGCCTGCTCGCGCCGCTCGTGCTCGGCGATCGACGACACCGACTGCTGGAGAGCCCGGTGGCCGCGACCCTGGGCCGCTGGTCCTACGGCATCTTCATCTGGCATCTGGCCGTGCTGTCGATGGTGTTCCCGGTCTTCGGGATCATGCCGTTCGCCGGGCGCTTCCCGTACGTGCTGGTGCTGACGGTGGCGTTCACTCTTCCCCTCGCCGCCGCCAGTTACGCACTCGTGGAAGAGCCAGTGCGGCACTGGGTTCGGCGTCGCTTCGGCTGAGTGCCGCGATACCCACCGCGACGACCGCGACCACGGCCGGTAACTGCACCCACAGCGATCCGCCCATATATCCCTGCGGCGAGCGCCACGGACCGGTGGACAGGGCCGCGGCCGATACCGCCGTGCCCAGTCCGGCCAGGGCGACCAGCGCCCTGGGCATGATGCGCGGGAAGTATCGATCGGCGACGAGTCCGGCCGCGGTCAGTCCCACCGCGACCGGTCCGGAGATCAGCAGCGCCGCCGCGGTCAGCCCGGCCGCCGCGGCGATCCGGGAGCGCCAGGTGCGGGGCGGCGAATCCCCGGATGGCATCGGCTCTTCCGCACGGCGTCGCCACGGGACGGCCAGCGCGATCAGGGGGAGAAGCAGCAGCAGTCCGCCGAAGATGGCCCAGCGGTACCAGCGGTCGATGGGGAATTCGACGGTCACCGGCCCGGTCGCGCCCGCGGGCAGCAGCCAGCCCTGCTCCCAGCCGTCGACCACGATCGGGTCGAGGGCGCGGCCGTCGGCGGTGTGCGCGCGCCAGCCGACATTGGTGCTGAGCGGAAGTACCAGCAGCCGGGTGCCGGGCGGGGCCGCAATCGGTTGCGGCGCGGCCTCGTCGCGGTCCAGGCGCAGCTCGTCGACCGAGAACAGCTCGGTCGGCGCGACCGTGACGTCGACCCGTCCCGGCGGCAGTGGCACCGGATCGGCGTCCGCCGCGCAGACCCGGGCCGGAACCGGTGCGCCGGAACGCAACTGATCGGCCGTCGCGGTCACCGAGGTGTGCACCAGGCGTCCGGCCACCGCGAGCGTCGGGCCGTGCGCGCAGTCCACGGTGACCGTACGGTCGGGTGCGGCGGGCGCGGGATAGTCCGGACCGAGCACCGCGACCTCCGCCAGCCCGGGGGGCTGCTGCATGGTGAAGCCCAGCGCGGTGCGGTCCAGCACGGTCTTCCAGTCGTTGATGCTCAGCTCGATGCGGTCGGTGACCCGCGGGCGCAGCTCGAGCCGCAGTGGCGTACCGGATTCGGCGTCGGGGTCGAGATCGCGAATCTGCGGTCCGTCACCGAGATTCACCGCCACTGCGGTCGGCCGGGCGGGCAGCGCACCCAGCGACGGGGTCACCTCCAGGTCCGTCACCAGGGCTGGGCGGGGCAGTTCGAGGGTGAGGGTCGGCTTGGCCCCGGCCGGATTTCGCACCGTATCCTCCGGCGCGATCCAACTCGTCCGCGTATCCCCGTCGGTGGCGGCGAAGGCCGAGCCGCGCAGGTCGCCGACGTCGGCCTTACCGCGGGCGATCGGCCGGTCCGGATCGGTGAGCAGCGCCTCCAGCGCGGGGCCCTGCCGGGTGCGGACGGTCAGCCGCGGCGTGACCGGCATCGGCTCGGGCACCCGCAGGGTGCGCTCGAAGGCCCCGGGCTCCTCGGCCGGAAGTCCCAGCCCCTTACTGCAGCGCACCCGGTCGGGGGCGTCGAAACAGCCGCTGCGGCCCGGGAATTCCTGCCCCAGATCCCAGCCCCGCACTCGCGTGCCCGCCGCGATCGGCGGCAGCACGGTGCGATGGCGAATGTCGACCGACACCGGCGCGGCGCGATCGGAATAGTCCTCGAGGGAGAGTTCGCTGATGCCGAATTGCCCGCCGCCGGTGCCGTTCTCGGTGCGGGTGGCGGTGATCGTGAGCCAATCGACGCGGCCGGGCGGCAGCGAAACCGACACGGGCACACCGGGTTCGGAGATGCGTGCGGCGACCGTGCCGCCCGCCGTGCGGATCTCGACCCACTTCACCGGATCGCCGATCGCGGCCGGGCTGGTCGTCAGGTGCAGCAGGCCGGTGCGGATGGGGTGGTCGAGGTCGAGCCGAACCCATTGCCCCACCGCGTATTCGGCGCTGTTGCTCAACCATGCCGTGGACGGATCGCCGTCGACCATCGCCGCGGTGGAACTGCCCGGCGCGGCCCCGCCGAGCTGGGTGGCATCGGCCGCCGAACTGGACGCGGTGACCACCGCGCCCGACCATTCCCCCTCGACCAACCGCTCACCCGGCACCGGATAGTCCGGTACCAGATTGTGCGTGCGTCGCGCATCGGTCGGCGCGCGCAGGGCGGAGTTGTGATTGTCCACCCGGCCGAAGTCCGCCTCGCGATCCATGGGCGTATCGGTGATCATCACCGACCCACCCGACAGACCCGCCCGCTGCGCGTCGGCGGCCAGCAGCGCGGGTCCGGACGCCGCATCGGCCCCGCGCCGCAGGCGTTCCAGTACCTCGGGACCGCCGCGCACCACCGGCACCGAATCCAGCGGCACCGTGTACGCCCCCGGGAACGCGCCGGGCGCGCCCACGCCGGAACGGAGGTCGGCCGGTGTGCCCGGCCGGGGCTCGCTCACCCGGTAGATCTCGATAGCCGGATAGGCCGGGCGCAGATCGCCGTCGGTGACCAGGCCGTCGCCGTGGCCCACCTCGATATCGTTGCCGAATTCGGCCACCTTGGTCAGCCCGGGTGAGTCCGCGATGGCCTGATGCGCCAGCATCGGCCGGGTCGAGCGCGAGGTGTCCGGGTCGAGATCGTTGCGCAGCACCAGAATTCCGATGCCCTGGGCGATCAGCGTCGGAGCAAGGGCGGTCGAGCCTCGCCCGTCGGCGATCAGCCGCTGCACCGAATCCATTGCCCGGATCGCGCCCGGCGGGGTGAGCGGGACGGCGTCGCGCACCGCCCACGGCGTCGTGGCGAGGGCCTGCAGCGGCTCGTCGCGGGTCAGTCCCCAGATCTGACTGCCGAACGGCGCGCCGGGCACGACGAGTGCGCGGGTGTCGGAGGCGTTGCGCGCCAACCAGTCCGCGGTCTCGCGCCAGTAACCGGGAACGTGGTCGTACGCACCGCGCGGGGCGAGCCTGCCGGTCCAGGCCAGCGAGGTGGACAGCGTCAGCGCGGCCAGGATCAGCGCGGTGACGGCCACCATTCGATCCCGCTCGGGATGGGCGAAGGCAGTGCGCCACACCGGCATCGGCACCGCGGCGGGCAGCGGCACCCGGCGCAGCAGATGGGCGAGCCCCATTACCAGTGGGATTCGGATCAGCGGCTCCAGCTTGTGCACATTGCGCAGCGGCGCACCGCCGGAATCCAGGAAGATTCGCACCGATTCGGCGAACGGCCCGCCGAGCGGTCCCGCGTAGCCCGCGCAGATTCCGGCCAGCCCGACGATCAGGATCAGCGCGAACCGCCCGCGGCACGGCATCGATCGCAGCGCCAGTCCGGCCATTCCGGCCGCCGCCAGCAGCCCGGTCGCCAGCACCGCGGCGGGCTGGGTGACCAGCACCGCCCCCGCGATCCGCTCCGGCGAGACGAACGGCGTCCAGCTGTCGGTGCCGCGCAGCACCTCACCCAGCGACGCCCACTGCGTGGTGACTCCGGAGGATTCGATGTAGTCCAGGAACGGCGGGCTGACCCGGCCCAGCACCAGCAGTGGCACCACCCACCAGAAGGTGGCCAGGACCAGTAGCGGAATCCAGGCCCGGGTGAAGCGCCACCAGGCGCGGTTCGGCCGATACGACGCCCACCACAGCGCGGCGGGCAGAAATGCGGCCGCGGTCGCCACCGCGTTCACCGCACCCATCAGCGCCAGCGCGAGCGCACTGCCCGCGGGCGAGGCGGCGCCCCGCTTCGGTAATCGCAGCCGCCCCAGCGCCGCCGGGGCCAGCAGCACCCAGGGCGCGAGCATCATCGGCAGCGTCTCCGACGAGATCGACCCCAGGGTGGTCAGCACCCGCGGCGACAATGCGAACGCCAGCGCCGCCACCACGCGCGATCCGCGCGATCCGATGCCCAGCGTCTCGCACAGCCGGACGATGCCCCAGAATCCGGCGAGAACAAGCAGCGCCCACCAGATTCGCTGAATCACCCACGCGGGCAGCCCGAGCACATGTCCGAGCGAGAAGAACGCGCCGTGCGGAAAGAAGTATCCGTAGGCCTGATTCTGCACCTGCCCCATCGGCGCCTGACTGCTCCACAGATGCGCCGCGCGCTGCAGAAAACCCAGAGGATTCTGGGCCAGATCGTATTTGGTGTCGGCGACCGTATTCCCCGGCGCCTGGCCGAAGGTGAGCAGGAAGGCCGCGACCACCGTCCCGGCGAACCAGCGCCGTCCTAGCGGTGCGGTGGAATCGACGCGAGGGGGCGAATCAGCGAGCGCCGTACTCAACGTTGTTGAGCAGCGACGACGAGGCATTGCCGCTGCGATCCACATCGGGCCGCGAATTTTGCGCCATGGCCATGGTGATACCGAACACCGCGACCACACCGAGCACAGCCCCGGCGACGGCGCTCGCTACCCCAGGAACGGCAAACTTCATCGCGGTACTCCCATACATCGACGCAGGCGTATTCCGAGTCAACCTACAACATCGACGGGGAACCGGTCAGTCGGGCGCGGTCAGAACTCCGGCAGCGCACACCGCAGCCCGCCGAGCAGGGTGCGCAGTTTGGCCGTGGTCTCGTCGAGTTCGGCCTGCGGATCCGAGGCCGCGACGATGCCGCCGCCGCCGAATGCGCGGACCGTGCGGCCGTCGGCGGACAGTTCCGCACAGCGGATCGCGACGACCCATTCGCCGTCGCCGCGGGCATCGCACCAGCCCACCGCGCCGCCGTAGAAGCCGCGCTCCTCCTCGAGTTCGGTGATGGTCTCGAGGGCGAGATCGGTCGGCGTGCCGCAGACCGCGGGGGTCGGATGCAGCAGGACGGCCAGATCGAGCGCCGTGGTCCGCGGATCGCGCAGGCGGCCGCGGATGGGCGTGGCCAGATGCCACACCTCGGCGGTATTGATCAGCTCGGGCTCGCCGGGGACGGTGAGCTCGGCGCAGACCGGGGCCAGCCGCTCCCGGATCCAGTCGATGACGAAGGCGTGTTCGCAGCGATTCTTGGCGCTGGCCAACAGCTCTCGCGAGCGTCGCGCATCGCGCTCGGGATCGGCATGCCGCGGTGCGGTACCGGCCAGCGGGCGCAGCGTGACGATCTCACCGTGGCGGGCCACCAGCACCTCCGGCGTCGCGCCGACCAGGGTCGCGCCGGATCGCCCGGCCGGGGTGAGATCGACGGCGAAGACATTGGCCTGCGGATGGCGCGTCAGCAGATGGGCGGCCACCACCGTCGGATCCAGTGGCTCGTCCGCCGCGGCGAGCAGCGAGCGTGCCGCCACCACCTTGCGCAGCGGCTGCCCGGGGTCGGACAGCTGCTCGACCAGCTTGGTCACCCGCGCGACATGTTCGGCGGGACTCGGTATCTCGGTCACGACCCGCACCGGCGGCAGCGCGGGCAGTGCCGCGGGCCGCCACGGCCCGGCGGTGTGCTCGGCCCGCTCGGGCACGCACAGCGCGGCCGGATCCCGGGGATCGAAGGGCAGCGCTCCCACCACCAGCTCCGCGCCCTCGCGCAGTGCGGCGGCCGCTCGCCCGGCATCGTCGAGGGCGCGCCGGACCCCGGAGGCCCGCAGCACACCCCCGGGCTGCGCGAGGAGAAAGCCGTCCATGCCCCGACCATAGCCCGCACCGGCGCCCGAACGGCCGGGCAGCGATCGAAATCTCAATCAGACGGCAACCGACAACACCGCGCTCAGCGCCTCCAGCAACGTCCGCTCCGGCTCGGCCACCGGTCCGGCCGCCCGCCACGCCACATGCATATCGGGCCGCACCAGCACGCAGCCGTCCTCGCCGATCTCGCGCACCCGGGCCCAGTCGTCGTAGAGGTCGGTGTGCGTGCGGCCCGGGCCGATCACGTGGGCGGCGATCTCGATGCCGAGTTTGTCGGCGACGGCCACCGCGGCGTCGGCCCAGGGCTGTCCGCCGATGCCGGTGAGCACCGCGAAGCGGCCGTGGCCGCACAGATCCAGGGTGCTCACCCGATGTCCGGTGGCGGTGCCCAGCCAGACGTGCGGCAGCCGCGCGCCGGGATGGGTGGTCGGGTGGTAGTACAGCTCCGGATCGCGGGTGTAGCCCGGTTCGGCGGTACCGTCGCCGACGATCGCGCCGGAGCGGTAGCGCTGGCCCAATTCCACACCGTGCGCGTTGAATTCGTAATCCTTGAGCTCGAGCGCGGTGCGCAGTTCGCGCCGTTTGCGCGCACCCGCGGGGGTGTCGTCGCGGCGTTCGGCGATGGCCGCCCGCATCGTCTCCGGATCGCTGGTGTCGTCGATGCCCAGCGCCGCCAGGATCGCGCCGAACTCCTCGATGCTCTTGTTCGCGCGCAGCACCACCTGCCTGCCCACCGGCACCCGCTCCGCGCTGTAGGAATCCAGCAGCGCCTCGCCCGCAACGCCTTTCAGAACGTAGGCCAGCTTCCAGGCCAGGTTGTAGGCGTCCTGGATCGAGGTGTTGGAGCCCAGCCCGTTCGACGGCGGATGCCGGTGCACCGCATCGCCCGCGCAGAACACCCGCCCGGCCCGATAGTCGGTGGCGTACATCCGGTTGTTGCCCCACAGCGAGGTCGAGCGAATGGTGACCGGAATGGTGTCGTCGCCGATCAGCTGATGTGCGATGCGGGTGGCGGCCGCGTCGTCGATATCGGGCGGTGGTCGGTTGATGTCGTAGCCCCAGACGATCAGCCATTCGTTCCACGGCCGCACCATGCGCACCAGCCCGAGACCGATACCGCCGACGTCCGCGCCCGGTCGCAGCACCCAGTAGAGCACGCTGGGCCGATGCGCGACCAGATGCGAAAGATCCGCGTGGAACACGATGTTCATGCTGCCCGCGACATCCATCCGGCCCTCGAACGGCAGTCCGATATCGGCCGCGACGGCGCTGCGGCCGCCGTCCGCGCCGATGACGTACTTCGCCCGGACGGTGAATTCGGCCCCGCTGACCCGATCGCGCACCCGCACGTCGACGCCGTCCGCGTCCTGGGTGAGCCCGAGATATTCGGAATCGAACCGGATGCGCGAACCGCGCGCGGCGGCGTGCTGGATGACGATCGGCTCCAGATAGTTCTGTGGAATATCGCAGTTCTGGCTGGGACTGGCCAGCGTGTAGTCGGCCTCGCGGGCCGGATGGGTGCCCCACGCCCGCACCCGGCCGAGCTCGTCGCCGGTGAGGCTGGTGCAGAACACCGTCTGCCCCATCAGCTCGTGCGGGGTGGCCCGGGCCAGCACATCGTCCTCGATGCCGAGATCGCGGAATATCTCCATGGTGCGCTGATTGGTGATGTGGGCGCGCGGGGTGTTGGCCGTGTAGCGGTACTTGGTCAGCACCAGATGGTCGACGCCGAGCGTGGCCAGCGCGAGCGCCGCGGCGCCGCCCGCGGGCCCGCTGCCGATGATGAGGACGTCGATGTCGATGTCGGGGGCGGTCATGGCCGAATCTCCTGGGCGAGCGCGATATCGAAGGTCATGCGGTGATACGGCCGGTCGCGATGCGTGCCGTCCGGTCCCGGACCCGGCGGATGTTCGATCGCGTCGACGACGAGACCGTCCCTGACCCCGAATACCGCGTCGCTGTTCAGATACGGATCCCCCGCCACGAAGATATGCGTCACCAGCGTGCGGTACCCGGGCGCGGCGACGCGAAAGTGCAGGTGCGCCGGCCGCATCGGGCTGCGCCCGGCGGCGGCGAGCAACTCGCCGACCGGACCGTCGTGCGGGATCGGATACGGCGCGGGCAGCACCGACCAGAACCGATACGTCCCGTCGGTGGCGGCGGTGAGGCGACCGCGTCCGGCGCGGCGGTCGCCGTCGTATTGCACGTCGTAGAAGCCGTCCGCATCGGCCTCCCACACATCGATGCGCGCCCCGGGAATCGGTTCGCCGGAGCTGGACCGCACCACCCCGCTGACATAGCACGGCGAACCCTTCGCACCGCGCGCGATATCGCCGCCCAGCTCGATCTCGGGGGCGTCGTCGACGAAGAACGGCCCGAAAACCGTGGGCTCCGTGGCCTTTTCGTCCTCGGGTGCATTGAGGCCGATGGTCAGCATCGATAATCCCAGCACATCGGAGAGCAGGATGAACTCCTGCCGGGTAGCGGTGGTGATATGTCCGGTCCGGGTGAGGAACTCGATGCCGCGCGCCCACTCGTCCTCGGTGAGACGGACCTCGCGGGCGAATTCGTGCAGATGCCGGACCAGGCTCTGCATCACCTCGCGCAGGCGCGGCGGGGCGTCGGCGAAACTGGCCGAGACCTCGTCGGTGAGCGGTTCCGCGTGGATGTGTCGGTCGGTCATGGCTGCTCCGGAGCGGCGGTGCCGGACCAGGCCGCGGCGAGCAGGGCGCGCAGCGCGGTGCGGTCGGCGGGCACGGGGTTGTCGTCGGGTACCACGGCGGTGGCGAGTGCGGCCGCCTCGTCGAGATCGCCTGCGGCCAGGCCGATCTCGCACAGGCTGGTGGGAATGCGCAGCCGCTTGGCCAGGTCCCGCAGGGCCGCGACCGGATCGGCGCTGTGCAGTGCCCGGCCGATGCGATGCACCGCCTCCGGCGCGCCCGGGGCATTGAGCGCCAGCACATACGGCAGCACCACGGCGTGGGTCTGGGCGTGCGGCAGATCGTAGGTGCCGCCGAGGATGTGGCAGAGCTTGTGGTGCAAACCCGATCCGGCGGTGGCGAAGGCCGAACCGGCCAGATACGCGCCGTAGAGCAGATCCGGGGCGGCGGCGTCGCCGGTGCCGTCGGCCAGGGCGCGCAGCCCGGCGCCGAGCGCGCGGATGCCCTCCTCGGCGATCACGTCGACGCTGCCGTTGCGACCCGGCCCCCAGAACGCCTCCACGCAGTGCGCCAGGGCATTGAAACCGCTTGCCGCGGCCATACTCTGGGGCATCGACCGGAGCAGTTCGGGATCGTAGACGACCAGCCGCGGCAGTACGGCCGGATGTTTGCCGGTGCGCTTGTGCCCATGCTCGGTCAGGCCCCACACCGGCGTGACCTCCGACCCGGCGTAGGTGGTGGGCACGGCGATGATGGGCAGTCCGGTGGTGAGGGCGATGGCCTTGGCGGTGCCGACGGTGGAGCCGCCGCCGATGCTCAGAATGGCGTCCGCCTCCGCGGCGCGGGCGCGCTCACGCGCGGCCTCGGCCACCGCGACCGGCACGTGCGGCCGCACGCCGGTGAAGGTCCCGGTGATCAGGTCCGACAGCGAGCACAGCAGATCCGCCGAAATCCGTTGTCGCGCCGGACTCGTCACGGCGAGCAGCCGGGTGAAACGCAGGCTCTCGATCTCGTCGCGCAGCTGACGGCGCACCGCGCCCGGTCCGAAGACGATGCGCTGCCGCGGTATGTCGTAGGTGAATTCGGGCATCGGCTCACCTCCCTCGATCTGTGTCCCGTCTCACAGTCGCGTACCGGCTGGTATATGTCCAATACGAAATTCCTCGCTCAGTCATACGATCGGGTATGGATCTACGCCAGCTCGGATATTTCGTGGCCGTCGCCGAAGAGGGGTCGGTGACCCGGGCCGCCGACCGGCTGCACGTCACGCAGCCGCCGCTGACAGCCCAGATCAAAAGGCTCGAGCAGGAACTCGACGTGCGGCTGTTCGTCCGGCACCGCCGCGGCGTGGATCTCACCGACGCCGGGCGCGAGCTGCTCGGCAAGGCGCGGCGCATCCTGTCCGATATCGCCGAGGTCACCGAGTCGGTGCGGCATATCGGCGACGGCCGCGCCGGGCGGCTGGCGCTGTCGTTCGACTCCGAGACGGGTTGGGGGGTCGTGCCCGGACTGCTGGCCCGCTATCGCCGGGAGCGGCCGCACGTGGTGCTGGACTACGCCGAGGAGCTCGGCACGGCCGTGCTCGACGCGGTGCGGTTGCGCCGCAGCGAGATCGGCATCGTCCACCTGCCCCCGGTCGAGGTCGATCCCGACCACGAGCATCGGCTGGACATCGCGGTGATCCACCGCGAGCCGCTGGTGGCCGTGCTGCCGCGGGCCCTCGCCCAGCAGCACGACGGCCGGGTCGATCTCGCGGATCTGGCGGCCGAGCAGTTCTTCGCGCCCACGCCGGGGGCCTGGGGCGGGCTGTACGCGCATCTGACCGAGGCGTGCCGGTTGGGCGGTATCGATCCGGCGATCCGGATCGTCGCGCAGCTGGCCACCGCGGTGGCGATGGCCGGGGCCGGGCACGGTATCGCGCTCGCGCCCGCCGCGGTGCGCTCGCTGTGCGGTCCCGCCGTGGTGACACTGCCGCTGGCGCGGTACGTGCCGGTCGTGGAGACGGCCGTGGTCAGCCGTCGCGGCGATGCGCTGTCACCGCCCGCGGACGGCTTCCGGCGGCTGGCCATGTCCACTCCCGAACCCGATGTGCTCGGCCCGGAGCTGGCGCCCGGCCGCAAGCGCGCCGACGACTCCTGGCGCTGGTTGCAACAGCGCTGAGTCGCAACGGATTTGGCTCACCTTCTCTATGATGCCGAATATGAGTGAGATCGTTTCCCTCGCCGACGCGGTGAAACAGCTCGTCCACGACGGGGATACGGTCGCACTGGAGGGTTTCACCCATCTGATTCCGACCGCCGCGGGCCAGGAGATCATCCGGCAGCGGCGGCGCGAGCTGACTCTGGTCCGGATGACGCCGGATATCGTCTACGACCAGATGATCGGCGCGGGTTGCGCGCGCAAGCTGGTGTTCTCCTGGGGCGGCAATCCGGGTGTCGGCTCGCTGCACCGATTCCGCGACGCGGTCGAAAACCAGTGGCCCGCACCGCTGGAGATCGAGGAGCACAGCCATGCGGGCATGGCCAACCGGTACGTGGCGGGCGCGTCCGGGCTGCCGTTCGCGGTGCTGCGCGGTTATCTCGGCACCGATCTGGCCGCGGTCACCGACACCATCAAGCCGATCGTCTGCCCGTTCACCGGCGAGCGGCTGACCGCAGTTGCGGCCCTGAATCCCGATGTGTCGATCATCCACGCGCAGCGGGCCGATCGCCGCGGCAACGTGCAGCTGTGGGGCCTGCTGGGGGTGCAGAAGGAGGCGGTGCTGGCGGCGCGGCGCAGCCTGGTCACCGTCGAGGAGGTCGTCGACGAGCTGACCCCCGTCCCCGGTGCGATCGTGCTGCCGTCGTGGGTGGTGACGGCCGTCGCGGTGGCGCCCGGCGGCGCCCATCCGTCGTATGCGCAGGACTATTCCGCCCGCGACAACGCCTATTACGCCGCGTGGGACGCCATCAGCCGCGACCGCGACGCGTTCACCCGCTGGCTGAGCGAGCACGTTCACGCCCCGACCGGGAGCCCCGCATGAGTCTCGAAACCGATACCGCCACGCCGGCGGCGCCGTACACCACCGACGAGATGATGAGTGTGGCGGCCGCGCGGGCGCTGCGCGACGGGCAGCGCTGCTTCGTCGGCATCGGCCTGCCCTCCACCGCCGCCAACCTCGCCCGCACCACGCACGCACCGGATCTGGTGCTGATCTACGAATCCGGCACGCTGGGCTCCAAACCGGACCGCCTGCCCGCCTCGATCGGTGACGGGATCCTCGCCGAGACCGCCGACGCGGTGGTGAGCGTGCCGGAGATCTTCAACTACTGGCTGCAACCGGGGCGCATCGACGTCGGCTTCCTGGGCGCCGCGCAGATCGACCGGTTCGGCAATATCAACACCACCGTCGTCGGCGACTACGCGAATCCGAAGGTGCGCCTGCCGGGCGCCGGTGGCGCACCGGAGATCGCCGCGTCCTGCGGTGAGGTATTCGTCGTCGTGCGGCATACGCGGCGGGCCTTCGTCGAGCGCGTCCGGTTCGTCACCTCGCTGGGCCACGGCACCGGCCGGGGTGAGCGGGCCGAGTACGGATTGCGTGGCCGCGGACCGACATTGGTCGTCACCGATCTCGGCGTGCTCGCGCCGGACGAGCGCGGCGAGCTGATGCTCACCGCCGTCCACCCGGGCGTGAGCGTGGCGCGGGTGCGTGCGGCCACGGGCTGGGAGCTGCGGGTGGCCGACGAAGTGGCCACCACCGCACCGCCGTCGGCCGCCGAGCTGGCCGCGCTGCGGGCCCTCGCCGGGACCTAGTGCTCGTGGTCGGCGGGTGGCTTGCCGGGCGGCGGCACCAGCAGGATCGGCCGATGGCAGTGCTTCAGCACGGCCTCGGCGACGCTGGAATGCAGTAGCGCGCGCATGCCCGTGGCTCCGCGGGTACCCGCCACGATGATGTCCACATCGAGTTCGTCGGCGACGTCGACGATCGCGTTCCAGATCGTCGAGGTGCATTCCGCGGTTCGCGCCTCGGCATTGAGCCCGGACAGTTTGGCCAGCCGCACGCCCTCGGCATTGATGTGTTTGGCGTCGACGTAGGCGATGTCCTCGATCTCGTCGTCGCCCACCCACTCCGGCTGCATCACCCCCGACAGTCCGGAGACCCGTGCGGCCTGACGCACCATCGGCTCCCATGCCGTCAGCACCACCGCCTTGGTCGCCGACAGAAACCGCCCCGCGTACTCCACGGCCCGTTTGGCATTCTCGGAACCGTCGTAGGCGATGAGCATCAGGTCGCACGCCATGACGAACCTCCCAGGTTCTCCGGTTCGGCTACGTGCCCCGAGCGTACCCGGCGCGCCGGCGGGAAACGGGCATCCCCGGTCAGCGCAATGCCATTTCCAGGGGGCGATTCGAAAATAGGTCGGACAATTGTTCAGTACCCGTCGGAGTGGCAAAGCGATCGGTCGGTATGTGCTGGCTGCACTAGTTATACCTAGACAGTTCGCTAATGATTCACCGAAAGCGGTGCCGCAGCATGTGATCCGACGGTTGACTGGAAGAACCACACCGACGTCGGGGCACGAGAAGTCGGTAGGAGCGAGCCGAGCGAGGTTTTATCGTGCGGTTGGAAGAACTTGTGACACCGCAGGATTGGGCGGCCGCATATCGCCGGATCTTCGGATTGCCCAGAGTTCATGTCACCTCCCCTGGATTCGTGGTACTGCCGCTGGTCGATTCGATCGCGGCGGTGAACACCCCGGAACCGTTGGGGGCCTTGATTCTCGGCGAGCTGACCGTGCGCGGCATTCCCGGGCCGGTACTGGTGCGCGACCGGCCGCCGCGGCGGACATTCCTCGCGGTCTTCGACGGATATCCGAGTCTGGAATGTACTGTCCAGTTGGAAAGGCACAGCGTGGATATCGGTCCGCACCGCAGCAATGTCATCCTGCCCACCGGCTTCGGCAGGCACACCCACGAGGGGCGGTGGTGGGCGCGCGCGCCGCAGCGCGACGAATCGCTGCCGCTGCTGTCGGAAGTGGTGGCCGCGGCCATGTCCACCCTGCGAGTTTCGGGGACGAGCGCCACGCGATGATTCGTACCGGTTCGTCGGGCCGATTCCGCATGTCGCGCGCTGGGTATCCATTGTGCGAACGCTTTGCTCCCCACCTGTGAAGACCATGGAATCAATCGACCCGGCCGCCCTCGGCCATCCTGAGGCGGATCCGCGTGCCCTGCTGTATTTCGAATGGCTGCAAAGGCGCGAATCCGGTTGTCTGGTAGACGAATTCGCCGAGGAGGTGCACGATCTGACGCATACTCCGATTCCCAATGCGGCGGCCTGCTGGCGGCTGCTCGATCGGATCGAATCCGCGCCGCGCGACCCGACCTGGCCCTATGTCGAGGACGGTGACGAGCCCGGTGACCCGCCCGTCCTCACCAACGTGGCCGTACCGGCCCGGCTCTACGACCGCATCCTGGGCGGCTGGTTGGGCCGCTGCGTCGGCTGCACGCTCGGCAAGCCGCTCGAGAACGGGCGGCTGTGGACCCCGGTGCGCATCCGCGCCTACCTCGAGCGCGCCGGGGCCTATCCCCTGGCCGATTACGTGCCGGTGCTCAGCCCGATGCCCGAGGGCTGTGAGTTGCAGGGCAACTGGCCCGAGGCGACCCGCGGCCGCGTCGACGGCTGCCCGCGCGACGACGATCTGGACTACACCGTGCTCGGGCTGAACCTGCTCGAGCAGCAGGGCTGGAGCTTCACCTCCGCCGATGTGGCCGCGCAGTGGCTGGAGCTGCTGCCGTTCCTGCAGACCTACACCGCCGAGCGGGTCGCCTACCGCAATCTCATCGACGGCTTCGGCCCGCCCGCGACCGCCCGGCACCGCAATCCCTACCGCGAGTGGATCGGCGCGGTGATCCGCGTCGACGCCTACGGCTATGTCTGCGCGGGCGATCCGGCGCGGGCCGCCGAACTCGCGGCCCGCGACGCGGCGGTCTCGCACACCGGAAACGGCGCCTGGGCGGCGCGCTGGGCAGCCGCACTGGTGGCCGCGGCGTTCACCGCCGGATCGGCCGCCGCGGCGATCGACGTTGCGCGGCAGGTGATTCCGCCCCGTACCCGGCTGGCCGAGGCGGTGGAGACGGTGGTCGAGGATCATCGCCGCGGACTGAGCTGGGATCGGGCGATCGCGGCGGTGCACGCCCGCCACGCCCACTACGACTGGGTGCACGCCGTCGGCAACGCCGCCGTGCTAACGGCCGGATTGCTCTGGGGCGCGGGCGATTTCACCGCCACCGTCGGGCTCACCGTGCAGGGCGGCTGGGATACCGACTCCAACGGTGCGACGGCCGGATCGGTGGCGGGAATCCTGGCGGGCGCCAATGCCATTCCCGGGCACTGGACCGAGCCGCTGCACGACACCCTGCGCACGGCGGTATCCGGCTACGACGGCGTCGGCATCGCCGCGCTCGCCCGGCGCACCTTCGATCTGGCCCGCAGGCACATCGAGTGCCGCTATCCGAGACCAACCGGATGAGGGCGGGCCCCCGGGCGGTACGCCGCCCGGGGGCCCGAATCGGATGGGGAGCGAATCACCGCTCCAGGATCGCCACCACGCCCTGGCCGCCAGCGGCGCAGATGGAGATCAGCGCGCGGCCGGAGCCCTTCTCCGTCAGCTGCTTCGCGGCCTGGGCCACGATGCGCCCGCCGGTCGCGGCGAACGGGTGACCCGCCGCCAGCGAGGAGCCGTTGACATTGAGCTTGCCGCGGTCGATCGACCCGAGCGCGCCGTCCAGGCCGAGGCGCTCCTTGCAGTACTGATCGGACTCCCACGCCTGCAGCGTGGCGAGCACCACCGAGGCGAACGCCTCGTGGATCTCGTAGAAGTCGAAGTCCTGCAACGTCAGCCCGTTGCGGGCCAGCAGCCGCGGCACGGCGTAGGTCGGGGCCATCAGCAGCCCGTCCGGACCCCACACGTAGTCGACCGCCGCGACCTCGCTGTCGACCAGATAGGCCAGCGGCTTCAGGTTGTGCGCGGCCGCCCACTCCTCACTCGACAGCAGCGTCGTCGACGCGCCGTCGGTGAGCGGGGTGGAGTTGCCCGCGGTCATGGTCGCGTCGCCCAGCTTGGTGCCGAACACCGGCTTGAGCGTGGCCAGCTTCTCCAGCGAGGAGTTCGGCCGCAGGTTGTCGTCGCGGGTCAGGCCCAGGAACGGGGTGACCAGATCGTCGAAGAAGCCGCGGTCGTAGGCGGCGGCCATATTCTTGTGCGACAGGTAGGCCAACTCGTCCTGCGCCTCGCGGGAGATGCCGAACTCCTTGGCGGTGATCGCCGCGTGCTCACCCATCGACAGGCCGGTGCGCGGCTCGGCGTTGCGCGGGATCTCGATGCCGACCATGCTCGGGCGCAGCCGCCCGACCAGCTTGAGGTAGTCGCTGTTCTTCTTGGCGCGGTTGGCGTCCAGCATCCACTCGCGGGCGGCCTCGCTCACCCCGATCGGCGCGTCGGAGGTGGTGTCGGTGCCGCCGCCGACACCGGCCTCGATGCGGCCGAGAGCGATCGCGTCGCCGACGGTGACGATCGACTGCAGGCCGGTGCCACACGCCAACTGCAGATCGTGCGCCGGAGTGTAGGGCGACAGCTCGCTGCCCAGCACGCTCTCGCGGATCATGCCGTGCTCGCCGACGCGCTTGAGCACCGCGCCGCCGACGACCATGCCGAGCCGCTCGCCCTGCAGGCCGAACCGGCTCACCAGGCCGTTCAGCGCGGCGGTGAACATGTCCTGGTTGGAGGCGTGGGCGTAGCGGCCGTCCGAGCGCGCGAACGGAATCCGGTTGCCGCCGAGAATGGCGACCGGACGGGTCTGCTTGGTGTTCTTGGCCCCGCCGCTCGCGGACGCGGCCTTCGTCGAACGGGCTTTGCTGGTCACTCGAGTCTCCACATGTCTCGACGTCGGTTTACATTAAACTTACTCTGGAGTAAGTTCATTGTCGACACCGTACCCCGTAGATGTGCGAAAAGACGCTCGGGGCAGAGCCGATCACATTCGACACGAAGGAAAAGGTAGGAACAGTGGCAGCCAGCAAGAGCAAGGGCGCTCCCAACCTCTACGGATCGTTCGTTCACTCGGCCCCCGGTAACTTCCTGGCGAGCAAGCTGGGACTACCGAAGCCGGAGACGCTGCGTCGCTACACCCCGGGCGAGCCCGCGCTGCCCGGCCCGGTGCTGCTGGGCGGTAAGGGCCGCGTCGCCGACGCCGTGCGAAACCTGTTGTCGGACTATACCTTCGTCGATTCGGTCAGCCAGGGTGTGAAGTTCGGCGCGCTGGTCTTCGACGCCACCGGGCTCAACCGGATCGAGGATCTCGAGCAGCTGTTCCAGTTCTTCCAGCCCGCCATGCGCAGCATCGCGCCGTCGGGCCGCGTACTCGTCGTCGGCACCACGCCGGAGCTGGCCGCCGACGTCGAGGCCCAGATCGCCCAGCGCGCGCTGGAGGGCTTCACCCGCAGCGTCGGCAAGGAGTTGCTGCGCGGCGCCACCTCGAATCTGGTGTACCTGCACCCCGAGGCCGCCTCGACCGCGACCGGACTGGAGTCCACGCTGCGCTTCATTCTCTCGGGCAAGTCGGCCTTCGTTGACGGCCAGGTGTTCCGGGTCGGCAAGGACGACAACGCCGCCGCCGACATCAAGTGGGACAGGCCGCTCGAGGGCAAGGTCGCCGTCGTCACCGGCGCCGCCCGCGGGATCGGCGCGACCATCGCCGAGGTCTTCGCCCGCGACGGGGCGAAGGTCATCGTGGCCGATATCCCGGCCGCCGGTGAGGCCCTGGCCGAGACCGCCAACAAGGTGGGCGGCGTCTCGATCGCGGTCGACGTCACCGCCCCCGACGCCGCGGACAAGTTGGCCGAATTCGCCACCGAGCGCTTCGGCGGCATCGACATCATCGTGCACAACGCCGGTATCACCCGCGACAAGCTGCTTGCCAATATGGACGACGCGCGCTGGAACTCGGTCATCAACGTGAATCTGGCCGCGCCGCACCGGATTACCGAGGGCCTGGTCGCCAAGGGCGCGCTGAAGCAGGGCGGCCGCGTGATCGACGTGTCCTCGATCGCGGGTATCGCGGGCAACCGCGGCCAGACCAACTACGGCGCCTCCAAGGCCGGTGTCATCGGCATGGTCAACGCCGAGGCCCCGAAGCTGGCCGAGAAGGGCATCACCATCAACGCCGTGGCCCCGGGCTTCATCGAGACGGCCATGACCGCCGCCATCCCGCTGGGCACCCGCGAGGCGGGCCGCCTGCTCAGCTCGCTGTACCAGGGCGGGCAGACCGTGGACGTCGCCGAGACCATCGCCTACTTCGCCAGCCCGGCCTCGAACGCGGTGAGCGGCAACGTGATCCGCGTCTGCGGCCAGGCCCTGATCGGAGCATGATGACCCAGACCATCTCGCTGCACGAGCCGCCCAAGACGGGCAGCCTCTATCTCAAGGCCGCGCTCGGCGCCGTTCCGCTGCCGCTGGTCTCGGGCCGCAAGTCCCAGATCCCGGACCGGGCAATCGAATTGACCGGCCTGAAGATCGATGTGGACAACCTGGCCGCCTACTGTCACGCCACCGGGCTGCGGTTCGGCGACGCGCTGCCGCTGACCTATCCGTTCGTGCTCACCTTCCCGCTGGTGATGCAGCTGGTGGTGGCCCGCGACTTCCCGTTCGTCGCGGTGGGCGCGGTGCACGCGGAGAACGTCATCGAGCGCACCCGTGACATCTCGGTCAGCGAGCCGCTGGACATCCGGGCGCATGTGGAGAACCTGCGCGAACATCCCAAGGGCCTGTTGGTCGACGCGATCAGTGAGGTCAGCGTCGGCCGTGAGCTGGTGTGGCGGCAGGTGACGACCTTCCTGCACCAGCAGAAGACGTCGCTGTCGGGCGGGCCGAAGCCGGAGCCCAAGCCGGACGAGGTGCCGCCGCCCCCGCTGCGCACGCTGCGGGTCGACCAGGCGCAGATCCACCGCTACGCCGCGGCCTCCGGGGACCGCAACCCCATCCACATGTCCGCGCTCGGCGCGAAGGCCTTCGGCTTCCCGCGCTCGATCGCGCATGGAATGTGGTCGGCGGCGGCGATTCTCGGCGCCATCGAGGGCCGGGTGCCCGCGCGGACCACCTACTCGGTGAAGTTCGGCAAGCCCATCCTGCTACCGTCGACGGTCAATGTGTACGCCGATCAGGTGTCCGGCGGCTGGGATCTGGCGCTGAAGCACCCGAAGAAGGGCTACCCGCACCTGACCGCCACATTGCGCTGAGCCTCGGCCAGCAGGCCGAAGGGGCAAGAGCCGCACGTCTTCTCGGCGGCCGCGGATCGGATCGCATGGGGGATCCGATCCGCGGCAGGCCGAAAGGATGTGCGGCTCTTCGCTATTCGGCCTTCTTCTTGCCCGCCAGGCCGCGCCAGGCCAGATTGTCCAGCAGGTCCACCGCCTCGGCCACCTCCACCTCGCCATTGGCGATGCGGTCGGCAATGGCCTCGCCCGCGCCGATCACGGCAACCGCGACGATATCGAAATTCGTTCCGGGCTCGGCGTATTTGGCGCTGGACTCGAGCAGCTTGGCGGTCAGTTCGATGACCCGCTCGCGGCTGTTGGCGATCTCGGAGGCGAACGGCTGCTGGCCCAGGGCCTGGCGATAGAGCACCTGCCAGGACAGGCGGTTGTTGTCGACGTAGGACAGGAACGCCTCGAGACCCGCGCGCAGCTGCTCGTGCGGGGTCAGCTTCGGGTTGCCCGCAACCGCGACCGCCTCGATGAAGCGGATGCTTTCGCGGGCGATGCAGGCGCGGAACAGCTCGTCCTTGGAGCCGTAGTACAGGTAGAGCATCGGTTTGGAGATCTTGGCCTCGGCGGCGATGGCGTCCATCGAGGTGTCGTGATAGCCCTTGCGCGAGAACACCTCGACGGCGGCGTCCAGCATCTGCTGCTCACGAACCGCCCGGGGAAGCCGCTTCGTTCCGCCTGCCATCCACTCTCCTAGACCATGTCGAAGCCCCTATCTTACTCCAAGGTAAGTTCGCCGGTGGCCAATTGCCCGCGATTCGCCGCGGCTCAGCAGTTCAGCGGGATGCCCTTGAACCGGGCCATGCGCAGCACCGACTCGTCGACCCGCTGAATCGGCAGTCGGCCCTCCCGGACCTCCTGCTCCAGCCGATCCAGCACCCGCGACACGGCATTGGTATTGATCCACAGGGCGTTGTCGGCCCCGGCCTCGAGCGCCGCGGCGACCGCGTCCTCGATATCCATGCGATCGGTGATGGCCGCCATGCCGCTGAGGTCGTCGGTGAAGATCGGCCCGTCGAATGGGGCCGCGCCGTAGCCCGCGCCCTGGCGCAGCAGGCCCATCACCTGCGGGCTGATGCTGGCCGGAACGTTCGGCGTGGTCAGGCCGGGCACATCGAGATGGCCGACCATCACCCCCGCGCCGGAGCCGACCAGTTCGCGGAAGGGCACCAGATCCTTGCCCTGCAACTGCTCCAGCGGCGGTGTGCGGACCGCGCCGGTATGCGAATCGCCCGATCCCGAACCGTGGCCCGGGAAATGCTTCATGACCGCGCCGAGCCCGGCGTCGCGCATCGCCCGGATGAAGGCGCCCGCATAGCGGCTGACCACCTCCGGATCGTCGGAGAACGAGCGGTCGCCGATGACGCTGTCGTCGGGCTGGGCGCTGACGTCGGCATCGGGTGCGAAGTCCACCGTGATGCCGAGCTCCCTCATCGCGGTTCCGCGCGCCTTGCTCTGGGCGTAGAACTCCTCGGCGGAGACCGTCTGCGCGGCCGCGCGGGCCGAGGGTGCGGCTCCGATCAGATTGCGCAGCCGCGAGACCCGGCCGCCCTCCTCGTCGACGGTGACCATGAGCGGGGTCCGCGCGGCGGCCTTCACCCGCTCGATCTGCCGGTCGGCCAGCAGCGCCGGATCGGTCCAGCTGCCGACGAAGATGCCGCCCACCTGTTCGGTGCGCACCACGTTCTCGGCGTCGGCTGCGCCGGTGATGCCGACGGTCAGCAGCTGCGCCAGCTTCTGTCGCGTGGTGAACTGCGCGAGGTAGCCTGCCGCGCAATCGATTCGGTCCGGCGTGGTGGTCGCCGGGGCCGTCGAGGTGCTGGGCGCGGCCGCGGTCGACGAGCTGGTCGTGGCCGCGGTCCCGCCGCTGCCGCCGGAGCAGGCCGACAGGGCCACCGCGGTCACGGCGAGCAGAATCCCCGGAACGATGCGCATGGCCTCCGACCGTACCGCGTGGGCGGTACGGGCCACCAATGCCGGGATTCGGGACCGTGCCCATCGGCGCGGCGGCACTGCGCGTTATCGCATTGTGATATCGGTCATCGAATTCGTCGGCGATTCGATCGCGGCGCTCGATTGGCCGAATCCGAAAATCTCGCTATCACCAGGTTATTTGTCCGGTAGATCCGATTGGCGGGCGTTGCGAAGGTCCTGCCGCCCGAGTTAAGCGCTTCTAACAGAGATTGGTAACGTGCGCTTAACCAATAGCTATTGGATGGCTAATTGCCTTGGCCTGGTTCGTTCCATCGATATCGCCTAGCGAAAGGCTGGACAGCATGCGCATCGGCGCGCTTGTGCGTGGCGCGGGACTGGCGCTCGCGGCACTGCTCACCCTGGGACTCGGCACCGCGGGTACCGCGGTGGCGGCCGACGACCTCGATCGCTATCTCGATCTCCCACTGGTCAACCGCAATGCCGCACAGGGCCCGGGCGGTGTCGATCCCGAATTGCCCTATGACGGGGCGGAACTCGCGAGACTGCTGGACGAGGCCCGAGCGCGAGGCGTGGCGCCCACTCGGTACGCCGCCCTGCTCTACCAGTACTGGCTGGTCGACGTCACCAACAAGGCGGGCATCGACCTGGCCGCCTGGAATCCGCGCGCCGGTGTGCAGGCCAACCGGGACAATCTGATCAAGTCCTATCGCTACTACGAGGATCTGCAGCTGGCCCACCGCGAACTGCAGTGGGCCGGGATGGGCGGTCAGGTCGGGGCCGATTTCGGCGGCGGGATGATCGATTTCGACCTGATGACCAACATCTACGACCTGCCCGGCCTGTCCGACGCCGCCCGCACCGTGGTGGGCGCGGTGGAACAGGCCGCCGGGCCGCAGGCCGTCGCGATGCTGCCGGAGGGCCTGCGGGCGCTCGCCCTGGCCGGACCGCGGCTCACGCCCGAGGATCTGCGCTGGACCCTGGGCATGATCCTGGTGATGCAGAAGAACATCTTCTCCGATCTGATGCCCATGCACGACGCCTACGTCACCGGCGGCCTGCCCGCCCTGGCGGAGTTCGAGGCGGCCGGACTGTTCGGCGCGGACATCATGAACGCCTGGCGCGATGTGGCCTCCGGCGATCGGGATCGGATCGCGGCGGGCAACGGCGTACTGCTGCGCCGCGAACAGCAGTGGGCGGTCGGCGCGCAGTGGGACGAGACGCGCGCCTACAAGGGCAGCATCGGCGAGGCGATCACCTACCTCAGCGGGGCCGCCGGATCGCCGTCGGTGGCCGGTGTGGTGCCGCCGCGCGAATTTCGGCCGGTGCGAATCCCGTTCATCGCGAACAATGGCGCGCCCATGGAATTGGTGCTGCCCCTGCCGAGCTGGAACTGGGCGAGCTTCGACGACCGCTGGGACTACATCACCACCGAACTGCTGCCCAAGTACAAGTTCCAGGTCGAGAACAATTGGCCCGCACTGGAAGCCACTATGCGCACGCCCTACGAGGCGCAGCTGGAATCGCATCGCCCGCTGCTGAACCTGCCGCAGCTGCTGCTGTCGGCGGCCCAGCAACTGCGCGTGGAACCGGCCGGACAGGGAGCCTGAACATGCGTCGAACCATTCTCGCCACGGTGATCACCGCCCTGGCGCTGTCGCTCGGCGCCGCGGGAACGGCCGTGGCCCAACCGGATTCACCCGAGATCCCGAACAGCACGCCCGGACTGGACCGGGTGTTCAACGGCTTCGTCGTCGGCACCATCCAGAACTCGCCCGCGGCCACGCCGCAGGAGGCGTTCCAGGCCCTGATGTTCGATGACCCGTTCTATCAGGAGCCGCCGCTGACCGGGGACGAGCGACCCGGCACGATTCTGAAGGCCAAACCGGTCGAGGTGATGTTCCTGGGCGTGAAGCCGAACTCGGTCGAGGCGTACAAGCTCATGTACGTCACCACCGCGCTCGACGGTGTCACGCCGGTGATCAGCACCGGAATCCTGATGATTCCCAAGGACGGTCGCCCGAACGGCGAGCGCCGGGTCATCTCGTATCAGGAGGCCAACGACAGCGTCGGCTGGTCGTGCCATCCGAGCACCCAGTGGACCGGCGGCGATCCGCTCGACGGCTCGTCCTGGTCGGCGCTGGGGCCGCTGGCGCTGATGTTCGACAAGGGCTACGCGGTGATGATCTCCGATGTCGGCAACGACGGCGATCGGCGCCCGCACGGTGTGTTCGCCGGGAAGTTCGCCGCGCACGCGCAGCTCGACGGGGTGCGCGCGGCACTGGCCCTGCGCGAGGCGGGATTGGATCCGAAGGCCCAGATCGGGCTGTTCGGCATCGCGGGCGGCGGTGTGGGCGCGGCCTTTTCGGCCGAGTTGCAGCCGGAATACGCCCCCGAGCTGAATGTGAAGTCCGCGGTGCTGGAGGGCATGGTCGTCAATCAGCGCAACTTCATGCGAGTGGCCAATGGGTCGGTGGGCTCCGGATTCGTCTTCGCGACGCTGCTCGGGCTCGAACCGTGGTATCCGGAAATGAAATTGGACGAGAAGCTGAATCCTGCCGGACTCGGCATCGCGAATCTGTTTCGGACGCAATGCCAGACGCCCGCCTACTTCGGCATGCCGTTCGTCCCGCTGAACACGCTGTTCCACTCCGGGCGCAACCCGGCCGACGAGCCCGATTTCCAGGCCGTCTTCGACGACAACGAACTCGGCCGATCGGGGACGCCGAAGGCGAAGGTCATGATCACCTCGTGTGCCGCCGACGACTCGTTCATGTCGCTGGTGCCCGCCCGCGACGCCCGCGAGCTCGCCGAGACCTACCGGTCGAGGGGGACCGAGGTGAGCTATCAGCCCACCGATTGCAGCATGGTGCGCATGCTGACCGATCTGTACGGCTGGGGCACCGACCTTTTCGGCATGCAGACCATCGACTGGATCGATAGAACATTCGACTGAGGAGTACCGCTGTGGCCTTTCTGACCGGCGCCGCCTACCTGTTCTTCTTCGGCCCGCTGGCGGTGCTGAAGCTGGCATTGCAGGCATTGCACCTGGCGTAAAGCGAAGGGCGGTGGGACAACCCACCGCCCTTCGCTCAGCTACTCACTTACCCGGCAGCTCGTTGTGGCCGCCGAAGGCCTTGCGCATGGCCGAGAGCACCTTGTCCGCGTACAGCGCCTCGCCGCGTGAGGAGAAGCGCTGATACAGCGCCGCCGACAGCACCGGCGCGGGCACACCCTCGTCGATGGCGGCGTGGATGGTCCAGCGGCCCTCGCCCGAATCGGACACCCGGCCGCCGAACGAGGACAGCTCCGGATCGGCGTGCAACTGGGCCGCGGTGAGATCCAGCAGCCAGGACGCGACGACCGAACCGCGCCGCCAGACCTCGGTCACCTCCGGCACATTGATGTCGTACTGGTAGTACTCCGGATTCTCCATCGGCGTCTCCTCGGCGGAGTGCTCCTCGGTGAGGATCTTGCCGATATTGGCCTTGGCCAGGATGTTCAGGCCCTCGGCGTAGGCGGCCATGGCGCCGTACTCGATGCCGTTGTGCACCATCTTCACGAAGTGCCCGGCGCCCGCGGGACCGCAGTGCAGATAGCCCTGCTCGGCCGGGGAGGGCGCACCGGTGCGGCCGGGGGTGCGCTCGGCCGCGTCGATACCGGGGGCGATGGACTTCAGCAGCGGCTCCAGATGCGATACCGTCTCGGCCTCGCCGCCGATCATCAGGCAGTAGCCGCGCTCCAGGCCCCACACACCGCCCGAGGTGCCGATGTCCAGGTAGTGGATGCCCTTGGGCGCCAGCGCCTTCGCGCGCTTGATGTCCTCGTGGTAGCGGCTGTTGCCGCCGTCGATGATGATGTCGCCGGGCTCGAGCAGTTCGGCCACCTCGTCGATGACCGCGCCGGTGGCGCCCGCGGGGATCATCACCCACACGATGCGCGGCTTCTCCAGCAGCGCGACGAAGCCCCGGTAGTCGGTCGCGCCCTGGAAGCTCTCACCGAGCTCGGCGGTGAACTCCTTGATCTGCTCCTCGTGCCGCGAATATCCGACCGCCGTATGCCCGTCGCGGACGATGCGCCGCACGATATTGGCGCCCATCCGGCCGAGCCCGATCATTCCCAGCTGCATACTCATCTCCTCGAGTCGTCCGAGCTCCGGCAGGTCCGAGCTCTCAGGTCGCTGTGCCCGCCTAGATTCTCCCCGAACCCGTGTAACGCCTCGAGCGGGCCGCCGATATTCAGATCGGCTCCGTGCAGTTGCCAGACCCCCGACCCGGCAACCGCACGGGGCCTTTCTCGTCCCGGACGGGCTAGAGCGGCGTGCGCATCAGCACCACGTTGTACTGGTTGTGTACACCCAGCGCGAAGTACAGATCGCGGCCGGTCTGATACGGATAGATCATCGGTGCGTACGCCGTGGGCAGATCGCGGGCATCCACCAGCACCCGCGGCGGGCCCCACGGTCCCTCCGGTGCGGGCGCGGTGCGCAGCACGACCGAATTGAACGGGTCCGTGGTGAGCATCACATACTGACCGAGGTACTGATTCCACATGACCGACAGTTCGCCGACCCCGTCGACCACCGGCCTGGCGACATTGGCGTCCTTGGGTTTCCACGCACCGCCGTCCCAGAATTCGTAGGCGTCCCAGTTGGCGATGTCGGCCTCCCGCACCCGCGCGACGAAGCCCGGATTGTCGCGCCCGGCGGGGGTGCCGAAGCGGTAGACGTAGCCGTCGGCCTTCACGAAGGCGGCCTGCTGGAAGTTCTGGAAGCCGCCGTCGTTGCCGCGGCGGGTGGTGGGCAGCTGGGCCCAGGTCTGGCCATCGTCGCCGGAGACGGCGAGGGTGGCGTAGTTGGTCTCCCAGTGACCGTCGGCGCCCCACTGCCGCACCGACATCATGCTCATGTACTGCACGCCGTTCACCGAAACGCCCGCGGTGGGGATGAAGCTGATCTCGATGCCCGGAATCTTCGGGCTGGGCAGCGGATTGTCGACGAAGCTGACGTAGCGGATGCCGTCGGCGGGGGAGACCCCGGCGGGGCTGCGGTACAACACATTCGACCGCCACGCCCAGATGCTGCCGGTCAGCAGATTGGGCGCGCCCAGGCCCGCGGTGTCGCCGTAGGCGGTGAGCATCTGGCCGCGGCCGTCGTCCCACATGATGCCCAGATCGGTGCCGAGGACATTGTTGCCGTCGGTGCGATTCGGGCTGGCCATTCCGGTGAGCTGGAACACAGCCTGGGTCGGTCCCGGCAGCCGGGGTAAACCGTTGGTGCCGTTGAGTACGGGTATCGGATTGATGTTGTTCGGGTCCGCCCCGGCAGGCGCCGCCGCCACCGCCAGCAGGGCGGTTGCGGCACATGCTCCGGTAAGCGCGGACAGGGTTCGTTTCATAACTCTCATGCCCCTTCCGTGAGTCACGCCGAGCCGTATTCTGCCCCTTTTCGTGGATCGATGCGGATCATGCATCGCCGATGTTTCGGCGCGCGCCGGGACAGCTAGACTTTTGCGGAGGTTTCCGAATGTTCTGCTGTCCGTGATTCCGGGACAGACCTGCAAGCCCCTTGTTCTCCCCGACGCAAGGCGGTGCCCGATGAGCAACGGCCGTTCGATAGTGCGAGCCTGGTGGCGTGACCGGGTCGACTATCGCTGGCTGCTGGACACTTTCGAATCCCATTCCGCGCTGACCCCGATGCGCATCATGGTCGGTTTCGGTGGCGCGGTGCTGCTGGTGATCACCGTGCTCAGCGTGCTCTCCCGGGCGGGCTCCAACTCGACAGCGGGTTATGTGATCAGCACGTTCGTTTCGCTGCTGGCCGCGGCGTGGGCGGTGCGCTGGTGGTTCTTCCGGTGGCCGAGCCAGGCCGAATCGCTGGTCTGGGTCGCGCTGGCAGATATCGCCTCCCCGGCCAACTGCCTGCCCGAGCAGAATCGGCTCTACGGCGCGCTGGGCGCGATCCTGCTGGTGGTGATCGGCGGCTATGTGACCGTCTTCCACGGCCCGCGGCTGCTGGCGCTGCATGTCGCCTGGTCACTGCTGGTGATCCTGGTGCTGTCGGCGCGAATGGTGTTGGGGGACCCCGAGTTCGCCGGGGATTACGCGCTGGCCGGTGCGGTCGTGTTGATCATGGTGGCGGCGACCGTGGTGGTATTGCCGCCGGTGCATTTCTGTCACTGGCTGCTGCGCCGGGACGCGCTGTCGGATCCGCTGACGATGCTGCTGAACCGGCGCGGGCTCGATTACTACCTGTCCCGCTACGTCGGGTCCTACGCCGCGCGCAACGGCCAGGGCGCGTATGTGATCACGCTCGATCTGGACCGGTTCAAATCGGTCAACGACACCTTCGGGCATTCGTTCGGCGACGAGGTGCTGGTCCGCACGGCCGAGCGGCTGCGCGCCGCGGCGGCGTCGCGCGCGGTGATCGCGCGCAATGGCGGGGAGGAATTCGTGGTGGTCGGCTCGCTGCGCGCGGAGGACGATGTGCGCGAGATCGCCGAGCGTTTGCGGCGTTCCATCGAGACCATGCACGATCTGCCCGTTCGGATCACCGCCAGTGTCGGTGTCGCGGTGAACGAGCCCGCCGACCCGGCCGCGCGCGATGACGACGAGCATGCCGCGCGTCGACTGCTGCGCGCCTCCGATATGGCCATGTACGAGGCGAAACGACTGGGAGGGAATGCCGTCGTGGTCGCCGATCCGGAGATGTCGGGCGAGATCCCCGCGCCGCTGCACGCCCCGGGGCCGGCCTGAGCGTAGGTGGCGAAGGTTCGCCGCAGTAGCCGCTACGTCGAGTAACAGTTAATCTCTGGTTATTGGCGACGAGAGATGGTGACTCGATGGGCGACAATGCGATCTTTCGGGCCTGGGTGCGCGACCGGGTCGACTACGACGCGCTGGTGCGCACCCTCGACGCCCATGCGGCGCTCGCCCCGATGAAGCGGATGATCGGGTCGGGCGGCATCGTCATGCTGCTCATCACGATGCTGGCGGCGATCTCGCCGACGGGTCAGACCGGGCCGGTGGGCCTCACCCAGGCCGTTGTCGCGGGCACGGTCGCGGGTCTGTGGGCGCTGCGGTGGTGGGTGTTCCCGTGGCCGAGCAAGGGTGAGTCGCTGCTCTGGGTGGCGCTGATCGATCTGCTCATCACCGCCAACAACATCATGGTCTCCGATCGGCTGCTGGGCGCGCTCGGGATCGTGCTGCTGGTGACCACCGGGGCGTATGTCGCGATCTTCCACGGCACCCGGCTGCTGGGCCTGCATCTGGCCTGGTCGCTGCTGTCGATCGTGGTGGTGACCCTCATGATGATGTTCGGTCACGGTCACGGGTCCGGGGACATCCCGCTGGGGGCGGGGACCTTCATGGCGAATGTGGTGGTGCTCATCGTCACGCTGCCGGTCGTACAGTTCGTCAACTGGTTGATCCGGCTGGACGCTCTGGCCGATCCGCTCACCGGCCTGCTGAATCGGCGTGGGCTGGACGCGCGGATGCAGCGGTTCTTCGAGCCGAACGGCCGCGGCGATGTCTACGTGGTGACGATCGACCTGGACCGGTTCAAATCGATCAACGACACCTTCGGCCACGCCACGGGCGACGAGGTGCTGATCCGCACGGCCGCCTGCCTGCGCACCGCGGCCCCGCCCGGGGCGGTGGTGGCGCGCACCGGTGGGGAGGAGTTCGCGGTCGTCGGCCGCCGGTGCGGGCGGGGCGTCGCGGCCGTGGCCGAGGGCCTGCGGCACGCCATCGAGGTCATGACCGGCCTGCCGGTCGCGGTGACGGCCAGCGTGGGAGCGGCGGTATCCGGTTGGGGCGCCCACTCGCGCGAAGAGCTGTTCCGCCAGGCGGATTCGGCCATGTACCGTGCGAAGGGCTTGGGCGGCAACACCGTTGTGGTCGCTCCCGGCATGGCGAAGGCCCCGCCGCCGCAAGCGGCAACGGGGCCTTCGTGATTCAACCGTCAGAAGGCGGCTTCGTCGAGCTCCATGATGTCGTTGTCCAGGTTCGACAGCACGGTGCGGACCGCGGTCAGTTCCGGCAACACGTTGCGGGCGAAGAACTGCGCGGTGGCCACCTTGCCCTGGTAGAACGGCTCGGTCGAACCGTTGTCCAGCGCGGCCAGCGCGATCTCGGCCTGGCGCAGCAGCTGCCAGCCGATCAGCAGATCGCCCACGGCGAGCAGGAAGCGCACCGAACCCAGGCCGACCTTGTACAGCTCCTTCGCGTCCTGCTGAGCGCCCATCAGGTGCCCGGTCAGGGTGGTGGCCATGGCCTGCACATCCTCGAGCGCGGTGGCCAGCAGCTTGCGCTCACCCTTCAGGCGGCCGTTGCCCGCCTCGGAGTCGATGAACTTCTGGATCTGGCCGGCCACATGACCCAGCGCCACACCGCGGTCGCGGGCGATCTTGCGGAAGAAGAAGTCCTGCGCCTGGATCGCGGTGGTGCCCTCGTACAGCGAGTCGATCTTCGAATCGCGGATGTACTGCTCGATCGGGTAGTCCTGCAGGAAGCCCGAACCACCCAGGGTCTGCAGCGATTCGGTCAGGTACTGGTAGGCCCGCTCCGAGCCGACACCCTTGACGATCGGCAGCAGCAGATCGTTGACCCGCGCGGCCAGATCGGCATCGGCACCGGAAACCTGCTCGGCCACCACCGGATCCTGATGGGCGGCGGTGTACAGGTACACCGCGCGCA
>NZ_JAMRXH010000017.1 GCF_023740735.1 Nocardia sp. CDC159
TTCAACCGGCTCAAACAATTCCGGGAGCTGGCCACCCGCTACGCCAAACGCGCCGCCTACTACCAGGCCGAACTCACCATCGCCGCCATCATCCTCTGGCTGCGATGACTTACAGGACACGCCCTAGCCACGAACCTCCGGCAACCGCCGCAGCGCCGGGCGTATGCGCGATTCGTAGATGCGCCGCACCACGTCCTCGATATCGGGTTCCTCGATGGACAGATCGCGCACCTCCGCCCGCGCCGAGACCGCGGTGAGAAGTGCGGCGGCGGTGGTGAGCTCGGGGTCGAAGGCCAGCCGCTGCCGGATGCCGCCGCCCTCGACGTCGACCAGTTCCGCCCCCGGCATGCCGACCAGCTCGGGCGCGGGCGCGGCCAGATCGACCACCAGCACCCGGCGTACGCCCACGGTGGCGGCCAGCCCGGTCAGCGAGCCGTCGTAGGCCAGCCGCCCGTGGTCGACCACCAGCACCCGTTCGCACAGCCGCTCGATATCGCCCATGTCGTGGGTGGTGAGCAGCAGCGTGGTACCGCGCTGAATCCGTTCGTAGCACAGGAATTCGCGCAGGCGCTGTTTCGACAGCACGTCCAGGCCGATGGTCGGCTCGTCCAGGATCAGCAGATCCGGTGAATGCAGCAGCGCCGCGGCGATTTCGGCGCGCATGCGCTGGCCGAGCGAGAGCTGGCGCACCGGGATGTCGAGGGTGTCGGCCATTTCCAGCTGCTCCACCAATTCGTGGGTGCGCTTGCGGGCGTGATCCGGATCCAGGCGGTGGATGGCCGCCAGGATCGTGAACGATTCGCGCAGCGGTAGATCCCACCACAGCTGCGAGCGCTGGCCGAACACCACGCCGATCCGACCGGCGAGCTCGCGGCGCTGACGCACCGGTTCCAGGCCGCAGGTGCGGACCGTGCCGGAGGTGGGCACGAGGATGCCGGTGAGCATTTTGATGGTGGTGGATTTGCCCGCCCCGTTGGCGCCGATGTAGCCGACGGCGGCCCCGGCCTCGATGGTGAAACTCATCCGGTCCACCGCGACGAGCACTTCGCGACGGCGGCGGAAGCGACGATCGTCCCTGCGGTGCAGGACGAATTGCCGACTCAGATCGGTGATCTCGATCGCGTTCATCCGCCGCCTCCCTGGTAGTGCCGTACACCCGAGCGCCAGCAGCACAGCGCCACCAGCCAAACCCACAGCGCCGCAATCGGAGTCGCCCACGCCAGCCCGGCGGGCAGCCACGCGGGGCCGGGCAGCTCCAGCAGCGCGATGGTCGGCAGATAGGCCACGAAGGCGACCGGAACCGCGAACCCGAACAGCAGTTTCATCGGATGCCCGAAGACGGAGGTGGGCTGCTGGGCGGCGAAGGATCCGCCGTAGGTGAAGCTGTTGGTCAGCTCGGCACCGTCGATGAGGAAGAACTGCAGTCCGGCCGCGCAGACGAACAATCCGGCGAAGATGGCCGTCCCGGCCGCCAGCGAGACCAGAAGCAGGGCGAATTTGGTTCCGGTCCAGGCGATGTCGTTGTAGAGCAGCCCCGCCGCCAGCACGGCCGCGGCCACGGCGGCGCGGGTGAGCCTGCGCAGCGAGATATCGCTGGTGATGAGCTGCAGCAGCAGCGGTTGCGGGCGCAGGTGGAAGGCGTCGAGGGTGCCCATCCGGATGTAGGTGGGCAGCGTGTCGGTGTGCCCGACGGCGATCTGGGCGACCGCGAAGGACAGATTGGACAGGCCGAACAGCAACAGCATGGCGTCCATGTCCAGGCCGCCGAGAACCTTGACGTGGTGATAGATCACCCACACCTCGGCGAATTCCACCACACCGACCAGTAGGGAAGACAGCATATCGGCGGCGAACGACAGCGGATAGGCCTGTTGCGAGCGCATCCGCGAGCCCAGAACCGCCGCATAGGGGGTGAACCAGTATCCGTGCATCCCAGAGGTTTCGACTGCCTCGTCGAGTACTTCGATTGCCTCAGCCACCCTGCACCTCCAGTTTGCGCCGACCCGCGCGCAGCAGCAAGCGTCCGAGCAGCAGCGCCACCGCAACCCAGAAGATCTGGATGCACAGGATCTGGGCGACGGCGACGCCGGTGGCCCGGCCGGACAGCACATCGATCGGCCCCTGCAGCAGGGCGGGGAACGGGGTCAACATCGCGATCGTGTACAGCCAGTCCGGGAACAGGTGCACCGGGACGAACAGTCCGGCCAGGAAGGTGGCCACGATCTGATAGAGCAGCCGCAGCCCGCGCGTCTCCACGAGCCAGAAACCGACCAGCCCGACCGAGAACAGCAGCAGCGCCGAGATGGTCACGGCCAGCACCACACTCACCGCGCCCAGAACGTACGGACAGGTCTCGTGCGGCAGACCGATCTGCATGGTGAGCATTCCAGCTGCCACGCTGGGCACCCCGCGCACCAGCAGGGTGCATGCCGCTCGGCCGAGATCGGTTGCCAGATAGGAGAATTGGATATCCAGCGGGCGTAGGAAATCGATCGCGACATCGCCGTTGCGGATGCGCTCGACGATATCGGGCGGCGGGCCCATGAGCGCGAGCGCGCCCAGTAGTCCCTGTGAGAACCAGACATACGCCCCGATGGAATCGGCGTCGTAGCCGCCGAATCCGGCGGTGGTCCGCACGGCCGCGAGCATTACCGAGGCGCGGACCAGCCCGAACACCACATTGGTGAACATCCCGGCCAACATCGCCACGCGGTAGTGCCACTGCCTGCGGAACCCTGCTGCAGCCAGTCGTAAGTACACCCCGGGGTCCGCGCGCACAATCAATTCACGGTACGGCGAACGGGTTGCGTTCACAACAGGATTAGACACTTCCCGCTGTTCCGAAAGTGATACTGCACGGTTGCTGAACTGCCACGATATATGGGTCGCTCAGCAAACCCGCTCGTTCGGCCGAAACCGGTTCGGTGCGGACCGGTTTCGTGCCAGGATGCACACCTGGTGAGCGGGACCACACCGTTGTGGAATCGTGACCTCCAGTGTGAGCTGCGTCGCATATGTTGTTGCCTACAACATATGGCCGTCTTTCGTCGGGACTCCCCAACCAGAACCGAGCCGGGACACAGGGATAGGCGATCCGCGGCCGCCAGTTCGAAAGGTTCACCTGATGAGGACGAAAACGCTCGGGGCCGTCGCCGTCACCCTGGCCGCCCTGCTGCCCCTCACCGCCTGCGGTTCCAATACCTCTCGCAGCGACGGCGCCACCACCAGCCCCGGGGTTGGCGGCGCCAACGGTACCGTCGGGGTGATCCTGCCCGAGACGGCGACCTCGGCCCGCTGGGAGGGTTTCGACCGGCCGATGCTGCAGCAGGCGCTCACCGCACAGGGATTCGACGCCGATATCGAGAACGCCCAGGGCGACGTCCAGAAGTTCACCACCCTGGCCGACGGCATGATCGCCAAAGGGGTCAAGGTCCTGATCATCGCGTCGGTCAACTCCGAGGTCGGCACCGCGGTCGCCAACAAGGCGCGCAAGGCGGGCATTCCGACCATCGACTACGACCGGCTCAATCTCGGCGGCTCGTCGGACTACTACGTCTCCTTCGACAATGTCCGGGTCGGCCAGCTGCAGGGCCAGGGGCTGGCCGATGCGCTGAAGGACAAGCCGGGCGCGCAGGTGATCGAGATCCAGGGCGCGCCCACCGACAACAACGCCACCCTGTTCGCCCAGGGCCAGCACAAGGTGCTGCAGCCGCTCTACGATTCGGGCGCGCTGAAACTGGTGCACAGCCAGCCCATCGACGGCTGGGACAACCAGAAGGGCGGCCAGGTCTTCGAGCAGCTGCTCACCGGCAACGGCGGCCGCATCGACGGGGTGGTGGCGGCCAACGACGGCCTGGCCGGGGCGATCATCACCGTGCTGAAGAAGAACGGCCTCAACGGCAAGGTGCCGGTGACCGGCCAGGACGCGACCGTCGAGGGGCTCAAGGCGGTGCTGCGCGGCGACCAGTACATGACGGTGTTCAAGCCGATCAAGGACGAGGCCGAGGCGGCGGCGAAGCTGGCGGCGGCGCTGGCCAAGGGGGACAAGGCCACCGCCGACGGCCTGGCCACCGCGTCCAGCACCGACCCCAAGGGCAACCGCACGGTGAAATCGGTGCTGCTGGACCCGCATTCGATCACCCGCACCGAGGTCAAGCAGGTCGTCGACCAGGGCTATGTGAAGGCCGGTGAGTTGTGCACCGGCGATGTGGCGCAGGTGTGCACGCAGCTGGGCATCGCGTGATGTCCGAGCCTCTGCTACAGATCACCGGGCTGAACAAGAGCTTCGGTGCGGTGCACGTGCTGCACGACGTCGAATTCCTCGCTCCGGCGGGCGAGGTCACCGCGCTGGTCGGCGACAACGGGGCGGGCAAGTCGACCCTGGTGAAATGCATCGCCGGAATCCACCCCGCCGACTCCGGGACCATCCGGTTCCGCGGCGAGCAGGTGCAGCTGCGCGGTCCCAAGGACGCGGCGGCGCTGGGTATCGAGGTGGTCTACCAGGATCTCGCGCTGGCCGACAATCTCGACATCGTGCAGAACATGTTCCTCGGACGCGAGCGCGGCAGGCCGTGGTTCATGGACGAGGCGAGTATGGAGGCGGCCGCGCGGCGCACGCTGGCCTCGCTGTCGGTGCGCACCGTGAAATCGGTGCGCACCCCGGTCTCGTCGCTGTCGGGCGGTCAGCGCCAGACCGTCGCCATCGCGAAAGCGGTGCTGTGGAACAGCAATCTGGTGCTGCTGGACGAGCCGACCGCCGCGCTCGGCGTCGCCCAGACCCGCCAGGTCCTGGATCTGGTGCGCAGGCTCGCCGAGCAGGGCCTGGGCGTGGTGCTCATCAGCCACAACCTCGCCGACGTCTTCGAGGTCGCCGACCGGATCGCGGTGCTGTACCTGGGCCGGATGGCCGCGCAGGTACGCGCCGCCGAGGTCACCCAGAACCAGATCGTGGAGCTGATCACCGCGGGGCGCTCGGGCGAGCTGGGCCTGGCCCGGCCCGAGGCCGCGGTGCTCTAGTGGAGAAGGTCGTTGTGATGACTCGAGTTTCGGCCGATACGGCGGTCGCCGATTTCGGCATCGACACCACCACGGTGTCCACGGCCGAGGCCGTGCGCGCCTATATCGCGCGGGTGCGCGGCGGCGAGATCGGCTCGCTGCCCGCGCTGCTGGGCCTGGTGGTCCTGATCGTGCTGTTCACGACCATGTCGGAGGTGTTCTTCTCGCTCAACAACATCGCGAATCTGCTCGCCCAGGGTGCCGGGCAGACGATCATCGCTATGGGCATCGTCTACGTACTGCTGCTGGGCGAGATCGATCTGGCCGCGGGCACCGCCTCGGGGGTGGCGGGTGCGGTGCTGGCCATGCACTACGTCGACAACGGGAACCTGTTGTCGGGTATGGGCAATACGGTGTTCGTCGTCTTCATCGGGATGCTGGTGCTGGCGGCCGTGCTGGCCGCACTGCTGCGGATCTGGCCGGGGGTGGCGATATCGCTGCTCGGCGTGGCGATCGCGGCGGTGGGCCTGCCCGCCAACCCGTGGCTCGAGATGCTGCTGGCGGTGTGCGTCGGCACGGCCATCGGCTGCATCACCGGATTCCTCATCGCCCGCATCGGCATGCCGTCGTTCGTGGTGACGCTGGCGCTGTTCCTGGCCTGGCAGGGTGCGATTCTGCAGCTGATCGGCGAGGGTGGCGTGCTGGGTATCAGCTCCTCGCCGGTGCTCAACGAGGTGGCCAACGGAAATCTGTCGGTGCCGTGGAGCTGGGCGCTGTTCGTGGTGGCCGCGGGCGGCTATGCGGCGGTCGCGCTGGTGGGTCACTTCCGCAGGCGGGCACGGGGGTTGGTGACCCAGCCGACGCCGCTGGTGGTGGGCAGGGTGGTGGTGGTGACCGCGCTGGCGGCGGCGGCGACCGCGCTGCTGTCGGTCAACCGCTCGCCCAGCTCGCTCATCGAAATCTCCGGGGTGCCGTATGTGGTGCCGATCGTGCTGGCGCTGCTGGCCGCGGGCACCTATGTGCTGAACCGCACCACCTACGGACGGCATCTGTACGCCATCGGCGGCAACGCCGAGGCGGCCCGCCGCGCGGGTATCAATGTGACCCAGCTGCGGGCCAGCGTGTTCGTGATCTCCTCCGGCTGTGCGGCGATCGGCGCGATCGTGTACTCATCCAAGGTCGGTTCGGTGGATCCGCAGGCGGGTGGGCTCAATACGCTGCTGTTCGCGGTCGGCGCGGCGGTGATCGGCGGCACCTCGCTGTTCGGCGGCAAGGGCCGGGTGGCCGATGCGGTGATCGGCGGCGCGGTGCTGGCGGTGGTGTCCAACGGCCTGGGCCTGCTGCGCCAACCGGCCGCGGTGGTCTCGATCGTCACCGGGCTGGTACTGCTGCTGGCCGCCACCGTGGACGCGCTGTCGCGGCGGCGGGCCCAGGCGACCGGACGGTAGATGACGGTCGCCCGCCCCGACGAGGTGCGCCGATTCAATCGGGCCTCGCTGCTGCGCCTGCTGCATACCGGTGGCCCGGCCACCCGCGCGCGGCTGGCGCACGAACTCGGCCTCAACCGCTCGACCATCAAGATGCTGGTGGACGGGCTGGCCACCGACGGCGTGGTGGAGGAGCGGGTGCCGCGGCTGATCACGGGCGCGGGCCGCCCGTCGCTGCTGGTGCTGCCGCAGCCGCAGTCGGTGGTGGTGCTGGCCGTGGACGTGCAGGTCGAACACGCGGGCATCGCGCTGGTCGGGCTCGGCGGGGCGATCCTCGGGCGCAACAGCTGGAATCTGCGTGGGCCGGGCCCGGATCCGGACGAGCTGGTCTGCCGCATCGCCGAATCGGCCGCACTGCTCGCGCAGGATCTGCAGCTGCGGCCGGTGGCCGCCGGGGTCTCGGTGCCCGGGGTGGTCCGCCGCTCCGACGGGCTGGTGCACGCCGCGGCCAACCTCGGGTGGATGCAGGTGCCGTTCGGCATGCGGATGGGCCAGCTGCTCGGCGTGCCCGTGGTGGTCGGCAACGACGCCGAGCTCGGCGCGCTCGCCGAATATGTGCGCGGGGTGGGGCGCGGCGCGTCCGATGCGGTCTTCGTCTCCGCCGATGTCGGGGTCGGCGGCGGCATCATCGCCCAGGGCGCGCCGATGCGCGGATCGGCCGGATATCTCGGCGAGATCGGCCATATGACGGTGCGCCCGGGTGGGCGGCGCTGCCACTGCGGTAACGAGGGCTGCTGGGAGACCGAGGTCGGCGAGGCCGCGCTGCGCCGCGCCCTCGGCCTGCCGGAGGGCAGCCCGCGCGGGGCGATCGTGGCGGAACTGCGCGAACTGCAGCGGGATTCGGACCCGGTGGCGCGCCTGGGGGAGTACGTCGACTGGCTCATTCTCGGGCTGGTCAATGTGGTCAACATTCTCGGCGCGGAGCTGGTGGTGCTGGGCGATCTGTTCACCACGCTGCCCGATGCGGTGGTGCGGCGGGTCGAGCAGGAGGTGCTGCGCCGCAGCCTGGTGGGGCGGGCCCTGGGCGGGGTGCGGATCGAAAAGTCGTCGCTCGGCGCTGATCTGAAGTTGCTGGGCGCCGCCGAGGCGGCATTCGAAGATGTACTTGTCAGCCTTTAAGCCCTGCCTTCACACCCCAGCGAATTCGTAGTAGACCCGCCCGGTATTCGCGTACTCTTATACGCAGGTTCCGTCGCGAACCGGTCGCTAGTTAATCTCCATTGGATAACAGGTGTTCGGGCACCGTGCCGTGTCCGCATGCCGACGATCGAGGTCGATGCCGGATGTCCACCAGTGTGCGAGCCGACGACGGTGAGGGTGCCGTCCTGTCCGACCGGGCAACTCACTGGCGCAATGCGTTTCGCCGCTTCGGCGAGCGCAGCGGCATGCGCAGCGGTCCGCCGCTGATCGAGATCCGCGAGCCGGGCCGCCCGCCGCGCCGGTTGATGCTGTCGGGCCCGCGTACCTTCGGCCGCAGCGACGAGGAGGAGCCGCTGGCCGATCTGACCGTCTCGCGCAGGCATCTGCGCCTGGTGCCCAGCCCGACCGCGCTGTCGGCGGTCGACCTGGGCAGCAGAAACGGCACCACGGTCAACGGCATCCGGCTCACCGGACGGGCGACGCTGGCCCCGGGCGATGTGATCCGGCTGGGGGCCACCGAGATCATCGTGCTCTATGTGCCCTCGGCCCAGCCGGATCCGGAGCCGTCGCCCGCCGAGGCCCCGGCCGCGGCCCCGCCGCCGCCCGGTGACCGCCCGCTGTCCGCGCCCGTCCGAATCGCCAACCGGCTGCTCGGCATCGATCCGACCGGCACCCGAAATCTGTTCCCCGCCTATACCGAACTGCCCAGCCGGGTGCCGCGCCCGGTGTGGCACGCGGTGCGGATCGCCAGCATGTGCGCGTATCTGGCGGTGATCGTCGCGATGTTCGTGCGGCCCGCGGGCGGATTGTTCGCCTTCTTCGGCGTGGTCGTGCCGCTGCTGCCCGGGCTGTTCCTGATCGCGCCCGGGCTGTGGCGCAACAGCTGCCCGCTGGCCGCGGCCAATCAGGTGCCGCGGGTACTGGGGTTCACCCGGGCCAAGACCCCGCCCGAATGGCTGCGCAGGCGTGGCTATCTGGTGTCGGTCACGCTGTTCTTCGGCATCGCGGGTGCGCGGCTGGCGGGACTGGATCGCAACGGCCCGGCCGCGGGGATCGCGCTGAGTGCGGTGGCGCTCGCGGCATTTGGCGGCGGGGTGGTGTTCAAGGGCAAGAGCGGGTGGTGCAGCAGTGTCTGCCCGCTGTTCTCGCTGCAGCGCGCCTACGGGCAGACACCGTTCGTCACCGTGCCCAACAGCCACTGCCAGCCCTGTGTGGGATGTGCGAAGAACTGCTTCGACTTTCGCCCGCGCTCGGCCTATCAGGCGGATCTGGCCGATCCCGACCGGGCCTGGAGCGCGCCGCGCAAACTGTTCGCCGCCGCGCTGCCGGGTTTCGTGCTCGGCTTCTTCACCTTGACGGGGGACACCGCGAGCGCGGTGGCGCAGCGGTATTCGGTGCTGATCCTGTTCGTACTGGCCACCGTGGGCCTGTTCTTCGCGCTGGAGGCGATGACGAGGCTGAGCCCGGCCATGCTCACCGTCGGCTATGCGGCGGCGGCGCTGAACATCTTCTACTGGTTCTCCGGGCGTACCCTGGCCAACTCGTTCACGACCATCACCGGCATCGGCGCACCCTGGCTGCGCTGGCCGATCAGTGCCGCGATCGGGCTGGCCACGATCGCGTGGATCGCCCGCACCCGGGTGGTCGAACTGCAATATGCGCACAGTACCGGGGCGCGCGCCGAACCGGTGGCGCTGCCGTTTCCCCGTCGCCGCGGTGGCGCCGACGAGAAGGCAGCGGCGGCAACGGGTTCGGTGCGGTTCGAGCCGAGCGGGGCCGAGATCGCCGCCGAGGCGGGTATGAGCCTGCTCGACCTCGCCGAGCGGGCCGAGCAGCCCATCGAGGCCGGTTGTCGGATGGGGGTGTGCGGCGCGGACCCGGTCGCGGTGCTCGACGGGATGGAATGCCTGTCCCCGCCCGGCCGCGACGAGCGCAATACGCTGCGCCGCCTCGGCTTCGCCGACAACACCCGGATGGCCTGCTGCGCGCGGGTCGTGGGCGGTACGGCGAAGGTCTCGCTCACGCCGGAACCGGGCAGCGGAAACGGTTCGCGGCCCACTCGTTTCGATCGCTCCATCGTCAGCACGGTCGTGATCGGCGGTGGCATAGCCGGAGTCACGGCGGCCGATTTCCTGCGCCGCGGCCATCCGGACTGCGAGATTCATCTGGTCGGCCGCGAATCGCACGCCTTCTACAACCGCATGGGCATCTCGCGGCTGGTGTACGGCCGCTCGGCGATGCAGGGCCTGTATCTGCTGCCCGACCAGTGGTACGACGACCATCAGATCACCGCCTGGCTGAACACCCTGGCCACCGGCATCGACCTCGCCGAACGCCGGGTGTTCCTGGGCACCGGCGAGGCGCTGCCCTACGACCGGCTGATCCTGGCCATGGGCGCGAGCAGTACGGTGCCGCCGATCGAGGGGCTCGAGTATCCGGGGTGCTTCGTCTTGCGGGAGGCCGGGGATGCCATGGACATCCGGACCTATGTGCAGCAATTCCGCTGTGCGACCGCGGTCGTCGCCGGAGGCGGGCTGCTGGGGCTCGAGGCGGCGCATGCGCTGCATCTGCTCGGGTTGCGGGTGACCGTGCTCGAGCGCGGAGATCGGCTGCTGCGCAAGCAGATCGATCCGCGCTGTTCGCAGCTGGTGGCCGAGCATTTCGCGCGGACCGGCATCCGGGTGTTGACCGGCGCCGAAACCGCCGCGGTGACCGGCGATTCGGTGGTGCGCGCCGCGATGCTCACCGATGGCCGACGCCTCGACTGCGATGTATTCCTCGTCGCGGCCGGGATCCGGCCGAATATCGAACTGGCCAGGGCAGCGGGCATTCCCGTGCATCGCGGAGTGCTCGTCGACGACGGCATGCGCACCCAGGTCCCGGACGTGTACGCCGCCGGTGACGTCGCCGAACACGGCGGGCAGGTGTTCGGGCTGTGGCCGATCGCGGCCGAACAGGCGCAGATCGCCGCGGTGAACGCGCTGGGCGGGCAGCGCTCGCTGGTCGCGGAGACTCCGGCGATGATTCTCAAGGGCGTTGGGCTGGAACTGTTCTCGATCGGCAAGGTACGGGCCGGGCGGGCGGACGAGACGATCGTCGTCGAACGGCCCGGCTCGTATCGGCGGCTGCTGCTGTCCCAGGGTCGCGCGGTGGGCGCGACCGTGCTGGGCCATCATCCCGCGGAGGTGGCGGCGGTGCAGCAGGCCGTGCGCGACCGGGTGCCGGTTCCCGAGGCGGCGCGCTCGGCGTTGCGGGCCGGTGACTGGTCGGTGCTGCAATCGGCCCTGCAGACCGTGGAATTCAGTTCGTTGCCCGATAGGTGAGCACCGTATTGCCCACCCGCAGGCTCCAGCCGGGCTGCAACGCCTCCGGCCGCGGCCCGAGCCGGGTCCACTGCTCGGCCCCCGGCGCGGCGATGAAGGTGCCGGTCGGGGTCTCGTTGTCGTGCACGAAAACCGTTCCGTTGTCCACGGATACGAGCGCGTGCACGCGCGACATGCCCTGATCGGCGAAGGCGATGGGCGAGGCGGCGGCATGGCGGACCACGTCGGCGGCCATCGGATCGCGGCCGATGACATACGGTCGATCCAGCGGATAGGCCGCGCCGTCGTTGCCGACGAGCACACCGTGCGGGGTGTGATAGGTGACGGTGTCGGCGTGCGGATTGCTCAGGGCCGCAGCCGTTTGCACGCCGACGGCGCTCCAGCCGCGGTGATCGACGGGCACCGGGAGCTGGGCGGCCAGCAGCGCGGCGGCCGGGGTCGAGGATTCGCCCACGGCGCGGTGCTGGCCGGTGGTCGTGGAGCCGTCGACCAGCGCGCGCACGATCACCCCGCCGCCGGGGGCTACACCCGCGCGCAGATCGGTATGCGGCAGCTCCTCTACCGGAAGGTCGTCGTCCTCGGCGAGTACGACCTGCTGCACCGGTTCGCGGACGACCTCGTCCAGCCACGTCATCGCGCGGGTGCCCGAAAGCCGCTGGGTCTCATCGAATTTGTCGATCAGCGCCACCACCGGACCGCGCAGCAGCACCAGCACGCCCCCGGCCGTGGGCGCCACCACGCCGAACGCCGCGGCCGCCGCCGCGCCCTCCACGAAGACCGCCGCGACCAACTGCCGGACGAAGGTGGCACCCGGATCGTCGGCCTCGGCGGCCACCTCGGCCGCCTCCAGAATCCGCTCGGTGAAAGGGGTTTCGCGCGGGATGAAGACGACAATGTCCTCGAACCGGGCCACCAACCCGCTACCGCGAGCGATACCGACCTCCGCCTGCTCTCGACCCATCGGGGACTCCTTGTTCCGCACACCCACGCGACCTGCGCCGCCAAGGATAGCGCCGATGTTTCCGCGTGGGCGTTGTTGTGTTCTAGGCTGTTAGCATTCACGGCGGATCGGGGGCATCATGACCACCATGCGCGGGGTCTGCGAGCACACCGAGGGCAAGCATTTCACGGTGAACGCCATCGACCCGGGTGCGGGACTGCGCCGCGCCTTCGACGGCAAGCTGTTCGAGGAGGTGCCGCCCTTCACGGTGCTGGGCGCGCAAATTCAGGCGCCCGACCTCGACGCGCTGCACGGCGCGTGCACCTTCACCGGCACGGTCGGCCCGCAGCAGCTGTCGATGGTCTTCGACAGCGCGACCCGGATCAGCGGTCACATCGTGCCCGCGCTGGATCGCGAATGGGCGCTCGCGGGCGAGGGATACTGGCGGGCGGAGTTCTAGTCGCCCACGGCCGGTGCGGGATCGGTGAGCCCGGTGTGGATGCGGCGATCCGGATCGACCCGGCGGCGGATCTCGTCCAGTCCGGGCAGGTTCGCGCCGTAGTAGCGGGCAATCGTGTCGCCGCGCTCGAGGTAGTTGACGTAGGCGCCCGCGGAATGCGGGGCGAGGTGCTGGTGGGCGGCGGCGATCCAGGCGACGGCCACCTCGTGCGGAATCGGCTCGTAGGCACCCCATTCCACGAGCGCGGTGTGCGCGCGCCAGGGGAAAGCGCTGTCCGCGGGGGCCACGTCGCGGACCGCGCCGTCGAGCGGATTGAGTTGCACCCAGCCGGTGCCGCCCGCGCGGGAATGGTCGGTGAGCGCCGCCACGACGGCCGCGGCGGCCGGTTCGGTCAGTGCGGTCAGCACGTCGGAGCCGTTGGTGAAGGCGGCGCGGGGCTGGGTCGGGCCGCCGCCCGCGAGGTAGTCGACGGTCTCCCGATGCGAGGCGGTGCGCCGCTCGATCTTCCGCGGGGCCACGCCGACCGCCCAGATCATCTCCATGGCATGCCGGAATCCGGAGTCGGCCGGGCACACCAGCTGCATCCAGCAGCGCAGGCCGCCCTTGCCGTCGGCGTCGAGACTGACCGCCGCCCACGCCTCCCGTTCCGTCCGGTCCAGCCAGGCCGCCCAGCCGAGCAGACACCGCAGCGCCTGCTCGCCCGGAAAGACCAGGCGCACCAGATCCTTACGGGACGACGGGCAGGTGGCGTAGGTCAGTGCGGTGACCACCCCGACCAGCGCGCCGCCGCCGCGCAGCGCCCAGAACAGCTCGGGATCGGTGGCGGGCGAGACCTCGGCCGCGGTCCCGTCGGGCAGCACCACGGTGGCCGCGAGCAGCCGATCGCAGGTCAGTCCGTGGCGGCGGGATTCGAAGCCGAGGCCGCCGCCGAGGGTGAGCCCGGCCGCGCCGACCATCGGGCACATGCCGGTGGGAATGGTCTGCCCGAACCGGTCGAGTTCGGTGTAGACGGTGTGCAGCGGCGTCGCGGGCGCGATGGTCACCGTGCCGTCGCGGAAGGTCGCGCCGGTGAGCCTGCGCAGGTCGATGATCATGACGCCGGTCGCGGCGGACACCCCGGCGTAGGAGTGCCCGCCGGATCGAGCCGCCAGCGGCAGGCCGTTGTCGAGGGCGAACGACATCGCGGTGGCGACATCGTCGGCGGTGGCGACCTGCACGACGGCCAGCGGCTGCGCGCCGTCGTAGCGGGTGTTGAAGATCTGCTTGGCCGTGGCGTATTCGGATTCACCGGGCAGCACGACCCGGCCCCGCAACCGGGTGCGCAGCGCCTTCCAGTCCGGGATCGGCGGCTGGGTGGACTGGGCGGGCTGGGCGTACGCGAGGTTCGGCGCGAGCGCGGTGGCGGCCAACCCCGCCACACCCAGACCCAGCGCGCCCCGCAGGCACCGTCGACGGGAGAAGTGGTTGTCGATGGCGTCGGAGCTTAGCGCACCCTCGGCAAACTATTCGGACGACACGGCGGCGCCGGAACCGCCCCGATAGGCCCGCCAGTCGCCGATATCGGAGATATCGATCAGATCGGCCGAGCCGAGCAGTTCCCGGCGCAGCACGGTGGCCAGGCAGGCGGTGCCGTCGTCGAGTTCGATCAGGCCGAGCTCCAGTTCGGCGGGCTCGGCCGGAATCAGGTTGTCGCGCAGGGTCTCCATCGGCACGTCGTAGACCTCCCCGATGACCGCGCGGCCGTCGGTGGCGGTGGCGATCATGGCGGGGAAACGATCGGCTACCGAGAAGTACCGGTATTTCGGCGCGCTGCGGGCCACGCGCAGCAGGGGCGCACCGTCGAGTTGATGGTGCAGGCGGCCGTCGCGCATACCCTCACCGTTCAGGAACATCAGTACCATGCGGGATCTCCGTTCTGGTCAGCGGCCGGAGGTGGTGGCCGTGTAGCGGTCGCGCAACTGCCGACGCCCGATGTCGGTGAGCGGGCCGTACAGGCGCAGGCGGGCGATGCCGCCGTCGGGAAAGACGTTGAGCCGCACGCGGTGCACGGGCCGTGTCTCGGCCAGGCGGAAGCGGTGCGGGGCGTCTGGCCGCACGGGCGTGGGCGGCAGCAGGGTCACCTGGTCGCCGTCGGCGGTGTCGCCGTCGAGCGAGATACGCGCGGGCGCATTGCCCTTGTAGTGGGTGGTGTCCAGTTCGAGCACCGTGGGGGTCGCCTCGGTTGCCAAAGCGATGGCGGCCCAGTCGTTCCCGTCGTCGCGGCGGCGGCGCGATTCCCAGCCGTCGGCCATGAACCGGGAGATGCCGGGCTGGAGCATATTGTTCGGCGGGGAGAAGAAGCCGTCGCTGCAATCGAGCACCCGGCCGCCGTTGTGCAGCGCGATCAGATCGAAGGGGAGGTCGTCGAGCCACTGTGGGTCCGGGACCGCCGTGCCGTGCACGCGCAGCCGGGCGATGCCGCCGTCGGGGTGCATGTTCAGCCGCACGTGGGTGATGCGGCGTTCGGTGGTGACCTCGAACTCGTTGCGGGTGTCGCCCTTGATCGGCGAGCGCGCGACGAGCGGCTGCCAGGGGGCGGCGAGCAACTCCTCGGTCGTCGGATGGCCGGGGACGCAGGCGCCCTCGACGGAGATCTCGGGCGGGTAGTTGCCGACGAAATAGGCGGTGTCGACGACGATTCCGGCGGGGACACCGGCGATGCCGAGCCGGATGAGCGCCCAGTCGGGCCCGGGGCTGCCGTCGCGGCGGCGGCGGGTCTCCCAGCCGTCGTACTCCTGGCCCTTGTTGGTGAAGGTGTGCGGGCGGTAGGCGGGAGCCTCGTTCTTGATGAGGTTCTCGCGTTCGGCGAAGAATTCGTCGTTGGCGGCGAGCACGCTGCCGCCCACCTGCCGGGCCGCCAGATCGGGGAGCCGGGACCAGTCGCTCATCTAAACCTCTTTCCGGAGCAGGCGGCCACGAGGGTGGTCGCCGGTGATCGGTTCGCCGCGCAGCCAGGTGGAGCGCACCACCCCGCGCAGCCCGCGGCCGTGATAGGCCGAGATCGGATTGCGGTGCTGGAGGTCGGCGGCGTCGACGACGAACTCCTCGTGTGGGGCGAAGACACACAGGTCGGCGTCGGCCCCGACGGCTATGCGGCCCTTGTGTTTCAGGCCCACCAGATCGGCCGGGCCGGTGGCCAGCCAGCGGACCAGGTCGGCCAGGCCCACCCAGTCCGGAGCGGCGGTCCACATCGCGGCCAGACCGACCTGCAGGCCGGCGATGCCGCCCCACGCCTTGCCGAAGTCACCGCCGCCCGCGCGTTTCAGCGCGATCGTGCTGGGGGAGTGGTCGCTGACCACGCAGTCGATCACGTTGTCCCGCAAACCCTTCCACAGCCCCAGCCGATCGGACCGGCCGCGGATCGGCGGACAGCATTTGAATTCCGTTGCGCCGTCCGGGATCTCCTCGGCGGCCAGGGTCAGATAGTGCGGGCAGGTCTCGACGCTGACGCGCACCCCGCGCGCTCGGGCGGCGCGCAGCATGGGCACGGCACCGGCCGAGGCCAGATGCAGCACATGCACCCGCGTGTCGTAGCGTTCGGCCAGGTCGATCAGGGTGAGAATGGCGCGATGCTCGGCCTCGGCCGGGCGCGAGGCCAGGAAGTCGGCATAGATCGGCCCGTGCGGCGCCGGAGCGGCCGCGATGGTGGCCTGGTCCTCGGCGTGCACGATCAGCAGCGCATCGATCTCGGCGGTGGCCCGCACCACCGCCTCCAATTGGGCCCGATCCAGGTGACAGAACTCGTCGACCCCCGACGGCAACAGAAACGCCTTGAATCCGAACACGCCCTCGTGCGCCAGATCCGGCAGATCGGCGAGATTGTCGCCGACCGCACCACCCCAGAACCCGACATCGACATGACACTGCCCCCGCGCCGCATCCCGCTTCTGCTGCAGCGCACCGGAATTCACGGTCGCCGGAATGCTGTTGAGCGGCATGTCTATCAGCGTGGTGATGCCGCCCGCGGCAGCCGCGCGGGTGGCGGTGTCGAAGCCCTCCCATTCGGTGCGGCCGGGTTCGTTCACGTGCACATGACTGTCCACGAGCCCGGGCAGCAGCACCGAATCATCCGGTATCTCGACGATCTCGGCATCCCCGAGCCCCGCCTCGTAGGGCGCGATCTCGGCGATCCGTCCCGCCCGCACCACGACCGACGCCGCCACCTCACCGCCCGCGGTGATCACCCGGCGGGCACGAAAAACCTTGTGAATCACGAAATTGCCTTTCTGCGCCGGTCCTCCCGCCGTGCGGGCGGAAGCCGGAGACCCTGACGGCGGCGGGTCCCGGCTTCCACCCGCACGGCGGGAGCCACCGGATCATGCGGAGGTGACCTCGGGGGCGGGTAGGTGCGTGCGAGCGATGCGCTCGCCCACCTCCCGCAACAGTGCGGCGGCCTCGGACAGGCAGCGCTCGAGGTCTGGCTCGAGATCGTTCAGCGCATAGGCCGATTCGATTCCCGCGGTGCGTAGTTGGTGGTCGGGCAGGAGGCAGCGGCCTGCTACGGCGATGGTGGGGACACCGGCCTTGGCGGCGCGGGCGGCCACGCCGACGGGGGCCTTGCCGTGCAGGGTTTGGGCGTCCAGGGAGCCCTCGCCGGTGATCACCAGATCCGCACCAGCGACGGCGCGGTCGAAGCCGACCAGGTCCAGCATGACGTCGATGCCGCCGGAGCGGCGGGCGCCCAGGACCGCCAGGGCCGCGAAGCCGATACCGCCCGCCGCGCCCGCGCCGGGGCGGGCGGCGGCGTCGAAGCCGGTGCGCTTGGCGACCAGCTCGGCCCAGTGCGTCAGGCCCGCTTCGAGCACCGCCACCTGAGCGGCGTCGGCGCCTTTCTGCGGGCCGAAAACCGCTGCGGCGCCCTCGGTTCCGAGCAGCGGATTGTCGACGTCGCTGGCCAGCACCAGCTCGACCTCGCGAATGCGGGGATCGAGCCCGTGCAGGTCCAGGTAGGCCACCTCGGCCAGCCCGCCCCCGCCGGGCCGCGCGGGCCGCCCGTCGGGGCCGAGCGGCCGCGCGCCCAGCCCGGCCAGCATGCCCGCTCCGCCGTCGGTGCAGGCGCTGCCGCCGACACCGAGAACCACTGTCCGGCAACCGGTGTCCAGTGCCGCGCGCAGCAACTCCCCGACACCGAGGCTGGTCGCCGTCAGCGGCGCGGGCCGCCCGCCGGGCAGCCGCGACAATCCGCAGGCCGCGGCGGCCTCCACGACCGCGACCCGTCCGTCGTGCGCGAACCCCGCCCACACGGGCTCCCCGGTCGGGCCGCTCACCTCGATCGTGGTGCGATCGAATCCGGCGGAGACGGCCGCATCCACCGTCCCCTCGCCGCCGTCGGCGACCGGAACCCACCGGGTGCGGATCTCCGGTCGCACCCGGCGCAGCCCGGCCGCGACCGCGTCGGCGACCTCACCGGCGGTCAGCGATCCTTTGAACTTGTCGGGAGCCAGCACAATTCGGGGTGCGCTCATGGAACTACCGCCTACGCCGATTCGAATTCGCGCACGGCATCGATGGCCGGTCCGTGCGCGGTGTTGGCCTCGCGTTCGACCATGATCTCCACCAGCACCGGGCGGGAGGTGGCCTCGGCCTGTTTGCGGGCCCAGCTCAGCGCGTCGGCGATATCGCCGGGCTCGTAGACGCGTCGGCCGGAGCAGCCGTAGGCCTCCATGATCTTGACGTTGTCGGTGCCGAACTCGTCGTAGTGGATATCGACCTGATAGTTCATCTCGTACGGCAGCGACGCCTGGCGGATCAGGCCCAGATATTCGTTGTTGATCATGATGATCACGAACGGCACGTCGTACTGGGCGGCCACCGCCAGCTCCTCGACCAGGAACTGGAATCCGTAATCGCCAACCACCGCAACCACTTCCGCGTCCGGCTGCGCGGCCTTGACCCCGATCGCGGCCGGAATCTCCCAGCCCAGCGGCCCGGCCTGACCGCACACCTGATAGTGCCGCGGCAGATAGGACTTCTGGAACTGTCCCGACCAGATCTGGTAGAGCCCGATCGCGGTGACGAAATAGGTGTCCTCGCCGAAGGTCTCGTTGATCTCCTTGAACACCCGCGGCGGCTTGATCGGGGTGACGTCGAAATCGTCACGGCGAGTGAGGGTTCCGCGCAGCTCGGCCAGCCGTGCCACCCAGTCCCGGTATTCCCGCAGCCGTTTGCTTCCCCGCGCCTCGGCCAGCAGGGCGGTGAGGAACGGCCGGACATCACTCACCACACCGAGATCCGGACCGAAGACCTTGCCCAGCTGGGTGGGCTCGATATCGACATGGATGAACTTGCGATCGCCCCGGTACACGTCCAACTTGCCGGTATGCCGGTCGCCGAAGCGCGCGCCCAGCGCCAGCACCAGATCCGACTCCAGGAATGCCGCATTGGCCCAGCGCTGGCTGGTCTGCACGCCGGTGATCCCGGCGAACAGCTCGTGATCCTCGCGGAACGCGCCCTTACCCATCAGCGTCACCTGCACCGGAATGCCCAAAAGCTCGGCCAGTTCCAGCAATTGGTCGTGCGCCTCGCCGATCACCACGCCGCCCCCGGCCAGGATCAGCGGCCGCTCGGCGGCCAGCAGCATATCCAGTGCCCGGCGCACCCGCGGCGGATGCGGCAGCACCCGCGGCACCGGCAGCGGCGCATCAATGCTCGGATCCCACTCGATCTCCTGCTTCTGCACATCGATCGGCAGGTCGATGAGCACCGGACCGGGGCGACCCGAGCGCGCGATCCGGAACGCCTCCCGGAAGATCCACGGCGCCTGCGCCGCCTCCTTCACCTGCACGGCCCACTTGGTGACCGGTTCGGCGATGGCGACGATGTCGACGGCCTGGAAGGCCTCCTGGTGCAGCTTGGCCGATTCGGCCTGACCCGTGATGCACAGGATCGGAATGGAATCCGCGTGCGCGGTGTAGAGGCCGGTGATCATATTGGTCCCCGCCGGACCCGAGGTACCGATGGCCACGCCGACATTGCCGGTGGTGCGGGCCCACCCGTCGGCCATATGGGTGGCGCCCTCCTCGTGGCGCACGATCAGATGCCGCATATCGGTCCTGCGCATGGCGTCGTAGAGCGGCAGGATGGCCGCGCCCGGGCAGCCGAAGCTCACGTCGACGCCCTCCGACAGCAGCACATCCATGACGGCCTGCATGACCGGGACTTTCGCCATTTCTTCCAATTCCCTTCTGATACAACGTTTCCGGCGCGCGACGATCCGGCCGTCTCGGATGTGCGCGCGGTGCGCGGACTACTTCTCGCCGCGCCCGTTGAGGTTCTCGATCACCTTCAGCAGGGCCGAGTGATCCAGCGATCCGTGGCCCTGGGCGCGACCGGCCGCGATCAGCGAGGCCACCAGCGCCGCGGTCGGCAGCGCCACATCGCCCTGCCGCGCGGCGTCGGCGATGATGCCCATATCCTTGTGGTGCAGGTCGATTCGGAATCCGGGGGTGAATTCGCGGGCCACCATCGTCTTGCGCTTCACCTCGAGGATGCGGCTGCCCGCCAGGCCCCCGGCGAGGGCGTCCAGGCCCTTTCCGGCGTCCACGCCGAGCGCCTCCATGAGCACGATCGCCTCGGCGACCAGGGCGTAGGTGCCGCCGACCACCAGCTGATTGGCGGCCTTGACCACCTGCCCCGCACCATGCGCGCCGACATGGACGAAGGTCTTGCCGACGGCCTCGAAAATCGAAGTGGCCGAGGCGAAGTCGTATTCGGTGCCGCCGACCATGATGGACAGGGTGGCCTGCTCCGCCCCCACCTGACCGCCCGATACCGGCGCGTCCAGCACCCGGAATCCGGCCGCGGCGCCTGCCTCGGCGATGGCGATCGAGCTCTCCGGCCGGATGGTCGAGAAGTCGATCAGCAGCGCGCCCTGCGGCGCGTGGGCGAAGACGCCGTCCTCGCCGAGCACCACCTGTTCGACCTGCGGGTGGTTGGGCAGCATGGTGATCACGACCTCGGCATCCTTGACCGCCTCGGCGATGCTGCCCACGCCCCGGCCGCCGTCGGCCTCGAGCCGCCGGTAGGCGTCGGTGTTGAGGGTGTGGCCGAGCACCTCGTGTCCGGCCTTGGCCAGATGGCTCGCCATGGGCGAGCCCATGATGCCGAGTCCGATGAATCCGATCCTGGTCATGGGGTGACTCCTTGTCGCGTGGGCAGCCAGGCGAAGCTGTCGGCGCTGGCGCCGGAGGGGACGTATTCGGCGGCGACGTGACCGCGGTAACCGGCCGCGCCGAGCTTGTCGACGTAGCCGAAGATGTCGAGTGCGCCGGTGCCGGGCTCGTGGCGGCCGGGTGCGTCGGCGATCTGGACGTGGGCGATCCGGTCGTGGTGGCGCGCGATGACCTCGTCGAGGTCGTCGCCGTTGACCGTGAGGTGGTAGAGGTCGGCGAGCAGACCCAGATTCGCCGCCCCCTGCGCGGCGCGCACCCGGTCGAGTACGCCGATCACATCGGCGGCCGACTTCAACGGATAGGCCGCCATCCCACTGACGGGCTCCAGCAGCACCGTGCCGTCGATCTCGGCGATCGCGCGGGCCGCGAGTCCCAGATTGCGCAGCGCCACCTCGTCCTGCTCGGCCGGGGCCACACCCTCGATTCGGTTGCCGTACAGGGCGTTGAAGGCCCGGCAGCCCAGCCGTCCGCCGATGCGCACGGCCCAGCCGACGCTGTCGGCGAATTCCTGCTCCCGCCCGGGCCACGACACCAGGCCGCGGTCGCCGCCGGGCATGTCACCGGCGAACAGGTTGAGGCCGATCAGCCGCACCCCGGCCTGGTCGACGGCCCGGACGAAGGCGTCGACCTCGGCGGGGTCCGGTGTCGCGGTGGCGAACGGCCACCAGAACTCCACCGCCTCGAAACCGGCCGCACGGGCCGCCGCGGGACGGTCCAGCAGGGGGAGCTCGGTGAACAGGATGGACAGGTTCACCGCGTAGGGAAGGGGTTCTCGTGTCATGCGGTCTCTTCTCTCGATGCCGCGATATAATTCCATATTATGGAAACTTAGTTCCGTAATTCGACGGTAGCGGCATCCAGGTGTGGCGGTCAACACTTTTCGCGAACCTCGACGAACCTCGGCGAACCCGTTGACAGCGGGCTGCTACCGCTCCTAGATTCGATCAAACGGAATTTGATTTCCGCATCGCAGAATTTCTCGGAGGTGTGGACGGTGACGGAGCCGCTCACGATCGCCCGGATCAATCAGCTGCCCGCCCAGGTCTGGCGGGCGTCCCTGAAAGACGTCGTGGGCGTGACGGAATGGATCGACAAGGTGGCCGCGGCCCGGCCGTATGCCGGGCGCGGCGGGCTGCTGGAGCTGGCCGAGCGGGAGGTGCTCGCGCTCACCGAGGCGCAGATCCGCGCCGCGCTGGCCGACCACCCCCGCATCGGCGGGACGACCGCGCCCGGTTCCCAGGCCGCGCGCGAACAGTCCGGCGTGGACGGTTCCGACACAGATCTGGCCGAGCGGCTGCTCGCGGGCAACCTCGCCTACGAGGCGAAATTCGACCACATCTATCTGGTGTGCGCCGCCGGGCGCAGCGGGCCGGAACTGCTCGCCGACTTGACCACCCGGCTGGACAACGATCCGGGGACCGAAATCCTGGTCACCCGAAAGGAACTCGCCGCCATCGCACGAAAGCGGCTGGAACGGATGGTTATTCATGAGCCGTAGCGCCATCACCACCCATGTGCTCGACACCGCGGGCGGACATCCGGCGCGTGGCGTCGCGGTCCGGCTCGAGGCGCGTGGCGACGACGGCTGGCGCGAGTTGGCGGTCGGGCGCACCGACGACGACGGCCGGGTCGGATCGCTCGGTCCGGAGCGGGTCGAGGCCGGTGACTACCGCCTGATCTTCGACGCCGCCGCCTATTTCGGCGAGCGCGACCGATTCTTCCCCGAGGTGACCGTGACCTTCACCGTCACCGATCCGCGGCAGCACCACCATGTGCCGCTGCTGCTGTCCCCGTTCGCCATTTCCACCTATCGAGGGAGCTGAACTTCCATGGCCATCCAGCTCGGGCCGAACCAATACGGCAAGGCCGAGAACCGTCTCGTGCGGGTATTCCGCGACACCGCGCGGCACAGCATTCGCGATCTCAATGTCTCCACCTCGCTGCGCGGGCGATTCGCCGACGCGCACATCACCGGCGACCAGCGCGACATCCTGCCCACCGACACCCAGAAGAACACCGTCTTCGCCTTCGCCAAGGAGAAGGGCGTCGAGGCGATCGAGGACTTCGGCCTCACCCTGGCCGACCATTTCATCGCCCGCTGCCCCGGCGCGGACGGCGCGCGGATCGAGATCGATGAATACGCCTGGGACCGCATCCCGGTGGACGGCCTCGGCCACGACCATTCGTTCGTCCAGAGCGGCGGCGGCGTGCGCACCACCGTGATCAATGTCGACGGTGTCGGCCCGGACCGGCGCGCGCACGTGGTATCGGGCATCAAGGATCTGGTGCTGCTGAAGTCGACCGGCTCGGAATTCCACGGCTTCTTCTCCGACCGCTACACCAGCCTCGAGGAGACCAGGGATCGGATCATGGCCACCTCGCTGGTGGCCCGCTGGCGCTACAACCATACGGACGTGAACTGGGACAAGTCCTACGACTCGATTCGCTCGATCCTGTTGCGGCAGTTCGCGGCCGTGCACTCCTACGCGCTGCAGCAGACCCTCTACAGCATGGGCCGCGCGGTGCTCGAACAGCACACCGAGGTCGCCGAGATCCGCTTCTCCGCGCCCAACAAGCACCACTTCCGCTACGACCTCGATCGCTTCGGCATCGACAACCCGGGCGAGGTGTTCATCGCCGCCGACCGGCCCTACGGCCTGATCGAGGCGACCGTCGAACGCGACGACGCCACCGATCCCGGCAGGGCCTGGCACGGGATTCCCGCCTTTTGCTGAGCGCGGAGCGTGGCTGCTGGTGGTCCTCGGCGCGATCGGGGCGCTGTGCCTGGTCATGGTCGTCCGGTGAGATGCGACTGCGATGATAGGGGGCATATCGACCCACGAGGGAAGGATCGCCGTGACCGAATCGCGTGCCCGAGCGGGCGGGGTGCAGTCCGTCGATCGTGCCTTCGAACTGCTGGAACTGGTCGCCGACGCCGGAGGTGAGGCGACGCTGTCACAGCTGGCCGAATCCTCCGGATTGCCGCAGCCCACGATCCACCGGCTGCTGCGCACGCTCATCGCCGGGGGCTACATCCGCCAGCAGCCGTCGCGGCGATACGCGTTGGGGCCGAGGCTTATTCGGCTCGGTGAGACGGCCAGCCGGGTACTCGGCGCCTCGGCCCGTCCGCATCTGACCCGGCTGCGCGATCTCACCGGCGAGACCGCCAATATGGCCGTCCTCGATGGCGATCAGGTGGTCTACGTCGCGCAGGTCCCGTCCCCGCACGCCATGCGCATGTTCACCGAGGTGGGCCAGCGGGTGGATCTGCACTGCACCGCGGTCGGCAAGGCCGTGCTGGCCACGCTCGCCCCCGGGGAGGCCGACCGCATCCTGTCCCGAATCGCCATGAGCCCCCGCACCACCCACACCATCACCGACCCGGCCGTCATGCGCACCGAGATCGACCGCATCCGCATTCAGGGCTACGCCGTCGACGACGGCGAACAGGAGATCGGCGTGCGCTGCTTCGCCGTTGCCATCCCGAACGCCCCCACCCGCGCGGCCATCTCGATCAGCGGACCCCAGGCCCGGGTCTCCGGCCTGGATATGGACAAGATCATCCCCCTTCTCCAGGAGACCGCCGCCCATATCGGCCGCGACCTCGTCGCCGCGGGCTGAGCCGGATCGGAATCGGCCGTGGTCACCCCCCGTCGGGGGCGATTTCCCCGGAGCCGCGGGGGAGTAGGCGGGTGGGGATCACCCGGTGGCGGGGTGGGGAGAGGTCGCCGTCGACGCGGGCGAACAGGATTTCGGCGGCGGTGCGGCCGATGACGCTGGGGTCCTGGGTGATCGCGGTCAGGGCGGGGGCGAGCAGTTCGGCCAGCGGCAGGTCGTCGAAGCCGACGAGGGCGACCGTGCGGGACAGGCCGAGCCGGCCGATCGCGCGCAGCGCGCCGACGGTGACGAGGTTCTGGGCGCTGAAGATCGCGGTCGGCGGATCGGGGCGGGTGAGCAGCGCCGTGGTGGCGGATTCGGCGGCCGCGGGGGAGTGCAGGTCGGCGCGCACCAGGGCGGGGTCGAGGGGGACGCCGGTGTGGGCCAGGCCCTCGACGTAGCCCGCGTAGCGTTCGGCGGCGGTCCAGATCGTGCGCAGGTCGCCGAGGTAGGCGATGCGGCGATGGCCCTGGGCGGCAAGGTGTTCCACCGCGCGGCGGGCGCCGTCGCGATTGTCGGCGGTGACGCTGTCGATGTCGAGGGCGGGACGGCGGTCGACGAAGACGATGGGGGTGCCGCGGCTCTGCTCCTGCAGCAGCATGGCGTGGTCGGTGCCGACCGGCATGACGATCAGGCCGTCGACGCGGCGCGACAGCAGCGCGTCGAGGACCTCGCGCTGGCGGCCGGGATCCTCGTCGCTGCTCACGGCGAAGACCAGGGTGCCGCGGCCGTGCGCGACATCCTCGACGGCCCGATGCAGGGCGGAGGCATAGGGATTGGCGACGTCCATCAGGACCAGTCCGATGGCGGCGGTCCTCTGGCCGTGCCCGCGCAGCGTGCTGGCGGCGAGGTTGTGGCGGTAGCCGAGCATGGCCGCGGCGTCGGTGACCCGGGTGGCCAGCGCCGGCGAGACACCGTTCTCGCCGCGCACCACCCGGGACACGGTCTTGATGCTCACCCCGGCGAGGGCGGCCACCTCCCGCATGGTGGCGCGCCGCGGGCTCCGGGCGCCGGACAACGGTGTCTACCGGAGTCGTTCCACCGTCCCGGGTTTCGCGCCGACGGTGAGGATCTTGTCGGGCACCACGCGCACCACGACGCGGACCTTGTCGGGGGTCTCGGCGCGGAACGGGGCGCCGGTGTACTCCACCGACAGCGAGTCGATCAGCTCGCGCCCGCCCTGTTCGGTCAGCTCCGCGCGACCGCGCACCTCCACATAGTCGCCGTCGGCCTCGACGAGGATGCTGACGTGCGGATCGCGCTCCAGATTGGTGTATTTGCGGCGGTCCTTCAGGGTGGAGAAGTAGACCGCCTCGTCGTCTGCGCGCACCCACACCAGGCTGGTCTGCGGGGTGCCGTCCGGCTGGACCGTGGCGACCACGCCGTAATGCGGTGCGGCGAACAGTTTTCGGACCTTCTCGGCAAGCATGGGCACATCCTATGACAGGCCCCTGGACGTGAGGTGGATCACGTTCTATCGTCATGACAACGTTGTCTGACGCAACTTTTCGCAGGAGCACAATGATGTCCTCTCGTGCCGTCCGCTTCACCGCCGCCCTGGCCGTCGCCGTCGTCACCCTCACCGCCTGCGGCAGCGGCTCCGGCGACAAGATCACGGTGGGTCTGATCACCAAGACCGACACCAATCCGTTCTTCGTGAAGATGAAGGAGGGCGCGCAGCGGGAGGCCGATGCGGCGGGCGTCGAATTGCTCACCGCGGCAGGAAAATTCGACGGCGACAATGCCAGTCAGGTGACCGCGCTCGAGAATATGGTGGCCGCCGGGGCGAAGGGCATTCTCATCGCCGCCAGCGACACCAAGGCCATCGTGCCCGCGATCGAGAAGGCTCGCGCCAAGGGCGTCCAGGTCATCGCGCTGGACACGCCCACCGAGCCGCGCAGCGCGGTCGACGCGCTGTTCGCCACCGACAACTTCGCCGCCGGGCAGCTGATCGGCAAGTACGCCAAGGCCGTTCAGGGCGACCGACCCGCGAAGATCGCGATGATCGATCTCAATCCCGGGGTGACCGTAGGTGTGCTGCGGCACAACGGATTTCTGTCCGGCTACGGCGCGGCGCAGGCCACCCCGGAGATGACCCAGGACGTCTCGGCCCCGAATGTGGTGTGCGCCCAGCCCGCTCAGGGCGACCAGGCCAAGGCGCAGACCGCGATGGAGACCTGTCTGCAGAGGGACCCGGACATCAACGTCGTCTACACCATCAATGAGCAGTCGGCGCTGGGCGCGTACACGGCGCTGAAGACCGCGGGCAAGGAGAACGGCGTCCTGGTCGTCTCGGTCGACGGCGGCTGCACCGGCGTGCGGGCCGTGCAGGAGGGCAAGATCGCGGCGACCTCACAGCAGTATCCGCTGAAGATGGCCTCGCAAGGCGTTGCGGCGGTAGTGGATTTCGCCAAGAACGGAAAGAAGACCTCCGGCTACACCGACACCGGCGTCACGCTCATCACGGCGAAACCACAACCGGGCGTGGAATCCAAGGACGTGCGGTACGGCCTGGACAACTGCTGGGGCTGAGCCGATGACCACCACTTCCGCCGCGCCGAAGCCCTCGGCGCTGACCCGCGTGGTCGCCCTGCCGAACTTCGGCCCGGTCGCCGCGATCGTCCTCGCCGTCGCGTTCTTCGCCGCCCAGTCCGACCGCTTCCTGACCGGCGGCAACCTCTCGCTGATCGTGCAGCAGGTGATGGTGGTCGGCACGCTGGCGATCGGCCAGACGCTGATCATCCTCACCGCCGGAATCGACCTGTCCAACGGCGCGGTCATGGCGCTGGGCAATATCGTGATCACCAAGCTGGCCGTCGATTCGGGCGTGCCGCCGCTGGCGGCGATCGCGCTGGGGCTGGCGTTGACGGCCGGATTCGGTTTGCTCAACGGTTCTTTGGTGAGTCTGCTGCGGCTGCCGCCGTTCATCGTCACCCTCGGCACCTACGGCATCGCGTTCGCGCTGACCCACATCTATTCCAAGGAACAGACGATCTCGGGCCTGCCCGGCGCACTCACCTTCTTCGGCAAGACCTTTCCCGTCGGCGACACCGATATCACCTACGGATCGGTGGCGATGCTGGTGCTGTTCGGTATCGCCTGGTATGTGCTGCGCCAGACCGCGGCCGGGCGACACGTCTACGCGGTGGGCAACAATCCGGAGGCGGCGCGGCTCACCGGAATCGACACGCGCCGCGTGCTGCTCGGCGTCTACACCGCCGCGGGCCTGATCTACGGGCTGGCGGCGCTGCTGCTGGTGGCGCGGACCGGGGTCGGGGATCCCAACGCGGGGCAGACCGACAACCTCGACTCCATCACCGCGGTCGTGCTCGGCGGGACCAGCCTGTTCGGCGGGCGCGGCAGCGTGATCGGCACGCTGCTGGGGGCGTTGATCGTGGGCATCATCCGAAATGGGCTGCAGCTCATGGGAGTCGCCTCGATCTATCAGACGCTGATCACCGGCGTGCTGGTGATCGCGGCGGTGGCGATCGATCAGTTCAACCGGGGGAGGCAGAAGTGAGCGAGCCGGTGCTGCGGGCGACGGGGTTGGTCAAACGCTTCGGGCACGTCACCGCGCTGGACGGCGCGGACTTCGATCTGTATCCGAACGAGATCCTGGCGGTCATCGGCGACAACGGAGCCGGGAAATCCACTCTGATCAAGGCGCTTTCGGGTGCGCTGGTGCCCGACGAGGGGGGGATCTTCCTCGGCGGCAGGCGGGTGCGGTTCCGGCGGCCCATCGATGCGCGGCGGGCGGGCATCGAGACGGTGTATCAGGATCTGGCCGTCGCGCCCGCGCTGGACGTCGCCGACAATCTGTTCCTGGGCCGGGAATTGCGGCGGCGGGGCCCGCTCGGATCGGTGTTCCGGCTGATCGACAAGGAGCGGATGATCCGAGAAGCCCAGCAGCACATGGCGAATCTGAAGATCGGCATTCGGTCGATGCGCCAACCGGTGGAGACGCTGTCGGGCGGACAGCGCCAGGGCGTGGCGGTGGCGCGCAGTGCGGCGTTCGCCCGGCATGTGGTGATCATGGACGAGCCGACCGCGGCGCTGGGGGTGAAGGAGACCGGGATGGTGCTCGATCTCATTCGCGAGGTCCGCGACCGCGGTCTGGCCGTCATCGTCATTAGCCACAACATGCCCAATGTGTTCGAGATCGCCGACCGGGTGCACATCCAGCGGCTCGGGCGGCGGGTGGCGGTGATCCGACCGCACGAATTCTCGATGTCCGACGCCGTCGCCATCATGACCGGCGCGATGGCGGGCACCGAGGTGGACGACCATCGCGTCGGGGAGTGAACCGGCCGGGTCCCGAATCAGCGTTGGGTGGGCAGCAGACCGTGCCGGTGCGTGCCCAGGACCTGGTCGCTGACCTGGGCCTCTAGCTCGGCCGAGAAGCCGGTGCGCCGACTCCGCACCGCGGCGCGCACCTCCGCTGCCACCAGATCGGCATTGATCTGGGCCGCCGCGGCCGCTCCCGCCGCGGCGGCCGCACCCACCTGCGCGGACGGGTCGGTGACATTTCCCGCGGCCCAGACGCCGGGGATCTCGGTCCGGCCGGTGGGGTCGGCGGCGATGAATTCGCCCGCGCCGCTGGGGTGTTCGATCGGATACAGGCCCAGGGTGGCCAGGAATTCGGCGCGGGCGGTCATGCGCGGCCCGACCGCGAGCGCCTCGAGGGCGACGATCCGCCCGTCAGCCAGCCGCACCCCGGTCAGCCGGTCGTCGGTGACCAGCACCTGCGCCACCGCACCCTCGACGATGCGGATGTCGCGCGCCGCCAGCTGTTCGGCCTGCTCGCCGGTGGGCGGCGTGGTCTGGGCGAGATAGACGACCCGGTCGCTCAACTGTCGAAACAGCTGTGCCACATGCCCGGACAGCGGGCCGTTGCCCAGCACGCCGATGACCCGGTCACGGACCTCCCATCCGTGGCAGTACGGGCAATGCAGGACGTCGCGTCCCCATCGCTCGCGCAGGCCCGCGATCTCGGGCAACTCGTCGATCAGTCCGGTGGTCACCAGCAGCCGCCGCGCCCGGACCGATCGACCGTCGGCCAGTTCGACGACGAATCCCGCCTCGTCCCGGGCCGCCGTCACCACCGCGCCGTCGATCACCCGGCCGCCGTAGGACGCCACCTCGGCACGTCCGCGCGCGAGCAGTTCGCTCGGCGGCATGCCGTCGCGTGCGAGCAGACCGTGCACCCCGTCCGCCGGGGCGTTGCGCGGCGCGCCCGCGTCGATCACCAGTACCGAGCGCCGGGACCGGGCCAGCATGAGCGCGCCGTTCAATCCCGCCGCGCCGCCGCCGATCACCACCACGTCGTATTCGTCGTTCCACTGTTCGGTCATTCGGACCACCTCCATGCCCCGACCATGCGGGCGACCGGGCGAATCCGGCAAGGAAGTTTGCCGAAGTGGCAAAATCAAAGGATGGACGACATCGATCGGGCCCTCGACGCGGTCGGTCCCCGACTGCGCGAACTGCGCCGGCAGCGTCGCACCACGCTGGCCGAATTGTCCGCGGCCACCGGCATTTCGGTGAGCACCCTCTCGCGCCTGGAATCGGGCGCGCGGCGACCCACCCTGGAACAGCTGCTGCCGCTGGCCCGCGCCCACGGCGTCACCCTCGACGAACTCGTCGACGCACCGGAGACCGGTGACCCGCGGATTCATCTGCGCCCGGTCACCCGGCACGATATGACCATGGTCCCGCTGACCCGGCGAGCCGGTGGGATCCAGGCGTACAAGATCGTGATCGGACCGGACGACCGCCCCCGCACCCCCGAACCGAAGACCCACGAGGGTTACGAGTGGCTCTATGTGCTCGACGGTCGGCTGCGCGTCGTCCTCGGCGAGCACGATCTGGAGCTGACCCCCGGTGAGGCCGCGGAATTCGACACCCGCGTCCCGCACTGGTTCGGCGCGGCCGACTCCCGGCCGGTCGAATTCCTGGTCCTGTTCGGTAAGCAGGGTGAACGCGCGCATCTGCGGGCCGCACCGAAGCAACGGGGGTAGCGGCTCCCAGCAAATACACAGCCACGACACAGCACCGCGCCACGCGGCGGCGGCACGCTCGGCGAGATGAGTGTCATGCTGTCCGAACCGACTGTCGTCGAAGCCACGCCGCCGGTCCGGCGTGATCGCCGCGCCTGGTCGCTGGTCGCGCTGCTGGTCGCGACCGCGGCCCTGTACCTGTGGAATCTCGGTGCGAGCGGCTGGGCGAATCAGTTCTACGCGGCGGCCGTGCAGGCCGGATCCACCAGTTGGAAGGCAATGCTGTTCGGTTCCACCGACGCGGCGAATTCGATCACGGTGGACAAGACGCCGGGCGCGCTGTGGGTGATGGACATCTCGGCGCGGCTGTTCGGATTCGATGCGTGGAGTCTGCTGGCGCCGCAGGCACTGGCGGGCGTCGCCGCGGTGGCGGTGCTGTATGCCGCGGTGCGGCGGGTCGCCGGGCACGGCGCGGGGCTGCTCGCCGGGGCGGTGCTGGCGTCGACCCCGGTGGCGGCGTTGATGTTTCGCTACGACAATCCGGACGCGCTGCTGGTACTGCTGCTGACGGTGGCGGCCTACTGTGTGCTGCGGGCCACCGAAAAGGACGCCGCGGCCCGGTGGTTGCCGCTGGCCGGGGTGGCGATCGGATGCGGTTTCCTCACCAAGATGATGCAGGCGTTCCTCGTGCTGCCCGCCTTCGCGCTGGTGTATCTGCTCGCGGCCCACGTTCCGTGGCGGGCGCGACTGCTTCGCTCGGTGGGCGCGGTGCTGGCGGTCGTGGTGTCGGCGGGCTGGTATCCGGCGCTGGTGGCGCTGTGGCCCGCGGACTCGAGGCCCTACATCGGCGGCTCGCAGCACAACAGCGTGCTGGAATTGGCGTTGGGCTACAACGGTTTCGGGCGCATCACCGGCAACGAGCCGGGTGGGCTGGGCAATACCGATTTCGATGCCGGATGGGCTCGGCTGTTCGGTGATCAGATGGGTGGTCAGATCGCCTGGCTGCTCCCCGCGGCGCTCGTACTGGGCGTGGCCGGGCTGTGGGCGCTGCGCCGCGCCCCGCGCACGGATGCCGCGCGGGCGGCGCTGCTGCTGTGGCTGGGCTGGTTGGTGGTCACCGGCGTCGTCTTCAGCTTCGCGGGCGGCATCCTGCATCCGTACTACACGGTCGCGCTCGCACCCGCGATCGGCGGTTCGGTGGGGATCGGTGCGGCGCTGATGTGGCGGCGGCGCAGCGATATTCGCGCCGCCGCGGTGTTGTCGGGTGCGGTGCTGCTCACGGTGATCCTGGCGTGGGTGCTGCTGCGGCGGACGCCCGAGTGGCTGCCGTGGCTGGGCCCGGCGATCGCGGTCACGGGGGTGGTGGCGGCGGTCCTGCTGCTGGGTGTCGGCCGGATGCCGCGCCGGGTGGCGATCGGTGCGGCGGCCGTGGCCGTCGTGACGAGTCTGGCTGCGCCGGTCGGGTATTCCGTTGCGACCGTAACGACCTCGCACGGGGGTCCCATTCCCACTGCCGGGCCGCCGGGGGCAGGGTGGGGCCACTTCCGTCTGGGGAAGGCGGGTGGCCCGTGGGGTGGCCGGAATCCGGGCGGAGGCGGCAATGGGGCTAATCCCGGTGGCGGCACAGGTGTTTCGGGTGGGAATAGTCCCGACGGCGGGAGTGGCGCTCCCGGCCATGGCGGTGGCCGAGGGGATTCCGGTGCGAGCAACGCCGTGCCCGGCCCGCACGGTGCTCCGGGAGACGGGATGGGCGGCGGCCCGATGGCCGGACTGTTCGGTGCCGCCGAGCCCGGTGCGAATATCGTTGCGACGCTGGAGAAAGACGCCGACGAATACACCTGGGCCGCGGCCGCGGTGGGCTCCAACAGCGCGGCGACGTATCAGCTGGCGATCCGGTACCCGGTCATGGCGATCGGGGGTTACAACGGCACCGATCCGTCACCCACTCTGGAGCGGTTCGAATCCCTTGTGGCGCAACACAAGATCCACTACTTCATCGATGGGCAGACGATGGGTGGCAGGCGGGGCGGCTCGTCCGGTGGCAGTGATGCGGCCCAGCGGATCGCGCAGTGGGTGCGGTCGAACTTCGCCGCCCGCACAATCGACGGTGTGACGGTCTACGACCTCGGGTGATGGAGCGGATGACGGGATTCGAACCCGCGACCCTCACCTTGGCAAGGTGATGCGCTACCAACTGCGCTACATCCGCATTTCGCCGTCCGGCGGCGAGAAGAAACAATAGCCCATGGGTGCCGAAAACCGCGAATCGCCTGTTCAGCCGACCGGCTGCGGTGTCAGCGCGGCCAATCGGGCCAGCCGCGCATGCGATTCGAGGCGGGGGTCGCGGTCGAAGGTGCTGGTGTGCACGAGGATCTCGTCCGCGCCGGTGCGGGCGATCAGCCGCTCGAGCGCCTCGGCGACCGCGTCCTCGGTGCCGTGGATGTGGCCGCGCAGGGATTCGTCGAAGATGCGGCGCTCCCGCGCGGACATCTCCGCGGGCCGCACGGTCTCCGGGGGCACCAGCACCGGGAATTCGCCGCGGGTGCGGGAGTAGGCGGCGGCCCACGCCTCGGGGATCAGCAGCCGTGCGGCCTCGGCGTCGGAGTCGGCGATCAGCACCGTCGAGGACACCATCACGTAGGGCGCCGCGCCCCACGGGGTGGGCCGGAACTCCTCGCGATACCGCTCGATCGCCTCGACCATCGCATCCTCACCGCGCACGGCCGCGATGACCAGCGGCAGGCCGAATCGCGACGCCCGCTGCGCGCCGGAGCCGGTGGCCAGCAGATAGGCCGGGATCGGCAAACCCTCGGTGGGCCAGGCGTGCACGCCGTCTCGGCCACGCGCCAGATAGTCCAGCAGCTCCGCCAGCTGAGCGTCGAAGGCGTCGGCATCGCCGGTGTCGTGGCCGAGCGCGCGCCGCACCCCGCCGGTGAAGCCGACCGAGCGGCCCAGGCCCATATCGATCCGCCCGGGAAACAGCGACTCCAGCACGCCGAACTGCTCGGCCACCACCAGCGGTTGATGATTGGGCAGCATCACCCCGCCGGTGCCGACCCGGATCCGGGAGGTCGCCGCGGCCACGGCCGCCGCCAGCACGGTCGGGGCGGAACCGGCCACGCCGGGCACGCTGTGATGCTCCGACACCCAGAACCGGTGATAGCCCCACCGCTCGGCCAGCCGCGCGAATTCGACGGTCTCCCGCAGGGCCGCCGGATGACTCTGCCCCTGCCGGACCCGGGACCGATCCAAAATCGAGAATCGAACGGCGCGCAACGAACTCATGCCGGAAACAACGCTTCGAGCCGAGGAGCATTCCAGCGCCGCGCCCACCAGCGAAAACCTGACAGAAAATTTCGTTCAACCGATCGGTAAGGCGGCCCTGTCCGGAAATCGTTAAGTCGCACTAAACGCACATGGTGTGACTCGCCCTTGTTCTAACGATGTGCTCGGGGGGAAGATGCAGGTGGATGTGTATGCGGCAGGTCGGGGAGGCGGTTCCGCAGCGCATCTGAGAATAAGTTTCAGCAAGGCAATCTGCGCCCGGGGACGCGCAATGGCAACGGGAGGGCCAATGATCGTGCTGTCCGCCGTGATCTCCGTGCTGCTCATCGCAGCCGTGAGTGTGGCGTGCTGGTGGCTCGCGCACAGCGAGGAGTACGCCGAAGACCTCGATCTACCGCATCGAGTCTGCGCTCGGTGCCTGCTGGACGGCATCGACCGTCCGGTCGTCGAGGACCTGTCGGAACGGATCACCCGCTGCGGCCGCCGCGCCTGCGCGACCCTGGGCGAGGCCGAGGAGCAGGCGTGGACCGAGGCCCGGCCCGCGCCGGTCGAGGCTCCTGTAGAGGCTGCTCCTGTCGAGGCCGAGGCGCGCCCTGCTGTCGATCCGGTCAGGGCCTGCCCTGCTGTCGATCCAGTCAGGGGCGAAATTCCTGCAGCTTGGTCTTCGCACCCTGCACCATGAGGTGCCAGGCGTTGGGATCGCCGCGCAGGATCGCCTTGCCCATATCCCTGATCTGCTCGGAGGTGGCGTGCGGCGGGATCGGCGGCACCTCCGGATCGGTATGCACATCGATCAGGGTCGGCCGGTCGGCCGACAGCGCCTGCCGCCACGCGTCGGCCAGCCGGTCGGGATCGTCGACGGTGATGGCGTCGAGCCCGAAACAGCGGGCCAGGTCGGCATAGGACACGTCGGGAAGGTTCTGGGACTCCTCGAATTTCGGGTTGCCGCCCATGGCGCGCAGCTCCCAGGTCACCTGGTTGAGGTCGTTGTTGTGCAGCACGCACACCACCAGCCGCGGGTCCGACCACAGCTCGTGATAGCGGGCGATGGTCATCAGCTCGGCCAGCCCGTTCATCTGCATCGCCCCGTCGCCGACCAGCGCGATGGCCGGGCGAGCCGGTTCGGCGAACTTCGCGCCGATGGCATAGGGGACCGCGGGACCCATCGTGGCCAGCGTGCCCGACAGCGAGCCGCGGATCTGCCCGCGGAAGCGCAGACAACGCGCGTACCAGTTCGCGGAGGAGCCGGAATCCGCCGTGACGATGGCATTTTCGGGGATCTGCCGGGACAGCTCCCACACCACCCGCATCGGATTCACGGGTTTGGCCTCGACCATGGCCTGCTGTTCGATGGTATGCCACCACTGTTCGACATTCTTCTCGACGGTCTCCCGCCAAGACCGATCGTCCTTGCGCCGCAGTTGCGGAATCAGCTGGGCCAGTGTGGCTTTGGCGCTACCGACCAGATTGACCTCGGTGGGGTAGCGCATGCCGATCATCGCCCCGTCCAGATCGATCTGCACCGCGCGCGCCTGGCCGAACTCCGGAAGGAATTGGGCGTAGGGAAAATTCGACCCGACGATGAGCAGGGTGTCGCAGTCGCGCATCAACTCGTAGCTGGGCCTGCTGCCGAGCAGACCGATGGGACCGGTGACGTACGCAAGATCGTCGGGCAGCACATCCTTGCCCAGCAATGCCTTCGCCACCCCGGCGCCGGTCAGCTCGGCCACCTCGACCACTTCCCGGGCGGCCTCGCGGGCACCCTGGCCGATCAGGATCGCGACCCGGCTGCCCGCATTGAGCACCTCGGCCGCGCGCCGGATCTCCGCCTCCGGCGGCACGGTCGTCGAGGGCAGCGCGCTCGGCGGGCTGGAGGGCACGTGCTTGAACTCGTGTTGCGGCGGCTGGTAATCCTCCTCCTGCAGATCGGAGGGGATGATCACCGCGGTGGGGGAGCGGCGGGTCATGGCCGTGCGGAAGGCGCGGTCCAGGGCATTGGGCAGCTGGCTGGGGACGTTCACCTCGACCAGATAGTCCGAGGCCACATCCTTGAACAGCGCCTGTAGGTCGACCTCCTGCTGGTAGCTGCCGCCCATCGCACTGCGCGCGGTCTGACCGACGATCGCCACCACCGGAACGTGGTCGAGTTTGGCGTCGTAGAGCCCGTTGAGCAGGTGGATCGCGCCCGGCCCCGAGGTCGCGGTGCAGACGCCGACCCGGCCGCTGAACTTGGCATAGCCGGTCGCCTCGAAGGCGGCCATCTCCTCGTGCCGGGCCTGCACGAACCGCGGCCGATTGTCGGCCCGCCCGAACGCGGCCACCAGCCCGTTGATGCCGTCACCCGGGTAGCCGAAGACCTGATCGACCCCCCACTCCCGCAAGCGCTGCACCACGTGATCCGCCACCTGCATCGACATCGACTCCTCCTGCTCGTTGGTGCCTTCGTCGTTCGCGAGGTGCCCGGTTCGGACATGGCCAAACGTGATTGTCGGATTGCGCACAGCGGGGCCGATGGTCCGGCTGCGCCTGCGCTACCCCGCCGGTGGGGTCAGGAACATATAGCTCTTCTCCTGCGCGCGCCGGGTGATGCGCCAGCGGCCATCGACGCGGGCGAAGGTGTCCAGGTACCACAGTCCGTTCAGCATGAGGGTGGGGCGGCCGTCGGGTCCGGAGACGAGCATGGGGTTGTGGCATATGCTGCGGGCCGTGGCGGTGTCGCCGTCGACGGTGATCGACGAGTTGCTCACCAGATGTTGGTAGGCAAGGAAATTCGGCAGCACTGCGGCCAGGAAGCGTTTGGTCTCGGCCAGATCGCCCGCCGGGCCGCCCATGGCGGTGTAGTCGATGTGGGCGTCGGCGGTGAAGATCTCGTCGAGCAGCTCCCACCGACCGGCGTCGACCGCGTGCGAGTACCGCACCATCAGGTCCTCGATCTCCAGCCGGTCCGAAATCTCCTGCAGGGACAGCATCTTCGCCTCCGAGTCGCCGCGCGTGCAGACCATGTCATCAGGAATCGGCGGCGCGGGCCGGTGATTCGGCGAAATCAGTGCAGCTCGTTCAGCGTCGCCTCGATGGCGCGATGGAAGGTCGGGTAGGCGTAGATCATCTCGTGCAGCGTGGCCGTCGGCACCCGGGCGTGCACGGCGAGGACCAGGGCGCCCAACACCTCACCCCCGGTCGGGCCTACCGAGGTCGCGCCCACCAGCACGCCGCGGTCGGCGTCCTCGACCAGTTTGATCAGACCCGCATTGCCCGCCTTGTGAATCCAGCCGCGCGTCGAGGCGGTCAGATCGGTGACGGCCGTGCGCACCCGCAGCCCGGCGGCGCGCGCCTGGGCCTCGGTCATGCCGACCGCGCCCACCTCGGGATCGGTGAAGGTGACCCGCGGCACCGCGTGGTACTGCCCGGATTCGGTTGCGGTGCCGAGGATGTCGGCGGCCGCGATACGCGCCTGGTACATCGACATATGGGTGAACGCGCCGTGTCCGGTCACGTCGCCGACCGCCCAGACGCCCTCGGCGGCGCGCATATGCTCGTCGACCTCGATGCCGTGGGCGCGCTCATCCAGCCCGACCGCGCCGATTCCCAGCGCCGCCAGATCGGTGCGCCGCCCCGTCGCCACCAGCACCTGCCGCACCCGCAGCGGCTCGCCCTCGCTCAGGTGCACGGTGAACCACTCGCCGTCGTATTCGACGCGAGTCGTCTCGACCCCGCTGCGGACCGAAATGCCTTCCGCGGCAAACGTCTTCGCTACCAGCTCGGCCGCCTCCGGCTCCTCCTTGGGCAGGATGCGGCTGCGCACGACCACGCTGACCCGCGCGCCGAACCGCGAGAACACCTGGGCGAACTCCATACCCACCGGCCCGCCGCCCAGTACGAGCAGCGATTCCGGCACCGCGGTCGCGGCGACGGCCTCGCGGTTGGTCCAGTACGGCGTCTCGGCCAGCCCCTCGATCGGCGGAATCGCCGGGGCGGTACCGGGATTCAGCACGATCGCCCGGGCCGCGCGGAAGGAGCGCGGGCCCTCCGCGGTCTCGACCGTGACCTCCCCGGGCGCGGAAACCCGCCCCCAACCGCGCACGAACCGGCCACCGGCCTTCTCGAATCGCTCCACCGCGACCGTATCGTCCCAGTTGTCGGTGGCCTCGTCGCGAATCCGCGCGGCAACCGGCCCCCAGTCCGGCCGCACCTGCGCCGCGCCCGCCAGCTCCCCGACCCGCCGCGCCTCGGCCAGCGACTCCCCGGCCCGCACCATCATCTTCGTCGGCACACAGGCGTAATACGGACATTCCCCACCCACCAGCCGCCCCTCCACGCCGACCACCGCGAGCCCCGCCTGCGCCAGCCGGGTGGCGAGGTCCTCGCCGCCCGGTCCCATCCCGATCACCACGGCATCCACGGTCTCGATCGACATAGCGTGCTCCTCCTGACGGCTCGTCGGTGGGTGTGCCTCCCGGGGTCATGCTTTCACGCGCGAGTGCTGAGGGGGTGGAAGCCGGGTGATCTCGCACAGGCTCGATAACGCCTCCGGCAGCGGACGCATGCGCCGGGTTCGGCCTTTCGAGTCTCCCGATCGGCCAGATCCGCTGGGCGGCAAGGAAGATCATCTCAACGACCGAACACTTTCCCAGGGCTCGAGGCAGACCGATCGCCATCACCGGTGCTTCCAGTCCTACTCTGGCGCTTCCGCATCCCAAACATCGCGACCCCCTGTTCGGTGATGCCAAGGCCATCGATCCTGCCCGCCCGACGCAGAGCGAGTCCGAGCTCGCGCGCGAACTCGGACCGATCTACGAGTTGATGTTCGGTAGCGACTACCGGTTGGTCGTGGTGACCGGAACAGAACTCGCGCAGCACCGGTCCCAAGGACCTGCTCGATCTGATGCTGACCACCGTCGATCCGGACACCGGTGCGACGCTGCCCGCCGAGAACATCGCCTACCAGGTCGTATCCTTCCTGCTCGCCGGGCAGGAGACGACCGCGGGCACACTCGGATTCGCCCTGCACTTCCTGATGCACCGGAGAATCTGTACGCGACGCTGAATGGCCTACCGCCTGAGCGACAACGGGATGGGATCAGACGGCCCAGGCCGTCGACCAGCTTCGCCGCCAGCGCCTCGGCCAGCTCCGCTCCATTTCAGCACGGGCAGAGCGTTGCCCCAGCGCACTGGCGGATGCCGGGGGGAGGAGGGATGCCATGACAGCGGCCGCGCGAGCGTGCGACGGGCGATGATCCACCGCGGCCCGGCCGATGTCGCCCGAACGGGAAAATCCCTTCTTGTTTGAGCGTGGCGTGCGAAGGGTAAGGGTTAGTCACCAGCGTTGTCGCTGGTGACACGTCGAGCGCCCCCGGCAGGAATCGAACCTGCGACCTAGGGATTAGAAGGCCCTTGCTCTATCCAACTGAGCTACGGAGGCAAAGCAGGCACCACACACCATGCCGCGTTCGCGGCACGGTGTCCAGCGAGTTGATTATAGCGACCGTCCAGCTCAGTCCTGGCTCCCGTCGAGCAACCGACACGCCCTGTGATCCACCCGACAGGAGCGGCGATGACGGTCAGGGCGGGCCGTCGGGGGTGGTCCGGCCGAACTAGGCTGAAACCCATGTCGTCACCGCAGGACCCGTCCGTCGAGTCTGAAAGCCAGGCCATCCGGTCGGAGTCCGCGGCGATGTTCCCGGTGCTGACCGCCGTCGCGATCGCGGTCGCGGCGCTGGTCGCGCCGCTGGTGGTCGGACTGTCGGCGGCGCGGGCGCTGACGTTGCTCGGCATCCCGGATCCGGGACCGCTGACCACCTACGGCCTGCCCGCGGTGCGGGCGATCGCCGACCTGTCGGGAGCGTTGGCGATCGGGTCGCTGCTGTTCGCCGCGTTCCTCACCCCGCCGCAGAGCGACGGACTGCTCGACCTCGGCGGCTATCGGGCGCTGCGGCGCGCGGGGATCGCGGCGTTGGTATGGGCGGTCGCGGCCGTGCTGCTGGTGCCGCTGACGCTGTCGGACACCACCGGGCAACCGGTGGGCAGCATCCTTCGGCCGGAACAGGTTTGGCAGGCGATCGGCAAGGTGGAGGTCGCGGGTTCCTGGCGGGCAACGGCTTTCATGGCCGTCGTTCTGGCCATCGGTTGCCGGTTGGCGTTGCGCTGGGGCTGGACTCCGGTGTTGTTCGGCTGGTCGGTGTTGTGCCTGCTGCCGGTCGCGCTGACCGGTCATTCGTCCTCCGGTGGTGCGCACGACATCGCGACCAACAGCCTGATCCTGCATCTGGTCGCGATGGCGGTGTGGGTCGGCGGGCTGTTCGCGGTGCTGGCGCACGCGGTGCGCGGCGGGCGGCACACCGCGCTGGCGGCGAGCCGCTTCTCGCTGGTGGCGGCCGGTGCGTTCGCGGTGGTCGCGGTGAGCGGTGTGCTCAACGCGTGGGTGCGGGTGCCGTGGGGTGATCTTTTCACCACCACCTACGGCCGGTTGGTCGTGGCCAAGGCGGTGGCGCTGTGCGTGCTGGGTGTGATCGGATTCGTGCAGCGGCGCAAGGCGATTCCCGCCTTGGCGGCCGACTCGCGGGACCGGGCCGCGCTGATCCGCTACGCCGGGGTGGAGGCGCTGGTGTTCGCCGCGACCGTGGGCCTGGCCGTGGGCCTCGGGCGCACCCCGCCGCCGGAGCTGCGCCGGGTGCCCTCGCCCGCCGAGGTGGAACTGGGCTACGACCTCGCGGGACCGCCGACCGTGGCGCGCATCCTGTTCGACTGGCGCTTCGATCTGATCTTCGGAACGCTGTCTGTCGTGCTCGCGGTGTTGTATGTGGCCGGGGTGCGCCGACTACGGGGTCGCGGAGACGCCTGGCCGATCGGTCGCACGGCGGCGTGGCTGTGCGGTTGTGCGGTGATGTTGATCGCGACCAGTTCCGGTGTGGGTCGCTACGCCCCGGCGATGTTCAGCGTGCACATGGCCCAGCACATGCTGCTGTCGATGCTGGCCCCGATCCTGTTCGCGCTCGGCGGCCCGGTGCTGCTGGCGCTGCGCGCGCTGCCCGCGGCGGGACGCGAGGCGCCGCCCGGGCCGCGGGAATGGATCTTGGCCGCCGTGCACAATCCGGTGTCGCGCTTGCTGACCCAGCCGGTGATCGCGTCGGCGGTGTTCATCGCCGGGTTCTACGCGCTGTATCTGGGCGGCATCTTCGACCGGGTGGTGGACGAGCACGGCGCGCATCTGGCGATGAATCTGCACTTTCTGGTGTCGGGCTACCTGTTCTACTGGGTCGTGTTGGGTATCGATCCCAAACCCCGTCAGGTGCAACCGCTGACGCGGGTCGGCATGGTGTTCGGCTCGCTGCCGTTCCACGCGTTCTTCGGTGTGGCGCTGATGAGCATGACCACCGTGATGGGCGGCTGGTTCTATCGTTCGCTGGGTCTGTCCTGGAATTCGGATCTGCTCGGCGATCAGCACACCGGCGGCAGCCTGGCCTGGGCCAGCGGCGAGATCCCGCTGGTGGTGGTGATGGTGGCGCTGCTGGTGCAGTGGTCGCGCAGCGATACCCGGCTCGCGCAGCGGCTGGACCGCGCGGCCGATCGCGATCACGACGCCGCGCTGGCCGCGCACAACGCCATGTACGCCGAGCTGGCCAAGCGAGACCGGGGGGCCGGGCGGTGACGGACACTCCCGCCTCCCGGAAGGTGCGGCGGCTCTATCGCTCCGACGTCCGGGCGGCCAAACTGCGCCTGGGCGGCCGGACCCGGGTGACGCCGGTGTTCCACACCGAGGTCAGCGGTCCGCACGGTCCGGTCAAGGTGAGTTTCAAGCTCGAATATCTCCAGCACGGCGGCACTTTCAAGGTCCGCGGCAGTCTCAACGCGCTGCTCGAGTCCCGCGGCGACACCCGCCCGGTGGTGATCGCCTCCGGCGGCAATGCGGGCATCGCGGCGGCCCTGGCCTGTGCGCTGGAGAACCGGCCCTGCACCGTCGTGGTGCCCGAATCCGCGCCGCACACCAAGGTCGCGGCCATGTGGGCCTACGGCGCCGAGGTGCTTTGGCACGGAACCACCTACGCCGAGGCGTACCGCTTCGCCGACGAGCTGACCGGTGAGCGCGGCGCGATCCAGCTGCATGCCTACGATCTGCCCGCAGTGGTGGCTGGTGCGGGGGTGGTGGGCCTGGAAATCGAACAGCAGGTGCGTGGACGCCAGCCCGTGCTGGTGGCGGTCGGCGGCGGCGGACTGGCCGCTGGCATCGCCGCCGCGCTGGGTGCCCGCGGCCGGGTGGTCGGCGTGGAACCCAAGGGCGCGCCGACCCTGCATTCGGCCCTGGCCGCGGGCCGCGCCGTCGACGTCCACATCAACAGCATCGCCGCGGACGCGTTGGGCGCCACCAGGATCGGCCGCATCCCCTTCGAGATCGCCCAGCGCTACCGGATGGCTTCGGTGCTGGTGACCGACGACGCGATCGCCATGGCCCGCGAATATCTGTGGCGGGAGTTCCGGATCATCGTCGAACCGGCGGGCGCGACCGCACTGGCGGCCATTCAGAGCGGGGCATATGTGCCCGAGCCGGACGAACGGCCGGTCGTGGTGCTGTGCGGGGCGAATACGGACCCGACGACGCTGTAGGAACCGGCCGGTGATGGCGCACCGGGGTCGCGAACCGCGGCGCCGATCCGGGCGGGAACTGCCGCGCCAGCTCGTCGAGCCGATCGCGGATGCGCCGAATCCGCTTGTCCGGCGTGATCTTCGGCAGGAACGGCGAGACCGACAGCGATGCCGGGCGGGCGGTCGCGGGCGTCCCCACCTCGAGATTGCTCAGGACACCGCAGAGTTCGCGCCCGTATCCCAGATCCACCGCCGTCCGGTCGGCACGGTATTCGGCCCGCTCGAGCAGCGGCGCCAGCGCCCAGGCCGCGAGTTCGGGGAGCAGCCGCAGCAACAGCGCGGGCAGCAGGCCGACGATCACCGTGGCCGCCGCGACCGTCGGACACGCCACGAGCACCCGGCTGAGCACGGTCCAGGCGGCGGAGAAGATCCGCGCGCAGCGCGCGGGCAATCGCTGCGCGATGGCATCGCCCACCGCGCGCGGTCCCGGCAGCAGCGCGTTCTCGACCGCGACCAGCGGGAAGTTGTAGTAGCGGAACACCAACTGCCACAGCGCCGCCCGCCCCTGCGCCCGCTGACCGATCTGATGTGCCAGCACCGCCTCCAACTCCCGGGGGCGCAGCCGCGGCAGCGCGTCGGCGGGTGCGGTGATCATGCGGTCGGGCACCGCGAAATCCCGATCGGATTCCTGCAGCCACAGGGTGTAGTCGGCGGCGCGCATTCCGGCCGCGCGAGTCACGTTGTCCCAGGCCGTGAACAGCGCGTGCCGTTCCGCACCGACCGGCCTGCGTAGGCCGAACAGATGCAGCGGCCATCGGCCCGCCGCACCCGCGAAACACAGTCCGCCCCACAGCGCGCACAGCAGAAACCACGCCGCGGGCAACGCGCCCGGAGTCGCCACGCCGAGCAGCAGTCCGAGTCCGTAGAGCAACAGGGTCATCAGCAGCGCGGACGGGAGCGCCGACAACGTTGACACGAGCCATGCCCGCATCCGATCCGCAGTCGATCGCCGGGTGATTGCGGGTCCGCCCGGATGGTTCGTCTTCGCGATCACTTCGGAGGCCACACCCGACAGTACAGCGAATCGAGGCTGGTCCGCCGCCAACGGGAATTTTTGTTAGGTTGCCTAAACTCGAGGTCCGCGGGTCACCACCCCGACCCGCCGATCGGAACGTTGACGAAGCTCGGCTGGTCCGGGTTCAGCTCGAGGTGCTGGGGCGCGAGGCGGCTGTCGACGAGGATGGGCATGAGGGCCATACCCTTGGGAAAGTTGCTCGCGTACACGTCGACACGCAGCCGGTGTCCCGGCTGGAGGACGGCGTCGGTGGGGGTCAGCCCGATGTCGAGCACGGTCGGTGCGCCGGGGGTCAGCGGCTGTCGGCTCTCGAAGGTGAGTTTCGGATAGGGCACGGTCAGATCGCCGTTGGCGGAGCGCTCGCTCTTGGCCGGGTCCAGCGCGCGCAGCGACGCGGTGAGCTGCCCGGTGGCCAGTACGGTCGAACGCCCGTCGGGGGCAACGTCGTTGAGGGTGGCGCTCCAGTAGCCGTCGATGGTGTCGAGCACGGTGTTGAGATGGACGTTGACCGGTCCGGAGATCAGGGTCGGCTCCGCGACGGGTGTGCTGGTGAAGGTCAGGCCGTTGAGCTCCTGCGGCCGGGCATCGTTCGTGCATCCGGACAGCAGCACGGTCAGGCCCGCGGTGCCCACGGCCGTGTCGTTGGAACAGATGCTCGTGATGCCGGGCCCGATCGTCAATCGTTGCGGCGCGGTCGTGTTCGCGGGTGTGAGGGTGCCGTCGTGGACGCTGGTGGCGGTCGTGCCGCTCGGCGCTCCGTTCAAATACATCCGCCGGTATTCGACCCCCGCACGCGGGTAGCGGTCGGTGCTGGTCCAGCCGCCGCCGAGCTGTTCGCTCGTGATCGGGCCGAAGGTGTCGATGCCATTGTCGATTCCCTTGAGCCACCGGTCGAACCAGGCGCGCTGCAGGACGTCCAGGCGCGGCGGACGGCCCGGCTTCCCGAAATCGATGCCCGGATTGAGGTGGTACGTATCGCCCATCAGGAGCTGCTTCTGCCCGGGCGGCAGCGGAATGCGCTGGTAGATGGACGGTTGGGTATTGGTGAACACATCGTGCCAACCGCCGACCACGAAGGTCGGAATCCGGATGCGCTCGGCTTCGGCCAGCATGCCGTCGCGCAGCGGACTGGGCTCGCTGAGCACCGACACCAGATTGTCGGGCATTCGGCTCGAATCGAGCGTGGTCAGCGCCGCGATCAGCATGTCGAAGAAGGTGAAGGGGCTGGCGACCCGGTCGGCCAGCCACTTCCAGTCGAACCGGCCCTGTGCGGCGGCCATCAGGTCGGGCAGCAGCTTCGACAGATTCACCGCCGTCAACCAGCCAGGGGTGAACGCGACGTTCAAACCGCCACCGGGAGCGAGGATGTCGCGCATCAGATCGCTGCCGGGCTCGACGGGGAAGATCGCCTTCAGCGCGGGCGGCTGTTCGTCCGCGGCCTGGATCTGATTGACCGCCGAATACGACACCCCCGTCATGCCGATATTGCCGTCCGACCAGGGCTGGTGCGCCGCCCACTCGATGACCTCGACGGTGTCCTGCTGTTCGCGCGCGCCGAAGAACGACATCGTGCCCTGGGAGAAGCCGGTGCCGCGCACATCGACGACGACCTGGGTGTATCCGGACCGGATGAGGTTGCGGTCGACGGTGAAGTTGCGCGGTAGGCCACCGCCCAGCATCTTCGTCAGGTCGGTGACGCCGTCCAGCGGGGTCCCGGACAGGTCGAAGCGGCGGAACAGCTCCACCAGCGCATCGGAGAGCACCGGGATCGACAGCGCCGAATCCGCCAGCATGGACGCGAGTTTCGTGTAGGGGGTCAGATTCACCAGTGTCGGCGTCGGGGTGTCGACGGGGCGGCCGGCCGCGTCCGCGGGTCGATAGACGTTGGCCTTCAATATCGTTCCGTCGCTCATGGTCAGGGGGACGTCCCAGTCGATGTGCACGTTCGGATGCGGTGGCGGGGCCGCGTAGCTGGCAGCCCAGGCCCTGCCGAACTCACCGCCGTCCGGATCCGCCTGCGCCAGAACGGCATACGACGAGGTGATGATGAGGGCGATGAGCGCGGCGAACAGCCGCCGCGGGCATGTGAAGGGTCGAGATCGCATCGGACTGCCCGGCTTCCTGCGTGGCGGCGTGTGCCCGCATATAAAAGAGAATGGCTGCTTCCTTAATGTAAAGTGGGCTGGGTCACAGTGTCAACGCGGTGGGCGCGCGGCCCTCGGCGCCGCGCGAGGCAGGATAGGAACGTGACCCAGGACCAGGTTTCGCGCCCCAAGCGCCGCACTCAGCAGGAGCGGCGAGCGGCCACGGTGGCCAAGCTGATCGACGCGACGATCGATGCGATCAGCGAGCTCGGTTACCACCGCACGACGATCCAGGAGATCTGTGAGCGTGCGGGGCTGTCGGTCGGCGCGATGTTCCGCCAGTTCGACGGCCGCTTGGACTTGATCGTCGCGACCGCGCAGGAGATCGTCACGCGGCAACTGACCACCTTCCGAGCCCTGCTGGCCGAGGTCGGCGACGGTGACGACGCGCTTCGGGTGGCGTTGCGGTTCATGCGCGAGGCGCAGCAGTCCAAGCCGAATGTCGCCCTGCGTGAGGTCTTCATCGCGGCGCGCTCGGATCGGGAGCTGCATGCGCGGATCGCGCCCGCCGCGTCCGGGTACTACGACGCGATCATGGCCGAGGCGGAGCGCTCGGGGGTGATGCGGCGCTTTCCCGAGCACGTGCGCGAGCCGCTGTTCTTCACCGTGCTGCACGTGTTCTCGGGTCAATCGGTCGTCCGGGCCATCTATGACCGCCCGGACCTGGACGAGTCGGTGCTGGAGTTCGTCTACGACCTGCTGACCACCTACGCCGGGACAGAGGGCCCCGCGCGAATGTGACCGTTGACACGTCGCGGCCTGTGGCATACGGTCTGTGCAACTTAGAGAGGGAAAGCTCTCTTTTCAGTTTGCACGGTCTTCGTGCTCGGGATTCGATGAGGAGTTCTCATGGCCGCGGCGCACGGCATCCGTACCGTCCTCGCCCACACCACCCTGGCCCTGGCCGCCGGTCTGGCCCTGGCCGCAGGTCCGGGCGCGACGCCCGTCGCGCTCGCGGAGCCGGTTGCGGTCGCGCCGCCGTTACCGTTTCCCGTTCCGCCCGCGCCGCCGTACCTCGACCCGGCGTTCTACACCCCCGACCCGGCCGGGGTCGCGACCGCGCGGCCGGGTGAGATCCTCGCGGCGCGGCAGGTGAATCTCGCCAATTTCTGGCTGATTCCGTTGAACGTCAAAGCTTGGCAGCTGTCCTACCGCAGCACCAATACCCGGGGCGAGCCCATTGCGGCCGTCGCGACGGTAATCGTCCCGCACCGGCCGCCCGCGAGTGGACTGCGTGGGCTGCTGTCGTTCCAGTTCGCCGAGGACTCGCTGTCGATGAACTGCGCGCCGTCGTATGTGCTGCAGATGGGGTCGCTGCCCAATCCGCTCAATCCGGTGATCCCAGCGGAATTCGTCGAGGTGCAGGCCATGCTGCAGCTCGGGCACGCCGTCGTCGTTCCCGATCATCAGGGGCAGAACGGGGCCTGGGCGGCCGGGCCGCTCGGCGGTCGCATCACCCTGGACGGCATCCGAGCGGCCGAGAACTTCGAGCCCGCAGGGCTTTCCGGCCCGGCCACCAGGGTCGGGCTGTGGGGTTATTCCGGCGGTGCCATCCCCACCGGTCACGCCGCCGAGCTGCAGCCCGACTACGCCCCGGAGTTGAACCTCGTCGGTTCCGCGACCGGCGGTCTGATGGCCGACATCCGGGAGGCCCTCGACTACAACAACGGCACCTCGACCTTCGGGGGAGCGGTGCTGGGCGGGCTGTTCGGGGTGGCGCGCGAATATCCCGAGCTGGCCGGGTTCGTGGACCGCTACCTCAATCCGCTCGGCAAGGCCGTTCGGGTGCTGCACGAAAACCAATGCGTCGCACTGCAATTCGCGGGATTCCCGTTCGTGAACATCAAGGGCCTGTTCGACTATCCCGGCGACCCGCTGCGGGCTCCGGAGGTGCAGGGGGTGATGGACGATCTCGCACTCGGCAAACGCGCTCCCCTCGCGCCGGTGTACATCTACCAGGCACCGCTGGACGAGGTCATGCCGATCAATTCGGTCAACCGCCTCTACGACACCTACTGCGCCACCGGAACCGCCCGCGTGGCCTACACCCGAGACCTGTTGAGCGAGCACGGCATCGCCGCGGTCTCCGGCACCGCGAGCGCCGCCCTGTGGCTCAACGACCGCCTCAACGGAATTCCGGCCACGGACGGCTGCCGCAACCGCGACGTGCTGACCCAGTTCGCCGATCCGGGTGCGCTGCAGGCCTTCGCCAACGCGGTCGGGCAGACCCTGGCCTCCGCGCTGGGCATGCCGGTGTGACCGGCGTTACGGGACCGGCGGCAGGCGCCACTCGAACCGCCCGCCCGTATGCGCGCTGATGGTGTCGCGCAGATAGCTCGCCGATTCGACGACGATGCCGCCGCCCTCCTTGGTGCCGATCAGGATGCCGAGGAAGTCGGCGGCGCCGGGGCCGCCGCGTCGATAGACGATGCCGCCGGAATCGCCCTTCTCCGAGGGGAAGTCGGCGACGAAGTAGCCGTTCTGCACCGCGGTCACCGGGCCGCAGGTGGTCCCGGTCGTGGACCCGATGTGGCAGACCTCCTCGCCGACGGCCGGTACAGCCTCGGCGGAGGTGATCGTCAGCCGGTCGGGCAGGGTTGCCGCCGCGGCGACGTTCGGTTCGTAGCGTACGAGGGCGAAACCGAGCTGCTCGACGGTGTCGTCACTGCCGAAACCCTGTTCGTAGACCCCCATCCGGAATCCGTCGTGCGCGAAGACCGCCTTGCCGCCCTGGAAGCAGTGGCCCGCGGTGACGCCGTATTGGATGTCACCGATATGCCCGCTCAGGCCCAGACTGCACCGCTTGTCGTCGGTGTTGAGCGCCATGCCGGGCGCCGCTATGCCCATCGCGGCACGGGCCTCGGGCGGCCCGGCGGTGGCCATGGCCAGGACCGCGGCCAGGATGATCAGGAAGTTCGGCAAGCGGCCTGAAGACAACGGCCGCAAGCCATCTGGAATTCGCATGTCTGCTGTCCCCTCCCGGTCGGCGGCTCGGCCCGCCGGCTCGGCCCGTACCGTATCACCGGTGCCCGCCGCCCGCGACGCCAAGAATTGTTGGGGCGGAAGGGCTTCGGGGCAGGTGACCGGCCTGCTGGGGCGAATTCGAAACGGGCGGAATTCACAAGCGGAAACTTATCCACAAATTCGATTTCGATCTTTCGCGGGCGGCGGCGGGAGGGGAGGCTGGAGCCATGCCCTCGGGCCGAGGGGTTGGGGCTCGGGGATCACAACGTCGACAAGTCGGAAAGTCAAGGGGTGGAACCATGTACGAGACAACGATGGCCGTCATCGGCAATGTCGTCACCCATCCGGTGCGGCGCAGCCTGCCCGGCGGGGAACAGGTGGTGACGTTCCGGATGGCGAGTAATTCCCGCCGCTACGACCGCGAAGCCGGGGACTGGGTCGACAGCGGCACCCTCTTCCTCACCGTGAACTGCTGGCGGCGGCTGGTCGAGGGGGTCGACGCCTCGATCCGGCGCGGCGACCCGGTCATCGCCTACGGGCAGCTGCGCACGACCGAGTACCGCACCCGCGAGGGTGTGCAGCGGCGCGATCTCGAGCTGCGCGCCAGCGCGGTGGGACCGGATCTGGCGCGCTGTACCGCGGCGGTGACGCGGCACGGGCCGGGGAACTTCCCGATCGGCCCGGCCGTTGTCGATCAGGTGGACGACGGGCCGCAGGAGCGGCCGCGCGCCGAATCCGGGGCCTTCGATAGTGTCGAGGCGCCCCGCGACGACCTCCGGACGGCCTGATCCGTCCGGGCGGAATCAGACAACTACCGACCGATAGGCCCGCCTCGTCCCCGCCACCGCCCGCGACGGAGACGCTGCGCGTCGCAGAATAGGATTTCGTACATGGCTGAGTTCATCTATCAGATGAGGAAAGTTCGGAAGGCACACGGCGACAAGGTCGTGCTCGACGACGTGTACCTGAACTTCCTCCCCGGCGCCAAGATCGGCGTCGTCGGTCCGAACGGCGCCGGTAAGTCGAGCGTGCTGAAGATCATGGCCGGACTGGACCAGCCCAACAACGGTGAGGCGTGGCTCGCGCCCGGCGCGACCGTCGGCATCCTGCAGCAGGAGCCGCCGCTCAACGAGGAGAAGACCGTCCGCGGCAACGTGGAGGAGGGCCTCGGCGAGATCAAGGTCAAGCTGGACCGTTTCAACGAGATCGCCGAGCTCATGGCCACCGACTACTCCGACGAGCTCATGGAGGAGATGGGCAAGCTGCAGGAGGAGCTCGATCACGCCGACGCCTGGGACCTGGATTCCCAGCTAGAGCAGGCGATGGACGCGCTGCGCTGCCCGCCGCCGGACGAACCGGTCACCCAGCTCTCCGGTGGTGAGCGCCGCCGGGTCGCGCTGTGCAAGCTGCTGCTGAGCAAGCCCGACCTGCTGCTGCTCGACGAGCCCACCAACCACCTCGACGCCGAGAGCGTGCTCTGGCTCGAGCAGCATCTGGCCCAGTACCAGGGCGCGGTGCTGGCCGTCACCCACGACCGGTACTTCCTGGACAATGTCGCGGGCTGGATCCTCGAGCTCGACCGCGGCCGCGCCTATCCGTACGAGGGCAACTACTCCACCTACCTGGAGAAGAAGGCCGAGCGCCTCGAGGTGCAGGGCAAGAAGGACCAGAAGCTGCAGAAGCGGCTCAAGGACGAGTTGGCGTGGGTCCGCTCGGGCGCCAAGGCGCGTCAGGCCAAGAACAAGGCCCGTCTGCAGCGCTACGAGGAGATGGCGGCCGAGGCCGAGCAGATGCGCAAGCTGGACTTCGAGGAGATCCAGATCCCGGCCGGTCCGCGCCTGGGCAATGTGGTCGTCGAGGTCGAGCATCTGGACAAGGGCTTCGGCGATCGGCAGCTGATCAAGGATCTGTCGTTCAGCTTGCCGCGCAACGGCATCGTCGGTGTCATCGGCCCCAACGGCGTCGGTAAGACCACGCTGTTCAAGACCATCGTCGGCCTCGAGCAGGCCGACAGCGGCACCGTACGCGTCGGCGACACGGTGAAGCTCAGCTACGTCGACCAGAACCGCGCGGGCATCGATCCGAACAAGACGGTGTGGCAGGTGGTCTCCGACGGGCTGGACTACATCGAGGTCGGCAGCCAGGAAATGCCCTCGCGCGCATATGTTTCGGCGTTCGGCTTCAAGGGCCCGGACCAGCAGAAGCCCGCGGGCGTGCTGTCCGGCGGTGAGCGCAACCGGTTGAACCTGGCGCTCACGCTCAAGCAGGGCGGCAACCTGATCCTGCTCGACGAGCCGACCAACGACCTCGACGTGGAGACCCTGGGCTCGCTGGAGAACGCGCTGGAGAAGTTCCCCGGCTGCGCCGTGGTCATCTCCCACGACCGCTGGTTCCTCGACCGCACCTGTACCCACATCCTGGCCTGGGAGGGCGACGACACCAACCCGGCCAAGTGGTTCTGGTTCGAGGGCAACTTCGAGGCCTACGAGGCCAACAAGATCGAGCGGCTGGGACCGGATGCGGCGCGCCCGCACCGGGTCACCCATCGCAAGCTCACCCGCGATTGATTCTCCGTCAGCGGGTACGCATCTGATGACAGAGGCGTACCCGCGCGCGGAAGAGCAAGGAGCTGGCTACTGCTCGGTTACTCACAGGCGAATAGCGTGATCCGGCCATTGCGGTCGGGCGTCAATTGATCGTTGGCGCAACGTCCTACGCGTACCACCAGCGTGTTCTGCTGGTACGTGGGTGAATTCGTACCCGAGTAACCGTGCGGGCGTTCGGACTTTGCCGTGGCTTTGGGAGGAATCCCTCCCGGCTGCTCCAACACCCAGCTACTCTCGACCCCGGCGTCACTGTTACGGAACCGAATCCGAGGGAGTTGGCGAAGAAAATGACGGTCTCGTCCGAATTGTCCAGCGCGGCGTGGGTCGCGGGGTTGCCGGAGCAGTTGCGCGGTGAGCTCGCCACCCTCGAGGAGGCATACTTCCGCCACGTGGACGCCGGCGACGTCGACGCGATCAGCGGAAGCTCGCTGCAGATCTTCCGCAGGCACATCGAACTGGGCATGCAGCGCCCACCGGGGACGGCCCGCGTGCGGGTGTACCACCCCGACGACGGCTCCGGGCTGGGTGCCGCGGTTCAGATGGTCACCGACGACATGCCGCTGCTGGTGGAATCGGTGACCTCCTCGCTGAGCCGCATCGGCGTCAGCGTCAGCGAGATCATCCACCCGATCTTCGAGGTGCGGCGCGACGACGAGGGTCGGCTGGAATCCGCCGCCCCGCACGAGGTGGACGGCAACGGCGTCACGGGCCTGCGCGAATCGTGGATGCATGTGCAGCTGCACCCGTCCACCAGTCCGGAGCTGCTGCAGCGGATCGAGGCCGCGATTCCCGACGTGCTCACCGACGTGCGGCAGGTCATCGGCGATACCGAGGCCATGCGCGCGGTGCAGGACCAGCTCGCCGACGCGCTCGACGCGGCGGCGAAGGAGGACACCCCGCCGTTCAGCGGCACCGATCTGGTCGACTGCGCCAACCTGCTGCGGTGGCTGGCCGACGGGCATTTCACGGTGCTCGGCTACGCGCGCTACCAGCGCGCCGCGGCCGAGGGCGGGAAGACGAAATCCGTTGTCGTACCGGGCAGTTGCCTCGGTGTGCTGCGGCCCAATGTGGGCACCGATTTCCTGGTGCCGGTCAACGGCGGCAACCGACCGCTGCTGATGCTGACCCAGGGCCTGGTCCCGGCCACCGTGCACCGCTCGGTGTATCCGTACTTCATCGGCGTCGCCGAATTCGACGCCGCTGGCGCGATCACCGGGGAACACCTGTTCATCGGCGTGTTCACCGTGGCCGCCATGCACGAGAACGTGCTCGACATCCCCGTCATCGAGCGGCGGGTGCGCGCGGTGATCGAGCAGAGCGGTTTCGATCTGGACTCCTTCTCCGGGCAGGCGATGCTCGAGGCGATCCAGTCGTTCCCGCGCACCGAGCTGTTCTCTTCCGACACCGAGACCATGCGGCGCACGGCCAGCGCGGTGCTCAACGTCGGCATGCGCCGACAGGTGCGGCTGTTCCTGCGCTCGGATTCCTACGGCCGCTTCGTGGCCTGCATGGTCTACCTGCCGCGTGACCGCTACACCACCCGGGTGCGGCTGGAGATGCAAGACATCCTGGTGCGCGAGCTGGGCGGCGTCTCGATCGACTACTCGGCCCGGGTGTCCGAAAGCGAGCTCGCCAGTGTGTATTTCACCGTTCGGTTGCCCGAGCCGGGCACCAAGGTGGATACCTCGGAGGCCAACCGGTTGCGGATCCAGGCGCTGCTGACCGAGGCCAGCCGCACCTGGGACGACCATCTGCGCGACGAGGTTGCCACCTCGTCGGTGCTGGATCCGGCCGTGGTACAGCGCTATTCGGCCGCGCTGCCGGACGCCTACAAGGAGGATTTCGAGCCCAGCCGGGCGCTGGCCGACATCCTCCGGTTGGAGCGGCTCCCGGCCGGGCGGATCGATCAGCATCTGTACCGGCGACCCGAATCCGACCCGGGCTCATGGCGTTTCACGCTCTACATCGGCGCGGGCATCTCGCTGAGCCAGGTGCTGCCGCTGCTGCAGAGCCTCGGCGTGGAGGTCGTCGACGAACGGCCCTATCAGCTGGAGTTCGAGGACGGCCGCGAGGCCTGGATCTACGACTTCGGCCTGCAGGCGCGGCCGGATCTGCTGCGTAAGGCGTTGGACCGCAATATGGATGCCGAGCTGGTGGAGACCACCGATCGGCTGGACGTGCTCGACGCCCAGGAGCGCGGTCTGCGGGATCGGTTCACCGAGGCGTTCGACGCCCTCTGGTACGAGCGCGCCGAGGCCGATCCGCTCAACGAGCTGGTGCTGCGGGCGGGGCTGCACTGGCGCTCGGTGTCGATTCTGCGCGCCTACTCGAAGTATCTGCAGCAGGCCGATTTTCCCTACAGCCAGGCCAATATCGCGCGGGTGCTGCTGGCCTCGCCCGATATCGCGCGGTTGTTCGTGGAGCTGTTCGCGGCGCTGTTCGATCCCGATACGGTCTCACCGGAGCGAGCGGGCGAACTCGAGACGGCGGTCCGGGAGCGGATCAACGAGGTTGTCAGCCTCGATGCCGACCGCATTCTGCGGGCGATCCTGGGCCTGTTGAAGGCGTCGCTGCGGACCAATTTCTATCGGGTCGACGGCCAGGGGCGGCCGCGGGGTTACCTGTCGATCAAGGTGGAGCCGCGTGAGATCGCCGAATTGCCCAAGCCGCGGCCGCAATTCGAGATCTTCGTGTACTCGCCGCGGGTGGAGGGTGTGCATCTGCGGTTCGGCCCGGTGGCGCGCGGCGGATTGCGCTGGTCGGATCGGCTGGAGGATTTCCGCACCGAGATTCTGGGCCTGGTGAAGGCGCAGGCGGTGAAGAACGCGGTGATCGTGCCGGTGGGGGCGAAGGGCGGATTCGTGGTGAAGCGGCCGCCCGCCGCGACGGGGGATCCGGCCGCGGATCGCCAGGCGCTGCAGGCCGAGGGCGTGGCCTGCTATCGGACGTTCATCTCGGGCCTGTTGGATGTGACCGACAACGTCGATCACGCCACGGGCAAGGTGGTGCCGCCGGAGCGCGTCGTGCGCCGCGACGGTGACGACACGTATCTGGTGGTGGCCGCCGACAAGGGGACCGCGACGTTCTCCGATATCGCCAACGAGGTCGCGCAGTCCTACGGATTCTGGCTCGGGGACGCGTTCGCCTCGGGTGGTTCGGCGGGTTATGACCACAAGGCGATGGGCATCACGGCCAAGGGCGCGTGGGAGAGCGTGAAGCGGCACTTCGCCGAGATGGATATCGATACCCAAACCCAGGACTTCACGGTCGTGGGTGTGGGTGATATGTCCGGTGACGTGTTCGGCAACGGGATGCTGCTGTCGGAGCACATCCGGCTGGTGGCCGCGTTCGACCACCGCCACATCTTCCTGGACCCGAATCCCGATGCGGCGCGGTCGTTCCGGGAGCGGCAGCGGATGTTCGCGCTGCCGCGGTCGTCGTGGGCCGACTACGACACCTCGTTGATCAGCGAGGGTGGTGGCGTGTGGGACCGCACGGTGAAGGCGATTCCGATCAGTCCGCAGGCGCGGGCGGCACTCGGGTTGGCCGACGACGTGACGGTGTTGTCGCCACCGGAGCTCATTCGGGCGATCCTGCTGTCGCCGGTGCAGTTGCTGTGGAACGGCGGTATCGGCACCTACATCAAGGCGTCGACCGAATCGCATGCCGAGGTCGGGGACAAGTCCAACGACGCGGTGCGAGTGAACGCGAACGAGTTGCGGGTCAAGGTGATCGGTGAGGGCGGCAACCTGGGCGTGACCGCACTCGGCCGCATCGAGTTCTGCCGCAACGGCGGTAAGTGCAACACCGACGCGCTGGACAACTCCGCGGGCGTGGACTGCTCCGATCACGAGGTCAATATCAAGGTCCTGTTGGACGGGGTGGTCTCGAGCGGGGAACTGACTGCCGCGGAACGCAATCCGCTCCTGGCGTCGATGACCGACGAGGTCGCGAACATGGTGTTGTTCGACAACGTGTCGCAGAACTTCCTGATGGGCATGTCGCGGACCGAGGCGCCGCGGATGCTGAACGTGCACATGCGGTTGATCGAGGAGCTGGAATCCCGGCGCGGGCTGGATCGTGATCTGGAGGCGCTGCCCTCGGACGCGGATATGAAGCAGCGGCTCGAGCAGGGGAGCGGGCTCACCTCGCCGGAGTTGGCGAATCTGCTCGCGCACGTGAAGCTGTCGTTGAAGTCGGATCTGCTCGAGGGCGATCTGCCCGACAGCGCCTACTTCTCGGCGCGGCTGCCGAAGTACTTCCCGACCCCGCTGCGGGAGCGGTTCGGCGCGGCGATCAAGAAGCACCGGCTGCGCCGAGAGATCGTGACCACGATGATGGTCAACGAGATGGTCGATCTGGGCGGCATCACCTATGCGTTCCGACTGTCCGAGGAGATCGGCGCCACGGCCGGGGACGCCATGCGCGCCTTCGCCGCGGCCAGCAAGATCTTCGACCTGCATTCGATCTGGAGCCGCATCCGGGCCGCCGATGCCGCCACCGCGGTGAAGGACGAACTGGAACTGGAGACCAAGCGCACTCTCGATCGCGCCTCGCGGTGGTTGCTGAGCAACCGGCCGCAGCCGATCGCGGTCGGCGCGGAGATCCATCGCTACGCGGGCAAGGTGCGCGAGCTCGCGCCGAAGGTGCCGGGTTGGCTGCGCGGCCACCACATCGACACCCTCGAGGAACAGTCGACGAAGCTGATCGGCCGGGGTGCGCCGCAGGATCTGGCGTCCGAGGTATTCGGCCTGCTCAACCTGTTCCCGCTGCTGGACGTCATTGATATCGCCGATATCACCGAACGCGGCGGCGAAGAGGTGGGCGCGCTGTACTACGCGCTCAACGAGCATCTCAAGATCGACTGGTTGCTGCAGGCGGTCAGCCACCTCGAACGCGGGGACCGCTGGCACGCTCTGGCAAGGCTGGCGCTGCGCGACGATATGTACGCCTCGCTGCGCTCGCTCACCCTGGACGTGCTCTCCGCTGGCGATCCGGAGGAGACCGCCGAGGAGAAGATCGCCTACTGGGAGTCCAAGAACCAGTCCCGCCTGGGCCGCGCCCGCGCCGCCCTCTCGGAGCTGTTCGAGTCCGGCACCCACGACCTGGCCACCCTCTCGGTAGCGGCCCGCCAGGTCCGCAGCATGGTCAGCGGCGTCGGCGCCCAATCCGAGGTCCCCAGGTAACCGCAACCCCACCGGCCGCCGCACCCGTACCGCACGGCGGCCGGTGGGACACCACCCGAGTGGTCCGGCGGCTCCTGCTTTCTGGTGTCGCGGCTTCTCGCTTCCTGGCGCTGCAGCCGACTGCCTACCGCGCCGCAACCCCCGCCTTCTGGCCCTGAATCTTCCGATTGCCCTGACCCCTGAAACTTCCAGCCGCCTGGCCTCTGAAGCTGGCCTCTGAAACTTCCGCGCGGCTGGCCCTGAACGGAGTGAAGGGCACAAAGGCTGCATACTGGGAGCGGTCCATCCGATCGGAGGTAATGCGTTGACGAGTGGTGGTTCGCTGGCCGGGAACGGATCGGCGCGCGGCTCGGCCGTGCTGCCCAGGCGGTTTCACACCAAGGTCGAGGTGCGCTGGTCCGATATGGACGCCTTTCAGCACATCAACCATGCCCGCATGGTGACGTTGCTGGAGGAGGCCCGGATTCCGTGGCTGTTCGACGACCGCCCGACCTCCGGCCTGCGCGCCGGATGTGTGATGGTCGACCTGCACGTTCGCTACCGGGGACAGCTGCGGCACGAGGACACGCCGCTCGACGTGGCGATGTGGATCCAACAGATGCGCGCGGTCGACTTCACCATCGGCTACGAGGTGCGCGCCAATGGCGTCGCCCCGGATTCGCCGCCCGCCGTCACCGCCAGCACCCAGCTCGCCGCCTTCGATATCGAGACCCAGCGGCTGCGCCGGTTGACGACGATCGAGCGCGATTACCTGAACCAGTGGAAGATCGGCTGAGCTCTTCCGACGATATGACCTTCGAATACAGCGATCAGCGGGTGCTGCAGATCCGCGACCCTGCCGAACGCGAGAATTTGGCGACCTTCGTCGCGCGCGCGATACGGCTCGATCCCGCGGCGGTTATCCGGCTGCGACGGCGCGGGGTGAACTATGTATCCGCCTGGGCGGCAACCGGATTCGAGGCGCTTGCGGTGCGGACGGTGGTCGCCGAGCTGGGCGTCGGCGATGTCACGGTCGGCGGCGATCTGATCCTGTCGGGTCTGAACGGCCCCGACGCGGGCGCGCCCATCGACCTCGGCTACTCGATGGATTCCGCCTGGCGCGGCGCGCTCCCGCCCACCACCGGTTTCGTGCACGTGGACGACGTGCCCGCCCGCGCCCTGGTCGAATTGGCCGAGCGTGGGGTGGAATTGGCGGCCGAACACGGCAGCGGCCACGGCCCCCCGGCCTCGCTCCTGGACCAGACCGTCCTCACCGTGACAGGTGGAGACGAGCAGGTCGAGGTGCCCATGCGGGTGGTATTCGCACTCACCGCAATGGATTTCATCCCGCACTCCGGTGACAAGGCCGACTCCCGCCGCATCACGTCGACCGAGATCGTTCGCGTCCGTGCCACCCGCACCTGGCTGCGCATCGACGCCCGCTACGGTTCGGTGGCCCGCCGCCGCGGCCCGGGCATGCCGCTCATCCCCTCCTGAGCCGGCTCGACCTGTGGCAACATCCGAGCGACAAGCGCCCCGCGGACCGGCTCAGGCGACCCCGAGGACGCGGAGCAGGGCAGTGGTCGCGGCCGCGGTGAGCGCCACCACGATCAGTGGCGCACGCCGCCAGGCCAGGACCACTGCCACCAGAGCGCCTGCGGGCAGGGCGAATCCGACCTTGTGCCCCGAGGGCATCAACTCGGTGACGGCCAGGGCGGTCAGCAGAACCACCGACCCGGTCTCCAGCAGGTCGGTCACATGGGGCGGAACATTGATACGGCGGCGCAGCAGCGGCCCGGCGAAGCGGATGGCGTAGGTGCCTACCGCGAGCGCGATAGCTCCGGCAATCAGGGTGGTGCTCAAAAGATTCTGCCTCTACTTCATCGAAAGACGTTGCTGCTCTTGGTTGTCGCCGACCACTGCGCTGCCCGGAGGCCGGAAGGTCGCAAGCCGGACGATCCACCGGAACCCGTCGGCACGAGCCGTCGGCATTTTGGGCTCCGATCAACGCATCGCCGCTCACGGTTTCGGTACCGGCTAGCGGTGTCGGCAGTGGTCTTCCTCCCGATCCGCGATATCGGCGACGGTCCTGCTCCCGCTGGCGGTACCGGCGGCCGTTCTACTGCTGCTCGCGGTATCGCCGACCGCCCTATTGCCGCCGCTCGCGGTGTCGCCGACCGTCCTACTGTCGCTCGCGGTATGGCCGACCGCCCTACTGCCGCTCGCGTTATCGGCGACCGTCCTATTGCCGTTCGCAGTACCGACGGTCGCCCTGCTTGACATCTCGACCGCGGTCGGCTTCGTGTTTCGAGCCCCGGCGAGCTCCATCTCCTCGACTCCGGCGAGCTCCGCCTCCGCGGCCCCGGCACACTTCACCTGCTCGGCCTGCCCCGCCTGCTCTCCCCGTTTGCGGTCGAAGGCGAGTAGCGCCGCGGGCAGAGCCAGCAGGACCGGCAGGCCGGCCGCGAGGAACGGGGTGGTGATGGCGGCTACGGCGGCGCCCGCGATCACGGCCCGGCGAGTGGCCCTGTCGCGCAGGGCCGGTACCGCCAGGGCGAGCAGTACGGCGGGGAACACGGCGTCCAGGCCGAAGCGGGATGGATCGGGGACCGCCGCGCCGATCACGACGCCGAGGACCGCGCCCAGCGGCCAGGCCAGCAGCACGCCGAGTCCGCACAGCCAGAACCGGGCGCGACGGCGGTCCTGGTCGTTCTCGGCGAGGGCCAGCGCGACCGATTCGTCGTTCATCACGTGCGTGCCGAGCAGGCGTCGCCAGCCGGTGCCGACCACATCCGGCAGCGCCAGGCCGTAGGGCAGGTGCCGGGCATTGACGACCAGGCCCACGAGCACCGCGGCCACCATGCTGCCACCGGCCGATACGATGCCGATGAACAGAAATTCCGCGCCGCCCGCCAGTACGAGCACGCTCAGCAGGATCGGCAGCCAGGCAGGCAGTCCCGAGGTCACCGAGGACGCGCCGTAGGACACGCCGATGACCCCGACCGCCAGGCAGACGGCCGCGATTCCGGTCAGGTCACTGCGATCCAGTGTTCGCCATATCGAACGCACGGCTTCTATAGTGAACACAGGAGGCGGGGTTCGTCAACGAGGACTCCACGACACCGAGGTACTGTCTGGACCCACTATGACCGAGCACGACGGCGCGCCGACCGCGCCACCGCAGGAGGCCATCGCCGCCGCGCTGCGCCGCGAGCGCGCGCGTTCGGGGATGTCGCTCACCGAGGTCGCCCGCCGCGCGGGTGTGGCGAAATCCACACTGTCCCAGCTGGAATCGGGCACCGGCAATCCGAGCATCGAAACGCTGTGGGCGCTGTGCGTGGCGTTGGGAATCCCGTTCTCGCGGCTGCTGGACCCGCCGCGCCCGCAGGTCCAGGTGATCCGCGCGAGCGAGGGGCCGGTACTGGCCTCGGCCCATGCCAACTACCACGTCACCCTGCTGGCGGCCAGTCCGCCCAACGCCCGCCGCGACATCTACCTGGTCTCCGCCGAGCCCGGCCAGCCGCGCGAGTCCGAACCCCATCTGCACGGCGAGATCGAACATGTGATTCTCGCCGCGGGACGCGCCCTGGTCGGCCCGGCCGACGCCCCCGTCGAACTCCGTCCCGGCGACTACATCCGCTACCCGGGCGACCAGCCACACATGTTCGAGGCACTGGAGCCGGGCACCTGGGGAATTCAGGCCAGCGAGTACGGCTGACGCGATCGGTTCGTCTGGACGACAACGGTTTTCCACCAGTTCACGGTTCCGGCGGCCACCTCCTCGAGTGGTGTCGGACGCAGGCCGAGTCGGTGCTCGCTGGCGGTGGAGTCGAGGTGGAACGGGCGATCGAACTGGTAGTTCATCTCGGCCAGTTCGCGCATCATCTCGTTCATCAGCCCGGCCGCGCGCAGGGCCCAGGTCGGCATGGCGAGGATGCGCGGGGCCGGGCCCCCGGCCGCGGTCGACAAGACGGCGACCAGTTCTCGAATCGATACGGCCGGAGCGGTGGGCGCGTGCAGGAACGAATTCCACAGGGTGCGGTCGGCGGCGGCCTTGATCATGGCGGCGGCCAGATCGGGCATGTAGGTGAACGAATGCGGCAGATCGATGCGGCCGAAGGCCTGAACGGCCCTGCCGCCGAGGATATTCGGGACCATGCGCTCGCCCGCGTGCGACATTCGCACATGCGGTCCGATGAAGTCGGCGGCGGCGACGCTGACGGTGGGGGTCGGCGATTCCTCGCGTGCCCGTAGCAGTGCCGCGCGCACGGCAGGCTTGCCGAAATCGGCTGCGCGCGGCATGGTTTCGACCATCGGTCGATCGACCGGGCCATAGGAGTACAGGCTCTCCGGGAAGACCACCACCGCGCCGACCCGGCCCGCGACCGACAGCACATTCTGTTCGGTCCCGGGCAACTCGTCCCACCAGGCACGCGCGGCATACCGCGAACCGTGGGTGCAGTGGTAGATCGCCACCGCGCCTTCGGCCGCGGCGCTCAGCTGGTCCGTCCGGGTGACATCCACGCGCCGGCGCTCGATCAACGGATGCTCGGGGCCGCTGCCGGACCGGGTCAGAATGCGAACCCGTTGCCCCGCCCCGGCCAACTGCTCGGCGATGGTGGTCCCGACGGGTCCGGCTCCGGTGACTATGTGCAACTCGGACATGATGTCTCCCTTTTCTAGAGAGCAGTGCTCTCGCTTTAGGGACGAGCATGCCGCATCGACTGCCCAGGTGTCAAGAGCGCTGCTCTCTTTTGTGATTGCTGCATTCGTAACCGGTTTACCGCGCCCTCGGTCACGAGTCCCAAAGCGGGGATCGCCACGCTCGCGGTCGGTTGGAGCCGCGGGTGGGATCGCGCGGAGTGGCTCGGTACTGGTCGAAACGAGTCGCACGGTGTGATCGGGCGGCGCGTTGTATGTGGCGCGGAGTGGCGTGCCCCGGTGCCGGCGTGGCCCGGCGGCGGGGCCGGGTGTGGGCGTGGCGCGGCCGGTGGTGTGGCGTGGCCGGGTGTAGGCGTGGGTGGCCAGGTGGCCTGGGTGGGTGGAGTCGCCCGGGGTGGTCGGACGGGCGTGGACAGTCGGAGTGGGATGAGTGATTCAGCTCACGGCTGTCGGGCCCGATTTCGGCACAGGACTATCGGGGCTGAGCTATGGAGGCCCGCTGGCGCGAGGTATGCGCGCTCGACAACCAGGTCGCGGCAGCGCTCATCGCGGCCGAACGCGCGCAACCGCACCGGGGATCGCGCATCTGCCAACCGGCCGGTTACCGGGTCAGGCGGCGCCTTCGCCGAGGTACTGCAGCCATACCGGGTCCAGGTCGGCGGTGGTCGACAGCAGGCGCCAGTGCGGGCCCTTGGGGGAGACCAGGGGTTGGCGCAGGGTCCAGCCGAGCTCGCTGAGGAGTTTGTCGGCCTTTCGGTGGTTGCAGGGGGCGCAGGAGGCGACGCAGTTCTCCCAGGAGTGGGCGCCGCCGCGGCTGCGCGGGATTACGTGGTCGATGGTTTCCGCCTTGCCTCCGCAGTAGGCGCAGCGGTATCGGTCGCGGTGCATGAGGGCCGCGCGGGTCATCGGCACCCGGGCGCGGTACGGCACGCGGACGTAGTTGCGCAGGCGGATCACCGAGGGCAGGGCGACCGAAGCGCCGGCGGAGTGGACCACCGGACCATCGGCATTGTGATGGACGGGATCGGCCTTGTCGCAGATCAGCAGGACGATGGCGCGGCGTGCGGACAGCGCGGTCAGCGGCTCGTAGGTGGCGTTCAGAAGCAACACCCGGCGCTTGACCCAGGGCGCGACGGCTGGCGGAGATTCGGTAGATCGGTGCTGGTGAGCACCCGGATAACTATGTTTATCGATGACAACATGCAGCGGAGTAGCCCCCGACCCACGATTGTGGACGTCGGCGGGCTGGAGTTGTCGGTGAGTTCTCGCCTCGTGTGACCGGGCGCCGTGCCGCTGCTTCATGGGAACCCCGAATTCGTATTGTCCGGTTCGTGTGGTATCTGGGCAGACACTGCCACCCAGTTGACCATGGAACCGCCACCTTTGCCAGCTGATTTGACACATTCCGTCTGTGCTGTGCGTGAACGGCCGGTTACACCCGGGGGCGGTATGCACTCGACGCCCGTTTCCGCGCCACCAACTGGTGATCTCAGAATGCCGACGCCCCGCCGCCCCGCCGAGCACAATCCGATCCCGATTGAGTGCCAACTTGTTGCCGAGGCAGGGGGCGGGCTGGGGTTGGGGGTGGCGGGCACAATGGAGCGGGACGGTGGACTTGGGTGCGACGGATGAGAGGTTTGATGAGTTCGGGAGAGCAGACGGCGACCTCCTTTTACGAGGCGGTCGGTGGGGCCGAGACGTTTCGGCGGCTGGTGGCGGCCTTCTATCGGGAGGTGGCGGCGGACGAGGTGCTGCGGCCGTTGTATCCGGAGGAGGATCTCGGGCCCGCGGAGCGGCGGTTGCGGATGTTCCTCGAGCAGTACTGGGGTGGGCCGCGGACCTATTCGGACGAGCGCGGACATCCGCGACTGCGCATGCGGCACATGCCCTTCCGGATCGGGCCGATCGAGCGCGACGCCTGGCTGCGCTGCATGCGGATCGCGGTGGCCGAGATCGAACCCGAGGTGCTCGACGATGAGCACCGGCGTGCGCTGCTCGACTACCTGGAGATGGCGGCAAATTCGCTGATGAACTCGCCCTTCTGACCCACCGCGCAAACTTGGTGTAGTTCACGGGGTTTCCACTACAAGTCTATGCTGCCGAAAATTTGCTCCATATCGCCGGAGTCGCCCGCTCGGAGCGCTTTCAGCGGAAATCTTTGGCACTATTAACCTTTGTGACACCTTCATCAGCCGGGGACTCTCCCGTCGACCCGTGGTGGCGGTCGGCGGTGTTCTATCAGGTCTATCCGCGCTCGTTCGCCGACTCCGACGGCGACGGCGTGGGTGATCTGGGCGGTCTGCGCGACCGGCTCGGATATCTCGAGCTGCTCGGCATCGATGCGCTGTGGATCTGCCCGGTGATGCGCTCGCCGATGGCCGACGGCGGCTACGACGTCAGCGATCCCCGCGATATCGACCCGCTCTTCGGCGATCTCGCCGTCCTGGACGAGCTGATCGCCGAGGCGCACGAGCGGCGCATCCGCGTCACGATGGACCTGGTGCCCAACCACACCAGCGACCAGCACCCCTGGTTCATCGCGGCACTCGCCGCCGAACCGGGCAGCCCGGAACGCGCCCGCTACATCTTCCGTGACGGCCGCGGTCCCGACGGTTCCGAGCCGCCGAACAACTGGCCCAGCATCTTCGGCGGCCCGGCCTGGACCCGCATCACCGAACCCGACGGCCGCCCCGGCCAGTGGTACCTGCACATCTTTGCCCGCGAGCAGCCGGATCTGAACTGGGAAAACCCGGATGTCATCGCGGATTTCGAGAAGACGCTGCGCTTCTGGCTCGACCGCGGCATCGACGGTTTCCGTATCGACGTCGCCCACGGCATGGCCAAGCCACCTGGCCTGCCGGATATGGACCCGGTACCGACCGGCATGTTCCACCTCGAGGACGACGACTACCGGTTCAACAACCCGGGCGTGCACGACATCCACCGCCGCATTCGCAAGGTGATCGACGAATATCCGGGGGCGGTCTCGATCGGTGAGGTCTGGGTCAACGACAACGTGCGCTTCGGCGAATACCTGCGCCCGGACGAGCTGCACCTGGCGTTCAACTTCAAACTCGCCGAAACCCCCTTCGACGCCGCGAAAATCCGTGCGGCCATCGACAATTCGATGCAGGCGGTGACCTGGGTGGGCGCGAGCGCGACCTGGACGCTGTCCAATCACGACATCGATCGCGAGGTCACCCGCTACGGCGGCGGCGCGGTCGGGGTGGACCGGGCCCGCGCGATGATCCTGCTGGAGCTGGCACTGCCGGGCGCGGTGTTCATCTACAACGGCGCCGAACTGGGCCTGCCCAATGTCGACGATCTGCCCGAGGAGGTGCTGCAGGATCCGGTGTGGGAGCGCTCCGGGCATACCGAGCGCGGCCGCGACGGCTGCCGGGTGCCGATTCCCTGGGAGGGCGACCGGCCGCCGTTCGGCTTCACCACCGGGCCGAATTCCTGGCTGCCGATCCCCCCGCAGTGGGCCGAGCTGACCGTGGAAGCTCAGTTGGAGCGGCTGAACTCGACGCTGTCGCTGTACCGCATGGCCCTCGAATTGCGTTCGGTGCGGCCGGAATTCACCGGAACCAGCCTGGACTGGTACGGCAGCCCGCCCGGCTGCCTGGCCTTCCGGACCGGAGGCGGGCTGATCTGCGCGCTCAACGCGACCGACGGCCCGATCCCGCTGCCGCCGGGCGAGGTGCTGCTGGCCAGCGCGCCGATCGAGGGACGGCAGCTGCCCGCCAACGCGGCGGCGTGGCTGGTGTAAAAGATTCCGACACGTGCCCGCGGCGGGCTCACCGGTCGATTGCGCCGTCGGGCCCATCGTCTACCGTTGGGTCGTGAGCATTCTCGAGACAGTGCTGATCTTTGTCGGCATCCCGCTGGTGATCTATGCGGTGATCGCCGGATTGTCGTATCTCGGCAAGCCGCTGCCCGGCGAGAAGCCGGTCCACTACAACCTCGGTGACAAGTGGACCGCCGACCCGGTGCTGTGGAGTGCGACCGACGAGGTGACCGGTTCGGGTCACGGGCACGCAGACCCTGCGCATGGCAGTCATGCCGCAATCGAATCCGCACGGGTGGACCTGATCGGAGGCCGGGCAAGTGGCAAGTTCTAAGTGGCCCGCGGTGGTCGAGGCCGACCTGCCGCACGGATGGGCCGTGACCAGCAGCGGCCGCGTCTCCGGCGTGCACGAGGCCGGTGACGTGTTCAAGGAGGCGCCGTTCAGCGATCACGAACGGCTGCTGATGGACAACACGCTCACCGAGGCCACCCGCAGCACGAAGGTGCGGTTCAACGTCTACATCGGCGACCTGGGCGCGGATCCGGCCGCGGGCGTCGACGCGCTGTTCCCGCGGACCCCCGAGGCGGCGCGTTCGGTGCTCATCGCCGTCTCCCCGAACGAGCATGCCGTGGAGGTGCGCTCCGGCCGCGAGGTGGCCGACCGCGTCAACGATCGGATCTGCCAGCTCGGCGTCACCGCCGCGCTGTCCTCGCTGCGGCAGGGCGAGCTCATCGACGGACTCGTGTCCGCGGTGCGTGTGATGGCCGCGGCCATCGGGCGGCCCAGCTAGTTCCCGACCGCGCACCCCTTCCGTTCCCACGCACCCGCTTCGCGCGACCGCAGCGAGTGCGACGCAACGGAAGGGGTGCGCTGTTTGTACGCCCTGAGCGTAATGAGGGGGCGGGTCGGCGGGGGAGGGGCTTAGGCTCGGAACATGGCCGAGCATCGCAGACTGCATTCCATTCCGGGCGGGCGCGAGGATGAGCCGGTGCGCGAGCCGCTCTGGCGCGAGGTGCTCGGCGAGCGCCTGCGCGCCCTGCGCCAGGAGCAGCGCGAGACCCTCGCGGAAACCGCTGGGCGCGCGGGTGTTTCCCCTCAGTACCTGTCCGAGGTCGAGCGCGGGCGCAAGGAGCCGTCGAGCGAGATGATCGCCGCCCTGGCCGGGGCGTTGGGGACGACGCTGGGCGGGCTCACCGAACAGGTCGCCGACGATCTGCGCCGGTACCAGCGCGCGGCCGTGCTGCGCCCCGCGGTGCCGCGGCATACCGCGGCACCGACGCTCATGGCGCTGGCGGCCTGATTCAGCGCGGTCCGAGGATCCGGTCGGCCAGGCCGTAGTCGATCGCGGACTGGGCGGTGAACACGCGGTCGCGATCGGTGTCGTGGCGCAGTGTCTCGACCGTCTGGCCGGTGTGCTTGGACAGGATCGACTCGATCGCTGCCCGCATGCGGACCAGTTCGTCGGCCTGCAGGATGAGGTCGGGAATCGTGCCCTGGCCGCGGGCAGCCGGTTGGTGCAGCACCACGCGCGCGTGCGGCAGCACACCCCGGTGGCCCGGTGTCCCGGCGGCGAGCAGGACGCCGCCCACGCCGATGGCCTGGCCCACGCAGGTGGTCGCCACCGGTGCGTGCAGATGCTGCATGGTGTCGTAGATCGCGAGCATCGCCGACAGATCGTTGCCGCCCTCGCAGTTGATGTACAGGCTGATCTCCTGCCCCGGGCTGTCGGCGTCCAGGTGTAGCAGCTGGGCGATGAGCGCGTTGGCGACTCCGGAGTCGATCGGCGTGCCGAGGTAGACGATGCGCCCGGCGAGCAGATGCGAGTAGACGTCCATGATGCGCTCGCCGCGCGGATGCTGGGCGATCACATTGGGAATGGTGTAGCTGGTCACGAGATCCCCACCTTCTGCTTTTGCGGAATGACCTGGTCGAACGATTCGACGATCCGGTCGATGAAGCCGTATTCGAGCGCCTGCTGCGCGGTGTAGTAGCGGTCGTGCAGCGAGTCCTCGTAGACCCGCTCGTAGGGCTGCCCGGTGTCCTCGGAGATGCAGGTGAGCACGGTCTTGATGGTGTGGCGCAGATCGTCGGCCTGGATCTCGACCTCACCCGCGCTGCCGCCGATTCCGGCCGACCCCTGATGCATCAGCACCCGGGCGTGCGGCAGCGCGAACCGGTGTCCCCTCGTTCCCGACGACAGCAGGAATTGCCCAGCGCTGTAGGCGATTCCGAGTGCCAGTGTGGACACCTCGCACGGCACCAGCCGCATGGTGTCGCGAATCGCGAGCATGGCCGGAACCGACCCGCCCGGCGAATGGATCCACAGCGAGATCCCCGCCAGCGGATTCTCCGCGGCCAAAGTGAGGATCTGCGTCATCAGCAGCGTCCCGTTGTCGTCGTCGAGCGGGCCGTCGAGTACCACGATGCGCCGGGCGAGCAATTGCTCTCTGGCGCGCCAACCGAACAGCGGAGTCTTGTTGTCCTGAGCCATGTCTCAACGGTGCCCGACCTGCCCCGCGAAATGCGCCCCACGCTGCTGTGAGCAGATCTGCTCACAGCAGCGAGAGCCCTGGCGCTGTTACGAGGCGTCGAAAGCCCGCGCGCGCAGCGCGCGTTCCACGCCCGCCCGGCCCTCGATCACCAGGCGGCGCAGGGCCGGGGGATGGTCGGCGGCGAGGAATTCGTCGGCGATGGCGAGGGCGTCCTGCGAGATCGCCCAGGACGGGTACAGGCCGATCACGACGGTCTGGGCCACCTCGCTGGAGCGCCGCTCCCAGACCGCGGGGATGTCGGCGAAGTAGCGCTCGGTGTAGGGGGCGAGCAGTTCGGACTGCCCCACCGGGGCGAAGCCGCCCACGATCGCGCGGGTGGTGATGTTGGGGACCGAATCGTCGTTCATGACCGTATCCCACGCCTTGGCCTTGACCTGCGCGAGCGGGCGCGCGGTGGCCGCCGTGGCGGCCTGGCGGCGACCGGCCGCGGTGGGGTCGCGCTCCAGTTCCGCGTCGATGAACGGGGTTTCCAGCCCCTCGCCATCGATCTCACCCGCCGACGCCAGCGCCTGCACGATGCGCCAGCGCAGGTCGGTGTCGACCGCCAGACCGGGCAGGCCGACCGTGGCGGGATCGGCGTCGAGCAGCTCGCGCAGCACCTCGATATGCCAGGGCGACAGCAGTGCGGCGGTGAGCGCGTTGACGAAGGCCAGCTGCCGATCCGAGCCGGGCTCGGCCTCACGGGCCAGCTCCAGCAGCCGGTCGGCGTACTGCGGCCAGCCGGACGCGGTGGCCCAGCCGGGTTCGGCATAGCTCGCCAGCGCCGTCTGCGCCTGCAGCAGCAGCCGTTGCACCACACCGATTTCCGTTTCCGCGCCCACGCCGCGCTGCACCAGCGCGACGAAGTCGCGGGCCCGCATCTCGGCCTGACGGGTCATTTCCCACGCCGCCGACCAGCACAGCGTGCGCGGCAAGGATTCGGCGATATCGGCGATGCGGCCGACCACGGTCTCCAGCGACTCCGGATCCAGGCGCACCGAACAGTAGGTGAGATCGTCGTCGTTGATCAGCACCAGCTTGCCGCGCTCGACGCCGACCAGTTCGGCCACCTCCGTGCGCTCGACGGCGTCGAGATCGAGCTCGACGCGCTTGGTGCGCACCAGCTTTCCGTCGCGCTCGTCGTAGACGCCGATCGCCAGCCGATGCACGCGATGCTCACCGGCGCCGGGCGCGGCGCCCTCCTGCACCACGGCGAAGCGGGTGAACTTGCCCTCGGCCACCTCGAAATCCGGTCGCAGGATGTTCAGGCCGGTGGTCTTCAGCCACTGCGCGCCCCAGGTGGAAAGGTCCCGCCCGGACGCCTTTTCGAGCGCGCCCACCAGGTCGTCGAAGGTGGCGTTGCCGTAGGCGTGCTCGGCGAAGTAGTCGCGCAGACCCGCCAGGAACGGTTCCAGGCCCACGTAGGCGACCAACTGCTTGAGCACCGAAGCGCCCTTGGCATAGGTGATTCCGTCGAAGTTCACCTCCACCGCCGCCAAGTCCGGAATGTCGGCGGCGATCGGATGGGTGGAGGGCAGCTGATCCTGGCGGTAGGCCCAGGACTTCTCGACATTGGCGAATGTGGTCCAGGCGCTGGTGTATTCGGTGGCCTGCGACTGGCACAGCACCGAGGCGAAGGTGGCGAACGACTCGTTCAGCCACAGATCGTCCCACCACTTCATCGTCACCAGATCGCCGAACCACATGTGCGCCATCTCGTGCAGCACGGTCTCGCAGCGGCGTTCGTAGGAGGCGCGGGTCACCTTGGAGCGGAACACGTAATCCTCGAGGAAGGTGACCGCACCGGCGTTCTCCATCGCGCCCGCGTTGAATTCGGGCACGAACAGCTGGTCGTACTTGCCGAACGCGTAGGGCACCCCGAAATTGCGGTGATAGAACCCGAAGCCCTGTTTGGTCTCGGTGAACAGCCGCTCGGCATCCATATGCTCGGCCAGCGAGGCCCGGCAGTAGATGCCCAGCGGGATCACGCCGTGCTCGTCGGTATAGCTGTCGGTCCACTTGGCGTACGGTCCGGCGATCAGCGCCACCAGGTAGGTGCTCATCCGCGGCGTGGTGGCGAAGGTGTGCTCGACCACCGCACCCAGCGGCCGGGTCTGAATGCACGCCCCGTTGGAAATGACCTCCCAGTCCTGCGGCGCGGTCACGATCACGTCGTAGGTCGCCTTGAGATCGGGCTGGTCGAAGCAGGCGAACATGCGCTTGGCATCGGCGGTCTCGAACTGCGAGTACAGGTACACCTTGTCGTCGGTCGGATCGACGAACCGGTGCAGGCCCTCGCCGGTGTGCGAGTAGACGCAGTCGGCCTCGACCACGAGTTCGTTGCGCTCGGCCAGATCGGTCAACCGTAGCCCGCGGGATTCGTCGTAGTCGCTCACATCCAGCGGCTCACCGTTGAGCACCGCCGAGCGCACCCCGGCCGCGACGATGTCGACGAAGGTCTCCGCGCCGGGGGTGGCGGTGAAGGTCGCGATCGACCGGGAGAAGAAGGTGTCCGTTCCGGTGGCGTCGGGGACGGTCGGCTGATCGGTCAGATCGAGTTCGACACGGTAGTTCTCCACGTGGATGGTCGCGGCCCGGGCGACGGCCTGCTCGCGGGTGAGGTTCGGTGCGGACAAGGAAACTCCTTCGCTGTTCGGATTCGGGGCGCAACGGAACCCACAATGCCATGTAGCGGACGGTTCGGGCGCGTACATATCCGCCCACGGCACGCCAGCGGGGCCTCGGTAGGGTTGGGCGTCGGCACGGGATATGAGGAGGACAGGTGCAGCACATCCACGCGGGCAAGGTTCGTGACCTGTACGAGGATGGCGATTCGCTGATTCTGGTCGCCTCGGACCGGGTCTCGGTGTACGACGTGGTGCTGCCGACCCCGATTCCGGACAAGGGCGCGCTGCTGACCCAGCTGTCGAACTGGTGGTTCGACTTCTTCGCCGATGTGCCCAACCACGTGCTGTCCACCACGGACGTGCCCGCCGAATTCGCCGGGCGGGCGATCCGGGTGAAGCCGCTGAAGATGATTCAGGTCGAATGCATCGCGCGCGGCTATCTCTCCGGCTCCGGGCTGAAGGAGTATCAGCGGACCGGTTCGGTATCCGGAATCGCGCTGCCGCCGGGGCTGCGCGAGGGCGACAAGCTGCCGGAGCCGATCTTCACCCCGACCACCAAGGCCGCGGTCGGCCACGACGAGGCGATCAGTTTCGACGATGTGGTGCGCCAAGAGGGCCGCGAGGTCGCCGAGCGGCTGCGCGAGCTCACCCTCGAGGTGTACTCGCGCGGTGCGGCCTACGCCGCCGAGCGCGGGGTGATCATCGCCGACACCAAATTCGAATTCGGCTGGTACGAGGGCGAAATCGTGCTGGGCGACGAGGTGCTGACCAGCGACTCCTCCCGCTACTGGCCCGCCGCCGAATGGGCGCCCGGCCGGCCGCAGCCCTCCTTCGACAAGCAGTTCGTGCGCGACTGGGCCACCTCCACCGGCTGGGACAAGGAGCCGCCGGGGCCGGAGATTCCCGCCGATGTCGTCGCGGCCACCCGGCAGAAGTACATGGAGGCCTACGAGCTGATCACCGGCAAGAGTTGGAACTAGCCTCTCGCACTACAACTTTGCCGACGGGTCGGCCAGGCGTTTCGGGTCGACCGGCCGCTGGGACAGGATCAGCTCCTTGATCCGGTCGCCCACATCCCAGATGTTGACGTTCATGCCCGCCAATACCCGGTTGGCCGAATCCAGCCAGAACGCCACGAATTCGCGCGCGGCGACGTTGCCGCGCACCACGACCGTCGCGTCCTGATCGGGCGCGACGTAGCCGGTGTACTCCATTCCGAGGTCGTATTGATCGGTGAAGAAGTACGGCAGCCGGTCGTAGGTGGCCTGGGCGCCGAGCATGGTGCGCGCGGCGACGGCGGGCTGATTCAGGGCATTCGCCCAGTGTTCCACGCGAATTCGGCGGCCGAGCACCGGATGCTGGTGGGCGGCGATATCGCCGACGGCGACGATGTCCGGGTCGACGGTCGCCAGGCTCTCGTCCACCAGTACCCCGCCGTCGACCTCCAGCCCGGCATCGGCGGCCAACTCGACGTTCGGGCGCGCGCCCACCGCCACCAGTACGGCGTCGGCATCGATCACGGTGCCGTCGTCCAGCCGCACGCCGGTCGCCCGGCCCCGCGCGGCGGCGATCTCGGCGACCCGCACGCCGCAGCGCAGATCCACGCCGTGCGAGCGGTGCAGGTCGGCGAAGACGTCGCCCATCTGCGTGCCGAGTGCCGCCTTCAGCGGCACCGACTCCGATTCCAGCACGGTGACCTGGACTCCCGCCGCACGGGCGGCGGCGGTGACCTCGAGACCGATCCAGCCCGCGCCGATCACCGCGAGTTTCCGGGCGGTGCCGAACAGCGCGATGAGCGCATCGGAGTCGTCGATGGTGCGCAGTTGGTACACGCCCTCGGCGTCCGCGCCGGGTAGCGGCAGCCGCCGCGGCCGCGACCCCGTGGCCAACGCCAGCTTGTCGTAGGGCAGGGTCGAACCATCCGGCAGCGCAACGGTTTTCGAGGAGCGGTCGATGGCGGTGACCGTGGTGCCCAGCAGCAGCTCGACGTGGTGGTCGCGGTACCACGGCGCCGGATCGACGGTGAACTCCGGCAGCGCCTTCTTGCCCAGCAGATGTTCCTTCGACAGCGGCGGGCGCTCGTAGGGCAGGTGATCCTCGGCGCTGATGAGTGTGACCTTTCCGCCGAAGTCGTTGGCGCGCAGGGCTTCCGCCAGCTTGGCCGCGGCCAGCCCGCCGCCGACGATCACGAACCTGGAATCTGTGGACATGCGAACCTCCGTGCGACGGCAACCGGGTTGCTCTCGACACTACTGCCGTGCCCCGCGGGCCTCGGAAATATCCGCGAGATTTGGTCGTTGACCACAGACGAGGGCGGCAGGCGCCGCCGATCCCCTATTGACTCGAATGTTCGAGAGGACGCCGACGTGAGCGACAACAACACCGGCAGCAAGGATCGGGTGGACTTCTGGTTCGACCCACTGTGTCCGTGGTGCTGGATCACCTCTCGCTGGATCCTCGAGGTCGAGCAGGTGCGCGATATCGAGACGCACTTCCACGTCATGAGCCTGTCGGTGCTCAACGAGGATCGCGAGGGCCTGCCGGAGCAGTATCTGGAGTTGCTGAAGGTGGGCTGGGGTCCGGTGCGAGTGGCCATCGCCGCCGCGCAGGAGCACGGCGATGAGGTGCTCGCCCCGCTCTACACGGCCATGGGCACCCGCATCCACGACCGTCGCGCCGACTACGAGCGCGAGGATCGCGCCGCGACGCTGGCGGCCGTGATCGCCGATTCGCTCGCCGAGGTCGGCCTGCCCGCCGAGCTGGCCAAGGCTGCCGAGAGCACCGAGTACGACGAGGCGCTGCGCAAGAGTCATCACGCCGGGATGGACAAGGTCGGCAAGGATGTGGGCACACCAACCATTCACATCAACGATGTCGCCTTCTTCGGGCCGGTGCTCTCGCGCATCCCGCGCGGCGAGGAGGCGGGCAAGGTGTGGGACGGCGCGGTCGCCCTCGCCTCCTATCCGCACTTCTTCGAGCTCAAGCGGACCCGCACCGAGGACCCGCAGTTCGACTGAGCCTTACCGCTGGTTCGGCGGCAGTCCGGGGGCCTCTCCGTACTGCCCCGGCGGCGGATAGTTGCCCGGCGGGGGATAACCGCCGGGATAGGCCGGATACGCCGGATACTGCGGCGGCGGCGGTTGCGGCGGGTTCGGGCGCAGGAACAGGCGTCCGTGCCTGCTGCGGTCGCGCAGCGCCCACATTCGCCAGGTCAGCACCGGATGGCTGGACAGGGCATTGACCACCCAGACGAAGAAGCCCCGCTCCACGGCCGCGCGGTCGGCCATCTCGTCGAAGTCGATCAGGGTGTTCAGGTACTTGCCACCGGCCAGCACCTTCATCGCGCCGGGGGCGCCGACATGGCGATTGCAGTAGCCGTGGTTGTCGGCGGTGTACTCCTGGGAGCGGATCAGCGCATCGCCGAGCAGCGGCAGGAACGGCACGAGGAACATGCCCAGCTGCCGCCAGTAGGAGACGTGCCCGGCGGCGATGTGGCCCACTTCGTGGCCGATGATGAACGCGAGCGCGTCCGGATCGCGCGCCGCGCCACCGACCTCGAACAGATCGCTGTAGACGACCACGTAGCGCCGGAAGCCGTGGCCGGACGCGAAGGCGTTGATCTGGCCGTTGCCCGTGACCACATACGCGTCGGGCACCGTGGCCATCCCGAAGCGGCCCGCCGCCTCGACCACCAGCCGGTATCCCTCAGGGAACTGGGTGGGCGACATCTTCACGGCGTTGAGCCGCTGCATGGAGTAGTTCGCGCCGCGGCCGAACCACAGCAGCAGCGGGGCCAGGATCAGCAGGATCACGTACTGGTCGACGTAGCCGAACAGCAGCAGGCCGATGCAGAACAGATAAGCCAGCGCGGTGGTCACCACGACGACCACCAGCAGCGGGATCTCCCAGCTGTGCCGCGCGGGCAGGCCGTCGGGACCCAGGCCGCGGGTGCCGCTGTGCGGCGGGACCGACGGCGGCGCGTACGGGGTCTGCGGCGCCCAGCCGGGCGGTCCCACTCGGGGATCCCAGCCTGCCATTCCGGTGACGGGATTCCAGCCGGGCGGTCCCGCTTGTGCGGAGGGTGGGGCCCACTGATCGTCGGACTGCATGGTTAGAACTCTAATGATCACGACCGGGCGTTATCCCGAAGCCAACCGTTCGATGCGGGCCTGACACAATCTGGTGCCATGCGCGTATACCTCGGTGCCGATCATGCCGGTTTCGAACTGAAGAACCACGTCAAGGACCATCTGAAGCAGGCCGGTCACGAGGTGATCGACTGCGGAGCCCACGAATACGACGCCGTCGACGACTATCCGGCGTTCTGCATCGACGCCGCCCGCCGCGTCGTCGCCGACGAGGGCAGCCAGGGCATCGTGTTCGGCGGCAGCGGCAACGGCGAGCAGATCGCCGCCAACAAGGTTCCCGGCGCCCGCTGCGCGCTGGCCTGGAGCGTGGAGACCGCCAAGCTGGCCCGCGAGCACAACAACGCGCAGCTGATGGGCATCGGTGGGCGGATGCATTCGGTCGAGGAGGCGCTGGCGATCGTCGATGCCTTCATCGCGACCCCGTGGTCGAACGAGGCCCGGCACCAGCGCCGCATCGACATCATCGCCGAGTACGAGAAGACCGGCGAGGCCCCCGCGGTCCCCAACTGACCGAAGAACCCATACGCCGCACTCTTTCCGATCCTTCGCACCCGCTGTGGCCGCCCGCAGCGGGTGCGAAGTGCGAGAAAGGGTGCGTTGTTCGTTCGATGCCGCTCGGAGAGCGAGGTTTTGGATGCCTGAGGGGCATACGCTGCATCGGTTGGCGAAGTTGCATACGAAGCGCTTCGCCGGGGGAGTTGTGCGGGTGTCGAGTCCGCAGGGGCGGTTCGCCGAAGGGGCGGCGCTGGTGGACGGGCGGATGCTGGTGCGGGCCGAGGCGTGGGGCAAACATCTGCTGCACCACTACGACTCCGGGCTGGTGGTGCATGTGCATCTCGGGCTGTACGGGACGTTCACCGAATTGCCCGCGCCGCTGGCGGATCCGGTGGGGCAGGTGCGGATGCGGATGATCGGAGCGGGGCGCGGGGACGGGCCGCCGTACGGGACCGATCTGCGCGGGCCGACCGCCTGCGAGGTGCTGCACGAACCCGAGGTGGCCGCGCTCACCGCCCGGCTGGGTCCGGATCCGTTGCGCCGCGGCGCGGATCCCGATCGGGCGTGGCAGCGCATCCGTCGGTCCGCACGGCCCATCGGCGCGCTGCTGATGGATCAGTCGGTGGTCGCGGGCGTGGGCAATGTGTACCGGGCGGAACTGCTGTTCCGCCACGGCATCTCACCGCACCGGCCGGGCCGCGAGCTGACCGCCGCCGAATGGGACGAGCTGTGGACCGACCTGGTCGAGCTCATGCGCACCGGCGTGCGCCGGGGCAAGATCGTGGTGGTGCGCCCGGAGCACGACCGGGGTGCGCCGTCGTATGCGGAGGGCAGGCCGAGGACCTACGTCTACCGCCGCGCGGGGGAGCCGTGCCGCCTGTGCGGGTCCACCATTCTGCATTCGGTGCTGGATGGGCGAAATCTGTTCTGGTGCCCGGTTTGTCAGCCGAGTTGATTTCGGTGCGGGGTCGGTAGGCCGGGGAAGGGCTCAGAAGCCGCCGTCGAAGCCGCCGCCGCTGTCGAAACTGCCGCCGCCGAACCCGCCTCCGTCGAAGCCGCCCCCATCGAACCCACCGCTGTAATCACCGCCGCCGAAATCACCGCTGTCGTAGGCGCCTTGCTGGTCGGCACCGCCCGCGTCCTGGCCCGCGGCGAAGCCCGCGTCGTAGCCCTCGCCGTAGCCGCTCTCGAAACCGGTCGCGCCGTAGGCGACGCCCGACATGCCGCTGAACAGGGCGTCGAACAGCAGCACCGAGCCGACGCCCCAGGCGCCCGCGACGAGCGCGGTCTTCCACCAGGGTTCGGAGTACCAACCGGCGGGGACCGGGCGGCCCGCGACGCGGCCGCCGGGGTAGTAATTGGGAGTTTGCGGGGACGGTGTCGGGGACGCCTCGATGCGGCGGCCCTCGAAGTCGATGGCGCGGTCCTCGGTCACCCGCCCTGCCGCACTCTGGCCGTCGAGTTCGGGTACCGCGGGGCCGGGATCCATGCCCATGGCCGTGCGCGCCGCGCGAATGTAGTAGAGCCCCTCCACGGCGGTCTCCTTGGCGAGCCGGGCCTGCGCGACCGTGGTCGCCTGGTCGATCTGCGAACCGGCCGCGTTCAGGCGCTCACCGGCGTCCGCGAGGGCTTGTTTGGAGGCGGCGTCGGTGCCGGTCAGGTTGTAGACCTGACCGCCGAGCCGTTCGATGAGGCGTCGCGCGTCGGCCTTCGCGTCGGCGAGTTTGGCGGCCTCGCGATTGCGGGAGGACCGACCGGCGAAGACCACCGCCACGAAGACGATCAGCACGACCACCAGAAGGATCAGCAAGAGCGACACATCGACAAGCGTACGCGCACGCCGGATAACCGGACGATTGCGACTTATCCGGCAACCGCCGCGTCGAAGATCGGCCGGGTGACGAATCCACCCGGCTCCACCTCGCCACCGACCTCCGACAGCGCGAATCGCCGCTTCCCGGCCGTCTTCGCCGAATACATCGCCCGATCGGCACTGCGCAGCAGATCGGAGAAATCGCAGGCGCGCCCGGGCGGGCAGAACGCCGTGCCCACACTCGCCGAGACCGGCACCGGCCCCGCCGCCGTGCGTACCGGATCGTGCATGGCCGCGAGCACCCGCATGGCCACCTCGCCGAGCGTATTGCGCCGGGCGGGCAGCGCGAGCACGAATTCGTCACCGCCGTAACGGCATACGACCGTCTCCTCCGGACAGGCCGCGCGCAGCCGCCGCGAGATCTCCACCAGCACCTCGTCGCCGACCGCGTGGCCGAAGCCGTCGTTGATCTGCTTGAAGTCGTCCAGGTCGAGTAAAAGCAGCCCGACGCCGCGGGAGCGGTCGGTCGCCATCAGCCGCACCCGCTCCTGCAGCAGCGAACGATTCGCCAGATCGGTCAGCGCATCGTGGGTGGCCTCGTGGCGCAGCCGGTGCTGCAGGGCGGCGATCTCCTGCACGCGTACCGAGACCGCCTCGGACAGGCTGCGCTCCTGCTGGGCCAGCGCCCGTTGTTGCAACGCCTCGGCATAGGCGTCGATGGCGTGGCTGGCCACGAACGGCCACCGGGTCGCCACCAGCGAACCCGGTTCGCCCGGCGCGAAGCCCAGCAGCGCGCGCGTCGCCGGGGCGAGCATGCGCGTGCGGTCGAACGGCGGCTCGGCCAGGCGGTGGCCGACATCGCGGGCCGCCCGCACTGGGAACGGTTCGGATCCGGCCAGATCCAGCAGCTCATCGATGATGGCGGCGAAGACCTGTTCGAGATGTTCGGGTGGGACGCTCAGGCCGCTGCCGCCGTAGACGGCGCGCACCCAGTCCCGGGTGGTCGCGGCGATCGCCGCGGCGGTCGGTGCATCCGGTTCGGCGGGCATCTGCGCTCACCCCGCGCAGACGCCGTCTGAACCGGCGCCCTTGCCGGTCGTACCCTTCGGATCGAGCTCACTGCTATGCGGTCCTGTACACCATCGGCGCACGCTCACCGCCCCCTTTCCAGATACCCCCGTCCGGCAAAAAGGATCCTAGCAAGCCACCCGACACGGAAACGCGATGTTTTGCAACCTGTTCCGGTGTCTCGCGAATGGCGATCGGCAATGAGATCGATTGCCTGCCTGTGGTGTTACACCAGCTTCGGTGTGTCCCGCATGGGCGTGTTCGCGTGTCGCCCCCGACGCGCCGACAAGACCGTCACCGACGAGGCGATTGGCGTTCGGGAAGCGGAGTTCGGTACAGTCTCAGGCGCAGACGGCATCGTGGCGATCCCATCGGTGTCGTGTGCGTGCGGGCGTAGTTCAATGGTAGAACCTCAGCCTTCCAAGCTGATGGTGCGGGTTCGATTCCCGTCGCCCGCTCCGACGGCCGTTTTCCCGTTCATCGGGGACTCGCCAGCGGAGTCGCTGGCCGACAACGGGGTGTAGCGCAGCTTGGTAGCGCATCCGCTTTGGGAGCGGAGGGTCGCAGGTTCAAATCCTGTCACCCCGACCATGAACCGATGATGTTTTTCCGGAATGCCCGTCGGCATCCATATCGCACTCGATTCCCCTCGCCGCGTGTCGGCGTGGAATCGAGGCGTTTGCTGATCAATTGCTTAACGTAGATGGCATGACGGTTACGCCCGAGCCGATGTATGTTGCCGAGGCACCGGAGCCGGTGGAGCTGGATGTGTTCGCTCCGGAGCGGCAGCGGCGGTGGACCGTGTTGCTTCGGTTGTTGCTGGTGATTCCGCAGTTGGTCGCGGTGTGGGTATTGCAGATCGTCGGGACCGTGGTGGTGATCGTGGGGTGGTTTGCCGCCCTGGTGCTCGGACGGTTGCCGGAGTGGTGTGGGGAGTTGTTGCGGAGCATCGTGGCGTATGAGGGGCGGGTTGCGGGGTATGTGTTGTTGCTGGTGGATCGGTATCCGCCGTTCACCTTCGAGGTAGCGCCGGTGGGGTATCCGGTGCGGGTGTGGTTTCCGGCGCCCACCCGGTTGAATCGGCTGGCGGTGCTGTTTCGGCTGGTGTTGGCGTTTCCGATGCTGGTGGTGAGCAATCTGCTGTATGTGGGGTGGTCCAGCGTGGCGGTGATCGTGTGGCTGGTGACGCTGATCCTCGGTCGGCAGCCGCGGGCGCTGTTCGAGGCGTCGGCGGCGGGGCTGCGGATTCATGTGCGCACGATGTCGTATGTCTCGCTGCTGACCCCGGCCTATCCGTGGGGGATCTTCGGTGACGATGCCGCGGCGGCGGGGCGGCCGCCCGCCTCGCCGACCCGGCCGCTGCTGGTCTCGACCGCGGGGAAGGTGCTGTTGGTGGTGTTCCTGATTCTGGGTGTGCTCGCCGAGGCGGTCAGCGGCAGCGTGTCCTCGACCGAGGATGACGACTCCACCGAGGTCACGACCCTGGGTTAGCGCTACGGCAGACTGCTAGCATGAGATACAGCGCGGGGGTTCTGGTCTATCGGCGTCGGCCCGGGTTGCAGGTGCTGCTCGGCCATCTGGGTGGGCCGCTGTGGGCGCGCAAGGACGCGGGCGCGTGGTCGATTCCCAAGGGCGAGTACGAGCCCGGCGTCGAGGAGGCGCGGGCCGCGGCGGCGCGGGAGTTCACCGAGGAACTGGGGCTGCCGGTGCCTGCGGGAGAGTGGTTGGACCTGGGCGAGGTTCGCTACAGCAGCGGGCGCAAACAGGTCGTGGTGTGGGCGGTGGAGGGCGAGCTCGATCCCGCCCGGATGAATCCGGGGACCTTCGAGATGGAATGGCCGCCGCGCTCGGGGCGGCGGCAGGAGTTCCCGGAGATCGATCGGGCCGAATGGTTCGATCCGGACGCGGCGCGGGTCAAGCTGTCCGCCGGTCAGCGCCCGCTCATCGATCGATTGGTCGAGCGCCTGTCCGCCGACTGAGCGCCGAGAAAACTTCCAGCGTCGGCGCGGCGTGCGCCCAGCGCCCGGCGGTCGACGCGGACAGGTGATCGACAGATCGGCGATTCCGCCGCGCATCGCCTCGGCGCGGGCCGTAGTACTCTCGGCCGGAAAGGTGGTGCGCGACATGACCGTTCTCGACTCCCCGATCCCGCGATTCCATCTGGCCGTGCCGGTCGACGACCTCGACGCAGCGCGCCGCTTCTACGGTGAGGTTCTGGGCCTCGAGCAGGGCCGCAGCGCCGACACCTGGATCGACTGGAATCTGCACGGGCACCAGTTCGTCACCCATCTCGCGCCGAACCGGGCGCCGCGGACGCACAACCAGGTCGACGGCCACGACGTTCCGGTGCCGCATTTCGGCCTGCTGCTGACCGTGCCCGCATTCCACGAGCTCGCCGACCGGCTGCGCGCGGCGGGCACCGAGTTCGTCATCGAGCCCTATCTGCGCTTCGCCGGTCGGCCCGGCGAGCAGTGGACCATGTTCCTGCTGGATCCGGCCGGAAATGCCTTGGAGTTCAAGGCATTCGCCGACGACTCGCAGGTCTTCGCGGTCTGAAACCTACAGGCGCGGATCGACCGGTTCGGACTCCAGGGCCAGGACCGCGAAGACCGCCTCGTGCACCCGCCACAGCGGTTCGCCGGTGACGAAGCGGTCCAGCGACTCCAGCCCGAGGGCGTATTCCCGCAGGGCCAGTGCGCGTTTGCGGCCCAGGCCGCGCACGCGCAGGCGAGCCAGATTGCGCGGGTGCGGGTATTCCGGGCCGTAGATGATACGGAGATACTCCGGGCCGCGGCATTTCACGCCCGGCTGCACGAGTCTGCCGGTCCCGCTTGCGGTTACGAGCGATGCGAGCGGTTTGACGACCATGCCCTCGCCGCCCGCCGCGGTCATATCGGTCCACCAGGCGGTCGCGGCGGCCTCGGCGTCCGGGTCGGCCAGGTCCACGGTCATCCGGCGGGTACCGGTGAACAGCCGCGGGTCGGCGGCAACCAGGGCGTCGAGCCGGGTGAGGTGCCAATCATGGTCGCGCACGGCGAGGTTGGCGCCCTCGGCGGCCAGGATCTGGAACGGCGCCAGCCGCAAGCCCTCGAGACCGTCCACCGGCCAGCAGTAACGGCCGTAGGCGGCGGTGAAGGCTTCGGCGTCCCGGCGGCGGGTCGCGGTGCGCTCGGCCAGTTCGCCGACGGGCAGGCCGCGTGCGGCGGCCGCCGCCAGGACCTCGGTGGCCGCACCCAGGGCCGCGCGGGCGGCCGCGCCGACCGCGGCGTACTGGTCGCGCAGCAGGCCCATGGCCTTGGCCGACCACGGGAGCAGTTCGGCATCGAGGGCCAGCCAGGTGGTGCCCAATTCGTCGAACAGCCCGGCGGTTTCGGCGGCCGCGCGCAGGCGCGCGAGGACGGCCTCGGTGCGCTCCGGATCGTCGAAGAACGGGCGGCCGGTGCGGGTGTAGAGCGCGCCGGTGCTGCCGTCGGCGATGCCGAAGCGGTCGCGGGCAGCCTGCGGGGTGCGCGCGACCACGGCGATCGCACGCGAACCCATATGCTTCTCCTCGCACACCACCGTGCCGACGCCCTCGGACCGGTAGTAGGCGAACGCCTGCGCCGGATGCTCCAGCAGGTCGCCGGAATCGGCTGTGGCACAGGGGGACATGGTCGGCGGCAGGTAGATCAGCCAGCGCGGGTCGATCGCGAAGCGGCTCATCACCTCGAGGGCGGCGCTCGCATTCTCCTGCTGCACGCTCACCCGGCCGTGGTGGCGGGTCTCCACGACGCGGCGGCCGATCACATCGTCGAGGTCGAGGACGCCCGGATCGCGGCGCACCACCCCCGCGGCGGTGGTGATGGTGGTCGCCTGCAGCGGTCGCACCGGTTCGTACCAGATCCGCTGGGCGGCAACGGATACCGGCTCGCGTTCCGGATAGCGCAGGGCGCTGAGGCGGCCGCCGAACACCACGCCGGTGTCCAGGCACAGGGTGTTGTTGATCCAGCGCAGCTCGGTGACCGGGGTGTGGCCGTAGAGCACGGTGGCGCGGCCGCGGTAGTCCTCGGCCCATGGATAGCGCACGGGCAGGCCGTATTCATCGGTCTCGCCGGTGGTTTCGCCATACATCGCGAACGAGCGCACCCGGCCCGAGGCGCGGCCGTGATACTCCTGCTTCAGGCCGGCGTGGGCGACAACGAGATTGCCGCCGTCGAGCACGTAGTGGCTGACCAGGCCGCGGCAGAATTCGTGGGCGGCCGTGCGGAACTCCTCGGGCTCGGCCTCGAGCTGGGCCAGCGATTCGGCGAGGCCGTGGGCGATGCGGACCTTCTTGCCGTCCAGGGCGCGGACCAGTTTGTGTTCGTGATTTCCGGTGACGCACAACGCGTTTCCGGCTGCCACCATGCCCATCACCAAGCGGAGCACACCGGGGGTGTCCGGGCCGCGGTCGACGAGGTCGCCGACGAAGACGGCGGTGCGGCCGTCGGGATGGCGGGCGTCGATCGGGCGGCCCGCCTCGTCTCGCCGCAGGAGGTAGCCGAGTGTTTCGAGCAGGTTCTCCAGTTCGGCGCGGCAGCCGTGGACGTCGCCGATGACGTCGAACGGCCCGGTCAGCTCGCGCTTGTCGTTCCAAGCCTTCTCGTCGACCAGGGTGGCCGCCTCGATCTCCGCCACGCCGCGCAGCACGTAGACCTTGCGGAAGCCCTCGCGTTCCAGCGCGCGCAGGCTGCGCCGCAGATCGCGCTGCTGACGGGCGACGACGTGCCGGCCGAGGTGGGCGCGGTCGGGCCGATCGGCATTGCGCTCCAGGCAGATTCGCTCCGGGACGTCGAGGACGATGGCGACGGGCAGGACGTCGTGCTCGCGCGCCACCCGCACCAGTTCCTGTCGCCCCATGGGCTGGACGTTGGTGGCATCGACCACCGTCCGCAGCCCGCGTCGCAACCGCACGCCCACGATGTGGTGCAGCAGCGCGAAGGCGTCGTCGGTGGCGCTCTGATCGTTCTCGTCGTCGCTGACGATGCCGCGGCAGGCGTCGGAGGAAACGATCGCGGTGTGGCGGAAGTGCTTGCGCGCGAAGGTGGACTTACCCGAACCGGTGCAACCGATCAGGGCGACCAGCGACAGCTCGGGGATGGACAGCTCGGTCATCACGCCTCTCCTTCCCGGGCGTCACCGACGAAGATCGCCATCTGAGTCGGGGAGCCGTGGCGTTCGTCCATTGGGCCGATCGGCTCGAATCGTGCTGTGTAGCCGTATGTTTCGGCAATCCGTCGGGACCACTCGGCGAACTCGGTCCGACTCCATTCGAATCGATGGTCGGTATGCCGGTAGGTCCCGGCGGGCAGGCCCTCGTAGAGTGCGTTGTATTCGGCGTTGGGAGTCGTCACGACCACCGCCTTCGGTGCCGCCGAGCCGAATACGGCATGCTCCAGCGCCGCGAGCCGAGGCGGATCGACATGCTCGATCACCTCCATCAACACGGCGGCGTCATACCCGCGCAACGCCGCATCGGTATAGGTCAGCGCACCCTGACGAACCCGGACCCGCTGCGCCATCCAGGCAGGCAGCCGCTCCATCCGCCGCTGCGCCACGTGCAACGCCCGAGTCGACACATCCACGCCCACGATCTCGGTGAATTCCCGATCCGCCGCCAACTCCCGCAACAACGCCCCCTCGCCACAGCCCAGGTCGAGCACGCGGTGAGCGCCGAGGTCGCGCAGGGCGCGCACGACCGCGGCGCGGCGGGTGACGGTGAGCGACCGGTGCGGGGGTGCGGCCGAAGGGTCGTGCGGCGTATGCGTCGATGTCGCGAAATCGACAGTGGAACGGGCGAATTCGCCACCACTGTTCCGGTCGGTGATGCCGGTCGTGTTCGCGCGGTCGGCCGGATGCGCGCGGTCGGTCGGGTCGATGGCGTTCGCGGTACTCGGATCGTTCACGAAGTTCAGCCTGTTCGGCGTGTCCGGGTCGGTTGTCGTTCCCGCGTTGCTCGGCAGGTCCGCGGTACCTGCCGCGAGGTCTGCGGGCGCGGTGGCCGCGAGGGAATCGTCGATGTCGGCAATCGGTTCTTCGACGGCGTCGAGTTGTTCCGGTGTGGCGTCGTCGATTTCGGCGAGGCGGGCCAGGGCCGCGCGGACGAGGGACTGGCGGCGGGCGAGGTAGCGGCGGGTGATCCAGGCGCGTTCGGGGTGGGTGGGGAGCCAATCCGCGCCGGCGCGCAGGAGTTTGTCGATCTCGTCCTGGGCCAGCCAATAGTGCTTGCTGCCGTCGAGGACGGGCAGCAGAACGTACAGGTGCGACAGGGCCTGGGACAGGCGCAGGGCACCGGTCAGTTCCAGCCGGAGGTAATGGGATTCGCCCCAGTCCGGAAAGGCGGGATCCAACGGGATCGGGGTCGCGGTGACCTGCCAGCCCAGGGGCGCGAAGATTCGCTCGGCGATCTCGGGTCCGCCCGTGCAGGGCACGGCGGGTAGCTCGATCCGCAGCGGCAGCGCGGTCTCGGTCAACTCCGGTCGCTGCGCGCACCGCCCGTGCAGCGCGGTCCCGAAGACGGTCGAGATCGCCACCGCCAGCAGTGACGAGGCGGCATACGGCCGATCGTTGACGTACTGCCCGAGGCTGAACTCCCCCGCGCCCCGCGACTTCCCCCGGACCAGCCGAATCGGATCGATCTCCAACAGCAGGGCCGCGGTACACCGCTGCTCGGTCGCCTCCGGATACACCACGTGCGCCGCCCCGTACGACTGCTCGAAGACCTGCACCCGCGCTGGATTCTTGTGCAACAAGAACCCGAGGTCGGTAGCGGGCCAAGCGGCCCCCGGGGGCCGTGCGCAGGTGATCGTCAACAACACCGCCCGATCGTCACCCGCCGAACCCACCCGGGCAACCGAATTCCGTCATTTCGGGCGCTGGTGGACGGCGGAGGGATTCACAGACGGTTTCGCAGGGTATGCACGCCCGGCCCGGTGAGGTCATCGCAATAGGTGCTCCTGCCTGCCATTGCCATGGTCAAGGCAAGGGTCGGCCCCGTGACCAGGGGGCCGGTTCCGGTGGCGAAGGGGCTGTCGGTCGCTACCACACGGAGCCCTTCGATCGCGCTTCGGCTGGAGACGGTGAAGTTCCGGCTCGCGTAGAAGTGGGCGACGGCGGTGGCGGCTGCGATCGAGGGCTCGCGGGATAGGCCGAGCGGACGCCGGATGTCTTGGGCGTGGACGACCACCTCGCCGAGCCAGGCCGCGATATGGCCGGACGGGGAGGCGGTGCTCGTGACGATGGCTCGGAATCGGTCCAAGGTCTCGGCCGGGTTGTCGCCGCGGTGGGCGTCGAGCTGTCGCGCGTTGTGTTTGTCGAAGTCGAACCCGGTGCTGATGACGCTGACCAGCCAACGGAATCGACTGTTGGTCGCGCCCGCGGTGAGATGTGCGACGACCTGTTCCACCGTCCACTTTTCGCACAGTGACTGCTGAGCCCATTGCAGGTCGGTCAGATCGGCGAGGTCGTCGGCCAACGCCGCCCGTTCGGCGTGGACCATCGCCCACAGCTCGTTGCGAGAAACAACATTCGACACTAGAGCAAATCTCCACGTCCGGGGCAGCCGGCCGGTGCGCGGTGATGGTCGGCGACCATCGCTTCCGCGCCCATCCCGGCTGCGGGTGTTCGAAGTTTCGATCTACTGACGGCGGTGTTCGCCGAAACTCATCGGCACGCCGATGGTCGGACTCGGCAGCGAGGGCGTTGGCCGGGTGGGGCTTCCGGCGGGATGGGTGGAATGGCTTGGGGGAGGGGCTATACGGGAGCGGGGGTCAGGGCGGTGGGGTCCAGAAGGTGCACTTGGCGTAGTTCGTGGACGTGTAGGTGGTGGGGGCGGTGGGTCCAGCTTGGGGGCAGGTTGCGGCGGCGGGCGGCGTAGGCGGTCATGAGGTCTCGGGTGAGGCGGGCGGGGGAGATGCGGTTGGTGGTGTGGTGGTTGGTGATGATCACCAGGAGGTGGTCGGGGGTGTCCTCGGGGTCGCCGAGGATGCGGAACGAGCGGGCGCGAACGGGGGCGGACGTGGCGCGGGCCGCCTCGGGGGAGAGGAATTCGTTTACGGCGCCCGGTAATTCGAGGGGGGTGACCAGCACGGGAACCAGATCGGGGACGGGGGCGGCCTCGGGCGACAGCACCAGGTTGACCCTGGTGGGGTCGACGGTGCGTAAGGCCTCGTGGCGGGCCATCAGGTCGGCGAAGGCGTCGCGCAGCCCTACGGTGTAGAGGTATCCGGTGAAGCGCAGTGCGAATACTGTCGCGCCGGTTGCGGTTGTGTCGGCGGGCAACGAAACGGTAGGCATCGTGCCGGCCCTGCGCGTGTCCATGCGGTTGTCCAATCCCCAAGTAACCCATGCCCCTGTCTCCAGGGGCACGACGGGAGCTTATAACCGTCCGTACAGTTTTGGTGGAGAAGGTTCATTCTTAATTCGTATGACCAGCTTGCTACCGCCCGCTCACCCCCTACGATCGACTACGCGAATAGGGCCAGGTCCACTCCGCGACGGCCGGAATGTCCTCCCCGTGCTCTCGCGTCCACGCCCGCGCCGCCAACCTGGCGTCCACCATCTCCTGCCGCAGCCCGGCCGCACGGGTCTGCAGCCCGGGCACCCGATCGATGACATCCATGACCAGATGGAAGCGATCGAGATCGTTGAGCATCACCATGTCGAACGGCGTTGTGGTGGTGCCGTTCTCCTTGTAGCCGCGCACATGCAGCCCGGAGTGGTTGGTGCGCCGGTAGGTGAGTCGATGGATCAGCCACGGATAGCCGTGGAAGGCGAAGATCACCGGCCGGTTCGTGGTGAACAGCGTGTCGAACTCGCGGTCGGGCAGCCCGTGCGGATGTTCCTCGCTGGGCAGCAGCCGCATCAGATCCACCACATTGACGACCCGAATCCGCAACTGCGGCAGCCGCTCCCGCAGGATCGCGGCCGCGGCGAGGGTCTCCAGCGTCGGCACGTCCCCGGCGCATGCCAGCACCACGTCCGGCTCGGTGCCCAGTTCGTCGTTGTGCCCGGCCCACTCCCACAGGCCCGCGCCCCGCGCGCAGTGCGCGGCGGCCTCCGGCACCGACAGCCAATCCTGTTGCGGCTGTTTGCCCGCCACCACCACGTTCACGTAGTGCCGTGAGCGCAGGCAGTGGTCGTAGGTCGACAGCAGGGTGTTGGCGTCCGGTGGCAGATACACCCGCACGATCGAGGGCTTCTTGTTCAACACCACGTCGAGAAAGCCCGGATCCTGATGGGTGAATCCATTGTGATCCTGCCGCCAGACATGCGAGGACAGCAGGTAATTCAGGCTCGGCACGGGCCGCCGCCACGGCACCTGCGCACTCGCGTCCAGCCACTTCGCGTGCTGATTGAACATGGCGTCCACGATGTGGATGAATGCCTCGTAGCAGGTGAACACCCCGTGCCGCCCGGTGAGCAGATAACCCTCCAGCAGCCCCTGGCACATGTGCTCGGACAGCACCTCGATCACCCGGCCGCGGCGATCCAGCCCCACATCGAACTCGCCGACCTCGGCCTGCCAATCGCGTCCGGTCACCTCCAGCACGTCCTGCAGCCGATTGCTGGCCAGCTCGTCGGGGGCGAAGGTGAGGAAGTTGTCCGGATTGGCCTTCGTCACATCGCGCAGCCAGCCGCCCAGCACCCGGGTCGCCTCATGTTTGGTCGCGCCCGGATCCGTGACCTCGACCCCGTACGAGCGCCAGTCGGGCAGCCGCAGATCCCGCAGCAGCGCACCGCCGTTGGCGACCGGATTGGCACTCATCCGCCGATCGCCGCTCGGATTGAGTCGTAGCACCTGCGGAAGCGGAGAACCGTTCTCGTCAAACAACTCCTCCGGCCGATACGACCGCAGCCACTGCTCGAGCACGGCCCGATGCGCCGCATCCGACCGCGCCCCGGGCAGCGGCACCTGATGGGCGCGGAAGGTGCCCTCGACCGGATCCCCGTCGACCTTGGGCGGGCAGGTCCAGCCCTTCGGCGTGCGCAGCACGATCATCGGCCAGAACGGCCGCGCGCCGTCCGCGCCGGACCGGGCCGAGCGCTGGATGTCGGCGATGCGGTCCAGGCAGGTGTCCACCGCCGCGGCCATGGCCTGATGCACCGCGGCCGGATCGTGCCCGGCGACCACGATCGGGTCGTAGCCGTACCCGCGCAGCAGCGACAGCAGTTCGGACTCCGGAACGCGGGCCAGCAACGTCGGATTGGCGATCTTGTACTCGTTGAGCGCCAGCACCGGCAGCACGGCGCCGTCGCGGGCCGGATTGAGGAATTTGTTCGCGTGCCAGCTCCCGGCCAGCGGCCCCGTCTCCGCCTCGCCGTCACCGACCACGCAGAACACCGTCAGATCCGGATTGTCCAGCGCCGCACCGAACGCGTGCAGCAGCGAATAGCCGAGCTCACCACCCTCGTGGAACGACCCCGGCGTCTCCGGCGCGCAATGGCTGGGCACGCCGCCGGGGAAGGAGAACTGCCGGAAGAACTCCCGCATCCCCTCCACGTCGCGCGGTATATGGCTGTACAGCTCGGAATACGTACCCTCGAGCCAGCCGCAGGCATTGGGCCCCGGTCCGCCGTGACCGGGTCCGGCGACGAACACCGCGTTCAGGTCGCGGGCCAGGATGGCCCGATTGGCATGGGCCCACACCAGATTCAACCCCGGCACGGTGCCGAAATGGCCCAGCAGCCGCGGTTTGACGTGCTCGGCCGCCAGCGGCGTGCGCAGCAGCGGATTGGACATCAGATAGATCTGCCCGACCGACAGATAGTTCGCCGCTCGCCACCAGGCATCCAGGTCGGTGAGCTGATCATGGTCGAGCGGGCCGGGCGCCTCGCCCAGGTGATAGGGCTCCGGTGCGACGGTGTCGCCACCGCGAGTGCCGACATTGTCGGCCGAGGTGTCGCCACCGGCACTTGCCAACTGGGTCATCCGCGAACTCCTCACGTAGGACGTCGCTTTGGGCCTACCCACCCTGTGCCCTGCCAGTCACGCTACCGGCGCGATGTGACCGAGACGCGTCCGTTAGGGTGCCGCGCATGACCCCACTGGCCCGGATCATCGGCTCGACCGTGCTCGTCGCGACCGCAGTCGCCCTCACCGCCTGCGGAAACGGTGACGACAAGAGTTCGCCCGCACCCGCTGCGACGCCGTCGAAAACGGTGTCCGGAGCGGCCGCGCCGACCGCGAGCCACGGCCGCGAGTGCACGGCCGACGACATCAAGACCACCGGCGGTTTCGGTGAGCCGCCCACCATCACGATCCCCGGCGACTGCGATCCGCCCAAGCGGCTGATCACCAAGGACCTCGTCGAGGGCAGCGGCCCCGGCGCGGTGGCCGGACAGCAGCTGACCATGAACTACACGCTGGTCACCTGGTCGGATCGGCAGAAGCTGGACAGCTCCTTCGACGCCGGGGAGCCCTTCCCGGTCACGCTCGGCGCGGGCCAGGTCATCCGCGGCTGGGACGAGGGCCTGCTCGGCGTGCGGCAGGGCGGCCGCCGGTTGCTGATCATCCCGCCGGATCTGGGCTACGGAAAGGGCGGCAACGGCATCAAACCCGACGAGACGCTGGTGTTCGTGACCGATGCCGTCAAGGTGGGCTAGCAGCGGCCGATTGCAGCCATGCCCATGACGTCGACTAACCTGGTCGGGATGCGATCGGGGGGACCGAACACGTCAACCAGAGAACTCGTCAGAACGAACACAAGGAGCATGTCCGTGAAGAGCACCGTCGAGCAGCTGAGCCCGACCCGGGTCCGCATCAACGTCGAGGTGCCCTTCGAGGAACTGAAGCCGGACTTCGACCGGGCCTATCAGGCGCTGGCCAAGCAGGTGCGCATCCCCGGCTTCCGCCCGGGCAAGGCGCCGGCCAAGCTGCTGGAGGCCCGCCTGGGCCGCGGCGCGATCCTCGAGCAGGTCGTCAACGACGCGCTGCCCGCCCGCTACAGCGAGGCCGTGGTCTCCGCCGATGTGAAGGTCATCGGCCGCCCCGAGATCGAGATCACCAAGATCGAGGACGGCCAGGAGCTGGCCTTCACCGCCGAGGTCGACGTCCGCCCGGAGATCACCCTGCCGGAGTACTCCGATATCGCCGTCACCGTCGACCCGATCGCGGTGGAGGACGCCGACATCGAGCAGCAGCTGCAGTCGCTGCGCCAGCGCTTCGGCACTCTGAAGAGCGTCGAGCGCCCGGTCCAGAACGGCGACTTCGTCTCCATCGACCTGTCGGCCACCGTGGACGGCCAGGAGGTCAGCGAGGCCTCCACCACCGGCCTGTCCCACGAGGTCGGCTCGGGCCAGCTGATCGAGGGTCTGGACGAGACCCTGGTCGGCATGACCGCCGAGGAGTCCAAGGACTTCACCTCGACCCTGGTCGCCGGTGAGTTCGCGGGCAAGGAGGCCGTGATCACCGTGAAGGTGAACTCGGTCAAGGAGCGCGAGCTGCCCGAGGCCGATGACGAATTCGCCCAGATGGCAAGCGAATTCGACACCATCGAGGAGCTGAAGGCCGACCTGCGCAAGCGCGTGGAGCAGGTCAAGAAGGTGCAGCAGGCGGGCGAGATCCGCGACAAGGTGCTCGAGGCGCTGCTGGAGAAGACCGAGGTGCCGCTGCCCGAGGGCGCGGTGCAGGCCGAGGTCGACGCGGTGACCCACGACGCGGTGCACGGCTTCGACCACGACGAGGCGAAGTTCGCCGAGGCGCTGGCGGCGCAGGGCTCCTCGCGCGAGGAGTTCGACTCCGACGCCAAGGAGTCGGCCGAGAAGTCGGTCAAGACCCAGCTGCTGCTCGACGCCATCGCCGAGAAGGAGAACACCCAGGTCGGCCAGGACGAGCTCACCGAGCGCATCCTGTTCCAGTCGCAGCGCTACGGCCTGTCGCCGGAGCAGTTCATCCAGCAGGTCCAGCAGGCCGGTCAGTTGGGTGCGATCTTCGCCGACGTGCGCCGCGGCAAGGCGCTGGCGACCGTGGTCGGCCAGGCCAAGGTGACCGACACCGCGGGCAACGCGGTCGACACCACCGAGATGTTCGGCAGCCCGGACGAGGAGGGCTCCGAGGAGCAGCCCGCCGCGGCGAGCGCCGAGTAATTACATGCAACAGCAGCGCGAATGTCCTTTGGTGATTGCGAAATTTGCGCTGTGAGCGAAGGAGGGCGGTACCGGGAGTTCGGTGCCGCCCTGCTTCGTTAGGGTTTGTGTCAGCGAATCAGAAATGGCCGTGCTAGCTAGCACCGAGCCGGTGAGAGAGGGCAGGTATCCGTGACAATCAATCAGGCAGGGCCGGTCATGACATCCGCGACCGCTGGTCTCAACCTCAGTGACTCCGTGTTCGAGCGCCTGCTGCGCGACCGCATCATCTTCCTGGGTACACAGGTCGACGACGATATCGCCAACAAGCTGTGCGCCCAGCTCCTGCTCCTGGCGGCCGAGGATCCGACTCGCGACATCTCGCTGTACATCAACTCGCCCGGCGGCTCGGTGACCGCGGGCATGGCGATCTACGACACGATGCAGCTGGTCGAGCCGGACGTTGCCACCTACGGCCTGGGCCTGGCCGCCTCGATGGGCCAGTTCCTGCTCACCGCGGGCGCCAAGGGCAAGCGCTTCGCCCTGCCGCACGCGCGAATCATGATGCATCAGCCCTCCGCGGGCATCGGTGGCTCGGCCGCCGACATCGCGATCATGGCCGAGCAGTTCGCGCACACCAAGCGCGAGCTCAACGAGCTGCAGGCGCTGCACACGGGCAAGTCGGTCGAGCAGGTGACCGCCGACGCCGACCGCGACCGGTGGTTCACCGCGAAGGAAGCCCTCGAGTACGGCTTCATCGACAGCGTGATCACCCACGCCCGCCAGGCCAACGGCACCGCCAACTAGCTCACCGACTTCGAGACCTTTGGAGACGAAGATGACTCATTTCGATCCCCGCGCCGGGCTGTCCGGTGTCGCGCCGGCCGGTCCGCAGGCGCGCTACATCCTGCCGTCGTTCATCGAACACTCCAGCTTCGGTGTCAAGGAGTCCAACCCGTACAACAAGCTGTTCGAGGAGCGCATCATCTTCCTCGGCGCGACGGTGGACGACACCTCGGCCAACGACATCATGGCCCAGCTGCTGGTGCTCGAGTCGTTGGATCCCGACCGTGACATCACGATGTACATCAACTCCCCCGGCGGCTCGTTCACCGCGCTGATGGCCATCTACGACACCATGCAGTACGTGCGCGCCGACGTCGCGACCGTCTGCCTGGGCCAGGCCGCCTCCGCCGCCGCGGTGCTGCTGGCCGCGGGTACCCCCGGCAAGCGCGCCTGCCTGCCCAACGCCCGCGTGCTGATCCACCAGCCCTCGCTGGAGGGTGGCATTCAGGGCCAGGTCTCCGACCTGGAGATCCAGGCCGCCGAGATCGAGCGCATGCGCCGCCAGATGGAGACCACCCTGGCCCGGCACACCGGTAAGGACGCCGACACGATCCGCAAGGACACCGATCGCGACAAGATCCTCACCGCCGAGGAGGCCAAGGAATACGGGATCATCGATACCGTGTTCGACTACCGGAAGCTGAGCGCCCAGAAGAAGTGAGCGTGGCGGCCTTCCGTCGTCTCGGCGGCGGAAGGCACGCCCGGAGTGAGAAACGTGCCCCAAGTTGTCGACCTGTATCGCGTCTACCGGGTACGGTCACTAGAGGGACCTTTGCTCATGGTTGTCGGCACGGTCGAAGGACCTGAGGACAAAACTGCCGGAATCCCCGAAAAATCCGATCGGCGCACGACACCGATCGTTGTAGGGCGGGTAGCGTAGTTCGAAGGCGGCTTGTCGGCTTCCGAGACAGACGGTTGCACGCGGACAAGGAAGTAGGGACCCACGAGATGGCGCGCATCGGTGATGGCGGCGATCTGCTCAAATGCTCGTTCTGCGGAAAGAGCCAGAAGCAGGTCAAGAAGCTCATTGCGGGACCGGGTGTATACATCTGCGACGAGTGCATCGATCTGTGCAACGAGATCATCGAGGAGGAGCTGGCCGAGTCCAGCGAGGTCAAACTCGATGAGCTGCCCAAGCCCGCAGAGATTCGGGAGTTCCTCGAGCAGTACGTGATCGGCCAGGACACCGCCAAGCGGACCCTCGCCGTGGCCGTATACAACCACTACAAGCGCATTCAGGCGGGCGACAAGGGTCGCGACGGCCGCGGGGAGCCGGTCGAGCTGACCAAGTCGAACATTCTGATGCTGGGACCCACCGGCTGCGGTAAGACGTATCTGGCGCAGACGCTGGCGAAGATGCTGAACGTGCCGTTCGCCATCGCCGACGCCACCGCCCTCACCGAGGCGGGTTATGTCGGTGAGGATGTCGAGAACATCCTGCTCAAGCTGATTCAGGCCGCCGACTACGACGTCAAGCGCGCCGAGACCGGCATCATCTACATCGACGAGGTCGACAAGATCGCCCGCAAGAGCGAGAACCCGTCGATCACCCGCGACGTCTCCGGCGAGGGCGTGCAGCAGGCGCTGCTGAAGATCCTGGAGGGCACCCAGGCGAGCGTGCCGCCGCAGGGCGGGCGCAAGCATCCGCATCAGGAGTTCATCCAGATCGACACCACCAACGTGCTGTTCATCGTGGCGGGCGCGTTCGCGGGTCTGGAGAAGATCGTGCAGGACCGGGTCGGCAAGCGCGGCATCGGGTTCGGCGCGGAGGTGCGCTCGAAGGCCGAGATCGACACGACCGACCACTTCGCCGACGTGATGCCGGAAGATCTGATCAAGTACGGCCTGATTCCCGAGTTCATCGGTCGCCTGCCGATCGTGGCCTCGGTGACCAATCTCGACAAGGAATCGCTGGTGCGCATCCTGTCCGAGCCGAAGAACGCGTTGGTGAAGCAGTACGTCCGCCTGTTCGAAATGGACGGCGTCGAACTGGAATTCACCACCGACGCCCTGGAAGCCGTTGCCGACCAGGCGATTCTGCGCGGCACCGGCGCTCGTGGCCTGCGCGCCATCATGGAAGAGGTTCTGTTGCCGGTGATGTACGACATCCCCAGCCGCGACGATGTCGCCAAGGTGGTCGTCAATGCCGATACGGTGAACGACAATGTGCTGCCGACGATCGTTCCGCGCAAGCCGGTGCAGCGCACCGAGCGGCGCGAGAAGTCGGCCTAGTCGCATTCGGACAGCACAGCGGGCCCGGGAGTTTTCTCCCGGGCCCGCTGTCTTTCTGTGGTCCGGCAGCGCTGACGGCGCACATTATCTCTAGTTCCGCTGGGGGATCGCGGTAAACCGGCGTGCCCGAGTTTCGGATGTGGTGGTGGCCACACGTTTGCGCCTGCTGATAATAAGCATGGACATACGATCTGCGATCGCTTACGATTTCGAGCATGACTGATATACGGGAATGCAACCGCCGAGCGGTGGACTACAGCGCCGAGATCGTGTCCCGGGTGACCGCCGATGATCTGGATCGCCCCACGCCGTGCGCGGCCTGGAAGCTTTCGGACCTGTTGGCGCATATGACCGTCCAGCATCGCGGCTTCGCGGCGGCCGCTCGCGGGCGCGGCGGCGATCCGGCGGTCTGGCAGCCTGCCCCGCTCGCCGACGATCCGATCGCGGACTACCGGGATGCCGCCGCCGACGTCCTCGCCGCGTTCACCGAGAAGGGAGTGCCGGAACGGGATTTCGCCATGGCCGAATTCGGGCCGGATGTCACCGTTCCCGGCCAGCAGGCCATCGGGTTTCACTTCATCGACTACGTGGTGCACGGCTGGGATGTGGCCCGGACGCTCGGTTTCGACTACCACCTGGCCGACGACCTCGCCGAGCCCGCGCTGGAGATCGCCCTGGCGGTCCCGGACAACGAGGTGCGCCTGGCTCCGGGTGCGCCCTTCGCTCCCGCCGTGCGGGCTGGCGAGTCGGCCACCGCCCTGGACCGCATTCTGGCAGCGCTGGGGCGATCGCCGCAGTGGCCCAACTGAATTCGCGGGAGTTGCGGCGAGCGCCGGTTGCTCTGCGGCCCGGCATGCGTTTGGAGGGGAGCCGGGGACGTAAGTTGATCGCATGGCGAAGACGGAGCGGCCGGATTTGGCGGCGATGATCGTGCCGTTGGCGCGGGCGTTGATGGCGTTGGAGCGGCCGGTGCTGGCGGAGCACGGGGTGAGCATGTGGGGGTATGCGGTGTTGTCGGCGCTCGGGCGGGGGACCGCGCGGGGGCAGGGGGTGCTGGCCGAGGAGATCGGGGCCGACAAGACGCGGATCATTCCGGTGCTGGACGATCTGCAGGAGCGGGGATTGATCGAGCGCCGGCCCGACCCGGCCGATCGACGGGCCCGGCTGCTCGCGTTGACTCCGGCGGGGCGGGCGCTGCGCGACGCTGTGCAGGCCGATATTCAGGCCAGGGAGGAGAAGCTACTGGATCGGCTCAGCGCCGCCGACCGCCGCGGCTTTCTCAACGCCCTGTCCATCCTCGCCGCGCTCCCTCGCGAGGAGGTCGTCGGCGAGAGCGCCACCCCGCGGTGACGCCCCCCCGAGCTCTCTCATCGGACCCGGTGACGACCGATGCCCCCAGTCGCGCCCGCTGTCGAAGGTCGTCGTTGACCTTCCGTGGTTCGCCGTTGAACCTTCGTCCGATGTCTGCTCATCGCCCTCGGAGTCTCACCTGTTACGACGGCGCGGCAGACGGAAAGTCATCGGTGCGGGGTCACGGAGTCGGATTCGTTCGCGAGGCGCTGCCAGCAGCGCGGCCAGGCCGAGGGCGGGCAGCAGGACCACCGACAGCAGGCTGAGAACGTAGCTGCCGGTCGGCATTTCGCCGGGCTTGTGCGCGACGTGGTAGATCAGGTGGATGGTGCCGAAGACCAGCCAGCCCAGCCCGGCGACCCGGGCCAGCAGGCTGTCGCCGTAGTAGAGCGCGGCGGCGGTCACGGCCGTGAGGCCGAGGAAGAACGCGCCCACATCGGTGGCGAGATGATGGTTGTAGGGCCCGTCCACCGACACCCAGGTCAGCCCGAATCCGGGGAAGCTCCGATACCAGGATTCCGGCGCGAGCGCGGCCCACAGGCCGGTGAACAGCCCGATCGCCACCAGCGCACCGAGGCAGATCTGGGTGATCAGCCACCGCCGCCGGTTCACGTCCAGCCGCATCCGCACCCGCAGGTTGTCGCCCGCACGTTGCACCGAGATTCGCATCGGGTTCTCCCGTTCGCCGTCGCAGTCCGGTAGCAGTTACGGTAAGTCGACCAGTGTCTGTGAACAAGCGTTCACGGAACTCGGTTCAACGGATCTTCAGGCGATGGGCCGCGCAATAGACGTTCATGGTCTCCCCGCGCACGAATCCGGCCAGGGTGAGCCCGGATTCGACGGCCAGATCGACGGCCAGCGAGCTCGGCGCGGAGACCGCCCCCAGGATCGGGATGCCCGCCATGACCGCCTTCTGCACCAGCTCGAACGACGCGCGTCCGCTGACGACGAGCACGAGATCGTGGGCCGGAATCCGGCTCTCCCGCAGCGCCCAGCCGATCACCTTGTCCACGGCGTTGTGCCGCCCGACATCCTCGCGCACCGCCAGCACCGAACCATCGGCGGCGAACAGCCCGGCCGCGTGCAGGCCCCCGGTGGCATCGAAAACGCTTTGGCGCGAACGCAACAGATCCGGCAGGCTGGCCAGGATCTCCGCATCGACCAGCGGCCCCTCCGCCGGAATCGGAAACCGCGTCCGCGTGCGCACCTCGTCCAGCGCGGTCTTCCCGCACAGTCCGCAGGCGCTGGTAGTGAGGAAATTCCGCCCGAGAATCGGAGTGGGTGTGCGCAATTGGATGTCGAGCACGTTGTAGGTGTTCTGGCCGTCGGCATCGGTGCCCGCGCAATAGCGGGCGGAGACGATGTCCTCGCGCGAGCCGATGATGTTCTCGCTCAACAGGAATCCGTGCGCCAGATCGATATCGCTGCCGGGCGTGCGCATGGTGACCGTCAGCGAACGTCCGTCGACCCGCAGCTCCAGCGGCTCCTCCACCGCCAGGGTGTCGGGTCGCTCGGTGTTACCGGCGGGGGAGATGCGCACGGTCCTGCGGCGCGCGGTCACTCTGCTCACGACGGCACCTCGCTGGCGCTCGGTGCCGCCGTGAGCAGGCCACGCCGTGTCCATGGTTCGCTCGCAAGCTCGCTCACGCCGACGTCCGCTCCAGCCGAATCGTGACCGCTTTGGACACCGGCGTATTGGACCGCTCGGCCACGTGATCCAGCGGTACCAGCGGATTGGTCTCCGGATAGTAGGCGGCCGCATTGCCGCGCGGGGTCGAATACGGCACCAGGCGGAACCCGTGCACCCGCCGCTCGCTGCCGTCGGTCCACTCCGACACCAGGTCCACCAGCTCGCCCTCGGCGAAACCGAACGCGGCGATATCCTCCGGATGCACGAGAACCACCTTGCGCCCGTTGTGGATTCCGCGGTAACGGTCGTCGAGGCCGTAGATCGTGGTGTTGTACTGATCGTGGCTGCGCAGCGTCTGCAGGATCAGCCGCCCCGGCGGCACCGGCAGCCAGGTCAGCTCGTTGACCGCGAAATTGGCCTTCCCGGTGGAGGTCCGGAATTCGCGGGCATCGCGCGGCGGGTGCGGCAGCTGGAAACCGTTGCGCTCGCGCACCTTCCGGTTGTAGTCCGCACAGCCGGGCACGACCCGGGCGATGGCGTCGCGGATCGCGTCGTAGTCGCGGCGGAACCGCTCCCACGGCACCGGATGATCGGGCCCGAACAGCTCGCGCGCCAATTCGCACACGATCGCGACCTCACTGCGCAGCTGATCGCTGACCGGGGTGAGCCGTCCCGTCGACAGATGCACCATCGACATCGAATCCTCCACCGACACCTGCTGTTTCACCCCATCCTGCACGTCAAGATCGGTGCGGCCGAGGGTGGGCAGGATCAGCGCGGTGCGCCCGTGCACGACATGGCTGCGATTGAGTTTGGTGGAGACCTGCACGGTCAGCTCGCAACCGCGCAGCGCCGCCTCGGTGACCTCGGTGTCGGGAGTGGCCGAGACGAAGTTGCCGCCCATGCCGAAGAACACCTTCGCCCGCCCGTCGCGCAGCGCGCGAATGGCCGCCACGGTGTCGTAGCCGTGGCGGCGCGGGCTGTTGATGCCGAATTCGGAATCGAGTGCGGCCAGGAAGGTTTCGGGCATCTTCTCCCAGATGCCCATCGTGCGGTCGCCCTGCACATTGGAGTGGCCGCGCACCGGGCACACCCCCGCGCCGGGCTTGCCGATCATGCCGCGCAGCAACAGCAGATTGGTGATCTCCTCGATGGTGGCCACGCCGTGGCGCTGCTGGGTCAGCCCCATCGCCCAGCAGACGATGGTGGCCCTCGATTCGGCCAGCAGCCGCGCGGTCCGCGCGAGCTGTTCGCGGGTGAGGCCGGTGGCCTGCTCGACGACGCCGAGATCGACCGCGCGCATATGCTTTTCGTATTCGGCGAAGCCCGCGGTGTGCGCGTCGACGAAGGCGCGGTCGACGACGGTGCCGGGCGCGCGGTCCTCGGCCTCGAACAGCAGTCTGGCCAGTCCCTGGAACAGCGCCATATCACCGCCGAGGCGGATCTGGAGGAAGTCGTCGGCAATGGTGATGCCGGTGGTCAGGCCCTTGATCGTCTGCGGATCGCGGAAACCCATCAGCCCGGTCTCCGGCAGCGGGTTGACCGCGATCACCTTGGCGCCGTTGTCCTTTGCCGTGCCCAGCGCCGACAGCATGCGGGGATGGTTGGTCCCAGGATTCTGCCCGGCCACGATGATCAGATCGGCCCGGGCGAAATCATCGATCGAGACCGAACCCTTGCCGATGCCGATCGAGGAGGTCAGCGCGGTGCCGGAGGATTCGTGGCACATATTGGAGCAGTCCGGCAGATTGTTGGTGCCGAAGCTGCGGACCAGCAGCTGGTAGAGGAACGCCGTCTCGTTGGCGGTGCGGCCGGAGGTGTAGAACACCGCCTCGTCGGGAGAGGCCAGGCCGCGCAACGTATCCGCGATGAGGCGGTAGGCCTCGTCCCAGCCGATGGGGGAGTAGTGCGTGGCGCCGGGACGCAACACCATCGGATGGGTGAGTCGACCCTGCTGGCCGAGCCAGTACCCGGATCTGGTCGCCAGCTCCTCGATCGAATGGTCGGCGAAGAACTCCGGGGTGACCGTGCGCAGCGTCGCCTCCTCGGCGACGGCCTTCGCGCCGTTCTCGCAGAACTCGGCCGGGCGGCGATGTCCGGTCGGCTCGGGCCAGGCGCAGCCGGGACAGTCGAAGCCGTGGCGCTGATTGACCCGCGCGAGCGTGCGCGCGGTGCGGATCAGGCCCATCTCCTCGACCGCGCGCTCGAGCGCCACGGTCACGGCCGTCACGCCCGCCGCGCTGTCCTTCGGCGGCGTGACGGTCACCTGTGTTTCGTCGATGTCGCGGGTCGGCGCGTCGCGGTGCATGACCCTATCGTCCTCCTCCCGTCGGAAACCCGACAATCGGGCGGTTCTCCCCCCGATCGGCGGCCGGTCGCGCGAGGATCGATGCCGACATCCGGGTCGTCGGATCGCACCGGCCCGGTTACCAGGACGAACGAGGATGCACATGATCAGCAGGATTGGCGCCGGACTTCTCGCGGGCACGGTGGGCGCGGCGCTCGTCGCCCTGGCCGCGCCCGCGAACGCCGCGGTCTCCCAGCTCTCGTCGACTCCGAATCTGGCCTTCGGTTCGGCGACCAACTACGGCACCGGGTGCCACTACACCCTGCGGGCCACCGTCACCGAACCGGTCGGGCGGGTGGCCTTCTTCGACAACGGACAGCTGATCGGCTGGGCTCGATCCGGCGGGGCGTACGCGCTCATCGACTGGATTCCGCGGACCGAGGGCCGTCATATCCTGGCCGCGGTACAGGAGAATCAGACCCCCGACATTCCGGCCGCGACCCTGGAGTTGTCGGTCGGCCGCGGTATCGACCTGCTCGGCGCGTGCAATGTATTCGGTGGCTGAGGCGGCTGTTCGCCGCTAGCATCGGCGACATGCTGATGCACCGAATCTCTTAGCTGCGGACCTCGCTTCCACGCCAGAAGTCTGTCCTCAGCCCGATTCGGAGCATCTCTCATGATCACCGTTCGCGGTGTCGAGCTGCGCGTCGCCGCGCGCGTACTGCTCACCGACGCCACCTTCACCGTTTCCCCCGGCGACCGCATCGCCCTCATCGGCCGCAACGGCGCCGGGAAGACCACGCTGCTGCGCTGCCTGGCCGGGCTCGACCGCCCCGCCGCCGGAGTGGTCACCGCCACCGGCCCGGTCGACCTGCTGGTCCAGGATCCGCGCGCGGTGGATCCGCGGGTCAACGTCGCCGATCGGATACTGCCCGCCCGCGGGCTCGACTCGTCGGTGCGCGCGCTGCGCGCCGCCGAGGCCGCCATGGCCGCGGCCGCCGACGCGGGCGAGCTCGAGCGGGCGATGCGCGCCTACGACCGCGCCGAGGCCGCGTTCCAGTCCGGCGGTGGGTACGCCGCCGAGGCGGAGGCCGCCCGCATCGCCACCGGTGTCGGCCTGCCAGACCGGGTCCTCGGCCAGCCGGTGGCCGCGCTGTCGGGCGGTCAGCGCCGCCGGGCGGAGCTGGCGCGAATCCTGTTCGGCGGCAACGGTTCCACCCTGCTGCTCGACGAGCCCACCAACCACCTCGACGCCGACGCGATCGGCTGGCTGCGCACGTTCCTGCAGGGGTATCCGGGCGGGCTGGTGGTGATCAGCCACGACATCGCGTTTCTGGCGGGCTTCGTCAATCGTGTGTTCCGGCTCGATCCGCACCGCGCCGCCCTCGACGTCTACAACACCGATTGGGACGGTCATCTGGCGCAGCGCGATGCGGACGAGCGCCGCCGAATCCGCCAGCGTGCCAACGCCGAACGCAAGGCGGCCGCGCTGCACGCGCAGGCGGAGAAGATGAAGGCGCGCGTGTCGACGGCGGTGGCCGCGCGCAATATGGCGCGGCGCGCGGATCCGCTGCTGGCCGAGGTGGAACCGCGGCGACGGGCGGAGAAGGTGGCCCGCATCCGGCTGCCCGACCCCCAGCCCTGCGGCCGAATACCGTTGGGAGCCATCAGTTTGACCAAGTCCTACGGCGCGCACCGGGTGCTGGATGGGGTCGATCTGGCGGTGGATCGCGGGAGCCGCCTGGTGATTCTCGGCCACAACGGCGCGGGCAAGACCACACTGCTGCGCTTGCTCGCGGGACGGGAGACCCCCGACGGCGGTCGCGTCGTGCCCGGAACCGGGCTGCGGCTGGGGTATTTCGCGCAGGAACACGACACGCTGGATCCGGCGGCGACCGTGCGGGCGAATCTGGTCGCCGCCGCGGCGCACCTGAGCGACGCCGAAGTACGTCAGGTCTTGGGCGCGTTCCTGTTCACCGCCGACGACGCCGACAAACCGGCGGGCGTGCTGTCCGGTGGCGAGAAGACCCGGCTGGCCCTGGCCGGTCTGGTGCATTCGGGGGCCAATGTGCTGCTGCTGGACGAGCCGACCAACAATCTCGATCCCGCCTCGCGCGCGGAGGTGCTCGCGGCCATCGACGCCTATTCGGGCGCGATCGTCATGGTCACCCACGACGAGGGCGCGATCGACGCGCTGCGGCCCGGTCGGGTGTTGATCCTGCCGGATGCCGACGAGGACCTGTGGTCCGAGGAGTACCGGGAGCTGGTAACGCTGACCTGATCGGGTCCGCACCCGCGATCCGGCGGCCTACGCCGAACTCGAGGATAATGCCCTGGCCGTTTTGCCCAGGGTGCAGCGGTTCGATTCCACGCTGGTCATGAAGCAGGCCGTCGTCGATCGGGCCATCCCGACCTGACAACAGCGAAACGGGCTCGGAGAGCAGGGTTTCCGAGCCCGTTTCGCTTGTTCCGCGGCTGTGTGTCGGCTAAACCGCCGCGGGGATCAGTTCCGCCTCCTCGGCCTCGGCCTCGGAGTCCCGGTCCTCGGGACGCAGGCCGAGCAGGGCGGCGAGAATCGTTGCGGCGCAGGCGCCCGCGCCGACCCAGAACGCCACCGTGAACTGGCCCTCCTCCGGCAGCGGGAGGTGCGGCAGCAGTTTGGCGGTGAGCAGGGTGGTGATGATCGCGCTGCCCAGCGAGCTGCCGACGGTGCGCGAGATGGAGTTGATGCCGTTGGCGATGCCGCTCTGGTGATGCGGCACCGCGCCCGCGATCAGGGCGGGCATGGCGGCGTAGGCCAGACTGATCGCCGCGCCGACGACGACACCGCCCCAGATCACCGAGGCGCTCCCATCGTGCGACAGGGCCAGCCAGGCGAATCCGGCCGTGCCGACCAGCCCGGCCAGGGCCAACACCAGGCGGCCGCCGAGCTTGCCGACCAGGATGCCGCCGATCGGGGCGGCCACCATCGAGGCCAGCGCGGTGGGCAGTAGATATTCCACCGAGGCGCGCAGGATCGAGGCCTCGAAGCCGTAACCCGCGACGTGCTTGGGCATCTGGGCCAGATACGAAATGCCCATGAACAGCAGGAACATCGCGAAACCGATGAACATGCCGGACAGGTTGGTGAACAGCACCGGCCGGTGGGCGAACATCTTCAGATCCACCAGCGGCGCGGCGACCTTGCGCTCGACGATCACCCACGCCACAGCGAACACGATCGAGGCGGCGAAGCAGCCCAGGGTGGCCGCCGAGGTCCAGCCCCATTCGTGGCCCTGCGAGATCGGCAGGAGCAGCAGCACCAGAAAGCCGCCCAGCGCGACCGCGCCCGGCAGGTCGACGCTGCCCGGATGCCGCTTGCCGGTCGCCGGGACCGCGACCGCGGCCGCGATCAGCGCCAGCACCGACAGCACGGCGGTGAACCAGAACACGATGTGGTAGTTCGGATCGCTGCCCTTGGTCAGCAGGCCGGTGGCCACCAGGCCCAGGCCGCCGCCGAAGCCGAGGGTGCCGCTGACGATCGCCATCGCGTTGTGCAGGCGCGCGTGCGGAATCTCCTCGCGCAGCATGGCCAGCGCGAGCGGGAAGATCGCGGTCGCCACGCCCTGCAGCGCACGGCCGACCAGCAGCACGCCCAGCGAATCGGCCAGCGCCGAGACGGTCGAGCCGATCGCGGCCACCACCAGCACGGCCAGCAGGGTGGGCTTCTTGCCGTAGAGATCGCCGATGCGGCCGAGCAGCGGCGTGCAGACCGCGGCCGAGAGCAGCGTCGCGGTGGTCACCCAACTCACCGACGTGGTGGAAACGTGCAGCTTGGTGGCGATCAGGCCCAGGATCGGCACGGCCTGGGTCTGCATCACCGTCACGATCATCGCCGCGAATGCCAGGACGCCGGTCAGTAGCGAGCCCTTTCGCTCCGTCACGGACACCTCCAGATGCTTGAGCGCTGATAAGTTTGAAGTATTCAAGTATCTAAGGCTTCAAAGATAAGCGCTGTCAATCGTGGAGGTAGGATCGCCGCTATGAGCCCGGCCACAACCCAGAGCGCATTGGCATTGTTGATTGCCCGATTCGTCACGGCGTACATGCACGACTTCCTCACCGCGGCCGAGGGGCACGGGCTCACGTTGACCCAGGCCAAGCTGCTGTTGGCGCTGAACGAGCCGCCGGGGGAGCAGCCGATGCGCGCGCTGGCGGCGCAGCTGGCCTGTGATCCGTCGAATCTGACCGGTGTGGCCGATCGCATGGAGGCGCGCGGGCTGGTGCGGCGCACGGTGAATCCGTCGGATCGGCGGGTGAAGTATCTGGCGGCGACCGAGGAGGGCCGCGCGCTGGCCGACGGCATCCGCGCGGCGCAGGTGCGGACCTACAAGGCGCTCGCCGAGCTCACCGGCGAGGAGGAACTCCTGCTCGAGGGCATGCTCGAGCGCCTGGTACCCAAGCTCGAGGCCCGGGAGGACTGAGTCTTCGGCCCCTTTATTCGGTGAAACGCTCCAGGGCCAGGGCGCTTTCGCGCCATCGCGCGGGGAAGCCGGGCCCCAGCCGCGCCGACATATCCGCGTGGCGCAGCGGCTCGCGGCAGTGGGCGCACACCACTTCGGCGTGGGTGTCGTGGTCGCAGGCGGTGTGGTGCAGCACGACCGGCGCGCCGGATTCGGAGGCCAGCCAGCGGTCGCCCCAGCGCATGATCGCGGCCAGCACCGGGAAGAAGTCGACCCCCTTCTCGGTGAGCCGGTATTCGTAACGGGCCGGGCGGTCCTGATAGCGCACCTTCGCCAGCATGTCCTCCTCGACGAGGCGATTCAGCCGTTGGCTCAGCACATTGCGGCTCAGTCCGAGCCCCCGCTCGAAATCGTCGAAACGCGTGGTGCCGTAGTACGCCTCGCGCAGGATCAACGGCGTCCACCAGTCGCCGACGAGGTCGACGGTGCGGGCGACCGAGCAGGGCCAGTTCGCGAACGTGGTGCGTTTCATGCGTTCACGGTATCGATCCGGGCCGGGACGTACTTGTGCCACGGCGTGCCGACCCATTCGTCGCGGGAGTCGAAGGCGGTGAGCTCGTTGGGGGCGACGCCGGTGGTGACGGTGGCGCCGTCGGGGGCGGTGACGGTCAGGCCGAGTCCGTTCGGCAGGGACAGGTGACCCGAGCGCATGCGGTCGGTGGGCTCGACGGTGACCTCGGTGCTGCCGCGGCGGGTGGTCAGGCGGACGCGGTCGCCCGCGGCGAGGCCGAGGCGCCGGGCGTCGGTCGTGCTGATGCGCAGCGCGCCGCCGCTGTCGCGCTTGCGCCACTGCGGATCTCGCATGATGGTGTTGGCGGTGAAGGCGCGGCGCTCACCCGCGGCGAGGACGTACGGCCATTCGGCGGGGTCGTCGTCGGCATCGGGGAGGGTGGCGATCACCTGGAGCAGTTCGGGGATGTGCAGCTGAACCTTGCTGTCGCGCAGGCGCTTCCAGGTCTCGTCGTAGTCGTCCTCGGTGATCACCACGCCGTGTTCGCCGGTCAGGATCGCCTCGAACAGAGCCTCTGCCGCGGCGAGACCCGTTCCGTATCCGGCCCTTTCGACGCTGTGCGGGAAGCGGCGCACGCAGTTGTGGGCGGCCGCCCAGAGCATGGCCGCCGCGTCCGCGCCGTCGGGCAGGGTCGGGCCGAGCGTGCGGTAGAGCAGCACCGGGGCGAGTTTGGCCTTGTTCCGATCGGCCAGCACACCGAGGAAGGCCGTGGCGAAGGTCTCGCGGCCCCGGGACAGTGCCGCGCGCAGCGGGGCGTAATCGTCCTCGGTGAGTGCGCCGGTTGCCTCCACCAGCCGGGCGTGAATCTCCGGTTCGGCCAGCACGCCCGGGGGCGGGGGCAGCACCGGGTGGCGCAGGTGGAAGATGTTGCGCGGGAAGTCGAAATTGAAGAATGTCGCCTCGTACTTCTCGAACTGAGTCGCTGCGGGCAGGACGTAGTCGGCCAGCCGGGCGGTCTCGGTCATGGCCACATCGACCACGACCACGAGTTCGAGCGCCGCCAACGCCTCGCGCATGCGGGCCGAATCGGCAAGGGAGTGCGCCGGATTGGCGCTCTCGACGAACATCGCGCGGTAGCGGGCGGGGTGGTCGGTGAGGATCTCCTCGGTGATCACATTGCACGGCACCAGCCCGCTGACGATCGGCGCGCCGACGACCGGGCTGCGCGGCCCCGCACCCGCCGGGTGGCCGCGATCGAAGCCCAGATTGGACAGGCCGGTGAAGGCGTACTGGGTGCCCGGCTTGCCGATATTGCCGGTGAGCAGCCACACCAGCTTCTCGGCATAGCTGACGACCGTGGAGTAACGGTTCATCTGCACGCCCAGATCCTCGAGCGCGGCCACCGAGGCGGCGCGGCCGAGGCGGTGGGTGGCGGCGGTGACCAGGTCGAGCCGCACATCGGCGATGGCGCAGTACCTTTCGATCGGGACCGCGCGCAGCACGGCCAGCACCTCGTCGACGCCCAGGGCGTGCTCGGCGAGCCAGTCGTGGTCGATCAGGTTGTCGCGCACCAGGATCGCGGCCATCGCGGTGAGCAGGTAGATATCGGTGCCCGGGCGCAGTTGCAGATGGAAGTCGGCCAGTTCGGCGGTCTCGGTGCGGACCGGGTCCAGGACGATCATCGAGCGGTTCGGGTCGCGAGCGATCTCCTTGAGCACCGTGCGGGCGCGCGGAAAGCCGTGCGACTGATAGGGATTCTTGCCCACGAACAGGGCGACCTCGGCGTGCTCGACATCGGCGCGCACGGGGTGCCCGGCCATGCGCGCGCCCACCCAGAAGTCGCCGGTCTTCTCCTGGGCCAGGGCGCTGGAGCGGTAGCGGATGCCGAAGGCCGCCATCGTCGCGGTGGCGTACGCACCGCCGAGGTGATTGCCCTGACCGCCGCCGCCGTAGTAGAAGATCGACTCGCCGCCGTGGCGCAGGCCGATCTCCCGCAGCCGCGCGGCGACCTCGGAAATCGCGGTGTCCCAGTCGATTTCCTCGAAGGTGCCGTCGGGGCGGCGGCGCAGCGGCGAGGTGAGGCGGTCGGTGCGGCCGTTCTGGTAATGGTCCAGTCGCAGCGCCTTGTTGCAGGTGTAGCCCGCCGATGTGGGATGCAGCTTGTCGCCGCGGATCTTCTCGAAGGACCGGCCGTCGGGGCCCAGCAGGATCTGAATCCCGCAGTTGCATTCGCACAGGATGCATGCCGTGGGCTGCCACTCCGTCATGGCAGGAGCGTACGCCGGGTGAGTTCACTTACGCTACCCACTCGGCCGATGAGTTTCGCGGGGCCGGGGCGTCGGAGTGGGTGAGCTTTCATCGCTACCCGAGGAGTTGTCATGACCTACACCTTCAAGCCCGGAGATCCCTGCTGGGTCGAGCTGTACACCGGCGATACCGACCGAGCGGTCGCCTTCTATGGGGAACTGTTCGGCTGGACCGCCGACCGGGCCGAGGAGTTCGGCGGGTACATCACCTTCCGCAAGGACGGCAATGCCGTGGCGGGCGGAATGCGCAACGACGGGGCGGACGGGTCGCCGGATCAGTGGACGGTGTATCTGGCCGCGCCCGACGCCCAGGCGGTTGCCGATGCCGCGGCCGAGCACGGTGGCCGGGTGGTGTTGCCGCCGATGCCGGTGGGAGAGCTTGGCAGTATGGCGGTGCTGGCCGATCCGAGCGGGGCGGGCGTGGGGGTGTGGCAGCCCGGCGTGCACACCGGCTTCGGGGCGTTCGGGATGGTGAGTGGTGGGCAGTGGCGCGATCACGTCGGATATCCGTCGTGGTTCGAGTTGCACACTCCCGAGTACGAGCGGGCGCTGAGCTTCTATCGGGAGGCGTTCGGGTGGCAGGATCCGTTCGTCATCTCCGATGCGCCCGAATTCCGATACACCACAATTCATTCCGAGAGCCCCATGCTGGGTGGAGTGATGGATGCCGGGGGCTTCCTGCCCGCGGGGTCGCCGGGCGGGTGGCAGATCTACTTCGGGGTTGAGGATGTGGACGCGGCGGTGAAGACGGTGGTGGCGCTGGGCGGGTCGGTCGACGAGGAGCCGGTGGATACGCCGTACGGGCGCATGGCCGCCGTGGTCGATCCCGGTGGGGTGCGATTCCGGTTGGGCGGCAACAGCATCTGAGGACGATGACCCTGCGGTTCGCTGGGCGCGGACCGGAGGGCCGCGGTGGATCAGTGCTCGGGCTGGCGTAGTTCGGCGACCGCGGACCGGGCGGCGGGCAGGGCGGCGGCGCGGTCGTCGGCGACCAGGCCGATGCGGCTGCGGCGGTCCAGCAGGTCGGATTCGTCGAGTGCGCCCTCGTGTGAGATGGCGTAGGCGAATTCGGCGCGCAAAACGTCCAGCTCGGGGGCGACCGGCTCGGCGAGGGACGGATCGCGCTGGGCGAGTGCGGTGATCACCGCCGCCTCGCTGCCGTAGCGTTCGACCAGCAGGGGAGGGGCCTGGATGCGGTCGCGGGCCGCACCGGATACCGCGCCCACCAAGGGGATTCGCTTGGTGGTACTGGGTCCGGCGGGCAGGTGGGCATGCGTCACTGCGGCGTCGACGGCGTCCTCGGCCATCTGGCGGTAGGTGGTGAGCTTGCCGCCCACGATGGTGACGGGGCCGCCGGGGGCGTGCAGGACGGCGTGTTCGCGGGAGATGTCGGCGGTGCTATCGTCGGCGGTGCGCAGCAGTGGGCGCAGACCGGCGAATTTACCGCGGATATCGCTGCGCCGCAGGGGTTCTCGCAGGACGGTATTGACCGTGTCGAGCAGGAAGTCGATCTCGGCGGCGGTGGGCTCGGGCTCGTCGGGCACCGGGCCGGGGGCGTCCTCATCGGTCAGGCCGAGGTAGACCCGCCCGTGTGCGGCCGGGAAGGCGAAGACGAAGCGGCTGGTGCTGCCCGGAATCGGGACGGTCAGCGAGGCGGACAGTCCGCCGAACGCGGCCGCGTCGAAGACCAGGTGGGTGCCGCGGCTGGGGCGCAGCTCGATACTGGGGTCGACCCGATCGGCCCACACGCCCGCGGCATTGATCACCGAACGCGCACGCACGGTGAGGGTTTCGCCGGACAGTGTGTCGCGCAGCACCGCTGACTCGCCGGAGACCCGGGTCGCCTCCACCCGCGTCAGCACGCTCGCCCCGTACGCCGCCGCGGTGCGGGCGATCGCCACCACCAGGCGCGCATCGTCGACCAACTGTCCATCCCAGGCCAGCAGCCCACCGCGTAATCCGTCGCGCCGCAACGTCGGAGCCAGTCGCAACACCTCGGCCGCCGCCACCCGTCGCGAGCGCGGCAGCACCGCCGCCGACGTTCCCGCGCCGCGCCGCAACACATCCCCGGCCGCGAACCCGGCCCGCACCAGCACCCGCTGCGCCGCCCCCACATTCGGCAGCAACGGCACCAGCTGCGGAATCGCCCGAGTCAAATGCGGCGCGGTCCTGGTCAACAACACATTCCGCTCGACCGCGCTCTCGTGCGCGATCCCCACCCCACCGGAGGCCAGATACCGCAGCCCCCCGTGCACCAGCTTCGAACTCCACCGACTGGTCCCGAAGGCGAGGTCGTGCTTCTCCACCAACACCGTCCGCAATCCGCGAGCAGCAGCATCCAAGGCCACCCCCGCACCGGTGATCCCACCGCCGATCACCAGGACGTCGATGATCCCCCCATCCCCCAACGCCCGCAGCTCCCGCTCCCGCCGTGCCGCGTTCAACGCCGAATCGATCATTTTCGAGTTCCCATCGCAAGTGGTCATGAGAGGTGGGGTTTCGGGGTGGGGAGCAGGTAGCCGTTGAGGGCTTGGGTCAGTTCGGTGTCGAGGTGGGGGGCGGGGAGGAGGGGGGCGACCGTTCCGGCGGATTGGACTGCGGATTGGGCTATGAGCAGGAGCATGGTGGCCAGGTGGTCGGGGTTGCCGGGGCGGATGGAGCCGTCGTGCTGGCCCTCGCGGATGAGGGTGGTGAACAGGCGGATCAGTTCGCGCTGGTTGCGGCCCAGGCGGCCGAAGACGTAGGTCAGCATGAGGTCGGTGTCGGTGCGGAAGATCTTGGTGAACAGGGGGTTCGAGCGCAGGGTGGCGGCACCGGCGACGATGCCGTCCACCAGGCGTTGCCGTGCGGGGCCGTGCGGGGGGACGGTGCGGGCGACGATGGTGCGCATCTCCCGGACGAGCAGGTCGGCGATCAGCGCGCCGGTATCGGGCCAACGGCGGTACACGGTGGGGCGGCTCACCCCGGCGCGGCGGGCGACCTCGGTGAGCGTGGTGCGGCGCACCCCGAACTCCTCGACGCAGGCGCGCGCGGCATCCAGGATCGCCAGATCCGTCGCGGACATCTCGTCGTCGGCGTCGGGTGCCTCGATCGCGGACATCACCGATCCCTCCTCGTTACTGCTTGACATTCTATGTCACACTGTAACGCATGGTCGACACACGAGAGGCGACGTCCGCCGCCGCGACACCGGGCGAGCGCCCGAATATGGTGTGGGACGCCTGGGGCGTCCCGTCCGGACACGCGCCGCTCCCGGAAAAGATCCGCACGTTGCTGGCGCAGGTGTTCGGGGTGTCCGGTGAACCGGTGGCCCGCCGTGCCGCGGACGATGTGCCGCTGCGCCCCCGCGCGCTGACCGGGGAGCAACTCGCGGCGCTGTCGGCCGTGGTCGGCGCCGAATTCGTGTCGAGCGAGCACCGGGACCGGCTGCTGCGCGCGGGCGGCAAGAGCACTCCCGATCTGCTGCGCCGCCGTGCCGAGGGGCCGCAGGACGCACCCGATGCCGTCGTCTTCCCCGCCGATCACGAGCAGGTGCTCGCGGTGCTCGCCGCCTGCGCCGAGCGAGGCATCGCGGTCGTGCCGTTCGGCGGCGGCACCAGCGTGGTCGGCGGCGTGGATCCGGCCCGCGGTCGGTTCGGCGCGGTCATCGCCCTGGACCTGCGACGGTTGGACGCCCTCGTGGACGTCGATCCGATCAGCCTCACCGCCACCCTCGGCGCGGGCGTGACCGGCCCGCAGGCGGAGAAATTGCTGGGCGCGCACGGACTTTCGCTGGGCCACTTCCCGCAGAGCTTCGAATTCGCCAGTATCGGTGGCTTCGCAGCGACCCGCTCGTCCGGTCAGGCCTCGGTCGGATACGGGCGATTCGACGACATGATCCAGCGTTTGCGCATCGCCACCCCGAGCGGCACGGTCGAACTCGGCCGCGCCCCGGCCTCGGCCGCCGGACCGGATCTGCGTGAACTGTTCGCCGGATCGGAGGGCACGCTCGGCGTCATCACCGAGGTGACGCTGCGGGTGCATCCGACACCGGAAACCGTTGCCTACCAAGCCTGGTCGTTTCCGGACTTCGCCACCGGCGCGGCCGCGCTGCGCACCGTCGTACAGACCGGCGCCGCGCCCACCGTGCTGCGCCTGTCCGACGAGGCCGAGACCGGACTCAATCTGGCGCGTGCGGGCGATGTCGGCGGCAATGCCGTCGGCGGCTGCCTGGCGATCACCACCTTCGAGGGTTCGGCGGCCCATGCGCGGGCGCGCAGTGCGGAGGCGAACGCGCTGCTGGCGGCGGCGGGCGGCACCGCACTGGGCGAGCAGCCAGCCCGGGACTGGGAGCACGGCCGGTTCTCCGCGCCGTATCTACGCGACGCTCTGCTCGATGTCGGAATCCTCTGCGAGACACTGGAAACCGCGACCAGTTGGTCGAATCTGGCGGAACTGAAGACGAAGGTCACCGCGGCGCTGACCGATTCGCTCACCGCGCAGGGCACCCCGGCCCTGGTGATGTGCCATATCTCGCACACCTATCCGACCGGCGCATCGCTGTACTTCACCGTCGTCGCCAAGCAGGCCGACGATCCGCTGGCCCAGTGGCTGATCGCCAAACGCGCCGCGAGCGACGCGATCAGCGCGACCGGCGGCACCATCACCCACCACCACGCGATCGGTGCCGATCACCGCCCGTGGCTCGGCGCGGAGATCGGCGAGGTCGGGGTCCGGGTGCTGCGCGCGGTCAAACAGGCCGTCGATCCGGCGGGAATTCTCAACCCGGGGAAGCTGATTCCGTGAGTGGGCAGATTCGGTCCGTACTGCTGGTGACCAATCCGCTGTCCGGGCATGGGAGAGGAGTCGCGGCGGCGGCCACGGCGCGCGCGCGTTTCGCCGAGCGCGGGGTCCGGGTGGTCGATGCGTGCGGCGAGACCGTGGCCGAAACCATTCGGCTGGTGCGTGATTCGCTGGCCGATCACACCGATGGCCCGGACGCGGTGGTCTGCGCGGGTGGTGACGGACTGGTCTGCATCGTGCTGCAGGCCCTCGCCGGAACCGGGGTGCCGCTGGGCATGATTCCGGGCGGCACCGGCAACGACCTGGCCCGTGAACTCGGTGTGCCCGAGGGCGATCCCCTCGCGGCCGCCGAGGTCGTCCTGGCCGGGAACACCCGCACGATCGATCTGGGCGTCGTGCGGACCGCCGGACCGCACTTCGGCGGCGCGGGGCTGCCCGAGTCCGTCCACTTCGCCACCGTGGTGGGCACGGGTCTCGATGCGCGAGTCACCCTGCGCGCCAACCGAATGCGCTATCCGAAGGGTCCGCTGCGCTACACGCTCGCCGCCCTGGCCGAACTCGCCAGCGGTCTGGCCGTGCCCTATCGCCTCGACCTGCGCGGCGTGCCGGGCGAATCCGGCCCGGTGACCGTCGAGACCGAGGCGATCATGGTGGCCGTCGGCAATACGCGCAGCTATGGCGGCGGCATGCAGATCTGCCCCGATGCCGTGATCGACGACGGCCTGCTGGAGGTGACGGTGGTCGGTGCGATGTCTCGCCTCGAGATGCTGCGCCTGTTACCCGTCCTCTCGTCCGGGAAACGGGTCGATCACCCCGCGCTGCGGCAGTTCCGGGCGACCGGGATCGACCTGGCCGCCCCCGGCGCGCCCGCGACGGCCGACGGCGAACCGGCGGGCCTGCTACCCGCGAACTTCCGCGTCCTACCCGGAGCCCAGCCGGTCCTGGTGCCCTGAACAAGGCCGCCCGATGCGCCCCGCGAGCGGGCTCTCGGCGAGTGGCCCCTGTTCACAAAGGTGTGCCCCTCGCCCCGCGAGCGGCCCCTGCAGGAGAGGGAGGGGCCGGGCATCGGGGGCGAGGGGCACTGGGGAGGGTGGTCTCACCACTGCTGCACGACGACCACACGCGGGCCGGGGGCGATCACGATCGAGACGTGGCCGTCGGGGTGTCCTGCTGCTTCTCCGGCGATATCGCGCATGGAGGCCATGACGCCAGTGCCAATGCGCGGTAGCTGGGAATCCGGGCGGATGCCGACGGCGACATTGTCGCCGGGCAGATAGTGGTCGATGAGGGCGGGCACCGGGCCGTTGGCGAAGGCCTGGGTCTCGGCCGTGCTCAGCTCGAGGCCGACCGCCCCGGCCTGCGGATAAGCGACCGGGGCGGCCGCACCGGCCGTGCCGGCCCCGATGAGGGCGGCCGCGGCGACGCCGGTGAGCATGGTGGTGAGGGCAATGGTCCGAACACGCATGAGATCCCCGCTTTCTCCCGGAACCGCAGCCGAAGTGCGATTGCTGATTAATAGCTAGGAGACATCAGGGGCGTCGTCGCGGGCAAGGGTAGAAGGGTTGGGATCACAGCACCGGCCGAATGTGATCCGGGCTACTGTCCCCGCGTGCGGGCGCGCAGATGAATCCGCTCGCCCTGGCCCCCGAAGATGCTCAGAATCTCCACCGGCCCGGTGCCCGTACTGCCGAACCAATGCGGTTGGCGGGTATCGAATTCCGCGGCCTCGCCCGGCCCGAGCTCGAGATCGTGCTCGCCCAGCAGCAGCCGCAGTCGCCCCGACAGCACGTACAACCACTCGTGCCCCTCGTGCACCCGCATCTCCGGCCACTTCTCCTCGGCCGGGACGATCATCTTGTACGCGTGCAACGGGCTGGGCCTGCGGGTCAGGGGCAGGATCGTGCGGCCGCCCACCCGCCGGGCGGGCGCCTGCACGCGGGGGTCGGCGGTGCGCGGCGCGGCGATCAGCTCGTCCAGCGACACCTCGTGCGCCTGCGCGATCGGCAGCAGCAATTCCAGGCTGGGCCGCCGCTGACCCGATTCCAGGCGCGAGAGGGTGCTCTTGGAGATGCCGGTCCGCGCCGCGAGTACGGCCAGGGTCACACCCCGGTCGGTGCGTAATCGCTTGAGCCGCGGGCCGATATCGGCCAGGGCGACGGTCAGGGCCGGATCGGTGCTCACCGCACCGATATTTCCGGCAATTCCCGGAAACGGCAAAACGCCTTGCCGGTTCCGGAACTCCTGCGGCACCTTCGCGACCATGAATGAGACGACATACGACGTGGTGATCGTGGGCGGCGGAGCGGCCGGGCTGTCGGCGGCGCTGGTGCTGGGACGTGCGCGTCGCTGGGTGGCGGTGGTCGACGCCGGGCAGCCGCGCAACGCCCCGGCCGAGCATATGCACGGATACCTCTCCCGCGACGGCATGCCGCCCGCGGAACTGCTCGCGACCGGTCGGCGCGAGATCGCCGATTACGGGGTGGAGCTGTTCGACGACCGGGTGGTCGCGGCCGAAAGCGCCGGGTGCGGACTGGCTTTCACGATCCGGCTGGCGAGCGGGAAGCTGCTGCGCGCCCGCCGCGTCCTGGTGGCCACCGGCCTGCGTGACGAACTGCCGGAACTGCCCGGCGTGCGGGAACGATGGGGCCGCGACGTGCTGCACTGCCCCTACTGCCACGGTTACGAGGTTTCCGACCAGCCGATCGCGCTGATCGGCGGCGATGAACCGGGCGCGGCGGCGCGGGCCGTACATCTGGCGCTGCTGCTGCCGCAGTGGTCGCCCGACCTCGTCTTCTTCCCGCACACCCAGCAGCTGACCGAGGTGGAGCGCCGCCGCATCCGCGCGCGGGGCGTCCGCATCGTGGACGGCAAGGTGGTCCGGCTGGCCGTCGCCGACGACGCGCTGCGCGGTGTGGAACTGGCCGACGGCCGGGCGGTCGCGCGGTCGGTGGTGTTCGTCGCGCCGACCTTCGTGCCCGACAACGCCGTGCTCACCGCGCTGGGCTGCGAGATCGGATCCGACGGCTGGGTGGTCACCGATTCCGCGGGGCGCACCTCGGTCGCGGGTGTGTGGGCGGCGGGCAATGTGGCCGATCCGCGGATGCAGGTGATCACGGCCGCGGGCGCGGCCTGCGCGACGGCCATCGCGATCAATGCCGATCTCGTGGCGGAGGACTCGATCGCCTGAGCCCGGCGCGCCCGGGGTGACGGCGAGATGAACGGCCGCTGAACCCTACCGGCGATTGTGCACTGTCACACACCGAGCGCTTGCCGATCATGCCTGCCACCCGGCCCGTCCCGTGGCAAACCCGCACCCAGACAAGGGATTCGGGCAAAACCTGAGAATTGCATATGGATTCGCCGGACGAGCGCGGATCAGCGGTAATCTGAAACATGAGAGCGGGGTTTTCGGTGTCCCTCATCCGCCGAAAACCCCGCTCTTCGGCTATCTGCCCGTCTTCCTTAGAATCGCACGGTGACCAGCACAGCCTCTGAGAACCCACGTAATCGTGCCGACGCCCTCCCCAAGAGCTGGAACCCCGGCGATGTAGAGGCCGAACTGTACGAGCGTTGGGTAGCGGCTGGTTACTTCGGAGCCGATGCGAACAGCGACAAGCCGCCGTACTCGATCGTGCTACCGCCGCCGAATGTCACCGGCAGCCTGCACATGGGCCACGCCCTCGACCACACCCTGATGGACACCCTCACCCGCCGCAAGCGCATGCAGGGTTATGAGGTGCTGTGGCTGCCGGGCATGGATCACGCGGGCATCGCCACCCAGACCATCGTGGAGAAGCAGCTCGCCGTCGACGGCAAGACCAAGGAGGACTTCGGCCGCGAGCTGTTCATCGACAAGGTCTGGGACTGGAAGCGCGAGTCCGGCGGTCAGATCCAGGGCCAGATGCGCCGCCTCGGCGACGGTGTGGACTGGAGCCGCGACCGCTTCACCATGGACGACGGCCTGTCGCGCGCGGTGCAGACCATCTTCAAGCGGCTCTACGACGCGGGCCTGATCTATCGCGCCGAGCGGCTGGTGAACTGGTCGCCGGTGCTGAAGACCGGCATCTCCGATCTCGAGGTCGACTACAAGGACGTCGAGGGTGAGCTGGTGTCGCTGCGCTACGGCTCGCTCGACGACAACGAGCCGCACGTCATCGTGGCCACCACCCGGGTGGAGACCATGCTCGGCGACACCGCGGTCGCGGTGCATCCGGACGACGCGCGCTACAAGGATCTGATCGGCACCACGCTCTACCACCCGATCACCGGCAGGCAGATCCCGGTCGTCGCCGACGACTACGTGGATCCCGAATTCGGTTCGGGCGCGGTGAAGATCACCCCCGCCCACGACCCCAACGACTTCGAGCTCGGCCTGCGCCACGGCCTGCCGATGCCGACGATCATGGACGAGTCCGGCAAGATCGCCGGTACCGGCACCGAATTCGACGGTATGGATCGCTTCGAGGCCCGGGTGAAGATCCGTGAGCGGCTGCAGGCCGAGGGCCGCGTGGTGGGCCGCAAGTTCCCCTACGTGCACAGCGTCGGCCACTCCGAGCGCAGTGGCGAGCCCATCGAGCCGCGGCTGTCGATGCAGTGGTGGGTGAAGGTGGAGCCGCTGGCCAAGGCCGCCGGTGACGCGGTGCGCAACGGCGACACCGTGATCCACCCGACCAGCCAGGAACCGCGCTGGTTCGCCTGGGTCGACAACATGCACGACTGGTGTATCTCGCGGCAGCTGTGGTGGGGCCACCGCATTCCGATCTGGTACGGCCCCGAGGGCGAAATCGTCTGTGTCGGACCGGACGAGCAGGCGCCCGAGGGCTATGTGCAGGACCCCGATGTGCTCGACACCTGGTTCTCCTCGGGGCTGTGGCCGTTCTCCACCATGGGCTGGCCGGACGCGACACCCGAGCTGGCCAAGTTCTATCCGACCAGCGTGCTGGTCACCGGCTACGACATCCTGTTCTTCTGGGTGGCCCGGATGATGATGTTCGGCACGTTCGTCGCCGACGATCCGGCCATCACCGCGGGCAAGCCCGCGGGACAGCGGCAGGTGCCGTTCCGGGATGTGTTCCTGCACGGGCTGATTCGCGACGAGTTCGGGCGCAAGATGTCCAAGTCGAAGGGCAACGGCATCGATCCGCTGGACTGGATCGACGAATACGGCGCGGACGCAACGCGGTTCACGCTGGCGCGCGGTGCGCTGCCGGGCGGCGACCTGTCGGTGGGCACCTCGCACGTGCAGGCCTCGCGCAACTTCATCACCAAGCTGTTCAACGCCACCAAGTTCGCGCTCATGAACGGCGCTGTGCTGGGCGAGATCTCGGATCGCGGCGCGCTGACCGACGCCGACCGCTGGATTCTGGACCGGCTCGACGCGGTGCGCGCGGAGGTGGACGCCGCCTTCGATCGCTATGAATTCGGCAAGGCGTGCGAGGCGCTGTACCACTTCGCTTGGGACGAGCTGTGCGACTGGTATCTGGAGCTGGCGAAGGTGCAGTTCGCGGAGTCCGAGCAGCGCGCCGAGAGCACTCGCGTGGTGCTCGGCACGGTGCTGGATTCGGTGCTGCGCCTGCTGCATCCGGTGATTCCGTTCGTGACCGAATCGCTGTGGCTGGCGCTGACCGGCGGCGAGTCGATCGTGATCGCGCCGTGGCCGCAGGCCAGCGGGGTGGCCGCCGACGACACCGCGGCCCGGCGCATCACCGACGCGCAGCGGCTCATCACCGAGATTCGCCGCTTCCGCAGTGATCAGGGCCTGACCGACAAACAGAAGGTGGCCGCCACACTGGTCGGCATCGACACCGCCGATCTGACCGGACTGTCCGCCGAGATCGCGAGCCTGGCGCGGCTCACCGAGCCGGGGGCGGACTTCTCGGCCACCGCCTCGGTCGAGGTGCGGCTGTCGGCCACCACGGTCACCGTGGAACTGGACACCTCCGGCGCGGTCGATCTGGATGCCGAGCGCCGTCGCCTGGAGAAGGATCTGGCCGCCGCGCAGAAGGAATTGGCCGGTACCACCGCCAAACTGGGCAACGAGGCGTTCTTGGCCAAGGCCCCCGACGAGGTGGTGGCCAAGATTCGCGCCCGAAAAGAGGTCGCCGAATCCGAGGTCGCGCGCATCGGCACCCGGCTCGAGGAGATCGCGCGGATGGGTAAGGACAAGTGAGCGAAGAGCCGCAGCACGGTTCGGCGGAGCGGCTGCACTTCGGGCCGTCGCCGGTGGAGCTGGCCGAAATGGCGCTGGTCGAGGCGGAACTCGATCAGCGCTGGCCCGAGACCAAGATCGAACCGTCGCTGGCGCGGATCGCGGCGCTGATGGATGTGCTGGGTTCCCCGCAGAAGGGTTATCCGGCCATCCACGTCGCGGGCACCAACGGCAAGTCCTCGGTCACCCGGATGATCGATGCGCTGCTGACCGCGCTGCATCGGCGCACCGGCCGGATCACCAGCCCACACCTGCAACTGGCGACCGAGCGGATCGCCATCGACAACGCGCCCATCTCCCCGGGCCGCTACGTGGAGACCTACCGCGAACTGCTGCCCTATATCGAGATGATCGATAAGCAGTCCGAGGCCGCGGGCGGGCCGAAGATGAGCAAGTTCGAGGTGCTCACCGGCATGGCCTACGCGGCCTTCGCCGAGGCGCCGGTGGATGTCGCGGTGGTGGAGACCGGACTGGGCGGCACCTGGGACGCGACCAATGTCATCGACGGCCAGGTCGCGGTGATCACGCCGATCGGCTTGGACCACATGGACTTCCTGGGGCCCGACCTGGCCTCGATCGCGGGGGAGAAGGCCGGGATCATCAAGAAGGCCCCGGCCGACGCACTGGTGCCGCGCGAGACCGTCGCGATCATCGGACAGCAGGAGCCCGAGGCCATGGAGGTGCTGCTGCGGCGCGCGGTGGCGACGGATGCGGCCGTGGCGCGGGCGGATTCGGAATTCCGGCTGCTGTCGCGGCGGGTGGCCGTCGGTGGTCAGGTGCTGGAGATCCAGGGCCTGGGTGGGGTCTACGACGAGATCTTCCTGCCGCTGCACGGCGAGCATCAGGCCCAGAATGCCGTGCTGGCGCTGGCGGCGGTGGAGGCGTTCTTCGGTGCGGGCGCGCAGAAGCAGCTCGATATCGACGCCGTCCGGGCGGGTTTCGCGAGCGCGGCGAGCCCGGGGCGCATGGAGCGGATGCGCAGCGCGCCGACCATCTTCATCGATGCCGCGCACAATCCGGCCGGGGCGCGGGCGCTGGCGGCGACGCTCAGCGACGAGTTCGACTTCCGCAAGCTGGTCGGCGTGGTCGCGGTCCTGGCCGACAAGGATGTCGCGGGCATTCTGGAGGCGCTGGAGCCGGTCTTCGACGAGATCGTGGTGACCACCAACGGCTCTCCACGCGCACTGGACATCGACGATCTGGCCAATGTGGCGGTGCAGCGCTTCGGCGACGAACGCGTCGTCACCGCGCCGACCCTGGCCGACGCCGTCGAGACGGCCATCGCCATCGCCGAGGAGGCCGGTGACGGTGGCGAGCCGGTGTCCGGGGCGGGCATCGTGATCACCGGATCGGTCGTGACCGCGGGCGCGGCCCGCTCGCTGTTCGGAAAGGACCCCGCATGAGCGGTCAGGGCCCGGCGGAGGCAGCGAAAGGACACAGCATGAGTGAGCAGCCCGTACCGCCACCGGCCACCGATCCCTGGAAGGGGCTGCGCGGGGTGATGGCCGGATCGCTGGTGCTCGAGGCGATCACGGTATTGCTGGCGCTGCCGGTGGTCGGGGTGGTCGGACGCGGACTGAGCTGGTGGTCGGTGACCTACCTGGTCGGCATCTCGGTGCTGATGATCGTCGGGGCCGGACTGCAGCGGCGGCCCTGGGCGATGACCTTCAACTGGGCGATGCAGGTGCTGGTGCTGCTGGGCGGGCTCATCCACCTGTCGATCGCGGTGATCGGGGTGGTGTTCATCGCGGTCTGGGCATTCATCCTGGTGCTGCGGGCGGATGTGCGGCGGCGCATGGAGCAGGGCCTGCTGCCGAGTCAGCGGTCGGGGCCGTCGGCCTGACCCGCTGGTTCTGTATCCGATACGGGTGGCGGTTAGGCTGTCGCCCGTGACTGAGCAGACGTTGGTACTCATCAAACCGGACGGCGTTGCCCGGAACCTGATTGGTGAGATCATCACCCGCATCGAGCGCAAGGGCCTGAAGTTCGTCGCCCTCGAGCTGAAGCAGGTGTCGCAGGACCTCGCCGCCGCCCACTACGCCGAACACGCCGAGAAGCCGTTCTACGGCTCGCTGATCGAGTTCATCACCTCCGGCCCGGTGGTCGCGGCCGTACTGGAGGGCCCGCGCGCCATCGCCGCGTTCCGCCAGATCGCGGGCGGCACCGATCCGGTCGAGAAGGCCGTCCCCGGCAGCATCCGCGGCGACTACGCCCTCGAGACCCAGTTCAACCTCGTCCACGGCTCCGACTCGCCCGAGTCCGCCAAGCGTGAGATCACCCTCTGGTTCCCCGGTATTTCTGTGTAGTCCGGTATCCACTGCGCCGATGCCGCGGTTCGCGGCCGTCTCGTCGTTCAGCGGTCGAAGCGCATGCGCGAAGCGCGAGTCTCGACCGCTGAACGACGAGACTTCGGGGCCGCGAACCCCGCCGGAGCGGAGCGGAGGCCGTCCCATACAGCGTCGGTGGCGAACTGTCGGCCTTGTATATGGGATACTGGCACTGGATGTGATCGTCGCCCACCGTTTGCGCGGGTGACGGACGCAACCGATGGCACCGCGGTTCGACGCCGATCATCGCTGCCCCGGACGGTTACCAAGACTCGGCTGTTCGGCGGCACGCTGGATGAGCGCTCGAGCCCAGGTGTTGAAGCCAACAGCCAGGCGCCGCGTGACCAGTTAGCCCGAACGACGAACGATACAGGTTATAACCGGGCACGCGGGGCGAGACCACTGACCTCGCGCCCTCCGGGCGTGAGGCGTACGGACAGTGCCCCCGCGTCGGCCGCGTCACACTCGTTTCGAGTGGGACGCGCCCGGGGGCCCGAGGAGATTTCGTGGCCGATCAAGAGCCGCTGGAAACGTCGCAGAGTAATGGTGATAGCGCTTCGAACGAGGCGATAGGGGCAGGGGAGGCGGCGCAGTTGCCGGAACGTATCCGGGTGCACGCGCTGGCGAAGCTTCTGGGCACCACCAGCAAACGCATTCTGGCCCACCTGACCGAGTTGGGGGCCGAGGCCCGCAGCCCGCAGTCGAGCCTGGACCGCACGGTCGCGGAATCGGTCCGCGACGCGCTCGTGCCGCCGGAGGAGGACCGGGCCGAGACCACCCAGACCACCGAGACCGACACCGCGGCCGCCGCACCGGTCGTCGAGGCGGAGACCACCGAGGCGGCCGAGCAGCCTCGGACCGCGCCCGCCGCACCCGAGCAGGCGGCGGCTACCGGCGAGCAGCCGCCGCAGCGCGTCCCGGCCATGGCGGGGATGAGCCAGCACGAGGTCGACGCGCCCCCGCCCGCCGAGCCGCCGCGCCCGCCGTCGCTGTTCTCCAGCCCCTTCCATCACGAACCGCAGGCCGCCGAGCCCGTGGTCTTCGAGCCCGCCGCCGTCGTCGCGGCCCCGCTGTTCCTGCCGCCGGACGCGGCCAAGGCCGAGGAACTGCGCCGCCCGCGCCGCGCCGAGCGCGAAACCAAGCCCGAGGAGAAGGTCGAGAAGCAGGCCGTCGAGCCGGTCGCGGAGGACTCCGACGCCGACTCGGACTGGGACGACGATCAGGAGCACGGCTCCGACGAGCGCGGCGAGGAGGGCGCCCGCTCCCGGCGTCGCCGTCGCGGCCGTCGCGGTCGCGGCCGCGGTCGTGGGGAGCAGCACTCCGAGCACGACAACGACGACGATTCCGACGACACCGAATCCGAGCAGCCGTCGACCGGTGAATCGGCCGATGCCGCGAGCGAATCCGAGACCGCCGACGCCGAGGACTCCGAGGACGGCGACACCCCCGTGCCGGAGGGCTCGAGCCGTCGCCGTCGTCGCCGTCGTCGCCGCAAGGCCGGTGAGGACAGCGAGAACGAGCCGGCCGACGACGATCCGCCGAATACGGTCGTGCACGAGCGCGAGCCGCGCAACAAGCGCCGGGCCGTCGACGAGGTGCAGGGCATCAGTGGTTCGACCCGGCTCGAGGCCAAGCGCCAGCGCCGCCGCGACGGTCGCGAGGCCGGTCGTCGCCGCCCGCCGATCCTGACCGAGTCGGAGTTCCTGGCCCGCCGCGAATCGGTGGATCGGGTCATGGTCGTGCGCGAGAAGACCTTCCCCGAGCATCCGAGCGCCACCATTCAGGTCGCCGTGCTCGAGGACAACATCCTCGTCGAACACTTCGTGACCAGCACCGGTCAGGCATCCATGGTCGGCAATGTCTACCTGGGCAAGGTGCAGAACGTGCTGCCCAGCATGGAGGCGGCGTTCGTCGACATCGGCCGCGGCCGCAACGGCGTGCTCTACGCGGGCGAGGTGAACTGGGAGGCCGCCGGGCTCGGCGGTAAGGAACGCAAGATCGAGCAGGCGCTCAAGCCCGGCGACACCGTGCTGGTCCAGGTCAGCAAGGATCCGGTGGGGCACAAGGGCGCCCGCCTGACCACCCAGATCAGCCTGGCGGGTCGCTTCCTGGTGTATGTGCCCGGCGGCACCTCCACCGGTATCAGCCGCAAGCTGCCCGATACCGAGCGCAAGCGGCTCAAGGAGATCCTGCGCGATATCGTCCCGCAGGACGCGGGTGTGATCATCCGCACCGCGTCGGAGGGTGTCAGCGAGACCGAGCTGGCTCGCGATGTCGAGCGGCTGCAGGCCACCTGGAAGACCATCGAGGAGCAGTCCAAGAACGGCTCCAGCGCGCCGAAGACGCTGTACGAGGAGCCCGACCTACTGGTCAAGGTCATCCGCGACCTGTTCAACGAGGACTTCTCGAAGCTGGTCATCGAGGGCGAGCGGGCCTGGACGACCGTCGAGAACTACATCCGCACGGTCGCGCCGGACCTGCTGGCCCGCATCGAGCGCTACGAAAGCAACGGCGTCGACGTGTTCGGCAGCTTCCGCATCGATGAGCAGCTGGCCAAGGCGCTCGACCGCAAGGTGTGGCTGCCCTCGGGCGGCACGCTGGTCATCGACCGCACCGAGGCGATGACGGTCATCGACGTCAACACCGGCAAGTTCACCGGTGCGGGCGGGTCGAACCTCGAGGAGACCGTCACCCGCAACAATCTGGAGGCGGCCGAGGAGATCGTGCGCCAGCTGCGGCTGCGCGATATCGGCGGCATGATCGTCGTCGACTTCATCGATATGGTGCTGGAGTCGAACCGGGATCTGGTGCTGCGCAGGCTCACCGAGGCCCTGGGTCGCGACCGTACCCGGCACCAGGTCTCCGAGGTGACCTCGTTGGGTCTGGTGCAGATGACCCGCAAGAAGCTGGGCACCGGTCTGGTCGAGGCGTTCTCCACCACCTGCGAGCACTGCCACGGCCGCGGCATCGTCGTGCACAACTATCCGGTCGAGACCGCGCCCGCCGAGGAGGGTGTCGGCCGCCGCGAGGGTCGCCGTCGCCGCAAGGAGAAGGCACCGGCCGCGACCGTCGCCCCCGCGCCGCAGCAGCCGCAACCGGAGCATTCGGAAGAGGACGCCGCGGTCAAGCGGGCGCATCCGGTTGCCCTGGCCATGGCCGCCCATCAGGCCGAGGAGGCCGCCGCCGTGGCGGTCGCCCAATCCGAGGTGGCGGCCGCGGCCGCCGAGGCGGTCGCGGCGGCGGTGGCCGACGAGGTCGAGGTCGAGTCGGCAGAGACCGGCCGGTCCGGTGGTCGCGGTGGCCGGGCGGGGCGTGCGGCCCGACGGGCCATGCGTCGCGAGGCACGGGCCGAGAGCGCGGCCGTCGCCGAGGCCGGGGCCGAGCCGGCGGGCACGGACGATGATCGGGCCGAGCAGACCGCGGGCGAGGAGGGCCGGTCGGAGCGGATCGCGAGTGCGGAACAGCAGGAACGTGATCCGGGTGACGTCCGGTCCGAGATCACCGCGAGCGACCGATCCGAGCGCGCCGCCGAGGAACCGGCCGCCGATGCCGATCGCGTCGCGAGTGGGGAGGAGCGGGCCGCGCGCAGCGGCAGCCGACCCGGCGAGGGCGATCGGTTCGATCGGGCGGCCGCGGTCGCGGACGCGCGGGCCGAGTCCCCTGCCGACGATTCCCAGGACGGGCAGCCGGCGGCCGACAGCGGTCGGCGCGGTCGACGCCGGGTGGCCCGCACGACGGCCGCCCCGAGTACCGACAGCAAGGGTGCGGTCTTCGTGCTGAGCAGTGCCGATCAGGAGCAGGGGCCGAGTTTCACGCTCGACGACATCGCCCCCACCGAGGTCGCCCCGCGCAGCCGTCCCCGCCGCCGGGCGGCCGGACGGGCCGCCGGAGCGCCGCAGCACTCCGACTGAGCGATGCGTGCCGGTGCCCCGCCAGGACGATCTGGCGGGGCACCGGCCGTTTCGGGGCGTGACGTCCGTGACCCCGGTTTGGTCGCGGAGCGGGGTGTCGGGTAGCCTTGGACAGTCGCTGCCCGGTGACAGCAGTCTGCTGCGTCATATGAGCCACCAGGCGCCGAGGCGGCATTATTACCAGACCAACTAGCGGCGGTCTCCGGTGTCAACCGGCAGGTGCGCCGCGCGAAGCCAAGTGCCGAGCACTAGTAGAGAGAAGAGGGCAGCCGACCGATGGCAACGTACGCGATCGTCAAGACCGGCGGAAAGCAGTACAAGGTCGCGGTCGGTGACCTGGTGAAGGTCGAGAAGCTCGAGGGTGAGCCGGGCACCGCGGTGTCGCTGGAGCCGGTGCTGGTCGTCGATGGCGCCAAGCTGACCACCGACAAGGACGCGCTGGCCAAGATTTCGGTGTCCGCCGAGGTGGTCGATCAGACCAAGGGCCCGAAGATCCGCATCCACAAGTTCAAGAACAAGACCGGCTACCACAAGCGTCAGGGCCACCGTCAGAAGCTGACGGTCCTGAAGGTCACCGGCATCAAGTAAGCGGCTACGGGGTTCTCGCCGAGAGAGTCCCAACGTACGAGGAGTCAACAGCTATGGCACATAAGAAGGGTGCGTCCAGCTCCCGTAACGGCCGCGATTCCAACGCGAAGCGGCTCGGTGTGAAGCGCTACGGCGGTCAGGTCGTCAAGGCGGGCGAGATCCTGGTCCGGCAGCGCGGCACCCACTTCCACCCCGGCGTGAACGTCGGCCGTGGCGGCGACGACACGCTGTTCGCCCTCGCGGCGGGCGCGGTCGAGTTCGGCACCAAGCGGGGCCGCAAGACCGTCAACATCGTGGTCCCGGAGCCGGTGCAGGCCTGAGCCGCACCGGAGCTTTCCGACACACTTCGAAGCGGGTCAGGGTGATAGCCACCCTGGCCCGTTTTCCTGTTTCCAGCCGACCGATTGAGGTCCGCGGCCCGGCTCGTTTCTGGACTGACGGAGCGGGGGAGCGAAGCGGAGGAGCGGAGGAGGGAAGGAACGAGCCTCGGGGGCCGCGGACAGCGGTGCCGGAGGCGCCGCCATCGAACACAGAGGATGATCAAAGGCATGTCCAAATTCGTCGATCGCGTCGTGCTGCACGTCCGCGCGGGCAAGGGTGGACACGGGTGCGCCTCGGTGCATCGGGAGAAGTACAAGCCGCTGGGCGGTCCCGACGGGGGCAACGGTGGCAACGGCGGGGATGTGATCCTCGAGGTCGATCCCAACGTGCACACCCTGCTGGACTTCCACTTCCATCCGCACGCCAAGGCCGGTAACGGCAAACCCGGTGAGGGCGGCAACCGAAACGGTAAGCAGGGCGAGGAACTGCTGCTGAAGGTCCCCGACGGCACCGTGGTGATGAGCACCGCCGGCGAGGTGCTGGCCGATATGGTCGGCGCGGGCTACCGGTTCGTCGCGGCGCAGGGTGGGCGCGGCGGTCTGGGCAATGCGGCGCTGGTGTCCAAGGCGCGCAAGGCCCCCGGTTTCGCGCTGCTCGGCGAGGAGGGGCAGGAGCGCGACCTCGTCCTCGAGCTGAAGTCGGTGGCCGATGTCGGCCTGGTCGGTTTTCCGTCGGCGGGGAAGTCGTCGCTGGTGTCGGTGCTGTCGGCGGCCAAGCCGAAGATCGCCGACTATCCGTTCACCACGCTGGTACCCAATCTGGGTGTGGTGCAGTCCGGTGACACCACCTTCACCGTGGCCGATGTCCCCGGGCTGATTCCCGGTGCCAGCGAGGGCCGCGGTCTGGGCCTGGATTTCCTGCGGCATCTGGAGCGCTGCGCGGTGCTCGCGCATGTCGTCGACTGCGCCACCCTCGAGCCCGGGCGCGATCCGATCTCGGATGTGGACGCGCTGGAGGCCGAATTGGCCGCCTACAAGCCCGCCCTGGCCGCCGACGCGGGGCTGGGCGAGCTGGCCGAGCGGCCGCGGGTGGTCATTCTGAACAAGGCCGATATTCCCGACGCCGACGAACTCGCCGAATTCGTGCTGCCGGAGTTCGCCAAGCGCGGTTGGCCGGTGTTCAAGATCTCGGCCGTGACCCGGGAAGGCTTGCGCCCATTGACATTCGCGCTCGCCGAGATGGTCCGGGCGTATCGCGAGGCGCATCCGAAGGCGGAGCCGAAGCGACAGATCATCCGCCCGATCGCCAAGGGCGACAGCGGTTTCCGCGTGATCCCCGATCCGGAGGTGGAGGGCGGGTTCATCGTCCAGGGCGAGCGGCCGGAGCGCTGGGTGCGCCAGACCCAGTTCGACAACGACGAGGCCGTGGGCTATCTGGCCGACCGCCTGGCCCGCCTCGGCGTCGAGGAGGAACTGGTGCGGCTGGGCGCCGAGCCCGGCGCGCCGGTGACCATCGGCGATGTCAGCTTCGATTGGGAGCCGCAGATTTCCGCCGGTGTCGAGATCATGATGACTCGGCGCGGCGTGGATCCCCGGTTGGATCAGACCGACCGCATCAGCGCCGCCGAGCGCAAGCACGCCTCGCGCGTGCGCCGCGGACTGGTGTCGGAGGACGACGAAGAGTAGCGCGAACAGGTTGGGGTCCAGGTGAATTCGAGTATTCCGCAGGCGCAGGCCGTGGTGACCGGGGAACTGAACGGGCTCAGTGACGCGCGGCGGGCCATCGCGACCGCGCGCAGCGTCGTGGTCAAGATCGGCTCGTCCGCGCTGACCAGCCTCGAGGGCGGGCTGTGCACCGATCGGCTCGACGCGCTGGCCGATGCGGTGGAGGCGCGCATGCGCGCCGGTTCGGATCTGGTGGTGGTGTCCTCGGGCGCCATCGGCGCGGGCATCGCCCCGCTCGGATTGTCCAAGCGGCCGAAGGATCTGGCGACCAAACAGGCCGCCGCGAGCGTGGGCCAGCTGGCCCTGGCGCATGCGTGGGGCACCTCGTTCGCCCGCTACGGCCGGGTGGTGGGGCAGGTGCTGCTGAGCGCCGGTGATTTCGGCCGCCGCGAACACCATCGCAATGCCCAGCGCACGCTGGACCGGCTGCGGTCGCTGCACGCCATCGCCGTGGTGAACGAAAACGACACCGTCGCAACGGAAGAGATCCGCTTCGGTGACAACGATCGCCTGGCCGCGCTGGTCGCGCATCTGGTCGGCGCGGACGCCCTGATCCTGCTGTCGGACGTCGACGGCCTCTACGACGGCGATCCCCGCAAGGGCCCCGCCAACTTCATTCCCGAGGTCCGCAGCAGCGCCGACCTGGACGGCGTCATCGCGGGCAGCGGCGGCGCCCTCGGTACCGGCGGCATGGCCTCCAAACTCTCCGCCGCCCGCCTGGCCGCCGACGCGGGCGTCCCCGTCCTGCTGGCCGCCGCCTCCGACGCGGCCGCGGCCCTCTCCGGCGCCACGGTCGGCACCGCCTTCGCCGCCCGCCCGGTCCGTCTCTCGGCCCGCAAGTTCTGGGTCCGCCACGCCGCCGACAGCCACGGCGCTATAGTCCTCGACGAGGGCGCCGTCCAGGCGGTCGCCCAATGCCGCCGCTCCCTGCTGGCCGCCGGCATCACCGAAATCCGCGGCCACTTCTACGGCGGCGACGTGGTAGACCTCATCGCCCCCGACAACACCCTGGTCGCTCGCGGCGTAGTCGAATACGACAGCACCGAACTGGAAACCATGAAGGGCCGCTCCACCACCGAACTCCCGGAGGGCATGCAGCGCCCGGTCATCCACGCGGACGACCTGGTGAAGGTGTAGCAACTAAAACAGCCGCGGCCCACCTCGGCCTTCGTGACCCACAGGGACCTGGCCTCGTCGTCGATCGGATACCAGACGCGGCCACCGGTGGTGACCTCGTACTGCCACTGTTCCGGCTCTCGGTCACCGAGTTTCACCGATCCGAGGTCCGCCTTCAGACGATGCCGCCGGCGCGGATTCAGTACTCCGTCGGTCAACATGGCCGATCGCTGTCGGAGCGACCTCAGCGGCCGGGGATTACGCCCGGCTGGTCGGGAGTGGTTGGGGTGGTCGACTGGTCGGGGATGGGGCCGGTGACGCCGGGTTGGCCGCCCTGGTCGTCGAGGGGTGGGCCGCCGGGTGGGGGTGGGGCCGGGGCTGGGGGAGGCGGTGTGGGGGAAGGAGTTTGGGGTGGGGGAGGTGGTGGTGGGGAAGACGACGGGGCGGGAGGTGGGGGTGTGGGCGTGGGGGATTCGGTGGTTGGGGTGGGTGGTGTGGGGGATTGCGGTGCGGGGGGTGGTTGCGGTGCGGGTGTGCTCGGCTGGGGAGTCGGTGTCGGCTGTGGTGCGGGCGGCGTGGGTGCGGGGGATTGCGATGGTGGGGGAACGGGCGATGGCTCCGGCCGGGGTGTGGGTGGCTGGGGAGCGGGTTGTTCGGGTGCGGTCTGCGGCTGGGGTGTCGGTGGTTGCGGCGTCTTTTGCTGCGGTGGAAGCGTGTGGGGCGCAGACGGTTTGGGCTTGGTTTGGCTGGGGGCGCCGGGCAGGGCGGGCGGGTCGGGGAGGGCCGGGATGCCCGTGCCCGCGGCCGAATAGGACGGCTTGTAGATCATATTCATGGCCAGCACCGCCTCCTGGCGGATGGCCTCGGCCGCCATGTGCGCATCGATGACGCGCATCGCCTCGAGCGCCCGGGCGATCGCACCGACCGGACCGGTATCCCCGGGCGGCATCACGGCCAGCTTCACGGCCTCGGCGGCCGCGGCCACCGCGCCCAGCCGCGCACCCACCTCGCCCATGACGGCGGCCAATTCGTCGATCGACTCGGCGAAGCTGCGCGTGCAGGCAGACGCCGCATCGGCGGCGGGTCCCTCCCACCGCACCTGGTCGATCACCCGATCGGCATTGCCCCGGGTGAGCGGCGCCGAGGCCGCCAGCGTCGCCGCCCCCTCCAGCCACACCATCGACGCCTGCAGAATCTGCCCCGCATCGATCTGCTGCGTCCCGGCATAGATTCGCTCGTGCGGCATGGACTCGAAATGCTCCATGGCGCTGATGTATTCGGGATCGGTGCGCCGCCGCTTGGGCCCGTACCGGAATTCCGTGGTCATCGGGGCAGCCTCGCCGCGGTGGCACGCAGGGCGGCGGAGTGCGCGAGGTCGGCCTCCTCGTACAGTCCGGCGCTGATCAGGAACGCCTCCTTCATCCGATAGGCGGCCGCGATGTACTGATCGAGCAGCGCCGCGGCATCGCGCGCCTTGCGCCCGAATCCGGCCTGTAATTGCTGCGCGGAGAAGAACCCGCCGAACCCGTCCGTCTCCGCCGCCGATTCCAACCGCTGCCGCAGCTGGCGCAGCCGCTGCGCCTGCTGTTCGTAGATCTCGGCGCAGCTGCGGGCCGCGGCCGGATCGAAGCGCACGGTGCCACTTCGGGCAGCCTGCAGGAACCGCGCGATGTCGGCCTGGCTGGTCTCGATGGTCATGCCTACCCCTGAGATCCGGTCGGTAGTGACTCAGCCTAATCGGTCGGCCATGTCCGGTCAGTACCTCTTGCCGGTATCGATGGCTCGAATCGGTCAGTGCGGAATACGTTTTTGCAGGTGAAGCCCGATCTGCTGGGCCGAGGCGGGGACAACGTGCACATCGTCCCCGGCCCGTATCAGATAGCGGCCGTCCCCGGCGACATCGATCCAGGTGTAGTAGACCGCGGGCGGCGGATCGTCGCGATCCAGCCGCGGCTCGATGCGGATGTGGCCCTCGGCGGTATGCGGTTTCACCAGCAGCCGCCGGATCCGCGGGGCCAGCGGCGCGGTGCCGCGCACGGTCTCCTCGTCGCGCACGGCCCCCGCGGGCGCCGAGCGCGCGGGTTCGCGGCCGGGCGGCGTATCGGGCAGCAGGGCGGCGATGCGGGCGCCGAGTTTGGTGCTGTGTCCGATCGAAATCGTCACGCGGCCGCCGAAATCCGGCGAGCGGCCCGGCTCCTGCACCGCCAGCACGGCATGGTCGTAGACGGCGGCCCCGAGCGCACGGATCTCGCTGCCGGGGGTGTGGCTGCCGCCGATCGCGACCACCCGGGTATGCGGCTGCGCCAGGATGCGCAGACATGCCGACAGATCCGGATCCGACCGCAGCGGCATGCGCTCCTGCAGGTTGCGGCGCAGGGCGGCCGCCTCGTCCTCGGTGCGCGGGGATTCCAGGATGCGGATCGGGAACGGGTGGCGATCCAGATCGGTCTCCCGCCAAATGTGCGCGAACTCGTCCGGTGTGAAAGACCAACTCACGCCGCCAAACACCCTTCACCCGATCGTCCCGAGCCTGCACGTAGCGTAGCCGGGTACCGGGCGGTCGGCCAGGCGACGCGAAAACCATTGCGCTGGGTCATCGGAAGGCCACCGAAAGGGCAGTGGGAGGGCCGGAGGAAACGAGCATCCTGTAATTGCACCCGGTGCCGCAAGAAGATGTCCCCTTCGCAAATTGCGGTGCCCCGGATCCGGTGCGGTCCGCCCTTGCCGCACCGGGCTCGCGGTCCGGTGCCCGTGTGCGGCGCCGGGTGCGCCCGATCGCCGCGTTGGAGGTACACGGATGTACGTACCGCAGCCGGACGGACGTGCGCAGACGCCGTCGTCCGGGCCCGTCGTGATGAGGCGACCCGCCTCCACTCCGCCCGACTGGCACGAGTTGCTGGCCGCGTTCTGCGGGCATATCGGCGATCAACCCGAGGACCACCCCGTCACCCGCTGGGCACGCGCGCTGGCCGAACTCCACCTGGCCCGTCGCGAACAACCCCTACACGCGGCCGAGATCGATTGCCGCCGTAACGAACTGGTCGCGCGCATCGACGACTGGATCGGCGCCAACACCACCCGCGGTCCGCGCTCGGAATCCCTCGGCGCGGTCGTCGACGGCATGGCCGCCGCGCAGGTCCGCGCCACGCACCTGCTCCGCAGCGTCGACGACGTCACCGACGAGCGCGTGCACGCCGCCTGGTTCCTGCTCGCCTCCATGGCCGACGGCTGGACCGACCTGGTGGAACAGGCCTTCGGCATCCGCCCCACCGCCCGCCGCATCGTCCGCGGCGCGTGACGCGGGCTTCGACACCGCCCGCGTGTCGGCCCATCCCGCGTGTCGGCCCATCCCGCGCACTGCCCAAACGCCGCCAGTGCGCCGACGCCCCGGTACTGCCCATGCCCCAGCGGCCGGGTGTGCGATGCCGCGCCGACCGGATGCCGCCGCCGCTTCGACGCGCGGGCAGCGCGCCCGAGGCGATGACAGGGCGATTGTTCGGACGCCGATGTCGTGCCGCCCGAGCGCTGCCCATGCCCCACGCCGGGGCCGCGAGGGCCGCGATGGCCGAGTACGCGCCAATTCCCCAGCGCCCGAGCGTGGCTCGTGATCTCGGCGCCGTCGCGCCCTTCTCCAGCCGCTGTGGTGATCCAAGCCTCCCGGGTGGGCGGAGCAACGCGTCAGGAGCGGCGGCGGCGTCGGTGAGGGCCTGCGGGGCGCACCGGGTTCGGGCGGGGTGGGTCGCGGCGGGTGGCCAAGTCGAGCATGGCGAGCCCGGCATCGCGGATCAGGGTGTCCAGGTCGTCGAGGACGGACAGGACGCAGTCGCTCGCGGTGCGGATCTGCTCGGGAGTGGAGGCGTGGCCCTCGAAAATCGCTCGGACCGAATGCAATTGCAGACCGATGTCGAAAAGGTGACGGACCAGGCGGTCGTGGGCCTCGGGGACCGCTTGCGGAATACCGATCGGCACGATGTCGACGTCGAACGGCGAGGAGACGGGTTCAGCGGTCGGCGCGGGCTCGGTGCGCACACGAGCGGCCTGGTCGGCGGACATGGCGGGCCTTCCTGCGTCGACGACGCGATCCCAGCCGCGCTACTGGACCGGGCGAACGGATACGTCAGAAGTGTAGCGCTACTGCCGCATTCGGACAGTATCCAAGTGGTCAAGAATTGCGCCGGATCGGTGTCGGGCGCGTCGGAACATTGAAATGCGGTGGAGTCGGATCATTTCCGGTAATCGCGCGAATGATCCCCGCCGCCACCGCGACGATTTTGATGTTCTCGTGCTGCGAGGCCACCCGCAGCACCTCGAAGGCCGCATCCCGGTCGCACCGGCGCTGTGCCATGGTGATCCCCAGCGCCTGATCGATGAGTGAGCGCGAGGCGAGCGCGGACTGCAGCTGCGCGGTCAACGCGGCCTGGCGCGCGCTCTGGATGGCCGCCGCCAGCAGGACCGCGGTGTGCGCGCTGGTCAGTGCGATGGCCGGCAGTGCGGCCGCGCCGAACATGTTCGGATGCGGCGAATACACATTGAGTGTGCCGACCGCCACCCCGTCGATTAGCAGTGGCTGGGAATGCGCCGATCGAATTCCCCGCGCCAGCATCCGCGCCGGATAGGCCCCCCAGCGCCGCTCGTCGGTCATATCGGGGATCGCGACGGGCGCCGCGGTGTGCAATGCCTCCAGGCACGGCCCCAATCCATGGTCGCGCGCCAATTCATCGATGAGCGAGGCATGCGGCCCGGTGGAGGCGACGGTCACCGTGTCCCCATTACGCCGCAACGTAACCGCGACCATGGGTCGATCGGGCAGCATCCGGGCGGTGATATCTGCGATCTCGCGCAGCGAATCCTCCACATTCGGGGTCGACAACACCAGCGCGGTCAGCTCCGACAGCCCGACCGCGAATTCGTCGAGGTGGAAGGGTTCTTCGGGTATCCAACCTTTTTAGCACCGGATTGGTTTGGTCAGTAGCGATTCGGGGAACGTGGATATGAACCGGGGGCCATCCGGTGCACGACGATCGGGGCAGACAGGGCAATGACCAGCCGAGCCGACGAATACCCGCGGTTCACGCGTCCGCCGAGCTCGGCCCAGCAGGTCTCGCGGGATCTGTCGACGGCCGAGGCACTACAGCTGCTCACCGAGGCTCGATTCGGTCGTATCGTCTACTCCCGCTATGCACTACCCACTATCCGTCCGGTCAACCACATCGTGGACGGCGAGACGATCGTCGTCCACGCCCACCGCGGCTCCAGCCTGACCACCGACCGGCAGGTGGTGGCCTTCGAGGCCGATACCATCGACGAGCGCACCCACCGCGGCTGGTGCGTCATCGTGACGGGCACCGCCGAGCCGATCACCGATCCGCAGGAACTGGCCCGCTACCGCACCCTGCTGCGGCCCTGGCTGCCGGGTCCACGCGACCATATGGTGCGCATCCAGCCCGACATAATCACCGGTATCGAGTACCTCGACCCCGATCCGGTCTGACCCGATCAGTATCCGGCGGCGAGGTCGATCCGGGCGTTCAGTTCGCGACCGGCGACGAAGCGGGCGACATTGTCGGCCACACGCTCGGCGAAGGCGACGGTGCGCAGCTGGGGCGGATTCGAATCATGCGGTGTGACAATGGCGTTCGGAAGATCCCAGAGCGGATGGCCGTCAGGGAGGGGTTCGGGGTCGGTGACGTCGAGACCCGCCCCGCCGATCGTCCCGTCCCGCAGGGCGTCGACCAGCGCATCGGTGTCGATCAGACGGCCGCGGGCGATATTGATCACCCAGGAGTGCGGCCGCAGCTGGGACAGTTCGTCCTTGCCGATCAGCTGTCGGGTCGCGGCGGTGGCGGGGGCGGCGACCACGACATGATCGGTGCGTGGCCACACCTCCGAAAGCCGTTCGGCTGGAATGGTTTCCAGCACCGTTGGATGGTCGATCGCCCGGCCCGAGCGATTGACCGCGATGACCCGCGCCCCGAGCGGTGCGAGCAGCTCGATGAGTTCGCGGCCGATGCCTCCGGCGCCGACGACGGCGACCGTGGCGCCACGCAACGTGCCGATGCGGGGGAAGAATTCGGTCTGCCGCCAGCTGCTCGCCCGGATGTGCTCGGGTAGGTGCCGGACGCCCGCCAGCAGCAGCGCCAGCGCGTGTTCGGCCACGCTCCGGGCGAAAGCGCCCGCGGCCGAGGTGAATACGACGTCGGGGTGCGCGTCGAAGACATCGGTCTCGAACCACTCCTCGACGCCCGCCGAGAACAGCTGGACCCATTCGATGCCCGCGGGCAGCCGCCGTGGGAAGCCCGCTGGGCCGCCGTCCCACACCAGGGCGCGGGCCCGGTCGAGATCCGACAGCGTGGCGCCGCTGCCGGTGATCGCCTGCCGGAGCAGATCGGAATGTTTGGGGCCCAGGGCGATTCGTACGGGCTCCGAGGTCATGCGTGGTGCTCCCATCAGTCCTGCTCGTCGGTGTCCTCGTCCAGATCTACCTCGAGCTTGTCGCGATCGGCCCATTCGAGCAGCGGGCTCAGGTCGAACACCGCGTCGTCGATACCGGCGTGCAGATCGCCGAGTTCGGCGTAGCGGGCGGGGACGGTGTTGATGGTGAACTCGCGCGGATCGATATCGGGGATCTCGTCCCAGCGGACCGGCGTGGACACGGTCGCGGCCGGGTTGCCGCGCACCGAGTAGGCGGCGGCGATCGTATGATCGCGGGCGTTTTGGTTGTAATCGACGAAGAGCAGTTCGGGGTCGCGATCGCGACGCCACCAGGTGGTGGTCACGTCGTCGGGCGCGCGACGCTCGACCTCGCGGGCGAAGGCCAGCGCGGCCCGGCGCACGTCCTGGAATCCCCACTGCGGCTCTATGCGCACATAGACGTGTAACCCGTGCCCGCCCGAGGTCTTCGGCCAGCCGACCGCGCCGAGTTCGTCGAGGACCTCGTGCACCACCCCGGCCACCCGCTGCACCCGCGGCCACGGGCAATCGGGCATCGGATCGAGGTCGATACGCCATTCGTCGGGCTTCTCGGTATCGAACCGCCGCGAGTTCCAGGGATGGAATTCCACCGTCGACATCTGCACGGCCCAGATCACATCGGCCAGCTCCCGCACGCACAGCTCGTCGGCGTGGCGTCCGTAGCGCGGAAAGTACACGCGCACCGTGGGAATCCAGTCCGGCGCCCCGGCGGGCAGCCGCTTCTGGTGCACCTTCCCGCCCGGCAGCCCCTTGGGAAACCGATGCAGCATGCACGGCCGATCGCGCAGCGCGTTGACGATGCCGTCGCCCACGCTCAGGTAGTACTGCACCAGGTCGAGCTTGGTCGCCCCGATCTCCGGAAAGTACACCCGGTCGGGGTTCGACACGCGCACCGTACGCTCACCGACGCTCAGCTCGACGGCCGGTACCGCAGACTTGCTGGCCACTCGTCCGACGATAGCGACTCGATCATCGCCAGGCACGCGTTAGCGTTGGTGGGTGAGCCCGTGCGCCGAATGTGGTTTCGTCTACGACCTGGACCTGGCCGCCCGGGTGTCCCGGCTGGCCATCGGGCATGCCGACGAATACGCCGACCTGCTGGGCGCGGAGCCCGCGGCGCTGCGTCGCCGCACCCGCCCCGAGGTCTGGTCCCCATTGGAGTACGCCTGCCACATGCGCGACGTGCTGCTCGTGCAGCGGGAGCGACTGCTGGCCGCCCGGCGCAGCGAGCGGCCGGTGGTCGGGCACATGGGCCGCGACGAGCGGGTCGAGCACGATGGTTACGCCCAGCAGCATCCGGACGACGTCGCGCGGCAGCTCCGGGATGCGGCGCTGCTGTTCGGCGGCGCGCTCGACCGGCTCGCGCCCGGCGACTGGGAGCGCACCCTGTACTTCCCCTTTCCCGATCCGGCCGACCCCACCGAGCGCTCGCTGCGTTGGCTGGCCGTGCACACCCTGCACGAGCTGCGCCATCATCTGCTCGACATCCGCCGCCAACTGGATTGAGGCGCAACGGTTCCGGCGTTGGATTGAACCCAATGCTCGTAGGAACAATGGAATTTATTCGACCTGCGACCGGGTTCAGGGGCGGCGGGTGGGGGATGTCGGGGTGGGACTGGGCGTCGGGGTGAGGGTGGGTGGCGTTGTCCTGGTGGGGGTTTGGGTCGGCCGCGAAGGTGAGGTGGAGGTCGGTGGCCGGGGCGTGGTGAGGGTGGGGCGCGGCGTGGGGGTGGGGCGGACGGTTGTGGTTCTGTTGTCCGGGAGCGTCGGGAGCGCCGGAATGCCGGGGAGGGGGACGGTACAGGCGGACGTTCGCTGCTGGACGGTGGTCGGCGTGGGGGTGGGTGTAGTGGACGAAACCGATGTGGGGGCAGGGCGGCTCGGGGATGGGCGGAGGATGCCGCAGGGGATGGGCGGGCGGCCGGGGAGGCGCAGGACGAGCTCGATTCGCAATTCCAGCCTCGGGGTCGTGGACGGGTGGTACCACGGGCTCGTGGTCGGGGGATGGGTGGTCTCGGAGGTGGTCGGGGCCTCGCTGGTGGTCGTCTCCGGGATCGTCGTCTCGGTGACGCTGTCCGCCGCGGCCTCGGTGGGGTCGGGCGTCGTGATCGACGGATCGGTGATCGGAGTTTCGCCGGTGTCGGTGTTCGACTCGCCCACCGGCTCGGTCGAGCCGCCGGTCGACGTATCCGGTGATTCGGCAGCGGGATCCGCGGGTGGGTCGGACTCGGTGTGCTCGGGAGCCGGTTCCTGCGCGGCGGGATCGGGGACGATCTCCACCGGTGTCGTCGGGTCGAAGGTCTGGGTGTACGGGTCGTCGAAGGTGGAGGTGGATGCGGGCATCTCCGCCGCCGAACTGGTTCCGGCGCTGTTCGACGCGGTGGGGAAAGCCGCCGAGGCGGACGTCATCAAACCCACCGCGGCCAGCGCCGACACGGTGATGGGAGCGGATATCCGCATCGACACACCGCCCTTCGCCGCCAGCGGTGCCACTGCCGACGAAAGCCATTGCCGGGCACGGCAATACACATCGGTCACGAACGCATGGTAGAAGAACCGATCCGCGTACGCCGGGGCTTTCGGGCGGTAAGTCCCGCTCCGCGGACCAACCCCTATCGGGCGGTGACGAGTTCGACCAGCCGTTCGATCGGGATACCGGGCACGCGGTGGCCCGCGCGGCCGGTCATGGTCCGGCCCGCGACCAGTGCGTTGAGCACCGCCTCCTCGACGGCCTGGACGACGGCGGTGTGGAAGGGATCGATGCGGTTCCACGAGATGGCGTGCAGCTGCTCGTAAGTCGGTTCGCCGGTGGGCATTCCCGTCCCGAACGAGCCCTTGTTGGCGGTGGAGAAGGCCAGGAAGATATCGCCGGAGAAGATCGACCCGGTCGTCCCGGTCCGGGCCAGCCCCAAGGGGACTCGGCGGGCCAGGGCGGTGCACTGCCCCGGTAGCAGCGGGGCATCGGTCGCCACGACGGCGATGACCGAACCGGCGCCCGGCGGCAGGTTCGTGCGCTGCTCGTCGGCGGGCAACCGGGTACCCACCGGAACCCCGCACACGGTCAGCTCGTGCCGGGCGCCGAAGTTGGCCTGTACGAAAACTCCTACGGTATAGACGGTTTCGCCGTAGGGAACCAGCCGTGACGCGGTGCCGCTGCCGCCCTTGAAGCCGTAGCAGATCATTCCGGTGCCCCCGCCGACCGAACCCTCGGCGACCGCCCCGGGCGCCGCCGCCTCGATCGCCGCGACCGCGTGCTCGGGCCGCACCCACGGTCCGTTGATGTCGTTGAGATAGCCGTCGTAGGTCTCGGCGACCACCGGCAGCATCCATTCCGCGGCCACCGCCGGATGGGCGCGCACCGTCCAGTCGATCACCCCGCGATGCACCGGCCCGACCGCGTGGGTATTGGTGATCAGCACCGGCAGCCGCAGCAACCCGGTTTCGGAAAGCCACGCGGTGCCGGTCATTTCGCCATTGCCGTTGAGCGCGTGCCACCCTGCCGCACACGGCAGCTGCACCTCCGCCCGCGGCCGCGGCAGCACGGCGGTCACCCCGGTGCGCACCGAATCGCCCTCGATCAGCGTGGTGTATCCGACCGCCACGCCGGGGACATCGGTGATCGCATTGTCCGGCCCGGTGCCACCGATCAGCGGCAGACCGAGTTCCCGTGCGCGCATACCGCTCCTTCCAGATCCTTCGGATACAAGCTACGGCCGATCTCGCGTCTCGAGCGCCCTCGGTTCACCGGGTCAGGACGGTTGCCTGATCCATGTGCGAGAGCTTTTCGGGATTGCGGACCGCGTAGATGCCGGTGACGAGCCCCTCGTCGATGCGCAGGGCCATGACCGTGTCGAGTTCGCCGTCGAGCCGCAGGACCAGGGCGGGGTGGCCGTTGACCTCGGTGGGCTCCAGCAGGGCGGCGACGGCCACGCTGTTGCTGCTGAGCAGCAGCCGCGCCACCTTGTCCGCGCCCGTGATCGGATTCAGCACCGCCTGCTTGATGCCGCCGCCGTCGCCGATCAGGACGACATCCGGCGCGAGCCGGTCGAGCAACTCGCGCATATCGCCGGTGGCGATCGCCCGCTGGAACGCCAGGAGCGCGTCGCGGGTCTCGGCGGCGGAGACCGTTCCGCGCGGTCGGCGCGCGGCGATGTGTGCCCGGGCGCGATGGGCGATCTGGCGAACCGCGGCCGGGCTCTTGTCGACCGCCGCGGCGATCTCGTCGTAGGCCAGGTCGAAGACCTCGCGCAGCACGAACACCGCCCGCTCGGTCGGAGCCAGCGTCTCCAGGACCAGCAGCATCGCCATCGATACGTGCTCGGCGAGTTCGATGTCCTCGGCGACATCGGGCGCGGTGAGCAACGGTTCGGGCAGCCACTGCCCGACATAGGACTCCTTGCGGCGGCCGAGCGCGCGCAGCCGGTCCAGCGCCTGGCGGGTGGTGATCCGCACCAAATAGGCCCGCTGATCCTGAACCGTGCCGAGGTCGACCCCCGCCCACCGCAACCAGGTCTCCTGCAGCACATCCTCGGCGTCGGCGGCCGAGCCGAGCATTTCGTAGGCGACGGTGAACAGCAGGTTGCGATGGGCGACGAAGGCCTCGGTGGCGGGGTCCGGGCGGCGGTCCTCGGGCATGACCGTGTTCCTGTCTCTTCGATCTCGACGGCGTCGTCCACGAGACGCCGCCTCCTCGCATTCTGTGACATCCGGGCGCTGTGACGGCCGTGACCCGGTTCGACCGTGCCGCCCGCACCCAAGAAGAAGCCCCGGCAGCCGGTACGGTGGGATTCGATATGGCCACCATCGAACAGCGACGTTGGGGGCGAGGGGCGTGGGGTTGATAGGGCGGGGGAGGGCGGCCGGGTGGCTGCGGGAGGTGTTGGGGCGCACTGTTTCCAGTCACGGTGGGGTGGTGTTGGTGTGTGGGGAGGCGGGGATCGGGAAGACCGCGCTGGTCGGTGAGGTGGTGGGGGAGGTGGGGGAGCGAGCGTTGGTGTTGGCGGCTACCGCGTGGAACGGGGAGGGAGCGCCGGGGTTCTGGCCGTGGGTGCAGGTGTTGCGCGGGTTGCGGCGGGCCGCGGGGCCGGGGCGGTGGGCCTCGCTGGATCGGGTGGCGGGGAGTGCGTTGTCGATGTTGATCGGGGAGACGCCGGTGGGGGCGGATGGGTCGACGCTGTTTCGGGTGGGAGATGCGATCACAGAGGCACTCGTCGCCGCCTGTGCCGTGCGGCCGGTGATCGTGGTGATCGATGATCTGCATCGGGCCGATGTGGCCTCGGTGCATTTGCTGAGTTTCGTGGCGCGCCATACCTGGTTCGAGCGGCTCGCCGTCGTGGCCGCGGTGCGCGACGACGAGATCGCCGAACCCGGACACCCGTTGCGGGAGGCGTTCGAGGAGTTGCGATCCGCGGCGCGCAGCCTGGAGCTGTCCGCGCTGTCGGCGGCGGAGATCGGCGAATTGGCCGCGGCGGCAACGGGTCGGCCGATCTCTGCGGACGAGGCGGCCACCCTGCACGCGCTGACCGGCGGTAATCCCTTCGCCGCCGAACAGGCCGCCCGGCTGTGGCATGCGGACGACGCGCTCGGCACCCTGAATCCCGGTGTCCGCCAGATTCTCTCGGCGCGCCTGGCGCTGCTGCCCGAGCCCGTCGTGGATCTGCTCACCACGGCCGCGCTGCTGGGTAACGAATTCCACGGTACGGTCCTCGATTCCGTCGCCGCCGCCATCGGACAGCACCGCGACAGCACCTCCGCGGCGCTGACCATGGCGATCCGTGCCCGGCTGGTGACAGCCGAATTCGCCGACCGCTATCGCTTCGTCCACGACCTCATCCGCGAGGCACTGGCCGACCGCCTCGGACCCGACGAGGCGCGAAAACGCCGCGCCGCCATCGTGTCCGCGCTCGTCTGCTCCGGCGCGGCCGCGGCCGAGATCGCCGAGCACGCCTACCTGGCCGCCGACGCCCTCGCCGCGGACGAACGGCTCCGCCTGCTGCTCGACGCCGCGCGCGATGCGTGCGGTCGGCTGGCGGCGGGCGAGGCGGCCCGGCACTACCGCCGGGCGGCGCAGCTCCTCGACACCGACGACGACCGATCCGGCGAGGTGCTGCTCGCCCTGGCCGACGCCCTGACCGATGCCGGTGATCTCACCGAGGCTCGAGGGGTCTTCGAAACGGTGCTCGACCACGCCACCCGGTTCGACCGCCCGGAACTGTTCGCCCGCGCGGCGCTGGGCCTGCACGAACTCGGCATGCCCGATCCGGAATTCGATGCCGACCGCGAGATCGCCCTGCTGGACACCGCGCACCAGCGCCTGACCGCGACCCGCCCGGAGACCGACCCGCTGGCGGTGCGGTTGCTGGCCGCGTCGCTGCGGGCCCGCATGCACACCGGGCGCACGCGGGCCGAGCGGAATATCGACGGCGACACCGTGTTGCGGCTGGCCCGGCGCTCCGGGGACGACGCCGCGCTGGTGGCGGGCCTGCTGGCGCGCCACGACGCGATCTGGCGGCCCGGCACCGCCACGGATCGCCTGACCGTCGCCAACGAATTGGTGGCCCTGGGAAACCGGCTGCGCCGTGACGAGATTCGACTGCAGGGCATGCTGCTGCGCTCGGCCGCGTTGCTGGAGCTGAGCGATCCCCGGGTGCACGCCGAACTGGCCGCCCTCACCCTGGACGCCGACCGGTCCCGGCTGCCCCGCTTCCGCTTCGTGGCGCTGTCGCGCTCCGGGGCGCTGCACCTGCTCACCGGTCGCTTCGCCGAGGCCAGGGCGGATATCGATGGGGCGTACGCGCTCGGGGAACGGCTCGGCGAGGTCGACCGGGTGCCGCTGTGGCTCGAACAGCGCTGGGCGCTGGCGATACTGGCCGACGATCCGGACGGCGCGGCGGCCTTCGTCGACCGCTATTACACGATGGCGGGGGAGTACACCGCGGTGACCGATCTCGTCACCGCCGCGCTCCGCGCCGATATCGAACGCGTCCGGCTGCGCCTCGAGGACGTCCGGCGGCTGGATCGGACATACCCCTTGCACTTCCAGGCCGCGATCCTGGTGGCACTGACCCATGCGGCGCTCGTCCTCGACGACCCCGAGCTACGAGACGCGTTGCGGCACAGGCTTGCTCCCCTGCGCCCCTATTGGGCGGTCGTCGCCGGAGGCGGCGCGGCCTACGGACCGTACGCGTACTGGCTCGGCCGCCTCGCCGCCGCCGCGGGCGACCACCGCTCGGCCACGACCGAACTGCGAGCCGCCGCCGCCTCGGCTCGCCGACTCCGCGCGCTCCCCTGGGTGGCAGCGGCCGAACGCGAACTCCGCCTACTCGCCCACGGCGATCTCGAGCCGCCCGACCCCGACTCCAATTCCCCAGCAAACATCCAGGCGGAGAACATTTTTCGCCGCGAGGGTGCGGTGTGGACCCTCCGTTTCGCCGACCGCACCGCGCACCTGCCCGACGCCAAGGGGCTGCGCGACCTGCACCTGCTCCTGGCGAATCCCGGATACGACATCCCCAGCATCGAATTGATCGGCGTCCCAGGCGATCCCACCGCACGGGCCGCCGAATCGCTCGGGGCCGAACCCATGCTCGACGAACAGGCCAAGGCCGCCTACCGTCACCGACTGGCCACTCTGGACGCCGAAATCGACCGGGCCACCGCACTCGGCGCCGACGAGCGCGCCGTCCGGCTGGACCGCGAACGGGCGGCCCTGCTGGCGGAATTGCGCCGCGCCGCGGGTCTGGCCGGGCGCACCCGCACCCTCGGCGACGAGGCCGAGCGGGCCCGCAAGACCGTATCGGCGCGGGTTCGAGACACCCTGCGCCGCCTCGACCGCGAACATCCCGAACTGGCCGAACATCTGCGGGCCAGCGTCGCACTGGGCGTGGTCTGCGGTTATCACCCCCATCGCGAGGTGCGCTGGGCGCTGTGAGGCCCGGCATCTCGCGCCGCGAGAACCGATCTCGCGCCTTCGGTGTGAAAGGAGCACACCATGCAGCAGATCGCCCCCGAACTCTGGGAAACCGAAACCGAGAACCCGGCCCCCGGCCTGACCACCCACGCCTACCTGTGGACCGGCCCGCAGGGAAATGTGCTGTTCTACAACACCACCCTGGCCGCGGATCTGGATCGCATGGCCGAACTGGGCGGCGTCGCCCATCAATACCTGAGCCACCGCGACGAGATCACCTCCACCCTGGCCACCATTCGCGAGCGCTTCGGCGCGAAACTGCACATCCACAAGGCCGATGCCGACCAGGTCACCCAGACCACCGTCGACGATGCCTTCGACACCCGGCACACCCCCTTCCCGGGCCTCGAGGTGATCCCGGTTCCGGGCCACACCCCCGGCAGCGCGGTGTTCCTCGCCACGATCTCCGGCCGCCGCTACCTGTTCACCGGCGACACCATCATCCACGGCGGGAACGGCCAGTGGTGGGCGGGTTACCTGCCGGAATTCAGCGACCGCGACACCCTGCTCGCCTCCCTGAACGTGCTGGCGACCCTGACCCCGGACGTCATCGTCTCCAGCGCCTTCATCGGCGACTCCGGCGTCACCGAACTCGGTGACCGGCCCTGGGCGGAGTGTGTCGCTCAGGCCCGCGAGGCCCTCGAGAAGGGCGTGCAGCCCGAGTGGTGATCCGGTGCGGCCCAGCAGAAATCGGGCGTGTCGATCATCTGATGTGGTAATCGGCGGGATCCGGTGCGGTGAGCAGCCGGGTCAGGGTGCTGCGGTCGAAGGGCCACAGGTCGATCGTGCCGTTCTCGCTGAAATACCAGGAATGGCAGCCGGTGTTCCACACGGTCGGCCCGAGCGCATCGGCGACGGCGGTATTGAAGTCGTCCGTCGCCTGCTGGGTGACCTCGACCTCGTCGAATTCGTGGTTCCGGAACCGCTCGAGCCAGCCCACGATGTATCGCGCGGTGAGTTCGGCCGTGTACTGCTGAGAGATCGACCCCGTGGTGGGATTCGGTCCCAGGACCGTGAAGAGGTTGGGGAAGCCGGGGATCGCCGTCATCCGGTATGCGCGCGGACCTTTCGCCCATACGTCGTCGAGGGTCGTGCCGTCGCGTCCCGTGATCGACATCGGGCGCATGTAGTTGTGGGCGTGGAAGCCGGTGGCCAGTACGACCAGGTCGACGTCGTGGTGCTCGCCGGTGACGGTTCGCACACCGCGCGCGGTGAACGCATCGATGGGGTCGGTCACCAGTCGAGCGTTGGATGCGCTGATCGCCCGATAGTAGTTGCCGGACACCACCTGTCGTTTACACAGGGGCTGGTAGTCGGGAGTGAGCGCGGCGCGCAGCTTCGGATCACGAACCTGGATACGCAGGCTCGTGCGCGCATACCACTGCACCAGGCTGCGCCGCCAGGACGGCGTCGTCGTGATATCGGCGAGAATGTCCGACGCCCGCAGCAGACGCCGGTAGAGGAGGTCGTGCCAGGCGGGCCGGCGCCGGAGCACCGCGGTAAGGGCCGACCACTGGCGCGCGCCGATGGGCGCCCACAGGATCCATTGCGGTGAACGGGCGAAGTGGACGACGGTTTCCGCATCCGGCTGGAGCGCGGAGACCACCTGCACCCCGGTCGAACCCGCACCGATCACCGCGATCCGCCGACCGGCGGTGGGCAGGTCGTGATGCCATCGCGCGGTATGGACGATCGGGCCCTCGAAGGTGTCCATGCCGGGAATGTCGGGCACGAACGGATGGTGCAGGACGCCGGTCGCGCAGATGACGAAATCGGCCGCCATCTTCTCACCGTCGGCGGTGGTAACCGTCCAGCAGCTGCCGACTTCGTCGTAGTCCAGCGCGGTGACCTCGGTGTCGAGCCGTAGCCGCGCGTCGAGTCCGAACCGCTCGACGACGTCGCGGTGATAGCGCCGAATATCCTCGCCGCTGGCGAAGATATGGGTCCAGTCCGGCTTCGGCGCGAACGAGAACTGATAGATCTGCGCCGGAACATCGCAGGTGAGCCCCGGATAACGGTTCCAGTGCCAGACCCCGCCCACATCGGAACCCTTCTCCAGGACGGTGAGATTCGTGAATCCGGCCTGCTTGATCGTGTAGGCCGTGGCGATTCCGGCCACGCCCGCGCCGATGACGATGACACGGACATCGCGGTCCCCGGTGCTCATCGGACGGCCCCCATGTTCACGCACTGCTCCTGTCGATCTGTCGGTGCGCTGCGCATTGCTACCGCTGGTATCAGCGTGTCTGGTCGCACGGGCGATGTCGAGAGCTCGCATCGGATTCGGCGAGTTGTTCCTCGGCGTCTCCCGTGATGGATGCCGGGATAGGCTGGGGGATGGCCAGGATGCCGGGCGAGCGCCGATGGTGGCATCGCGGGCTGACCGCGCTCTCGGCGGTCGTGGCGGTGCTGCTCGGCTGGGTGGCGGCGGTGGCCGCATTCTTCGGTGCGGCGCTCGCGGTGGCGTGGATACCGGTGCTGTTGATCGCGGCGGCCGTTGCGGGCTTTGCGATTTCGTGGGGTCTCGCCCGGTTGCTCACGCGGCTGACGCATCCGCGACCGCGGCGAACGGCGACCGTCGTCGCGGCGGTGGGTGTCGCCGTACTGCTGATTCTGGCCTCGCTGACGGTCTTTCAGCCGCTACCCACCACGCCGGAGGCGCACCGACCGGCGCAGCCCGCTGCCCCGATGCGGTATTGGACGCTGGAAACGGGCTCGACCCTGGCGGTGATCGAGATCGCCGCGGTGGGGCCGAGACGCGGGAGCCCGATCGTGATCGTCGGGGGCGGTCCGGGGGAGGCCGATGTGGCGGATCGGGCGATGGTCGAATTCTTCGGTCGGCTGGCGACGCTCGGCCATGACGTGTACATCTACGACCAGATCGGGGCCGGGCTGTCCGAGCGGTTGGCGAATCCCGCGGAGTACACGGTCGCCCGGCATGTCGACGATCTCGAGGCGCTGCGGCGGCGCATCGGGGTCGAGCGCGTGGTGCTGCTGGGCTCGTCCTGGGGCGGCAGTCTGGTGGCGAGCTATATGGCCCGGCATCCGGGCCGGGTCGAACGGGCGCTCTTCACCTCGCCGGGGCCGATCGACTTCGCGCAGTGGCGTAGCGTCGGAACGAAATCACCCTCGCTGCGCCTGCCCCCACGTGAGCGCCAGCGCGCGGACGACATGCTGCCGGGCGCGCCGCGGTTCCTGCTCTGGTATCTCCTCGGCATGGTAAATCCCTCGGCCGCACGGAATCTCATATCCGACCGGGAGGCGGACGCCTACTTCACCAGCTATCTGCACCTCGTCGGCCCGGGCACCGTCTGCGATCGCACCCGTCTCCCGAACCAGAACGTCACCGGAAACGGCTTCTACGACAACGTTTTCACCGTGCTCGACGCCGACAGCGGCACGCAGTCCCACGTCCGCGACGCCCTCGCGCGCGATCCGACACCCGCGCTCATCCTCACCGGCGCCTGTGACTATCTCCCCTGGGAGATGGCGCGCCAATACGCGACCACCTTCCCCGACGCGACCCTCGTCTGCTTCCCCGACGCGGGCCACGTCATCCGGCTCGACCAGCCGACCCGATACTTCGACACGATCCGCGCCTTCCTGTTCGACCAACCCCTGGCGCCCTGGACGCATCCGCAGCGCTGCTGAGCGCGGGACACGAAATTGGGGTGCGCGACCATGCCGCCGACTCGTAGAGTCGCTGAATTGTCCCGTGGTGCAATGGGTAGCACGGCGGAGTTTGGTTCCGCAGGTTCCTGGTTCGAGTCCAGGCGGGACAGCGCGGTGCCGGATCCGCGTGTCATCGCTGCTGTCCGGCCTCGCGCCGTCGGGTCAGCAACCAGGTGGTCAGCCAGGTCGCCGTCAGGACCGTGACCAAGATTTGGGCCAGGGCACCCACTCCGAGCCCGATCCCGCGCCAGACGGCCGCGCTCGCGGGCTGCGGTGGGCCGCTCGGCCGACCGTCGGGCCCGAGCCACAGGGCGAGGTCGTCACCGAGTCGGGCGGTGGAATCGACCTCGGCGGTGGCCTTTCCGTGCCTGCCCTCGCGGTCCCAGCGCACGGTGGCCTCGTAGTGGCGGTGGTACGCGCCGTTGGCGTTGGACCACGTCACCGGTTTCGGGGCACTGGTAATCAGCGCTGACACTTGGGTTTTCGACGCGTTCTCGGCGCGGATCTCCCGTTGGGCCGTGTGGTAGCGAGCCGTGCCGAGCGCTGCGCACAGGGGGACGGCGGCGAGGACCGCCACGATTGCCAGGATGCGGATTCCCATGGCAGTAAATTTGCCATCGTTTACTTACTGCCAAAAGTGGCAGTCAAGACGATATTCGCAAATATGCTGCCAATGGATCGTGCCTCGGCGGCTCGCACCGTCCGGCCGGATGTTCGCGAGCAACTCTCAGCGCGGACGGCTTGTCCAGCTTCCAGCGCCACTGCTCGGCATAGCCCTTGGATCACCGGGGCACGTCGCTGCGCACCTCGTAGACCGACCTGAGCTCGCCGCCGGTCCGTGCGATCACGGACTCGACGGCAGCGGTCGGCCAGATCCGGCGAAAGATTCGTTCCGCGTCGTGTGCGCCGCGATTCCCCACCACCGCGACAACATAACGAGACCACGCCGGGGTGGGCCATCGAATTAGCGCCTGCCGACGCGATCGCGATCGCTTACCGGCGATGAGAGCTCCTGTGTCGCTTACGATTACTGGACGGCTGGCGCGCAGACAGTGAGGGGTGGGCGCGATGGTGGTGGTGCCGTGGTCGCAGGACCTGAGCTTGTCCTACGACGTCTGCCGGGCTTCCCTGGGCGAGGAGTATTCCGCGGTCGACCGGACCGATATCTGGTGCGGCATGGTCGGTTGTGGCCTGGGTACCACCACGACGCGGTTCGGCTCCCCGAGGGGGTTCTGGGGAAAAACCTGGACGCAGCGGGCTCTGGCCAGGTGGGACAGGGATCCCGATCAGCTTCAGCTGATCGAGTTCGCCTCCGGCGCCGTCACCTACGATCGCAGCGACAAAGCCGCCGCGTCGGACGGCGACGACAGCGCCGGGCTCTACATCGCGCTCAACGGGCGGATCCGGTTGCTCCAGTCCGACCATGCCGCGGAATTGGGTCCCGGCCACATGGGTGTCGTCCGTTATTGCCAGGGTGCGCGGGTGTCTTACGACGACGGCTTTCACGGCTACCTGCTCAGTATTCCCTCCTACGCACTGCCCCCTGCCCGTGATCCCCACGGCCGGTTGGGTTTACGGCCGCAGAACGCCGTCTTGCGAACGGTCCGGCTGCTCGCCGACAACCTCGCCGCCGAACGCCTGGAGTTGGAGGGGGCGGAGTTCATCGCGATCAGCAGAGCGCTTGTCGATCTCGTCGCGGGGGCGCTGGACGAGCGACGGGCGCCGCAGCTGGATGTGTACGCCAGAATCGCGGCGGACGCGTGTCGGCGCATCGACCTGTACAGCGACGACCCGCGGCTGTCGGTGCAGACCCTGGCCGACAGCCTCGGATGTTCACGACGCCAGCTCGAGATAGCGATGAAAACCGTCAGCGGGACGACGCCCGGTGAGCAACTGCGCGAAACCCGGCTGCGGCGGGCGTACGAGCGGCTCGCCGATCCGGACAACACCCAGGCGATCGTCGACGTCGCGACATCGTCCGGCTACAACTCCCTGAGCGGATTCAGGGCCTCCTTCGCCGCTCGGTTCGGCATCCAGCCCGGCGAGCTGAAACTCCAGGCTCGCTCGACCGACCAGGCACAGCCCCGACCGAAGCCCCACAGACGATCCCCCGGTTCGCACTAGCAGCGCTCCTCGCTCGCCTGCGCGCTCTGCTGCGCAAAAACGGCTACGCAAAACCGGTTCCGCCGAAAATGCCGCGTTGACTAGCCTTTCCGTGACGGAACCCGCTACCGCGGGAGTGTGGTTTCGTCGGGCAAGGGAGGGGACGGCTGCTGCGGCGCCGCCGCAGCAGCTGCCCCGCGAATCGCCTTCGGCCGGCTGCCGCGATCGGCCTGGTTTCCGACCCGGGTGCCAGTCGCTTATGACAGCTCCACGTGTTCGTCGACGTCGAAGCCCAGCCGTACGTCGTGGTCGACTCGGCTGCCGCTGACGGTCACCTGCGCGGTCACCAGTGGGTAACCGCGCGCCACGACGGTGTACTCGCCTTCGGGCAGATCGGCCACCGCGTAGCGGCCGTTCTCGTCGGTGTGGGCGGTAGCGACGGTCGCGCCGGACCAGTCGAGCACGGTGACTCGGGCATCGCGCACCGCTCGGCCGTCGGCGCGCACCGTTCCACACAATGTCGCCATGGGCGCCAACTCGACGTCGAAACGCGACGAGCCGCCGTCCGGCACGGTGAGTGTCGTTGCGGTGGGGCGCATTCGAGCGGCGACCGCCACCAACGTGTAGGTTCCGGCCGCCACGCCGTGGCAGGCGTACGCGCCGTCCGCCGCGGTCACCGCCACATCGACCACCTCCCCACGCAGGTCGGCCACGGTGACCGTGGCGCCGGCCACCGGTTCGCGCGCGGAGGTGCGCACCACGCCGGACAACTCGCCGGACCGCCGCAGCGTGACGTCGAAACGCTGTGCGCCGCCGTCCACGGCGGTGACATTCACCGCGGTCGGTTGATGCCCCTGCGCCGAGACGATGAGGACATAGCTTCCCGGCGCGGGCGGCTCGATGGTGTAGGCGCCGCCGTCGTCGCCGGTCGCCCGCGAAACCTGATGTCCGCCCTGGTCGATCAGTGTCAACGCCGCGGCCGCCACCGGGTGCCCGTCGTCACGGCGAACGCGGCCACCGATCGTCCGGCCACCCGCCGAGGTGACGGCAGGTCCGGCCGCCAGGCCCGACATCCGGTGCGTCCCACCGTTGTTCGTGGTCGCGGATGGGACGCCACTCGCTGCGGGACCCGAGATTCGCTCCCCGATACGCCCCGCGCTGGCCTGCGCCGAGAGCTCCAACACCGCAGACACGGAGTGCGCGGCGACGACCGGCTCGGGCTCGTCGTGATCGGACCGCGGCCGCCGTGACTGTCGCAGCTTCACGCCCTCGACGTCGATATTCGGCAGGATGCGGTCGAGCCACTTCGGCATCCACCAGGACCATTTGCCCATGATCACCAGCAGAGCCGGAACCAGCACCATGCGCACCACGAAGGCATCGATGGCGACACCGGCGGCCAGCGCGAAGCCCATGGACTTCGCGGTGGCGTCGGACTCCAGCAGGAAGGAGCCGAACACCGAGATCATGATGATCGCCGCCGAGGTGACCACACGGGCGCCGTGGTGATAGCCAAGGATCATGGCGTCCTTCGGCGACCTACCGTGCACGTATTCCTCGCGCATTCGGGTCACCAGGAACACCTGATAGTCCATGGCGAGACCGAACACCAACCCGATCAACATGATCGGCAGGAAGCTGACGATCGGCCGCGGATCGGAAATCAGCCCGAAAGTGCCTTCCTGGAAGATCAAGACGGTGGCGCCGAAGGTCGCCGCCATGGAGAGCAGAAAACCCACGGCCGCGGTGAGCGGAACAAGGATGGACCGGAATACCAGGATCAACAGTACGAAGGCCGCACCGGCCACGATCGCCAGATAGGGAACGATCTTGCCGAGCAGGACGTGGTCCATATCGGCGTAGATGGCGGTGGTACCGGTGATGCCGTATTCGATGCCGTACCGCTGGCTCAGTTCGCCCTCGGCGTCGCGGGCGTCGCGCACCAGGTCCTTGGTGACCTGATCGTTCGGCCCCGACTTCGGGACTCCGCTGAGAATGGCGCCGAGTCCGTTCGCACTGAACTGTGGCACGGTGACGTAATCCATCTCCGGGAACTCGGCGAGCCGGTCGCGCAGCGCGGTGACCGCGGTTTTGCGCTCATTCTCCGGCACCGTCTCGAGGTCGACGGCGACGGTCAGGATGCCGTTGCTGCCCTCGCCGAAGCCCGCCGTCCGGATGTCGTAGGCACGCCGGACGGTGGAGTCGACCGGGAAGCTGTCCGCGCCCGGCAGGCCCAACTGCAACTCGAGCGCGGGGGTGGCCAGTGTTGCCAGTGCGGCGACGGCGAATACCAGTGCGACCCATGGCCTTTTACCGATCCGGCGAGCCACCCGCATGCCGTTGGTGACGGAGGCGTCGTCCTCCGGATCGTGCCGGGCGACCAACGGCATCTTCGGCCTGAACAGCAAGCGGCCGAAGACGCCGAGCAGGGCGGGCATCACGGTGATGGCGGTGAGGACGGCGAAGAAGGCCGCAATGGCGCCACCGAGACCCATGAAGGTCAGGAAGTTCACTCCGACGACGCTCAGCGCACTCAGGGCGACGATCACGGTGAGACCGGCGAACACCACCGCGGATCCGGCGGTGCCGACCGCGACGCCAGCGGCTTCTTCGGGACTTCCCGCTACGCGCAGTTCGTGCTTGTAGCGGGACACGATGAACAGGGCGTAATCGATGGACAGCGCGATACCGATCATCGATGCCAGGAACGTCGTGAAGCTCGGCACCTCGATGACCGAGGTGCTCAGCGAAATCACCAGCATGGCGGCGCCCAGGCCGACGATGGCGGTGATGATCGGCACGAAGGCCGCCACGATGGCGCCGAAGGCGATCACCATGACGACCAGTGCCACGCCCATGCCGATCATCTCGGCTCGGCCGCTCGGCTGCTCCTGCTCGTGCGCGATGGCCCCACCCAACTCGACGGTCAATCCCCGCTCGCGGGCGGCGACGGCCACGTCATGGGCGGCGTGCCGCGCTTCGTCGCTGATCTCCATCGGCGAGGCGATGTCGAACGGCACCGAAAGCACGGCGACGGTGGCCGGAGCGTCCTTGTTCAACACATTGAGCGGGGCGCCGGAGCACACGGTCGGGTCGGCTGTGGTCAGACAGCCCATCGCCTTGGTGGCGTCGACGGGGTTCTTCAATGCCGCGGCGTCCCTGTCGGTGACGAGCCGACGCTTGCCGCCTTCGACCGACAGCGCCTTCAGGTCTGCGATCAGCGCGTCGATGGCGGCGCTGTTCTTCTTGTCGGTCAGCTTCGTACCCTCGGGTGCCTTGATGACATAGGCACCGCTGACGGCGTGGATACCGAACTGTTCGGACATGCCGGGGAACTGCCTGTCCAGTATCTCGGTGGCGCGTTCCGACGGCAGCGACGGCATGCTGAACTCGTCACTCATCGGCTTACTCAGCAAACCGCCCGCGGTGCCGAGCACTCCGAGGAAGACGAACCACACCGGCAGAACCATCCATTTGCGGCGGAAGGCGAACTTCCCCCACCGATAGAGGTATGCGGACACGAACGGGCTCCTAGAGGTAACCGGGTTGTGCTGGTTTCAGGGCCCGCGTACAGAACCCTCGCGGCCCGCCTTGCCTGCGAACGGCTGCCCCGACGCCCTCCGTCTACCTTCCGCACGGTAGGGCGGCGGGTAGATGGATCGCTACAAGCGGAGGAGCAACCTCTGGGGTCGAGAGCTTACCGCACACCCTAATTCGGCATTTGGGTGTGCTGGGAAGTGTTGCCCGGCAAGTGATCCGAGCAGCCGACCAATGCCCGATTAGCGGCAATCGCGAATGTTCGGGTGGATCGGAAGAATTGGGACCGCGGGGCGCTTCGCTGCCGATGCCCGCTATCGGCTAGGGGACGGTAATGCGGGCCGGGGCCTTGGGCCCAGGCCTCCGGTCCGCATTCCTTGCTACTACGTTAAAGCGCGGCGATGATTGCGCCCAGCGCAATGCCAACGAAGCCGACGACCGAAGCGACGGCGAGACCGAGGAGACTTCCAACACCGGGGAGAAGCATGGTTCTTCTTCCTTTCTGTCGTTTGTTCCTGGCATTCGCGTACGCGCGATGCGAATGGGTGGAGCGTGATGCGGGCAAGAAGCCCCATCTGCAGGGTGGTGCGAGTCTGCAGGTCATACGTATGAGGTCTTGCCTGCTCGATCGACGTCGACACCGGCAGCGTACCCCCGTCGATCGACTCGAAAACATCTCGAGTGCAAGACTTTTGAGCAATCTACTGGCTACCGCAGCTGTGTCGAACCATCATTTGTGTGCGTGCCTCGACAGCGGACAACGGCGTAGTGCCAACCGCCGGAGCCTCACGATGGGGTGGCAAAGATGTTGGCGCGCAGGGAGTATCACCGCGGACAGGAGACCGCAGTTTCAGGGGCTGCCGGATCCCGAGAGTGGTGGCTTGAATTGTGGGATCCGGCACACTCTGGTGTGGAGAGAGATTCATGAGTGAGATAGTGCAGGCCGACTCCGATGCGCTGCGCGGGCTGGGGAAGGCCTTGGCGGGGCATGCGGATGCCATCGACGGGTTGAAGGTCGAGCCCGACGTCACGATGCCGGGCTCGCCGGTTCACGGCGCCGTCGACGAGGTCGGCAAGGCGGCGCAGGCGGCATTTCGCGCCCTGGGCAAGAACATTCGCCAGATGTCCCAGGCGACGCAATCGGGCGCGAAGGAATACGACGACTTCGAGCGGGCTTTCGTCGGCCACTTCCGGCGCTTGCAGAGTGAGAAGCCGTCGTGACGTCGGTCGGTCATGTTCGCGGGTGTGCCCCATCGACAATGGTGAGCTTCGCTTCCCAACTGCTCGGCCAGAGCAAGAACTTCGCCGGACGTGTCTCGCAGATGGGCCGCGACGTCGACAAGGTCGCGCAGGGCTGGCGCGGGAAGGGCGCGACGGCCGCGTCGGCGCGCGCCCTGGGTGAGCGCATGTCGGCCACCAATATCGACGAGGTCGTGGTCGCCGTCGCGGGCTATCTCAACCTGTACGGCAAACAGTTGGACCAGACGAGAACCACGCTGTTGAACATCGTCGACAAGGAGGCGGCGGGGGCCGGTATGAAGGTCGCCGACGACGGCTCCGTCACGCCGGCCACCTTCCCCAATTGCGGGCAGAATCCGCTCGTTTGCCGCGTCATGCAGCAGCGGCTCAACGAGCAGGCCGCCTTCGTCGAGGCCCGGATCAAGGAGCAGTTGAAGAACTTCGCCAATGGCGAGAAGCAGGCCGCGACGATGCTGAAGCAGGGGGTGAAATTCCTGCGCGTGCTGGAGAAGGCGCCGACGACGCCGATGCGGTCGAAGGATGGCCGCTATGCGCTCGGTATGCCGGAGCGGCCGGGTATTCCGCATGACGATACGTTTCCGTACAACACGAAGGACGCCAATTTCGGCGACTACCTGAGCATGTTGAAGTGGCAGGCGAAGTTGTCGGGTGCCGAGGCATTCACCGGGCTCGACGACGCGACCATGATGTATCGCCACTACTGGGAGAACAATGGCAAACCCATGGAGTTCGACCTCAGCGAGGCGTACCGCGAGGATTCGGTCATCAAGAATGCTATCGACCAGGAGATCGGTAGGGCGATCGCCGCGGCCGACCAGTTCGCGCAGGCCGGAAACAAGAATTTCCAGATGACCGGCGCCCGGACCGACGTCGATAAGAATCCGGCGACCGAGAACTGGCAGAAGACCATTGGCAGACACCACCAATGGAGTTACTCCAACGTTCGGGTCGAGGGTAACCGGGTCGTCATGGACGTCACCGTCGAGGCCAGGGACTACTACAACTTCAACAAGGGGGAGAACGATATCGCGACCGGAATATCCGATAAGCAGAATGGGCGATTCGCCGAGATCGGGTGGGCCAAGCCGTTCGAATCGCACGGCAGTTTGAAAAGGACCGTGTCCTGGGAGATGGGCCATCCCCCGGCGGCTGGGAGCGGCGACACCTCGGACCCGCAACGGAATCAGGGCCGGGAGGATCGAACGGACAACAGACATTCGGGTGACGGCAAGCGAGCCCCGGACAACGATCGGGACACCGGCCGGGTGGGGTACAAGTGAGGCCGCTGACCCGAGTGTGCGGCGCACTGCTGGCCCAGGCCGCCGTGCTCGCGACCCTCGGCTGCAACGTTCTCACACTCGATCCGGAACGACACGGCGAATCGAGCCCAGCGGCCGGTGCCGTCCGCCACGACCCCGAACCCTTGATGAAGAACTTCCCGCTCATCGGCAGGCCGGTAGCCGTCTCGTGGGTCACCTGGGACAACTCTTCCGGCAGGGCTCCGGGGCCCAGCACCTACTGGCTCGACGCGATAGTCGAGCTCGAGCCGGAGACGGCGGCCGCCCTGCGAAGTCGTTACACGCCAACGGAACCCGCGGATCCGCCCGCGCTCCACGACGCCCTGCGATCCGCCGTGCCCAGCGGCCCATACCTGTCCGGGGCCGAATTCGACGCCGTGCTCGGCGGTTCCGAGCAATGGGACGGCAGCGCGACCGGATATCTGCATCGCGACCGGCCGATTTTGGTATTCCAGGCCTCGGCGGGGGGATGAGGTGGCAAGCCAATACGACGAGCTGGGTTTGAAGGTCCAGCGCGCCCAGTACGAGCTGGAGCAGATCCGCGGGAGCGGCACCGTCGACGGCGTGACCGTGGAGGTCGACGCCGAGAACCGCCTGATCTCCGTCGATGTCCCCGGCGGCGAAACGATCGTCGCCGCATACCGAGCCGCCCTGCGGGATATCGAGCCCAAGGTGGCCGAGGCGACCCGAGAGCTTTTCGCCGACCCCCAGGTGCAGTCCGCACGAGTTTTCGCCGAGGCGAATTCCGCGCGACTGGAGGCGGAGCGACGAGCGCAGCAGCAGTCCGAGGACGCGAGCGGCGGCTCGTATCTCAAGAACAGCTGGTGAGCTGGCTTGCGGCAGTAGGGTGCATCCGCGAGTGACCTCGCGAGTCGATCATTGCTCGAGGCGGGTGGGGGATGGGGTGTGCTGGGTAGCCCAGCCGGGAAATGGGTTCGAGGAGCATCCCAAAGTGATCCCGGTGTGGTCCAAGGTTCGGACCGCGTCGAGTGTGTAGCCGTCGGGGAGGGCCGCCTCGAGGGTGGAGTCGCCCACCTCGTTCGTCCCCGCGGTGACTCGCCAGCCGAAGTGGTTCCAGATGTCGGCGACGTCGGCGAAGGCGGCGTCCTGGGGTCCCGTGGGGTAGCCCAGCAACCAGAAGTCGAGCCAGTATCTGCGGGGTACCGGGAAGGCGCCGCCGTCACTGCTGCCGAGCCAGCCCACCGGCGGTACCTGGGCCGTCCTTCTCGGCGACTTCGGCTTGTCTGGATTCTCGATGTCCAGATGGGTGCCTGCGGGCATCGCGCGAATCGTACGCAGCAGAAAGTCGATACAGGCGTCCTGCGCTTGCTGGGCGGTGGCTGCTGGTGCGGCCTGGGCGGGAGCCGACAGCGTTGAGGGTGTCGCAAGTGCGATGGATCCGCTGAGCAGGGCTATGGCTAGCTTCTTCGTGGGCATGGATGTCACTCCTGATCGCCGTAGCTGTCTAGTAGCTAAAGGATAGCATCAATTGGTAATTTGGATTTTCAGTTTCCCTTACGCGGGGCGGGCTGGGCGCGTGGACTGCCGGGGAGTGACGGCCCGCTGTCCCTTCAGCGCTGCACGATTCGGCCCCCGGATCGGCACGGTCAGCGTCTCGACGTCTCTTCGGTCAACAGCGCTTGCCACGTTGGCTCCCACTCCTCGGGCGAGACGATCGGCCGCCGCGTCATGGGTTTGCTCGTTATCCCACGGCGCGGCCGATGAGTTTGTGGCTTCCGGCCGGTCGAAGCTCGTGACCCCTTTGGAAAGGACAGTGCCATGTCGGAGCTTCTCGTCGACTTCATCACCTCTCTCGACGGCTACGCATCGGGAGAGGGATGGCCCGGGTTCTGGGGCCTCGAGGGCCCGGAGTACCTCGCTTGGCTCGGCGAGCAGCCCGAGGCCACCTACCTGATGGGAGCGAACACCTACCGCCTGATGTCGGGCTTCGCCGCCGGCGAGGTCCCGAGTGGCCAAGACGAGTTCAGGCCCGAAGAAGAGGCGTCCGTCGACGAGCTGACGCAAGCGTCCAAGGTGGTGTTCTCCTCCTCACTCGAGGAGCCACTGACGTGGGCCAACTCCACGCTCGTCCGCGACGACGCCGTCGAGGCGGTCCGCGCCATGAAATCGAGTGGCTCGGGGCTCCTCAGCACGATCGGCAGCCTGAGCCTGTGCCGGTCCCTGCTGCGAGCCGGACTCGTCGACCGCTTCCGGGTCGTGATGTTCCCGGTGATCACCGGTGCCACGGGCGCAGAACGCATCTATGACGGCTATCCCGACGTCGCCCTCGAGATGATCGAGCACCGCACCTTCGACGGCCGCATCCAGCTGGTCGAGTACAAGCCCCGCGTGCTCGAGCACCCGCCGCTCGGCGCCCCTGCGTGACGTCGTCCGTCCCCCGGTCCGGACAGCCGCCAGGCATGGCACCCCACTCTCCGTAGTGGCCGCCGGGCGGGCGGTGCTCGCCGCGAGATCGGCTGCGGCGCTGAACGTCCGGTATGGCCTGCGGTTTCAGGCGGTCGTCGCAACGCGTCGTCGAGTGCTTCTGATGGTGGCTTGTCCGACACTCTTTCGCGGTGCGGCCCGAACACGGTGTACCCAACTCGACCGATTATCGAACATAGGTTCGATATGGTGCGGTAAGCTGCTTCGGGTGAACACACATTCGACTGCAGTGGCACCGGATGCTCCGGCACGGAGATGGTCGGAACTGGCCGATGTCGATTTGTTGCGCACCCTCGTCGAAATCGAACGCCGTCGGCGTCGACTGGGTGCGGCCATGGTCGCGGCCGTCGCCGAGGCGGAGCGCCGTGGTCTCGCCGCCGACACCGGCTACCGCGACACAGCGGAGCTATTGAGCGATTTGCTGCGGATCAGTACCTCCGAGGCGCGTCGGCGGATCGAATACGCCGCGCCGCAGGCCCGCTCGCGTTCCCGAAAGGCGTGGAGGGCGCTGACGGCGGCAGGCTGAGGCCGAGCCTGGGTGCGGGACGGTGGATCCAACGGTGTTTCCGACCAGATGCTGAACCGATTCAGCTGGGGCCGCGGCGGCCCGGCCGTCGTAGTCTCGGAAGCCACGGAGGGTCTGCGCTTCGCGAATTCGATCCTGTGCGCGCTGCTTGGTCGTGTAGACGCCGAGTGGCTTGATGTCGTCTCCCTCTCGCTCGTCCCATCAGAGCGAGACGGGCCTACCCCCGCCAGACGACACCGCGGCGCTCCAGCGTACTGCGCCACCGCCAGCGTGGCGGCTGGTCCGGATCGGTCATCGTCCACTGACGCGAGCGGTTCGACGAACAGTCCGACCGTTAGGCGGCCGGAGGCTGCGCCGGGCCTGGATCGCGTTCGCGCGCGGAGCTTTTCATTCGCCGGGTCGTGAGGCCGGTGCGATGCGCGTGGCGGCGGCCACCAGGAGATCGATGAGCCATTCGATCGGGCCGCGTCCAACCACGCGCAGCCACAGGTGTGCCCCCACCGCGAGGACGGCCAATTCGGTGATCAGCACGATGGAACGGTTCAGCGTGTCGAGTGGTAGACCGGCCGTTCCCAGAATGGCCGCGGTGTAGGCGGTGAGCGGCAGTGAGCCGACGGCCGTCACGGGGGCCAGCCAGCGCCACAACGCCTGCGGGACCGCCAGGACCAGACCCAGGATCAGCGCGGCCACCCCCGCCGACCCGATGATCGCCAATATCGTAGCCGGAGAGGACGGTCCGGCCGCGAGCATAGAATCGAGCGCCGGGTCCGGGGCCATCCCGATCGCGACACCGATGATGCTGTCCGTGTCGAGGACGCACTCGGACACGATCTCGGTCCAGTCCGAATCCATCCGGGATGCTTCGGGATCGTTCCGGGCGAGTCCGAGCAGCCAAATGGCACCGTAACCCAGTATGGCCGCGCCGAATCCGAAGCCCAGCAGGCGGTTTCGGGTTCGGAAGGCCGTCAGATCGGTGCGGCCGATCGCGACACCGACGAGGAGGAAGGGCGCCCAGATCAGGACGGGATAGGTGTGGGTGAGGGCCAGCGAGGGGATCGCGCCAATGCTTTCCGACCGGTCCGCCAGTGTCGGGTGAAACAACCCCACGACCAGCGGTCCGACCACCCCGAGGATCGCGGCGGCGATGAGCAGCCGTCGTGGCCGCCACCCCAGGACCCCGATCGCCAGAGCGACGAGCACCGCGAAACTCTCCAAAATCACGGTCTGCGATTCGGTTACGGCGAGGAGTGCGCCACCCAGGACGAACAGCAGCCCGGCACGCACCAGCACCGCCAGTCGCGCCGAAACCAGCGACTGCCCCTGCTCGAGCGCGGCCCCACCGGTCGACAGCCCGAGCGCGACCCCACCGAAGACCACGAAACACACCGCCGCACGCCCAACCGCGACCGCATGCCAATGCTCGGGCTGCGACCACGACAACGGAAAACTTCCCAGCACATCGGCGACGATCATCCCGATCACCGCCACCCCCAACGCCAGTGCCACCGCCGTCGCGCTGCGCTGCCCTTCTTCCACCACCCGGGCAGTCTCTCTATGCCGCGACCGTCGACTCAAGATCGAAACACTACCGGCTTGACGAAACATCAGAACCGAACTCCGCGGCACCGGCGAAGCCCCGTAGGTCTCGGCTGCACCGATCATCGTCAACGCGCCGCTTTGAGCGGTGCCCTTCCAGTCCAACACATCGGACCCGCTAGCGATGGCCTTGTCAGTGGACACGGCCACCGGTTTGGTCCGGCCATCGAACCACTGCCATCGCAGGTAATCCGAGCAATGGAGCGACGACCTGGTCGTGCGAACGCACTACTTTGCCGCGTCGCGCGCGATTCGGAACGGTCACGCGGCATCCGTAAAGGTCAACGGGCAGAGATCACCTCAGGCTTCCGAACCTCCGCTCATGCCGAGAAGCGGGTATCCCGGTGGGCATGCGCTTCGGCCGCTGCAAACCATCCGGTACTGTCCGCAGAAGCTTCCGATCGGGAATTCCGTATGATCTTCACCCGGGATCGGGGTCGGGCTCGGATATTGCCGCTTTAGCTAAACCTGTTGCTGCGTAACGGGTTTGAGTCTCTTATATCGCCCCTTGTCGTGACCTTCCGTCCGAGACGTTGGATGGAGCGACCTGCGCCCCGACCGTTACGCGCCTTGCTCGTTCATGTTCCTTCTGCGCACCCCTCGCGCCGAAAAGGGCTCGCACCCTAGATAAGAGAAGCCGCGCAGGATGTCGAGTGATGGTTGGTGCCGCGGTCGAGCCCGAAACCGACCCGTATCAGTGCGCTTCACGCGAAGGAGGCTGAGCTCAGCGATCTCGCACGCTCCGGGACTACATCGGAGGGCCGCTCGCCGATCAGCGGTCCGGGCCGACTCGCTCACCAAATACATTGCGAGCGAACATGTTCCATTTCCTCGCCGGTGACACTTGCTGAAATCCGTTGGCCTATCGAGGTGTTGCGAGACCTGTCTCGGGTACTTCACAAACGTCCGAGATCGAAGCTCTGTCAAGGAGATAGAAGGATGGACATCAAAACCGATTACCCCTACTACATGGTGCTCGGGGACGACCCCGGCCGGGGAGTGACCTTCGAGGCTTACAGCAACTGGGACTGGGTGCTGTTCGCGAATGAGGCCGGCACTCCATCGGAGCCGACCGGCACTCCGGTGAGGTTCACGCGCGTCGATCGCGGCTACTACCTGATCCACTCAACGGGGTGCAACTGGGCCGACTACCAGACCTGGCGGGCCGATTCAGGATTCGCCCGCCCCGGTATCTGCCTGGTTCCCGACAACCTGGACAACCCGAAGACGCGGGAGCGACCCACTGTGTGGCACGTCGACTGGTGGTTCGGCGACACCTTCAGACTCCAAGCAGATTACGGCGGGCGGGAGCACCAGGTGACCTGGAGCACCAGCGGCAAGCGCTGGCTGGCACATGCCAACCGCGATAGCGATCTACAGTCGGATGTTCCGGGCATCTCTGGCACCTATGCCTGGGCGTCATTCAAGCTCCTCGAGGCATAAGGGATCCTCGATCCGCTGCCATATCCGATGCCAGAGGCAGCGGAGGGTTCACCACACCGCAGGCCCCGTCATCGATGACACCTGTCAGCGGTTCTTCGACGCAATCGATGCAGCGTCTTTCCTGACTGGCTACAGAATCGGTTATCTGTAGGACCAGCTCCAGAGCAAGCAGTCCGATGAAGCGGCCACGTCCGACGACCTATCGGGCGTGGGCGCTTCTGAACCATGGTCTGCAACACCGCCACCTCGACCTCCCACTGACCATCCCCGTGCCTGGTCGTCACCTGCCACCGAGGCGCGCCATCGGCGGGCACCGCCGCCGCCCTGCCGGAACATCCGCAAATGGCTCCCCTTTAGGTCAAGGCCTTGTTGGCGTGTTGGGGTTAGCCTGGTGGGTGGGTCCGGGTTGTGGCTTGTCCGAAGGGCCGGTGTGCGGGTTGGAGCCGGTCGCGCTGGAGCCAGTAGTCGTTCCCGATTGCCCTCCCGGGCCCGCTCATTCACGCCGCTGCTGGTCGGAAAGCATTTGTGCGTAAACGACATTCGACAGGCGGCGTTTGAGCGCGCGGAGTGCTTCCATCGAGGTCTTGCCGCCGCTGCGGCGGGCGTCGTAGTAGACGCGGCCGACGGTGGGGTGGCGTAGTTGGACCACGGCCATGATGTGGAGCACCCGGTTGATCTTGCGGTTGCCTGCGCGGGAAAGCCGATGCCGCTGCTGCTGTCCGGAGGAGGCGTCCAGGGGTGCGGTGCCGTTCCAGGATGCGAACCGGTCCCGGTTGGCGAACCGGTGGATATCGCCGGTATCGGCCAGAAGCCTTGCCGCGGACGACGGTCCGATCCCGTGCAACTCCATCAACGTCGAACCACGCGCCGCGACCAGTTGCCGCAACTCCTTGTCGGCTTCTTTGATCTTGCGGTCGATGCCTTCCAGTTCTTCGATCAATTCCACGACCAGTCGCTTGTGGACCTGGGCGACGGGGTCACGCGGTGCGATCGTCGCGACCAGCTCGCGGGCTTGGCGGGCGGACAGGAACTGTTTGGCGCCGCCGGGGATCAGTTCGAGCAACTGTCGATGCAGGCGATTGATGGTGTCGGTGCGAGCGCGGCCGAGGCCGTCACGGCGGTCGGCGAGAAGTCCGAGCGCGACCAGTTCCGGATCAGCGGTGACGCGACGCAGGTTCGGTGCACGCAAGGCCGCGAGCGCGACCGAATGCGCGTCGACGGGGTCGGTCTTGCGGCCGTTGCCGGTGGCGAACACTCGCACTTGTGCCGACAGTTTCGTCGGCACGTCGATGACGGTCTCTCCGTCGTGGACCAGCCGATGCGCCAGATGCCGGCCGATACCATTACAGCCTTCCACCGCCCACACCCGATCAGCGAATCGCCTGCCCGCGGTGAGCATTTCCGCATACCCAGCACTGTCGGTGGCGTATCGGCCGGTGGCCAGGACACGTCCGGTCGGGTCGATGGCTTCGATGGTGGCCGAGCGTTTGTGTGGGTCCATCCCGATGATGACGGTCATCTTCGCTCCCGTGGTCGGCGACAATGCGGTGTCCGTGCGGGAGGGCACCGCTAGTTCGAGCCGCGGGCACACCACCTTTCGAGCCACTCCCGGCACGGCACCCGGTGGGAGGCAAGCCAATTTGAGAGCCACACCAGCGAAGACGGTGGGCAGCCGCTGTGAGAGCACCCCACCGGGCACCTGGACCGAATCCTGGCCGGGACCCGATCCTGATACCAGTTTCTAACTAGCCGCGTGGCGCGCGATTCGGAACGGTCACGCGGCATCCGTAAAGGTCAACGGGCAGAGATCATTTCAGGCTTCCGAACGTCCCCTCATGCCGAATTGAGGACGTCGGGAACCGTCGGATCGGCGAGCGCACCAGCGTGGTACACCGCCGGACGCCGGTGCCGAGGATCTGCGGGACGTGGTGTGGGTCGAGCCCCGTTACGTGGGCGAAGTCGCTTTCACCGCGTGGACCCGCGAGCGGATTCTGCGGCGTCCGACGTGGCGCGGCCTCCGGCCGGACAAGCACGTCGATCAGATCGACTGCCCGCCTCGGAAATCTGAGACGCAAGCCGGTGCGGCCAGCCCGAGGGCGCGATTCATGACCTGCGTGATCTCCGCGCGGTCGGGTTCGCCGGGAGTGGCGAGCCTTAGGTGCAGTCGAAGAGGCGGTCGAGGTAGTAATCGATGGCCGCCAGCGCGGCCTCGGGATCGATGACGTCGAACTCGAGCAGCGGGGTGAAGCCGGTCAGCGCGAGCAAGAGGTTCGTCTCGATCGCCGGTTCACGATCCGGGGGGAGGTGGCCGTCGGCGATCGCCTGCCTGATCAGGCGTTCGGTGAGTGCTCTGCCGTCATGGAGTCCGAGGCGGGCCTGCTCGTGCAGCTCCGGGTCGTGGAGCGCCTCGAGGGTGTAGGCGGCGCTCATCCGGCTGGTGGCGCGGGCATCCGGGTGCAGGGGGAGCATCTCCATGAGCGTCACTCGCAGCACGTCTCGGGGGTGCGGAGGTGAGCCGAGACGGTCGAGGCCCTGGGTGACGCGCCGTGCGGTCTGTTCGGCAGCGAATTCCATCGCGAAGACGAGCATCGCTGTCCGGGAACGGAAATAGTGCTGGACCTGCCCCAGGGAAGCATCCGCCTCACGGGCGACCTCGCGCATCGTTGCGCGGGCCCAACCTTGTTGTTCGACTACTCGCCACAGGGCGCGCGCGATGGTTTCGCGACGTTCTCGGTGGTCGACCTGTTTCGGCACCCGAACCCTTTCCATTCGTTTCCATACGTCTGACATAATACAGTTGACTTGCAAAAGGAGATGCGATGAGTACATTCGCCACCCCTGAGCTGGAGGCAGCATATTTCGGGGCCTACGACGCGGTGCTGGCCCACTGGCCGGTACCGGTCGAGACGGTAGATCTTCCGGGTCGGTACGGAACGACGCGGGTCACCTCCGCCGGCCCGGCCGCGGCGCAGTCGCTGGTCCTGCTGCACGGATACGGCGGCACGTCCGGGATGTGGTACCCGGTCGTCGGTGCGCTGGCCGAGGAGCATCGCGTGCGGGCCGTGGACATCATGGGCGAGCCGGGCCGCAGCCGGCATACCGGCGCGGCCTTGACCAGCATGGACGATCTCGTGGACTGGCTGGCGGAAACGTTCGATCTGCTCGGGCTACCCGCGGCCGACCTGTGCGGCCAGTCCCTGGGCGGTCACCTCGCGCTCCGGTTCACGCTCGCCCATCCCGAACGGGTGCGACGGCTGGTCCTGCTCGCCCCGCCCCTGGTCTTCGCCGGGCTCAGTCCCGAATTCGAGGAGCTGGGCCGAAACCGCGACCCGCACCCCACATTCGAGGCCGCCCGCGCGATGCTGGCACCGGAGGGCCCAGGCAGCGGGCCGGCGCACGTGGAGGCCTACTTCGATCTGCTCGCGCACGGAGCCGCACACTTCCCGGCCTCGCCGATCGTCTATCCGCACCTGCCGGATGGGCTGACCCAGCTGCCGGTCCCGACCTTCGTCGCACTGGCCGGGGCGAGTGAGGTGCACGATTCGGCGGTGGCCGCGGAGGCCGCGCGGCGCGCCGGGGCCCATACGATGGTTCTCCCCGGTGCTGGGCACGGCCTGCTGGCCGACGTCGAACCCGTCCGCGGCCTCGTCCTGGAACACCTCCGGCTGCACGACTAGCCTGGTCCAGGCCGCCCAGGCACCCTTCTCGCAGACCGGCGCGCGGCCCTCGGCGGTGCGGCCGGTCTTGGCGATGGACGGGTCGCCGGCCTCGTCGCGGCCGGTGCCCACGTTGTACGGGCCGGTCGACTCGGGCAACAGCCCATACGCGTGCACTTCGAAATGCCTCGAACGTCCGCTACTGCCGCTGGTCGGGCGATCTGAGCGGTGAGATCGACTGCGGTGCAGACTGTTCGACGATGCTGGCGGCACGTCCGGTTTCCTGGTAACAGACCCGACCTCATGTCCACGTGGACGTGAAAATCGCACCCATAGATGGCTGTCGATGTTACGGCGGGCAGGTCGTCGACTATGGCCTGCGTTGGTGGGTCAGCGACTCCATGTACATCCGCTCATGCCGACGAGCGTGCAAAAAGGCGTGGCGTTTCGTCGGGCGTTCTGATTAGTTCGACCGTATGGATTGGGTGCGGGATTTCTACTCCGTCAGTGGCGGGTCGTGGGCCAAGGCCGATGCGAAGGTCACCGATCACCTGGTCACGCTCGTCCGCAACGGCGCTGTCTTCCACAAGGGCAAACTGCTGGAGCAACCCATCGATGTCACCTCTGCCAACCCCGATGAATCACACGCCACGGCAGTCGCGTGAAACACCATGAACAGCGATGAGGTAGTCCTCCGACGCGCCATAGACTCCGACGCATCGGCCATCGCCGACGTGTGGCTGCGGTCCTTCGCGGCCGCTCTGCCGACCGTCCGCCGCGCCCACGACGACGAGCAGGTCCGCCGTTGGATCGCCGATCTCGTCGTCCCGCACCACGAGACCTGGGTCGCGGTCGCCGCAGGCTCAGTAGTCGGGCTGCTGGTGCTGGACGGCGAGGAGCTGGAACAGCTCTACCTGGAACCAGCCTGGCGTGGCCGCGGCCTGGGTGACCGGCTCGTCGAGTTGGCCAAGCAGCGCCGACCACAGGGCTTGCGACTGTGGACTTTCCAAGTCAATACCGCAGCGCAACGGTTCTACCGACGGCACGGCTTCATCGAGACCGACCGCACCGACGGCATGCGTAACGAAGAACACGAGCCGGACATCCGCTTGACATGGCAACCGACACGCTCACAGTGCCCCGGCCTCGATGCACTCCGGCGCGACCGCCACGAATATCTTGCGATCCTCCCCAGAACACCCGACACCTGAACCACATACGCACATGCCGCGTTCCGCGCGGTCGTGGAAGTCCGCTCGGAACGCGGAACATCAACTGGCGGAGTCATCTCAGCTGGCTGAACGCGCCAAAATGCCGAATACAGTGCGCGGCACCCTCCGGCTCGGAATTACGCATGGATTTCAGATTTCTGTCAACGCGGTCGCGAGTCAGGCGGTCGGGAGGAGGCGGGTGAGGTTGGCGCGGATTCGGTCGGCCAGTAGTTGTGCGCCGGTGTCGGGTCTGACGACGTCGATGGTGAATTGCCCTTCGAAGGTATGCAGGATGCAGCTGTTGCGGGGATAGGACCATCCCAGTGCGTCCACGTCGCCCGGTTTGTACGTGACCAGGTAGGGACGGAAATCGTCGATGGTCAGCCCGTCGGGGGTGGCCAGCTTCGGGATCACGCCCCAATTCGTCGTCGACGCACTGGGCATCCCCGAGCGCGGGTAGGTCATGCCGAGGCTGTGCTCCGGGTGGCGTAGGTAGTAGCGCTGGACCTCGCCGGTGGCGAGATCGCGGGCGAGTTGGTCGGTCACCGCCTGGGCGAGTGTCTCGGTGTCGGTGGCCGTCTCGGGTGTGGCGGCGAATACGGCCAAACCGAGGATGTTGGTTCCCTCGGCGTCGCCCACCGGCGGGGTCAGCCGGGTACGGAGATCGACCGGATACCCGTAGACCGGCTGATCGATCTCGAGCCCGTCGACCTCGGCCACGGCCTGCAGCAGCGCCGCGGACGCCAGGCCGTTGAGCGTGGTCCCGGCTCGGCGGGCGAGCTGGGTCAGCGCTGCGGTCTGCTCGGCGGTCAGCCGGACACGCGGGCTTGTCCGCAGTGTGGGGGCGATCATGGGCGGCTTGGGCGGCGGCAGCTCGCCGGGTTCGGACTTCTCGGCGGTGATGCCGCGTTCGGTCAGCACCTGTTCCAGGGATCGGGGAAAGTCGCTACGGCACGGTCGCACCGCACGCCCTTCGGTCAGGCCGGTGTAGTAGTTCCACAGATCGGCCAGCAGGTGCACCGAGTGCCTGCCGTCGGCGGCCGAGTGGTGCGTCAGCAGTGTCACCCATGCCGTATCGGTGCTTTCGCGCACGATATGCAGCACCGCTGCGCGGCCGTCGAGGTCGGGTAGCGGCTCGTCGCTTCGATCGGCCCAGATGAGCAGCGGCGGGGCCGCTGGCTTCACGAAGACCGCCCGCCCGTCCGGGTCGTCGACGATCCGGCACGACAGCACCGGATGCGATCGTGCCAACGCCGCGAACGCTGCGGTCAATACCTCGGGGGCGAGGCGACCACGGACCCGGACGGAGTACCCGACGTAGTGCCCGACCGTAGCGGCCTGCCTCTCCAGGGGACCGAGGGGGCGTACTAGCGTGCCCGTTGCGAACGTGCCGGTCATGCCGATCACTTCCTGCCTTGTCTCGCATCCGTCGTCACTCAGCCACTCGGTCGCCTGGTGCGGCCTCGGTTGGCGTTGTGGCGGTCGGGGTTTCTTCGATCGCCCCTCACCTCCTCAGAATACATTCACGCATTGCTATGTATTTATGTGATTGCGGTCTCAGTGCCGCAGACAATGGGTACGCGATGCGGCCGTAGTCGGGGGCCGGTCCGCTCGAATCGCGAACGTCTGCTCGCGGCTGGCGTGCATCACGGAGCGGAGGGTGACGGGCGTCACCCCGAACAACGGTCGACGACGCCCCGAATGCAAACGCCACCACGATCGGCCAAAACCCAAGAGCAACAAGCTGGAAACCGCCGCGGCTCAGACGTAACGAACGCACCATAATGCCGCGACCCGCGCGTTTCGCAGCGACCCACGCATGCGACGGAAGATCAATGGGCCGAGATCATCTGGCGCGGCCGAATGCCCTCAATTGGCACCCCTTTAGGTCAAGACCTTCTCGGGGTGTGGGGGTTAGCCTGTGTGGTGGGTCCGGGTTGTGGCTTGTCCGAAGGATCGGTGTGCGGGTTGGAGCCGGTCACGCTGGAGTCAAGAGTCGTT
>NZ_JAMRXH010000018.1 GCF_023740735.1 Nocardia sp. CDC159
TGTGGACGGCCGCGGCTATCTTCGTACTGGATCGACCGCATCGTTCGAACTCCTCGAATGACTCTGGCCTTGCTCGGTCAGGGCTCGATCTCCTCACCATCGGCCAGCAGTCGCACCGTGAAACCGAGCGCGGCGGCGGTTCCGCCGATGTTGCGAAGGACGTCCAGCAAGGGCGGCAAGTCCTCGGTTTGGTTGGTGGCTGCCGTGATCTCCAAGGTGATGTTTGTGCCGTTCGCGCGGTTGCTCATGGCCGCGCGGGCAGCGTCCTCATCTTCCCAGCGCCGCACCGATTCGGCGGTTGCCCAATACCGCCCGCGTGGGTTGGAACCGAGTACGTTTCGCCACACGTGTCGTGCATGGAATTCGGGGCGGCTGCGGTCGCTGGTCGGCGGGTGCCGGTCCAGCCATTCGCGGCCGGTGCCGACGATGAGGACGCCGGTTTCGGCGAGGCGGTCCAACGAGCGGCGGAGCTGATAGAAGGACACGATACGGCCCCACAGGTCCGTATCGGATTCCTGCACAGGCAGTTTCGGCGGCTGGATGTCGTGTTGTCCGGCGGCACGGATGGCAATTTCCAGAATCGAGCGCGGATGATCGCCAAGTAGCCCCGTGCCCGTGTCCGAGGGGTGCAGTGCCCGGATGATGTCGTCGTCGGACGGGACGAACTTGCTCATGCGCGCTGAATGCATTAGTCCAGTCTCTTTCTCATGCAATGGGTTCGGCGGGAATCTGGCGTCTCCTGGTCCGTGTGACCCCTCCATTATGTCTTACGTGCTGGACTGAATCAAGCGGTTTCAACAGGATTGCGCTCCGAAGTTCGCGACCACCTCCCAGCCCGGATGTCATACAGCCGTGCCCGCGAATAGCCCGTCTTCTCGCTCAGCTCGGCCACAAGCTTCTCGACTGTCCCCCGCTTGGCTGCCTTGAGTTTCCGCTGAATGAAGGCATATACGGCGTTGCGTGCCTCTTCCTCCATGGCCACGGTACCGGCATGGGTACGTAGCAGGAGGATGAGCTGCGCTTCGTCGTCTGGATTCATGCACGAATCATACCCGATAAGTCCAACGCGCTTGACTTTGTCGACCGCGTTGGACATAATAGATACATCAGCAGGACAGGCAAGGAGCCCGAGATGACCGCCACCGCCCCCAGCTTCTCCACCACCAATGAACGTGTCGTTCGGCGCGGAAGCAAGGAGTACGCGCACGTCCGAGCCAACACGATCGCCGCGACGTATTACGCCGACAGGCGCTCCGCGGGTACCTCAGCGAACCTCGCTCATATGTGGGAGAGCTTCGACGAACTCCGATTTGCCGGGTTCAACATGTATTTCAGTTCCGATGGTCGGTATCGACTCGTCGGCCACTCGTCCAGCTTTCTGCTCACCGTCGCCGAGCTTCAGATGTCTACTGCCGCCAAGCCCCGCCGCACCGCAAGGAAATTCGCAATGACCGCCCCGCTGACCCTGGACGATCTGCATGTAGGTGCTGTCATCCGCACCCGTACCGGCAAGTTCGATGGCGTAGTAACCATGCTCTGTCCGGCCAGCCCGCCCGAGGTGCTGGCGGCCTTCGACGCGGGCGAGCACCGCGGCCCGGTCCGTCGTCGCGATTTCGTCGAGTACCGGACGCTGAGAAACGGCAAGCCGTTCGGGCCGATCCGGACCGCCGCGCCAGGCACATTGACCCTGATCCGTTCCGCCGAGTCCGCCGCCGAACACATCCGCGCCGAGCTCGGGGCGGCTACCTCCCAGCGTCCCCCGCTCGACGCCCACACGATTCCCGGCCACTCCGTCTGCGAGGCGCACGCTATGGGCGGGCTGTGCCCGTCCTGCCAAGCACGGTGGGACGCCGAGGAGATGCAAGCCGAATTGGATGCCCTCTCGCCTGCCGAGCGGACCGCTCGCCGCTGGCGGAACGCGCAAATGCGGATAAGCGAGCGCAGGGCAGACGCCAACCCCGCCAACAACCCCCCGTTCTAGTCGTTTGCGTCGCGCCGAGACTCCAACTCGACCCAAGCGTTTGAGCGGGGGTTATTTCCCCTGGTAGTCCGTGCAGGCAGGCCACCAGCTGCGCATGTCCGGCCCCCACGAACCACGCGAGTTCGTTACCCGGGCTTGCTCGCACTTCAGGAACGTCGAATTGCCCGCGCCGGTGCGGTAGAGGTAGCGGCAGTGGCGGCAGCGCAGGCCGGGGCCGTCGCGGTCGCGAGCCGCATCGGGGTGCAGCGGTAGGCGAGTGCCGGGATTGAGCCCCGCGGCGATGAGGTCAGCTTGCCGGAGTGTCTTCTGTGCGTCTTTCCCCAGGCCCTCGAAACGGTTCGGTACCGGTTCGAGGGCGGGAAACAGTCCCGGTTCGTCGGTCATCGGTTCCAGGCCCGGTGCCGGGCTGTCGCCACGTGCGCGGGATCGGTACGGTAGCAGCGCCATTCACGATCCGTCACCACCCACTCATCGTTGACGAGTCGGAACCGTATCGGTTTGGTCGACCCGATGAATCCGCCCTTGTTGTAGTAGGTGTGGGGCCGCCCCGTGATGGTTTCGGCGATGCGGCGGGCGCGTTTCACGGCGCGGCGGTGGCGGCGGCGGCCCGCGCGGTCGTTCATCGCCGGGAAGTTCAGGATGTTCCGGCGGCGCTGGCCGCGGCTCATGGCCACACCTGACAGGACAGGGTGGGGGCGTGGTAGATCGGCAATTCCAGGGTGGCGATCGGGTAGTGCAGCAGTCCCAGCGCCACGAGCAGGGTCCGGATGTCCATGCGGTTCTCCTCGGGGAGGGGGTGTTATTTCTGGCGGTGGACCATGAGGCTGTGCCCTGGCCCGGTGGTGAATTCGATGGTGGATGTGGCTGGCCAGTCCCAGGTGCGTGCCACCAAGCCGCGCAGCTGCTCCAGGTGCAGTGGGCCGGGGATGCCTGCGACGCCGCGGGTGGAGTCGGTGGGGTGGTCGGTGGGGTGTAGCAGCGCGGCCACGGCGGCGTCGACTTCGGAGCGGGTGGCGGTGTGGGGCAGGGGTGGGGACTGGCGGCCCCCTGCCCAGACGGTGAAAGTGCCGCCGGTCGCTGTCGGGGTTCGGCGGCGGCGGGTGTGGATGCCGTAGACGTTGGCGCTGCCGTAGGCGGCGGCGGACGCGAGGAACCACCATTGCCTGCTGTGGATCGCGTAGGCGATCCACAGCAGTTGCACGGCCAGCCCGATGCCGGGTCCGAGCAGCGATGTTGGGTGCCGGTAGACCAGGAACAGGCCGGTGACGCCGATAGCGGTCAGCGTGAACGACCACCACAGGCTGATCATCGCCGTCGTCTTCCGGTTCCGGGGTCGTCGAGGAACGCCTGTGTCAGCGCGGCGACGACAACTTTCACTTCGCTGGCCATCAGGGCGCGGTCGCCGCCGGAGGGGTGGACGTGCACGCGGACCATCCCGGAGGGGGATACCGTGGTGTCGGCCTCGTTGTGCAGGGTGTCCCGCACAATCTGCGTCCAGGTGGTGATGATCCCGGTTTGTGTGGTGGGGTCGAATTGCTCCCAGGCCGACTCCCATCCGGCCCGGCTGGTCACGTCGTCCAGGATTTTGGACACGATGCGCGACGCGGGGGACGGGTCGCGGTGCAGCGCGTCCAGTAGGTCGTGGATGTCGCTGGTCATGGCGCATCTTTGCGGTTCAGGGACGCGGTGAGTATGACGCCGACGATGTGGAGGGCTTGGCGTTCGGAAAACCCTTCTCCCACCAGGGCGATATATGCGTCACGGCAGGCGCGGGCGAGTTTGCGGGAGTCGGCGGACGGCTCTTGGCGGGGTGGGGTGGTGGAGGGGTTCATGGCAGAGGGGTCTTTCGTGCACGGCCCTGGCCCCGGCAGCCGCCGGGGCCAGGGGTGGGGGTGGTCAGGGCATGGGGTCGATCGCGGCCGGGGCGGGACCGGTCACCACGAGGTGTCCAGCGTCCGCGTCGAGGCTCGTTTCGATCTGGTCGGTGAGGTTGCCGAATTCGGTGTCGATCACGTCGTGCAGGCCGATCAGTTTGTAGCCCAGGCGCAGCCCGTTCGCGGCGATGCGGTAGCGCAGGGCCGCGTTCAGGGCCACCCGGTCACCGCCGCGCCAGATCGGGATGTACAGCATGAACGTCGCGGGGACTTCGATGTCGGCGGCGCGACCGGCCTTGGCGGTGACGGTTTCCAGGTAGCGGAAGCGGACCGCGCCGCTGCTGAGCCGCGCGCCGCTCTCAAATTGGACTTCCTTCGTGGCCTCGAACGTCTGGGCCAGTTCGAGCATGTCGGCGGCGGCGGGGTCGACGATATCGGGCACGCCAGCTTCGATCAGTTCGGCGAAATCGGTCTGCCCCATGAGCTTGTCGTGGTTGTCGGTCCACCGTGTCCACGGCTCGGAATGCTGGAGTTGCAGCACGATCCGGTGGTCGCGCCATCCTTCGAAATTCACCACTGCGGTGACCCGTGCGCGTTGATCGTCAGCGAAAATCACCGATCCGTGATGGCGGGGCTGGCGCAGCAGGCGAAGGAAGCTCTGCGCGCTGGTGACGGTGCTGGTGCCGCGCGGGCGTTGCGGCTGGTGCTGGTACGCCTCATACGAAGCGGCCTCAATGTTCGCGTCATCGGGGACAACGTTGACGTGCAGCTCGAACGGGGACGGCTGGATCGTCTGCCCGTAGCGCCGTGATTCACGGGCCAGCTCCGCCACGGCGTGCGCCTCGGTGGTGGCAGAGGTGGGGTTGTCGGCGGTCACGCGTTTTCGGCCTTTCGGGAGATGACATGGACATTGGTGCCAGGAAGTTCGAGCTGTGTCGGGTCGCGCCGCGACGGGTTGCCGTGGGAGTCGACGAACCACAGCGACGAGTCCCGTTCGACCGCAGGCAGTTTCACGGCCACGCGGTCATCGATCAGCAGCATGTCGGTCTTGGGGTGGCGACTGACATGGATTGTGAGGGAGACACTTCCGGACTTGCCGGTGTCCCGCACCGCGGCGATCAGGTCGTGCAGGGCTTGGCTGACCTCGGAATGCACGACGCCTTTACGTAGCTCGGCAAGGAAATCGGCGAAGGGGCGGATGTAGACCTCATCACTGCTCATGGTTTGGCGTCTCCTGGTGGTGGGGGTGCGGGGTGGGCGGCGGGGTTGCGTCCCGGTCCGTGCGCGGACGGACGCATAGTCGACGGGGGCGGTGCAACCGCCGTCACGTCGCGTTCTTGGTGAGGTGCCAATACCCGCACCGGCATTTCTCGGCATGGACGGGCAGACGGCGGCGGCGGTCGGTCTGCCAGTGGGCACCCATCGACTTTTCCGCGTTGACTTGGGTGCGGAATCGTCGCGCACCGGGGCGTGGGCAGGACAGGGGTTGCGCCGCCATTTTCTCGATGTGCCGGTTGATCTCGGCGCGGGCGTTTTTCAGTTTGCGCCTACCGGCGGACTCGCGTCCGCACGCACACATCGCGATCCAGCCGCCCTCGCGTATCTGGCGCGCCCCGGCGTACTCGTGGCGGTCATTCATCGTTGACCCAAGGCCCGACCGCGCGGAGCTTGACCTGTACGGCGCTGACCCGGCCCTGCCGCCGCTGGGCGGCGCGGAGCCCGTCTGCTGTGTGGCAGGCGGTGCCCCGGTCGGGGGCCGGGTCGATGCGGGTGTCACCGTGAATGTCGGTCCAGCTGACGCCGTATTGGACGTGTACAGCGAGATCGGCGGTGCGGTCCAGCGCGGCCAGCATCAGGCGGGCGATGGTCTCGATATCACGGGTGTGCAGTGGATGACCGTTGACCATGTCCACCACCCCGTCACCCCACCCCGCCACGAAATCGAGGAGGCGGCGAGCAGCAGCGGTTGCATGGTCAATCGCTGTGTCCATGTCCGGTTCCTTCCGGGGTGGGTGACGGTTCGATCCGTCCAGCTGGATGTCACGCTACCTTGTGACGTGTGTACGGTCAATGAGTGTCGGCCAACGTGTGGGGCCGGGCGGTGTCGAGCAGGTAGTCACGAATCCAGTTCGCCAGCTCCTGCATCAGGTCGGCGTCCCCTATCGGGTACGGGCCAACCAGGATGTTGTCCGAGGTGTCGACCACGGCGACCCGATGATAGGAGTCCTGTACGACATGGATATCCAGGGGCCAGCCGGTCAGTTTCGGCATGTCGGTTCCTTCCGCTTCGGTGACGGTTCAATCCGTCCGACAAATTCGTATGCTACACCTTTGAATGTGTATAGTCAATGACTGGTTACGCGGTGTGTTTCCGCAGCTCAGCCAGATAGCGCAATACCTGCCGCTCCGATATCCCCACTCGCTCGGCAATCTGCCGCGCCGTCAGGTCGCGGCGCATCTGTTCCTTGACCCGTTCACGCCGGTCACGCGCCACCGTGCGCGCCGTTATCTGGGCCGGGCCGCTCGGCTGCACCACCACACGGGGGTCGTCGATATCGAGGCCATCCCAGTCCAGCGGCGCGGGCCAGCCGCGGTCTTGAGCCTCGCGGCGCGCGAGCTTGGCGCGACCGCGCGTGCCCGGCGTCCCGGACAGCCGTTCGTAGGCATCACGGACTGCCACCCAGGTATCCCAGGGGATCAGGGTGCGCAATCGGCCCGGCCGCGTGAGCTGGGACAGATTGCTTTGCGTCAGACCGGTCTGTTCTGACAGCGCTACCCAGGTCCAGCCGATCCGGTACAAGGCGCGCAGGCGGCGGATCGCGCCCAAGGCGAGGACGAGGCCCTGGCGCTCGTTGGGATGGTAGGTCACGGCCATGATCGCGGTAGCCTGCCGGATACGCACCGTTGCCCACCGCCCATGGCGTATGTCGACTACACAGTCGGCGGTACATCCGGCGTCACGGGCGATCGACGCGCACGGCAACCCGAGCGCATTCAATGACGCGATGTGGTCCCGAATCGGTTCGAACGGGACGTAGCCCGGTGCGCCGCCGTAGCGGGTGCGCAGCTCATACCGCGCGAGCTTGCGGCCCCGCGGCGTGAATCGGCTGCGAGTAGACATCACGCCCCTTCCTCGAACAGCGGCAATGTCGCGTCGGCGGGCTGTCGTCGCGGGCGGCGGCGGGCCGGGCGCAGCACCACGATTTGTGGGGGACAGGGGGCACCGCAGCGGCGGCGCATCTCGGCCAGCTGCTCGATCAGCGTGGCGCGGGTGTCTTTCAGCCGCTCCACCTCGCGCACCAGATCGGTGATCGCGGCCGGGGAGATCCGGGCGGCGCGGGCGCGGCTCTCGGCCGCCGCTTGCGCGCGCTGCGCCTCGAGCAGCCGCGTTGTGAGCACCCCCACCGGCTCCGACCGCGCCATCTGGACGGTACGCCGCGAGCAGTGCAACCAGGCGGCGATGGTGTCGGTGGTGTGCCCGGCCGCGGTGAGATGCGCGATGAGCCAGGGTTTCTCGTCGGGATGGAGCTTGTGGTAGCGGACGCGCCCGGCGATGGCCGATTCGATCAGCATTTCGTCGGGCTCCCACCGGGGGTGGTGCAGGGGTACGACGGTCACGGGTGTCACCTCCATGAGCGGGATCTGATCGTCATCGCGGGTCACGGGCGGCCCCGGCGCGGCTCGGACGGGTCGGGGCCGCGCTGGTAGTAGCCGGGCTCTGCCTCCTCGCGGCGGCGGCCCTCCCGGATCATCCGGGCGGCCTCGGTGACGCTGTCGGGCTTGACCGGCCGGAGCTGGTGGGGGTCGTGGCGGCAGCGGATCGCCCACCCGTACCGGTCATCGGGATCGATCACCCACCCGTACTCGTCGCAGTACGGGCAGCTACGCGACCCGTGGGGGCCGTACACCTGCTCTTTGGGTCCCAGATAGGTGCCGGGCGGGGGAGGCGGATACCGGCGCTGTGGGTCGCTCACGTGGTCACCCCAGGGATCGGTGCCGGATTGGGGACCGGCAGATCGGCCGGTCGTTGGCGGGTCCAGCGGGCGCGCCCGAAGCGGCGAGGTTTCGCGGCGAGAGCGGCACGAAACGCGGCGACAGCGGCTGCCCGCGCCGCGTCGTGGCGGTGGTCGCAGCTGCCGCCGTCAGGGCGGCGGCCCTCGTCGTCGCAGTCCTCGCAACCAGCTGCCGCGGCCAGACGCCGCTGCCGCGCCGCCGCAGCGGCCTGGGCCGCCTGCGCCCGCACCGCCTCCTGCCGCGCCGCCGCGTCGGCGGCGGCCCGCTCCTCCTCCCGAGCCGCGGCGGTGAGCCGATACCAGCGGCACGCCCCGCACGGCTGTGGTGTGCCCAGAGGGTGGGCGGGGCAGGTGGTGGGCAACGGCGACCCCACGCCGTCCGGGAGCTGCGTGCCCGACGTGCACGGTCCTCTTGTTCCCCCTGGATCTTGATAGCTCTCGATCAACCCCCCGCCCCCCTCGTCACCAGTGACGAGGGGGCTACCGGTTTTCGCGCCGGTCACCGGGGAGGCCGTGGTCGTCGCGGGCACCGGGGGCGCGGCCGGTGCGCCCGTGCCACCGGTCACCATTTCTGACGAGCCCCCCTCGTCATTTGTGACGAGGGGGGTACCGGCATCCGCGCTGTTCAGCAAGTCCGCGAGGGGCTGCCACAACAGCAGATAATCGTTGCTGGATTGGCCGCCGTCTGTACGCCACCGCGGGCGGCAGACCAACGCGCCCAGGCGGCGCAGCTCCCGCAACGCCCGATCGACCGCCGACAGCGACATGCCGATCATTTCCGCCAACGTCTTGCGCTTCGGGAACCCCTGGCGTGACTTGGCGTTCATGCAGCGCGCGATTGCACCCCACACTTTCATTGCCGTACCGCTGATTCCGGCCTCGATGAGCCAGTGCGGCACCTGAGCGAACCGCACGCCCCGCGGGCGCACGGCCGCGAAGTCCCACAGAGCATCGGGCAAGAAGCCTGGTGACGGTTCAGTCCGTCGATCGGTCATGATTGTTCTCTCTCGCCGGTCGGAACGGCCCCGAGCCACACTGCTAGGGGCCGCCTGTATTCAGTTGTCGGTCAAGACCTCACGGGGTTGCGGTTCAGCGGGCACTGGTCAGCTCCTGCTGCTCAGTGGCACGCACGCGCTCGACAGCGGTCAGAAGGATGTCGCGGACCGTAAGGCCCTCGTCGGTGGTGATATCGAGATAGTCGGCGTCGCGGGCCAGTGCCCACGCGGCGTTGATCTCGTCGCGGGTGTTGGCGGCCTTCGCCTGGGTGGCCACCTCCGACAGCTCAGGTCGCGTCGACAGAGGACGGGCCTGTGTCCCGTCCCCGCAGCCAAGCAGATCGAACACCAGCCACTCCAGGCTGAACTCCGGCAGCGGTTGGGGCTGGTCGACACCGGGCCGCACCCGATGGTTGACCGACCACAGACCCACGATGGTGGGCGGGGTGTCCCGCGTCATCCGCACCCAGGCCGTGGCCTGGTAGGAGATGGATTTCTGAGCCTCGACCCGATATTCCTTCTCGCCCTGGATCGGGTTACCGCCCGCGTCGATCACCGCCACCTCTTTGCCGCGGGCGGTCATCACCACCGGCCCGGGGAACGTCATCAGCAACCGCATCAGCTGTTCGTGGCGGTCGTTGGCGTCGTTCCACAGATTCGTGGATGGCCGGATCTCGAAGTTCGGGTCATCGGCTAGCTTGCGCTGCGCCCAGCGGGACGACCGGGCACGCTGGTGCACCCAGTCCTTCAGCAGCGCCCACAAAGCCGTCATCGAATCGATGACCAGCAGTACCGGCTTCTCCCCGGCAGCGAGCGCCTGACGCGCCTCGGCATGGGCCTCGGTGACCTGACCAAGGATGTCGTGCCACGTGCCGTCATGCATGATCACGTCGTAGTCCGCGCCGGGGATCGCGGCGTACTCGTCGGCGATGCCTTCGCCCAGATCCAGCCACAGTGACCGGCCGATCCGCTCGCTGGCGGTGAATTCGGCTGCTGCCCAGGACTTCCCGGATTTCTCAGCACCCTCGAGCAGGATCAGCGGCCACGACGGCGCGCCGGTGGGCTTGCGCGTGCGCAGTGGCATCACAACTCCAGCGCGAGCGCGGGCGGGGCGGCGGCCAGCAGCTCCTGAATCACCTGCCGCACGGCGGGTTTCACGGTCACCGATAGGGTGGCGGTGCCGGGCTTTCGTACGGTGCCGGGCACGTCTTGGTGCCGGGCGGTGCGCAGCGCGGCCGTGATCACGGCCGCCGGAATCGTCACCTCCTCAGTGACCAGGTGCGGGGCGTGTTCGACCAGGACGGCGGCGACTTCGGCGCTGTCGCCGAACACCAGGTGCCGCTCCAGCTGGTCGTGGTAGCGCTCACGCACCCACGCTTCGAAGGCTTCGGGGTCGATCACGCGTGCGACGGGGTCCGGGTCGGATTTGGTCACTGAGCCGAGTACGACACCGGTCCGGGGATCGTGACCGGCCAGCCGCGAGCCCCGCGAGATGTACTGCGACAGAGCGGATTTCGCGGCAGATTTCCGCTTCTCGATCTCGGTCAGCAGCTCGTGATAGACCACGGCCCGCACTACGAGCATCGCCGGATCGTCTTGGTGCGCAACAGGGCTGGTCATGCCACACCCCGCCGGTTACGGGCCTCGTATCCGTCCGGGTCCTTCATGTACATGCGGACCTCGCGATCCAGGTATCGAACCCGCGACGCGGCCTGCGATCCCAATTTCTGGAATCGCGGCCCCCGGCGCTCGCACCGCCACTTCGCCAGCGTCATCGGATGGATGCCCATAAGGGCGGCAGCCTCCCGGTTGGTCAGCCACTTCATTGCCTGTTCCCTTCTCGACAAGGGAAACGGGGTAGCCGAACCGGTGGTAGGCAGATGCCTTGGTGTCAAGCGCCCTACCAGGGCGGTGGTGTTGCGCCCAGGTAGGCGCGTTGATAGCCTGACATCACCGGTGCGGCCGATCTTCCCGTCTTCCGCGTCGGTTTTTTGGTTACGTGATGGGGCTGGTGGAGTGGTGTCCGCCAGTCCCTCACAACTATAATGGATTATAGTTCGTCCGCAAGGCCGCTCTCTCCGCCTCCGGCTCTCTCTGCCTCCCTCTTCTCCAGCTCGTCCCGCCGAATCTTGTAGATCATCGGTTCCGACAGTTGCGCAGCCTGGGCTATCGTGGCCCGGCTGATGTTGGCTTCCACGGCCGCGAGGATGAGCCTGTCTCTTTCCTTGTTCAGTTCTTCCCGCTGTCTCACCACGGCGGCGATCTGATCCAGGATCTGCTGCTGCCCCTGCGTCATCCCCATGGGGGGAGACTACCGGCCCGTCGTCTGGGAACGCGCTGCCTTGGTGTGGGTGCGCTCATAGGAGCGGACCGTGTCCGCTGAGATCCGAATCCGGTTACCGATCCGCATGTGTGCGATCTCTCCCCGTGCGGCCATGCGCTGAACTTCCCGCGCGGTGATCCGCCAGGCCCTCGCCACTTCGGCGGCGGTGAGCCATTGCGTTGTGGCCGTTGTCATTTCGGCACCTCGGGCGCACGACCGAAATCGGAGGTGAACAGCACGCTCACGGGGGTGTGCAGCGCCGCGGCGATCCGGCGCGCGCTGCGCTCGGCGCAGGTGTCGCGGCGGCCGGACAGCAAATGGTCGATGAAAGAGTGGTGAACCCCCCCGCGGTTCGCCAATTGTCTTGTCGATAGCCCGTTTTGGTGCATCAAAGCTCTCAACGTGTCCGCCGATCTCAGCCGCATTGGGCTGTCCACCCCCTCACTTCCTGGTGTCCCGATCCAGTCGCCGCTATTAGAGGGCATCCTTCCGGCCAATTCAACGACATTCCGGGTGAATCGTCAACTATCAGTATGGATACGGCAAACGACTGGTAGGCGCTTTATAACCGTTGATAATCCGCGCTATGGTGGCCGCTAGCAGGTAGGTGCCGTAAAGCGGCGCATGACCGGTTGGTAGGCACCAACCAGCACTAAAGATAGGAGGGGTCCGATGACGCTTGATCAGCTGATTCGCATGGCGAAGGGCGGACGCTCCTATGCAGCGCTCTCCAGAGACACGGGAGGCACGCTGGGGGCGGCCCGCTGGCAGCAGCTTGCGACGAAGCCGCTGAGGGGATTTCCCGACCCTTCATCTATCGCCTCGATCGCGCAAGCGTTACGCGTGCCCGAACGCACCGTGGTCCTCGCCATCGCGGAATCGCTTGGGTTACAGGTGGACCCGCAGCCCGCGCTGGTCGACTTGATACCCGACCGGGCGCGGGACCTACCCCCGGCCTGCATCGCGGCCGTGCTCAGCACGGTGGACGCCATGCTGGCGATGCAGGAGGCGCGCGCCGAATGAGCAACAAGGGCGACGGATGGATACAGACCAAGGTCCGCACCTACCCATCCGGGCGTAAAACCACGACATACATAGCGCGTATAACTCCTCCCGGGCAGAAGGAAATCACGAAATCTTTCCAAAAGAAAGGACGCGTGAATGAGCCTGGGACAGCGGCACATTGGCTCTCGGTGCAGCAGGAGGAAATTCGTAAACGACGATGGGTCAATCCATCGGATCGGCATTGGACGGTTGCGGAATGGGCGGTTACTTGGTTGAAATCTCTCACCGGGATCGACCCCGAGACCCGCAGCTTGTACCGACGCGTCGTAGATCTCGACATCATACCGTCCGGTCTGGGTGACGAACCGCTTGAGGAGATCGACAACATCCGTATGGGCGTATGGATGAACGAACTGGCCGAACGGAAATGGTCCAAACGGAAACTGTCAGCGTCGACAATGCAGGGCCGCCGGACCGTCCTGGCAATGATGTTCGCCGCCGCGATGGACGCGGGCGCATACCGCGGCGGCTCCAACCCCATGCGCCGGGTCCGCGCCCCAGGGGCAGAAGACCTCGAGGTCGAACCGATCGACCCCGGCGAGCTGCCCACCCCCGAGCAGGTCTGGCAGCTCTACGACGCCGCCGCCGTCTGCCCGCACCTACGCGAGCAAATCTTGGTGACCGCCGGGACCGGACTGCGCCCGGGCGAGCTGCTGGGTCTGCAACGCAAGAACATCCGCGACCATGAGATCCACGTGGTGCGACAGCGCAAATTCAAGAATCCGGACGTGGTGTTCGGTAAGCCCAAGACCCGCAAGGCCCGCCGCCGCGTGCCCTTCGGCGACGAGGTGGCCGCCGCGATCAATCGCCACATCGACGCGGCCCCCTACGAGATCGGCCCGGATGATCAGATCTTCCGGTTCGGCGACGACGGGGCCGATTGGCGGCGCTCCACCTGGGCCGACCACTGGAACCGCACCAGACGCGCGGCCGGACTGCCCACGCTGAAGTTCTACCTGCTGCGCCACTACTACGCCTCGGTCCTCATCAACGGCGGGGCGTCGCCGAAATTGGTGATGGAGCGGATGGGGCACAGCTCATCGAAATACACCCTCGAGCGGTACGCGCGGCTGTGGCACGACAGCGAGGAAGTGACCCGAGCGCTGAGCGACGCCGGTCTCAAACGGGACGGTAACGGGACGATAGGCCCCGAGGGGCGATGACTACCGGCGGCGGTATCGGGTACGGTATGGCCCGCGTGAGGGAAAGGTCAGGAGATGACGATCGACTGGAATATGCTGCGCGAGAAAGCATTCGAAGCCATGGGCAGGGCGTACGCCCCCTACTCGCGGTTCCCGGTGGGGGCCGCCGGACTGACCGACCGCGGCGTGTTCACCGGATGCAATGTGGAAAATGTCTCATACGGATTGGGCCTCTGCGCCGAATGTGTACTCGTCGGTAACTTGATCGCCTCGGGCGGTGGGCGTTTGCTGGCGGTTGTCGCGTGCGACTCGCGCGGCGAGACCCTGATGCCGTGTGGGCGGTGTCGGCAGGTGCTTTATGAGCACGGAGGTGCGGCTTTGCTGGTAGACCATGGGGATGGGCCGCGGCCGCTCGGCGATTTGCTACCCAGTGCCTTCGGGCCGGATGATCTCGCGGCCGGGCAGCAATAGGTGTGAACTTCGGCACCAAATTCCGGTGTCGGCGACTTTCGAGGCGTCGGCGGCATGTGTGGCTGTGCTGGCCGCCGACGCCTCGGGGCTCCAATCTCCCAGTGCTACAACGCTTTACAGCTACCACTCGTAGTCATCAGGAGTAGTCCTCCTCGGGGGCGGCTTCGATCTCGGCCTCGGTGGGCGGGCTGGCGACGGGCAGGCTGATCGGAGGAATGTCGAGCCGCTCCATGATCAGGGCCATGCCAGCGCCGAGATTGTTCAGACCGTCGAAGAGCCGGTTGTTGGCGAGTTTCAAGCCTTTGACGTCGCGGCACAGCTCGAGGATCGAGGTGCCGTGAGACATCTCGACATCGGTCATCCGACCTTCGAGCTTGGTTACGCGGTGGTTGAGCTCTGTATACGACATGCATCCCCCTTCTTTGTTTCCGAGTGGCAGCGAGGTTACCTCGGCTCACGGCCCGTTACCGCGTGTCGACCGGAGGCGCGCGTGAAGATCGACAAGCGCATCCCATGTGGGATCCCACCGTGGTCCGGCGGGCGATCTGACAGGCTGGGGGGATGGTGAGTGTGCATTCTGCGGTGTCGGTGATCACGACCAAGCGGGACGGGGGTGAGCTCGGCGACGATCAGATCGATTGGGTGGTCGATGCTTTCACCCGGGGTGAGGTCGCCGACTATCAGATGTCGGCGTTGGCCATGGCGATTCTGTGCCGGGGGATGAATCGGCGGGAGATCGCGCGGTGGACTCGGGCGATGATCGAGTCGGGGCGGCGGATGGATTTCACCGATCTGCCGCGGCCGACGGTGGACAAGCATTCGACCGGAGGTGTGGGGGACAAGATCACGCTGCCGCTGGCGCCCCTGGTCGCGGCGTGTGGGGCGGCGGTGCCGCAGCTGTCGGGGCGGGGGCTGGGGCATACCGGGGGGACGCTGGACAAGCTGGAGTCGATTCCGGGGTGGAAGGCCGACGTGTCGGTGCCGCGGATGCGGGAGATGCTGGCGGATCCGGCGATCGGGGCGGTGATCTGCGCGGCGGGGGCGGATCTGGCTCCGGCGGACAAGCGGCTGTACGCGCTGCGCGATGTGACCGGGACCGTGGAGTCGATTCCGCTGATCGCCAGCTCGATCATGAGCAAGAAGATCGCCGAGGGCACGGCGGCGCTGGTGCTCGACGTCAAGGTCGGGGCCGGGGCGTTCATGAAGGATATCGACGATGCCCGCGAATTGGCGCGCACCATGGTCGAATTGGGCACCGACGCCGGGGTGCGCACGGTCGCGCTGCTGACCGGGATGGATACCCCGCTCGGCCGCACGGCGGGCAATGCGCTGGAGGTCGCCGAATCGGTGGAGGTGCTGGCCGGTGGCGGGCCCGCCGATGTGGTGGAGCTCACCGTCGCGCTGGCGGGGGAGATGTTGGCGCAGGTCGGAATTCACGATGTCGATCCAGCGGCGGCGCTGGCCGACGGGCGGGCGATGGATCACTGGCGGGCCATGATCGCCGCGCAGGGCGGGGATCCGGACGCGCCGCTGCCGCGGGCCAAACATGTCGAGGTCGTCAAGGCCGAGCAGAGCGGCACGCTGACGCGGTTGGACGCCATGGGCGTCGGCCTGGCCGCCTGGCGGCTCGGGGCGGGCCGGGCCAAGCAGGGAGATCCGGTGCAGTTCGGCGCGGGTGTCGAAATGCATGCCAAGCCAGGTGATTCGGTGACCGCCGGGCAACCGCTGCTGACGTTGCACACCAATACGCCCGAGGCCATTCCCGCGGCGCTGGAGGCGCTGCGCGGGGCGTATGTGATCGGGGCCGAGTCGGGGGTTGTCGCACCGGTGGTGCTGGAGCGTATTGCTTTGTAAGCGGGATGTAGGACACGCAGCGCCGCGAACCAGGGTTGCCGTATCGGAGGTCAGCGGCTACGCCAAGGGAGCGTCAAGGAGGCGCAAAATTCCGGTTGGGTGTTAAGGCTCAGCTTAAGGGGCCGTTGCGGTTCCGTGATCTTGGGGTCTAGCGTTCGGTCCGCGGGAAACCTGACGAAGGAGATTTTCCACATGGAATGGCTCGACATCCTGAACACCGGATCGTCCATCTTCTCGAACGCGACCTCCGGGGTTAAGAACCTGATCGACATCCTGCACGCGCTCGGCCTGGCCTAGTTCGAGACGTGCCCCGGGCGAGGGCGGCTCCGGTCATCGGGGCCGCCCTCGTTCATATCCGGGAACCATCCGGCGACACGCAGGTGTCGACATGCTGGCGAGAGTATGGGCACAGCGAAGTTTGCTGCGGAACCCGCCGGATGCGGATAGCGTCGGTACATGACTGGACCGATGCCTTTGACACTCGCCTCGATCCGCCAAGCCCCGAAGGCCGTGCTGCACGACCATCTCGACGGAGGTCTGCGGCCCGCGACCGTCCTGGAGCTGGCCGCGCAGTGCAGATACGACAACCTGCCGGCACACGATGCCGAATCGTTGGGGCACTGGTTCCGCGATGCCGCCGACAGTGGCTCGCTCGAGCGCTATCTGGAAACCTTCGAACACACCGTCGCGGTGATGCAGACCCCGGAGGGGCTGCGCCGAGTGGCCCGCGAATGTGCGCAGGATTTGGCCGCCGACGGCGTGGTGTACGCCGAGGTGCGCTTCGCCCCCGAACAGCATCTGGAACGCGGGCTCACCCTCGACGAGGTGGTCGAGCACACGCTGGCCGGATTCCGCGAGGGTGAGGAGCTTGCCGCGGCGGCGGGCACGCCGATCACGGTGACCTGTCTGCTCACCGCCATGCGGCATGCGGCCCGCTCGCTCGAAATCGCGGAATTGACAGTGCGTTTCCGGGATCGGGGGGTGGCCGGATTCGATATCGCCGGTGCCGAGGCGGGCTACCCGCCCACCCGGCATCTGGACGCCTTCGAGTACATGCGGGCCAACCACGGGTTCTTCACCATTCACGCCGGAGAGGCCTTCGGGCTGCCCTCGATTCACGAGGCGCTGGCGTTCTGCGGCTGCGATCGGCTCGGACACGGCGTGCGGATCACCGACGACATCTTCGATTCCGATAGCGAGCCGCGGCTGGGGCTGGTGGCGAATTACGTGCGCGACAAGCGAATTCCGCTCGAGTTGTGCCCGTCGTCGAATGTGCAGACCGGTGCGGTGCCGTCGCTGGACAAGCATCCGTTCGATCTGCTGGCGCGGCTGCGATTCCGGGTCACGGTCAACACCGACAACCGGCTGATGAGCGATACCAGCATGAGCCGCGAAATGCTCAAGCTGGTCGAGACTTTCGGCTACGGGTGGAGCGACCTGGAGCGCTTCACCATCAACGCCATGAAGTCGGCGTTCATTCCGTTCCCGGACCGGCTGCGGCTGATCGACGAGGTGATCAAGCCTGGTTATGCGGTGCTGATCGGGTGACGAGGTCCCGTCATTCCGGCCTGGGGGCCGGAATGACGGGAAGTCGAGTGGGCTCGGCTGGGCGCGATAAAGGTTGTAGCTCAGCCCTTTTCGAGACGGCTCTCGAAGGCGTGCTCGAGTGCCCGCCAGGCCTCCGCCTCCGCGGTGAACGGCGGGCTGGGGGCCATCCGGCTGGGGTCGGGCTCGAGCAGATAGGAGACGTACCAGCCGAGCGGGGTGGATTTGGCCAGGGCCTGCTCGACCGTGTCGTCGCCCGCGTAATCGGCTGCGTCGGTGAACAATTCGACGGCCAGGTCGAGCTGTTCGATATCGACGGCCTTGGGGCCCTCGGCCAGATCGTCGGCCAAGCCGGGCAAGACGTAGACGTTCTCGTCCTCGACCTCGATCTCCAGCGAGCCGTCCACGGCGGCGGTCTGCACATCGCCGTAGGTGCTCACCCGGGCCAGATCGTGTTCGTGGTCGTCGGCCAGGTAGCGGGCCAGGGCGCGCTCGGAGCCGAACACCGTGATGGTGCCCTCGCTGCCCAGGAAGACCGGCTCGTCGTCGAGGTAACAGCGCAGCGTGTAGTAGGTGTCCGCGGTGGTGACGATCTTGATCGGGTCGATGCCGACCTCGTGCCAGAACGTCAACTCCTCGTCGGCTTCCTCGTCGTCCTCGTCCTCGTCGAGATCCACCGGCTCGATCTCGTCGTCGGTATCGGCCGCGTCCTCGGCGTCGACGATGTTCTCCTCGGCCGCAAGCAGTTCCGCCTCCGCGACGGCCACCGCGTCGGCGTCCACCTCGGGGGTCTGCACCACCGAGTCGATGGCGTCGACGACGCGGTCCCAGTCCTTGGCGATGGCGGCGCCGATCTGGTCCCACAGTTCCTCGCCCTCGCGCCCGTAGAAGGCGCTCACCCCGGCGGGAAGGGCGCCTAACACGGGATGGGATCCGAAGAACTTCGTCACCACCTCGAGCTCGCAGACCTCGCCGATGGTGCGGACCATGTCGAGCGTCTCCTCCAGCTCGCTCACGGTCTCCGGATCCGGATCGCCCGCGGCCAGCTCGGGCACGCCGACCAGATCGAAGGCATACTGCTCCTCCGGTTCCAGTTCGGCCGCGCCCAGACCCACGACGACCTTCCAGGACGGATGGTCGACGAGGTCGTTGTCGGTGTTGGTACGGATGAACGCTGCCATCTCGGCGACCGACTCGAAACCGTAGAGGGCGTCCTCGTGTCCGAGGAATGCCTCCCACTCGTCGTCACCGTCCCGCCAACGCGGAGCCCACAGTGTGACGAGGTCGCCGTCGGTCAGGCCGAGCTCGATCGGGACGATGTCTCCAGAAGCCATGACGGGAAGCCTATCGAGCCTCGGCGTTCGGCACTATTCGGCCCGCCCCGCAACGTTTCCCGGATGCCGCGCCACGAACGTGGAGTTGAGCTCCGAGACCACCTTGGAGCGTTGTTCGCCGGCGTCCTGCGCCGCCTGCTGGCAGGCCCAGATGATGGCCTGACCCACCTCGGCGGGCGGTCGGGAGGTGACCGCCTCCGACAGCGACAGCGCCACCAGCGCGCCGTTGCTGTCGACCTCGACACTCACCGAGCCGTCGTCGGTGGTGTGGCGGCCGCGGACCTGCTTCAGACCGTAGAGCGCGGCCTCGAGCGCCTCCAGCTTTTGGGTCGCCGCCGCGACCAACGCGTCCATCTCTGCACTCATAGCCTTACACCGGCCTCATCCAGCTCGTGGGTCCCGTGTCCTCGTCGTCCATGCGATCCAGCTCGTCCACCGCGGCCTGGCGGGTGGGCAGGTCGAGCTTGTCCAGGATCTCGGCGGGCATGCCGGATTCGGCCAGCAGCTCCCGGCGACGCGCCTTGGCGACGATGGTGGAGCGCTTGGTCAGGCGCAGGATCTCCGCGGCCAAAGCCTGTGCGCCGTAACGGTATTCGCTGCGCTCGAATTTGATCTCGACCGGCATGCCCTGATCGGTGGCCCGCACGCTGATGGTGCCCGCGCGATTGGTGCTGGCGGCCACCGTGACATTCGGTATCTGCTGCGGCTGGCTCATGAGGTGGGCCTGTAGAAGCCGTGGAACGCCATCCCTATGTTCTCCGTTCGAATCGAACCGATCTGAACCGGATCACCGGCCTCGACCATTTGTCCGTTGCCGATGACCATCGCGACGTGGCCGTCCCAGATGGCCAGATCGCCGGGCGCGAGATCGCCGGGGCTGACCGGGGTGGCGCCCGCGCTCTGGTCGGCGGCCAGCCGCGGCAGATCGACCCCGGCCTCGCCGTAGGCCCATTTGGTGAGGCCGCTGCAGTCCAGACCCGCGCCCGGGGTGTTGCCGCCCCAGACGTAGGGGGTGCCGACCGCGCTGATCGCGGATTTCACCGCGGTGGCGGCCTTCTCGTTGGGCGCCTCCACCTGACTGCCGTCGGGCAGGGTGATCATGACGCCGCCGTGCCGGCCGGGCTTCTCGCCGCCGGTGGTGTTACCCGGCGTCGGGGTGGTGGCGCCGCCGCTGGTGTTCGGGCGCGACGGCATGGCCATCGAGGCCTTGCTGACCAGGCCGTTCATCATCGAGCCGCCGCTGGAGAGGACGCCGCTGACCAGTGATCCGGCCTGCTGCGCGCCGTTGGCCAGGGGTGCGGCCAGGGCCGCGGGGGCGACGTTCGCGGGCGGGGGTGTGGGCGGCGGGGGCGTCAGCTCGGTCATCGACGCGGTGTGGGTGTCGAGTTCGGAGCGGACGCGGCCGACCACGTTCAGGGCCTGGCCGAGATGGTCGATCGCCGAACTCACCACGGCCGCCAGGCCGGGTGCGGTGCCGACGGCCGGGCCCAGGGCGGTGACCGAATTCACGAACGACTGCAGGATCGCGTCGAGTTCCTGCTGACCGGTCCGCACCGCGGCCGCGGCCTGGGCGACCACATCGGCGATGTCGTTGCCGCGATCGGACAGCGACGCGGCCGAGGTCTGCACCTTCAGCGCCTTGTCCATGGCGGCGTCGCCGCCGCGCCCGTCCCAGGCACTCGTCAACGCGTTGATACTCGAGCTGCCCGCCTGATGAATTCCGTCAAGGGAACTCGACGCCAGGCGCAGTGCATCGGCCGCGCCGCCGCCGGGCAGTACGCCGCTGCCGAAGCTGGACAGCAGATCGATGAGCGGCTGGGCGAGGGCGGTGAGGTCGACCACCGGCGCGGTCACGGCAGGTCTCCCTCGGCGGCCCGCACGCCCGCGGCGCCCGCGGCGTCGGTCGCGGTGTAGCTGCCCGCGGCGCTGGTGACCGCGGCGCCGACAGTGCCGAGCACCGCGGACAATTCGCCGATAGCGGCCACGTGACCGGCGTGGGCGGCGGCGTAGGCGGCCACGAAATCGCCACCCACGAGGCCGAAGATCGGACCCAGCAGAACCGGATTCGCGCCCGCGGCCCCGGCCGCGGCGGCGGCCATCTCACCGGCAAGTCCGTCGGCTGTCGCACCGTAGGCGGCGACGCCCTCGGTGTCGACCGAGATCTTGTGCATCAACATCCCCCATCGTGCTGGTCTCGTGGCAGATTACGTCATTCGAGTACTTCGACGCAGTCGCCGCGGGCACGGTTCCGCATTCCGTGCCATGAATTTGCCGCGGACCAGACCTTCGAGTCACTGCCTTGCGCTCGAACCTTATCGTTCCCTCATGCGCACGCACATCGTGGACCATCCGCTTGCCGCCGCCCTGCTGACCACCATGCGGGATGCCCGCACCCCGAATCCGGCCTTCCGCGCGGCCCTGCGCGACCTCACCGGCATCCTGATCTACGAGGCGCTGCGCGAGGCGGAGGTGACCACCTTCCAGGTCGCCACCCCCGTGGCCGCCGCCGAGGGCACGCGGCTGGCGCGGCCGCCGCTGCTGGTGCCGGTGCTGCGGGCCGGACTGGGCATGGTGGACGCGGCGAGTCGGCTGATTCCGGAATCGCGCGTGGGCTTCGTCGGCATCGCCCGCGACGAGCAGACCCATCAGCCGGTGCCGTACCTGGAGTCGCTGCCGGAGGATCTGTCGGGGCTGCCGGTGTTCGTGCTGGATCCGATGCTGGCCACGGGCGGGTCCATGCGGCACACGCTGGATCTACTGGCGGCCCGGCAGGCCACCGATATCACCGCGGTGTGCGTGGTGGCGGCGCCGGAGGGGGTTGCGGCGCTGACGGATTCGGGGTTGCCGGTGCGGCTGGTGACGGCGGCGGTGGACGCGGGTCTCAACGCCGATGCCTACATCGTGCCGGGGCTGGGCGATGCGGGCGATCGGCAGTTCGGACCGCGCTAGAGCTTCTCGCAGAAGGCGCGCAGTTCGGCGAGACGTTGGGTGGCGGCCAGTTTCGCGTCCGGTAGGGCCGCTCGGGACGGTGCGGGCTCGACCACCTCGAGGTAGCACTTGAGTTTGGGTTCGGTGCCGGACGGGCGGATGACGATGCGCTGGGCCGCGCCCTCGAAGATCAGTGCGTCCGTGCGCATCCGGCCGCGGGCCTGTGCGAGGTCCGTGCAGGTGACCGGCGCACCGGCGATGGTGGTGGGCGGGGTGTCACGCAGCCGAGCGACCACCTCGGCCGCCGCGGTCTGATCGGCCAGCCGCAGCGACACCTGATCGCCCGCGTGCAGGCCGAATTCGAGGGCGTAGTCGTCGAGGACGTCGTGCAGGCCGCGGCCCCGGCCGCGCAGCCGGGCGACCAGATCGGCGGCGGCCACGGCGGCGGAGATGCCGTCCTTGTCGCGCACCGCGGCTGGGTCGACGCAGTGGCCGATGGCCTCCTCGTAGGCGTAGACCAGGCCCTCGCCCGCGCGGGCCAGCCATTTGAAGCCGGTCAGCGTCTCCGCGTAGCGCGCGCCGCGCGCGGCGGCCAGCTTGCCCAGCAGGCGTGAGGACACGATCGTGGTGGCCACCAGCGCGTCCGTGGGCGCGGTGCGCAGCACGTAATCGGCCAGCAGCACACCGGTTTCGTCGCCGCGCAGCATGCGCCAGCCCTCGGGACCGGGCACGCCGATCGCGCAGCGGTCGGCGTCGGGATCCAGCGCGATGGCCAGATCCGCGTGCACCCGCCGCGCCAGCGCGAGCAGTTTGTCGCTGGCGCCGGGCTCCTCCGGATTGGGGAAGGCGACGGTCGGGAAGTCCGGGTCGGGGGCGAACTGGTCGACCACCACGTGCACATCGGTGAAACCCGCCGCGTGCAGCGCGGTCACGGCGGATTCGCCGCCGACACCGTGCATCGGCGTCAGCGCGATGCGAAGGGTCTTGCGCGGCAGGGCCTCCCGGGTATCGGGCTCCGCCGACGGCGTTTCCACCGGATCCGGGCCGCCGACCAGCCCCGGCAGCGCGGCCACCCGGGCCAGATAGCGCCGCACGATCTCCTCGCCCAGCTCCGTCACCGACGCGTCGGCGGCCAGGCCCAGCACCGCCGGGTCGGGTGCGGTGGGCACCGGATCGGCGCGCGAGATCGGTTCGGCCGCCGCCTCGATGCACTGTTCGATCTCGGCATCGGCGGGCGGGATCAGCTGCGAACCGCCATCGAGGTAGACCTTGTAGCCGTTGTCGGCGGGCGGATTGTGCGAGGCCGTGATCTGCACCCCGGCCACCGCGCCGAGCTCGCGCACCGCGAAGGCGACGATCGGCGTGGGCAGCGGTCGCGGCAGCGTCAGCACCGAGAAACCGGCCGCCGCGAACACTTCCGCGGTGGCGGTGGCGAATTCGGCCGAGCCGTGCCGGGCGTCGCGGCCGACGATCACCAAACCCCCACCCAGGCAACGCTTCCGCAGCCAGTCGGCCAGTCCCGCGGTCGCCCGGGTCACCGTGGCGACGTTCATCCCGTCGGGGCCGTCCTGCAGCGGCCCTCGCAGACCGGCGGTGCCGAAGCGCAACATCAGCGGCCCTTCCCTTCCCGCGCACGCGGCGCGAAACATCTCCAGCGGCAACGACATCCACGGGCCGCACCGCGCGCGATCCGGGGGTGCGGCGCGTCTCGTGCTACAGGCGTTCCAGCACGCCGCGCAACAGCTTGCCCAGTCGCGGTGCGGCGGCATGGCCCTCGGCGAGCACCTCGGCATGCGACAGGTGCGCGCCGGTGACGCCCGCGGCGAGGTTGGTGACCAGCGAGATGCCGAGGACCCGCGCCCCGGCCGCGCGGCAGGCGATGGCCTCGAGCACGGTCGACATGCCGACCAGATCCGCGCCCAGCGTGCCGAGCATGCGGATCTCGGCGGGGGTCTCGTACTGCGGACCGGTCAGGCCCGCGTAGACGCCCTCGGCCAGGCCCGGGTCGACTTCCTTTGCGACCTTGCGCAATTCGGGGTCCCAGGCGTCGACCAGGTCGACGAAGGTGGCGCCGGCCAGTGGGGTGCGGCCGGTCAGATTGAGGTGATCGCTGATCAGCACCGGATCGCCCACGCGCAGTCCGGAGCGGATGCCGCCCGCGGCATTGGTCAGCAGCACGATCTCGGCGCCGGCCGCGATCGCCGAGCGCACGCCGTGCACGACCTGCGCGGGCTCGTAGCCCTCGTAGAGGTGCTGGCGACCCATCATCAGCAGTACCGGTGCGTCGTTGACCTGCACCGAGTGCACCGTGCCCTGATGGCCCTGCGCCGTCGGCGCGCCGAAGCCGGGCAGGTCGGCCATCGGGATCGACGCCGAGGGGTTGCCAATCTCGGCGGCCGCCTCCTGCCAGCCCGATCCGAGCACCACCGCGATCCGGTGGCGCGACACTCCCGTATGTTCGGCGATCGCCTCGGCGGCCTGTTCGGCAGACATGTGGCTCACGATAGTCCCGCCGCCGCCGGGTCGCTCGACGCAGGTGTCGGGGGCGTCCGGTCATGACTCCTACTCGCCGCCGTGGGATTCGAGCAGCGCCGGATGCCCTGATCGGGGCAGGATGGGGCCGTGCGTGAACTCGTCGTGCTGGGGACGGCCAGCCAGGTGCCGACTCGGCAGCGGAACCACAATGGGTATCTGCTGCGCTGGGACCGCGAGGGGCTGCTGTTCGATCCGGGGGAGGGGACGCAGCGGCAGATGCAGTTCGCGGGGGTGTCGGCGACCGGCATCACGCGAATCTGCTTGACGCACTTCCATGGTGATCACTGCCTGGGGCTGCCCGGGGTGCTGGCCCGGTTGCATCTGGATCAGGTGCCGCATCCGGTGGACGTCTGCTATCCGGGGTCGGGGCAGGCGTTCTTCGAGCGGCTGCGCGATGTGGTGCCGTGGTTTCCGGGGCTGCGCGAGCGGCCGATCGCGGGCGCCGGGGCCGTGGACCTGCCCGATGCGCCGTTCACGCTCGAGACCGTGCGGTTGTCGCATCGGATCGACACCTTCGGCTATCGGCTGACCGAACCGGACGGTCGGCGGATGCTGCCGGATCGGCTGGCCGCCTTCGGCATCGCCGGGCCGGATATCGGGCGCTTGCAGCGGGAGGGTTCGCTGCGGCTGCCCGATGGGCGGGTGGTGGATCTGGCGGAGGTGTCGGCCGTGCGACGCGGCCAGCGGTTCGCCTTCGTGATGGATACCCGGATGTGTTCGGGCGTGGAGGAATTGGCGCAGGACGCGGACATGCTCGTGATCGAGGCGACCTTCCTCGACGCCGACGCCGCCCTCGCGCACGAGTTCGGGCATTTGACCGCCGCCGAGGCCGCGAAGGTGGCCGCGGCCGCCGGGGTGCGCACGCTGGTGCTCACGCACTTCTCGCAGCGCTACGGTGAGCTGGACGGCCATCGCGCGGAGGCCGCGAAGTACTTCGACGGCGAGCTCGTGGTGGCCGAGGATCTGCAGCGCGTACCGCTCCCTACTCGTCGGTAACTTCGTCGTATATCCTCAGCGCATGCCGTATTTGGAACGTGACGGGGACGTGTTCGTGCTCTACCTCGGTAACGAGGGGCAGACGGACAACGAGAACCGCTTCCATCCCGACTGGATCGACGCCTTCCACGGGTTGCTGGACGAGGTCGAGGCGTCGGAGGGTCCGGCGGCCCTGGTTACCGTGGCGACCGGCAAGTTCTACAGCAACGGCCTGGACACCGACTGGCTGTTCGCCAACTTCGATCGCAACTGCTGGTATCTGGACCGGGTGCATTCGCTCTACACCCGGCTGCTGACCTTCCCGATGGCCACCGTCGCCGCGGTGAACGGGCACGCCTTCGGTGCGGGTGCGATGCTGGCCACCTCGCACGACTTCCGGGTGATGCGCGCCGACCGCGGCTTCTGGTGCCTGCCCGAGGTGCATCTGGGCATGCCGTTCACGGTCGCGATGAACGCGCTGGTCACCGGGCGGCTGGCCAATCAGGTCGCGGTGGAGGCGATGACCACCGGTCGTCGCTACAGCGCCGATGACGCCATCGCGGCGGGCATCGTCGACGCCAAGGCCGACGCCGACAAGGTGCTCGCGACGGCGATCGAGCGGGCCGCCGGATTGGCCGGAAACCGCAAGCCGAACCTGCCGGTGATCAAGAAGGCCCTGCACGGACGCACTCTCGAGGGTCTGGCCGTCGAGACCACGCCGGAGAATCTGAAGTTCGCGCCCTGATAACCCGATAGGCGGTACGGCGGCCACAGTGCAACACTGTGTGCCATGCCACGCAACGGCGAGGACCGGGTTCGGGAGCAGTCGGGTGCGCGGGCGGATGAGGTCGCGCCCGCGGACCCGGCGGTGACCGCTGCCGCCGACGCCGCAATCGGCAGGGCCACCGGCGAGTTGATCGCGCTGTCGCATGCGATCCACGCCGAGCCCGAACTCGCCTTCGCCGAAACCCGCAGTGTGGCAAAGACACTGGCGCCCCTGCGAGATCGCGGCTTCGAAATCGAGCGGCCCGTGGCCGATCTGGACACCGCCTTCGTCGCGACCTATGGCAGCGGCGACCTCGTGGTGGGAATCTGCGCCGAGTACGACGCGTTGCCCGAGATCGGTCATGCCTGCGGGCACAACATCATCGCCGCGTCGGCGGTGGGCGCCGCGCTGGGCTTGGCCGAGGTGGCCGATGTGTGCGGAATCACGGTCAAGGTTTTCGGCACACCGGCCGAGGAGAGCGGCGGTGGCAAGGTGCTGATGCTCGAGCGCGGCGTATTCGACGGTCTGGCGATGGCGATGATGGTCCATCCGGGGCCCTACGACATCGTCGGCGCCCGCTCGCTCGCCCTGGCCGATCTGTCGGTCGTCTTCCGCGGCCGCGAGGCGCATGCCAGCGCCGCGCCCGAACAGGGGCGAAACGCCGGTGATGCGGTGACCGTCGCGCAGGTTGCTCTAGGCTTGCTGCGTCAACATCTCCGCCCCGGGCAGCAACTCCACGGTATAGTCAGTTCGGGCGGCGTAGCCCCCAACATAGTGCCCGGACATGCGGAACTGCTGTACTACCTACGGGCAGTCGACTCCGCATCCCTCGACGATCTGATGCGACGGGCATCGGCCTGTTTCGAGGCGGGAGCACTGGCGACCGGATGCACCCACGAAATCCGGACGCTCGCGCCCACATATACCGAGCTCACGCCCGATCCGGGGCTACTGTGGGCTTATCGCGAGCAGATCGTCGGAATGGGGCGCGTACCGCTCGCGCCGGAGTTGGAGGCGGCCCGGCCACTCGGGAGCACCGATATGGGCAACGTCACCAACGTCATTCCGGGCATCCACCCGGTTATCGGCATCGACGCCGGGGGCGCGGTGACACATCAGCCGGAGTTCGCGGCGGCCTGTGTGACGCCCTCGGCGGATACGGCCCTGATAGATGGGGCTACGGCTTTGGCGCGTACCGCGATACAGATAGCGGGCGATCAATTTCATAGGGCCAGGTTGTTGGAGCGCGGCATTCAGCGACAGGAGGAGATTCGGTGAGCACAAGCGGGGGTTCCGCCGCTGGCGTGGCGGACCCGGAGGAGGCGGCGACTTCGGAGGGCTCCGGAGGCTACGCGGCGGCCGACATCGTCGACACGGGCCGGAAGGCCGTCGACGCGTGGCTGCGCGAGCACTCGGAGGATCTGATCGGGTGGCGGCGGCACATTCACGCCAACCCCGAACTCTCCCGGACCGAATTCGCCACGACCGAGTTCATCGAGAGCTGGCTGGTCAAGGCCGGTCTCGAGCCGCGGAAGCTGCCCACCGGAACCGGCCTCATCTGCGATATCGGCCCCGACGGGCCGCGCATCGGCCTGCGCGCCGATATGGATGCGCTGCCGCTGCAGGAGTACACCGGCCTGCCGTTCGCCTCCGCCGTGCCCGGCGTGTCGCACGCCTGCGGGCACGATGCCCACACCGCGGTGCTGCTGGGCACGGCCATGGCACTGGCGGAGGTGCCCGAGTTGCCGGTCGGTGTGCGGCTGGTGTTCCAGCACGCCGAGGAGGTCATGCCGGGCGGCGCGATCGATATGGTCGCGGCCGGGGCGATGGAAGGTGTGTCGCGGATGTTCGCGCTGCACTGCGATCCCCGGCTCGAGGTCGGCCGGGTCGGCGTGCGGGTCGGGGCCATCACCTCGGCCGCCGACACCGTGGAGCTGGTGCTGGACTCGCCCGGCGGGCACACCTCGCGACCGCATCTGACCAGCGATCTGGTCTACGCGATCGGCACGGTGATCACGGGTCTGCCCGGCATGCTCAGCCGCCGCATCGATCCGCGTACCAGCACTGTCATGGTCTGGGGCGCGGTGTCGGCGGGCAAGGCGCCCAATGCGATTCCGCAGACCGGCATGCTGACCGGTACCGTGCGCACCGGCGATCACGCCACCTGGTCGCTGCTCGAGCCGATGGTGCGCGAGATCGTCGACGGGCTGCTCGCGCCGACCGGTGTGCGATACCAGCTGAACTACAAGCGCGGCGTGCCGCCGGTGGTCAACGAGGAGCAGGCCACCCGGATGTTCGAGAACGCGATCCGCACCCTGGGTCCGGACGCGCTGGCCGACACCCCGCAGTCGGGCGGCGGCGAGGACTTCTCCTGGTATCTGGAGGAGGTGCCGGGGGCGATGGCGCGGTTGGGCGTGTGGTCGGGCACCGGACCGCAGCTGGATCTGCATCAGCCGACGTTCGATATCGACGAGCGGGCGCTCGCGGTCGGCGTGCGGGTGATGACGAATCTGGTGCTGCAGCGGCACTGAGTCCAATGAAAGGCCCCCGGTCACGGGGGCCTTTTCGGTTACATCAGGCCGAACGTTCCCGGCCCCACGTTGCGACTGTTACGGGTGCGCAGGGCATGGGTGTATTCCGCTGGAGCCCCGGCCTTTTCGGCGGCATCGGCGATCACGCCCAGATAGCGCGCCGAGGGCAGGCCGCCCTCGTAGGCGTCCAGTACGTAGAGCCAGGCCAGCACCGGTTCGGTGCCCGTCCCCGGATTCGGGGTGACGCGTAGCCGAATCTTCTTGTGGATGCCGAAGTCCGACCCCTCCCAGCGGTCCAGACTCATCTCGTCCTCTGCCGAGACGTCGTAGAGCACCACGAACACGCGCTCGCCGGGTTCCTCGACCACGGTGGCCAGCGGGCCCTCCCAGCCGATGTCGTCGCCGGCGAAGGTCAGGCGCCAACCCTCCAGCCAGCCGGTCCCGTACACGGGAGAGTGCGGACAGCGCTTGAGCATCTGCTCGGGATCCATATTGGACCCATAGGCGGCGTATATCGGCACTCAGCAAGGGTATCGAATGGTGACGCGATAGATCCCCATCCCACTGTGTTCGGTTGTATCGCCCGCCGGGACGCGGGTTCGCGGCGGCCCGGGACGCGTACCCGCCGGATTTGCCGTCGGTAAGCGGTGATGCGGTCGAACCGGCGCGGAGCTGGACCGATAACGTTGAGAAGTACCGGAGATCCCGGTTGCACAGTTCGACAGCGGAGGGACACATGACCCGCATTGCGATCATCGGGGGCGGCCCCGCCGGCTATGAAGCGGCGTTGGTGGCGGCCCAGCACGGAGCGACGGTCACGGTGATCGATCGCGACGGCATCGGTGGAGCATGCGTGCTGTGGGACTGCGTCCCGTCCAAGACCTTCATCGCGTCCACCGGTGTGCGCACCGATCTGCGCCGCGCCCGCGACCTGGGCATCACGCTGCATCCGGCGCAGGCGAAGGTGCGGTTGTCGGAGGTCAACTCCCGGGTCAAGATGCTGGCGCAGGCGCAGTCCTCCGATATTCGGTCCAAACTGCAGGCCGCCGGGGTCGCCGTGCTCAACGGGCACGGCGAGCTGATCGACCAGATTCCGGGCCTGGCCACCCATCTGGTGCGGGCGACGCTGGGCGACGGCACCGAGCGGGTACTCGAGGCCGATGTCGTGCTGATCTCGACCGGCGCCAGCCCGCGGGTGCTGCCCGGCGCGGAGCCCGACGGCGAGCGGATCCTGAACTGGCGTCAGCTCTACGACCTCAAGGAGCTGCCGGAGACGCTGGTGGTGGTCGGTTCCGGTGTCACCGGCGCCGAATTCGTCTCGGCCTATACCGAGATGGGCGTCAAGGTGAAGGTCGTCTCCAGCCGCGACCGCATCATGCCCGGTGAGGATGCCGACGCCGCCCTGGTGCTCGAGGACGCCCTGACCGAGCGCGGCGTGGAACTGGTCAAGCAGGCCCGCGCCGACGCGGTCGAGCGCACGGCCGAGGGCATCGTGGTCAAGCTGGCCGACGGCCGCGCGGTGACCGGTTCGCATGTGCTGATGACGGTCGGCTCGACGCCCAACACCCAGAACCTCGGCCTGGAGCGGATCGGGATCCAGCTCGACAAGGGTGGTTACCTGCGCGTGGACCGGGTGTCGCGGACCCCGGTGCCGGGCATCTACGCGGCCGGTGACTGTACCGGCGTGCTGCCGCTGGCCTCGGTGGCCGCCATGCAGGGCCGGATCGCGATGTATCACGCGCTGGGCGAGGGTGTGCAGCCGATCCGCCTCAAGACCGTCGCCTCCGCGGTGTTCACCCGGCCCGAGATCGCGACCGTCGGGGTGAGCCAGACCGCGATCGATAACGGCGAGGTGCCCGCCCGCACGGTCATGCTGCCGCTGAACACCAATCCGCGGGCCAAGATGTCGGGCCTGCGCCGCGGCTTCGTGAAGATCTTCTGCCGCCCGGCCACCGGCGTGGTGATCGGCGGCGTGGTGGTCGCGCCGATCGCCTCCGAGCTGATCCTGCCCATCGCGATGGCGGTGCAGAACAATCTGACGGTCAACGATCTGGCGCAGACCTTCTCGGTGTATCCGTCGCTGTCCGGATCGATCACCGAGGCGGCCCGCCAGCTCATGCGCCACGACGACCTGGGCTGATATCGCCCCTGGTATCGCGGGCTTGACAATGCGAGAGGTCCTGTGTGGGTTGGTGTTTACGTCCGTGTTGCCTGAATGTTGTACGTGTGGTTCACTTCCCGCAGAGATGCGTGTGATGGTCGGTTGGTAGATTTCACGTGTGCGGGGGGAGAGTGTCTTTCCCGAACCGGAAATCCGCGAACGGCCCCCGGGCCGAGGGCAAGGTGCGGACCGGGCATCCGATGAGGGACAACAGCAGAGCGGGCGGCTCCACCACCACCCAGACGACGGCCGCCGCTCTCGGGAAAGGGATTGACGAGCAGTGAAACATCGTAAGCCGAGTCGGGTGCAGCGAGCGATGGCCACGACGTCGTTGCCTCTGGCCACCGCGGCCGCCGTCGCGACCATCCTGTCCGCACCGGCCAACGCCGTTCCCGGAGATCAGGCGCCGGTGCCGACCACACCGGCCTCGCCCCAGGACGCCGCGCCGTCGGATCAGAACACCCAGCAGCAGAACAACGGCCAGCAGGCCACCCCGCAGCAGGGGAACACCCAGCAGAGCAATCCGCAGCAGGGCGACTGCGTACCCACGCCGGAGCGGCCGTGCGCCCCGCAGCAGGGCCCGACCACGCCGTCGCAGCCCGGCGTCACCCCGCAGCAGCCGGGTGTGACGACCCCGCAGTCGCCGAATCCCTCGACGCCGCAGCAGCCGGGTGTGACCACGCCGCAGCAGCCGGGCACCACCAACCCCGACAGCCCGCAGATGGCCGGTCCGCAGCAGCCGGGTGTGACCGCGCCGCGCGTCGCGCCGCTGCCGGTGCCGGGGCAGAACAACCAGACCCCCCCGCCGCAGGCGGCCCCGGAGCAGAACAACCAGCAGGAGCTGAAGCCGGGTCAGCAGCCGGAGCAGGGCACCGCGCCCACCCGGCCGCAGCAGCCGCAGAGTGGCGGCAACAGCGACAACCTGACCGGCAACCAGGGCACCCAGCAGCAGGAGCCGCGCTGGAATTCGCCACGCCTGCAGCAGGCCCCGGCCGCGCCGGTCGTTCCGATGACCGGTCCGCGCACCGAGATCGGCGCCAATGTCGACGGCGGTGCGGTGCTGCCCGGCTTCGTGGCCAACACCCGCCACTTCAGCAACCTCGACGGCTACGTCGGGACCATCGGTTATCGCACGCCGACCGGGTCCGGTGACGCGGGTGCGTCGCTGGAGTTCGTGGAGCCCAACAAGATCAAGGTCACCTACTACACGCACGTTCCCGATCGCGAGGACGTCAAGGGTGAGACCTATGTCGACACCACCCAGGCCAATGCGGCCAAGGCGGCGGTGGAGGGCTGGATCCGGCAGCAGCCCGGTGGCGCCGCGGCGCTGGAGGCGGCCGCCCGAATTGGTAGGCTTCCGGAGGGCGAGATCGCTCCGGCACAGCTGAATGTCGCTGGCGTCACCACGCAGTGGGGTGGCGACGTTCAGTACTGACACAGACTGAGTTAGCAACGCGTGGGGCGGTCGGTGACCGCCCCACGCGTGTGTCATGGGGAAGGGACGGGTGATGGGCTCCGCAGACGACGGCAAGCGTGACGAATCCGAGCGGCCGGATCCGCAGCCGCAGGATCAGGCCGGGTCGGCGTTCGGCCCGCCCGTCTCCGAATTCGGCCCGCCGCTCACGGAATTCGGGCCTCCGCTGAAGGATTTCGGCCCGCCCACCGCGGGCGGTCCGGTCGGCTGGAAACCGGCCGACGCGCCGGAGCGTCCGACCCTCGGCTGGCAGCCCGCCGATGCTCCGGCCGCGCCGGTCCCGCCACCGCAGTACCGGACGCCCGATCCGGGCGTGCCCGGCCCGCCCCGTGCGCCGGAGCCGCCGTATCGCGCGCCGGACGTGGGTGCACCCGGCCCGGCTCGTGCGCCGGAATCGCCGTACCGCGCACCGGATTCGAGCGTGCCCGGCTCGGCTCATGCCCCGACTTCGCAGTATCGGGCTCCGGACGCGAGCACACCCGGTCCGGCTCGTGCGCCGGAATCGCCCTACCGCGCACCGGATTCGACCCCCGCCCCCGCGGAGGGGCGTGGCCCGGGAACCGATACGTGGTGGAAGTCCGCGCCGGAGGGTTATCCGCCCACGCCACCGAAATCCGCGCAGGCCCCGGCGCGCTCATCCGGATCCCTGTGGGACGACGACGAATTGGCGAAGAAGCTGGTCGCCGCGCGGCCCACGCCCACCGAGCCGGAGCCCTCACCCGAGGAGCCGGAACGCAAGACCGGCCTGCTGGTCGGTGGCCTCGCGGCCGCGCTCGCGGTGATCGTCGCGGTGGTGCTGGTGATCGTGTTCGTCAACCGGGGACGGGACGAGGACGATCCGCAACCGGGGCCGACCGCGGCCCCGCCGACGACCTCGGCCACGAACTGCCCGGCCAGCAGCAGCGGCAATGTCACCATCGGCAACGGCCCGGGGAACACCGACAGCGGAGCCGGGGCGATCCTGGGCTTCCAGCATGCCTACTACGTCGATCGCAGCGGGGAGAAGGTGCGCAGCTTCGTCGCCCCGGATTCGGATCGGGTACCGGCCGCGGACAGCCTGCAGCAGGTGATCGACACGAACATTCCGCAGGGCACCCGATTCTGCCTGCGCACCGAGCAACTCGCGGCGGACCGGTACACCGTCGAGCTGTCCGAGTTCCGTCCGGACGGCACCAGGACGCTGTACCGGCAGCTGGTGACCACGGTGAACCAAGGGGGGCGGAACCTGGTGTGGGGTATCGTGCCGCTCTGATGAATCTCAGATAATGAGATAATGATTTCAGATTCTGGTCAGCCTGTGCGACATTGGGTCCATCGCCCACCCCTGGAGGTGCCCCATGTCGCCCCACACGCCACCGCTGTCCCGCCGCCTGGACGGCCTGCAGAGCTCGGCGATCCGTGACCTGCTGAAGCTGACGGCCCGGCCGGACATCATCGGCCTCGCGGGTGGGCTGCCCGATGAGCAGCTCATGCCGCGCGACCGGATCGCCGCGGCCGCCGAGTCGGCGCTGGCCGATCGTTCCCGGCTGCAGTACACCGAGTCGGCGGGCTGGGGTCCGCTGCGCGAGGTGCTGGCGGCGCGCGAGTCCGCCCGGCTCGGGCGGGCGGTGCCGATCGAGGAGATCTTCGTCACTCACGGCTCGCAGCAGGCGCTGTCGCTGCTGGCCGAGGTGCTGCTGGATCCGGGCGCGCTCGTCGTGGTCGAGGATCCGGCGTATGTCGGTGCCCTGCAGGTGTTCCGGGCCGCGGGAGCGCGGGTGGTGGCGGTTCCGCTGGACGGCGAGGGCATGCGAATCGACGCGCTGACCGAGTTGTTGGCGCGCGGGGAACGTCCCGCGCTGGTCCACACCGTCAGCAACTTCCACAATCCGCGCGGGGTGACCATGAGCCCGTCGCGCCGCCGCGAACTGGCGAATCTGGCGCAGCGATACGGCTTCTGGGTGATCGAGGACGATCCCTACGGTGAGCTCTGGTTCGACCGGCCGTCGCCGGAACCCGTGGCGACCTACTCGCCCAACGTGATTCGGCTCTCCAGCGCCTCGAAGATCCTCGCCCCGACACTGCGGACGGGATGGATGATCGCGCCGAATGTCGTGTGCCGGGCCGTGGAATTGCTGAAACAGGGCGCCGACCTGTGCGGTTCCGCATTGACCCAGCAGATCGCCACCGAACTGCTGGCCGACGACCAGTGGCTGACCGGCCACGTCGACAAGGTGCGCCGCAGCTACGGCGAGCGGGCCGAAGCGCTGGTCGGCGCGCTGCGCGCCCGCCTCGGCGATCGGGTGGTGAGCACCGAGGCGACGGGCGGAATGTTCGTGTGGGTGGACTTCACCGACGGCACCGACACCGTCGAGTTGCTGCCGCGTGCCGTGGAACACGGCGTCGCCTTCGTGCCCGGCTCGGCCTTCGCGGTCTCCGCCGCGTATCGCAACTCGATGCGCCTGTGCTTCACCACCTCGGATGCGCCGACGCTGCACGAGGCGGTCGATCGCCTGGTGCGGGCGGTCTAATCCACCCAGTCGTAGGTGCGCTCGACCGCCTTGTTCCACTCGGTGTAGAGCTGGTCGCGTTCCTCGGCGGACATGGTGGGTTCCCACCTCTCGTCCTCGGCCCAGTTGGCGCGGATCTCCTCGGTGTCGGACCAGAAGTCGACGGCCAGACCCGCGGCGTAGGCGGCGCCGAGGGCGGTGGTTTCGGTGACGACCGGGCGGACCACGGGGACGTCGAGGATGTCGGATTGGAACTGCATGAGCAGTTCGTTGCCGACCATGCCGCCGTCCACCTTGAGGGTGGTCAGTTCGAGATCGAGCTTTTCCGATTCGGCGTCGGCGCGCATGGCGTCGGCCACCTCGCGGGTCTGGAATGCGGTGGCCTCCAGGACGGCTCGGGCGATGTGGCCCTTGTTCACGAAGCGGGTGAGCCCGGCGATGACGCCGCGCGCGTCGGGGCGCCAGCGGGGTGCGAACAGGCCCGAGAAGGCGGGCACGAAGTAGGCGCCGCCGTTGTCGTCAACCGAGCGGGCCAGCTCCTCGATCTCGTCGGCCGAGGAAATGATGCCGAGATTGTCGCGCAGCCACTGCACCAGCGAGCCGGTCACCGCGATCGAGCCCTCCAGGGCATACACCGCGTCCTGGTCGCCGATGCGGTAGCAGACCGTGGTGAGCAGGCCGTACTTGCTCACCACGGGCGTGGTGCCGGTGTTGAGCAGCATGAAATTGCCGGTGCCGTAGGTGTTCTTGGCCTCGCCGGGCTTCAGGCAGGCCTGCCCGAAGGTGGCGGCCTGCTGGTCACCGAGGATGCCCGCGACCGAGACCCCGGCCAGCGGACCCGAGGAGATTTCCGCGTACACCTCCGAGGAGCTGCGGATCTCCGGCAGTACCGACTCCGGGATGCCGAAATCCGCGCAGATCTGCGAATCCCATTGCAGCTCACGCAGATCCATCAGCATGGTGCGCGAGGCATTGGTGACGTCGGTGATGTGTTCGCCGGTCAGATTCCACAGGATCCAGCTGTCGATGGTGCCGAAGCACAGCTCCCCGGCCTCGGCGCGCTCGCGCGCGCCGTCCACGTTGTCCAGGATCCAGCGCAGTTTGGGACCGGCGAAGTAGGTGCTCAGCGGCAGCCCGGTGCGCTCGGCGTAGCGGTTGGGGCCCTCGGAGCCGGCCAGTTCCCGGCACAGCGCCGCGGTCCGGGTGTCCTGCCAGACGATGGCGTTGTACACCGGCTCGCCGGTGGAACGGTCCCACACCACCGTCGTCTCGCGCTGATTGGTGATGCCGACCGCGGCGATGTCCTCGGCGCTCAGATCGTTCTGCTCGAGCACCTCACCGATCACGGATTCGGTATTGCGCCAGATGGTTTCGGCATCGTGCTCGACCCAGCCGCGCTGCGGGAACAGCTGCTCGTGCTCGCGCTGGGCGACGCCGACGACACGGCCGGAGTGGTCGAAGACGATGCACCGGCTCGAGGTCGTGCCCTGATCGATGGCGGCCACATAGCGTCGCATTCGTGCAGGCTACTAAACGGGCGCGGCGGCGCGCATCACCTCGCCGTGGAGTTCGGCGTGGACTAGTGTTGATCTCGGTTACCCTCGGGTAACGTCGACCGGGGACGGAGCTTTCACCGACGAGGCGGGCCCACGCCGCAGGATGCGGGGCCGCGGAGGAGTGAGGCGATGACGAAGCATGCGGATCCGCGGGTGCAGTCGCCCGGCGCATTGGGCCCTGAGCAGCGGGCGGCGGCCTGGGAGCGGCTGGGCAAGGATCATTTCGACGTGGTGGTGATCGGCGGCGGCGTGGTGGGCGCCGGGATCGCCCTGGACGCGGCCACCCGCGGGCTCGAGGTCGCGCTGGTGGAGGCGCGCGACCTCGCCTCGGGCACGTCGAGCCGGTCGTCGAAGATGTTCCACGGCGGCCTGCGCTACCTCGAACAGCTGGAGTTCGGCCTGGTGCAGGAGGCGCTGCGCGAGCGCGAGCTGAGCCTGACCTCGCTGGCCCCACATCTGGTGCAGCCGTTGCGCTTTCTGTATCCGCTGACCCATCGGGCGTGGGAGCGGCCCTATGTCGCGGCGGGCCTGTTCCTCTACGACACCATGGGCGGGAAGAAGTCCGTCCCGGGGCAGCATCATCTGACCCGATCGGGCGCGCTGCGACTGTTCCCGGGCCTGCGCCGCGACGCGCTGATCGGCGGGCTCACCTACTACGACACGGTCGTCGACGACGCCCGGCACACCATGACCCTGGCCCGCACCGCCGCCCACTACGGCGCGGTGGTTCGCACCTCCACCCAGGTGGTCGGATTCCTGCGGGAGGCCGATCGGGTGGTGGGCGTGAAGGTGCGCGACAGCGAGGACGGCCGCACCACCGAGGTGCGCGGGCATGTGGTGATCAACGCCACCGGCGTATGGACCGACGAGATCCAGGCGCTGTCGCATCTGCGCGGCCGCTTCCATGTGCGGGCCTCGAAGGGGGTGCACATCGTGGTCCCCCGCGATCGCATCGCCAGCGATACCGGACTGATCCTGCGCACGGCGACCTCGGTGCTGTTCGTCATCCCGTGGAAGAGCAACAACCACTGGCTCATCGGCACCACCGACACCGACTGGAACCTCGACCTCGCCCATCCGGCCGCGACCAAGGCCGATATCGACTACCTGCTGGAGCAGGTGAACCGCGTGCTGGTCACCCCGCTCACCCACGACGACATCCAGGGCGTGTACGCGGGGCTGCGGCCGCTGCTGGCGGGGGAGAGCGACGAGACGTCCAAGCTGTCGCGCGAACACGCCGTCGCGCGGATCGCGCCCGGCCTGGTGGCGATCGCGGGCGGCAAGTACACCACCTACCGGGTGATGGCCTACGACGCGGTCGACGCCGCGGCGCAGGACATTCCGCAGCGGGTGTCGCCGTCGATCACCGAGAAGGTGCCGCTGCTGGGGGCCGACGGCTATTTCGCCCTGCTCAACCAGACCCCGCATCTGGCGCAGACCTACGGCGTGCACCCGTACCGGATCGAGCATCTGCTCAACCGCTACGGCTCCATGGTCACCGATGTGCTCGACCTCGCGGCGGGCAAACCCGATCTGCTGCAACCGATTACGGAGGCCCCGAGCTATCTGAAGGTGGAGGCGGTCTACGCGGCCGCGGCCGAGGGCGCGCTACACCTCGACGACATCCTGGCCCGCCGCACCCGCATCTCCATCGAGTACTCCCACCGCGGCGTCGAATGCGCCGAGGAGGTGGCCCGACTCGTCGCACCGGTGCTCGGCTGGGAGGACGCCGATGTCAAGCGCGAGGTGGACACCTACAACGCCCGCGTCGACGCCGAGATCCGCTCGCAGACCCAGCCGGATGACGTCTCCGCCGATGCCTTGCGCGCCGCCGCGCCGGAGCCCCGGCCGGAGATTCTGGAGCCGGTCCCGATCGAGGGGTGAGCGCGCCTCGGGGGCGATCAGTTCCGGAGGACGCCCAGGGGCGTGGGTGTCCTCGGCGGCCGCCTCGCCTGCGTGTGCGGGGGTAGATGCCGAGGCCGAGCAGGGGTGGCGCTGAGGGACTTTCGAGTCCCGTGTCGCGACGAGTGCGAATGTTCGCGCCGCAAAAGGGAATCAATCGGTCTGTGCACGCGCCGGGGCCGCGCGCTCGGTCTGCACCGCCCAGGTGACCAGTGCGTGCAGATAGTGCAGGACCAGGTCGTCGGGATGGCGATCGGGATCGTCGAGATGCAGGCGGGCCAGTTCCTCCATGGCGGCCAACAGGATTCGCTCGGTCGGGCCGTCCGGGTCGACGGTGACGCCCGCGAGCCGGGACAGGTGGCGGGCGCCGACCCGGCGCGCGTAGGCGCGGCCGATCTCGATGCGTTCGCGCAACTCCGGTGGCGCGCCGTCGGGCGGGCGGAGGATGATGCGCCAACTTGCCGGGGCCGCATGCAGATATGCGAGGATGCCGCGGCCGATGTCGACCGGGTCGGTGGCGATATCGGCCGGGTCGGTGTCCGGCCGGTCGACCGACCGCAGGCCCGCGAAGGCGATGGCCGACTCCCGGTCCAGCAGCGCCGTGATCAGGCCGGGCAGATCGGTGAACTGCTGATAGACGACCGTGCGGGTGACCTGTGCCGAGCGGGCGACGCGATCGATGGTGACGGCGGCGAAGCCCTCGGACGCGACGATATCGCGGGCGAGGTCCAGCAGCTGTTCCCGCCGCTGGGCGCCGGACATGCGGCGTCGGGTCGGCTGGGCTGTCACGCCACCGACGGTAGCTCGAGCAGCAACTCGACCGCCCGGGCCGCGCTCTGCACGGCGCTCTCCATCGTGGCCGACCAGTCGGTGGCGGTCCAATCGCCCGCGAGGACGAGGCCGGGCACCGAGGTGCGCTGGTCCGGGCGCAGCCCGTGCGTCCCGACTACCTGGGAGAAGGTGGCTCGCGGCATCTTGACCACCTGTGCCGCAACGACCTTCGCCGCTCGCGCGGCCGGATAGTAACGGCGCAGCAGGGCCATCTGCTCGGCCACGATCTCCTCGTTGGGCTTGTGGATCTGGTCGTAGGCGCCGCTGGTGGTAAGGCAGTAGAGCCAGGCGTGGTCGGTGCGGCGGGCGTGCATGCGCTGGCGGTCGAAGACCTCGTCGATGACGCCGGTGCCGCCGATGAGCGCCTCGAAGGCATGGGCGGTGCCCAGCGGGCGGTCCAGGTACAGATTGGTGCTGACGATCGGGGTGTGGCCCAATTTGTCCGCCGCGGCGTAGATTTCGCCGTGTTCGGGCAGATCGTCGAGCAGACCGGCGATATGGGAGTTCGGGACGGCGCACACCACGGCGTCGGCGGGCAGCTCGCTGCCGTCGGCCAGGGTCACGCCGGTGACCGCACCGTCGCGAATGGTGATGCGGCGCGCCACGGTTCGATAGCGCACCTCGACCCCGCGGCGTTCGAACAGCCGCAGGGCGCCGGTGACGTAGAGGGTGTCCAGGTCGACGGTCGGATAGCCGATGGTGACGGGGATGCGGTGCCGCAGGCCCAGGCGCAGACCGGTTGCCATCACATCGGCGAAGATCTTCGCGGATTCGCGCTGCACCGGTTCGGCAGCGATGCCCAGGGCGAGCCAGTCCCACAGCGCCTCGCGGGCGGTGGCGGGCATGCCGACGCGCTGGAACCACTGTTCGGTGGTGAGGTCGGCCAGGTCCGCGGGCTGCCGCAGGCACTGCCACCCCAGGCGCAGCGTGGCGCGGGCGGCGCGCAGGCGGTCGGCGATGCTCGCGTCCGGATGCAGGCCCAGGAAGGTCCTGATCGCCGCCGGACCCGTCGTCGACATGGTGACCGAGCGGCCGTCGGGCCAGCGCAACGTCGCGCGGTGCGGATAGGCGACGAAGTCGCGGGTGCCGATGGTCTCGAGATAGCGGAACAGATGGTGGTAGCCGCTGGCGATGACGTGCTGGCCGTTGTCGGGGATGTCGTGCACGGCGTCGGCGCGCATGGCATGGGTGCGGCCGCCGAGCCGGGCGCGGCGCTCCAGCAGGGTGACCCGCTTACCCGCCTCGGCCAGCCAGACCGCCGCGGCGAGCCCGGCCAAACCGCCTCCGATGACGACGTATCGGCGTGGATCCTGGCCCATGACGGCCTCCTCGCAGTAACTTACAACTCGTAAGTTATGCGGAACGCGGTTCGGCCGTCAAGGGTTTCGCGGGATCGCGATCAGTGCGCGGCGGTGTGGTGGGTCGGCGTCGGTGCGCTCGGATGCGAGCGCTCGGCCGGATGCTGATGCAGCAGCAGATAGACGAAAAAGATCGTCACCGCGAGCGAGGCCAGGGCGATAAGCACCTGCACGGCAATGTCGAAGACGCGGCGTCGAGCCGTCGGCACCGTCGTCATCTGCCTGCTCCTATGTCGGTCACCGCGGTGGGTCGACGGTAGTGTCGGGTTTCGATCAGCGAGCGTTAGCAATTGAGCGGCAAATTACACCGGTGGCAGGTCGCCCGGGTGGTGACGCGCCGAAGTCAGCCGGGAACGGGCTGACAGCGAGGGCAGAAGTAGATGCTGCGGTCGGCGCGTTCGGCGACCTCGTCCGTGGCCATGCGGACGACCATGCGATTACCGCAGCGGCGGCAGGGTTGATCGGCGCGGCCGTAGGCGAGGGTGCGGCGCGGCGGGCGTTCGACCGCCTCGGTGAGAATCCGGTGCGCCGTATCGACCATCGTGCGCAGGTCGCCCACCGCGCCCACCGGCGTCTCCGGGTGCACGCGGTGCAGATAGCAGACCTCGCTGCGATAGATGTTGCCGATGCCCGCCAGGTTGCGCTGATCGAGCAGTGCCAGGCCGATCGGCCGATCGGGTTGTTCGCGCAGTCGGCGCACGGCCTCGTCCGGATCCCAGTTCGGGCCGAGCAGATCGGGGCCGAGGTGATCGGTGGCGGTGTGCTCGTCGGCGCGGCGCAGCACTTCCACCAGGCCGAGGGAGAAGCCGACGGCCTCGGCGTCGGCGGTGGCCAGGATGAGGCGCGCCGTGAAACCGGGCCTGGTCCACTTCTGGCCGGGTTGGTAGGTCCGCCAGACGCCCTCCATCTTCAGATGGGTGTGGATGCTCACGGCCGGGGTGCGCACGAACAGATGTTTGCCGTAACTGCCGACGCTTTCGACCGGCTGACCGCGCAGATCCAGGGTGGCGTAGCGGGGAACCCGGAAATCGCTGCGGGTCAGCGTCTTTCCGTCGAGCGCCCGCCGGAGCCGGGCCGCCGCGAGGAAGACGGTGTCGCCCTCGGGCATCTCAGCTCCCGGCCCCGGATTCGGTGGGGTGGAACTGCTCGAACATCAGCTCGTAGCCGTCCGGATCCAGGCCGTAGAAGATCCGGGCCCACGGGGAGTCCTCGGGTTCGAGGGTGACGGTCAGACCCTCGGCTCGCCACAGCCGGTAGGTCCGATCCAAATCCTCGACCGGGACGGCGAGGACCACCCCGCTGCCCAGGGGACCGCCGCCGGTGGCCGTGACCGCGCGCCGGTCGTTGTGATAGCCGTGGGCGAACCGGTCCGCGAGAATCAGCCAGGTGTCGCCGAAGGCGAGATAGCGCAGGTTCGGTTGTTCGTCGCCCGGAAGGAGGTCGAAACCCACCCGGCGATACAGGGCGGTCGAACGCTCCAGATCCGTCACGCGCAGGCTGATCTTCAACTGCCTCATGGCTTGCTCCGCAAGCGGAAGCCACGCGGTGTGGCGGCGAACCCCGCCGCGGTGAGGAAGCTGGCGAAGGTGTTGCCGTGCACGGATTCGCCGTCGACGCGGTCGATGACCAGGGAGTCGACGCGGCGGCTGTGGACCAGGGCGGCCAGGGCCGCGGCGGCCTCGGTGCGGGCCTGCGGATCCTCGGTGAAGGTGAGCAGGGTCTTGCCGCCACGTTCCAGGTAGAGGGCCAGTTCGCCGTGCACCAGCACCACCAGTGCGCCCGCCTTGCGCCCGGGACGGTGGCCCGCGCCCTCGGCGGCGGCCTTGGGCCAGGGCAGGGCCGCGCCGTACGGGTTGGCCGGATCGCACGCGGCGAGTGCGAGCGCCTCGGCGGGGACGCGCTCGGAGCGTTCGGTGTCGTAGGAGCGCAGCCGGTCGACCACATCGGTCGTGGAGAACTGCGCACCGCCCAGGGAATCCACGAAGTAGCCGCGTCGGCAGCGCCCGCGATCCTCGAATTCGGTGAGCACCCGGTACATCAGCGCGAATCCGCCCGGCACGCCCTCGCTCTGCACCGCCCCGCGGGTGAGCACGCCGTAGCGCTCCAGCAGTACATCGGCCGTGGCGTGCGCCCGAATCGTATTGTCGGCCACCCGCTCCGGCAGCAGCGACCAGCGTCCGGCCACAGTCGGCGGGCCGGTGCGGGTCGGCAGATTCGCTCGGGGCAGATACATCCGCCCGCGCGGCGTCCGGCGCGGCGTGCGATGCGCGGTCGTACTGCGCGTGCTGCCCGACAGCATCGCCCGCACGGGCGCGAAGGTGTCCCCGGCGACATATCCGGCCCACACCAGCTCCCACAGCGCGGCCGCGACCGCCGTATCGTCGAGCAGTCCGGTGGCATCGGAGAGTTGCCGGAAGAAGTACGCGCCGGCGGTGGAGGGCACCACCTTCGCGCGTCCGGTCGTCGCATCCGGTTGCGGCTGCGCGTCATCCGCGGCGTCGGACGGCGGGCCTTCCGGAATGAGGGTGGCCCCCATGGCCAGCAGCAACCGGGACTGGATCTCGGTGAGGTCGATCTCGTCCGGTGGGGGCAGGGTGAGGCCGAGCTGATCGGCGGGGTGCAGGGCGATCCAGCCATCCTTGGCGGTGATGGAGCCGTGGCCGGACCAGACCACCTCGCCGGTGGCCATGAGTTCGTCGAGCATGGCCGGGGAGTAGTCCCGCACCCGGGACGGGAGCACCAGCGATTCCCAGGCCGAGGCCGGAATCGGCACGCCCGCAAGTTGTTCCACGACCGCCGCGACGCCGTCGACGCCGCGCAGCTCGCCGGTGCCGACGTGCTGCCAGGCGGGCAGGAAGCGGGCGAAGGCCGCGGTCGGAACCGGTTCGACCTCCTTGCGCGCCGCGGCCAGCGAGCGGCGGCGCAGGCGGCGCAGGACCTGGGCGTCGCACCATTCGGCCCCCGCCGAGCCGGGCGTGAATTCGCCCTCCACGACGCGTTTCTCGGCGGCCAAGCGGTGCAGGGCGGTGGCGGCGACGGCCGGGCCGATGCCGAAGCGGCGGGCCACCGCGTCGAGGGTGAACGGTCCGTGCGTGCGGGCGTAGCGGCCGACCAGATCGCCGAGCGGATCGGACACGGGTTCGATGAAGGCGGTGGGGGTGCCGATGGGCAGCGGCACGCCGAGCGCATCGCGCAGCCGGGCGGCGTCTTCCACGGCGACCCACCAGCGCGATCCGGCGAACGAAACCTCCAGGGCCCGACGAGATCTCGACAGTTCCTCGAACCAGGGCGCGGGATCGTCGGCGCAGCGCAGCGCGGCCTCGTCGCGGGTGAGCGGACCGAGCAGCCGCAGCAGATCGGCCAGCCCCTCCAGATCGCGCGCCTGGCGTTCGGGAGTGAGCCGCTGCAACTCCCGCTCGGTCTGCTCGATGACGGCCGCGTCCAGCAGCTCGCGCAGCTCCACCCGGCCGAGCAGTTCGGCGAGCAGGCCGGAGTCCAGCGACAGCGCGGCCGCGCGACGCTCGGCGAGCGGGCTGTCGCCCTCGTACATGAACTGCCCGATGTAGTCGAACAGCAGCGCGTTGGCGAACGGTGAGGGCGCGGCCGTCTCCACCGCCACCAATCGCAGCCTGCGCCGCCCGATATCGCCGAGCAGCCGCCGCAGCGCGGGCAGGTCGTAGACGTCCTGCAGACATTCGCGCACGGTTTCGAGCAGGATCGGGAAGTCGGGGAATTTCCTTGCTACGTCGAGTAATTGGGCCGCGCGCTGACGCTGCTGCCACAGCGGCGCGCGGCGGCCCGGATCGCGGCGTGGCAGCAGCAGCGCGCGGGCGGCGCATTCGCGGAACCGCGAGGCGAACAGCGCCGAGGCGCCGACCTGCTCGGTGACGATGTCGTCGATCTCTTCGGAGTCGAAGACGAACAGCTCCGGGCCGGGCGGATCGTCGGTGGTGTCGGGCAGTCGCACCACGATGCCGTCGTCGGAGGCGGTCGGCGCGGCGTCCACCCCGAACCGCTCCCGCAGCCGCGCCCCGATCGCGAGCGCCCATGGCGCGTGCACCGGCAGCCCGTAGGGCGAATGCAAGACCAGCCGCCAGTCGCCGAGTTCGTCGCGGAACCGCTCCACCAGCAGGGTGCGATCCGTCGGCAGCTGTCCGGTCGCCTGCTGCTGCTCGCGCAGCAGCGCCACCAGATTCGCCGTCGCGAAATCGTCCAGCCCGGCGGAGTGCACCACTCGCTCCAGCTCGCCGAGTTCGGCGTCGGCCCCGCGCTTGCCGCCACCCGCGGGTTTCTTGGCTGGGACGAGGGTCTTTTCCGCCGCTGCGTCGCGCACGGGCGAGCTGTCGGGTTCCTCCTGCGCCGACCTCGATCTCTTGCGCCTAGCGGCGGAGTCCTGCTGTGCGGGATTCTCGATGTCGATCTCGTGCGGCCGGGCGTCGACGCCGTCCACCGCGGAGTATGCGCCGGAACCGGTTTCGGGTTCCGGATGCGGAGCCCCCGCGGCGTGGACGAGTGCGTCCAGCCGGGTCGCCGACGCCCGCTCGACCGCCTGTCCGGCGGTGCGAATGAATTCGCCCAGCGCCGCGCCCAATTCGGCCGGGCGACCCAGGGAATCGCCGTGCCAGAACGGCAGTCGGCCGGGCAGGCCGAAGGCGGGGGAGACCAGGACGCGGTCGTGGGTGATCTCCTCGATGCGCCAGCTGGTCGCGCCCAGCGCGAAGACATCGCCGACGCGGGATTCGTAGACCATCTCCTCGTCGAGTTCGCCCACGCGGGAGGCCTTCTCGCCGACCATGAACACCGGGAACAGGCCCCGGTCCGGAATCGCGCCGCCGGAGGTGACGGCGAGGCGCTGCGCGCCGGGGCGACCGGTCAGCGTGCCCGCGTCGCGGTCCCAGACCACACGCGGGCGCAGTTCGGCGAATTCGTCGGAGGGGTAGCGGCCCGCCAGCAGGTCCAGCACCGACTCGTAGGCCGAGCGGGGCAGCGTGGCGTAACTGCCGGTGCCGCGGACCGTTTCGAACCAGGTGTCGACATCGATTGGTTCCAGGGCGCAGGCCGCGACCGTCTGCTGGGCGAGGATGTCGAGGGGATGGGCGGGGACCGCGAGTTCCTCGATCTGCCCGGCCGTCATCCGCATGGACGCCACCGCGCAGTGGATCACATCGGTGCGGTGCTTGGGGAAGATCACCCCGCGCGACACCTCGCCCACCTGGTGCCCGGCGCGGCCGACGCGCTGCAGTCCGCTGGCGACCGAGGGCGGCGCCTCGACCTGGACCACCAGATCGACCGCGCCCATATCGATTCCGAGTTCGAGGCTGCTGGTCGCGACCACACAGCGCAACCGGCCGCTCTTGAGGTCATCCTCGATGAGCGCGCGCTGCTCCTTGCTCACCGAACCGTGATGGGCGCGGGCGAGCAGCTGTTCGGCGCCGTGGACGACCTCGGTGGACGGGCCGAGCTGGGCGGGTGGGGCGTGCTCGGTCTCGACCGGCTCGCCCAGTCGGGCGGTGTAGGCCTCGTTCAACCGGGCCGTCAGCCGCTCGGCCAGGCGGCGCGAATTCGCGAAGACGATCGAGGAGCGGTGGGCCAGCACCAGGTCGACGATCGCCTCGTCGACATGCGGCCAGATCGAGCCCGGCTGGTCGTCGGACTCGCCCGGTTCGGTCATATCGGCCACCGGAACCCGCACCGACAGGTCGAAGGTCTTGGGTGCGGGCGGGGCGACGATGGTGATCGGGGCCGCGCCCACCAGGAACCGGCCCACCTCCTCCGGCGGCCGCACGGTCGCCGACAGGCCGATCCGCTGCGCCGGGCGGGCGGTCAGCAGGTCCAGGCGGGCGAGCGAAAGCGCCAGGTGGGCACCGCGTTTGGAGCCCGCGATGGCGTGCACCTCGTCGACGATCACGGTGTGCACCTCGGCGAGCGACTCGCGCGCCGCCGAGGTGAGCATCAGAAACAGCGATTCGGGCGTGGTGATGAGGATGTCGGGCGGGGTGCGCTGCATGGCCCGTCGCGCGGTCGCGCTGGTATCGCCCGAGCGCACGCCGACGGTGATCTCCGGCGGCGACAGACCCAGTCGCCTGGCGGTCTGGGTGACACCGACCAGCGGTGCCCGCAGATTGCGCTCGACGTCGACCGCCAGCGCCTTGAGCGGGGAGATGTAGAGCACCGACGTGCGCCGCGGCCCGTTCACCGGCTCCCGGGTGGCCAGCCGGTCGATGGCCCACAGAAATGCCGACAGCGTCTTACCCGAACCCGTCGGCGCGACGACCAGCGTGTGCTCACCGGCGGAGATGGCCCGCCACGCCCCCAGCTGAGCGGCCGTCGGCGCCTCGAACGCGCCGTCGAACCACTCCTGAGTGGGGCGGGAGAACTGGTCCATGGCAACAGTCTGCCTCGGGGGACCGACAAGAACGGTCACAGCGTTGGCTGGGCAATCGCGACCCGCGGCGCGACCGCGCGCCGTACGCTTCCAACGTGCAGAAGGTCCTCCGACTCGACCTGGTCAGTCACGGTATGACCGAAGCGATGCGCAAAGCCAGATTCCCGGTGGACGAACCGCTGACCGAGGCGGGCCGCCGAGCCGTCGCCGCATCCGGCCGATTACCCGCGGCCCGCGTTCTGACCGCGCCGGAACGACGGGCCGTGGAGACCGCCGCGCTGCTGGGACTGCTCGGCGAGCAGGACGACCGGCTGCGCGACCTGGACGCGGGGGCGTGGCGGGGTGGGGAGTTGATGTCGGTGCCGCAGGACGAGCTCTACGCCTGGCTGACCGATCCGAAGTTTCGCGGTCACGGCGGCGAGACGGTGGTGGATGTGGTGGAGCGGACCCGCGAGTGGCTCGACGATATGGCGGCGCAGGGGGTGCCCACGATCGCGGTCACCCATCCGGCGGTGATCCGCGCGGCGCTGCTGATCACCCTCGACGCCCCGTCGAAATCGTTCTGGCGCATCGATATTCCGCCGGTGAGCATCACCCGCCTGCACTATCGCGGCGAATGGACGCTGCACTTCAGGTCGTAGTCGAGCGCAGCAGCGTCCGGATCGCGTCGCTGATCAACCGCGCCGACAGCGACGGGTCGATCGCGCGCTGAATGCCCAGGCCCAGGCCCGCGCTCAACACCAGGGTCGCGGCGTCCTCGGCGGGGAGCGGCAGCCGCACTCCGAGATCGTCGGCCAGGCCCTGCAACTGCGCGGCGACCATGCCGCGGACGAGGCCGAGGCTGGACACCAATTCGCGCTGCAGCTGGGGATCCTCCCGGGCGACGATGGCGAATTCGAATTCCAGCATGGTCCAGCCGACATCGCCGAGGGTGCGCTCGGCCCAGCCCTCCAGCCGCGCGAGGCGCTGCTCGAGCGTGCCCGCGGCCTGCAACAGCTCGCTGGCCTCGCCGAACTTCGTCTCGTGGATATGCGAGAGCACCTCGAGACACAGCGCCGATTTGGTGCGGAAGTTGGAGTAGACCGCGCCCTTGGAATATCCGGCCTCCTCGGCGACGCGCTCCAGGCTGGTGCGGGCGTAGCCCTCGGACAGGAACAGCTCGCGCGCGGTATCGAGCAGCTCCGCGCGGGTGCGAGCCTGACTTTCGGAGCGGGTCAGTCGGGGCATGGGAGAATTCTAAGTACTGCCGGAATTCGGATACCGGCGGTATTCGAATCCTGATAGTGTGCGAAACCATGAGTAACGGCAATGGGGCCAGGCGGCGCGGGCTGGCGATCGGGTGCGGGGGCACGGTCGGCGCGGCGTGGATCGTCGCGGCGCTGGCCGCGGTGCGCGATGTGCTGGAGTGGGATCCGCGCGAGGCCGATGTGCTGATCGGCACCTCCGCGGGCGCCGAGCTGGTGACCATGCTCGGCAGCGGGGTCGGCGTGGACGAGCTGATCGCCATGCAGCGCGGCGAGGTGACCGATCCGGTGCTGGCGCGACATGTGCGCGACGCGCCGGGCCGCTTCCCGCCGTTGCCCCGGCCGCGGCTCGGCGCGCCGCGACAAGCCCTGCGCACCTTGACGTCCGGCGGGGCCGGGAATCGGCAGCGGTTGCTCACCGCGGGCAGCGGGCTGCTGCCCGAGGGCAGCGGTGATGCGCGGTGGCTGCAGCGGCTGGCCGATGGGCTGGCGCCGGGTCGCGAGTGGGTGCGGCATCCGGCGACCTGGCTGGTGGCCATGGACTATGCCACCGGGGCGCGGGTGGCCTTCGGTTCGCCGGATGCGCCCGCGGCGAATCTCGGTGCGGCGCTGCGGGCCTCGTGGGCCATTCCGGGGTGGTTCCCGCCGGTGGCGATCGGGGGTCGGCGCTATGTGGACGGCGGGGCGGCCTCGACCGCCTCGGTGGATCTGCTGAAGTCGGCGCGCCTGGACGAGCTGGTGGTGCTGGCGCCGATGGCCTCGACGGGGCGGCTGCGACCCACCGGGCCGGGGCATTTCCTGGAGCGGCAGTTGCGCATTCGGATGAGTGCTCAGCTCGACGGCGAGATCGCGCAGCTGCGCGCCACGGGCGCCAAGGTGCTGCGCATCGACGCGACCGCGGCCGATCTCGCGGTCATGGGGCCGAACTTCATGGACGGCCGTCGCCGTTCGGACACCTTCGAACACAGCCTGCGCGGTACCCGCCGCGCGGTGGAGCAGGGAGCCTTCGCATGAGCATCCTCGGAAACGGTTATCCGGCCATCGATCTCGCCGGGGCCCGGGTGTTGATCACCGGTGGCGGGCGGGGGATCGGGCAGGCCACGGCGGAGCTGTTCGCGCGCAGAGGTTCCGAGGTCGCCATAGCCGATGTCGACATCGCCGCGGCGCAGGCGGTGGCGGGGGCGCTGCGGGGCCGCGCCTTCGAATTGGATGTGCGCGCCCGGGATCAGTGGGACAAGGTGGTCGCCGATCTGGGGCGCGTCGACATCCTGATCAACAATGCGGGTGTGATGCCCGCCGGGCCGTTCCTGGTCGAGCCGGATGCGGTGGGGCACACCACGATCGATGTGAACGTGTGGGGCTTGATCCACGGCATGCGCGCGGTGGTGCCCGACATGATCGAGCGCGGCCGCGGCCACGTGGTCAACGTAGCCTCGCTCGCGGGCAAGGTACCGATCCCCGGCCTGGCGGTCTACAACGCGAGCAAGTTCGCCGCGGTGGGCCTGTCGGCCGCGACCCGACTGGAATTCGCGGAACACGGTGTGAGTGTGAGCTGCGTGATGCCCGCCGCGGTGCGCACTCGGCTCGCGGCCGGGTTTTCTCTCGGCGTCGGCGTGCCGATGGTCGAGCCGGGAGATGTCGCGGCCGCCATCGTGAAGACCTGCCGCACCCGCCGGGCCGAGGTCGCCGTCCCCGGCTATCTGGGTGCTGTCGACGTGGCCCTGGCCGCCGCCCCCGAACCGGCCGTTCGAATCGTCCGCCGTCTCTTCAACGGCGAGAGCGCCCTCCACCCCACCGACGAAAAGGCGCGCGCCGCATACGAATCCCAGATCCGCGCCATCACCACCGACGACTGACCCACCCCCCAGCCGCACCCTTTCCCGCCTCCCGCACCCGCTCCAGCCGCCCGTAGGTGCGAAGTGCGGGAAAGGGTGCGGCCTTCGTGTACCGCTTCGGGGGCGGAGTCTTTCGCGTTCCCGTCCTCGGGCGTCCCAGCGCCCGAGGACGGGACTCGCCTCAGCCGAACTGGATGCCTTGCGCCAGCGGCAGTTCCGTGGAGTAGTTCACGGTGTTGGTGGCGCGGCGCATATAGGACTTCCAGGAGTCCGAGCCGGATTCGCGGCCGCCGCCGGTTTGTTTTTCGCCGCCGAAGGCGCCGCCGATTTCGGCACCGGAGGTGCCGATGTTGACGTTGGCTATGCCGCAGTCGGAGCCGTCGGCGGCGAGAAAGCGTTCGGCCTCGCGCTGGTTGGTGGTGAAGATGGCCGAGGAGAGGCCCTGGGGGACGTCGTTGTGGAGGGTGATGGCCTCGTCGAGGTCGGTGTAGGTGAGGACGTAGAGGATGGGGGCGAAGGTTTCCTCGCGGACGATCTCGGTCTGGGCGGGCATGCGCACGAGGGCGGGGCGGACGTAGAAGGCATCGGATCCGGCGACCTCGACTCGCTCACCGCCGCAGATCAATTCGCCGCCGTCGGCGACGGCGCGGGCGAGGGCGTCCTGCATCGCGGTGTAGGCGCGCTCGTTGATCAGCGGGCCGACCAGGACGCCGTCGTCGAGCGGATTGCCCACGGCCAGTTGGCGATACGCCTTCTCGATGCGTTCGACCAGCGCGTCGGCCACCTCCGTGTGCGCGATCAGGCGACGCAGCGTGGTGCAGCGCTGTCCGGCGGTACCGGCGGCCGCGAAGACCACGCCGCGGGTCGCCAATTCCAGATCGGCGGACGGGGTCACGATCGCGGCGTTGTTCCCGCCCAGCTCCAGCAGGCAGCGCCCGAACCGCGCGGCCACCCGCGGCGCGACCGTCTGTCCCATGCGCACCGATCCGGTCGCGCTGACCAGCGCCACCCGCTCGTCGTCCACCAATCGCGCGCCCACGTCGGCCGCGCCCTGCACGAGCTGATGGATCTCCGGATCGGCGCCCACCTCGATGGCGGCCCGGCGCAGCAGGGTGTGACAGGCCAGCGCGGTCAGCGGCGTGGTCTCCGAGGGCTTCCACACCACGGTGTCACCGCAGACCAGCGCCAGCGCGGTATTCCACGACCACACCGCGACCGGGAAGTTGAACGCCGACAGCACCCCGACGACGCCGAGCGGGTGCCAGGTCTCCATCAGCCGGTGGCCCGGGCGCTCGGAGGGCATGGTGTAGCCGTAGAGCTGACGCGACATCCCGACCGCGAACTCGCAGATGTCGATCATCTCCTGCACCTCGCCGCGGGCCTCGGCGCCGATCTTGCCCGCCTCGAGGGTCACCAGTTCGCCCAGCCGGTCGAGGTTTTCGGTCAGCAGCTGGCCCAGCCGTCGCACCACGGCGGCGCGCTGCGGCGCGGGCACCGTGCGCCACGCACGAAAGGCGTTGGCGGCCTTGGCGATCGCGTCGTCGACCTGCTCGGCCGAACTCGGCGCCAGGGTGGCCAGCTCACCGCCGGTGATCGGCGTGCGCGCGGGCAGCGGCCCGGGGGTGGGCAGCTCGGCCCCGAGCTCGCGCAGCAGTTGCTCGGCGCGGGCGCGCAGTTCGACGGTCAGCGGTGCGGTCGGTGCGGATGTCATCCATTTCTCCATGTGAGGCGGTCATCTTCGGAAAGCCCCGAGCCATGTTCCGGCCACGGGTTGGATTCGCTGGGTTAGCCTTCGCTGATGGCGGATGCACCGGCGAAAGCTGCTTTGGACGATATCGATCGACTCTTGATTCGGGAGCTGATGGCCGATGGTCGTGCCACGTTGTCGAATCTCGCGGAGAAGGCCAACCTGTCGGTGTCCGCGGTGCAGTCGAGGGTCCGGCGGCTCGAGGCGCGCGGGGTGATCCGCGGCTACACCGCGAAGGTCGACCCGGAGGCGCTGGGACAACTGCTCTCGGCATTCGTCGCGATCACTCCTCTCGACCCGTCCCAACCCGATGATGCCCCCGCGGTCCTGCAGCACATTCCCGGCATCGAGGAGTGTCACTCGGTGGCCGGTGACGAGAGCTACATGCTGCTCGTCCGAGTGGCCTCGCCGAGACACCTCGAGCAGCTGTTGCAGGAGATCAGGGCGACCGCCAACGTACGGACACGAAGCACCATCATTCTCCAGACATTCTACGACAGGTGAGCTCAGATCGTTACTTTTTACGGTGTTTGCGTAGCGAAGTCGTAAATGTTTGCGTAGCCTGGTTAACGTGACCCTCGAACTGGAGCGCCCGGGGGTAGTTGCAGACGCGACGCTGGTCACCCCCTCCCGCGTACATGAAATCCTGTCAGCGAACATCCTTGCCGACGGTTTCGATCTAGTGCTGGACCTGCGCCGATCGCGCGGCCGGCGACTGGTCGACCACCGCGACGGCACGGCATACCTGGACATGTTCGGGTTCTTCGCCTCCTCGGCACTGGGTATGAACCACCCGGCGCTGGCCGAGGACGAAGGGTTCCGGTCCGAACTGGCCACGGCCGCGATCAACAAGCCCAGTAACTCCGACGTCTACACCGTCGAGATGGCTCGCTTCGTCGACACCTTCGCCCGGGTGCTCGGCGATCCGGCGCTGCCGCACCTGTTCTTCATCGACGGCGGCGCGCTCGCGGTGGAGAACGCCCTCAAGGCGGCGTTCGACTGGAAGAGCCGCCACAACGAAATGCACGGCCGCCCAACCGAACTCGGAACCAAGGTGCTGCATCTGACCGGGGCGTTCCACGGCCGCAGCGGCTATACGCTCTCGCTCACCAACACCGATCCGGTCAAGGTCGCGCGCTTCCCGAAGTTCGACTGGCCGCGCATCGACACCCCCTATCTGGCCGACGGTGTCGACATCGAGGCGGCCGAGGCGCGGGCGTTGGCGCAGGCGCGGGCGGCCTTCGTCGAAAATCCGCACGACATCGCGTGTTTCATCGCCGAGACGATTCAGGGCGAGGGCGGCGACCGGCATATGCGCCCGCAGTTCCTGCGGGCCATGCGCGAGCTGTGCCACGAGCACGACGCGCTGTTCATCCTCGACGAGGTGCAGACCGGCGCGGGCATCACCGGCACCACCTGGGCCTACCAGCAGTTCGACGTGCAGCCCGACATCGTGGCCTTCGGTAAGAAGACCCAGGTCTGCGGCATCATGGCGGGCGGGCGCATCGACGAGGTGCCCGACAACGTCTTCGCGGTGAGCTCGCGGCTGAACTCCACCTGGGGCGGCAACCTGACCGATATGGTCCGGGCCCGCCGGATCCTCGAGGTGTTCGAGAGTGACGGGGTGATCGAGCGCACGGCCGAACTCGGCAAACATCTGCTGCGGCGGCTCGAGGAGCTGGCCGCGCGCCATGCGGAGGTCAGCGAGCCGCGCGGGCGCGGGCTCATGTGCGCGATCACGCTGGAGTCGGCCGAACTGCGCGATGCGGTCGTCACCGAGCTGCGCGAGCGCGAGCATGTGCTGATCCTCGGGACCGGCGAGCGCGGGCTGCGGTTCCGACCGCCGCTCACCGTCACCGCCGAGGAGCTGGACGAGGCGGTCGACGCCCTCGACCGCGTGCTCAGCTGAGAGTGGTTCGCGGTAGCGGACATTCGTAGACGCCTGGTCCGCTTCCGATGATGTGACGCGGGTTCCGGTTCGCCGCCGAACCGGAACCCGCGATCGTTCACAGCGATCGATGGTGACCTGCCGGGCGGTCATCACCACGCTGGCATGCCGCAGGATGTGAAGCTCGCAGCGGACGGCTCGACCTTCTTCGTCGCCGATGATGGCCGACGGCGTCTACACCGTGACGCGAAGCCGTCACCCGCGATTCCCGGCGGCGGTCCGGACATGGGTAACATCTGCGCCGACGGCCGGATTTTCTGGGGTGGCCGGACGATGCGACGGCGAGGTTTACGCAATCGACATCGTGGATTGGAAGCTGTTGGCGCGCATACCGGTTGGCGGGGGTCCGCACGGGTGGACGGTGTGGCCGCAACCGGGTCGCTACTCCACCGGCCACACCGGCGTGATGCGCTGAAATCGCTGCTGCTCCAGGGGTTTCACCAGGGCTTTTCTACTGGCGGGTAGTCAATAAGGGTACTGACCGGTAGCCGGTGCTGGAATTCTCAGCCGGTCCGGTACTGGTTAGACTCGCCGGCATGACGAGTGTCCAGCAGCAGCCGCAGCCGGGTTCGGCGGGCGCCCCCGACATCCACACCACCGCAGGGAAGCTGGCCGATCTGCGTAACCGCATCGAAGAGGCCAAGCACCCGATGGGTGAGGCCGCGGTCGACAAGGTCCACGCCAAGGGCAAGCTGACCGCGCGGGAACGGATCCTGGCACTGCTGGACGAGGGTTCGTTCGTGGAGCTGGACGCGCTGGCGCGGCATCGCAGCGTCAACTTCGGCCTGGAGAACAACCGGCCGCTCGGCGACGGCGTGGTGACCGGGTACGGCACCATCGACGGCCGCGACGTGTGCATCTTCTCCCAGGACGCCACCGTGTTCGGCGGCAGCCTCGGCGAGGTGTACGGCGAGAAGATCGTCAAGGTCATGGATCTGGCGCTCAAGACCGGCCGGCCGCTGATCGGCATCAACGACGGCGCGGGCGCGCGCATCCAGGAGGGCGTGGTCTCCCTCGGCCTCTACGGCGAGATCTTCCACCGCAATATCCAGGCCTCCGGCGTGATCCCGCAGATCTCGCTGATCATGGGCGCGGCCGCGGGCGGGCACGTGTACTCCCCGGCGCTGACCGACTTCGTCGTCATGGTCGATCAGACCGCGCAGATGTTCATCACCGGTCCCGACGTCATCAAGACGGTCACCGGTGAGGAGGTCACCATGGAGGAGTTGGGCGGCGCCCACACCCACATGGTGAAGTCGGGGACCGCGCACTACGTCGCCTCCGGCGAGCAGGACGCGCTGGACTGGGTCAAGGACCTGCTGAGCTATCTGCCCAGCAACAACCGCGCCGAGCCGCCGCGCTATCCGGCGTCGGATCCGATCGAGGGCGCGATCGAGGAGTCGCTGACCGAGGAGGATCTCGAGCTCGACTCGATCATCCCGGACTCGCCGAATCAGCCGTACGACATGCACGAGGTGATCCGTCGCCTGCTCGACGACGACGAATTCCTCGAGGTGCAGGCCGAGCGCGCGATGAACATCATCGTCGGCTTCGGGCGCATCGACGGCCGCAGCGTCGGCATCGTGGCCAACCAGCCGACCCAGTTCGCGGGCTGCCTGGACATCGACGCCTCGGAGAAGGCCGCGCGGTTCGTGCGGACCTGCGACGCCTTCAACATCCCGATCATCACGCTGGTCGACGTGCCGGGCTTCCTGCCGGGCACGAGCCAGGAATACAACGGCATCATCCGCCGCGGCGCGAAGCTGCTCTACGCCTACGGCGAGGCGACGGTCGGCAAGATCACGATCATCACGCGCAAGGCCTACGGCGGCGCCTACGACGTGATGGGCTCCAAGCATATGGGCGCCGATGTGAATTTGGCCTGGCCGACCGCGCAGATCGCGGTCATGGGCGCGTCCGGTGCGGTCGGCTTCGTCTACCGCAAGCAGCTGGCCCAGGCCGCGGCCGAGGGCGCCGACGTCGACGCGTTGCGGCTGGAACTGCAGAACGAGTACGAGGACACCCTGGTCAATCCGTATGTGGCGGCCGAGCGCGGCTATGTGGACGCGGTCATCCCGCCGTCGCATACTCGTGGCCAGATCGTGTCGGCACTGCGATTGCTCGAGCGCAAAATGGTCACCCTTCCCCCGAAGAAGCACGGCAACATTCCGTTGTGATCCGACGATATGCGCGGGTGGCGGGGTGCAACGCACTGTGAGATGTCCGACACAAAAAGTCACGGCGCGCGTAATGAGCCCATCCGAGTGAAGATGGTAAGTAGGGACGCTCATGATCGAGCGCCGCAACGAATACCGTTTGCGGCTCCCGGAATCCTTCCGGGGACCGTGAGCGCCGAGCCCTTTCCGGGATCGGCACATGGACAGGAGGAGCTGGCGCTGTGACGGCTGTGGCTGATGAAGAAGTATTGCGCGCTGCCGAGCTGGATCTGTCGGTCGACGACCTCGTCGCGATGGAACCGCTGGTCGCCGATACCGAATCGCATGCGGGTCCCGTCATCCGGATCCTGAAGGGCGCACCGACCGACGACGAGATCGCCGCTCTGGTGTGTGTGCTGGCGGCCGCCGCCGCGAGCACCGCCGGGACGTCCGCCCCGAAGGGGCCGGCCGATCTGTGGGGACGGCCCACGTTCATGCACCGCGGCACCACGCCGTTCTCGCCCTACGCCTTCCCGTATCTGTCGCACCTGCGCGACTGACGTGACGGGATTCGTACTCGCCTCGGCCTCACCCGCGCGGCGGCAGGTGCTGCGCGCGGCCGGGGTGGATCCGTTCGTCCGGATCTCCGATGTGGACGAGGACGCGGTGGCCGCGGCCCTGCCGGACGGGACCTCGCCGGAGGGCGTGGTGGTCGCGCTGGCCGCGGCCAAGGCCGAATCGGTGGCCGCCGCGCTGATCTCCGAACATGCCGATGTCACCGCGGACTGCGTGGTGGTCGGCTGCGATTCGATGCTGCTGGTCGACGGCGAGCTGCAGGGTAAGCCGCTCACGGTCGAGGTGGCGCGGGCGCGCTGGGCCGCGATGGCCGGGCGCAGCGCCGAACTGCTCACCGGACACTGCGTGCTGCGGCTGCGCGACGGGCAGATCGTGAAGGTCGCCCACGACTGCGGCGGCACCACGGTCCACTTCGGCAAGCCCGAACCGGAGGAGCTGGACGCCTATCTCGCCACCGGCGAGCCGCTGCGGGTCGCGGGCGCGTTCACCCTGGACGGCCGCGGCGGCTGGTTCGTCGACGGGCTGTCGGGCGATCCGTCGAGTGTGATCGGGATCGGCCTACCGCTACTGCGTCGACTGCTGGGCGACGTGGGCGTCTCCATTGCGCAGCTGTGGGTCGGCGGTGCGCAGCTGGGGAGCGACCCGGCCTCCTGACGGCGTCGCGATCCGCGGTTCGCCCGGCTCGGGCGGCGCGTCCGGCATGGCCGAGGCATCGGGTACCAGCATGCTCTGCAGCGCCTCCAGCCGCGCCACGCACAGTTCGGGCTCCACGAACGGATGCAGGCGCACGTTCACCGCGTCCCGGCCGCCGTTGCGATCGATCACCTCGCGCATCAGGCCGAGGTGGACGCCGCACACCACCTCCGAATGGGTGCGGGCGAGCTCGCGCAGCGGGCAGGCGGTCAGCCGGATCATGACCTGCTCGTCGGTCTCGGAGGCGGCGTCGCGCTCGGGGGCGAAGCCCAGCTCGGACATCATCGTCATGGTGACGTCCTTGGCGTCGTCGAGCGAGGTGATCGGCTGCTCGACCGCCTCGAGTTTGGCGCCCCAGGCCCGGCCCGCCGATATGGCCGCGTCCGAGCGGCGGCGCGGATCGGTGCCGAGCTGATCGGCCAGCACCTGGGCCAGATCCTGATAGCCGACCGATCGCTGCACGGCGGTGTATCCGATCCGCGGGCGGCCTCGACCGCGCGGCGGCTGCTGGAACTGGCGCACCAGCGATTCCCGCGTCAGCACGTCGAGGTGAAAACGCACGGTGGTCACGTGCTGCCCGGTGACCCTGGCGAGCTCCTGGGCATCGAGAGGCTCGCTGGCGCCACGTAGGATCGCGAGCAGGCGCCGTCGTGGCCAAGAATCAGACATAGCTCACCCCTCCTCCCAGGAGACTTTATCGGATGGGGGTGCGACTTATTCGCTCTTCACCCGATTCGTGATGTGAAACCGGTTGCTGTTCGGTTCCCCACCTACGATCGGTGTGGAACCGCTGACTCACAGTGAAGGACCGACCATCGTGCCCGTCGCCCCGGACCCTCATCAATCCTTCGGCGCTCACGCATATCCTCACCGACTAGTAACCACAGAGTGGCTGTCGGCAAACATCGGCGCGCCGGGGCTCAAGATCGTCGAGGCCGACGAGGACATCCTGCTGTACGACATCGGGCACGTCCCCGGGGCCATCAAGATCGACTGGCGGGCCGAGCTTACCGACCCGAGCACCCGAGACGTGGTCGACAGCGCGCGGTTTTCCGAATTGATGCGAGCCAAGGGTATCGGTCGCGACGACACCGTGGTGCTGTACGGCGACAAGGGCAACGGCACGGCGGCCGCCGCGCTGTGGGTTTTCGACCTGTTCGGCCATCCTGACGTGCGGCTGCTCGACGGCGGGCGCGATGCGTGGATCTCCGAGGAACGCGACACCACCTTCGAGGTGCCGGATATGGGCCTGGGCGAATATCCGATCGTGGAGCGCGACGATCGCGGCGCGCGCGCGTACCTGGACGAGGTGCGCGCGCTGCTGGACGCCGAGAGCGGCGCGGCGCTGCTGGATGTGCGTGCGGCCGAGGAATATTCGGGGGAATTGGACCGAATTCTGGACCGCCCGGAAGAACAGTCGCTGCGTGCCGGGCACATTCCGACCGCGGTCAACATTCCGTGGAACCAGGCGCTCACCGGCGACGGCCGGTTCCGTTCCCGGGCGGAATTGGATCGGATCTACGCGCGGTTTCGCGAGGCCACCGAAACCGTCGTCTACTGCCGCATCGGCGAGCGTTCGGCGCATACCTGGTTCGTGCTGACCGCGCTGCTCGGCCTGGAGAATGTGCGCAATTACGACGGTTCGTGGACCGAATGGGGCAATGCCGTGCGCACTCCCATCGTCAAGGGCGCTGAACCCGGTGCGGTGCCGGGCCATTCGCGTTCGGCGGCCGGTACCGCGTAAAGTACGGTCCGCGAACTCGGGGGAAGTGTTGTTCGTATCACTTGCCGGGACTACTGTTCAGTAGCCCCTAGCCCACTGCGGAGCCTGTTGGCAGACTGCCTACACTCGCTCCAGACGAAAGTTGTCCACAGCACAGGAGGCTCAGTGCCCAGCCACGCCAGCGCGCAGATCACGAAGGTTCTGATTGCGAATCGGGGCGAGATCGCGGTGCGGGTGATCCGGGCCGCCAAGGATGCCGGTATCGCCAGTGTCGCGGTGTATGCCGAGCCGGATGCGGATGCCCCGTTCGTGAAGCTCGCCGATGAGGCGTTCGCGCTCGGCGGCCAGACCTCGGCCGAGTCCTACCTGGTGTTCGACAAGATTCTCGATGCCGCGCGGAAGTCGGGTGCGGATGCGATTCACCCCGGCTACGGCTTCCTGTCGGAGAACGCCGATTTCGCGCAGGCGGTGCTCGACGCGGGATTGATCTGGATCGGTCCGTCGCCGCAGTCGATTCGGGATCTGGGCGACAAGGTGACCGCGCGGCATATCGCCGAGCGGGCCCAGGCGCCGATGGCGGCGGGCACGAAGGATCCGGTCAAGGACGCGTCCGAGGTGGTGGCGTTCGCCGAGAAATACGGTGTACCGGTGGCGATCAAGGCCGCGTTCGGTGGCGGTGGCCGCGGGATGAAGGTCGCGCACACCATCGCCGAGATTCCGGAGCTGTTCGACTCGGCGACGCGGGAGGCGACTGCGGCGTTCGGGCGGGGCGAATGCTTCGTGGAGCAGTACCTGGACAAGGCGCGCCACGTCGAGGCGCAGGTGCTGGCCGATCAGCACGGCAATGTGATCGTGGCCGGCACCCGCGACTGCTCGCTGCAGCGGCGATTCCAGAAGCTGGTCGAGGAGGCCCCGGCCCCGTTCCTGTCCGATGAGGTGCGCGCGAAGATCCACGAGTCGGCCAAGCGGATCTGCCGCGAGGCCGGGTACTACGGCGCGGGCACCGTCGAATACCTCGTCCAGGGCGAGACCGTATCGTTCCTGGAGGTGAACACCCGCCTGCAGGTGGAGCATCCGGTGACCGAGGAGACCTCCGGCATCGACCTGGTGCGCTGGCAGTTCCGCATCGCCAACGGCGAGGAGCTGACCATCACCGAGGATCCGACCCCGCGCGGGCATTCGATCGAGTTCCGTATCAACGGCGAGGACGCGGGCCGCAACTTCCTGCCCGCCCCCGGTCCGGTCACCGTGTACAAGGAGCCGACCGGCCCGGGTGTGCGGGTGGATTCCGGTGTGGTCGAGGGCAGCGTGATCGGCGGGCAGTTCGACTCGATGCTGGCCAAGCTGATCGTGACCGGTGAGACCCGCACCCAGGCCCTGGAGCGGGCCCGGCGCGCGCTGGCCGAGTACGAGATCGAGGGTCTGGCCACCGTGCTGCCGTTCCACCGGCACATCGTGACCAATCCGGCGTTCATCGGGGACGGCACCAAGTTCGACGTCTACACTAAGTGGATCGAGAACGACTGGGACAACCCGATCGAGCCCTACACCGGCGGACAGCCGATCGCCGACGCCGACGAGGCGCCGCGGCAGAAGGTCGTGGTCGAGGTCGGCGGGCGTCGTCTCGAGGTGTCGCTGCCGGGTCAGTTCAGCGTGGGCGCGGCCCCCGCCGGAGGCGGTAACGGTGCCGGTGTGGCTCGCAAGAAGCCCAAGCCGCGCACCCGTGGCGGCGCGGCGGCGGGTGCGGCCTCCGGTGATGCGGTGACCGCGCCGATGCAGGGCACCGTGGTCAAGGTCGCGGTCGAGGAGGGGCAGAGTGTCGAGGCGGGTGATCTGATCGTGGTGCTCGAGGCCATGAAGATGGAGAACCCGGTCAACGCGCACAAGGCCGGTGTGGTGACCGGACTGGCCGTGCAGGCCGGTGCCGCCATCACCCAGGGCACCGTCCTCGCCGAAATCAAATAGACCGCAACGTCTTTCGAGGCCCGTTCGCTCCGCTGGAGCGGGCGGGCCTTCGTCATTCGTCCTGCTTGTCCTTTTCTTTGTCTTTGTCCTGCCCGCGGCCGGAATTGCCGTGGCCGTTCGGGTTTCCGGGTCCGCTGTTGTCGTTCCTGCTCGAGATGCCGGGGATCTGGAACGGTGGGGTGCCGAAACCCGGGGGGACGGGGATGGTCAGGGGCGGGGGTGCGACGGCCGTGGTGTGCTGCTGCGGCGGGGGAGCCGGGGCGGGGGTGGTGGCTGAGGCGACGGTGGCCGAGGGTGCCGCCGGCACGGTCGTGGGGGTGCGGCCGTCGCGGGTGAGCAGCGCCGTGACGACGGCGATGGCGGTGAAGACCACCACCGCCGCGCCCGCCAGGGCCGCGATTTTGACGGCGGCGCGGGTTCGGGGTGGCGCTGCGATGGGCGGGCGTTCGGGCGTCGTCGATACGCGGGCGGCGCCGGGATGAGGTACCGATCCGGCCCGCGGGGCGGATGCGGCCGCTGGCGGGCCGGGAGGCATGGGCAGCACGCGGGTGGGGCTGAACGCCGAAGCCATCGCGTCGCTTCGTGATTCGCCGCTCGGCTGCCGCTCCAGCACGGGGGTGCTCGCGTGCGATGCCGCCAACACGGGTGGCGTGCGCGAGACGGGGTGGGACATCCCGATCGCCGAACGGGCGGCAGCGGCCAGCGCGCCCGCGCTCTGCGGGCGATCATCGGCATTCTTGGCCATGCCCCGGGCGATCACCTCGTCCAGGGCTGCGGACACGGCCGGTTCGGTGGCCGAGGCACGCGGTGGGTCCTGGTGCAGGTGCGCGTGGAGCTGCTGAACGGGGTCGGTATCACCGAAGGGCCGACGCGCGGTGAGGCATTCGTAGAGCACGCAGGCCAGCGAGTAGATGTCGGAGCGGAAGTCGCCGTGGCCGGCGAAGCGCTCGGGCGCCATGTACGCCAGCGTGCCGACCGTGAAGCCCGTTGCGGTGATGGTGGTTTGGTCGGCGGCGCGGGCGATGCCGAAGTCGATGAGATAGGCGAAGCCGCCGGGGTGCACGATGATGTTGGCCGGCTTCACATCCCGATGGACCAGCCCGGCCGCATGCGCCGCGTCGAGTGCCTCGGCGATCTGGGAGATGAGGTCGACGGCCTCCGATACGCCCATCGGCCCACCGCGCAGCCGCGCCGCCACATCGTGGCCGGGCACGTGCGCCATCGCGAGGTACAGCCGCCCGTCCTGCTCGCCGAAGTCGTGGATCGGCACGATGTGTGGATCGGCCAGGCCCGCCCCAACCCGGGCCTCCCGCTCGAATCGGCGGCGATAGTCCGGATCCTCGGCGGCGCCGACGGACAGGATCTTCAGCGCCACCGCCTGTCCGGTGCGCTCGTCGTGCGCGCGCCACACCTCGCCCACCGAACCGCGTCCGATGAGGCCGTCGAGCCGATACCTGCCGAACCACCGTGCCACCACCCGACACTAAACCGGACACCTGCGGCGCGACCACCACATGCTCGCTAGGCTCGATACATGCCTGATTCACCCGACATCCGCATCGGCGATACCGAGCGTGAAGAGGCCATGCGGCGGCTGTCGGATCATTTCGCCGCCGGTCGGCTCTCGGTCGCCGAATTCGACGAGCGCAGTGCGGTGGTCGCGGCCGCGGTCACTCGCGGTGATCTGGCGCAGGTATTCGGTGATCTGCCCAAACCGGTGTCCGAGGCCCCGGTCCCGGCGCGCAAGCGCGGCGACAAGCCGGATCTGCAGGGGCCGGTGATGGGCCTGGTGGTGATCGGGGCGCTGGTGCTGTTCTTCACCACCGGCACCTGGCTGTGGTTCCTGATGATTCCGGCTTTCGCCATCGTGCTGGGTGCGATCGGCGACCGCGGTCGCGATCAGCGCCGCCGTGAGCGTCGGCAGCGGCGGCGGGAGGCCTGATGGAACCGGTCGAGATCAATGCGGGTAGTTGGTATCTGCGCGCGTTGCGCGCCGACGAACGCATCGACGATCGGCCCGCGCTGGCTGCCGGGGGAATCGACGATCCGGACTATGTGACGCGTCGCACTCGCGAATGGGCCGAGGCGAGCAGATATTCCTGGGCGGTCTGCGAGCCCACGACCGCGGAAATGGTCGCCGAGGTCGTGGTGACGCCGAATTCCGATGGCACCGCCGATATTTCGGGCTGGGCGCGGGACGGATACGGCGCAGCGCTGGAATCCGGGCGGACCGTCGTGCGGCGCTTCGTCGCGGGTGCGCTGGGCCTGCAGCCGGTCTGAAATTCCGTTGTCTATTAACATTTTTCGCCGAATGCGTCAATCGATTTGATTTCGACCGGAAAATAAATCGCTGTCGCTCGCGCACGTCCCGGCGCTACCGTATGAACCTGCGAGTGCGACGGGAGGCGCAAATGTGGGAATGGAGTAGGACCGTCGCGGAAAGAGCCGCGGCGGCTGCGATCAGCAATTGGTGGCCCCGGGAATCCGAGCCGACCGTGGTCGACCCGGAGCTCGCGATGGTCGCGGGCATGCGTGCGCTGTCGCTCGTGCGCTGAGCCGGGTAGTAACCTGCGGTGGTGCACAGGCCACCCTTGGATGCCCAACGGCTGCGGCGCGCCGTCGCGGAGTCACCGGATCTGTCGTTCTTCACCCGTATCGATGTAGTGGAGTCGACCGGATCCACCAACGCCGATTTGATCAGGCACGCCGGCGATCCGGATTCGGATCGCCGGGTGCTGATCGCGGAGGCGCAGCAGCGGGGTCGCGGTCGACACGATCGCCCCTGGGTGAGTCCGCCTCGGGCGCAGCTGTCGATGTCGATCCTGGTGCGACCGCGCGGAATCGAGCCCGGGGCGCTGGGCTGGCTGCCGCTGCTCACCGGCGTGGCGGTTGTCGACGGCGTCCGGGCCGCCACCGGTCTGGACGCGAATCTCAAGTGGCCCAACGATGTTCTGATCGACGGCCGTAAGGTCGCGGGCATCCTCGCCGAGGTTGCCGCGGGTGGCGAGGCCCCGGCCGTGGTGATCGGCGTCGGTCTCAATGTGAGCCTCACCGCGGACGAACTGCCGGTGCCGCACGCCACCTCGCTGGCCCTGGCCGGTGCGCCGGAGCTCGATCGGACCGAACTCGCGCTGGCCCTGCTGCGCGAGTTCGCCCGGTACTTCACCGCCTGGAGCGCCGCCGGGTGGGATGTCACCCGGCTGGCCGAGGAGTATCGGAAGCGTTGCGGCACAATCGGTTCCGAGGTGCGTGCCGAACTGCCCGGCGGCGAGGTGCTCACCGGGATCGCCGAGGACGTGGACGCGCACGGTCGGTTGCGGATCGGCGGTCGCTCGGTCACGGCCGGGGACGTGACGCATCTGCGCGCCGGATACTGATCCCTACAGCGAGGCCATCTCGCGGGCGGCCTCGCGGGCCAGCATGCGGTCGCGCTGCTCCTCGAACTTCACGACGTCCTGGGCGAGCTTGTCCATATAGGTCGCGAGCCGTTCGCGGGCCTGCTCGCCGGTGGGGCCGAAGTCGTTGCGCTCGAAGATGTTCCAGTTCTTGAGCACCGGGGCGACCACCTCCTCCATGTGCTGGCGCAGATCGTAGATGCCGTGCTTGGCCATCATCACGCCGTTGCGCCGGAAGTTGGGCATGCCGTAACCGGGCATGGTGAAGTTGGTGACGATCTCGACGATGGCCGCGATCGCCTGATCCGGCACCAGATCCAGGGCCGCGCCGCACATGGTGCGGTAGAAGATCATGTGCAGGTTCTCGTCGGCGGCGATGCGCTGCAGCATGCGATCGGCGATCGGATCGTGGCAGACCTTGCCGGTGTTGCGGTGGCTGACCCGGGTGGCCAGTTCCTGGAAGGTCACATACGCCACCGAGTGCAGGAAGCCGCCCCAGCCCTCCGGATGGCGCACGCCGTTGGTCATATGGATCATGCGGGCCTGCTCGAGGGCGACCGGATCGACGCCGCGAGTCACCACGAGATAGTCGCGCATGACGATGCCGTGCCGGTTCTCCTCAGCGGTCCAGCGACCGACCCAGGTGCCCCAGGCGCCCTCCTGGGAGAAGTTCTCGGCGATCTCGCGATGATAGGAGGGCAGATTGTCCTCGGTCAGCAGGTTGGTGATCATCGAGACCTTGGCGACCTCGTTCAACCTGGATTGCGACGGGTCCCAGTCCACGCCGCCCAGCGCCGCGAAATTGCGGCCCTCGTCCCAGGGCACGTAGTCGTGCGGATGCCAGTCCTTGGCCATCGACAGGTGCCGGTTCAGATTCTGCTCCGCCACCGGCTCGAGTTCGGTGAGGATTTGCAGCTGGGTCAGTTCCTTGGTCACGCACGCCTCCGCTCGAAACAAATCAACGTGGAAATGCTTGGTCGGACTTCGGTGTTGCGGGTGCTGCCGGAAAGCCGTGACGATACGCCCGACCTGGCACATGGGCGTTCGCTGCGGCCATTCTCGCATCCCCAGGCGGTAGGGTTCGCATATGGGCTATCCGGAGGAGCTGCTCGCGCCCGACGAGCAGTTGCTGCTGCATCGTCATCCGCACTGGAAGATGTTGTTCTGGCCGGCGGTCGTGTTCATCGTCGCGAGCGCGCTCGCGGGTTTCGCCGGGGGGATGTCCTGGCAGCGGCTCGACGGCAGCGCGCGCAACGCCGCTCTGATCGCCATCGCGGTGGTGTGGGTGGCGCTGGTGCTGTGGCGCTGCGCCGCACCGGTGATCCGCTGGAATTCAACCCATTTCATCGTCACCGATCGGCGCGTGCTGGTCCGCGAGGGCGTGCTCACCCATACCGGGATCGATATCCCGATGAACCGCATCTCCAGCGTCCAGTTCCGCCACGGCCTGTTCGACCGCCTGCTCGGCACCGGCACCCTCATCATCGACGCCGCCTCCGGCGATCCGCTGGAGTACGACGACATCCCCCAGGTGCAGAAGGTGCATGCCCTGCTGTACCACGAGGTCTTCGACAACCAGCCGTACGAACCCCGACGCGCCCCCGACGCGCACGGCAATCGGTGACCTGAGCCCCAATCGAACACAGACATAACGAACAACTGCGTAATCTTGGAGCGTGACCGCCGTATTGCTGGCCGAGGACGACGAGGCCATCGCCGCCCCGCTGTCGAGGGCACTGGGGCGTGAGGGCTATTCGGTGACCGTGGAGAGCTTCGGCCCCGCGGTGCTGCAACGCGCGCTCGAGGGCGAGCACGATCTGCTGATCCTCGATCTCGGGCTGCCCGGCATGGACGGGCTGGAGGTGTGCCGCCAGGTGCGGGCGCGCGGGGCCGATCTGGCGGTGCTGATGCTGACCGCGCGCACCGACGAGGTCGACTTCGTGGTGGGCCTGGACGCGGGCGCCGACGATTATGTGGGCAAACCCTTCCGGCTGGCCGAGCTGCTCGCCCGGGTGCGAGCGCTGTTGCGGCGCAGCGGAATCGGCGACGACGCGGTGGAGATCGGCGGCATCCGGCTGGAACCGCAGGCGCGGCGGGTGCTGGTCAACGGGCACGAGGTGAATCTGGCCAACAAGGAGTACGAGCTGCTCAAGGTCCTGATCGACCGGGCCGGGCAGGTCGTGCCGCGCGAGACGATCCTGCGCGAGGTGTGGGGCGACGCGGATCTGCGCGGCTCCAAGACCCTCGATATGCACATGTCCTGGCTGCGGCGGAAGATAAGCGACGAAGGCCCGGTGGCCGAGCGTCGCATCGTGACCGTGCGCGGCGTCGGCTTCCGGTTCAACACCGACTGAGGAGCTCATGCGCCGACGGATTCTGCTGTCGATGCTGGCCGCGCTCACCTTCACCACGGTGGTGCTCGGTATCCCGCTGGCCTATACCGCCTGGCAGTGGGTGGCCGACATCACCCGCAACGATCTGCGCGCCCGGCTGGATCGGATGTCGGTGGAGATCGTGTCGCAGGAGCGCGAGGACGGTCTGGTGCACGGCACCCTGGACCTGCGCTCGGTGCGTCCGCTGATTCCCCCGTCCGGGCGGCTCACCATCATCTATCCCACGCCCGAGGATGCCGCGCTGCGGGTCGACGCGGGCGTATCGCACGTCAGCGATCCGGTGATCGAATCGCTGGCCATGGGCACCTCGGGCTCGCTGCGACTGGAGGTGCCGTCCGCGCCCATGCATTCCATGCAGCGCCAGGCCGTGGGCGCGGTCGCGCTGGTGGCCCTGGCCTCGCTGGCCGCGGGCGCGGCGGTCGCGGTGGTGACGGCCCGCCGGGTCGCCGATCCGCTGCGCGATGTGGCCGCCCGCGCGGCGCGGCTGGCCACCGGCGACTTCCGGCTGGACTCCACCCGGCACGGCATCACCGAACTCGACCGCGTCTCCGATGTGCTGGATTCGGCGGCCGTCGAGATCGCCGGGCGGCTGCAGCGCGAGCACGCGTTGGTCGCCGACGTCTCCCATCAGCTGCGCAGCCGCCTGACCGCGGTGCGGTTACGCCTGGACGAGCTGTCCGCACACTCCGATCCCGCCGTCGTGCACGAGGCGGAGGAGGCGATGGCCCAGGTCGACCGGCTGACCGTGGCCATCGACGAGCTGGTCCGCGCCTCCCGCGACGAGAACACCGCCGACCGCGATCCGGTGCCCGTGGTCGACGAGCTGCGCGGCGTGGTCACCGAATGGCGGCATCCGTTCGCCGAGGCCGGACGCCGGTTGATCCTGTCCGGCGATCCCCTGCTGCGCGCCCCGGTCAGTGGCTCGCGGCTGCGCGAGGCGGTGGCGGTGCTGGTCGACAATGCCCTGATGCACGGCGGCGGCGACTGCACGATCTCGGTGCGCACGGTCTACGGCGGACCGGATCGCGAGCCGCTGGTGGCGGTGGAGGTGGCCGACGAGGGGGAGGGGGTCAGCGACGAACTGGCCCCGCACATCTTCGATCGCGGCTTCTCCGGCGCGGGGTCCACGGGTGTGGGCCTGGCCCTGGCCCGGGCGCTGATCGAGGCCGACGGCGGGCGGCTGGAGTTACAGCGGCGGCGACCGGCGCTGTTCGCGGTGTTCCTGGGCAACCCGTCGCCGAACCGGTCGTCGAGCCTGAGCGCGGCCATCGCGGACGAGCCGCGTTAGCCGGTCACCTAGCTGTGGCCGAGCTGTTCTTCCTCTTCGTACAGCTCCTCGAATTCCTCGACAAGAGAATCGATTTCGTCGGGAAAGACCCAGCGGCGCATGGCCCAGAATCGGAATACCATCTGCAGGATGTTGCCGATGATGAACGCGCTGAAGAAGTCGGCGATGTTCTCGGCCGCCAGGCTGACATCGGGTACGTGCAGATGGAAGACATAGCGCGACACCCACAGCGGCACATTGGACAAAACCACGCCGACGGCGCTGACGACGAAGAACAGCAGCGCCTCGTGATGGCGTTCGCGTCCGCCGCGGCCCTTGAACGACCATTCCCGGTTCAGGATGTAGGACGCGATTACCGCGATCACGCCGGAAATGATCTTGGCGGTGATCGGCTTGGGGGACAAAACGGTCAATTTCAGGAGGTAGAAGATGCCGCTGTCGATGACGAACGTGGTGGCGCCCACAATCGCGAACTTGATCAGTTCGCGATGGCGATATGCGAGGTCCCGCAGCGTTCTGGGCAGGACGTTGACCACGTCGTCGACAAATGACACGGGGCGAGTCTACGTCCCTCGTTAACCGGGCAACCAACCCGCTTGCGCCCACGACGCGGCGGGCATGACAACATAGTGGCCCGTGACCACCCGTTTCTTCGATTCGTCGGGTATGCCCACCGTCACCATGATCGGCGGCGGACAGCTGGCTCGGATGACCCACCAGGCCGCCGTCGCATTGGGCCAGCGGCTGCGGGTGCTCGCCGAACGCCCCGATGATCCGGCGGCCCAGGTGACGCCGGAGGTCGTGCTCGGCTCGCACACCGATCTGGCCGCCCTGCGCAAGGCCGCCGTCGGATCGCATGCGCTGACCTTCGACCACGAGCATGTCCCGACCGAACACCTCGAGACGCTGATGGCCGAGGGCGTGAACGTGCAGCCGCCGCCGCGGGCGCTGGTGTTCGCCCAGGACAAGCTGGCCATGCGCCGCAAGCTGGCCGAGCTCGGCGTGCCGGTGCCGCCGTTCACCGCCGTCGAATCGGCCGCCGACGCCCTCGCCTTCGGTGACGAATACGGCTGGCCGTTCGTGCTCAAGGCGGTGCGCGGCGGCTACGACGGGCGCGGGGTCTGGATGATCGACGATCGCGACGAGGCCGAGCGCATCGTCGGTGAGCAGCTTTCGCACGGCGTGGTGCTGCTCGCCGAACAGCGGGTGGACCTGAAGCGGGAGCTCTCGGCCATGGTGGCGCGCTCGCCGTTCGGGCAGGCCGCGGCCTGGCCGGTGGTGGAGACCGTGCAGCGGGAGGGGCAGTGCGCGGTCGTCATCGCGCCCGCCCCGGAGCTGCCCGAGGCCCGGGCCGCAGAGGCGACCGAGTTGGCCCTGCGGCTGGCCCAGGAGCTCGGGGTGACCGGCGCGATGGCCGTGGAGCTGTTCGAGACCCACGACGGCCGCCTGCTCGTCAACGAGCTGGCCATGCGCCCGCACAACTCCGGCCACTGGGGGATGGACGGCGCGGTCACCGGTCAGTTCGAACAGCATCTGCGGGCCGTGCTGGACTACCCGCTCGGCGACACCACGCCGCTGGCCCCGGTGACGGTGATGGCCAATATCCTCGGCGCGCCCGACGCGCCCGAGATGTCGATGGACGAGCGGCTGCACCACCTGTTCGCCCGCATGCCGCACGCGCGGGTGCACCTGTACGGCAAGGGCGAGCGCCCGAAGCGCAAGATCGGGCACATCAACATCCTCGGCGACGACGTGGCCGAGGTCCGCGAACAGGCGGAGCGGGCGGCGCACTGGATGTCGCACGCGGTTTGGACCGACGGATGGGATCCGCATGAATGACAACGTGACTGCGCAGGTCGGCCTGATCATGGGCAGCGACTCCGACTGGCCGACCATGGAGGCCGCCGCGGAAGCGTTGGCGGAGTTCGGAATCCGCTTCGAGGTCGGCGTCGTCTCCGCCCACCGCACCCCCCAGCGCATGCTCGACTACGCCCGCGGGGCCGCGGCCCGCGGCATCAAGGTCATCATCGCGGGGGCGGGCGGCGCGGCTCATCTGCCCGGAATGGTCGCCTCCGCAACGCCTTTGCCGGTCATCGGCGTCCCCGTCCCCCTGAAATACCTCGACGGCATGGACTCGCTGCTGTCCATCGTCCAGATGCCCGCGGGCGTCCCGGTGGCCACCGTCTCCATCGGCGGCGCCCGCAACGCGGGCCTGCTGGCCGTCCGCATCCTGGCCGCCACCGACCCCGAATTGCGTTCGCGCATGGAACAATTCCAGGCCGACCTGGAGAAGCTGGTCCTGGAAAAGGACGACGCCCTGCGTAATCGACTGCTCGGGTGAGCGCCTCGGTGCCCGATTACGGTGAAACCATGGACGAGGCCTCCCGGTTCAAACTGACCGTGGTGGATCACGCCCTGCGCCTGTTCGCCGAGAAGGGCTACGAGGCGACGACCGTGGACGAGATCGCCGAGGCGGCCGGGATATCGCGGCGGACCTTCTTCCGGCAGTTCCGGTCGAAGGAGGATGTGGTCTTCGCCGATCACGAAGCGCAGTTGGCGCAGGCGCAGGCGTATCTCGAGGGGGCGCAGGGGGATCCGTGGGACGCCGTGTGTGCGGCCGTGACGGAGGTATTCGAAAGGTTCACGCAGACAAGGGAGTTGGCCGCTCGTCGGTATCGGGTGGTACGGCAGGTTCCCGCGCTGCGGGATCGGGAGATCGTGACGGTTTTTCGGTACGAGCGGTTGTTCACCGACTATTTGCGGTCGCGGGTGGACGGGGTGGCGGATCTGGCGTTGATCCAGTTCACCGCGGCGGTGACGGCGACGCACAACTATCTGTTGCGGCGGATGGTGCGGGGGCAGTCGGAGGCGGGTGCGGCGGATCTGCGGGCGGCGCTGGCGGCGATTCCGCGGGGCGGGCAGGGCGCGAGCGATCTGGTCGTCGCGGTGTTTCCGCGGGATATGCCGCCGCGGCAGGTCGCCGACCTGCTCGCGCATCGGCTGGGTAATCTGTGAGCGGCACCACGCCGGCGCTGATGACACTCAGTGCCAGGTGAAATGGCGAACATAGGCGCATGTGGTCGCGATGTCGCGGCGTATACTCGATATTGAATGGCACTGAGTGCCGATATGCCGGAGGATTGCGAAACGCCGCGATCCCGGACCCCGACGACCAGGAGTGGAACCCATGGCGGGCAACCCCGATTTCGACCTGTTCAAACTGGACGACATCCATCACGAACTGCGCGAGGCCATCCGGGGCCTGGCCGAGAAGGAGATCGCCCCGCACGCCAAGGACGTCGACGGGCAGGCCCGCTTCCCGCAGGAGGCGCTCAACGCGCTCAACGCCGCGGGCTTCAACGCCGTGCACGTGCCCGAGGCCTACGGCGGCCAGGGCGCCGACTCGGTGGCGACCTGCATCGTGATCGAGGAGGTGGCCCGCGTCTGCGGTTCGTCCTCGCTCATCCCGGCGGTCAACAAGCTCGGCACCATGGGCCTGATTCTGCAGGGCTCCGAGGAGCTCAAGCAGAAGGTGCTGCCCGATATCGTCGAGGGCAAGATGGCCTCCTACTGTCTGTCCGAGCGCGAGGCCGGTTCCGACGCCGCCAGCATGCGCACCCGCGCCCGCCGCGACGGCGACGACTGGGTCATCAACGGCTCCAAGTGCTGGATCACCAACGGCGGCCAGTCCACCTGGTACACCGTGATGGCCGTGACCGATCCGGAGAAGGGTGCCAACGGCATCTCCGCGTTCATGGTGCACTCCGACGACGAGGGCTTCGTCGTCGGCCCGCTCGAGCACAAGCTGGGCATCAAGGGTTCGCCCACCGCCGAGCTCTACTTCGAGAACTGCCGCATCCCCGGCGACCGCATCATCGGCGCGGAGGGCACCGGCTTCAAGACCGCGCTGGCGACCCTCGACCACACCCGCCCCACCATCGGCGCGCAGGCCGTCGGCCTGGCCCAGGGCGCGCTGGACGCCGCGATCGCCTACACCAAGGACCGCAAGCAGTTCGGCAAGGCCATCGCCGACTTCCAGAACACCCAGTTCATGCTCGCCGATATGGCGATGAAGGTGGAGGCCGCGCGCCTGATGGTCTACACCTCCGCCGCCCGCGCCGAGCGCGGCGAGAAGAACCTCGGCTTCATCTCCGCCGCCGCCAAATGCTTCGCCTCGGATGTGGCGATGGAGGTCACCACGAACGCCGTGCAGCTGTTCGGCGGTGCGGGGTACACCACCGACTTCCCGGTGGAGCGAATGATGCGCGATGCCAAGATCACCCAGATCTACGAGGGCACCAACCAGATCCAGCGTCTGGTCATGTCGCGCGCCCTGCTCCGCTGAGGTAGCGATCGATTCGAAACCGAAACCCCGGTAGGGGTCTTGCCGTGTCGAAAGGCGAGATCACCACCGGGGTTTCGTGCTCTTTCGAGACCTGTTCTTGCATTTGCACATTCAGTCGCAATCTGGCGAATTCAGGACTATGCGTACGGGCGTGAGCGGCGCACTATTGAAGCATGGCCGGAGTCGAGATCACCGACAGGTTCGTCCGGCGCACGTTGGACAACGGACGGATCGAAGAGGTGTTGTGGCAGGAGCTTTCGGAGGTTCGGATCATCACCACTGCCGACGGTCCGTTCGCCGATGATGTGTTCTTCGTATTGATCGGTGCGAGGGGAAACGGTTGTGTGGTTCCGCATTCCGCGGCCGATACCGGCTTCCTCGCGCGTCTGCAGAAACTGCCGGGTTTCGACAACGAGAAGGTGATCGAGGCGATGGGAACCATCCAGGACCGTCAGTTCCTGGTGTGGCGGCGGCGCAATTAGGCGACCAGGCTCGCGTATTCGCGGTGCTCGTCGATGAACTTCTCGACGTACCAGCAGGTGGGTACGACGGAGAAGCCGGCCGCGCGGGTATCGCGCAGGCCGAATTCCACCACCTGCGCCGCGACGCCGCGGCCGCGGAACTCGGGGAAGGTCAGGGTGTGCTGGAAATCGCGGACCTTGCGGTCTCCGACCACGCGATCGCTGTAGTCGGCGTACCCGGCCAGGGTGTCGTCGAGATAGATCTCGTATCGGGTGGCCTCGACGTTGTGCTCGAGCCTGGTCGTCATGTTCGGTGCAACTCCTGCCCGTCGATGGGATGTACGGATTACAACACCGCTCCGGGGTTGAGTATGCCGTGTGGATCGAGCGCATCCTTGATACGGCGCGTCAGGGCCATCACATCGGGCCCGAGCTGATCGGGCAGCCACGCCTTCTTCAGTCGGCCGACTCCGTGCTCGCCGGTGATCGTGCCGCCGAGCGCGATCGCCAGATCCATGATCTCCCCGAACGCCTGATGGGCCCGGGCGGTCTCGTCCGGATCGTTCGGGTCGTGCACGATCAGCGGATGGGTGTTGCCGTCGCCCGCGTGCGCGATCACCGAGACCAGCACCTCGCGGCGGCGGGCGATCTCGGCCACGCCGGTGACGAGCTCACCCAGGCGCGGCAGCGGGACGCCGACATCCTCGAGCAGCAGCGGGCCCTTGCGCTCCACGGCCGGGATGGCGAAACGCCGTGCCGCGGTGAATGCCTCGCCCTCCGCCGGATCCTCGGTGGCGAAAACCTCGGTGGCCCCGGCCTTCTCGCAGGCGCTCACCATGAGCTCGGCCTCGCGCGCGGCATATTCCCCCGGCGCGTCGGAGCGGGCGACGAGCAGGGCGGCGGCGTCGCGGTCCAGGCCCATGCGCAGTTCGTCCTCGACGGCGTTGATCGCGATCGAGTCCATGAACTCGAGCATCGAGGGCCGCAGCCTGCCGGTGATCTCCAGGATCGCCTCGGTCGCTGCGGTGAGGGTGGAAAATGTTGCCACGACGGTGCTCTGGGGTGGCTGGGCGGGGAGCAGGCGCAGGGTGAGCTCGGTGATCACGCCGAGGGTGCCCTCGCTGCCGACGAACAGCTTGGTCAGCGACAGCCCCGCCGAATCCTTCAGCCGCGGGCCGCCCAGGCGCACCACGGTCCCGTCGGCCAGCACGACCTCCATGCCGAGCACGTAATCGGTTGTGACGCCGTATTTCACGCAGCACAGTCCGCCCGCGTTGGTGGCGGCGTTACCGCCGATCGAGCAGATCTCGAACGAGGACGGATCGGGCGGGTACCACAGTCCCTGTTCGGCGACCGCCCGCTTGACCTCCGCGTTCAGCAGACCGGGCTGCACGACGGCGGTGCGGGTGACCGGATCGACGGTGATCTCGCGCATCCGCTCGGTGCTCAGCAGCAGCGCATCGTCCTGCGCGGTCGCGCCGCCGGACAGCCCCGTGCCCGCGCCGCGCGGCACCACCGGGACGCGATGCTCGTGCGCCCACCGCAGCACCGTCGCGACCTGCTCGGTGGTGGCGGGCCGGACCAGCGCCAGCGGGGTCCCGGCGTCCGGGTCCAGGGCGCGATCCTGGCGGTATCCGGCGAGGATGTCCGGATCGGTGACCAGCGTCCCATCGGGCAGCAGGGCGGCAAGGGTGTTCACGTCCACGGTTCGAACCTACGTCGTCGCGGGGCGGGGATGGGGCGCGGGACTAGACTGCGGCCTTGTGTCCGATGCCAAGCTAGAGATTCAGATGTTGCACGACCGGGTGATGGTGCGGGTGAGTCAGGAACCCGGTGAGCGACGCAGCAGCGGGGGCATTCTCATTCCGGCCACCGCGCAGGTGGCCAAGCGCCTGTCCTGGGGCGAGGTGTGCGGGGTCGGCTCGCATGTGCGCAGCGTGAGCGTGGGGGATCGGGTGCTGTTCAGCGCCGAGGATCAGTTCGAGGTCGAGGTGCAGGGGCAGGGGTATCTGGTATTGCGCGAGCGGGATCTGCACGCGGTGGCCAGCGAGCGGATCGAGCACGGGACCGGGTTGTATCTGTAGCGGGGCCCGGGGCAGGCCGAGATCGCCGACGGCCCGGACCGCCCGCTACCGACTGAGCAGCGCCTCGGTGCGATCGCCGTCGACGATCACGGCGTCGGCGTCGGTGAGCGCCCAGTGCGCGATGCCCGCCTCGCGATAGCGCTCCGCCAGGCGGGTGCAGCCGCCGTCGGGATCGGTCTCGGGCGAACGCACATGGGGAACGATGCGGCGATCGACCAAACCCAGTCCGTCCCAGCGTGGTTGGACGCCGCAGACGGGCTCGACCTCGGCCGGATCGTCGACCTCCTCGATACCGTGCAGATCCGGGGTGAGCACGCAGGCGCCCGCGCTGTATCCGGCATAGACCAGGACGTCCTCGGCCAGCAGCGCGGGCAGGACGAGATCGGCCCCGCTGCGGGCGAACTGGGCGCGCAGCACGAATGTGTTCCCGCCGCGCACCCAGATCAGGGGATACCGGCGCAGCGTTCGTTCCAATTCCGCCGCCCGCCCGGCATATTCGCGCAGATCGAGGACGTCGGGCCGAAATCCCGCGTGCCGCAGCGGAGTCAGATCGCTGGTGACGGCCCCCTGCCAGATCGTGGGCCAGGCATCGCACGCGTTGGGGACGATCGCGACCGGCCCCGGCTCGCCGACCAGGGCCGCGAACCGGTCGTAATGCGCCCCGAATCGGTAGCTGGACAGGAACAGTCGCATGGCGCTCAGATGGTGAAGGCGAGGTTGTCGACCAGCCGCTGTCCCAGCTCCCGGTCGCCGGACAACTCGATCCGCTCGGCCTGCTCACCCGCCGTCGTGCGCCCACCGCACAGCCGCGCGAACAGTCCCGAATCCAGCCGGATCACGACGTCGGCCGGACGATCCGGTGTCGCAACGAGTTCGGCGCGCCCGTCCACCCGCACATGCAGCGTGCGCGACACGGGCCCGGTCAGCTCGAGCGTGATGCGCGAACCATCGGGCGCCTGCCCGCGCTTGACCAGTGTCCGCCCGAGGAACGGCTCGATCTCGTCGACGGCCGCCTCCGCTCGCCGCCCGCCCTCGTCCACCCGGATCGCGAGCGCGTCGGCGATATCCAGTTCGTGCATCCAGCAGTCGAACAGCCGCACCCGCATGAACCGGCCGTAGCTCACCAGCCCGATCGGAGATTGGATCTCGGCGTGCCAGGCGTCGTCGTCGATAGCGGCCAGGGCCGCGCGGCGGCGGCCGGTGACCTCGATGAAGCGCTCCAGCAGCCGGGCGCCCGGCAGCGGCCGCAGCGACTCCAACCAGGTCTCGTTGAGCGCCCCGGTCTCGTTGCGGACGTGGGCGAGCGCGCGCGGATCGGTGTCCACCCGCGGCAGCGGCTCGCCCAGCAGCATGGACTCGGTGCCGACCACATGCGCCAGCACATCGAACACCGTCCACCCCGGCAGTGGAGACGATGTGCGCCAACGGCTTTCGTCCAACCCCGCGACCAGTTGCGCCAGCGCGTCCCACTGCTCGGACAGGGCGGCGGTGATCTCGGCCCGGTCGGGCGTCTCGGTCATGCGCGGGTCTCCTTCTCCTCGGTCGCGAGCCGATCCAGTCCGGTGCGGATGGCCGCGGCCGTGCTCTCGGTGTCGTGCGGCCGCCGCAGCAGGAAGCCCTTGGCGAAGGTGAGTCGATCGCCGTGCTGCCGGGGGACGACGTGCAGGTGGACGTGATGCACGGTCTGGAACGCGGCCTTGCCGTCGTTGACGACGAGGTTGGCCCCGTCGGCGCCCAGATCGCTGCGCCGCACGGCCTTGGCCAGGCGGTGGCCCAGGGTGAACAGGCGCGCGCCGAGCGCCGGATCGAGGTCGTCCAGATCCGTCGCGTGTTGTTTGGGGATGACCAGGGTGTGGCCGCGGGTGATGGGCCGGATGTCGAGGAACGCGCACAGCGTGTCGTCCTCGTAAACCCTCGTCGACGGCGCGGTACCCGCAACGATGCGGCAAAAGATGCAGCCACTCACCACGCAGACGATACGGGCCGTCGGGCGGAATTTCACCGCCCGATGTGATGTTGATCTCGGCTAGGCTCAGCCCCGACCAGGTATTCTCTCCCAAACCTACTAGCAAGTAAGTTCCTCGCTCGCCGCTCAGTTAGGAAGTTGACCAGTGGAGGCAACGCAAAGCGCAGACGCGGACGCGCCGCGCGGGACGCGTGTCGGAGTCGTTCGAGAAACCAATGCCGACGAGCGACGCGTCGCGCTGGTGCCCAAGATCATCCCGAGCCTGACCCGGCAGGGCGTGCAGGTGATCGTCGAGGCCGGAGCCGGGGCCGGGGCGCTGATTCCGGACGCGGCCTATACCGAGGCCGGTGCCACGATCGGCGATCCGTGGTCGGCGGAGGTGGTCGTGAAGGTCGCACCGCCCAATGACGCCGAGGTGGCCAGGCTGAGCTCCGGCCAGACCCTGATCGGCTTCCTCGCCCCGCGCAATGCCGACAACAAGATCGACGCGCTACGGGCCGCGGGCGTGCAGGCCTTTGCGGTGGAGGCGATTCCGCGCATCTCGCGCGCCCAGGTGATGGATGCGCTGTCCTCGCAGGCGAATGTGGCCGGATACAAGGCGGTGCTGCTGGCGGCCTCGGAGGCCACCCGCTTCTTCCCCATGCTGACCACCGCGGCGGGCACGGTGAAGCCCGCGACCGTGCTGGTGCTGGGCGTGGGCGTGGCGGGCCTGCAGGCGCTGGCGACCGCCAAGCGGCTGGGCGCCCGCACCACCGGCTACGACGTGCGGCCCGAGGTGGCCGATCAGGTCCGCTCGGTGGGCGCGCAGTGGCTCGATCTGGGCATCGACGCCGCCGGTGAGGGCGGTTACGCCCGCGAGCTCACCGATGAGGAGAAGGCAAGGCAGCAGCAGGCTTTGGAGGACGCCATCAAGGGCTTCGACGTGGTGATCACCACCGCGCTGGTGCCCGGGCGGCCCGCGCCGCGGCTGGTGACCGCCGCCGCGGTGCAGGGCATGAAGCCGGGCAGCGTGATCGTGGACCTGGCCGGTGAGACCGGCGGCAACTGCGAGCTCACCGAACCCGGCAAAACCGTTGTCAAGCACGACGTCACGATCGCCTCACCGCTGAACCTGCCCGCGACCATGCCCGAGCACGCCAGCGAGCTGTACTCGAAGAACATTGCGGCACTGCTCGAATTGATGCTGACCGACGGCCGCCTCGAACCCGATTTCGAGGATCAGGTGCTGGCCGATTCCTGCGTGACCCGCGAGAAGAAGGTGGATGGCTGATGTACACCGAACTGCTGGCGAACATCGCGATCCTGGTGCTGTCCGGGTTCGTCGGCTTCGCCGTCATCTCGAAGGTCCCCAACACCCTGCACACGCCGCTGATGTCGGGCACCAACGCCATTCACGGCATCGTGGTGCTGGGCGCGCTGGTGGTGCTCGGCCGGATCGAGCATCCGTCGGTGGTCACCCAGATCATCCTGTTCGTCGCGGTGGTATTCGGAACGCTCAATGTCATCGGCGGTTTCGTGGTGACCGACCGGATGCTGGGCATGTTCAAGGGCAAGAAGCCCGGCGCGGAGAAGGCGGGTAAGTAGCCATGGACAATCTCGTCAACATCCTCTACATCCTCGCCTTCGCGCTGTTCATCTACGGCCTGATGGGCCTGACCGGCCCGAAGACGGCGGTGCGCGGCAACTGGATCGCCGCGGTCGGCATGGGCATCGCGGTGGTGGCGACACTGATCGCCATCCGCGACACCGACAACTGGATCATCATCGTCGCGGGGCTGGTCGTCGGTGTGGCGCTGGGCGTTCCGCCCGCGCGGTTCACCAAGATGACCGCCATGCCGCAGCTGGTGGCCGCGTTCAACGGCGTCGGCGGCGGCACCGTCGCGCTGATCTCGCTGTCGGAATTCCTGAATACCCAAGGGTTCTCGCGGATGCACGAGCAGCCCACCGTGCACATCGTGATCGCCTCGCTGTTCGCCGCGATCATCGGCTCCATCTCGTTCTGGGGTTCGCTGATCGCCTTCGGCAAGCTGCAGGAGATCCTGCCGGGTCGCCCGATCGGGATCGGAAAACTGCAGCAGCCGTTGAATATCCTGCTGCTGATCGGCGCGGTCGCCGCGGCCGTGGTGATCGGCCTGGGCGCGGCGAAGGACGGTGTGCCGACCTGGTGGATGGTGCTGGTGCTGGTGCTGGCGGCGGTGCTCGGTCTGATGGTCGTGCTGCCGATCGGCGGCGCGGATATGCCGGTGGTCATCTCGCTGCTCAACGCGCTGACCGGATTGTCCGCCGCGGCAGCGGGTCTGGCGCTGAACAACACCGCCATGATCGTGGCGGGCATGATCGTCGGCGCGTCCGGCACCATCCTGACCAATCTGATGGCCAAGGCCATGAACCGGTCGATCCCGGCCATCGTGGCGGGCGGATTCGGCGGCGGCGGCGCGGTCGCCTCCGGCAGCGGCGAGCAGAAGCAGGCCAAGGCCACCTCGGCCGCGGACGCCGCGATCCAGATGGCCTATGCCAACCAGGTCATCGTGGTGCCCGGTTACGGTATGGCCGTCGCGCAGGCGCAGCACGCGGTCAAGGAGATGGCGACGCTGCTCGAGGCCAAGGGCGTCGAGGTCAAATACGCCATTCATCCGGTCGCGGGCCGCATGCCCGGCCATATGAACGTGCTGCTGGCCGAGGCCGAGGTGCCCTACGACTCGCTCAAGGAGATGGACGAGATCAACGGCGAATTCGCCCGCACCGACGTGGCCCTGGTCATCGGTGCGAACGATGTCACCAATCCGGCCGCCCGCGAGGATTCGTCGAGCCCGATCTACGGCATGCCGGTGCTGAACGTCGATCAGGCCAGGTCGGTGATCGTGCTGAAGCGCTCGATGAATTCCGGCTTCGCCGGTATCGACAATCCGCTGTTCTACGCCGACCACACCAGCATGCTGTTCGGTGATGCGAAGAAGTCGGTCAGCGCGGTCACCGAGGAATTGAAGGCCCTGTAGCTCAGGCGAACAGCACGGTGGTCGGGGTGCCAATCTCCAGCGCCCCGGCCACGCCCTGTGGCAGCCCCGTGATCGGATCGATCGTCAGCCAGGTCACCGCATTCGACTTCTGATTGGCCGCGTACAGCCTGCGGCCGCTCGGGTCGAGGGTGAGGTCGCGCGGGAACACGCCACCGCATGGTGTGGAGGCCAGCGGGATCAGCATGTCGCCGAGGATCGCGAAGGTGGCAATGGCGTCGCGGCCGCGGTTGGCCAGATACAGGAATCGGCCGTCGCGGGAGACGACCGGCGCCGACGGATAGTTGCGCGGGCCGCCGCCCCGCATATCCGCCGGAATGGACTGCCCCGCAACGAGTTCGCCGGTATCGGCGCGCCAGCGGCAGACCGTCACCGTGGAACCGAGCTCGTTCGCCACGTACACCCGCTGCCCGTCGGGATGGAACCGCAGATGCCGGGGACCGCTGCCCGGCGTCATCGCGACCCGGGCGCGCTGGTTCAACTTGCCTTCGGCGAGCCGGTAGACGTAGATCGCGTCGGCACCCAGATCGACCGCCAGGAACCAGCGGCCGGACGGATCGAACAGCACCTGATGCGCGTGCGGACCCTCCTGCCGCTCCGGATCCGGCCCGGTGCCGCTGTGGCGGACCACATCGGTCACCCCACCCAGCCGCCCGTCGCCGGACAGCGCCACCACGCTCACACTGCCCGACCCGTAGTTCGCGGTGAGTACGGCGCGGCCGTCCGGGGCGACGCACAGGTGGGTGGGGCCGTTCCCCTGCACCGCAACGGAATTCAATACTCGTGACGAGCGCAGGTCCACGGCGGTGACCGATCCCGGTCCGGAGCCCTCGTTCACCGCGTACAGCCGCCCACCGTCGGGTGAGATCGCCAGGAACGACGGATCGGCGACCTCGACGACCTCGTCCACGACCAGCCGTCCGGTCGCGGAATCCACTGTGGCGGCGGCGATTCCGCGGCCGCCGGCGCCATCGGAGGTGTAGCAGCCGAGGTAGGCGCGAGTACCGGCGGCCGCCCGCGCCGTGGCGGGCTGGGTCGTTGCGGTCGTGACGCCTACTGCCGCAACGGTTCCCAGTGTCACGAGAAATTGCCGTCGATCCAGTCCACCGGAGGCCACCGGTCTCTCCTTCCGCCGAATTACGCTCGCGCCAGAATGACCTACATCACACGACTTTCGCAATAGGTGCAATTCGCATTGCGCATATCGCAATCGAAGCCGACTGGTTGTCCTGTTCCTCAATAGCACGAAAAGGGAAAGGATCGGCGCGGACGCGCACGGACGTATACGCTTTTGTGTGTGACGCTTCGGGAACGGTTCGATCTCCCTGCGCGGGACGGGGATTCGCTCGTCTACGGCACTCCGCTCGAAACGGCCGACGGGGCGACCGTCATCACGGTCGCGCGGCCCGGTGGCTGGCTGCGACCGGGGCCGCGGCCGCTGGGTATCTTCGTCGTCCACGGCGAAAAGGTCAGCTGGACACCGGCATTCGATACGGAGCGGATCGCGTTCCTGGGCGTGCTGACCGGCCTGCTGGCGGCGGTCATCCCCACCCTGGCCTTGTTGCGCCGCCCGCCGTGGCCCGATCTGCGGATCTCACGCTGACCGCTACGGCTTGTACGGGGGCCGCAGTTCGCGAGTCGCCTCGAAATCGTCGACCATGCGGTTGTTCAGAACCGCCAGCCGGTGCAGATCGTCCTCGGTCCAGCCCGACAGCGCGTCCCGAATGGACCGCCGGATGACCGCCCGGATCGCCTCGACCGCGCCGTAACCGGCCGGTGTCAGGCTCGCGCGCTGGGCGCGCCGATCCAGCGGATCGGGCACCCGGACGACCAGACCCGCCTGCTCCAGCCGCTGCACCTGCCGGGTCACATGCGGCGCCTCGACATCGAGCAGGCAGGCCAGCTCACCCAGCCGCAGCGGCTGCCCCGCATCGGCCAGCAAACGCAGTAGCGGAACATTGGCGCGATCCACGTTCACCCCGGCCGCAGTGGCGGTCCGGCCGTGTCGACGAGCCCGGGTGAGCAGGTGCGCCAATCGCGCGATGGCCTGCTCCAACTCCACGATCGGCTCGGCGTCGCTATCGATTCCGGGCGCGGAGGCGGCGTCGGAGGGCGGCATGCCGACATTGTACGGCCCCGCTTACTTGCGCTACTTAATCAAGCAAGGGTCGCACGCTAGCTGGTAGCCCCGCGGACGATGGGTGCGAACCAGGCGCACACCAGCACCAGGACGAGGGGGAAGATCAGGGCCTGGGTGAGGGAGAACGGTTTGGACAGCCAGCCGATCACCGATGGTCCGGCCAGGAAGCCCAGGTAGCCGAGACCGAATACGCGGGACATGTCGGTGGCCGCGGTGGCGGTGCCGAGATTGCCCGCGGCGGTGAAGATCTGGGGGATGCCGCCGGACAGGCCGATGCCCATCAGTGCCCAGCCGATCACGGCCAACGGGACCCAGGGCGATGCGATGATCAGGATCAGTCCGACCGCCGCGAGCAGCGCGCCCCAGCGCACCACCGCCACGGGTCCGAACCGTCCGCTCACTCGGTCGGAGCCGAACCGTCCGATCGTCATGGTCGTGGAGAATGCCGCGAACGCCAGTGCGGCGGTCGCCTCGCTGGCCCCCAGTTCGTCGCGCACCTGCAGGGTGCTCCAGTCGTTGGCCACCCCCTCGGTCATGAGGAAGGCGAAGGCGATGGCGGCCAGTGCGAAGACTCTGCGGTGCGCGGTCTTTCGGGCGGGCTCGGCGTCCTGCCTCGTCGAATTGCCGGGCAGTGCGCGCCGGTCGGCCCCCGGGTCGGGGCGGCCGCCTTCGGTCACCGGACGGTCGGTGGTGTGGGGCGCTTCGTGCGCTGCGCGTCGGTGGGCCGGGTGATGCCGACCGTCGGGTCGCTCACCCGATGTGTCGATGCGCGCTTCGGGTGCGGCGTTGTCGGCGCGCCGGTCCAGTTCGGCGTGTTCGTGATCGATCGAAGCTCGCTCGGGCGAATCGTCGGCGAAAGCCGTGCGCGCGGCCTTGTTACGCGCCGTCGCGGCGGCCGAGAGGTCGGGACCGTCGGCGGGAGTGGGCGGGAATGCCGGCGCGGCGGGGGATCTTCCGGTGCGGGGCAGCATCCGGGGGACGCACAGCGCGACCGTCGCGACGCCGAAGACGGCCGCGAGGGTCATGGTGAGGCGTGGCTCCCAGCCGAGGTGTAGGGCCGCCGCACCGGCCAGCGAACCAACGAGGCCGCCGCAGGAGAACAGCGCGTGGAAGGCGCCCATGATCGGGCGGGGATATTCGCGCTCGACCTGGACGGCCTGGGTGTTCATGGAGACGTCCAGGGCGCCGTTGCCGAAACCGAACACCATGAGGGCAGCCGCCAGCGCCAGCGGGCCAGACGCCAGACCCGGGCCGATCACGGCCAGCGAGAGCCATCCCGCTGCCGCGGCGACCAGGGCCCGACTGCCGAAACGGTCGGCCAATGGACCCGCGGCCTGCATGCCGAGGATGGCACTGCCTGCCATCAGCAGGATCAGCATGCCCAGGGCGGCATTGGACACCCCGGTTCGTTCGGTCACCGCGGGGATGTGCACCACCCAGATGGCACTCAGGAACCCGTTGAGACCGAACACCGCGAAGACCGCGGCGCGAGCGATCCGGATTGGAGGAGCAAGCGTCGAAGCAGCCATTGGTTCGACGGTACCGGCCTCGCGCACCGGTGCCCCTCGTTCCCCCCGTCGGCCGCGGCATCGTCGGCGTGGCCGGTCGAGAATCCGAATCCATGTAGTTCCAACCGTTTTCGTCTTCGATTCTATTCCTCGGCACCGACAAGTTCCGGCCCCCGAATTCAGGGTTGAGAACATCGGGGGCATCTGCGAGGGTCAGGAGGTGGATCCGCTCGAGAGCCTGCTGGAGGGACCGCGGGCGCGCGGCGCGTTCGTCATGCGATCGCTGCTGGATCCACCGTGGTCGCTGCGGGTCCGCGACGAGGCGCCGCTGACCGTGGTGGCCGTCGTGCGCGGCGGCGGCTGGCTCGTGCCGCATCCGGGCACGGGCGCCGGTGCGGAAGAGTTGTGCCGGGTCGGCTTCCCGGGCACCGGGACGGCCGCGCCGCGGCCGCTGCACGAGGGCGATGTGGCGATCATCCGCGGTCCCGACCACTACACCATCGCCGACGATCCGGCCACCGAACCGCAGGTGTACGTGAATCCCGGCAATGTCACCACCACGCCCGCGGGCGAGGAGCTCTGCGAGACCTGGAGTCTGGGCGTGCGGGGCTGGGGACCCAATCCGGACGCCGCGACCATGCTCGTCACCGGAACCTACGAACAGCAGAGCGCGGCCAGCCGCCGCCTGCTGCGGGCGCTGCCGCCGATCATCGTGCTGCGTCGGGCGGAATTGGATTCGCCGATATTGGATCTGCTGGTCGAGGAGAGCGCCCGCGACCGGCCCGCCCAGGGCGCCATGCTGGACCGGCTGCTCGACCTGCTGCTGATCGCGACGCTGCGGGCCTGGTTCGCCCGCGGTGACGCGCCCGCCTGGTACCACGCCTATGCGGACCCGTTGGTGGGCAAGGCGTTACGACTGCTGCAGAACAATCCGGCGCACGGCTGGACGGTGGCGACGCTGGCCGCCGAAGTGGGCGTATCGCGGGCGGCGCTGGCCCGCCGCTTCACCGATCTGGTCGGTGAACCGCCGATGTCGTTCCTCACCGACTGGCGGCTCGCGCTGGCGGCGGATCTGCTGCAGGATTCCGATGCGACCGTGGAGACCATCGCGCGCCGGGTCGGTTACGGCAGCGCGTTCGCCCTGAGCACCGCCTTCAAACGGCACTACGGCATCAGCCCGCGCGAGCACCGGACGGGTTCGATATCCGCCTGAACTAGTGTCGGTCGGGTGACCACGCCGCAGGACTACCCAGTGCTCTGGCCCATGCCGACCCGCTGGGCGGACAACGATCACTACGGGCACGTCAACAACGTGACCTACTACAGCTACTTCGACACCGCGGTCAACGGCTGGCTGATCGACGCCACGGGCACCGATATCCGCGAGTTGCCCGCGATCGGCGTCGTCGCCCAGACCTCGTGCAAGTTCCTGGGCTCGTTGAGCTTTCCCGACCGGCTGCGGGTGGGCCTGCGCATCGCCCGGCTCGGCCGCTCCAGCATCAGCTACGAGCTGGCCATCTTCCGGGAGGACGGCGATGTGCTGGAGCTGGCAGCGACCGGGACCTTCGTGCACGTCTACGTCGACGATGTGACCCGCAAGCCGGTCGAGATCCCGGCCGTCATCCGCGCCGCCGCCGAGACAGTGGTCAAACTCGACCCAACAGCGTGAGCGGATCCTCCAGCAGCGACGAGACGGTCGCCAGGAACCGCGCCGCCAGTTCGCCGTCGATCATGCGGTGGTCGAAGCTCAACCCCAGTTCGGTGACCCAGCGCACGGCCAGTTCGTCGCGATAGACCCAGGGCCGCTTGCGGATCGACCCCAGGCACAGGATCGCGGCCTCACCCGGATTCACCAGCGGCACACCCATGTCCACGCCGAAGACGCCGACATTGCTGATGGTGAACGTGCCGCCGCGCAGATCGGCCGGGGTGGCCGTGCCCGCCCGGCACACGTCGGCCAGCCAGCCGATCTCCCGGCACAGCTCGCGCAGGCTCAGCGACTGCGCCTCTTTGATATTCGGCACCAGCAGTCCCCGATCGGTGGCGACGGCGATGCCCAGATTCACGTAGTGCTTGGTGACGATCTCCTTGTTGTCCTCGTCCCAGAAGGTGTTGATGCCGGGGAACTCCGCCATCGCGGCGAGCGTCGCCTTGGCCACCAGCGCCAGCGGCGTGAGCGACAGTCCGGTGAAGGATTCCGTGGCCCGCAGATGGTCGAGCAGCTCCATCGATGCGGTGAAATCGGTGGTGACGAACGCGCTCGCCTGGGGGATGGTGCGGGCGCTGGTGACCATCGCGGCGGCGCTGCGCTTGCGCACCCCGCTGACCGGGGTCCGGCTCTCCCGGGTGGTCGGGGCCGGGCGGATGATTCCGGCGTCGGGTCGCATCATCGGCACCGGCGGCGACGACGGCCGCGGCGCGTCGTCGGAATCCTCCTCGGGCCGAATGCGATTGGGCGGCTGCGATACCGGCACCGCGTGCCGCACATCCTCGACGGTCACCGCACCGGCTGGACCCGACCCGGCGACGAAGGCGATATTGATGCCGAGCTCGCGGGCCAGTTTGCGCGCGGCCGGAGTGGCGGGCGGGCGGCCCGGAATCTCCGGGTAGCCCTGCGGATCCGGCTGCGGGGCACGTAAATCTCGTTGCTGGACAGTGTTTCCGGCGGACAATCGAGCGCGTCGCGAGCCGGATTCCTCGCCGGGGCCGTAGCCGACCAGCACCGACTGCCGCTGCGCGGGCTGCGCGGCGGCCGAGTCGTCGGACCGCACGCGGATCAGCGGTGCGCCGACCGCCACGGTGTCACCCGGCTCGGCGAGCAGTTCGACCACCTCCCCGGCGAACGGGCACGGCAGCGCCACCTGGGCCTTGGCGGTCTCCACCTCGGCGATGTTCTGGTTCAACTCCACGGTGTCGCCCACCGCCACCGACCAGGAGACCAGGTCGGCCTCGGTCAGGCCCTCCCCGAGATCGGGCAGGCGGAATTCGAGCACATTGCGGTCCGGTTCAACCGAGTCTTCCACGGGCACCTCTGTCTGAACGAGCGGATCAGGCGGCAAGCGTTCGGTCGACCGCGTCCAGGATGCGGTCGGGGTCGGGCAGGTGGTGCCGTTCGAGCTTAGCCGGGGGATAGGGGATGTCGAAGCCACCGACCCGCAGGACCGGCGCCTCCAGGTGGTAGAAGCAGCGTTCGGTGATTCGGGCGGCGATCTCCGCGCCCAGACCGGCGAAGACCGGGGCCTCGTGGGTGACGATCAGTCGTCCCGTCCGGCGCACCGACTCCTCGACGGTGTCGAAGTCGATCGGGGACAGGCTGCGCAGATCGATCACCTCGAGCGAGCGGCCCTCACTGTCGGCGATCTCGGCCGCGGTGAGCGCGGTGCGGACCATGCCGCCGTAGGCCACGACCGTGGCGTCGGCGCCGGGGCGCAGCACGCGGGCCCGGTCGAGCGGGAACGGATCGTCGTCCAGGGCGGCGAAGTCGACCTCGGCCTTGTCCCAGTAGCGGCGCTTGGGCTCGAAGAAGATCACCGGATCGTCGGCCGAAATCGACTGGCGGATCATGAGATACGCATCGGCCGGATTGCTCGGCGAGACCACCCGCAAGCCCGCGGTATGTGCGAAATAGGCCTCCGGTGACTCGGAATGATGTTCCACCGAACCGATGCCGCCGCCGAAGGGGATGCGAATCGTGATGGGAGCGGTCACCTTTCCGCGGGTGCGGTAGTGGATCTTGGCCACCTGCGAGACGATCTGATCGAAGGCCGGATACACGAAACCGTCGAACTGGATCTCGCACACCGGCCGGTACCCGCGCAGCGCCATGCCGAAAGCCGTTCCGACGATGCCGGATTCGGCGAGTGGGGTATCGATGACGCGGTTGTTGCCGAAGTCCTTCTGCAGCGTGTCGGTGACCCGGAAGACGCCGCCGAGGCGGCCGATGTCCTCACCCATGAGCACGACCTTCGGATCGTCCTCGAGGGCGCGGCGCAGTCCGGTGTTGATGGCATTGGCGAAGCTGGTGATCATCACCGGGCTCCTTCCAGATAGGCCGCGTAGATGCGACGCTCCTCGGCGACCAGCGGGTGCGGGGCGGAGTAGACGTGGTCGAACAGTTCCATCGGATCCGGATCGGGCATCTCGATGGTCGCGGTGCGCACGGCGGCGCCGATCGCGTCCGATCGGTCGCGCACGCGCTGATCGAACTCATTGTCCCACAAGTCTTCTCGTTCCAGCAGCCGACGAACGCGCGCGATCGGATCGCGGCGCTGCCACAGTTCGAGTTCGGCGGCGGTGCGATAGCGAGTGGGATCGTCGGCGGTGGTGTGCGGGCCCATCCGGTAGGTGATGGCCTCGACGAACGACGGGCCGCCGCCGGAGCGGGCGCGGGCCACCGCCTGCCGGGTCACGGCCAGCACGCCGAGCACATCGTTGCCGTCGACCTGCACCCCCGGAATGCCGTAGCCGTAGGCGCGGCGCACGATCGGCGTCGGGCTCTGCACCCGGACCGGTTCGCTGATCGCCCACTGGTTGTTCTGGCAGAAGAACACCACCGGCGCGCTCCACGAGGCCGCGAAACCGAGCGCCTCGGCGATATCGCCCTGGCTGGTGGCGCCGTCGCCGAAGTAGGTGAGCACCGCGATCTCCGCACCGTCCAGATGAGCGGCGTAGGCATAGCCGGTGGCGTGCAGCCCCTGGGCACCGACCACGATCGCCGGATTGGTCATGTTGATATCGGCCGGATCCCAGCAGGAATGCGACACCCCGCGCCACAGCCGGGTGATGGTCGCGGGATCGACGCCGCGGCAGTAGGCGACCGCGGCCTCGCGATAGGAGCAGAAGATGTAGTCGTCGGCGTGCAGGGCGTGCGCGGAACCGACCTGGGCGGCCTCCTGGCCGAGCAGCGGTGGCCACAGGCCCAGCTGGCCCTGGCGTTGCAGGGCGGTTGCCTCGGTGTCGATGCGGCGGCCCACGACCATGTCCTCGTAGAGCTGCCGTAGTTGCTCGGGGCCCACATCCGAGACCAGGGCCGCGTGTTCGCGGTCGAACACCCGCCGTCCATCGGGTTGGACCAACTGGACCGGATAGGTGGCTTTGTCGGCCATCGCCATCGCCTCCTGTTTCATCGCACTGCCGGGATCGCCGGGACTCGCGACGCGATATTGTGCTGTATCTCACAGGATCCACGATTGGGCTAGTTGCGCAAGTAGCCGCACCGCAACTGGGCAGAATGCTCGTTGTCCCCGACGTGATTGCTGTCATACTGCGTTACATGTCCAGTGGAGAACCCGTCGGAACCGCGGTCGACGCGACGGATGCGCGGCTATTGCTCGAATTGGTGGCCAACCCCCGGGCCACCGGGGTGGAACTGGCCACCCGGCTGGGACTTTCGCGCAATACCGTGCAGGCCCGGCTGGCCCGCTGGGAGGCGGGCGGGGTGCTGGCCAGCTTCGAGCGCCGGGTCGATCCGCGCGCGCTGGGCTATCCGCTGGCGGCATTCGTCGCGGTCGTCGTCGATCAACACAAGCTCGATTCGGTGGTCGACGAACTGGCCGAGGTTCCCGAGGTCACCGAGGTGTGCGGCATGACCGGTTCGACCGATCTGACCGTCCGGGTGGTCGCCCGCGACGCCGACGATCTGTACCGCATCGCGGGTCAGATCCTGAAGATCCCGGGTGTCGAGCGCACCAATATGGCCTTGGTCATGCGCCAGCTGGTGGGGCCGCGCACGGCCCCGCTGCTGCGCCGACTATCCGGGCTCACCAGCCGTCCCGATCCCGCGCGGCCGGTGCGTCCGGCCGGAATCCCGCAGCCCCGCCCGCGCTGAGTTCCCGGTCGCGCCGGGCGATTTCAGTCCAGTTTCGAGCGATTGGCTGGTGACCGGGGACGGGCGCGTTGGTGACGATGGCCCGATGAGCAGCATGGCGGACGTCGAAACGAAGGTTGCCGAGGAGCAGCGGGCGGGGGTGTGGCAGCCCATCGGCGCGGGTGTCGTCGCGGCACTGGTCGGGTTCACCAGCTCGTTCGCGGTGGTGTTGACGGGGTTGACGAAGGTGGGTGCGTCACCGGCGCAGGCGGCGTCGGGTCTGCTGGCGTTGTGTGTGACCCAGGCCGTGGGAATGCTGGTGTTGAGCAGGCGGTTTCGGATGCCGATCGCATTCGCCTGGTCGACGCCGGGCGCGGCGCTGCTGGCGAGCACCGGGGCGGTGGCGGGCGGGTGGCCCGCCGCGGTCGGCGCGTTCGTGGTGACCGGTGCGCTGATCGTGCTGACCGGATGCTGGGAGCGGCTCGGACGCCTGATCGCGGCGATTCCGGTGGAGATCGCGCAGGCCATGCTGGCGGGGGTGTTGCTGCCGCTGTGCCTGGCGCCGCTGCGCGCGGTCGTGGTGAGCCCGGCCGTGGTCGTTCCGGTGCTGGTGGTCTGGCTGGTGTTGCAGCGCTTCGCCCCGCGGTGGTCGGTGCTGGCGGCCTTCGTGGTCGCGGTCGTCGGCGCGCTGATCGATATCGCCGTCACCCATCGCGGGCTGGATTGGGCGGCGATGGTGCCGCGGGTGGAATTGACCGTGCCGCACTGGAGTTGGCAGGCGATCATCGGCATCGCGGTGCCGCTGTACATCGTGACCATGGCCGCGCAGAACATCCCGGGCACCGCGGTGATGGCCTCCTTCGGCTATCGGGTGCCGTGGCGGGCGGCGATGGCGGCGACCGGAATCGGCACCATGGTCGGCGCGCCCGCGGGCGGGCACGCGATCAACCTGGCCGCGATCAGCGCCGCCCTGTCGGCCGCGCCCTCGGCGCATCCGGATCCGCGGCGGCGCTGGATCGCCGTGTTCACGGTGGGCTGCAGCTATCTGGTGATCGCCCTCGCCTCGGGCGCGGTCGTGGCGCTGGTGGCCGCGGCGCCGCCGGGGGTGCTGGAAACCGTTGCCGGACTTGCCCTGATCGCGACGTTCGCCGCCGCCCTGCACGCGGCCCTCGGCGCGGCGGAACATCGCGTCGCGGGCGCGGTCACCCTGCTGGTGTCGGCCTCCGGGATCGCCGTGCTCGGAATCGGCGCGGCGTTCTGGGCGCTGGCCGCGGGGCTGCTGGTGCGCTGGGTGCTGGGTGGCCCTTCGCGGTCGTAGTCGTCACCGGCTGTCGTAGGGTGAAGGTGTTCGGCGTCACAGGTAGGTATCCGACGAAGGAGCTGGGCTTGACCGCGGTACTGATCTCGGCTGATGAGCTTCGGAAGATGTTGTCCGACAACACCTCCCGCGTGCACCTGCTGGATGTGCGCTGGGCGCTGGGCGACCCGGACGGTCCGCAGCACTATCTGGACGGCCACATACCCGGCGCGATCTTCGTCGATCTGGAGACCGAATTAGCGGCCCCGCCCTCGCCCGCCCGCGGCCGCCACCCGCTGCCCGAACCGGCCCACCTGCAAAAATGCGCCCGCAGCTGGGGCCTGCGCATCGGTGAGCCCGTGGTGGTCTACGACGCCACCGGTGGGATGGCCGCGGCCCGCGCCTGGTGGCTGCTGCGGTGGGCGGGCGTGCCCGATGTCCGCATTCTCGACGGCGGGCTGCCCGCCTGGGAACGCGCGGGCGGCGAACTGGCCCGTGGTGACGAACCCGACCCCGAACCCGGCGACGTCGTCCTCGGCTCCGGCAACATGCCGACCGTCGACGCCGACGCCGCGGCCACCTGGACGGGCCTGCTCCTCGACGCCCGCGCCGGTGAGCGCTATCGCGGCGAGACGGAACCGGTGGACCCGCGCGCGGGCCACATCCCCGGCGCGATCAGCGCCCCCACCTCCGAAAACCTCACGCCCGAGGGCACTTTCAAATCCCCCGAGGAACTTCGCGCCCGCTTCACGGCCCTCGGCGACGGCCCGATCGCCGTCTACTGCGGCTCCGGCGTGACCGCCGCCCACCAGGTGGCGGCGCTGGCGGCGGCGGGTTTCGAGGCCAGCCTGTATCCGGGATCGTGGTCGCAGTGGTCCAACGATCCGCATCGCCCGGTGGCCACGGTCTGACCGGACGCGATTCGGTCGGGCTCGCGGCTACCCGGTGGTCGGGGATACGAACATGCGATAGGTGGCCAGGACGGCCTTGTGGTCGGAGACCCAGCGCTGCGGGGTCGCGATGAAGTTGTCCTGGGTGGTCTCGTCGGCTCGTTTGTTGCGGACGATCGAGCCGCGCGGTCCGACCAGCCCGGCCGAGGTCAGGATCAGTGGGGCGCCGGGGCTGGTGAAGATGTAGTCGATGCGGTCGCGCTCGTCGGCCTCCGGGGCCCAGGTCAGCTTGCCGACCGGGGCCTCGGGGTTGCTTGCGGGCCAGGTGAATCCGGGATGGGTGACCGGGTTCGGGTAGCAGAAGCGGTAGGCGTCCACGAAACCCGCCCCCTGCAGCCGCCGAGTGCTCTCCCAGGGCAGCACCACGCCGTTGTGGTCGAACAGCCGGGCCGTCGCCGAGGTCCAGTCCAGGGTGGAGGGCTCGTTGAAATCGCCGCCGAGGATCACCGCGCGCCCGGCGGCCATTTCGGCCCGGGCGTCGTCGAGGAATTTCGTGATCGTGTCGGGTCGGCCCGACGCGAGGTTCACCCGCTGGACCACCGCGGGATCGGTGACCGGCCCACCGGGTAGTTTGCCCCACCCGTACTGTGCGAATTCGTCGCCCGTGCTGCCGGGGGCGTAACCACGCGGCAGATAGGTGGCATACCAGCGGTACTCCAGATGTGCCGAGTAGACCGAGAACGGCTGGCCGTGCACCGACAATCGCGCTCGCGTCATATAGGTGAAGTTGGTGCTGGACTCCATCGGGAACACCGACAGCACGCCGGTGTCGGCGGAGGATGCGCTCGCATATTTGCGACCCCGACGACGCAGGGCCTCGGCAATCCGATCGGTCGCACCGCGGAATGCCTCGGTGAGAAGGACGATCGAGGCATCGGTTGCGACGATCAGATCGGCGACCAGATCGATCCCGCCGGAGATGTTGTCGCCCGCCTGCCAGATATTGATCGTCAAGACCCGTATCTCCCGATCGGCGGGCGCGGCCCGCGTAATGGCGGGCGAAAGGGAGGACGCGGCGGCGAACGAGCCTGCCAGGGCGCCGATTCCAGCAATGACGTGCCGCCGGGTGATACGGCCGGACATACACACTCCCATCGATCGAAGGTCAAAGGCGCGACGATCCTGGGCGAGTGGTGCAATGCGGTGGTGGCCCGCACGGTGCCACGAGCTTTCGCCGACGTGAATTGTTCGTCACTCAGGGGCAGCGGGCGGCGACGCGGCGCAGTGCCTCGTGATCGGCGCGAGTGACCGGAAGGTCGTATCGCGTTGCCGCCGTGAGGTATTTGCCCGCGTAGAAACAGTGGTAGGAGTGCGCCGGGGGCAACCAGTCCGATGGGGTGCTGTCGCCCTTGTCCTCGTTGACCGCACCGGCCACGGCCAACAGGTTGAAATCGATGTCGTTGGCGAATCGGATGCGTTGGGGCAAAGGCCAATTCGACGCGCCCATGGCCCAGGCCGCGGCCAGCGAATAGATGTGGTCGATCTGGACCGAGCGGGGTTCGGAGCGGTCGAATTCGATGCGCTTGCCGGTATAGGGGTCGTGGAGTATCCCCGTCACGACGACGCAGTCACGGGTGCCGGGGCGGAAGCGGACCTCGCGTAATTGCTTGGCCAGCACGTTGTTTCGGGTATCACAGCCGTCGTGCCCGCCGGGACCGTCATTGTCGTCGGTCCAGGCGGGGCCGAATACGCAGCCCTCCCCGGCGCCGCAGCCGCGCTCGTAACCGCGCAGCGGTGGGCGCGCGTCGATCACGCGCACGGCCGCGAGCAACTCCTCGACCTGGGCCCGCGACGGACTGCCCGGTGCGGGTGGCCCGCCGTAGGTCGAACACGAGGCGAGCAAGACGGCGGCGAACGCACCCAGTACCCGAACGAGATTCCCCCGGCGCATGGATCAGATGTACACGCAGGTACCGACAGATCGCTACAGCCAGGCGCGGGCCAGCAGATCGTCGGCGGGCAGTGCGGTCGCGGCGGGCGGGAAGCGGGTCGCCGCGATGGACTCCACCCGCGCCCCGTCGTGCCCGATCACCCACGAGCCGCCGCGATCCTCGCATTCGGCGATCTTGGCGAAGGTGGTGAGCAGGAAGGTGATGGCATCGCGCGGGTCGATGGTGCGGGCCAACCGCTGCGATTCACCGGGGCGCGAGAGGTCCAGCCAGACTCCGGACTGGCCGTCCAGGCGCATGCCGACGATCTTCGTGGTATCCACGAAGGTGAATTTTCGACGCTCCCACGGCGTCGTCGGCGTGAAACTCTGCTCGAGGACCTGGAGCAGGATCGTCATCTGCACTGCCCTCCTGTTCGTCGGCAGTGACCTGCGGATATTCCAGTATGTTCCGTGGCGGGGCAGAAAGAAAGAGTGTCGGTGGGGGCTGATTGGATGGACCAATGCTGCACGGGTTGTGGACGCCGGGTTCCGGTCTGCTGCTGTGGCGAGGTCCCGGCACCGAGGACGAGCTCGCGACCCCGCCCGTGCCGCTGGGCGCGATCGTGCAGACGGCCCGCTTTCGGCATCGGGCCCGGGTCCTGGTCACCGGCCCGGATGGCCCGGTCGATGCCGAGGTGCCCGCACACGCGCTCGCGCCCGATATGGCCGCGCAGGTGCTGCTGCAAACGCTGCCTCCCGCGTCCGTCGCGGCGGATCTGCGCTATCTGGGCCATGTCGCCCGGGGTATCGAGCGCTGGGTGCGGGCGGGCCGGATCGTGCCCGATCTGACCCGCGAGGACGGCGACTGGTGGGTGCGCTGGCGGCTGGTCGGCGGGCAGCGGCAGCGCGCGTGGCTGGCCGAGCTGGCCGTGGCCATGCCACCGGCCCTGCGGGTCTCCGGCCGCCCGGCCGCGATCCTCGAGGATCTGGTCGTCGAGCTGACCGATCCCATCACCCGTCTGCACGCGCCGCGCCCGCGGTCGGCGCATCCGCTGCTGGCCGCCCTGATCGCCGACGCGCCCCTGGAAACCGGATCGCACCGGGTGGCCACCGCACTCGAGCAGTGGCGCACGAGCCTCACCGTCGGTGAGCCGGAACTGGTGTTGCGCCTGCTCGAACCCGACGACGAGGCCGAGGACGACGACAGCATCGCCGCGCTCTGGCGGCTCGAGGTCTGCCTGCGCGCGGAAGGCGAAGCGCCGCAACCTGTTACGTTGAGCGGTGATCCGGCGCTGGTGCGGATGGCCGGGGAGAAGGTGACCGCGGCGGTCCAGGCCTATCCGATGCTGCGCGAATTGCCGCGTGATCCGCGAGGAATGGATTTTCTCCTGCCGACCGCGGTGGTGCAGGATCTGGTCGCGCACGGCGCACATGTGCTGCGGGCGGCCGGGGTGCAACTGCTGCTGCCGCGGGCCTGGCGGATCGTCGCCCCGAGTATGCGCGTGCACGTGCAGAGTCCCGCCGCCACCGAGACCGCGGTCGGGCTCAACGGCCTGGTGTCCTACCGCTGGGAGCTGGCCCTGGGCGATATGGTGCTCACGCCCGCCGAGATGTCGCGGCTGGTCCAGGCGAAGTCCGACCTGGTCCGGCTGCGCGGGCAGTGGGTGCAGGCCGATCACCGTATGCTCGCCGCCGCCGCGGCCTACCTCTGCGGCCGCACCGAGGAGACGGTCGGCACGCTGACCCAATTCCTCGGCGAGGTCGGCGCCGCGGGCATCGAGCGGGTGCCGATCGAACAGGTCAGCGCGACCGGTTGGGCCGCAGAGCTTTTCGAGTCCACCAAAGCCGCCCGCGAGGTGGACCCCCCGATCGGCCTGAAGGCCCAGCTGCGCCCCTACCAGCTGCGCGGCCTGTCCTGGCTGGCGACCATGAACCGCCTCAACTGCGGCGCGATCCTGGCCGACGACATGGGTCTCGGCAAGACGATCCAGGTGCTGGCGCTACTGGCCCACGAGCGGGAGAACCCGGTCGATCCCTCGGTTTCCCCGACGCTGCTCGTATGCCCCATGTCGGTCGTGGGCAACTGGCAGCGGGAGGCCGAGCGGTTCGTGCCCGATCTGCGGGTACTCGTGCATCACGGGGCCAACCGCCGCCGCGGCGCGGAACTCGATGCGGCCGTGTCGGATTCGGATCTGATGATCACCACCTACGCGCTGCTGGCCCGGGATGTGGAGGAGTTGAAGCGGCAGCGCTGGGAGCGGGTGGTGCTCGACGAGGCCCAGCACATCAAGAACGCGGGTACCCGGCAGGCGCGGGCGGCGCGCACGGTTGCGGCCCGGCATCGCCTGGCGCTCACCGGCACTCCAGTGGAGAACCGGTTGGAGGAGCTGCGTTCCATTCTCGATTTCGCCGCGCCGAAGCTATTGGGCAAGGCCTCGGAGTTCCACTCCCGCTTCGCCGTGCCGATCGAGCGCGAACGCGACGAGAACGCCGTGAGCCGCCTGCGCGCGATCACCGCGCCGTTCGTGCTGCGCCGGGTCAAGACCGATCCCGCGGTGATCTCCGATCTTCCGGACAAGATCGAGATGACGGTGCGTGCCAATCTCACCGTGGAACAGGCGGCGCTGTACCAGGCGGTGGTCGACGATATGGTCGCCAAGCTGAAGGGCTCGGAGGGTATGGCCCGCAAGGGTGCGGTGCTCGGCGCGCTGACCCGGCTCAAGCAGGTGTGCAATCACCCCGCGCACTTCCTCGGTGACGGGTCGGCGGTGCTGAAGCGGGGGCAGCATCGCTCCGGCAAGCTGGCGCTGGTCGAGGATGTGCTGGAGTCGGTGGTCGCCGATGGGGAGAAGGCGTTGCTGTTCACGCAGTTCCGGGAGTTCGGGGAGCTGATCGCGCCGTATCTGAGCGAGCGGTTCGGCACACCGATTCCGTTCCTGCACGGCGGGGTGTCCAAGTCCGGGCGCGACGCGATGGTGGAGCGGTTCCAGCGGGAGGATGGGCCGCCGCTGATGTTGTTGTCGCTCAAGGCCGGTGGCACCGGGCTCAATCTCACCGCTGCCAATCACGTTGTGCACCTGGACCGCTGGTGGAATCCGGCGGTGGAGAATCAGGCGACCGACCGGGCCTTCCGGATCGGCCAGCGCCGCGATGTGCAGGTCCGCAAGCTGGTGTGCGTGGACACCATCGAGGAGCGCATCGACGACATGATCGGTGGCAAACAGGAATTGGCGAATCTGACCGTGGGCACCGGCGAGAGCTGGATCACCGAGCTGAGTTCGGAGGAGCTGCGCGAGCTGTTCGCGCTCGGGCCGGAGGCGGTGGGGGAGTGAGCCCATCCGAGGACTACAGCAAGTACGGCAAACGGCTGCCGGTGCGGGGCGGGGTGGAGCCGCGCAGTCGGCGGGGTTCGTTCGCGCGGACGTGGTGGGGGCGATCGTTCATCGATGCGGTCGAACAGGTCGCCGATCCGGGGCGTTTGGCGCGCGGCCGGTCCTACGCCCGTTCCGGCCAGGTGGTGACCTATCACCTCGAGCCCGGTGCGGTGACCGCGGAGGTGCAGGGCAGTCAGCCGCGCCCGTTCACCGCGGTGCTGACGCTGCGTAAGCTGCGCGACGAACGCCTGGACGAGCTGATCGACCAGGTCCGTGGCACCCCCGGCATGCTCGCGCAGCTGGCCTCCGGCGCGCTGCCGAAGGAACTGGGCCCGCTGCTGCTGCCCACCACCGCCGCCGAACTCGACTTCGCCTGCACCTGTCCCGATTCCGGCTGGCCCTGCAAACACGTCGCCGCGGTCTGCTACATCATCGCCGAACGCCTCGACGAACAGCCCTCCGCCATGCTCGTCCTGCGCGGCCTCGACCTGGACACCCTCATCGGCGGCGTCCAAGCCGACAACGGCCCCACCCTCCCCGACGACCTCTACGGCGAAACCACCCCCCTCCCAGCCCTCCCCACCCCCGACTTCCGCCCCGCCCTCGAAGACCTCGACCCCAATCCCCTCCGCCAGGCCCTCCGCATGACCGCCGAAGACGAAAAAACCGCCGAGGCAGGCCTGCGCGACCTCCGCACCCTCTACCACGGCCTGCGCGAGTAACCACCCGCTCGTCCACCGCCCCGTCCGACCGGTGCGGGTCCAACCCTCGATCCGCCGCCCCCTCCGATCCGCCCCACTCGGTCCGCCGCCCTCCTCGGTCCGCCGCCCTCCTCGGTCCGCCGTCTTCCTCGGTCCGCCGTCCTCTTCGGTCCGCCGTCTTCCTCGGTCCGCCGCCACCCCCAATATCCCCCGCCCACTCAACTCCCTCTCGTCCGCGCGCGCTCCCCAATTTCCCCGCCTCGTTCTCCGCGGCGAAGCCGGGAGAACGAGGCGGGGATCTATCGTGAACCCATGCCCAGCGACCTGGCCGACGATCTAGGCGCACCCGTGCCACTGACCCGCCCGATTCGCCGCGTCGTCTCCCTCGTCCCCTCGCTGACCGAGGCGATCGCGGCCACCTGCCCCGAACTGCTGATCGCCGCCACCGAATGGTGTACGCATCCGGGTGATCTGGAGGTGGAGCGGGTGCGGGGGACGAAGAACCCGGATGTGCGGCGGATTGTGGGGCTCGACGCGGATCTGGTGGTGTGCAATCAGGAGGAGAATCGGCGGATCGATGTGGATCGACTGCGGGGGGCGGGGGTTTCGGTGTGGGTCACCAGGATTCGGACACTCGACGAGGCCTTCTACTCGCTGGCAAGGCTTTTCGGGGCGGCGCTCGAGGTGGGGCGGCCGGGGTGGCTCGACGAGGCGGAGCGGGTGTGGCGGCCGCCGCCTCCGGAACCCCTGCGGGCGGCCGTGATTCCGATCTGGCGCAGGCCCTGGATGGTGGTGGGGCGGGATACGTTCACTGCGGATCTGGCGGGGCGCCTGGGCCTGCGACTCGTGCACGCCGACCGGCCCGAGCGCTATCCGAGGGTGTCCGATGCGGAGCTCGTCGACGGTGTGGAGCTGGCGGTGCTGCCGGACGAACCGTACGTATTCACGGCCGCGGACGGTCCGGACGCCTTCGCCGGAATCCCGGTCGCGCTGGTATCGGGCCGCAGCCTCACCTGGTACGGCCCGTCACTGGTCGCGGCGCGCCGCGAGCTGTCCGATCAGCTGGCCCGCGCCTTCGTCCCCTGAGCCCGGGTGAACCGGTAGTCGTCCAGGTCGAAATGCCCCGCGCGCCAGGTCGCCTCGACCGTGCTGGTCGGCCGGAGCGGCACGTCGCCGTGCTCGTCGAAGTAGTAGCTGTTGGCCAGCGTGCAGCTGTCCTGCCAGAACACCTGTCCGCCACGGCGTTTCAGCATCTCTCGGAAGAAGCGTTCGTTCGCCTCCACGGTCACCTCGACCCGGGTCGCCGCGCGCCGCCGGGCGTGCCGCAGCAGCCGCAGGATGTGCCGGGTCTGCATCTCGATGAGGGTGAAGTACGACGAGCCGTTGTACCCGTAGGGACCGATGATGCTGAAGAAGTTCGGGAATCCGGGCAGGCTCACCCCCTCGTAGGCCTGCAACCGGTGCTCGCTCCACCACTTCTCGATATCGAGCCCGCCCACCCCGCGCAGCGTGAAGGTGGGCATATTGCCCGCCTCCATCACCTTGAATCCGGTGGCCAGGATGAGCACGTCCACCTCGTACTCGGTCCCGGTTCGGGTGCGCACGCCGCGCGGGACGATTTCGGCGAGGGGATCGGTCTCCAGGACGACATTGTCGCGGTTGAAGGTGGGCAGATAGTCGTTGGAGAAGCCGGGACGCTTACAGCCCAATGCGTATCGCGGCGTGAGCTTTTCGCGGATCTCCGGATCGTGCACCTGCCGTCGCAGATGCGCCAGCCCGCTGCGCTCGGCCAGCTTGGCCACCGGCAGCACCGAGTAGTAGTGCGCCGACAGCGGAAAGGCGAGTTCCACGAACGCCTGGCTGGCCAGCCGCGAAACCGCCTGCGCGCCTGGGACATATCGCAAGGCCAACCGCAGCGGCGTCGGCAGCGGCCGGTCCAGCCGCGGCAGACACCAGATCGGCGTGCGCTGAAAGACCACCAGCCGCGCCACCTCCGGCGCGATAGCCGGAATCACCTGCACCGCCGAGGCCCCCGTGCCGATGATCGCCACCCGCTTACCGCGCAGCTGCTGCTCGTGATCCCAGCGCGCGGTATGCATGGTGACCCCGGCGAAGGAGTCCACACCCGGAATGTCGGGCAATTTCGGCCGGGTGAGCACCCCGGTAGCGGCGACCACGAAGCGGGCGGTCAACTCGTCGCCGTCCGCGGTGCGCAGTCGCCAAAGATCGGCGTCGGCATCGAACTCCGCGCTCACGACGGTGGTGCGAAAACGAATGTGCGGCCGCAGTGCGTACTTGTCGGCGCAGTACTCCGCGTACGCCTTGAGCTCCTGCCCGGCCGCGTAGACCCGCGACCACTCCGCACTCTTCTCGAACGAGTACTGATAGCTGAACGACGGAATATCCACCGCGATACCGGGATAGGTGTTCCAATGCCAGGTCCCGCCGACTCCGTCGGCCTCGTCGACGATCAGGAAGTCGTCGAATCCCGCCTCCAGCAATTTGATTCCCACTCCGATACCGGAGAACCCGGCACCGACGACGATGATGTCGTGTTGCGCGGACATAGGTGACCTCCCTGGAAGATTCAGCGCACCAGCCGTTCCACCAACCCGGCCATCCGGGTGTAGGGAACCGGAAGCAGCCGCTTGGACTGCCAGATGAACTTCGCCTCGAGCTGTGGCACCACATACAGCGCGCCGCGGTCGACGGCATCGAGGATGGTGCGCGCGATGTGGTCGGGGGACCGGCCGGTTCGGGCCACGGCATGACCGACCCGGGCGGTGGTCTCGTCCGGAAACGCGACGTCGTCGAGGATTCCGGTCCGCACCGCGGTCGGACACACCACCGTCACCGACACCCCCGTGCCCGACAGTTCGGCGGCCAACGTCTCCGACAGCGCCAGCACCCCGGCCTTGCTGACGTTGTAGGCGGCCATCCGCGGCGCGGCCCCGAAGGCGGCCGCCGAGGCGAGGTTGACGATCGCGCCGCGTCCCGCCGCCCGCAGCCGTGGCGTGAAGACATGGCAGCCGTGCACGACGCCCCACAGATTCACCTCGAGCACCCGCTGCCATTCCGGCAGCGGAGCGTCGCCGATCACCCTCCCGCCCCGCGCGATTCCGGCGTTGTTGATCACGATGTCGGGCGTCCGGTCGAAGAACCGCTCCGCGGTATCGGCCAGCGCGGCGACCTGCTCGCTCGCGCGCACATCGCAGACCACGTCGAGCGCCGTGGCCCCGATCGCCGCCGCAGTCTCCCGGGCCCGCTCCGCATCGATATCGGCGCACACCACCCGACCGCCCCGGCCGCTCAATTCCATCGCGAGCGAGCGGCCGATCCCGCTCCCGGCTCCGGTGACGACCGCATCGGCGCGATCGGTCCGTCGCTGGCCACCGAATGGATTGAGCCGCATCTGAACTCCCGTAGCCGTGCGATATCCCGGCCGAAGGACCATCCAAGTGATGTCGCCCGCCTGCATCGGCCGCGCCTGCCCACCATTAGGCGCGCGCGGCGAGGCGGTGTCAACCTCAGACGTTGCGGCGGTACTGGCCTCCGACGGTGAAGAACGTGTCGGTGATCTGCTGCAGGGTGCAGACGCGGGCGGCGTCCATCAACACCTCGAAGACGTTTTCGTCGGTGCGCGCGGCGGATTCGAGGCGGGCCAGCGCGGCGTGCGCCGCGTCGCGGTGGCGGTCGCGGAATTCGCGGGTGCGCCGCAGCTGGGACTGCTTCTCCGATTCGGTGGCCCGGGCCAATTCGAGTTCGCGGTGCGGTTCGCCGTGCGGATTGCGGAAGGTGTTCACGCCGATGATCGGCAGGCTGCCATCGTGTTTGCGCTGTTCGTAGCGCATGGACTCGTCCTGGATGCGGCCGCGCTGATAGCCGGTCTCCATGGCGCCGAGGACGCCGCCGCGTTCGGAGATGCGCTCGAATTCGACCAGCACCGCCTCCTCCACCAGATCGGTGAGCTCGTCGATGATGAAGCTGCCCTGCAGCGGATTCTCGTTCATCGCCAGGCCCCATTCCTTGTTGATGATCAATTGGATGGCCAAAGCTCGGCGCACCGAATCCTCGGTGGGTGTGGTGACGGCCTCGTCGTAGGCGTTGGTGTGCAGGCTGTTGCAGTTGTCGTAGATCGCGATCAGCGCCTGCAGCGTGGTGCGAATGTCGTTGAAGCTCATCTCCTGGGCGTGCAGCGAGCGGCCCGAGGTCTGGATGTGGTACTTGAGCTTCTGGGAGCGCTCGTTGGCGCCGTAGCGGTCGCGCATGGCGATCGCCCAGATGCGTCGCGCCACGCGGCCGATCACCGAATACTCCGGATCCATGCCATTGGAGAAGAAGAACGACAGATTCGGCGCGAAGTCGTCGATACGCATACCGCGCGCGAGATAGGCCTCCACATAGGTGAATCCGTTGGCCAGCGTGAACGCCAGCTGGCTGATCGGATTCGCCCCGGCCTCGGCGATGTGATACCCGGAGATGGACACGGAGTAGAAGTTACGAACCCCGTTGCGCACGAACCATTCCTGAATGTCGGCCATCATACGCAGGCTGAACTCGGTGGAGAAGATACAGGTGTTCTGGCCCTGATCCTCCTTGAGGATGTCGGCCTGCACGGTCCCGCGCACGGTGGCCAGCGTCCGCTCCCGGATCCGCGCCCCCTCCTCGGCGCTCGGCTCGCGGCCCTCGGCTTCGCGGAATCGTTGCAGCGCCTGGTCGATGGCCGTATTGAGGAAGTACGCCAGAATCGTCGGCGCGGGACCGTTGATGGTCATCGACACCGAGGTGGTCGGCGCGGTCAGGTCGAAGCCGTCGTAGAGCGCCTTCATATCGTCGAGCGTCGCGATGGAGACGCCCGAGGTGCCGACCTTGCCATAGATATCGGGCCGCTCGGCCGGATCGTGTCCGTAGAGCGTGACCGAATCGAAGGCCGTGGAGAGCCGTTTGGCCTCGGAATGCTCCGAGAGCACCTTGAACCGCCGATTGGTGCGGAACGGATCACCCTCCCCGGCGAACATCCGCGCCGGATCCTCGTTGTCCCGCTTGAACGCGAACACCCCGGCGGTGAACGGAAATCGGCCGGGCAGATTCTCGGCCCGCAGAAAGCGCAGCAGCTCACCGTGATCGGTGTACCGGGGCAGGGCCACCCGGGGAATCGAGCTGTCCGACAGCGAGGTTCGCCGCAGCGCGGTACGAATCTCGCGATCGCGCACGCGCACGACCTGCTCCTCACCGCGGTAGGACTCGGCCAGGGCGGGCCACTGCGCGAGCAGCGCGGCGTTCTCGGGGGTGAGCTCCCCGCGGGACCGTTCCAGCAGTTCCGCGACGGCCGCATCCTCGGGCAGTTCCGCGAGCACCTGCTCGAAGCGCTGAACCCGTTGCGCCACGAGGACTTGGCGGGCGGTATCGGCATGATAGGCACGCACGGTATCGGCGATCTCGGCCAGATACCGCACCCGCGCGGGCGGAATGAGCTGGGCGAAGCGGGTGGACACCTTGGTGTTCACCCGCGGCAGCACACCGGGTTCCAGGATCAGTCCGTGCTCGCTCAGCAATCCGGTCAGATGCTGATACAGCGCCGTCACGCCGTCGTCGTTGAAGGTCGCCGCGCTGGTGCCGAAGACCGGCATATCCTCCGGCGCGGAGCCGAACGCCTCGCGATTGCGGACCAGCTGTCGCGAGACATCGCGCAGCGCGTCGGCGGCCCCGCGCCGCTCGAACTTGTTGATGGCCACCACATCCGCGTAATCCAGCATGTCGATCTTCTCGAGCTGGGAGGCCGCGCCGAATTCCGGTGTCATCACGTACATGGACACGTCCACGTGGTCGACGATCGCCGCATCGCCCTGGCCGATGCCGGGCGTCTCCAGGATGACCAGGTCGTAACCGGCCGCCTTGCAGGCGAGGATCATCGCGTCGATATTCGTCGGCAGTTCGTGCGCGCCCCGGGTGGCCAGCGAGCGGAAGTAGATGTGGTCGGCGTCCAGAGAGTTCATCCGGATGCGGTCGCCCAGCAGCGCGCCGCCGCCGCGCCTGCGGGTCGGATCGACCGCGAGGATCGCCACCCCTAGCTTGTCCTGCTGATCCGAGCGCAGCCGTCGCACGAGTTCGTCGGTGAGCGAGGACTTTCCGGAACCGCCGGTGCCCGTGATGCCCAGCACCGGCACCGACCGCGCGCCCGCCGCGGTGGTCAGCGCCGCCAGATCCGCCTCGGGCAGGGCATCCTGCTGCAGGCAGGTTATGGTGCGCGCCAATGCCTTTCGCTCACCGGCCAGCACCGCCTCCACGGGTGCGGGTTCGAGGGCGAGATCCACATCGCACGCCTGAATCAGCGTGTTGATCATGCCGGGCAGCCCGAGTCGCTGCCCATCCTCGGGGGAGAAGATGGTCACCCCGGACGCGGCCAGCCGCTCGATCTCCTCGGCCACGATCACGCCACCGCCGCCGCCGAAGATCCGCACATGTTCCGCGCCGGCCGCGCGCAGCGCCGCGGCCAGATATTCGAAGTATTCGACGTGCCCGCCCTGATACGAGCTCACCGCCACGCCCTGCACGTCCTCGGCGAGTACGGCGTCGACCACCTCGCTGACCGCCCGATTGTGGCCGAGGTGGATCACCTCCGCGCCCTGCGACTGCAGGATGCGCCGCATGATGTTGATCGCGGCGTCGTGCCCGTCGAACAGGGCCGCCGAGGTCACGAACCGGACGGGATGGACGGGTGTGTGCAGGGCGGGGCGGTCGGCCATGGGAAGTCCTCCGACGTGTCCTTTGGGCGCCCAATACTAGGACGTCAAAGCAATTCTAGAGTGAGTCGTATCACAATTCCAGTTGATCTCCGGCGGCGTCCCCGGTATGGGCGGCGCACGGAATGAGCTGCGCCAGTGCCGGTTTGTGCCCGGGCACGGGAGGGGCGAAGTTCAGCGCCGCTGAAAATTCGCCAGGGCCGGATTCCGCTCACCGTGACTACAACTCGCGACATCCGGGAGTGCCGGGGTTGCGATCGATTCGTCCGGTGACATCCCTACTGTCCGCACGAATCGAGGACGACCCCATGCGACGAACCATTGCCCGGCTCGCCGTCGCGGCCGCCGCGATCGGCGTCTCGGCGCTTGCCGCACCCATCGCCCAGGCCGATCCGGCACCGCTGAACGGCCTGTTCACGCTGGCTCCCGGGGTATGCGCGAACGGCTCGGTCACCGGCAGCTTCTTCCGGATGATCCTGCCGACCGGCGATGCGGGCGGGCCTTATCTGCAGAACAGCGACTCCCGGTGCAGCGATCAGACCGTCACTCCGCTCTCGGCGGGCACCGATGGCGGCCTGGTCAGCGGCGGCTATCAGCCGCAGCCCGAGGCGGCATTCGACGCCACGGGCAATGCGCGGTCCGGCCGGGTCACCACGCCGGTGCGCTTCTACGGGGTGGACTTCGCCACCGCCACCAATCCGACCGATCCGCAGACCGGGCAGGGCACCGGGCTGCCGCAGATCTTCGCCGACGGCGGGGAGCTGTCGGGCGACCTGAGCAGCCTGGGGGTCACCTGGAACAACCAGGTGTTCAACCAGGGCGCGCCCAAGCCGGGCGGCGGGCTGCCGGGTAAGACCAGTCCGGTGCGCGGCAGTATCGACGGCGCGGGCAATTTCGTGCTCGAGTGGACCAGTCAGATCGTCGGCGGTCCGTTCAACAACTTCACCGGGCTGTGGCATCTGGCCGGACAGTATCGCGGCGGCGGACGCGCGCCCGCGGCGGCACCGGTCGCCCCGAGCGGCGGCGCTCCCGCGCAACCGGCCGCCCCGATCACGAATCCGGGCGCGCCCCAGGCGAATCCGGCCCCCGGCGCGCCCGCGCAGAATGGCCCGACCCCCGGCGCGCCCGCACCGAATCCCGCGGTTCCCGCAGCGCCGGGCGCCCCGGCTCCGGGTGCGCCCGCGCAGGCGGGTGTGTCCGCCGCCGTGCATCCCGCACCCACCCTCGCGACCCGAACCATCGATCTGCCGCGCAAGCAGCAGGCCCCGGCCTGGGTGGTGCCCGCGCTGCTGCTGCTCGCGCTGGTGGCGGCCGCGGTCTTCTTCAAGGCCGACGCCATCGCCGGGCGAAGGCAGCCCTGATGGTGACCGATCGGCTGTCCGGACTCCCGGCGTACTCGGAGTTCGTCGCTCATGTCGAGACCGCCCCACCGGCCCGTCCGAGGTGGCCGTTCGCGGTGATCGTCGCGGTGGGCCTGGCACTGATCCTCGCGCCGATCATCACCGGCATGTTCCCGCGCGCGGCGCGGGGTGAGGCCATGATCGATGCCTTCGGGCCGTATGTGAGCCGCTCGAGTATCGACGGCTACCGCGACGATCTCCGGGTGCTCGACGGCGCTCGGGCGAATGTGCTGGCCCTGCGGTCCCAGGGGCTGGAGCAGGGTCGCTACGACCGGGTGGACTCCTTCGTGCGCGACTATCCCGGCATTCGCTCCGACATCTCGTCGATGCTCGACGCGATCGACGCCAACCGGGACAACTATCGGCGGCTGGCGGATCTGCCGCCGATCGGTGCGCTGCCGTGGTTGCTCGCACTGGCGGGCGTGATCCTCACCGGCGCGGGCGTTTTCGGCTTCCGGCGGGCGGCGGCCGGTGGGCGCGGTGTGGTGTGGCGCTCGATCGCCGCGCTGGCGGCGCTCGGCCTGATCGCGATATCGCTTGCGGGCGGGCTGTTTTCGGCGGCCTCGGCCGGGCGGCCGCTCATCGAGGGATTCCGGCCGATCCTCACCCATGACGAGGTGCGCGAGGTGCAGGGCTACTTCGTCACGCTGGTCGCGGCCGACGGCGATCTGAACAGCCGCTACACCGGTGCGATCCGGGCAGCGCATCCCGATGCCGACCTGGCCGGAATCGCGGCGCTCGAGGCCCGGTGGCAGCCGATGACCTCCCGATTCGCCGCGCTCATCGGAACCATGAACGACAACATCGACAACTTCGACGCGGTGGCGGCGCTGGACGAGGCGACGAAACCGCTGAGATTCACCGCATTTCGCGGACTCGGATGGTTCTACCTGGCGCCCGGGGTGGTCGTGTTCGCGGCCGCCGCGGCCGGGCTGCGCGAGCCGGGGAAGGAGCGGCAATGAGGCGAATGCTCGCCGTCGTCCTGGCCGGCGCGGTGCTGGCGCTGACCGGATGTTCGTCCTCGGGCGACTCCGCACCCGCGTCCGCCGCGCAGCCCCTGGTCGGATTGTTCCGATTCACCCCGGGTTCGGCGCAGGGCGATCAGGTGTCGGGCACCTGGTTCCGCATGGTGCAGCCGGGCGGTACGCCGGACAAGGGGCCGTACATGCCCAACGGCGATTCGCCGGTACAGAACGGCTCGACCACCCTGCTCGAACCCGGCACGGCCGGGGGACTGCGCACCGGGGGCTTTCAAAGCGAGCCGAATCCCGGTTTCGCCCAGGGTAATTCGCTCGCGTCCTCGATCACCAAGCCGACCAGGTTCTTCGCCGTGGAATTCGGCATCTCCACCAATCCGGTGGATCCGCAGACCGGGCGCAAGGTGCCGCCGCCGACGGTGGTGAACAACGGCGGCAAGCTCACCGCCGACCTGTCCGCCTGGGCGGCGTCGTGGAACGACCAGGAATTCAACCAGGGCGCGCCCAAACCGCCGGAGAAGGACGGTCCTCAGGTCGCCGGTACCGAACAGGTGCAGCGGGTCTGGGACTGGGTCGCGCAGAAGTGGTTCGACCAGCCGAAATCCGATGCGCCACAGGGCCCCGCGGCCACCGGCAGCTACGACCCGCAGACCCGCCGCTTCACCCTGCAGTGGACCAGCCTGATCGTCGGCGGTCCGTTCAACGGCTTCACCGGCGTGTGGCATCTCGAAGGGGTCTTCGAACCCGCCGCCGCCGTCCCCGATTCGCCTGCCCCCGCACCGAAATAGAGCATCGAAGGAGTACCGCCCGATGTCGCCTCGCACCACCAGGCCCGGCCTGGCCACCGCCATCCGGGTGGTCGCCGCCGTGACCGTCGTCGGCAGCGCCGTCGCGGTGACGGCCCTGACCGTCCGGCAACACGACCAGGTCACCTCGGTCGTGGTGACCGAAGAGGTGCCGATCGCGCCCGCGGCGCCGCGTCCGGCCACCCCCGCCCCGGCGGCCCCGGCCGCTCCCGCCGCGCCACCCGCGCACGCCGCCCCGGCAGGTCCTCGACCCGCCGCCGCGGTCCCGCTCGGCACGGGCGGCCCCGCGCTGTCGGTGGCGATCCATCCCGGGTCGCCCGGTCCCGCCCCGGACCGGTCCACGCCATTGAATACGCAGTCCCCGGGCACACCGGATGCGGTGCCGCTGGCCGACAGCCCCTTCACCGCACCCACGGCAAACACTCAGCCCGCCTGCCCGCTGGGCTGGCCCGCGCCGCAGCAACAGGGTGGTCTCGCCTCCCTGATCGGCCTGGCTCCGCTGGCCGGTCCCTTCTCCTCGGAGGCCTTCGCCCTGGGCTCGGTCTATCAGCCGGTGCTGCGGTTGGCCGGGCCGGTGCTGGCCGAGATCGCTCCGGTCATCGCCCGGTACCAGCCCACCATCGACCCGATCATCACCCAGGTTCAGGGTGTGGAAGCCGTTGTGCTGCAAGCGATCCTGCCCTACTACGGCCCGTACCGCGGCCAGCTGATCGCCGCCGAGGGTGAGCTGGCCCGCCAGCTGGCGCCGATCCTCGATCGCGTCTACAACAGCGAGGCGGCCGCCTGCTTCGTGGCCTGGCAGGGGCAGCTCATCGAGCGGGCGAAGGGTGGCCCGGTCCGGGTGCCCTCGCTGGCGCATCCGGGCGCGATCGTGGAGCTGCGGCCCGAGTCCTGATCCTCACGCGACGGAAAGTGGCGTAGCGCACATCCGCGGCAACGCCTGGATTACTTGGATATCCAACTATAGGATGCCCGTAGATCTGGCGTTCGCTACGCCGACCCGTCGACCGCGAGGACAGCACTGGCATGGTTCGTGAACTCACACATTTCATCGGCGGACAGCACGTCACCGGCGCATCGGGCAATTTCGGTGACGTCTACGACCCGAGCACCGGCCGGGTGCAGGCGCGGGTGCCGCTGGCCGCCGTCGCCGAGGTGGAGGCCGCGATCGCGAATGCGGCCGAGGCGCAGGCCGATTGGGCCGCCTGGAATCCGCAGCGGCGCGCGCGGGTGCTCATGAAGTTCCTGTCCCTGGTGCAGGACGAAATGGATTCCCTTGCGGCGCTGCTGTCTTCGGAGCACGGCAAGACCATCGCCGACGCCAAGGGCGATATCCAGCGCGGGCTCGAGGTCATCGAATTCGCCACCGGCATCCCGCATCTGCTCAAGGGCGAATACACCGAGAGCGCGGGCACGGGTATCGACGTGTACTCCATGCGTCAGCCGCTCGGTGTCGTCGCGGGCATCACGCCCTTCAACTTCCCGGCCATGATCCCGCTGTGGAAGGCGGGCCCGGCGCTGGCGTGCGGAAACGCGTTCGTGCTCAAGCCTTCCGAGCGCGACCCCTCGGTGCCGCTGCGACTGGCGGAACTGTTCCTCGCGGCCGGACTGCCCGCGGGCGTGTTCAACGTGGTCAACGGCGACAAGGTGGCAGTGGACACGCTGCTGCGCGACGAGCGCGTCAAGGCGATCGGATTCGTGGGTTCCACTCCGATCGCGCAGTACATCTACGAGACCGCGACCGCGCACGGCAAGCGCGCGCAGTGTTTCGGCGGGGCCAAGAACCACGCGATCGTCATGCCGGACGCCGATCTCGACGATGTCGCCGATCAGCTGATCGGCGCGGGTTACGGCTCGGCCGGTGAGCGTTGTATGGCCATCTCGGTCGCGGTTCCGGTCGGCGAGGAGACCGCGGAACGGTTGCGCGCCAAGCTGGTCGAGCGCGTGCACAAGCTCAATGTCGGCCGCTCCGACGATCCGGGCGCGGACTTCGGCCCGCTGGTCGGCCGTGACGGTGTGGACCGGGTGAACGACTACATCCAGATCGGCGTGGACGAGGGCGCGGAGCTGGTGGTCGACGGCCGCGGCCTGCGGGTCGAGGGGTCCGAGGACGGCTTCTTCGTCGGCGCCACGCTGTTCGACCGGGTCACTCCCGAGATGCGGATCTACCGGGAGGAGATCTTCGGGCCGGTGCTGTCCATCGTGCGCGCGAAGGACTACGAGGAGGCGCTGCGGCTGCCCAATGAGCACGAATACGGCAACGGCGTGGCCATCTTCACCCGCGACGGCGATACCGCCCGCGACTTCGCCGCCCGGGTGCAGGTCGGCATGGTCGGCATCAATGTGCCGATCCCGGTGCCGATCGCGTACCACACCTTCGGCGGCTGGAAGCGGTCCGGCTTCGGCGATCTCAATCAGCACGGCCCGGATTCGATCCGCTTCTACACCAAGACCAAGACGGTGACGCAGCGTTGGCCCAAGGGGCTGAAGGAATCCAACGCCTTCGTCATCCCGACGATGGACTGAGCCGTGTTCGTACTCGACGACGACGAGAAGGCGATCACCGAGACCGCCCGCGCCTTCGCCGACGAAATGCTCGCGCCCAACGCACTGGAATGGGATGAGCAGAAACACTTTCCGGTCGATGTGGTGCGCAAGGCCGGGTCGCTCGGGATGGGCGGCATCTATGTCGGTGAGGACGTGGGCGGCTCGGGGCTGCGGCGGCTGGACGCCGTGCGCATCTTCGAACAACTGGCCACCGGCTGCCCCGCCATCGCCGCCTACATCTCGATCCACAACATGGTGGCGTGGATGATCGACAGCTACGGCACCGATGCCCAGCGGCATCGGTGGCTGCCGGCGCTGACGTCGATGGACCGGCTCGGCAGCTACGCGCTGACCGAGCCCGGAGTGGGATCGGATGCGGCGGCGTTGCGCACCAGGGCCGTTCGCGACGGCGACGATTATCTGCTCACCGGAGTCAAGCAGTTCATCTCCGGTGCGGGCAGCACGGACGTATACGTCGTGATGGCCCGCACCGGCGACGCCGGGGCGCGTGGCATCTCGGCGTTCATCGTCGCGGCCGACGCTCCCGGAATCTCCTTCGGCGCCAACGAGAAGAAGATGGGCTGGAACGCCCAGCCCACCCGGCAGGTCATCCTCGACGAGGTCCGGGTGCCCGCCGAGGACCGGCTCGGCGTGGAGGGCAACGGCTTTCGCATCGCCATGAATGGGCTCAACGGCGGTCGGCTCAATATCGCCGCCTGCTCGCTGGGCGGGGCGCAGTCGGCGCTGGACAAGACGGTGGCATATATGGCCCAGCGCACGGCATTCGGGGCGCGGCTGCTGGACAATCCGGCGCTGCAGTTCGAACTGGCCGATATGCGCACCTCGGTCGAGGCGGCCCGCACGCTGCTGTGGCGCGCCGCCGCCGCACTGGACGCCGATGCCGCCGACAAGGTGGAGCTCTGTGCCATGGCCAAGCGTTTCACCACCGACGCCGGATTCGAGGTCGCCAACAAGGCCCTGCAATTGCACGGCGGTTACGGCTATCTGGCCGAGTACGGAGTGGAGAAGATCGTCCGGGATCTGCGCGTGCACCAGATCCTCGAGGGCACCAACGAGATCATGCGGGTGGTTGTGGCCCGCTCGGTGATTGGAGGAGCGGCATGAGCGACACGAGCGATGAGGTGCTCATCGAGAAGCGGGACGGGCTGGGCCTGATCACGCTCAATCGGCCCAAGGCCATCAATGCGCTGAATCATCCGATGGCGCTGGCCATTCTGGCCGCGCTGCGACAGTGGGCGGCCGACGACGAGGTGCGCGCGGTCGTGCTCACCGGGGCGGGCGAGCGCGGGCTGTGCGCGGGCGGCGACATCGTCGCCATCTACAACGACGCGAAGGACAGTGCGGGCGGGGCGGATTCGCCGTCGGGCCGGTTCTGGCGCGACGAATACATCCTCAACGCCTATATCGCCCGGTACCCGAAGCCCTACATCGTGGTGATGGACGGCATCGTCATGGGCGGCGGCGTGGGGCTGTCCGGGCACGGCAGCCATCGCATCGTCACCGAACGCTCCAAGATCGGGATGCCCGAGACCGGTATCGGATTCATACCCGATGTGGGCGGCACCTATCTGCTCGCGCGCACGCCGGGCGAGCTCGGTACGCATGTCGCGCTCACCACGGCTCGGATGGGCGCGGGGGACGCGATCGCCGCGGGCTTCGCCGACTACTACGTTCCCTCCGAACAGATTCCGGCGCTGCTGGCCGCGCTGCACACCGTCGATCCGGAGGTCGCGATCGCCAAGTTCGCCCAGCCCGCCCCGGCATCGGAGCTCGCGGCCCAGCGGGATTGGATCGATGCCTGCTACAGCGCCGACAGCGTCGAGGAGATCGTGGCCCGGCTGCAGGCCCACGACTCGGCCGAGGCGAACAAGGCGGCAGCGGACGTACTCGCGAAATCGCCCGTGGCACTGAAGGTCACGCTGCGCTCGCTGCGACACGCCCGCGCGCTCGGCAGCCTGGAGGAGGCCCTGAACGAGGAGTACCGCGTGTCGGTGGCCTCGCTGTCCAGCCACGACCTGGTCGAGGGCATCCGCGCGCAGGTGGTCGACAAGGACCGCACTCCGCGCTGGCGGCCCGCCACCCTGACCGAGGTGTCCGCCGCACAGGTCGACGCCTACTTCGCCGACCTCGGCGACAAAGAACTGAATCTCGTAGCGCCGGAAGGACATTCCGCATGAGTACAAAGGTCGGCTTCCTCGGCCTCGGCCATATGGGCGGGCCGATGGCCGCCAATCTGGTGCGGGCGGGCCACGAGGTCCTCGCCTTCGACCCGATTCCCGCCGCCCAGGAGCAGGCGCGCGCCGACGGCGCCACCGTCGTCGAGACCGCCGTCGCGGCCGCCGCCGAGGCCGATGTCGTCATCACCATGCTGCCCAACGGACGCATCGTGCTCGACGTCTACCGCGAGGTCCTCGACGCCGCCAAGCCGGGCACCCTGTTCGTCGACTGCTCCACCATCGATGTCGCCGATGCCAAACAGGCCGCGAAACTCGCTGTGGCGGCAGGGCATCGAGCGTTGGACGCGCCGGTCTCCGGCGGCGTCGCGGGTGCGGCGGCGGGCACGCTGACCTTCATGGTCGGCGGCGCGGCCGAGGATTTCGCGGCCGCGCTGCCGCTGCTCGAGGTGATGGGCGGCAAGGTCGTGCACTGTGGCGACGCCGGGGTCGGCCAGGCCGCGAAGATCTGCAACAACATGATGCTGGGCATCTCCATGGTCGGTCTGTCGGAGGCGATCGTGCTGGGCGAGAAGCTGGGCCTGACACACGAGAAGTTCTTCGACGTGGTCTCCACCGCCTCGGGCCAGTGCTGGTCGCTGACCAGCTACTGTCCGGTGCCGGGACCGGTTCCGGCCAGCCCGGCCAACCATGACTACCGGCCCGGTTTCGCCACCGCCCTGATGACCAAGGACCTCGGCCTGGCCGCCAACGCGCTGCGCGACAATGGCGTGGACGGGCGGATCGGCCTGCTCGCGGCCGAGATCTACGAGCGGTTCAACCAGACCGATGCCGGACGGGACTTCTCCGCTATCGTGACCGACATCCGCCGCCGATCGGGAGAGGGACAGTGACCGACTTCGAGACCATTCTGCTGGAGCGCAAGGGGCGGGTGGCCCTGATCACGCTGAACCGGCCGAAGGCGCTCAATGCGCTCAACTCGCAGGTGCTCGCCGATATCACCGCGGCGCTGGACGAGCTCGAGGCCGATGCGGGCATCGGCGCGGTCGTGCTGACCGGTTCGGAGAAGGCCTTCGCGGCCGGGGCCGATATCAAGGAGATGCAGTCCAAGTCCTATATGGACATGTTCCTGGCCGATCATTTCGCGGGCTGGGATCGGCTGACGGCCTTCCGGAAGCCGATTATCGCCGCGGTGGCGGGATATGCGCTGGGTGGCGGGTGTGAGCTGGCCATGATGTGCGACATCCTGATCGCGGCCGATACGGCGAAATTCGGCCAGCCCGAGATCAAGCTGGGCGTCATCCCCGGCATGGGCGGCTCGCAGCGGCTGACCCGCGCGGTGGGTAAGGCCAAGGCCATGGATCTGATCCTCACCGGCCGCAATATGGATGCCGAGGAGGCCGAGCGGGCGGGGCTGGTCTCGCGCATCGTCCCGGCCGCCGACCTGGTGCCGACCGCCCTCGAGGTGGCCGAGACGATCGCGAACATGTCGCTGCCCGCGGTCATGATCGCCAAGGAGGCCGTCGACCGGTCCTTCGAGACCACGCTGTCGGAGGGGCTGCGGTTCGAGCGCCGGGTGTTCCACTCGCTGTTCGCCACCGAGGATCAGAAGGAAGGGATGACCGCCTTCGTCGAGAAGCGGGCGGCGAAGTTCACCAACCGCTGACGCGCGCGGCCGTCGGACGGCCGCTAGCCTGATCGGCATGTCGAAACGCCTCGTCATCGCGGTTGCGGCCGTCGCCGTGGCCGCGGTGGCGGGCTGTGCCGGTCCCGACGGCGGGCCGACGCCGGTAGCCACCTCCAGTCCGGTGCAGGCCGCGGGGGAGGCGCTGTCGATCGGCGAGTGCGGGGCGGCGAGCGATGCGGATATCGCGGCGGCCATCGGGTCGACGCGGGCGCGGCAGACGGTGCGCAATCCGATGCGATGCCGCTGGGAGGCCGCGGACGGGAGCGCGGTCACCTTCGCGTGGTTCCGCGGCAGTCCGATCGAGGGGCGCACGCCGAGTGGTGCGGGGGATCGGGTGAGCCGGGTGCGGCTGGGCGGGCACACCGGAAAGCTGTGGCCCGCGGACGGTTTCTGCGAGATCGCGGTCGGTTCCGGGGCGAGCGACTTCATCGACTGGCGGATCGACACCGCGCCGGGCGCTGGGGCACAAGCCTGTTCGGCGGCGCGCCGACTCGCCACCGGTACCCTGGACCGGGCGGAGTGAGCGCGATGCGGATGGTTCGACTGGCGGCCGTCGCGCTCGTGCTGTTCGTCGCGGCCGGATGTGCCTCGGGCGCACCGCAATCGGCGCACAAAGCCCCGGCCGAGGTGAATCAGCTGGACAACTGCGGTCCGCTGGCGGATACCGATATCGCGAAGCTGGCGCACGCCGAATCCGTACACCCGCAGGGCGGTCCGATCGTCTGCGGCTGGGAGGGCGAGTATCCGGACGGCGGCGGCATCGTCGATATCACCTATGCGTGGCTGGCCGGGGATTCCCTGCTGCGGGAGAGTCAGGTGGCGGCCGAATTCGGTTATCGCACCGAACATCTGGTGCTGAGCAGTTTCGGCGGGCTGCTGTGGCGGGATCCGCGCGATCCGGGCAGCTGCGGGGTCTCCGCGGCCGATTCGGGGACCGTCACCTACTGGGTGCAGAACCGCAGCCATGCCGCCGAACCCGATCCGTGTGCCGCCGCAACGGAATTGGTGCGGTCCACCGTCAAGCTCGACGGCTGACTCACCGGGGCGGCAGTCGATCGGGCGTTTCCGCGACCTCCAGCGGTGAGGCCGGGGTGCCGCCGTGGGTGGCCGGATGCGGCGATTCTCGGTCCGCCACCAGCAATCCCGCGACCGTGGCGCCCAATGTGGCGGTCACGGCGAGGGCGGCCACCAGCTTGCGCTTGGACACCGGCGACGCACCGGCCGGGCGCAGCGCGGGCACGTTCGAGAACCGCACCCCGCGCACGCGCCGTGCCGAGGGTAGCTGCGTCGCCATCAGCACCGCGCCGCGCGCGGACACGAATTCCGGTTCCGGATCGTAGATCTGGGGCATATCGAGCAGCTGGGCCAGCGAATCGCGAATGCCCGGATTGCGGGTGCAGCCGCCCAGCGGCGCCAGCACCTGCGGCGTCACCCCGGCCTCCTCGACCATCTGGCGCACGTACGACACCGAATGGTGGATCCCCGCGGCGGCCAGTTCGTTGAAATCGCTGCGGGTCAGCACCATTCGCCGTCCGGTGCGCGGATCGCCCGCGGTCACCACCGGTGAGTCGGTGAGCGCCTCCTTGTAGGCGCGGCTGGTCGGCTTGTCGATGTGCACCCCGCCGTGCGCGAGTTGCCAGCGCAGCAGGGCGTCGTGCGCGTCGCCGCCCAGCACGGTGGTCCGGCGGGTGGCCAGGATGGCGTCGGTGCGGCAGTCGGCCTCGGTGATGGTCAGGCCCGAGGCGCCCAGGTCATAGAGGACCACCGCGCCCTCGTCGGGGAGCTGGCCGCTGAACCGCAGATAGCGCAGCTGGGCCACCGGCTCGTCGACGATGGTCAGGCGGCTGCGCCCCGCGGCGTCTCGGACGGCGTCGGCATGCAGCGCGCAGCGGCAGGTGACGGCGATACCGGTGATGAATTCGTCGCGCCGGGTCGCGGCCTCGCGCATGAGCTCGATCGCCTGGAAGACGGGTTCCTCCACGCCGCCACCCGCCCGCCGCGGCACCGAGCACCGGTCGATCGGGGGCAGATGCGGCTGGTCGGAGTGCGTGAGCATCGCGCGTGCGCCACCAGCGCCCGCCGACACCCCCAGGACCAGCACCATGGCCTCCATGGTGAACCTTTTGCGGCCCGTTGGGAAGATGACGGAACGGTAATGTCGCTGGCCGGATGCTGAAAGGTTATGCCATCAGGCCCATCGCGTCGGCGTGTCGCCCGTGTCGAAGTCGCCCGCTTCCCGGCGGAACTCGGCCAGCAGGCGCAGCAGCGACTGCAGCCGGTCGGGCGGCAGACCCGGCCGGGCGAAGACCTTCGCATTCAGCGCGGTGGTCGCCCGCGCCACCAATTCGCGTCCGGCATCGGTGATCTCGATGAGGGTTGCCCGGCGATCGCTGGGATGCGGGACGCGCTTGACCAGCCGCGCCGACTCCAGCCGGTCCACGGTATTGGTCACGCTGGTGGGATGCACCTGTAAGCGGGCGCTGGCGGTGGCCATCGGCAGCGCGCCGGTCTTGGAAAAGCTGAGCAGCGCCAGCAGTTCGTATCGGGAAAAGGTCAATCCGGACGGTCGCAGCGCCTCGTCCACCCGCGCCATCACGATCTGCTGCGCCCGCACCAGCGAGGTCACCGCCGCCATACCGTCGGCGACCTCACCCCAGCCGTGCGCGGTCCATTGTCGATGGGCCTCCTCGATGGGATCCAGGGGAAGCGGACGGGGCGTAGCCATATGCCGAGTGTATTTGCTGCCCTGCCCGATTTTTCGGATCATGCTGAGAACAACCATCGGCACCCGCCCTCCCACCCGGCACGATGGGTATCGCAAGCGGGCGTGCCTGAGTGGTTAGGGAGCGGTCTGCAAAACCGTATACGCGGGTTCGATTCCCGCCGCTCGCTCTGTGTTTCTGCGGCGGCTCCGCCGCCGCGGGTTTGCGGTGGCCGCAGGCTCACCGTTCCGCAAACCTTTCGGGGTCGGCGAATTCGTCAGGTGAGCCCCGAAAGGTCCCGGAGTACAACGTGGTTGCGGTCGGCGGTGGTGCCGAGGGTGTATTCCGGGATGAGGCCGAAGTATTCGGCGCGGGTGCGGGTGCTCCAGCGGCGGGCCTCGGGGGTGCGGGTTTTGTAGAAGTTGGCCTGGTAGCCGCCCTCGTAGAGGTGGAGCAGGGTGTAGCCGCCCGGATATTCCTTCACCGCGGCGACCTCGAGGAATTCGACGGGCAGCGGGATGTCGGGGCGGGTGCGGCGATTGCGATGGGTGTGGCCGCTGTGCTGGAGGAAGACGCCGGGGGCGGATCGGTACAGGGATTGGAGTTCGGCGGCGTCGGCGCGGTTCAGCACGAAATCCGGGCCGCCGATATTGGATATCGCGGATTCGAAGGTGACGGGATGGTGGCCGAAGACCAGGGTCGGGCGGTCGGGATCGGCGGCCAGAACGGTGCGCAGCCGGTCGAACTGGGACCGGTCGATGGTTCCACCCGCCGCGTCGAGTGCGGTGGTGTCCAGCCCGAGCAGGCGCAGGCCGCCGAGGTCGTGCAGGAGCAGTTCGCCCCGGGCCGGGAACGACTCACCCCAGCAGTCGTGGTGATCGGTATCGGCGACGATCGGGCAGCCCGCATACTCCGCGCCCACATGCGGCCGATCGTGATTGCCGCGGGTGGCGAACCAGTCTCGGCCCGCGACGCCCCAATCGTCGAGCATGCCGCGGACGCCGCGGGTTTGCCCGGGTGTGGCCTCCGCGGTGAGGTCGCCCGCGAGGAGCAGCTGATCCGCACCGCGGTCGGGGCGGCGCAGATCGTCGAGCAGTGCCGCGAGCATCACCTCCGGATAGGGCGGCAGCCCGGGTTCCTGGCGCACGCCCGGCGGCAGTCCGGCCGCGATGAGCCCGCTCACCTCCTCCCCGAAATGCACGTCGTTGCACAGCGCGAGCGTCCGCAACAACCGCCCGGGCGGTGGGGTGAGCGTGGTGAATTCGCCGATACATTCGGGCGAACCGGGCATCCTGGTCGCCACATTCGGCGCGGGAACGGCGCGTACCCCGTGGGACAGAGCCTCGAAGCGATAGGCGCGGCCGGGCTCGAGGCCGGTGATCTCCGCGAAGTGATAGGGGGTCGGCTCGGGATCGGCGAACAGCACGCGCGCGGGCGCGGACGAATCCGCCGGGGCCACCCGGACTTCCGAATCGGCCGCCAGCGGCGCGCGCCCGTCGGCGGTCAGCGTCGTCCAGGTCAGCACGGCCGAGGTGGCGGTGACGGTCACCAGCTCCAGATCCGTCGCCAGCAGTGAATTCCCCTGCGCCCGAGCGGAACCCGCGCCACGCTGGACCAGCAGCGGCAGCGCGGCCGTCATGCCCAAGGCGCTCAGTACCATTCGGCGGCTCGGTCCACAGCAGCTCATTGATCCTCCCTCGACAAGCGCGACCAGGGAATCGACGGTCCATCTGCACCATACGGCCGGGTGGGCGCCGCGGTCGCGGCGTTCGCCGGGGCGATCACCGCCCGTAACCTGCCGCTCGCCGATTCCGGTTTCGACGGCGATTCGGTCTCGACACGCGAGCGCACACTGCGCACTCCCATGGCACCGAGTACGTTGGTTAGCCAAACCTCATAGGCAGCCCGATTTCCGTGCGAAAGGAGGGCCCACGGTGGCCCGATGGAAATTGCTGACCGGTGCGCTGGCGGCACTGTCCGTGCTCGCGGCCACCACGGCCTGCTCGAACGCGACCGAGGACGACAACGAGATCCTGGTCTACAACGCCCAGCACGAGTCGCTGACCAAGGAGTGGGCCGCGGCCTTCACCAAGCAGACCGGCGTCAAGGTCACCCTGCGCAACGGCGGCGACACCGATCTGGCCAACCAGCTGGTGGCCGAGGGAAAGAACTCGCCCGCCGACGTTTTCCTCACCGAGAATTCCCCGGCCATGGCCCTGGTCGAGGACGCGGACCTGTTCGCCGATATCGATAGGGACACCCTCGCGCAGATCCCCGAGCAGTACCGCCCCTCGACCGGCAAGTGGGTCGGCGTCGCGGCGCGCTCGACGGTCTTCGTCTACAACCGGGCCAAGCTGCCGCAGGATCAGCTGCCCGCCTCGCTGCTGGATCTGGCCCAGCCGCAGTGGAAGGGCCGCTGGACCGCGGGCACCTCCGGTGCGGACTTCCAGGCCATCGTCGCGGCGCTGCTGGAGCTGAAGGGCGAGGACACCACCAGGGCATGGCTGCGGGGCATGAAGGCCAACGCCCCCGCCTCGCAGAACAACACCACCGCCATGAAGAACGTCAACAACGGGCAGTTCGACGGCGCGGTGATCTACCACTACTACTGGTACCGCGATCAGGCGGCCACCAAGGAGAACAGCGGCAATACCGAGTTGCACTACTTCAAGAATCAGGATCCGGGCGCGTTCGTGTCCACCTCCGGCGGCGGCGTGCTGAAGTCCAGTAAGAAGCAGCAGAACGCGCAGAAGTTCGTCAGGTTCATCACCGGCACGGCCGGGCAGGCGGTGCTGCGCGACGGCACCTCGATGGAGTATCCGGTCTCGGTCGACGTGGCGGCCAATCCGGCGCTGCCGCCGCTGGACAGCCTGCAGGCGCCCAAGATCGATCCGAGTCGACTGGAGGCCAAGAAGGTGCACCAGCTCATGACCGAAGCGGGTCTGCTCTGACCGTCGCGGTCGGAACCGCCCGGGCCGGTCGGCCCGGGCTCGCGGTCACGGGCATCGTACTGCTGCTGGTGGCGGCGACGTTCGTGCCGCTGGGCTATATCGTGGCCACGCTGTTCTCGGTCGGGCTGGACGAGGCCGCCCGGCTGGTGTTCCGGCCGCGGGTCGGCGAATTACTGCGCAACACCGCCGGTTTGGTGGTGCTCACGGTGCCGGTGTGTGTCGCGCTCGGCGTCGGGCTGGCCTGGTTGGTGGAGCGCACCGATGTGCCCGGGGCGGGCTGGTGGGGACCGATTCTGGCCGCGCCGCTGGCGGTTCCGGCGTTCGTGAACAGCTACGGCTGGGTCAGCGTGTTCCCCGCGCTGCACGGGCTGGGGGCGGGGGTGCTGATTACCTCGATGTCGTATTTCCCGCTGGTGTATCTGCCCGTGGCGGCGACGCTGCGGCGGCTGGATCCGGCGGTGGAGGAGTCCGCGCGGGCGCTGGGGTCGGGGTCGGTGGCGGTCTTCGCGCGCATCGTGCTGCCGCAGCTGCGATTGGCGATTCTCGGTGGGGCGCTGCTCATCTCGCTGCATCTGCTGGCGGAGTACGGCGCGTTCGTGATGGTGCGCTTCGACACCTTCACCACGGCGATCTTCGAGCAGTATCAGTCCAGTTTCGCGGGGGCCGCGGGCAGCATGCTGGCGGGGGTGCTGGTGCTGTGCTGTCTGGTCCTGCTGGGTGGGGAGGCGGCCGTGCGGGGGCGGGCGCGGTATGCCCGGGTGGGCGGTGGTGCGCCGCGTGCCGCGACCCGGGTTCGATTGGGCGGCATCGCGATTCCGGCGCTGGGGGTGCTCGGCGCGGTGCTGGTGGCCGCGCTGGGTGTCCCGCTGTGGACGGTGTTGCGCTGGCTGCGGATCGGCGGGGCGGCGGTGTGGGATGTCGATTCGATCGGTGAATCCCTCGCCCAGACAGTGGGTTTGGCGGCCACCGCAGCGGTGGTCACTACGCTGTGCGCATTTCCCGTGGCGTGGATCGCGGTGCGGTCGCAATCGGTGTTCGCGCGAATCGTCGAGGGCTGCAACTACATCACCAGTTCGCTGCCCGGCATCGTGATCGCGCTGGCCATGGTCACCTTGACCATTCGCTGGCTGCCCGGCGTGTACCAGACCGCGACCATGGTGCTCGCGGCCTATACGCTCATGTTCCTGCCCCGGGCGCTGGTGAGTGTGCGGGCCGGGCTGGCACAGGTGCCCATCGGCCTGGAGGAGGTGTCGCGGGCGCTGGGGAAATCGGGCCCGGTCACCTTCCTACGGGTGACGCTGCGGCTGAGCGCGCCCGCCGCGGCGGCGTCGGCGGCGCTGGTATTCGTAGCGGTGGCCACCGAGCTGACGGCCACGCTGCTCCTGGCCCCCAATGGGACTCGTACCCTCGCGATGGGATTCTGGTCGGCCTCGGGTGAACTGGATTACGCGGGTGCGGCACCCTATGCGCTGATCATGATCGTGGTGGCGATCCCGGTGACGTATGTGCTGTTCACTCAATCCAGGAAGGCGGCCGGGCTATGAGCCGCCTGGTGGTTTCCGAGGTGGCGAAGTCGTTCGGCGGCGCGCGGGTGCTCGACGGCATCGGCCTCGAGGTGCCCGACGGCACCTCGACGGCCGTGGTCGGCTCCTCCGGCTGCGGGAAGACCACGCTGCTGCGGGTGATCGCGGGATTCGAGACGCCCGATGCGGGTTCGGTGTCCATCGGCGGGAAAGTTGTTGCCCGCCAAGGGTTTCGCAAGCCCGCGCATCGTCGCAATGTCGGGTACGTGGCCCAGGACGGCGCGCTGTTCCCGCATCTGACCGTGGGACAGAACATCGCCTACGGGCTGGGCGGCGTGGCCGGGTGGCGGCGGCATCGCGATCGGGTGATCGAACTGCTGGAGATGGTGTCGCTGGACGCCTCCTATGCACGGCGCCGACCGCACGAACTGTCCGGTGGCCAGCAGCAGCGCGTCGCGCTGGCCCGGGCCATGGCGCGGCGGCCGCAGGTGATGCTGTTGGACGAGCCGTTCAGCGCGCTGGACACCGGCCTGCGCGCGGCGACCCGCCAGGCCGTCGCGCAGACGCTGCGCACGGCCGAAATGACCAGCATTCTGGTGACCCACGACCAGGAGGAGGCGCTGTCGTTCGCCGATCAGGTCGCCGTCATGTGCGCGGGGCGGTTCACCCAGGTGGGCCCGCCCGAAGAGGTCTATGCCGCTCCGGCCGACCTGTTCACGGCCCAATTTCTCGGCGACTGCGTACTTTTGGACGCTGTGGTCGTCGACGGAGTGGCCGAAAGCGTGCTGGGCCGCACGCCCGTCCAGCCCGACGCCCCCGTCGGCGCGGTGACGCTCATGTTGCGACCGGAGCAGCTGATCGCGCACCCGGTCTCCGACAACGCCGCGGGCACCGCGACCGTGCGCTCCGCCGAATTCCGCGGTGCCGACATCATCCTCACCATCGCCCTCGACGGCCGCGCCGAACCTATCCACGTCCGTCGCATCGGCATGGGAGCCCCGCCCGTCGGAAGTCGAGTGAGCCTGGCGACAACTGGCCCGGCAACGGCTTTCGGCCCCTCCGACAGTGCGGATTCGCGCCGGACGGAGTCCGTGGGGGTCGGAACTCAATCCGGCCGACGGCAATAGACGAACAAGTGCGGCTCGGGTAGCGCGTCCTCGTGATCGGGCCGGAACGTGCTCTCCCGCGCCTCGACCACCTCCAGCCCGGCATCGCCGAGCCTGGCCACGAAATCCGCCGCGGCATAACTGCTCACCCGTGCCGGGTGGCCCATGAACACGATGTCGGCCTGCTCGGCATCGACGGGAACGGTTGCCGCGACCAGGTATCCGCCGGGGCGCAGCCAGGTCGCGATGCGGACGAGAGCCGCATCGATGTCGGCGCGGGGCATCTGCAGCAGCGGGAAGAAGGCGCAGATCGCGTCGAAGCTCGCCGGTTCGGCGGAGAACTCCCGGACATCGGCCCGATGGAAGGTGGCGGCGGGGACCCGCTGCCGGGCGAGTTCGATCATGACGGGGGACACGTCGATGCCCTCCACCCGAAAGCCGCTGTCGGACAGGATGCGTGCGGTCGGTATGCCGGTGCCGCTGCCCACGTCGAGCACGCGTGCCCCCGCCCGAAGTCGCCCGCGGAGCCAATCCAGGGCGGCATGCTGCTCGGGTAGTTCGGCGTAGGCACGCTCGTAGTCCACGCCGAGGGTGTCGAAGAGCTGGGCTGCCGACAGCGGCACATCGGGCGACATGGTGGGAAGTGTCCACCGTCGCGGTGGCGGTGGCGGGCGTTTCCCTCGAAATGACCGCGGGGCGGTCAGCGGGTGGCGAGTTCGGCGAGCCGGTAGGCGAGGGCGTGCCGCACGGCCGGGATTTGGGCCGCGAGACGGATGGCGGTGTTGCGCACGGCGCGAGCGGGGCGGGGGCGCAGGGTGGCCATTCGCGTCATTCGGTGGGTGAACGAGAGCACCCCGAGGGCGATGGGTCGGCGAGACCGCTCGTACTCGTCGAGCAGGGTCTCCGGTTCGCCGTGCAGTACGCGGGTCAGGAGCCGACCCAGTAGGGCGGCGTCCTGGATGCCGGTGTTCATGCCCTGACCGCCCGCGGGGCTGTGTACGTGCGCGGCGTCGCCGGCCAGCAGGACGCGGCCCGCGCGGTAGCGATCGGCGACGCGGTGGTGCACGCGAAAACGCGAGCTCCACAGGAGCTCTCGGATCCGGGCGCCGGGGCGGTGGGTGTCGAGGATGGCCTGGACGCGGGCCAGATCGGGGCGTTCGGGCGCGTGGGCGACGGTGGCGAAGACGCGGTACCGATCGCGCCGCTCGTCCGGCAGCGGCGCCACCACGGTGACTCCCTCGGGAGACAGGTGCATCGAGATCTCCTCGCGCGGGTCGGGCCAGTCCATCCGGACGTCGGCGAGGACGAACGACTCGGTGTAGGTCGAGCCGGTGAAGCCGATTCCGGCCTGCTCCCGAACCACGCTGTGCATGCCGTCCGCGCCGATCACGTAGTCGGCGCGGATCGAGCCCGAACCGCCTGTCGCATCGAGGAATTCGACGATGACCTCGGTTCCGGCGGCGGTCACAGCGGTGACCTCGTAGGGCCGGTGCACGTCGCCGCCCGCCTTGCGCAGCCGGGCCAGCAGCACGGCCTCGGTCGTCTCCTGACCGATCATCAGGGCGTAGGGGTATTCGGTCGGCAGTCCGGTGAAGGAGACGGTGGCCAGCCGACGTCCGCCGTCATGCAGGACGAACCGCGGGACCTCGAGGCCGCGGTCGTGCAGTTCGTCCGCGATCCCGAATTCGTCGAGCACCTCCATGGTCCGGGCGTGGACCACCGCGGCCCGCGAGGTGTTCGCGGCCTCGGCCAGTCGATCCAGCACGACCACGTCGACACCGGCGTCGGCGAGGGCGATGCCCGCGGTCAACCCGACGGGACCCGCACCGATGACGACAACGGAAGCCGCGGCCGGAACTGTGTTCATGAGTGCTCCTCGAGCCATGCCAACAATCGTTGGCCAACATTTGTTGGCATCACGGTACGGCCGGCGATACTGGTGTGTCAACGCTTGTTGGCCTACATTCGTGGGCATGACCGCCGAGACGACTCCGCGCCGCTCCGACGTGACCCGGGCGACCATCCTCGCGGCCGCCCGCCGCCGCTTCGCCGAGGAAGGTTTCCGCAAGGCGACCATCCGCGCGATCGCCGCCGATGCCGGGATCGACCCGTCGATGGTGATGCGGTACTACGGCAGCAAGGAGGGGCTGTTCGAGGCCGCCCTGGACGTGGACCTCGCGCTGCCCGATCTGGGGGCGGTGCCGCCGCAGGCCCTGGGCGAGGCGCTGGTGCGCCGATTCCTGGAGGTCTGGGAGGTTTCGCCGGGTAGCGAGACGATGCTGACCCTGCTTCGTTCCGCGTTGACCGAGGATGTGCTGGGGGGTCGCGCGCAGCAGATCTTCGCCGGACAGGTGATGCCCGTGGTCATGCGTGTCGGCGATCCATCGGACGCGCCGCGCCGGGCCGGTCTGCTCGCCACCCAGATGCTCGGACTCGCCCTGTGCCGCTACGTGTTACGCCTGCCCCCGGTCGTCGCCATGAGGCACGAGGAGATCGTCGCCGATATCGGCCCCACGCTCCAGCGATATCTGCTGGGCCAGCCGCGCATCCGGTGACCTCCAGGATGCCCATCCAGCTGGAAGGAAATAATGTTCTCGGCGAAGGGGTTTCGCCGCATCGGTGGGCCCGATCTCGCCGAGGAGGGCTGGTGGGTTTGGTGGAGGGATTCGTCGAGCGCGGATTCGAGCCGGTTCGGGATGGATTCGCGCACGCGCACGAGGGTGACGAGGGCGCCGCGCAGCTGTGCGTGTATCGCCACGGGCGCGTCGTGGTGGATCTGTGGACGGGACAGGATCCGATCTCGGGGAAGACCTGGGATGCGGGGTCGCTGTCGGTGCTCATGTCCGTGTCCAAGGGGCTGACCGCGACCTGTGTGCATATGCTCGTCGATCGGGGCCTGCTCGACCTCGCGGCCCCGGTTCGGGACTACTGGCCGGAGTTCGCGGCGGCGGGCAAGGCCGACGTCACGGTCGCCGATGTGCTGTCCCATCGCGCCGGATTGTCGAGCTTCGACCCCGAATGCGGAATCGGCACCCGAGAATTGTCCGACTGGTCGGCGTGCGTCACCGCCCTCGCCTCGATGGCTCCGCTGTGGCGGCCCGGGACGGCGTACTACTATCACTCCCTCACCTGGGGCTATCTGGCGGGCGAGCTGATCCGGCGGGTCAGCGGCAAGAGCGTGGGTGAGTTCCTCGCCGCCGAGATCGCCGACCCGCTCGGACTGAGCCTGTGGATCGGCCTGCCCGAAAGCCAAGAGCCCCATGTCGTTCCGCAGTTCACCCGGCTGCGCTCGCCCGGTCCCGCCGAAGTGGAGAAGCTGCTCGGCAGCATGGGGATCGACGTCGGCGCGCGACTGGTCCGGGCCACCCTCGCGACGGTGGCGATGCGAGAGGAGGGCCTGGAACTGCTCAACACCCGAATCGGGCACGCGGCGGAGATCCCCTCCGGCAACGGAATCGGAAACGCTCGCTCACTGGCGCGATTGTTCGCGGCCACGATCGGCGACATCGACGGCATCCGCCTCCTCTCTCCCCAGGCCCTACACCGAGCCCGCCAACCCCAAACCGAGGGACTGAACTACCCCGCCCCCCTGACCGCCCTGCCGAAGGGCAACGACTTCGCCCACGGCTACGAACTCACCCGCCCCACCCAACTCCTCGGCCCCGGAGCCTTCGGCCAGATCGGCTCCGGCGGCCGAATCGCCTTCGCCCACCCGGATTCCGGCGTAGCCGTCGGTTACACCTGCACCAATATGGTCGGCGACGACAACGGCGGCCCGGACCCGCGGTGGTCGCCGTGGACCGCCGCGCTGCGCGCCGCCCTGGCCTGAGGCGCGTCCGTCAGCGAGGACGGTTCAGGAAGATCGGGTCCATCACCTCGGCGCAGACCCCGCCTATCAGGTACCGCGGTTGATAGATCCCGTGTGATCGGGCAGCGAGTTCGATGGCGCTGATCGCGATCTGGCCGATCCCGGAACGGCCGATCACGTCGACCGAACTGGCCCAGACCACGCGTGGGATCTTCGCCCAGGCGATCATTCCCATGCACATGGCACACGGTTCGCCGGTGGTATAGAGCGTCGTATTCGGCCAGCCGGAATTGCCGTGCCGATCAATATAGGAATTGATGGCGACCACCTCACCGTGATGCCCGGGATGGAACGCGCTTTTGTTGACCCCCTCGGAAAGGATCGTCCCCGTGTCGTCGACGATGACCGCGCCGAAGGGATACTTCGGATTGCCCGCCGCCACCCGGATGGCCTGGGCCATCCGCAATGCGTGGAATCGTTGTTCTTCCAGCGTCGGGCGGTAGCCGAGCAGCCGGTCCGGGGCGCTGCGCGTCGGCTCGTCGAGTTCACATGTCGGCGTGGCCGAGCCGGTGCCCGCGGCGCCGCCGACCAAGGCCGCGACCGAGGCGGTCAATGCGAGTGCGGCCGTGCGCCGGGAGGTTTGCGCGGACACCTTTCGGGAGAATTCGGTAACCATGGGTGGTAGCCTGCCAGAAATTCGCCGAATTCTCGGTTCCGGCCAGAAGTTCTACCTCCAGCCTATCGCCACGCCTAATGCGATGAAATCGAATTGTCCGGTGTATTAGGGCGGGAATGAATCGCTGCCTTCCGAAGCCCGGTATGGGAACGGCGACGGATGCGGTATCGCGCAACGCGAGAAGGCTCGGACAGCAACGCTGTCCGAGCCTTCCTCGGTGCCCTCGGCAGGATTCGAACCTGCGGCCTTCTGCTCCGGAGGCAGACGCTCTATCCCCTGAGCTACGAGGGCGAGGTGGACCCGGTCGTCGTTGTTTGCACGTCGTCCGATCGGGCGGGGAAAGCGTATCGCATCGGCGGGCGTGGGCCAAAAGGCGAGGGTGAGCGGGGGTTCAGTTGAGGGGGAGGGGGGTGGCGGCGCGGGCGGTGAGCATCTGGGTCATGAGGCGGGACTCGCCCTCCTGGGTGGTTTTCATGCTGGCGGCCAGGGAGCGGACGGCGTCGGTTTCGGCTCGGGCGGCGGCGTATTCGATCATGGGGACGCCGCCCTGGTGGTGGCGCAGCATCAGTTGCAGGAACAGCGTGTCCTGGGCGGGGCCGGTGGCCCGGCGCAGCTGTTCGAGCTCCTGGGGGGTGGCCATGCCGGGCATGGACGGCATCGGGCCCGAGGTCTGCGAGTCGTGGCCGTGGCCGCCGGCGGCCGACATCCAGCCCATGTAGCCGTCCGGATGCAGCGTCGGCTTGCCCCACAGCTGCAGCCAGCCCTGCATGCGCCCGGCCTGGTTCTGCTGAGTGGTGAGGATGTCGTAGGCCAGGCGCTTGACGTCCGGATCGCTGCCGCCGGACAGCTCCAGGCCCGCCATCTGCACCGCCTGCGCGTGATGGACGGACATGTCCTGGCAGAAGCCGGTGTCGACCGCGCCGGGCGCGGCATCGACACTGCGCTGCAACGGAATACGCACGATCACCCCGATCGCGACGCCGACCAGCAGCACCGCGACCACGGCCAGGACGAGGACGGCCGCGCGTTGCCGCGCGGCGGGTCGGTCGCTCGTCATGGCGCTACTGCCGCGGAGGGGTTTGTCCCGGCGCGCCGCCGGGCACGCCCGGCATCCCAGGCAGTCCAGGAATGCCCGGAATGCCGCCGGGCGGACCGCCGAAGCCCTCGTCGGTGGACGGGGTCAGCCCCTTGCCGTCCATCGGCACCGCGTCCGGCCCGGGCGCGGTCGGATCGAACGGCGGCGGGTTGTCGGGGTCGAAGGTCGGATTGTCGCAGGCCGCACCGACTTCCGGATGGGTGTACTGGTTCAGCCGTAGCGCGGCGACGAACTGGCCGATGCGCTTGTCGTCGGCGCTGTCCACCTTCAGCTGATGTCCCCACGACTGCAGCGAGATCGGCGAGTCCATGCCCGGATACGGCGACATCAGCATCGCGGGTTTGTTCTGGACCTTCTGCTTCAGCGAGTCCACCGCCGCGCCGCTGATCTTGTCGGGGTTGTAGGCGATCCACACCGCGCCGTGCTCGAGCGAGTGCACCGCGTTCTCGGTGCGGATCGGTTTGGTGTAGACCACGCCGGTGCAGGCCGCCCACGATTCGTCGTGCGGCCCGCCCATCGGCGGGGCCAGGTCGTAGGCCACCCGCTGCGGGACCCGCACGTGCAGGCCCGCCGGATAGTCCTTCTTCACCACGCCCGCGATCTCGTCGGACGGATCCTTCTTCTGGGCGGTCGGTGTGAATTTCTCCGCATCCGCCTTCTCCTGATACTTCGGCACCAGATACACCGCGAGGGCGGCGACCAGGCCGATGATCACGACGGCGGCCCCTATCACGGACCACGGGACGCGGCTCCCGAGCGGCTTCTTTCCTGGGCCCCCCGTTTTGCGGGCCGGTGCGGATTTGGCGGCGGCACGAATCGCCTTGGCCGATTTCGCGCTGGTGTTCGGCATCGCTGATGTGCTCTCTTCGACATGTCGGACGGTCCCGCAATGCGGCAAGCTGGTGTTGCCCCGCCCGGTTTGCTGGGTGCCTGCCCAGAGGTGCCCGATGGCGGCGTACGCCTGCTCAGACCATAGGATAAGGACTCGTGACTCCAGCTGACCTTGCAGATCTCCTTCGTGCTACCGCCGCGAAGGTGCTTGTCGAACGTGGATCGGACCCTTCGGTCCTGCCCGACGAGGTCAAGGTGGAGCGTCCCCGCAATCCGGAACACGGTGACTATGCCACGAATCTGGCCATGCAGGTGGGCAAGAAAGCGGGATTGAATCCGCGCGAACTGGCCGGTCTGCTCGCCGACGCGCTGTCGGCCGACGAGGGAATCGAATCCGCCGAGGTCGCGGGCCCGGGCTTCCTCAACATCCGGCTGGCCGCCGCCGCACAGGGGGCTATCCTCGAGAGGATCCGCGCGGCGGGCGCCTCCTACGGCAGTGCGGCCACCCTTACCGGTACCAAGATCAACCTGGAATTCGTCTCCGCCAATCCGACCGGTCCGGTTCATCTGGGCGGTACCCGCTGGGCCGCCGTAGGCGATGCCCTCGGCCGGATCCTGGCGGCTCAGGGCGCGGCGGTCACCCGCGAGTACTACTTCAACGACCACGGCGCGCAGATCGATCGGTTCGCCAACTCCCTGGTCGCCGCGGCGACCGGTGCGCCGACGCCCGAGGACGGCTATGCGGGCGCCTACATCGGCGAGATCGCCGAGCGGATCGTCGCCGCGCATCCGGACGCGGTGCGCCTGCCCGAGGCCGAGCGGCACGAGCTGTTCCGGCGCGAGGGCGTCGAGCTGATGTTCACCCACATCAAGCAGACCCTGCACGACTTCGGCACCGAGTTCGACGTCTACTTCAACGAGAGTTCGCTGTTCGAGTCGGGCGCGGTCGACCGGGCCGTCGAGCGGCTCAAGAACATGGGCAAGCTGTACGAGAAGGACGGCGCCTGGTGGATCGCCAGCTCCGAGTACGGCGACGATCAGGACCGCGTCGTCATCAAGAGCGACGGCAAGGCCGCCTACGTCGCTGGTGACATCGCCTACTACCAGGACAAGCGCGCCCGCGGCTTCGATCTGTGCATCTACATGCTCGGCGCGGACCACCACGGCTACATCGGCCGGTTGAAGGCGATCGCCGAGACCTCCGGCGACGATCCGAAGACGGTCGAGGTGCTGATCGGCCAGATGGTGAATCTGGTGCGCGACGGGGTGGCGGTGCGGATGAGCAAGCGCGCGGGCACCGTGGTCACCCTCGACGATCTGGTCGAGCTGATCGGCGTCGACGCCGCGCGGTACTCGCTGGTGCGCAGCTCGGTCAACACCAGCATGGATATCGATCTCGACGTCTGGACCAAGCAGAGCAACGAGAATCCGGTCTACTACGTGCAGTACGCGCACGCCCGCACCTGCGCGGTCGGCCGCAATGCCGCCGATCTCGGATTCGCCGGTGTCGCACCGGATCTCGCGTTGCTGACCGCCGACGAGGAGGGCGAGCTGATCCGCACCCTCGGCGAGTATCCGGCGATCGTCGCGAGCGCGGCGACGCTGCGCGAGCCGCATCGCGTGGCCCGCTACCTGGAGGAGCTGGCGGGTGCGTACCACCGGTTCCAGACCAACAAGACGCTGCGCATCCTGCCGCAGGGCGACGATCCGGTCACGCCGGTCAATGCCGCACGCCTGGAACTGGTCAACGCCACCCGACAGGTACTCGCCAACGGCCTCGCGCTGCTGGGCGTCAACGCTCCGGAGCGGATGTGATGAGTGCACACCCCGCCGGGCCGCGTCACGCCGAGATCCCGCACGCCCCGAATCTGCCCGAGCGGCCGCGTGAGTCGGCCCAGATGATCGATCTGCCCGCGAATGTGTGGCCGCGCAACGCCTCCCGCGATGCCGACGGCGTGGTGCGGCTCGCCGGTGTGCCGGTGACCGAGCTGGCCGAGCGGTACGGTACGCCGCTGTTCGTGGTCGACGAGGACGACTTCCGTTCCCGCTGCCGGGATATGGTCCGGGCGTTCGGCGACAACGCGCGAGTTCACTACGCCTCCAAGGCATTCCTGTGCGGTGAGATCGCGCGGTGGGTTCGCGACGAGGGGCTGTCCCTGGATGTGTGCTCCGGCGGCGAGCTGGCCGTCGCGCTGCACGCGGGCTTCCCCGCGAACCGGATCGCCCTGCACGGCAACAACAAATCCGTCGCCGAACTGGAGACCGCGGTCGCCGCGGGCGTGGGCCATGTCGTAGTCGACTCGCTGATCGAGATCGATCGGCTCGAGGCCGTCGCCGGGCGCGCCGGTGTGGTGCAGGACGTGCTGGTCCGCGTCACCGTCGGCGTGGAGGCCCATACTCACGAATACATTTCGACCGCGCACGAGGATCAGAAGTTCGGTTTCTCGATCGCGGGCGGCGACGCCCTCGAGGCGCTGGCCCGGGTGTTCGAGGCGGACAATCTGCGGCTGGTCGGCCTGCACAGCCATATCGGCTCGCAGATCTTCGAAAGCGACGGCTTCGAGATCTCCGCCCGCCGCATGCTCGGGCTGCTGCGCGATGCCGTCGACAAGTTCGGCGTGGAGCGTACGGCTCAGATCAGCACGCTGGATCTCGGTGGGGGACTGGGAATCTCGTATCTGCCCAACGACGATCCGCCCGCGCTGGACGAGTTCGCGGCCAATCTGCGCCGCATCGTCGCCGAGGAGGCCGCCCGCGCCGGGCTGCCGACCCCGATCATCGCGGTCGAGCCGGGGCGCGCCATCGCCGGACCGGGCACCGTCACCGTGTACGAGGTCGGCACCGTCAAGGATGTCAGCCTGGACGGCGGCCTGCGGCGGCGCTACGTCAGCGTCGACGGCGGTATGAGCGACAACATCCGGCCCGCGCTGTATCAGGCCGAGTACGACTGCCGCCTGGTCTCGCGCGGCAGCGAATCGGGCCCGGTGGTGGCCCGGGTGGTCGGAAAGCATTGTGAGAGCGGCGATATCGTCATCCGTGACACCTGGATGCCCGCCGATGTGGGCCCGGGTGATCTGATCGCGGTGGCGGCGACCGGCGCCTACTGCTATTCGATGTCGAGCCGCTACAACCTGCTCACCCGTCCGGCCGTGGTGGCCGTGCGCGACGGGCAGGCGCGCCTGATCCTGCGCCGGGAGACGGTGGCGGACCTTTTGAGCTTGGAGGTGGAAGCATGACCGAGGTCGGGAACAGAGCCGTATTCGGATCCGATCGCCCGATCGGTGTCGCGGTCCTCGGCATGGGCAATGTCGGCACCGAAGTGGTGCGCATCCTGCGCGAGCACGCCGACGATCTGCGCTCACGCGTGGGCGCCCCGCTGGTGCTGCGCGGCGTGGCGGTGCGGCGGCTCGACGTCGACCGCGGCATCCCCGCCGACCTGCTGACCACCGACGCCGAGGCGCTGGTCACCCGTGCCGATGTGGATCTGGTCGTCGAGGTGATGGGCGGTATCGATCCCGCCCGCGGACTCATCGGAGCCGCGCTCAGTGCGGGCAAGTCCGTGGTCACCGCGAACAAGGCGCTGCTGGCCGACTACACCGGCGAGCTGGCCGCCGCGGCCGAGCGCAGCCGCGCCGACCTCTACTTCGAGGCCGCCGTCGCCGGTGCGATTCCGGTGGTGCGCCCGCTGATCCAGTCGCTGTCCGGCGACCGGGTCAACCGGGTGGTCGGGATCGTCAACGGCACAACGAATTTCATCCTCTCGGCGATGGACGAGACCGGCGCCGACTACGAGGTGACGCTGAAGGAGGCCACCCGGCTGGGCTACGCGGAGGCCGATCCAACCGCCGACGTGGAGGGCTACGACGCCGCGGCCAAGGCCGCCATTCTGGCCTCGCTGGCCTTCCACACCCGCGTCACCGCGGCCGATGTGTACCGCGAGGGCATTTCGAACATCACCGCCGAGGATCTGGAAACCGCCGCGGCCGTGGGGTGCACGGTCAAGCTGCTGGCCATCTGCGAGCGCGTGCCCGCCGGGCCGGGTGAGCCCGCGCCCGCCGACGGCGGCAAGGAGCGCATCTCGGTGCGGGTGTATCCCGCGCTGATTCCACGCAAGCATCCGCTCTCCGCGGTCAACGGCGCGTTCAACGCCGTGGTCGTGGAGGCCGAGAACGCGGGCCGGTTGATGTTCTACGGCCAGGGCGCAGGCGGTGCGCCGACCGCCTCGGCCGTCATGGGTGATCTGGTGATGGCGGCGCGCAACAAGTTCTACGGTGGTCGCGCTCCGGGCGAATCGGTTTATGCTGAGCTGCCGATCGCGCCGATCGGCGACACGCCCACCCGCTATCACGTGAATCTGCAGGTTGCCGACCGCACCGGGGTTTTGCAGGCGGTGGCCGGCGAGTTCGCCAAGCACGGCGTGAGCATCTCGACGGTCCGCCAGGAGGGATCCGACGAGGGCGCCCGACTGGTCGTGGTCACCCACCACGCGGAGGAGTCGGCGCTGGCCGATACGGTGGCCGCGCTCGCCGAACTGGAATCCGTCACGTCCGTGACCAGCGTTTTGAGATTGGAAGGCACCGAGGAATGAGTACCACTGGACTTCCGGTTCACACTGGGTGGCCGGGACTGATCGCGGCCTACCGCGATCGGCTTGCGGTGGGCGCCGACTGGGAGCCCGTCACGCTGTTCGAGGGCGGCACCCCGCTGGTGCCCGCGCACCACCTGTCCGAGCTCACCGGCTGCGAGGTCTACCTCAAGGTCGAGGGCGCCAATCCGACCGGTTCCTTCAAGGACCGCGGCATGACCATGGCGATGACCGACGCCAAGGCCCGCGGCCAGAAGGCGGTGCTGTGCGCCTCCACGGGTAACACCTCGGCCTCGGCCGCCGCCTACGCCACCCGCGCGGGCATGCACTGCGCGGTGCTCATCCCGCAGGGCAAGATCGCCATGGGCAAGCTGGCCCAGGCGGTCATGCTGGGCGCCAAGATCATTCAGGTGCAGGGCAACTTCGACGACTGTCTCGAGCTGGCTCGCAAGGTGACCGCGGAGTTCCCGCAGGTCGGCCTCGTCAACTCGGTGAACCCGGCGCGGATCGAGGGCCAGAAGACCGCGGCCTTCGAAATCTGCGACGTCCTCGGTCGGGCCCCCGACGTACATGCCCTGCCGGTGGGCAATGCGGGCAACATCACGGCCTACTGGAAGGGCTACCGCGAGTACCACGCCGACGGCATCACCGCCTCGCGCCCGCGCATGCTGGGCGTACAGGCCGCCGGCGCCGCGCCGCTGGTCAACGGGGCTCCGGTCAAGGATCCCGAAACCATCGCCACGGCCATCCGGATCGGCGCGCCCGCGTCCTGGAACGGTGCGGTCGCCGCCAAGGAGGAGTCCGGCGGCGCGTTCCGGGCCGCCACCGACGAGGAGATCCTGGCCGCGTACCGCCTGATCGCGAGCACCGAGGGCGTCTTCGTCGAACCGGCCTCGGCGGCGAGCGTGGCGGGCCTGCTGGCCGCGCGCAAGGAGGGTTGGCTCGACGCCGGACTGACCGTGGTCTGCACGGTGACCGGCAACGGCCTCAAGGATCCCGACACCGCGCTGAAGGGCATGCCCGAGGTGCAGGCGATCGCGGTGGATCCGGTCGCGGTGGCCCACGAGCTAGAGCTGGCCTGAGTTGAGTTCCCGCGAAGGTCAAGTGCTGACCCGGACCCTGCCCGCCGGGATCTCCGTCACGGCCCGGGTTCCGGCCTCGAGCGCCAATCTGGGGCCCGGATTCGATTCCCTGGGCATCGCGCTGGGTCTGTACGACGAGATCGAGGTGCGCACCACCGACTCGGGCCTGAGCATCAGGGTGGAGGGTGAGGGCGCCACCGATGTCCCTTGGGGCCCTTCGCATCTGGTGGTACGGGCCATCGAGCGCGGCCTGGAATCGGCCGGGGTGTGGGCCGACGGCCTGGATGTGGTGTGCCGCAACGTGATTCCGCACTCGCGCGGATTGGGCTCCTCGGCCTCGGCGGTGGTGGGCGGCCTGGCCGCCGGGCGCGGCCTGGCCGCGAAATTCGATGCCGAGCTGGCCTGCGACGACGCCGAATTGGTACAGCTGGCCTCGGAATTCGAGGGTCATCCCGACAATGCCGCGGCCAGTGTGCTGGGCGGAATCGTGGTGTCCTGGACCGAACTGGCCTGCGATCCGACCGTGGAGCACCACGCCCGGACCTACCGGGCGGTGCGTTTGGACCCGCATCCGGCGCTGTGCGCCACGGTACTGATTCCCGAGGAACGGTCGGCCACCGCGCATACCCGGGGTCTGCTGCCGGAATTGGTGCCACACGGCGACGCGGCCTTCAACGTCAGCCGCGCCGCCCTGGCGGTCGCGGCCCTCACCCAGCACCCCGATCTGCTGCTGCCCGCCACCGCGGACCGGCTGCACCAGCCGTATCGCGCCGCGGCGCTGCCGCTGACGACCGCGTGGGTCACCCGATTGCGGGCGGCCGGGATCGCGGCGACCGTATCGGGGGCGGGGCCGACCGTATTGGCGTTCGGCACCGAAGAATTGCCCGCCGAACTGCGCGAACAGGCCATCGACGACGGCCTGCGCGTGGTGACGCCGACCATTTCCGACGGCGTACGGGTGGATTGACGGCGCGCCTGCCTTGCTGATGAGAAAAGTGGGAGCTATCCTGGGCACGTCCGTACATCGTGCGCGTCAGACGCCGGTGCTTCATCAGGGCAATCGCTCCAGCAGGCTCCTTGCTCAGGCTCGGAACACGAGTCTCGGACATATGGGGAAAGCAACTGGAATGATCTCTCCCACCTTTGTGAACCGGTGGCCGAAGCCCAGGTGGTGACGGCCGCCGGTCCGGCGGGGCAGGCGATACGGCATCCGAGCTCGGCGCGATGATCGGGCTTCGGGACGAAACCCTCGAATAAGCACACGGCAATCGAGGGAAGGAAAGGATCTCCGTGACAGATACGGACCTGCTCGCGACACCCGGGGTGGAAACCAATGCAAGTTCCTCGGGCCGCCGCGAAAGTGACTCCGGACAGATTTCGAAGATGAGCGAACACACTGACGTCGCACGATCGGGGCTGACTGGAATGTTGTTGCCGCAGTTGCGTGCGCTTGCTGGAGAGCTCGGTATCCGAGGCACATCCGGGATGCGTAAGGGCGATCTGATCGCCGCCATCAAAGAAAATCAGGCCGCCACGTCCGGAAAGGCCACCCGTGGCCGGAACGAGACGAAGTCCGAGGCCAAGGCCGAGGTGAAGACGGACAAGCCCGCCGAGGCGCCGTCGACCGGTGGGGAGTCCGCTTCGACGAAGACCGCCGCTGCCAAGACCCAGCGGGTCGAGCAGCCGACGCTGGACAGCGTCGTGGAGGACAAGCCCGCCGAGAACGCCGAAACCGCTGCGCGCCCGGCCGATTCGGCCGAGGACGCCGGTCGCGAGGCGGGTCAGCGCGGCCGGGGCCGCCAGCGTCGGGGCCGCGAGCAGCGTGCCGCCGCCGCGAACGCCGGGGCCGAGACGAGTGCCGAGGCGCCCGCCGCCGATACCAAGGACGGCGAGGCCAAGCCGGAGCAGGAGGGCGGCGAACGCCGTCGCGACCGCAACCAGCAGAACGGCCAGAACCAGACCGGTCAGAACGGTACCCGCGCCGATCGCGGTGGCGCCGACGACGAGGAGGGCGGCCGCGGCCGTCGTGGCCGTCGGTTCCGCGAGCGTCGTCGCGGCCGCGACCGCGAGGGTGGCGAGAGCCGCGGCGGCGAGGTCGAGATCCGCGAGGACGACGTCCTGCAGCCGGTGGCCGGAATCCTGGACGTGCTCGACAACTACGCGTTCGTGCGTACCTCCGGCTACCTGGCCGGGCCGAACGACGTGTACGTGTCGATGAACCTGGTCCGCAAGAACGGCCTGCGCCGCGGCGACGCCATCACCGGCGCCGTGCGCGCGCCCCGCGAGGGCGAGCAGGGCAATCAGCGGCAGAAGTTCGATCCGCTGGTGCGGCTGGACACGGTCAACGGCGCCGATATCGAATCCGCCAAGCGCCGACCGGAATTCGGCAAGCTCACCCCGCTGTACCCGAATCAGCGCCTGCGGCTGGAGACCCAGCCCAACAAGCTCACCACCCGGATCATCGACCTGATCATGCCGATCGGCAAGGGTCAGCGCGCGCTGATCGTGTCGCCGCCGAAGGCCGGTAAGACCACGATCCTGCAGGACATCGCGAACGCGATCGCGGTCAACAACCCCGAGGTCTACCTCATGGTTGTGCTGGTCGACGAGCGCCCGGAAGAGGTCACCGACATGCAGCGCACCGTGCGCGGCGAGGTGATCGCCTCCACCTTCGACCGGCCGCCGAGCGACCACACCTCGGTCGCCGAGCTCGCCATCGAGCGGGCCAAGCGCCTGGTGGAGATGGGTCAGGACGTGGTCGTGCTGCTCGACTCGATCACCCGACTGGGCCGCGCCTACAACAACGCCTCACCGGCGTCGGGCCGCATCCTCTCCGGTGGTATCGACTCGACCGCGCTGTACCCGCCGAAGCGCTTCCTCGGCGCCGCCCGCAACATCGAGAACGGCGGCTCGCTGACGATCATCGCCACCGCCATGGTGGAGACCGGTTCGACCGGTGACACGGTGATCTTCGAGGAGTTCAAGGGTACGGGTAACGCCGAGCTCAAGCTGGATCGCAAGATCGCCGAGCGCCGGGTGTTCCCGGCCGTGGACGTCAACCCGTCCGGCACCCGCCGCGACGACCTGCTGATGTCGCCCGACGAGGCCGCGGTCATCCACAAGCTGCGCCGAGTGCTGTCCGGCCTGGACTCGCATCAGGCCATCGACCTGCTGATCGACCGGTTGAAGAAGACCAAGAACAACCTCGAGTTCCTGATGACGGTCTCCAAGACCGCACCGGGCGCACTCGAGGAGTGATTGCTCGATTCCGCACCACAGTGGCCCTGCTTCGGCGGGGCCGCTGTGGTTTCGGCGGCGCCGGGCTGTAGAAGATCAGTCCGATCGCCGCCGCGCCGACGATCATGAAGGTCAGAATCACCGCGGTGGCCGAGGTGACGGCGCCGGTGGATATCGCGGTCGCGGTGAATTCGAGTTGCGGGGTTTCGGTGGGGGGTTCGGCGGCGGCGGTCCGCGGCGCACCCGGCGCCAGCCACCAGCCGATGGCCGCCATCAGGAACAGGACCGCGAACGTCGATCCGGCCAGTCGCGTCCCCGCGGTGGCGGATGCCGGTGACCTGGATCTCGTCGCCCCCCGAGCGGCGTGGAGATGCACTGCTGTCCTTTCACGTAATCGCACGGTTCTCACCTGGGAATACTCTATGAACAACCGTGTACGCGTTCCCGAGTAGCGAACTACTCGACTTCGGCGTCACCTGCGATCCGCGGTTACGCGTGCCCGCACTTTCCGGGGCGCGCACGGGCGGGGAATGAAACGGCGACGGGGTGCGTTTTGAGAGCGTGCCAGCCGTTCTGGCATACTGGATCGCTGGTGCGTCTGCTGGTAGAACGCAGAGCATCCCGCCTAGTCGGTTCCGGTTCACGCCCTCGACTCCCGATGGCGACCCGGCGACCACATCGAAAGGACACCCATGAAGGCAGGAATCCACCCGGCATACGTGCCGACCACCGTCGTCTGTGGTTGCGGCAACACCTTCCAGACCCGCAGCACCAAGGAGTCGGGTCACATCAACGTCGAGGTTTGCTCGCAGTGCCACCCGTTCTACACGGGCAAGCAGAAGATCCTGGACACCGGCGGCCGCGTCGCCCGCTTCGAGGCCCGCTACGGCAAGCGCGCCAAGAAGGCCGACGCCAAGTAGCCGTCCCGCCGACGCCCGTCCTGCCTGGCAGGTCGGGCGTCGGCGTGTTTGGACACCCCTTCGACCTTCTTCTCCCGAGGAGCATCCGCGATGGCCGACAAGACGGCCCCGTCCGCGATCGACGACATCCTGGCGGAATATTCCGGCCTGGAGACGCAGCTGGCCGATCCGGCGCTGCACAACAACCCGGGCGAGGCCCGGCGCGTCGGTAAGCGGTTCGCCGAGCTTGCTCCGATCATGTCGACGTACAACAAGCTGGTGACCGCGCGCGACGATCTGGCGGCGGCGCGGGAGCTGGCGGCCGACGACTCCGCCTTCGCGGCCGAGGTTCCCGGGCTCGAGGAGCAGGTCGAGGAGCTCGAGAAGACGCTCACCGATCTGCTGGCCCCGCGCGATCCGCACGACGCCGACGACGTGGTGCTCGAGGTGAAGTCCGGCGAGGGCGGCGAGGAATCGGCGCTGTTCGCCTCGGATCTGGCCCGGATGTACATCCGTTATGCCGAGCGGCGCGGCTGGAAGGTCGAGGTGCTCGACGCCAACGTCTCCGACCTGGGCGGTTACAAGGAGGCGACCATCTCGATCAAGAGTCGCGAACCCAGCCGCGACGGGGTCTGGTCGCGGTTGAAGTTCGAGGGCGGCGTGCATCGGGTACAGCGCGTGCCGGTGACCGAATCGCAGGGTCGCATCCATACTTCCGCCGCGGGTGTGCTGATCTATCCCGAGCCCGACGAGGTCGAGCAGGTGCAGATCGACGAATCCGATCTGCGCATCGATGTCTACCGGTCCTCGGGTAAGGGTGGCCAGGGTGTCAACACCACCGATTCGGCCGTGCGCATCACCCACCTGCCCACCGGCATCGTCGTGACCTGTCAGAACGAGCGGTCGCAGCTGCAGAACAAGATTCGCGCCATGCAGGTGTTGGCCGCGCGGTTGCAGTCGCTGGCCGAGGAGCAGGCCGAGGCCGAGGCGGCGGCGGGCCGGGCGAGCCAGATCCGCACCGTGGACCGGTCCGAACGCATTCGCACCTACAACTTTCCGGAGAACCGGATCACCGACCACCGCATCGGTTTCAAGGCCCACAATTTGGATTCGGTGCTGGACGGTGACTTGGACGCCCTTCTCGACGCATTGGGTGAAGCGGACCGCGCGGCCCGGTTGTCGGCGGAGTGAGCGGTGACCCGGCTCCCGCTGCGCCCGGCGATCGCCGAGGCCGCTGAGACGCTGGCCGCGGCCGGGGTGCACAGCCCGCGCGTCGACGCCGAATTCCTGGCCGCACATGTGCTCGGCGTCCAGCGGCCGCGTTTGGCGCTGGTACCCATGGTGACGCCGGAACAGCTGGCGCAGTACCGGGCGCTGGTGGCCCGGCGGGCGCAACGCGTTCCGCTGCAACATCTCACCGGCACGGCGGCGATGGGTGAGATCGATCTCGCCGTCGGCCCCGGCGTCTTCGTGCCGCGACCGGAGACCGAGCTGCTGTTCGCCTGGGCGCTGGCCCGATTGGCGGCGCTCGGGCACGAGCACCCGCCCGTGGTGGTGGATCTGTGCACCGGATCGGGTGCGCTCGCACTGGCCATCGCCCATGCCCGCCCCGACGCGCAGGTGCATGCGGTGGAACTGGATTCGACCGCCCTGGGTTGGGCCCGCCGCAATGTCGACGCCCGCGCCGCGGACGGCGACACCCCGATCACCCTGCACGCCGGTGACGTCACCGATCCGCACATCCTGTCCGACCTCGACGGCCGCGTCGATGTGATCGTCTCGAATCCGCCCTATGTCCCGATCGATGCCGTGCTGGATCCCGAAGTGGCGCAACACGATCCGCACCTGGCCCTGTTCGGCGGCGCGGACGGCCTCGATATCGTACGCCCCATGATCGGCACCATCGCCCGCTTGCTCCGCGCCGACGGCGTGGCCGCGGTGGAACACGACGACTCCAACGGTTCCCAGGTCGCGGCCCTGTTCGCGGCCCACGATGGTTTCGCCGATATCGTGGACCACCCCGATCTCGCGGGTAAACCCCGCTTCGTCGCGGCCCGTCGCGGCTGAATTCCCCCGGAAATCGGCTTCGAGTCGGAGATATCCTCGACATCATGTGGGTCGGGCGGTGGGCAATCGAATGCGAAGGTCTGACGCATCGCTACGGCGATCATGTCGTGCTCGACAAGCTGGACCTGCGCATCGAACGCGGCGAGATCTTCGGTTTGCTCGGCCCCAACGGCGCGGGCAAGACCACCACGATCCGCTTGCTCACCACTTTGATGCCCGTGCGGGAGGGTTCGGTGCGCGTGCTCGGCTTCGAGGCGGGCCGCCGCGACACCGACATCCGCTACAACCTGGGCTATGTGCCGCAACAACTTTCGATCGAAGCGAGCCTGACCGGGCGGCAGAACGTCACCTGGTTCGCCCGGTTGTTCGACGTTGCGCGCCGCGAGCGCGCGCAGCGCGTCGAGGAGGTGCTCGCCGCCATGGACCTGCTCGAGGTCGCCGACCGCCCGGCGTCCGGCTACTCCGGCGGCATGGTGCGCCGCCTGGAACTGGCGCAGGCCCTGATCAACCGCCCCGCCCTGCTGATCCTCGACGAACCCACGGTCGGCTTGGACCCGATCGCCCGCGACGGCGTCTGGGAGCGGGTGCGCGACCTGCGCCGCCGCTTCGGCACGACCGTCCTGCTCACGACCCACTACATGGCCGAGGCCGACGCGCTCTGCGATCGAATCGCCCTGCTGCACAAGGGAGTGCTGCGCGCGGTGGGTGCACCGGCCGAACTACGGCACGCTCTCGGCCCCACGGCCACGCTGGAGGACGTGTTCCGCCACCACGCGGGCGCGGGCCTGGACGAGGAAAGTACCACCGAGGGAGGCCTGCGCAATGTCCGAAGCACGCGTAGATCCGCACAGCGGGCCGGTTGATTTCCCGCCGCTGCGCGCGGCCCCCCGCGGTGCGGCCCGGCTGGCCGCGCTGGGCTCGCGAATCCTCACCTTCGCCCTGGTCGAATTGCAGCGGCTGCGCCAGGATCGCAGCGAATTGGTCACCCGCGCCGTGCAACCGGCGCTGTGGATGCTGATCTTCGGCACCACTTTCGCCCGGCTGCGCACGATCCCGACCGGCGATATGCCGTATCTGGACTTCCTGGCCCCCGGCATCATCGCCCAGTCCGCGCTGTTCATCTCGATCTTCTATGGCGTCACGCTGATCTGGGATCGCGACGCGGGCATTCTCAACAAGCTCATGGTCACCCCGACCCCGCGCGCCGCGCTGATCACCGGCAAATGTTTCGCGGCTGGTGTGCGCTCGGTGGCCCAGGTGCTGATCATCGTGATCCTGGCCCTGATCATGGGCGTGAACATGACGCTGAATCCGCTGAAGCTGTTCGGCGCGGTCGTCGCGGTGCTGCTCGGCGCGGCCTTCTTCGCCTGCCTCTCGATGACCATCGCGGGTCTGGTCGCCAAGCGGGATCGGGTGATGGGCATCGGCCAGGCCATCACCATGCCGCTGTTCTTCGCCTCGAACGCGCTGTATCCGATCGACCTGATGCCCGGCTGGCTGCGCGCGATCAGCCATGTCAACCCGCTCAGCTACGAGGTCGACGCGCTGCGCGGGCTGCTGGTGGGCGGCCCGCATCACCTGTGGCCGGACTTCGGCGTGTTGATCCTGGCCGCGGTCGCCGGGATAGCCTGTGCCTCGGCCCTTCTCGGGCGGTTGGTGCGCTGAGCGCCCGGGCTCGCCACTCCGATCATGGTCCGATTGGACAGAACCAATAGACTCACTCGCCGTGAGTACCGTCTACGACTGCTCCGATCCCGACTCGCGGGCCGCGGGCATCACCGCCGCGCGGGCCACCCTGAAATCCGGGCGGCTGGCCGTCATCCCGACCGATACGCTCTACGGCATCGCCGCCGACGCGTTCGATTCGTCGGCCGTCTCCGCTCTGCTCGCGGCCAAGCGCCGCGGCCGGGACATGCCGGTTCCGGTGCTGGTCGGCTCGTGGAACACCATCGACGGGCTCGTGTTCTCGGTGCAGCCGCAGGCGCGCGAGCTGATCCGCGCGTTCTGGCCCGGCGGGCTGAGTCTGGTTGTGCAGCAGGCCCCCTCGCTGGCCTGGGATCTCGGCGACGCCCGCGGCACGGTGATGCTGCGCATGCCGTTGCATCCGGTCGCGCTGGAACTGCTGCGCGAGGTCGGCCCGCTGGCCGTGTCCAGTGCCAACGTCTCCGGTCAGCCCCCCGCGACCACGGTCGACGAAGCGCGCGCCCAGCTCGGCGATCTGGTGAACGTCTACCTCGATGGCGGTAAGGCCGAGCACGGCGTCGCCTCCACCATCGTCGATCTGACCGCCGACAAGCCGCGCATCCTGCGCGAGGGCGCGGTGACGGCCGCGCAGGTGGGCGAGGTGCTCGGCATATCCCCGGACGAGCTGTCGCCCGAGACCTCGCGGTGACGGCCTGGTAGATGCTTCTCAGTCAGGGAACGGCATACAGTCAGGGCGCGATCGTTCCGCTACGCGAGCTACTGCTGGTGCTGCTCGTGTCCGCGGTGATCACGCTGCTGTCCACCGGCGGCATTCGCGTGCTGGCCATCGCCTTCGGCGCGGTGGCGATTCCGCGCGAGCGCGATGTGCACGTCAAACCGATCCCGCGGATGGGTGGGGTGGGCATCTATCTCGGCGTGCTCGCCGCGGTGGCCTTCGCCCATCAGCTGCCCGCACTGCGCCGGGGCTTCGACTATCCGCACGATATTCCGGCGGTCGTCGTCGCCGGGACGCTGATCGTGCTGGTCGGCGTCCTCGACGACCGCTGGGGGCTGGACTGGCTGACCAAGCTGGTGGGACAGATCACCGCCGCCGGGGTGATGGCCGTCATGGGGTTGAGCTGGGTGGCCATCTACAACCCGTTCAACAACACCACGGTGGTCCTGGATCCGCTGCAGGGCGCCCTGGTCACCGTCGGCATCACCGTCGTGATGATCAATGCGATGAATTTCGTCGACGGCCTGGACGGACTGGCGGCCGGGCTGGGGCTGATCGCCGGGGGCGCGGTATTCGTGTTCACGGTCGGATTGCTCTACGAACAGGGCGGCGCCACCGACACCTATCCGCCCGCCCTGCTCGCCGCCGCGCTCGCGGGCGGCTGCCTGGGATTTCTGCCACACAATTTCTCACCCGCCCGGCTTTTCATGGGCGATTCCGGATCGATGCTGATCGGACTCATGCTGGCCGCGGTCTCCACCGGTGCGTCGGGACGAATTCCGCTCACCGGGTATGGCCCACGCGACATCGTGGGTTTGCTCTCACCGCTGCTGCTGGTCGGCGCGGTCATGTTCATCCCGGTCCTGGATCTGGTGATGGCGATCATTCGGCGGGCCCGCGCGGGCGTCAGTTTCTCCACTCCGGACAAAATGCATCTGCATCATCGGCTGTTGCAGATCGGGCATTCGCAGCGGCGCGTGGTGCTGCTCATCTATCTGTGGGTCGGCGTACTCGCATTCGGGGCGGTCGGTACGTCTTTGATGGAGTGGCGGGTGGTCGTGCTGTTGTTCGCGGCCGGACTGGTTTTCGCATTGGTGGTGACGGCCGTGCCCTCGCTGCGCGACGCGGTCGGGCTGCGGCGGCGGAGGCCGCGCGGCGACGCGGTGAGCGACGGGTAGAGTTGGCGACCGTGAGCACCGCACCCGAGTACCATCCCGACGCCCCGCTGCGCGCTGCCCTGCGCTACGGCATCGCCGGATTGGTTGTGCTGGTTGTGGTTTCGGCGGTGCTCGGCTCGATCCTCGCGGGACTGCCCGGACTCTGGGGCGCGCTGATCGGATCGGCCATCGGTGGTTTCTTCATCCTCACCACGGCGGCGCTGGTGTTGTTCAGCGCGAAATTGGATTCCGGTATCCAGGGCATGGTCATGCTCGCCAGTTGGGTCGGAAAACTGCTGGTCGTGATGGTCGTGGTGGCGATTCTCAAACAGTTCGATTTCTACGACCGCATGACGCTGTTCCTCACCGTGGTGGGCGCGCTGCTGATCGTGCTCGGCGCGGAGACCTACGGGCTGTTGCGGCAACGCGTGCCGATTGTGGCGACTCCGGACGAGCGCGCCGATCAAGATCATTCGAATGTTTGACGCGACCCCCTACACGTTGTCGTAGATAGCTTGGTAAACTCTTTACCGTAAGCAGCCGAACCACGGGGGCGGTCACTACTACCTCGAGTGGGAGGCTATGCTTACAGCCGTGTCGGACCTGAGGGGGTTCGGCCCTGCACCGTCGACGATGTCGCCGACGTACAGACGCCACGAGCGGGTGACGCCCCGCACAGCTGCTGACGAACTTCGAGCCGACCTGAGTCGACCACCAGATCGTCAATGTCCGATCGAACCGCGGGTAGCACCATACCCGCGGCCCGAACACGGGAGAGAACGCTGAGCGTCACCACTTTGGCGGGCGAGTTTCACGCGCCTTCGCTACAAGACTTCTTCCCTCCGGCTGTGCTGTTCGAGGGGACGCCTTTCGAGCTCGACCGTTTGATGCTGATTCGCATCCTGATGACGGTCGTGCTGTTGGCAGTCATGTTGCTCGCATTCCGCAGCCCCAAGCTGGTGCCGCGGGGCCTGCAGAACATCGCCGAGTACGGATTGGTGTTCGTGCGGGAGCAGATCTGTGACGAGGTGCTCGGCAAGGAATCCGGGCGGAAATTCTTCCCGCTGATCGCCACCGTCTTCTTCACGGTGCTGTTCCTGAACTTATCCAGCATCATCCCGTTCCTGAACATCTCCTCGAACGCGCGAATCGGCATGCCGCTGGTGCTGGCCGTGATCGCGTACATCGCCTTCAACTACATCGGCATCAAGAAGTACGGCTTCTGGAAGTACATGCGCTCGTCCATCGTGGTGCCGAATGTGCCGCCCGCGATGCACGTGCTGCTGATTCCGATCGAGTTCATCTCGACCTTCGTCCTGCGCCCGTTCACGCTGACCGTCCGGCTCATGGCCAATATGCTGGCCGGTCATATCATGCTGGTGTTGTTCTTCAGCGCCACGCAGTTCTTCCTGTTCGAGGGCGCCGCCTGGATGAAGGGGCTGTCACCGTTCTCGCTGGTGGGCGGATTCGCCTTCACGCTGTTCGAGATGCTGGTGATCTTCCTGCAGGCCTACGTGTTCGCGCTGCTGACCGCTGTGTACATCAGCCTTGCCCAGCACGCCGACTCGCACTGACCGCACAACCGCACAAAGACTGACCCACACGCCGCCGGGGGTGTGGGCAACAGAAAGGGAAAAGAAATCTCATGAGCCTCTCCTACGTGGCCGCTGAACTCGCCCAGACCACCGACAAGGTGAAGGGCTACGGCGCTATCGGTTACGGTCTGGCCGCCATCGGCCCCGGCATCGGCGTGGGCATCGTGGTCGGTAAGGCGATCGAGGGCATCGCTCGCCAGCCCGAGCTGCAGGGCACCATCCGGACGAACATGTTCCTGGGTATCGCGTTCACCGAGGCCCTGGCCCTCATCGGTCTCGTCGCCGGCTTCATCTTCTGATTGCCATGAACGGGATGTATTTGCTCGCGGCCGAGGCGGGGGAGGACAAGAACCCCCTCCTCCCCGAGACGTACGACATCGTTTGGTCGCTGGTTTGCGTCGCGGTCATCGCCTTCGTCTTCTACAAGTACGTGGCGCCGCGCCTGCAGAAGGTGCTCGACGAGCGCTCCGACAAGATCGAGGGCGGCATCGCCAAGGCCGAGGCCGCGCAGGCCGAGGCGCAGGCGACCCTCGAGCAGTACCAGCAGCAGCTCGCGGAGGCCCGGCTCGAGGCCGCGCGCATCCGTGAGGAGGCGCGCAACCAGGGTCAGCAGATCCTCGCGCAGATGCGGACCGAGGCCCAGGCCGAGGCCGATCGCATCGTCGCCGCCGGTCATGCGCAGCTCGAGGCGCAGCGTCAGCAGATCGTGACCGAACTGCGCGGCGAGCTCGGCCGCACCGCCGTCGACCTGGCCGAGAAGATCATCGGACAGTCGGTGTCGGATCAGGCCAAGCAGGCCGCATCGATCGACCAGTTCCTTGCAGAATTGGACGAGAAATCCGGCATCGGGGTCGGAAGGTAACCATGCCTGGGCGAGTCAGCGGTCGGAGGCGGCAGCGGAGTGTAACCACGCAGACCGCCTCGCACTGGCAGGATCCAACACAGTGAAAGTGGGAAGCATGTACGCAGCGAGCCGCGAGGCGAGCTCCCGCGCGAGGGAAGCTCTTTCGGCCGCTCTCACCGGGAGCGACACCGTCGCCGCCACGACGGGCTCCGAATTGTTCGCCGTTGTCGCCGTACTCGACGACCAGCGTTCGCTGCGTGTGGCGCTCGCGGATAAGTCGGTTGCGAGTTCGGCGCGCGCCGAACTGGCCGAACGCGTCTTCGGCGGCAAGATCAGCGCGGCCACCCTGGCCGTGCTGACCACCGCCGTCGCCCAGAACTGGTCCCGCACCCGGGACCTGGTCGACACGCTGGAATTGCTCGGGCAGGAGGCGCTGCTGCGCGCCGCGACCGATCGCGGCCGCATCGACGCCGTCGAGGATGAGCTGTTCCGGCTCGGCCGGATCGTCGAGGACAATCCGGACCTCGAACAGGCCCTCGCCGCTCGCGGTACGTCGGCGCAGGCCAAACGCGAGCTGCTGGAACGGCTGCTCAGCGGCAAGGTCGAGGACGTCACCCTGCAGCTGGCCCAGCAGGCGGTGGGCCGCTCCGTCGGCGACGTGGGTCCCGTCTTCGACCGGTTGTCCGATCTGGCGGCGGCGCTGCGCAAGCAGATCGTCGCTCATGTGCGCGCGGCGGTCGAGCTGTCGCCGCAGCAGCGCGAGCACCTGGCGGCCTCGCTGCAGCGCATCTACGACAAGCCGATCACCGTGCACGTGCAGGTCGATCCGACCCTGCTGGCGGGCGTCGTCATCCGCGTGGGCGACGACATCATCGACGGCAGCGCGATCGGCCGGCTGCAGCGCCTGCGGCAATCCCTGACCTAGCCGCACACCCCCGACATTCCTTCAGACCACAGCGAGAGCAGGAAGAACCATGGCGGAGCTGACGATCTCCCCCGATGAGATCCGTAGCGCTATCGAGAGCTACACCCAGAGCTACACCCCCGAGACCTCCATCGAGGAGGTCGGTACCGTCACCGACACCGGCGATGGCATCGCCCACGTCAGTGGCCTGCCGTCGGCGATGACCAACGAGCTGCTCGAGTTCCCGGGCGGCGTGCTGGGCGTCGCGCTGAACCTCGAGGACACCTCGATCGGTGCGGTCATCCTGGGTGAGTTCGAGAACATCGAGGAGGGCCAGGAGGTCCGCCGCACCGGTGACGTGCTCTCGGTGCCGGTCGGCGACAAGTTCCTCGGCCGCGTCATCGACCCGCTGGGCGCGCCCATCGACGGCCTGGGCGAGATCGAGTCCGAGGAGCGTCGCGTCCTCGAGCTGCAGGCCGCGACCGTGCTGCAGCGCCAGCCGGTCGGTGAGCCGATGGCCACCGGCATCACCGCCATCGACGCCCTGACCGCCATCGGCCGCGGTCAGCGCCAGCTGATCATCGGCGACCGCAAGACCGGCAAGACCGCGGTCTGCATCGACGCCATCATCAACCAGAAGGCCAACTGGGAGACCGGCGATCCGAAGAAGCAGGTCCGCTGCATCTACGTCGCCATCGGCCAGAAGGGCTCGACCATCGCGGGTGTGAAGGCCGCGCTGGAGCAGCACGGTGCGATGGAGTACACCACCATCGTCGCGGCCCCGGCCTCGGACTCCGCGGGCTTCAAGTGGCTGGCCCCCTACACCGGTTCGGCCCTGGGCCAGCACTGGATGTACCAGGGCAAGCACGTTCTGATCGTGTTCGACGACCTGTCCAAGCAGGCCGAGGCCTACCGCGCGATCTCGCTGCTGCTGCGCCGTCCGCCGGGCCGTGAGGCGTACCCGGGCGACGTCTTCTATCTGCACTCCCGTCTGCTGGAGCGCTGCGCGAAGCTGTCCGACGATATGGGCGCGGGCTCGATGACCGGTCTGCCGATCATCGAGACCAAGGCCGGTGACATCTCGGCGTTCATTCCGACCAACGTGATCTCCATCACCGACGGCCAGGTCTTCCTGGAGTCGGACCTGTTCAACAAGGGTGTGCGCCCGGCGATCAACGTCGGTACCTCCGTCTCCCGCGTCGGTGGCGCCGCCCAGACCAAGGGCATGAAGAAGGTGTCCGGCTCGCTGCGTCTGGAGCTGGCCCAGTTCCGTGAGCTGGAGGCGTTCTCCGCCTTCGCCTCCGACCTGGACGCCGCCTCGCTGGCGCAGCTCGAGCGCGGCGCCCGCTGGGTCGAGCTGCTCAAGCAGGACCAGTACTCCCCGGTCTCGGTCGAGGACCAGATCGTGTCGCTGTTCCTGGTCGACGCGGGCTACTACGACTCGGTGCCGGTCGGCGACATCCGCCGGTTCAACACCGAGCTGCTGGAGCACCTGCACCGCGGCGCGGCCGATGCCTTCAAGTCGATCGAGGGCGGCAAGGTGCTCGAGGGCGATGCCGCCGAGCAGATCAAGGCCGAGACCGACAAGTTCAAGCACGGCTTCCTCGCCTCCGACGGCAGCCGCGTGGTGAACGAGCCCGAGGCCGGTCAGCTCGACCACGAAGAGGTCGAGTCGCTGTCGGTCACCCGCAAGCACGTCGAGAAGTAACGCGGGCGAACCGATGCGACAGACCATTCGAGCGAATGAAGGGAGCGTGACCAGTGCCTAGCTTGCGGGAATTGCGCGGCCGCATTCGCAGCGTCAGTTCGATCAAGAAGATCACCAAGGCGCAGGAGCTGATCGCCACCTCGCGAATCAGCAAGGCGCAGGCCCGGGTCGCCGCCGCCAAGCCGTACGCGGAGGAGATCACGAAGGTGCTGAGCGAGCTCGCCAGCGCCTCGTCGAACCTGAACCACCCCCTGCTCACCGAGCGGGAGAACGCGCGGCGGGCCGCGGTGCTGGTCATCACCAGTGACCGCGGTATGGCCGGTGGTTACAACTCCAATGCGCTCAAGCGCGCCGAGGAACTCTTCTCGACCCTGCGCTCCGAGGGCAAGGAGCCGGTGCTGTATGTGATGGGTGCCAAGGGCCTGGGCTACTACACGTTCCGCAACCGCGAGGTGGTCGGGTCGTGGACCGGGTTCTCCCAGCAGCCGCACTACACCGACGCGTCGGCGGCCTGCAACCACCTGGTCGAGGCGTTCATGGCGGGCTCCGACAACGAGGTGCCCGCGCCGAACGGCGAGGGCACGATCGAGGGTGTCGACGAGATCCACATCGTCTACACGCGTTTCGTGTCGATGCTGTCGCAGGTTCCGGAGGTTCGTCGGCTGGCCCCGATCCAGGTGAGCTTCGTCGAGGAGAACTACGACCTCGGCGAGGATTTCGTCACCGATTCGCCGACGGCGGACCTGCACCCGCTGTACGAGTTCGAGCCCGACGCGGACACGCTGCTCGGCCGCCTGCTGCCGAAGTACATCAACACCCGGATCTACTCGTCGCTGCTCGAGGCCGCGGCGTCGGAGTCGGCCGCGCGCCGCACCGCGATGAAGGCCGCCACCGACAATGCCACCGAGCTGGTCAACGGCCTGACCCGTCAGGCGAACTCGATTCGGCAGGCGAACATCACGCAGGAAATCAGTGAGATCGTCGGCGGCGCCAACGCGCTGGCAGCCAGTTCTAGCGACTAAGCCCACCCAGGAAGAGAAACAATGACCGCAGCAGCTACTGCAGAAAACAAGAGCCGGGCGGGCGCTGGCACAGGCCGCGTCGCCCGGGTCATCGGCCCCGTCGTGGACGTCGAGTTCCCCCGCGGCGCCATCCCCGAGCTGTACAACGCCCTGCACGCCGAGATCACCCTGCCCTCGGTGGCCAAGACCCTGACCCTCGAGGTCGCTCAGCACCTGGGCGACAACATCGTTCGCTGCATCTCGATGCAGCCGACCGACGGTCTGGTCCGCGGCGTGCCCGTCGAGGACACCGGCAAGCCGATCTCGGTGCCCGTCGGTGACGTCGTCAAGGGCCACGTCTTCAACGCCCTCGGCGACTGCCTCGACGCGCCGGGCACCGGCCGTGACGGCGAGCAGTGGGGCATCCACCGCGAGCCCCCGGCCTTCGATCAGCTCGAGGGCAAGACCGAGATCCTGGAGACGGGCATCAAGGTCATCGACCTGCTCACCCCGTACGTGAAGGGTGGCAAGATCGGTCTGTTCGGTGGCGCCGGCGTCGGCAAGACCGTTCTGATCCAGGAGATGATCACCCGTATCGCGCGTGAGTTCTCCGGCACCTCGGTGTTCGCGGGCGTCGGTGAGCGCACCCGTGAGGGCACCGACCTGCACCTGGAAATGGAAGAGATGGGCGTGCTGCCGGACACCGCCCTCGTCTTCGGTCAGATGGACGAGCCGCCGGGGACGCGTATGCGCGTCGCCCTGTCGGCCCTGACCATGGCCGAGTACTTCCGCGACGTGCAGGGCCAGGACGTTCTGCTGTTCATCGACAACATCTTCCGGTTCACCCAGGCCGGTTCCGAGGTCTCGACCCTGCTGGGCCGCATGCCCTCGGCCGTCGGTTACCAGCCGACCCTGGCCGACGAGATGGGTCAGCTGCAGGAGCGGATCACCTCGACCCGCGGCCGCTCGATCACGTCCATGCAGGCCATCTACGTGCCCGCCGACGACTACACCGACCCGGCCCCGGCGACCACCTTCGCCCACCTGGACGCGACCACCGAGCTCTCGCGCCCGATTTCGCAGAAGGGCATCTACCCCGCTGTCGACCCGCTGACCTCGACCTCCCGCATTCTGGAGGCCTCGATCGTCGGCGATCGGCACTTCGCGGTGGCCAACGAGGTGAAGCGAATCCTGCAGAAGTACAAGGAGCTGCAGGACATCATCGCCATCCTCGGCATGGACGAGCTCTCCGAGGAGGACAAGGTCCTCGTCGGCCGCGCCCGTCGCCTGGAGAAGTTCCTCGGCCAGAACTTCATCGTGGCCGAGAAGTTCACCGGCCAGCCGGGTTCGGTCGTGCCGCTGGAGCAGACCATCGACGACTTCGATCGGGTCTGCAAGGGCGAATTCGATCACTTCCCGGAGCAGGCGTTCAACTCCTGCGGTGGTCTCGACGACGTCGAGAAGGCCGCGAAGAAGATCGCCGGAAAGTAGTCCACCATGGCGGAAATGTCAGTGGACCTGGTTTCCATCGAGCGGCGGATGTGGTCGGGCGAGGCGAGCTTCGTCAGCGCCCAGACCACCGAGGGCCAGATCGGTATCCTGCCCGGCCACGAGCCCGTCCTCGGTCAGCTGGCCGAGGACAGCTCGGTCACCATCGTCTCGACCGACGGTGAGCGCATCGTGGCGGCCGTGCACGGCGGATTCTTCTCGGTCACCGCGAAGACCGTGCGAATCCTCGCCGAGTCGGCGGAGTTCGCCGCCGATGTGGATGTCGAATCCGCTCGGTCGGTGCTTGCCGATCCGAACGCCTCGGAGGACGCGCAGAATGCGGCGCGGGCCCGGGTGCGTGCGGTGGAGGCCGCGAACGCCTGAGTCGGCAGGGCCGACAATTCGATCGCCGTAGTCGTGGCGGTCCCGGAGGCACTCCGGGGCCGCCACGACTCGTTTAGGGGCGAGATATACACCCGGGGGCCGCGGCATGAGCTGAAACCCCTTGTCCGCCAGAAACTTTCGATGAGGGCATTCCCGTGGCCGCGGTGGGCGGATAGGCTCGATCGGGGTATGGGCGTACCGGTCGTTTCCGCTGTAGGGGTGGTTTGTAGACTCGCCCCCACGGTGACCTTGTTCGGGATGGCACGGCACTCGCGACGGCACAGGGGCAAAAGCGAAGGGACGGACCTGGATTGCGGACCGGGATGGTGCTTCTGATCATTCTGGTGCTGCTGCTCGTCGGTTTGGCGCTGGCCTCCATCTACCGGTTCGTGATGCTGCGGCGGGGTGGGACGGCGGCGATCCTGCGGGTACTACCCGCCAAGGGCGGGCAGGGCTGGCGGCACGGCTTGATCCGCTACGACGAGGACCGCATGGTCTTCTTCAAATTGACCAGCCTCAAGTTGGGCGCGGACTCCACGATTCACCGCAGGGGTATCGAGGTGGTGGACCGGCGCGGCCCGGTCGGGGACGAATACGACATCATGACCGACGAGATCATCGTGATCGCGGTCTCCGACGGCGACGGCAGCTACGAGCTGGCACTCGACCGCGGGGCGCTGGCGGCGTTCCTGTCCTGGGTGGAGTCGCGGCCGTCCGACCGCATCCGGCGCCGCCCGACCCTGTGAGGCGGACATACTGTCTACATGAGTGTGCATCTGACGCGGATCTACACCCGAACAGGGGATGACGGCACCACCGGACTGAGCGACTTCTCCCGGGTGTCGAAGACCGACCCGCGGCTGATCGCCTACGCCGACTGTGACGAAACCAATGCGGCCATCGGAGTCGCGATCGCGATCGGACAGCCCGGGCCGGAGATTCTGCGGGTCCTGCGCGAGGTACAGAACGATCTGTTCGACGCCGGTGCCGACCTGTCCACCCCGGTCGTGGCCGAGCCCAAGTACCCGCCGCTGCGCATCACCCAGACCTATATCGACCGACTCGAGGCGTGGTGCGACGAGTTCAATGCCGAACTGGCGCCGCTGAATTCGTTCATCCTGCCCGGCGGCACCCCGCTGGCGGCGCTGCTGCACACGGCGCGCACGGTGGCCCGACGCGCCGAGCGTTCGGCGTGGGCCGCGATCGAGGCGCACCCCGACGACACCAGTGCGCTTCCGGCGAAATATCTGAATCGGCTCTCGGATCTGCTGTTCATCCTCGGCCGCGTGGCGAACCCGGAGGGCGATGTGCTGTGGCGCCCGGGAGCCTCGGGGAGTGGAGACGCCGCGACCGACGGCCCCGACCATTAGGCTGACCCCCGTGAGTGAACGGTTTCTGGTGACCGGTGGCAGTCGCCTTGCCGGCGAGGTCGCGGTCGGTGGCGCCAAGAACAGCGTCCTCAAACTGATGGCCGCCGCCCTCCTGGCCGAGGGCACGACGACCATCAGCAACTGCCCCGACATCCTCGACGTGCCGCTGATGGCCGAGGTGCTGCGGGGTCTGGGCTGCGATGTGGTGGTGGACGGATCGGTGGTCACCATCACCACGCCGCCGGAGCCGAAGTACCACGCGGACTTCCCGGCCGTCACCCAGTTCCGCGCCTCGGTCTGCGTGCTCGGGCCACTGATGGCGCGGTGCAAGCGGGCCGTGGTCGCGCTGCCCGGCGGCGATGCGATCGGTTCGCGTCCGCTGGATATGCATCAGGCCGGGCTGCGGCTGCTCGGCGCGACGAGCGAGATCGAGCACGGCTGCCTGGTCGCCCGCGCCGACGAGCTGCAGGGTGCGCGCATCCGGCTGGACTTCCCGTCGGTCGGGGCGACCGAGAACATCCTGATGGCCGCGGTGCTGGCCGAGGGCGAGACGGTCATCGACAATGCCGCGCGGGAACCGGAGATCGTCGATCTGTGCACGATGCTCACGCGGATGGGTGCGCGCATCAACGGTGCGGGGACCTCGGTGCTGACCATCGAGGGCGTGCAGAAGCTGGCGCCGACCACCCATCGTGTGATCGGCGACCGGATCGTCGCCGCCACCTGGGGCATCGCCGCGGCCATGACGCAGGGTGATGTCCGGGTGACCGGGGTCAATCCCAAGCATCTGTCGCTCGTGCTGGACAAGCTGCGCTCGGCCGGTGCGCGAATCTCGTTCGAACCGGATGGTTTTCGGGTGGTGCAGGGGGAGCGGCCGCGCGCGGTGAACTTCTCGACCCTGCCGTTCCCGGGCTTCCCGACCGATCTACAGCCGATGGCGATCGGGCTGGCGGCGATCGCCGACGGCACCTCGATGATTACCGAGAACATCTTCGAGGCCCGATTCCGGTTCGTGGAGGAGATGATCCGGCTGGGCGCCGACGCCCGGACCGACGGCCACCACGCGGTGGTGCGCGGAATCCCGCGGCTGTCGAGCGCACCGGTGTGGTCGTCCGACATTCGCGCCGGCGCGGGTCTGGTGCTCGCGGGTCTGGTGGCCGACGGCGTGACCGAGGTGCACGACGTGTTCCACATCGACAGGGGCTACCCACATTTCGTGGAGAACCTGCGGTCGCTGGGCGCCGAGGTCGAACGCGTGCGCTGAAAACCCTTCGTGACCAGGCGATTTGACATCGTATCGGGCGGCACGTAACTTATTCCAGGTCAGAGCGACACGGACACCGACCCGGAGCCGAAAGGACCGGGACACGAGGTTGGACGGAAGAGCGCCTGATGATCACACTGGCCCCGCCAAGATCACGGATTTGGATCCGCGTTCGAGGTTGAGCTAAGCTTAGAAAGTTGCCTCACCGATCCAGCGGGCTCACCGCCCGGGGGATGGTTTGTGCGTGTGTTCTTTGAGAACTCAATAGTGTGTCGATGAATGTCAGTGCCAATTAATTTTGGTTCCGGTGCTCATACCCCCGTGTGGGTGTCGGACATTTTTGTCAGCTAATTTCCGGCTGGCGTTTATAGTTAGGTTTTCGGACTCTGGTTCGAGATACTTCCGATTGGTCCTTCGGGGCTGGTTGAGAGTCTTCAACGGAGAGTTTGATCCTGGCTCAGGACG
>NZ_JAMRXH010000019.1 GCF_023740735.1 Nocardia sp. CDC159
GAGATTTCCGGACTGACCAAGCTCGGTGCCAGAGTCCACGCCAAGGCGAACGAACATCCCGAACGCCCATAAGCCAACATACCGGCGGCCAGCCCGCCGAACTCTCCGGAAATTCCGGACGGTTGCCGAAAACCATTGTGCGGTAAGGAGATTCCAACCATGCCAACCTACAAGGTCACCCTGCGCGTCTTCGAGGACGACCCCCTCAGCGAAGCAGCCGTCAAGGCGAAGATCTTGGACGCCTGCGAGGACGCGCCCATCAGCTTCGAGATCGATGGAGTGGAACTGGAGCAGTGATCGACCCCGCCGCCCTCAACGAAGACCCAGCCTATCCCTGCTACGACGGCGGCCGACACGCCTACCGCCAGTCGGACGACGACGCGCGGATCGAATGCCCCCGCTGCGGCGCGGAAGTTCTCACCGAGGAGCTGACCGAATGAGCACCGAGCACGAACCGAGCGGGCGGGAACCCAACAACAGAGTGGGTGGTCAGCCGTGACCAGCAACCCCGAACCAGACCTGAACTGGATAGACGAGTTGCTTCACGGAATCGACCACGAAGAGACAGAACACGAACACGGCTGGTGGGAGACATCAACCGGTGCCGCATTCGGCAAACGCATCCTGACCGAACTGAAACAACAGATCACCGCCCGCTACCACACCACCCCGGCCGACCATCACGTTCGAGATGGACGGCCGTAACACCCGCATGGCCAGCCAAGGCCGTACTCACGAGCAGATTCCCGGAGGCGACTGGATCGAGACCACAAACGGCGAGATCGCCTACTTTGTGCCGAAATTCCGGTTCGACCCACCCCCGACGATCACGTTCACAGGCGAGGAGGATCCGCGCGGCGGCTCGAGTTCTTCCCCGTAACCCGCTATCCTGGAGGTGCTTTCGTTCTGGCGCAACTTTCTTCGGCATCACGGCCGGTCGCGGTTCCCCTTCCGTGACCGGCCTTCCGCGTCTCTGCGGGTCGGCTCGAGATCGCCCCCGGTTTTCCCTACCCTGACAACCATGAGCAACCGGCAGTGCGCAGCGTGCAGTCGAGAGACCGACATGTTCCTGTGCTGGCACTGTTGCCGCACGCTACGGGACCGCCTGGAGACGGCGGCGTGGCTCGCAACCGAACTGGACGTCACCCTTGCCCGCCAGGATCGCATGGGCGGGCCGGGCAACATGGCGCGCCGCGGCGCGGAGATGCCCCTGCCGCTGCATCTCGCGGCCAGTGAAGCCGGTTGGGTTCTGCGCAACACCGTGACGGCGTGGGCTCGCGACGTCTGCGAGACTCGGGACATCGAATACCCCGACGCCGCCGGAACGGCGGACGTGGCGCGCTGGCTGGCCCGCAACGCCGTCTCCATCGCCCTGTCCGAAGGCGCCGGGCAGGCGTTCGAAGAGATCGACGCCGCAGTGAAATCCGCGCAGCGCGTCATCGACCGGCCGCCGGGACGGCTGTACGTCGGGCCGTGCGGTGCTGAATCCGACGGCGCGCAATGTCATGCCGACATCTATGTGCGGATGGGTAGTGAGGAGGCTCGCTGCCCAGTCTGTGGGACTGCCCACTCGGTCGAGCAGCGCCGGGAGGAGTTGCGTGCCCAGGTGCGCGAGTTGCTCGGCACGGCGGCGGAATTGGCGCGCCTGTTGCCGTGGATCATGGGCGCGCCGATCACCCGCAAGCGGATCACCTACTACGCGAACAAGGGCATGATCTCGCGGCGGGAGCATCGCGGGGAGACGGTGTTTCAGATCGGCGAGGTTATCGACGCGCACATCCAATGCGAGGGTCGCCGAGCGGCGTAGACACGCGATTTTCGGCGACCTGCAGGTATCCGCGCGAATGTTACGCTAAGCGCGTTGGCGCGTAGTGTGTCCCGCGCTGGACCGGATGGATGTTCCGGGAATCCCCGCGATTCCTCTCAGGAGCATCCATGCAGAACATCACCATCGGCCGATACGGCGACGACTGCGGCCTTGTCCATCGCGGCGAGACTGGCGCCATCGAGCGCATCGAGAAGACGCACGCCGGCTGGATCGAAGGCATCCGCGACGACGGTTCGGGTTGGATCATGTTCCTCGACGCCGAGGGCAGCCCGTGTGTCTTCTGGGCCTCGCGGGAGCCGGACGGCGGCGTGATCGGCGAAGGCATCCCGCTCGGCTGAGCGGGCCTATGGGTGGCAGCGCGTGAATCCGGTCCGACATTGTGCGAATCCGCCGGTAAGCGCCCCATGACCCCGAGACGCGCGGGAGAGGTCACCGCTGCGCGCTGCAACCCCCCAACGCCTTCCCTATGTTGGGGATCGTTCCGCCGAAGTCCTAGGGAAAGTTTGGCGGCCCCCGCTTACCACGACGAGGACCGCCCATTGTCGGCTCGCTACACCCGTTTACGCTGAACCTGACGCCAACCACTCAAGCGGCCGGATGCCCCGTCCCACAACGGGATTGCCGTCCCGCGTTCGTCCGGACTTGCGTCCGGCGTGTGGGACATCCCGCCGAGAGTATCGCGCACCACCGACAAGGGAGGTCGGATCGTGGACCACGTCGACGCGATCGAGGTCCAGCTGGTCGCATCCGTAACGAAGATCGCCGATGACATCAGCGCCATGCTCGCGGCGCCTTCCTTCGCCGACACCGCTGTGGCCACACTGCGGCCGACCTTGCGTGAGGCGGCTTTGGCTATCGAGGCAGGGGCGTTCTGATGGACCTGACGCAGATCCTTCTCCTGCTGATCGCCATCTTCACGGGCATCACGGCTCTGCGGAGCCTGCCGTTGTGGAGGCCCTGATGGACCTGTACGCCTGGCTGTGCACTCTCCTGCATCCCGCTCCGGCCGCAGTGCCGCAGGCACAGGAGATCCCGATCCGGGTGTGGACGTGGTGAGTGCGGTGAAGTATGCGGTTCTCCAGCTACGCCGCTGTATTGGCACACGGTTCCGCCGGGCTGGCTGGCACATGCTGGCCGCGCAGGTCGATACGGGACCGCGCGTGCGCCTGTGGGATGCCGATTGGAATCTGCTGCGTGACAGCGATCGCGGCGAGGATGTCAGCTTCGCATCGTTCGACGGGTCGGGCGCCAGGATGATTGTTTCCAAGCCCTTAAGCACGGCCCGATGGAGCGGTCGCGGTGCGTAAGCGGTTGGCGGCCTTGCTGATCCGTTTGGCGCACTGGATTCACCGGCCGACGGTCACGGAGTCGTGGACGCTGTCCGCCGCCGAATGGGACCGGCTGCTCAAGACCGCCCCGCGCGAATCCTGATGTCATGTCCGACGACGCGCAGCGGTACGAGGACGCCGAGCAGGACTACCGCGACGCCGTCGAGGCCCTGGAACAGGCGCAGCAGACCGTAGCCCGCGCGATGGCCGCGCGAATCGTTGCCATAGCCCGCGGCATCGCTTCTCGGACAAGGGGGTCCGATGGCTCGTAGCTGGTGGTTCCTGGCTCATGAGTGGGTTGTGCGGCTGCTTGTCCGTGTCGTGATGCGGTGAAGCTGCTCGATCACCCGATCGTCAAGACCGCGGTGGCACCACAAACGCAGATCAAGATTCACGGCGTTCTGCTGTTGGCCTACTTTCTCCAGATCCCGATCGCGGTGATCTGGTTGAGCGGTTCGATCTCGTACCTGACGTTCATCTCCGTGGAGACGGCGCTCGGTGCGCATTGGGCGGGCATCATTGCCGCGCTGTCATGGCTGTCGAGCAAGCGAGTAGAGGACAACGGATCGCCCTCGGGGACTGAGGCGGTGTCCGAATCGCCCGGCTGCTCCCGGTGTAGGTGCCGAGAAACGCCTGGTGAGACCGAAAACGGCGGTATGTAATTCCAGCCCGAACAAATCAGGAGTAGGCCATGGGCAGCGTCGATCTCGACACCCTCGTTCTCGTCGAAAAGGTCGGCCTCATCGTCATCAAGGCCGTCATCGAGATCATTGGCGCCCTGAACTGATGCCCACCATGAGCAGCCTCTCTGATTTCCTCAATCTCCCCACCACCATCCAACGATTGGAGAACACCATGGGACAGGTAGCCAACGCACTTACCGGCGTGACCGAGCAGCTGGCCAAGATCAAGGAGGAGGTTGCCCGCTCCGGCCAGATGGACGCCCAGGACCAAGAGGTCCTGCGCGCTGTGCGCGAAGGCATCAACGCCATCGACGAGATGAACCCCGACGTAGTCGACGAGCCGACTCCGGCCGAGCCCAGCGAGCCCGGCCAGCCCACTGAATAGCCCGGACCCATGGCGGCCGGATCCCTCGCAGGAATCTTCAAGCAGATGGTGAAGGCCCGCCACGAACTCGCCGGGCTGAAGGCGCTGGTGTCAGACCTGCAAACCTACCTCGCCAACACCGGCAGCCTCGACGCCGAGGCCAAGGCACGCATCGACCGCATCAACCTCGCCATCGATGCGGCGGACACCGAGATCCCCGTAGCCGCTGAGGGATCGGTACACGTGCACCCCGACTCCACGGCCTGACCGATGGCCCGAGCACGGCTACGTCCCTGCTCGCATCCGGGCTGCCCCCGCATCCAACCTGAAGCCCGATGCCCCAAGCATCGGACCGAGCGTGACCGTCAACTCCGCGCCACCACACCCACCAAGGCGACACGGGACTGGGCCGAACGCCAACGCCGAGCCCAGGCGGTAGCGCGACACCGATCCGAGCACGGTGACTGGTGTCCCGGATGGCAGCGACCAGCCCATCGGGCAACCGATCTGACAGCTGATCACGCCGATCCGGTAGCCAACGGCGATCCCACCGGTGCCCTGCGGGTCCTGTGCCGTTCATGCAACTCCGCCAAGGGAGCCCGCTAACCCATGACCACCGACGACCTGTTGGCCGCGGCGCAAGACCTGGCACAGCGGTACCCCCGAGCCGACCTCATCAAGAACAGCGTCGGCAACCTCGTCGTCGTGGACGAGGATGGCCAGTCGGTGGCCTACCTGGACCTGTCGACCGGCGAGATCGACACCTTCTAGCCCCACCCCAGGGGGAGGACCCCTGAGGCCCATCACCGCGCCACCCCGGCTGAGGGCGCTCGATGGTGCGAACGGTTCAACTTGCCCCCGACCGGGGGCGTTCTGCTGGTTCGGCGCGATGCCGTTCCGGTTCTGTCGCTGGTGGCGCGATGCCGCCGGAGGAGGTCGAAAAATGCCGCATGGAGGAGCGCGGAATCGTTCTGGGCCGCCTGTGGATCCGAAGTCGGGCCGCTCGGATCGCCGCGGCCTGACGTTCGCCCGGTTGCCGGTCGAGGGTTACGACGGTGAGGTGCCGGAGTTCCCGTTGATGCCTCGGCGTGTGATGCGCTGGGAGTACGGCGAGAAGGGGGCTCGCTGGCAGGTCGTCGACGCCGAGGCGACCGAGTTCGTCCAGCAGCGTGAGGCCGAGCTGTGGGGGTGGGCGTGGCGCACTCCGCAGGCGGTGGCGTGGGCTCGCGAGCCGTGGCGCTGGCAGGCGGTCGCGCATTGGGTGCGCACGTCGGTGATCTGCGAATCGGATGAAGCGATGGCTTCGGATCGCGGGTCGCTGCACCGGTTCGCGGACCAAATCGGAATGACCCCAGCCGGTTTGAAGGAGAACGGCTGGGCGATCGCCGCCGACGAGGTGGCGACGGCGCGGTCGGAGAAGAAGACGAAGGCGCCGAGTTCGGCACCGCCGGAGCGGCGGCTGCGGGCGGTGCCGGGTGGCGGGGACTGACGGCTTCGTCGTCGATTTCCCGACGATCGGCGATATCGCGGAGGCGTGGGTCCGGCAGCACTGCGTGATCCCGGACGGGTTCCGCCGCGGCGCGGAGTTCGTGTGGTCGGATTGGCAGTTCTGGTGCTCGGCGAACTACTACCGGATCAGGCCAGGGGTTGCGTGGCTGTCGCCGGATGAGCCGCTGCTGAATCAGGCGTTCGTCTATCGGCGTGCGCAGGTCGTGGCGCCGCAGAAGACCGGCAAGGGTCCTTGGTCTGCGTCGGTGACTTGCGTGGAGGCGGTTGGGCCGTCGCAGTTCCTCGGCTGGGCTGGCAAGGGCGACGGGTGGGCGTGCTCGGACTGGGGGTGCGGCTGCGGCTGGGAGTACGAGTACCAGCCGGGGGAGCCAATGGCGATGCGCCACCCCTCGCCGGTCATCCAGCTGACCGCGACGAACGAAGACCAGGTCGGCAACGTGTACCGCCCGCTCACGGCCATGATCAAGCTCGGTCCGCTGTCGGATCTGATGGCGGTGCGTGAGGGCTTCATCCGCATCATGGGCTCGGTGGGCGGGGACGACTTCGACCGGATTGACGCGGTCACCTCGAGCGCGACCGGCCGAGTCGGCAACCCGGTGTCGTGGGTGCTGCAGGACGAGACCGGGCTTTATACGAAGACGAACAAGATGGTCGGGATCGCCGAGACGCAGCGCCGCGGCGCCGCGGGTATGAACGGCCGGACGATGGAGACGACCAACGCGTGGGACCCGTCGGAGAACTCGACCGCGCAACGCACCTACGAGTCCCAGGCGCCGGACATCTGGAAGTTCTTCCGCATCCCGCCTGCGGGGTTGAGCTGGGGTAACAAGCGGGATCGGCGCAAGATCCTGCGCTACGTGTACGACGGGTCGCCGTGGGTGAATCTCGATTCGATCGAGGCCGAAGCGGTCGAGCTGAACGAGCTGGATCCGGCGCAGGCCGAAAGATTCTTCGGCAATCGGTTGGTGGCTCGGGCTGGTAGTTGGCTGCCGGACGGGTTGTGGGACAGCTGCTATGCCGAGAATCTGGCTTCCTAACCCTCCCTCGGGAACCGCTGTCTGCGCAGGGTTCGACGGGTCGGAGAACAACGACTGGACCGCCTTGCGCTGCGAAACACGGGACGGCTTCCAGTTCACTCCGCGGTACGGTCCCGACCGGCGGCCGACGATCTGGGCTCCCGAGCAGTGGGGCGGGCGCATCCCGCGCGGGGAAGTGCATGCCGCGATCGACGAGGTGTTCAACACCTGGGTCGTGCAACGGCTGTACGCGGACCCGCAGGATTGGCGGTCCGAGATCGGGGATTGGTCGCTGCGCTACGGCGCTGAGCATGTCTTCGAGTGGGCCACCAACCGCATCACCCAGATGTACGCGGCGATCCGGCGTTACGAGACCGACCTGAAGACCCACCGGACAACACACGACGGCTGCCCGATCACGGAGATCCATATGGCGAACTGCCGCAAGGTGATCAAGCCTGGTGACAAGTACGTACTCGGGAAACCGGCGGATCACCAGAAGATCGACGCGTCGATGGCGTCGATCCTCGCGCACGAGGCCGCCGCGGACGCTCGTGAAGCGGGTTGGGAAGACGTAGACGGTCGCATGTTCTGTTTCAGCTGAGGAGGTGAGCGTTGGTCGAATTGCGCACGAAGCTCACCGACGACGAGCGGGACATGGTCAATAAGCTGTCTGGCCGGTTGGGGACGCTGGCGAGGGCCGACAAGCTCAACGACGCTTATTACGAAGGCGCGCAACGGCTCAGGCACATCGGTTTGGCGGTGCCGGAGGAGTTCCGGATTTTCGAGCTGGTGGCGAACTGGCCCCGCATGTACATCGACGAGCTGTCACGTCGCCAGAAGCCCAAGAGCATCTACCGCCCGGGTGCCGACAGAGCGGACCCCGTGTTGCAGGAGGCATTCGACGCCAACAATCTTGCGGCGGAGGTGCCCATCTTGGCTAAGGAGAACATGATCTTTGGCCGGATGTTCACGGTGGTCGGCACCAACGAAGATGATCCAGAACATCCGCTGATCACGGTCGAGTCGCCGCGGCAGATGGCGTGCCTGGTGAACCAGCGTCGACGGCGCATGGACGCCGCGCTTCGCCGGTATCAGGAGCAAGACGGCACGCAGGTGGCGACATTGTTCCTGCCGGCCAAGACCATTCAGCTCGTCCAGTCTCGTGATGGCTGGGACATCGACATCGTGGGCTCCGATTCCGGCGTGGACGAGCACGGTCTTGGCCGAGTCCCCGTGGTGTTGTTCTTGAACCGGCGCCGATTGGGCAAATGGCACGGCACCACAGAGATGGCCGACATAATCCCCCTCACCGACGCCTGCGCACGCACCCTGACCGACCTGCAGTACGGCGTGGAAACCGTTGCCGTACAGAAGCGGTACGTCTTGGGCATCTCCAAGGGCGACTTCGTCGACAAGGACGGCAACCCGCAACCGGTGTGGAAGTCCTACCTTGACGCGCTGTGGGCGACGCAGAAGTCGGCCAAGGATGTCGCGATCGGGCAGTTGCCCGGGGCGGACCTGTCGAACTTCCACAACACGGTCAAGATGTACGCCGAACTCGCCAGCTCCGTGACCGGCCTGCCGTTCCGGTACTTCGGCGCCAACACCGCGAACCCGGCCGCGGAAGGCGCGATCCGCGCGGACGAGTCCCGCATCGTGTCCAACGCCGAGGAGAAGAACGCGCATCTGGGCGTGGGACTCGGTTGGACGCTGGCGATCTATGAGCGGTTCCGCACCGGCGAATGGCCCGCGGCGGGCGAGCCGATCGCGGTGGAATGGCGCAACCCTGCCACCCCGACCAAGGCCGAGGAAGCCGACGCCATCCAGAAACTCAACGGCGGTACCGCGGTGTTGTCACGTGAGGGTTCCTGGGACGAGATGGGCTGGGACGAGCATCGCAAGGCCCGCGAGCGGGGGCACTTCGAGTCCGAGGCGGAGAACTCGCCGCTGGCCCAGTTGAACCGGGGGCTGAACGCGGTCCCGACCAACCAGAACGCCGCCAATGCCAACGGCGCTGCTCCCGCAAACGTCGGCTGATCACTTCGCCGAACAGCACGCGATCAGCGGCTTGGTGCTCGCGGCTGTCGGCGAGATCTGGGGGCGGACAGCTCCGGACGACTTCGATGACTGGTTCGACGCCAATATCGATCAGATCGTCGCGGCGATCACGCTGGGACAGCGGCGAGCGGTCATCGGTGCCGACGACTACGTGGCCGCGGTACTCGCCGAGCTGGAGACCCCGGTCGAGGCGGACGTGGAGATCGACCCCGCCCCGCTGGTGGGAGTCGCCTCGGATGGGCGCGGTTTGGACGGACTGATGTATGGCCCGATCATCACCGCCAAACATCATGTGGCGCTGGGGGAGTCGCCGGGAATGGCGTGGTCGTCGGCTGGACAGGCCGCGTTGATGCAGGTTCAGACCCAACTCGCTGACGCGTCCCGGGTGGCCGTCGGGCTCGGAATTACAGCACGCCGGGGCGTTGGGTATGTGCGGATGCTCAACCGCCCCAGCTGCTCACGGTGTGCGGTGTTGGCTGGGCGTTGGTATCGCAAGGCGGGATTTCTGAGGCATCCGCGCTGCGACTGCCGCCACATTCCCTCGACACGGCGCCGCGCGCGCAGCCTGGCCACAGACGCGAGAAAGTACTTCGACAGCCTCACCGAGGCGGAGCAGAACCGCGCGTTCACCGTGTCTGGTGCGGAGGCGATCCGCGATGGATCCGATATCGCCCAGGTGGTGAATGCTCGCCGCGGCATGAACGAGGCGGGCGTCTACGGGCGGACCCTGCTCATCACGACCGAGGGCGTTACCCGGCGCGGCCTGGCGGGGAAGCGGATCCGCGCTCGTGGTCGGACCCCGAAAAGGACACCTCGACTGATGCCCGAGGCCATTTATCAGATCGCCGAGGACCGCGCAGACGTGTTGCGCCTGCTGCACCTGAACGGCTATCTGCGCTGACTTCCGCCGCGCGCGATGCGTGGCCGGATCACCCCCGCGATGGAGGACTCACGAATGACGGCACCTGCTACCGGAACCGCGCCTGCGGAGCCCGGGACGACAGAGCCCACCACGGCGCCGCAGGCGCCGGTGACACCGGCAGCGGAGCCCGCGACGGGCACGACGGACGGTGAACTCGGCGACGCCGGAAAGGCCGCGATCCAGAAGGAACGCGACGCGCGCAAAGCGGCGGAGAAGGCGCGACGCGAGGCCGAAGCTGAGTTGCAGAGGATCAAGGACGCGAACAAGTCCGAGGACGAGCGTCGCGCGGACCGCATCGCGCAGCTCGAGAAGGACGCCGCGAAGGCGCTCCGGTACGAGGCTGCCGAGAAGGCCGAACTGCCATTGGCCTTGGCCGCACGCCTGAAGGGCGAAACGCTCGACGAAATGATCGCCGACGCCCAAGAGCTCAAGCAGCTTCTCGGCGTCACCGCGACCACACCTGCGGCCCCGCCCACTCCGAAGCCCGACCCGCGGCAAGGCGGCGGACAAGCCGATGTCGGTGGGTCGATGGCTGCTGGCCGCGCTTATTACGAGGCGCGCAAGAACCGAACCTGACCCCCAGAAAAGGAGGGGAGCAATGGATCTGACCCTCAAGACCGAAACGTTCGGCCAGGACGATCAGTCGTGGCTGGCGTCGGCCGAGGGAACCGATCGTGCCCGCACGATCACCCTCGACCTGTCCACCTTCGCCGGAGCCGACTACACCGACGGCTACCTCAAGTCCGGCTGGACGTTGCGCAAGCTCGGCAGCGGCAAGTACGGCAAGCGCAGCGACGGCGACACCGAAGCCATCGCCGGGCACCTACTGACCGCGGTGCGCGTCCCCACAGGTGCCACCAAAGTGGCGGGCGCGCTGCTGTGGCACGGCGCCGTGTACGCCGCGAAGGTCCCCAATCCACCCAACGCTGCAGGCCAGGCCACGGCCAAGGCCGTCAGCTACTTCTGAGAGGAGGCGTAACCCATGGCACTCGTCATCAATTCGGACTACGTCACCCCCGCTGAGCTGACCGGCTACGTCCGTACCGCCCTGGCCGATCAGCCGATCAACGACCTGCAGCTGATCGACAACCTGCTGCCGGACACCACGGTCGACGACGTCGAGTTCCGCGCCAACATCACCCAGCGCGGCTTGCGGCGCGCCGGGCGGTTCCGGTCGTGGGACACCGAGGCACCGATCACTGGCCGCAAGGGCGTTACCCGGATCTCCGGTGAGCTGCCTCCGCTGTCGGAGAAGCGGCGACTCGGCGAGTACGACCGGCTGCGGCTGCGCAAGGCCGACAACCAGATCCGCGACCTGATCTTCAACGACGGTGTGGAGCTGGCGCAGGCGCTGCGGACCCGAATCATCATGGCCAAGGCATCGGCGCTGGTGAACGGCAAGGTCACCCTCGCCGAGAACGGCCTGGACCTCGAGGCGGACTTCCAGCGGCTGTCCGGCCATTCGGTGACCGCGGCGACTCTGTGGAGCGTCACGGGTGCAGGTGCTGCGGACCCGGTCGCAGATCAGGAGTCGTGGTTCTCCACGTTCCGGGCCACCCAGTCGGGCAACCCGATTCGGGCGATCACCTCCCAGCGGGTGATGTCGGCGCTGATGCGCAACGACAAGATCCGCGCCTACACGCTGCCGCCCGGCAGCACGCAGGGCATCGTGACCCGCGAGCAGGTGAACGCGCTGGTCACCTCGTTCGGGCATCCGCCGTTCGAGATCTTCGACGCCCAGGTGGAGGACGCGGACGGCAACGCCTCCCGGCTCATCCCGGACAACAAGATCCTCTACATCGGCGCCTCCCGAATCGGTGAAACCCTGTGGGGCACCACTGCGGAAGCGATCGAACCGGAGTACGGGATCGACGCGACCGACGCTCCGGGAATCGTGGTCGGCTCCTACATCGACAACGATCCGGTCGCACGCTGGACCAAGGCGTCGGGCATCGGGTTGCCGATGCTGCTCAACGCCAACGCCACCATGATTGCGACGGTGCTGTCATGAGGAAGCTGAACACCTACGTCCACGTGCACGACGGCGAGGGCAACACGCGCGTGTTCGGCCCCGACGACGACGTGCCCGCCGACATGGCGAAGCTCATCACCAATCCTGCGGTTTGGCAGTCCAATAAGGATGACCAAGCCGACGATGAGGATGAGGCGGGCTCGCGCAGCGGACGGCGGCGCGCGACCTCGTGACCGCGCTGTTCGATCTGACCGATGTGCAGGAAATTGCTGGCGAGACATACGAAGAACCCGAACTCACCCAGGTGAATCGGTTCATCGCGATCGCCGAGGCGAAGATCCGCAGCAAGGTCAGCCGGATCGATGACCGAATCGCTTCCGGCGATCTGGATCCGGTGCTGGTGAAGGGTGTCGGTGCCGAGGTGGTGATGCGGGCAGTCGCGACGCTGCGCCGCGGGCTCGGTGTGCGACGCACCGAATACCCCGAAATCAGCACCGAATACGAACCGGCAACCGCGCAAAACCTGGTCTACGTCACCGACGAGGACGTCGCCGACCTCATCGACACCGCCGAAGACGCAGACGCCTTCACCATCCGGACCGCGCTGTGAGCAAACTGCCCGAGCGGTGGACGCTGCTGCGACAAGGGCCTCCTACACAGGACCCCTCAACCGGCAACCACATCCCCGGCGTTGTCACAGAACTCCCCTGGTGGGGGCTCCTGCAGCAGCGAATCATCACAGATCCCCAAATCGAGGAATTCGACGACGGGCACGCGAGTCAGCGACTGACTCTGCTCCTGTTGCCGGGACTGCCGGGCGGCACCAACCGGCGGGACGTGTGGCGATTCGACGGTCCCGAGCATGTGTCAGACCTGGTTGCGGTGGGCGACACCGTCACCGTGCAGGGCACACCCCGGACACGCCGTCCCGCGGGGGGCTCTCGTAAGCCCGCCTACATCGCCGCGATCGTGCGGCACTCATCCGACCTCAAGGAGGGATGACCAATGATCGTCTCCTGGAAGGACTCCGACGGCCGCCAGCACTGGGGCGCCGAGGACTCCAAGGCATACCGCAAGTACCGCGAGGACAACCCCGACAAGCCTGCCGAACAGGCGGACGCGAAGCCGGAGAAGCCGGAGAGGACCACCGCGACGGTGGTCGTGACACCGGACGAGGCCAAGAGCAAGTGACTGTAGCTCGGCTGACGATCTTCGACGACATCGTCACCCGTTCCGCGCGCGTTTTCTCGACAGCCCGGCGCCGGGAAATCGCTGCAGATATCGCCGCGGAGGCGCGGGCCGCGGCGCCGGTGCTGACTGGGCAATACCGCGACGGTATCGCCGTGGAAGCCTCGGGCGACGACGTCCGCGTCGTCGACAACGACCCGGACGCTGTCTATAAGGAGTACGGGACCAGCGACACCCCGGCGCACGCCGCGCTGACCGACGCCGCGCGCAGGCGCGGTCGCTACTCCGGTTGGCAGCCGCGGTGACCCCGATCCTGTTCGCGCCGGGTGCCGTTCGAGCGTTCCTGGTGGCGCAACCGGCGATCACCGCGAGGGTACCCGCCGGATCCATCACCACCCGCGAGCTCCCGGATCCGATCAACGGGCCGTTCGTGATCCTGCGCGCCCCTGGAAACGTCGGCGTCGACCCGCTGCTGCGACGGCCGCTGGTCCAAGTCGACGCCTGGGCACCGAAGATCGAAATCCTCGGCGGCAGCACCGATCCCGAAGAGCTGACGTGGGACATCGCAGCCCTGGCAGGCGAACTGCTCGGGCGCGCACCCTCGCAGGAATTCCGCGGGTCCGCGTGGAAAGCAACCTGGACCGACGGCCCGATCACGTTCGTCGACACCAAACGCGGCGCCGACCAACCGCTGTTCCGGGCAACGGTCCGTGTCGAGCTGAAAATGCGCGCCCCGCGCGACTGACCCCATTCCAGCTCACATCCCGATGTGAGCGACCCAATCACATGGAGGAAACGTGAGCACTCACGCCAATCCCGAAAAGGCGTATGTGTGGCTGGATGGCGACGGCTACCGCGCCCCGGCAGGCACCGCGATCCCGACCAACCCGTTCGCCACCAGTCCCGTCACTGGCTCCCTCACCTGGGACGCCTACGGCGGCATCGAGGCAGGGTTTGAGCTGACTCCGACCCGCGACACCTCGCCGAAGCGGGTATGGAACCGGCGCCTGGCCCCGTACAAGGTCATCAAGAGCCCCACCGAGGAGCGGGTGAAGCTGCGCCCGGTCGACTACTCAGTGGCGACCGTGCTGACCGCGCTGCAGGGCGGCACGATCTCCGAGCTCAGCTCGGGGGTGTATCGGTGGAATCCCGGCGACGACGAAGAGTTCGCGATCCTGCTGGTCTTGCGCGATGAGGCCGCCACGCAGGCGTTCTACAGCGAGCGGGTCACCCTCACCACGCCGCCGCCGCGGACCTTCGGCGGTGAGGACCTGGACGGGTTCGAGATCGAGTTGCTGGCGCTGGAGCCGTTCGTTCCGCTCACCTCGTTCAACCCGCTCGCGACCAACGCGACCGTCACCATCGGCGGGTCCCCCACAGGTGGTACCTGGACGCTGACCTACGCCGGTCAGACGACCTCGGGTATCGCTTACAACGCCGCGGCTGCCGCGGTGCAGTCGGCACTGGAAGCGCTGTCGACCATCGGGTCGGGCAACGCGACGGTCACCGGGTCGTCCGGCGGCCCCTACACCGTCGTCATCGACACGCCCGGCACTCTCACCGGTAGCGGCGCGGGCCTGACCCCGTCCGGAACGGTGACCGTCAGCTGATGGCAGCCCCCAGGAAGGCCGCGGCGCGTTCCTCTGCTCGGCGTCCGGCACGGCCCAAGCTCAAGGCCGTGCCGGAGCCGCAGCCGATCGACATCCTCGCCGACTTCGGAACCGACGAAAAACCGCCCCTGCCAATCAAGCTCGGCACGGTGGAAGCGGACGTGCTGCGCGGATTTTCCGGCGAACAGGTGGTGAAGTTCCATCAGTTGGTCGGGGAAATGAAATTCGACGAGATGCTGGATCTGATCACCACCGACGGCGCCGGGCTGTGGGAGATCATCGGAGGACTCACCCCCGCCTACGCGTCCAAGGCGCTGAACCGGATCATCAAACTCAGTGAGATCTACGCGGGGGAACTCATCGCGCCCTTGCCGGGCTTCGGGATGGATCCCGCTGGGGCGCAACCTTCGCCAGAATCTACCGCCACTACGGACTGAACCTGCATATCGCGCTGGCGACCATGCCGTACCCGGACATCGCGGCGCTCATCGAGGATGCCGAAGCCCGCGACGCCCAGGCCGCCCGGGACAGCGAGAACCTGGCGATGCTTGTCGACCGCTCCGACTTCGACCTCAACTTCGATTACGTCACCGGCACAAGCGATCCCGACGATCCCGAAATCGCTCGCGAGCGGGCGCTACGCAAAAAGCACGGCATCAAACCGCCGCCGCTGCCGATCCTCGCGCCGGTCGCGCAACGCGACCCGAAGGTCACCGCCGAACTCATCGAACGCTATCGGGCGGCGCAGAAGCCGTACGAAATCCCCTCCGAGAAGCCCACATCCAAGCTCGACCTGCTGACCAGGTCCCGACGCGACGCGGGGAGGTGACCGTATGCCAGGTGGTCGGATCGATATCCTCGTCCACCCCGATACCCGCGAGTTCGTGGGCAAGCTGCGCAGCGGTCTCGCTCCAGCGGTCGGTGTCGCCGGGGCGATCGGCGGCGCGCTCGGATTGGCGATCGGCGGCGCCGCGGCGTTCGGCCAAGTCATCAAGATCGGCAACGAGTTCACGACCAGCCTGAACACGATGAAGGCCGTGGCCGGGGCGACCGCCGACCAGATGGCGCAGGTATCGGCCAAAGCCCGGCAGTTGGGCCAGGATGTCTCCCTGCCCGGCACCTCCGCCAACGACGCGGCGAGCGCGATGCTCGAGTTGGCGAAGGGCGGGTTCTCGGTTCAACAGGCAATGGATGCCGCCCGAGGGTCGCTGCAGCTCGCCGCCGCCGCGCAGGTCGACGCCGCCGAGGCCGCGCGCATCCAGTCCTCGGCGCTGCAGGCATTCGGCCTGCAGGCCGCCGACGCGGGCCGCGTCGCGGACGTCCTCGCCAACACGGCGAACGCGTCCTCGGCGGAGATCACTGACGTCGCGTACGCGCTGCAAAGCGGCGCGACAGTGGCCCATCAGTTCGGACTGACCATCGAGGACACCGCGGCGGCGATCGGTCTTTTCGCCAACTCGGGCATCAAAGGCTCCGACGCTGGAACCCTGCTCAAGACCGCATTGCTCGCGCTGACTGATCAGGGCAAACCCGCGCAGGCCGCGATACGCGAGCTTGGTCTGCGGGTATACGACGCCCAAGGCAGATTCGTTGGCCTGCACAAGTTGTTCGGGCAGTTGGCGGACGCGTCGCACCGGATGACCGACGAGCAGTACCAGGCCGCGACCGCCACCCTGTTCGGCTCCGACGCCATGCGGTTGGCGAGCATCGCCGCCGAGAAGGGCGCCGCCGGATTCGACGCGATGCACGCGGCGATGAGCAAACAGGGCTCCGCCGCGGCCGTCGCCGCCGCGCGGATGCAGGGCTTGCCCGGCGCGATGCAGCAGGCGAAAAACGCTGCCGAGGGCTTGGCGCTCGGCATTTACGACCTGGTCAAGGGGCCGCTGGAAGCGTTCACCAAGAAGACCGCCGACGTCATCACCGACGCGACGCCCGGCATCGTCGGCGGATTGCACGCGGGCGCGGACGCTGCGGTCGCGCTCGGGCGCGAAATCGCACCGCTGGCGAAATGGTTGGCCGATCTCCCGCCACCAATCCTTGCCGCCACTGCCGCCCTGATCGCATTCCGCGCCACCGGCATTGGTACCGCGCTGTCTAGCGCTGTGGGCACCAGCACCGGAGCGCTACGCGGCTTCAACGAGCAGATGGCGGTGCAACGCAGCCTCGCCGCCGCCAGCGGCCACAGCATCGGCGCATTCGGTGCCGCGGTCGCCACCCTCGAAACGAAGGTGCCTGTCCTGTCCAGGATGGGAGAGGCGTACCGCGCCACCGCCGAGTCGGCGTCGGTGTTCGCGCGCACCCAAGGCACGGTCGCCGCGGCCACCACCGGGCTACGTTCGGCCGCTGGCGGATTGGTCGGTCTGCTGGGCGGGCCGTGGGGCCTGGCGATCGCGGGCGCGACCGCGCTGGTCGCCGCGCACATCGAAGCATCGTCCAAGGCGCGCGCCATGCAGAGCACCCTGGCCGAGGCGACGGTGGCCGGTGCGAAAGCTCAAGCGGAGTTCGGCAAGGCGGTAGGAGCGGCCAACGGCGCCCTCAACCAGCAGTCCCTCGCTGCCGCCAACGCCGCGGTGAAGGCGAGCTTGGCCGAGATCGTCGAAGGCGCTGCGCAGGGCCAGTCCGCGATCGGCAGGCTGCAAAAGCAGCTGCAGGAGTGGCGGGTCCTCGCCGACCGCCCGATGAAGGACCCGATCGGCCTCGGGCTGGGCGAGGACACCGACGTCTACACCAAGCGGCAGCGCCAGATCGACGCCTACAACGCGTTGCGGAACGTGCTGGGGCAGTTGAAGATCGACATGAACGATCTCGGCGCGGTGGTCGCCAAGGGTGGCCCGCAGTACGACTCGCTGATCAGCAAGCTTCGGGCCAGCGGCGACGCGGGCGCGTACGCGGCGGACAAGCTGCAGGCCACCCACGAGCAGCTTGCGCAGGCACAACGCACCGCCGCCAACACGACCCGCGGCTATTACGACTTGGCAGCCGCGGTCAAGATCCTCGCCGACCAGTCCGCCTCTGCGGCCGACCGAGTAAACGCGATGAAGACGGCGCTGGACGTGTTGTCCGGCAAGCCCGTTCAGGCGCAGGAAGCGCTCGCGCAATACAACGAGCAGGTCCGCAACACTGCGGCAGCCACTCAGCAGGCGTGGGATCGCACCAAGGGGTGGGGCGATGCGCTGATCGGGCAGAGCGGCCAGGTCAACACCGCCACCGAGAACGGTAAGCGGCTCTACGACCAGCTCCAAGGCATCATCGACAAGACCGTGGGGGTTGCCGCGGCCGGTGGTGACGTGGCCCCGGTCCTGGCCCGCAACGGGCAACTGTTCGAACAACTCGCTGCTCAGGCCGGGCTATCGCGCGACCAGGTGGAGAGGATGGCCGCGCAGCTGGGTTATCTGCCGAAGAACATCGAGATCTTGGCGCAGCTCAAGGGCGCGGACGGTGTCGAGCAGCAGCTGATCGTGATTCAGGGTCTTCTGCAAGCCAACGCAGCCGGTGTCGACATCCCGGTGAACGCGGACACCGAAGCCGCGATCGCGAAGCTGAAAGAGGCAGGTGTCAAGGTCGAGGAGGTCAACGGCAAAAAGGGCGTTGTTCATGTATCGGCCGATGATGCCGAGGCTAGGCGAAAGCTCGATGAGCTGATCGCCAAACAATTGCCGGTCAAGAAGCAGAAGGTCGTTGTCGAATACGAGACCCGCGGCGAAGCGCTGGCCCGCGCTGGTGTCCCCCAGGACTTCGTCGGCCCCGTCCAGGTGCAACCGAGGGCCGAGGGCGGTGTGTCCGGCCCGCTCCCGAGCCAGGCCACCATCCAGGCCCCGCAGCCACGGCTGTATCAGTGGGCGGAGCCGGAAACCGGCGGCGAAGCTTTCATTCCGCTCGCGCCTTCGAAGCGGTCCCGGTCGGTGGATATCTTGGCCACCGTCGCAGGACATTTCGGCTTCGGGCTGACCCAGATGGCTGAGGGCGGCATCGCGGTCACGCGGGCGATGAACTTCCTGCGCGGCCAGTCGGGCAAGGCGTATCAGTATGGGGGAGTTGGCAATCCAAGCTGGGACTGTTCCGGGTTCATCTCAGCCGCCTACGCTCTGCTGAAGGGCCTGAGCCCGTTCACTCGCTGGTTCACCACCGAGTCGAACTTCGGGGCGCTCGGCTTCCGTCGCGGCCTCGACCCGACCGGGCGAGGACTGTCGATCGGCGTCTACAACGGCGGCGGCGGCCAGTACTCGCACATGGCCGGAACCCTCGCGGGCACGCCTCTGGAATCGGGATCCAACGGTGTGCGGGTGGGTACGGGAGCGGCTGGCGCCGCAGACGGCCAGTTCCCGAACAAGTACCACCTGCCCGGCAGTGCATTCAACCCACCTGACTCCGGCGCCGGATCCGGACGGGTAACGCTGACCGTTCGCGGCAGCGGCACCGGCCAGACCGGGACATGGGACGCCTCCGATGATCTCGAGTTGGAGTCGGCCCGCATCAGCCTGAACAAGGCTAAGCAGAGGCGCGATGAGGATCTTGCCGATCCGAAGAAGTCTCCGGACGACAAGCGGCAAGCCGAAATCGACGTGCAGCGTGCCGAACTTCGCGTGAAGGAGTTGGAGGAGAAGAAGGATCGCGCCGCGACCACGGGCGGCCCTGTACCCGAGGCACCTCCGCTGGCGGGGAATCTCACCGACGACGAAATCCGGCTGCAGGAACTGCATTTGGCGATCAAGCGCGCCAAGGATGAACGCAACGAGGTCTACAACGATCCCGAGGCGAGCGAGGATGACCGGCTCGCGGCGGATCTGGCCCTTCAGAGAGCCATGAACGCCCTCGCCGAGGAGCAGAAAAAGCAGCGCGAGGATGAAAATGCAGTCAGCGGGGGAAGCGGCAGCTCCAGCAGTCCCGTGGAGTTGCTCGGCGACGCGGTGAAAGAAGCCGTCGTCGGACAGGTGAGAGACGTCCTGACGGTGATCGGCCTCGGTGGCGACATCCAAGGCGTCACCGGCGCGGCGATCGGCATCGCCGCCGACCAATTCAAGAAGCAGCAGCGCAAGCCCGCCCCGGGGCCTTTCTCCCCCGACGAGTTGGCCAAGCAAGGCCCGGTCACTCCCGGTACCCCGAACTGGCTCGAGGAGATGATGAAAACCCTGCGCATCCCCGCCGTGATCCGTGACGAAGGCGGCCCGCTGCCGACTGGCACCGCCGCGATCAACACCTCCGGCGAGACCGAATGGGTATTCACGGGCGCGCAGATGCGGGCTGCGGCTGCTGGCCGGGCGGCGATGAAGCAGACCATCGACGCCTCGGTGCGTATAGAGAACCTTCACACCGGCATGAGTGCGGGTGAGTTCCAGCGCGAATGGAAGATGCTGCAGATCGGCCAGCGTGACCGGGCGCGGGCGTGGGTGGGCCGATGATCGACCCGCCGAAGGGCGTGCTGGTCGAGCTCGAGGGTTGCGATGGGGAATGGTGGCCGCTGTCGGGTGAAGGGCAGTGGGACCGCGGCGCGTGCCTCGCCGACGAAGATGAGGGCACCGACTTCGACGGCATGTATGACGCCCCGTTCACCGCCATCTACAACAGCACAGCGTTTCAGATCGGGGCTGAGTTCGGTGGAATCCGCGAGGAGAAATACGACTTCATCCTTGCAGTTCACCTTCTCGGCACCAAGCAAATGCCCTGGCGCTACGTGGATTCCGCATTCCGCAAAAGCCTCTCGCCGAAGCGGGACGCGCGCCTGTGGGTGACGACCGATGATTCGCGGCGGCATCTGCCGGTGCGGTTGGGTGCGAAACCGAAGATCAAGGCCGTCAACGATCCCGACGCCGAGCAGTACGGGCTCCTGCTGTTGCCGCTGGTGGGTGCCTATCCACGGTGGATCGAAGAACCGGCCAAGTCGACGTTCGTCACCCAGACCGACACCACCGGCGGCGGAACCGAAACCGGGTACGTCACCGTCTCGAACCCGCTGCCGGAGGACTACGAGATTTGGCTGCAATGGCGCATCCAAGCCTCCAACGCGGGCATGGTCGTGACCCTCCCTGACTTCTCCTGGGGCAATGACGAATTCGAGCGCGCCAGTCTGGACGCCGCCCGCAAGATCCAGCTCGCCCCACTGCTGGCCGGTGAGCACCTACTCATCGACACCGACAAGATGGCACTCAACGGCCAGTTCAACTCGTCGCTGGATACCGAGTTCTACCAGCGCATGGGCGGGATCCGCTTCGTGTACCACCTGCCCGGCAACACGCCGCCCACCCAAGTGCCCATCACCGTCACCAAGGCGCCGATCGGCACCGGCATTCAAGTGGTGTGCCCGCGGCCTTGGCCTCGGCCTTGGGGGTTGGAATGACCACTGTCGCGACCATCGACTTCGAGCAGGTCTTCGGCGAGATCGCCGAACGTCTCCGCAAGGATCATGAGCGGCGCATCCGGCCGCCGCTCATGCGGATCTGGGACGGCGATTGGAACCTGGTCGGCGAAGTCCACAACGAGATCAGCGCGAAGTTCACGCTGCCGGAGAACGAAACCGGTGTCGGCACAATCGAACTGCCGTCGAGCTATTACATTTCACGCTGGCTCACCGACCACGACGGCCGCTCCACTGCCAACGTGTTCATCACCGTCGACAAGGACGGCGCCCGCTGGTCGGGGATGCTCGACGACCTCGAGGCATTCAAGGACACCGACGGCCGACGCATCGTCCGCGCCACGTTCAAGAGCGACTACGAGCACCTCAAGCACATCATCGCCTACTCGAATCCCTTCTTACCGCCGGAGATCCAGTTCCCGCGGCTGTGGATCCTGTTCGGTCCGGCGAAGTGGGCGCTCAAACTCACGCTGCTGGTCAACATCCTGCGGCTCGAGGCGAACCTGTGGACGCTGCCCGACGATCCGCTGGACCCGTCGCAGTGGTTCAACCTCGACCAGTCCACCTGGTCGCAAGTCGTGGCACCGCTGGCGATCGAGAACGACACATCCCAGTTCGCGATCGTGCATTCCCGCTTCAAATACATGCACGACGTGTCGAAGCGGATCGTCGCGGACGCGCAACTGACGTGGGAGCCGCGGCGCTGGCTCACCGGCGATGATCCGCCGTGGCCTGGCGCGAACCTGCGCCACGGCACCCTTGTGTGGGACCTGGTCGACAACTCTGGGTGGGACAGCGAAACCAGCTTCGGCGGCGACCTGTTCAGCGGGCTGATTCGGGCGTTCACCTCCATCGGGTCCGACGGGATGACACAGGAGATCGACGTCATCGACGACCCTACGTTCCCGCCGGAGTACTCCACCCCCGGCTACAAGGGCACCAACCCGCGCGCGCCCGGCATCATCCTGCGCGACGGGGACCGAACCGGGGTGCAGTCCAACAGCTTTCACTGGAAACCCGCCACCGACACCGAGTTCGTCACCGGCGGCCACTCCATGCCCGGCGTCAACGAGCTGATCTCCGCGACGATCAACATGATCGGCGACCTGATCGCCGCGGCGCTGTTCGTTCCGCCGATCGGCGGCATGCTGGACGCACTCGCAAAACCCCTGTACACAGACGTGTTCCTAGCGTTCATGAAGTGGCAGGACATCGGGCGGGCGCAACGCCTCGGCTGGAGCCACTACCAAGAGACCTGGTGCGAAGGCGCCGACAGGGCGTACACCCTATCGGCCCTGATAGCCCTCCGCACCGGCATGTGGCGAACCCGTGAGCAGACGACCCACACGGTCACCGTGGCCGACGGGGTGGAGAACCTGCGAATCGGGCAGCGCGGCAAGGGCAACGCGTTCCTCGGCACCCGCATCGGCACCACGGTCCAGAACTGGGGGCCGCCGGGGAAGGTGTACGTCGACCGCATCACCGAACTCACCCTGTCGTGGGACCGCAAGACGACACCGCACTGGGACATCACAATCGGCCACCGCGAACCCGAGGACCCGGTGATGAAGGCTCTGGAGATGCTGCAGGACGTCATGTCGATCGCCCGCGATCTGGGCGTGCTGTAGGAGGGCGAGTGGGGAAGATCTGGCGCATCGAAGACGTCGACCCCGACAACCCGGAAGAGAGGTTTCTTCCAGCGCTGCAGTTCATCCCCATCGGGTTCGGCTCCGACGCGGGGGGCAGGCAGCGAATGGTGTTCCCCGAACCCATCGCGCGGGCGATATCGAAGCACCTCACTGAAGCGGGTTGCCCGCCGATGGATCCCGCGCTGGCGACCAAGAAGGTCCGGCGTCCCTTCCGCGGCGAGCAGCATCCGCTGAACGGGATGGGGGACTGGGTGTCGATCGACGAGCCTGACCCGGAGCCGGTGGTGATCCAGGACCCGGCATCGATGACGGTGGCCGAGCGGGAAGCAGTAGTCGAGCGGATGCGGTACATGGGGTACCGGATCAACGAGCCCGAACCGGGGAAGCCGGTCGCGAAGGTGGTCGATGCGATCGACGAGCCGCCGCGGTTCGACCCGAGCGTACACAGCGTCACCGAGGTGAACGCCTATCTGCGTGGCCTCGACGATGACGTGGAACGGCAGCGAGTGGTGTACGCCGAACGAAACGGCAAGGCGCGCAACGGGATTCTGAGACGGCATTAGGGGTGAGCATGAACCGTTACTGGCCCATGGAACGCGGGTTCGTGCTCACCAGCCCATTCGGCCCTCGTGAGGGTGGATTCCATTGGGGTGCGGACTTCGGCCGCGAAGGCGGAAGCGGTGGACTGCCTGTGTACGCGATGCAAGGCGGCACCGTCCACTATGCGGGGCGAGCAACAGGATTCGGGCTGTGGGTCACGATCGACCACCCAACCGAGGACGGCGGCGGGTACACCGTCTACGGCCACGTCGTCCCGGAAGTCGTCTCCGGGCAGCGGGTTGAGGCCGGGCAGCGCATCGCGCGCATCAATCCGGACCGCGCCACCAATGGGGACGTGGCCCCGCACCTGCACGTCGAGGTACACCGCTACACGTGGGTGCCAGCTCCGAGCCCGGATCGGCTCGACCCGCTGCCATGGCTGAAGGGTGCCGCGTACCCGGAAGGAGGTCAAACCGTGGACTCCCTGTTTGCGGACGTTTCGTATTTTCAAGTGCCAGTAGATGATTCGTATCCGTACCGGATCTTCTCGTTCCGGTCGAACGATGGAACATTCCGGGATCCGCACTTCGCCCATAACTACACCTGGGCGGCCAGGCAAGCCGACGCGGGCAAGCTCGCCTGCTTCATCGTCTACTTCTATTGGCGACCGAACTGGGCGGAAACCGTTGTCACCCATAAGGACATGGTCGAAGCGGCGGGCGGGCCGCACCCGCGGATGATCACGATGATCGACGTCGAGTCCGGCGGCAACCCCGGCGGCGACCAATCCGACGGCATCAACCGCGCCTACTGGGCGGCGGCCGAATGGCTCGGCGACAAGCGGCGCGTCATCGGCTACGCCAACACCCCAGACTTCAACAACATGTGGCGAACCCGCCCGGACGGCTTGCGCATCATCGGCGCCGGGTATGGCCGCAACCCGCGCCTTCCCGGGCAGATCGCGCACCAGTACACCGACGGGAACGGATGCGGCGGCGGGCTTCCCGAGGGCTGTCCGCCCTTCGGTAACTGCGACATGAACGTAGCCAACGGGCTCTCGCCCGAGGAGTTCGCCGCGGCCTGCGGCATAGGAGGAGACGACATGGCATTTCTCGACGAAACCATCACCAACTGGGCGGGCCACACGGTCACTGTCCGCGACGTACTGAAGTACGTCGACCAGTACAACGGGCTGATTCTGGACCAGCTCGTCGGCCCGGGTGCCCGCGAGCGGGGTGGCGATCCGACTCGATGGGAGATTTTGGGCAATCGGACGGTCGTCGAAGCCTTGGCCATCATCGGTGAAACCCTCGGCATCGAAGGGTTTGGGACGGCTGAGGGGAAGAGGAACGCCACCGTCGCCACTCCGATGGCCGGTGCTCAAGCTGATGCCCGGATGCCCGAAGGTGGCAAATGATGGGATCGCTCAACCCATTTGACTACGAGCCCGCCCAGATCGCGAAGGCTCTGGTCGCTGCGCTCACCGCTGTCGTCGGACTGCTGGGACTGCTCGCGTCCACCTTCAGTGACGGCCCCCTCGACGTGGCCGGGCAGTGGGCCGCCGCCGCGGCGCTGTTTCTGACGCCGATCCTGGTGTTCCTGAAGCGAGCGCAGCCGTGGATGGAGATGTTGCATCAGTCGTTGCCAGGGCGGACGCCGGACGGAACCGCTGGCGAATAAATGGTCGGGGATCTCGGCAACCTACCGTGGGACACCATCGCCCCCTGGGGGATCGCGGTGTCGCTGGCGTGGGCGCTGGTGCGGATGGTGCTGTCGGGCAGATTCATTCCGCGAGACCAAGTCGAGATGCTGATGGCGGACCTGCGCAAGAGCAACGAGTTTCTCCAATCCGCCCGCACCGCCGATGCCGCGACGATGGCTGGGCTGGTCAAGCAGAACGAGAAGCTATCCATGCAGGGCGAACTATCGCTGGCGCTGCTGCGTGCCCTGCAAAAGCCCGGCATGGCGGGCATCACGCACCCGGAGAGCCCTGACAATGTGGCGTCGACGCAGGAATAGCCCGCCAGAATCGGACGAGACCCGCAAGGCCCGGGAGGCCGCGGAGCGGGCTGAAGCGCAACGCCGCCGCGTCGAGGCCAGATGGCCGGACATCAACCGCATCGGCGCGGCATTGGAGAACGCGTTGCGCCGCAATCACTTCGGGGAGCAAATCGAACGATCTTTCGCACTCCGGAGGAACCGATGATCCGTAAGAACCGTATTGTGCTGGTCATAGCGACGCTGCTCAGTATCGCCATTCTGGCCGTCGTGCGCGACTACAACACCGCCGCCAACATCTTCCTGGGAGTTCTGGCGGTGAAGTGCTGGGTCTTCGTGCTGCTGTATGGAATTCGGAGCGACTGGCGGGCGACCGCACCGGGGCGCGCGATCATGCGGCTCGTGTTGTGTATCGGCCTGATCTGCACCCAAGGCACGGTGACCATCCTGACCAATGCGACCTATCCAGGTCGCCCGATGGTTCGTGTGATCCTCCTTGCCGGTGTGGCGTTGGCGGTTCTGGACCTGTTGGTGACTCTGGTAAGCAGCCAAAACGACGAGCGGGAAAAGACCGCCGGAGGCGGTGAATGACAACTCCGGGCGGGTCACCGACCAGTGACGCGTTCGTGGTGGGATCGGCCTACGGATCCGATCTCAACGAAGAGTCGGTGAAGGCCATCGCCACCGGCGGCGCGCGGGTGTCGTTCGAAGGCGTACAAAGTGGGGTCAATAGCCAGATTCGGACCCGGATCGACGGCGCGTACGCCGCCGTAGAGATCGCCCAGGGGTCGGCCGATCAGGCAGTAACCACCGCGCAGGCCGCAGCCAACAGCGCCGCCGCGGCAGTCGAAACCGCTGACATCGCCTACGACAACGCGAGCTACTGGGAATCCGAATGCGTGGTGGCGTCCGCGGCAGTCCTCCTCGGGGTCAACGAACTACTGATCGGACTCGCCCAGAACGTCCCCACCGGACGAACCCGCAAGATCACTGACCTGCACATCGCCCTGCTGTCCCAACCCAACGGGATGGTCATCGAGACGAAAAAGTTCAACTCGACGGGCACCTCCTCGAGCGTCGTCCACACCGCCAGCCTGGGGGCGAACGTCACCCGCATCAACTACCAGAACTTGAACATCAACGTGGCGGACAAAGAGCGAATCTTCTGGAACGTCGCGAGCATCACGGGCTCGACGGCTCCGACCGCGCTACAGATCCTCGTGTTCGGTGTCATCCTGTAGGAGGCCGCATTGGCGAAGGTTTTCGAGACGATCTACGCGGACGGCATCGGTCGGGAAATCACCGAAATACGCGACCATCAGTGGCACCTGTGGTGCGCAGCCTTCACGGTCCAGTCCCTGGAAGGGATGTTCGACCTCACTCCGGCAACACGAGCGATCCCTATCCTCGACGCCGCGATCGCCAGGTTCAACGCCGCTCCCGACGACCTGCGGACCGCCCTGCATCCCGAGGATTGGCTGATGCTGCGTGGCAACCGTCGACTGATGGAGAAGATGCGCGCCACCCTGGCCGATCACCCAGACGCGACGATCAGCGGAGTTCACGAGGATACCGAGTGAGCTTTCTCCTCCGGCGCAACCTGCCGTTAGCGTGGGCTGGATGGCTCGATGACTTCAAACGCCCGCCCGAGAATCCCGTCAAACGCCCGTGGGTGCACCTGGGAGACGGCACCACGGCGGATATCAACGCGCTGGAAGAGCTCCACATCCCCAGCAACTACGCGTCGAATAATGCTGGCGGGGAGTCGTACGAGTTCCAGCCGTTCACGCCCAACTCTGGCTTCGAAATGGAATTTTGGTGGCCTGTCGAGGGGTTGGCCGCTCAAGGCTTCGGGCTCTATTTCACCGACACATGGGCGCGGGTCGGTGCGACATTCGCGAATGCGGTAGGTGTACGGCTGTGGCATCGGGCCGAGGGGCTTGGCGGTGAGGAAGTTTATTTCGTCGAGTATCCGTCGATATTCGAAAGTGGAACCTTTCTGGGAGTATTCCAGTCGCCGGTACCCTTCTTCGGCAACACTCTGACTCTCCGAGTATGGTTCGACGACGACCGATGGATGCGGGCGTGGCTCAATGGGAACTTCATCGGTGCCCGCACCATCGAGCCCACTTTCCGGCTGGGTCCAGGAAGGCGCTGTATCCGCACTTCCAACACGGCGCTGTGCGACGCGTGGGTGCGATGGGTCGACCACTATGACCGCCCGAGCTCGATCCCCTCCGCGCAGGTGTGGAGCTCTGTCTTCTACGACGATTTCAATAGAGCCAACGGAGATCCCGGCAACGGCTGGACACAGATAGGGACGAACGCGTCGATTCAGAACAACAGTTGGTCGACGACCGGCACCACGGACGGGTCCCGCGGCTTGATCCGCGACACCGGTATCGCCAGCGGGAAGATCCGAATCGAAGCAACCGTCGGCGGCAACACCGGAATCAACAACACCGCCGACAGCGGGCTGGTGCTGTGCTCGAACTCCGCCGGAACGCAGGGGTTGTGCGCCAACATCTTCGGTAACAGGGTCTTCCTCTCCCGCTTCTCGACCGCGCTGTCCAGCAATCCGCCGACCTTCACTGACTTCGATGCGATGCAGAGCGGCATCGCGATCGGCAACGGAGACCTGCTCGCGTTCTCGGTGTACAACGGCAACGCCTGGCTGGAAGTTAACGGGGAGCGAGTGCTGTACGCGACCGGCATCCACAGTGTCGTACCGGCGACCAACTCGTACGCAGGACTGCGCGTCGAGCGCGCCAGCTCGAACAACTCCAACGCCTGGAACGATGTCCGCATCTACTCGGGGGTCTGAGCCATGACCGTGATCAGTCAAGCCATCACCGACATCGCTGGAACTCCGGAAGTCGACTCGATCAGATTCGCCACCTACGCGATCCGTGAAAGCGCGGAAGGGACAGCGCTTGTCACTACCAAGGTCCACACCTACCAGCCGGACGAGGACGGCGTTCTCACCACGGGCGATCTGGACCCTGGCCCAGCGAAGGTGATGATCGGCGCGCGTGCGTACGCGATCGAGATCCCCGATTCCGCGACGCCCATTCAGTTGTGGCCACTGATCGAGGCCGCGCTGCCTGTGCCGATCAGCGAAGAGGCGACCGCAGTACGCAACGGCGGCGGGTTCGCCCGTGGTCAAGTCATGACCGCCGCCGAGTACTCCGCACTGACATCCGTCACGACCCCGGATCCGGGATCGATGTTCTTCGTCTACTAACTCAAACCCCGAAACGACAACCCCGTCGCCGAGCCAGGCTGCGGGGTGTCCTGTGTGAGGAGGCCACGTTGCCGGTCAGCGCGAAATGGTACGGGAAGGCCATCGACTCGGCGTTCCGCAAGAAGATGGACCTGTCCGCGGACACCATCAAGGTCATGCTGTGCACGTCCTCCTACGTGCCCGACCAAGACACGCATGACTTCAAAGACGATGTCACGAACGAAGTTTCGGGCACCGGGTATGTCGCGGGCGGTGCCACCCTCGGCACTCCGACCCTCACCTACACCCCAGCCACAAACACCCTCGCGTTCGACGGCGGCGATGTGTCCTGGCCAAGCTCCACCCTCACCGCGAGGTACGCCGTCGTCTACGACAGCACGCCCGGCACCGACGCGACCCGCCCGCTGATCATGTACGTCGACTTCGGCTCCGACGTCAGCACCACTTCCGGCACCTTGACGATCACTTGGGACTCAGCTGGCCTCTGCTCGATAACGGTCGCCTGATGTGGCTGTCTATCAAGGCGGCCGAGAGCCGAACGCGATCTACGTCTGGGACCCGACACAGCACCTGATCGCCCAGATCTACTACTGGGACGACCAAGGCGTCGAGCACCTCCTCTACGACCAAAGCATCTCGGTCGTCGTCCCAGCGGTGAGGGCGCTCGCCTCGGCGACAGGACGCGTACCGGTCATCACCTCGGCTCCGGGCGCGGTCTTGCCGCCGCGCGCGACAGCGACCGGCACCGCCCGAGTCCCCGTGGTGTCTGGGTCTGCGGTCGTCCTCGTGCCGCGGGCGGTGGCGACAGCGGCTGCGGCGGCGCCTTCGGCGACTGCCGATGCGACGGTCGCGGTCACGGTCGCGACGGCCGCCGCGCAGGCGCGCCCCATCGTCCAGGACGCCACGGCGATCGTGCCGTTGGCGACGGCTACGGCGGTGGCGATCGTGCCCACCATCGAACCTCCGGGCGGCGTGATCCTTTCCCCGACCGCCGCGACCGCCGCGGCGATGGCTCATGTGCCTGCCGTGGTGGCGGAGAAGACGCTGACGGCAGTCGTGGCCACCGCGTCCGCAATGGCGGGCGTGCCTGGCGTGACCGCTGGAGTCGGCATCGCTCCCGCGGCTGCAGCAGCATCCGCGGCGGCCCCGACGCCGGGGCTCACGGCGGGCAGCTCGGTTCTCGCCGTGCGGGCGACGGCCACCGCGGCGGCAGCGGCCCCAGCCCTGTCGGCGGACGCGAATATCACCGTCCCCGCTGCCACGGCCACAGCCGCAGCAGCGGCGCCGACGGTGATGGGTACACCATTCCCGTCCACGACGCTCTACCCGTCCACGACTCTCTACCCCGGGAGCCCGTAAATGGCGTATTCGAAACAGACGTGGGCCGATTCGCCCGCCACAACCTCGCCTCTGTCTGCGGCGCGCCTCAACCACATAGAAGACGGCATCTTCGAGGCGGTGCCGCAGAATCCCTCCCGCACAATGACGTTGCCCTACTCCAATGGCGGGCTGGGTGGCACCGTCGCCACTACGTTGGCGGCGGGTACCGCGGGGAGCTACCGATTCGTCGTCAAGCTGCCGGTGACCACAACGCAATGGCGCATCAAGCTCCGCAATCAGGAGTACACGGCGGGCACCAAGACGGCGGCGACGCTGAAGAAGCTGATCGTCGGCAAGCACGCACGCGCGACCACCGGCACCGCGGGCGAGACCGGCAACTTTCTCGGCAACACGGCGACCACGATCGTCAGCACGGATCAAACGATCCCCGGCAACGGCACGTGGTACACGTCCCCGTGGGTGACCGCCGCAGGCGACCAATTCACCGCAGACACAGAGCATTTGATCGGAATCGGCTACACATTCGCGGCATCGACTTCGCTGCAAACGAGCTGCGGCCGTAGCTGGTTCTGGACCAATTCCACATCCGGCACCGATCCGACGATCGCCGGATCCGGGGGAACGCAGCAATACGTTCCTTTCGATTGGGTCATCGAATATCAGTGCACGACCCGACGGAAGGTAGCGCTGGTCATCGGTGACAGCATCTCCGAAGGCATCACCGGCACCAACTCCGCGCTGCAATCAACCTCGCTGTGGCACAACCCATTTTGGTTGTGGGCGGCGCGCTCGGACCGCCTGATCGTGAACCTCAGCCTCGCGGGCGTCGGGCTTGTCCATTACGCCACCAGCCCGGCCACGAACTACCTCTGGACTCGGCAGGACATCAATTCCGGCGCCTACACGATCGACGAGATCATCATCTCTGCCGGATCGAACGACTTCAACACCAGCCGGACGTTGGCGCAGATGCAGGCGGACGTACTCACGATCGTCAGCTACCTGACGACCACGCTCGGGCTCACGGCGCCGATCTACATGGCGACCCTGCTGGCTCGTGGCACGACAGGAGATGCGGTCCGCCTGACCTATCACGACTGGCTGGCCGAGGTCCCCACCTTCGCCCAGGCAGAAGTGATCGACTTCGACGGCGCCACCCGCGGCACATCGACAACGGCGATCTGGCCGCAATACGAATCGGACTCGATTCACCCTTCCCGCCTCGGCACAATGCGGATGGCGACCGAGCTTCACGCGACTCTGGGCTGAAAGGTGTTGCAGCCGTGATGAAATCAGGAATCGTGATCGCCTGGGAGGACGGCGAGTGCGGCTGTCCTACCGAATTCAAGGCCCCCGACTGTACACAGACCATCGCCGTCGGCGATCACGTCGGATTTCTCGACAGCGATCCCGACCCCGAGAAATACACCGCGGTCCCCTGCTGTCGGCCCTGCTGCGAGTCGGCCCCTAGCGGCGTTTAGCGCACGCACCCGCCTGAATCACTGCCAGGGGCCGGATTCGCTCAGCGCCACCTTGGCCGGGCCGAGCGGATGGACGGAGTCAGCCGCGCCAGCGAACGCGACCTTGAACCAGAGGCGACTCGGCGGCTTTCCGGGATCGGACACGTCACCCCACATCACAACCTCTAGCGGTGTCGGAAACGCGGCCGGTCCGTAGGTGGTGACTACGAAGCTCTTCTGGCTGGCCTGGGCGGCGATGACGCCTTTTGCGGTGGCGACCATCTCCTTCTTGCCAGCGTCGGTCTCGTAGTAGGTGACCGCCGCGGATGTGGTTTGTGGTGCGGAGGACTCAGTAACAGGTGAGCAGCCGATCACCGCGAAGGCGGTGAGGGTGGCGGCCACGGTCAGTCCGCGGCGGGGGTAGCGCATACCGTCATAATCGCCGCGGCGCGTGGTGTTGTGACCGTAAGTCGCAAACATTCTCGACGGTCGGCATGAGCTGGCCAAACGAAGCGGCCCCAACCCGGATGACGGGTTGGGGCCGCTTTTGCGTGGATCGGGCATGGCGTGTCTTTTCACGGACCCGGTGTCCATGTCGCCGAGCCGGTATCGCCCACGCAGACCAGAGTCGTGCCGTCGCGGGTCTCGGCGACTGCTGCGGCATCCGGATCGCACGGCGATCCTTGTGCGCGGGTGCCGATGAACGGCACCGACGACACCCACTTCGGTGTCACGCCCCCTGCTGTCGCGCACCGAAGTCGTCCACCGTTGGCGTCTTTCGCCCAACGGTCGGTAGCGAGATCGCACCTCTGCCCGACGGCGGGTGCCGTGGCCGGGAACTGCTGTTCGCTCGGTGCGGTCGTCGATGCGGTTGTCGGTGCCGACGTTGGCGAGATCGGCGGCGCCATGGACAAGTCGGGAAGCTTCACCGAGGCGGCGGCGGGTGCGGCGGCGACTGGCTTCAGGTCGTCGAAGCTCGTCCCGTCGAGCACCGACGCCGTGTACACCACAGCGGAGGGGTTGGGTTGTCGCAGCTGAGCCATCACCCATCCGATCGACTTGCCGGGAGCGGGCGGTGAGGCGATCTGCGGGAACTGGGCTTCGCATTCCGGTCCGACGTCACGGATGGTCACCTGCTGGGTGTAGCCCTGAGAATCCTTGACAGACAGGACGGTGAGCGCGAACCCGCTGGCGGGCCTGGACAGGGCCAAACGGCCGTTGTTGACGATCTCCATCCGTAGCCCGAGGATCGGGGAGTCTGGTGGCGCGAGGAGTGCGCACCGCGCGGGAACCGCTGCGGCGTCGAGGATCTTGATGATGCCGATGCGTTCACCGTTATCGGCTCGGGCGAACGCGATCTCGTCGCCGATGTTGCGATCTGTCGACGGCGCGGCGGCCGACGTCGAGGGCGACTGCGTCGAGGGGGTGCAGGCCGACAGGCCGATGCCGCAAGCGAGGGCGATGAATGTCGCCGCGGCGATTCTGAGCGAGCGGGTTTGCATGAGGGAGTCCTGGCGCGTAGGGCGATAGGTCCGGCCCTCCCCGACAAGAGCCCGTGGACATCATCGTCGATTCGCGCCCGTCGACACGCCAGATTCGGAGGCAATCCTAGAGGTCGGGTCCGGCTATGGTTCCCCCGCCTGGGTAACGGAACGGCCCCAACCCCGCGTGAGGGTTGGGGCCGCTTTCTGTGTCCAGGGGCTACAAACCCATCCGCGCCATCCCCCAGTCCAAGGCCCGATCTGGCTGGCTGGCGGGGATGCTGCGCGTGAAGTGCAGGGGCGGTGTTATCCAGCGGAGCCTGCGCCACCCGCGCCCCGGACGGACGGTCCATCCGCCGTACTCGCGGTGGCAGGCCCACCCCAGGTGGGCGTCGCGGTGACGCCACCGCCACACCGTGGCCCGCAGCCAGCGGGGACCCCACTCGCGGATCGGATGCCACTCGCCGGTATCGAAGTCGTGTTCGGCGCGGGGGCCGTTGAGTGTCGGCATGTGAGCAGCCCTTCGTCAGCAGGAGAGGATCGTGGCGGAGGAGCCGTTACCGAGGCGGGTGCGGCCGCCGACGGTTTCGGAGATATCGTACTCGCCGCGCCATCCGCCGGGGACGCAGTCGAGGTCCCGCACTGCGAGGTTCAGGTTCGGGCGGGGGATGTCGTTGGACGTGGCCCTGGCCCGTTCGATCCATTGGCCGCCTTGGCGGTGCTGGAGCTTGAGTGTGATCGAGAACCTGTCGACCGAGCCGTTGCATCGGACGTAGCCGCCGACGATGACGGCTCCGTGAAGCGTGAAGGGGCCTCGCGGTTCGAAGGTCCACCCGCAGACCCATTGCGGTTCTGCGTGAGCAGTGGGCGGTGCGAGACCGATCGTGGCCGCTGCGATGAACAGGGCGGCGGCGGTCTTGACGATATTCATCTTTGTCCCCCTTGGGTTTTCGGTTGTGACTACTTGGACGCCGCTATGGGACGGCGGGTTCCCCGACTTCGGCTATCGGGGGCTGGATTTGCTCGTCGGCGACTCCGACGAGGTCCTCGTAGGCTTCGGCGGTCTCGCGGATCTCCTGGTACGGATCGGGATGATCGTCGGTGATCGCTTCACGGATCACCCACGCGTCGACGCACGCGGCGATGGCGGCCCCGATACCGGGGACGCCCACCGCCGCGTCGGCCTGGTCGACCAGTACGGCCCGCTCGGACTCTGGACCGCCCCGCTTCCTCAAGCGATAAAGATCTTTCGCGGTCCGCAGGATCTGCTTGGCTCGAGGGTTGTCGCTGTGGGCGGAGCCGACCATGGCCAGCCGGAGCTTGCCGTGGTCGGGTAGTCGTCGTCGGGCGCACATCAGCCGACCCCTGTGTGCCGCCGCCGCAGGGCGTGCCACACGCTGCGCGGAAGTTGGTCCAGCACGTCGCCGAGGGGCGCGCCGTGATCGGTCCTGCGCCCTTCAGGGTTGGTGACGGAGACGACGTACAGCACTCGACCGCGCTTGCGCCAGCGCACCTCCCACCCGTCGATGCGTTCGATGTGCTCCTGATCGGCAGTCGTGCTCACCGCCTCACCTCCTGTTCGCACGCGGCCGCGACTGCGGCGAGCTCGGACAGGCGCACGAAATACGCGGGCACGGAAGGCTTGCGGATCCAGTGGCATGCGGGGTCGTTGCCACCGACCGGCAGCCGGACACGGCTGCCGCGCTCGGCCACGGCCGCGTCCAAGCAAGCGAGAGCGGCTTTCCCGGCAGGGTCGAGGCTGTCTGGGAAGGTCAGGACGCGGGTTCTCTCCTCGCCCGGGTATTCGATCGCGCCGACGTCGAGCTGGCGCAGCAGCGTCAACCAGGCCAGACGGGCGGGCATCGAGACCACGCTGTAGCTGGCGCACACCGTCATCTCGATCGTCGGCGTTGCGTCGGCGGCAGCGACGATCTCGACGGGGATGCGGAAGACGTCCCGGTACATCGCGCACTGCCGCTCCGCCAGGGCGAGCGCCGCTGACGGCGGGATGCCGTGGCTGAGGGCGGTCATTCTGCCGACCCCGTAGCACGGGCCATCGCGGCGGCGTACTGGCGGCAGTGCCCGTCGTGTCCGGCGTGGATGGTCAGGACGTAGCGGGCTTCGTCCAAGCTCGCGATTGGTGGCGGGGTGTCGTCGCAGAAGCGGTGCCGCTCGGCCCAGATGTCGCGCTGGTGCAAGGGGGCGATCATCGGCACACCTCCGACATCCGAAGATCGGGAACGAGCTTGCCGCTTCGACGAAGGACGTTGATCGCGGCGGCTTTCCGGGCGCAATAGCTCGGATCGCAAGAGAGGTGGCGCTGCATTGCCAGGTGCGCTTCGATGCCGCTGAGCGGTTTGTCGGGTGGTTCGTGCGGCCATCCGGCCGCCCACATGGTCGGGTCCATGGCGTCTTTGGATCTGAGCACCATCACCACAGCCAGGGTCACGTACGACAGGTACAGGCCAGCGGCTACGACGATGGTGGCGATGTGTGATGCGGGCATTCGGTGGTGCCCCTCGGGTGTGTTGGTTGTTGTGTTCGGGCGTGGCTTCCGCCGCCGGGGCGTCGCCGACCGGCATGGCCTGCGAACGCACACGAGGTGCGACGGTCGGCGACGCTCCCCTCTCGAGAGGGGCTTCGGGGCTCCCGGCGACGGGAGCTGATATCAGACTCGCAAGTCGGTGACAGTTCGAGTGACAGTAAAGTGACAGTGATCGCCCATGGACCTTGCGCGACAGCGGCGATACCCTCGTAAAACAAGGGGGCTCCAACCAGATCAAAGGCTGTCGTGGTGGCAACCGACGAAATCGGCGTACGAATCGCGCATGAACGTAAGCTCCGCGGCCTCACGCAGGCGCAACTCGCTGCGCGCATCCAGTACAGCCTGTCCTACCTCCGCAAGGTCGAGCGAGGCGTCGAGACCCCCAGCGAAGGCTTCAAAGCGGCCGTCGTCGCCGCACTGGGCGTCGATCCAGCCCAGCTCAGCGGAGCGCCCTATCTGGCCACCCTTGAAGAAGACGGGCCGATCGATGGCCTGGAAGAACTGCGCGTGATACTTGCGGAGGGCTCGTTCGTCCGTGGCATCGAACCGCCTGGGCATGAGGAGCTGGGTGCGGAGCTGCGCTCTGTCCAGAGCGCCCTCCGTAGCGACAGGACGCGTGCGGCGCTCGCACAGATTCCGGACTTGCTGCGAAAGCTGTACGGGGCGTTGGAAAGTTCACACGAGCAAGGCGAACGCAGCCGCATCTACAAGATGCTTTGCGAGACGTACATAGCGGCCGAAGGCGCGCTGTGCCGACTGGGCTTCACCTCGCTACTCGCCCTTGTGCTCGATCGACTGGATTGGGCCGCCGCTCAGGCGGACGATTCAGGCTACGTCGTCCGCAGCATGATGAAACGCGCTCGGTTGTTGATGGCACACGGATCGCTCGATGTCGCGATGTCACTCGTGGAGCGAGGCTTAGGAATGATCGTCGGCGGCGGCGAGGCCGAGCAGGTGCTGCGCGGGTATGGGCACCTGCGTGGCGCGATCGTCGCGGCCAGGGATCGCCAGCTGGAAACCGCGACGGATCACATTCGCGAAGCGCGTCGGATTGCGCAGCTCATCGGTCACGAAAGCGATATTTACACCACCGAGTTCGGCCCTGGGAACGTCGAAATCCACGCCTGCGCTGTCGAGCTCGAGGCCGGAGACCCCGGCAAGGCTGCAAGGCAGGGCGCGATGCTGTACCTGCCCGCCGATGTCGCCGCACCGCGAGCGGGTCATCATTGGCAAGACAATGCGCGCGCATGGTTGATGACAGGAAAGCCGGATGAAGCGCTCAAGGCGCTGAACAAGGCGAGATCGATTGCCCCGCAGCAGACTAAGTTGCATCCCTCGGTCCGCGACACCCTTTACGGGATCGCTGCGCAGGAGCGGTTCAGAAACGACAGCCTTGGAAACTTCGCCCGTTGGGTCGGCGTTACGCTCTGACGCGATGCCAGGATGGCCGCATGAATGCGACTGACTCTCCTGTCCTCTATGCCATTGTCACGGGCTCGCCGGTTGCGGGTGATGTGGGCGTGTTGGTGGATCTGGCCCAAGCCGATGGCTGGGAGGTCTGCGTTATTGCATCACCCGATGGGCGGCGGTTCATCGATGCCGATGCGCTTGCCGCCAAGACCGGATATCCGGTTCGCAGCCAGTACAAGGAGCCCGACGAAGCAGATGCACTGCCGCCTGCCACTGGGATGATTGTTGCTCCGATTACGTCGAACTCCCTGGCGAAGTGGGCTGCCGGGATTTCGGACACCTTGCCTCTAGGGCTCCTGGTCGAGGCTGTTGGATGGGGCAAACCGGTTGTCGGGGTGCCATATATCAATCGGGCGTTGTACAGCTTCCCGCCAGTGGAAGAAGCGATGCGGAAGCTTGCCGAGTGGGGTGTTTCCATGGTGGCAGAGCATGTACCGCATGAACCGCGAAGTGGTGGCGCGCGGGAGCAATTCCCGTGGGCGAAGGCATGGCAAACCCTGCTAGAACATCCGCGGCTCAGCCTTGATGACTGATCACCTTCCATCGAAAGCCGAGTGGTGACAGGCCGCATTCGTCGGCGGCCAGTAAATGACCGCGCCGCATTCCTCGCATGTCCAGCTCCGGTGGCCGCCTCGCTCTGCGGCGGCGCATCCTTGCCAGCCTGGGACCATCCGGCCGGAATGATGGTCGGGTCCGGAGCATTCGGCCGGTCGTGGCTCCGCCCACAGCCCGCCGCGCACGAGCCACAGCGGGCCGGGGTCGACCTCGCTTCCATCGGCGAGGATCCATCGCGGTCGCCACCCGCTCGAACGCATGTTCGAATGGTAGCGCGGGGATGTAGCGGTCGAGCGCACCCTGGGACGTCTATTGTGAAGCGGTGCCGATGACGAATCTGCCCTATAAGGGCTGGTCAGACAACTATGCCCTGTTCTGCACAATATCTACGATCAACGTCAACGGGATCCGTGCCGCGACCGGCAAGACCGGTAAGGGGATGCTCGAGTGGCTGGCCGTCACCGAGGCGGACATCATCTGCCTGCAGGAGACGCGGGCAACCGATGAGCAGACCCGGGCCGCGCTGGCCTCGGTGCTGAGCGACGGGTGGTATCTGGCGCATGCGGAACCGGGTTCGAAGGGGCGTGCGGGGGTGGGCATCCTGTCCCGGCGGGAGCCGCGCGCGGTGCGGATTGGATTCGGCAGCGCCGAATTCGACGGGATGGGCCGCTATATCGAGGCCGAATTCGACGAGGTGACCGTCGCCAGCGTGTACGTGCACACCGGCGAGGCCGACACCCCGATGCAGGACGAGAAGTACCGGTTCCTGGGTGAGCTGGGCGCGCATCTGAAGGCACAGACCCGCGACTTCGTGATCTGCGGCGATTGGAATGTGGCGCATACCGAACTCGACATCAAGAACTGGAAGGGCAATCTGAAGAACGCGGGCTTCCTGCCCGGCGAACGTGCCTGGATCGACGAGATGCTCGCGGCGGGCTACGTCGACGTGGTGCGCACCCTGCACCCGGGCGTGCCCGGCCCGTACAGCTGGTGGTCCTACCGCGGTCGCGCCTACGACAACGACGCCGGATGGCGCATCGACTACCACCTCGCCCGCGGCGATATCGCCGGGCGCGCCAAGCAGGCCGTGGTGGAGCGCGCCGCCGAATACGCGCTGCGCTGGTCGGATCACGCCCCGGTGACGGTGCAGTACCGATGAACCTGTCCGGCAAGCGTTTTCGCGGCCTGCTCGCGCTGGCCGGGCTGGCGATCGTGCTGGTGGTGGCCTTCCTGGCATCCCGAGGCACCTCCACGGACACCTCCGCACCCGCGGTGACGAGCACCAAGGCCGCGCCGACGAGCACCGTGGCGCCGACCCGGACCGGCGCCCCGGCGGCCGCCGAGCCCGGCCGAGCGCGGGGCGTACCCGATCGCGCCTACGACACCCTGCGCGAGATCGATGCGGGCCGCTGGCCCGACTCGGCGAACGCTCCGGGGACCAAGGGCGGCGAGGAGTGGATGAACCGCGGTGGGGCGCTACCAAGATCCGACGCCTCGGGCAACCGGATCACCTACCAGGAGTGGGACGTCAATCCCAAGCGCCGCGGCCAGACCCGCGACGCGGAACGCATCGTGACCGGCAGCGACGGTTCGGCCTACTACACCGGCGATCATTACCAGTCGTTCACCCGGATGCGCTGAGCTGTCCAGCAATCGCGAACAGGAGGGTACCGATGAGTTCTTCGATGACGCTGTCGCAGTTCCTGGCGGATGCGCGGGTGACCGAGCGGGCGGGGGCGCCGGTGCTCGGCGCGGTCGCGGCGGCCGACCGGGAGTTCAGCGGCGTGCGCTACCAGGCGCCCGCGGACTACATCGTGCGCGAACTGCGCGGTGACAAGATGCGCACGCTGGCCGGGGTCTACGACGAATTCGCCGCCGCGCTGCAATTTCCCTACTACTTCGGTGCGAACAAGGACGCCTTCGACGAATGCCTGCGCGATCTGGACGATTTCATCGGCCGCGCCGCCGGTTACGTCCTGGTCGTCCGGCATGCCGAGCAACTGCTGGCCGATCAGCCCGGCGAGCGGGAGTGGTTCGTCGAGGCCATGCGCGATTCGGCGGCCTACTGGGCCAAGCGCGACACCGCGTATCGCGTTGTGCAGCAGGGCGATCCGAAGGCGCTGAACGCCGTCGCCGTCACCCTGTCGTGAGCCGCTGGGCGAGATCCTCGCCCAGCAGCACGAAGACGTCGGTGGTGTGGGCGATCAGCTCGTCGCGGGTCATGGGCAGGTCGCCGTGCAGCCAGCCGGTGAGGACCTGGACCAGGCCGCCGACCAGGTAGGTCGCGCGGAAGGGGATCGCCGGGTCGACCCCCGCGCCGCCGATGTCGAGGTAGCTGCCCTGGGCCGCAACCAGATTCGCGAAGGAGCGGATGGTTTCCAGGGTGCGCGAGCGCAGTTCGGGGGTGGCGGCGCTGAGGATCAGCGCGACCCGGGCCTTGCGCGGGTCGTCGGTGAGCACCTCGATGCCCGCCCGGACCGCGGCCTCGGCCATGCCGCGGGTGTCGGCGGGCGCGGTGTGCAGCGCGGCGGCGATCGCCGCGGCCAGTTCCTCGGCCATGCCGTCGAGCAGGGCGATGAGCACGGCGTCGCGGCTGTCGAACTGCTCGTAGTAGTAGCGCTCGTTCAGCCCGGCCCGGGCGCACAGCCCGGCGACGGTCAGCTTGTCCACGCCTTGGCTGCCGATGATCTCCAGCGCCGCCTCGAGCAGGGCGGCCCGGCGTTGGGCGCGGCGCTCCTCGGCCGAGACTCCACCGTAGGTCCGCTGCGCCATCACGCGCTCGATTGTAGGAGTGCGGCCACTGCCGGGATCAATCTGGCGTAGCCTCTTGCCAGATTCCGAATTCTGGTGGAGCCTATTGCCAGATACTCGGTACAGGAGGCGACGATGCCCGGTTACTTTTCCGACGATTCGATGATTCGGCGCGTGATGCGCAAGCGGGCGGTCGGGCTCACCTATGGACAGCGGGCGCTGGTGGTGGGGGCCGTGCATCCGCTGCTGTATGTGGGGACGGCCGAGCACACCGCGCACCGGACCACCCCGTACACCCGGCTCGCGCTGACCGGGCGGCTGTTCGAGGCGGTCTTCCTGGGCACGAAGGAGGAGGCGGATCGGGCGCTGGCGTTCACCCGCAAGCGGCATGTGCCGGTGCGCGGGGCGCTCCCCGAGGACGCCGGAGCGCACCATCCCGCCGGGTCGCGCTACTCCGCACACGATCCGCATCTGATGTTCATGACGATGGCCTTCGCCTTCGACTCGGCCGAGGTCATGCACGATCTGCTGGTTCGCAGGCTGAGCGCGGGCGAGCGCGAGGACCTGTATCAGGACTACGTCCGCTGGGGCGAGCTGTTCGGTATGCCGCGCACCGCCGCGCCGGGCAGCTATCCCGAATTCCGCCGCTACTTCGACGGCTATCTGGCCTCCGACGAGCCGTTCCTCACCGAGGAGGCCCGCCTGGTCGGCTCCTATCTGGCCGGAAAGCAGGTGCCGCATCCGCTGCCGCTGCCGTTGCACCAGGTCGTCACGGGCGTGTACCTGCTGGTACAGGGCAGCCTGCCGCCGCGCATCCGCGATATGTACGGCATCGGCTGGGGCGTGCGCGAGGAACTGGCCTTCCGTTCCCTGGCCCAGGCGGTCCGCACGGCCCATTTCGCGCCGCCGCTGGCCCCGCGCGTGCTCCGCGGCACCCTGGCGGGCCGCAGCTATCCGGTCTATCGCCTGCTCAGCCGCCGCGAACACGACCTGGTCGCCGCGGGGCGGGCGAGCATGCCGGGGGTGGACCCGCGCAGCTACGCCGAGCGTCACGCCGCCGCGCCCCACTAGCGCGTGCGTCCAGTGGGGCATGGAAAGATCGGGGGTATGTCGAGTCCTGCTACATCCGGTGAGCGCAAGCAGCGGGTCCTGTCCGGGATCCAGCCGACCAGTGATTCCTTCCACCTCGGCAACTACCTTGGCGCGCTCCAGTATTGGGTGAAGCTGCAGGACGACTACGACGCCCTCTACTTCATCCCGGATATGCACGCCATCACGGTCCCGCAGGACCCCAAGCAGCTGCGCAACCGCACCAAGCGCGCGGCCGCCCAGCTGCTGGCGCTGGGCATCGACCCGAAGCGCTCGACGCTGTTCGTGCAGAGCCAGGTCCCCGAACATGCCGAGCTGACCTGGGTGCTGCAGTGCATCACCGGCTTCGGCGAGGCCAGCCGGATGACCCAGTTCAAGGACAAGTCGGCCAAGCAGGGCTCGGAGAACGCCACGGTCGGCCTGTTCACCTATCCGGTGCTGATGGCCGCCGACATCCTGCTCTACCGCCCGCAGCTGGTCCCGGTCGGCGAGGATCAGCGCCAGCATCTGGAGCTGACCCGAAATCTGGCGCAGCGCTTCAACACTCGGTACAAGAAGACCTTCGTGGTCCCCGAGGCGCATATCGTCTCCGGCACCGCCAAGATCTACGACCTGCAGGATCCGACGTCGAAGATGAGCAAGTCCGCGGCCACCGACGCGGGCCTGCTCAACCTGCTCGACGATCCGAAGATCTCGGCCAAGAAGATCCGCTCCGCGGTCACCGACACCGAGCGCGAGATCCGCTACGACCCGGAGACCAAGCCCGGCGTCAGCAATCTGCTGGTGATCTTGTCCGCGCTCACCGACACTCCGATCGTCACCCTCGAAAACGATTACGCCGGAAAGGGTTACGGCGACCTCAAGGGCGATGTCGCCGACGCCCTGGTCGAATTCGTCACCCCGCTGCAGGCCAAGGTCCAGGAATACCTCGACGACCAGGCCGAACTCGATCGCATCCTGGCCGCCGGGGCCGAACGGGCGCGAGAGATCGCGGGCAAGACGGTCGCGCAGGTCTACGACCGGGTGGGTTTCCTGGCTCGCTGAGCGGGGCCGAGGCGATGCCCCGCTCAGCGAGTTCCTTTCAGGGACGGCGGAATTCGACACCTCCGTCGAGGAAAACCCGCTGGATGCCGGGCAGTGTGCCGCCGCAGTCGACGGTGCCCGCGTCGGTGGTGATCGCGTCGACGGAATGGACCTCAGCACCGTTCAGCGGTCCGCTGGTGATCTTGATGAACAGCGTCGCCCGCAGCGCGAGCAGATCCAGGCTGATCTCGTAGTCGGCGGTCCCGTACTCGACGGTGACTCCGTCGCGATTCGTCCAGATCAGCCGCGCCGAGCCGGTGAACTTCGTCTGGGGGCAACCCGTCACGGTCACCGGCGCGTAGGCCAGCCAGGAGCTGTACTTCGACGCCGTTCCGTTGGGGGAGAAGCAATGGCGGTACGAAGCCGCGTAGATGCCACTGAAGACCCCGTGTTCGTTGATTCCGAAGTCGGCTTGACCGCCGACATCGCAAACCAGATCCGCCCCCACCACGGGCAATTGGGTGTCGCCCTGGGGAACCGGCGATGATCCGGCGAGCGTGGGGGCCGCCACCACGGTGCCGACCGTGATCGCAATGGCCGCGAGCGTGCGGCCCAGATTATTGATGCGCATGGCACACCTGACTTCCTAGTGCCCTATCGGGCACAACTCGTTCCACTTTCCCGACCGAGTTGGAGGTGCGCACCCCTAATACCTTGTCGCCGAGAATTTGCTGTCTGTTACTCGGCCAAGCCGCTGGCTTACCGGCCCGCCGAGCGTTTCCCGGAACACCCGTCCGGGTATCGGTGAGATGACCGACGCGCTGGGCAAATCCGCCGCTGTCGGCCATGCGGGTGCGACAGTTGAGGAAGATCACCACCGAGTGGGTTCCAGGAGGTCGGGTGTTCGACAAGATCAGGGGGCGGATCGAACGCGAGGTGCAGGCGCGGCCGTGGCTGGATCACGCGATCCGCGCGGGCGGACGCTATCAGCGGCAGCGCGGTGACTACTACGCGGCGGGCATTACGTATTTCACTGTGCTGTCGCTGTTTCCACTGCTCATGGTCGGGTTCGCGGTGACGGGGTTCGTGCTGTCGCGCAATCCGGAGCTGCTGCGCGAGGTGCAGGACAAGGTCGTCGAGAACATCCCGGGCTCGCTGGGCGGGCAGCTCAACGACCTCATCGATCAGGCGATCAAGTCGCGCACCAGCGTCGGCGTGATCGGTCTGCTCGGCGCCGGCTACGGCGGTCTGGGCTGGATGGCCAATCTGCGCGCCGCGCTCACCGAACAGTGGGAACAGAAAGTGCAAGAAGGCAATTGGTTCACCACCAAGCTCTCGGACCTGCTCGCGCTGGTGGGTCTGGGCCTGGCCATGGTGGTCTCGCTCGGCCTGTCGGCGCTGGCGGGCAGCGGCCTGGGATTGAGCCTGCTGAGGCTGGTGCGTCTGGACAAGGCACCCGGCGTGGGCATTGTGCTCACCATCGTGTCGCTGCTGCTGGCGGTGATCGCCTCGTGGGCGGTGTTCGTCTGGATCATCGCCCGGCTGCCCCGTCAGCCGGTGACCATCGTGAGCGCGGTCAAGGCCGCCCTCATCGCGGCCATCGCCTTCGAGATCTGGAAGCAGATCGCCAGCTTCTATCTGAAGAAGGTGGTGACGAGTCCGGCCGGTGTGGCATTCGGCCCGATCATCGGCCTGATGGTCTTCGCCTACATCACCGCCCGCATCATCCTGTTCGCGACGGCCTGGGCTGCGACCGCTCGGGAGAACGAGGAGCAGCTCGACGTCGAGCCGCCGCCCCCGGCTGTCATCGAACCGCGGATGAGTGCCGGAATGTCGGCCGGGGCGGGGGCCGTGCTGTTCGGGGCCGGGGCCGCGGTGGCGGCCCTGGCGACCGGACTGCTGCGCCGCAAATCGGGCTCGCCTTTCAGTGGCCGAGGGTGAGCTGCTGCCCCTGAATGAGGATCCGCTGAGCGGTCGGTAACCCATTGGGGCAGGTCAGCACGCCGGTCGGCACCGGTGCGACCAGGGCGACCAGCCGGTCGCCCGCGAACGGACCGCTGGTCACGGTGAGCGACAGGGTCGGCGGCGTCGCACTCAGTGCGTAGTCGGCCGTGCCCGGCTCGAGGGTCAGCTCTTCCCGGTTGACCCAGGTCAGGTCCGCCGATCCGGAGAAGCCGGTCTGCGGGCAGCCCGTCACCTGGATGGCCGGGGCGACGGCCAGGAATGAGCTGTATTTCTGGTAGGCGGGATTCGGCGACACACAGTTGCGGTGGGTCGAGGTGTAGATGCCACCGAGGGTGCCGCCGTGCAGCGCGAAATCGACCTGACTGAAGACATCGCAGGTCAAATCGACCGTGGGCAGCAGCTCGGTCTTGGCCGGAGCCGAACTCGCGACGGCGGGAACGGTCGCACCGACCGCGAGGAGCGTGGCCGCCAGGGCGCGGCCGAACAGTGTGATGCGCATGATTCACCGGCTTTCCTGCGCCCCTGCGGCGCAATTCGGTCCATGTGGATTCGAGGTGCGCACCTCTATTTCGAACCTCGCAAAAAGACCATCGGGCGTTACGTCACGATTCGATCGCCGCGACGCGTGTCGCGGCCATCCGCACGGCGCGCGTTCTCGAATTACATCGGCACGCTCGCGACCATTCCGCCCGTGGACAGGAGCAGTTCCCGATGACCGTCTCGAGAATAGCCATCGGCGCCGCCGTAATCGCCACCAGCGCTTCGATATTCGGCACCGCGGCGGCGACGTACTCCGACGGTCACCCGGTGTCCTATACCTGCACGAGCACGACCATGATCAAGGACTATGTGCTCGGCGCCCGCTGCACCGCGCGGGGCGGCGCGGCGGAGCAGGGGAGGACCGACGATGTGCTGATCGAGGGACCCAAGGGGTCGTTCCGGTGCGACAGCACCCTGGCCGGGGATGTGCGTGTGGCCGGTGAGGGCAGGGTGAAGACGCTGACCGGATACCGATGCCGCGCGGAGTAGTCAGCGGAACGGCGTGATATCCGAGTATCGGCCGTCGCGAATTTTGTCGACCCACTGTGGATCTGTCAGTAGTGCCCGGCCGACTGCCACGAGATCGAACTCGCCGCGCTCGAATTGCCGCCGCAACACCCGGAACCGCTCGGCCTGGGTCTCGTCGATCCGGTCGCCGCGAAAGACGCTGTCCACGCCGACCGAGCCAACCGTGATCACGGGCCGTCCGGTGATCTTCTTCGTCCATCCGGCCAGGCCGAGATCCTCGGCGTGGTCGGTGAATTCGGGCTGCCAATGCCGCCGCACCGAGGCGTGGAAAATGCTGACACCGGCCGTCACGAGTGGGGTCAGCAGCTGTTCCAGTTCGGCGGGGGAGTCGGCGATGCGGGCGGTGTAGTCGACGCCCTTCCACTGCGAAAAGCGGTAGATAATGGGAAAATCCGGGCCGACGGCCGCGCGGATGGCCGCCACCACGCGCGCCGGGAAGGCGGCGCGGCGGGTGAACGATCCGCCGTATTCGTCGTCGCGGCGGTTGGTCGCAGCCCACAGGAATTGGTCGAGCAGATAGCCGTGCGCCCCGTGCACCTCGATGCCGTCGAAGCCGATCCGCTGGGCCAGCACCGCCGACTCCACATACGACTCGACCAGGGTGTCCAGATCGGCGGCGTCCAGCGCCCGGCCCACCCGCCGGCCGGTGTGATCGACACCGGACGGGCTCACCGTGGGGACCTCGGGCTGGAAATTCGGCTGGTCGCCGCGCGTGACCCCGATGTGCCAGAGCTGCGGGACGATGGCCGCGCCCGCCGCGTGCACCGCATTCACCACCGCCTGCCAACCGGCGGCGCTGGCGTCGCCGTAGAATCGCGGCACATTCGGCTCCGATCCCGCCGCCGGGCCGCGGACGTAGGTGCCCTCGGTGATGATCAGGCCAACGCCCCCGGCCGCGCGGGCCCGGTAATAGTCGACATTTTCCGCATTTGGAATCCCGTCCGGGGACTGGTATCTGGTCATCGGAGCCATCACGAACCTGTTTCGCAGTCGCAGTGATGCGAGGTCGAATTCGGTGAACAGATCATCGAGATTGATCGAGGCAGTTTCGGTGCTGGATTCCCGCGACGTCATACCCATGCCCTTTCGAGGTGATGATCGAATGCCGGGACAACGCCTCTCCGCACACGCGCAATTCCTCCGGGGGGCTGCTAGTGAGATCTATCTCAGTCGTCGGCGTCGCGCTGACTCACCGTTCGAGCCGGTTCGACCGCGAGTAATTCGGTGACCTCGCGCGCGCAGCCCCAGGACAGGGTCACGCCGAGGCCGCCGTGGCCGTAGTTGTGCACGAGGGTGCGGCCGTCGGTGTGGTCGAGTTCGACCCGTACGGTCGGCCGTTCGGGGCGCAGGCCGACCAGGTGGGCCAGGACGGCCGCGTCGGCCAAGCGGGGCTCGATGCGCGCGCAGCGGGCGATGATCGCCGCGGCGGTCGCCGGATTGGGGGTGCGATCCCACGCGCCGGGGTCGGCGGTGCCGCCCAGCACGACGTGATCGCCATGGGTGAAGTACGCCGCCCACGTCGATTCGGCGTGCTGTTCGACGAAGAAGCCGTCCAGCCCGGGATTGGCCACGACCACATGCTGTCCTCGGACCGGGCGCAGTTCGGCGTCCGGTACGAGGAAGTGCGCGGCCGATCCGGTGCAGTTCACGACCACCGGGGCGACACCGGCGGTGTCGGCCAGGCTCGTGACCCGGTGGTATTCGATACGCCCGCCCGCGGTGGCGAATCGTCGGACGAGATAGGACAGATAACGCGGCATGTCGACCAGCGGCGCGGTCAACCACTGACCGGCCCGGAAGCCGGGCGGCAACTCCGCCGGATCGCAGCGCCGTGTCGGACTGATATGGGTCTCCCGGGCCAGCTCAGCGGCCCGCGTCGCCTCCATCCCGGTCACCACCCGCACCCCGGTATCCGGATCCTGGGCCTGCGCGAGCAATTCGTCCCGGGTCCGCGCGGCCCAGCCGCCCACCTTCTCGACCGGCCCGAGGGCCCCGCTCCCGCGCCCCCAAATCGCCCCTGCCACAGCGGAAGTCGTGGCCGCCGGATCGCTGTCGGTCCACATCAGCACGCTACGATCGGATTCGGCGAGCGTGATGGCCGTGGTGAGCCCGATCACTCCCGAACCGAGCACCAGTACATCCGGAACCGACGCCCCACCCGTCACCGCGACACCCTCCTTGTCATCTGTTCTCACCGTACCCGGGGCCAATGTCGTCTCGGGTGCGTCGACCGCGATCGGCCGGATTGCTGTTGATGAGCCGACTCTAGGCCGCGAGAATACGGCGCGGGCCGCGCGGCCCTCCTTCGTTCGCTTATCCCCGGCCGATCGTTCGTTGACTTTCGCGTCCGGTTCTGGGGGTGCGAGCGATAATTCTTGGTGGAAGGATTTTGATCACGTATAGTGAGGGCGCAGGCGGAATCTCTCGAAAGCGGTTCACTGTCAACAAGATTCGATGAATCTCCGCGTGGCTCCGCATTGCGCCTCGTGTCGTGCGAGCCGCGGGTCGGACCGCCCACGAAAGTATCCGGCACCCCATCGTCGGTCATGCGGTGTACTGCGAGCCCGGATGTGCACTGGAGGCATCGTGAGACTCATCGGTCGATCGCGACCCGGTAGCTCGATGCTGGCCATGCTGGCGGTGATACTGCTCGTCGTGCCGATGCTCGGCTGTGCGATGACCGAGGGCGTCACCCATACCCATGCCGAGGTCGGCCGGGCCGCTGTCGCGGTGTTCGACGGCACTGTCGATCAACTCCAAGGCCCGGACGAGTGCGGCCATCTCGGCCATGAGGTGCACTGTTCGCTGAGCCCCGCGCCGCCGAGCGCGGGCTGGCAGTCGCTCGCCCTGCAGCTGCTTCTCGTCTTCGGGCTGACAATCATTGGCGTCGTTGGTATTTCGGTGTCCGAGCCCGATCGATGCGCGAGTGGCCGGACCATCCTGACCCGTCTGTGTGTCGCTCGGCGCTGACCGGTCAGCGCCAGGCCGATGCCGTCTGCGCGTCGGTCGGTGCCCGCTGCCCGCTCACGCCGCCGCCCGCGGGGCGGCCTCGACCGAGAAAGCGACAGTCATGGACAAGATCGTGCTGGCCAGGCACGACGATCTGGCGACCGCCCTGGTGCGCGCGCCGATGGCGGCGCGACGTCCCCGAGATCTGGTGGGCAATACGCCCGTGCTGTGGATCGGGGCGCCGCTGGCGCCGACCGGCCGCGGCTTCTGGGCCAAACTCGAGGGATGCAATCCGGGCGGTATGAAGGATCGCCCCGCCCTGCACATGGTCCGCTGCGCACAGCAGCGCGGTGAACTCGCCCCCGGTGCCCGGGTCATCGAATCAAGCAGTGGCACATTGGGTTTGGGTCTGGCACTGGCGGGAATGGTGTATCGGCATCCCGTCACGGTGGTGACCGATCCGGGGCTGGAGCCGTTCGTCGCGCGGATGCTGGCGGCCTACGGGGCGCGGGTCGAGCTGGTGCGTGAGCCGCATCCGACCGGCGGCTGGCAGCAGTCGCGGCGCGACCGGGTGGCCGAACTGCTCGCCGGCGAACCGGACGCCTGGTGCCCGGATCAGTACCACAACCCGGACAATGTGGACGGCTACGCACCCCTGGCGCTCGAACTGGTCCAGCAGTTGGGCCGCATCGATGTGCTGGTCTGCTCGGTCGGCACCGGCGGCCACTCGGCGGGGGCGGCGCGCGTCCTGCGCCGGTTCAATCCCGAGCTGCGGCTGATCGGCGTCGACACCGTGGCGTCGACGATCTTCGGCCAGCCCGCGGGGCCGCGGCTGATGCGCGGACTGGGCTCGAGCATCTTCCCGCGCAATGTCGACTACGGCGCGTTCGACGAAATCCATTGGGTCGCACCGTCGGAGGCGGTGTGGGCCTGCCGCACGCTGGCCGCGACGCATCACGCCACGGGCGGTTGGAGCGTGGGCGCCGTGGCGCTCGTGGCGGGGTGGGTGGCGCGCACCACCGATCTCGGCACCCGGATCGCCGCGGTATTTCCCGACGGACCCGGTCGCTACTTCGACACCATCTACAACGACGCCTTCTGCGAGCGGAACGGCCTGCTCGACGCCGACCCCCCGATCGAACCGGACACCATCGCGCATCCGGCCGAACGGGTGGTGTGTGACTGGACGCGCTGCACCCGCATCGTGGATCCCTGCCGCCGCGCCGACCGAGATGGCCGGGAGCGCGCGTCGTGCTGACCGCCTTCCGTACCGCGCGTGCGCTTCCGCCGACGGTTCAGCTGCTGCTGGTCAATCAGTTCGGCGTGTATATCGGCTTCTATCTGCTGATTCCGTTCCTCGCCACCCATCTGCGCGACGATCTGCACCTGGCGACCGGGGTGGTCGGCGCGATCATCGGCATCCGCAGCCTGAGTCAGCAGGGCCTGACGCTGCTGGGCGGCTCGGCGGCCGACCGCATCGGATATCGGCCGTTGATCATCGCCGGATGTCTGCTGCGCGCGGTGGGTTTCGCCGCCTTCGCGGTGGTCGAGAGCGTCGTCGGACTGATCCTCGCCGCGGTGATCACCGGGGTGGCGGGTGCGGTCTTCAGTCCGGCGACGCGCGCCTATCTCGCGCACGAGTCCGGACCGCAACGGCTGCAGGCCTTTTCGCTGCTGAATGTGGCGGGGGAGTCCGGCACGCTGATCGGTCCGCTGCTCGGCAGCCTGTTGCTCGCGGTCGACTTCCGGCTGGTGGCGATCGCGGCGGCGGCGGTGTTCACCGTGTTGACCATCGCGCAGGTGCTGAAGCTGCCGCCGCGGCCGGTGACCCCCTCGGGGCAGTCGGTGCTCGCGGACTGGCGAGAAGTCCTGGGGCACCGCCGATTTCTGCTCTACGTGTGCGCGACCTCGGGAATCTTCGTGCTGTACAACCAGCTCTATCTGACGCTGCCCCTGGAGGCCGCCCGCGCCTCGGGTTTCGCGGGGGCCGCGGCGGTGCTGTTCACGGTGTCCACCCTCGTGACCCTCGGCCTGCAGGTCCGCATCACCGAATGGTGCAGGCGGCGGTGGGCCTCCCCGGTCTCCATCGCCATCGGCCTGGCGCTGTGCGGAATCGCGTTCGCGCCCACCGCGATCGGCAGCGCCGTCGAGCCGAGGGCCGGCGCGGGTCTGTGGGCGGCGCTGCCGTGGTTGCTGCCGACGATGCTGGCCACGGTCGTGCTGACTCTCGGCGTGGCGGTGGCGCAGCCGTTCGCGCTGGATCTGGCGACCGAGTTCGCCCGGCCCGCGCTGACCGGCACCTATCTGGGGATATTCGCGACCGCCTCCGGCGTGGCGGCGGTGATGTGCAACACCGTCGTCGGCTACACCGTCGACCTCGGCGCCCGGATGAGCGTGCCCTGGCTGCCCTGGTTGCTGCTGTCGGGCTACGGAATCGCCGCCGCCGCCCTGATCGCCGCCATGCGCGCTCGCTCCCTCTTCCCGCCCACCGAATCGGAAAATACTCGACAGCAGAGGACACAGCGATGAAGTACGACAACATCATCGACGTCATCGGAGGCACGCCGCTCGTCCGGCTCAACAGGCTCACCCGGGATTCCGACGCGGCCGTATGGGTCAAACTCGAATGCCTCAATCCCAGCGGGAGCGTCAAGGTGCGCCCGGCCCTCGCCATGGTGCGTGAGGCCCTGCGCCGCGGGCAGTTGACCCCGACCGGCACGATCGTCGAGGCGACCTCCGGCAATCTGGGCATCGCCCTGGCCATGATCGGCGCCGCGCTCGGAATCGACACCAAGATCATGGTCGACCCGCGCACCCCACCCTTCAGCGTGCGCAGCATCGCCGCGTACGGGGCGCGCCCCACGCTCGTCGAGGCCAGCGATGAGCACGGTAAATATCAGATCCCCCGAATACGCGCCGCCGAGGCGATCGTGCGCGAGACGCCCGGCGCGTATATGCCCAACCAGTGGAACAATCCGGACAATCCCGCCGCGCACAGCGTCACCACCGCGCAGGAAATCCTCACCGATCTCGACGGCGAGGTGCATGCCGTGGTGTGCACCACCAGCAGTTGCGGCCAGATCACCGGCATTGGCCGGGCGCTGCGGCAGACCGGAAGCCGCTGCCTCACCGTGGCGGTGGACGGCCGGGGCTCCACCGCCATCGGCGGGCCGATGGGACAGCACCTGCTGATCGGCCTGGGCTCCGGATTCACCCCCGGCAACTTCGACCGCGACGTGATCGATCACGCGTACTGGTGCGGGGATGCCGAGGCGTTCAGCACCTGTCGGTTGCTGGCCGCCGCGGAGGGTTTGCTGCTGGGCGGGTCCTCCGGAGCGGCCGTGTTCATCGCGCTGCGCGTCGCGCAACTGCTGGGCCCCGGGCACAACGTGGTGGCCGTGGCGCCCGATGGCGGTGACCGGTATCTGGAGACCATCTACGACGATGGATGGATCTCCGCGCACGAGGTGGCGCTCGCGACGACGATCGACGAATTGCGCAGTCGCTTGGCCGATTACGAGCCGTACCCCGGTGATCGGCTCGAGCCGTGGCGGCACTATCCGGTGGGTGGCACCGGCGTGGCGGGGCCGGTGGACTCCGACGGCCACACGCCCACGGGGGCCGCTGACGCTCGGAAAGCCCTGCGGTAGTTGTCGGGTCGCAGTCACAACGGGCGCGGGCCGTTCCTGCTCGCGCTCCGAACCATCGGACGGATGTGCTCCGAGCGATCTTGTGACCTGCGTTCAAGCTCCACCTTCACATCGTGAAGCGCGTCTTGTCGGATGAGCAGGGGACGGCCCCGACAGCGTACGGTAACCGTCGTGGACGGCGGTCGTCCGGCGCGGATCAGGAGGAAACCTTTCATGCGAAGGCTCGGCGCGGCAGGGAAATTCGCGGTGCTGCGGGTGGCGATGGCTGGTCTCGTGTCGATCACCGCCCTGTTCGGCGTCGATGCCGTGGCCACCGCCGAGCCGCCCGCGGTCGCCCCGATATCGGTGGTGCTCAGCGTGATTCCGGACGGCTGGGCGGGCCGGACCGACCTGGTGCCGATGCTGCAGGTGCAGGCCGATGGACAGGCGGTGAAGAGCCCCGACGCCATCAGCGAGGACCGCAAGCAGGGCGCCGCGCCGCAGCAGCTGAACGGCCGCATCGCGCCGGAGGTGCTCGCCGCGGCCCTCGCCGAGGCCAAGGCGTTGGCGAATGTCGACATGGGGACGCCGGAGGGCGGCTACCGCGGCAGCGCCCTGCTGGACTTCCTGGGCGCGACCCCGGATCAGGATGTCCACCTGGTCAATTACTCACCGGCCGTCACCGACGGCCTGTCCGAGGAGCAGATTACGGCTCGGCACCGCTTCGCCGACCTGTGCCGCAAACTGCTGGACGCGTTCGTCCAGAACCGCTGAGAGCTGGAGATCCCCGGCAGGCCCGAATTCGCCGCGCGCTCAGCCGAGGGTGAACGTCGCTCGGCCCGCGATGTGCTCCAGATCCACATTTCGCGGATAGACCTCGGAGTAGGTGGCGATCCACGCCTCCACCTTCCCCGCGCCCGGCCCCATACCCATGCCGATGATCACATTGTCCGGCGTGCCGACAGCCGTGGTGCCCTCGATCCGCTGTGCCTGTCCGATACTCCGTCCGGTGTCGAGGTTCCGCCAGTGCACGGTGAGGTGATAGCCCCCGCAGGACTCCCCGGTCTGCGTGATCTTCACCCGAACACCGAACTCACCGGATCGCGGCTGCGGCACGGTCTCGGCATTGATGATCGCGGCACAGTTGGGACCCGGTACCCGCGTGAGGGTCGGAGTGAATTGGACAACCGGATCGGTGGGGTTGGCACCGGCAGACCCGGCGAACCCGGTCAACGCGGCCGCGATCGTCGTGGTGACGACCGCCGTTCGGAACGAGAACTGTTGTAAGGAACGGTTTTTCAGACTCATGTCCCTTTTTCGCACTGTGACCCGACGGCGTTATCGATCCCCGAGCCCTCAATCCCATGGGCTCTACGTCGATCATCGCTTCCGCACCAGTAACTCCAGAGAGTTCGAACGTGCCCCACTGTGGACGGCTCGGTGTTCCCGATCCGATGCGGCCGGGCGTAGGGGAGATCCTTTGCTAACCTTCTGGTTTCGTGGGGATCGAGATGATGCTCGTCCACGCCTGCCAGCGCGCGGGACGGGGTGGCAGTCCGACCGTGGTGGCCGATGAGACGCCGCTGAGCGACTCCGAGCGGTGCTCACTACCGGGTGCGACGGGCGCATCGCACGGCGTGTTTCTCCAGTCCGACCGCCGGACTGTTTCCTTGCGTTTCTTCACTGCCGCCGGAGAGCTGCCTGCCTGCGGGCACGGTACCGTCGCCGCGTTGGCGGCGCTGGCCCACCGCGCACGGGTACCGGAATATGACGCCGTGCTGTGCTCCGGGGGCCGCACCTTTCGCGGCCGAGCCACCGGCGATGGCAACCGATACGAGGCCACCTTCGATCCGGGACCCGTCGAACTGGGCACGCCCACGGCGACAGCGAGCGACCCGGTGCTGACCGCCGTGGGCATCGACCCCGTCGAGGCGTCCGCACCGCGCATCGCCTCGCTGGGGCGGCCACGGATGCTGGTGCAAGTCCCCGACCATGCCGCCTTGACGAGCCTCAGACCGGATATGGCCCGGCTACGCGACGCGTGTGACCGGCTGGGACTGCTGGGCTGCTACGTCTACAGCACGCCGACGCCGGACGGGCACGCCACCGCACGCATGTTCGCACCCTCGATCGGGGTACCCGAAGACGTCGCCAACGCCAACAGCACCGCCTGTCTGGCAGCACATCTCGCCGACCACGGCTTCACCACACTGCGAATCGATATGGGCGATTCGCTCGGTCGACCATCGACCATCACCGCCACCACCCGCCCCGGACCGCGAGGCCCACTGCTGCGAGTCGGCGGCACGGCAACAATCCTGGGGCCCATCGACGCCCGATCACACACCTGAGGGCCGAAATTTTCCACGGTCAGGACAGGGCTCGGCCGGCGGCGAACAGTAGTGCGGTGTCGCCGAATTCATGCCAGAGATAGCCGGTGTCGAGGGCGGCGCGGTAGGCGGCGCGGACCGACTCGGCGCCTGCGACCGCTTCCAAAAGGTGCAGATGCGAAGCCCCCGGCTCGTGCCAGCCCGTGATCAACGCATCGACCGTCCGAACCGGGCGGGTGCCGTCGAGGACCAGATCGGTCCAGCCGGCCCGGGGACGGACACGACCGGATGGCTCGGCGGCGGACTCGAGTGCGCGAGTGACCGTGGTGCCGACGGCGACGACGCGGCCACCACGGGCGTGGGTCGCGTTCACCAACCCCGCGGTGACCTCCGGAACCGCGTAGCGTTCGGGACTCGGTGGCTCGCCGGTCTCGGGTGAGGACACACCGGTGTGCAGGGTGATCGGTGCGACGGTGATACCGGTGGCCACCAGGTCGGTCACCAAGGAGTGCGTGAACGGCCTTCCAGCACTGGGCATTTCCGCGCTTCCGGGTTCGCGACCGAAAACGGTTCGGTAGTACTCCGGCGACCATCGCTGAGTCACATAGGCATAGGCGATCGGGCGGCCGTGTCGGGTCAGTAGTGGTGCGATATCGGTGTCGGCAGCGGCGATCCACAGCCGTCGCGCGGGCGGCAGCCAGGGGTTGCGCAGCGTGACCTGCGCACCCGGTAGCTCGATGCGCGCACCGGATGCCACGACGGCATCGGTGAACGGCATGCGATTCGGCGAGCGCAGCTCCACCACCCAGGTGCCGTCATCGAGCCAGGTCGCGAAGTGCAGCACTACCGGATGACCGCGATAACGTCCGTCCACGGCCGCGGCCAGGGTGGCCGAGTTGTTGATGACCAGAAGGTCACCCGGCCGCAGAAACCGCGGCAGTTCCCGGAATGTGGCGTGCGTGATGGTCTCTTCCACGGAGACGAGCATTCGCACCTCGTCGCGCATCAACCCACGCGCTTCCGGCGGTGCCGTCGCCGCGCGATCTGCGGGGACGGCGAAATCGTGCAGTGCGAGAGTCATTGCGCCCTATCTCTTTCGGTGCATCGAGGGAGTGAAGTCTCATGGCGCGACGGGCAGCTCCGCGGCCAGGTACCGCCCGCTCGGCGGGCGCGCATCGATCAGGTGGAGGAGAGCGGGAACGACGGTTTCCGGTTCGGGGCGATCGGAGATGTCCTCGTCCGGAAAGGCCGCCTGATGCATGGCGGTGCGCATATCTCCGGGATCGAAGGCGTAGATGCGCAGCTGCGGGTTCTCCGCGGCGAAGATCGCGGTGAGATGATCCAATGCCGCCTTCGACGAGCCGTAACCGCCCCAGCCCTCGTACGGGCTCACCGCGGCATCGGAGCTGATATCGATGGCGATGCCGTCGGACGCCCGAAGTTTCGGTAAGGCCATCTGCAGAACAGCCAGTGGCGCAATGACATTGGTGGCGAGAACGCCGGCGTACACGTCGAGCGGATAGTCGGACAACCGCGGCATGGGACTCGGGCCCAACGCGCTGGCATTGTTCATCACCAGGTCCAGCCGGTTCAGTCGAGCGACGACAGCGGCCAGCCTGGCGCGGTGTGCCGGATCGGCCACATCGCCGCTGAGCGTCGTCGCACCAGTAGCCTCTCGAACCTGGACGAGGGGGTCAGGGCGCCGGGCGGTGAGGATCAGATCCCAGCCCCGGTCGGCCAGTGCGATCGCGACCGCGCGACCGAAGCCGGCGGATCCGCCTGTGATGAGGGCAGTTTTCGTAGCAGGCATGCCACCATCGTCGAACCTGAAGATAACTTCAGGTCAAGGGCCCGGGCGACGGGCCGACGAATTCCGCGTCCCAACGCACTCTCCTGCCGTTGGCCGCGCGTTTGTCGAGTGGGGCCCGGACTTCGACCCGCTCGACGCATGCCGCGGGCTGGCCACCGACAGTCCGCCTCGATGAGTGCGCCGATTGCTGGCTCGGTTCCCAACCCCTGTAATGGTGATACACACCTTGCCTCGTTCTATCCTTGTCGGCCCCGGCGGGTTACCGTGAAGCGCATGTGTAGTCCGTTCTTCGGTAGGTGGTACTCGGCGTTGATGTCCGTGGCCGAGCCGGTCTTCCTCCGGCCCACGAGGAACAAGCTGCTGGCCGACGCGCGCGGCCGGGTATTGATCATCGGGTTGGGTCCCGGCCATGACCTGCCGTACTTACCGGAGGCCGTCACGTCGGTCGCGGCGGTCGAGCCCAACCCGACGATGCGGTCGGTGGCCTCCGCGCGAGCACGGCGACACGGCATCGCGGTCGATATTCACGATGCCTTCGCCGAGGATCTGCCCTTCGCCGACAACAGCTTCGACACGGTGGTGCTGCCCCTGGTGCTGTGCAGCGTGCGAGATATGACCGCCGCCCTCGCGGAGGTCCGGCGCATCCTGCGGCCGGACGGCCAGGTATTGGTGATGGAACACGTGCACGCCGGTGACGACGGCCTGCTGAACCGAGCGATCGGCGCGGCGCAGGACGCGATGGAACGGCCGTGGATGGCGCTGGCCGACGGCTGTCACCCCAACCGGCGCACACGAGAAGCGTTGCGCGAGGCGGAATTCGACGTGAGCGGGTTGCGTCGGGTGGTGCCCCGCGGGCTGGTCCCGGGCCCGATGAGCATCCTGCTCGTCGGTCGCGCTGTTCCCGCCGTGGCATAGCGGCGGAGTCCACCACCGGTTGCGAGGGTTTCCAGTCGTCGTTCACGCAGCTACTTGATGTTCGACAAATGTCGGTGGGCCGTGATGTTGAACATCCAGCTGATCCCGAACTTGTCCACGAGCGAGCCCGCCTCGTCGCCCCATACCTGCCTTTCGAGTGGCAGCGTCACGGTGCCGCCGACCGAAAGGTGCTCGAAGTAGCCGCGGAGTTCGTCGTCGCCACCGATGAAGATCGCAACGTTGTTACCCGGCCGATAAGGCGGGTGGCCAGGCCGGTCGTTCGGAAAATCCCACCCCATCAGCGTGTACCCCGCCGGTGTGTCGAGCCGGGCGTGCATGACGTTGTCGGCGCCGGGCGATTCCGGTGAGCCGTAATCCGCGATCGTTTCGACCTCCAACTCGCCGCCGAAGACCTCCCGATAGAACTCCATCGCTTGCCGCGCGTTGCCGTTGAACACGATGCATGGGCTGACTCCAGAACTCACTCGACGCTCCTTCGTGCTGGGACCGTTCGGGCCGTCCGACGGTCGCCAAGCCAGCGTTTCAAATAAACACGACACCTTCTGTCGTGATTATTTGTAGAACCCGGGTACCGCCTTAGCTGTTGGTGGCCAGGATCTCGTGCATAGCGGCCCCGCGCACGACAGTCAAGCAGAATGCCTTGAACAGCTTGTCGCCCGCGATCCACTCGTAGTCTTCAGCAACTGCCGTCGACCGTCCGTGATTCAATGCCACGGCATCAACCTATCTGCCATAGGCCCGCGACTGCTCCTGTCCCACCTCATTTTTCGATCATTCCGCTGCGCGGACGAGCAGGAGACCCAACGGCCATGCGTCGCTCGAGCTTCAGCACCCTGTGGGGCGCGCGCTTTTCGGCACGTGCGTGCGTCGAGTTGTCATGTGCCCGAAGCCATGTAGGCAGCGAAGATGCAGTTCGGATGCCGGTCGAGGTTGGTGCGGGCGCGGTCGTAGCGCATGGTGGTGCGGGGGTCGGCGTGGCGTGCGGCGATCTGGACGTCGCGCAGATCGACTCCGGCGTCGAGCATGGTGGTGACGAAGGTGTGGCGCAGCATGTGCGGGTGCATAGGTGACAGGCTCGAAGCTGGACGATCAGCCGGGCCGCTCGACAGCATGGAGTCCGAACTGGTCGAGGCAAATCAGAGAACCGCCCGCTCGAGGTTACGTGGCGAGTGCTCGCAGTGTTTCCAGGTCGCCGTGGAGTTTGTCGACCAGCTCCCGAATCGCGGCCGCCAACCCGGCTGCCTGATCGCTCATATGTTGTAGTTGCCCGGCCGCGAGCTCGTTCGCCACGGAGCTGGTCATCAGCTCGGCCAACTCGTCGTCCATGTCCAAGGCCTGCCGGGCGAGCCCGGCGTTGCGGAGTTCGGCATCGAGTTGTGCGAGATGGGAGGCGAACTCCGCCAATGCCGCGACTCGCCGACACAACGTCGCCCATACCACGTCGAGCTGGCGACGGGCGGCATCCTGTGCTGAGCGGGCCAGTTCGGCGGTGGTCGAGGTCCCGGTCGGTTCGGACCGCAGCTTGACCGACATGGTCTGGAGCCGGGCCGCGTGAGATGCGATCTGGATGACTTCTTCGCGTACATCGAACCGCGCCCGATGCGGTTGCAGATACCGGCTCGACCACGCCGGACTCGCGCCGATCGCCGTCCCCAGATGCGCTGCCACCGAGACGAGTTCGGGGATGGTCCCGGGAGCCTTGCCTGCCAGCAGCAACTCTCTCGCCGCCGCCCGGCTCACGATCGGCACCCGATGGGTGGCGGCGTGGATCAGCTCGATTTCGGAGTCGCCGAGACGCAATGGATCCCAGGAGCGTATGCGGCGTGCGAGCGCGAGCATCGCGACTACCGGAGGGACCGATAGCGCCAGAGCGGCCGCCATCACCGGCCCCGGACCCAGCTGCTGGACGCTTCCCGCCACGCTCGTACCGAAGAAGATTCCGCCTCCGACAAGCGGCGATGCCCACCACAAGGCCGTTGCCAGTATCGTCCGAGCCGGGCCGGCGGGAACATCGTCCGCCGATTGCAGCGCCCCGAATTCCTCGCCGGGCCCCGGCACCGGATCGGGGTATCCGGCCTGGGTGCGAGCAGTGAGCTTTGCCCGCAGTGGCGACGGCAGTGACCGAAAGTCGATGTACGACAGGCAGTGGTCGTCGATATGAAGATCCGTCACATCAATCACTAGGCCACAGGTCGCCGTCTACGGGCATCAAGGTGCACGAAGGTTCCTCCGGAGCGAGATCGGATGCATGATCCCCCAGCAACAACCGATCTGTCCATTTCTGTACAAGACTGACCCCATCCTGATGAGCGCTCGGTGAACACGCATCGGCGCGATGCATCAGTCAGGACCAAGCTTCCCTCCACCAATCGTCCAGCGCTGAAGCTGATCCGGAACTCGGCTACAGTGCCACTGGTCGTCGCAGTCAAGTCCCGGAAGATGAAGAAGTGCCGTCGGATTCACCTTGCCCCCCAGATGAGTTGCCGAAGATCGGGACCATTGACCGATTGGAGGGTATAAGGCGGACGATCTGGCTCAGTGCCGTGCTCGTCGCGGCCGCGATCATTGCTCACGGCGTGTTGACATGGCAGCCCTGGGCGAAACCCATCGAAGAGCGGGTGGGAAACCGCATGTCCCCCTGTGTGATCTATAAGAACTCGGTGACCTGCAACCAGTAGCGGCGCTGGGCAGTGACCACCGCCCACGTCGCTCGTTGCCGCCCGCGCCTGCTCCATGACGGGCGCGTTGCCGCATTTGCCGTGGCCGGGTGAGTCGCTACGCCTCGCCTACATTGGCGTGATCGCCCGGACGATGAGCATGCGCTGTGGGCTGGGGCAGATCAGGCCGTCCCAGGGTAGCCACAAGGACTCGGTGTTGTCGGGCGGGTAGACGCGCAGTGTGTTGGTGCGCAGGGCGGCGCACTCGTTGACCTGCTTGGGGTAGGTGATGAACTCGAATTGTGCTGCTCCGCCCGGTGCGAGGGTGACCGGGGCAGGTTTGGGCGCCTGCGGGCCCTGGTCCCGAACGGCGGGCTCGCCCACCGGCTCACCGATGGGGTCGTTGGTTTGCGAGACGCCCGGGAATCCTTGCAGGACACAGGTTCGTGAGCTGGAGTTGACGAACTTCAGGAACCAGGTCCCGCCCACCGGGCCGCCCCTTCCGGGATCCAGGGTGAGTTGGGCGGTCACGCATTTGGGGGGTGTGGTGTCGGCGGGAGGGTTCGGGCGTGCGGCGGGGGTTGCTGGCGCGGGCGCTGCGGGGGGTGCGGGCGCGGGTGGGGCGGGGGTGCCGGGCGCGGGTGCAACGCTGGGTTTGGGAGCGCTGCCGCCGGGTTCGCTCGCGTGCCCTGGTTGGGTGGGCTGTCCGGTGGGTGCCGGTGGCTGCGGGGCTTGGGTCGCCGGGGTGGCTGTGGGCGTCGGCGCGGGTGTGGAGGTCGAGCCGCAACCGCTGACGGTGATCGCGATGCCCGCCGCTAAGCCGGCGACGATCAGTGACTTGATCCGCATGAGGTCCCCCTCGAGTTCGGTACTGCAACCGTTCGTGTACAAGCTGCACATCGAGCCGTGTGAGCCCTTGTTACGTCATGTGTCGGTGAGGATCTGGGTAATCGGCTGCAAGGCCAATGCGGTTCGCCGTGGCTGCGCCCAAAACTCCCTGCTCCCGGCATCTTCGGGCAAAGCGTTGACAGCAGGCGGCGGGGCCCGCGCCCTAGGAAGTGGGGGCGGTGAGAAGCGGCCAAGCCGAGATGGCGGGCGGAACGTGAAGTCTGCTCGCGGTCGAATTGCCGTCGACACTTGATGATCGATCATGTCGCCGCTGTTCCGATCCACCTCCGCCGTCAACGTGCTCGCCAATCATCTGCTCGAGCATCGCCTGCTTGCTCCCGCTCGGATCGTGATCACCGTTGGTGGAGATTTCAAGCGCAACATGGGCTTTGCCGGGGGTAATCAGCTTCGCTAGCTTGAAAATCGTCGACAGAGAAATGTGCAGCGACGCTTGATGATTCCGTATGCCGTGGTCGGTTCGGTGACGAAGGTGGTTGCCGGTTGGTGTGGCGGCTCAGTCGGTGGGGACGGGTTGGGACAGGCGGGTGATCTCCCGGTGGAGGCGGTCCGGGGAGCAGGGTTCGATGTGTAGGTCGTTGTGCTGCTGGTAGTAGAGGTAGCGACCGTCGTTTTCGATGTCGATCCAGCTCAGGTAGCGCGGGGGGTGGGGGCGGGAGGTGTGCAGGGCCTGGCGGGCCTCGAGGTGGCCGATGGCGGTGCGGGGGAGTTGCAGGAGGCGGCGCATGCGGTCGGTGACCGTTTCCCTTGTGCCGGTCCAGGATTCGAGGTCCAGTTGGATGCGGTCGAAACTTTCGACCATGGCCGGGTAGCGGCCCGCGGGGGTGCTGCCGAGCACGGCGAGGAAGACCTTGGGGACGATGGCGGGGGAGCCGACCTCGATGACGACGTTGCCGCCGACCTCGTCCCGCGGCCCGGGGCGCTGGACCAGCGTCACGCCGACGGTGGTGTCGATCGCCGCGTAGACCCGGACCGGCCGCTTGCGACTGCCCGTAATGGACAGGGCCACATCGGGATTCGCCGCCACCCGCAAAACGGCCGACAGATCCGGATCGCCGCCCCTGGGCAGCCGATCATCCAACTCCCGGGCGAGCCGCTCGGCCTCGCTCTGCCAGGCCGTCGACGAGTACAGGCTCAGTGGGAACGGATACCGATCCCTATCGGTCTCCTTCCAGACATGCATGAACTCGTCGGGAGTGAACTCCCATTTCACTGCCGTCGTTCCTCACCATTCTCCGGCTGCGTCTGGGCCGCGGGAATATCCGCACCGATGGCCTGCGGAACCGTGCGCTCGCGCAGACCGAACAGCTCTTCCTCACGGTCCATGATCAGATAGTCGGGCGTCTTACGCTCCGACTCGTCGTCCTCACCCTTCCGCGCCCCCGCCCCGGGCATGCCCATCCCCGGCATCCCCGAGAGCCCAGCCCCGGCCCGTCCCGCGGCCGCCGCCGCGGCGGCGGGATTCCCGCCGCCCGGCACTCCGGCACCCGGCATCCCCGACGCGCCCCGCCCCGGACCACCGCCCGACCCGAAACCGCCGCCGCCCCCACCGAAACCACCACGGCCCCCGGCAGACCCACCGGATCGCGATCCCGGCCCACCACCGACACCCGCCGCGGTGGTAGCGGTATCCGCCCCCACCGGTCGAGTGCTGGCATTCGATCCGCCACCGCTGGAATTCGAAGCCCCTTGGCCGCCAGCGGAATCCGAGCCCTGCGCCGAACTCGGCGAGACACTGGCGGGGTCGGTCTGCTGCTGGCCTTCGGTGTTCGAGGGGTCGTTCGGATTACCGGACTGGCCGCCGGTACCGTCGCCCGCGCCGAGTCCGCCTGTGCCGCTGTTGGTTCCGCCTGTGCCGCCGTTGGTTCCGGGCCAGTTGGTGGTGCCGGGGGCGTTGTCACCGGGAGAGTCGACTGGGACGAAGGTCGGGACGTTCTCTCCCGCAGGGCGGTAGGTGGGGTTATACAACGTTTCCATGGCGAGGATGGCGGCCCGGCGTGCACTGTCTGCGGATCTGCCGCCGCTGTATACCTGGGCGGGTGCCTCGGCTCCTAGCAGGACAAGCGCCGCTGACATACCTGGCTGAGGATCCTCTTTCACGGGCGGCGGCACGCTGGCCCTTACTGCCTCGGCACCGTACCCTGCGGCGTGAATTCGAGCCCCGACGGTCTGCATGACCTCCTGCACATTGGTGCCCTGCTGGACGAACTTGCGCGCAGCATCACTCGCGGCGTTGGCGAACTGGCCTTGAAATCCGTCCGAGAGTGCCTTCTGAATGGACAGATTCAAGCCGAACAGCGCGCCACCGAGGGCGGCCGACATCTCGAGCCACTTCTTGGCCTGGGAGTGCATCGCCGTCGGACTCATGGTGTTCTGGACCGTGTCGTAGATCTTCTGGTGGGTCATGTCGACGCCGTCCCACTTCTCGAGATCCTTGATGTAGGTGGGATCTGTGCTCGAGTGTTGAAGACCGCGCTGAACTGCTTCCGCGCCCTGCTGACTCTTGGCGGCCTTCTGATGGTCGATCGCTGCGCCGGGGCCTACTGGCAAAGTCAGTGCGAGCGCTGCTAGCGGATCGGTAGCGGGATTGTCCTCATTGGCCACGGTCAGTTGTCCTTCCCTATGGACGGCTCGATGGCTGTAGCGGTTTCGAGGAGACCGTCACAAGGTTTCGCAAGTTCGCCGCGACCGCTGAGGGTCAGGGTCACCCCGACGTCTACGAACCCAGCCTTCGTTCGTAGATGAATATCGCAACCGATCGGAAGGCCAGGGTCCCGAACCCACATCGCCTCCCGGCCATTGATGGTGATCGGTTCGCTCCATGAGCTGTTCTTCTTAAGGTCCTCTTCCCAGCTCACGTTTCCCGAAAGGACGGAAAGGGTGCGTTGCTTGGAGGAAAAGTTGCAGATCAAGAACGTATCTTCGGCGATCTGATCGCCGCCGCGTGTGCGGCTCTGCGGGTCGTAGCCAGCCTTGGCGATTGCGTCCTCCGGTATCCACGTACAGGGATCGAAGACCACTTGTGGCCTTCTGGACGTGATAAACCGACTGGGTTGCGTCGGGGGTTGAAGACTGGGTGCCGTCAGGGTGGGGCGGGACTGCGCTGCGGAGGTTGAGGGGGTGCTCGGCTCGGACGATCCCGTGGTTGGGCCAGGGTCGTTGCCTTGGTTCGACGAGCACGCAGCTGTGAAGGCGGCGGTCAGTAGAAGCGGCAGACACCACCTGTACCTCGAACGCTTCATCCCTTCAGCCCCGCTGACGCCACATTGATCGCCCGGGTATTCATCGCTTCCGCCTCCTCGAACAAGTCGCCTGCTCGTAGGTACGCAGCCGCCATCCGTAGCGCGGCTTCCTGCATGCCGGTGAGGGCTGCGGTTAGTTCGCGGCCCTTTTTGCTGAACCCATTCTGTAGCTCTATCGACGACTCGAACTCACCGAATCCGGTCAGCCTCTGAAGAGTTGCGGAGCTCAGGACATGTGGATCCAGCGACTCCGCGAACCGCTTGAAGATATCCGCGCACTTCTGCGCCGCCCCCTGCTCCATCTTGAAGGTGCCGTCCACGGCCTGCTGGTACAGCGCGTTCGCAGTCGATTGGCCCACGTCCATCGAGCCGTCCCTCCCTTCGTGCGCTCAGATCCACTTACCTTACTGGACGCTGTGGGACCCAGGGTGGTTCCCCTTCGGGTTCAGATTGCTGTGGAAAGTGCTCGGAGGGTGAGAACTTTCCTGGGGTTATATGGGGATTGAATGAATCTGCTCGATGGCGGGGACGGGTGGGATGGCGTCGTGGTCTGCTGTCGGCGGTCAGGACGAGCTACCCGGGAGGAAGGCGGGGGTATGAAGGAGGATGATGAGCCGACCTTGGCTCGGCGGCAGCTGGGGAAGTATTTGCGGGATGGGCGGAACGCGTTGGGGCTGACGCTCGAGCAGGCGGGGGCAGCGTTCCAGCGGAGTGCGAGCACTCTACAGCGGATCGAGAAGGGGGTGGTGGTGAATCTGCGGGATGTGGACATCGAGGCGTTGTGTCGGATCTACGAGTTCGATGAGGAGAAGACGGCGGCGATGCTTGCTCTGGCGGTTCAGGGCAATGAGCTGAGCTGGTGGCGGGAGTACAGCGATCTCTTCCCTCGAAGCTTCGAGTTCTTCGTCGGGCTCGAGGCGACGGCGGATCGGGTCACCACGTATGAGTCCGAACTTGTGCCCGGCCTGCTACAGACGCCTGCCTACGCTAGCGCTTTGATCCACGCCGTCTTTCCCGACGACACAGCCGAAGAGCATGCGCGCCGTTTGGAGTTGCGGAGGCGGCGGCAGGTCAGGATCAAACGGAAGTACTCTCCGCTCAAGATCGATGCGATCTTGCGGGAGTCTGTGCTCAGAGGCGTGGTTGGTGGCCCTCGGGTGATGGCGGGTGCTCTCAGGCACTTGGCAGACCTAGGGACGCTTCCGCACGTGAACGTGCAAATTCTCCCCTTCAGTGCAGGTTCTCCGTTGGGGCTGCCCATCAGTCCGTTCGTCGTCCTCGATTTCGGAAAGGATCGGAAGGGTCGATCGCTCGAACCACCTCTCGTCTATGTGGAGCACCTCACGGGTGAGTTGTATCTGACGAGGTCGACAGCCGTGGAGCGATACCATGACGTCTACGAGAGCCTTCGGCGCAGCGCACTGGATCCGGCGGCCAGCCGAGCTCTACTCCGGCAGATGGCAAGGGAGTACGGGTCTTGACGACTGATTTTTCGGGTGCAAGATGGTTCAAGAGCTCCCATAGCGGCGGCGACCGCAACTGTGTGGAGGTCGCGTTCCTCCCCGACGACTCTGTCGCCGTACGTGATTCGAAAAACCAACCCGGCCCAGCTCTGATCTTCACCTCAGCAGACTGGGCGAGTTTCACAGCCGCCGCATCCCGCGGCGAACTGGACTACTGACAACTGACACCGGCAACCGCGAGGTTGTCCATAAAGGGGGTGCGGGCGTGGGGAATTCGGTGCTGGCTCGGAGGCGGTTGGGGAAGTCGCTGCGGGATGGGCGGGTCGGGTTGGGGTTGACGTTGCAGCAGGCCGGGAGATCCATTCGGCGCAGTGCGAGTGTGGTGCAGCGGCTGGAGAGGGGGTTGGCGGCGCAGGTGGGGGATGGCGAGATCGAGGGGTTGTGCCGGGTGTACGAGTTCGACGCCGAGCAGACGGCGGAGGTGCTGGCGCTCGCCGCGGAGAGCGAAGAGATCAACTGGTGGTCGGAGTATCGGGAACTGATGTCGCGGGAGGTCGCGACCTATGTGGGGCTCGAGGACGCCGCGTGCCGAATGACCAGCTACGAGGGCCAGCTCGTGCCGGGGCTGCTGCAGACGCCGGCGTATGCGCTGACGCTGGTGCAGACCGGTCATCAGAGCGAAAGCCCGGAGACCCACGCGCGCCGGGTGGCGTTGCGGATGCGGCGGCAGGCGTGCCTCACGCGCGAGGACGACCCGCTGATCCTCGACGTGATCATCCACGAGTCGATCACCAGAACCTGGGTCGGCGGGACGCGGGTGATGTCCGAGCAGTTGGAGCGATTGGCCGAGATGAGCACTCGTCCCAACATCACCCTGCGGATCCTGCCGTTCGTCGCGGGTTATCCCCTGGGCCGGGAGGACGGTCCGTTCGTACTCCTGGAATTCGGCGCGGACAACCGGGGACGTGTGATCGAAGCGCCGCTGATCTATATCGAGAACTTCGTGCGCGAGCTGTATCTGTATGAGCCGGAAGCGATTCGCTATCACCGCGAATCGTTCGAGACGCTGCGGCGACATTCGCTGGATCCCGACGCCAGCCGGGCGTTGCTGCGACAGGCGGCGAAGGACTGCGCGAACAAAGGTCCCTGACAGGCGAAAGCCCTTGGGAAGTAAGGCCTGTACTTCCCAAGGGGCTTTTCGATCAATCAGCCATAACGCTGATCAGCGGTTGGCGTGGCTGTGCTCGCCGCCCTTCACCTTCGCTTCGGTGGGCTGGGCCGCGGCACCCTTCTTGCCGGCCTCCGAAGGATCGGCGCTGTTCTTGTCGCCGAAGCTGCCGGTGCTGGCCTGACCGCCCTTGCGGGCCTGCTCCTCGGTGTCCGAACGGTTGCCGAACTGACCCGGATTGTTCTTGTCCGCCATTGCTTAGCTCCTTTCTTCGGTTCCTACTGAAGCCGTACAAGCGGCTCGTTCAGCGGATGCCCTGGCAATCGCGAGTCAAACAAACGGATTTGCGAAAAGTGACCCACGCTACCGTCGCGAACGTCCGGTGAGCGACCACGCGGCGATCACCAGCGCGATGACCAGCACAAGTGCGGCGACTGTCGCGAGCGTGCCCCAGTTGTCGTGATCGCTCGTCGGCATGGCGGTCGCGTTCGGAGTGTCGGGTCCCGGCGGAGAGGCAAGTGGCACACCGGTATTCGCCGACGTGCCGGTTTCGCTCGGCAGCGTGCCGACGCTCGCGTCGCGGGGCAGAGCGAAGCCGTAGTCGAGCAGCCGGGCCGCCTGTTCGGCGGGACGGATCGGCAGCACATCGGCCTTCAGCAACGTCACGACCAACCGGTGTCCGTGGCGCTGGGCGGCGGTCACGAACGTTTGCCGGGCGTCGTCTGTGTAGCCGGTCTTGCCGCCCAGATCGCCCTCGTAGTTGTAGAGCAGATGGTTGTCGTTGGCGATCGCGAAACCGGGATGGTCCTTGTCGCCGGGGATTTCGGGATTGGCGGGGTAACCGGGGAAGTCGGCCTGTTCGGTGCGGATGATCTCGGCGAAGGTGGGGATGGTCATCGCCTCGCGGAACAGCACGGCCAGATCGTAGGCCGAGGTGCTCATGCCCGGGCCGTCCAGCCCGGAGGGGGTGGCGGCGCGAGTGTCCAAGGCATGCAGGCGTTTCGCGAGTTCGTTCATCTTGGCCACGGTGGCGCGATCGCCGCCGAGCTGGCTCGCGATGGCATGCGCGGCGTCGTTGCCCGAGCACATCAGCAGCCCCTGCATCAGCTGCTTGTTGGTGTAGCGGCCGCCGGGGCCGATGCCGACGCGGGTGCCGTCGGCATTGGCATCGTCCTCGGTGCCGACCACGACCTTGTTCAGATCGATGCTGCGCAGCGCGACCGCCGCCAGCAGCACCTTGATGGTGGAGGCGGGACGGTAGCGGCCGTGCGGATCCTTCGCCGCGAGCACGCGCCCGGTGTCGAGGTCGGCGATCGCCCACGCCGTGGCCGAGATGTCGTCGGGCACCGGCGGCGCCTTGTCCGGCAGCACCAGACCGCAGTTGCCGAGCCTGGCCCCGCCGATCGGAGACGAGGGCACCGGCAGCGGAGGCGGGGCGGCCTCACCCGGCTCGGGTACCTCGGAGCTGTCGATGGCCGGGGGTGTGGCCGTCTTGTTCGGACAGGAGTCGGTGTCCGGGGTGATGAACGGCGTCGTCGTCGGCGCGGTCGGTTGCGCGACGGCGGTCGGCGACAGGGTCAGCGCCGACGTGCCGATAAGTCCGGCGGCCAGCGCGGCGGCCGCGAACGATCTGGTGCGGCGATCACGCCGGGTCATGCGGGTGCTCATCGCTTTGGAGCTTAGGGGGAAATGGGCGAGTCGCGCAGATTGCCACGCATGACATGACATGTGTTGACAGTCGCTACAAACTGGAAGCTACTATCAAAACCTAGTTGCTATCATATGGTGGTTACTGCCACAGGCTCTCATTCGCTGGTAAACCCGCGACTCAGAGTCGTAACCAGGGGAAATGTCCGCGAATCGGAGCGGCATGCACCGGTTGGGTGGCGTACTCGGACGGGATCTCGGGCGGTGTGTAGCCGTCTCGGGTGGCAGGAGAGGAAAGACAATGGCTGCGAACAGGGCGGGGAAGGGGCGATGGCTGGCGTTGGGTGCGCTGGCCGTCACCATGCTCACGATCGGCTTGGACATCACCGTGCTGGTGGTGGCGTTGCCGACCATGGCGGTGGATCTGGACGCGAATACTGCTGCGCTGCAATGGTTTACGACCTCTTATACGCTGGCGCTGGCGGGGTTGATGTTGCCCGCGGGGGCGTTGGGGGATCGCTACGGGCGTAAGCGTTTTCTGGTCGGGGCGATGGTGCTGTTCGGTCTGGCCTCGGTGTTCTGCGCCTTCGCGAGCACGTCCGGTCAGCTCATCGCGGCGCGCACGCTGCTCGGTATCGGGGCGGCGATGATGATGCCGCTGTCGATGGCGGTGCTGCCCGCGATGTTTCCCGACCGCGATGACCGCCAACGGGCGTTGACGATCTGGGTCACCTCGACGGCGATCGGACTGCCCCTGGGGCCGATCGTCGGCGGATGGTTGTTGCGGCACTTCTGGTGGGGCTCGGTATTCCTGATCAACGTTCCGCTCGTGATCATCGGACTGCTGGCCGTGGCCGCGCTGGTGCCGGAGTCGCGCAGTGACAACGCTTTTCGGATCGACCTGCCCGGTGTCGTACTCTCCGCCGGAGGCATGCTCGGATTCACCTACGGTTTCATCCGCTTCGGCGAACAGGGCTGGGGCGAGGCGATCGCGTGGGCCGCTGTTGTGGCGGGTCTCGTACTGCTGGCGGGTTTCGCCTGGTGGCAGCGGCGGGTGGCGCATCCGCTGATCGAACCGGGGATGCTCGAGATCGCCGGTTTCCGTTGGGGTACGGCGTATTCGGTGTTCATCTCCTTCGCGATGTTCGGCATGTTCTTCACCGTGCCGCAGTACTTCCAGGCGGTGCTGGAGGTGGATTCGCTCGGCAGCGGGCTGCGATTGCTGCCCCTGATCGCCGGGCTGATCGTCGGTACCCGCGTGGTGGACAAGCTGCTGCCCAGGGCAGGTTTGCGCACCGTGCTGACGGTCGGATTTCTGATCCTGGCGGGCGGCCTCGTGCTGGGCGCGCTGACCCGGACGTCCAGCGGTTACGGCTACACCGCCGTCTGGATCACCGTGCTCGGCGTCGGGATGGGTTTGGTGATGCCCGCGGCGATGGGCATGGCCATGGGCGAGCTGAGCGCCGAGCGATCCGGCTCCGGATCGGCTCTGCTGCAGGCGCTTCGGCAGGCGGGCGGCACCATCGGCGTGGCGGTGCTGGGTACGGTGCTGTCCACTCGGTACCGCTCGGAGCTGGGCGCCTACGACCGGGAGCCGGTTTCTGATGGGGTGAACGCCGGGGTCGAGGTCGCGCACCGACTCGGCGATGCGGTGATGCTGAGTCAGGTCCGGTCGGCGTTCGTCGGCGGCATGGGGGCGATGCTGTGGGTGTGCGCGGCAATCTGTCTGGTGGCCGCCGTCCTGGCGGTGATCTTCACCCGCGGTCGGGTGCCCGGCAGCGTGCCCGCGGCCGATGCGGGAGAATCGGTCCATGCCGGGTGAGACGAGGGTGACCGCGGGGTTGCGCGAGCGGAAGAAGGAGCGCACGCGCCGAACGATTCGCACCGAGGCGATGCGGCTGTTCAAGCGGCAGGGTTACGCCGAGACCACCATCGAGCAGATCGCCGAGGCGGCCGACATCTCGCCGAGCACCTTCTTTCGCTACTTCCCCTCCAAGCAGGACGTGGTGCTGGCCGACGACCTCGACCCGATCATGGTGGAGGCCATTCGTTCGCAGCCGCCCGAGATGCCGCCCCTGACCGTATTCCGGAACGCCTTCCAGAACACCATTGCCGCGCTCGACGACGAGGAGGTGCGGTTCGAGCAGGAACGGATGACGTTGATCTGGAACGAGCCGGAACTGCGCGGCGTCATCGCCCGGGAAACCGAGCGCAACGTGCAGATGGTCGCCGGACTCGTGGCCGAGCGTGTGGGTCGTGCGCCCGACGATTTGGAGGTCCGGGCGTTTTCCGGGGCGTTGATCGGTGCGGCCATGACGGCCTGGGGTCCGGACGGGCTCGACTTCGACAAGGTCGACAGGATCGTCGATTTCCTCGCGGCGGGCATGCCGCTGCCATCCGCCCCGAAGACCGACGAATCATCACCACGCTGAGGATTTCGGCCGCACCCCTGCCCGCGCTTCGCACCCCCTTCAATCGGCCGGGGCACGGCCGGTGCGGAGTGCGGGCAGGGGCGTCGGTCAGGCGGTCCGGTGGGCCGCCTGATCTCGGGCGACGACCTCATCGGTCATCGTCGAGAAGAATCCGCCGACCACATCCTCGATCTCGGAGATCGACTCGGCGCAGTACAGCACGGGCTGGTAGTGGGTGATGTCGTAGACCGCCGTGCCCATTTCGTGAATGTTCAACGGGCGCAACTGCGCGCTGCGGAACTCCTCGATCTCGCCGTAGGACGACAGCAGGCCCGCGCCGTAGCAGCGCACCTCGCCCTGCTCGCGCACGACGCCGAACTCCATCGAGAACCAGAACACATTGGCCAGGAACTTCAGTGCCGCTTCGGTTTCCAGTCGGGCCACCGCCGCGCCGACCTCGGCGTAGATCGCCGCGAAGCGCGGGCTGGCCAATTGGTTGGCGTGGCCGATGATCTCGTGGATGGCGTCCGGTTCAGGGGTGTACAGCGGGGCCGAGTGATGGCGAATGTACTGGGTGGAGTGGAAGGTTCGCTGGGCGAACGAGCCGAAGAACTGCCGCAGCGGCACCAGTCCGGCCGCGGGGACGTACTGGAAACCGCTGAGCGGCACCAGCTTCGCGGTCACCTCGTCCAGTTGCGGGATGTGATCGGTGGGAAGTCCCAGTCGCTCCTCACCGGCCAGCACCTCCGCCGAGGCGTATTTACGGTGCTTGCGGGCCAGCTCGGCGGAGACGATCCGCCAGACTTCCTGTTCCTCGTCGGTGTAGTCGACGTGCGGCAGCGGGTCGCCGGGCCGATACGACATCGCCATGGCGGCGATGGAATTGCGGCGAGCCCGATATACCTGATCGTGGACGCCCGGGTGCTCGTCGCTCAGGTGCACCGTCACGTCGCCGTCGGTTCCCGTGGTCACCGGAGAGTACAGCTGAGCTTCGTTGAACATACTTCGATGCAAGCACTACCGGACGATTCAGACAACAAACCCTCGTTTTGCTGTGCAGATTGAATAGGGGGTCGGTGTCGCGGGGAGTTGGCGTCGTATCTGTTCGAAACGAGTGGTACTGGGTACCGTCCAGACTGAGACTCGAACAATGGAAAAGGCCGTCGTAGTGGTGCCGAGCAGCGGAGGAGTCGGGGGCACGGTGGCCGACCGACAGTGGTGGGGATGAGCGATGTGACGGCAGAGCACGAGATCAAGTGGTCGGTGCACCGGCTGCGGGGATGCTCGGTGGTCCGACCGGTGGGTGAACTCGATGCCACGACGTATCGGGGCTTCGGTGACGACCTGGTCAAGTTCACCCTGGATCTGCCGCGTGCCGTGATCGTCGTGGCCGACGAGCTGGTGGTGCGGGCCGAGCCGCTGCTGACCGCCTTCGCCAATGCCTGGATGCGCGGCAACGACTGGCCCGGCGTGCCGATTCTGCTGGTCGTGCAGGATTCCGGCAATCGGCGGGTGTTCGAGTGCAGCGCGATCCGGCGGTTCGTCCCGGTGTACGCGTCGGTAATCGCGGCGCTGCGGGGAGCGGAGGAGCCGCCGCTGCGCCGCCGGATGAGCATCACGCTGGTGCGCACCGGGAACTGTGCGCAGCGGGCACGTCGCTTCGTCGACGAGGTGTGCGAGGAATGGAAGATCGTCCAGGTGCGTTCCGACGCCGAGCTGGTGACCACGGAATTCGTGGAGAATTCGCTCCGGCACAACCGGGTCGGCACCGATCTGAGCGTGCGGCTGGAGCTGCACCAGGACCTGCTGACCGTCGCGGTGGGCGACGATGATCCGCGCGAGGCCGTCCTGCGTGAGCCGCTGCCCGGCGATACCCGCCTGTACGGTCTGCATGTCGTCGCGCGCATGGCTCGGGCGTGGGGCTGCGCCCCGCGCTGGCCGGTCGGCAAGGTCGTCTGGGCGGCGCTGCCGATCGGACCGCGTTGTCAGCTCGGTTGAGCCGGAGATCCGTCGCCGAGGGGTTCCATCGAAAGGATCGCGCCCGTCGCGGCACCGCTGCGGTCACGCAGGGCCGTGCACACTACGCGCAGCAGGATCCGGCGACCGCGGCGATTGACCCCTTCGAGTCGAATCTCGCGGCGGTAGTGCGGATCGCCGAGCGCCGGGCGCACGATCGGGCGCAGTTCGGCCACGGGCAGCCCGATATCCAGATTCAGCAGGTGGTCGCCCTCGGCCTCCTCGGGGCGCAGACCCCACAGATTCTCCGCACCGGCATTCCACACCACGATGCGCATCGAGGTGTCAACCACGATCACACCCGCGTACCAGGAACTCATGACGGCGAAGAAGAATTCGTTGACCTCGTCGAGTTCGCTACTGCGCTCGCGTAATTCGTTGTTGATGGTCTGGAGCTCGTCGTTGGTGGACTGGAGTTCCTCGTTGGTGGTCTCGAGCTCCTCGTTGGTGGACTGGAGTTCCTCGTTGGTCGTCTCGAGCTCCTCGACCGTGGATTGCAGTTCCTCGTTGGTGGTCTCGAGCTCCTCGTTGGTGGATTGCAGTTCCTCGTAGGCCGATTCGCGCTGCTGGTTGGCGTGGTTGAGCTCGGCGAGCAGGCGACGGGTCGCGGTGATGTCGTGGAAGACCAGGGAGACGCCGAGAATGAGATCCTCGGACAGCAACGGACTCACATGCACCTCGAGCGTCAATGTCTCGCCCGGGCCGCGCTGCCATTCGATGTCCTTGATGCGCAACGCCCTTCGCTCGGCCCGCGCCTGCGCGATGTAACCGCGCAATTCCACGGCCGGTACGACAGCTCCAAATCCCGCATGGGACGGCCGATATCGCGCTCGGTCAGTCCGAACAGGTGCTTGGCCTGCTGGTTGACCAGCGCCACCGCATCGTCGTGGCCGAGCACCACCTGGGCGACCGGCCCGGTCGAAAACGACAGTCCGCGCAGGGTTTCCAGGTGATCCGGTTCGCGCCGATCCGCGACCACGGTACGGCCGAATACGTGGCCGACGTCCATTCGGCTGCTGGGCACCTTGCGGAAGATCCGGCGCTTGAGATCGACCGGATCGAAGATGCGGCTGTGGCTGAGCAGCATTTCGGCCTTGCCCAGGAATAGCAAACCCCGCGGCGAGAGGGCGAAGTGGAACTTGTCCAGGATCTTGGTCTGGGTCTCGGCGTTGAAGTACATCAACGTGTTGCGGCAGGCGAGCAGGTCGATCCGGGAGATCGGCGCGTCCTGCACCAGATCGTTGCGGCCGAAGATCACCGAGCGGCGCAGATCCTTACGGAAGGCGTAGCGCCCACCCGTCGGCTCGAAATAGCGCTGCACCAGCTTCTGACCGAGCGGGGCGACCTCCTTCTCGCTGTAGAGCGCGTGCCGGGCGGTGCTCAGGGCCTCCTCGTCCACGTCGGTGGCATAGATCTTGACCCGCTGGCGGAACTCGTCGATGCTCAGCGCCTCGGCCAGGACGATGGCCAGGCCGTAGGCCTCCTCACCCGACGCGCAGCCGGCACACCAGATTCGCACCGGCTCGTCGGGGCCGCGCTCGGCCAGCAGCGTCGGTACCACATCGGTTTGCAGGAAATCCCAGGCGTCCGGGTCGCGGAAGAAACCGGTCACATTGATCAGGATGGTATTGAACAGGGAGACGAACTCGTCCGAATTCGCCTGCAGCACATCGAGATATTCCGCATAGTCCTCGATGCCGAGCTGATTCATGCGCCGATCGACGCGACGCATGAGGCTGCTGCGTTTGTAGCCGGTGAAATCGAAGCCGCGGGCTTCCTTGAGGTACTGCAGGATCTCCTCGAAGCCAAGGGTGGCGATCGGCGACATGTCCTGGTCCACCAACCCAACGTACCGGGCTCGTCAGTCGGCGCGGCGGTCGACCAGCAGCTTTCGAAGAATTTCTGCGGCGTGGGAGTTTTCGGCGCTCTGGTCGGCGAAGCGAGTGGCCATGCGGTCGTCGCCGTGGCGCTGAGCGTCGGCGCGCATCCGGTCGGCCAGGTGCCGTCGCTCCTCGAGAGCCCGTAGCGCCGTCCACAGGGCCTTCTCCACCTCCAGGCTCTGCTCGAGCAGCAGCGCCTCCGCGGTCCAGGCGTGACCGACGCGGCAGCGATAGCGCTTGCCGTCAGCGAGGGCGTAGAGCGAGCCGTTGCAGTCCGGGCAGCTCAGACCCGCTGGTTGGGCCATGGTTGTCACCTCGTTGCGCAGCAGCCCACCGGCGTCGATGCGGGCTTCGAGACGATCGAGTTCCGATGGTGGGGCGGCGGTGAATTCGATCCGTTCGACCAGGCTTTTGGACACCGCGGCGCCCAGTTCGCGGGCGGGCAGCACCAGATCCGCGGCGACGTGGGCCAGTGCGTTGTCGGGCATGCTGCGGTACAGCGCCTCGGTGGGCTCCTGCACCGCGGCGAGCCCGCCCCGGGACTTGATCAGCGCCAGACCGGCGGTGCCGTCGTCGAGGGATCCGGACAGCACCACGCCCGCGACCCGGCAGTCCCAGGTCATCGCGGCGGAACGGAACAGCGCGTCGATGCCAGGACGGTGGCCGTTCTCGGAGGGGCCGTGCGAGAGCACGATGTGCTCGGCGGTGACCAGCAGGTGATGATCGGGGACGGCGGTGTAGATGATGCCGGGCGCCAGTGGCGCGCCGTGGTGCGCGGGCCGTGCGGGTATCGGTGCGACCCGCTGCAGGGTCGTGGCCAGGACCGAGGTGCCGCCCGACGGCAGGTGCAGCACCACCAGGACCGCGGCCGGGAGGTCCGGTGGGAGGCCGGATACGAATTCGCGCAGCGCCTCGACGCCGCCCGCGGAGGCGCCGACCACGATCACGTGGGTAGGCTTGGTGCTCACGGTCTTTCCTCTCGGTCGACCGGCCCTGCCAGTGTCCACGCTACGCGCGGTTTCCAGTTCATGGGTCTGGACTGCCCGTTGCGCACTACTCCACACAGGCTGCGAGCTTTGTCCCTTTCATCCAGAATTAACCGAAGTGTTGCTATCGGTTCAGTGTGGCCCGGCACTATCCGCACGGTTTGTGTCCGCCGGAAAGTAGATTGGGTATTTTTCGTATGTCGTTCTCCTCCTCCAGGTCTCGATGGATTCGGGTCCTAGCCGTTCCGGGCGTGGCCGCCGTGCTGATCGGAACGATGGCCGGTTGCGGGTCGGATTCCGGTAAGCAGTCCAATGGTTCGCTGATCACCCCGGGGGCGCAGGGCACGCTGTCCGACAATGGCGGCGCGCGGCGACTGACCGGCGATCGCAGTGCGGCGCTGCGGGATTCGATCAACGACAAGCAGGCCAAGAACGTCATCCTGCTGATCGGCGACGGCATGGGTGATTCGGAGATCACCGTGGCGCGCAATGTGGCCGAGGGCGCGGGCGGCTACTTCAAGGGTATCGATGCGCTGCCGCTGACCGGTTCCTACACCCACTACTCGCTGGACAAGAAGACCGGAAAGCCGGACTATGTCACCGATTCCGCGGCCAGCGGGTCGGCGTGGGCGACCGGCACCAAGACCTACAACGGCGCGATCGGGGTGGACATCAAGGGTGCGCCGCAGACCAATCTGGTCGAGATCGCCAAGGCCAACGGCAAGGCCACCGGCAATGTGACGACCGCGGAGATCCAGGATGCCACCCCGGCGGTGCTCGGGGCCCATGTGACCGACCGCAAATGTTACGGGCCGGACGAGACCTCGACGAAGTGTCCGACCAACGCGCTGGAGCAGGGCGGGCTCGGCTCGATCAGCGAGCAGCTGCTGGCGACGCGGGCCGATGTGACGCTGGGCGGTGGCGCCAAAAGCTTCGAGCAGAAGGCCAAGGCCGGGGAGTATCAGGGCAAAACCCTGCTCGAGCAGGCGAAGTCGCGGGGCTACAACGTCGTGTCCGATCGTGCCGGGCTGGACGCGGTGACCAAGGCCGATCAGACCGCGCCGGTGCTGGGGCTGTTCTCGCCGGGCAATATGCCGGTGCGGTGGGCCGGGGAGAAGGCCGTGCGCGACGGGCTGAACCTGCCCGCGCAGACCTGCAAGGACAATCCGGACCGCCCGGCGACGCTGCCGGATCTGGCGGGCATGACCCGCAAGGCGATCGATCTGCTGAAGGACCGCAAGGACGGCTTCTTCCTGCAGGTCGAGGGGGCTTCGATCGATAAGCAGGACCACAATGCCAATCCGTGCGGGCAGGTCGGCGAGACCGTCGATCTCGACGCCGCGGTGCAGGCGGCCCTGGAGTTCGCCAAGGCCGATGGCAACACCCTGGTGATCGTCACCGCCGACCACGCGCACTCGAGCCAGATCGTCCCGCTGGAGACGAAGTCCGCGTCGCTGATGAGCAAGGTGGTCACCAAGGACGGCGCCGAGATCGGCATCTCCTACGGCACCTCCGAGGAGGCCGGATCGCAGGAGCACACCGGCACCCAGCTGCGCGTGGCCGCCTACGGGCCGCGGGCGGCGAATGTGGTGGGGCTGACCGATCAGACGGATCTGTTCTTCACCATGACCGATGCGTTGGGGCTGGATCGGAGCAAGAAGTTGGCCGCGGCGAAGTAGTCCGCGGGTCTGCGATGGGCCGCCTTCGTCAATGAGGGACGAAGGCGGCCTTCGCGTTTCAGGAAGGGGAGCAGGTGGTTTCCGCGGGCGGCGGGGTGAGGTCGGTGAGGTAGCGGATCAGCGGCTCGTCGACGCACGCGGTGCCCCGGAAGGCGGCACCGTGCTGGGTGCCCTCGTAGGTGATGAGGGCGGCGTCGAGATAGCGGGCCAGGTTGCGGCCGCCCGCGTACGGCGTCGCGGGGTCGCCCGTTGTCGCGACGACGACGGTCTTGGGCAGGCCCGCGGTGTTGGGGACGTGCGGTTGGGAGAACGGGGGGAACGGCCAGAAAGCGCACACGGGCAGCGGGGTCAGCCCGGTGGCCCGGCCGTCGTCCGTAATCGGTGCGGCGGCGCGGGTCCGGAGGTCGAGGACAGTGGCTGTCACGTGGTCGGTGATTCGCGGTTCCTCGCCGCACAGGACGGCCTGTTGGAGATCCCGCTCGACCGAACTCTCGAAGAACTCGGTCACTCCGGCCAGTGCGTCGCCGCGGCCTTTACGTAACTGGTTGAGGCCCTTGGTGATCACCGGCCACAGCGAAGGCTGATACAGCAGGTTCAACACGGCCCCGGTCGCGCCGAGGTATCCGAGGTTCTTGCCGTCGGCCGCGGGTACGGGCTGATTCTGAAGCGGAATCGTCAATGCGCGGAACTCGGCGGTGGCTCGGCTCGGATCGGTGCCCAGCGGGCAGTCGGGCGAACGCGTGCAGTCGGCGGCGTATGCGTTGAAGGCATTCTGGAAGCCGGTGGCCATCGCCACTGGATCGAGCATGGTTGCCGTCGGATCGATCGCGGCGTCCAACACCATGGCGCGCACCCGATCCGGATACGTTTCCGCGATGGTCGATCCGAGCCGCGAGCCGTAGGAGCCGCCGAAATAGGTCAGCTTCTCGTCGCCCAGCACACCGCGGATCACGTCGAAGTCCCGCGCGACGTCGGCTGTTCCGATGTGCGCCAACAGTTTCGGATCGGTCCGGCGGACGCAGTCGGCGACGTAATCCCGGAATCGCTTTTCGGTCTGGGCGATTCCGATGGGCGACCTGTCCCAGACGGGATCCTCGCGATGCGCCCGATGCTCCTCCGGCGTACGGCAGGTCACCTTCGGCGTGGACGCTCCGAGGCCGCGGACATCGACACCGATCACATCGAAGCGTTCGGCGAGCGGCGTCTCGGCCAGCAGCTGGGGAATGCCCGCCAGCCCCGGCCCGCCGGGCCCGCCGGGATTGGTGAGGAGTGACCCGATCCGGTCGCCGCTCGCTCGATGTCGCGAAATCGCGATCTGCGCGGTCTCGCCGTCGGGTTCGGCGTAGTCGATCGGTACCGTGACGCGTGTGCATTCGAATCCGTGCGCGTCGAGTTCTTCTGCGCCGGAGAAGCTTTCGCATGAGCCCCAGGCGAGTCGCTGGTGGTAGTAGCGGTCCATGCCGAGATCCGATTCCGCGGCGGCGTTGCCGCACCCGGCTGCCAGTAGGACGGCAACGGCTGTGAGGATTCTTCGCGAGCGTCGTCCGTATTGGGCAGATACCTTGTGCCGGTTGGTCATTCGTCCCCCCTCGTAGATCGGAAGCGGCCTCATTCTGTCAGACCCGCTCGGCCTCCGCGATCTTCTTCCGGGGATAGCGGGCCGAGGGGGCTGTGGATGGCTGGGTGGTTCAATCCGCGCTCGAGCTGGTGGCCCGGTCCGTATGATCGCGACATGGGGGAGGTCTTTCATCATCTCGTTCGCCTGCTGGAGCCCTTTGCCGGGTTGCTGGATTACCTGAGCCCCTGGGGAATTCCATGGCCGTTGACCTTCGCGCTGGTCTTCCCGGTGGTCGCCGGGGTGCTTTCCGTGATGGTGTGGTGGTCTCGTGGGACCGCCTGGCCCGTTCGATGCGACTACCCGATCACGACCACGGGTCATCCGTGCAGAAACCGTGTGTTGGGCGAATGGGGGCGGTGCCGTTATCACCGTCCGGGTACTCGGCGGCGCAGCGGCCGTGCGGTACGGGAACTCTACCGGTGGCAAACAGTGCAGCGCGGTGGCCGTCTCGTCGAACGAGACGATGTCCACGGGCGCGGTTTCCTCCGTGATCGGTCAGGGATCCGCGGCCTGCTGTACTACCGGGGGTTCGCCCGGCCGCCGCGCAATGTACGGGGAATCTGGCGCACCTGGCTCACCGAGCGCGGCGATGATTGGCGCAAGCTCATCGCACAGCTCCGCGATGACGGCGTACTGGACTTTCGCGTGTTGTTCACGGGCGCGGCGAGTGCCTCGGCCCGCGTAGGGGTTTCGTCCCGGCTGACCCGAGTGATCCGAGCGACCAGATTGGTTTTGCTGCTGGCCACGGCCGGACTCGTGCTGGTCGGCTATACGGTGTGGCGGAACTATGATCCGAAGAGCACGCTCAGCTACGTCGCTGCCCTGATGTTCATCGCCGCCTGGGCCGTGGCTCGATGGGGTATCTGGGCAGAGGTGGCCTCCGACACCGAGATTCGGTGGCGTGGTGGTTGGTTGCGCAATGCGGCTATCCAAACCGTGAAATGGTTCGCCGCCTTCATGCTCATCTCGGTCCTGGCCGGAGAGCTGATCACCCGAATCGAAAAGCTCCTGCGTGGCCCCGGCCAGTTGGACATCGGCGGCATCTGGTAGCGAAGTGGCAACCCTTCCGGCGAGCGGCGAAAGGTAAGGCCGCACGATGTGGGTGCGAAGGTGCTCGGATAGACGGTAGGTCTGTGGCTGGGTGATTACTGCGCCATCGTGCCGACGGCGTCCTCGATGCGTTGCAGGTTGTCGGCGTACCTGGCGTCGACGGATACACGACTCTGGACGATCTCCACGATCTTCTGGCCGATGCTCTCCAACTCGGTCAGGCTGCTCAGGATTTCTCGGTGCCGCACGTGGGCGAAATCGACCAGGGCAGGTCCGGTCTTCCATCCCGGGTTGGCGTCGGAGGCGGGCTGGACATTGCGGAACTGGTTCTCCAGAAGGGCTTTGGCCTGGTTACCGTGATCGGTGATGGCGGTGCCTGCGTCGGTGGCCGAGGCCGGATCCACGCAGATGCCGATGTTTCCCATGGCCGGCTCCTATCTATCAGATGCGGGATGCGCAGGGGTGGTAGTCGGGTGACAGCGGTTCGGACGGGCTGGGGGAGATCACTCCGAACAGCACGATCACCGTGTAGAGGCCGGTAATCACGGCCGCGACGATGGCGACCGTGGAGCCGAGCCCGCGAAACCTGCTGGCACGCCTTGCGATCAACATCGTGAGCACAATGAAGGCCGCCGTCGATACGACCATCAGCACGACGCCGAGATAGTCACCGACGAGCGCGATGCCCGGCACATCGATCCGCATGCTGCATCGGCTGGCCACCAGATCGTCGGTGCGCTGCTGCAGCACCGAGTCGGCCCATACGAACAGGATCGTCGCGACCACGAACGAGAGGATGGCCGTAACGGCCGTTACCGCAACATCTTTCCGCATCCGCGTACCGTATCGAGGCTCGTTCACCAGGTCTCCTTGGGTCGTACCACTCGTACTTTTTGTGTCCCGCCGTCCTGGTCGGCGAACCCGATGCGGTCGATCAGACTCAGGTCCTTGCCGTTGGTGGTGTGCTGGGTGTAGAGGACGTCACCGTTCGGCAGGACCGCGGTGACAAGGGCGGTGTGATGCGCGTCGCCGGGGCTGTAGCTGCCCACGGACCGAGTGTGTTCGAAATACAGGACGTCCCCCGGTCTCGCCCCGGCGATGCCGACCTCCTGGCCGCCGTTGTTCAGGAAGAATTCCTTCTGCTTCTGGGCGTTGATCCAGGTGTCGCTGTGTGTGAGACCTTGGAGTGAACCGGGGCCGGGCGGGTCGAAATCGATATGTCGCTCGCCCAATTCGGATCTCATCCAGCCGTTCGAATCGAGAGTGGATGATCCCTTCTCGTCCAAGCCCGCATCGTGCAGTGCGGATGAGACGAAGTTGGCACAGTTGTTCTCGAAAATGTCGATCGAGGTGTCGTTCCAGTGATCGCGGGCGTACTCGACCGCCTTGACCGCGTCGTAGCCGTTGGAACCGCGCAGCTCGGCTTTCACGTTGTCGGGTATCCCGTTCAGATCGTTCAATTCGACCGGGACGGCGAGCATGAGCTGGCGGCGCCCGGTGTCGGACAAGGAGCTCCACCACTGCGCAACGATCTCGGGCGATTGGCCCTGGGGCAACGTTTCCCGGATGGCGGCCAGTGCGGCTTGTACGGCCTCGCCCTGCTGGCGGCGCGCCTCCTCGAGCGAGCTGCTGTCGACGCTGATGTTCAGCTTGCGAAGCGCTCCGGCCACATCCTCGTCCGCCTTGTTCGCGGCGTCCAACGCATCCTTGATGAGCGTGTTGCAGTGGTCCATCGTCGTGGTGGCCGCAGCGGGATCGGCATGGTCTTCGGGGAGTTCGAAGCTATCCCCGACGAGCCGCAGACCCGCAATGATGCCTGTGTCGATCGCGGATCGCACCTGTGACTGCGCGGTACGCGCTGCGTCTTCCAAGGTGTCCAGAGCGGTGACGGCGCCGCGCAGCAATACCGCGACCTCTTCGAGCCTGCCCGTTACGTCGGTAACGCGCTGGCGCACCAGTTCGCCCAGGTAATCCGGCCACGAATCCTCGAGTCGCTTGGTGCCGTTCGCATGAATTTCGCTCACTGCCTCCTCGCAATTCTTGGCGGAGGTCAACAGGTCGTCAGCCACGGTCTGCCATCGGCCCGGGTCGGCCGAGCGAAGTTGGTTGAGATCCAACGGTTCCCCCCTCCACGAAGAAGATGTAGATCAAGATCGTGACGATGCGGCACGCTATCACCAAAGGCCGCCTTCATCGCGAGATGAAGGCGGCCTCGGTCCGGGTGTTTTATGGGCCCGGCGTGCTTTCTGCCGGGGTCAGCGGGCGAACAGTAGGGCGCGCTTGACTTCCTGGATGGCCTTGGTGACCTCGATGCCTCGGGGGCAGGCGTCGGTGCAGTTGAAGGTGGTGCGGCAGCGCCAGACGCCTTCTACGTCGTTGAGGATGTCGAGGCGTTCGCGGGCGCCCTCGTCGCGGCTGTCGAAGATGAAGCGGTGGGCGTTGACGATGGCGGCGGGGCCGAAGTAGCTGCCGTCGCTCCAGTACACCGGGCACGAGGTGGTGCAGCAGGCGCAGAGGATGCACTTGGTGGTGTCGTCGAAGCGGGCGCGGTCGGCCTGGGACTGGATGCGCTCGCGGGTGGGCTCGTTGCCGTGCGTGATGAGGTACGGCTTGACGGCCTTGAACGCGTCGAAGAACGGCTCCATGTTCACCACGAGGTCCTTCTCCACGGGCAGGCCGCGGATGGGCTCGACGGTGACGGTCAGCGCCTTACCGCCCTTGGGCAGCATGTCGCGCATGAGCACCTTGCACGCCAGGCGGTTGACGCCGTTGATGCGCATGGCGTCGGAACCGCAGACGCCGTGGGCGCAGGAGCGGCGGAAGGTGAGCGTGCCGTCCAGGTAGGACTTGATGTAGATGAGCACGTTCAGGAAGCGGTCGGTCGGCAGGACCGGGACCTGGAACGAATCCCAGTGCGCGCCTTGGCCGTCCTCGGGGTTGAACCGCGCCACCTTGACGGTGATCATGGTCGATCCCTCGGGCACCGGAGCTGGTTTCTGGGCCGCAGGGGCCTCTGCTACGGCAGTCATCAGTACTTACGCTCCATCGGCTCGTAACGGGTCTGCACGACCGGCTTGAAATCGAGGCGGATATCGGCGATCAACTTGGCGTGCTCGCCGGGCTGGACGTCCTTGTAGGCCATGGTGTGGCGCATGAAGTTGACGTCGTCGCGGTCCGGGTAGTCCTCGCGGGCGTGGCCGCCGCGCGACTCCTTGCGGTTCAGCGCGCCCACCACGGTGACCTCGGCCAGCTCCAGTAGGAAGCCCAGCTCGACGGCCTCGAGCAGATCGCTGTTGTAGCGGCGGCCCTTGTCCTGCACGGTGATGTGCTCGTAGCGCTCCTTGAGCGCGTGGATATCGGTGAGCGCCTGCTTGAGGGTCTCCTCGGTGCGGAACACCGCGGCGTTGGCGTCCATGGTGGCCTGCAGTTCGGTGCGGATGTCGGCAACGCGCTCGTTGCCGTGATCCGACAGCAGCCGGGCCAGCCAGCCCTGCACGTAGTCCGCGGGGGCCTGCGGCATCTCGACGAATTCGCTGCGCTGGGCGTACTCGGCGGCGGCGATACCCGCGCGGCGGCCGAACACGTTGATGTCCAGCAGCGAGTTGGTGCCCAGGCGGTTCGCGCCGTGCACCGATACGCAGGCGCACTCACCCGCGGCGTAGAGGCCGGGGACGACGTCGGTGTTGTTGCGCAGCACCTCGCCGCGGATGCGGGTCGGGATGCCGCCCATGACGTAGTGACAGGTCGGCATGACCGGCACCGGCTCCTTCACCGGGTCCACGCCCAGGTAGGTGCGGGAGAACTCGGTGATGTCGGGCAGCTTCTCCTCGAGCACGTCCTCGCCGAGGTGGGTCACGTCGATGTAGACGTAGTCCTTGTTCGGGCCCGCGCCTCGGCCCTCGAGGACCTCCTTGACCATCGACCGGGCGACGATGTCGCGCGGCGCGAGGTCCTTGATGGTGGGGGCGTAACGCTCCATGAACCGCTCACCCGAGGCGTTGCGCAGGATGCCGCCCTCGCCGCGCACGGCCTCGGAGATGAGGATGCCCAGGCCCGCCAGGCCCGTCGGATGGAACTGGTGGAACTCCATGTCCTCCAGCGGAAGTCCCTTGCGGAACACGATGGCCATGCCGTCGCCGGTCAGGGTGTGGGCGTTGGAGGTGGTCTTGTACATCCGGCCCGAACCGCCGGTGGCGAACACGATCGACTTGGCGTGGAAGACGTGCAGATCGCCGGTGGCCAGCTCGTAGGCGACCACACCGGTGGCGACCGGGCCGCGATCGGTGTTTGTCAGGACCAGATCGAGGACGTAGAACTCGTTGAAGAACTCCACGTCGTGCTTGACGCAGTTCTGATACAGCGTCTGCAGGATCATGTGGCCGGTGCGGTCGGCGGCGTAACACGCGCGGCGGACCGGGGCCTTGCCGTGGTCACGGGTGTGGCCGCCGAATCGGCGCTGGTCGATCTTGCCCTCGGGCGTCCGGTTGAACGGCAGGCCCATCTTCTCCAGGTCGAGCACGGCGTCGATGGCCTCCTTGGCCATGATCTCCGCGGCGTCCTGGTCGACGATGTAGTCGCCACCCTTGACGGTGTCGAAGGTGTGCCACTCCCAGTTGTCCTCTTCGACATTGGCCAGCGCGGCGCACATGCCGCCCTGGGCCGCGCCGGTGTGGGAGCGGGTCGGGTACAGCTTGGTCAGGACCGCGGTGCGGACCCGGGGGCCGGCCTCGATCGCCGCGCGCATCCCCGCGCCACCCGCACCGACGATCACGACGTCGTAGCGGTGCTCCTGAACGGGACGGGATTCACTCATCGGAGGTGGCCTGTTCCTAACTGATGTTGGGGTCGAAGGTGAAGATGACGTAGGTGCCCACGCCCATGATCAGGATCATCGAGATGGCCAGCAGGGTCTTCAGCCAGAAGCGGGTCGAGTCCTTGCGGGAGTAGTCGTCGATGACCGTGCGCAGGCCGTTGCCGCCGTGCAGCTGGGCCAGCCACAGCATGGTCAGGTCCCACAGCTGCCAGAACGGGCTCGCCCAGCGGCCCGCGACGAAGCCGAAGTTCAGTCGCTTCACGCCGCCGTCGAGCATCAGCATGATCGTCATATGGCCCAGGACCAGCACGACCAGCAGCAGGCCCGAGAAGCGCATGAACAGCCAGGCGTACTTCTCGAAGTTGTTGCCCGCGGTACGCCGGGGCGCGCGGGGGGCGTCGAGGCTGGCGGGGCGGTCGTAGGACTTGCCCAAGACGGGCGCGGCAGGTGTCGTCATGATCAGTGCTCCGTCAGCAGGTAGAAGAACTGGCGTCCGACACCGGCGCCCGCGACCAGGATCCAGATGGTGAGCACGATCCACAGCATCAGGCGCTGATAGCGGGGGCCCTGGGACCAGAAGTCGACGAGGATGACCCGGATGCCGTTGAGCGCGTGGAACAGCACGCACACCACGAGGCCCATCTCCATGAGGGCGACGATCGGAGTCTTGTACGTCTCGATCGCCCGGTTGTAGGTGTCCGGGCTGACCCGCACCAGCGCGGTGTCGAGCACATGGACGAACAGGAAGAAGAAGATCGTGACGCCGGTGATCCGGTGCAGCGCCCAGGACCACATACCCGGGTCGCCGCGGTACAGGGTCTTCCGCTTCGGCTGAGCCGGAGCTTCGAGGGTGGTCGTCATAGAGTGCGGTGCCTCCAACGTCGTTGATGGACCCGGTCGCGGTTTCGGCGCGCGGGCGGGAGCCGTTGGATCTGGAAAACACCAGCTCGTGCCCGGAGCCAACACCCCGGAGGCTGTGGTCGACCCGCCGCCGGGAACCTGAACCGATCTGTCTGGAACTCTAATCCCCGGGCAATCTCGGAACTAATTCGGCGTGCCGCGCGTTGGAGCACAATTCGGCCTAGTTAGGTTTGCCTAGCCTTCGAGATTGACGTGGCGTTTTCCCCTTCTCTACGGTCGTGTTCGAGTCACTCGAGCGGAGGTCAGGTATGTCGGAAATCGATTGGAATGCCTTGCGTAGCAGGGCATTTGAAGTAATGCAGAAAGCGTATGCGCCTTACTCCCGGTTTCCGGTCGGGGCGGCGGCTCTCACGGCCGACGGCCGAATTGTGAGCGGGTGCAATGTGGAAAATGTCTCAATCTATCGCAACTGACCTACCATTCAGTAGGTGATCCACTCCACTCGATTACAGCGGGTTATCGTCCGTTATCGGTGGTTCGGAGTGCCCAAAACGCGACCCGCGCGACCCTTGCGGCACGCGACGACTGCGCCAACGGGACCGTAACGGGACGGTGGCGGGACGCGCTAATCCGCTCGGCCGCTTCGCACCTCATCCAGCATCGCCTCGATGCGCCGGACGCGCGCCGCGGTGTCGAGCACCCACCCCATCAACGACTTCGGTTCGTCGTCAACCTGCGCGGGCAGCGTGAACCCATCCCACACAGTCTCGTTCCATACGTCCGCCGACATGTCGTAGGGCCATGCCTCGTTCGGGTTACGGGTCGAGGGGTTGACGTGTTCGGGGTGGCGGATCTGGCGCAGGCGGCCAGGATGCGGGTGCAGCTGCCCGGCGGCCTCGGTGAGCGGGTCGGACATGGCGTTGTCTCCTATTCCGAGCAATGCCAGCAGGTCCGGCAGCTCTAGTCGGGAGTAGTTCAGGTCCACGTCGCCGGTCCATGGGGCGCAGCGCCCGGCGTTGGTGAACTGCTGCGCGAACGCGACGGATTCGAGCCACGGCGGCGGGGTCGCAGCCCACCGGCCCGGCGTGCCGGAGTAGGACGGGACCACGAACCGCATCCCTTGCGGACGGGTCTGCCACAGCTCGGGATCGGCGACGCCGTTCAGGTAGCCGACCACGCGGCGGGTATCGCCGTACCAGCTGGCCAGGCGGGTCGCTTCGTCATTCACCTCCACCGACTGGTCACCGGTGATGCGTTTGCGGCCGCCCAGGAGCGCGCCTTCCACATCGATCATCGTGACCAGCCGCGGATGCCCCCACAGCCCGGCCTGTGTCAGCAGCTCCCGGTGAAGGTCGCAGTTCGCGCCGCCGGGCCAGAAGAAATAGTAGGCAATGACCAGCTGGAGCCGTCCTCGGTCGAGCATGTCCAGCGCGCGGCGGGCGTTGTCCAGCGCCAGCGCGTCGGTGGTGTCGCCGGAGTTGGTGCGGAACGACCACACCTGATGCGGATATCGGTCGTCGATCGGCGCGCCTTGGTATTGGCTGGTGTCGGCCCAGAATGTGCCCGTCACATCGTCCTCCGGCTCGGCGGTAGCAGTTGCTGGAACCCCTCCATGACGTACCGGCTCACCGGCGGGGCCGCGGTCGGGTAGATGCCCAGATATCCGCGGCGCAGCTTGGCCGCGAACACGTCCAGTTCGGGCGCGCCCTCGCGGTAACCGATCTGGTAGTGCATCTCATCCGGCCGCGACCATGCCCGGCCCCAGAACACCGTGCCCTCGAACAGATCCAGGCCCTGATGCACGCGTGCGACACGGTCTATGGGCATCGTGAGGCGACCCCAGGGGTAGCGTGGTGCGTTGATGTCGATGGCGACACCAGCCAAATGGTTGGAATCGGGCACGGCGTTGGTGGCCGACCATCCCCATACCGGGGACTCGATTTCCTCAACGTGGCGGTCGTACCAGACCATCCACGCACCGAGGATGGTCAGCGGCGCACCGGATCGGATGGGCGCGGTGTCGATGAATTCCAGCGGCACATCAGCGATCTCGCATTCGTCGCGGTTGCACATCCGCCACCCGGCTTCGGACCAAGCCCGGTCGTAGACGATGCGGAAGCTCACGAGACCGGACGGTAGGAGGTGGGGGTGCATCCGGCGTCCGCTGCCTACCCCGCCGGACCGGGCAGCGAACCGGGCGCTGCGAGCGGCCGGGCACCCGGACCCCGGTCACCGCAACTGGACAGACGATCACCTACATGCTGTACGGCACACACTCACATATGTACATTGATCATCGGAAAGGAGGTCACCGTGACGCTGGAATGCCTTGGGAAAGCTGAGGTAGCGGCCATGCTGGGGGTCAAGCCCGCCACCCTGAACCGGTACAAGCTGCCTCACCCGACCGTACGTATCGGCAAGATCCGCGGCTGGCTGCCGCAGACCATCGAGGAACACCAGCAGCGGCGGCCCGGGAAACGCACCACGGACCCGAACTGGCATCTAGCCGAAACGCGTAGCGAAACGATCGAGATGTGGGGCAAATCCGAGGTGGCTGCCGCATTGGGCGTCAAGCCAGACACCCTGAACCGGTACAAGCTGCCCAACCCCGATGCTCGAATCGGCAAGATCCGGGGCTGGCTGCCCCAGACCATCGCGAAGCACCAGGCGCGGCGGCCCGGGAAGCGTACCGCGGACCCGAACTGGCATCTGCCTCCCGGCGACAGCGCCCGGCCCGCCGCCAACCGGGCAGCTGGCCGCGCTACCCGTCCCCGGCCATCTGCGCGAACGCGTCGAATGCCGCCAGTTCGGAGTCCGCGTCGAACCCCGCCGGTGCCGTAGTCGGCGCGCCATCCACTGTCTCCGGCCCGTATACCTGCCGATGGAACGCGACCAGCTGTTCTTCGGTCATGCTGTCGGTCAGCAGGCATTCGGCGACATCCAGAATTGCTGTCATGTCGGGTAGCTGCCGCAGCGGGTCCGGGATGCCCGACAGGATCAGGCGGCCCCGGATCGTGCGCCAGTTCCGCGCCGCGAACCCCGCTAGGGACGCGACGGCCCGGTAGGGCGCGCCGTCCCCAGGGTCGCAATCTTGGTCATGAGCTCCCCGAAGTGGTCGATGGTGAACGGGTCGTCCGGGTCCATCATCGCCGCCAGCAGCTCGTTGTAGGACCGGTCGGAGATGTGGTTGCGGACGAACATGGCGACCATTTCGTTCTGCAACCGCGGCGGGGTGCCCTTGGAGGTGGCCATCGAGAACGCCTGCAACGCGACCGGTTTCGGGGTCCGCGCCTGGATCACGCGGCCCTGCAACTCGACAGTGTCATACGGCCACGGGCGCAGCGGATTGCCATCGTGGTCGAGAACCACCACACCGTGCTCGTCGCGGTCGTAGTCGCCGACCGGAATCGGCTCCCCCCGGCCGTCGAGCAGCGGCGTGCCCTGCGCGTCCAGCTCGTATTCGCGGCCCTGAGGGTCGATCACCGGCCCCACCGCAGGCGGCGGCATCATCAGGCCGTGCTCGTCCACGGTCAGGGTGCGCGCGGCCACGTCTTCGCGGGCGCGTTGGGCGTCCGCGTCGGCCCGCCGCGTCCGCATCAACACCACATCGCGTTCGTAGTGAGCGCGGTCCCGTGCCAAGTTCTCGCGTTCGACATCGGCGGTCTGGCTGGCCAGATCTTCCCCGCCGTGCGGTGGCTCGAATGTGGTCATGCTGTCCTCCATCCCTCGTGGGCTGCCCTGGATCGGACGCGCACGGTAGAACGCAGGGGCGCACACACGGTGTTAACGCTGTTACGGGATCATCGGAACACTGAACAAGTCCACGCGTACCGGCCCGACTTTGCCGACCCGGTTCGGCACCGGGTCACCCCAGGCAGGGGTGTACCAGTCGATACCCCATGCCGACGTGGCCCAGGACACCTGAACCCGGGCCTTCATGGTCTGGCCGGTGGGCAGGGTGATCAGGTCACCGATCGGCACGCTGGCAGTCGGCTGCCGATCCTCCAGCAGCACGAAAATGGCTGCTACAGGCCCGCTGGGGGTCGCGTTCGCGCTGCCGAAATCCGGGTAGCCGCGTACCCGGGACTCCTCGGTCAGGGTCGGATCAGCCGGGGCCACACCGCTACTGGTGCCCCACTGGTAACGGATGAACATGTGTTTCAGCCCGTCCAGCACGTACCGGACCGGACCCTGTGTCATCACCGCGTATACCCGCTGGGAGACACCGGTGGTGTTCGTCCATGCGGCCTGCACCGTGAACAAGGTGGTACCGGCAGCGTTGTTAGCGGGTGTGAACGTCGCGCCGCCGCCGGTCGCGCTGGCGCGGTGCTGCCACTGCCACTGCCGTTTAGGTGATAACACCCCGCCGGGTACATCGAAGAAGGTGGTATCGACACACGGAAAGGTCATGGGGTGTCCTTCGGGGCAGCGAACAACCGCAACCGCGCCCAGTAGGCGCGGACCACCTGCAACCCCTGATTCGGGGCGCGCCACGATCCGGGGGTGGTGTAGAGCGCGGCGTATCGAACATGAACGGTGTGTCCAGCAGGCACATCCCCGATCTGATCGACACGTACCGAGTCGTCCCACCCTCGGAACAGCCGGGTGTAGCCCACCTGGTTGGCCGCGAACGGGGTGGTTTGGCAGCGCGCGCCGACCCCGTCCTCCGCCGCGAACGGGGCGGGCGCGTCCGGGGACAACGCGACATCCCAGCTGATCGCGTCGTCCAACACGTACGTGTTGGGGTTGGCCGCGACGATGACCCGCGGCGCACGGTGCGTTCCGATCCAGCATTGCTGTACCGCGCCGGTGGTGTTGGTCCAGGTCACCTCGCCCTGAATGAACGGCACGGGGTCGGGGGCGCGGGCAACGTCGCCGTCACGGGTGGAGGTCAGGAACCGTTCGGCCACGATGCGCGGGTACCAGCCGTCCGCCAGCGCGGTGCCGCGCGGCCCGGAGATCATCCACTCACTGGAACAAATCGTCACGCTCATCGGACCGCCTCATCCATGGTCGGAAACGCCCACAGCCGCAGCTTCACCCCGCGGCTGTGGGCCTCATGCAGCGGGTTGTTCGCGCTGGCGTTGTTCGACCATGGCGGCGGTGTCCACACATAACACCGGTAGTGCACGTTCAGCGTCGACCCGGCCGGGAGCTCGTACCATTCTTCCGACGCGGTGACCGGGTAGTCCTGATGCACGCGCCCGTACACCGGCTGCGCGACATTGTCGGTGCCGATGTCGATCCCGAGCGTGCACAGGCTGTTGACCAGGTTGTAGGCGTCCGGGACGCGCGCGGCCCGGTCGATCCCGTAATTCCAGCTGTCCCAGATCTGGACGGCGTTCGGGTTGCTGCAAACGATCGTCCGGTAGGAGCGGATCACCTGCAACCGCATCATCGACGGCAACGGGCTGTCGGATACCCAGCTGATCTGCGCGTTGATCATCAACCGGCCGGGCTGAGTGGTCAGCCCCGCCCCGGTGATTGCCCCGTCACCGGTCGAGGAGGCCGACACCTGCGACACCATCCGCGGCGCTGACCACGGTTCGAGTCCCAGCTGTCCCGCATCGGTCGACAGGTCCCGCGCTACGCATACTTGCGGCGGCATCAGCCGCTCCTCTCCGACATCACCAGCGACATTTCCGTAGGCACGTTGGGCGTGAAGAATTGGCTGGACCCGATATTCATGTTCGCCCCGGCGTAGGCGAACATCTGCACCGACTGGCCCGCAGTCAGCGGCATTCGCGCCGCCACGGTGACGGTCGGCCACACGTTGCCGCCGCTGTCGGGGCAGCGGCCACCCTGGAGGAATCGGCCGTCCACGACGATGCCCGCCGCCAGCACGCCAGTACCGGAGGCGAAATGCACTGCGCCGGTGATGGTGTAGGTGCCCGACACCGGCACCGTGACCGCGTCGAACACGGTTTTCCCGGCGGTCCAGTCGCCGCCGTTTTCCGCCCGCACCCCGTCGAACACGACGTATGCGCCGTTCGTGCCGATCGCCTGAGAGGCTGACCGCACCACTGTCACCTCCGGGATCACGTCGTCGGTGATCTCGTCCGGGTCCACCTCCCCGCCTTCGGGTTTGCGGGCCAGGACGACGCTGCCGCCGTCGACATGGCTGGCGATCAGGTGGCCCTCGTTGGAGGTGGACAGCACCCACTGCCCGACCCGCTGGCTGGTCGGGTTCTCCAGCGAATCCAGGCGACGCGTGGTTTCTCGAGCCCATTCCGCGTCATCCTTGGCGGGTCGTACCGGTTCGTCTGTCCCGCTCATCCCTACTGTTCCCCCGCCTGCTCCAGCTCGGTACGGTTGTCCGGGGTGGACAGCGTCACTGCCACCTCCATGCCAGACGGTGATCCAGTCATCTGGACCTGGTCCAGGCGCAGGATGGTACGCAGCCCCAGCGCACTGACCGCCAGATTGATGCCCGGTACCAGCATGTCCAGCTCCACCGGAGCGTCCGGTGTCAGCGTCGCGGTCTGCGGTATCACCAGCTCGTCGCGGATCGTCGCCGACCGGGCCACATAATCCTGGGTCGCGCGCCGAATGTTGGACACCCCGAACAGGTCATCGAGGCTGACGATCGACTGGAGATGCAGGCCGCCCAGCGGCACACGTTCGGTGTGTGCCCCGTTCTTGCCCTGCACCCGCACATCGTTCGCGGTCTTCGCGCCGGAACGGCTGATGGTCGCGGCGGCGGTGAAATCGCAGTCTGCCAGCTCTGCGGCGAGATCGGTCGGCTGAGTGCCCAGGATCGGGCGGCCACGAACCACGGTCCACCGCAGTCCCAGCTTGGACAGCTGGGCCATGTCCTGCTGCACCAGCTTCATGTCCGCTTGTACCGCCACGTCGTAGCGGCCGTGGGACGCCAGCGCGGGCAACACCACCGGGTCCGCGTCGATCGCGTGGAAGGTCAGCATGTCCCGCCACATGTCGGCCGCGATCTCGGCAACGTTCAGCTGGCTCCACTGCCGCGTGATCTGGGTGCGGGTATGCCACATCAGCACCGACACGTCCCGGGCGTCTACCGTCATCGCGGCCCGGTCCCGGGTCACCGACACCACCGGGCCGATCCACTGGAGCGCCTGACCGTGCCAGCACGACACCCAATGCAGCCACGGCGTCACGATCTCCGACAGCTCTTGAATCGGGGCCTCCACCCGGCATCGGCTGACTTCGTTGAGCTCCCGCGACCAGGTCAGTTGCGTCGGGCATTCCAGGACACCGAGTGTGGACCCGTCCACGATCGAATGCACCGCCACCGCGGCGGCCTCCAGCTTCATGCCTGCCTCCCGCGCACGCTCACCTGCACGGTGAAATCGATCCCCGGTTCGTGCTGGGCCACCAGCTCCCAGCAGCCTCCCGCATCCAGCACGGTCGATGTCCATGGCGCACCGGAGGGGGTGTGCACGATGCCCACCTGACGCACCTGCTGCCCGGACACCAGCCCGTACGCCCGCCCCGACACGCTGTCCGCAACCACGGTCGCGCCTGCCGGGAGCCCGGCCAGCGACAGAAACCCTGTGCGGTCGCACAGCGCGGTGGACCCGCACGGCCTCACCCAGAAATTCACGCTCACCGGCTCAGCGCCTGCCGTCACCGTGTAGGAGACCACCTGGTCACGGCAGATCACCCCGGCCGCCGCGGGCAGCGCCGCCACCCGGGTCTGTACCTGACACAGCGGGACGCAGCCCGCGCACACCGGCGGCTGCACCGGGGTGATATCGACGGTGGCGGGAATGCAGGTAGCCGATGCCAGCAGCGGGATTTCCGAGCACGACTCAGGGGCTTCACAGTTCGGTGGGTGCGCCCATTCGATCTGCTCGACGACGCTGCTGGCCCAGGTGATCGTCTGGTTGGTGGCAGGCCCATACGTATACGGGTCCAGCGCCCCCATCTCCCAATCCACCGCCGCCACCGCGCCCTGCCGATGTTCGCTGCGCCGGGTCCCGAACATCTGGGTGATCCGGATCTCCCGGGTGAGTACGACCCGGGACAGGGTGCGCCGCAGCGACGCCGGGTCCGCGGCCGAATCCTCCGGGTGGGCGGCCAGATACTCCAGGGTGGTGCCGGACAGCCCGGCCGCGTCACGCAGTCGGCACGCCAGCCATTCCGCGCCGTAGGTGACACCAGCGTGGGTGCAGCCGACCAGCACCGCCTCGATGGTCAGCGCGCGGGCCTTGTCCCGGTGCGGGCCAGTGACCCCGCCCGCGCAGATCGCGTCGCTGACTGTCCGCTCCACCGGGGCTTGCCCGAACCCATCCACCTTGACCACCCAAATACCCAGGAACTCGCTCGATTGCGGGATATCGGGGTCGTACCAAGGCGCATTGTCCAGAACGTACGGGTCGTCACCGAGGAACGCGGCCAGCCCCGGCCAGGAATCGTCGTAGCGCACGTAGTCACGCACCCCGGCGCACCGGCATTGCGCCAGCGCCTCCTCCATCGACTGCGGCACCCCCGGCCGGGCGTGCGCGACCAGACGGGAGGTGTTGGTCAGCTCGGCACCGGCCAGCGCGAGATAGCCACGGAACACCCGTTACTCCTCTTCACCAGTCGGGGGAGTGACCGTGGGGGGCGGGGACAGCCCCAGCACCCCGTACCACACCATGGGCGGCTCGGTGTCCGGCTCGGACACGGCGTCCGGGTCGGAGAACGAGCGCGCCGCCAGGTCAGCGACTTGTCCTGCGTCCATCACGGTCTCCTCACAGCAGGCTCAGCAGATGGTTTTGCACGGCCTGCCCGGTATTAGGCCCGCCGCCCACGACGTGGATCGGCGCGTTCACATGGGTCGTGCGGTGGGTGGACCGGTCCCCGGACTCCAGCGCCGACACCATCCGATCGAACAGCTTCGTCTGAGCGGGGGACAGGACGCGTTCTGGCTCGACGACATCCTTGGCTAGCAGGCCCTTGCCCACCGCGACACCACCGGAGTCGAAGCTGTCGATTGCCGCGCCCGCCCCGATCGCCAGCGCCCCGGTGAACACGGCCGCGACCCCGGCGAGGGCGGCACCGATTATCGCGCCGATCGCCGCGCCGATGAACGTGCCGATGCCGGGGATGATCGACCCGATAGCGGCACCGATCGCGACGGCGGCCAGCTGGATCATCGCGCCCAGGATCGCGGTAATGATCGGCAGCAGCACGTTCAGCACCAGGTACCTGAGCACCGCCTTGATCAACTCGCGGTTCAATCGGTTCATCTCGTTCACGACCAGCTGCAACGATGATTCGTTGCGTTGGATCAACTCGGCGGTGTCGGAGATGATGCGGCCAGTGGAGTCGAACGCCTGGACCTGATCGCCCCGGAATTTGCGCACTTCCTCCAGGGTGTCGATCAGGGTGTCGAGGATTTCGATTTCCACGCCGGTCAGCCGGACGATCATGTCCACCAGCGGGCCACCGGAGATGTCGCGCCCGAGCACGCCCTTACTCTGGTCGACCCGCGACGGCTTCTGCGCCAGCGCCGCGTTGGCCACCTGCTGCGCCACCTGCTGGAAGACCTGCTGCGCGGTGTTCGCCACCGATACCACGGCGTCGCTGATCGCCTTCGCCGCGTCGAATGCCGACCCGGGCGCGCCGAACGGGGCGGGCGCACCTGTGCCCGGATCGGCGCGGATGTCGAGGTTCTGCACCGCGGCGGTGGTGCGGTCGGTGCCTTCGCGGATCACCGACGCCGCCGCCCGTAACCAGTCCTCCACCACGCCGATTGCGGCGTCCACCGCCGACTGGACGATCGGCCGCAACGCGGCGTCGGTGAGCTTGTCCGCGATCCCGTTGAGCAGCTGGCGCAGCTGCTCGGTTTGTTCCTTGATGACCAGCTCGTGATTGGATTCGGTGCGCTGCACCAGCTCACGGGTTTCGGCGGCCAACCGCCCGGTCTCGTCGATCGCGGCCTGAGTCTGTTCCCGCTGCGCCGCCTCCTCCGGAGTGGGCGTGGTCTTGCGCCGCTCCAGTTCGATCCCGAACGCTTGCGCCAGCGCGTCGATGCCCGCGCTGAACACCGTGTTGGTGAGCAGGTCGAAGTTCTCGCCCGACACCCGGCTACCGCCCGCGATCTGCTGCAAGCTGATCACCAGCGCCTCGAACAGCCGGGTCTGCTCCGGGGACAGTACCCGCTCCGGGTCGATGACATCCTTGGCCAATAAGCCGGTGCCGCGTGCGATACCGCCGGAGTCGAACGGGTTGACCGCGTCCAACGCGCGCCCGGCCAGCTCCCGCGCCGCCGTCCACGCCCTCGGCAGCCGGTCACCCAGTCCGCCGACCAGACCGGACAGGTAATGCACGGACCCGTCTTGAACGGTGGTCAGGAAATCGCCTGGGATCTTCCGGAATTCAGGCGGCGGCGGCCCGATCTCGGATTCGATCCGACGCCGCAACGGACCCACCACAGCGTCGAACACCTTCGCGATCTGACGTTCGACAAACCCGCGCTGATCGGCCGGGGCCGGACCCACCGACCCACCACCGCCGCCGCCCGCGCCGGGCTGGAAAAACCCGTTCGCACCGATGGGCAGCCCGTACATCGCCGCGAACGACCGCGGATCTGTGCCCGACCCGTAATGCACATCGCCCAGTGCGCCACCGGATTCCACGCGCATCGGGGATGGGATACCGAGCTCCGGCAGCGCACCGAGCACGCCCGCGGTGTGGCCGCCGCCGGGGCCGCCCGGGTCGTCGGTCACACCGATGACCATCCCGCCATCGAGCGCGCTCTTGACGAACCCCTGGGGGCCGACCGGCGGGTAGCCAGCGAAGCTCGCTGTGGCCCAATAACGTTGCCACGGATTCAGGCCCAAAATCACCGCCGCGATCGACCCCATGAACCCCGAGCAGTCGAACGAGTCACCGGCGAACCGTGGCCCCGCCCACTGATACGGTCGCCCGTGCTGCGCGCGCGCGAACTCGTGCCCGCGCAGCAGCTGATACATCCACGGCAGCACCGCGCCGCCTTCGGCGAACCGCGGCGACAGCGGGCCAAACAGTCCTTCCGGTGGCACGTTGCCGATGCCGCGGGTCTTCACCGCGGCCCCGTAGGCGTCGAGGTTGTCGCGGCCCAGCAGCGATACCACCCGGCCGCCGTCCCACTGGAACGGGATTCCGCGCGCGATCATGTCGCGGATCGCGTACAGCACGTTCTGGCCGCCCGCCTTGATCACTTCGGCGGCGGTGACGACGTGCTCTCCGTTGGACAGCCATGCCAGGATGTCGTCACTGGTGCCGCTGCCGGGTCCGGACACCGAACCACCGGTCGCGAATCCCAGCTGCACCGGCGCGAGCTCGCCGACGCCGGGCAGGAACTTCGCCACTGTGTTCCACGCCTTCAGCAGGCCCTGGTTCCACACCGTGTTCACCACGAACCGGACCGGTGCGGCGGCGGCCTCGCGCAGACGATCCCAAGTGCTCGTGATCGCGTCGACACCTGTGGTGAACCAGCCCTTGACCCGCTCGAGCGCCGATCCCAGCGCCGGGAACACGGTATCGGTGAACCAGTCCTTTACCGCGGTGACCGCGTCCGACAGCGACCCCCACGCCGATTTGACCGCGTTCAGTACTCGGTCGACTATCGCGTTCCAGGTCTCGAACACGTTCCCGACGAATTCGAGGTTGCTGGCGATCTGGTCGGCCATGGACTGGAAGTAGGGCAGGACCAGCGGAATTATCACCTCGCGGATCAGCCATGTCAGTACGTCGATGATGCGCAGGAAATGCGGCGTCATCTGAACCAGCACGTTGATCAGTGGGGGCAGGATCTCGGCCGCCAGGCGCGCGAATTCCGGCAGCAGCGGCAGCACGGCCAGCAGCAGCTGCGAGAACGACCCCACCAGCTCCGGCAACATTGGCGCTATCTGCCGCAGGGCGTCGGCCAGGGCCAAGCCGACCGTCCGCGCGACTTCGGCCAGGATGGGCGCGATCTGGGCGATGACCGGCCGCATCTGATCGGCAAAGGACCTGATCACGGGGGCCAGGGCGCGCGCGATTTCGGACAAAGCGGGCGCGAGTGCCTGAAGGGCGACGGACAGGTTTTCCGCGATCAGCGGGACCAGTGGTGCGGCGGCGGTGATCAGATCGGCGAACGCCTGTCCGATCGGCCCCATACTCGGTGCAAGGGCGCGCAGCGCATCGGCCAGGGCGGTGCCGACGACCTGCGCGACCTGCGATATCGGGCCGATCAGCGGCTCTACTGCGGTCAGCAGTGATCGAATCAGCTCGGCAATCACCGGCAGAACCGGCCGCAAACCCTCAGCAAGCGCACCGATGAATCGGGACAAATCCGGCATAATGGCGGACAGGGACTGCGCGAACACCGCCCCCAGATCGCCCAGTTCCGGCGCGATATCGACCAGCGCCGCACCCAGCGACTCGAACAGCGGGGAAAGCGACGGCAACACCCGATCGGCCATCGTCAGCAGGCTCGATATCAGGCCGCCCAGCAGCGGACCGGTCGACTCGAGCAGCTGGGTGAATCCCCCGAACACCGATTGCAGCTGACCGCTAGCGGCGGCTTCGGAGAACACGCGCCCGATCGCGCCGCCGATACCGGACAGCGCCGACCCCATCCCTTCCAGCGCGGGCTCGGACACTGCGACGAAATCCAGCAACCCCTGCGTGGCTTCGCCCGTGCCCGATCGCAGGCCAGCGAGGAAATTAGCCGATCCGGCGAAGGTGGACCGCAGTCCCTCCAGTCCGCGCGCCGTGCCGATGAAGTTCGTGAATTGTGTTGTTGCGCCGTTGATCTCGCGGGCTACCTCGATCATGCCGTCTCGCACGACCGGGATGGCGCGGCCAGACACATCGGCCAACGTCGCGCCCAGCCCCGCGAACCCGGTGTTTTGCACCGCACGCGCCGCGTCCTCGAACGCAGGCTTGATCCCCCGCACCGCGGTGACGAACTCCCGCGCGTTCGGTGCCAGCTTGGCCATGGCCGCCGCTGCCTTCTCCGACGCCGGAGCCGCCGCGTTCTGCGCCTCGGCTACCGCCGCCGCGGCCTTCGCGACCTGCTCACCCGCTTTCGCCGCAGCCTGCTGGGCCTGCGTGACGCGTTCCTCCGCGGCCTGCTGACGTTCCTTCGCCGCCACCACCGCGTCCGCGCCCTCGAGGCCCTTGGCCTGCGTCTCGGCATTGTCCTCGTTGGCGCGGGTGGACTCGCGTACCGCCCGGTCATACGACAGCTGCGCCCGCTCCAGCCGCAGCATTGCCTGCTCGTGCTCAGCCGGGTTGAGTCGAGATTCCCTCTCCTCTTTCTGCGCTTCCCGCAGATCGAGCGCCGCCTCTTTCTGGCTCAGCGTCGCGCCGCGCGCCCGTAGCGCCGCGTCCTCGATGTCCCGTCCGGCCTGCCGATAGGCTTCCCCCACATCCTTCGCCGCGCGGGTCGCGTCCTTCTGCGCCGCCGCCACCGCCCGCTGCGCCGATTCCGCTGATTCGGCCGCCGACGCGAGCTGTTCTTGCGCTGCCGCAACAGCTTTGGTCTTCGCGACCGCTTCGGCCGGGGCCGCTTCGGCTGCATCGGAGACGGCTTTGAACGCGTCTTTCAGCCCGGCCAAGCCAACCGCGGCAGTAGCGGCGATAGCCCCGGCCGCCGGACCGATCGCTGACAGCCCTACGACGAGGCCACCGACCGCACCGCCAGCCAGCCCGGCCGCACCGCCGATCGCCGCCACCGCGGCGGTCACCGCGGACAGCCCCGCCGCAGTCCTGGTCGCCGTGCCGATCGCCGACCCCAGTCGCGTGAAGGACGCGCTGGCGGCGTCGGCGCGGCCACGCAGCCGATCCACATCGGCACCCCCGCTCACCGTGGGGGCGACGATCCCGATACCCCTTGCCCGCTGCGCCAGCGTTTCGGCCTGCCGCGCCAGATCGATCCCACGTCTACGGGCCTCAGCGACACGGTTTTCCGCCTGCTCCACCCGCAGCGCCGCACGCTCGCGACGCAGCGCCGCCGCGTCCTCGTCCGGCGCTGCTGCCGCCGCGGCCCGCTTCGCTGCCGCAACCGACAGTTCCGCCGCGGCCACCCGCTGCGCCGCACGCTCGCGCGCCTCTGCCTTGGCGTCCGGGTCATCATCGACGGCCGCCGCCGCCTTCTTCGCCGCTGCGAGCGCCGATTCGGCGCGGGCCACGCGCAGCGCTGCCCGCTCCTGTTTGAGGGCCTGCGCCTCGGGGTCCGGCACAGCGGACGCCGCCGCCAACTTGGCTTGCGCCAACGCGAATTGAGCGTTCTTCTCGGCATCCGCCGACCGCCGCATCTGCTCGGACACCCGGTCCAGCTGAGCGGCGGCCCGCGCGCGTTCGGCCATCACCGCCCGCGCCGCGGCGGCCGTGTCGCGATGCGCACGCTGCATCGACTGCTCACCGGCCACCACCCGGGCCGTAGCCGATTGCGCCGCAGCGACCCCGGCGCGGTCCACGTCGACCACCACCCGCTGGGTGATCGGACGCGCTTCGGCCTGGAGCCGGTCCCGCAGCTGCCGAAGCTGCGCTTCGCTCCCGGCAGTATCGAGGTTGACCGACGCCGACACCTCGAGAGGGGACGCGTCCAGACGGACCTGCACGCGGCGCATCGCTTGGATGACGACCCGGGTCAGATCCTCCGGGAATCCGCGACCGTCAGCAGTGATCGGGATGCGGATACCACCGGGCGCAGTCACGCGCGCACGGTGGCAAAACGGGGTGCAAACCCCCGGTCAAATCAGGTCAATTTCGCGCGCGCCAGCTCGTCGCGGACCGCCGACGACAGAAACGGGTTGCCGCGATATCCGGGATGCTGGACGCGGCGCGCGAACACGGTCCGGCCGCCGACCTCGAACCGCAGTACGGCGGCGCGGCGCGGGGTGATCACATGCGGGCGAGTGCCGTCGTGCACATACCGGGCGTGTCGGGCGGTAGCGAACACGTCCAGCCGCACCACCGGTCCCGCTGGTGTCACCCGGTGGCCGATTGTGGACCGTAGCCGCCCCGACCGGACGTTGACCCGCCGCCGCGCGGTCGTCGTGATCGCGCGCCCGAGCCGCCGCATGATCGGTACCGCCTCAGCGGCGGCCCGCTGCCCGGTTCCGGCTGGCGCGGACCAGTCCTGGTGCACTCGGATTCTGATCGTCATTCGCTGGTCTGCCGTCGCCCGCGCCGTTTCCGCGACGCCGGGGCGGGCTCGGACTCGGACTCGGACTCGGGCTCGGGCTCGGGCTCGGTGGTGTCGTGGTGCCATTCGACGACCTTCACCACCCGCGACTGCACCAGCCCGGCCAGCCGCGGCGTCCACTCCACGGTGTGCCGCTCACCGCGCCCACACACATCCGACGCCACCACACCTTCGATCGTCACCTGCATCGGTCAATCCCTCCTAGAGTTGTGCGTGCGCTACTTGAGTCCAGGCCAGCACCAAACCCTCCGGCCCGTACGGCTCCCCGGGACCGAGTGCGGAATCAGTGGCCGCCCCGGCGTCTTCGGCGTCACGCAGCGCCGCGCACAGCGCCGCGTCGATCCGCCACGAGTCGTCCCACTGGACTGCCGCGGCCTGCTCCAATGCGGCCGGGGCCGCCTCGAACGGGTGACAGCGCGCTATTCCGGCCTCGATCGTGCAGGCCCGCCGATCCATGCAACTGCCGGTGGCGGCCTCAGCCGGGAAATCGCCTGTCCGCCACCGCCGCACCAGCCGCACCCACAGATACGGGCCGCAGCCTTCGCACGACGCTGAGGAGTCGTCACTGAAACCGACCCACGGGGGAGGCACCACCACCTCCCCGGCCAGGATGTGCACCCTGTCGGTTCCGCCGCCCAGCGGCGGCACGTCCTGGGTGGGGTCGAACTGTGCCCGCAATCGGGTCACAGTCAGACCGACGATGGTGGCCACCTGATCCGGCATTACACACCCGCCCGGTAGTCCGGAGACGACACCGCAGACGGCGCGGACAGGCGATGCGGATTCACCGAGGCGATCCACAGATCGACCTCGGGAATGCCGGTAAGCATGTCCTCGAACACCGCCGCCGGGTCTGCCATCTTCACTGAAACACCCTGCCGGACAACAGATTCCACGCGTCTCGGAAGTTGGCATTTCTGCTCGCCCGTGCAGGCGTTCCAGAACTCGCGGGCCAGCAGCGCCACCGACCGATCCGCCCCGGCAGGCGGGGGCGTCCCCCGAAGGTAATCAACTGTCCAGGTGCCGGGGGAGCCTGCCGCGACTGTGAGATCCTGTCGCGGCCACCGGCCACTGGCCGCGTACAACCGATCACCCTCGAGTGTGTAGGCACTCTCATCGACCACCGCGCCGTCGATGACGACCCCGGTCAGCTCACACACCGGTCCGGGCAGATGCACCACCCCCGGGCCGCTGGCCGTGCACCGCGGTCCACACCCGCACGGCCACTCCCGCCACACCGGATCGACCCACAGCGTGGACAACGCCAGACCGGGCAGCCACGACACCGGCCACCCCTGATCGTGCTCGCGCGGGCACGGCCGGAACGTGATCGGGCAACAACCGAACTGACGACCGGTGAAGCTCCACAGCACGGCTACCGCGGTGTCGACTGCCGATTGCAACCGCGCTTGGTCCTCCGGCGCGGTGACCGCGGGCAGGCAGGTGCGGTCGACAGGCCACGTGCAAGTGCTCACGGCCCGGAACCGTAGCTACGGGCGGCGCAACCGCTCAGTCCGGCAGCGCTGCGAGCAGCACGTCACGCATGGCGATATTGCCCAACCAGGAGGGGTGGATCGAATCCGGGGTGTACTGGTCGACAAGGTTCTGTGCGGACGTGCCCCGCGTCGCGCCGTCCCAGTCGATCACTTCCGAGCAGAACGTGGGATACGAGGATATCCATTCGTTGAACGTCAGACGAACCGCGTCGCCGGTCGCGCCGCGAGCCAGGTTGGTGGCCATGTAGAACTTCGGTGACAGGCCCAGGGTGGACTGGATGTAGTTCACGATGGTGGTCACGTCGGCCTGCATGTTCGCCAGCGTCCGTGATGCCTGACTCCAGTCGTTCGATCCGGCCGACAACAACACCTCGTCGACGGGGTGGGCGGTGATATCGCGGCGCGTCCACAAGTAGTTCGTCGCGGGGGAGGTAGCGAAATGCACGTAGCCGACACCGGCCAGCGACAGATTCACGATGATGCGGCCGGTCCGCGCGGCCCATTGTTCGACAGCGTTACGCCACAGGCTGGTTGAGCTGAGCGAGGAGTTTCCCCCAGCGATGCCTTCGCTGATCGAGTCGCCGACCACAACGCACACCTTGCGCCGAGTGGTCGTGGTGTATTCGATTTTCCAATCGAACGGGATGTAAGTTTGGGTGGCCCCGCTCCCGGCCGTGCCCGGGGTAGTGCCGGAGGTGCTGTTGCTCCACCACCAGGCCCGACCGGCACCCGTCTGGAGCGAGGTCAAAGAGCCGAAGGTATAGCCCACGCCCACCAGGAACTCGGTGTCCGCGGTGAACAGATCATCGGCAGAAAATCCGTTCGCGACCGACACCCAGGGCGAAAAATAATAGCCCGTCCCCGACGAACCAGGAATGGTCTGATCGGTGGATACGATCGTCGTAGCGGTCCCGCCGACGAAGTCCCCGGTTTCGCCCCATGTGCCGCTCGTCGACCGGGCGTGTTTCCCAACGATCAACTTTTTCAGGGTGGCCGAATTCTTGGCCCCGGCGCTGTATTCCTGATTTCGCAGACCGATCCGCCATTGGTCCACGTTGCACGGCAGCTTGACGACGAATCGGTAGCTGCCCGCGGTGCCAGCCGAAAGCGTGGTGGCCACGCTGCCGCCAAGCCCGCCGTTGCTGTGGGACAGCGTCATCGTCCGCTTCGGGGTGTAGAGCTGCTGGTCATAGAGCACGTCGGCGTCGGCCAGTTCACGGACGACTCCGCCGGATATGACCAGCGGTAATTTCGATGCCACGGTCAGGCCAGAACGATCGGCGGCTGTGCCTCGAAATTGAAAGCCGTGGCGCTGGTTGCGACGCCGACCACCTGCACCACCTGCCCCGAGCCGGAGGGCGCGGTAGAGGTGGCCTGTCCCGGTGTGGTGGACAGGAACAGCTTCCCCGGGGTGAGGCCGGTCAGCCCGGCGTTGGTGCCCTCGCTGTATACGTCCGCGTTGTTGCCGGAGGTGACCGCGGCGAGAACGAATCCGTGTGCTTCCTTCCCGGCGGCGGACGCGTCCGCTTTGCGTACCCGCGCGCTGCCGCCGACATCGTGAATGTTCACCAAGTCGTTCGCCGCTAGGTTTTCCGATGCCTGGATGGAGTTCACGTCGGCACCGAACCCGGTGGGCATCATGTTGGCCGCCAGCTTGCCGTTGCCGTCCAGGGCGGGGATCTTGCCTGCGCTGCCCGCACCAGCGGACGACACCGTGGCTTCTCTTTCGGTGATCGTGCCCGCGTTGTTGTACAGGTATTTGTCGGCCATGACTTTTCCTCCTAGGTGAGCGCGATGCTTGGCAGGCGATCGACGAACACGGTGTCCGCCGCGGTCGCGGCGGCAAGCTGGGTGAGAAACGCGGCCGTAGGGCCGGTGGGTGCGGACTGGGTCAGGCTCCCGCCGATGCCCAGGAAAACCGGTCCCGGCGTCCAGGCCCACGATGATTCGGTCATCTGGCCGAACATGACGATCTGAACCTGATCGCCCATCATGGCGGCGGCGGCGGTGATCCCGATCGGCAGCGCCATATGGGTGGGGTCGTCACAGCTGGCATACACATAGGTACCGTCCGGGAGCTGCACCACGGCCCGATGCCCCGACAGGGCGGCCCCGGCCGTGCCGGTGACGATGACGGTTCCGGCTCCGCTGCCGGGCGGCCCGGGGGGTCCGGGCGGGCCGGGCACGGGTACCGCCACCGCGCCGCTGTCGGGCAGCGGCACCGCGGCGACGTACCCGAACCCGCTGGCGTGGCACGACCCGATCAGGACGGGACCCTCCAGCCACACCAGTGGGGCAGCGTCTTGGTAGTCCAGCCACAGCTGGCCGTGCGCGTTCAGCGGGATCTCGTTCACGTCGTCGGGCTGCACAGACCACGACATGACCGCGCCGTCGATGTCGGCGGGCCAGATCCGTTCGAACGTGCTGCCGGGCACCGTGATTCGCAGCCAGGCCGACAGCCCCGGCGGCCACGGGGCCGGGGTGCCGGGTGGAGATTGGTATTCCACCCGGCCGGTGAACGTCGCGCCGGGCTGGAGGGTCAGACGGAGCGTGCCCGCTGTCCACCCCAGAGTCAGCGTCATCAGCTGTAGACGCCGCCCGCTTGAGTCTCGGTGACGGTGACAGACGGACTGGTGCCGCCGGTCAGGCCCGCCCCGCTCCCGGTCATCAGCGGCTGATTCACGCCCGCCAGATCACCCACGAACTCGCACGCCCACGGGCCGCTGCCGGTTACGGCGATATTGCCGGTGCCGATGGTCGACAGCGCCTCCAGCGCGGACTCGACCGCGGCGGCGGCTGCGTTGTACGCGATGTTCGCTGTGGTCTGCCCCGAGAAAGTCAGCGTGAATGTGCCGCCCGTGGGGGAGCCGGTCAGCGCGACGGTCTGGATCTCGTTGGACGCGACAGCGTCACAGTCGGGCTGGTCGGGTGCGATGGCGGCGGCGGTGGCACCGTAGTACGGGGACGGCAACACCAGCGGGCACGCGCCATCGGTGACATCGGGCGGCGCGATCGTGGTACGGAACGACCGGAAATGCTGCCCTTGCTTGATCGCGGTGAGCAGGCGGCCCGGGGTGTTGTCCACGTCGGTCGGCATGACGTTGTAGGGGCCGCGTCCCCAGCGGGTCCCGGCCGCGGTGATCCCGGACAGCGTGAACGTGCTCGCTTTCGAGCCGATTTCGACATCGCCGACCTGAGCCTCTTTCAGGACCGGCCACAGCAGATACCCATACGGCAACACGAGGTCACCGCCCGCGCCGACCAGGATGTCATCGGTGGTCGGTACGTCGCACGCGTCGTCGGAGCCAACGCCAGACCACAGTTCGATAGCGACACCGGTATCGGACGGCACTTCCTTTTGATCGGAAAAACCGATCGGCTTACCGTCCCAGGAGGTAACGACCTCCCAATCCAGCAGCATGTTGAACAGGTCGGTGTCCACGCCGCACAGCTCGATCGACAGAGCCCACCACTTTCGTTCGGGGGGCGTGCGGTCGGCCACACAGACGCGGCCTTCGGCGTTGGTCTGTTCGATGTCGTCGGCGTCTCGCATCACCGGCGACGCCTTCAGGGTCACAAAGCCTGAGGTCACGAGCCGCGAGCGCGGTCCGGCCAGGGGCATTCCACACGCATCCACCAGGGTTGCGCGTAGGCGCTTCCCCTTGACGACCGCGAAGTTCGCCACTTCAGCTCTCCTCTATATGTGCATGTCAGAGCGTTTCCGTGGCTGCCCAGGTCCACGCCGCGCACGATAGAGAGCAGGGGTGCAGTAGTCCCACATGCCGGATGTGAGTCCGGACGGACGCCGGACAGCAACCCGTTGTGGGATAGGTCGGGCGACTGGTTGAGTGGATGGTGTCGAGCTCAACGCAATCGGGTGTAGCGAGTCGACGCCGGGCGGCCCTCGTTGTGGTAAGCGGGGGCCGCCAGCTTGTGGCCCGGAGGGACGGGCACGCATAACGTGCCGACCGCCGCTGAGTCGGAGGTCAAGTCTCGGTTAGCCAGCCGACCGGCGGATTTTCGGGCGAAGAATTATTATAACCCGCTTGACCTGCGCGAATAGCGGTTCGAGGGTCAAGTCTTGTTGGGGTTGCCGTTGAGCACGGCCCGCATGGCGGATGCGTCTTGGCCGGTGGACTCGATTTGGCGGATCGCCAGCCACAGCGCATCGGTGAGTTCACTGACGCGACGCGCCAGCGCGTCCACCTTGTTCTCGAGCTTCTCGTTTTCCCGCCGCAGATCGGCCGCGATTTTCTGCGACATTTCCGCGCCCATGTTCGATACGCGTGCGGCGATTTCGGCGTAGTCGGCGGACTTCAGTCGGCGGGGGCGGCGGGCGGCGACGGCCTGGACCAGGGAGACGAGAACGGCTGACACCCCGCCACTGACCAGGATTGTTGACACATCAAATATCATGCTCGGACTTCTTTCACCAGGCGGGCCATCTCTCGCGCCCGCCGTAGATCCCGCGTCAGCAGAAGCACGGAATGCGCGGTCATCGCCGCCCCCGACCATGCGGCGAAGCTCGCTCGTTCGGCCCATGTCGATTGCAGGACAGCGACCACAAACGCGGCTGTCGCCGAAGCTGCCCCCGCCTCAGCCGCGATCTGCACCCATATCCCGCTGGGGTGCCGACGCAGCAGGAAGCCCAGCAGCAACAACAGCGGGCAGCAGATGAGCAACCCCGTCCACATGCCCGCTGCTATCGCTCCCATGGATTGCGCGACGGCGGTCGGCGGTGACCCCAAGATCAGACTCTGGATGCCCGCCACCAAGTAACCCGCGTACAGCACGGCCTGGTACGGGCGTACCGATTCTGAGTCGATTGCCCTGACGAGTCGCCGCCTCATTCCGTTTCACCCTCCCTGGGCACGTGCGGGGGTGACACCAGCCGCTGCACATACGCCGCGCCAGCAGCGATTCCGGCACCGAGCGCCGCCCCGGCCACCGCTTTCCAGTCACCGCTACTGGCCCAATCGAATCCGTCGCCGCTGATCGCCCCGGCTACCGCGAGCAGCACGGCTACCGCCACTGTCGCCACCGCGCCCTGGACCGCGGTGCGCTGCGCACGCTCCCGCGCGTCCATCTTCGCCGGGACCGCCGCCGCCGACCCCGGCGCGGGCAGCGTGGCCAGGAACTCGGCGAACTGCTGACGCGCCGCGGCGTGCACGTCAGCGCGCGCCATGTCTGCCGCGTAGGCGATGTGCGAGGCGATCTCCTCGCGTAGTCGTGCGATCACCTCATCCGCAACGAGGTCCACCACGTTGCGGGGATTGGTCACGACGCACCGGCAGGATCAGGCGACGCCGTTTTCCTGCTGGATCGGGCACCCGAGCGGCGGGCGGTTTTTTCCGCGGCCGGAACGGCATCGTCGGCCGGGGCCGGATCGTCCGCCGGTTCGTCGGCCGGGTCCGGGATGAACCCGGCGGCCTTGGCGATCTCCACTGGCACCTGGAAGCCACGCCCGCCCGTGGTGACGGTCCGCACCTGCCGCACCCGGTCCGGCCCGGCAGCGGCCAGCAGCGCCTGCGCTACCTGCCCATGACCGCCGCTCAAGGGGCGAACGATCGCGATGTCACCGCGAATCTCCGTGTTTGCCTTCATAATTCACGCTCCAATCGTTACCGCTTCGGTCCAGCATTCCCAGGACACGAGCACTTCGCGTTCCGCTACCGATAGCCGCGCGTTGTGGGGGTAGTCCGGGCCGTGGGTCATCGACACCGGGCCACGGTGCACCGTCACCGGTCCGGTGGCGACGATGGTTTCGCCAAGATCGGCATACCCCGCGCCGAACGCCCACCGGTGCCCCATCGGGCTCACCAAGTACGCGCCGGACCGGGTCACCAACTGCGCGGCCTGTACCGCCGCCGCCAGATGCGGGGCGGCGTGCAGCACGCCTGTGATCCCGAACTCTGCGACGGTTTCCTCCAGTGCCCCGACCGCCGCCACCAGCCCAGCTACCGTGGCCGGTGCCCCGGCCGCCGTCAGCAGTCGCGTCGTGAGCTGCTGCTCAACTCGCACCGGCTCGTGCAGCCGCAACAGCTGTTGCGCCCGCTGGGCCGCTTCGGTTTCCGGCACCAGTGCCGAGCAGTTGTCATCGGCCCCGATCACATCCCCGGTGAATGGGGTGTCGAGCCAATCAGTACGCGGTTCAGTGCCTTTTGGTGATGGATCGGGCTGTTCCGCCTCGCAGGCGATCGGCCACACCCAGCTGGGGCCGCAGTTCCAGGTGTCGACCACCACGCCGTGCGCCAGCCGCGGCGGGTCCCCGGCGTCGATGATCGTGGCCGCGGTGTAGAGGCCGCCGCCGGACGGATTGGCCAGCGGTGGCTTGTAGACCTCCACCATTGCCTCCCTTCGGGATTGAGGGGTCCGGCCGGGGCGGGTGAGTGTGGGCAGCCACCAGGGACATACTCACCCGCCCCGAACCGGAGATCAGGGCCGAACTCAGTTCGGCGCGCCCGCCGTGGTCTGCGCGACCGTGATATCGGGATCGGTGCCGCCGGTGAACGACCCGGTAGCGGTGATCAGCGTGACATTCGTTCCACCGAGCAGGCCCTGGAACGTGACCACGTACGACGTGCCCGGAGTTCCGGTCACCGCGACGTTGCCTGCGCCGATGGTGGGCAGGCCCGCCAGCGCGGACTGCACCGCGGCCAGGCTCGCGTTGTGTGGCAGCGCGGGCGTGGTCTCCCCGTCGTACGACATGGTGAACGTGCCGCCGGTCGGGGAGCCCGAAATGGTCGCGGTCTGCACCTCGTTGGTGGTCGCGGTGCAGGTGATCTGTTCGCGCGCACCCACAGAGCCGTTGGCGCACAACGGCACCGTCACCATTTCCGAGACACGGCACCGCTTGTCCACCGCGTACTCGTCCTCGGTGAACAGCTCCATGTATCGGTTCTTCTGGAGCATGGCCTTGTCGTAGAGGGTGCCGACCTCGATCACATTCTCCAGATGCTGCACGAACGCACCGGCCGGGTACAGCAGCGCCTGCACGCTGGTGGGCCACCGCACAGACGCGGTGGGCAGCTGCTGCCAGTGCTGCACCCACTGCATCCGAATGTTCTTCGTGGACAACCACGAGTCGATTTGCTGATCAGTGATGCCCTTGACATCCACGCCCTGCTGCAACGCCATGTCCGCCTTCGCGACCTCGAGCGCCCACGCCGGGGCTACACCCTCGATAACGGCGTCATTCGCGATGCGCTCTTGCTGACGAATCAGCGTGGCCCGCAGCGACAATCCGTTGAGGAACGCGCCCGCCGCGCCGACCGCACCCGCCGCCGGGATGGTGTACGGCGTCGACATCGCGACCATGTCCAGGATGCTCCACACGCTGACCTTGATCAGGTGCGCTTTCAGGACCTCCTGAAGGAACCGCTCCACCGCTTCGGGAAATCCGCGCTTCTGGAGGATGCCCGCGGTCACGCACAGGCCGATGGCCTCGACCTGGATCTCCTCCCATTCCACGCAGGGGATTTCGATACACGGCTTGGTCACCACCGCGGTGCCGTCCGGATTGGTTGCCACCAGCTCTTCCTCGGTGAACCGCCACGGCAGCGTGTTGTACAGCTCGCTGAAATCCGGTTCCTTCGGCCGCCGCTGCCCGCCCCGCGGCCCGAAATTCGCCGCCGGGAGCGTCAGCAGACCCGATGCGGGGGTCACGTCGCAGAACGTGTAGATCGTCTCCGGGACGGCGCAGTGGCCGCCCGACGCAACGAGCGCGCCGTCACGGTCGAACCGTGCGCCGCGCCACTCGGTCGAGCGCACCAGCTCATCGATACGGTGTCGCAGCTCCTCTTCGCTGCCCACGTCGATCTGATGGCTAGCCCCGAACCCGCGATCCAGCGTGGCCAGCGACAGCGGCACCATGCTGCCTCGTTCCCGATGCGGTGCCCGGTTGGCGTGCACACGAGTGCCGACCGCCATGGCATCGATCGACAGCGCCAGCTCACGGAACCCCACGGGGCCGTCCACGAACTTGGGCACCTGCGGGCGCATCCGGAAACCGATTTCGGGCGCAGGCGGCGCGGCAGCAGGACCCCGGCCGCGCCGGGCTCCCAGACCTCGGAACGACGGCGGCGGCGCGCTGGCAGCGGTCACCGGGGCCGCTGCATCGGCGACGACCTGTTCGGCTTCAGCGACCACCGCCGCCGCATCCACCTCGTCCGCACCGGCGGAATCGTCGGTGCCCGAATCGGCGTCTGCGTCCTCGTCGGTGTCGGTGTCGGCGGGGTCCGGAGTGGTGGGTGCGGTCTGTGCCCGCTCGGTGCGGGCCTGGATCAGGGCGCGTGCCTCCTCGGCGCGTGCCTCGTCCTGCGCCCGCAACTCGCTGATACGCGCGCTGAGGGCGTCGGCGGCAGCGTTGAGGGCCTTCATGTCCTCCAGCGTTTCCGCGCTCACGGTCGCGTCGTCCTGACTCGTCGCGGCGGTCAGCTCGTCGAACTCGCGTTCTGCCGCCGCCAGCAGCGCGCGAAGCTCTTCCTGCGACAGCGCCGCGAGATCCGCGGGCATGGTGAACTTCATGGGGGTTTTCCTCCCGGGCATGGGTCGATTTCCGGGAGGCCCGCAGCCATACCCCGTCAGAAAGAAACCGGGAGGCCCGCAGCCATACCCCGCTATCTGCCGCGAACCGTAGAACGAGGGGGTGCACTGCCCGTAGCATCACAACGCGGGCGCAGGGGCACACATACGCGGGTCATCCCCCTTTTCGCCCTCACTCCGCGGAAGGGAATTCTCTCGTCGTGTCATCTGTACGTATCGTTGCTGCCGCATGTGTCGTCGTTGGCGCGCTCGGTCTGACCGGCTGCGCTGCCGACCGTGCCGCCGATCCGCCCACCTCCACACCGATCCAGCTCACCACCGGCGCGTCCAGCGCCGCCGCCGCGGTTACCGCGTCGGCGGGCGGGGTGTACGCGCCGATGGACACCGGCCGGAGCCAGAGCGGGCTGGAAGGGTTGATCTTGTCGGTGGAAGACACCGTCACCCGATACGGCCCCGCCACGGTCGTCACCTTCCAGGTGATCAACACGACCAGCGCCGTGTGGGACGGCTTCAACTGGCCGACCCCGACCGTGGTCTACGGCGCGGCGGGGGTGCAGGCCGAACACGTCATCTCCCTGAGCGAGGGCTACGGGACCGGTGTGCAGGGCTCGATTCCGCCGGGGTCACGGCAGACGGTCAAGCACGCCTATAAGGTCAGTAAGGCCGCGCTGAATCCGGCGGTGATCACCGCCGGATCGGTGCTGTGGCAAGGCGATTTCTCCACCTTCCAGCGCTGACAGACCGGAGCACCCCCGTTGACTGTACACACATGAGTGTGTACAGTCATGGGGTCGGACGGATTGAACCGTCACCGAGCCGGAAGGAACCGGACATGCCCGCATACACCCCGACTCCCGAGCAAGCCGCGATCATCGACGCGGCCCGCGACGGGCACAACTTGATCATCCAGGCTGGAGCCGGTACCGGGAAAACCAGCACGCTGAAAATGATCGCCGCTGAGATCAGAAGCAAATCGGCTGTATACATCGCCTACAACCGCGCTATCGCGGACGAGGCCGCCGCATCATTCCCCGCCACCGTGCAATGCAAGACCGCGCACGGGCTGGCGATGTCCGCGGTGGGCCGCAAATACCGGCACCGGCTGAACGGTCCCCGACAGCCCGGCAAGCGGGCGGCCGAACTTTTGGGCATCACCCGGTGGCTGGATCTGGGCGTGCAGAAGGTGAATCCGGCACAGCAAGCCCGCATCGCGTTGGAGACCGTGCAACGCTTCTGCTACAGCGCCGATGCCGAGATCGGCGTACATCACGTGCCGCGCCAGATCGGCACGTCGATGGACGACCACCTGGCGATTCAGCGCGTCGTGCTGCCGTATGCGCGGCAGGCATGGGACGACATCCGCAGCACGGACGGGCGGTTGCGGTTCGAACACGATCACTACCTCAAACTGTGGGCACTCACCAACCCCGAGCTGGCGGCCGATGTCGTCATGTTGGACGAATGCCAGGACTCGAATCCGGTTGTGGCCCAGCTTGTGCAGTCTCAGGACCACGCCCAGCAGATCGCCGTGGGCGATTCCGCGCAACAGCTGTACGCGTGGCGGGGCGCGGTCGACGCGCTGATCGAATGGCCTGCCGACCGCCGCCTGTATCTGTCGCAGTCGTGGCGGTTCGGTCCGCGGGTCGCGGAGGAAGCGAACAAATGGCTGTCGCTGCTGAATACGCCGTTGCGGTTGACCGGTAACCCTCAGCTGGCTTCGGAGGTCACGCAGCTGGAGCGGCCGACCGCGATCCTGTGCCGCACCAACGCGGCAGCGATGGGGCGGGTAATGACCCTGCTGAAGTCCGGGATGCGGGTTGCGCTGGTCGGTGGCGGCGGCGCTGTGAAGCGAATGGCCGAAGCTGCGCGCGATCTCCAGAACGGCCGTCGCACAAGTCATTCGGAGCTGTTTCTGTTCGAAACGTGGGCGGACGTGCAGGATTTCGCGGACGAGTCAGCTGGTCGTGACCTGAAGCCGCTGGTGGATCTGATCGACACGCATGGTGTGGACGCGATCGTCAAGGCCGCTGAGGAGTTGAGCGAGGAAAAGCGGGCGGATGTGGTCGTGTCGACCGCGCACAAGTCCAAGGGCCGGGAATGGGCGGATGTGCAGATCGCGGATGACTTCCCGGAGCCAGACCGTGATGACGATGGGGAATGGAACACGGTCCCTGATGCTGACGTGATGCTGGCCTATGTCTCTGTCACCCGCGCCCGGTTGCGGTTGGATCGCGGCGGACTCGGCTGGATCGACCGCTACCTGTCCTGATCGCAACTCCAGTTCGACGGATCGACCCTGTGCGCTCACGGCTACTACTTGACCGACAGCTGCCCCGGCTGCGACCACGCCGCCGATACCTGATGCCAGACTGGGGGTGTGGCGAACCTGCTGTCTCTGGCCGAATGGGATGATCTGCCCCGGGACAGCGGCGCACGGGTCGAGCTGTGCGAGGGTGTGCCGGTCGTGATGCCGCTGCCCACCCGCAGGCACACCCGCGCCGCGTTACGCCTTGCGCGGCAGCTGGCCGGGCAGCTGCCGCCACACCTCGAGGTGCTGGCAGGGTTCGAGGTGTGCACCCGCGGCGGCGACCGGCCGACCGTGCGGGTTCCCGATCTCGTCATCACCTCTACGGCTGGTCCGGCCCAGCGGCTGAGACCGGATGAGGTGCTGGTGGCGGTGGAGATCACCGACACCGACACGCGACGCACCGATACGGTGAGCAAACCTGCCGAGTACGCCGCGGCCGGGATCGCGCACTATTGGGTGGTGGATGTGGCTGGCCCGTCCGCTGAGCTGGTGGTGCATCGGTTGACCGATGGCCGCCGATACGAGACAGCGGCTGAGATCTCCGGTCACTTCGCCACGACCATTCCGGTGCCGATCGAAATCGATATAGACGCGTTGACGTAGCGGCCACGCCGGACCGGGGTCCGGTAGGCTCACCTGTCGGACGCGGGGATTTCTCCGGTGTCTATCACAATGAGACGGACGCCGTTCCGGGCTCCTGGCCCGAGAAATAGTTACCGGGACGGCGTTCCGAAATGGTTTGGGGTTACCCGGATTTCGTGATCGGCGTGACCACGCCGCCGCCGATCTCGGTCAGCTTGATACGGGCCTCGGTCATGGTCAGGTAGGGGCCGTAGCGTGTGCCGTCCATCCCCACCACCTCGTAGGTGCTGGCCTCACCGGTCGACCGGCCGCCGCGACAGTTACATCCCACGACGCGCCGCCGCCTCCCGGATCACATCAGCCAGAATGCGCTGCCGCCGACCCGCTGCCGCGGCCACCAGCCGCCGCGCGGTCACGGCCCGTTCCCGGGCGGCGGTGTGTTCGGCGTACTGCTCGACAGCACGGCGGGCCACCTCGTCCAGCACGGTGCCGGAAACCGGGGGCCGCGACTGACGCGGCGCGAAACTGGCGACCATGGCCAGATCCCCGGCGTGATCCCGTTTCCGGCTGCAAATCGCGAACCCGGGCACATTCACCGCATGGGCCGCGATCAGCTCGGGATGGCCGCCCACGCGCTCCCAATGCCCCGAATGGGGGGTGCCCAGCGCTTGCTTCACCATGGCCTCCGATGCGTGGGGGTTGACGACACCGGACACCCAGATGCCGTGTTCGTCTTCCCCGGCCCGCACATGCGCCCAGCAGGTGGCCACGTCGTCGTAATGGGCTACCGCGGCCCGCATACCGCGCCCGGCCGGGGCGTGGCCGCCGCCGACCGTGAGTCGGCCCACCCGCAGGATCTCGCCGGTGGTGAGATAGACGTGGGACTGGTGGAATTCGGCGTACCCGGAATGGGAGCGGTAGGGGTGCTGGGCGCGGTCCTTGATCGCGCGGTGCAGCGACTCCCACGCGGCCAGATGCCCGACCACCCGCCCGTCCGGTGTGAGGTGGATCGGTGTCGGCTCGTCCAGCATCGGGTTGTCGAACATTTCCGGGTCGAACCGGTCGGGCTCCACCACGGTGGCGGCCACCAACGCGAGATCGGGGGCCGCGGCTTCACTGTCGCTGACGCTGATGGTGGTGTCCCGGAACTCCGGGACACTCACGAGTGTTCCGCCGACGATTTCGACTTTGTCCATGCGCATCACGACCGTGCCGCCGGACCTCCACACCTCATCTGCGGTGTCCGGGGTCAGGGTGGTGCCGTGCTCGTCGACCAGGGTTTCCTCACGCACCACCAGCTCAGCGGACGGGCGGGTGACACCGGCCTGGATTTGCTGCATAGCCGCTTCGGTGTCAGGGCTGTCGAGCAGGGTGCCGGTCGCGATCAGGCCGCGGTTGGTGAGCTCAAGGGCTTCGATAGCGCCGATGGTAAGGCCGCCGTGGTGGCCGGGTTCGTCGCTGGGCTGCCACTTCAGCGCCAGCGGGAGAGCGGTGTCGATCAGAACGGCGGTGGGGGACAGCATCGACATGCCGGAGCGGCCGATCACTCCGGTGGGCATAAGTAGCGCCTCGAATGTGCGGGCCATGGTGGTTGTGCCTTTTCGTGTTGGTGCCGCCGCGGCGGCGGTCGTCCCGGAGTTATCGTGCCCTGCCGGTGCGCGGTCGGCGATGGGAATGACCGCGACCGCGCACCGGCAGTTGACTACCTCGTGCGGTGGCCCGTTCGGGTCACCGGGGTAGTCGAGATCGGCCGCGCCGACACGGAACGCGGCATCGAGCGGGACACGTTGCCCGTCCGCCGCGGTGTGTGTCGGGCGGGTGCGCCCATCGTGCAGCGACATCCACATCTTCTCGTATCCCACCGACTCCCCGGCGGTGGTCGCGATGTGGTGGGCCAGCCGTCCAGCGGCTTGCTGCGCCGCGTTGTAGGCGGCGGTGGCCTCGGTGCGGGCAACGGTGTCAGCGCGGTGGTCCCACCGCGTGCCCGGCCGCACGGTCAGCTCATCAGCGGCCACCTGCCGCAGCTGCGCGACGGTCGCGGTCGTGTGCTGGTCCAGCGTGGTCTGGAGGTCGCGTTGCACGGTGGCGGGAGTGCCTGCCATCCGCTCCCGCACCGCCGCGAGGAACGCTGCGCGCCATTCGGTGAGCATCGGCACAACCCGGGTGGCGTCGGCGGCGTCCACCGGCTCACGACGGCCGGGATAGTCGAACCGGAGCAGGCCGTGCCCAGCGAGCGCGGCGGCCACCAGTCCGTCCAGAAGCTGACCCAGGCCGGGCAGGAACTGCCCGTCCATCTCTTGCGACCACAAGATATAGGCGGCGGCGAGCGCGGCCACGTCCGGCGGAATGACCGGCTCCTCCACCGGCTCAGGCGGCGGCTGTGCCGGTTGCGCGGCGGCGGTGAATACCGGCAGCACCAGACCGCGCGCCGCGACCGACCAGCGGCGATACGAGGACAGCGTGAGATCGCGGATGCGGTGTTCGGTGTCCAGGATCGCCGCCAGCGCCCGCCGTTTCATGGCCGCGCCCCGGCCGCCAGCTGCGCGGGCACCACCGGTTCGCGGGCGGTGGTCAGCGCTACCGCTGCGATCGTGTACACAATCTGCCGCAGCCGTGTCCGGTCGATACCGGCCTCCGCGCACACCTGGTCGTCCGCGAGCTCTTCCCACCCGTCAATAAGCCGCTCAACCTCCGATTCCGCGCACGGCCCAAGCACACGGTGGACATCGACCGCGGACACCTCGCGCAGGCGGGCATGGTCGGAGCGGCCCCGCCGTCGCGCACCGGCGCGGCGTAGCGCTTCGTTGACGCACAGACGGACCACCGCGCGGGCAGCGTTGTCCCGCGTATCCGGGATCGCTGGCGCGTCGATGGTTTCCGGCTGCCCACCCGAAGGCGGGGGCGGCGGCGCGGCGGCAGGCAGGTCAGGCAGGCCCGCGAGCGCGGGCACCAGCATCCGCAGCACCGGCAGTAACTGCGGCAGCAATTGCGGGGTGCGGCGCACCTGGTCGACGGCCCACAGCGCCCACCCGGCCTCGGTGGTCAGGTCGTAGCCGTCCTGGTCCACCGACAGCCCCAGTTCGCGGATGTACGCCTCAGCGTTGACCACACCGTCCTTATAGGCGGTGCTCACCTTGTCCAGCTGGTCGGGTTCGGCCTCGACATCGCTGGCGTCGTACCAGATCACGACCTTGCCCGCGAGATCGGGCGGCAGCATCGGGGTCAACAGCTGCTCGGTCAGGGCCGCGCAGATCGTTTCCATCTCCGGGGCGGCGTGCCAGCGTACAGCCTCTTCCTCGACACCCCACAACGACCAGTGGTTGAGGTCGGCCAACCCCAGCAGGACCTCCGGCGGCATGTCGAGAGTCATGGCCAGCCGCCGGATCGCCTTCTCCTGCGCCGCTTGTGCCTTCTCGCTGACCTCGCTGTCGAATTTGATGTGGCGGATCTTGTCGACGTATTCCCCGGCGACTGTGAGCACGATCGGCACCAGCGCCTCAGCCGATGCCGGATTCTGGATCGCCGTAGACATCGCCTCTTGCAACGCTTTCCGCACTTCATCCGCGGACACAAACCGCGACGGGGGAGGCGGGGGAGGGGGCAGGGTCGGCGCGTCGGGGTCGGGGGTCCCGGTCGGGGGCGCGGTGACCGGCATCGAGATTTCGCGTGGCAGAACGAGGATGCCGTTACCGGCCTGCCGCGACTTGCCCGCGGCCTCGATGTTCTGCTCCATCCGCAGAATCCGGCGCAGGATCGGCAGCGCCGCCTTCACCGGCGACCACGCCAAGCTCGAGATCCGCGGGTCGGGCCGCCAAATCCGAGACAGCGTGTCAACAGCCTTGTCCATCGTGTACTTGGTGCCGTCGTCCAGCGTCAGCTCGACCTGGTCCCCCCGAGACCGGATCTCGTCGCCGGACAGGACGTGCCACTGTTCATCGCCATCGGGGTAGATGATCGCCAACCAGCCTTCGCCGGGAATCATCATCAGCGGGGCCAGCCGGGACAGCATCTGCGCTTGTCCGGCCACACCGCCCGCGATCCGGGCCACGATATCCTTCGCGGCCTGGTTGTCGGTGATGCCGGTGGGGCGGCCAGTGTCGGGGTCGATATCGCTGGCGACCAGCCGGAACCGGGACAGCAGCGCGGTTTTCCACAGCAGCGCGAACGACAGTTCGCCGATGTGGTCGAGCATGTCCCAGGCTTCGGCCTGCCATTTGCCGCGGTCGGCGGGGGGTTTGGTGACCTTGCCCCAGCGCTCAGGGGATACGCGGACGCTGGCGGCGGTGAGCGCCGACACCGACGACACCACGACCGGCTCCCGAGTGCCGGGGCCGGTGTGGTGTGCGCGCCGCGAGTAGATCCGTGCCATCGCGCGGCACGGTAAAGATCAGGGGTGCAGGCAGACTCGGTGTTTACTGCGCCCGTGCGATGGCGGCATCGATGCACAGCGCTGGCGGAGACAAGGGCACACCGAGCCATTCGTGAAGGTCGGTCACGTCGGGCAGCAGGCACCAGCCGTCCATCAGCCCCCTGATTTGGTCACGGGACCGGTAGGTGACCTCCGCGCCGGTGCCTGCGAACTGCGCTGTCTTCGCGATGAAATCGCCGGACGTGCGATCACTGGCGTGGGTGATGGCCAGATAGCTTCCCGGGGCCACCGCTTTCCGCCACGTGGCCAGAATCGTTTCTGGTCCCTCGTTATCGGTGACGAAATGCAGCACACCGACACACAGCACCGCCACCGGCTCCGACAGATCGAGCAAGATGTCATCGCGGATCGTGCTGATAATCCGATCGGGGTCGCGGATGTCGGCCAACATCGGGACCACCCCTGACCCCGGTGCCACCAGCGCCGCGATGTGCGCGCGGACGACCGGGTCGTAGTCGACCGCCACGACCCGCACCGGCGATGCCACCCGTGACGCCCGAAGCTGGCGTTGCGCCACCTCGTGCACGTACGGCTCGATCGGGTATCCGGCCCCGAGATCCACGAACTGGGTGATCCCGGCCCGCGCCGCGCATCGTGTTGCCTCTAGCAGGAATTGGCGACTCGACCAGGCCAGTGTCCGGATCTCCGGCGCGGCCTCCATCATGGTGCGCGCCGCCTCCTGGTCGGCCGTGAAATTGTCTTTGCCACCCAGCAGGTAGTTCATGATGCGCGCCGAATTCGGTTTGTCATGGCTCACCCCCTCCGGCACGCCCCTCATCTCGCCGTTCATACTTCGCGGCTGGAGTCCGGCCGGATTCGCCCAGCTTCCAGCAGCACGAAATACGCCGCCTCTTTGCGTGGGCATTCGGTGCGCAGGCATCCGCGGTGCCGCTGCATCGTCTGGTGCGCCTCTGGAATGCTCATCAGCCCATCGGGCGCTTCGTGCGGCCACCCGTTGGGCCACATGCCTTGATCTGCCGCGCGCGCGTCCTCAGCCCAGATCCGCTCGCGTCGCCGGTCATCGTGAACGCCCACGCTTGAGCGCGTACTCACCGCTCGCTGCGCAGTGCTGCTGTTGTCGCGAAACCAATCGAACCCCACCGTACTCACCTCGCGTGTCCCGTCCTGGAGTTGTTCGAACGGCACCCGCCGCCGGGCGCTACCGAATCGGCCGTGGTGTAACGGCGTCGAGCCGACCGATTCGGCGGGCGCGGCGGCCCGCTGGCTTCCCCGGCGGCGGGGCCTGGCCTCAGCGTTGCGGAAAACCGCAGGTGAACCCAGCCCCAGACCGCCTACAAAACGCCTACAGTTCACCTACGGCATGTTGTCCGCGAAGGGGAAAGCGATGATCATCGGCACCTGGACAGGTAGGGAGGTCCGCATCCTGCGTGAGGTCGCACTCAGAGAGGGGCGTGAGGACTTCTCAGCCAGGATCGGCTTCGGACCCAAGGCGATACAGAAATGGGAGCTGACAGCCTCCGTCGACAAGCCCGTCAAGGGGCGATCGGCAGAGGCGCTGGATACTGTGCTGGCGCAACTGAAACCCGCTCAGCGCGAACGGTTTTGGTCTGAACTTTCCCGCGCGCGGTCGCTGGCGGCCGGGCATCCTGTCCTCAGCGGCACAACCGCTGAACCGGTCCTGATGATCGGCCCGGACCACGAATCCGGTACGGACACATGGGAAGTCGATTACAACGTGAGACGAAGAGAATTCGCGAAATGGGCAGCCGCGGCAGCGGGCGCGATGCTGCTATCCGAAGACCAGGCGCATATCGGCATGAGCGACGTTCAGCGCGTGCTCGCTGGTGTCGAAATGCTGGAAGAACAGGACCAACGTGTCGGCGGCGGCGGCCTCGTCGGACTGGCCGTCGACCAGCTGGACCGCGCTACCCACTTGCTGGAAACGAGCACCTACGACAGCACGACGGGTAGCGCGTTCACCGCGGCGGCCGGAGAACTCGCCGTGCTGTCGGGCTGGCTGGCGTTCGACGCCGACAAACACGATCTAGCCCGCCGGTGCTACGCACAGGCAATGGCATTGGGCACCGAAGCGAACAACAGCGACCTGATCGCCCACACCTGCCTGTACCAGGCCAACCAGTCCATCGCACTCGCGCGATCAGGGAAGGGCAGCCCGTACAAGGCGCTCTCGCTCGTCGGGCGCGCTCGAGACCTGATGAGGGGCCGCCCGCCCGGCCGCATTCACGCTCTGATCGCCGTTCGTGAAGCGCAGGCCCAGGGCGTACTTGGCGACCGCTCAGCGTTCGGGCGTGCGATCGCGACAGCATGGCGGGAGATGGACGCCGCGGCACAGTTCGAGCCCATCGACCAAGTGCCCCAATGGCTCCGGTTCGTCACCCATTTCGAAATCAGCGGCCACGAGGCCCGCGGGTACGGGGCAATCGGAGACACAGACCGGGCCATCGGCTTGTTCGCCGCGGCTGTCGCCGAACAGGCAAGCACCCGCAACATCACCAACATGCGCGCATGGTCGGCCGCGACCCGGGCCGCTGCCGGAGACGTTTCCGGCGCAATCGAGGAAGGTGTGGCCGTCCTGCACGCGCTCACCGAGGTGGCATCCACTCGCACCCTGCGAGTCCTCGCGCCCATCCGGGCGGCCACCGAGGAGCTGACCGCCGGTGATGCCTTCAACGATCAATTCGATTCGCTGGCAGCGGCAACCGCACAGAAAGCCATCACCGCATGACCCACCCCGCACCCGAATTCGAACACCTCACCGCGGAACAGGCGCGCGCGATCCGCGACACCGTGGAAGACATCTACCGCCGGTCCTACGTGGCAGCGATACAGTCCGGTGATCCGTTCGACTCCCCCGAAGAGTTCATGACACGGTTCGATGCGTACACCAGCCGCGGCAACGGTTTCGAACTGGTGCTAGCGCGCATCGACGGCAAGGCTGTGGGCCAAGCCTGGGGGTGGCCGTTGCAGCCGAACGCGCGTTGGTGGAACCCGCTGCGCCTGGACGATCCCAGCATCGACCGCGACGAGTTCGTTGCAGAGACCGGGACACGGACATTCGCGCTCAGTGAAATCATGGTGGACTCGGCATATATCGGCCACGGCATCGCTCGCGCGTTGCACGATGAGCTATTGACCCACCGGCGGGAGCAGCGCGCGACGCTGTTGGTGGAGGCGGAGAACCAGCGGGCCTACGAACGGTACCTGTCCTGGGGGTGGCGCAAGGTCGGTACCGCCCGCCCGAGCTGGCCGGATGCGCCGCTGTTCGATGTCCTGATTCGCGACTTGGGCAGTGCGGGGCTTCGCTGACGAGTTAGCCTGAGAGTGGCGGCGCGGGAGATGCGGTTGCCGGTCCGGGGTTGTGTGGCCGGACCGGGCCGCGCGCAGCTGAACCACGAGTGTGGGCCTGAGCTCTATCCCCTTCGCGCTCAGGCCCACACCCCTTTCACCACCTACTTGCTGTCCGGTGGTGCGTATATCCGGGACAGCCGCCGCGCGTAGACACAGCCGAGAGCGGCGGCCACCGCCGACAGAACGAGCATGAATACGGATTCGGTCCTGGTGGCCAGGCGCGGCTCGAGCATCCACGCGAACAGCGGGACCAGACCGACCGATACTGCGCCCTCGATCATCAAGATGGACGCTACGCTGGCGAAAAAGCGGTACCAGTGGCGGCAGCGCGCGCAGACGCCGCAGGCGCGGGTGGGGGTGCCGCAGGGATTACGACGGGTGAAAGTGGTCATGATCACCTGTTTTTCGGTGGTTCGAATATCCGGGAACACAAGTACCCCGCGCCGCCAGCAAGACCGCCCGCGATGGATAACCCAGCGAGAGTGAATACGGTTGCGGTCGTGCTGATCTCGGTCGGGGGCAAAAGCCACACGAACAGCGGTATCAACCCAGCGAACACGCCGAATTCGATCATCCCGATTGAGGCAATGCGGCTGAAGCACCGATACAGGCGGCGGCAGTGACGGCAGCTACCGCAGCCTCGGGTGGAGGGGCCGCACGGGTTGGAGGGCAGCAGTCTGGACAATTTCACAAGGTTTCTCCTGGACAGGAATTAGTGGCCCAGCACCAGGCAGGTATCGGGGACCCGACCCGACGTGAACAAGGCCGCATACGCGGCTTCGGCCTCAGCACGACGCGCGTCAGCGGCTTGGAGGCCGTCATTCCACGCGTCCCAGTCCGGGCCGTCCAGCTGGCCCGGCTCATGGTTCAGGTAGTCCTGCACCGCCGCGTGGGCGTCGGCCACGCGGCGGGCGGCGGCCAGCTGCTCGGGGGTGTACTGGTCACACATAGCGCACCTGCCGCGCGGTCAGCGTGACCGTGACGTGGAAAGCGCCATCCGGGGTGTCTGCGCCGTGGCGGACCCGTGGCCCGTACGCGCCCACATGATAGGGCAGCTGGACCCCGTCGACCGTGATGGTTTGGGCCTGCCGGTCGATCTCGATGACATCGATATCGGGCCGGGGCTTGGGAGGCTGTGGGGTGCGCTGCATCTTCTGGAGCGCGGCGAAAGCAATGGTGGTGGGAGTGTTGGCCGGGACGATGCGGTCCCCCGCTTTGCGAGCGATGACCCGGCACCCGGCTTTGCCATCGCTGTAGATCGTTTCTACGCGTATCCAGCGGCGGCCGTCGTGGTATACGACGCCGAGTTCGACTATGTCGGGAGTGGGGACATAGCTGGTGGACATTCCGGTTCCTTCCGGCGGTCGTGTCGGCGGCCCCGCGAGTGGGCGGGGCCGCCGGTGCGGGGCTATTCGCTGGGGGCGGACTTCGCCGTCAGCTCCTCGGTCAGCTGCTCGATCATGCGCAGCAGCCGGGCCGCAGAATCGGAGTAGACGACGGCCAGGGTGTGGGCCTTGGTGATCAGGGCCGACAGTGCGTCCAGGTCGCGGGCCAGCTCGTCGCTACCGAAGGGGAACGCTGGGCGGGCGTGCTCCCACCACTCCTCTTCGCTGAGAGGGAGGTGGGGGAGGTGTCCACCGCATCGGATGCTGGTCAGCGTGTACGCGGTGATCCGCCAGTATCCGGCGGCTTCCACAGCGTTCTTGTGGCCGTTGATGGCCGCGTTGAGCGCGGCTCTCACCTCGTCGTGATGGTCGACGGCCTCGTGGTATCCGTCGTGCTCGTCGGTGGTGTGGTCGGTCAAAGTCCGGTTCCTTCCGGGTCGTGGTGACGGTTCGATCCGTCATGGCAGATGGGTTGGTCGCGGGGATCGTCGTTGGCCCCCACTCGCATACGTCGTTGTAGCTGGCCCAGGCGGGTGTTCAGGCCCGCATGTGTTCGGCGGCGGCGAAGTCCGCGATGTCGTCCAGCGTCACCCCCCGTATGAGCAGGTCGACGGGCTGGCCGTCCTGGGTAACAGCGGCGGTGAGACCGGCTTCTGTGAGCGCGAGCAGGTGACCGTAATCGACAGTGAGCCTGGGCATGTCCGGTTCCTTCCGGGGTGGGTGACGGTTCGATCCGTCCAGCTGGATGACCGCCCCGCTTCTGCCGGGGCGGCCGGGCGGGGGGCTAGTGCAGGTTGCCGGGCGTGGTGTAGGTGACCGGCACTACGGTCCATTCGCCGCCGTAGCGGGCCAGCCACTGCTCAGCGCAGGTGCGCGCGGCCTCCGGATCGGTGCACCATTCGGCGACGATCAGGCGCTCCGATTTGGTGAGCCCGTCGCGGTCGCGGCCGACGACAGCGTGTGTGGCCTCGTTGGACCATCGGTCGTAGTCGTCGCTGGTCCCGTCCGGGAATGTGACGTGTGCGGAGTACGGATATCGGGTGCAGGTCATGGGTCCGGTTCCTTCCGGGGTGAGTGACGGTTCGATCCGTCCGACACCCCTAATACTACACACACATGTGTGTATGGTCAATCCCCATCCAGCCGGGCCAGCACCCCCACCAGGTACGACCCCGCAGGCCACAAACCGAACCCCCACCACCACGGCAACCCCGCCACGACAGCGGTCGGCCACGCCAGCGCCGCGCACACCCACCACCCGAAACACCACGGACAGTGGAACAGAAACGCCATCATCGAATCCCCGCCGAACCGATCCACCGCCGCGACCCGCAACGGTTCCCCGACCTTGTCGGTGGTGATGATCCGGGTCAGCCGCGCCGCGGCGAGTACGTACACAACGAGCGCCAGCAGGCACGTCAGGACAGGTGACATAGCCGCGACGGTAGGCGCTGCCCGCGCAACCCCAGTCAGCCGCTTTCGGCATGCTTTCCACGGCCTTCCGGGGCCTTCGCTGCCTTGGACGGGAATAGTTTTATCGGAGCAACCCCGAAGGCAAATCACCCCAACCGGCCGGTGCGGACATCTGCACCCCGTCACCCCCTGCCAGCACGTCATAGGCGATCGTGGCCGCCGCGACACGGTCCGGGCAATGCTGCCCCTCCTGCCAGCGGACCGCGTGCGCCTCATAGGTGGCCAGCTTGTAGGCGACGACCCGGCAGCGGCCCGTGGACGTGGCATTCCGCAACCCCACCGACCGCACCAGCGCATTACCCGTCGCTTTCCACGGGGTGATGTGGAACGGCCGATCGGGTGGCACCGCCACCCCGTCCACCACCCCGCCCGCCGCGGCAGCCTCGACCACGAGATCGGCGTAGGCGCGCCGCAGCAAGCCCGCGTACGTGGTCGGCGCGCTGTATGCCTCGAACACGATTTCGTCCGCGCCGGTGGTGAGCGCGAGCAGACAGGCCCGGCGCGGCCACTCCGCAGACGACAGATGCCCCGACCAGTCATCGGTGAGCATCACCGTGCCGTCGCGGGTCATTCCGGCCGCCATGATTCCCGCCTCGTCACCCTTGCCGGTCTCGGCGGGGTCGACCGTGACCAGGCGACGATGTAGTGGCGGTGCAGCGGGAAGCCGGTAGGCGTCGAACCAGGCCGTGGAGAACAGACCGCCGCCGACCGGGGTCGGCACACCGAGATACAGGGCGGCCCACACGCGTTCGCCGACCGCGCGGCGGGTGCGGTCCCAATCCTCAGGGGTGCGGCCCCGCGCGGACTCCAGGGGGTCACCTTCGGCGCGGCCCAGCGCGTCGGGCACGCCCGAGGTGGCCACGGCCGGGATGTTGATGTGGACCCATTCACGCTCAGCGGGGGGCCGGTCGGCGTCCTGCGCGAGGAGGTGCCCAGCCAGATCCTGCTCATGCCAACGCGTCTGAATGATGATGATGGGTGCGCCGGGCGCGAGACGCGTCGACAGGTCGGCCTGGTAGCCGGTGATCACCTTGGCCCGCTCGGTGGGGGAGTCGGCGGCGGCCATGCCTTTCAGCGGGTCGTCGATGATCAGCAGATCGCAGGCGCGGCCGGTGATGGTGCCGCCCATGCCCACCGCGACCACACCGCCCTGGTGACCGCGGATCTGCCAGTTGCCTTGTGCCCACCGGTCCCCCGCCAGCGACAGCCCCAACCGGTCGGGAAGCGGCACCCCCGTCAGCGGGTCCCGGGCATCAGTGCCGTACGCCAAGATCAGATTTCGGGCTTCGCGAGCGGACCGCCGCGCCAAATCCTCACTGTAGGAGGCAATCAGGATGCGAGAGTCCGGGCGGCGCTGAAGCTGCCGGACCACGGTCCACACCGCGACCAGGGTTGTCTTGCCCTCCTGGGGTGGGCATGTGATCAGCAGGCGGCCCCCGCGGGTGGTGACCGCGCGTTCGATGTGCTCGGACATCATCCGGATAGCGGGGGTGATCACATATGCGGGGTCGATCAGCTGCGCGAGCTCAGCCGGGTGTGCGCACGCTCGTAGCGCGTTGCGGCGCACGGTTTCCTGACCGGCCCACGCGTGGAACGCTGCCCGCTGTTCAGGGGGCAGCCGGTCGGCCAGCTGCATCAGCTGGGTCAGGCGGTCAGCGGTCGCGGTCACGCTCGGTGTCGCTCCCGCCCGGAGAGTCCGGCGCGGTTGGCTCGAACCAACCACCGAGGCTGCCGCGTGGGCACTGGAGTCCTTCCACGCCCCAATGCGCAGATAATGGCGATCGGCAGTTCCGGCATATCGTCTGGGTGTCCAGCTCGTCCATGTCAGGGCCTGTCATCTTCGGGAAACACGGGTTCGATCTTGGGGTTTTCCCGCATCGCCTCCGACACGACGCGCAGCCACATCCCCGGGAACGGGCGATCCTTGGTACGGCCGCGGGTCACCTGCACCCGCAGCGGGCCGCCGCCCGCTTTCTCCAGCAGGTCGGTCACCTGCTGGTCGAAACGCTCCAGCAGCTTGTCCACTTCGGCCCAGATGCCCACGGGGATACCGTTCTGGCCACCCTCCCACCGCTGATAGGACGACAGGTTCCGCACACCGAGCGCGGCGGCCATCTCTTCGCGGCTCAGTCCGAGATAGGCCCGCGACACCATCATGCGCGCGCCGCGACCGAAATCGTATTTCTGGTCCGCCACCAGCGATCCCCTTTTCTGTTCCGTGGCTGCTCCACCTCGAGTTGGTAGGCAGTTGTGGAACCAATGGTGGCACGGTGTGCCGTGCCACCATCGGGGGGAGCGGTGGGCCGTGCGGGTCACAGCGCGTCCGCGATGTCGGGGTGCATGTAACGCAGGTAGTGCCGCGACACCGTGACCATGATCGGTTCGCTGGGGTCGGTCAGGTCCGACGCCAGCAGGCTATTGATGTAGGCGGCGGCGATGTCACCGGCCACGGTGCGATCGGTGGGCAGCCATGCGCGTTCGTCGCTGTCCCAGGTGCTCCACCCTACGGTCACGGCGGCGGGGCGGCCGGTTTCCTCGCACCAGGCGTTGTCCCATCCGTCGCGGGCGATGTCGACGCGTACGCGGTCGTCGCTGGTGATACCGAGCGCGGCGGCGGCGAGCTGGGCGGCGGTGCGGGTGATGGTGGCGGTGGTCATTCCGGTTCCTTCCGGTTCGTGACGGTTCGGTCCGTCTAACACGGATAACAATACACACTCATGTGTGTATGGGCAATAGTGCGGGCCGCTTCCAGTGTGGCAGCGGCCCGCGCATCAAGGGAGATTCAGCGGACTGCGGTCACATCCACCCGCACCAACTCCTCCCCCTGTCCACCGCACAACCGGCACCCGTCGCCGCCGCACAGGCTGTGAAGCACAGGCACCCACTCGTAGCTGGCAGAAGCATTTTCGATCATGGTCCGGTTCCTTCCGGCTCAGTGACGGCTCATCCGTCGAACACCTCTCAATGATACACACACATGTGTGCTTTAGGGAACGTCCTTCCTCTCGTCCGCTGCTCTCCACTCCCGATACAGGCGGCGGCGCTCCGACATAGTCAGCAGCACCGCACGATCCACAACCGCCACAACCCGCGCAGACGGTGCCGTGAACGTCTCGATGGAGTCCTCTGTCGACCGCTCGACCTTTCCCACCGGCTCCACCCGATACAGATCACCACGCCCCCACAGCGACGCGTAGTACTTGGCGTACAACCGATTCGGTGTCAAGTAGACGAGATCGGCGTGCTTCGATGGGCCGTCCATGCCGAAATGCGATTCGCCGCGAGCGCGGGCTTCGCACCATGGGCAACCGTCGTGACGGCGGCGGCCGTGGCCGGGCTCGATGAGCTCACCCACTCGAATGCCGGGGACACCGCCGTGGAACAGTCGCCAGTGGTCAGGCACCGCTGTCACCGCCTTCGGGGATCGGCGACCACGGCAAGATCGGGCGCTGCACCGCGGTGATCGCCGGGTGCTCGGCGTACGCCAGGGCCTGCTGCTCGGACTCCGCCCTGGCAGTCCATGTCGAATGCGTGGGGTCGTCGGCGGTCACGCGGTAGCCGTACTCGATGCCCTCGATGTCCGAGCGCGGCACGATCAGCCAGTCCGCCAGCAGGGCGTCAGCGGCTGTCTCGTACCGATCGCCCCTGTCGTACAAGTGCTTGCGAAGCAACGCGATCAGCCGATCACGGTCATTCGCCATCGACGGAGCCGATCGCCGGGCGCGTCGGCGCGCGGCCAGCAGCTCCCACCAGCCCGTGCCGGTGAGCCCGAATCCCCAAACGCTGCCATCGGGTGCGGTATGGCGCTCCCCGCGGCGCGGGTGGGCCGGGAACCCGAAATGCTGGAGGGCGAACCCTCGATCCATGGTTCGGTACCACTGGGCGGGCTGGGTGGAGTGCCGTGCGGGGGTGCCGAATTGGCCGTCCGGCTTCATTCCTGGTCTCTCTTTCCTGCGTTAAGGAACCCTCGCAGTCCGTTGGGGTTGCTCAGTTCGGCGGCGACGATAGCGACATCATGTGCGCTGTATTTGGTGGCGAGGGCATTGATAGCGGCGACGAGGTCCGGAGCGACTTCCCCGAGCAGGTTGGTAGACAGTGGATTCGCCACGGCGGATGGTTTGCTCAGCAGTTCCACGCTGGCGATGTCGCCGTGCCAACGCGTGAGGGTCGCAGGCCGATTGGTGACTTCCACATCGGTGCTGACGCGGTCGCCGAATGCGGCCTCGATACTGTCGCGGACCTTCTGGACTTCTGTTGGCGGGCCGACGATCTGGAAACGGACGGTCATTCAGGGTCACCTCCGGGTTGGATGGGGATGTCTCGCCAATCGGTGAGGTAAGCCTCCTGACGCACCGCCCCCTCAGCGAGGGCTGCCGTCTCGCATTCCGGGCAAGGCTGGCAATCGCAAGGATGGACGCGGGTGAGGATGGTGGTCGGCCGCAGCCCGTCGGCGTCGAGGCGATCGAGGATGGCCGCGGCGATCTCACGATCTGATGTGCGCAGCACACGCACAGCGAGACCGTCCAGGATCGCGGCCTCGTACCGGGCACGGATGTCATCCGATTCACTGGTCATCGCCGACCTCCTGCCATTCGTGCTTCCACCGCCACAGCGATTGCTCAGGACTCGTCTCGATTCCGTCAGGCAGCAGATCACCGAGCGCGTCGACTAGTCCGGCTGCGTCACTTCGCCATTCGTCCCGCACCGACTCAGGCAAGGAGCCCCATGGAAGGTCCCCATGCACACGGCCAGCGGCACGTTCACGCTCATAGTCGAAACACGCACTGCGCTCGATTGCTTCGCGGCGGATGTCGTCCGCGGCGGTCACGGCACCTCCCCGATCTCCCCGACCATGGGATCGTTCCGCCAATCCGGATGCGGCAGCCCCGCCAACACCATCGAACCGCAGTACGGGCAGTGATATTGCCCGAACGGCGCGCCGACGAGCTGCTGGGGCTCCCACGGCCACGGACACGGTTCGCCGTTCTGGTCGATAGGGCCTTCGATATCCGGGTGGGGCAATGTGATGTTGGTGGCGTCAGCCGGGTCGATCTCCGACCAGTGGACACTCATTCGTCGCCCTCCAGTGGCGCGTACAGCTCACGAAACCGGGCCGGGGTGTACATCCACCAGCCGCCGAGGTTGTCGCACACAACCCAGTAGCCGGGCCAGATCCGATGCCTCGAACCATCCGGAGACTTCACATAAGCGGCGGGCGTGCCCGCGTAGTCGGTCAAGTACTGCTTATCGGCCGGAATCCACGCCAGCAGCTCGAGGATGGCGTCCTCGTCGCCGGTCATCTGCATCGCCTCGACCACCGCCTCCGGCCGACGGAACTTCTGGACGGTCATTCGGCACCGTCAGTTCGATAGAGGGAACGGTCCTCAACCACAACCAGCACCGAATGCCCGGTCGCTTTGACGTGCCGCTTCGCGGCGTCCCTCGTCGCCGGGCTTGTGTCGTGTGTCCACTCACAGCCTTGCTCGTCACATTCGGCCCAGGGATGCAACTTCACCTGAGCAGCGGTGATCACTTTCATTCGTTGGTCTCGCTTTCGGTCGGCGCAGACACGAGGCAGTAGCCGCACGACAGCAGCCCCTCCCCGGTCGCGAGATGGCGAGTAATGCCAAACAGTTCGTGGCTGGACTCGACGACCCAGATATCGCCGAACGTCGTGTGGCCGAAAACCACCGGTCCCCACCGGAGACGGTTGCGGGCAGCGAACTCCCGGACTGGCGCAACAACACGAAGTTCGGCGCCGAGAGGATTCCGGTACAAGCCTCCCCGAACGAGGCGGAAATCATGCGCGGCAACGGGTTCGGTCATTTGGCGGTCTCGCTCTCGACGAGTACCTTCGCGGCGGCGGTCATTGGGCTGCTCCCCGGAACCCGTTGAAGGCGGCCATCTCCTCGAAAGAGGCATACAGCTCAGGCCAGTCGTCTCCGCGAGCGAGAGCGCCCGGACTGATACGCCCGGACGCCACGGCCAGCCGGACCCCGAGGTGCTCCGCGCCAGCGACGGCGAGCCAGCCCGCGCACGCCACCTCCCGGCCCTCAGCGGTCTTGTGGCACGCGAACATCGGCGCGCCGACCGGCGCTTCAGCGCCGGGCGTGCCAGATGTGCACGCCAGCGCCTCATAGCGTTCGGGCGGGAACACCGACAGCTCCGCATCTACCCGCCAAGGACATTCGTTGCACGGGCGCTTCTGGTGACGCAGCGGGACGGTCATTCGGCCACCGCCTCCGGGCGGCGCACAGCGAACGCATAGCCCACTTCGGTTTCCGTGTCGAGAAATACGATGGGGGCGTTGGTCATTCGTTGGTCTCTCTTTCGATTGGCTTCGGCTGCCATTCCTCGCCCACTTCCACGCCCGCGGCGGGCTCTACGTAGTTGGCACCCGCCCAGTTGCCTGGAGTGGCCCAGCCCCGAATGCGGTAGCTTCCCGGCTCGGTCGGCAGACCGATGTCATCGGGGTAGTCCTCGAACTCCGCGACCAGCTCCGCTTCGTGGCAGTCGAATTGGTGCATGTCGGCCCAGCCCTCCACGGGGATACGTTGGCAGCTCTCTGGATGGTCCAGCTTGTAGTCCAACGCTGGTTGGCCATCCTCGTCCTCACCGTCGATCTTGATGGTGAGGGTGTGCCATTCGCCGTAGCTGGCACCGTGGATACTCATTGCCACACCTCCGGCCCGATGATTCGCTTGGGCAGGCCCATTTCGTCTGCGGCGTCGAGGCAGTCCCATGTGCCTCGCGACTGCTCCCGGTCCCACGAGGCGGGAAATCCCACAATGGCAGCCGCATCTGGATGCGCGCGGCACATGTCGCGATTGCGGATCGGACCCGCCGCTTTCCCATGTCGCGCCCAATCCGCTTCGTAGACATGCCAATCCGATCGCGGAAGATTCACTGCGCACCACGCCCGGACATCGCCGTCCACGCCGGTCGGACAGTTACCCACCGCGACGAACAAGCCCACCCGGGCAGCGCGAGCAAGGCCGCGCTCATGCCGCAGTTCACGCACCACCACATCCCGCAGGGCCGCACTGTTGCGGCGCGTACCAGTGAAAATCACCACGCGGTAGAGGCTCACGGGTGTGCCTTCCGTCCGATCCACGGGTCGAGAGCGTGCTGCGCGACGCACCGGTAGCACAAGTCCCGGACGTGGGTGTAGCAGTCCCAACAGTGCGGGTGCCGGTGCCCGCTGATACAGCCGCCCTTCGCCAGCGCCTCCAGCGCCTCCCGGTAGCGGACCACTATCGGATCGGTCTCACGGACAGCGCAGGCGTGTTCCGCCGTCTCTGTGATGGCCAGGGCACGCGAACGAGTCGGATCACGTCGCAGTACGCCCTTCCGCTCCAGCGCGCGCAGCTGGTGCACCACCGAGTTGGACGAGGACAGCCCGAGAGCGTGGCCGATCTCGCGGATGCTGGGCGGGTAGCCGCGTTCATTCACCGAGGCGCGGACTACCTCGAGCACTTCACGTTGGCGTGCGGTGAGCGGTCGCGCAGGGTGGGTGTCGTTCATCGGCGTACCTCACTGGACCCGGTCTGACACAGTGCGGTGACGTGGTCGGCCCACCGGCGCGGGGTGGAGAACTTCTGCCCGCAATCGCAGTTCAGCCAGTCCTCGCAATCCTCAATAGTCCAGGTGGTCCAGTGTTGCGCGATCAACTCGGCGTGTGACCGCGAAAGGCGAGCACGACGCATCGCCCAGAAGCTCACCGCGGCGACGATTACCGAGATCAGGACAACTGCAATCGCAGTTGTGAGGATGACCTGGTTCATCGCTGGGTGACCGCGTCGATAACCACGATCGCGGCCAGCGCCAGGACCAGCCCGGCCAGCGGGCGCGCAATCCATGTGAACAGCTCGGCGGCGGGCGGTATGAGAGAGGCGAGCACGATCCATGCCAGAATTCCCGCGGTGGGTTCGTAGCTGCGCCGCGACAGCGCCGCGACGGTACGGAACAGTTCGGCGGCTCGGGACATGATCGGGGCTACGGCCAGCAGTGCTGGGTGGCGGCGGGGGACGGCGCGGTGGCGTCCGGTGGTGGTGCTGGGGGTGGTCATGGTGGCCCTTACGTGTGTGGTGGGGGTGACTTCCCGCCCGGCCCGCACGGGACCGGGCGGGGTACGGGGTTATGCCGTCTTCTTGGCGATGAGAGGCGCGGCCGTGAGGTACAGGCGGCGGGGCTTGTCGTCGCCGGGCTGTTTCAGCACGACCTGGAGGGCGGCGGCCCGGCCTGTGGCGCACGCCCGGTCGTATGCGTCCTTGCTGGCCGGTGCCCAGCTCCGATAGCCGGGAAGGTCCGGGATGTCGGGCATTTGCGACTTCGGCAGGCGAAGATGCGACCGCATCGCGTCGGTGACCCGGAAATGGATGTAGCGAGTGTATTCGGCCGGTCGGGACCGGTTGAACTCATGGGCGATCCACTCGGCGGCGGCCCTCGAGGGGGCCGGAATATAGATGTCGGTGCAGGTGCGGGGGACAACGATCCATCCCCACATGCTGTTGACGCGCCACGGGTAGACGATCGAGGTGTCGATATCGGTCACAGCAGGACACTCCCGCCGACCGCGAGGGCGATGCCGATGAGAATCCCGATGCCCATCAGCGCTGATCCGAGCAGAATGTTACCGAGCTGGGTATTGAGGGATTCGCGTATGCGAGCAGGCATTATCCGGTTCCTTCCGGGGTGGGTGACGGTTCGATCCGTCCGACCGCTAGATAATACACACAGATATGTGTATCGGGCAAGAGGGGGTGCGCCACCCGCGCCCAATCACACACTCAATATTGGTAGGCAGTCCGCGAGTCTCACCCCCGCCTCCAGGGATACTCTCCCCAGGTCACGCAACAGCGAAGTGATAGGCAGCCCATAGCGGAATCACCCCGCATCCTCCGATACCACTTCCCCCTCGATCGTCTCCCCGCCATCCAACAGCTGAAGCATCTCCCGCTTCAACCGATCCAGATCCGGCATCCCCTCCATGGACACCTTCACCGCGGGCACCCGATCCAGGCCGTGCAACGACATCAGCCGCCCCAGCGCCCTGTCCGCCGCCGATGCCCCCTTCAGGAACTTGTCGATGTCCTGCTCATCGCGGCCCTCGAGCATCACCGCGTAGCCGTGTTCCCACAGCTTCTCGGCCCGCGCGATCATCAACGGCCGCACCACTTCGGCGGCGTCGGTCGCAGCCCGCCGCAGCGCTGCGTGCACGGCTTGGCGGGCACCGGATTCCCCGGAATAGCCTTCGTGTTCGGCGATCTCGCAGTAGGAGAGCCCGCGGACCGCGAGGTCCAGGCAGCGCTGCTGTCTGGCCATGGTCTCGGGGTCGACTTTTCCGGCGGCCTTGCCCTTACGCGCCATGTGCCGCATTGCCCCTGAGCGCAGTGGTGATGATGCGGCCGTTGTCCGGCTCGGGGTATCCGCTGTTGGTTATGGTGCCGTCTGGCTGGGTGGCTTCGGTTGTGGATCGTCGAATGGTGTTGCTGCCCATGGCCGGACGGTAGGGGGTGGGGGTGCAGACTTGTGGGTTGTGGCCGGTTCGGGTTGATGTGTGTGGTCGGCCGGGGTGGTGTGATAGCGGGCGGTGATCTGTTGTTTCAGTTCGGTCAGGATGCTTTTGCCGAATGCGGCACCGGTTGATGTCTCCCACCAGCCGTGTTCGTGTTCTGTCTCTTCGTGGTCGATTCCGTGAAGCAACTCGTCTATCCAGTTCAGGTCTGGTTCGGGGTTGCTGGTCACGGCTGACCACCCACTCTGTTGTTGGGTTCCCGCCCGCTCGGTTCGTGCTCGGTGCTCATTCGGTCAGCTCCTCGGTGAGAACTTCCGCGCCGCAGCGGGGGCATTCGATCCGCGCGTCGTCGTCCGACTGGCTGTAGGTGTGTCGGCCGCCGTCGTAGCAGGGATAGGCTGGGTCTTCGTTGAGGGCGGCGGGGTCGATCACTGCTCCACTTCCACTCCATCGATATCGAAGCTGATGGGCGCGTCCTCGCAGGCGTCCAAGATCTTCGCCTTGACGGCTGCTTCGCTGAGGGGGTCGTCCTCGAAGACGCGCAGGGTGACCTTGTAGGTTGGCATGGTTGGAATCTCCTTACCGCACAATGGTTTTCGGCAACCATCCGGAATTTCCGGAGAGTTCGGCGGGCTGGCCGCCGGTATGTTGGCTTATGGGCGTTCGGGATGTTCGTTCGCCTTGGCGTGGACTCTGGCACCGAGCTTGGTCAGTCCGGAAATCTC
>NZ_JAMRXH010000002.1 GCF_023740735.1 Nocardia sp. CDC159
GCCGGCAACGCCTTCCGATCCAGTTTTCCGTTCGGCGTGAGCGGCAGCACGTCCAGCACCACGATCGCGTCCGGCACCATATAGCCGGTCAGGAACTCACCCACCTCGGCACGCAGCGCCACCGGGTCCCGATCCGCCACCACATAACCCACCAGGCGATCACCGATGCGCTCGTCGTGCCGCACCACGGCTGCTGCCTGGCCGACACCCGTGCAGCGCAGCAGGGCCGCCTCGATCTCGCCGAGCTCGATGCGGAACCCGCGCAACTGCACCTGCTGATCGCTACGCCCGGCGTACTCGAGATTCGCCTCGCCGTTGAACCCGGCCCAGCGACCGACATCGCCGGATCGGTACATCCGTGAACCCGGCGCGCCATACGGATTGGCCACGAACCGAGTCGCCGTCAGCGCGGGCCGACCCAGATACCCCCGCGAAAGCTGCTCACCCGCAACATACATCTCACCGGCCACACCCACCGGCGCGGGATGCAACCGAGCATCCAGCACATACGTCTCCAACCCAGGCAACGCACGACCGATCACACTGGCCGTGGCCTCGGTCAGCCCCTCGTCCAGCGCCAGGAACGACACATGCACCGTGGTCTCGGTAATGCCGTACATATTCACCAGACGGGTCTCGGGATGATCGGCCTGCCAGGCCGCCACCCGGCGCAGATCCAGCGCCTCGCCACCGAACACGATGTGCCGCAACGCGAAATCCGCAGACGCACCGACCTGGTCGGCGGCCAGCAACTGATAGAACGCCGACGGCGTCTGATTCAACACCGTCACCCGCTCCCGAATCAGCAACTCCCGGAACTCCTCCGGCGACCGGGAGGTCGGATAGTCGACCATCACGACCGTGCCGCCATGGGCCAGCCCGCCCCACAGCTCCCACACCGAGAAATCGAAGGCGAACGAGTGGAACATCGTCCAGACATCGGTGTGGTCGAACTCGAAGAACGACCGGGTATTGGTCAGCAGTCGCGCCACGTTCCGATGCGTGACACCGACACCCTTGGGCAGGCCGGTGGAGCCGGAGGTGTAGATGACGTAGGCCAGATTGTGCGGCCGCAGCGGCGCGATCCGGTTGGCGTCGGCCACCGGATCGTCGGCGTATGCGCCGGTTTCGTCCAGCAGCAGCACCGGGATGTCGGTGTCCGGCAGCGATTCCCGCGCCTCGGCGGTGGTGAGAATGCACGCGGGAGCGGCATCACCCAGTACGAACTCCAGCCGCTGCCGCGGATAGGTGATATCGATCGGCAGATATCCGGCACCGGCCACCAACGCACCCAACAGCGCGACCGGCAGCTCCTCGGAACGCGGAACGGCCACCGCCACCAGCGTTTCCGGTCCCACCCCCCGGGCGATGAGCGCCCGCGCCACCCGATTGGCCCGCCGCTGCAACTCACCGAAGGTGATCGAGGTCGCCCCGGATCGGATCGCGACCGCGTCCGGCCGTTGCGCCGCCTGCGCGGCGACCAGATCCGGCAGCGTCACCGCCGAAACCGCAGCGCCCGGCGAATTCCATTCGCGCAGCAGCAGTTCCCGCTCACCCGGAGCCAGGACGTCGATGTCGCCAACGACGGCGGTCGCATCGGCGGCCACCGCGTCGAGTACCCGGCGGAACCGATCGGCGAAGTCCTGCACCGTCGCCTCGTCGAACAGATCGGTGGCATACCCGAACGCCGCCGATATCCCGAGCGGCACACCGTGCTCGTCGGTCCGCTCGGCCAAGGTCAGCTGCAGGTCGAATTTGGCCAGCGGCAGGGCCATATCGATCCCCGACACCGCCAGGCCCGGCAGCTCGAGGTGGGTCTGGGCGAGGTTCTGGAAGGTCAGCATCACCTGGAACAGCGGATGCCGCCCCGCCGAACGCACCGGATCCAGCAACTCCACCAACCGCTCGAACGGCACATCCGCATGCCCGAACGCCGCCACATCGGAACCACGCACCGCGGCCAGCAGCTCGTCGAACCGCAGCGCCGGATCGACATCGGTGCGCAGCACGAGCGTATTGACGAACATGCCGATCAGATCGTCGAGTTCGGCCGCGCCACGCCCGGCCACCGGGGTCCCGACGGCGATATCCCGCGTGCCCGACAGCCGAGCCAGCAGCACCGCCAGCGCCGCGTGGACCACCATGAACAGCGTCGAGTTGTGCTGATGCGCCAGCCGGTTCAAAGCCGTATGCACACCGGCGTCGATCTCGAAGCCCAGCGTCGCGCCCCGATGGGAGGCCACCGCGGGACGCGGACGATCGGCCGGCAGATCCAACTGCTCCGGCAGCGCCGCCAATTCACGCCGCCAGAACTCGATCTGCTGCGACAGCACCGACTCCGGATCATCCTCCGAACCCAGCGTCTCCCGCTGCCACAGCGCGTAATCGGCGTACTGCACCGGAAGCGGTTGCCACTGCGGCTCGTCTCCGCCCGCGCGGCCGAGATACGCGGTCATCAGATCACGAGTCAGCGGGGCCATCGAAAAACCGTCACCCGCAATGTGATGCACCACGCACACCAGCACATGCTCGGTCTCCGACAACCGCAACACCCGCAACCGCACCGGCGGCGCGACCGTCACATCGAAACCGGTCGTCACCGCCTCGGCCACCAGGCCGAACACCTCGTCCTCGGTGGCATCGACCACCGGAATCTCCGGCACCGCACGCTCGTCCGAGATCGCCAGCACCAACTGATAACCCTCGCCATCGAGCTCGGGATACACGGTGCGCAACACCTCGTGCCGCTCCACCAGATCCCGCACCGCCGCCCGCAGCGCCCCGATATCCATCCGGCCGCTCAACCGCACGGCGACGGGAATATTGTTCACCGCGCTATCCGGATCGAACCGGTTGAGGAACCACATCCGCTGCTGCGCGTACGACAGCGGGATACGCCCCGGCCGCGGCATCGGAGCCAGCCGCGGACCGCTCGATCCCGCAAGCTGCTCCAGGCGCTGCGCCAGCGCGGACACCGTCGACGCCTCGAACAGCAGCTGCACCGGCACCCGCAGATCCAGCGCCGACCCGATACGCGCCGCGGCCTGCGCGGCCAGCAGCGAATTGCCGCCCAGCTCGAAGAAGTCGTCGTCCGCGCCCACCCGGCCCGGATTCTCCGGAGTACTCGGCACCAGCAGGGCGGCGAACACGTCCGCGACGGTCTCCTCCACCGGCGTGGCGGGCGCACGGAATTCCCGTGCGGCAAAGGACGGTTCCGGCAACCGCGCCCGATCCAGCTTCCCGATCGGGGTCAGCGGAATCTCGTCGAGCACCACGATCGCCGCCGGAATCATGTAGACCGGCAGCGATTCCGACAGGAACTCCACCAGCCGACCCGTGTCGACCGCGGTCCCGGCACGCGGGAGCACATAGGCCACCAGCGCCGTCGCACCCGAGGGCAGCGTCCGGCCCAGCGTGGCGGCGAAGTCGATATCCGGATGCGCGGTCAGCGCGTTGTCGATCTCGCCCAGCTCGATGCGGAAACCGCGCACTTTCACCTGGAAGTCCGACCGGCCCAGATATTCGATGACCCCGTCGGCCTCGGTGCGCCGCACGAGATCCCCGGTCCGGTACAACCGCGCTCCCGGATTACCGGTATCGGCCCCGAACGGGCTGGCGACGAAGCGGTCCGCGGTGAGGCTCGGACGGTTCAAATACCCCTGGGCCAGCGCCGGACCGGACAGATACAGCTCACCGACCACGCCCGCGGGCACCGGGCGCAGCCGCGAATCCAGGACGAACGCACCGACTCCCGGAATCGGGGTACCGATGGTGATCGGCTCGCCCGGCCGCAACGGGGTACTGGCGGTGACCAGGATGGTGGCCTCGGTCGGGCCGTAGATGTTGTAGAACGCCCGGCCGTCGCGGGCCCACCGGTTGACCAGTTCGGGGCCGAACCGGTCGCCGATGACGGCGACGACCTCGAGGTCGGTCACCCCGGTCGGATCCACCGACTCCAGCGCGCCGGGCGTGATGAGCATGTGCGTGATTCGTTCGCGGCGTAGCAGATCCGCCAGTTCGAAACCGCCGAACACCCGCGGCGGCGACACCACCAGCGTCGCGCCCGAGGAGAACGCCAGCAGCAACTCCAGCACCGAGACATCGAAATTCGGCGAACAGACATGCAGCACACGCGAATCGCCGCCGACGCCGTACCGCTCCCGCTCGGCGGCCACCAGCGCCCCCAGCCCGGCATGGGTGACCACCACGCCCTTGGGACGGCCGGTCGAACCGGAGGTATAGATCACATAGGCCGGATGCCGCTCGTCCAGCGGGCGCGCCCGATCGGTGTAGGAGATCGGATGCGGCGCCCGGGCCGCGACCCGCTCGGCCACCACCGGATCGTCGAGCTCGAGCCACTCGACGCCGTCGCCCAGGGCGGCGCGATGCGCGGCGGTCGTCAAACCCAGTACCGCACCGGAATCGGTGACCATATGGGCGATGCGCTCGGCCGGATAGGCCGGATCGACCGGCACATAGGCCGCACCGGTCTTGGCGATCGCCCACACCGACAGCACCGATTCGATCGACCGGCCGATCCCGATGGCGACGACGTCTCCGGCGCCGATCCCGCGCTCGATCAGCTCCCGGGCCAGCCGCGACGAGGACTCGTCGAGCTCCCGATAGGTGAGTTCCCGCTGATCGTCCGGACTTCCCGTCGGATTGAACCGGATGGCGACCGAATCGGCCGCCGATTCCACTGCGGCGCTCAGGATCTGCCATAGTCGCGCGGTTCCCGACCGGCGACGCCCTCCCCCTCCGCGCGCGCGGCGACCACTGTTCATGCGTGTACTGCCACCCTCTCAGGCCTGTAACAATTCCCCCCGCGCCCAGACCCTCGAGCTCAACCCCCGATCGTGGCTGCGGATCTCGCGAGATGCCGCGCGGTATGTTCCGATGCTAATCGGACAGTTGATCACTACGCCAATCCGGGGCTCACAACCAGCCGCGCCGGATGGCCTGGACGCCCGCCTGAAAGCGCGTGCTCGCACCCAGCCGCTCCAGCAGGCTGGCCGTCCGGCGCACGACCGTGCGGCGCGACATGCCCAGCCTGCGGGCGATGGTGTCATCGGTCGCGCCGAGGCCCATGAGCGTGAGAATGGCCCGGTCGCGCTCGTCCAGCGGCTCACTCGGATTGACCGAGATGGGCGCGGCCAGCGACCACAGCACATCGAAGGTCCGGATGAGCAGATCCAGTGTCGGGGACGGGCCGATGCGCAAACCCATCGGATCGCCGCGGCGCTCGTCGTGGTGCAGCATGAGGCTGGCCCGCTCACCGTCGGCGATGATGACCTTGATCGGCGGATCCGGCAGCGTGCGCGCCTGGGCCCCGGCCGCGGTCACGGCCAACGCGTGCCGCAGCCGGTCCGGATCCTGATAGATGGTGTCCTGGTAGAGCAGCTGATAGCGCACACCCGCCTCGATGCGCGCGGCCTTGAGCTCGAACAGCCGCTCGGCCTTCTCCTCGTCGCAGACGTAGGGACCGCGCTCCACCACCCGGATGGTCTTACAGGCGTTGCGCTGCAGGTCCTCGAATTCGGCGACCATTTCCCGGGTTTCGTACATCGGCACGATCGTCCCGTCACCGCGCGCCGAACGCCGCACCGAGCGGAATGTCTCGCCCAGCCGGGCAGCGGCCTCGTGCATGCGCACCGTCTCGGCCTGCCGACGCCGGGATTCGGCCTCCGACAACGCCTCCGGTGCGTGCGCGTCCCACACGACGATGCCCTCGTCCTCGATCCGGACCACCGCCTGCAATTCGCACAGGGCCTCCAGGGCGCCCGCGACGGCCTCGGGCGGGCTCGCCAGATGAGCGGCCAGCTCCGCGAGGCCGGACCTCGGATGCTGCACCAGCGCCGCGTATGTGCGCGCCGCCAGCGATTCGGAATCGAACAGTTCGTGCAAGCCTGTCAAACCACCAACCCCCGCCACCGTTCACCACGCGTGGGACGCGGCGGATCCGGCGTTCGGCTCTAGTCCTGCGGACCCCACTGCTGATGCAGCAGGACGCCCCGGCTGGCCAGATACGGCGTGGGATCGATCCGGACATCGTTGGCGTCCCAGATCTCCAGGTGCAGATGCGGTCCGGTGGAATTGCCGCGGTTGCCGACGGTCGCGATCACATCGCCCGCGTTCACCCGCTTGCCGACGTGGGTCAGGATGTCGTTGACGTGCCCGTACACCCCGGTGGTGCCGTCGTCGTGCTTGACCCGCACCCACAGGCCGAAGCCCGCGGCCGGACCGGCCTCGATGACCGTGCCGCTGGACACCGAGTGAATGGGCTGGCCGAGCGAGTCGGCGAAGTCCACGCCGTAGTGGAAAGCGCCCCAGCGGGAACCGAATCCGGAGCTGACCGCACCGGCCACCGGGCGCACCGCGGCCGGGGGCGCCGCCTGCTGCTGCAGATTCTTGATGACCTGCTCGGCCTGGGCGAGCGGGCCCGCGACCTCCGGCGGCAGGTTCTGCAGGCCGAACGGCGCGGCGATCGGTGCGGGCGCGGCGGCCGGGGTGAGTTCCGGTGCCACCGGGGCGGATTCGGCCACCAGCGCCAGACCCGACTGCTTCGCCTCGGTCTGCTTGGCCTCCTTGATGGGCTCGGAGGCGACCTCGAGGGTGACCGGATCGGATTCGTTGTCGTTGCCGCCGGGCAGCAGCGGCGCGGCGTGCGCGAGCTGCGAGGCGGTGCCGATCAGCGCACCGGCCGCCACCGCGGCGCTGGCCGCGAGTTTCATCCGGTCGCCGGTGCGCGCCTGGGACCGGTGCCGGGTCGGCCGTGCGGCCGCACCATCGCCGAGCAGATCCCAGACTGATACGGAAGTGGAGGTCTCACGGTGGTGCGGCAAGGCTCGTCCTAGCGTCGATCACTGGGTGGCCGCCGGATCGAAACTCGCGTTGGGTAACGATTCGGCATCTCTTGTGACGGAAACTGTACTCCGTCGTGACCTTTCCGCAACCTTCCGCCCGAAAAGCGCTGCTCGAGACCGGGATCACAGCAGCGCCACACCCGTAACACGGGTCAAACTGATGCGGTGATCCTCGACGAGCTGCGGACCCCGATCGTGCTGGCCCCCATGGCCGGCGGACCCTCCACCCCCGAACTCGCGGCGGCGGTCTCCGAGGCAGGCGGCCTCGGATTCCTGGCGGCCGGATATCTCCGCGCCGACGCCCTCGCGGAGCGCATCGCGCGGACGCGCGAGCTGACCGCCGCGCCGTTCGGGGTGAACCTCTTCGCACCGGGCGCGCCCACCGCCCCCGACCGCTTCGCCCCCTACCTCGAGCAGGTGGGCCGCCAATTCCCGCTCGGTGAGCCGAAATTCGACGACGACGATTGGGACGCCAAGCTGGACCGCCTCGCCGCCGATCCGGTGCCGGTGGTGTCGTTCACCTTCGGCTGCCCCGCGGCTGCCGAGATCCAGCGGCTGCACGCCGCCGGATCGGAGGTGTGGGTGACGGTAACCTCGGTGCCCGAGGCGCGCATCGCGATCGAGGCCGGGGCCGATGTGCTCGTGGCGCAGGGGGCCGAGGCGGGCGGGCACCGAGCGACCTTCGTGGACCGCCCCGAGGACGACGCCACCGATCCGCTGTCGGTGCTCGCGCTGCTGCAACTGCTCACCGCCGCGGTGGATCGTCCGATCGTGGCGACCGGCGGCATCGCCACCGGGGCCGCGATCGCGGCGGCGCTGGTGGCGGGCGCGGCGGCCGCACAGCTGGGCACGGCGTTCCTGCGCTGCCCCGAGGCGGGGACCGCGGCCCTGCACCGCGATGCCCTGCCCATCGAGACCCCGACCATGCTGACCCGCGCCTTCAGCGGCCGCCGGGCGCGCGGCCTGCGCAACCAGTTCATCCTCGACCACCCCGACGCACCCGTCGCCTACCCCGAAATCCACTACGCCACCAGCCCGCTGCGCTCGGCGGCCCGGTCCTCCGGCAACGCCGACGCGGTCAACCTCTGGGCTGGCCAGACTCATACCCTGGCGACCGAGGCGCCCGCCGGTCAGCTGGTGCGCGATCTGTCCGTCGCGGCGAAGGACGCGCTGAACCGGACAACCAGAGCGCCGGGCGTTTTCAGGGCTTGATTCCGACACCCGCCCAATACCAGGCCGATTCGGCATCGGGTGCGTCGCGGTGGTCGACCTCGTCTACCAGATCGGGCCGCCAGGTGACCACCGGGACCACCCCCGGGTCGACCACTCGCGTTCCGGCGAAAAGACGTTCGGTCTCGGTACGGCTGCGCGGATAGAAGGTGATCCCGGCCTGTTCGGAGGCCATCACCACATTCTTCATCGCCTTCGGGTCGAAATCGGCGGTCGGGTGGGTGATTACGAGACAACTGCCCGACGGCAGCGCGGCCAGTAACTTGGCGAGGATGCCGTGCGGATCGTCCTCGTCACGGAAGTACATCAGCACCGCGACCATCATCAGGGCCACCGGACGGTCGAGATCCAGCGTCTGGGCGAGCGCCGGCTCGTTCCGGATCCCGTCCGGATCGTGCAGATCGGCATGGATGAACGCGGTCCGGCCCTCCGGTGTTCCGGACATCAGCGCCCGCGCGTGCGCCAGCACGATCGGATCGTTGTCCACGTAGACGACTCGTGCCGCGGGGTCGAGCTGCTGGGCAACCTCATGGGTGTTACCCGCGGTCGGGATGCCGGTACCGATATCGAGGAACTGGGTGATCCCCAACTCCCGGATCACATAGCGCACCGCGCGGCCGAGGAAGGCGCGGTTGGCTCGGGCCATCTCGCGAATGGCGGGAATGTGGGCGGCGATGGCATCGCCGAGCGCACGATCGGCCGGGTAATTGTCCCGGCCACCGAGCCAATAATCGTAAACCCGGGCCTCGTGCGCGACGGTGGTATCGATCGTGGTCGGTAATCGGGAGGCGGTTTGATCCGACATGGTGGAGCTCTTTCCTGTCACACGTAGCGTCAGGATAGTCCAGCGAACGCCGGGCACGCGGGGGTTCGGACCACGAAATATTGGTCCGACACCCAGATTTCCCGAACAGAAATTTCCCAGATCTTGTTATCCGCAAAATGACAGCAAAGCCGGGCTCACAACTCCCGCAACATCCGCTTGAGCACCTTGCCGGTGGGATTGCGGGGCAGCTCCGCGAGGAAGATCACCCGTCGCGGGACCTTGTAGCGAGCCAGATTGGCCTTCACATGCGCCTTGACCGCGTCGTCGTCCAGCTCCGGATCCTCGCGGACCACGAAGGCCTCCACCCGGGCGCCGAATTCGTCGTCCGGCACGCCGAGCACCGCCGCCTCCCGAATACCCGGATGCGAATTCAGCAGTTCCTCGATCTCGGCCGGAAAGACGTTCTCGCCGCCCGAAACGATCATGTCGTCGTCACGGCCGTCGATGAAAAGCCGTCCGGCCGAATCGAAATGGCCGATATCGCCGGACGACATGAGTTTGCCGATCCGCTCCTTGTCGCCGCCGCCGGTGTAGCCCTCGAATTGAATGGCATTGGCCACGAAGATACGCCCGGTGACACCCGGCGGTACCTCGCGACCGTGCTCGTCCAAAATCTTGACCACCGCGCCGAGCACCGGCCGTCCCACGCAACCCGGTTCGGCGGCAAGGTCGTCGGGGGTCGCGATGGTGGCGTAGGCGACCTCGGTGGAGCCGTAGAGGTTGTAGACGACGGGGCCGAACAGTTCGGTCACCCGTCGGCACAGATCCGCGCCCAGCTGCGAACCGGCCACGAACACGATGCGCAGCGCGGACACATCGCGTCCGGCGAGCGCCTTCGGACCCAGTTCGGCGATGCGGGACAGCATGACCGGCACCGCGATGAGCGCGGTCGCGCGGTGGCGGACCATGCTGTCGAGCACCCGCTGCGGATCGAAGCGCCGCCGGATCACCAGCGTGGATCCGAAGCCGATGGCCAGCAGCGCCATCGCGAATCCGAGCGTATGGAACAGCGGTGCGGGGCATTCGGTCACCTCGCGGGTGCGGAAGGGCACCTTGCTCAGCACCGCGCCGATGGGCTCCAGTGAGCGCGGCTCCGCGCGCGGGGCACCCTTCGGCGTGCCGGTGGTCCCGCTGGTGAGCAGGACCACCTTCGCACCGGTCGCGGGCGATGGCGGCGGCGCGGCCGAGCCCGCGGCGATCAGTGATTCCAGGCTGCTGGGCTGCGCGGTGTCGGTCCAGGCCCGGTAGGCGCCGCGGCGGGGGCTGAGGTCGCCCAGGATGGGCTCGTACTCCTCGTCGTAGACCAGCAGGTCCACCCCCTCGCGGGCGGCCACGTCGTGCAGCTGCGGGCCCGCGAAGTCGGTGTTGAGCAGAATGATTCGGGTACCGCACTTGGCGGCGGCGAAGACCGCGTCCAGCAGCCCGCGATGGTTGCGGGCCAGAATGGCCACGCCCTCACCGGCTTTCAGCCCGCGCTTGCGCCATTCGTTGGCCAGCCGGTTGGACCGGTCGTCGAGTTCGCGATAGGTCAGCGCGCCCAACTCGTCGATGAGCGCGATCCGATCGCCGTAGCGGGCGGCCGAAAGCCGCAGCGTCGCGGGCAATGCGCCGTAGCGCAGCAGCGCGCTACCCGCCGACAACAGTGTCCGGGGCGATTCGATGCCCACCAGACCGCTGCCCACGCACAGGCGCAGCGATTCCAGTTCGATCCAGGCGCGGATACCCAGGGTGCGGAGGATTGACGTGGTCATGGCGAACTCCGTTGCTCCTCATCAGGTGTGCGCGGACCCGCGACCGGGGGCGGCCGCGGGTCCGCGTGGCTAGCTGCCGTGCGTGCGCAGCTGATACAGGCCGGTCGTCTCGGCCACCACCACACCGTCGGCGTCGGTGACGGTGGCGTGCAACGTGAAATCGGCCTTGCCCTTGACATCGGCCTCGGCGGTGATGCGGGCGATCTCCTCCTCCGACAGCGACGCGCTGGCGCGCACATCGGTCTTGGCGGGCCTGCGGAACGCGATCTGCAGATCCTTGACCAGCGGGTAGTACTTCGCGACGTCGAAGGTGGCCAGCGGGATCGCCCCGCCGAGCACCTCGGCGACGGTGAACAGCACCCCGGCGTACATGACGCCGAAGTGGTTGCCGTTGCCCTCGATCGGCACGGTCGTCTCCGCGTAACCGGACCGCACCTCGAGCGCCCGCACCCCCATCTTGTGCGCGATCGGAATGGTGAACTCGAGCGCGCTGTTCACCATGTCCGCGTACGCCGGGGCGTCGCTGTTCGTCTCGGTCATACCCATATCCCTTCCCTGCACCACTTCGTGCCCGGCACACATGCCGGTGGGGTCAGGGTACGACATATTGGCATCGCGTCAATACTGCGCGTGCGGCAGCGTGACCACCTTCAGCTCGCCGCTGGCATGGCTCGCGCGCAGCCGCTTCTTGTCGAATTTGCCCACGCTGGTCTTGGGGATCTCCTCGATGAAGGTCCAGTGCTCGGGCAGCTGCCACTTGGCGAATTTGTCGGCGAGGAAATCGCGCAGCTCGGCCGGTTCGGCGGCGGCGCCCGCCTTGCGCACGATCGCCACCAGCGGCCGCTCGTCCCACTTCTCGTCCGGGATGCCGATCACCGACGCCTCGGCCACGGCCGGGTGGCCCATGATCGCGTTCTCCAGATCGACCGAGGAGATCCACTCGCCGCCGGACTTGATCACATCCTTGGAGCGGTCGACCAGGGTGAGGAAGCCGTTGGGGCTGATCTTGCCGACATCGCCGGTGCGCAGCCAGCCGTCGTGGAACTTGTCCGCGTCCACCACCGCGCCCTCGGGCGAGTAGTAGGAGCCGGTGATCCACGGGCCGCGCACCTCGAGTTCGCCGAGCGATTCGCCGTCGTTGGGCACGACCTTGCCGTCGTCGCCGACCAGCCGCGCCTGCACGGCCGCGGGAAACCGGCCCTGACTGAACCGGTAGGCCCACTCCTCCTCGCCGGTGGCGGCTTTCGGCGCATGCGCCACGCTGCCCAGCGGCGAGGTCTCGGTCATACCCCACGCGTGCAGCAGCGTCACGCCGTGTTTGTCCTGGAAGGCGCGCATCATCGCGGGTGGGACGGCCGAACCGCCGACCACCACCGTGCGCAGATGCGAGATGTCCTGCGGCTGGGCGTCCAGCCCGGCCAGCACGCCGCCCCAGATGGTCGGCACCGCGGCGGCGAAGGTGGGCCGCACCGTCGCCATCATCTGCAGCAGCGGGCCGGGCTGCAGAAAGCGGTCGGGCATCAGCAGATTCGCGCCCGACATCATCGCGGCGTAGGGCAGACCCCAGGCGTTGGCATGGAACAACGGCACGATGGCCAGCACGGTGTCGCGCTCGGTGAAGCCCATACTGTTCGGCGCGATCACCTGCATGGCGTGCAGCCAGTTCGAACGATGGGAGTAGACAACGCCTTTCGGATCGCCGGTGGTGCCGGAGGTGTAACACATGCCCGCGGCGGAGCGTTCGTCGATCACCGGGAAGTCGTAGCTGTCCGGTTGCGCGGCAAGCAGTTCCGCATAGGAGTGCACCTGCACGCCGTCGGGGGCGGACAGGGCGGCGGGGTCGCCGTTGACGACGAGCACGTGGCGCACGGTCTTCAGATTCGGCAGGTACTGGGCGAACAGCGGCACCAGCGAGCCGTCGACGAGGACCACCCGGTCCTCGGCGTGGTTGGCGACGTAGACCAGTTGCTCGGGAAACAGCCGGATGTTGAGCGCGTGCAGCACCGCGCCCATCGCGGGCACCGCCGCGTAGGCGACCATATGTTCGTTGTTGTTCCACATGAAGGTGCCGACCCGGTCACCCTCGCCGATCCCCAGCCCCCGCAGCGCATGTGCCAGCCGGGCCGCATCCGCGCCCAGCTCGCGATAGGTCATCGTGCGGACCCCGTCGCCCGTCCACGTGGCGACCGTACTGTCGCCCTGGAATGTCGCCGCGTATCGCAGCAGTGTCGCCAGCGACAACTGCTCGTCCTGCATCGTGCTCCACATTGGTACCGCTACTCCTTCACCGGTGAACGGGGTCACACATGCCGCGAGAATAGCCGAATCCGTTACCCCCGGTTCCGGTAAAGCGGAGGATGCGGCCGCGCGCGACGAGCCCCACACACGTCGCGCGCGGCCACCCTGCCGACCGTCGTTACCCGACGACGAACGAGCGGTCGACAGACCGCTCGGCGCGCTACCCGCCCGCGGCGATACCCCCTGCGGCACCGCCGAAGCCCCAAATACGCACCGAGACAGACTATTTGGAGGAAATGGTTAGTGGGAAATACTAGGGGCGAGCCGGACGGTTGTCCAGTCAACCTCGAACAGCCATGTTCGCGGCGCGTTTTCGCGCGCCGCCCCCCTAGAGTGCGAGAGGAGAACTCCCGCAGGAAGGACGACCATGCCCGTCGATCGCATGCTGCCCACACCCGAGGCCCGCGACCTGATCGAGCTGACCCGCGAGATCGCCGACAAGGTGCTCGAGCCCCATGTGGTCGAGTACGAGCGGCGCGAGCGGTATCCGGCGGAGGCGTTCCGGGCGCTGGGCGCGGCCGGACTGCTGAGCCTGCCGTATCCGGAGGAGTTCGGCGGCGGCGGGCAGCCCTACGAGGTGTATCTGCAGGTGCTCGAGGAGTTGGCCGCGCGCTGGGCGGCGGTCGCGGTCGCGGTCAGCGTGCACAGCCTGTCGTGTCATCCGCTGTTCGCCTTCGGCTCCGACGAGCAGCGACGGCGCTGGCTGCCGGAGATGTTGGGCGGCAGCATGATCGGCGCCTACAGTCTGTCCGAACCGCACGCCGGTTCCGATGCGGCCGCGCTGCGCTGCCGGGCCGTCGCGACCGCGGACGGGTACCGGATCACCGGATCAAAGGCGTGGATCACCAACGGCGGCAAGGCCGATTACTACACCCTGTTCGCGCGCACGGGCGAGGGCTCGCGCGGGGTGTCGTGCTTCCTGGTGCCCGCCGATACCGCGGGGCTGTCGTTCGGCAAGCCCGAGGCGAAGATGGGACTGCGGGCCGTGCCGACCACCACGGCGGCCTACGACGACGCCCCGATTTCCGCCGAGCGACTGATCGGCGAACCGGGGCAGGGGCTTTCAATCGCGTTCAGCGCACTGGACTCCGGACGGCTCGGCATCGCCGCCGTCGCGACCGGCCTGGCCCAGCGCGCCCTCGACGACGCGGTGGCCTACGCCCGCGAGCGAGAGGCGTTCGGCAAGCACATCATCGACCATCAGGGCCTGGGCTTCGTACTGGCCGATATGGCCGCGGCCGTCGACTCCGCCCGCGCCACCTACCTCGACGCCGCCCGTCGCCGCGACGCCGGACTGCCGTATTCGCGGCAGGCCAGCGTGGCCAAGCTGGTGGCCACCGATGCGGCGATGAAGGTGACCACGGACGCGGTACAGGTCTTCGGCGGGTACGGCTACACCCAGGACTTCCCGGTGGAGCGGTACATGCGCGAGGCCAAGGTGATGCAGATCTTCGAGGGGACCAATCAGATCCAGCGGCTGGTCATCGCGCGCGGCCTGGCCGGGTGAATCTGGCCGAAAATCTCGATTCCTGTCCGCTGATCTCTTCGATCCCGCAGGTGGCCGCCCTACCCTTATTACATGAGTCACACACCGTCCATCCTCATCATCGGCGCCGGATTCGCCGGGCTCGGGCTGGCGCTGGAGTTGCGGCGCGCCGGGATCGACAGCTTCACGATCCTCGAGAAGGCCGAGGATCTGGGCGGGGTGTGGCGGGAGAACACCTATCCGGGCGCGGCCTGCGACGTGCCCTCGCCGCTGTACTCGTGGTCGTTCGAGCCGAAATCCGATTGGCCACGGCGGTTTTCCGAGCAGCGCGACATCCACGAGTACATGCGCAAGGTGGCCGAGAAGCACCGGCTACCCGCCAAGATCCGCTTCGGCACCGAGGTCACCGACGCGGAATTCGATGCGCGCCAAGGCGTCTGGCAGGTACGCACGGCCGACGGCGCGACGCTGACCGCCGACATCCTCGTCTCCGCCGTCGGGCAGCTCTCCCGCCCGGCGCTGCCGAACCTCCCCGGCCTGGAGACCTTCACCGGACCATCGTTCCACTCGGCCGAATGGGATCACGGCGTCGATCTCACCGGCAAGCGGGTGGCCTGTATCGGCACGGGAGCCAGCGCCATCCAATACATTCCGCGGATCCAGCCGCAGGCCGGACATCTGACGCTGTTCCAGCGGTCCGCGGCCTGGGTGCTGCCCAAGCCCGATACCGAATACAGCCCGCTGCACCACGCCCTGTTCAAATACGTCCCGCCGACCCGGCTGGCCGAGCGCTTCCTGATCTGGGCGACCTTCGAGGTGCTGGCGCTCGCGCTGACCGACGTGCCGGTCATCAAGTATCCGGTGATCGCCCTGGCCGACCGCCATCGCGCCAAACAGGTCCCCGACGAGCGGCTGCGCCGCAAGCTCACCCCCGACTACGCCGCGGGCTGCAAGCGCGGCCTGTTCTCCAACGACTACTTCCCCACCCTCACCCAGCCGAACGTGACCGTGGAGACCACCGCCATCGAGGCGATCACCCCCGCGGGCATCCGCACCGCCGACGGCGTGACCCACGAGGCCGACGTCATCATCTTCGGCACCGGCTTCAAGGGCACCGAATTCCTGGCCCCCATGAACATCTACGGCCTGGGCGGCCGGAAACTCTCCGACGAGTGGTCCCCCGAGGGCGCCCGCGCCTACCTGGGCATGTCGGTCCCCGGCTTCCCCAACCTGTTCCTGATGTACGGCCCCAACACCAACGTCGGCTCCGGCTCCATCATCTACATGCTCGAATCCCAGGCCCGCTACATCCGTCAGGCCGCCCAGTACCTCACCACCCGCCCCGGCCACGCCATCGCCGCCCGCCCCACCGTCGAACAGTCCTGGGACGACTGGCTACAGCGCCGCCTGAAGGACACGCCCTGGAACTTCTGCTCCAGCTGGTACCGCAACGCCTCCGGCCGCATCACCAACAACTGGCCCGCCCCCACCGCCCTGTTCCGCTGGAAAACCCGCCGCTTCAACCCCACCGACTACGACGAATCCACCCCCACCCCCGCCTGATGCGACCTTTCCACCCCCGACCAGGTAAACTCCGCCCCAGCCCCGCCTCCGTAGCTCAGGGGATAGAGCAACCCTCTCCTAAAGGGTAGGTCGCAGGTTCGATTCCTGCCGGGGGCACAGAACGGCAGTGGCGTTCGCCGAGTTCGCTGCCGATGGCTTTGCGGCCGAGCAGGATTGGTCTCGCCGGGATCACCGAGTCGGTCGACGAGCGCGCCCGGCCTCAGCGCGGTGCCCGGGCCACCCCGGTTCGGAAGCTCGGGCTGATCTGTAATCTCCAAGGGCGCCGGACGTGATTTCCGGTTGCCTCGCCCACTGCGGAATTTTCTGCTCGTGAAATCGTCGAACGCGGCCGGGTTACAGGTTGATCGGCATGACGAGGGGGAAGGGGTTTAGGTCCGGCAGTCGGGGATGCCAAAAGGGACGCAATAGTTGTGCATTTTCACAAAGCCGGCGAAACCACGCCTACCCGCAGCTATTAGAAACATCGATCGGCGCGCGAAGGGGCCGCGTTATCTGAACCCGATCGTGACGATCGTCTCAAAGTAGCTGAATATTCGCCGCATGTCGCCGCGCGGTGGTTCGACGATAAGGCTTTTCATGACCGTGGGGTGAAGTCCGAGACGAGGGCCGTCGTTCCACGACCGCCGGGTACGGCTCGGTATATCGCAGGCGGACCAGGTAGGCCGTCGAGGCCGACCGAAGGAGATTGAATCTTGCACTACCGCTAATCCGGAGCTACTGATGCTTCATCGACGTGGGGGAAGCCCCCGACCTGGCGTGATAGGAATCCCGGGTCGATGGCCGACCCGTTGTCGACCAGCGGTACGGCGGTGATCAGCTGCCGGTTCCCGCGGAGGATCATTCGAGGAAAGTTGTGATGAGGACGTTTCGTGCGCCGTGGCCACTGGCCGCCGTTCTGGCCGCCGCCACCGCGGCGGTGCTGTCTCCCCTGCCCACCGCCGACGCCGCCGGCGACAGTTATGTGGCCCTGGGCGACTCGTACACGGCGGGGCCGAATGTAGCGCCGGTGGATCGGGCGGCTCCGTCGGGTTGCGCCAGATCGACGGCGAACTACCCCCACCTGGTGGCGTCCGCGCTCGGGCTGCGGCTGGACGATCGCAGCTGTACAGGCGCCAAGACCGAGAACGTCACCACCACAGCGCAGTTCCCCGATCAGCCTCCGCAGATCACCGCGCTGACCAGCACGACCAAAGTCGTGACACTGGGCATCGGCGGCAACGACAACAACACCTTCCGTGATGTGGTCGCGGCCTGCCTCGCCGCCGACAGCGTGAATCACACCGGCACTCCGTGCAAGGACACCTACGGGTCGACCTTCGTCGACAACATCCACGCCGACGCACCGGTCATCGGCGCGGCAATTGCCAGAATCCATCAGATCTCCCCTGCGGCAAAGGTTTTCGTCGTCGGATATCCCGACATCCTCCCGCCGAACCGTGGCTGTTACCCCCGGGTGCCCATCACCGACGGCGATGCCGCCTACATCGATGGCATCGAAAGAGAACTCAATGCCGTGTTGCGCGATCAAGCGCACCTGCACAATGCCATCTTCGTCGACACCTACACGCCCAGCGTCGGCTACGACGCCTGCCAACCCGCGGGTACTCGCTGGATCGAACCGGTGGTACCCGGCTCGGACGCGGCTACCCTGCATCCGAATGCCGCCGGAATGCGGGCCGATGCCGTCGCGGTGACCGCCGCGATACGAAACGCCGGAACCGCATAACCGAAAAGGGAATTCACCGGTTGGTTGTCGGGGTCAATGCCGGGGCGATGGTGATTCCGCCGTCGATGAGGAACTCCGATCCGGTTGTGTAGCTGGCGTCCGAAGCAACGAACAGCACCATGCGGGTCACCTCCTCGGGTGTGCCCATGCGGGGAATGGCCTGCGCTTGTATGGATGTGGTGGGGCGGTTCGCGTCCGAGCCAGCGTTGGCGGCGAATTCGCCGATCAAAGGGGTTTCGATGCCGCCGGGATGCACGGAATTGACGCGAATGCCGTAGCGGCCCAGCTCATTTGCCGCGATTTTGGTCAGGCCTCGCACCGCCCATTTGCTGGCGACGTAGGCGCTGTGCAGAAGGGGGCCGGCCTCGAGGCCCGCCGTCGAGGAAATGTTCACGATCGCCCCGCCTCCGGCGGTACGCATGGAGTCGGTCACGGCACGAATGCCGAGGTAGGTGCCGGTCAGGTTGATCTGGACGACCTTCGTCCAGTCGGCCGGATCACTGTCCTCGATCGGGGCCGCGCGGCCGATGATCCCGGCGTTGTTCACCAGCACCGATACCGGGCCGAAGGTGTCCTCGGCGGCGGTGATCACCCTCTCCCAGTCTTGTTCGCTGGTCACATCGTGCCGAATGAACAGCGCGCGCTTGCCGAGCCGGTCGGCCAAGGCCCGACCCTCGGCCTCGAGAACATCGGTGATGACGACCGCGGCGTCCTCGTCGAGAAAGCCGCGCGCATGAGCGGCGCCCATACCGCGGGCTCCCCCGGTGATGACAACCGCCTGACCGCTGAAACGTGTCATGGCCGAGCCTCCCTCTCGCGGCGAGTTGAGGTAGCACGATGCCACAGCGAACGCCCTGACCTGGTGCACGGCGCGCAGTTCGCACAGGTTCGGCGCGAAGCGTTTCGCTTCGCGCCGAACGATTGTGGCGTGCCCGGTCAGGCGTCGACGCGGGCGCGCCATCGGGCAACCCGACCGCGGGGCTGCGGGTGACGCAAGCCTGGCCACCAGGCGGCATTTCCGATGAGCGCGGTCAGGGCGGGTACGAGCAGGACCGACATGACGAATGCCGACAGTGCCACACCCAGCGTCACCGCGAAACCGAGCTGCGTCAGGTAGGCGACCCCGGCGAGCAGTAGTGCGGAGAAGGTGCCGCCCAGAATCAGGCCCGCCGCAGCGACCGACGGGCCACCATGGCTCACGGCCAGTGCCGCCGCCTCCCGGGGCGACTTGTCCCGCTGAGCCTCCTCGCGGAGCCGGGCGACGATGAGAATGTTGTAGTCGGTGCCGATCGCCACCACGAATAGATACAGCGTGGTCAGCAAGGTGAAACCGACACCCGATCTGTCCTGCACCTCGGTGACGAGAAATGCGGTGGCGCCCATTGTCGCGAAGAAGCTGAGCAACACCGCCACCATCAGATACAGCGGAGCCACCAGGCTGCGCAGCAGCGCCGCCAGAATCAGGATGATCAGCACGACCGTCAGCGGGAAGATCACCCCGATGTCGCGATCATTGGCCGAACGGATGTCGGCATACATCGCGGTCGGCCCGGCGACCAGGATCTCGGTGCCCGGCCGGGCGAGGGCATGGGCCCGATCGCGCAGCGGGGCAATGACATCGAGGGCACTGTTGGAATACGGATTGTCCTTCAGCAACACGCTGATCTGAGCGGTCTTGCCGTCCGCGGACGGCTGGCCCGCGGCGCCGGTCGCCGTCGGCATGATTCCGCCGACCCCGGGCACCTGCTGAAGTTCGGCCGAGATCCGGTCGATCTCGCCCGCTGCGATCGGCGCCCCGTCTGTCGAGTTCAGATAGACCAGGGTGGGGCTGAGCGCACCGGCGGGGAACCCCTTCTGCAGGTTCTGGAATCCGTGTGCCGATTCGGTGTCGCCGGGCAGCTGGGAGAACTGGTCGAAATCGACCTTATAACTGGTCATTCCGAGCGCGAGCACCACCAGCAGACCGGCGGCAGAGCCGGCCACCAGGCCCGGCCTGCGCGCGCTGAATCCGCCGATCCTGGCGAAAACGGTGCCTTTCGGCTGTTTCTGCCAGGACTTCGACGGCCAGAACACGCGCGGACCGATCAGCGCGACGATCCCGGGCACCAGGGTCAGCGCGGCGATTGCCATGATTCCGACCGCCATCGCGAGCCCGGGGCCCAGGCCGTGCAGCAATCCGAAGATCGCCGCGAGCAGCGTCAGGAACGTGACGACGATCGCCGCGGCCGCCGAGGTGATCACCTCGGCAACGCGCCGGACCGCCAGCTCGAGCGCCCGCTTCGGCTCCATCCCGTCACGCAGCAGTTCCCGGTACCGGAACAGCAGGAACAGGATGTAGTCGGTGCCGACACCGAACAGCACCACGGTCAGCATGACCTGCAGGGACTGATCCACCCGCAGATTCGCCGCCTTGGCCATCAGTGCGATCGCGCCCGGCGCCACGGCCGACACCAGACCCACGGAAACGATCGGCAGCAGCGCCGCGATCGGGCTGCGATAGATCAGCAACAGCAGCACGATCACCAGCAGGACGGTGACGAAGCCCACGATCATGAATGCCTTGTCGTAGGCCTCCTGATTGTCGACCACCAATGCCGGGTCGCCGGTGAGCTCTGTCGTCAGGCCGCTGTCGGCAACGACCTTCGCGCTCTCGGCGCGCAGCGACTTCACGGCGTCGAGCACCGCCTTGTCGGTGACGACACCACGGAACTGCACCCCGAGCAGCTGCACCTTCCTGTTCTCCGACAGCGCCTGGGGGCCGGTCTGCACACCGACGACGCGGTCGATCCTCGCCGCGTTGAGGGCGTCGGCCAGGGCCTGCGCCCTGCCCTGGTCGTCCGCGGACAACGCACCGCCGTCGGTCCGCCGCACCACGATGGTGCCGGTGGCATCCTGCGAGCCGACGAACTTGTCCTGGGCGAGCCGCTGAGCCTGCACCGATTCATATTTCTCGGGTAGAAAATCGGTCTGCTGAAGATTGACAACATCGCTGAACGGCGGCGCAAAAGCGATAATCGCGAAAGCGGCTATCACCCAGGCAGCGATGACTTTCCATGGATGGTATACCACAATTCTTGCCAAACCGGTGAACATGGATCCTCCATAAGACGGTGGCATTCCGAGAAAGGCACCGTTGCGGATATAAGGCGAGGGGTTACGAGCAGTTATCGAAATCGGACCGGCAGGCTGCGCATAAAACTCTTACCCGGCGGAATCTGCAGATATTCCACCTTGTCCCGCGCCACTGCGAGCGCGGGCGGTTCCTGTCGCAGGAACAGCCGTTCGAGCACCACCTCGGCCTCGAGCCGAGCCAATGCCGCCCCCATGCAGTAATGGGGACCGTGGGCAAACGACAGATGGGTCTCGACTCGCTCCGGGACCCGGGTCACGTCGTATTGCTCGGGATGGTCGAATTTTTTCGGATCGTGATTGGCCGCAAAAAGCGCGGGCATCAGGGCGTCGCCCTGCCGGACCTGTACGCCATGAAAATCCATATCCTCCATGGCGTACACCGACGGCCCGATCGGGACGGTGCCGGCCACCCGCAGCGTCTCGTGGATAACGTGGGGCATGAGTGCCGGATCGGCACGGAACTTGTCGAGCTGATCCGGGTGATCGAGCAGCATCATCGTGGCATTGGCGATGAAGTGCGACGCGGGATTCTGGCCCGTGTTGAGCAGGAAAAGAATCATGGTGCTGACTTCGATGTCGCGCAGCCGTTCGCCGTTGTCGGCGGGACGCACGAGCGTGGACACCAGATCGTCGGCCGGATTGGTGCGCCGCCGCTCGGTCAAATCCTTGATGTATTCGACGATGTGCAGTCCGCTGGCCATGATCCGGCCCGGATCGCCGGACAGAAAGTCGTTGATCCAGGAGCTCATCCGCGGTCGATCGGCCTCGTCGACACCGACGATCTCGCCGATCGTGCTGCCCGCCAACGGGACCGCGAAATCCGCGAGCAGATCCGCGGATCCCGCGGCGACGAGCGGCGGCAGCAGCCGGTCGGCCAACCCTTCGACATACGACCGCAGGGCGTTGATGCGCCGCGCGGAAAAGGCCGGTGCAACAAAACTTTTCAGCCTCGTATGATCCTTTCCGTCCTTCATGACCATGCTGTTGTACATATAGTCGAGCGACTCCGGCGGCAGGCCGTATTCCCTGGCCATCTCGTCCACGATCGCTCCGGCACTGGTCTTGCCGGGCAGGTTGCCCTGATCTCGAACGAAACGCGGGTCGCTCAGTAGTGACTGCACGGCCTCGTGACGGGTGACAAGCCAGACCGGAGTCGGCACGCCGGGGAAGAAGACCCGCACGAGCGGGGCCTGGTCGCGCAGGCTCGCATAGGTGCGGACGGGGTCGTCCATTAGTTCAGGAGTAAGCAGATCGATCGGCGAGTCGGACATTACTGTCGAATCCCTTCACCAGCGGATTGTTAATTCGAGAAAGATCGTCCCACGCCGCGATACGGTTCTCGGAGAATCTTTCTCAAAACATTCAGCCCTTCTCCGGATCACGGTTGAAACGCATCCGGGCCCAGATATATCCGACCAGCGCGAGACCGACGCACCACCCGATCGCGATAATTCCGTTGTTTCCGATCGGAGTACCGACCAGAAGTCCGCGGATGGTCCGCACGATCGGCGTGAACGGTTGATACTCACCGAACCAGCGCACCCCGGCGAGCATTGATTCCGGCGGCACGAACGCACCGCTCACAAACGGCAGGAACTGAATCAAAAGAGTGGAACTGCTTGCGCCCGCGGGGCTTTTCGCCGTCAGACCCAGCCCCACCGCTATCCAGGTCAGGGCAATGGTGAGCAGAAGAATCACCCCGGCCGCCGCCAGCCATTCACCGACGTTCGCCGACGGCCGGAATCCGATCAGCACCGCGACGCCGAGCACGAGCGCAACGCTGATCAGCGTTCGAACGATGCTGCCCAGGGCATGACCGCTCAACACCGACATGCGCCAGATGGCCATCGTGCGGAATCGGCCGATGATCCCTTCGGTCATATCCGTGTTCACGTCGACCGCGGTCTGCGCCGATCCGAATCCCACGGTCATCATGATGATCGCCGGCGCGACGTAGTTGACGTAGTCGCCGGTGTCGCCGATGCCGGCGCGCAGAGTCTTGCCGAAGACGCCGACGAACATCAGCAGCATGATGATGGGCATGCCGAGCGACGAGATCATCATGATCGGATACCGCGTCACATGCCGGAGATTGCGACGCAGCATGGTCACCGAATCGGTGTAGGCGAGGGTGGTCATCGGACCGTCTCCTTCTCCAGGGAGGGGTGACCGGTGAGCGCGAAGAAGACGTCGTCGAGGTCCGGCAGGTGCACCGTCAACGATTCGACCTCGATCGCGGATCGGTCGAGCGTGTCCAGCAGGGTGCGCAGCGAGGCGACGTCGCCGTCGCTGGGGATCTGTAGCGTGAACGCGTCGTCGTCGCGCATGCCCGAACCGAGGGTTCGGGCCGCCGCCTCGAGGGCGGGAATACTGGCGAACCGCAGCATGACATGCCCGCCGGGAACGATGCGCTTGAGTTCGTCCGCGGTGCCCTGGGCCACCAGCCTGCCCTGGTCGAGCACGGCGATCCGATCGGCGAGCTGATCGGCCTCCTCCAGGTACTGCGTGGTCAAGAACAGCGTCACCCCGTCGGCGACCAGCCGGCGGATGATCTCCCACATCATGTGCCGGCTGCGCGGGTCGAGACCGGTCGTCGGTTCGTCGAGAAAGATGATGCTGGGCGTGCCCACCAGCGTCATGGCCAGGTCCAGGCGTCGGCGCATGCCACCGGAATAGGTGGCCGCCACCTTCTTTCCGGCCTCGACCAGGTCGAACTGTTCGAGGAGTTCGGCGGCCCGCCGCCGCCGAACGTTCCGGGGCAGATGGCACAGATCGGCCATCAGCAGCAGGTTCTCTTCACCGGTGAGGTAGTTGTCGACTGCGGAGAACTGCCCGGTGACACCGATCGCCGCGCGGACCGCGTCCGGTTCGGTCGCGATGTCGTGGCCGCCGATCCGGATGTCACCGGCATCCGCTCGGAGGTAGGTCGAAAGAATATGGACCGTGGTGGTTTTACCGCAGCCGTTCGGACCCAACAGAGCGAATATCGACCCGGTGGGGACGTCGAATTCTATGTCGTTCAGAACTGTCTTGTCGCCGAATGATTTACGAAGTCCCCGGACGGTGATCGCCGACTGGGATTTTGTCATGAGTCGCTCCTCAGCGAGATATCTGGTCCTTGCGGCGGCCGGTCATGAACGCCGGATCATGATGTCACCGGCATGAGTTCTGGCTCGCACCTCGGCCGATTTTCCGGTCGGTTCCGGTGCGCCGGACGATGTCAAGAAATTGCGCACTCTCCCCGTCTCGGTATTCAGGTCCAGCCAGGCCGCCGTGCCGTCGGGAATGCCGACGTCGAGATCGCCGTTGCGGGTCTCCACATCGACCGAACCCGTCGCGATCGCACCGATTCGAACATTGCCGTTGTTGACTTTGGCGACGACGTCGGCCTCGATTCGGCCGACGAAGATGTCACCGTTGGCCGCGTTCAACCGCAGGTCGCCGGTGACCAGGTCCACCTCGGTCGCGCCATTGGTGTTCTTGATGGTCGCGGGACCGTAGATCTCCCGGATGCTGACGTCGCCGGAGCCGGTGCTGAGATCGGCCCGGCTCAGCACCTGATCCACGATGATCTTGCCGCGGCCGGTGGTCAGCCTGGCGGATTCGATCTGATCGAGCAGCAGATGGCCGTCCGTCGTCTTCAGCCGGCATTCCCCGAGTCGCCCAGTACAGCGAAACTCGACCTGGGTGCCACTGCCGTCGACCCGGGAGCCTTCGGGCAACTCGACCACCACGTTCACGGCTTCGCTCTTGTTGCTGAACAGGGCGCGACGGCGCGGCGCCCGGATCGACAGCCGGCCCATCGCGAATTCGACGGTGGTTCGTTGCGCGGCGCTGATATCCGTCTCGTCCGCGGGATCCGCCGGATACACCTCCACGACGGTGTCGGCGCGATCGCTCGCGGTGATCTGTGCGCTACCGACGACGAGGTCGATCGTGACGGTGATCGGCTCGGGTGTGTCGAACGTCTGCATGATGCCCCTCTTCGGTGTGATGCCCGGAGACTGCTAACGCACCCAGCCCGTGTAGCGGTCACGGCGCGGACCGGCGGTGCGGGCGGCGGTACTCGTTTGGCCGTCGGTCAATGCGGCCGCCGCGGCGCGGACGAGCCAGGCGTTGATGGACAGCCCGGCCCGCATGGCCGCATCCTCGATCTGCGCCTTGAGGCTTTCCGGCAACCGCAGATTGATCCGGGTGGCCGCGCCCTCGTCGCCGTTGGGCAGGGGCGGCGGCACGAGGGCCCGGCCCTGTTCGCCATCGCGGTCGCCCGCCTCGGCGACGTCCGGATCGCCCATCGGCGGCGTGACGACGAAATGAGGATCCGTGCCGCGCAGCCGCACCTCGACCGAACCCGGCGCGAGATCCCGGGTGATCTCGTCCGCGGCGTGGGACAGGGCGGCGAGCAGCATCAGCCTGGTGGCCGACTCCAGCGAGGGAACGAGTCGTTCGGCGAAGGCCCGCACCTCGTCGCTGCGCCCATCCGCGGCGAGCGCGAGTTCCCGACGAAGGGTGTCGACGTACTGAGCCAGATCCATGGCATCAGTATGGCACCAATGTGGTGCCATAACAACCTGTTTGGCTCAGATTGGCATCACCATGGCATCAGTGTCATCGAGCCAGCTCGTCCCCCAGGGCGACGGTCGGCCACGCCGAAACACGAGCATCCACAATCGCGTTCGCGATCTCCCCGCTGCGCACAGCCACATTGGACAGCAGCGACGAGGACAGGCCATGGGTGTGCTCGGTGCCGCCCTGCAGATAGATGCCGCAGGCGAGATCACCGTCGGTCGTCAGCCGATAGCCCCGCTCGACGCGCAGTCGCCCCTGTTCGTCGCGAAGGCAGTGCCGCTCGACCTCGCCGAGCAGGACGGTCGGCTCCATCGGGTCGTAGCCGGTCGCGCACACGAGCACATCGACATCGAGGTCATGGGTCTGTCCGGTCGCGGTCGAGCGAATCGTGACCCGGGTGTCGTTCGCCGCGGATTTGACGCCGAGCACCCGAGCCAGCTTGATGAAATCGAGCCGCTGGGTCCCGCCCACCTCGTCGTCGTAGAGACGACGATGCAGATCCCTGATCACCTCGGCGTCCACCACCGAATAGTTCGTGTTCCGGTGATAACGCCAGATCGCCTCCCGCGCCGTGCCCGACCCGTTGTAGAAGCCGTCGACACCCTCGGGATCGAATACCGAATTCGCGAACGGGGTGTCGTCGGCGATGGAGTAGCCGTAGGAGGGAATGATCGCCGCGATGGTCGCGTCCGGAATCGTGTCGTAGAGAAAGCGCACGATCTCGGCCGCGCTCTGCCCGGCGCCGACCACGGCCCAGCGCTTGAGCTCGGTGGCCGCGGCCGCATCGAACCGATGCAGGAATTCCGAGCTGTGCCAGACGTGCTCGTCGCGTTCCAGGCCATCCGGCATCCGCGGGACCAGCCCGGTCGAGACGACCACATTGCGCGCCCGGACCGTTCGCACGCACGCGTCCGCGGTCCCGCGGACATCGACCAGCAGATGGTCCACCCCCTCGCCGGAGCGGGCGTGCGGGCGGCGGAGCGCGACCACCTCCGACCCGTACGCGACACGACCGGACAGGCCCGACTCCACCCATTCCAGATAGTCGTGGAACTCTCGGCGGGTCGGGAAGAAGTCCTGATTGTTGACGAACCTCGCCAGCCGTCCGGTCGCGTGCAGATAGGCGATGAAGCTGAACCGTGAGGTGGGATTGCGGAACGTCACCAGATCCTTGAGGAAGGAAATCTGCATCTTCGCATTGGGCAGCATCATGCCGCGATGCCATCCGAACGACCGCTGGCGCTCGAAGAAGACGGAGGTGAGCGGAGATCCGAACCGCTCGGATTCGCATTCTCCGAGCGCGAGCGCAAGCGCCAGATTGGACGGGCCGAATCCGATGCCGACCACATCGTATATTTCATGTTGTGCAGATTCCATGGAAGTGCCTGCTCTCAGCATTGCGTTAGAATTTCGGTAATAGTTCGGCATATCTGCCGCGCCGGGCCGGCCGAGTAAATTTCCTGGTGGGTGGTCTCGATATCGAACCGGCGAATCTCCCCCACGATGTGATCTCGCCACTGATCCACATCGGCCGTCGGGTCGAGCGCCGCATTGAAGAAGACCGCCGCACCGCGATAGACGGGCGAGTCGAACTCACTCATGAGCTGCTGGTGTCGCAGCAGGATGGTGGTGACGGTGTCCACCACGCCCTGGCGTCCCTCGAGGTTCTCCAGGTGCCCGATCCGCTGTTCCAGAAATGCCCGGACATAGTCGGCATCCGGTGGCTCGGTGTGCGCGAAGAACGAACTGGGAACGCTGTCCAGCAATGCCAGCAGAGCGACGCTGTGGCCTCGGTTGCTCAGCTCGGCCGCCATGGCGTGGGCAAGGGTGCCGCCGAGCGACCAGCCCAGCAGGTGGAAGGGCCCGTCGGGCTGGATCGACAGCATCTGCTCGACGTAGTCGGTCACCATGGCCTCGATCGAGTCGGGCAGCGGGGTGATCCCGTCCAGCCCTCGCGCCTGAATGCCGTAGATCGGCCGATCCGCCGGAAGGTGCGCGGTGAATCCCAGATAGGGCCAGCACACCCCGCCCGCGGGGTGGACCCACCACAGCGGCTGCCGTTCCCCGGTTGTCTTGAGCCGCAACACCACCGACAGCGGGTCCTCGAAGCCGAATCCCTCGGCCTCCGGTTCGAGGTAGGGAGCCAGCGCCGCGGCCGTGGGGTTTTCGAAGACGGCCCGGATCGGCATGTCCACCTCCGTTACCGCCCGGATGCGGCTCGTCAGCCGGATCGCCGACAGCGAATGTCCGCCCAGGGCGAAGAAGTCGTCGTCCACACCGACCCGCTCCAACCCCAAGACCTCGGCGAACAGCTCCACCAGAGTCCTCTCCTCGGGCGTGCGCGGGGCCCGGTACGCGGTCGTCGCCTTGAACTCCGGCGCCGGCAACGCGGCCCGATCCAATTTGCCGTTCGGAGTCAGCGGGACCTCACCGATCGCCACCACCACCGCCGGAACCATGTACTCCGGCAACAGCTCCCGCAGATGGCTCGGCAATCCCGCCAGCACCGACGCCACCTCGCGGCCCTCGGCGGGATTGTTGGCCCAGACCCCGTGGCCCGCGGCGGGACGGTAGATGTCGGTGCGGGTCCGGCAACCGGAGGCGGCGGGCACGACCAGTGCGTCGAACAGCTCGGGAGCGGTTGCCGACCAGGTGGTGACGGCCTCGCGGCCACGATCGGCGGCCCAGGCGTCGAGGACCGCGGGGTCGAGCGGTGCGCCGGTGGTGATCGCGGTACCCGCGACGCCCGCCCATGCCGCGATATCGCTGGTAAGCCGGGCATTGAGCATTCCGGTGAGCCGTATCGGACCGTTCGCGCCGTGTTCGTGCAGCACCCGGTCGAGATGGTCGAGATCATCGAAGTCACGACCCCACACCAACTCCGGAGCGGCCGCCAGCGATTCCGGCTCGGCCCCGGTCTTGTGCAGGACCACCTCGTACCGGTGCCGAGTCAACTCGTTGTGCGCCGCGCCGGCTTTCAGCCGAACCTCCACTCCGGCCAGATCGGCGTTGTCGCGGGCCCACTCGTGGAACCATTCCGGATCGACCAGCAACTCCTTCTCGGTCAATACCGACTGCTCCACCGCCGCACGCAGTACCGATGCGGAGACACCCGGGCGCTGCGTCCGATGCACGGCCGCGTACAGCGCCCGCAGCGACGCCTTGCGGCGCACATCGCCCACGATGATCCGGCCGCCCGGCGCCAGCAGGTCCATCGCGTATGCGAGCACCCGATCCAAATATCCGGCGTCGGGGAAGTACTGCACCACCGAGTTCAACACGACCGTATCGAAATAACCCGCGGGCAGCCCGGTTACGTCATCGGCGGCCTGACACGCCAACCGCACCCGGCCCCCGTACCCGCTCGCATCGACCTGAGCGCGCAACCGCGCGATCACCGCGGCGGAGAAATCGGTGCCCCAGTACTCGTCCACCTCGGGCGCGATCCGCGACAGCAACAGACCCGATCCAACGCCGATCTCCAGCACCCGCGCCGGTCCGAACCGCATCACCTGATCCACCGCCGCGGCACACCAGGCCCGCATCTGCTCGGCGGGAATCGGCTCACCGGTATACGAGGACTTCCACAATTCGAAATCCTCGCCCAGGGCAATGCCTTCCGACGCCGCGTAGACCTGGTCGTAGACCTGCTGCCACTCCTCGACCTGGGCCCCGGCCCCGGCACCCGAACCGATCGACCTGGGCACGACATACGCCACCAGTCGCTGATCGCCGGGCCGGTCCTCGCGCGCCGTCACCACCGCGCGCTCGACCTGCGGATGCTCGCTCAGACACCTCTCGATCTCACCGGGCTCGATCCGGAACCCGCGAATCTTCACCTGATGGTCGCTGCGCCCCAGGCATTCCAACTCGCCGTTGGCGTTCCACCGCGCCAGATCCCCGGTTCGGTACATGCGTCGGCCCGGTTCGGGTGCGAAGGGGTCGGCCACGAACCGTGCGGCGGTCGATCCGGTCCGGCCGCCGTAGCCGCGAGCCACGCCGGCGCCGGCGATGTACAGCTCGCCGACCACGCCTGGGGGCGCGGGCCGCAGCGCCGAATCCAGCACGTACACCCGGGTATTCGCGATCGGACGACCGATGGTCGGCGGTGTACCGGCGTGCACCGCCGCCACGGTGGACCAGATGGTGGTCTCGGTCGGCCCATACAGGTTGGTCACCTCGGCGGCGGCCCCCGCGAGCGTGTCGGCCAGGGCGGCGGGCAACGGCTCGCCGCCCACCAGCACCCGCAGCCCTCGCAGCCCCTCCGGCTTGTGCAGGGCCACCATCTGCCACAACGACGGCGTCGCCTGAACCACCGTCACCCGATGCGCGGCAACCAATTCCAGCAACTCACCGGGCGCGACGACGCTCTCCCTGGACGCCACCACCACGGCGGCCCCGCTGAGCAACGGCACGAACAGCTCCAGCGCCGCGATGTCGAACGCGATCGTCGTCACCGCCAACAATCGGTCCGCCGACGTGAGTTTGAGCGAATTCCGCATCGACAGTAGGAAATTCGTCAACGCCGCCCGCGGAACCACCACACCCTTCGGATGCCCCGTCGACCCCGAGGTGTACAACACGTACGCCGCGCACCCCGAGGGAACATCCCCGTTCACGGGATCGGTCGCGGGATAATCCGTCGGATCCGCGGGGAGGACCTCCGGCGTCAGCACCACCCGCGGACGGCACTCGTCGAGCATGTACTGGATGCGCGCCTGGGGATGATCGGGATCCAGCGGCAGATAGGCCGCCCCGGTCTTCAGCACTGCCAACAGCACCGCCACCAACTCGGCCGAGCGCGGCAGCGCCACGGCGACCACGTCCTCCGGGCCCACCGCGAAACGCTCGACCAGCCAGTGGGCCAACCGATTCGCCCGCGCGTTCAACCCCGCATAGGTCAGGGTGGCACCGTCCGCGATGACCGCCACCGCCTCCGGATCCACGGCCACCCGAGCCGCGAACAGCTCCGGTATCGACGCGCCCGCGGCGGCATCGACCGCCCGATCCTGGGCTCCGGTGTCGTTGCGGGCCTCCAGCAACCGCTCCCGCTCGCCGGCAATCAGCACATCCAGCGCCGCGATGGGTTGCCCCGGATCGGCCACCACCCGTTCCAGCACGGCGACGAACCGCCGCGCGATGCCCTCGACCGTTTCGCGATCGAAAACGTCGGTCGCGTATTCCAGCGACATCCGCACGTGCGGGTCGGCGGCGGCGAACACGCTGAGGGGATAGTGGGTGCCGCTGAAGGGGCGAATGCCGGTGACCGTGATCCCGGCGGCGGTGTTGGCCTCGCTGATCCCGGCGCGATCCACGGGGAAGGATTCGAACACGAGGAGGGTGTCGAACAGCGTGCTCATCCCGAGCGAGCGGTGGATCTCCGCCAACGGATGGTGATGATGCTCCAGCAGCGCCGCCTGACGCACCTGCAACCGGCGCACCATCTCGGCGAAAGACGCACCGGGACGACACACCACCCGCACCGGCAAGGTATTGATGAACAGGCCCACCATTGAATCCACCCCGCGCACCGCGGGCGGCCGACCCGACACCGTCGCGCCGAACACCACATCCGACCGACCCGTCAACGCCGACACCAGCACCGCCCACGCGCCCTGCAGGAGCGTGTTGACGGTCACGCCCAGTTCACCTGCGCGCCTGCCGAATTCGCGGGCGCGCGCCACTGACAGCGGCACCTCGACCTGGGCGATTCCCGGCTCGCCACCCATTCCCGCACTCGGTGCGACCAGCGTCGGCTCGTCGATGCCGTCGAGCTCCTCGGCCCACACCCGCGCCGATTCGGCCCGGTCCCGGCGACCGAGCCACACCAGGAAATCCCGATAGTTACGCTCCCTCGGCAACACCGAGGCATCGCCGTAGGAGCCGTAGAGCCGCACCAGATCCTGCATCACCAGCGGTAGCGACCAGCCGTCGAACAACACATGATGCGCGGTCAGGACCAGCTCCGACCGCTCCGCACCCATCCGCACCAGAGTCAACCGCAACAGCGGCGGCCGGAGCGGATCGAACGGGGTGCCGCGGTCCTGGGACAACAGCCGTTCCAGCGCCGCCTCGCGATCGTCCGCACCACGCAGATCCACCTCCCGCCAGGGCAATTCGACCCTGTCGAGCACGAGCTGCACCGGATCGCCAGCGCCATCCTCGACGAAGGCGGCCCGCAGATTCGGATATCGGTCCAGCAGCGCCTGCCCGGCGGCGCGCATCCGATCCGCGTCCACCGGGCCGGACAGCCCGAACACCAACTGCATTCGGTACGCGTCGAATGCCTCACCCACCAGCATCGAATGGAACAGCAGCCCCGACTGCAACGCGGTCAGCGGCCACACATCCACCAGGCCCGGATAGCGCCGCTCCCAGGTCTCGAGCTCGGCCTGAGCGACCGACACCAGCGGTACATCCGACGGGGTCAGCCCGCCACCACCCGCGACCGCACAGCGCGCGATCCCCTCGACCGCGGCCGACCACAGCTCCGCCAGCTCGCGGACCTCCGGGGCCGTGATCACCCCGGCGGCGAATCCGAAGACCACCGACAGCTCCGGTCCCGCATCCCCGTCCACGACCACCGCGTTCACCTCCAGCGCCGACACCATCGGCATGGTCGCGCCGAGGTCGGTGGCCAGATCGGTGATGTCCATAACCTGCGTCCAGCCGCGTCCGCGCAGTTCCTTGGGCAGGGCGGTGGCGAACCGGCCGAGATAGTTGAAGCCGATCTGCCCGGTCGGGTATTTCGCCAGTTCCGGTGCGGTATCGGCGTTGACGTAGCGCAGCAGACCGTGCCCGATGCCCTTGTCGGGAATCGCGAGCAACTGCTCCTTGATCGCCTTGACCACGCCCGCGGTGGCCGCGGTGCCGGCGATCGCGGCGTCGGGGTCGACCCCGCCGACATCCAGGCGCATCGGGTAGGTCACCGTGAACCAGCCCAGCGTGGACGACAGGTCGATACCGGGCACGAGATGCTCCTCGCGTCCGTGGCCTTCCAACCGCAGCAGTACCGAGGATTCGGTCTCGCCGCGACGGCGTCGCCAGCTCGCCACCGCCATGGCCAGGGCGGCCAGCAACACATGGTCGACTCCGCAATGGAATGCGGCAGTAGCCGTCGTGAGCACCGGGTCGGTGACCGAGGAAGGCAACTGCAGCCGGACGGTGTCCACCGTCGACATCACATCGACCGCGGGATCCAGGGCGCGGGCCCCGAGGATCGGGTCCGGACCCCGCAGCATCGACCGCCACCACGCCAGCTCCGCCACCCGCTCCGGGCGGCGGGCCTCCCGCGCCAGCGACAGGGCCCAGCGCCGCATCGATGTCGGCACCGGTGGCAGATTCGGTGTCTCCCCGCGGCGGACCCGCTCCCAGATACCGGCGAGATCCGGCGGCAGGATCCGTAGGGAGACTCCGTCGACCACCAGATGGTGCAACACCATCAACAGCCGCCCGGCGCGCTCGGCCCCCGGATCGAACCACACCCAGCGGGCCATGCGGCCGGCATCGGGATTCAGTTGCCCGGCAGCCGCATCCAACCGCGCGGCGACGAGTTCCATCCATTCCTCGCCGTCGAAGCGACCGGTGTACTCGACCCGCTCGAGCAGGTCGGACACCAGGACCGAGCCGGGCGCCTCGACAACCAGGCCCGCGCCGTCGCCGCGAACGAGCTTGGTGCGCAACGCATCGTGGCGATCGACCAGGGCGGTCAGGGTGGCCTCCAGGCCCGGCCGGTCCACTCCGATCGGGAGGTCCAGCACCATCGCCATCGAAAACCGGTCGATGGCGTCGGTGAGGTCCAGCAGGCCCGCCGCGATGGGGAGCAGGGGCATCCAGCCCGTCTCGTCGCCGTCGGGTTCGGTTGGCGCGGGCGCGGTTTCGCGAGCGTGATCGGCGATCTCGGCCAGGTTGGCGACGGTTCGGTGCTCGAAGATGTCGCGAGGGCCGATCTCCACCCCCTGTGTCCGAGCCCGCGCCACGACCTGCATCGAGCGAATGCTGTCGCCGCCGAGGGTGAAGAAATCGTCATCGATTCCCACCCGCTCCAGGCCGAGAACATCGCCGAACAATCCGACCAGCAGCTCCTCCTCCCGGGTGCGCGGGGCGCGGTAGGCCCCGGCGCCGAACTCAGGCTCCGGCAGCGCCTTTCGATCGAGCTTGCCGTTCGGCGTCAGCGGGAAGCGGTCCAGCACCACGAACGCCGACGGCACCATGAACTCGGGCAGGCGCCCCGCCACGAACCGGCGCAACTGCGCGATCTCGATGCCGACCTCGAGATCCAATCCGTCGCCGTCACCCGCCGTCGTGGGGACCAGGTATCCCACCAGCTGTCTGGCGCCGCCGCGGACGGCCGCGGTGGTCACCACCGCCTGCGCCACCCCGGGGTAACCGGTCAGCACGGTCTCGATCTCGGCGGGCTCGATCCGGAACCCGCGCACCTTGAGCTGATCATCGCCGCGGCCAACGCATTCCAGCCGCCCGTCGCGGTCCCACCGTGCCAGATCGCCCGTGCGATACATGCGCTCGCCGCGACCCGCGAACGGATCGGCGACGAAATGCGACGCCGTCGCGCCGGGTCGGCCGTGATACCCACGTCCGATACTCGTTCCCGCCACGTACAACTCGCCCACCACGCCGACCGGAACGGGGACGAGGCCGTGACCCAGCACATAGGCGCGGGCCGTGCCCAGCGGGACGCCGATCGGGACGTTGCCGTCACCGTCCCAGTCGTCGGATCCGGATATCGAAAACGTTGTCGCGTAGAAGCTTTCGGTCTGCCCGTAGGCATTGATCACGCGCGCGTCCGGAATCACCTGCCGGACCCGCCGCACCAGCGCCGCGGGCAGGGGCTCACCGGCGAACACCACCGCCTCGGCCTCGATCCCGGTGTCGCCGCGATCGATCAGCTCGGCGAACACCGAGGGCACCGTGGAGATCACGCCACCGCGCCAGCCCTCGCCGAGTACGAGCACATCGCGCACCAGCTCGACCGTGCCACCGGTACACAGCGTGGTGAACAGCTCGAACACCGAGACGTCGAAATTGATCGACGTACCGGCCAGCATCCGCCAGCCCGGCGACACCCCCACGCGCGGCACCAGCTCACGCACCCCATCGGCGACATTCCGGTGGGTGATCACCACACCCTTTGGCGTCCCCGTGGAGCCCGACGTGTACATCACATACGCCGCCTGCTCCGGCTGCGGCGCGATCGGGTCGAAGGCTCCGCCGTCGCTCGGGTCGGCCTCGGACTCGTTCAGGAGAAGCCGGGGAATATCGCGATCGGCGAACAGCTCCGAATGCTCCGCATCGGTCAGGATCACCCGGGGAGCCGCGTCGGCGAGGATGTGATCCAGCCGCCTGCTGGGATACCGGGGGTCGATCGGCACATATGCCGCTCCCGCCCGCCAGATCGCCAGCAATGCGACGACCAGATCGGTCGAGCGCGGTAACGCGACGCCCACCAGCGTTTCCGGGCCGATCTCGTACTGCCGGAACATCCTGTGGGCCAATCGATTCGCCCGCACGCTCAGCTCGGCATAGGTCATCACCCCGTCGTCGCGGATGATCGCCGCGGCATCCGGCACGGCCGCCACCCGAGCGGCGAACAGCTCCGGCACCGACACCCGATCGAGCGAGACCCGGCCGGTGGCGGTGTCGTTGAACCGCTCGAGCAGACGTTGCCGCTCGCCCGCGACCAGGATGTCCACACCGCCGACCCGCCCGCGCGGATCGGCCACGACCTGTTCCACCACCGCGACGAACCTGCGCGCGATCATCGTGACGGTATCCCGATCGAAAATATCGGTCGCATACTCGATATCGCCACGCACGCCCCGACCGTCGGGCAGCGGGGTGAGATTGAAGAACAGGTCGAACTTCGCGGTACCGGTGCCGGTGGGCTCGTAATCCACCTCGAGCCCGGCGACCTCCACATCGGGGAGGGCGTTGTTCTGCCAGGCGAACATGACCTGGAACAGCGGGTGATAGGCGGTCGAACGATCCGGATCGAGCAGCTCCACCAGACGTTCGAACGGCGCGTCCTGATTGTCGTAGGCGGCCAGGGCCTTTGCGCGGACCTGCTCCAACACCCGGTCGAACGGGGGGTTGCCGGACAGATCCACCCGCAACACCCAGGTGTTGACGAAGAATCCGACCAGATCGGTCAGCGCGTCATCCGTGCGGCCCGCGATCGGCGAGCCGATGGTCACATCCGCACCGCCACCGAGCTGGAACAACAGCACCGCCAACGCCGTCTGCACCACCATCGACGCCGTCGCGCCCCGCGCCCGCGCCAGCTGCTCGACCGCGGCCGCCAACTCCGGATCCAGCGCGAACTCCACCACGCCGCCCCGATGACTGGCCACCGCTGGTCTCGGCCGATCGGTGGGCAACCGCACCGGCTGCGGCACACCGGCCAATTCGCCACGCCAGTAGTCGAACTGACGGGACAGCAGACTGCCGGGATCGTCCTCCTCGCCCAGCAGTCGCCGCTGCCACAGCGTGTAATCGACATACTGCACCGGCAGCGGCGTCCACGACGGCGCATTCCCGATGCTGCGCGCGGTGTAGGCGCCCACCAGATCCCGCGCCAACGGCGCCATCGAGGCACCGTCACCGGCGATGTGATGGATCACCAGGGCCAGCACGTGTTCCTCGGGGCCGAGTCGGAATATCCTCGCCCACAACGGAATATCGGTCGCCAGATCGAAACGGTGGTCGACCGCCGCGGCGACGGCCGCGGGCAATCCGCCGGGCTCCACGGTGACGACCTCGATATCGAGGTTCGCCTCGTCAGTGGGCAGCACCCGCTGCGACGGCACGCCGTCGTCCTCGACGAACACCGTCCGCACGCTCTCGTGCCGGACCATCACATCGCCGAGGGCGGCCATCAGGGCCGCGACGTCCAGCGGCCCGGTCAACCGAAGCACCAGCGGAATGTTGTACAGCGCCGACGACCCCTCGAACCGGTGCAGGAACCACAACCGGCGCTGCGCGAACGACAGTGGAATGGACTCGGGTCGTTCCTGCGGCCGCAGCGCGGGTCGCACTCGCCGTCCGGTGTCCAGACGCGCCGCGAGCTCGGCCACGGTCGGCGCCTCGAAGACCGTCCGGATCGGTGCCTCCGCGCCCAGCAGCAGGCGAATTCGATTGGCCAGCCGCGTCGCGAGCAGCGAATGCCCACCCAGGGTGAAGAAATCGTCATCGATGCCCACCCGCTCCAGGCCGAGCACATCGGCGAACAACCCGGCCAGGATCTCCTCGTCCACCGTGCGCGGCGCGCGGTAGGCGCCGCTCTCGATTTCCGGCTCGGGCAGGGCCCCGCGGTCGAGTTTGCCGTTCGGGGTCAGCGGAAGGCGGTCCAGCGTCACGAAGGCGGACGGCACCATGAACTCGGGCAGACGGGCGGCCACGAACCGCCGAAGTTCCGAGAGATCCGTCCGCTCGCCGGGCCGGAGAACGAGATAGCCCACCAGTTGTCCGTCGCTGCCGCGAATCGTCGCCGTCGTCACCACTGCCTGAGCGATCCGCGGGTGCGCGGTCAGCACCGCCTCGATCTCGGCGGGTTCGATGCGGAAGCCACGGACCTTCACCTGTGCGTCGCCGCGGCCGGCGTATACGAGCCGACCGTCGCGATTCCAGCGGGCCAGGTCCCCGGTGCGATACATCCGCTCCCCGCGGCCGCCGAACGGATCGGCGACGAACCGTGACGCGGTCAACCCCGAACGGCCGTGATACCCGCGACCGATACTCGTGCCCGCGACGTACAGCTCGCCCACCACGCCGATCGGGACCGGGGTGAGACCGGGCCCGAGCACGTAGGTGCGCACATTGCCCAGGGGAGTGCCGATCGGGACGTTGCCGGTGTGGTCCGCACCGGCCCAGTCGTCCTCGGGGGCGACGGTGAAGGTTGTCGCGTAGAAGCTTTCGGTCTGACCGTAGGCGTTGAGCACCCGCGCGCCGGGCACGGCCTGCCGCACGCGATCGACCAGCCGTGCCGGAAGCGGCTCACCGGCGAACACCACCGCCTCGGCCTCGATCTTGCTGTCGCCGCGATCGATCAACTCGGCGAACACCGACGGCACCGTGGACACCACGCCGCCGCTCCAGCCGTCTCCCTCGCCGAGGACCAGAACGTCGCGTACCACCTCGACGGTGCCACCGGTGCACAGCGTGGTGAACATCTCGAACACCGACACATCGAAGTTGACCGACGTGCCAGCCAGCGTCCGCCACCCTGGTGGCACGCCCAGCCGCGAAATCAGTTCCCGCACACCGTCGGATACATTTCGATGCGTGATGACCACACCCTTCGGCGTGCCGGTGGACCCCGAGGTGTACATCACATAGGCCGCCTGATCCCGCAGCGGCCGGACCGGGACGAGATCATCGCCGTCGGCCGCGGCGTCCTGCGGTTCGTCGATTCGCAGCCGGGGAATCGCGCTGTCGCCCAGTATTTTCTCGGCGTCGGCGTCGGTCAGCACCAACTGCGGGCGGCAGTCGGCGAGGATCGATGCCAACCGTGCGCTCGGATACCGCGGATCGATCGGCAGATAGGCGGCGCCCGCCTTCCAGACCGCCAGCAGTGCGACCACCAGATCGGCCGTGCGCGAAAGCGCCACCGCCACCACCGATTCCGGACGTACCCCGTGCCGGTGTATGAGTCGTGCCAGGTCGTTCGCGCGCGTGTCCAACGCGGCGTAAGTCAGCGTCGGACCGGCTCCGTCCACGGCGACGATATCCGGACCGGCGGCAACCTGAGCCGCGAACAGCTCCGGCACGGATCCGGGACCGACCGCCGTCTCCTCGGCGGTGTCGTTGAATCGCTCCAAGACCTGCTGTCGCTCCCCCGCGACCAGCACATCCACCGCGCCGACCCGCATGCGCGGCCGGGTAACCACCTGCTCGAGCACCGACACCAACCGCTGGCCGATGAGTGTGATGGTTTCCCGATCGAAAAGATCTGTCGCATACTCGATCTCGCACCACACATCGGCACGATCCGGGCGGGGTGTGAGGTTGAAGAACAGGTCGAACTTCGCCGTCCGCGTGGTGGTGGGCTCATAACCGACCCGCAACCCGTCCACCTGGATATCCGGCACGACGTTGTTCTGCCAGGCGAACATGACCTGGAACAGCGGGTGATACGCGGTCGAGCGATCGGGATTGAGCAACTCCACCAGGCGCTCGAACGGCGCGTCCTGATTGTCGTAGGCCGCCAACGCCTTCCCGCGGACTTGCGCCAGCACCTGCTCGAACGACGGATTACCCGACAGGTCTACCCGCAACACCCACGTGTTGACGAAGAACCCGACCAGATCGGCCAACGCCTCATCGGTACGGCCCGCGATGGGGGAGCCGATCGTGAGATCCACACCGCCGCCGAGCTGGAACAGCAGTACCGCCAGCGCCGACTGCAACACCATCGGCACCGTCGCGCCCTGCTGGTGCGCGAATACGCCCATCGCCGCGCACAATTCGGGTTCGAGGGCGAACTCCAGCGCATCGCCCCGATGTGACGCCCGCGCCGGACGCGGCCGATCGATCGGCAGCCGCAGCGGTTGGGGGACGTCGGCCAATTCCCGCCGCCAATAGTCGAATTGCTTGGCCAGCACGCTTTCCGGATCGGATTCCTCGCCTAGCAGCTCCTGCTGCCACAGCGTGTAATCGAGATACTGCACCGGCAGCGGGGGCCATACCGGCTCGGCCCCGGTGCGCCGCGCCCGGTATGCGGCCACCAGGTCCCGGGCGAGCGGAGCCATCGAAGCCCCGTCACCGGCGATGTGGTGGATCACCAGGACCAATACGTGCTCGTCCTGGGCCACGCGAAATACCTTGGCCCACAGGGGGATATCGGCGGTCAGGTCGAAAGGATGCTCGACCGCCTCGGCCACGGCCGCCGACAGTCGCGCGGGATCGACCTCGACCACCGCCACGTCCGGGCGCGTCCGGCCGGTGGGCAGGATCCGCTGCATCGGCACGCCCGATTCGTCCTCGACGAACACCGTGCGCACGCTCTCGTGCCGGGCCACCACATCGCCGACCGCCGCGACCAGGGCCGGCACGTCCAGCGTGCCGGTCAACCGCAGCACCAGCGGAATGTTGTACAGCGCCGAGGGCCCCTCGAACCGGTCCAGAAACCACAACCGGCGCTGCGCAAAAGACAACGGGAACATCGGTTTCCTACCTTTCGACCATTCTGCGCAGCACGGGGCGGCTGGACTTCGACATATCGCTCCACCTGTCCGCGAGCCGACCGACCGTGGGATGTTCGAAGACGGCACGGATCGGTATCTCCACGCCGGTGACCGCCCGGATGCGGCTGGTCAATCTAATCGCCAGCAGCGAATGCCCACCGAGCGCGAAGAAGTCGTCGTCCACGCCGACTCGCTCGATTCCCAGCACCTCGGCGAACAGCCCCACCAGCGTCTCCTCCTCGCGCGTGCGGGGCGCGCGATAGGTGGTCATCGCCTTGAATTCCGGCGCCGGGAGCGCCGCCCGATCCAACTTCCCGTTCGGGGTCAGCGGCACCTCGCCGATCGCCACCACCGCGGCCGGAATCATGTACTCCGGCAACCGTTCCCGCAGGAAGTCGGGCAGCACCGCCAGTACGGATGCCACCTCACGGGCCCCCACCGGGTTGTTCACCCACACCCCACGACGCGGCGCGGGCCGGTAGATATCGGTGAAGGGAGGATCCTCGCCGACCCGGGCGGGCAGGACGATCGCCTCGAACCGTTCCGGCCCGTCCGCCGACCAAGTGGTCACGATCCGAAGGCCGCGCTCGACAGCCCACTCGTACACGGACTGGGGATCCACGGTCGCGGCGGCGCTCACGGTGCCTGCCGCGGCGGCGATTTCGTCGCTCACCCGAGCATTGATCATGCCGGTGATCCGAACGGGTCCACCCGCACCGCGGATCCGCTCGTCGAGGAGCTCGAGATCGTCGAGGTCACCACCCCACCGCAACTCCGGCGTTCCCCCCAGCGAAACCGTTTCGGCGCCCGCCTTGTGCAGCACGACCTCGTACCGGTGCCGAGTCAACTCGTTGTGCGCCGTACCGGATTTCAGCCGGACCTCGATCCCCGCCGCCTCACCGCGGTCGCGTGCCCACTCGGTGAACCACTCGGGATCGATGACCAACTCCTTCTCGGTGAGCACCGACTGCTCCACCGCCGCACGCACCATGGACGCCGTCGCACCGGGCCGTTGTGATCGGTAGATGGCCGCGTACAACGCCCGCAGCGATGCCTTGCGGCGAATGTCGCCCAGGATGATCCGACCGCCCGGTGCGAGCAGGTCCATCGCGTATGCGAGTACTCGGTCCAGGTATCCGGCATCCGGGAAGTACTGCACCACCGAGTTCAACACCACGGTGTCGAAACAGCCCGTGGGCAGGCCGGTCACGTCATCGGCGGCCTGACAGGCCAACCGCACCCGGTCCGCGTATCCGGTCGCGTCGACCTGAGCGCGCAGCCGCGCGATCACCGCGGCGGAGAAATCGGTGCCCCAGTACTCGTCGACCTCGGGCGCGATCCGCGACAGCAGCAGACCGGATCCGACGCCGATCTCGAGCACCCGCCTCGGACCGAATCGCATCACCTGCTCCACCGCCGCCGCGCGCCAGGACCACATCTCGTCCAGCGCGATCGGCTCACCGGTGTAGGAGGATTTCCACAACTCGAAATCCTCGCCCAGCGGAATACCTTCCGACGCCGCGTAGACCTGGTCGTAGACCTGCTGCCACTCGCCGACCTGGGCGCCTGCCTCGGCAACGGAGCCGGTAGGTCTGGGCACGACATACGCCACCAGGCGTTGATCGCCCGGCTGGTCCTCGCGCACGATCACCACCGCGCGCATGACCTGCGGATGTTCGGCCAGACCGGCCTCGATCTCACCCGGCTCGATCCGGAATCCGCGAATCTTCACCTGGTGATCGCTGCGCCCCAGGCATTCCAACTCACCGTCACCGTTCCACCGCGCCAGATCTCCCGTGCGGTACACGCGTTGCCCGGATACGGGTGCGAAGGGGTCGGCCACGAACCGGGCGGCGGTAAGCCCCGCCCGGCCGACATAGCCGCGGGCGACACCCGCCCCGCCGATGTACAGCTCACCGACCACCCCCGACGGGACCGGTCGCAGCGCCGAATCCAGCACATACACCCGGGTGTTCGCGATCGGACGGCCGATCGCGGGCACGACCGCGTCCCCGCGCACCGCCGCCGCGGTGGACCAGATCGTGGTCTCGGTCGGGCCGTACAGATTGGTCACCTCGGTGGCCGCCTTCGCGAGGGTCTCGGCCAACGCCGCCGTCAACGGTTCGCCGCCCACGAGCACCCGTAGCCCGCGCACGCCGTCCGGATCGTGCATCGTCACCATCTGCCACAACGATGGGGTGGCCTGAACGACGGTCACCCCGTGTCGAGCGACCAACTCCAGCAGTTCGCGCGGTACGACCACGCTCTCCTTGGCCGCCAGCACGACCGCCGCCCCGCTCAGCAACGGCACGAACAGCTCCAGCGCCGCGATGTCGAACGCGACCGTCGTCACCGCCAGCAGCCGGTCGGAGGAACTCAACCCGAGCGAATGCCGCATCGACAGCAGGAAATTCGTCAACGCCGCCCGCGGAACGATCACACCCTTCGGGCGCCCGGTCGACCCGGACGTATACAGCACATACGCCGCACACGACTGCGGCACCTTCCCGATCACCGGATCGGTGGCCGGATACCGCGCCACATCGACGGGCAGGACCTCGGGTGTCAACACCACCCGCGGACGACAATCGTCCAGCATGAATCGCACCCGCGCCTCCGGGTGATCCGGATCGAGCGGCAGATAGGCGGCACCGGTCTTCAGGATCGCCAGCAGAACCGCGACCAGGTCGGCGGTGCGCGGTAGGGCGACGGCGACCACGGTGTCGGGGCCGAGCCGATACCGCTCGGTCAGCCAGTGCGCCAGGCGGTTCGCGCGTGCGTTCAACTCGCCGTAGGACAGGCGCACCCCGTCGGCGACGACCGCGACGGCATCGGGATCCGCGGCCACCTGGGCGGCGAACAGTTCGGGGATCGAGGCGCCCGCGGCCCGCTCGACCGCGCGGTCGGCGACGCTCGTGTCGTTGAGGGTCTGCAGCAGCCGCTGCCGTTCGCCGGGAATCAGCGTATCGACGCCACCGACCCGCGCCCGAGGTTCGGCGACCGCCTGTTCGACGACCGCGCGGAATCGCCGCGCGATCATCGACACCGTATCGCGATCGAAAATATCGGTCGCGTACTCGATCTCACCGCGCGCACCGCGGCCGTCCGAACGCGGCGCCACGTTGAAGAACAGATCGAACTTCGCGGTCTGGGTGGCGGCCGGTTCGCGGGTCACCTGTAGCCCCGCGACCTCGATATCGGGAACCACGGTGTTCTGCCAGGCGAACATCACCTGGAACAGCGGATGGTATGCGGTCGAACGATCGGGATTGAGCAGCTCCACCAGGCGCTCGAACGGCGCGTCCTGATTGTCATAGGCCGCCAACGCCTTTCCGCGCACCTGCGCCAGCACCTGTTCGAACGACGGATTCCCCGACAGGTCCACTCGCAACACCCACGTATTGACGAAGAAACCCACCAGATCCGTCAGCGCCTCATCGGTACGACCGGCGATCGGCGAACCGACCGTCAGATCCTCCCCACCGCCCAGCCGCGACAACAGCACCGCCAACGCCGACTGCAGCACCATGGACACCGTCGCACCGTGCCGGCGCGCCAGGTCCTCGACCGAGGCCAGCAGCTCCGGTTCCAGCGCGAACTCCACGATGCCGCCGCGATGACCGGCCGCGGCCGGTCTGGGTCGGTCGGTCGGCAACCGCAGCGGTTGCGGCACGCCGGTCAGTTCTCGCCGCCAATAGGCGAATTGGCGGGACAACACGCTCTCGGGGTCGGATTCCTCGCCCAGCAGTCGCTGCTGCCACAGCGTGTAATCGACATACTGCACCGGCAGCGGTGGCCACGACGGTGCGGTGCCGTCGACGCGGGCGGTGTAGGCGGCCACCAGATCTCGTGCCAGCGGCACCATCGAGGCACCGTCACCCGCGATGTGATGAATCACCAGCACCAGCACGTGCTCCTCGGTGCCGAGCCGGAAGATTCTGGCCCACAACGGAATATCGGATGTGAGGTCGAATCGGTGATCGATCGCCTCCGCGATCGCCTGGGCCGCCTCGCTTGGTCGCACCGGCACGATCGGAATATCCAAACCCGTCGCGTCGGCCGCGACGATCCGCTGCCGCGACATGCCCGATTCGTCCTCGCCGAAGACTGTCCGCACACTCTCGTGCCGGACCACCACGTCATCGATCGCCCGGATCAGCGCCTGCGAATCCAGCGCACCCGTCAACCGCAGCACCAACGGGATGTTGTACAGCGCCGAGGAGCCCTCGAACCGATGCAGGAACCACAGTCGGCGCTGCGCGAACGACAGCGGGATCGATTCCGGGCGCTCGGCCCGCCGCAGCGGCGGCCGCGCCCGCTCCCCCGTACGCAGCTGGTGCGCGAGTGCGGCCACGGTCGGCGCCTCGAAGATCGTCCGGATCGGCGCCTCGACCGCCATCACCGCGCGAATCCGGTTGGCCAGCCGGGTCGCGAGCAGCGAATGCCCACCCAGGGTGAAGAAATCGTCATCGATGCCCACCCGCTCCAGGCCGAGCACATCGGCGAACAACCCGGCCAGGATCTCCTCGTCCACCGTGCGCGGCGCGCCGGAGCTTCCGGTCCGGAATTCGGGTTCGGGCAGGGCCTTTCGATCGAGTTTTCCGTTCGGCGTCAACGGGAAACGTTCCAGCACAACGAATACCGACGGCACCATGAACTCCGGCAGTCGGGCCGTCGCGAATTGGCGCAGTGCGGTGAGATCGAGGGCATCCGCGAGCCCGGGACCGGGGACGAGGTAGGCCACCAACTGCCTGTCACTCCCGCGGACGGTCGACGCCGTCACCACCGCCTGCGTCACATCCTGGTACTCGGTCAGCACCGCCTCGACCTCGGCGGGCTCGATACGGAATCCCCGCACCTTCACCTGCGTGTCACCGCGGCCGACACATTCGAGCCGACCGTCACGGTCCCAGCGCGCCATATCCCCGGTGCGATACATTCGCTCGCCCGGACCACCGAACGGATCCGCGACGAATCGCGACGCCGTCAGCCCCGTCCTGCCGTGATACCCGCGCCCGATACCGGTGCCCGCGACATACAACTCGCCGACCACACCGATCGGCGCCGGAGCCAGCCCAGGACCCAGCACGTAGGCACGCACGGTGCCCAATGGGGCCCCGATCGGGACGTTGCCCCCTCCGGCCGGATCCTCCGATGCGCGAAGGGAATGCGTGGTGGCATAGAAGCTTTCGGTCTGGCCGTAGGCGTTGATCACCGTCGCCCCGGGAAGGGCCCGCCGGGCGCGTTCGACCAGGCTCACCGGCAACGGCTCACCCGCGAAAACCACTGCCTCGGCCTCGATCGTGATCTCACGATCGATCAGCTCGGCGAATACCGATGGCACCGTGGAGATCACGCCACCGCGCCAACCGCCCCGTTCGGCGACGACCAGCACATCGCGCATCATCTCGACCGTGCCCCCGGTGCACAGCGTGGTGAACAACTCGAACACCGACACGTCGAAATTGATCGACGTCCCCGCCAGCATCCGCCACCCCGGCGCCACCTCCAGCCGGGAAATCAATTCGCGCACACCATCGGCGACATTTCGGTGGGTGATCACCACACCCTTCGGCGTCCCCGTGGAACCCGACGTGTACATCACATATGCCGCCTGGTCGGGAAGCACCCGGACCGCGGGGTTGCCGCCGTCGACATCCCAGCACACGTCGTCGATCCGCAACCGGGGCGACACGCTGTCGCCCAGCACCGCCTCCGCGCGGCCGTCGGTCACCACGAGCGCGGGGCGTGTCTCGGCGACGATGAACTCCAACCGCGCGCTGGGATATCGAGTATCGACCGGCAGATACGCCGCCCCGGCCCGCCACACCGCCAACAATGCGACCACCAGCTCCGCCGAACGGGGCAGCGCCACCGCCACCACCGACTCCGGCCGCACGCCGTGATCACGGATCAGCCTGTCCGCCAGGGCATCGACGCGGGAGGCGAGTTCCCTGTAGGTCCAGCGGGCGCCGTCGACGACCACGGCCACCGCGTCCGGGTCGGCGGCAGCCCGCAGGGCGAACAGCTCCGGCACCGTGGCGGATTCGACCACCGCCTCGCCGACGGCGGTGTCGTTGAACCGCTCCAGCACCCACTCCCGCTCGTCGCCGATCAGTGCGTCCACCGCACCGACCCGGATCCCGGGATCGGCCAGCACCTGCCGGATCACCGCGGCGAACCGTCGCGCGATCACCTCGGTCGCGTCCGGGTCGAAGACGTCGGTGGCGTACTGCAGCAGCATGCGCACCTGCGGGCCGTCAGCCGCGGTCAGCAGTGTCAGCGGATAGTGGGTGGCCGTGAACGGGCGAATACCGGTGAACGCGATTCCGGCGGCGGCATTGGCCTCGCTGATCCCGGCCCGATCCACCGGATAGGACTCGAAGGCCACCAGGGTGTCGAACAGGGTATTCATTCCCAGCGCACGGTGGATCTCCGCCAGTGGATGGTGGTGATGATCCAGCAGCGCCGCCTGGCGCTCCTGCAACCGCCGCACCACCTGCGCGAAAGGTACCGCCGGAGAACACCTCACCCGCACCGGCACGGTATTGACGAACAGGCCCACCATCGAATCCACGCCGCGCACCGCCGGCGGGCGACCCGACACCGTCGCACCGAACACCACATCCGATCGACCGGTCAACGCCGAGAGCAGCAGGCCCCACATGCCCTGCACCAGGGTGTTGACAGTGACGCCGAGCTCCGCCGCGCGGCGGCTCAGCGCCCGGGCGTCCTCCGATGTCAGCGGAACGGCCGCATGCTCGACGCCCGACACCTGCCGTCGGCCCGCCGCGGCCGGGGCGATGTGGGTGGGTGCGTCGATGCCGTCGAGTTCCTCGGCCCACGCCCGCGCCGACTCGCTCCTATCCTGACGGCCGAGCCAGCCGAGGAAGTCCCGGTAGGCGCGGGGGCGAGGCAGCACCGTCGCATCGCCGTAGGAGCCGTAGAGCCGGATGAGGTCCTGCATCACGAGCGGGAGTGACCAGCCGTCGAACAACACGTGGTGCGCGGTGAGAATCAGCTCGGACCGCTCGGGACCCATCCGCACCAGGGTCAGCCGCAGCAGCGGCGGAACCAGCGAATCGAACCGCGTGCGCCGATCAGCACGCAGCAACCGCTCGTAGGCCTCGTCGCGATCGTCATCGTCGCGGAGATCTATTTCCACCCAGGGCAATTCGATACCGTCGAGGACGAGCTGCACCGGATCGCCATTGGCGTCGCCGAGCAGCGCGACGCGAAGATTCGGATACCGATCCAGTAGCGCCTGCCCGGCGGCACGCATCCGGTCCGTATCCACCTGACCGGACAGCCCGAACACCAACTGCATCTGATAGGCGTCGAAATCGCCATCCGCGGAAAGGGAGTGGAAAAGCAGCCCCGACTGCAACGGGGTCAGCGGCCATACATCCACCAGGCCCGAGAAGCGCCGCTCCCATCCCTCGAGTTCGGCCTGCGTCACCGACACCAGCGGCACGTCCGAGGGGGTCAAACCACCCCGACCGCCGTCGGCCACGTACCCCGCCATCCCGCCGATGGCCGCCGACCACAGCTCCGCCAGCTCGTGCGCGTCCTCGGCCGAGATCACGCCGGTGGCGAAATCGAAGACCGCGGCCAGCTCCGGCCCCGAATCTCCCTCCAGCACAATGGCATTGATATCCACGGCCGCCGCGACGGGCAGGTTCGGATCGGCGGAGGTCAAGAGTGCGGGGCTGTCCGCGGCGGGCACCCAGCCCGAGGACCGCAGCTCCGCCGGGACATCGGTGGCGGCGAACCGGCCCAGATAGTTGAAAGCGATCTGCCCCGTGGAGCGGTTCGCCAGTTCCGGGGCCGTCTCGGGATTCAGATGGCGCAGCAGGCCGTAGCCGATACCGCCGTCGGGGACGCGGGCCAGCTGTTCCTTCACCGCCTTGAGCGCGGTGGCGGTGGCCTCGGTTCCGGCGATCGCGGCCTCGGGGTCCACCTCGCCGAGGTCGAGCCGAACCGGGAACACGGAGGTGAACCAGCCCACGGTGGTCGACAGATCCGCGCCGGGTGCGACCGTTTCCTCGCGCCCGTGCCCCTCCAATCGGATCAGTACCGACGACTCTGCCACCCCGCGGGCGCGGCGCCACCGAGCCACGGCCACGGACAGGGCCGCCAGCAGCACATGGTCCACGCCGCAGTGGAACACGGCCGGAACACCGGTGAGCGCGGCAGCGGTCACCGCCGCGGGCAACCGCACCCGCACGGTGCCCACCGTCGACCGAACATCGATCGCGGGATCCACCGCCCGTCGACCGAGCAGCGGATCCGGGCCGTCCAGTACCGATCGCCACCACGCCAGCTGAGCCACCTGCTCCGGCCGCACGGCCCGCTCGCTCAGGGCATGCGCCCACCGCCGCATCGAGGTGCCCGACGGCCGGGCGCCGGGTGCCTCGCCCCGCCGTACCCGATCCCAGATCTCGGCCAGGTCCGACACCAGGATTCGCCAGGACACACCGTCGACCACCAGGTGGTGCAGCACGAGCAGCAATCGCCCGGGCCGGGACGGCCCGGGATCGAACCAAACCGCTCGCAGCATCACTCCCGCGACCGGATCCAGCAGATCGGCGGACGAATCCAGCTGCGCCGCAATGCGTTCGGACCGCCCGTCGCCGTCGAAGACGTCGTCGTACTCGACCCGCTCGATCAGTTCGGCGATCTCCAACGAACCGGGAGGGCCGACGGACAGGCCGCGCTCCCCGTCGGCCAGCACACGGGCACGCAGGATGTCGTTCCGGTCCACCAGGGCGGTCAGCGTCGCCACCAGACCCATCAGGTCGATGCCGAGCGGCAACTCGAGCAGTTGCGCCTGGGCGAATCGCCCATAGTCGCAGCCGGAATCGATCATCTCGTGCGCGATCGGCGGCAACGGCATGCGGCCGACGCCGCCGCCGTCCAGTTCGGCCAGAACGGGACCGGATCGGCCCTCGTCGAACGCGGCGATCTCGACCAATCCCGCGACCGTGCGCTGGTCGAAGATGTCGCGCGGACCGATCTCCACTCCCCGCGCCCGGGCCCGCGCCACGACCTGCATCGAACGAATGCTGTCCCCGCCCAGCGCGAAGAAGTCGTCATCGATCCCCACCCGCTCCACACCGAGGACGTCGGCGAACAACTCCGCCAGGATCTCCTCTCCGGAGGTGCGCGGTGCCCGATACGCATCCGGGCGCGATTCCGGCTCCGGCAACGCTTTTCGATCCAATTTTCCGTTCGGCGTCAGGGGGAGGTGGTCCAGCACCACGAACGCCGAGGGCACCATGAATTCCGGCAACCGGCTCGCCACGAACCGGCGCAGCCGCGCGATGTCGAGACCGGCCGCGAGCGGGATCGCCACCTCGGGCGCAGCGTCCCCATCCTGGGCTGCCTCGGCCGGAACGACATATCCCACCAGCTGTTTGTCGCCACCGCGCACGGTCGATGCCGTCACCACGGCCCGCGCCACACCGGGATAGTCGGTCAGCACCGCCTCGATCTCTCCGGGTTCGATCCGGATGCCGCGCACTTTCAACTGGAAGTCGGCGCGGCCCAGATACTCCAGCTCACCCTCGACCGACCACCGCACCACATCGCCCGTGCGATACATGCGCGTGCCGCCCGGCTCGAACGGATTCGCCACGAACCGCTCCGACGTCAGATCCGGGCGGCCGAGATAGCCCCTGGCCAGTCCGATCCCCGCTAGATAGAGCTCCCCGGCCACGTTCGGCGGTACCGGACGCAGGCGCGCATCGAGGACGTACAGCTTCGTATTCCAGATCGGCCGACCGATCCGCACGCCGTCGGCGCCGGGCAGGCATTCCCAGGACGTGACGTCCACGGCCGCCTCGGTCGGGCCGTACAGGTTGTACAGCGGCACCCCCAGTACCGCGCGGCATCGCTCGATCAGATCCGCGGGCAGTGCCTCCCCGCTGCACCACACCCGGCGCAGGCCGACACAGGCCGCGGCGCGTTCGTCCGCGAGGAAGGCCGCCAGCATGGAGGGTACGAAATGGGCGGTCGTCACCTGCTCACGTCGGATCAGGTCGGCCAGATAGGACGGCTCCCGGTGCCCGCCGGGTCGGGCGATCACCACCGCCGCCCCGGCCATCAGCGGCAGGAACAGTTCCGGCACGGAGACGTCGAACCCGATCGGGGTCTTCAGCAGCACACGGTCGCCGCTGTTCATACCGAACCGGACATGCGCCCACGCCAGCCTGTTCACGATCGAACGATGGGACACCACAACACCTTTGGGGCGTCCGGTCGAACCGGAGGTGTAGATGACGTAGGCCGCGTGATCGGGTCGCGCGCGCTGAGCCGGGTCGTGCGTGGGATATCCGGTCACATCCGGGATCTCCGACAGCAGCAGCATCGGTTGCGCGTCGGCGAGCAGATGCTCCAGCCGCTGATCCGGCACATCGGTCTCGATCGGCAGATACGCGGCCCCCGACTTCACCACCGCATAGATCGCGACGTACAGGTCGAACGACCGCGGCAGCCGCACCGCCACGATCCGGTCGGGGCCAGCCCCCCGCTCGATCAGCCAGTGGGCGAGCCGGTTCGCGCGCTCGTTCAGTTCGCGATAGCTCAGCCGTCGCCCCTCGTACACGAGGGCGAGCCGGTCCGCGTCGCTGCGCACCTGCGCCTCGAATCCTCCGGTCAGCGTGCCCTCGCGGAGCGCGCACGCGGTAACGTTCCAGTCGACGAGCACCTGGCGGCGCTCCGAGTCGGTGAGCACATCGAGTTCGCCGACGGCACATCCCGGATCGGCCAGCGCGGTGGTCAGCAGATGCAGGAAGCGGTCCCGCAGCCGATCGAGTTCGCCCTGGTCGTACCGCTGCGGATCGGCATCGAAATCCACCCGCAGCCCGCCGTCGCGGTCATAGACGATGATCGACAGGTCGTCCACCGGCCCCATGGACAGGTTGTGCATGCTGCACCGGTGACCGTCCAGGGTGAAGTCCACGTCGAAGGACATGATGTTGACCAGCGGCCCGAGGATGCCGGGATCCTGGGCGGCGAGGCCGAGATCGCGGCGCAGATCCTCGTGGCGATATCGCTGATGCTTCAGCGCCCCCCGCAGGGCCGCATGCACCTGCGGCACCAGCTCCGCCAGACTCCGGTCGGGCCGCACCGTCAGCCGCAGCGGCACGATATTGGACACCATGCCCGGCGTCCGCTTGGACAGCGCGGTGGCCCGGCCGCTGACCGGCAGACCGAGCACGATGTCGTCCTGACCGCTCATCCGCTGCAGGAAGACCGCGACCAGCGCGATCTGCCACACCGGCCACGCCACCCGGGCGGCCCACGCCTGTTCACGCAGCCGCCGGACCCCATCGGGATCGATGTGGCCGGTACTGCGCACGAACGCCCGGTCCGGAATCCGGTCCGCCGCCACCGAACCGCCGAGCCGCACCGGAACCGGTCGATCCGCGAGCTGTTCCAACCAGTAGTCGCGGTCGGCGGCGAATTCGGCCGACGCCCGATAGGCCGCGTCCTCGGCTATCAGCTCGGACAACGTGCCGAACCGCGATTCGGGATAGGCGTTGCCGTGGATCAGCGCGTCGTAGATCTCGGCGACCCGGCGGCACGCGAGGGCATTGGCGTAGGCGTCGGCGACGATGTGATGCGCCCGCAGATACCAGAGGTGGCTCTGCTCGGTGAGCTGGAACAGCACCGAGGTCATCAGCAGGCCGGTCTCCAGGTCCACCGGTTGCGCCATATCGGATTCCATCCAGGCCCACGCCGTGCCGGCCGGATCGGGCTCCGCGGTGAGATCCCGGAAGCGCAGCGGGGATTCCGCCCGCGTGATCGAAATGGTTTGGCGCAGTTCGTCTTTGCCGCCGACGGAGACGGTCCGATAGGCGTCGGTCTCGAGCACCACGCGGTGCAGCGCCTCCGCCAGTGCGACCCGATCCACCGGGCCGTGGATCTCGACGCACTCGCCGAGGGTGTACCTGCGGCGGGCCGGATCCAGCTGATGTCCGTACCAGACGCCCGATTGCGCGCTCGAAAGCGGCAGGCGCACAAGAGTTTTTCCGGTCATGGTCGTTTCCCACCTTCGAAGTCCGGATCGGTGCGCATCAGATGAGCAGTCCGCCGTCGATTCCGATCACCTGGCCGGTGATGTAGGAGGCCTGATCCGACAGCAGGAAACCGACCAACTGCGCGACCTCCTCGGCCCGCCCGATTCGGCCCAGCGGGATCCGGCCCCCGGCCCGCGCCATCACCTCGTCGGCCAGGTCCTTGGTCATATCCGTATCGATGAAGCCGGGCGCGACGGAGTTGACGCGCACGCCGCGCTTGCCGACCTCCCGGGCCAGTGCCCGGGTGAAGCCGCAGATTCCCGCCTTGGCGGCGGAGTAGTTGGGCTGCCCCGGATTGCCGTAGACACCGGAGACGGACGACAGCGTCACCACCGCGCCGCGTCGGCGTTTGATCATGCCGAACACCGCGGCGCGGCAGATGTGGAAGGTGCCGTCGAGATTGGTGCGCAGCACCTGCTGCCACTCCTCGTCGCGGAGCATGACCGTCAACCCGTCGCGGGTGATTCCGGCCGAGGTGACGACCGCCTCGATCGGACCGAACTCCGCCTCGCATTCCTTCACATAGGCCGATGCGGCCGCCGAGTCGGCCACGTCGACCTGCCGGGCGTGCACCTGCGCACCCAATTCCTTGGCCGCGCGGGCCACATCCGCGGCGGCATCGGCTCGCGATCGGTAGCAGAAGCTGATGTCGTAGCCCTGTGCGGCCAGCCGCAGCGCCACCGCGCGGCCGATGCCACGCGAGCCGCCCGTGACCAGTGCCACCGGCCGAGTCGCCATCATCGTTGTCCTCCGTTGAGACTGACCGTCACCTGGCCGATCCGCAGAATCGGCGTGCCGGCGACCGTGCTGGTGCCCGAGCAGATCGCCGCGCCGCCAGCAGCTTTCACGATTTCCACGCGGTGTTCGACCGTCTCGCCCGCGCGTGCGGGCCGGACGAATCCGATCTCGCGCAATCGGCCGACGAGCACCGAACGTTCCGGTCGGCGATCGCCCCAGCAGGCCAGCGCCGCCGCGGACTGCAACCAGGACTCGAGGACCAGATATGGCGGAAAACCCTGGTCGTACCAAGGCATCTCGGGCCGAATGGTCACATAGCCGGTGAGCCGGCGGCCCGGGTACACGTCGGCGACCCGATCGACGAGCAGCATCGGCCACCGATGGGGTATCAAGCGGGCCGGGTCCATCACGCGGCCTCGTATCGCAGTCGGACCCGGCAGCTTTCGCCGCGGTCGGTGCGCACGATGGCGGTGACCAGGTTGCCGTTTCGGCCGAGTTCGACCGCGAGTCGATCCCCGGGCAGCACCGCATCGGAGAACTTCGCCATCTCCACGACCGTCGCCGCGGTGGCGGCGATTCCGCTCGCCCGCGCCGCGCGATCGACCATGTCGAGCAGACAGACTCCCGGCACGACGGGACGGTCGGGAAAGTGTCCGGCGAACACCGCGGAATCGGGGTCCACGACGGTCACCACCCCGACCGGGCTCACCTCGCCGAAGCGCCAGTCGAACGGCCTCAGCAGGTCCGGATCAGTGCGCATCCCACCCGTCCTTCGTCATCGGTAGAGGTCACCGCGGCGATCCGGCCCGGCTCACCCGCGTCCACGAGCAGTTCGACGAGTTGGAACCCGGCCGAGACCGCCCGGGTGTCGCCGAGTGCGTCCACCCCCGCGCTCGCCAACGCGACATCGCCGAAAACATCTGCGATGGCGTCCAATTCGTTGTCCCCTCGCTCACCGACGTTGGGCGAGGGCGCCACCATTCGGACGTCCCGGGCCTCGACGCCGGCTCGCAGCAACGCGCGGCGCAGACAGTCCGACAGCGCGGTTCGCAGCGCATCGGGGGCGTAGACCCCGAATTCGATGGCCAGCAGTTCGGCCAGGGGCGCGCGTCCGGCGCCGACGATGTCGGCGGACTCCAGCAGGAAGACCACACAGCCCTCCCCGGCCTCGCGTCGCGGCTCGTCGCCCGCCCGGGCCGCTTCGTAGGTCGCGCGGGCACTACTGCATTCCTCGACCGCACCGCAGATCACCGTGTGCGCGTGGCCGTTCGAGCGCAGCCGCCGCGCGTAGTTCAGGGCCAGCAGAGTGCCGACGTGGCTGCCGCAGATCGTGGAGTTGGGGCCCTTCAGCCGATGCCAGATCGCGCACTGTCCGGCATGGAAGTTCATCAGATTGACCGGGATCTTGGCCGGTTCGACGTCATAGGGCTTCGCGCGCGTCCAGGTATCGCGGGTGAAGTCGACGAGGGCCTGGACGCTGTCGCTGGTGCCGAGCACGAGACCGATCTCGGCATCGGAGTCGGCCGCGCGCACCTGCCTGCCGAGTCCATTGCGTTCGAGCAGCTGACCCACGGTGGCGACGGCCAGACCCGTGGCCCGGTCCATCGAGCGAGTCCCCTTCTTGCCCAACGCCTCTCGGATGTCGAAGTCGACGACCCGGCGCGGGCCCGCAGCCGCCGCCATGCCGCGCCGCAGCGATCGCGCGTGGTCCTCGGCGGTGCGCCCCAGCGGCGAATGTGTGTCCCACGCGGTGATCACGGTGTTCACGAGTACCTACCCAGGATGAGGACGGCGTTGTTGCCGCCGAATGCCAATGCGTTGTTCTGCACGATCCGCAGGTCGGCCTCTCGCGCGTGATTCGGCACGCAGTCGATGCCGATATCCGGATCGGGTTCGACGTGATTGATGGTCGGCGGAATGAATCCGTCCTGTAGGGCCACCGCACATGCCGCCGCGGCGAGCGCACTGGCCGCGCCCATGGAATGGCCCAGCATCGATTTGACCGAGATGGTCGGCGGCGGGGAGTCGCCGAACACCTGGCGAATCGCCGCCACCTCGGTGAGGTCGTTGGCCTTGGTCCCGGTGCCGTGCGCGGAGATGAAGTCCACCTGCGCCGGGGTGATTCCCGCGTGCGCGTGCGAGCGGGCCATGCAGCGCGCCACGCTGTCCTGCTCCGGCGCCACCGGATGATGCGCATCGCACGACAGGCCGTAGCCGAGCACCTCCGCGTAGATGCGGGCACCGCGGGCCAGCGCCGACTCCAGCGTTTCCAGAACCAGCACACCGCTTCCCTCCCCGGTGAGGATTCCGTGCCGATTGCGGTCGAACGGCTGGCAGACCTCGGGTGCGATGGTGCCCAGACGGTAGAAGCCGACGAATGTGCTGCGCACCAACGCATCCACACCGCCGCAGATCGCCAGCTCGGCCTCCCCACCGGCGACCGCGTCGAAGCCGTAGCCGATGGCGTAGTTCCCGGCCGCGCATGCGGTGGGGATCGTGACCGCCTCGGTGGTGGTGAACTCGAGTTCGCGAGCGACCTCGACCGAGAGCCTGCTCGATTGGGCGCGCCACGCACCGTACGGATCGACCTTGTCGCTTCCGGTGGCCACCTGATGCTCGACCTGCAGGTCCACCTCCTTGCTCTCCCCGTTGGTCGTGCCGACGGAGATCACCGAGCGGAGTTCCCGCGCCGCCTCCGGCGAGATCCCGGCGTCGTCGAGCGCCAGGCGCGCACCGGCGACGGCTAGCTGGGTGGCCCGGCCCATTTCTCCCGGCGGCAACCGGTGTATGTATGCGGCCGGATCGAAATCGCGCACCTCGCACGCGTTGGTGTATTCGAATCCGTTGGTGTCGAACGCGGTGATCGGGCTGACCCCGGATCGCCCGGCCCGCAGTGCGCGCGTGAACTCCTGCGCGCCGATGCCGATGCTGCTGATCACACCGAGGCCGGTGATCACCACGCGGCGCCGGGGAGCCGGATCGGACGCGGCCGTTCCCGTGGCGACCGACACCGCGACCGCCGCCTGTTCGGTCTTTCCGGATTTCTCCGCCAGCGCCTCGGCGACGATAGCGTAGGTTTTCGCCAGCGAGACCATATCGACCAGGCGCTCCTGGTCGATCGTTATCTCGAAACTCCGTTCCAGCGCCGCCAGGATTTCGATGCCCTGCAGCGAATCGGCGTCGTGATCCTCTCGGAAGTCGTCCTCCCACCCGATTTCCTCGGCGTCCACTTCCAAAATCCTGGCGGCAATGTTCCGAATCTCGTCGCGCACGCCCTCGTCTATTTTCATGCCGATCACCTTCGAAGCATTGGCGAATTCATTGCGGCTCCCCGTGAGAAACCCTCCCGCTGGGAGGCTATCCATCCCCGCCCGATCCGGCCACGATCCAGGAAAGATCGGCGACAGAACTGAAAGAAACAGGTCACAGGCTTTGGCCGGTGGCGTCGACACCACAAACCTGTTACTCGTCCGGGTAGCACGGCCCGGCGCGGACGAGGGAGGGTCTGATGAGCGATCGGGACGACTGGGGGGCGATCGTCATCGGTTCGGGGCTCGGGGGACTCACCACGGCGGCCTATCTGGCGGCGAACGGGGTGCGCCCGCTGGTCCTCGAACAGGCCGACCGCGTGGGCGGCTGCAGTCACGTGTTCCGCCGGAAGCGGGTGTGGGAGTTCGACGTCGGTGTGCACTATGTCGGCGAGGTGCACGGCGAGGGCACGATCGGGCTGGTGCTGAGCGGCCTGGGTCTGGACAAGCGGATCGAGTTCCTGCCGATGGACCGTGACGGATTCGACACGCTCGTCTTCCCCGACCTGACGTTCGCGGTGCCGGCCGGGTGGGATGCGTATCTGCGGCGTCTGACCGACACCTTCCCCGCCCAGGAGAACGGGTTGCGGCTGTGCGTGGACATGATGCGCGAACGGATGGGGGGATTCCCGCTGGCGCAGGCGTTCGATATCGCCGAGCTCGGGCCGGACGCGCGCGCGGTGCTCGCCGCCCAGAGCGCCGACTACGGCGTGCCGCCCTCCCGGGCGCCGATTGCCGCGCACGGCATGGTCATCGGCCACTACCTGTCCCAGGGGGCGTTCTATCCCAGGGGTGGCGGGCAGGTGTTCGCCGGACACCTCCTCGACGTCGTCACCAGCCACGGCGGTGCCGTGCGCATCCGGGCGCGGGTCGAGCGAATCCTCACCGCCGGTGGTCGGGCGGTGGGTGTCGCACTGAGCGACGGTACGGAGTTCCGCGCACCCATCGTGGTCTCGAATGCCGACCTGAAGCAGACCTATCGGCAGCTCCTCGACACGGAACGGGTCGCGGCCGCGACCCGCGCCCGGGTCGAGGACCTGCGCATGTCGGCGCCGATGTTCACCGTCTACCTCGGACTGGATGTGGACCTGAGCGAGCTGATACCGAACACGAACTATTGGACCCATCCGGATTTCGATATCGAGCGCGTATACCGAATCGATTCGCGGCGCGAACTTCCCGCGGAGCTGTCGCTGTTCATCAGCTCGTCCTCGCGCAAGGATCCGGGCAACCCGCGCGTCGCCCCACCCGGGCACTCCACCCTGGAAATCATGGCGGTATCACCGACGGGCCGCGATTTCTGGGGCTTGACGGAAGACGTGGCGAACGATAATCGATACCGCCGCGATCCCCAATATCGCAGCGCCAAACACAGGCTCGCGACAGCCCTCATCGAACAAGCGGAGAAGTATATTCCGGATATCCGCGGGCATATCGTTTACCAGGAAGCGGCGACACCGCTCACGCACCGGCGTTACACCCTGTCCTCGGAGGGCTGCTGCTATGGCATCGCGCTGGCGGCGGGCCAGTTCGGCCCCGACCGCCCGACACCTCGCACCGAGATATCCGGCCTGTTCCTGACCGGATCGAACACCACATCCGGGCCCGGCATCGGCGGCACCATGGGTAGTGGCCTGCACACCGCGAGCATCGTGCTGCAACGCGATCTGCGCGAGGAGATTCTCGCCGGCCGGGTATTCACCGATACCAGCAAGCTCACCGCGGGCGGGCCGGACTGGGATCCGCTCGAGGCCTGCCGTAAAAATTCCGTATAGACGGCAAATTCCCGAGCCGCCGCCCCCTTGTCCGGCGTCGGGGCCCGTTGTTAGCCTCTGGCACGCAGGAATTCGACCGGATAATGGGACAGATCGTGTTCTTCGATTCGAGTAACGATGTCAAATTCGTACGTTGGCCCGCCGAAAACGAAATGCGCAGGTATTGCCGGATGCACAACATTCCGTGCCTCCTCGTGGTGGAGGGCGGCGTGGAACCCCCGGTTTGCGACGACCCCTGTGAGGACTGGGTCCGGACGCCGATATCGCACTCGGACCTGGAAGCACGGGTTGCCGCCCTCCGGCATCGCGCCTACGGGCGGCAGGCACCCACTGTCGACGCCGCCGGCACGGTTCATTTCGGACGGAAAACAGTCGGCCTGTCGACCATCCAGGCAGAATTAATGGAGCTGTTGGTCGAGAGTTATCGAGATGTGGTCTATCGATCCGAACTGACCCAACGACTCGCGGAAAGCAGCCAGGGCGATGCGACCCGCAATTCGCTGGATCTGCACATCATGCGGCTGCGCAAGCGATTGACCCCGGTACAGCTGGTGATCCGAACCGTATGGGGTCGTGGTTATCGACTCGAACCGCAGATAAGAATTCCCATTCCCGCCGATAGATTGAATTCACGGGTGAGTTGAATGACATCCACAGAATGTTCGCAGGTGGCCCTCATATTTCCGGGCCAGGGCACGCAACAGGCCGGTATGGGCCGGATCTGGCGCGAAACGCCGTCGTGGCGACTGGTGAGCCAGCTGTCCGAGCTCACCGGGCACGACATCGCCGAACTGCTCACCGACCGTTCCGCCGAAGACCTGCGCCGCACGGATCTGGCTCAGCTGGCCCTCTTCTCGATCTGCGCGCTGGCGCTGGACGCCCTGACATCGGTCATCGAGCCGCGACCCGTCGCATTCGCCGGGCACAGCCTCGGCGAATACAGCGCCCTGTGCGCTGCGGGCGCTCTCTCGCTCGCCGACGGCGCGCGCCTGGTCCAGGTGCGGGGTCGTGCCATGCGGGAGGCCGCCGAGGAGCAGGCGGGCACGATGGGAGTCCTGGTCGGGCAGGATCTGCACGCGGTCCAGGCCGTGGTCGACGCGGTGCGCACGCGCGGCCACGGCCTGTGGTTCGCGAACTTCAACGGCCCTGGCCAGCACGTGCTGTCGGGCACGGTCGAGGGCGTCGCGGCGGCCGCCGAACTCGCCGGTGCGGCCGGATACAAGTTCATCGACATCCCGGTCGGCGGCGCATTCCACAGCCCGATGATGGCCGCCGCCGTCCCCGCGCTCGACAAGGCGCTCGCCGCGGCCGATTTCGCGCCCACGCACGGGCCGGTGGTGGCCAATGTGGATGCCGCCGTCCATACCAAGGGCGGGGTGTGGCCCGGCCTGCTCGCACGGCAGCTGACCCATCCGGTGCAGTGGGAGCGAACCGTCCGAACCCTCGCCGACGATCTGTCCTGCCGCAGGCTGATCGAGATCGGCCCCAAGCGAACCCTCGCCGGGATGGTGCGGCGCATCGCCCCCGAGGTCGAGGTCGTCAGCGTCGGCGGCCCGGCCGACATCGAGCGGTTGGCCGGGCGCGGCCGGGCCGCCGATCACGCGTGATCGGCCTCGGCCAGCCTGCCCATATACTCCGCGGTCTCCGCTTGCCTGCCCGAGCCGCCCTGGGCGAAGTGGCAGCGCACCCGGTCGCGCGTTTCCGCGTCCTGCTCCTGGCTGAGTTTGAACATCGCCTCGGCGCGGGTGATCGTGAGCCGGAACGCGCCGACGCCACCAATTATTCGGCGGAAGTAGTCGAGCGAGTCGGACATGTCCCAGCCGTAACCGAATTCGGCCTCGAGGTTCCGTACGGTGGTTTGCACCACGGACAGGGTTTCCTCCTCGGACTCGATCCTGTGGATTACCCCACGAATCTGCGCGGCGGTGAAATTCCAGGTCGGTGCCGCGGGAGTGAACCGGTAGACGGTCGGCGAGACGTAGGCGTTCGGTCCCGCGAAGCTCAGCACGGCGGGCATCGACGCCCGCAGGGCCTTCCACTGGGGATTCGCGCGATTCATATGCCCCAGCAATGTCGCCCCCGTCAATTCGGTGGGCGGATCGGCGAGCAGGTCCGGGTCCGGAACGACCGGCAGATGCGTCGCGTAGGGGCCGTCCGCGTCGGCGCCGTTGGTCATGAACAATGCCAATGGATTTCGGCGCATCAACTCGAGAATCCACGTCGAATCGGGTTCTCGATACATTCGAGGTACGAACATCACAACCACGTTTTCCAGAAGATCTCGCGACGGCGCTAGTCGGCCGCCATGGCCTCGCGCAGGGTCCTGGGACGCATATCGGTCCAGTTCTGCTCGACATAATCCACGCACTCGTTCCGGGCGGCCTCGCCGAACACCACCCGCCATCCCGCGGGGATCTCGGCGAAGCTCGGCCACAGCGAATGCTGATCCTCGTCGTTGACCAGCACGTAGAAGCGACCGTCCTCGTCGTCGAAGGGGTTGGTGCTCACTGTCTTTCTCCTTAGCTGTCGAAACGTCCTCAGGACGCGTTCTGGCTCTCGAGTTCCTGGTGGGCCCGCTGCTCGAGCAGGCGGGCGAGATGCTGCCAATCGTGTGCACGTTGCCGGGCGAGCTTGGCGACGCTGGCGACGGCGTGGCTGGGAATATTGGCAATCAGGGTGGTCCAATCGGTGTCGTCCCCGGCCGGGGCGTCCAGCCAACGCAGCAGGGTGCGCCCGGAATCGGTGAATCGCAACGACGGATCCTTGCGTAGGCGCCGCAACTCCTCGACCGACTCGGCCTTCGCCGCGGTCGCCGCTGCCGGCGCGGGCGCGAGTCTCGAGATCGACGTGTCGGCCGGTTCCGCGAGGGGGCGGGGGCGCAGACGTAGCGGGTCCTGCCCCTTGCGCAGGCGTTGGCGAATGTCCTTGGCGGTGGTCACCGATATGCCCGCCTTCGCCGCGATCGCCCGAACCGACGCACCCGGATCGGCGGCCCACAGCTCCACCGCCCGGGCGCGCCCCCGTACCCGATCGGTCCGGTGCCACACCCCGTTTCGCGCGACCCGGCCGGTCGGCTGCGGAGAATCCGCACTCAGCCGCCGGCGCGCGGCCGCGACCGTCTTGTCCGAGACGCCCGAGACCCCCGCGATCGCCCGATCCGACCACTGCGGATGCGTCCGCAGGATTCGTTCCACCGCGGCCTTGCGATCGGCCAGCGACAGCGGCAGCCCGTGCGCGGTGTTCAGCCGAACCGCCAGCACGAACGCCTCCGCGGGATCTCCCTCGAAAAACACCGCCGGCAGCCGCTCCTGCCCTCGTGCCTGCGCCGCCCGCCACCGGTGCACCCCGTCGATCACGCCCATCGTTGCGCGGTCCACGACTATCGGCGGCAGCCCGTTCGCCTCGGCCAGCAGCCGTACATGTCCGGCATTCTCCCCACCCGCCCGCAACGGCGAATCGCACAGCCGCAGATCCGCCACGGCAACCTCGACAACCTTCGAAAACATCAGCAGTTCGTGTTGCCTACCGGCACCCGACATGTCGTCTCTCATCGAGTCCGGATTCTGCGCGGATGAGCCCACACCTGTGGCGTCCATTCATTCCCTCCCCAATTCGAGGCATTACCCCCGATGAGCGACGGGCACGGCCCGTGTTCAGAACAACTCTGGCCACATCTTTGAACACCCCCCAGGTGGGCGTCAAGGATTAAACAAAGCAACGGATATCAGCCATAGGGCAGAGCTATAATCCGAGATGGAACATGTCGCGCTCAAATTATGCAACCACAGAAAACAGGGTCTTGCGCCCTCTGAACACAAACGGGAACGAATTTCCACCAGCACGCACGGCAGGCATCGAAAACCTGGGTCACGCATATCCAATCAATTGCTTGAAATTTGCAGAAAAGACCAACTAATCCCGATCGGATCGCCACACCGAGATCACCGATCGGCTGGTACCGTGCGAAAACGAGTCGCCGATGCGCCCGCCGCGAGGGCACGGAGCGCGATAGCTGACAATCCAGCACACATCATCGAAACCACGCCGAGCCTCTTGTCAAGATCTGCCCATAACCGAACGCTTTGGTGGACTGGCCGCCCGCGCGCCGACGAGTCGGACCCCCGGCGATCAGCCTGTCCGTGGTATCGGGCCTGCCTGGATCGTTTGGACTGGTGCACGGTCAAGCCAACATGCACGGCGAGCCCTCGCGCCCACAGGACGTCCGGCACCGCACCGATCGAGGCAGCGTCCGTAACGCTTGCCGCCGTCCAGGTCGAATTCGACTTCACCAAGCGACCAGCAAGAAGACGCCGGTCGGCACTTATCCCATACATATGGAGCCCCGCCGGGGGCTCCATGGTCCTTCCGGTGGGCTTCGAAGGCGTCCTGGCAGTAGGTGCCGGGGTCGGTGCCCCGAAGACCCATTGATCATGAATCCGACACGAGCGCAACCCGATCCGTCCCGACGAAGAACAGTCTACGTGGCAGGAATTCACTGAACACGCCTAGACAGGAGGCGAGGCGCACCAGCCACCCTCGCTCGGACCTCGGGGCCTGATCTTCTTCGGCGACTATCCCGAAACGAAGTAAACAGCTATTTCGAGACCTGTCTGAATATCAATGGACGCCTTGCGGGCAACCGCTCGACGTCTGCGGGACCCACCTTCTGGATCGGCGACGGCCAACCGACCTGCCCCGCCCACCGATGACGTGGTACTGGCACCCAGCGTGTTCGGTCAGCGCGACCATGCCGGCGAAGTCCCGTGATCGAGCTGAGACAGAAGCTGACCAGATCGGCAATGTGGGACACCCTCTAAGCAAACCAGTTCTTTCGAACTTACCATGGGTGCAGGCTGTCACCCGAAGCGGAATCCGAAGATTCCGCCGGCATCAGTATCGTCAGTCAGGCGTGTGTTGAGGATGTAGGGCTTGGATTCGAAAGCGCCGTCGCTCTGCACCTCAACACTCGTCAAGAAATCCGAGTTGAGCGTTACGATGTACTGGAACCCATGTTCCTCGGCTAGCCTGGCTCCGATATTGAGGCAAGATGCGACTTGCCTTCCATCGATCGCATCAAAGAGATGGCTGTCATGAACAAGAATGCGCGGCGCTCGCCTCGCTTTGATCGCGGATATAGCGCAGACGATGTCAAGCATAAAAGTTTTCACGCTACGAATACCCGAGCTCGCGTCACCAGAGATACGCGGTTCGACGGTAAGAATACCCTTGGAATTAGTTGAAATGAGGAGCGATGCCTCGCGGTCGATGTAGATCTCGGCACCGAGTTCACTGAACAGTGAGATCGCTTCGTCCAGCTGTTCTGCTCGTTCATGCGTCTCCGCTCGAACCGCGGTGACAAGTTCGGCTGTCTTCAGCTTGATTGTGTCGTTGATCGTACTGATCGACTGAGCAGCATCGAGTCGCCGTTCGAGGTCTGCAACGTCGGCCTCACGCTGAGCAAGATCGCGTTGCGCGCTCAGGAACGTGTCGAGAGCGACGGTCTCGCTGAGCAACTGCATGACTTGCGCTCTCTGACGATCCAACACCCGGCGTTCCTGATCGATCACCTCGAGCCGGGACCGCACTGCGCCCAACTCTTGTTCGAGAAACAATTGCCGATTGCGCACGATCGACTCATGGAAGACTGCAACTTCCTCATAGCGCCGCATTACTGAATCCGGCACTATCAGGCCAACTTCCGCGTAGACCCGACCGAGCCGCGCAGTCAGATCGGTACTCGTGGCGATGGTCGCCTCGTCACGCAGTGTCTCCTCCAGTTCTCGCAATCGCCTCTGGAGCGTCAGTCCCTCGTCGTTGAGTCTGCGGATTTCCCCGCTCAACCGGTCGGCTTCTCGCTGATGGTCGGCGTATCGTCCGTCAACTTTGAAGGCGCGTAGATCATCCCGCATACGCTCACGCAGCCGACGAGCTGTTGCAAGGCGGGCACGCAGAGCGGACTCGTCGAGAGAAAGGTGCGCGAGCGCACCTTCCTGGACTGCCTTGCGGATCGCCTTGCTCTGTTTGGTGAGCCGGTCGATTTCACCAGCCTTACCCAAAATTTCCGGTGACAGGCCCAACATAAATCCGAGCTTTACGCCGGATTCCCAATCAGATTCGGCATGATGCCCCTTGATCGGGCTGCCAAAATAAGTGCGGATCAGCTGCGCCCATATCTGGCCGGACGTCGGACGGCTGACATTGTCCGGAATATGAAAAACCCTTCGGGACAGCAGCTCCTTCCAATCGTCGACCCGTAACTCCGAACCGCCCACAACCTCCGACCAACCGGATACCCACACCTTGGTGCTAGGGGATACCGCACGTGTGATAGATACCTCCTCGCCTGTCTCATCAGACCCGGAGAGCTCTAGACGGGCCGTGAATTGATGCTCCGACAGTTCTGCTACTTTGAACTCCGGAGGTAAATCACCGCCGAGCAGGTAGCGCAGAATCTTGACGAAACTCGTTTTACCACTGCTGTTTCGGCTCTCACCCTGTTCTGAAGCCACCGTGCGGTCCGCAACGAGAATGTTGAGGCCCGCGCGAAACCGCACTGCCTTGAACCGCGGATCCGAGGAGGACAGCTCACTGAGAAACATCGATGCGCCTTACTCGGCCGTCGTCGAACAAGTCGACCAACCGCATCGTATACAAGGACGCAAGTGCGAGCGAGAACCAGTCGAAGGTGATCCGCCGAGGAGACCTCGATGAACGCTGACGGGCACAGTAGCGCTCCCAGAGCGCGGAGACCGATATCGGGTCGTTCAGCTCCTCGAGAAGCTCGGAGCCAACTGTGATCAGAGCACGCTCTGGCGACACCCCTTTAGTTGGCAGAAGCATCGGAAAGCTCCACATTGGATACCGTTTCTGAACTGGACGGCAGCTCGAAGATATGGCAAGAGTCGAAGAAGTAGGAGACAACAGCGAACGCGGCGTTGGCGCGCGTGCCGTCCATGCGCACATTCGCGCCAGCGACGGCGACGTACAGGCGCTCCAGGATCTCGGCTGGATTCGATGTGATTGACCGCGCTTCCTCATATAAGGCGCGGAACCGAGCACCATGCGCGTCGTAGAGTCCTGGATCTGAAAATGCCTCATACCACTGGTCTATTCGCGGTGCTAGTAGTCGGCCATAGTTGAATTCCGCCCGGCTGGCCGCAGGAAGATCGTTGAAGTCCATTTTAGTCTCCGGGACAGGCAGCACCGCGCCCTCCGGGGCGGTGGCCTCATTCGCAGTGCCGAGGGCGTCGAGCAGCGGGATCAGGTCTGCCAGCTCGACGTTCGCGATTCCCGGCGCACCCGGAAACAGCTCGTTCAAGACCGACATACCCAGCTTAGCCACCACCTCGAGCCACAGTCTCTCGGAGTTGAAAAGACGAATCGTCAACGGGCGCTGGGATTCCTGCCCATGAGCCTGCTGCAGTCCGACGATAACCTTCGACGCCACCGGGCCGACAGGCGCATTAGTCACAAACCGCCAGGTATGAAAAGAGATCCACTGGTCGATCGCTCGTGCAAAGTCTTTACTGATCTTCTTGGCCAGCTCACCCTCGGCATTCCGGCCCGGCCGCTGTCCATAACAGGCATACGCGATGGTCCCAGCCTCAGCGAGACCATCGCATCCTCCGTCTCCCAGCCTGCCGGTTGGTGACGGGTTCAGGAAGTCGTCATGGAAGCGCGCGAGTACTTTCGCGACGTAGTCTTCGAACGGGGTTCCCGACTTGACACATTCCTGCTGATGGCGGCCGTGGTACCAGTCGAGCCAGTTGGCCGTCAGCACCGTTGGCACTTCCATCACCAATCCCCCTCAGATCGACTAATGATTGGTCTTCCGTCCAAGCTAACCGACAGCGCGACGGTCGGCACGAGAATGACGATACCGAGGTCCTGGACGGAAACAGTCATCATGGCGATGATCAACCTCGGTACCCACTAAGGTGGGAGTCCGTGTCAGAGCCTCGACAGGTAGCTGAAGACAGACAGGGGGAACGGTGACGGGCCAGGCTATCGACAATCCGATCCTAAACTCACCGTACGAGCAGCCGGACCGCTACTACGAGATCAACAACGGCCCCACCGGTGTCATCCGCGACGGGCGCAGGCCCAGTGAATCGTTCATCCCGATTGCGTTGTCCAGGAAAGGGCAGAGCGACGCGGTGCAGGGAGAGTTCGACCTGCTTACCGGGGAACGCACCGTGCGCAACAGACTGATAAACGACCTGCGTCGCGACGTCGACCGCTGGCGCCGCGGCGGACACTACGACGGAGCTACAGCGATCAGCCGTAAGCTGCTGCAGCACTGGGCCGATCCGGAGCGCGAGAACCGGGTGCTGTTCTGTCAACGAGAGGCCGCGGAGACTGCCATCTTCCTAACGGAGGTCGCCGGCCGTAAGGGCATGACCGACTGGCGCAAGCGGCTTGAGCCGGAGAACGACTCGCATAACGCGGGGCTCCCCCGAGTCGCACTGAAGATGGCCACCGGCTCGGGCAAGACCGTAGTGATGGCGATGCTCATCGCATGGCATACGTTGAACAAGATGTACTCGCCACGCGACGCGCGTTTCACCAATCGCTTTCTCGTGGTCGCACCCGGCATCACCATCCGGGACCGGCTGCGCGTTCTGCTACCGGAGGACCCGGACAACTACTATGACCTGCGTGATCTGATCCCGACCGATCTCCGGGGCGGACTCGAGCAGGCCCGCGTCGCGATCACCAACTATCACTCCTTCCTCCTCCGGGACGCCAAGGAAGTACGCGGGATCGCGCGCAACACCAGGCTGCTTCTGCGAGGCGATCGCCCTGACGACCCGTTCAGGGAGACGCCGCAAGCAATGGTGTCCCGGGTGCTACGCAATCTGGGCGTGACCGCCAAGAACCAGCAGCAGATCGTCGTGCTCAACGATGAGGCCCACCACTGCTATCAGGACCGCCCGGTGAGTTCCGGGGTGAAGCTCACAGCCGAGGAGCAGGAGGCGAATGAGGAGGCCCGGGTCTGGTTCAAGGGTCTGCAGGCGGTGGCAAAACATGCTGGGATCAAACAGATTTACGATCTCTCAGCCACCCCGTTCTATCTGAGCGGCTCCGGGTACAACGAGGGCCATATCTTCCCGTGGACCGTGAGCGACTTCTCGCTGATGGACGCCATCGAGTCGGGTATCGTCAAGGTGCCCCGTACACCGGTTGACGACGACGCGGCGCACCCGCTGGTGACGTACCTGCGGCTGTGGGAGTTCGTGGGTAAGAGCCTGCCCAAGCGTGCCGCCCGAGGCGTGGTCGACAACTGGATTCCGCAGCCCGAGCTCGAGGGTGCGTTGCGTAGTCTCTACCGCAGTTACGAACGGGCGTTCGCGCATTGGGAATCCGTCCTGCGCCACCATGGCGAGACTCCACCGGTCTTCATTGTCGTCTGTCCGAACACGGCGGTGAGCAAGCTGGTCTACGAGTGGATCGCTGGTGAAGAGGTAGTCCAGGACGACGAAGTCGTTGCGCATCGGCCTGGCAACCTCGAGCTGTTGAGCAACGTCGTGGATGGTAGACCACTGGCTCGGCCGCGCACGATCCTCATCGACTCGGCCCAGTTGGAGTCGGGTGGGGGCATCAAGGCCGATTTCAAGCAGGCCGCCGGCGCGGAGATCCTCGCGTTCAAACAGGAGTACCGGCTGCGCAATCCAGGCGCAGACATCGAGAAGATCGGCGACGACGAGCTGCTTCGCGAAGTGATGAACACCGTCGGCAAGCGTGGCAAGCTCGGCGAGCAGATTCGTTGTGTCGTGAGTGTGTCGATGCTTACCGAAGGCTGGGACGCCAACACAGTCACCCACATCCTCGGAGTGCGTGCCTTCCGCAGCCAGCTGCTGTGCGAGCAGGTGGTTGGGCGGGGCCTGCGGCGGCGTTCGTATGCCGTGAATCCGGAGACCGGGCACTTCGAGCCCGAATACGCAAACGTGTACGGCATTCCGTTCCAATTCATTTCGTCGGACAAGCCGTTGCCGGATCCGATGCCTCCGCGACCGGTCATCGAGGTCTGTGCGACTAAGGGCCGGGAGCATCTGGGGATCACGTTCCCAAAACTGGACGGATATCGGGTCGAAATACCGGACGAACCCCTCGTGTTCGACCCGGAAGGCCTGCCCACTTTCGTGATAGGCCCCAACACGGTACCGCGCTGGGTCGAGATGCAGGGGGTTGTCGGCGCCTCCGAGCACGAAGGCGGCGACCACCGGAAGTACCGGAAGCAGGAGGTCGCCTACGCCCTCGCCAAGCGCGTTCTGGATAGGTGGCTGAACACAGGCGAGGATCGGCGGCCGTGGCTATTTCCGGAACTCGTGCAGATTTGCGCTGAATGGCTCGATCGTTGCGTGACCATCACACCGCCGTATGATCTCGGTTACCTGATGACCATCACGGAGGCTCAGGTCGAGGCGAGCGAAAAGATCTGGGATGCGATCGTTCGTGAACAAGGCGACCGCCGTGACCGATTGCGTCCGATGCTCAACCGCTTCGACCCCGAAGGTTCCACCGGCGAAGTCTGTTTCCCGACCCGCAAGGCGGCGGTCGAAGCAGTGAAATCGGAGGTCTCTCACGTGACCCTCGACGGCAAAGACGGCAACACCTGGGAACAGCTGCTCGCCGCGGAACTGGAACTCAACGACAATGTCCATTCCTACGTCAAGAATGACCACCTCGGGTTCATCATCCCGTACGTGCACAAGGGCCGCAACCACTCGTATCTGCCCGACTTCCTGGTGCGTTTGCGACAGCGCGATTCTGAAGATGTCCCCCGCACGCTAATTATCGAGGTGTCCGGTAGCCGGAAGAGTCCCGGCCCGACGCAGGCGAAAGCGGAGACTGCACGGAACTCGTGGTGCGTCGCCGTGAACAACCACGGCGGATTCGGACGGTGGGGCTACGTCGAGATGACCAATCCGCTTGAGTTCAAGACGAGGCTGGCGGACGCGATCCGGCAGCTGTACGACAATGCGCCGATCATCGGCGACCCTGACCTGCTGGACCTCGACATCTGGAGGAGCGCACGTGGCGCGTAGGAACACCCCGGCCGGCCCGACCGCAGTCGACGCCATCCGGCACACCGACAAACGCGCCAACATCCCGACCGCCGACGCACAAGAATTCGTCGGGCCGGAGGTCGAGGCCGTTCGGAAGGTTCGACTGGAGCGCGACGAGAGCCTGGACCCGCAATTGGTGTGGAAGGGCAAGTACGATGCCAACGGGGCAGGCAACGACCTGGTTACGGATGCTCCGCCGATATACATCCAAGAAAAGATTGCCCCGCGCGTGCTGATAGAAAACCTTCGCCGGACCGCCAAGCGTCCGGGAAATGAGCCGGAACCGAGCCTCTTCGACGACTTCGCCGACTTCGACGGACTTCCCGAACTTGACCGGCTCGATTTCTACAATCACGGCGCCAAATGGTCGAACCGGATAATCCTAGGTGACTCTCTTCAGGTGATGGCCTCGCTGGCCGACCGAGAGCAGTTGCGCGGCAAGGTGCAGATGGTCTACATCGACCCGCCGTACGGGATCAAATTCGGGTCCAATTGGCAAGTATCGGCGCGGAAGCGGGACGTCAAAGACGGCAAGCTCGAGGATGCCGCTCGGGAAGCTGAGCAGATTAAGGCTTTTCGGGATACGTGGGAGTTGGGAATCCACTCGTACCTGTCGTATCTGCGCGACCGATTGCTTATGGCGCGAGAATTGCTCACCGAGTCGGGATCATGCTTCGTACAAATTGGTGACGAGAACGTACATCTCGTGCGGAGTTTGATGGATGAAGTCTTCGGTAGTGAGAACTTTGTCAGCCAAATTTCTTTCTCGACCACATCAGGCGCCGGCAGTTTTGCAGGTGGGACAAACGTGTTGCCATCCGTAAATAGTTTCATAATCTGGTACGCGCGCGCTATGGATCGCGTGAAGTACCGCCAACTGTACCGGCTGCGAGAGCACGGTGGCGCTGGGGCGGGGAAATACACCACGGCAGAGCTGGCCGACGGTTCAAGAATTCCTGCATCGCAGCTCATCGACGGACAACAGGCACGGCTTCTTCGCTACGACAACCTCACCTCCCAAACGACACGCGTCGGTCAAACTACCGTCTTTCCAGTCACTATCGATGGGAAAACTGTCAAGCCCCAGTCAGGTGGATGGAAAACGAACATCACTGGCATGGGAAAGCTCGTGGCGGCTCAACGAGTCGCACTGACAGGAAGAACACTTTCGTATATCCGTTATTTTGACGACTTCCCGGCCTTTCCACTGACGAATAGTTGGCCCGATATCGGTGGTATTCAGAGCCGGGCGGACCCGAAGGTCTATGTAGTTCAAACAGCTACATCGGCAGTCGAGCGGTGTCTACTTATGTGTACCGACCCGGGTGACCTCGTCGTCGACCCGACTTGCGGCTCCGGTACGACAGCGTTCGTAGCCGAGCAGTGGGGGCGCCGCTGGATCACTATCGACACCTCCCGCGTTGCGTTGGCCCTGGCCCGCCAACGCATCATGGGTGCGAAGTATCCGTGGCACCTGCTTGCTGATTCAGCAGATGGCTATGCCAAAGAACAATCGCTCACTGTTCAGCCCCTGCCCCGCAAGGATTTCACCAACGACATACGTCATGGCTTCGTCTACGAGCGAGTCCAGCACATCACCCTGAAGTCCATCGCGAACAACCCAGACATCAAGGAAGGCATGAGCCGCAAAGAGATCGACGACGCGATCAAGCGGCACGCCGAGTTCGAACTGCTCTACGACAAGCCCTGCGAGGACAAGCGGAAGGTTCGTGTCTCCGGCCCCTTCACTGTCGAGTCGCTGAGCCCGCACCGCTCGCTGGCGTTCCCAGGTCCGGAGTCGGTAACCGCCGAATCACGCTGTGAAACGGAAGCGGCAAAGGAGGCGGACGCGCCGACCTTCGAGCAGTCGATCCTCGACAACCTCGCCAAGGCCGGAATCCAGAATGGGCGCCGCAACGAGCGAATCACGTTCGTGGCTTTCGCGACCTACGCCGGCACCTACATCCAGGCCATCGGTGAACGAGAGGCGACAAACGGCGACGAACCGGGCGAGCCCGCCCGCATTGCAATCGCCGTCGGCCCGCAATACGGCACAGTCAGCGCCTCCTACGTCAAGCAGGCGGCGCGTGAAGCGATTAGGGCGGAGAGCGTGGACCTGCTCTGCATCCTCGCCTTCGCGTTCGATCCACAGGTCACCGGCATCACCGAGGAGGACGGCGTGACCGTGGACACCTCGGACGACGGATTTGCGAACGTCGCGGGTTCTCGCCGGCTCGGCAGGTTGCCGGTGCTGATGGTCAGGATGAATCCCGATCTGCTTATGGGCGAACAGCTACGCAAGACCGGTGCCGGAAACCTGTTCACTGTCTTCGGCGAGCCAGACATCGATATGACCGAAACGCCCGAGGGCTACGTAGTCACCATCAATGGGGTCGACGTCTACGACCCGACCACGGGCAAGGTCCGCAGCAAAGATACGAGCCAGATCGCGCTGTGGATGATCGATACTGATTACAATGAGGAGTCGTTCTTCGTCCGGCACTGCTACTTCACGGGCGGCGGTGACCCGTACAAACGGCTCAAGATCGCCCTCAGAGCCGAAGTCGACGCGGCTGCGTGGGAGTCGCTGTACCGCACCGAATCCCGCCCGTTCCCACGGCCGGAGAGCGGCATGATTGCGGTGAAAGTGATCAACGACTACGGCGACGAAGTCATGAAAGTGCTCGAGGTGTGATGACCGAGTACACCGCTTCCCAGCAGGAAGCTATCGCTTGTCTTGACGAGCCCCTGCAAATCATCGCATGCGCCGGCTCGGGGAAAACCCAGGTGATCTCTCAGCGAATCGCCGACATCCTCGCGCTGCCGGGAGTCGAGCCCCGCAACGTTGTCGCGTTCACCTTCACCGATAGGGCAGCGGCGGAATTGAAGGATCGTGTGCTACGCATGGTCGAGAAGCAGCACGGCACGATTACCGGGATGGCCGAAATGTACATCGGCACCATGCACGGCTACTGCCGGGATCTGCTGCAGCGGCTCGTGCCCGACACCTTCAAGTTCTCGGTGCTCACCGAGATCACGGCTCGGCTGCTGGTCGACCGCAACAGTCGGAAGTCCGGGCTCACTACATGTCCGACGTCTTCATCGCGGGTGCCGACGTTGCGGCGCTATATCCATTCAGGACTCTTCCTGCAAGTTATGAGCGTGCTTCGCGAGGACGAAATCGCCGACGACCTCGTGCCAGCCGAGGTGTGGCAATCGTTCGTCGCCTACGTGACACTCCTTAATCGTCATGCGAGCTTCGATTTCACCGAGTTGATTAACCAGTCGGTGCAACTGCTGTCCGGCGATCCCGCCGAGGATAAGGATGCGCGTGTGGTCCAGGCGCACATCCGCGACGACATCAAGTACGTGGTGGTCGATGAATACCAGGACGTCAACGCCCTCCAGGAGCGGCTCGTCGAGGGACTGGTTCGGTTCGGCGCCAACTTGTGCGTGGTCGGCGATGACGACCAGACGATCTATCAGTGGCGTGGCAGTCAGGTTTCCAACATCATCACCTTCGATAAGCGCTATGTCGGCGTCCGAAAGGTCACGCTGGCGGACAACTTTCGGTCGAGCAGGGGGATCGTGGAGCTAGGACAGTCGGTGGCCGAGCGCATTCCGCGCAATCAACGGCTGGCGAAGGAGATGGTGTCGGTCGAGCGTCAGCAGTGGGAGCGTGGCGACCTGCTCGCTCTCGATTTCGCCGACGCTGGCGCCGAGGCACGTTGGATCTGCGATCGGATCGAAGAGCTGCGCGGTGTCCTTTTCCGCGACGACCCGGAATCTTCACCACGCGGACTGTCGTGGTCCGACTTCTCGGTCTTGTTCCGCTCGGTGGCCAAGGACGCCGACCCGCTGGTTGCCCAACTGCAGCAGCGCGGTATCCCATACGTGGTAAAGGGATTGAATCGCCTCTTCGAGAGCGCCGAAATCCGAGCCGTTGTCGGCATTTTCAGATTCATGGCGCGTGAGCTGTCAGCCGGAGATCTCCGTGCGCTCTGGGATCATGCCGACCTACTTCCGGAGCCGCATCGGTGGGAGCCCGCGCTCGCGGTCCTCGAGCAGGGACGTGACTTCGATCGCGGCGCCCGCTGGGGTGTTTACAATATCCAACGTCTCTACCTGGATTTCCTAGAGGCGTTGCAGCTTCGCGAAGAGACTGTCCCCGGCCTGCCTGGGCGGGGCGAGCTGGTGTTCTACCAGCTTGGCAAGTTCAGCCAGGTGATCTCCGACTTCGAGCAGATCAACTTCAACACCGAGCCTGCCGAGAAGTACGCCACGTTTGCGAAATGGCTCGAGCATCAGGCGCCCGACTATTACGCGGAGTCCGACGCAGATGTCGGCTACGCCTCACCCGACGCCGTCATGCTGTCCACGGTGCATCAGGCGAAGGGCATGCAGTGGCCAGCGGTGTTTATCCCCTGTCTGCGCCGCAACCGCTTTCCCTCGAAGCGCCAAGGCGGCCTTGGCGTCTTTCACATCGTCCCTGAGGAGGCGATCGAGGACGCGGACCGGTACCGTGGGACGGTCGAGGACGAGACTCGGCTGTTCTATGTCGCGATCACGAGGGCGCAGAAGTATCTAGCAGTCACTTACTCGCCCGGGCCGAACCAAATGTACCGAAAGCAGTCCGAATTCTTCACTCACTGCACTGGCAACCCCTGGGTATCGACCCGGCCGAGCCTCCGGCCGCTGCTGAAACGGATCGAGCCCCGTGCGCTGCACGAGGTTCCACAGGTCACGTTCTCGTTCTCCGAGTTGAAGTATTTGTTCGAGTGTCCATACTCGTTCAAGCTTCGCTTCCTCTACGGTTTCAACCCACCAGTGCACGAAGCCATCGGATATGGCAAGGGCCTGCACGATGCACTCGCCGAAGTGCACAAGAAGGCTGTGGCCGGCGAGGTCCTTGATGCCTCGTACGCCGAGGAACTGGTCGAGCGGCATCTGTATACACCCTTCGCAGACCTGGAACTCCGGGATACGCTGAAGCGGTCTGCCAAAGCCGCCATCGAGCGCTACTTCGCCACGCACGGTGACGATATCCCCCGGACTGTCCATTCGGAGAAGCAGATTCAGGTGCACATCGCTCCGGGCATCACGGTCGATGGCCGGATCGATCTGATCCGGAGGCTCGACACCGACGAGCTCGCAATCGTCGATTTCAAGTCGACAGACAGGGCGCAGGCCGAGGATGTCACACGGGATCAGCTGCATGTTTACGCAGTCGGGTACGAAGAACTCACCGGTCATGATGCCGACCTCATCGAGGTGCTCAATCTCGATGAGGAAGGGAAGAGCACCCGGGAAGAGGTCGAGGAATCACTTCTGTCGGCCGTGAAGATCCGCATCAAGGAGGCCGGGGACGCCCTGCGCGCCAACCATCTGCCCCGCCTACCCTCGTGGTGTTCCCACTGTGACCGATGCGACCTGGCTGGACTTTGCCGAAGCAAGAGCTGATCCGGAACTGGCCAGTGAATCCACACCACTCGGCCCAACCCACAGCCCCACCGCCGATCACAGCGCCAAGTCCGCTTCAATGACCAGTTGGCTTCAGGGGGACCCGCTGTTCACCACGGTTACCATTCGACGCCGGCTAGGTAGGCGCTGGAGTTGTAGGCGGTTGGGTCCATGTGGGGTGCCTTCCCTTGATTCACAACAGCTTTCGCAGCTTCAGGTCGCTGACGTACTTCTCGATCAGCTGCGGGGTCAGGTCGGGGATGTCGCGGGTGGGGCCGAGGGCGGCGGACTGGACGGCGGACTGGAATTTCTTGGCGGGCAGGAGGGCGCCGCGGATCGGGTCGGCGGGATGGCGGTAGGCCTGTAGCAAGGGTAGGACCGATTGTTGGCGTTGGGGTTCGGGGAGGGCGCGCAGGGCGGCCTCGAAGCGCGAGAGCCATTCGGAGTAGTCGTCGACGCGGTCGATCGGATGTCCGGCCTCGATCAGCCAGTCGACGAAGGTGTCCAGAGAGATGCCGTCGTCGTGCGGGTTGAGGACGTCGAAGGTGTCGAAGCCGGTGGGCTTTGCCAGGGTGGTGACGGCCGCGGCGGTGAAGTCGACGGGCAGGCCCTCGTAGTGCGCGCGCTGGCGGTGGCCGGTGGCGTCGAGGCGGTAGAACGAGCGCGGGGCGAGGCCGGTGGTGAGCAGGCTCAGCAGCAGGCGGGTGAACATGTCGGCGATGTTCAGCTGGCCCGCGTAGCGGGTGTGGGCCAGGATCATGTCCGATCGGAACACCGTCACCGGCAGGCCGCACAGGTCGTGGGCCTGGCGCAGCAGCACCTCTCCGGCCCATTTGCTGTTGCCGTAGCCGTTGGCGTAGCTGTCGTCGATCGAGCGCTCCGCGCTCATCCGGCGAATGTCGCCGTCCTCGGTGAATTTCGCGAGATCTATCTGCGTGGTCACCGCCACCGAGGACAGGTAGGTGAGCGGTTTGCGGCGGCCGGTGAGCGCCAGCCGAATGATCTCCGCGGTGCCGACCACATTGGGGCCGAACAGCTGACCGTAGGGCAGGACGTGGTTCACCAGCGCGGCGGCGTGCACGATCACGTCGACCGCGTCGGCCAATCGTCTCCAATCCCGTTCGGCCAGGCCGAGATTCGGATCGCCGATATCGCCGGGCAGCACCTCCAGCGTGCCCTCGGCCAGAGTGCGGAAGTGCCGCAGTAGATCCGGATCGCCGCTGTCGAAGGCGTCGTCGAGCCGGGCCCGGGCCGCGGCGGCGGTGCTGCCGCGCACCAGACAGATTACGGTGCCACCCGCCTCGTGCAGCCGCTGCAGCCACTCCAGGCAGAGAAACCGGCCGAGGTAGCCGTTGGCGCCGGTCAGCAGCACCGTACGCACCGGCTGCGGTGCGGGCGGGACCGTGCTCGCGGCGGAAAGCGTTGCGGCATCGAGGAATCGGTCCAGGGTGAGGTCCGCGGTGCGGATCCGCGTCCCCGTGCCGTGCACGGACGTCGCCGTGGGCCGCCGCAGGCCCGACCGCCGTTGCGTCTCGATGTAGTCCGCGACCTGGCGCAGGCTGTTGGCCGCGCTGACGATGACGCCGACATCCACCTCGACGCCGAACATCTCGCTCAGCAGATTCGACAGCGACAGCGCAGACAGCGAGTCCCCGCCCAGATCGGTGAAATGCGCATCCGGATCCACATCCGTTGTAGCCGAACCCAATACCGCTCGCACCGCACGGCACACCCCCGCCAGCGCCGGTTGGTCGGCCGCGTCGCCGCCGCGCAACCGTCGCAGTTCGGCGACCTCCTGCCGGGCCAACTCGTCGTACAGCCGCTCGAGTCGTTCGCCGTAGCGCTGTTTCAGCTTGGGCCGCAACAGCTTTCCAATACCCGACAGCAGCCCGTCGGCCGTGCTGAACGGCTCGGTCTCGATCAGGAAGTCACGCGGAATCTCGTAGGAGCTCAGCTCGGCGTCCTTGGCCACCTGGCGCAGTGACGCACCGATCGCGGCCTTCAGCTCCGCGGTGTCCGGATAGGCGGCCAGTGCGTCGGTGGTCGGCACGATCACCGCCAGCAGATAGGCCCGTTCGCCGCTGCCGTAGACGTAGATCTGCCGGATCAGCAGGCTGGTGGCGTAGATGGCCTCCAACTTCGACACCGCCACGTATTCACCCTGCGACAGCTTCAGCACATTGTTGCGCCGATCGACATAGGCCAATCGGTCCGGCCCGATCTGGGCCATGACGTCGCCGGTGCGATAGAAGCCGTCGTCGTCGAAGATCGTCTCGTTCAGCTCGGGCCGCCGGTAGTAGCCGGGGATCAGCGTTTCGGTCTTCACGAGCAGCTCGCCGCGCGGAAACGGGGTGTCGGTCCCGTAGTAACCCAGCTCGGGCACGTCGACGAGCTTGTAGTCGATCACCGGCGGACGCTGAATCCTGTTGTCGACCAGGATGTCCACCCCGGTCTCGGTCGCGCCGTAGCCGTCCACGACGCTCATCCCGAGGACCGATTCCACGAATGCCCGCATCTCCGCCGACAGCGGTGCGCTACCGACCGTGACCGTCAGCAATCGGCCACCGAAAACCTGTTGTCGCAGTTCGATTCTCACCTGCTCCTCGACCGCCGACTGGTCGCCGCCGTCGACCAGTCGGCGGTCGACCTCGTGCTGGAACCGCTGAAACACCATGTCGCAGACGCGCGGAACCAGGAACTGCACCGTCGGCCGCGCCAGTGCGATGTCGTCGAACAGCGTGGACATATCGCTGCGCGCGGCGAAGTAGACGGTGCCGCCCTGGCCGAGGGCCGACATGAGCGAGTTCCGTCCGGCGATATGGCTCATCGGCAGATAGTTCAAGACAATGCTCGGTACCGCCACCCGGTCACCGGCGTGCCACATCCGCGCGACCAGCCGCTCGGGATACATCGCGCCCTTGGGCGTTCCAGTGCTGCCGGAGGTGTAGATGAGCAGGGCGAGCTCGTCCACATTGCCGTCGGTGCGCGGCGACACGGCCGGAGCTTGCCGCCCGCGCGCGAGCACCTCGTCGAGGATCTCCACCCGCACCCCACCGCCGGCCAGCCGATCGCGGACCGACGCCACGGCGGCACGATGATCGTCGTCCTCGGCGTGGTAGTCGAATACCACCAGCGACTCCACCGAACCGGCGCCGTGCACCAGCTCCGCCGCCCGCTCCAGTTGTTCGACATTGGTCGCGAGCACCCGCGGCTCGGTCTCGGCCACGATCGCTGCCAGCTGCGCCGATGCCGCACCGGCCTGCAGCGGTACCGACACCAGACCGAGTACCGCACAGCCGAGGTCGACGGTGGTGTAGTCGACGCTCGCGAAGCCCAGGATCGCGACAAAATCGCCTGCCCGCCTTGGCCTTTCCGCGTCGTGATGCCAGGCCGCGGCCAGTGCGCCGATTCGTTCCCCCAGCTCTCGATAGGTGATGGTCTCGAACTCGGCCAGCAGCCGCATCCGGCGTCGGCCGGTCTCGTCGGTGACGAATTCGATCGCCCGCCGACCGAGCGCCGGGCGGTCGGCATAGCCGTGCACGACCGTGGCCACGATCTGCGCCAGCCGCATATCCGGTCGCCGCAGGGCCGCGTCGATCTCCGCGCTCGGCAGCGCGGCGCGGACCTGTTCGTCGCGCGCCACCAGATCGGCGACCCGCTGCCGTAATTCGGTTGACCACTCCTCGTTTTCGGCCGACATGTCCGACCGGCCCTAGCTGCCGTATCCGACGGCGAGTTTCCGCATATCTCCTCCTGAATGCTCGAGAGGACACGGTTCGGTAATGGCTACAGCCCCGTCTCGAGGAACTCGTGAATCCGCTCGCTCAATGCCGTCATCGCGGCCATCGGCCGGATCATGCTGGTCATGACGGCAATTCGATCGGAATCATCGACCTGCAGCAGCGCGATACCGTCGGCGGCCACATTGTCGACATGACCACGAAACAACAGCACCCGCGCCTGTGCGGGACCCGAGTTCCAGACCGCCCCCGACAGTTCGCCCAGATAGTGAACGTGGTCGAAGACCTCCAACAGGGCCTGGAACAGCGGACGTCCCGCATCGCGCCCCCGAATCGGTTCGGCCGCCACCGCGGAGTGCAATTCGAAATCCGGCCCGAGTTCGGCCGTCATCGCTTCCAGGTCATGGGCCAGATAGGCGGCGCGAAATCGGGTGACGGCGTCGGATAGGACAGGTCCCACGGCAACCTCCTATTGTGTCGGTGCCAACGTACACCCGCGGCCCGAATTCGTGGTGCTGTGTCAACGCAAATTGTGGTTTCCACGCGGGTATCGTGCCGAATGACGGATGGCACGTTCGAGCTCGCGATCACCGACACGACAATCGGAGGCAGCACGTGAACACCTCGCCGACAGCCGCCCTCACCCAGGAAATCAGCCGCTGGTACGGGAGCTATCTCGATGCGCTTCCCGAGATCGTCTCCGGCGAGGTCCCGAAACTGTTCGACTATTTCGCCGTACCGCTGCTGTCCATCACCAGCAGCGGCGCGGTGTCGCTGCGCGACGCGGCCGAGGTGGTGAACCAATTCGTGACCATGTTCGAGGGCACCCACCTGCCGGAGCACGGTCATGCGCTCGAATGCGGGCATACGATCCGCATTCTCAACGCCCGCGCGGCCATCATCGCCGCCACCTGGGAATGGCGGGACGGCAAGGGCGAGATCGGGAAGAGCATCCCCTACGAGAATCTCGTCGCCGACAGCGGGAACGGGTGGCGAATCGTGGTGATGACGCAACTGGATCCCGGGTTGGGCGCCACCGCGGCGAGCCCGCTCCCGTTGGAAAGCCGGGCCGTGCCGATCAATCCGCAGCTCGGAGCGTAGGCGTGGCCGGGCGGAAGGGAGCCGCGATTTCCTGGCGCCGCCGGGCGGGTGTCGCCGCCTGCCTGCTGGTGACGGTGTCGTCGGGGGTGCTGTCCGGCGGCTCGGCAACCGCGCAGCCGACCGGCGAGATCCCGATCGAGCCGCTGCCGGTGGCCGTGCTGCCCCCGGAACTCGACCCCTTCTACAGGGCGCCCGCGAGCGATATCGCCGCGACACCGCCCGGCGGCATTCTGAAGGCGCGGCAGATCACATCCTCCTATTTCAACGTGATACCCGAGCAGGTCGACGCCTGGCAGGTGCTCTACCGCACCAACGACAGCCACGGCCGCGCGACAGCCACCGTGACCACCCTGATCCGGGGACGCGGGGCACCGCCGCCGGCCGGCCGGAAATTGCTGTCCTATCAGATCCAGGAGGATTCGACCGCGGCGTACTGCGCGCCGTCCTACGGATTGCAGCAGGGCAGCATCCCGTACTTCTCGGACTTCCTCAATCAGTTCGAGAGCAATATCGGTATCGCCGAGGCCCTGTCGAACGGGTACGCGGTATCGATTCCGGACCACCAGGGCCCGAACTCGGCGTTCGCCGCGGCGATCCTCGAGGGTCAGGCCACTCTCGATGGCATCCGGGCGGCGGAAAACTTTGCGCCGCTCCAGCTTTCCGGTAAGGACACCCCGGTCGGACTGCTCGGTTATTCCGGGGGCAGCGTACCCTCGGCGTGGGCGGCCGAGAACGCCCGGACCTACGCCCCCGAGCTGAATATCGCGGCCATCGGCATCGGCGGTGTGGTGATGGCCGATCTGCCCGCCGTCGCGCGCAACAACAATGCCAACCTCTTCGCCGGACTGGTCGCGCCCGCGCTCTTCGGCCTGAGCACCGAATATCCGGATATCAAGCGCGTACTGGACACCAAGACCGACTGGCTCACCCGATTCGTGACCACCACCAAGGTCGGGTTGTGCCACACGCCGTACGGGACCATCGACTTCCCGTTCTGGAACCTCCTGGGCGGCTACACCGGAACCGAGCCCGGCGGACTGCTCGCCGAGCCCGCGATCGTCGCCGCGATCGAGGACACCCGGCTGGGCAAGAACCGCCCGAGCGTGCCGCTGTACGTCTATCACGCCCAGAACGACGAGATCATCCCGATCCCGGGCACCGACCGGCTGGTGGACTGGTACTGCCAGGACCCGGGCCAGTCGATCACCTACACCCGCGAACAGATCGCCGAACATCTGATCGGCTTCTTCTCGTGGATGGCCAAGAGTTACAACTTCGTCGTCGACCGGCTCGAGGGCAGGCCCGCGCGGCAGGGCTGCGTCGTCGACAGCCCGACCACGACCATCACCGACGGTGAGCTCGCGGGCATGCTCGAGGAGACCTTCCCGGCGACCGGAGCGCTCATGACCGGCCAGGAGGTGCGGCCGCGCCCGCATACGCCGCGCTGACCGTCAGCCGCCGCGCCCGGTGCGCTGCTGGAGTTCGTCGATCAGCCGCGACGCCTGTGCCTTGGTCAGGCCCTCCGGCACGTCCGTACCCGCCTCCTGGGCCAGGGTGTGCAGATAGGACTCCTGCGGGCCGGTGATCGGCTCGTCGCCGGTAGTCCACTCGTTCGGATCCTTCTCCGGATTCGGCTGCACCATCGCCGCTCCTCACGCTCGACAGAACAGGTGTTCGACTCCGACTTACCCGGATCGGCGATCTCCAATCATCGATGCCGGATTGCTCCAGCGGGCGAGCAGGACGGTGGCATCGTCCTGGAAGATGCCGTGCTGGTGGGCGAGTACCGCCCGGATCAGGCGGCGCGCGGTTTCGGGCGGCGGGTGGCCGGAGGCGGCCTCGCGGCGCAGGAAATCGACCAGGCGGCCCTCCCCGAAGAACTCGCCGTTCGGGTCGCGCGCCTCGGTGATGCCGTCGGTGTAGAGGATCAGCCAGTCGTCGGGCTGCAGGGCCTCCTCACCGACAGTCAGCTCGCCCTGGCCGATACCCAACGGTCGGCGGCGACCGGACCGGAGCGGCTTGACGATCTTTCCCGATCGCATGATCAGCGGCTCCGGATGCCCGGCGTTGATATAGCGCAGTCGTCCGGTCGGCAGATCCACCTCGGCGACGACGGCGGTGGCGAATGCCCCGGGGCCGAACTGATCTCGGATCGCCACGTCCATCACCCGGGCCTGCTCGTACAGGCCATGACCGGCGTGCCGAGCGCTGCGGTAGGCCGCCAGCGCGGTGGCCGCGATCAGGCCGCTGCGCAGATCGTGTCCGACGGCATCCACGACGAGGAGCCGGGCGGTGCGCTCGGTGAGGTCGTAGTCGAACGCGTCGCCGCTGTTGCTGTGGCGCGGTTCGACAACCGCGGATACGACGAAGCTGTCCACCCCGGCGGTCAGCGGCGGCAACAGCGACCAGATCAGCTCGCTACCGACGGTGCGAGCCGCGGGCAACCGGATCTGGTCCAGCGCATGGCCGTACTGGTCCATGATGGTCACCAGATGCCCCACCAGCATTGCCAGCCAACGGCATTGGGTGCGCAGCGCGGGGTCGTAGCGCTCCTCCGCATCGATGACCTCGACCTCCAGCACGCCCAGCCGTTCGACGCCGTCCAGCAACGGCACCCACAGCCGCGGACGCGGGGTGGCCTGCGGCAGGATGCGAACCTGCCGGAAGGCGCGGCCCGCCAGTGTCGCGTCCACATCCAAAAGACCATCCGAACCGGCATTCTCACTCGCCCGGCCGGTGCCGACCGGACGTAGGAAGCGCTGGTCGTAGTCGATCAGATACATCCTGATCCGGACGTTCAAAGCTTGTCCGGCGGCCTCGAGCAGGACGGGCAACCGCTCCGGCGGAGCCAACTCGGCCGATTCCAGCAGTGACACCAGCGCGGTCAGCATCTGTCCGCGCGGCGCGCTCTCGCGCAGCCGCCGGGAATAGGTTGCCCGGTGCGACCAGGTCAGCTCGTCGAGGCGCTCGTTCACCGCCTGCGCGAGCACATCGCGTTGCAGGGTCTCCAGTGCGCCCAGACCGTGGACGTAGGCGTCGACCTCCCACAGGCCCGCACTGCCGCCGATGGCGAAATACCGCAGCCACAACTGCTCCACGCCCAGTTGGGCGCGTTGTAACGCCAGCGCGAGACTGCGCTGCTGCTGTTCGGCCCCGTCGTGCTTCATCCGCTCACCGAAGCCGCCGCACCGTGGAACCGACGAGGCGTTCCGCGGCGCGCTGCACCGTCATTCGGTGCTGCCGAGCCGTCTCCGTGAGTTTCAGGAAGGCGGTGCGCTCGTCGACGCTGTCGCGCGCCATCACGATGCCCTTGGCCATTGCCATCACCTCCCGCCCGCGCAGGCTCTGCGTGAGCAGATCGCTGACGCGCTCGGCCTCGCGCGCGGTCTGCATATTGGCCAGCAGGAGGGCCGCCTGGGCGGCGAACAGGGTGAGCCAGTGCTCCTCTCGCTCTCCATACGAATTCGGTTGATCGGCATAGATTTTCAGCGCTCCGAGTGCCTGCGATCCGGCGACCAGCGGCACGCTGAGCGAGGATCGCAGGCCCAGCCCGGCCGCCTCTCGCGCCCATCGAGGCCACCGGCGGTCGCCGTTCAGATCGTCGATGCGCACGACCACGCGATCCGCCCAGGCCGTCAGGCACGGCCCCTGCCGGATGCGGTACTGCACCGCGTCGGCCTGTTCGACCACGGCATCGGTCGCCGCGGCGGTGACGCGTTCGCCGTGCGAATCCAGCAGCGTGATGCCGGAGCCCACCGTTCCCGGAACCGTCAGCGCGGCAAGCGAAGTGATGAGCTCCAGGGCCGTGTGCACGGTCTCGGCGGACAGCCACAGGCCCGAGGCGCGCGCGAACGCCGCCACCAGCTCGTCGGCCATCGCGGCATCGGCGCTGTTCATCTCGACCTCCAGGGGTCCGCCGACCCATCGGGCGACCGAACCATCGGTTTGGTGGCGGGCCCACCCTCTCGGTCCGAAGACGAACCCGTCCTCTTCGGGATAGCAAGATGCGGCATCCGCAAACCCGGCATCGCGGGGCAGCGATGTACAAGGCCCCGCACCTCTGCTATGAAGGAGAAGCGGAATAGCCTTGAATGGGCAGGGCCGATTTCGTGTCATCGCGCACCGTTGTGCGCCGACGAATCGAGTGCACCATGAGCACTACCTCCGATCTTGCGAATCTTCTCGGTCACCACGCCGTGCTGGACGACGAACCGGCGGGTGCGCGCCGTCGACTGTCCACCCGGCTGGAGCACCGCGGCCGGGCGGTCATCGTCCGGACCGACGGCGAGGTCGACGCCTACACCCTGCCGACCTGGCGACGCCTACTCCGGGAGGCCGCCGCCACGGTACGGTCGGGCCTGCTGATCGTGGACACCACGGGCCTCGATTTCATGGGATATCGCGGATACGTTGCGCTGGCCGAGGAATCGGCACGCTGCCGACACCGCGGCGTCCAGCTGCGCATGGTGGCCGACCGACCGGTCGTGGCCCGCCTGCTGGCGGCGGCCGGACTGAGCGCCGAACTGCCGATCCACGCCGACACAGATCAGGCCCTCGCGCAGCCGGAGGCGGAGGTAAACCGTTCGAGGGCGATATGGTCCGATACTGGCCGCTCGGCGTAGGACGGATCGTCACCGGTGAATTCGGGCCCCGACCCGATGGTTTCCACTGGGGCGCCGACTTCGGTCGCGTCGGCGGCAGTGCCGGCATGCCGGTCTACGCCTCCCAGGGCGGCAGCGTCGTATACTCCGGTGCCGCAAGAGGATTCGGCGGCCCCGACCCGGCGGGCTGGCTCGTTGTCGACCATCCGACCGAGGACGGCAGCGGCACCACCGTCTACGGGCATATCGTGCGCGAGGTGCCACACAATGCCCGGGTCGAGGCCGGGCAGCGGATCGCTCGGATCAATCCGGACCGGGCCACCAACGGTGGCGTGGCACCGCATTTGCATTTCGAGGTCCATCGCTACAGCTACGCCCCACCCGGTCCCGACCGGCTCGACCCGCTAGCGTGGCTGGAAGGCGCCGCCGAACCGGAGACGGCTGGAGACTGCCGGTAAGGGTTTGGTGCGCCCGGCACGGGAATCCAGGAAACGATGAGCGAACCGATCGACTTTGCCCCGGGCGACGCGGCCGACGTGGCCGCGGCGACCACCCGAGTACCCACGGTCGGCAGCTTCCGCGTCTGGTTCGCGACCCGCCGCTGGGAGTGGTCGGAGGACCTCTACCGGATGCACGGCTACGTGCCGGGCGAGATCGAGCCCACCACCGAACTGATTCTCCGGCACAAACATCCCGCCGATCGCGAACACGTCGCCGCACTCATCGATCGGTCGCTGAACCAGCGCGAGGCGTTTTCCAGCCGACACCGGTTCTTCGACACCGCCGGAGCCGAGCACAACGTCATGGTGGTCGCCGACCTCATCTACGACCAGGACCGGAAGGCGGTCGGCACGTCAGGGTTCTACATCGACCTCACCGACACGCTCGCCGAGGCCAGAGCCGCGGCGGTGAACGCGACGCTGCCCGACGTGGTCCGCGCCCGAGCGGAGATCGAACAGGCCAAGGGCGTCCTGATGCGCATGTACAAGGTCAGCGCCGATCAGGCCTTCCGCGTCCTGGTCTGGCGATCGCAGGAGACCAATACGAAACTGCGGGACCTGGCCCAGCAACTGCTCGCCGACCTCGACGACCTGCCCGCCTGCCCACCCGGTCTGGTCAGCGAGTTCGACCACATGCTGCTGACCACCCACCTGCGGGTGCGGTCCCGACAGCAGCCGTAGCCGACCGCTCCGCTAGGACGTCGCCGCCAGTTGCGCGCGCAGCCGGGCGTTTTCCTGCTCCAGCAGGGTCAGCCGCTCGCGGATGGGGGTCAGCGCGCGCTCGAGTTCGGCCTCGGAGTAGCGCGGGGTGATGTGCTGATGGCAGTTCCAGTTGTAGCCCTCCACGCGGATGAGCAGCAGGCGCTCGGGGCGGCCGTCGGTGCGGATCGAGCACAGGCGCTCGGTGAGCGCGGGGTCATCGGTCAGCGCGCGGGTTTCGGCGCGGCCGAAGATCTTCAGGCGCAGGCGGCGCGGATAGTCCATCAGGAACAGGGCGACCCGGCCGTCGGCGCGGATATTGCCGGTGGTGATGTATTGGCGGTTACCGCGCACCTCGGCGAGGCCGATGGTGTGTTCGTCGAGGACGTGTGCGAAACCCGGTGGGCCGCCACGGAACTGGACGTAGGGCCAGCCGGTCTCGCCGACGCTGGCCAGATAGAAGCCGTCGCGGGATTCGATGAAGGCGATCTCGTTGTCCCGCAGCGGTTCCGGGTCGGCACCTCCGCGCAGCGCGCGCTCGGCCGCCGCGGCGCTGCCCTGTTCGCGCTGGACCTGCCGCACGGAGTCGGTGTAGGCCAGCTGCGCGTAGCGTCCCATGGTCGTTCCTCTCTCAGGCGGGCCGCTCGCCCGGCAGGGCGGCGTCGAGCAGTGCCGCGGCGGCCGCGCGGGCATCCGCTGCCGCCGTGCCGTCGCCGTCGATCTGGGTGACCACCACCGCACCCTCGATGAGCAGCAGCAGCTGGCGGGCCAGCGGCGGCGGCGCGGCCACGCCCGCCTCGCGCAGCAGTTGCTCCAGCAGCTGCCGGTAGCGCGCCAGATGCTGGCGGGTGAGGTCGCGGGCGGACTGTCCGCCGCGGCTGTCGGCGACGTAATTGAGCACCGGGCAGCCGTGGAAACCCTGTTCGGCGAACCAGCGCGCCAGCAGGTCGAACAGGGCGAGCACCCGCCCCCGCCCCGCGGGCGCCTCGGCCAGACCGGCCCGCAGCCAGGCGTGAATACGGTCGCTGCGCTCCCGCACCACCGCCGCGGCCAGCCCCTCCTTGGATTCGAAGTACCGATAGATGGTCAGCGGCGAGGCATTGGACGCCGTGGCGATCTCGCGCATACCCACCGCGGTGAGGCTGCGCTCGTAGAACAGCCGGGCGGCCGCGTCCAGCACCCGCGCGCGGGTCGCCTCGGGATCGATCGTCGCTCCGGGCCCGACCGGCATGGCGTCACCTCACCTGTTGTCCTGTTCAGAAGATAACGCTCGTTACCATCCGGGTCAACCCGTCCCGGAAACGGCAACATCCTTGGCCAATCTCGCAGGGGCGCACCGATGCTCGTCCGCAAGCGATCCGATATGACGAGAACGGTGGGTGTTTCGCAGATGACCGATACCAAGCAACTGGTCCACAACCGAGATGGAGCCCTGCCCGCCGGGGTGTATCTGCTGGGCTTCAGCTTGTTCGCGATGGGAAGCGCGGAGTTCCTGCTGGCCGGTGTCCTCCCCGAGGTCGCCGCCGACCTCGGGGTTCCGCTCGCCTCGGCGGGAATTCTGATCACCGCGTTCGCCCTGGGGGTGGTATTCGGCGGGCCGCCGTTCGCCGTATTGAGCCTGCGCTGGCCACGGCGCACCGCGCTGCTGGCCACCCAGGGAGTCTTCGCGGCGAGCGTCGCCGCCGGACTGGTCGGCGATTACCGGATGCTGCTGATCTCCCGCGTGGTGGCCGGCATCGCGTACGCGGGCTTCTTCGCCATCGCGTCGGTGACCGCGATCGGCCTGGTGACTCCGGACCGCAATGCCCGGGCGTCCGGCGTCGTGGTCAGCGGTTTGAGCGTGGCCATGGTCGCCGGAGGACCCGCGGGAACTCTGCTCGGCCACTTCACCGGCTGGCGCGGCGGATTCTGGGCCGTGGTGGTGCTGACGCTCGCCGGGATGATCGGATGCGCGCTCGGAATACCTTCCACCGCAACGGATCAGCGGGCGAGCGCGGGGCCGGACGTGCGACGCGAACTCGCCACCATGCGCAGGCCGATGCTGTGGAACGTCTACGCGATCACGATCCTGACCACCGCGGCGTACATGATCACCTTCAACTACCTGGCCGCCATGCTGGCCGATATCACCTCGGTTCCCGAGGTGTGGATTCCGGCCGTGCTCGCCCTGTTCGGTATCGGGGCCTTCCTCGGCCTGTCCATCGGCGGCCGGATCGCCGATCGGAGGCCGGGACTGGCTCTGGGCGCGGGGACGGCCGCGATCGTCGTCCTGTCCGTCGTGTTGGCGGTCGCGATGGCATCTGCCTGGGTGGTCGTGCTCGCGGTATTCCTGCTCGGGATCGGGGCCTTCGTCCTCAATCCGGCCCTCTACGGCCGGGTCTTCGCCATCGCCGCCGACGCCCCGACCCTCGCCGGAGCCACCACGGTGTCGGCCTTCCAGCTGGGCATCAGCGGCACCCCCGTCCTCGCGGGCGTGGCCCTGAGCCAGGGCGCGGGCCTCCCCTGGATCTGCCTGATCGGCGCGGCCCTGGCCGCGGCCGCCGGACCGCTGATCCGCATCGATGGTCAGCGCAGGCTTTCGGGATCCAGCTCGACCAGTGGTTTGCGAAGCAGTTTGCCGGTTGCGTTGCGGGGCAACTCGTCGAGGAAGATCACCTCGCGCGGCACCTTGTAGCGGGCCAGGTTGGCCCCGACGTAGTCCTTGATCCGCTGGGGGTCGCGGTCGGCGTGCGGCGCGGGAACGACGAAGGCGCGCAGGCGTTTTCCGAAATCCCGATCGTCGACGCCGACGACGGCGGCCTCCAGCACGTCGGGACGGTCGGCCAGCAGGTTCTCGACCTCCTGGGGGAAGACGTTCTCGCCGCCGGAGACGATCATGTCGTCGTCGCGGCCGTCGATGAACAACAGGCCGCTGTCGTCGAAATGGCCCACGTCGCCGGAGGAGATCATGCCCTCGACGGTCTCCTTGTCGCGGCCGTCGGTATAGGTCCGGTGGGCGTGGGGGTTGGCGATGAAGATCGTGCCCGGCACATGCGGAACCGTGATCCGGCGGCGGTTCTGGTCGTAGAGGGCCAGACCGATGCCGACGGGGGGACGACCCGCGGTCGTGGGCGCGGCGCGCAATTCGGCCGGGGTCGCGATCGAGATGACCGTGCACTCGGTGGAGCCGTACATGTTGTAGAGGACGTCGCCGAAATGATCGAGCGCGCGGGTCACCACATCGGCGGCCATGGCCGAGCCGGAGGCGACCAGCACCCGCAGCGAACTCGTGTCGTACTTCGCCAACACCTCCGGGCCCAGGTTCAGGATGCGCTGCAGCATCGTCGGCACGAGCACGAGGGCCTCGGCCCGGTACTCGGCGATATGGGCGAGGGTCTGCTCGGGATCGAATCGACGCTGCTGGAACACCACTCGGTTGCGCAGCGCCAGGCCGAGGGTGAACTGGGACAGGCCGGTGCCGTGAAAGGTGGGGGCCGCCATGACGATCGTTGCGCCCCGGGGCAGCGGGATCCGGTCCACGAATTGCGCCGAGGCGAAGGGGCTCGTCCGATCGCGCGGTATCCCCTTCGGCGTGCCGGTGGTCCCGCTGGTGAGCATCACCATCCCGCCGGGTCGCGGCGGCGCGGGCAGCGCCGCGGTGGACCGGTCGGCCGCCAGGCTCGCCACGGTCGGGGTCGACGGATCCACCTCGTCCCACTCGTCCACCCAGGTGAGAATGCGCTCGACGGTGGCGGGCAGCGCGGCGAGCAGGCCGCCGAACTCGCTGTCGTACAACACCGTTCGCGCCCGCTCGCGCGCGGCGACATCGGCCAGCTGCGGCCCGCCGAAGCCGGTGTTCATCAGCACCGTGCGCACCCCGAGCTTGCCGGCCGCCAGCAGGCTCAGCACCATGCCCCGGTGATCGCGGGCGAGCAGCGCCACCACATCGCCCGGCCCGAGCCCGGTCGCGGCCAGCCCGCGGGCCAGCGCATTGGACTTCCGGTCGAGCTCACCGAAGGTCAGCGCCCCGGCCTCGTCGACGATCGCGACCGCCTCCGGATGGGTCAGCGCGCCCTGGCGAACCACACCCGCGAACGGCCCGAAGCGGGCGACATCGCGGGCCGACCGCAGCGCCAGATCGGGCCGCAGCGGATCGAACAGCCCGCGCCGCCGCATGACATCGACACCCAGCGCCAGATCCGCCACCTTGCGCAGGACGGTTTTCGTGCGTGCCATCGGCGCCTCTCCTGTACGACGAGCGAACCCGGATTCCCGAGTTCGACATTCGGCGAATCCCCGCGCGGAAGCAGTAGCAATTAGTTGCCACGCCGCGGTGATTGCGCCGGAAACGCGTTCGATGGAGCGTTGTTACGGGCCCGCGAGTCGTGAGGAACCAGCCAGTGCGATCTTTCATCATCGGTCTCGGCCATGCCGGGCGGAATCTGCATCTGCGTGCCCTGCGCACCGTGCGGGCGCAGGCGCGCGATGATCGAGACCTGGCCGCGATATTCGACGACGCGCAGCCGCTCGGCTACGACCCCCTCCCCCGGCCGGTCGACGGGGTGCACCTGGTCGGGTCGCCGCGAGAGGCGTTGCGCCACACCGATCCGCGCACCACGATGGTCCACCTGTGCGCGCCGCCCGCGGCCCGCCTGGGGCCGGTGGCCGAACTGGCCGAACTCGGCTTCCGGCACTTCCTCGTCGAGAAGCCGCTGGCCGCCGACGCGGCCGGGGCGCGCGCGCTGGCCGTGCTGACCCGCCGTCACGGCCTGCGGCTCACGGTGGTCGCGCCGTGGCTGTACAGCGGTGTGACACAGCGGATTCGGGCGCTGGCGGCGGCGGGCGAACTCGGCCGCATCCGCCGCATCTCCATCCGTCAGACCAAACAGCGCTCGACGACTGGCGATGGGACGGACGCGCACGGCAATGCCTTCGACGTCGAACCCCCGCACAGCGTCGGCGTCGCCCTCGAACTGGCCGGTGACGCGCGGCCGACCGCCGCGTGGCTGCGCGACACCCCGCCGATCGACGGTCGCGTCGTCGCCGATATGGGCGGCGCGGGACTGGTGCTCGCGCACCGCGGCGGCGTGGTCACCGATATCGAATCCGATCTCACGGCCCCCGAGCGGGTCCGCCGCATCGACGTGGAATTCGAGCACGGGAAGGTCACCGGCCACTATTCGCTGTCGGCCGACGATCTGAGCGGGCGCGTGGACATCGAGGGGCGACCGACCGAGACCTTCCCCGACGACGCGCTGCGCACGCTGTTCCTGCACGCCTACCGCGGCAGCGCGGCCGACCGTCTCGAATTGCATTGCCGGGTGGTCGAAGTGCTCGACACCGCCCGCGCCCTGGCCCACTCCGCCCGGGTGCTCGAACCCGGAGGCGAATGTGCCGCACTCTGACCGTCTCACCCGCCCGGCCGTGCGCCGAGCGGGCATCGGTGACGAGGCGCATGCCGAGCTGGGCCAGCAGATCGCGGCCGTACGGGCGCTCGGCTGGAATCGGCTCGAGTTGCGCAGCGTCGACGGCACGGCGGTGGCCGACCTGGACGACGGCCGATTCGCTCGCGCCGCCGAGCAACTCGCGGACTCCGGCGTCGAGGTGGTCTGCCTGGATTCCCGGATCGGCAACTGGGGACGGCCCGTCACCGGCCCCCTGGCCGAGGACGTCGCGGAAGTGGAGATCCTGGCCCGTCGCGCCGTGGCCCTCGGCTGCACTCGGATCAGGGTGATGTCCTACCCCAATGACGGTCTGTCCGAACAGGATTGGCGCGCCGAGGTGCTGCACCGACTGGCGGAGCTGGCCAAGGTGGCCGCCGATCACGGGGTGGTGTTGCTGCATGAGAACTGCGCGGGCTGGGCGGGCACCGATCCGCGGCGGGCGATCGACCTGCTCGACAGCATCGACTCCCCCGCGCTGCGGCTGCTGTTCGACACCGGCAACGGACCCGCTCACGGTTACTCCGATTACGACTATCTCGCCCCGCTCGTGGACCTGGTCGACCATGTGCACATCAAGGACGCGATCGCGACCGACGCCGGGGTCCGGTACGTCCGCCCCGGGCAGGGCCGCTGCCGCGTGGCCGACGGTGTGCGGCTGCTGCTCGCACATGGCTATTCGGGGGTGTTCTCCATCGAGCCCCATCTGACCCTGCGCCCCCACGAGTCGATGACCGAACTCACCGACATCTCCGAATTCGTGGACTACGGAAGGCATTTCGACGCCCTCCTGGCCGATATCGTGGACGGGCCGACACCGTGAGCGCCGCGATCTTCGGCGCGGCCGATCTGGAACTGCTGCTGGAGTTGCTCGCCCTGCCGACCGCGGGACCGCTGGAACATCCCGACGGCCCGCCGCCGCGACTGTGGGAGGCCGGGCGGCGCATCGCGGCCCACGCCGAGCGATTCGGCTTCCGCATCGAGCGGCACGCCGCCGCCGAACCCGCGTGGCTGCACCGGCCCGGCGTGCCGGAGATCGTTCGGCAGGCGGCCGCGGTGCGACCCGATTTCCTGTCGTCGCAGCCGAATCTCGTGCTGCGCTGGGGTTCACGCGCGCCGGTGGAACGCACCCTGATGTTCAACGTCCACCTCGACACCGTGGCCGACGTCCCCACCCCGCGGGTCGACGGCACCCGCGTCTACGGCCGGGGCGCGATCGACGCGAAGGGTCCGGCGGTGGCTTTGCTGGCCGGTCTGCGAAACGCGCTGGCCCCCTTGGATTCCGAGCGGCCCGAGCTGTGCGTACTGGTACAGCTGGTGGCGGGTGAGGAGGGCGGGGCGATGGGCGTCTTCGGCACCCGCCCGCTGGTGGCGGACGGTTACGTCGGCCGGATCAACATCTTCTGCGAGCCGACCGGCGGGCGGCTGTTGCCCCGCAGCACGGCGGCCATGACCGCCCGTATTCGGGTGCGCGGCGAGGATGCCATCGACGACCATCCCGAGGCGGGGCACAACGCGAGCGTGCTGCTCGGCTACCTCGCCCACCGCCTCGCCCAGACCCAGCCCGAATGGGCCGCGCGAGCGCGGGTCTGCATTGCCGGGCTGCACACCGGGCGGCTGCACAATCGCGTCTACGGCAGCGGCGATCTGCTGCTGAATATCGCCTACCGGGACGCGGCCGTGGCCGATCGGGTGCGTACCGCCCTGGAAACACGCTGTGCCGCAGCGGCCGCCGAATTCGCCGAACTGTACGTGAACAACCCGGCAATGGCCCGCACCGCCGACGCCGCCGCGAGTCTGGTGGGCGTCGACTGGCTGAAAAGCGGTCTGCCGACGCTGAATTCGATCGATCCGTGGGCGGAGGAGATCGTGGCGGGCCGAGGTCCCGCGGCGGTGCCGTGGGCCGCGCCGGACGAGGAGGGCTTCACCTGCGACGCGATCTGGATGGGTGAGGTGCCCGGGACCTACACGGTGGTGTTCGGCCCCGGCGACCTGGACCGCAACCGGGCCCACGCCGCCGGTGAATTCGCCGATCTCGGCGACCTCGACCACTACGCCGCCCAAATCGGCGCGCTCGTCGGCAGATTCGCCGCAGCCCCTACCGGCCTCGAGTGAATGGATAGGAACCGCATGCTCGACATCGAGACCGCCGACCGACCGTCCGTCGACCACGACGAGCTGGTCGGCTTCGTGACCAAGATCTTCACCGGCCGCGGCGTGCCCGCCGATCGGGCCGTGGTCGCGGCCCGCGCGCTGGTCTACGGCGACGCCGCCGGACTCGGCTCGCACGGCCTGGCCAATCTGACCCGGCTGTATCTGCCGCTGTTCGACGCCCGCCGCGTCGCCCCGGCCGCCGACCTCACCGTGCTGTCGGACCGCGGCCCCGCCGCGGTGATCGACGCCGAGCGCACGCTGGGTCTGTGGACGGCCTCGGCGGTGCTCGACGATGCGGCCGAACGCGCCGCGCGCTACGGCGTCGGGGTGTGCTTCGTGCGCAATGCCACCCACTTCGGCTGCGCCGGATTCCACACCCGCGCACAGGCATTGCAGGGTCGCATCGCGCTGCTGTCGTCCAACTGCGGCGGCCAGCGCATCGCCCGTCCGCCGGGTGGGCGGTACGCGATGCTGGGCACCAATCCGCTCAGCATCGCCGCACCCGCGGGCGCGGCCGACCCGTTCGTCCTCGATATGAGCACCACGGCCGTGCCCACCGGCAAGATCCGGGTCGCCGCCCGCCGTGGCGAGCCGATTCCGGAGGGCTGGCTGGTCGACGCGGCCGGGTCTCCGGTCACCGACCCCGCGGCCCTGGATCGCGGCGACGGCTTCCCGGTATGGCTGGGCGGGCGGCCGGCAACGGGGGCATACAAGGGCTACGGCCTGGCGCTACTCGTCGAGGTGCTCTCGGCGCTGGTATCGGGAGCGGGTCTGGGACCGGACGCGGCCGCGTTCACCGGCTCGGGCGGTCCGACCGGGCGCGACGACGATATCGGCTATTTCGCCATGATCATCGATCCCGTTGCGCTGCGCGGCGATTCGGCGGTGGCCCCGGCGGCGGAGGCCATGTTCGCGGCGCTGCGCGAGTGCGCGCCGATCGATCCGGACGAGCCGGTCGGCTATCCGGGGCTGCGGGAGGCCGAGCGGGTGCGCGCGTCCCTGGCCGAGGGGATCGCACTGGATTCGGCGCTGTGGGCCGAGGTGCTCGCCCTCGCCCGCGCCGAGGGCGTCGACGCACCGGCGGGAGCGCTCCGATGAGCGCCCCGCTGCGGGTCGGGCTGGTCGGACTGGGCGTGATCGCGCCCTACTATGTGGCCGCCTTCGACCGGGTCGACGCCGCCGAACTGGTCGCGGTGTGCGATCTGCGCGCCGAGCGGCTGCGCGGCCTCGCCGACACCCACGCCTGCTATACCGACCACCGCGCCATGCTGGCCGAGGCCGGGCTGGATGCGCTGATCGTCAACGTGCCCAACGATGCTCACGTCGAGATCTGCGCCGACGCCGTGACGGCGAATATCGCGGCCTGCGTGGAGAAACCGCTGGCCATCGAGGTCGGCGCGGCCCGCGAACTCTGCGCGGCCGCCCGCGCCGCCGGAGTCACCCTGTTCACCGCGTTCCACCGCCGCTACAACGACAATGTGCTGAACCTGCGCGCCCGCGGGGCGGCGCACGGATCGGTGCGCTCGGTGGTGGTGCACTACGACGAGCTGATCGAGGAGCATGTGGGCGAGGACCGGTGGTATCTGGATATGGAGCGCTGCGGCGGCGGCTGCGTCGCCGACAATGGACCGAACGCGCTCGACACCGTCCGCATGTTCCTGCCGGACCTGGCCGTGCAGGATGCCTCCATCGAGCGCGATGGCGCGGGCGTCGATCGCAAGGCCGATATCACCCTGGCCGGTACCGACGGCGCGACCGCGCGCGTACTGCTGGACTGGTCGTATCGGCACGGCGAGCGCAAGACCGTCGAGGTCGAATACGGCGACGGCACTGTGCTTTTCGCGGATATGCTGGGCGGGCACCAGGGATTCAAGAGTTCGCTGTGGCATGAATACGTCGGCATCCTCGACGATTTCGTGCACGCGATCCATACCGGTGGCACCCACGGCGAGGACGGCCTGATCGCCCTCGAGCTGGTCGCCGACAGCTATGCCCGAGCCGGACAGGACGGTCCGCGATGAATCCCTTCGAAGACGGCGCGAAACTGGCGGTCTCCGGTTCGGTGGTCAAGGTGCTGCGGCATCGCCGCGACGACCGCGGCATGTCGGTGTCGGAGTGGGCGAGCCGCTGCGTCACCCGCGGCGAGGTGCACGAGCTGGTGACCACCGACCACACCGACGACAGCACCGGCGCGCGCATCGATCGGGTCGGCTTCCTCGGCTTCGCGGAGATCACCTCGGCCGGTGTGATCGATCGCGGTGACGAGGTCCGGGTGGACGGGATCGTGATCGGTTCGGTCCTCGGATTCGACTGCTGCCACTATCCCAACCACTACAACGTGCTGATCCGCACCGAGCGACCGCTCACCGGCGTGGGGCTCGGCCTGCGCCCCGGCTCCTCGGTCACCTTCACTCAGCCGAACTCGTGACCGGACAGCTCACCGCCGGACGCGTCCGCCTCGCGGACCTGTCGGTCTCGGCGATCGTCGCCGGTTTCATCGCCGTGGCGGTGTCCTATTCCGGTCCCCTGCTGGTCGTGCTGGCAGCGGCCGCGGCCGGGGAGCTGAGTGCGGCGCAGACCATCTCGTGGGTGTGGGCGATCTCGCTCGGCAGCGGGGCGGTCTGCGTCGTCGCCAGCCTGTGGACCAGGACACCGGTGATCGCCGCCTGGTCCACGCCCGGGGCGGCGCTGCTGGCCACCGGATTCGCCGAATACGGCTATCGGGCCTGCGTGGGCGCTTTCGTCGTGGCCGCCGCGGCGACGCTGGTCTTCGGGCTCACCGGATGGTTCGGCCGGATGCTCGACCGACTGCCCGCGGCGCTGTTCCCGGCCATGCTGGCGGGCATTCTGCTGTCGTTCGGCCTGGACGTCTTTCGCGCCCTGTCGGTGGCTCCGCTGATCCCGGCCGTCGCGCTGCTGGCCTATCTGATCGGCAAGCGGTTCGCCCCGCGCTACGCCATCGGCGCGGCGCTGCTGGCCGGTACCGGGGCGGCGCTGGCGCGGGGACGGGTCGACTTCGGGCGGGTGGATTGGGAATTCGCCCGGCCGATCTGGACGACACCGCAGTTCACGCTGCCCGCGCTGATCGGCCTGGCGGTGCCGCTGTTCGTGGTGACAATGGCCTCCCAGAACGCGCCCGGTCTGGCCGTCCTGCGCGCGGCGGGCTATCGCACCGACGATCGCAAGCTCGTCGGCGCGACCGGCGTGGCGGCGATACTGTTGGCCCCGTTCGGAAGTCACGCGATCAATCTGGCGGCGATCACGGCCGCCATCTGCACCGGACCCGAGGCGCATCCGGACCCCCGGCGGCGCTACGTCGCGGGGGTGGCGTGCGGGATCTGGTATCTGCTCATCGGTGCGGCCGGGGGCACGCTGATCGGCGTATTCGCCGGGCTGCCGAAGGAACTGGTCATGGCGGTCGCCGGCATCGCGCTGCTGGGTGCGCTGCTCGGCGGGCTGGCCGGGGCGCTGGCAGAGGACGGCGACCGCGAGGCCGCGCTGCTCACCTTTCTCGTCACCGCCTCCGGCCTCACCATGTTCGGTATCGGTTCGGCGTTCTGGGGGCTGGTGTTCGGCCTCGCCGCCCACCTCCTCGCGCGGCGGCGGCGCGCGCGATACTGATTCAGCCCCGCAGCGCCGCGGCCGTCGCGCGCAGATCGCGGTGCAGCAGATGCCAAACGGTGTGATAGCTGTCGATCAGCGGGGAGGCCACGTAATCGTGGTCGCCCGACTCGATGGCCTCGGCCGCCGCGCCGAAGCGGGCCGGGTAGCCCGACCACAGGATGCCGCTGGCGCCGATGCGCGCCAGCAGATCCCGCTGGGCGCGATGGAATTCCACGACCGCGCCCGCGCCCGCCGCGTCCCGGGCGCGCTGGAAGGCCGTGACGTGCTCCTTGAGCACCGGGTCGGCGCGCTCGAATTCCCGCAGCAGCTCGGTCAGCTCGGCGATCGCGGGCAGCGCCAGCGCTCCCGCCGCGATCGCCGTATCGGCCTGCCGCGCACCGGATTCCGTCGCACCGAACAAGCGGCCCTGGGCCGTGTCGGCCTGCCGCAACAGTTCCCGGCCGACCAGTGCGGCCAGCGTGCCGTCCAGATCCGGCACCGCCTCGGGCAGCCAGGAGCGGACCCGCTCCGATCCGAGCCAGCCCGCCACCCGAATCGCGTGCAGAATGCGCGGTTCCAGCGCCTCGATCTCGATTTCCGTTGTCACCGTCGTCCTTTCTCGTTCGCGGCCAGCAGCTCCCGCAGTCGCGCCGGGCGCTCGCCGTCGGGCGGTGCGTCGCCGAGCAGGTCGGCGGGCCAGTCGACGGCGGGGCGGGAGACGGCGGGAACCCTTCCCTCCCAGACCCTTCCGGTGGTGCCGCAGACGGTCACCGTCGCCGCCGCATGCGGCGCATCCGGCCAGTCCGGATCGGTGAACCGCGCGCCGACCACGGCCGGGCGGCCGAGTTCGCGGGCCACGACCGCGGCGTGCGAGCCGAATCCGCCCGCCAGCGTGATGATTCCGGCCGACTGGGTCATGCCGAGGAAGTCCTCCGGCTCGGTGGTCGGCCGCAGCAGCACCACCGGCTCGCCCGCATGGGCCAGCGCCTCCTCCACCGTTCGCACCACCCGGCCGGTGGCCACGCCGCCCGCCGCGCCGATGCCGGTGGCCAGCAGCCGCCCATGCCCGGCCGCGGCCTCCTGCCGGTCCTCGGCGCACAGCGCCCGCGGCGACAGCCGCACCAGCGCGGTCGCCCGATCCAGCAGGCCGCTGCGCCAGGCGTCGATGGTGACCACGGTCCGGACGGCCTCCGAGGCGGTGGCCGCGCGCAACTGCACCAGCCACAGCCGCCCGCGCTCGACGACGAATTCGACCTCGATCAGCACCCGTTGCCAGGCGAACAGCTCGCCGACGAACCGGTCGAGTTCGGCGTGGGCGGCCGGAGATTCGCGCGCGAGCCGCGCCAGCCCCTCGGGGGTCACCTGACCCGCGACCAGGGCCGCGCCGGTGCTGGCGGACAGGTATTCACCATGCATACCGCGCGCGCCGGTGAGCGGATCGTGGCTGAACACCACGCCGCTGCCGGAGCGCTCGCCGAGTCCGAACACCATCGCCTGCACCACCACCGCCGGAGCCAGGCCGTCCGAAATCCCTTGGTCGCGACGGTAATCGCGGGCCCGTTCGTTGTTCCAGGAGTCACGCACCGCCGCGACGGCGGCATGCACCTGATCGACGGGCTCCTCCGGTACCCGCTCACCCAGATGGGTGCGCAGGTCGCGCTCGCCGATCCGCAGCAGCGTGCGCGCCAGCTCCGCGCTGCCCAGCCGGGCGGTCAGGGCGGGCACGGCGGTCTCGCCGACGCCCAGCCCGAGCAGCGTGTCCATCATGCCGGGCATACTCACCGGCGGGCTCGAGCGGACGGCGAAGGCGACCGCCTCGGGCTCGACCGCCATGCGGGTCGCCGCCTCGCCCCGCAGCCGGTCCAGCAGTGCGGCGATCGATGCGCGATCGACCCCGGCGCGGATCGCCGGGCCGTCGAGCACCGCGAACGGCGGGACCGGATAGCCGCGCTCGGACAGCAGATGCAGGTGAAAGCCCTTGTTACCCAGGCGTTCCCGAGTGATTTTCGACGCACTCATCGCAGTCGCTCCCGCAGCGGCGAACGCGTGCCCACATGACAGACCCGCGCGGTGACCTCGCCGTTGTCCAGCAGCTGCCACAGCTCGGCCCGCTTGGGTTTACCGCTGGTGGTCCGCGGCACCGCCAGCGGCGCGATCACGGTCAGCGCGGCATGGTCGGCGGGTAGCCCCATCCGGGTCAGCACGCCCAGTGCGGCCGCCACCTTCTCCGGCGGCACCCGCTGCTGGAAGATCAGCAGGGCCGCGGCGGTATTCGGCTCGTCGAGATCGCGCAGCACCGCGGTCACCTTGTCGTGATGCAGCCCCAGCCGCTCCGCCAGCGCCATCTCCACATCCTCGGCGGTGACGAAGTTGCCGTTGATCTTCACCGAATTGCCCAGGCGGCCCAGCACATAGATCTGCCCGTCGCGCAGGAAGCCCAGATCGCCGGTGTGGTGGCGGCGATTGCTCGCCGCGATCGGCACGCTCGCCCCGTCCTCGAGATATCCGCTGAATATCGCGGGCGATTCGACCACCAGTTCGCCGACCCGACCCTCCGGCAGCGACTCCCCCGCGTCGTCGGTCACCAGCACACGCGCCCCCGGCAGCGGCTCCCCGCAGCCGACCACCCGGACCGCGTCCGCATCGTCGCCGGTCACCGGCTCGAGCGATTCCCGCCCGAGCACCGGAACCGCCTCGCCCGCACGGAATTTAGTCCCGTCGACCAGCAGCGCGTGCGGCGACTCACCCGGTCCGGTGGTCGATACGGCCAGGGTGGTCTCGGCCATGCCGTATCCGGGTTTGAGCGCGTCCGCGCGCAGGCCGAACGGCCCCAGCAGGTCGTGCAGCGCCCGCAGCGCCCCGATATTGATGCGATCGGAGCCGATGATCACCGTGCGCCAGGTGGAGAAGTCCATGCCCGCCAGGCTTTTCGGGCTCACCACCCGCACGATCCGCTCCAGCGCGAAATTCGGCGAGGCCGAATGGTTGACGCCGTGGCGGCCGAACAGCTCCAGCCACAGCAGCGGCCGCCGCACGAACTGCTCGGGCCGCATCAACCACACGTCCTTGCAGTGGCTGACCGGCGTCAGAAACGTTCCGATCAGCCCCATATCGTGATGCATCGGCAGCCAGGAGCCGAACGAGTCCGGATCGTCGGCGGGCCGATCGCGGAAGACCGTCTTCAGCATCTCGATGTGGGCGACCACCGCCGCCGAGCTCAGGCATACCGCGCGCGGCGCGCGGGTCGACCCCGAGGTGAACTGGATGATCGAAATATCCTCGCCCAGTGCGGGATCGATGGTGGTGTCGATGCTCTCGCCGACCGGCTCGGCGGTGTCGATCCGCTGCGGCCCGGCCGGATCGTCCGGCAGCAGCGCCAGCGTCTGCGCCTCGGCGATCACCGCCCGCGGCGCCAGCGCGCCCAGCAGCGTCGCAACGTATTCGGGGTAGCTCACCGTGCCGTGCAGACCCGGCGGCGCGATCACGGTGGGAATCGCGCCCAGGGCCAGCGCGCCGAAGAAGTACCGCACGAAGTCGCGGCCGGTGGGCAGGATGATCGCCACCCGGTCGCTCTTGCGAATCTCGCGGTCGCGCAACCTGTTCGCCACCCCCAGCGACTCCCGCGCCAGCACCGGATAGCCGGTGCTGCGCCATTCGGAGCCCTGGTAGAAGGTCAGCGATGTGTCGGCGACGGGCTCGACCAGCCAATCGACTATCGACTTCATGAATGCCCCGATGCCGCCCGCACGCGCTGGATCAGCGTCACCAAATCCCCGACGGTCGCCACCGCGCCGATATCCGGGTCATCGATGAGTTCGATGCCGTAGTGATCCTCCACCCGGGTCAGCGCCTCCATCATCGACAGCGAATCCAGGTCGATGTCGTCGCGGATGGAATCGGTCATGCGCAGGTCCGGCCGGGGACGGCCGACGCCGAGCTGGTCCTCGATCACCGCCAGCACGGCCGCGTCGTCGACGGCATCGGCGTCCAGCCGGGTGAGCCTGGTGTGCTCAGTCAAGAATCGTCACCTCTCCTTTGTCCCCGTCCACCTGGACGCGTTGTCCGGACTTGATCTCCGCGGCCAGCGGATGCGAGACGACCGCGGGAATCCCCACCTCACGGCAGATGATCGCGATATGGGAGTACTGACTGCCGCGCGCGGTGACCACCGCGGAGACGAACGGCAGCAGCGGCATGATGTTGGCGTCGGCGCTCTCGCACACCAGCACCGCGCCCGGGGCCTGCGGCAGTTCGTCGAGGCCGATGGCGACCCCGTCGTACACGCCCGAGGACACGCCCCGGGGTCGCCGCACCGGTTGCACGTGCCGCGGTGCGCCCGGTGTCCGGTCCAGGTAGTCGGGCATGTCGACGGCCAGGGCGTCCTCGCAGGCGAGTCGTCGCGCCTCGAGCTCCCCCGGATCGGGCAGCGTCTTCGCGCGTAGTTCGGCCATCGCGAGATAGGGCCACTCGTCGGTGCGCAGTCCGCGCAGTTCGGCCAGCCGCGGGACGAACCGGCGGTGCGCGTGCAGCAGCCGCATCGCCAGCGACTTGCTGTGTTCGCGCAGGGCCATCACATCGCCGAGGAACAGCACGGTCGCATCGATGCCGACCCCGCGCCAGCGCCCGCGCATGCCGATCAGCGCCTCGCGCGGGGACACCTCGACGACCTCGCCGCCACCGCGCGTCACCTCGCCCATCGGGGGCAGCGTGTAATCGCACCAGGGCGCCTGGGTGTCGGCGATCTCGTAGAACGGATACCGAACGAACTCCGACGGCCCGCCCTCGATGGGGGCCATGTCCGCGATCGGACCCCAGGGCAGTTCGGCGGGTTCGCGCAGCCAGTTCAGGATCGAATTACTCTGTACGGCAAGCCGATGCACGGCCGTGCGCTGCAGCACATCGGCGGCGATCGAGCCCGAGGTCCCGATGATGTGCAGATGCCAGGCCCGCTCCAGCAGCCCGTTGCCCACCTCGGCCAATTCACCTAGCCGCCAACCACTCTCGGTGGCCATGACATCGTCGACGAGCTGCTCGAAGTCGAAGACGCGCTGTTCGAGTTCGATGACCCGCGGCCGCAGCGTCACCAGTTCGCGCAGCATGCGATAGGTGGCCCGGTTGCGGCCGACCCGGCCGGGCCCGCGCCCCAGCATGGTGCGCGGCGGCTCGATGCCCTCGAAGTAGGCCGCGGTCACATCCTCGGGGGTCAGCAGGTCCACATGTTCGGCGATATGGCAGTAGGCGCTCAGGTTGTGGTACGGGCGGCAGTTGAAGTAGCCGGTGAACACGTAGTGGGATCCGGTGGCCCACACCGGATCCCGCAGAATGTCGGAGACGAAGGTGCGGGTGCCCAGCTCCATCGGGCGGCCCACCAGCGACCAGGACATCGGCGACAGCCGCTCGGGGGCGATCTCACCGAAGTTGCCCGCCGAGTACACCCGCAGCACCGGATGCGGTGCGGTATCGACCCGGCAGATCTCAGCTGTCGACACGAACGGCTCCCCTCTCGCGGGCGGCCGTCGCGACCATGCCCGCGTGCACCAGCGAACGACCGGTCGCGGCCAGATAGTCCGGCGTGGACGGGGCCGGGCCGCCGGGCAGTGCGTCGAGAATGTCCGGCTCGAAGTCGAACAGCGGCCGGGCGTAGTCCACGACCTCGGGATCGACGCCGAACCGCCGGGCCAGACCGCGCTGCAGCACCCGGGACAGGCCGCCGGTGTCGACCAGTTTCGGCATGACGTTCCAGGGTCGGCACAGCTCGTCGAGCACCTGCGCCATGGTCGGCAGGTCCGGATCGAAATAGGTGTAGGTGGAGGACGGTCCGTCGTCGGTGAGCAGCCGTTCCACCACCGCCGCCGAGGCGGCGATATCGGTGGCGTAGACCGGATAGTCGCCGCGGCGCTCCAGCAGCACCGGCAATCCGCTGAGCACATGCGGCAGCACGGCCACCGGACCGCCGTGGCGTGGAATCAGCCGCGCGGGCGCGGCCCCGAACAGCGTCCCCAGCCGCAGCACCGTCACCGGCAGCGCGCGTTCGCGCCGGATCACCAGCTCCGCACGGTATTTCGCGTACTCGTACCAGTTGCGGAAGGTCTGGCCCCGGGACAGATCCCGATTGCCGAGCGCACCGCGGGCGCGGCCGAGCGCCAGCACGCTCGACACATGCACCAGCCGACGCAGTTCGGTGCAGCCACGCGCGAAGTCGAGCACATTGCGCGTGCCGGTGAGATGTACGTTCACCACCTCGGCGGGATCGGCGGCCATGCCGACCGAGCCGAAGCAGGACACGATGCCCGCCACCCCGGTCAGCCGCACCCGATCATCGGGGGCGAGTCCAAGGCCGGGCATCAGCACGTCCCCGACCACCCCCGCCCCCACGTCCGAACGTCCGGAGCGACTGAGTGCGGTGACCTCGTGTCCGGCGGCGACGAGGCGGCGTACCACGGCGTGGCCGAGATAGCCGGTGGCGCCCACGACGAGCACTCTCATGCGAACCTCCCCAGCGGCAGACCGGCGAAATCGTCCACCGGAGGCGCGGTTTCGAGCCCGAAGGCGATGTCCAGGATCTCCTCGACCCCCACCGCGGGCGTCCAGCCGCCGGTGAGCGCGGCCAGCCGCGACCGCTCGAAGACCCGATCGATGGAGACGTAGCGCAGCCCGTGCAGCCGATTGCCCATCTCCCGGCTCCACCGGGCGTACTTCAACACGACGTTCTCGCCGAGTCGCAAAACCCGCGGCGACGCGGTCACCAGCCGCGGCGGGCGATAGCGATGTTCGACATCCTTGGACTCCAGCAGGGCCAGCAGCGCGGCCAGCGTGGGCGCCTGCTCCCCCGCGCACAGATGGACCAGCGCGCCCCCGTTCCAATCGCGAAAATCCGTTGCGGCGCCGCGGCTCAGCAGCCGCACCAGCCCCTCGCCGACCACATCGCGCGGCAGGATGTCCACCCGCGCGCCGGGCCGCACCGGCAGGATCGGGAGCTGTCCACGCGACAGCGGCGCGACCAGTTGATACAGCGAGCTGTAGCGGGTCGTCGACCGGGTGGCCGAACTGCCGATCACGCCGCCGATGCGGGCGATCAGGACCGGATGTCCGGTATCGCCGGCCGCGCGCAGCAGATGCCGTTCGGCGAACCATTTGCTCAGCTCGTAGGGCGTGCGATCCGGATGCGGCGCGTGCTGCTGCTCCGGTATCCGCCCACCCAGGGTGCCCGCCACATACGCGGTGCTGGCATACAGATACGGGATGCGGCGGCCGATGCGCTCGGACAGGGCCCGGGCCACCTCGAGGCCGGTGATGGCGCCGAGGTAGTTGACGCGGTCCATATCGGCCTGCGACGCGGTCCAGTCGACGATCCCGGCCAGGTTCACCACCGCCGCGATATCGCCCCGAACGGCCAGGGCGTCCAGATCCAGCGCCCACGCGGGCGCGGTGACATCGCCGAGCAGCTGGGTGATGCGCGTGGTTCCGGGTGCATGGGCGCCGCCGAGGTTGCGCCGCTGCCGCCGCCGGACCACCGCCCGCAGCTCCAGTTCCGAGGCGATACCGGCCGATCCGGTCAGCACCGCCTCGGCGAAACCCTGGCCGACCTGACCGGACAGTCCGGTGACGAGCATGCCCGCGGCCGTCATCGGGTGATCCTGATCAGCCGGTCGTACATCTGAGCGTCGCCGCGCAGGGTGTCGCTGACGATCGCCAGCATCATCTCGTCGGTGCCCGCGCCGATCCGAGCGACCCGAATATCGTTCCAGTACTGACCGAACGGCGTCTCCGCGGTCAGATAGCCCGGGCCGCCGAAGGTCTGCATGGCATCGCTGATCACGCGCTCACCCGCCCGGGCGGCGCACAGCTTCAAACCGGCTATGCGCGAGATGAGTTCGCGGTCCAGCGTCCGGGTCATCAACTGCCGCGCCACATCTCGCACCGCCCCGCGCAGCACCTCGACCTCGGCGCTGAGTTCGGCGAGCCGGAAGGCCAGATACTGGTGATCGCGCAGCCTGCGGCCGAACTGCTCCCGGCGCTCGGCATGTTCCACCGCCAACCCGATCGCCGCGGCACAGCCGCCCGCGACCTGCGCGGCAATGGCCAAGCGCTCGAAGGACAAACCGTAGTTGAGATTCAGCACACCGAGCCCGCGCCGCCCGAGCAGCGCGTCTTGGCCGATCTCGACGCCGCGGAACTCCACCGCGACGGTGTCGAGCGCATGGGTGCCCAGCTTGTCGTGCTCGCGAATCCGCACGGCGTCGGCCAGCGGCACCGCGAAGAGGGCATGGCGCTCGGTCGGCGTACCGTCCGCGGTGGCCAGCCGGCACAGCACGATCGCGAAATCGGCCACCGCGCCGAGCGATACGTACTTCTTCGCCCCGTCGATCACCCAGCCGTCGGCCGTCGGCCGGGCGAGGGTGGTCACCGCCGACAGATCGCTGCCACCGGTCGGCTCGCTCGCCGCGATCGCGCCGACGATCCGGCCGTCCAGCGCGCCCTCGCGCAACTCGTGCAGCCGGATGCTGCTCCCGGCGAAGCGGTGCAGCAGCGACAGCACCGTCTCGGTGTGCAGCGAGACGCCGATCGCGATCCCCGCCGGGGCCCGGGTGCTCAGCGCATCACCCAGCGCCACACCGTATTCCACATCGCCCGCCGGTCCGGCATCGAGATCCCAGCGCCGCCGCAGCACCCCCGCCGCGCCCAGATCGCTCAGCACCGAACAGGGGAAGCGCCGCGCCCGGTCGGCCTCGGGCACCCGCGCCAGGGCGGCGTCCACCACCGCCGCCAGCTCCTCCGGAGCCGGACGCGCGCCGGGCCGCCGCCCGTTCGACTCGACCACTCCGGCCGACCCTGCCGTCACCTCGCGCTCCTTCCTCAGGTCCACAGACCCGTGCCGTACCCGGCGTCGGTGCCCAGCACCGCCGCGCGCAACTCGTGCCTGCGCACCTTCCAGGTGGCGGTCCGGGGCAGGTCCTGCCACGGCACGATGATCGGATCGGCCAGCGCGGGCAGATCGGCCACCGCACTGCGCCAGCGCTTCTCGTCGAGGGTGTCGCCGTCCACGCACAGCACCGGCACCGGCAGCTGGCCGGGCACGCCCAGCACGGTCACCTCGGTCGCCTCCGGCACCCGATCCAGCAGCGTGCTCTCCAGGGCGAGTCCGCTCGTGCCCGGGATGATGTCCACCTCGCGATCGACCAGCTTGAGCCGCCACAGCCAGTCGCGGTAGCCGATATCGCCGGTGTTCCACCACTTTCCGCCGTCCTTGCGGTCGTGCCGCTCGCTCTCGCCGAGATAGTTCAGGCAGCGTGCCCGGCTGGCCGCCAGGAGCAGTCCGGGGCGGCCCAGCCCCCGGCGCTTGCCGGTCTCCGGATCGGTCACCCGCACCCGCGAGACGGTCGGCAGCGTCCAACCGACATCGCTGGTCACCGGATTGCCGATGCGGCGCAGCCGCCCCCGGGTGAAGATCGCGCTGGAGATCGGCCCGACCTCGCTCTGCCCCCAGGAGGCGACCCACAGCGGCATCCGGCGCTTCGATGCCGCCAGGAAGGCCCGCACCGTCGGCGGATGCACCATGTCGAAGGTGCTGATGTACAGCCGCACCTGGGTCAGGGCGTCGGCGTGGGTGCGGGTCAGGCCCCGCCAGCGCTGAAAGATGTTGGGGCAGGCCTCGATGCTGGTCGGACGGAACTCCTTCAGCATCCGGCCCACCCGCTCCGGCTCGTGATCGGCGACTACCACCAGCTTCTCCGGCGCGAATCTGGTCTGCGCGACCGCCCAGGTGACCGCTCGCCAGTGTGCGAACGAGATCGACGACAGGACAACGTCTTTGCGGCGGCTCACCACGAACGGAATCGGCATGAGTTCCAGGCGGCTGGCCGCGCGCAGCGTGCGCGGCGACTGCACCACCAGCTTCGGCACCCCCGTGGTGCCGGAGGTGTGGGTCATCAGCAGCGGCTCGTCGTCGCCGACCAGATGGACCGGCGCGGGCCGCGCGGCGGCGAGCGCGTCCTCGAAGGGTATTGCCCCGGTGGGTAATTCGTTTCGATCGAGCGAGACGCCGACGCTCGGCAACACGACCGTGCGCCGTCCGCCCAGCACCTCGTCGCCGGAGTCGACGATGCGGCGGACCACACTCGCCGACATCACCACCAGCGCCGGATCCAGCCGGTGCAGCAGCGCGTGCAGCGCGGTGAGGCTGTTGGCGGCGGCGATATTCGCCGGTGTCGCACCAATTCTGGTGGCCGCGGCCGCGGTCAGGACGAAGTCGAAGTGATTGTCCTTGATCACGGCCAGGCGATCGCCCGGCCGGACGCCGACGCCGTACAGCCAGCCCGCCGTATCGTCCACCAGGCGGGCCAATGCCGCCGCGTCGCAGACGATGCCGCCGTCCGGCGCGATGTCGAACGGCCGGTCCAGATGCAGTGTCGTTTGCTTGGTCCGCTCGGCATGGTCGTGGAACACCGTGCCCAGGTTGATCGGTCGTGCCATACGGGTTCACTCTCAGAGCAGTTCGACATGCGGGTGTCCGGGCAGCCGCCGTCGGCAGTCCAGGACGTAGGACGCGTGGTCGACGACGAGGTCGTAGTCCACGTAGTCGTGGTCGGTAAGGATCACGACCGCGTCGGCGGCCTGCAGATCCCCGGCCGTCGGTTCGGACCGGACCAGCCCGGACAGCTCGGGCTTGTCCGCGATCAGCGCGTCGGCGTAGTGCACCTCCGCGCCGGTCGCGACCAGGCGGCGGCAGACCTCGAGCGCGGGTGAACAGCGCGCATCGGAGACATTCGGCTTGTAGGCCAGGCCGATGGCCAGGACCCGCGCGCCCGGCAGCGCCTTGTCGCGCCGCCGCAATCCCCGTTCCAGCCTGCTCACCACATAGCCGGGCATCTCGCTGTTGATGTCGTCGGCCAGTTCGACCATCCGGAACGGCCGCCCGGTCTCCTGGGCCACCTTCCAATACAGGTAGACCGGATCGATCGGCAGGCAGTGCCCGCCCACGCCCGGACCGGGCAGGAACTTCATGAAGCCGAACGGTTTGGTGCCCGCGACCTCGAGCGCCTGCCAGACATCGATCCCGAGCCGGTCGGCGTGTATCGCGAGCTCGTTCACCAGCGCGATGTTCACCTGCCGGAAGGTGTTCTCGAAGACCTTCGCCAGCTCGGCCACCTTCGGGGTGCCCGCCGCAACGATGTCGTCGAGGAATCCGCCGTAGAAATCCCGGGTGCGCGCGAGGGATTCGGCATCGATCCCGGAGACCACCTTCGGGGTGGTCTCGATGGTCCACCGGACATTGCCCGGATCGATGCGCTCCGGACTGAATCCGAGGGCGAAATCGGCGCCCGGCTCCAGACCCGACTCCTTGCGCAGTATGGGGGCCAGCACCTCCTCGGTGGTGCCCGGGAAGCTGGTCGACTCGAGGATCACCAGGCAGCCCGGCCGCAGCCGCCGTCCCACCTCGACGGCGGCGGTCTCGACATGACCGAGATCGGGGAGCCGCTCGTCGTTCAACGGGGTGGGCACCGTGATGACCGCGATATCGAAATCGGCTAGTTCGGCCGCGTTGTCGGTGGGCCGGTAGCGGCCGGTGCCCAGCAACTGGGCCAGCCGGGTGGAGGTGACGTCCGGAATCGGCGAGAGCCCGCCCGCCAGCGTGCGCACCCGTTCCGGATCGGAGTCGTAGCCCACCACGCCGTAGCCGTTTTCGGCCGCCGCCACGGCCAGTGGCAGGCCCACGTGCCCCTGGCCGAGCACGACCACCTTCGCCCGCCTGCGCGGCGGTGTCGTGACCGCGGTCATGACACGAACTCGCAGACCGAATCGGCGATGTACTCGACCTGGGCGTCGGACAGATGCGGCCAGATCGGGATCGCCAGATTTCGATCCGACACCGATCGGGCGCGCGGCCAGCGGCCGCCAGCGGCCCACGCGGCGAAGGCGGGCTGCTCGGGCAGCGGCACCGGATAGTAGACGTGGGTGCCGATCTCGCGCTCGGTCAGCCAGGCGCGCAGATCCTGGCGGCGGTCCACCAGCAGCGAGTACACGTAGTAGCAGCGGCCGTTGCGGCCGGGCGGGGGCGCGAGGATGCCGTGCTCGGAGAGTTCGGCGAAGCGGTCGGTGTAGTAGTCGGCGATCCGCGCCCGCCGCTCCAGCCGCTCGGCGAAACCGTCGAGGCGGGCGAGCTGGAAGGCGGCGATTATCTCGTCGAAGCGCTTGTTCTGCCCGATGACGTGATGCAGGAACCGGGTCTGGCCGTCCTGGCCGTGATTGCGGTGCATGCGCACCGCCGCGGCCAGCTCCTCGTCCTCGGTGAGCACCATGCCGCCCTCGCCCGCCGTGCCCATCGCCTTCACCTGAAAGAACGAGTACACCCCGAGATCGCCCCAGCGCCCGGCCGGTACGCCGTCCAGCACCGCGCCCTGGGCCACCGCGGAATCCTCGATCAGGGCCAGCTCGTGCCGCCGCGCGATCGCCCGCAGCCGCGGCATATCGGCCATGATCGAGAAGACGTGCGCGGCCATCACCGCCCGGGTGCGCGGGGTCACCGCCGCCTCGGCGGCATCGGGATCGATGACCATCGTCCAGGGGTCGACATCGACGAAAACCGGTGTCGCCCCGGCATTCACGACCGCGCTGGCCACCGGCTGGCAGCAGAAGGCGGGCACGATCACCTCGTCGCCGGGCCCGAGGCCCAGCGCGGCGACGCACAGTTCCAGTCCGCCGGTGCCGCTGGAACAGGCGATGGTGTGCCGCGCACCGGTGGCCGCCGCGATCGCCGCCTCGAATTCCGCGGTCCGCTCCCCGAGAATGAATTTCTGCGCGTCGCCGGTGCCCAGTGCGAACAGCAGTTCCAGCAGCGTCTTACGGTCCGGTTCGAAGAGATCGGGCGGAAAGAATGGAATCATCACCGGCCCCCTCGATAGAATTCGGAAATCGCCGAGCACACCGCGTCGACATCCCGCTCGGTGAGATCGGGGTAGAACGGAAGAGCGATGGCCCGGCCCGCGGCGGCGACCGCATTCGGGAATTCGTCCGCGCTGTTTCTCGCGCCGGCGAAGCAGGGCTGTAGCGGTAAGGGCCGCGGATAATAGATTTCGGTGCCGATACCCCGGGCGGTCAGATATTCGGCCAGTTCGTCGCGCCGCTGCGCCTCGATCAGATAGACGTAGAAAACCGGATCGGTCTTCGCGTTTCGCGGCACCACCCGCGGGGTGCGCACTACGGCGTCGATCCCGGCCAGCCGCTCGTCGTAGGCGGCCGCCAGCCGCGCGCGCCGGGCGATATCGGCGTCCAGCCGGGCCAATTTCGCCAGCAGCACCGCGGCCTGGATGTCGTCGGTCTTGCTGTTGGTGCCCGACACCCCGGACAGGTTGGAAATCCCCGCGATGTGATCGACCGTGCGGCCCATCCGCCCGTGATGGCGCAGCATCTGCACCTCGGCGGCGACGGCCGCGTCATCGGTGATCACCATGCCGGCGTCGCCCAGCGCGCCCAGCGTCTTGGTCGGGAAGAACGACAGCACGCCGCCACGGCCGTGCCGTCCGGCGTGTTTTCCGTTCCAGCGCATGCCGATCGCCTCGGCGCTGTCCTCGAGCAGTTCGATCCCGTGCCGGCGCGCGAAGGCGACCAGTGCGTCCAGGTCGGCGAGCTGGTGGAACAGGTGCACCGGCATGACCGCGCGGGTGCGCTCGGTGATCCGCGCGGCCGCCGCGTCGAGATCCAGGGCGTAGTCACCGGTGTCGGTGATGTCGGCGAACACCGGGGTGGCGTGCACGAGCGCGACCGCGGAGGCACTGGCGAAGAAGGAGTACGCGGGCACGATGACCTCGTCGCCGGGACCGATACCCAGGGCGCGCAGCAGCAGCACCAGGGCGTCGGTGCCGCTGTTGACCGCGACCGCGAATTCGGCTCCGGTGTAATCGGCGACCGCGCGCTCCAACTGCGCGACCTGCCGTCCGTGCGAATACTTCCCGCGGTCGAAAACCGCCTCGACGTTCTGCTGAATTTCCGGCCAGGTTTCTCGAAACGATCGGGCCTGAGAAAAGAAGGGGACCGCGTGCATCTCAACGTCCGATCTGATCATCTGACCTCTGTTCGCCGAACTTCGACTCGCAGTAGACGTTATGTCGCACGATGGAGGGCCTGCACTAGCAAGAACCTGTCGTTGCCTGTACCGGCCGCCGCGGCCGTGGTTGTATCGATCTCATGAGAGCATCGGCCGCACTGCTTCGAACTCCTACTCGCGCCGGTCGATTCACTCGCGGACATCCCATTGCTGGAATGCATATCCTGATAACCGGCGCCTCGTCGGGGATCGGCCGCGCCGCCGCGCTCGAACTGGCGGGCCGGGGCGCCCGGCTGATTCTGGTGGCCCGCCGCGAGCCGGAGTTGCGGCTGGTGCACAAGCAGATTGCGGAATTGGGCGGTGACGCCGAATACCACGCCACCGACCTGTCGCTGCCCGAACAGGTGGACGGGCTGGTCGAGCGGCTCGGCGCCGACGGCGCCCGGGTCGACGTGCTGGTCAACAATGCCGGGCGCTCGATCCGCCGCCCGGTCACCGAATCGCTGGATCGCGCCCACGACTACGAGCGCACGATGGCGATCAACTACTTCGGCGCGGTGCGGCTGACCCTGGGCCTGCTGCCCGGGATGCTCGCGCACGGCAGCGGCCATATCGTCAACATCGGCACCTGGGGCGTGGGATTCGAGACCTCACCGTACTTTTCGGCGTATCTGAGCTCCAAGGCCGCCCTGATCGCCTTCGGCCGCTGCCTCGACGCGGAGCTGGGCGGGCGCGGAATCCACACCACGGCGGTGAATTTCCCGTCGGTGCGGACCGCGATGCTGGCCCCCACCGCCCAGTACGCACGGATGCCCGCCCTGACCCCCGAGGAGGCGGCGAACTGGATCGTCACGGCGATCCGCACCCGCCCGGTGCGCATCGAACCGTATGCGGTACATGCCGTTCGGTTGGTGTCGCTGTTCTCACCGCGGGCGGCGGCGCGACTGTTGCTGCGCGCCGGGATGTGAGGCGCTAACCCAGCCGCCGGACGTCGGAATCCGGCTCGGGCGTGAAGTCGGCCGCCGGATGCTCCAGCGCCGCCTCCCGCTGCACCACGAGCGCCACATGCAGGCGCGACGGACAGTCGAGTTTGATCATCACCTGGCGCAGATGGTTGACCACCGTCCACTCCGACAGCCCGAGGCGGCTGGCGATCATCCGGTTCGTCAGCCCCGTCGCCACCAGTTCGGCGACCTCCCGCTGCCGGGGCGTCAGCACGGCCAGCGGGGGTTCGGCGTCATCCGCGGGCTCCGGCGCCGCGCGCACCCGATCGATCACTTCCGACAACTCCATTCCTGACACGCTCCGCCGGATCTCACAGAACACCTTGTCGCCGAGGGCGTCTCGCCACGAGACGCCGTCCGGCGCGGTGCCCGGCGCGTCGAGCTGGGGTATTCCCTTGCGCCGCCGCAGATGTTCGGCCGCCAGCGACAGCAGCGCGGCGATCTCCAAATGCTCCTCGCCTGCCAGCGCATGCACCCGGGCGCAACCCTCCACGGCCCGGATCGCCTCGAGCACACACCATTCGGCGTCGGCGTGGTCGAGCACGCTCAGATACAGCTGTCGGGCCCGGCGCAGCGTGTCGCGCGAGAGTTGGCTCGCGGCAAGCTCGTTCAGCGCAGCGGCCCCGCCGCGATGGAACTCCGGTTCGAGGGCGCGGCGGCGCGCCTCGGTCCACATGGTGTCGTCGCGGCCGGGCGGATCCGGTAGGGCGAGCAGGGCCAGCGCGATCTCGATCGAGCCGCAGCCGGGATCGAATTCGGGCCCGGCCGCCTCGCCCGCCGCCCGCAGCAGCGCCCGCGCCTCGGTGCGCCGACCGTGCCGCCGCAATGCCTCCCCCAGCAGCGCCGCGCTGCACCGCGCGGCCTCGCCATCGCCGGCCCGGCGCGAGCTCGTCTCGGCCTCGGTGAGCAGCCGCAGCGCGCGTTCGTCGCGACCGGTCCGCAGGGCCCAGCGCCCCAGCAGTTGCAGGCAGCGCCGCGTCGCGGCCGAGGACGATTCGGCCGATCGCGTGGCGAGCACATTGGCGACGACCCGCTCGGCATCGGACAGATAGCCCAGCTGAATCCACGCCTCCTCCAGCACCGCCGCCAGCCGCACCGCGCGCTCCGGGCGGCCCGCCTCGATGAAACCGCCGACCGCGGCAAGAAAGTCGCGCGCCAGCCCGGCCGCGGTCTCCGGCAGGGGCCAGCCCGGACCGTTGCGCCGGATCGAATCGCCGACGGTTTCGGCGAGTTCGGACAGCCGATCGGCGTGATCGGCGCGAATCCGCCTGGCCCGCACCGGATCCGCGCCCAGCATGCGACGGCACCAGGCCCGCACCGGGGCGACCAGCGCATAACTGCCCGCGCCGTGCCGATCGGCGCGGTAGTCGAGCAGGCTGTGGTGCACCAGCGCGGCCAGCGCGGTCGTGGTGGCCTCGGTATCGGCGCCGCCGAGCAGCAGTGCGGTCTCCCGGTCGAGCGCGCAGTGGCACAGCGACAGCCGCAGCAGCAGTTCCACCGCACTCCCGTCGAGGCCGCCGACCCCCCAGGCCACCGCGGCGTGCATGGAGCGGTGCCGCGGCGGGGTGTCGGCGTATCCGGCCGAGACGAGATCGCCGCCCGCCTCGACGAGCCGAAGCGTCCGCACCACACCGACTCTCGCGATGGTGGCGGCCGCCAGCTGCAGGGCCAGCGGAACGCCGTCGAGCACCTGCGCGATCTCGTCGAGCAGCAGCTGATCGGCGAGGGTGATCGCCCCGCGGTAGCGGCTGTCGATGCGATCCAGCAGCAGTCGCGACGCCGGCGCGGAGCCCGGCGGGCCGTCCTCGGTCTGGCTGCCCACGGGCAGCGGGAGCACGCAGAACACCCGCTCCGGATCGAGATTGAGCGGTACGCGGGTGGTCGCGAGGATCACCAGTTCGGGGCAGCGCTGCAGCAGCAGCGCGATATCGCGGGCGATCCGTCCGGCCACCGGATCGCAATTGTCGAGCAGCAGGGCGCGTCGATCGGCGCCGATATCCGCCGCCACATCGGCGAGCAACGCCTCGGCATCGCGATCGGTGTCGGGCGGGCGCAGGTCGCGGCGGACCGCCGCCCGGACGAGGGCCCACGCGGCCGCCCGATCGATCGCCTCGCTCAGCTCGACCACGACGGCCGACTCCCGAAAAGCACTGGTGCGCAGGGCCTCCCGGGCCAGCTGCGTCTTACCCACCCCGGCCGTTCCGGTCAGTGTGACCAACCGAACCCGGTGCTCGGCGAGCACGGACCCCAATTCCGCGAGCTCGGACTCCCGATACTCGACGGCGGAAAAACGATATGCCCCAGCCGATCTCTCGAAGTCCGGAGAGCGACCGGTGGGTGTAACGGTTGCCGTCCGGATATGGTTATCATGTTTCACAGTCCCCCCGATCCGAGTTCTCGCGGCTCGACTCGTACGGCGAACTTTCGGCGCACTGTTGCGCGCTGATCTCTGCGCGCCCCGAGCGCTCACGCAACGGATACGATAACCGGCTTTTCAACCTGAAACAACGTTTCATCCACCTTTGCTCCACGCTCGCCGAAGGGATTCAGCGATCGGCATTCGCGATATAGCAAATTCCTGTCATATAGCCGGTTCCGCGCGCTCGACGAGAATGATCATGGATCTGTGCGCCCTGCCCGACCTCGGTCTTCACCGAAACCTCCCCGAAGATCGAGATTTCGGGAATTCGACCGACGGGCGGTACGAGCAAAAGGATGACGAAGCCGTACAGTTCGATCTCGCCGAGCAGGAACGACCAGTGTGTGGGAAACACCTTGTCGCTCGATCTCTTGACGAACGTCGCCGCGTGATATCGCTGATCGAACGCATTCGCGCGCGCCACCGTACTCATTTGTGTACCACTCCTCTCCGCGACGCTCTGATCGACGCCCACACCGACTGAGCACCGACGCCGAACGGGATCGCGAGGGCATCCTCCGGAGGCTCTCGCGATCCCGTTCGGCGTCGAGTCCTATTCCTGGGCAACCAGTTCCGCGAGCGGGATCTCCTGCGAGGAGCGGCGCGCCACGAACAGCGCGATCAGCAGCGCCGCGAGGGTCAGCGGCAGGCTCAGCACCAGCAGCGGCACCGGAATCGTGATGGGCGGCAGCAGACCGCTCTGCACCGACAGCGCGCTCATCATCGCGGGCATCGCCAGCAGTCCGCCGGGCACCGCCACCACCCAGGCCACCGCCACGATGATGGTCGATTCGATCAGGAGCTGACGGCGCACCGACCGCCGCCGCCCACCGGTCAGCCGGGTCAGCGCGATGGCGCGTTGCCGTTCGGCCAGGCTCGACGCCAGCGTCGCCGCGCCCACCGCGGTGGCCACCACGAACATCACCCACGCGAATGCCTCGAATGCGCTCACCAACCGCCCGGTCAGCGAGACGAAACTCGCCCGCAGACCGGCGTCGTCGATGGTGCGCGCCCGCGGGTACCGGTCGGCCAGCAGCGACCGCACCTGCCGCTCGACCGCCACCCGATCCGCACCGGGGACCAGATCGAGGCAGAAGGTGTTCACCCCGCTCGCGCCGACCAGCAGGCGGAACAGGCCCTCGCTGGCGATCACCGTGCCGCCGTCGGATACCGAATCGTCCACGATCGCGGCGATTCGCACCGTCCGATGCCCGTCGGGCAGCGGCAGATCCAGCGTGGAACCGACATCCTTGCGCTGGATCCGGGCGAAGTTGGAGGTCACCGCGACGGTGTCGTCGGTCGAACTCTCCAGCACATCGACGGGTCCTTCGGTCACCCGCAGCCGGGTGAGTTCGCCCAGCCGCGAGCCGCTCCACGACCACAGCGGATAGCGCGCGCCGTCGATTCCGACACTGGCATAGGAGAATCCGTAGGCCGTGCGCACCCCGGGCACCCGCTCGAGTTCGGCGGCCAGCGCCGTCGGCATGGCCTCGCCGGTGAGCAATTCACCGGTGGGCGCGGCCTGCACGAACAGATTCACCCGCGACCAGCGGTCGACCGAATTGCCGACCTCGTTCTTGATGCTCGTGGACACCCCCGACATGGCGATGGCGGTGACCATGGCGACCGCGAAGGTGATACTCAGCGCCGCGTTGCGCCGCCAGCCCACCTCGAGGTGGCGGCCCACGAACAGCCCGGTCGGCCCCTGCGCGGACCGCCGCAGCACGGTCCCGGCCAGCACCGGGACCACGGTGCACAACACCGCCACCGCATACAGCAGCGGCACCAGCGCGGCCGCCTTCAGCAGGGTCGGGGCCCACAGCAGGATCACGATCGCGAGCACCAGCGCCGCGACGGCCGTCAGCATCGGTGTGGTGATCTTCGACGGCGTGACCGCGGCGGTGTTCCGGTTGTTCACCGCATCGATCGCGGCCACCCGACGCAGTCGCAGCAGTCCGGACAGCCAGGCGAATCCGAACATCACCACCGCACCGCCGAGAGCGCCGAGAACCGCCGGCAGCCAGGGGAATCCGGGATTGAGCGCCTGCTGGGTGAGGTTGGTGATCTGGGTGGTGAAGGCCGACAACCGGCGGCCGAGCAGCAGTCCGGCGGCCGCGCCGATGACATAGGTGACCAGCAGGATCGGAATCATCACCGCGCCCGAGCCGAACATCAGATCGCGCGGGCGCGCGCCGAGCAGGCGCAGCCGCGACAGGATCGGACCGGCATCGGTCAGGACCAGCCGCCAGGTGAGGAACAGCACCACGCTCGCGGTGAGGATCGAGATGGCCGCGAACATGGCCAGAATCGACAGCGGCGTCTTGAACGTGCGGTTGAAGCCGGAGAACAGATCCGCGGGGTCCTTCACCTGCGCGGCCCCGTCCAGTACGGCCGAAACCGCACTGCGCGTTTCGGATTCGTCGAACCGGCCCGGCTTCAGCAGCAGCACATCGGTATTCGTCCCCCGCTCGTAGGCCTTGGCCACGTCGGCAATCGGGGCGATCGCCACCGCGCCGCGATTGGCGAAGTCCTGGCGCAGCAGCCCGGCCACCTTCCACCGGGCCACCCCGGTCGTGGTGGCCACGGCGATATCGTCGCCGGTGCCGATGCCGTGCTCGCCCGCCCACCGCTCGGCCAGATACACCGCGCCCGGCGTGAGCGACATCCGCCCGTCGGCCAGTGCGACGGCCGAGGGGTCCAGCATGCCGGGCAGCATCGGATCCACGCCGAGTACCACGACCGGACGGAACCGGCCGTCGATGTTCAGTTCGGTATTGGCCACCACCATGCGCGAGGTGGCGGCCCCGCCGGAGGCCGCGGCGATCTTGGCAACCATGTCCTCGGACATCCCGGCCTGCGCCTGCGCCTCGACGGCAATGGTCCCGTCCGCCACGCCCTGCACCGGCGCATTGCGAATCGCGCCCATGACGGTGGCCGCGAGCAGCAGCACCGCCGTGGTCAGCATGATGCCGCCGATACCCGCGACGATCGCGGCGATGAGCCGGATCGGCCGCCGCCACCAACCGCGGGCCAGGGCGCGAGCGACCAGCGTGGTCGAGCCCGAACTACTCACGCGCCCACCCGCTCTTCGCTGATCCGCCCGTCGACGAGCCGGATGACGTGATCGGCCTCGCCCACCAGATCCAGATCGTGGGTGACGATCACGCCCGCGGAATTGTGCTGGGTCACCAGCTTCCGGAACAGCCCCATGACGATCCGCCCGTTCTCGGAGTCCAGCGCCCCGGTCGGCTCGTCGGCGAAGACGATCGCGGGCTCGCCGACACAGGCGCGCGCGACCGCCGCCCGCTGCGCCTCGCCACCGGATACCACCGACGGCCAGGCCGACACCCGATGCTCGAGCCCGACCTCGGCGAGGATCTCCTCGGCTCGCCGCAGTGCCTGTCTGGGCTTGGCGCCGCCGAAAATCAATGGCGCGGCGACATTCTCGGCCAGCGTCAGCGACGGCACGAGATTGTCCTTCTGCAGGACGAAACCCAGCCGGGTGGCCCGCAGCCGCGACATCTCCGTCTCGTCGTACGCCTCGAGATCGCGGCCGAGCAACTGCACGGTCCCCTTGGTCGGCCGGTCCAGCCCTGAAAGCAGATTGCACAGCGTGGATTTCCCGCTGCCGCTCTTGCCGACGATCGCCAAGATCTCCCCGGAGCGCACCGTCACACTGCAGTCCTGCACCGCGTGGACGGTGACCTCACCGGCCAGGAAATCCTTGCTGACCGTATCGGCCTCGACCACGACAACTCGATCCGTCATAGACATACCTTCCTGAAGGCCGCGCGGCCGGGGTCAGTGCAGCACAACGAGATTGACCACGACCAGCAGGGCGATCCCCAATTCGTGGATGCGACGCCCGTACTGCCTGGCGAGCAGGGGATCGCGGGCGGCGAAACCCTTCCGGAATTGCACGAGGCGCAGCGCGTACACCGGGATCAGCGCCACCGCGTACCACCAGGACACCGACGTCGCCAACGCAAAACAGATCACGATCACCGGCTCGGCGACGGACAATATGGCGACGATTCGTTTGTAACCGCGTTCGTCGGTGGTGGTGGCCAGATTCAATCGCCCATTGCTGCGATCGACCTCGAGGTCGTTCATATTCGAATACGCCGATACCAGCACCGCCCACAGACCGATCAATACCGCCTGCATGACCGCGACCGCGGCGAGCGTGCCGGAGAAAAGGGTGTAGAACACCGCGACCGGGAGCCCGAAGCCGAAGAACAGCACCAGTTCCTGACCACCGATACGGCTGAGATTCAACCCGTAGGAATACTGCACGCACAGCAGAATCGCGATGAACGAGAACGCGATCAGCCACACCGGATGATGCGGCGCCAGCAGGAAGCCCACGAACACCAGCACGCCCCCGACGATCGCGGTCGACCACGCGCACCAGCGGGCCTCGTCGAGTTCCAGCTGACCGGTGATCAGCGGTTTGGACTCGGCCTTGCGCAGGTAGCTCGGGTTGCCGAGGTAGTTGCGGGCATCCGAGCCGTCCTTGAATCCGGTGATGTCGTCGAACGACGCGGTGGCGTGGTGAACGAGAAAGTAGCCGAGACTCAATGCCACGAAGACAACCCAGTTTCGGCCGTCGCTCAATATCTCGGTGGGCAGCAGTGAAAGCCCGGCGAAAATGAAGAGATGCGGATCGAAGAAATACAGATTTCCCAGCCGTGCATAACCGCGCAGCTTATCCGGTCCCAGCGCCGTCGTATTCATGCCCATGCGCACCTCCTGGCGATCGCGGCCCGCGCGGCTGCGACCGCCGTATTTTCGCAAACTTCGCCCCCTACACCCCATGACAGTTGATTGCCAGTTGCCGACCAGGGGCAATTTCCTGCTAGTGTCCGGCCGCGGGGGCGATGTATAGCGTTATCAGCCGGGCGAAATGCGAAGAGGTGGTTTGCAGATGCGGTCTCGTTCGATGCCTGGCTGTCTGGTGGCGGTGGGGATGGTGCTCGCGGCGGCCGTCCTGCCCGCGCCCGTGACGAGCGCGCAGGACGATCTCGCGACATTCACCGAGGTGGGTACGGAGTCGGTTCCGACCGCCCGCTGCGGACCCGGATCGTCGCCCGAAACCGGTTTGCAGGGCGATGTTCCCGCCGAGGACCGCGACAGCGGACGCAGTAAACAGGGCTACCGCTGCAATGCCTCGTTCGTCGGCGGTTTCCAGGGCACCGGCGGCGGCATGCTGTCGGTGACCTTCGAGCACTGCTCCTATACCGGCACGTTCTTCCCCGGCGAGGTGCTGCGCGGCGACGGCGGCGTCCAGGTCCTGGACGTCTCCGATCCCGCGAATCCGGTGCACACCGCGACGCTGCGCGAACCGGCCATGGCGGGCGGCACCTTCGAGACGTTGAAGGTCAACAAGGCCCGCAAGCTGCTGGCCGCCTCCTCGGTCCCGCTGGGCATCGTCGGCGGCGGCTACTTCTCCATCTACGACATCTCCGATTGCGCGCATCCGCGCCTGCTCAACAAGGCCGCGGGTACCAATATGACGATGCCGCTGCCGTTCCTCTCGCACGAGGGCGGATTCTCACCGGACGGCAACACCTATTGGGCCTCCGGCGTTTTCCCGGGCCTGCTGAGCGCGATCGACGTGTCCGATCCCGCCAATCCGCACATCATCTGGCAGGGCCTCACCGGCGTCGAGGGACACGGTTTCGGCATCAGCCCCGATGGCAACCGGATGTATCTGTCGGCCTGGGCGGGCATGACGGTGCTGGACATCAGCGCGGTGCAGCGGCGCGACCCGAATCCGCAGGTGCCGCATCTGGGTCACCGGTTCTGGCTGGACGGCCAGGTCACCCAGCACAGCATTCCGGTGACCTACAACGGCCATCCCTACACCTTCACCCCCGACGAAATCGGTTCCGGCGGCGTGAAATTGATCGATGTCGCCGATCCGGCGAAGCTGCGGATCGTCGAGAAGATCAAGCTGGCGATCGATCTCCCGCAGAACATCGATGCGAATGTGCGTTCGTCGCAAGGTGGTTCGGTATTGACCTACGATCCGCACTACTGCACGGTCGACCGGCCGGACGATCCGACCGCGCTGGCCTGTTCCTGGTTGTCCTCCGGCATCCGGGTATTCGATGTGCGCGACCCGGGCAATATCCGCGAGATCGCGTACTACAACCCGCCCGCCCGCACGGGCGAGAACCTGAATCTGGTCAATTCGCCGCATGCCCAGGCGTCGGTGATCGGCATGCCGCTGCTGAGCTTCATTTCGATCGCCCGCTCGGCGTTCCAGGGCAATGTGAACATCCTCAACCAGCTGTCCTCCCGGGCCGCGCTGTCGTTCAACGGCGACCTGTCCTCGGACTGGTGCCTGTCGCCGCCGGAATGGCGCGGCACCCAGCTGTGGACCACCTGCAGCGACAACGGTTTCATGGTGATCCAGCTGGACAACAACGTCTACACACCGCCGCCGAACCAGGAATCGACGGTCGGAGCCTGATATGCGACTCGCCTCGAACAGGTGGCTGCTGGTACCGGCCCTCGGACTCGGGGTGCTGCTACTACTGGTGATGGGCGCGGCGCTGCGGCCGCTGATGTGGTCGCAGACCCCCGACGGCGCTGACTGCGTGCGTCTGACCGACGCGGAAATCGGCTTCGCCCAGGACATGTCGGTTCATCACGAGCAGGCGGTCTTCCTCGCCCAGAACCTCGACAAGGGCGCCGACGCCACGGTCGTGACGATAGCCCAGCAGGTCACCGCCACGCAGATCCAGGAGATCGGCACCATGCGCGGCTGGCTCATGCTGCTGGAAAAGCCGCTGCGCCCGGAACATCCGATGGCGTGGACGCATCCGGTGCGGGCCGGGCACGGGTCGGCCCACGCCCAGGACGGCAGCGCGCCACCGGGGACGATGCCCGGCATGGCCAGTTGGGACGAGATCAACGCCCTGTCCCGATTGAAAGGGCGCGATGCCGAAATCCGCTTCCTGCAGTTGATGATTCGACACCATCAGGGCGGGATCGATATGGCCCACAATGCCCTGCCGTTGCTGCGCTCGGCCGCGATCGAGCGCATCGCCCAGGGCATGATCGGGGATCAGACCCAGGAGGTCGGTTACATGATCATGCTGCTGCAGCAGCGCGGCGGCAGCATCCTGCCCTACCCCTGAGTTCGCTCACGCGGGGCGCGACTCGGGCAGGGCGCACACCATGCCGTCGGCCATCCCGGTCGCGCGCACACCCAGCGCCTGATTGATCCGGGCGCGCTGATTCTCCCAGGCGATCGCGGCCGCGAGCTCGGCGAGCTGGGCCTTCGACAGGTGCGTCAGCAGCTGCTCGCGCAGCTCGGCGATGCCGGTGGCCGGGGTGAGCGTGACCGCCTCGGCATAGGCCAGCACCAACTTCTCCAGCTCGGAGTAGGCGTCACTGGTCTTGTACTTCGGCAGATCCAGGATCTGCTGCTCGGTGAGCCCACCCGAATTCGCCAGCGCCGAACCGATATCCAGGCAGTACTCACAGTTGATCATGCCCGCGATCTTGAGCTCGGCCAGCTCCTTCAGCTTCGGATCCAGCCGGTTGGCGAACAGCAGCATCGTCTCGAAGAACAGCGTGCTCAGCAACAGCTGCGGGCGGCGAATCAACCACCCCACCAGATCCGTCCGATTTCGCCGCGCCGATCCGAACGCCCGCATGTACTGCCAAATCCGTTTGATAGCCCGCATGCTCGTGCATCCTTTCCGAGCTCCAGTACCAAACCCCACCGAGCTTCATCCTACGAGCGGGTCAAGTACCCTCCGCCCCCGGTTCCAGTGGCTGTCGTCGGGCCCGTGAAACTCGGGACAATCACTTGTTCTCGTTCTACCGGGAGTTCGGAGGCATTGGTGGAACAAGCGTTTCAGGTCGATCTGCGCGGAATCGTCGACCTGCTCAGCCACCATCTCTACGGCAGTCCGCGGGTGTATGTGCGGGAGTTGCTGCAGAACGCGGTGGATGCCGTCACCGCTCGGCGGGAGCTGGCCGCGGAAGCGCCGGGGCGGGTGTGGATCGAAACCGCCGCGACCACCGGCGACGGCAGTATCCGCGTGCACGACAACGGCATCGGGCTGTCCGAGCCCGAGGTGCACGCGCTGCTGGCGACCATCGGGCGCAGCGGTAAGCGCGACGATCTCGGATTCGCGCGGCACGAATTCCTGGGGCAGTTCGGAATCGGGCTGCTGTCGTGCTTCCTGGTGGCCGATCAGGTCCGGGTGCTCACCCGGTCGGCGCGGGGCGGGGCGACGGTGGCGTGGACCGGATCGGCCGACGGGCGGTACCGGGTGGCCGCCGCGACCGAGCAGCGCGCCGAACCGGGCACCACCGTGATCCTGGCTCCCCGGCAGGGCATGGAACAGTGGGTGGCCGGCGATACGGTCACCGAATTGGCGGGATTGTTCGGCGGCCTGCTGCCGCTGGAGGTCACGGTGGACGGGTGCGCCGTCACCGCGGGTGAACTGCCCTGGCGGGCAGCGCATTCCACACCGGCCGAGCGGGGGGCCGCGCTGTCCGCCTACGCCGAGCAGACCTTCGGCTTCACGCCGCTGGCGACGATCGATCTGAGCTGCGCCGAGGCCGGGCTCACCGGGGTGGCCTTCGTCCTGCCCCATCCGGCCAATCCGGCCGCCCGGGCCGGGCACCGGGTCTACCTCAAGCGCATGCTGATCGCCGAGGCCGTCCCCGGCCTGCTGCCGGACTGGGCCTTCTTCGTCCGCTGCGTGGTCGACTCCACCGAACTGCGCCCGACCGCCAGCCGCGAGGCCCTGTACGAGGACGATCTGCTGGAGGCCACCCGGGAGGCCGTCGGCGGACAGCTCCGCGACTGGCTGGTGGAACTGTCGGCCTCCGATCCGGGCAGCCTCGCGACCTTCCTGCGCATCCACGACCTGGGCGTGAAGGCGCTGGCCCTGCACGACGACGATATGCTGCGCCTGGTGGACCGGTGGCTGCCGGTGGAGACCAATGCCGGTCGCATTCCGCTGGCCGAATTTCGGCGTCGCTTCGGGACTTCGGTGCGCTACACCCCCGCGGTGGAGGAGTTCCGGCAGCTGTCGGCCGTCGCCGCCGCACAGGGCCTGGGCCTGGTGAACGGCGGCTACACCTACATCTCCGAAATTCTCGACCGACTGTCCCGGATCGACCCGGACGTCCTCGTCGAGCGCCTGGATCCCAGCGAGCTGGCCACCCGCTTCGACCTGCTCGATCCGGTCACCGAGCTGGCGCTGCGCCCACTGCTCGACACCGCCCAGCGCGCCCTGGATCGGCTCGACTGCGAGGTGGTGCTGCGGGCCTACGACCCGCCCTCGCTGGCGGCGCTGTATCTGCTCGACCGGGAGACCCAGCACCGGGCCGAGCTGCGCGCCACCCGGGCCCTCGCCGACGACCTCTGGTCGGATGTGCTCGCCGCCTTCGACACCGGGCCGGGGCCGGACCGCCCCCAGCTGGTGCTCAATCATCGAAATCCTTTGGTGCGCAGGATCTCCGGCATTACCGAGCCGCGGCTGGCGACGATGGCGATCGAGGCGCTCTACGTCCAGGCGCTGCTGCTCGGCCAGCATCCGCTGCGCCCGGCCGACACCGCCCTGCTCAACCGATCCTTCGCCGGGCTGCTCGACTGGGCCGTGCACGACACCGAGGGCCACCGCTGATGTCCGCCTCCGAAGACCAGCTCCGCCAACTGTTCGACCAGGCCGATGGACTCCCCTACGGCGATGCCAAGGACGCCCTGCTGGAACAGGCCCTGCGCCACGCCGAGGCGGGCGGGCACACCATGCTCGCCTTCGAGGTGCGCATGCGGATGGTGCAGGCCTACGCGCTCGGCCTCCAGCCCGCCAAGCTGTTCGTGCCCTTCACCCGCTGCCTGGCCGATTACGATCGCGACCCGGCCCGGTACGAGGACTGGGTGCCGGGCATGCTGCGCTGGTATTTCAAATTCGCGGTGAGCGCGATGACGAAATTCCCGGAGGTGCCGCTGGAGCAGGCGCTGGCCGCGCTCGACCAGATGGAGCGGCGCTACCGCGCGGAGGGTCAGAGTCCACACGCCGTCTACGCCTACCGGCACCGGGTGGCCGCCCACATCGGCGACCACGCGGCGGCGGACCACTGGTTCGAGAAATGGCGCACCGCACCGCGCGACGACAATTCCGACTGCGCGGGCTGCGATCCGTCGGCCCAGGCCGACCATCTCGTCGAGCGCGGGCGCGACGAGGCGGCCATCGCGCTGGCGGCCCCGATCCTGCGGGGCGAGCTCGACTGCGAACAGCAGCCGCAGAACATTCTGACCAATCTGCTGCTGCCCTATCTACGCACCGGGCAATTGGAACAGGCCCGCGGCGCGCACCGCCGGGCGTATCGCATCCTGCGCACCCGCCCGGAGGATCTGTCCGATATCGGCGACCATCTCGCGTTCTGTGCCCTGTCCGGCAATCAGGCCCGCGGCCTGGAGATCCTGATCCGCCACCTGGGCTGGCTCGATCGCGCGCCGAGTCCGTTGGACGCCATGCGATTCGCCGCCTCGGCCGCGCTGCTCCTGCGCACGGTCGCCGACGCCGGACACGAGAGCACCACCGTCCCCCGGCCCGCGCACGGGGACCGTCCGGCCACCGAACCGACCGTGCGCGAGCTGCACGCGGAGCTGTCCGCCCAGGCGCTCGCGCTCGCCGCCCGCTTCGACGCGCGCAACGGCACCGATCATCAGACCGCCCTCGTGCGCGCCGTACTCGACAGTGAACCGATCGTGGACCACCTGCCGCTGTCGGTCACCGCGCGGCATCGAGTGCGGCCGGTCGCCGTACCGGATGCCCCCTCGGTCGCCGGGCTGACCGCCGCCGAGATCGTCGAGGCCGCCGAGCGGGCCGCCAACCGCTACGACATGGCGGCCGCCGAAGCGCTGGTGCGGCAACTCGATACGCCGGACGACCCCCGGCTGGCCGCGCGGGCGACGGTGCTGCGGGCCCGGGTGGCGCCGAATCCCCGGGTCGCGGAGGCGCTGTCGGCACGCGCCGCCGAACAGTTCGCCGCGCTCGGCGACGAGAACGGCCGCCAGGCCAACCTCGGTCGCCTCGGCATCTGGCTGTGCGAGCGCGGCGAGACCGAGGAGGGGTTGACCCTGCTCCGCACCGCCCACGAGCATCTGAGCCGGCAGGACGACGCCGTCGAAAGACTCAGGGCCACCGTCCGGCTCGCGATCGGCCTGCGGGCCGCCGGTCTGTTCGACGAGTCCCGGGCGACGTTCGGCAAGGCCGCCGATGCCGCGCGGGCCATCGGCGATCCAGAACTCATCGCCGATATCGCCATGCACCGCACCGGCCTGCCGATCAGGAATTCCGACGAGCTGGCCGAGGCGATCGGTGCGGCGGAACTCGCACTCGCCCGCTATCGCGAGGTGGATATTCCAAGTCGGCTCGCGTTCGCCGCCCACCGCCTGGCATTCCTGCACCGGGCTGGCGACGACGCCGAGGCGGCCCTCGATGCCGCGAGTCGGGCCCTGGCCGCCCTGCCCGCGCACGAGCCGACGGCCGTGCGCTACGAAATGCACGCATTGCGCGGGGAATTGCTGATTCAGCTGGGCCGTTCGGCCGAGGCCGTCGGCGAACTGCTCACCGCCGTGGCCATCGGCACCGCGGACAGCATGCCGGATGTGCCGCTGCGCCAACGGGATCTGGCCGTCGCCTATGCCGAGATCGGGCAGTTGCTCGATGCCGCCGACGTGGCCGAGGAGGCCATTGCCGGGCTGGACCGCATCGATCGCGCCGGGGCCGCGCAGCGCTGCCGGTTCCTGCTCGCCGCCGTGCATCGCGACCTCGGCGAGCTCGAACAGGCCCTCGCGGTCTACGACGAGATCATCGAATTCGAAGGAGCCGGTGGCGATCCCGCGGCCGAGGTCGAGGCCCTCGCCAACGCCGCGGAGATCCTCGATGCCCTCGATCACGATGCCCTTGCGGCACAGCGGTATCGACAGGCGGCCGAGGCCGCCCGCCGCGGCGGCGAGGCCGCCCGGCTGGTCCACTGTCTGTCCAGCGCGGCGCTGTCCTGGCACTGGGCCCGGCGGCCGGAGGAGGCGGTCGCCGACCTCGACGCGGCGGAACGGGCCCTGCGCGAGCTGGCCGCCACCGAGGACGACACCGACCTGATCACCTGGCACCGAGCGCGGCTGAATCACAACGGAGCGCGCATCCTGCTCGCCGCCGGACGCATGGCGGCGGCGGCGGACCGAGCCGCCCTAGCCGCCAGGGATTTCCGCGCCGTCAATTCCCTCGGCAATGCCGCCCGCGCCGACCTCGTGCACGGGCGCGTCCTGCTCGATCTGGGCCGTCCCGACGAGGCCGTGCTCGTCCTCGGCAGGGCCCTGGCCGAAACCGACGAGGACGACCCGGTCCGCCGACCGCTCACCGATGCCCTCGACGCGGCTCAGCGCACCGGGAAATCGAAGTAGATGTCGGGGAAGGGCTCGTCGCGCAGGGTGAAGTGCCACCACTCCTCGGGCAGATTCTCGAATCCATGGTCGGCCATGGCATCGCTCAGCAGCGCCCGCAGTCCCCGCTGGGTGCCGCCGACGGTCGGATTGGCGGTATGCGCGGCCGGATCGAAACAGTCGAAGCCGGTACCGAAGTCGAGGGAGTCGTCACCGAAGCGCTGGCCCGCGGGCAGGAAGCATTCCCGCAGCGAATCACCCGGGTGGTACTGCTCGCTCGCGGGCGCGGGCAGCGCCACGATCGTCACGTCGACCGTACTGCCCCGGGAGTGGCCGGATTTGGCGGCAATGTAGCCGTCGCGGAATAGATTTGCCTTGTCGACGCTGGGATAGAATTCCTTTTTCATCTTCACATCGCCGAGATCGTTTGCCCAGGCGACGAATTGATCAACCGCCCGCTGCGGCCGATAGCAGTCGTAGGTCTTCAGCGACAGCCGCATCGGCGCCAGCTCGCGCTGCACCTCGGCGAGGGCCGCGGCCGCCCGGCGGGTCAGCAGGCATTTCGGCGCCTCGTAACCCGCGATCGGAGAACCGATGAAGTTGTGCACACCGAAGTAGCGGGCATCCACCCGGATCGTCGGATCGACATCGGTGACGGAGACGAAGTCCGCCTCGCCCGGCGCGGGCCGCGCGGATTCCCCGCAGCCCGTCAGTCCCGCCACACCGATCAGCAGCGCACCGGCACACCGCAGCATCCGAAATCGGGTCATGGCAAGGATTGTGGCGCACGGCGGCACCTGCCGCGACAGGTTCGAAGGCGGTCACCGGATGGCTCTCATCCATACTTCTAATTCAATTACCCATTTGTAAAGTACCGTGCTAGCGTGGCCGCGTGCCCACACATCGAGCCCCCGACCCGGACGCCCGCGTCCGCGATGCCGAACGCACTCGGCGCGGCCTGCTGGAGGCGGCCTTCGACGAGTTCTCCACGCGCGGCTTCGCCGGGGCGCGGGTCGGCGACATCGCCGCCCGGGCAGGGGTGAACAAGCAGCTGATCACCTATTACTTCGGCGGGAAGGCCGGGCTGTACGAGGCGCTGCAGCGGCAGTGGCTGGACCGGGAGGCCGGGTTCGCCGATCCGGAGCTGCCGCTCGACGAGCTGACCGTGCGCTATTTGCGGCAGGTGCTGGCCGATCCGCGCGGCATCCGGCTGGCGATCTGGCGGGCGCTGTCGGATGCGGCCCCGACGCCGCCCTCGACCACCGCGGACGATCTCGCCGATGCCGAAAAGCGCAGGGCCCGTGGCGAGATAGCCGCCGACCTCGACCCGGCCGCCGTCCGGCTGGCGATCATGGGCATGGTCGTCGCGCCGGTCCTGCTGCCGGACACCGCCCGCGAGCTGTTCGGCACGGAGCCGGGCACACCGGAATTCGAGCGACACTACGGAGAACAGTTGCGCCGCATCGTCGCCCGGTTCGCACACCCGAAAACCGAACAAGGAGAAGACCAGTGACCTGTCTCGTCACCGGCGCCCGCGGCATTGTCGGCCGCACCGTCATCGATCGGCTGCGCGCCGCCGGAATTCCGGTGCGGGCGGCCAGTTCCCGGCCCGGCGACACCGCGCTGCCCGCCGAGGTCGAGGTGGTCGGGCTGGATCCGCAGCGCCCGGCCACCTACACCACCGCATTGGACGGCGTCGAGCGGGTGTTCATGTATGCCGCCGCCGAGGGCCTGGAGCATTTCATCGCCGCGGCGAAATCGGCCGGCGTGCGCCATATCGCGCTGCTGTCCTCGATCGCCGCCGAGGCGCCCGGCAATCCCATCGGCGATCACCATCTCGGAGTCGAGCGGCCGCTGCGCGCGTCCGGCCTGCCCGTGACGATCCTGCGCCCCGGCGCCTTCGCCGCCAACGCCCGCATGTGGCAGGGCACGATCGGATCCGAACGCGTTGTCCGCCATCCGTTCCCGGACGTGCAGCAGAGCCCGATCCACGAGGCGGACCTCGCCGACGCGGCCGTGACCGCCCTGACCACCCCGGGACACGCGGACAGGATCTATCCGCTGACCGGCCCGCAATCGCTGTCCTTCCGGACAATGGTCGAACTCCTCGCCGCGGCCGTCGGCGAACCGATCCGGCTCGAGCACATCACCTACGATCAGGCCGCCGAATTCGTCTACCGCCCGGTCCTCGAGCTCTGGTCCCGCGCGGGCACCGGCCCGGCACCGGTCGGCCCGACCGTCGAATCCGTCACCGGGAAGCCCGGCCGCACCTTCGCCGAATGGGCCGCCGACCATGCGCGCGATTTCCGGTGACGTGAATTCGGCGAAAATCACGTCGGCAACCCATTGAATTTCGGCCCGGGCGACGGTTCGATCCAAAGATGGATCGGGTCACTTTCGAGGACTACCTCACCCGGCACAATGCCGGGGACTATCGCGGCCTGGCCGAGACCTATTTTCACGCCGAAATCGATATCGAGGTGTCCGGCGGCGTCGTCGCACACGGCCGCGACGCCGCCCTGACCTGGCTGGCGACGGCAGCCACCCAGGTGGCCTCCACCCTGTTCGCCTACGACCTCGAATTCGACCCGAACGGCCTGGAGGTCTGGGCCGACCTCTACGAATGGGCCGAGTCCCGCGACGCGGGCGAGTCTCCGTTCACCGGGCCGATGCACCCCGGCCAGATCCGGCTCACCCCACTGCGCGCGCATTACATTCTGCGCGGCGGCCGCTTCGGCTGCATCGTCGTCGAAAGGGCCGACGGCCCGGTCGAAATCGACAAGCCGGACCCGACCGGCCGCGAGAACACATCGGTCACCGCGCCCGGATCCGCCCGCAGATGGTCCAGCGCCAGAAACACGGCCCGCACCGAGCCGTAACGATCGGTCAGCTCATCGAGCAGACGATGCGTGGGAGTGAATGGGCTCATACCGGCGGCCGTACCCGTTCATCCGGTTTGCTAACTTTTCGCTGCGGAAACAATTCCGCAACGGTCCGCATTGTCGGTCAGGTCGGATCCACGTCCAGGCCGAGCTGGGAGGCCATGGTGATCATCAATTCGAAGGCCTGGTCGACTCGGGCGCGTTCGCCGGTGGTGATGAGGTCGATCTGAAGGCCGCGGATCTGGGCTACAACGAATGTCGCCGCGGCGGCGGCGGTTTCGGGTGCGAAGCCGTAGCGGAGCAGGGATTCCTTGGTGAGGTCGATCCAGTTCCGGATCAGAGCGTCGGGCAGGGCGGTGTCGCGGGTACCGGAATAGCCCGCGGCGGCGGCCAATTCGAACAGCACGCGGAATTGGCGCTGCTCCCGAGGTTGGCACAGGCGGTTCCAGACGGCGCGCAGCAGGTCGGCCCCATTGCTGGTCTCGCTCAGCGCCTCGGAGAGCAGGCGGGATTCGAAATCGACCCGGATGCGCTCGAGCACCTCGGCGATGAGCGCCTCCTTGGTCTCGAAATGCCGGATCAGCGTCGCATGGCTCACCCCCAGCGCCGTCGCCATCGGGCGCAGCGACAGCTCGCTCACCCCGTGGTCGAGCACGTACTCCGTCGCCGCCGCCAGCAGCTCGGGGCGACGATGCTGGTAGCGGAGCTTGCGGCCGTCGATTCTGGTCTCGGTCATCGCAGCCATCGTAGCTGGTCAGCGACGCATTCCAGGTAGCCATACCGAACGGTTGACGAACCAATCGGAACTGCTATTGTAGGTATTCCATCTCGGAGCACGACCCCTGGAGGGCCCATGCGGTACGACGAATATCGGGCTCACGACGCGGTCGGGCTCGCGAAACTGGTCGCCGACAAACAAGTGCACCCCACCGAACTGCTCGAGGCCGCGCTCGCGCGCTACGAACAGGTCGGCCCGGCCCTCAACGCGGTGAGCCTGCTCATGACCGATGTCGGCCGCACGCGCGCGGCAGGGCCCCTCACCGGCCCGTTCGCGGGGGTGCCGTTCCTCGTCAAGGACCTCCTCCAGGATTTCGCCGGATATCCGACCGCCTCCGGAACCCGCCCGCTGCAGGCGATTCCGGCCGAGAACCACAGCCTGCTGGTGCGCCGCTGGCTCGATGCCGGACTGGTGATCTTCGGTAAGACGACCACCCCCGAATTCGGCATCAAGGCCGTCACCGAGACCTCCACCTACGGCGCCACCCGCAATCCGTGGGATCCGCAGCGGACGCCGGGCGGCTCGTCGGGCGGCTCGGCCGCCGCGGTGGCCGCGGGCATCGTCCCGATCGCGGGCGGCAACGACGGCGGCGGTTCGATCCGCATCCCGGCGGCCTGGACCGGACTGTTCGGCCTCAAGCCCGGTCGCGGCCTGCTGCCGTGCGGCGGCGGTGGTGGCGACGTGCTGCACGGACTCGCGACCGAGGGGGTGCTCTCGCGCAGCGTCCGCGACACCGCCGCCATGCTCGACGTCCTCGCCGGTCCCGATCCCACGACGCGCTACTACCGGGAGGGCCCCGGCCACCGCTTCGCCGAGGCCGTCGGCCGGGCGCCCCGCCCGCTGCGCATCGCCGTCAACCACGAATCACCGCTGGGCACAGCGGTTCACGACGAGGCGGTGCGCGCGGTGGAACACACCGCGACGTTGTTGGAATCCCTGGGCCACCGGATCGATTACGCCGCACCGACATTCGACGGCCGCCAAGCGGCCCTGGACTTCACCACGGTCTGGACGGCCCATGCCGCCGCCGAGATCGCCGATGCCCGCCGCCGCACCGGCGCCTCGGCCCGCGATTTCGATTTCGACACCAGAATGCTCGCGGTCGCGGGCCGCTCGATCTCCGCACCCGAGCTGGTCGACGCATACGAGCGCTGGAACGACTACACCCGCGCCCTGGCCACGCTGCACGCCGACTACGACCTCCTGCTGACCCCCACCGTCGCCGAACCGGCCCTGCGCATCGGCCAGAACGAGCTGCCGCGCGCGGCCGAGCTGATCGTCGAGACGTTCGTGAGCCTGGGCGCGGGCCGATTGATCACGCGCAACCGGCTCTTCCGCGAATTCCTCTTCGCCAACATGGCCGCCGTGCCGTTCACCCCGTGGGCCAACATCACCGGATGCCCCGCCATCAGCGTCCCGCTGTATCGCACTCCGGACGGCCTGCCGCTGGGCACCCAGTTCGTCGGCGCGCCCGGCAGCGAATACCTGCTGCTGCAACTCGCGGCGCAATTGGAGCAGGCTGCCCCGTGGGCTCACCTCGAGCCGCCGGAACCTGCGAGCGCCGCCGCACCCGTTCCCGCTACTCGGTGAACGGCGGGCTGCCCATGTCCTCGGGCATGTGACCGCCGTCGACCCACCAGGCCACCCGCGAATGCGGCTTGCGCCGCGCCTGTTCGAAACACGCCCGGCGCAACCAGGTCCGGAAACCGAGCCGGGGCAGCGCAGTCACGACCGCATCGATGAACCGGGGATCGAGCTGCTCGACGCGCCTCGCGTGGGTGTCCAGGCCGGTGCCCGCCCCGGTCAGCCGGATCTCGGGCCCACCCTGACGAATCAGTTCCGGATCCAGATGCCAGGCGATGGCGTCGCGGACGATGGCGATCCGGTTGCGCGAGAAGCCCCGCGATCGTAGGAATTCCACCGCTCCCGCCGCACCCTCCAGCTCGAAGCCGTGTGGCCCGTCATATCGTTCGGTGAGACCGAGATCGTGTAGCACGGTGCAGATGTACAGCAGCTCACGATCCACCGTCTCGCCCCACACTTCGCCCAGCGCCCAGCCGAATTGGAAGGTGCGCAGGCTGTGGTTCACCAGCACCGGTGGCGCACAGGAGGCGAGCAGTTCGGTGACCGCATCGGCCATCTCGGTTTCGGGTCCAGCCACCAAGGATGTCCGTGCGGTCACCGCGCTGCTCCCTTCGCCGTGGAACTGATACAAAAATAGCAGTTCCATTTGGTTACCCAAATGCCCGAGACCGATCATTTCGCGACATTCGGGCGGGCGGAGGTCGCGGCCGCCCGTATCCGAGGGTGGCGCTCCCCTCAGGATGAGGCGCGCCGGTAGGTATTCGGCGCTCGAGCGCTTCCGGTTGGGGCCGAATCCCCGACGGGGTCGGTTCGAAGATCATCTACTATTTACGTACGTAGATAGTAGATGAACTGGAGGCAACGACGCCATGGCACGTACCGCACCATCCCGCATCCGGCGAACGATCTTCGCGCTGCCGCTGGCGACGGCGCTGACCACCGGTTTCGGGGTCGCGACGACCGAGGCCGCGGCGGCGGTCCCGAATTCCGGACCGGGTTGCCTGTGGGCGGGGACGGCGCATGCGCAGGGTGCCGAGATCGCGGCGGGCGGGCGACACTTCACCTGCGGTATCGACAAATTCCGCGCGCCGCACTGGTATCGCGGCGCGCCCACCACCCGGCCGAGCACGGTTGCCAATCCCGGCGCCCACACCGCACCCACCGGCCTGTTCAGCGCGGGGGCGCGCCAGCCCGGCACCAGCTACACCGATTACTGCTCCGGTGACCAACTGATCCCGGGTACCCAGGACATCTACCAGGCCGTCCGCCACCGCGACGGCAACCTCTACTGGAAGGCCGTCGCCCCGATCTCGGAGTGGGCCTTCGACCCCGTCCAACCGCGCCCCGAGCCCACCTGGCGCACCTCGTCGCTGTGCCGCGACGGAAACCTGATGTGACGGTCACTCTTCCGCTGGCCTTACCGGAAAGGTTGGGACAGAAGGGTTTTACATACCAAAAGTTTGATATTGCAAGTGGCGCAACGAGATGCGCGCGGTGCCGATTCGGGTTAGCTTCTCCCTCAGCTTTACACCGGACAACCGGATGAGGAGTCATAGTGCGAATCCTGCTGGTAGCCAGCGCATTCAACAGTCTCACGCAGCGCGTTCACGCCGAGCTGCGCGAGCACGGCCACCAGGTGGGCGTCGAACTGGCATTGGGGGATGAGGCATTACGCGCACGGATCGCGGAATTTCGGCCGGAGCTGATTCTGGCGCCGATGTTGACCACCGCCATCCCGGAGGACGTCTGGACGGCGCACACCGTGCTGATCGTGCATCCGGGACCCAAGGGCGATCGTGGCCCCTCCTCGCTCGACTGGGCCATCCACGAGGGCGCCCCGGAGTGGGGCGTCACCGTGCTGCAGGCCGTCGCCGAGATGGACGCCGGGCCGATCTGGGCCTCGGAACCGTTCCCGGTGGCCGCCTGCGGTAAGAGCGAGCTCTACCGCAACGAGGTCGCCGACGCCGCCGTGCGCGCGGTGCTGACGGCCGTACATCGTTTCGCCACCGGCGGATTCGAGCCCGAGCCGCTGGACTACGACCGCCCCGACGTGCGCGGCCGCCTGCGGCCCTATCACGAGCAGCGGTACCGGCGCATCGACTGGGCCGCCGATGACACCGCCACCGTCCTGCGCAAACTCCGCGCCGCCGATTCTCAGCCCGGCGTGCTGGACGAGTTGTTCGGCAGAGAGTACTTCCTGCACGGCGGCCACCGCGAGGACCGACTGCGCGGGACGCCCGGCGCGGTGATCGCGACCCGCGACGGGGCGCTGTGCCGGGCGACGGCCGACGGCGCGGTGTGGTTGCCGCAGTTGCGATCTCGTCGCGCCCCGGGCGGCCCGCCCACCTTCAAACAGCCCGCCGTGGCCGCGCTCGGGGCCGATCTGCCCGCCGATGTCCCCGAGGTCCCCGTCTCCCCGATCGAGGCCGCCACCCGCGACACCTGGTCGGAACTGCGATATCGCGAGGAGAACGAGGTCGGCTATCTCGAATTCGCCTTTCCGGGCGGTGCGATGAGCACCGGCCAGTGCCGCCGCCTGCTGGCCGCGTATCGCTATGCGTGCACGCGCCCGGTCGGTGTGCTGGTGCTCGGCCCGGCCCGCGACTTCTTCTCCAACGGCATCCATCTCAATGTGATCGAGGCGGCCGCCGACCCGGCCGTCGAATCCTGGCACAACATCAACGCGATGAACGACCTGGTGGAGGCAATTCTCACCACCACCGACAAACTGGTCGTCTCGGCGCTGGCGGGCAATGCCGCGGCGGGCGGGGTGCTGCTGGCCCTGGCCGCCGACGAGGTGTGGTGCCGCGAATCGGTCGTGCTCAATCCGCACTATCGGCTGATGGGTCTGCACGGCTCGGAATACTGGACCTATACACTGCCGCGGCGGGTGGGCACGGCCGCGGCCGAGCGGCTCACCAACGAGGCCCTGCCCGTCGGCGCGCGGGCCGCCGCGGCGCTGGGGCTGGTGGATCGCACCCTACCCGGCGATGCCGCCCAGTTCTGGTCCCGGGTTCGCCAGGATGCCGAAAATCTTTCTGCCGCAACGGAATTGGCCGACAGGCTGGTGCAGAAGAAGCGCCGCCGCGCGGCCGACGAGGCGATAAAACCACTATCGGCCTATCGCGCGGAGGAATTGGCGCAGATGCGCCGCAATTTCTTCCACCCCGGCGAGCCCTATCACCAGCTGCGCCGCAACTTCGTCCACAAGGTGCGACCGGCAGCGACGCCCTCGCATCTGACGATCGCCCGATAACGACGAAATTCGACATTGGAGTTCGTGTGCTGGAATTGGACCATTTTCACCATGGTTGGCTGACCCCGGCCCTGGCCTATCTGATGTCCGTCATCGGATCGGTGCTCGGTCTGCGATGTGCGTTCCACGCCCGCGCCGCCCGCTGGCCCGGCGGTTGGTTGATCGCCGCGGCCGTGGCGCTCGGCGGCGCGGGCATCTGGGTCATGCATTTCACCGCGATGCTCGGCTTCGCCATCGTCGGGACGACCATTCGCTACGACATGGCGATGACATTGCTCAGCGCCGCCATCGCCATCGTGGTGGTGTGGCTCGGACTCTCCATCGCCGTGCGCGGGCGGCGCGAGGTCGTCGCGCTGCCGGTCGGCGGCGCGATCACCGGACTGGGCGTGGCATCGATGCACTACCTCGGCATGTATGCGATGCATTCGGCAGCGGTCGTGCATTACCGACCCAGCCTGGTGGCGCTGTCCATCGCGATCGCGGTGGTGGCGGCGACCGCGGCGCTGTGGTTCATGCTGCATTTGCGCGGCTTCCTGGCCACCCTGGGCGCGGCGCTGATCATGGGTTTGGCGGTGTGCGGAATGCATTACACCGGGATGGCTTCCATGTCCGCCGAACACGGCGGCCACGATGTCGCGCTCGGTGGTTCCGATCCCATGCAGTTGCTCACGCCGCTGATCGTGATCGTCACGCTGGTCACCATGATGCTGATCGTGCTGGTCGGTCTGGCCGAGATCGATTCGGCGGAACGGCTGTCCGCCGATCGACGCCGACCGGCCGTCACATCGGCGGCCGAGCCGGTGCTCGCCGACAGCGGTCGGCAGTGGCCGCGTCGGCCACCCGCGGAGCACTGAGGAGAGTCACCCGGTGTAGCTACCCCGGCGAATCCACTCCTGGGCCGCGGCCTTGGCCTCGTCCACCGAGCGTGCCGACGCCTCCCGGACCAGGCTGCCGTCCAGTCTGCCGATCCGCCATGCACACGTGGTACGGGTCGTCGCCTTCACCCGGGCGCGGCATTCACCGAAATCCTTGGTCAGCCACCACTCCGCGGGACCACCGGCCAGCGCCCAGCCGTCGGTGGCGTGCTCCGGGCGAATCGGCCCGAACGGCTCCTCGCCGGAATTCGCCCGGTTGTCCGTGTGGTCGACCACCTGCTCCCCTCCGCTTACCCGACGGTCGTTTCCCAGTATCCTCGTCTGCGTTGTGCCGCAACGTGATTTCGGCATCGTATAGATGGTCGCAGCAGTGACAGGATTCGACCAGTCCCTCGATTCGAGCATGCGCAAGCCCGAATGCAAGAACGTTCGCCGGGGCGGTTAGTTTGGTGCACAGGGCATTTCAGAAGCGGCGGGCTCCGGACACCGGCATCTCGGATATCGGTGACATCACGACGCCGCTGCCACTGGTGGCGGCGTGAATCACCCGGCCGTCTCCGGCGTAGAGCGCGGAATGGTCGCCGCCGTAGAACGACACCAGATCGCCGGGCTCCAGCTCGTCCAGCGGCACCGGAGTACCGGCGGCGAGCTGTTCGTAGCTGGTGCGCGGCAATTCGACGCCCGCCTGCTCATAGGACCACTGCACCAGGCCGGAGCAGTCGAAGGAATCCGGGCCGTTCGAACCGAAGGCGTAGGCCGAACCCAGCTTGGATTCGGCGGCCGCCACGGCGAGTTGGCCGGGAGTCTTCTCCGGTGTCGCGGCCGGCGCGGAGGGCTGGGGCTGCGGCAGCAGGCCGGGAGGCATTGGCAGCGAACGCAAGTCGAGGCCGGGAACCAGCGCCTGCACGGCGCTCAGCAGATCGGTGGCCACGGAGTCGACCCGGATGCCGGGGATGGGCGCCGGGGCGGCGATCGCGTCGGCCTGCCGGGCGGGTTCCGAAACCATCGGTGCGACAACCTCTTCCGGAATCGCCACCAGCGCCTCCGGCAGCGGGCCGGGCGTCGGTGCCACCCCGGGGAGGTCGAGGGTGCCGATTCCGGGGATCTGCACCGGCTGCGCCGCGGCCTGTCCACTGCTCAGCAGCAGGGCGCCGATCGCGCCGAGGACGACCACCGCGGCGGCCATCATCCACCAGAGCAACGGCCGCAGCAAGCGGTGATATCGGCCTTCGCTGTTTCCTGCCATGATGCGGTCCTCCGATCCTTTCATCGGAGGCCGGACGCTCGCCCGACTCTCCGAACAGTTTCGAAAAACGTCGCGATGTGCATTCGGTCCAGCGGATCCGAGAAGTCATCATTCGCCCGCATCAAAACAATTACAAACAGGAACACGCATTTATTGATAACAACGCGATAAACAATCGAAAACCAATGGATTACGGAGAAATGCCCCGCTGCGGATTGTTTTTCCGCTGCGGGGCATTTTCTTCGGCCCGGTCAGGCGCTTAACTGCTGTTCGATGCGCGCGGCCAGGTCGCGCAATTTTGCGGCGAATTCTCGGGCCGCATCCGGATCGTCGTTCGAACTTTTCACGACCCGGCGACTCAGGGCCACCAATCGCGATTCCACGGTGCTGAACAAATCGATGGGACGCTCGGGCGCGGGCTCCCGCATCTCGCCGCGCAGCCAGGATTGCAATCGCTGCACGACCTGATCCTTGTCGAATTGTTCGGGCAGCACCGAAATCGCCTCGCGTATTTTTCCGGCGGTGACCTTCGGCGTACCAGCGGCCAGCGTGGCATAGACCGTCACGGCCGCCTCCTCGCCGTGCTCGGCCGCCACCGGAAGCAGTTCGCGAATCTGCCCCTCATTGATTCCCGGCGCCATCGGATGCAGCCGGGCGGCCAGCGGCCAGGCGCGAATCAGCTTGTGGGCGTAGGAGCGTTGCATATCCCACCGCTGTTCCACGTAATCGTCGAAGGTGGCGTAGGCGTCGCGATACAACCGGCCGTCCCGCACGATCTGCAGCGCGCGACCGGCCGCCCAGAACGCGAGTCGCAAAGTGCCGATCGAGGATTCGCAGGCCGACAGCTGATCCTGCTCCCGCTCACTGAGCGGGCCGTCCCCGGCCGTGGGCAACGGCATGGTCAGCACGCTGGCGGCCGGGTCGGGCACCGGTGGCACCACCGACAGGGCCGGACCCGAACGCCGCCATTCGGCATCGCGCAGCGGCGAGACCGGCGGGGTGTGCTCGGCCGAATCGGCCAGCGGATTCGCGGCGGCGGCCCCGCCGATCACGGATTTCCTGCGTTGCGGAGGCATCAGGCGGGCACCCCCAGTGCGACGCGGTAGGGTTCGACCAGTTCGTCGCCCACCTGGCGATATTCACCCAGATCCTCGAGTGGATTCTCGGCACCCTCGCCGACTTCCCCATCGGCGGCTTCCCGATACCACTTCCAGGCGCTCAGATACGACTCGAACACCTCGTACCCGGCATCCTCCAGATGCGAACGCTGGGTGCGATATTCCGTGGAGACGTTGACACCGTTCTTCATCGTCACCGGAACCTTGGTCATCAACACGCGGACCCGTATTTCTCGGGCCGCATCGGCGGCCGCCTCCTCGGCGGCCCGATATGTACTCGGCACTCGTTTCACCTCCGATGGACTCACGCTCGTCAATAGAATGAGCTCGTCGGTCGCGGGAATCGCGGCCTTGAAGATATCCGCGGATTCACCACCGGCATCCACGATCACCACGTCGTAGTTCGCGGCATTGTCGGCAATACAGTCGTCGACGTGCCGGGACGGAAACGCGATGAGCGTGAACGGCACCTCGATCTCGCCCTTGAGCAGCCTGCGGTACCAGGAGTATCCGGTCTGGCTAAGTGGATCGGCGTCGATCACCAGGACGCGCAGCTGGTGCACCTGCGCGAAGTATCCGGCGAGGAAAAAGGCGGAAGTGGTCTTCCCGACGCCGCCCTTCAGATTCCCCAGGGTCACCACCAGGGGCTTGGGCAGATCGAGCGGTGCAACAGAATTCGTCATAGACGGTCCTCCCGTAATGAGGAGAGCATTACTGTGCGGGGACAGTCTTACACGCGTGTAACTCGAACGCGTTTCATTTGTCTGGTGTGTCGGGGATGTGCTGTGTCCAATTGGACACGGGGCGGGTGGGTCCAATTGGACACAGTCGGTTCAGCCGTCGAGCACTGCCGTGGCGAGGCCGCGGGCGTACCGCTCGTCGGTGCCGGGGACCGCGAAGACCGTTCGGAAGTGAAGCGGCGCGACGACGCGGTCCAGGACGGTGTCGAGCGGCGGCGGATGCTCGCCGCGGGCGCGCGCCGCCGCGAGCACCGATTCGAATTGGGCGCCCACCCGAATCAGGCACGCGCGCAGGCCCGTTCGGCGCTCGCCCGCGTCTCCGGCCAGCTCCGCGCACAGGTATGCGATACCACCCGGTCGGGACAATTCCGCGAGCGTCCAGGCGGCGCAGTTCGCCAGGTCCGCTTGCAACTCGCCGGTCTGCGCGGGCGCGGGCGCGCGGGTGTGCGCGGCGACGTCGGCGAGCAGGGCGGCGAGTGTGCCCCAGCGGCGGTAGACCGTACTCGCGGTGACGCCCGCGCGAGCCGCGACGGCCGGAATCGTCATCCGGTCCGCGCCCAGTTCGACGACCAGATCCGTGGCGGCCCGATACACCGCCGCCCGGATGCGGGCGCTGCGGCCGCCGGGTCTGGTGCGAGCCGAGGTGGTCACGGTCGGAGCTTAACGCAAAGAGATTCGCTTTAAGGCGATCTCGCCTTCATCCGGTCTCGGTGCGTCGGCTAGAGTGGCGACCGTGCACCGGATCTACAAAGTCACTCCGCCCCCCGCCCGCTGAGCGGGGTGGTCTCCGAGTCGGGTCGGCACAGCCGCTCGACTGATTCGTAGTACCGGTCTGCGGTACCAGCTTCGGTAGCACCTGCCCCGCGTCGTCGATCACCTTTGTCCTTCGACGCAGGAGCACTTCCTCACATGTCCATCGACGTCGTCGCGCCCGCGCGCGACCGTTCCGCGGCGGCCCTGCTGGCCGCTGGAATCCTCTGGGGCACCGGCGGTCTGGCCGGGGCCATGCTCACTCGGCAGACCGGCCTGCATCCGCTGTCCGTCGCGACCTATCGCCTACTGCTCGGCGGCGGGCTGGCGGTGGCGCTACTGGCCATCTCGGGCGGGCTGCGCGGAGTGCCGCGCACCCGGGCGGCGCTGCGCCGCATCCTGGTGACCGGCGCGCTGCTCGGCTTCTTCCAGGCCGCCTACTTCGTTGCCGTCCAGTACACCTCGGTGGGCATGGCCACCATGGTGACCATCGGCATGCTCCCGGTCTTCGTGGCCATCGGCACCGCACTGCGCGACCGCCGCATCCCCCAACCGACCACCCTGGCCGCCATCGCCGTGGCAATCACGGGCCTGGCACTGCTCACCGGCTCCCGCATCGACGCGATCGGCGGCTGGCACCTCCTCACCGGGGTCACCTTCGCCCTCGCCGCCGCCATCGGCTTCGCCCTCCTGACCCTCATCACCACCACCCCCGTCCCCGGCCTGGACCCGTTGCGCACCACAGCCTTCGGCATGCTCACCGGCGGCCTCCTCCTCACCCCCGCGGCCCTCCCCCTCGGCATGACCCTCCCCCTCACCCCCACCACCCTGGCCACCGCCGCCTACCTGGGCAGCGCCCCCACAGCCCTCGCCTACACCGCCTACTTCCGCGGCCTGCGCACCGCGGCCCCCGTATTCGCCTCCCTGGCAGCCCTCCTCGAACCCCTCACAGCAACCCTCCTCTCCCTGGCCCTCCTGAACGAACACCTCACCCCCTGGGGCTGGACCGGCGCCGCCCTCCTCATCGCGGCCCTCGCACTGAGCTCCCGCCGCTGACCCGAACCCGAATCCCCGCCTTGCATCGCGCTGCGCTGCAAGGCGGGGAACAAGAAGAGCGCCTACTGGGAACGAGGAAACGCGCCCACCCGGAACAAGAAGAACGCGCTCATCCCGACCCCGCGGCTCCCTGCCCTGCATCGCGCTGCGCTGCAAGGCAGGGAACAACAAGGAGAGCGCGCGCCCAGCGGTGAGGTAGGAAGACCTCGTTTCCCGCAGGCGTGCGCACCCACTCCCCCGTAGGCATGCACACCTACTCTCCCGTGGGTGTGCACACCCACTCCCCCGTAGGCATGCACACTCATTTCCCCGCCCGGACGGAGTCCGGGCGGGGCGTATTGCTAACTCACCGAGGTGGATTCGGCTGGGGGATGGTTGCCGCCTCGGGCGAGGAGGGAGTGGCGGCGGCTGTAGCCGAAGTAGATGACGAAGCCCAGGACGAACCAGGCGGCGAAGCGGAGCCAGGTGACCGGGTCGAGGTAGGAGATGAGCCAGAGGGAGAAGACTATGCCGATCAGGGGGATGAAGGGCATGAAGGGGGTGCGGAAGGTGCGGGGGAGGTCGGGCTGGCGGTAGCGGAGGACTATGACCGCGGCGCAGACGATTACGAAGGCCAGCAGGATGCCGATGTTGGTCAGTTCGGCCACCTGGGCGATGGGGAGCAGGCCCGCGAAGACGGCCGAGGCCACGCCGACGATCCAGGTGATGCGGGTGGGGACCTTGCGGACGGGGTGGGTCTTGGCGAACCACTGGGGCAGCAGGCCGTCGCGGCTCATCGAGTACCAGACGCGGGTCACGCCGAGCATGAACGTGAACAGGACGGTCATGATGCCCACGATGGCGCCCGCCGCGATCAGGCTGCCGAGGCCGGACAGGCCGACGGCGGCGAAGGCCGAGGACAGGCCGCTCTCGGGGTTGATCTCGGTGTACTTCTGCATGCCGGTCAGGACCAGGCACACCAGGACGTACAGCACCATCGAGATGACCAGCGAGTAGATGATCGCCTTGGGCATATGGCGTTTGGCGTCCACCGACTCCTCCGCCGCGGTCGACATCGCGTCGTAGCCGAACACCGCGAAGAACACCGTCGAGGCGCCGGTCACCGCGCCGCCGAAGCCGAACGGGAAGTACGGAGAGTAGTTGCCGGACTTGATGTAGAAGGCGCCGACGACGATCACCACGAGGACGACGACGACCTTGATGCCGACCACCACCGACTCGAAGCGCGCGGCCGCCTTGATGCCCATATTGAGCAGGAAGGCGATCAGCAGGCACAGCAGCGCCGCGAACAGGTCGATCTTGTGCCCGTCGCCGGTGCCGGGCGCGCCCATCATCCACACCGGCAGGTGAATGTTCAACTGCTCCAACAGGAATTCGATGTAGCCGGAGATGCCGATGGCCACCACCGCCACGATCGCGGTGTACTCCAGCAGCAGATCCCAGCCGATGAACCAGCCGACCGGCTCACCGAGCACCACATAGCCGTAGGTGTAGGCCGACCCGGCCTTCGGGATCAGGCCCGCGAACTCGGCATAGGACATCGCGGCCGCGGCGCTCGCCACACCGGCGATGAGGAACGAGATCAACACGGCGGGACCGGCCGTACCGTGCGCGACCGCACCGGCGAGAGAGAAGATTCCGGCCCCGATGATGCCGCCGACGCCGATGGCGGTCAGCTGCCACAGACCGAGGGCCCGCTGCAGGCCGCTGCCCTCCTCCTCGACCAATTCGATGGGTTTGCGCCGGAAGAGATCGCGCATGACTGGACTAGCTGGCATGTCGGTTGCTCCTTGTACTCCTGATCGGGGCAGTGTAAATGTGAGCGCCAACACCCCGGTTGTCCAGGTCTATGAATGACGCGCGCCGATTTCATGCGAGAGAACAAACCGATAGTCGGATAGATGTGCTTTGTCCGAACTCACGCCCGGTTTCTTCCATCCGGTCGAATGGCAGAAAAGGTGGGTTGCACGTCATTGCGGACGTCCCCGCGAACATCGAGGATGAGTGCATGACCCGGACCGTCCTGATCGTCCTGTTCGAGGGAGTACAGGGCCTCGACGTGATCGGACCGCTCGAGGTCTTCGCGGGCGCCGAACGCCACACCCCCGGGTCCTACGACATCCGCACGGCCTCCCTCGACGGCCGCCCGGTGCGCACCGTGAGCGGCCTGACGCTGACCCCCGACCAGCCGCTCGACGCGGCGGACACTCCGCATACCCTCGTCGTCCCCGGCGGCCAGGGCACCCGCGCACCCGACCCTCGGCTTATCGAATGGCTTGGCGCCCAACGCCCTGCACGCCTGATATCGGTGTGCACGGGCGCCTTCCTGCTCGCCGCGGCCGGTCGGCTCGACGGCCGCCGGGCCACCACGCACTGGGCCTGGTCCGAGCTCTTGACCGCGAAATACCCACTGGTGCGGGTGGATCCGGAACCCATCTACGTGCGCGACGGCGACATCGCCACCTCGGCGGGCGTGACGGCCGGTATCGATCTGGCCCTGGCCCTGGTCGAGGAGGACCTCGGCCGCCGGGCCGCACTGGTCATCGCGCGCCAGCTGGTCGTATTCCTGCACCGCCCCGGCAACCAGGCGCAGTTCAGCGCCCAGCTGTCGGCGCAGACCGCCCGCCGCGACCCGCTGCGCGCGGTACAGCACTGGATCACCGAACATCCCGACGCCGATCTGACCGTCGAGGCGCTCGCGGCCCGGGCCCGCCTGTCGCCGCGCCAGTTCGCCCGCGCTTTCCGACACGAGACCGGGATGACGCCGGGCCGCTACGTCGATCGGGTACGGCTGGAACAGGCCCGGCGGCTGCTCGAGGACACCGGCGACGGCATCGCGGAGATCGCGCGGGCCTGCGGATACGGCACACCGGAGGCGATGCGGCGCGCCTTCGTCAAGGCGCTCGGCTCGGCCCCGGCCGAGTATCGGCGTCGTTTTCGTTCGCCGCGTTCCGAGGAAAGGTGATCCGTGCAGATCGCGATCGTGCTCTACGACCGCTTCACCGCGCTCGACGCGGTCGGCCCGTACGAGCTGTTGAGCCGAATACCCGAAGCCGACACGATTTTCGTCGCCGAGCAACCCGGACCGGTGCGCACCGACACCGGCAGCCTGGCGCTGGTCGCCGACCGCGGATTCGACGAGGTGCGGCGACCCGACATCGTCGTGGTCCCCGGCGGTCCCGGTCAAACCGAGCAGATGACCAATCCGCGCCTGCTGGACTGGCTGCGCCGAGTCGATTCCACCAGCACCTGGACGACCTCGGTGTGCACCGGATCGCTGCTGCTGGCCGCGGCCGGACTGCTGCACGGGCGCGGGGCGACCTCGCACTGGCTGGCCCTGGACGAATTGACCGAACTCGGCGCCCAGCCCACGAGCGACCGGGTGGTCATCGACGGCAAGTACGTGACCGCGGCGGGCGTCTCCTCCGGAATCGACATGGGCCTGACCCTGCTCGGCAGAATCGCCGGACACGAGCACGCGATGGCGATCCAGCTGCTGACCGAATACGATCCGCAGCCGCCCTACGACGCCGGTTCCCCCGCCAAGGCCCCCGCCCAGATGGTCGAGAACCTCAGGGCCGGTGCGCGTTTCGCTAGGGCGTCTCGTAGCTGACGGTGATCGTGGTCCAGCCGCCGACGTGGATGCGCGCTCCGGCGGCCAGGGGCACGGGCGTATTCGGCGCAATGAGTTCGTCGGCGCCGTTCAGCGAGGTGCCGTTGGTCGAGCCGAGGTCGGTGACCGTGATGCCGTCCGGGGACACGTGCAGGCGGGCGTGGGCGCGGGAGACACCGATGTCCACCGGGGGAATGCCCAGGTCGATTTCGGGGTGCACACCCTGCGAGACACTGTGCTTGCCGATGAGGAAGTCGGTGCCGTGCAGGGGGATTCGTCGCGGCGGGTAGTAGGCGGGGAATTCGACGCGATCGGCGTCGGGGCCCTTGCGGTCGAGCACCCGCTGATAGAACTCGCGGTCGGCCACCACGGTCGCAACCCAGACCTGTTGCGCGGCAGCCTGTTCCGGCACCTCCGGCAGGGTCACCGTCTCGGCGACCCGTGCCGGTGCGGGCAGTGCCGAATCACGGCCGCACGCCTCGCAGAACCTTCCCGCGATCGGCGCACCGCAGGCCGGGCATTCGGCCGCGGGCGGCACCGGCGCTGCCGCGGCGATCGCCGCCCCGCAGATATCGCAGTAATCCGACGCCGCCGACGGATGCCCCTCGGGACAGGTGACCATCACGACTCCTTCCGCACCCGGGCGGTTTTCGTCGACCGGGCGTCCAGGGCGGCCTCGTCGAACGCGTCGACGGTGCGGCGCAGCTGCACCGTGCCGGTATGGTCGTCCACCTCGACCACCGTGCGCAAAAGCTTTGCGGTGTCGTCGTTCCCGGAGGCCGAGGCCAGATGCACCGCGCGCTGCAACATGGCCGTCGCGGTATCGAGATCACCCTGCTTGCGCGCCGCCAGTCCCTCCTGCACCGCCTGCGCCAGTTCGGCCTGGCCGGTGTAGTGCGCGACCCGGCGACTGATCCGCGCCGACAGTTCGGTGTCGGTGGTCCACACCGCCTTGACCAGTCCCTGCCCGACCACCTCGTCCCCCACCACCACGCTGATGCGCGCCGCGAGCTTCTCCCGTCCGGCCGCCGCGGGCTCGACGCGGACCTGGACGTGGTAATCGCGCTCCTCGGCGCCCCAGGAGCCGAGCGCATACTCCCCCACCTGCGTCCCGGCCTCGACGCGCCGGTCGGTGAGATCGGAGATGGTGGGCGCGACCTGTTTGACGAAGCGGACGGCCGCGCCCACCGGGGTCCAAACCCGCAGCGCGAGATCGGGAATGGTCTTGGCCAGCGAGGTGCGCATCATGGCCTGGAAGTCGGCGGCCAGCTGCGCGCCCTCCTTGACCACATCCACCGAACCGTTCAGCGCCGTGGCGATGGCACGCAGTTCGGCGACCACGTAATCGCTGCCGACACCGCGGCAGTCGCAGGTGAACAGGCCCTGCGAGGTCGCGATCTCCGCCGCGAGGTGTTCGGGCGACTCGTGCTCGTTCTTGCCGTCGGTCAGCAGGATCGCGTGCGCCATCGCGTGCGGATGCTGTTGGGCGATCTGGCGCGCCAGCCCCAGCCAGGTACCCATGGCGGTGCCGCCGTAGGGTCGCAGCTTGTCCAGCGCATGCTTTGCGGCCGTGCGGGATTCGCGGCTGGCCCGCTGCAGCGGCCCGCGTCGGGGGTAGACCACCTGCGCCTCGGAGGTGCCCTGCACGATCGCGAACAGCGTTCCGTCGGGCAGCTCGTCCAGCGCGGCGGCCGTGGCGCGGCGCGCGCCCGGGAACCGATCCCCCGCGCCCATCGAACCCGAGCAGTCAATGATGATGATCTCCAACCGCTCGGGCGGCGGTGCGGCGTCCGCGAAGTCGGCCCCCGCCGCCACGGTCACCACCGCGTCGACGGTATCCGCACCCTCGGCCAGATACGGATTCTGGTCGACGACGACCGAAATACCCTGTCCTTCTTGTGAGCTCATTGCTGTACTCCTGACACCGGCGCGAGGGCGACGGTGATGTTGTCGGCGCCACCGCAGTGTATGGCGTAATCGACGAGGTTGCGGGCGGCCTTGGCGGGCGGGGCGGAGGTGGCTATCGCGGCCAGATCGGCGGGTTCGGACAGGTAGTTCCACAGGCCGTCGCTGCACAGCAGCAGCACACCCGGACCGTGGACCCGCAGGGTGTGCACGCGGGTGTCGGCGGCGGTGTGCTCGGAATCGGCGCCCAGCCAGCGGACCAGGGCGTGCGCGCGCGGATCGCGCATGGCGGCGACCTCGTCCATCGCACCGGCGTCGACGAGGGCCTGCGCCCAGGAGTCGTCGACGGTGAGCCGCCGCGACGGCTGGTCGGCGCGATCGCTCGGCGCGCGCAGCCAATAGGCGCGGCTGTCACCGACATTCGCGACCGTGATCTCGAATTCCCCATGGCCGCACGGTCGCAGCACCGCGGTGACGTAGGTGCACGACGGACTGTGCCCGGCGGCGATGGACACCCCGCGCACCGCCTGGAAGGCCGCCTCCAGCCCCGCCATCACCGCATCCTCGGCCGTCCGATCGGCGGTGAGCGCGGCCAGGCAGGCGTCCAACCCGGCGCGCGCCGCGGCCCCGGAGGCGGCCTGTGGATCCTCCGAGGTGGATACGCCGTCGCAGACGGTGATCACGACGGCCGATCCGGTGGTTTCGGCGGCGGCCGGATCCACCGCGCTCAGGGTGGAATCGTCCCCGCCCGGACGCGGTGCCGCCGCGGGCTCGTCCTCGACATCGCCGAGGACCGCGGCCGCGACCGCATCCTCGTTGCGCGCGTGCACTTTTCCGCGATCGGTGACCAGATATACCGCGCCCAGATCGGCACTGCCGCGGTCCGGCGGCCGCCGCAGCTCGCCGCAGGCCGTGCAGTATCCATCGGGATCGAGCCGCCCCGCCCCGCAGGCCGCGCATCCGGCCGCGGGATCGATCGCGAGGTCGGGCAGGGCGGCCCGGCGGATGGCCAGCTCGCGCCCGCACTGCTCGCAGAAACGGTCGGTACTGCGGGTGCGGGCCCCACATCCGGGGCAGGTCGGCGCGCTCACAGCGTGGACCTCGGGCGTACCGCATTGGCCCGCTCGACCAGTTCGATGCGCTCCCACATATCCTCGCTCTCCCGGGCCAGATCGCGGTAGCAGCGCTCGAGTCCGGCGCGCACACCCGTTTCGTCGAGGTCGCGGCCGAGCAGCGGATCGCGCCGCGCGGCCGTGTGCCCGGCCGCCAACCAGGCGAGCGCGACCCGCAACAGCCGCAGCCGCACTTGGGCCGCACGACGTTTCGATTCGATGACCAGTCCCTCGATCCGGCCGCCGCATTCGCGCAGCAGCTCCTCGGTGATGTTCGCCGCAAGCGCCTCGGGGTCATCGGGTGCCCGATCCGAATCGTCCGCGCCGAGCATGACCTCCACGGCGGTCAGCCGGGCCTCGGTGTAGAGCGCCGAGGAGGGCTGGACCTGGTCGAGCGCCGCCACGGCACCGTCGCGCTCCCCGCCGAGGCGGCGCAGCCGCGCCAAGCCGAAGGCGGCACTGACATACCCGCGATCGGTGCGCCAGACGGTCTCGTAATACCCTGCGGCCCGCCGCCTCTCGGCATCCGGCTCCCCGCTGCCGGGCGCGGCCAGCTCGGCCGCCACCGCGAGCGCCAGCTTCGGTGCGGCCTCGCCCGGGAGCGCACCATACACCGACTCGAAATCGCTCGCGGCGGCGTCGTATTCGCCCGTCAGCAGGCGCGCCTGCCCCCGATACCAGGCCAGCCGCCAGTCCTCCCCCAGCGTCGGCGTCAGCTCATCGATGCGTCGCCGCGCCTGCGCCGCGTCGCCCATCTCCAGGGCCGCCCGCACCAGCCGCAGCGGAACCTCGACCGATTCGGCCTTTCCGGTGACCACCGCGCGCAGCCCCGCCTCGAACGCGGTCTCCAACTCCGCCACCGTGGTTCCGCCCGTGGTCGCCAGCAGCGCCGCACCGGAGTCGGCCGGATCCACCAGCGGCACCGGCAGCGCCGTGACGATCGCCCGCGCGTCCCGCGGTGGGCGCCCGCCCGCGCCGAAGACCGCGCGCGGCGGACCGAAGTTCACCGACGGCCCGGGCCGCGGGGTGTCGTCCTCGGCCGCGAGCACCTCGCGCAACACCCCGGTCAGCTGATCGGCCGCCTCCTCCGTCGAGGTGAACCGTGCCCGCGGGTCGGACTCGGTGGCGCGCAACAGGAATCGGTACAGCGACGCGTGCCGGGCCAGCAGCGGCTCGGTGTCCGGGCCGGGCAGTTCGGCGAAGTGCCCGTCGCGCTGCGGCACCGGCATCATCAGCACGGCCAGGGTCCGCCCGACGGTGTAGATCTCGCTGGCTACGGTCGGGCCGGTGTCGGCGATCTCGGGGGCCTGATATCCGGCCGTGCCGTAGATGGCGCCATGCTCGTCGTCCATCGCCATGACCGCGCCCAGATCGATCAGCTTCAACTGTTCGTCGGTCTGCATCACGTTGTCGGGCTTGAAATCACAGTAGGCCAGGCCCAGCGAATGCAGATAGCCCAGTGCCGGAAGCATTTCCAGCACATAGGCGATCGCCTGGGCGGGCGGCAGATACGACCGCTCGGTGTCGCGGCGGCGGCGCAGCAGCTGTTTGAGCGAGACGCCGCCCACGTATTCCATGACGAGGTAGTCGGTGCCGCCGTGCTCGACGAAATTGAAGATCTTGACGATATTCGGATGCTCGACCCGCGCCAGCGAGCGCCGCTCGGCGACGGCCGCGGCCATGGCATCGCGATCGCCCGCATTGAGCAGGCCCTTGAGCACCACCCAGCGGTCGTCGACCTTGGTGTCGGTGGCCAGGTAGATCCAGCCCAGCCCGCCGTGTGCGATCGGGCCCGCCACCCGATACTGCCCGCCCACCAGATCTCCCCCGGTCAGCTTCGGGGAGAAGGAGAACCGCGTGCCGCAGTGCGGGCAGAAGCCCTCGGTGCGGCCGGGCGCCCCCTCGCGGGACCGGCCGACCGGGCGTTCGCAGGTGGAGCAGAAGCGCTTGTTCTCCGGCACCTGCGGGTCGGACAGGACCGCGGCGGCCGGATCTGTCCGCGCGACGCGCGGCACCTCGACCATGCCCGCCCCGAGCCGCCCCCGGCGCGAGCGGCCGGAGGTGGACCGGGTGCGCGCCGAGCGAGCGGTGGAGCGGCCGGTCGACGCGCTCTGCGTTGTGGCGGTGGCCGTTTCGGCACTCGGCGCGGTGCCGCAGGTGGCGCAGTATCCGTCGACGATCGTCCCGCCGCAGCCCGGCTCCCGACAGTCGGTGCTGCCCGCCGCGGCGGGTGCGGTGCCGCAGATCTCGCAGTACCCGTCGACAATCGTTCCGCCACAGCCCGGTTCACCGCACGTCATCCCCGCCTCCCCGACTTCTCCACGATGATCTGCTGATAGTCCGCCACCGCCCGCGTCACGGCGGCCAGATCACAGGGGCGGCGCGACAGCAGGCCGCTGGCGATCCGGTTGGACGACAGCACGTCCGGATCCTCACTCACCCCCAGCCGGGCGGCCTTGGCCTGATAGGCCGCCAGCCGCCCGCGCAGCTCGGTACGCCGGTCCAGCAGTCCGCGCGCCAATTGCTCATCGGCGGTGGCGGTCTCGAGCGCGGCGGCCGTGCGCAGGCGCAGGTCCAGCAGCGCACCCGCCGCGGTCAGCGGTACCGTCCCCGCCTCGCCGCCTTCGGATTGCGAGCGATACCGCGCGGCAAGCGATTCCAGCTCGCAGCGCAGGGCCTCGCTCACATCCGGATGAACGGGAATCGGTGCGGTGTGGATCGTGCGTTCGGCTTCCGCGCGGGCCGCCAGCGCCCGTTCGCGGGCGGCCCGTAGATCGTCCAGGCGCGCCCCGGTCTCGGCGATCGCGGCCGCCCAGTTCTCGACCAGCGAGCGCAGCTCGGCGAGTGCCTCGGATTCCCCGCGCAGCCGTTCGGCCACGGCCGCTATGCGCGAATCGATCTCCTCGGCGGTGAAGGCCAGCGGATCGGTGGCCGAGCGCCGGACGAGTTCGCTCACCTCCGCGCCGATGGCCCGCAACTCCGGCGACGCACCGCCGAATCGATCGAGCTGGGCCTGCAGCGGCGCCAGGCCGGACAGCACGCGGGAGTTGATCGCGTCGACCGCGTCGAGGAATTCCGCGATGTGCGGAAAGGTCGCGCGCATGCGGTCGAGGGTGTCGGCGATGCCCACGAACAGCACCCGCTCGCCGGGCCCGGTGAGCGAGCGCTCCGACAGCGGAATCGGCACCCGCGCCAGCTCGTGCGGTCGGTCGCGCAGCAGGCGGGTGAGCTCCGCGCGGTCGGCGTCGGTCGGCTTGGTGCGCCGGGCGCGAATGGCCCTGGCCTGATCCAGGATCGACTGCAACCGCCCGAAGTCCTCCCACATCAGATCCAGTCGCTCGCGCAGCGGCCGCCAGCGCGCGGCGGTCGCCCCGACCGGTGGATAGCCGCGCAGCAGCGTCAGTCCCGGATGCTTGTCCAACTCCAACAGCGACGCGGTGACGGCGTCGATTTCCCTACCGCGCGCGGCCAATTCGCTGTCTATCTCGGCGACGGTCAACACGTTCATCGGCGGCTCAATCGCTGTAGCGCGGGGGCGGCGGCCCGGGGCTGGGGCCCAGAATGCCCAGATGCTCGTTGTAGAGGCGCTGCCAGGTGCCATCCGCGCGCACCCGCTCGAGCACCCCGTTGACGAACCGCACCAGCTCCGGCTCCCCCTTGGGCACCCCCACCGCGTAATTCTCCCGGCCCAGCGCGTCGCCGACCACCCGCAGATTGCGGTCCTGCTGGGCCAGGCCGGCCAGGATCGGCTCGTCGGTGCTGACCGCGTCGACCTGCCCCTGCTGCAACTGCACCAGGCAGTCGGTCCAGTTGTCGACCCCGCGCACGGTCGGCCGAGCGGGCAGTTCGAACAGCGGACGGGCCGAGGTGGACCCGAAGGTGACACACACCCGCTTACCGCCCAGATCCGCCTTCGATCGCACTGCGGGGTCGCCAGTCAGAATGCGCTGTGCCGCACTGTAATACACGGCCGAGAAGTCGATGTCGCGGCGGCGATCGCAGGTGCTGGAGAAGGTCCGCACCACCAGATCCACCTGATGGTCCTGCAGGGCGCGCACCCGCTCGGCCGAGGACACCGACCGCAGCTCGATCCGGTTCGGATCGCCGAACAGGTCGCGGGCGATCTCGCGGGCCAGGTCGATGTCGAAGCCGCGCAGCTGTCCGGTGGCCGGATCGCGGAAGCCGAACAGATAGGTGTTCTGATCGACGCCGACGGTTATCCGGCCCTTGGCCACGATGCGCGCCATCGGCGAATCCGGCGGCATCGCACCGGGTCTCGGCGGCGCGCCGGGCCGCAGGCTGACCTCCGCATCGCAACCGTCCGCCGCGGCGGGCGCGGCGGTGATCTCGGCGGCCTTGGGTGGCGCGGGCCACACCGCTACCGTCGACGGCGTCGACGGTACTCGCGGATCGGCCCCGCACCCGGCCGACAGCCAGGCGATCGCGACCATCGCCAGCACCCGCAGCGCACGCCCGCCACTCACAGGAACTCCTTCAGTCGCGGCCACAGCCCGGCGACGACACCGGCGGCCGCGATCACCATCAGCACCAGTGTGCCCGCCGCCGCGCCGAACCAGGCGGCTCCCGCGGATCCGATCTGCTGGCGCAGTTCGGCGCGGGTGGCGGTCAGATCGTTGCGCAGCGCGGCGTCGAGGTCGGCGAACCGGCCCGCCGAGGACTCGGGTCCGGGGCCGATGGCCTGCCGCACGGCGGCCTGGTAGTCGGCGGCCCGGTAGTTGTCCAACTGGTTGCGATGCCCGCTCATCCACTGCGAAAACTGCTGGTGTACCGGCGACTCGGGCGAACCCGCCTGCTCCAGTGCGGCACCGAGCAGACTCGTCTTCGCCGCGAAGTCGTTCTCGATATCGGTGATGTCGCCGTTGGTGATCAGCTGCAGGGTCTCGTCCGTGCGGGCCTGCTGCGCGAGAATCCGTGCCTGGGCGAGGTTCTCGCCGCGCGCCGTCGGCCCGCGGGTGCCGGTATCGATCGCGCCGCGCGCGATCACGGCCGCGACGACGATCCACAGCACGGCCAGCGCCGCCGCGCCGCCCGCGACCACCAACCCGAGATTGAACCGTCGGTTGGTGCGCCGCGACAGCACCCGCGAGGCCGCCATCGCGCCCCCGAGCACGATGGCCGACAGCGCCAGGGCCACCCAGGGCGGTCCGGTGACGGCCCGCTGATCGGCCCGCACGGCGGCCAGGCGCTGCGCGGTCAGTTCGGACGCGTTCGGCAGCAACGAATTCTGCATCACCCCCGACGCCTCGCGCAGATACGCCGCACCGACCGGAAAGCCCTGCCGATGGTTGGCCCGCGCCGTCTCCACCAGACCGGTGTACACGGGCAGGTCGGCGGCGACCCGGGCGACGATCTCGCGGGTCCGCGCATCGGACGCGCCCGCCGTGGCGACGGCCAGCGCCTGCGCGGCATCGGCGAGAGCCTGTTCGTAACGCCCACGCACCTCGCGGGATTCGATGCCGCCGGACAGGAAGGCGGTGGCCGCGGCGGCGTCGGCGGACGACAGCGCCACGTACAACCGCTGCGCCGCATCGGCCAGCGGCTCGGAGCGCATCAGGGCGTCGTCACGGTGCGCGGTCCGGGCGCTGAACTCCTCGGCGCAGACCAGACCCGAAATCAGGCACAGCACAACGGCCGCCGCGGCAATCCCGATGATCGTGCCGGGCGTGGTCGCGGCGAAGCGGCGCAGCCATGCGATCCGGCCGCGCACCGCCCCGGACACCCGAGCTTCCACGCTCCCTCCCCCTCTCATTCCGGCCTGTTCGCTGCCGGAAACGGAGTTCCGAACGCGATCGTACGGCAGGACAGGGGGTTCGCGCCGCGTTGCCGCGGTGGTGCGCGCAGGCACCGAAACCGATACCGAACGGGTAGGCGTTCGCGATCAATTCGCCCCATGACCGGGCGGATTCGGCGTAAAGTTGCCAGCTGTCTTCCCGAGTCCAGAACCGCGGCTCGGCCTTTTCACCCTCTACTGCCTGGTGTGACATGCCCTTCCTCGACCGCCGTGAAGCAGGCCGCCGACTCGTCGAACGGCTGCGCGCGTTCCGCGGACCGGAGACGGTCGTGCTCGGATTGCCCTGCGGCGGCGTTCCGGTGGCCTACGAGGTGGCCACCGCCCTGCGCGCCCCGCTGGACGTGGCGGTGGTGGCCGAATTGGAGGTGCCCGGGCGGCCGCGGCTGGTATTCGGCGCGGTGGCCGAGGGCGGAGTGCGGGTGGTCGACGACGAGCAGCTGGTGCGCGCTTTCATCGGCCCGGCCGAGCGGGCGCGGCTGGAGCGCGAGGCGCGAGAGGCGGTGTTGCGCAGGGCGGCTCGCTTCCGCAGCGTGCGCGAGCGGCTGTGCCTGACCGGCCGCACGGTGGTGCTCGTCGACGACGGGGTGGCCACCGGCGCGACCGCGCGGGCCGCCTGCCTGCTGGCGCGCAAACGAGGTGCGGGCCGAGTGGTGTTCGCGGTTCCGGTGGGCTCGTGCCGCCCCATCCGGGCGCTGTCGGCGCACGCCGACAATGTGATCTGCCTGGAGACGCCCGCGCTGTTCCACTCGATCGAGCAGTGGTACCGCACCTTCGATCCGGTGACCGAGGCGACCGTCGGCGAATTGCTCGAGCGGGCGGCCGACCAGTTGCGCACGCCCCCTACCCAACCCATCCGATTGGGTCACAAGCCGGTGGGCCGGGACGCAACATTGAAACGCGTTCTAGACAACTGAGCGAGGCTGTCCTACCGTCGATACATGAGCGGCGATGTGTCTCATGCGGTGCGGTTCGAGCTTCGGTCCGGGGCGAGCTGGCGTGATCCGTGGCCGATGTATTCCGCACTGCGCGAACACGATCCGGTGCACCACGTGGTACCGCCGGGCCGCGAGCACGAGGACTACTACGTGCTCTCCCGGTACGCCGACGTGTACGCTGCGGTGCGCGATCCCGAAACCTTCTCCTCGGCACAGGGTTTGACCGTCGACTACAACAATCTGAGCGAGATCGGACTCGGGGAGAACCGGCCGTTCGTCTTCACCGATCCCCCGGACCACACCGCGTTCCGCCGCCTGGTCGCCCGCGGCTTCACCCCGCGCCAAGTCGCCGAGATCCGGCCCGCCGTCACCGCTTTCGTCGTCGAGCGCCTGGACCGGCTGCGCGCGGCCGGTGGCGGTGACATCGTGGCGGAGCTGTTCAAACCGCTGCCGACCATGGTCGTCGCACACTATCTCGGTGTGCCCCAACCGGATCGGCCCAAGTTCGACGAGTGGAGCGAGGCCATCGTGGCCGCGTCGGCGACCGGCGGCATCCAGCACGCCCAGGAGGCGGTCGGCGAGCTCATGGGGTACTTCGCGACCATGATCGAGCGCCGCCGCCTCGAGCCCGCCGACGACACCATCTCCCATCTGGTCGCGGCCGGCCTCGGCGCGGACGGCGACGTCGGGGGCATGCTGCGGATTCTCGGCTTCGCCTTCACCATGATCACCGGCGGCAACGACACCACCACCGGAAACCTCGGCGGCGCGGTGCAATTGCTGGTGCGCCATCCGGAGCAGCGGCGACGGTTGCTCGACGATCCGAGTCTGGTGCCGGGAGCGGTCGACGAATTCCTGCGGCTCACCTCGCCCGTCCAGGGCCTGGCTCGCACCACGACCCGGGCGGTGCGGATCGCGGGCGTCACCATTCCACCCGGCCGCCGCGTGCTGCTGCTGTACGCCTCGGCCAACCGCGACGAGCGCGAATTCGGTTCCGACGCCGAGGAACTCGACGTCACCCGGCATCCGCGCAATATCCTCAGCTTCGGCAACGGCAATCATCACTGCCTCGGCGCGGCCGCCGCGCGCATGCAGGCGACCATCGCGCTGCAGCAGTTGCTGGCCCGCTGCCCGCGGTTCACCGTCGATCTGGACGGCGTCCGGTATGCCGAGGGCAGCTATGTGCGGCGTCCGGTCGGCGTGCCCTTCCGGGCGGCCGCGTGAACTGGCTCGACGATTCGCGTTCGCTGCGGGCGGCCGAGCGCATCCTGGACGCGGCGGCGCGATTGTTCGCCGAGCGCGGCGTGGCCGCCACCCAGATGGGCGATATCGCCAAGGCCGCGGGCTGCTCGCGGGCGACGCTGTACCGATATTTCGACAGCCGCCAGGCCGTGCAGTCGGCCTTCGTGCACCGGGAGGCCCGCCGGGTCGCCGCGGCCGTGGGCGAGCAGATCCGCGGGATCGCCGATCCGGGTGAACGCGCCGTCGCCGGCATCCAGGCGAGCCTGGGGGCGGTGCGCCGCGATCCGCTGCTGATCGCCTGGTTCCGCCCCGGCGACGCCGGTATCGCGCTCGGCATCGCCCAGACCTCCGAGGTGATCGAGGCCATCGCCGCCTCGCTGCTCGGACCGGAACAGGCTGCGCGGCAGCGTGATTCGATGCTCCAGGCGCGCTGGCTGACCCGCGTCATCGTCTCCCTGCTGACCGTGCCGGGCCGCGACGAGGCCGAGGAGCGGGCCATGCTGGAACACTTCGTCGCCCCGCTGTTCGGCCGGGCCCGCGCCTGAGGTTGCGCCGCGGCCGCTGGACCGGAAGGGTTGGGGCCATGGATCCGCTCATCCTGTCCGCCCGTGACCTCGAGTTCCTGCTCTACGAGTGGCTGGACGTGGCCCGGTTCACCGACCGGGATCGCTACCGCGACCATTCCCGCGAAACCTTCGACCAGCTGCTCGAGCTGTCCCGGGAGCTCGCGGAGAAGTACTTCGCACCGCACAATCGCGAGGCCGACCTGCACGAGCCCAGCTTCGACGGCGAGAAGGTGCAGGTGCTGCCCGCGGTGAAGCGCGCCCTGGACGCCTTCGCCGCGGCCGGACTGGTCGGGGCGGCCATGGACGAGCGCGTCGGCGGCATGCAGCTGCCCTACACCGTCTTCAGCGCCTGTATGGCCTGGTTCTACGCCGCGAACGTGGCCACCATCAGCTATCCCATGCTGACCATGGGCAATGCCAATCTGCTCGCCGCGCACGCCGCCCCGGACCAGATCGATCGCTTCGTGCGGCCGATGGTCGAGGGCCGGTTCTTCGGCACGATGGCGCTGTCGGAGCCGCAGGCCGGCTCCAGCCTGGCCGACATCACCACCAAGGCGGTGCCCCAGGACGACGGCAGCTATCGACTGTTCGGGCGCAAGATGTGGATCTCCGGGGGCGATCACGAGCTCGCCGACAACATCGTGCACCTGGTGCTGGCCCGGATCCCCGGCGCGCCGGCCGGCACCCGCGGCATCTCGCTGTTCATCGTTCCGAAATACCTTGTCGCCGAGGATGGTTCGCTGGGCGAACGCAACGATGTGACGCTGGCCGGAATCAACCACAAGATGGGTTGGCGCGGAACCGTCAACACCGCACCGGTTTTCGGCGACGGCGCCTACACCCCGGGCGGCGCGCCCGGCGCGGTCGGCTATCTGGTCGGCGAGGCGAACCGCGGTCTCGCCTACATGTTCCACATGATGAACGAGGCGCGCCTCGGCGTCGGCCTGGCCGCCACCGCGCTCGGCTACACCGGCTACCTGAAGTCGCTGGCCTACGCGCGCAGCCGCCCACAGGGCCGCCCGGTCACCGCCACGGGCCAGGACACGCCCCAGCTCCCGATCGTCCGACATCCCGATGTGCGGCGAATGCTGTTGGCGCAGAAGTCCTATGCCGAGGGCGCCCTGGCCCTGCAGCTGTACTGCTCGACGCTGATCGACGAACAGCGCAGCCCCACCGGCGAGGCCGAGTACACCCGCGCGAGCACTCTGCTGCGCATTCTGACCCCGATCGCCAAGAGCTGGCCCAGCCAGTGGTGCCTGGCCGCCAACGATCTCGCCATCCAGGTGCACGGCGGCGCGGGCTACACCCGCGACTACGACGTCGAACAGCACTATCGGGACAACCGGCTGAATCCGATTCACGAAGGCACGCATGGGATTCAGAGCATGGACCTGCTGGGGCGGGCCGTCACCGCGGGCAACGGCGGCGCGCTGGCGCTGCTGCTGGAGACCATCGGCGGCACCGTGGCGGCCGCCCGCACCACCGCCGACGCCGAGCTCGGCGATTTCGCAGATGCGCTCGCCCAGGCCACCGGCCGCATCGCCACCACCACCGCCACCCTCTGGAAGGACGCCGATCCGGCGCTGGCGCTGGCGAATTCGTCGGCCTACCTGGAGGCGTTCGGCCACGTGGTGCTGGCCTGGATCTGGCTGTCCCAGGCCGTCGCCGCGCACGGACGGACCGGTTCGTTCTACGACGGCAAACGCGCCGCCGCGCGATATTTCTTCCGTTGGGAATTACCCAGGACGACAGCGCAATTCGATTTGCTCGACTCCCTCGATCGCACCACCCTGGATCTCGACGACGAGTGCCTGTGACCCCCGACCCGCTCCCGTGCGGCAAATCGCCTGGGTGGTAAGGTTGTTAAAAGTTCACCGACGCGAGGCAACGGCGCCGCGGTACGCGAATCCAGCCACCCGTTGGGGGAACCCATGGACCTGCTCAATCCGATCGATGCGATCTTCCTCGCCGCCGAATCCCGTGAACACCCCATGCACGTCGGCGGTCTGCAAATCTTCGAGCCGCCCACCGACGCGGGCGCGGACTTCGCCCGCTCGCTCTACGACGAACTGCTGACCGCCACCGATGTGCGACCGCGCTTCCGCAGGCAGCCGCGTCGGATACTGGGCAACTTCTCCAGCATGGTCTGGTCGCATGCCGACCGGATCGACCTGGGTTATCACGTGCGCCGCTGCGCACTGCCCGCACCCGGCGGCGATAAAGAGCTGCTCGATCTCGTGGGCAGGCTGCATTCCAGCCTGCTCGACCGGCATCGCCCGCTGTGGGAGGGCCGGTTGATCGAGGGGCTCGCGGGTGATCGGTTCGCGGTCTACATCAAGGTCCATCACGCGTTGATGGACGGGGTGTCGGCACTGCGGCTGCTGCAGCGCACCCTCACCGAGGATCCGCTCGACACCCGCCTGCGCGCGCCCTGGACGCTGGGCCGGGCCGAGCGCGAACCGAATGAGCCGCCGAACGTCTGGGACCAGCTGCGCAAGGCCGCGCCGCGGCTGATCACCGGCGTCGGCGCGAGCGCCTCGGCGCTGCGCGCGGTGCGCGAGGGCCGCCTGGAACTGCCGATGTCGGCCCCGCCCACCATGTTCAACGTCCCGATCGGCGGGGCGCGCAGCGTCGCCGTGGGATCGATCCCGCTCGAACGCATCCACGCCGTGCGCAGCGCGACCGGCACCACGGTCAACGATGTGGTGCTCGCGCTGTCGGCCGCCGCGCTGCGGGCCTATCTGCTGGAGCGCAATGCTCTGCCGGACAAGCCGTTGACCGCCATGGTCCCGGTGAATCTGCGCAGTGCGGCCGAACCCGAATCCGACGGGAACATGGTCGCGGCACTGCTGTGCAATCTGGGTACCCACGTGGCCGATCCGGTGCTGCGGTTGCAGACCATCAGCGGCTCGATGCGCCGATCCAAGGAGGTCTTCACCCAGCTGCCGAGGCTGGAGGCGATCGCGCTGTCGGCGCTGCTGCTCTCGCCGCTGCCGCTGGTGTTCGTGCCGGGCTTCCAGTCGCTGCCGCGGGTTCCGTTCAACCTGGTCATCTCCAATGTGCCCGGACCGCGCAAACCGGTTTACGTGCACGGCGCCCGGCTCGACCGCAACTATCCCCTGTCCATCCCGTTCGACGGCCAGGCCATGAACATCACGGTGACCAGCACCGCCGACAATCTCGACTTCGGCATCGTCGGCTGCCGCCGCTCGGTCCCGCGGCTGGCCGACCTGGTAGGCCACATCGAGACGGCGTTGCGAGATCTGGAGCGCGCCACGGCCTGAAGCGGCCGCCCTTTAGGGTGGTCGGGTGGATATGCGGTGGCCGGAGCTACGGGAAAGGTGTCGGGTCGAGGAGGACGAGGCCGTCCTCGCACTCGACAAACCCGCCGGGATCTCGGTGACCGGCGAACGGCACGACACCGATCTCGTCCGGCTGGCCGCCGAGCACGGCGAGACGCTGTACCCGGTCCATCGCATCGACAAGGTGACCTCGGGGTTGGTGCTGCTGGCCAAGGACCTCACCGCACACGGACAGCTCACCCGGCAGTTCAACAAGCGCACGGCCGCCAAGACCTATCTGGCCGTCACCGCCACCACCGGCCTCCCCGACCGCGGCATCGTCGACCTGCCGCTGAGCGTCGGCCGCAAGAACCGGGTGCGCATCGCCGCTCCGCGCGAGGCCATCACCCGCATCGGCGACACCTGGACCGTCGACGAGCGAGACCTGTTGGCGGGCAAGAACTATCCCTCGCGCACCGAATTCACCACTGCCCTGCGCACCGACACGCACACGCTGCTGGTGGTCCGGCCGCTCACCGGCCGACGCCATCAGATCCGCGTGCACCTGGCCTGGATCGGCCATCCCCTCGCCGGGGACCCGCTGTTCGACAAGTCGGCCGCCTACCCGCGGACCCATCTGCATTCCTGGCGGCTGCGCCTGGACGCGCCGTGGCGCACGCCCGCCGAGCTGGCCCTCGAGGCCCCACCCGGTCCGGACTTCTGGACCGTGGGCGACGGCGCGATCGCTGCCGACCCGTCGGCCGTGCTGGCCGCGATCGCCGCCTGACCGCGCTGATATCAATCAATGGCCGCGAGTAGCTCCGCGAGGACCGCGGCAGGCGACGGCATTGCCGCGATGGCGGCCGCGGCCGAGCTGGCGGCGGCCCGGTAGTCGGGTTCGGTCAGCGCTGTGCGCGTCGCCGGTCCGGCTTGGGCCGGGGCGTCGATCACGATGCCCGCACCGGTCGCGGCGACGCGGTGCGCGTTCCACGGTTGGTCGGCGAGGATCGGGTGCAGGACCGTCGGCAGTCCCGCGGCCAGCGTCGCCAGTACGGTGCCCAGCCCCGCGGTGCCGACGACCGCGGCGACGGCGGGAAGCACCCGGGCCAGTGGCACGAATCCGATGGGGTGCACGCGCGGGTGGCCGGGGAGCGCGCCGGGCTCGGCGGTGACGAGGACGTGATGACCGGCGTCGGCGACCGAGGTGACGAGATCGGCTACCAGATCCGGCTTCTCGACCGAGGTCCCCGCGGTGACCAGGACGAGCGGCCGGTCCTCCGGCAGCGATGGGCTGGTGGTCCCCCAGCGGTTTCCGGCGTAGGCGGTGGGGCGGATCGCCAGCAGGTCGGCGGGCACCGGCGGATCATCGGTCGCGCGCAGTATTTCGGGCAGCGGATCGATGAGGGCGACTCGGTCTCGCGGGCTCAGTCCGCGAATGGCGTGCTGAGCAGCGGCGCGCCGACGCATGGCTGCGGCGAGCGGTTCGGGCAGCGGCGCGGAGATCGCATGCGCCGCCCACGGAATGTCCAGCGCGGCAGCGACCATCGGCCCGACGAAATCGGTGGTGTCGCACACCAGCAGATCGGGGCCGAACCCGCGAGCCCGGGTCAGGGCCTGATCGAAGGTCAGATCGACCCGCGCCCCGGCGAAGTTCTCCACCGCGGCGTCCCCGGGATGGCGGGCGTCCCCGCCGCTGGTGCGGCGCTCGGTCTCGGCCAGCAGCGCCGGAATACCCGGCCCGGCGGGCAGCAGGGTGCGGCTTCCCAACAGGCCGGCGGTATCGACAGCGGACAGGAACGCCACGTCGTGGCCGAGGTCGGCGGCCGCGTCGGCCAGGGGCAGCAAGGGCAGGACGTGCCCGGCGGCGGGTACGGCGCTGAACAGGATCCGCGGGCGTGCGGGCATGGGCATGGCTGATCTTTCAGGAGCGGCGGCGGCGCGCGGATCGTGGTGGGCGGCTGCGCATGTGGCGGCGGACCTTGTCGAGGATTCGCGTGAGTTCGGTGCGGTCGTTCTCGTCGAGGGGAGCGAGCAGGAGGTCGCGGACGACGTCCATGTGGCCGGGCAGGACGCGGGCGAGCAGGGCGGCACCCGCCGGGCTGAGGGTGAGGATGGTGGTGCGGTCGTCGTCGGGACAGGGGGTTCGAGTGATCAATCCGGATGATTCGAGTTTCTGCGCCTGGTAGGTCAGGCCGCTGCGGCTGTGCACGAGCCGGTCGGCGACGGTGGTCATGGTCTGCGTCCCGTCCTCGGACTCACCGAGGATCGCCAGGATCTGGAACTGGACGAAGCTGAGTCCGCCGGCGGTGCGCAACTGCTGCTCGACACCGTGCTGCACCAGAGAGCCGACCTCGAGCAGGGCGAAGTAGGCGTCGAACTCGGTGAGCGGCTGCTGGGGCATGCCGTCGACTGTAGCAGTTGCTTCGAAGTTGAAGCGCTTCTAGGGTTCGACTTCGAAAGAATAACTTCGAATTCAAATCACTTGGAGTCCGGCGGGCCACGACCCTGTCTATTGCAAATATCGCGATGCGTTTATATGTTGTCTTTCGTTGAATACCGCCTCAGCCCGGGAGCACCGTCATGGCCCTATCGGCACTCGTCCTCTACCTCGTCTTCGGTCTTCTCGGTTTCGGCTGGCGAAGCTGGACACACCATCGCCGCACCGGATCCACGGGCTTCCACGGGATCAGCGGCCGCCCCGGCTCGGTGGAGTGGTACGCCGGTATCGCGTTCGTCATTGCGGTCCTGGCCGGAATCGCAGCGCCCGCACTGCAATTGGCCGGAGTCCTCATGCCGCTGCACCCGCTCGATACCCCCTGGATCGCCGCAGCCGGAACCGTGCTGGCCATCACCGGAATCGCCGCGACCATCTACGCCCAATACGACATGGGTGAATCTTGGCGTATCGGAGTCGATCCCGGCGAGACCACGACCCTGGTCCGCGACGGAGTCTTCGCGATCGTGCGCAACCCCATCTTCACCGCCATGGGCGTCTTCGCCACCGGTATCACGCTGATGGCCCCCAATCCCCTGGCACTGATTGCGCTCTCGACCTACATCCTCGCGATCGAACTACAGGTCCGCGTCGTGGAGGAGCCCCACCTCATCCGCACCCACGGCGACAGCTACACGAACTACACCAGCACGGTCGGCCGCTTCATCCCATTCGTCGGCCGCTCCTAGCACTACTCCATCAAAGGACTCCACGCACGACATAACCGACACGAGCGGAGCGATGGTCGGCACTGCCGTGGCCGATAGCGTAGCCAGCCGAGATGATCTCGCCCCCTTGATCTTCCGGTGCAGCTCACAGATATCCCGAACCGCCGGTATGCGGCAATTCCGGATATTCGACAGACCGAAGATCACGATAGGCTGACTGTTGATCGCGACGGAATCGCCTGTGCGACTGGGAGGGTTGATCGTGGTGATGCGCAACAGGCAGGCGATATCCCGCGACGCGGCGGCACCCCGTGATATGTCGCGCCCGGCGCGGCTGCACGCCTACGGCGCCGTCTCCACGGCCCTGGCGCTGCACAGTGATCACGCGTTGCGTGAGCTCGTGGATGCGGCCGCGCCGATCGGCGCCGGTATCGGCGGGAAGTCGGCGCTGCTCGCGGTCGCCGGAACCCCGGTCTTCGTGAAGCGAGTGCCCCTCACCGACCTGGAACGCCAGCACGAGCACGTCCGGTCCACGGCGAACCTGTTCGACATGCCGCTGTTCTACCATTACGGCGTCGGCCTCATCGGCGGGGCAGGCTTCGGGGCTTGGCGCGAGCTCGCCGTGCACACCATAACGACGAACTGGGTGCTCGCCGCCGAATACGAGCGGTTCCCGCTGATGTATCACTGGCGGGTATTGCCGGACAGGACGCCGCTGCCGGCCGAGCTCGCCGACATCGACCGCGCCGTCGCCTACTGGGACGGCCGACCGCAGGTGCGCCACCGGATCGAGGCCCTGCGGGACTCTTCGGCAAGCATCGCGCTGTTTCTGGAGTACATCCCGCAGAACCTGCACGAGTGGCTGAACGTCCAGATCGAGGCGGGCGGCCAGGCCGCGGACCGGGCGTGCGCCATGGTGGAGCGGGAGCTGGCCGCCGGCACCGCGTTCATGAACAGCCATGGGCTGCTGCACCTCGACGCGCACTTCGAGAACATCCTGACCGATGGTCGACGGCTCTACTTCGGCGACTACGGCCTCGCGCTCTCCGCCGGGTTCGACCTCTCGCCGGCCGAGGCCGCGTTCTTCGACCGGAACCAGAGCTACGACCGCGGCTACACCGCCACCTATCTGGTGAACTGGCTGCTCACCGCCCTGTACGGGCTGGAAGGCCGGCAGACACGCGCCGCGATGGTGCGCGCCATCGCCGAGGGCAAGCCGCCGGGGGGCATCCCCGAGGGAGCCGCCGCGGCCCTTATCCGGCACGCGCCGGTCGCCGCGGCGATGTCCGAGTTCATGCGTGCGTTCCAGCAGACGAGCCGAAGCACCCCGTATCCGGACGAGGAGATCCGCCGCCTGCTGGACGGCCAGGCTTCTGTGTTCGTTCAGCCGGTGTGATGGGCCAGGTGGGCTCGGCGGGGAAAACTACCTACGCCGATCGCCGAAGTAGGTGGCCGATCGAATTTTTCCAATGGGCATTGGATTAGACGCGTAGGCTCGGCCGGTGTTATCGACGCAATAATATCGTGCACCCGGTTGTCGCGGCGCACCAATAGGCGCGGGACGCTCCGGAGCGCTCGGAACGCGGCATTGTCGCGCGTCGTACTGAACCGTGGCCGGGCCGCCAATCGGGCATCCAGGTCGCGGACCCTGACGGGCCGCCGGAGCGCAGCGAATCCTTGGTCGCGCGCCGCTCGTCGTTTTTCTGGTCGAAGTCGAGGGTAGTACTGGCGATACCAGGAAAAACTCTCTCTCCCCCTGGACTCGATACAGCAACATCATGGTTTCCGAGCTGCCAGCATATAGAACTTCGGATCCATGGAGGGAAGTCATGTCTGCGAAGAACCGCATCGATCATTTTGTCTGGCTCGTCGAGCCGGAAAATCTGTCGCGTTACGTCAAGCAGATGAGCGAGCTGTTCGAGACAACATTCGACGAATTTCGCAACGAGTCCGGTGGTGCCCTTGTGCTGATTTCGTGGGATGCCGGACTCGAGTTCACGGCACCGTATGGTGACTCGCCCGCCGCGAACGCCCTTCGCGCCGTGTTGGCCGAGCGCGGCGAGGGACCGTGCGCGGTCGTGGTCCGAGTTCCGTCGGTCGACGCGTCGTCCGAGCGCGCCGCCGCGCTCGGTTGGCCAATCGATGCGCCCCAGTCCGGGTACTGGGGCGAGCTCGGTCGGCAATCGGTCGAGCTCGAGAACATGTCGTGGACGACCAAGGTAACGAGCATGCGGGAACGGGTCATCGGATCCTTCCTGAACACTACCTTGCTGTTCGGGGAAATCGAATACGCCGACGTCGAGGACGCCACGTCGTGATCGTCCAGAGCGATGAATCCGTTCGGTTCAGGCGCGCGCTGGCTCCGATTGATACCGCAACGACACCAAGTGAATGGGTGGCCGCGGGCCACCACGGCTTGCTTCGGATCCATGGAGGGAAATCATGTCTGCGAAGACCCGCATCGATCATTTTGTCTGGCTCGTCGAGCCGGATAATCTGTCGCGTTACGTCGAGCAGATGAGCGAGCTGTTCGAGACAACATTCGACGAAGTTTTCAACGAGTCCGCCGGTGCCCGTGCGATGATTTCGTGGGATGCCGGACTGGAGTTCGTGGCACCGTATGGTGATTCGCCCGCCGCGAACGCCCTTCGCGCCGTGTTGGCCGAGCGCGGCGAGGGACCGTGCGCGGTCGTCGTCCGTGTTCCGTCGATCGACGCGTCGTCCGAGCGCGCCGCCGCGCTCGGTTGGCCAATCGATCGGCAATCGATCGAGCTCGAGGCCGGTATGTCGTCGACGACCAAGGTAACCAGCGCGCGGGAACGGGTCATCGGATCCTTCCTGAACACCTCCTTGTTCGTCGCGGAAATCGAATACGCCGACGTCGAGGACGCCACGTCGTGATCGTCCTACCGGCAGCCGCCGCCCCGCGGATCGGCGCCGGTGAACCGCTCCCCGATCCTCGCCATCAACGAATCCAGCTCGGCCACAGCGCGCCGCGCTGGCCGGTTCGGTCAGCGCGGGAAGCGGCGGTCACACGTCCCAGGCGACCGGAAGGCTCTTCACGCCGTAGATGTCCGCGGTTTCCGGGCGCAGGGCAACCTCTTCGGCCGGTATGGCCAGGCGCAGCGTGGGGAACCTGTTGATCAGCGCCGGGAACGCGACACGCATTTCGACGCGGGCGAGTTGCGCACCCAGGCACAGGTGGGTGCCGTGGCCGAAGGCGAGATGTCCGTTGGCCTGCCTGTGGAGATCGAGCGCGTGGGGATCGGGGAAGCGCTCGGGGTCGCGGTTGGCGGTGTGGTAGGACGCGATGACCACCTGCCCGGCCTTGATCGTCTGGCCGGCCAACTCGACGTCTTCCAGCGCCGTCCTCATGAACGTCTTGGCGACGCTCAGATACCGCAGCAATTCCTCGACGGCCTGGTCGGTGAGCGTGGGATCGGCGCGCAGCGCGGCCAGCTGCTCCGGATGGCTCAGCAGCGCGAAAGTCCCCAGCGCCAGCATATTCGCGGTGGTGTCGAACCCGGCCGCCAGCAGAATCAGGGCCATCCCCCGCAATTCCTCATCGGTCAGGTCGGTGTCGGTGAGGTCGCTGAGTAGGTCGTCGGTGGGGTGCGCGCGCTTGGCGGCCACCAGTTCGGTGAGGTAGTCGTAGGTCGCGGTGACCGCCGCTATCATCTCCTCGTCGCTCGTCTCCCCGTCCATGAACGACTCGACGTGCCCTTGGAAGCGGTCCCGGTCCCGGTAGGGCACGCCCAGCAGTTCACAGATCATGATGGCGGGGATGGGCCTGGCGAACGCGGTCACCAAATCCGTTGGCGGCCCGGCCTTCTCCATGGCGTCGAGGTGGTCGGCGGTGATTTGCTCGACGCGTTCGGTGAGCAGTCGCATGCGCCGTGCGGTGAACTTGCTCACCAATGGTTTCCGATAGCGCCCGTGCTGCGGCTCGTCCATGAGAAGAAACTCGCCCGGCGGCGCCGGAGGGATCTCGATGCCCGAGTAGTCGATGGTCGGATGGAGCATGAGCTCCTTGCGTGAGCTGAACCGCGAGTCGGCCAGGACCGATCTGACCAGGTCGTATCCAGTGATCAGCCAGCCGGGTTTCCCGCCGGGAAAGGTGTAGTGGCTGATCGGGCCGTGTCGGCGAGCGTCGATCAGCTCTGCCGGCGGGTCGAACGGGCAGCCGGGCTGACGCGCCGTCGGTAGCGTCGCGACGGTGTGGAGGAGTTCGGTCATGGTCATTCCCCTTGCGGTAGTGGATGTCTCGGACGGCTCGCAAGCAGCGATAGCCTCACTATAAGTAGACGTATACGTAGACGCAAGGTGGCTGATTGTTCGGCAGACAGCCGGAGCTGAGACGAGGACGTCTCCCGTGATCTGGTCCGTTGGACGGTGATCGCGATGCGTGCGGTGGCGAGGTCTGGCAAAGTGCCGGTGCGGCAGTACTTTTGGGCGACAGGGCCGGCTTCGCCGACAAGGGAATCGGCAGGTACGGATGTTCTGCGGCGCAGTCGATCTCACTGTTGCTGCCGCGATCGTTCGGTGCGCGTCGCTAGGCTGTAACCGTTGCGTCGATCGGTGGCGTGACGGGGAAGCACACCATTTTGGTTGATGTATAGAACAACTGGAGTTCTCGACCATGCGCATTCGTGCCGCTGTCGTCACATTCTGCGCCGCACTCGGCCTCGCGGTCGGTGCGCTGGTGCTGTACTACTACGACGGCGGGTCCAAGGATCATACGTACCTCCGGGTCGGCGACTGCTGGGACTACAGCACCCGATTCGACGAATCGGTACACCTGAAGCCGTGTTCCGATCCGCACTACGGCGAAGTGATGTTCAAAGCAGACTTTTCCGCCATCGATCGGCATCCGGCCGGGGGGATCGACGCCTGGGGCTTCTGTAAACAGCAGCTGAGCGAAGTCCTCTCGAGGAACAGCCATCTGGGCTACTGGATGGTCCCGAACGACGGGGTGCTGTGCGCGGTGATCTCCGCCGATAATGCCAGTACCCGGATGGGCGGACTCACCGGCAGAGTCGATCGTTGACCCACGACACCAGGTCACGCGCGCGCCGCCGAGCGAAGCCGATCGGGTTCTGATCAGCGCGTGAAACTCAGGCCGTCGGTGGTGAGGGTCCCCGCGCTGCGGCCCGGGGCGGTGGTGTACTCCCAGTAGAGGTTGGTGTGGCGGATGACGGCTTCGGGAGATGGTGCGCCCCACTGGGTGTAGTCCTCGGTGGTGTGTGCGTCCGCGACGAGGATGGTGTCGTAGCCGCGGACGAACGCGCCGTGCAGGGTGGACCGGATGCAGGCGTCGGTTTGCGCGCCCGCGACGAACAGGCGGCCGACCTGGAGGCGCGCGAGAGTCTGCTCGAGTTCGGTGTCCTCGAAGGAGTCGCCGTGGCGCTTGGCGAGACGGGGTTCGTCGTCGGCCGGAACCAGTTCGGGGACAATTTGCCACGGTTCGGTACCTGGGACACGGTCCTCGCCGATGTCCTGGACCCACACGACGGGAACCCGCGCGGCACGCGCCTTGTCCACAAGACGGCCGATCGCCGCGACGACGGCGTCTCGCTGGTACACGTCGGCAACGACGCCGTTCTGCACATCGACGACGATGACGGCGGAATTCGGACGATCCGCAGGGAAACTCATGGCGGTCGATACCATCCTGTCCTAGGCGTTGCCGAAGTGTTGGGCAAGAACCGAATTGACGAAGGTCGGATTCTCCATGTTCACCAGATGACCCGCATCGGGCACGATGTGCAACTCGGCGCCGGGGATCGTCTCGACGATGTGGCGGTGCGCGGCCAGCGGTGTCGTGGTGGTGTCGTCGGCCCCGCACAGCACGGTGGTGGGCGGTTTCAGCTGCCGGATCCGGTCGGTGAGATCGAGGGCTTGGAAGGCGGGCAAGAGCCGCGTAAGGACCCGCGGATCGTGGTCGGCATGCATGCGGCACACCTCCTCGAACACCTCAGGGCGGCTGCGGATGGTGTGCGGCGAGAGTGTGTTTCGGAGTTCCTCCCGCAGTACGTCCTCGCCGAGCGCGTCCGGGATGTGCCCGTTTCCGGTGGCCTCCTCGACCAGTTCCACGAAGGCCGAGGGGACGTCGCGCGCTCGGGCGGTCGTGGAAAGCAGCGCGAGACTCTTCACCCGGTGCGGATAGTCGCACGCATACTGCATCGCGATGATGCCGCCCATCGACAGACCCACGAGATGTGCGGTGTCCATGCCGAAGTGGTCCATGACATCGAACAGGTCGCGGGCGAAGACCGGGTACCGGTACTCACCGAGCGTAACCTCGGAATCGCCGTGGCCGCGGGCATCCCAGGCCAGGCAGCGGTAATCGGTGGCGAAGTATTCGAACTGCGGGCGCCACATCGCACCCGTCATCGATCCGGCATGCAGGAAGATGATCGGAACACCGTCCCCGGCCACCTCCACCTTGAGCCGGATGCCATTGGCACTGATCAACATTCGCACGCTCCACGTCCGTCGGCCACTGTCTCAGCTCGAGATCATCGCAGACATCATGGGCCGTAGAGATGGGTCGAGACCGTGGCGTCGTGTTCGAGGATGTGATCGATCGTGTCCCAGTAGACCGAGAGCCACGGATGCTGCCGGGCTTCGTCCGGACCGAGCTTCCGGCCGTACAACGGATCATCAGGGGCGACCGACGCCGCGTCGACCAGCGAGCAGGCGATATTGGATTGGCCGTCGATGGGGCCGACACGGCATCCGAACGTGACACGATCCGGACCGGGGTTGCTCGCCGGACGATCGGGATCCCAACAGCTGTCGAGGATGACGTCGATATACGCCTCGTACATGCCCTGACGGTGGTGGCACGACGCGTAATAGATCGCGAAGGCCCCGGCCTCGCTGTTGATGAATCCATTCACCCGTTCGAAAGGGGTCTCGCAGCAAGCACAAACGCCACTGTCGATGTTTCGTTCGGGATCGATCTCGAGTCGCACCGCTCGATTATGGCTGGGCACAGGCATGCCGGCTCACCGCCGGGATCGCCGAGGAAGCCGGTGGAGATGCGGTTTCCACGCGTCCGCAACAGCCGGTGCCGTCTGCCCGGCGTGCTGTGGGCGCAACCGACCCCGACCTCCGGCCTGCCGCGCGGCATGATCGCCTTCCCCTGTGAGCACGAACCGACGCTCGGCGAGCTCACGCGGCGACTGCCCGACGAGTGGTCGGAGCTGTGTGACGCGATCGAGGCGGAGTACGCGGCATGGGCCGAGTACACGTGACCGATCTATACCTTTTCGCTATATTCGGTGGCGCGCCTCATGCAGACGCTACCGCCCGCGGTCACATAGCCTGATCGAGTGCCCTCGGGCATATCGGGCGCAACGGCGCGGTCCCCACGAGAAAGTGAACGGCCGATGATTCTGCTGGCACAGCTCAGCGATACGCACTTCGACCTGAGCGCGCACAACGCCGAGCGGGTCGAGCGGGTCATGGGTTATCTGGCCGAGCTACCGCGAAGGCCCGACGCCATCCTGGTCACCGGCGATATCGCCGACTCCGGCAAGGTCGAGGAGTACGAGCAGGCGCGCGCCGCGCTGCGGGCCGACGTGCCGGTATGGGTGCTGCCGGGCAATCACGACGACCGCGCCAACCTGCGCGAGGTGCTGCTGGGCGAGGCCCCCTCGGCGGGGCCGATCAATCGGGTGCTGCGACTGGACGGGCTCGTGGTGGGACTGCTGGATTCCACCATTCCCGGCGAGGGCGGCGGGGAGCTGGCCGAGGAGACCTATCTCTGGCTGACCGATCTGCTGCGCGAAACCCCTTCCGACACTTCCATTCTGCTGGCCATGCACCATCCGCCGCTGCCGATGTACAGCACGGTGGTGGACCCGATCCGGCTGGCGAATCCGGATAGGTTGGAGGACATGGTCATCCACGACCCCCGCGTGATCGGCGTGCTGACCGGACATATGCACGCCATGGGTGCCACCCAGTTCGGCTCCAAGCAGCTGATCGTCGCGCCCAGCGTGGCCTCGCTGATCGGCGGCGTCTGGGAGGTCGGCAGGCCCGGTCAGGTGCCCATCGACTACGCACCCGATCCGGCGGTGGTCCTGCACACCATCGACGGGCGGCGGCTCACCTCGATCATGCGCGCGGTGCCCATGGGCGGCTGGATCGGCGAACAGCCGAGCTGATCACACGCTCGCCCGCTCCCTGCGGTACGCCGAGGGCGTCGTCCCGGTCCACCGCTTGAACGCGTAGATGAACGTCGACGCCTCGGCATAACCCAGCCGGATCGCCACATCGCTCACCGAGAGCGGTGTGGCGCTGAGCATTTCCTCCGCCAGCGCCCGGCGCACCTCGTCCAGTAGCGCACGGTAGCTCGTCCCCGCCGCGTCCAGATGTCGCCGCAGGGTGCGGGTGCTCATATTGAGATCCCTTGCCACGGCGTCGATTCCGGGCGGGGCGGCGAATCCGTCGGCCCCGCCGTGCGGCACCAGCCGCTCGCGCACCTCGGCGGCGATGCCGGTGCGAGCGCGGCGGCGATGCACCAGATCCCGGCACTGCGCCAGGCACATGGCCCAGGTGTGCTCGTTGGCCTGCGGCAGCGGCTGTGCCAGGACCGCCGGATCGAGAGCGAGCACGTTCTGCGACTGCCCGAACACCGGCCGCACGCCGATGATTTCGGCCAGCGTATCGACGTATTCCGGTTCGGGATAGTCGAATTCGGCCCGCACCAGCTCGAGCGGCCGCCCCAGCAGATCGCTCATCACCTGATGCATGGCCAGCACGTCACGCTCGAGCAGGAAGCGCCGTACATCTGCGGGCACCTGCTCGTCGTGGATCCAGGCCACGAATTCGCCGGGCTCGGAACGAGTCACCGGAATGCAGAAGGTGAAGCTGAGTTCCAGATAGCGCATGGCGAACGAGATCGCCTCGCCCAGTGTCGGACTCGATACACAGGCGAAGCCGAAGATGCCGAAGGTGGTGATGCGATAGCGCCGCCCCACCTCCACGCCCAGCGCCGGACGCTCGTCGGCCAGGGCGCGCACCAGATTGCGGATCACCGCCAGTTCGGTGTGGGCGTCGATCTGGGCGTCCGGATCGGCCAGCGCGCGCTCGGTCAATCCGGTGCCGCGCAGCATGCGGGCGGTGGTGACGCCGTGCTCGCGCGCGTAGCCCACCATGAGGGCCGCGCTGGCCACACCGCGCGGGAAATCCCAGTTGCGGATCGCGGGCTGCTGCATCGTCGCCATCCGCCGATTATGGCCGGAAATGTCGATTGGAAGGAATGCTCCGGGGTCGAGTCGTTCGCGGCGCGGGCTGGCAGACTTGATCCGTGACCGCTCCACCCCACGTCGGCGACACCGCCTCGACCGCCCACGGCCCGCTGCGCCCGATCGAGCTCGCCACCGGAGCGGTCCTCGGCGGGCTCACCGTCGGGCTGGTGACCGTCGGTTCGGTGGTTCCGGCCGCGGCCGCGCTGAATCTCATCGCGGCCGTCCCGCTCGGTCTGCTCGCCCATCGGTATCGGCTGCGCGCCACGGTGTCCGCGACCGCGGCCGCGATGCTGGTGACCTTCGTCGCCGCCGGACTGCTCCCCGCCGGGGCGCTGCTGGCCGCGGCGACGATCGGCGGCATCATCGGCACGGTCAAGCGGCGCGGCGGCGGCCTGCCCGCGGTGCTCGGGCTGTCGATCGCCGCGGGGGTGGTGTGGGGGGCCATCCCGGTCGGACTGCTGCTGTTGTTCAGCACGACGCGACAGCTGATCTTCGACAATGTGCGCAATATGGCGCAGGGCATCCAGAAGATCGTCTCCCGGCAGCCGCAGTTCGAGTCGTTCGGCCGGGGCGTGGTCGCATTCACCGAGGAGTTGCTGCGCTGGTGGTGGCTCTACATCGGCGCGGGCGCCTTTCTCGGTGTGCTCGCCACCGCGGTGTTCTCCTGGTTCGCCCTCGGCTCGGTGCTGGACCGGCTGACCTGGCTGCCCGGCCGCGATCTGCTCGACGCGCCGCCCGACGACCGCCCGATCGCGCCGCTGCCGGTCACGTTGCGGCAGGTCGGCTTCCGCTATCCCGGCGCCCGCACCGATGCGTTGCACGGAATCGATCTCACCGTGCGGGTCGGCGAATTCGTCGCGGTCGTGGGCCACAACGGTTCCGGCAAGTCGACGCTGACCCGGGTGCTGGCCGGACGCCCGCCGACCGTCGGCACGGTGGAACGTCCCGGTTCGGCCGGGCTGGGCCTGCTGGGTGGGACCGCGCTGGTGCTGCAGCGGCCGGAGAGCCAGACGCTGGGCGTGCTGGTCGCCGACGATGTGGTGTGGGGCCTGCCCCCGGAGCTCGCCGCGCAGGTGGATGTGGAATCGCTGCTGCGCGAGGTGGGCCTGGGCGGGCTGGGCGGTATGGAGACCGCGACGCTGTCCGGGGGCCAGCAGCAACGGTTGGCCGTCGCCGCGGCGCTGGCCCGGCGGCCCGCGCTGCTCATCGCCGACGAGGCCACCTCGATGATCGATCCGGACGGTCGTCGCGAACTCGTCGCTTTGCTGGCCGAGCTGCCGAAGCGCCATCCCATGGCGGTCGTGCTGGTCACTCACCACGAGGCCGATGCCGCGGCCGCCGACCGCGTGGTCCATCTGGCCGATGGGCGGCAGGTCGAGCGGCTGCCCAGTTGGCCACGCCCCGTGCGCGATCCGCGCCGCAGGCCGATGGGCGAACCGCTGCTGGAACTGCGCGACGTCCGCCACACCTACAACCGCGGCACCCCCTGGGCCGCGCCCGCGCTGCACGGCGTGGATCTGACCGTCCGCCGCGGCGAGGCGCTGCTCATCGTCGGCGGCAACGGCTCGGGCAAATCCACCCTGGCCTGGATCATGGCCGGGCTGATCGTGCCCACCGCGGGCCGCTGCGAACTGCGCGACTTCGCCGCCGCGCGCCCGGTGCACAAGCGCATCGGCCGGGTGGCGCTGGCCTTCCAGCATTCTCGGTTGCAGTTGCAGCGCGAGACCGTGGCCGCCGAGATCGAGGACTGGGGCGGGCACGGGACCGGATCGGGTGCGGTCGGCCGCGCGCTGGACGCGGTCGGCCTGGATCGCGCGATCGCCTCCCGCTCGGTGGAGGAGCTGTCCGGCGGGCAGGCCAAGCGGGTGGTGCTCGCGGCCATCGTCGCCAGCCGCCCACAGGTGGTGGTCCTGGACGAGCCGCTTGCCGGACTCGATCCGCAGGGTCGGGCCGAGGTGGTAGAACTGCTTGCGCGGCTGCGGGATTCGGGGCTGACGCTGATCGTGATCTCGCACGATGTGGAAGATATGGCGGGGGTCTGCGATCGGACGGTGCATCTGCGGTCCGGGCGCATCGCCGAGACCGCGGCGGAGTTCGCCGCCGATCATGTCCGGTCGGCGACGGGAGAGGCGCGATGAGTACGGTGCTGCTGCGCGAGGTCCCGGTCGACAGCCCGGTGCACCGGCTGTGGGCGGGGACCAAGATGATCGCCGCCTTCGCGATCAGTGTGGTGCTGATGTTCCTGCCCGCATGGCCGGTGCTCGGGGTGATGGTGGCATTCCTGATCCTGATCGGTGTCGTCGCCCGACTGCCGCTGGGTACCCTGCCACGGCTGCCGTGGTGGTTCTGGGCGCTGATCGGGGTGGGCGCGCTGCTCAATATCCCCGGCGGCGGCCCCGCCCTGTTGCGCTACGCCCAGGTCACGGTGTTCGGGCTGATCCTGCTGACGGCCTCGTTCCTGATCGCGTGGACCACGCCGATGGGGGAGATCGCCCCCGCGCTGGCCAAATTGGGCGCACCGCTGCGCAAACTTCGGGTTCCGGTGGACGAATGGGCCGTCGTGGTCGCGCTGACGTTGCGCGGACTGCCGCTGCTGCTGGACGAGATGCGGGTGCTGCGCGCCGCGCGGCGACTGCGCCCGAAGAGCGATCTGCTGCAGCGCGCCACCGACAACGCGCTGGTCGACATCCTCACCGCCGCCATGGCGGTATCCACCCGCCGCGCCGGGGAATTGGGCGAGGCCATCACCGCGCGCGGCGGCACCGGGCAGCTCACGGCCCATCCGAGCACGCCCGGGCGGCGCGACGCGGTGGCGCTGACGGTGGTGCTCGCGGTGTGCGGGGGCGCGATCGCGATCGCTTTGATCTGGTAGGGCAAACTTACCGGTCGGGCGAAATCGGTTGTGATAACCATAATTTCATGGGCTGGATACCCCCAGTAAAGGTAGGGTTACGTTCGAGAGTTGGCCATCACATGGCCGCGCACGCACCGGGGTGGTGAGAGACAGGAGGGGGTTACCCGGTTGTCGTCGCGTGCGTTCTCCGGCGGTTGCACCGCTCGATCGACACCTGATGAAGATGGGAAGACCGGAAATGAATCTGCACAAGCTCACTGCTGCCGTGGTACCGGCGGTTGTGGCCGTGGCTATCGGGGCGAGCACGGCCCATGCAGATGCGGGCGCATCCGAGGTGCGCTACGAAGCCAGACTGGTGGGCAATGTCGTCGAGACCACCCTGGACGGGGGATTCTTCCAAGTGGCCGGCGACCAGCAGAGCGTGGCCGTCAAGGACATCGCCGGCAACACGCTGGTGACCCTCCCGCTGTCGTTCCGGATGGACGGGTTGGAATATCCGCTGCCGTACCAGGTTCGCGACGCCGGGCGCGTGCTGGACCTCACGGCGGTCAAGAACGTGGCCGCCGCGCGACCGGCGGCCGTCGTGCCGGTGGCCTCGCTGGAGGAGAACCAGCGGGCGATGGAGACGTTCGCGACGCAATTCGGAATCGCCACCGCGATCGGCGGATTCATCGGCACGGCCATCGGGGCGGTGATCGGCGGGCTCGTCGCCGCGCCCAGCGGTGTCGGCATTCCGGCAGGCATCGTGGTCGGCGCCGCGATCGGTGGCATCATCGGCACCGTCGTCGCGGGTGGTCCGACGCTGCTCATCGCGGGCATCGACCTGATCAACACGCTGATCGCGCCGCCGGGTACCACCAAGTGGATGGACAACACCGGGCGCTGATCGAATCGCTTGGGGCGCGGGTGGGTTGGCTCACCCGCGCCTCACGGCGCGTTCGGGGCTCCCTCAGCGCACGTGACAGCCCCGGGCGGGCGGGAGGCCCGCGAAGCGGTCGGACAGGTAGTTCATGCCGCCCAGGAATTCGCCGACCGCGCTGCCGTTGTGGCCGGGAATTTGGGAGTGGACGGCGGTCTGGGTCGCGCCCGCGGCGCAGTAGCGAGCGATCAGGTTCGAGAAGCCGGGCACAGGGATCACGTCGTCGGTCACGCTGTGGTAGAGGTACATCGGGGTGTCCGGGGTGATCGTGCCGACCTCGTTCTTCGCCGCCGCGGCGAGGAAGGCCGGATGGGCCAGGATGTTCGGGACGGTGGCGAAGTCGTCCATGCGCGCCCCGAAGTATTTCGGCACCAGATCGGAGCCGCAGGCATTGGCATTCTCCGCCAACGCCGCCCGGCCGCGCTCGTTGAGCAGATCGGCCAGGCCGGATTCGGGTTCGTTGCGCGCGAGGGCGAGCAGGATCAGCATGGCCAGACCCGCCTGCTGACCGCCGTCCACCCGCCGAGCGATGGCGGGGATATCGGCGGGGATGCCGCCCGCGGAGATGCCCGCGAAGACCACATCGGGCGCATACACCGCCCGCAGCTGGGCCGCCCAGAGCGTGGCGTACGCACCTCCCGAATAGCCGTAGGCCCCAATGGGACTCGTCGGGGCGATGCCCGCGGGGGCGAACGCGCGGGCGGCGCGCACGCCGTCCAGGACGCCGCGCGCCGCGGTCACGCCGTCGAAGAAGCGGGACTGCGGTCCCTCGTAATCGCTGATCACCACGGCCCAGCCGCGCCGCAGCGTCTCGGTCAGGAACGGGACGTCGATCAGGGTGTTCACCACACCCAGATCGCGCCCGCCGCGCAGCGCGTACGACGGTGCGCAGCGGGTACCCAGACTGTCCTCGGGGATCTGGTAGGACAGCACCGGGCGCGCACCCGCCCAGGGGATCGGCGGCACGATCACCGTCGTCACATCCAGGATCGGTTTGTTTCTGGAATCGGTTGTGCGGTAGCGCAATTGCCAGGCGCTCACCGGAATCGGCAGGCCGAACAGGGAGATCGGACGCGAGCCGAGCAGGGCGCCGTTGGGCAGCCCGGCCAGATCGGCGGGCGCGGCGTAGAACGGATCGGCGTCGGGGAACGGAACATCCGCCCGCGCAACGGGTGTCGACACGCTCGCCGATAGCACGACGGCCGCGCCCACCAGGGCCGCCGACCAGCCACGCCGCACCGCCATCACCGCACCCACCCGCACACCACGACCCCGTTCACCCAGAAGTTGACCGAAAAACGCTGCGCGACAAAGACTCTTCAGATAACCCAATCGAGGATGCCCGGATCCCATGGCGCGCCTCCCGCGTCCGTTGCCACCGACGCGCAGGCACCTCGTACGCGGGTCCGCACCGACCGCACCCCACCATCGGGCACTCACGGTAACGCTGCGAAAGAAGCAGGTCAACGACCGTGATGGGAATTTCGCAGGGTTGCGAAGATTCGCCGCCCTTCCGTAACCCGCGGTTCCCCACCGTTATCCGGCCCTTACGAATCCGCTCCCACGCCACTAGATTGGGCCGAGATCAACGCGAGACGGAGGCAGGCGTGCGGCACGGTAATGGGCTCGACATTCCCGAGGGGCTCGGTGATCTCTGTTCGCCGAGTCGGATGGCCTTGATCGTCTATGACATGCAGGTGGGCGTGCTGTCGCAACTCGAGGACGGCGAGCAGATCGTGGCGCGCGTGGTGCGGCTGGTCGAGGCGGCCCGGCGCGGCGGCTATCCGGTGATCTTTCTGCGACATATGTTCCTGCCCAAGCGCCTCAGCGGCCGCTTCGCCCTGCGGATGGCCATGTCCTGGCAGCAGGTCGATTCCGTCGACGAGGTACGCCCGATCCTGCAGCGCGACACGCCCGGCTTCCAACTGTCCCCGGAACTGCGGCCCACCGAGGACGAGATTGTCTTCGACAAGACCAGCATGTCGGCCTTCGAGGGCACACCCCTCGCCTCGACCCGGCGCGATCTGGGGATCGTCTCCTATGCCATCGCGGGTGTGGCCCTCGAGATCGGCATCGCCCCCACGGTCACCCACTCCACCGATCTCGGCTTCGTTCCCGTGGTGGTCGAGGACGCCTGCGGCGGTAAGGACAAGGCCGCCATGGGCCGGGCTCTGGACGACTTCGCCTTCCAGGGCAATGCGGTGGTCACCGACGTGGAAACCATTGTCCCGCTGCTGGAACAGGGCTGATTCTCACCCCGGCACGGTCGGCCCACCTGGATTACCGTGGCGGCGTGGGGTTTACCGATTACGGACCGGGTGATGTCGTCTACTTCCCGGAGAGACCGTTCACCGGCCTCTGCGCGGTGGTGCGGGAGGTCGACTCCCGCAGGGCCACCCTGCGCATCGACCTCGGCGAGGGTCCGACCCACCGCGAGGGCGGCGTTCTGCGCGAGCGTCGACACAGCCTGACGGTGGGGTTCGACGAGGTCGAACTGGCCTAGCGGCCGCCTACCTTCGACACGTGCATAGCCTGGGGATGTGGAGCGAGCGGAATATCTTGCCGGACTGGCACGTAAGCGCGTAGGGGCCGGGGTGCTGTTTTTCGATGCGGCCGGGCGGATTCTGCTGGTGGAGCCGACCTACAAGGATCACTGGGAGATTCCGGGTGGGGCGGTGGAGGCGGACGAGTCGCCGGGCGCCGGTGCCGTCCGCGAGATCGAAGAGGAGCTGGGGCTCGGGTTTACGCCGGGACCGATGCTCGTCGTCGATTGGGTTGCGGCGCGGGGTGATAAGAGCGAGGGGCTGATGTTCGTCTTCGATGGCGGAACTCTGTCGGCGGAGCGAGCGGCGACGATTGCGTTGCCCGCGGACGAGCTGCGGAGCTGGGCCTGGTGCGATCAGGAGGCGGCGGCGCGGCGGCTGCCGGATCTGTTGGCGCGCCGGGTCAGTGCCGCTCGGCGGGCGCGGGAAGCGGGGGTCACCGCCTATTTGGAGAACGGCTCTCCGGTCGGCTGAGCCGCCTCAGTCCGAGGCCGGGATCCAGGCCGGATGCCACATGCGGCCGGATTCGGTCCAGTTCATATAGCGGACGGTGCCGGTGAGTTTCGGGGTCACCCACACCGCGTCCTTGCGTTCGTCGGAGGTGAGGTCGTTGTCGAAAGGGCTGGTCTTGCGTTCCAGGCGGTGCAGTTGGGCGGCGAGATCGGACATCTCCTGATCGCTGAAGCCGGTGCCCACCCGCCCCACGTAGAACAGGCGGCCCTCGTGCGGGATGCCGACCAGTAGGGAGGCGAATTGCCTTGCGTCACTGCGTCGGTAGCCGCCGACGACCACCTGCTGGGTGCGCCAGTTGCGGGTCTTGACCCAGGAGTGGCCGCGCTTGCCGGGCAGGTAGACCGAATCCTTGCGCTTGGCGACCACCCCCTCCATGCCGTTGTCCTGGCTGTAGCGCAGCGCGTGGGCGCCGGGTCCGTCGAGCCGGGGCGGCACCACCAGGGACGGGGCGCGACCGGCCAGCACCTCCAGCACCCGGCGGCGGTCGGAATAGCGTTTGCGCAGCAGGGAGGTGCCGTCCAGGTACAGCACGTCGAAGGCCACGAAGACGGCCTGGGCCGCATCCGCCTGTAGCAGGCCGAGATTGGCGACGCCATGGTCGTCGAAGACCACCGCCTCACCGTCGAGAACCACTCTGTGCCCGGACAATTCGCTACCGAGCGCGGCCAGCCGCGGATAGCGGCCGGTGACGATCAGGCCCTTGCGGCTGCGCAGGGTGACCGCGCCGTCCTCGATCTCGGCGATCAGCCGGAAGCCGTCCCATTTGGTCTCGAACGCCCACTCCTCGTCGTCGAGGGTCGACACGTCGCCGGGGGTGGCGAGCATCGGCGTCAGCCCGCGCGGCAGTTCGACCGGCCCGGATCGGCGCGCGCCGCCGCCGCGGTCGCCGTTGCCCGCCTCCGGCTCGGACTTCATCAGATGCATGAGCCAGTTCTTGCCGTCGGTCTGGATCAGCGCATAGCGGCCCTCGATGCGCTCGCCGTGCAATCGGACGATGACCTCGTCCTCACGCCACTTTTCGGTCTCGTAGGTGCCGGTGTCCCAGATCGTCATCTCACCCCCGCCGTACTGGCCCTTGGGGATGGTGCCGTGGAAGGTCAGATATTCCAGCGGATGGTCCTCGGTGTGCACGGCCAGCCGGTTTTCGTCGCTGGAGGTGGGCGGGCCCTTGGGCACGGCCCAGGACACCAGGACACCGCCGCGCTCGAGCCGCAGATCCCAATGCAGCCGCCGGGCATGATGTTCCTGGATGACGAACCGATTGCCCTCGCCCTCGTCCGGCGGCCCGGGCGGCACCGGCTCGGGGGTGCGGGCCGGATCGCGCATGGAGCGGTAGGTGTCCAGCGGATCGGAAACCGCCTGTCCCAGCGGCGGATCCAGCCCGGCCAGCACATCGCCGTCTGTGCGCCAGCGCTGCAACACCTCGTCGAAGGTCAAGTGCCGCAGGCGTTTGCGGTTCTCGATCTCGGCCCAGGTGCGCGGTGCGGCGACCGTGGGATGGGTGCGGCCGCGCAGCGAGTACGGTGCGATGGTGGTCTTGGCCGGATTGTTCTGACTCCAGTCCAGGAAGATCTTGCCCGGCCGGGCCGATTTGGCCATGGTCGCGGTGACCACATCCGGATGCAGCCGCTCCAGCCCGGTCGCGACCTGTTTGGCCACGGTGGACGCGCCGCCCGAACTGAGCACCCGGTCCAGCGGCACGTAGACGTGGATCCCCTTGCTGCCGCTGGTGACCGGATAGGCCTCGAGGCCGACATCGCGCACGGTATCGCGAATCCACAGCGCCACCTCGGCGCATTCGGGCAGGCCCATCCCGGGACCCGGGTCCAGATCGAAGACCAGCCGGGTGACCGGTCCGACCTCGTCGTCGGCAAAACGCCATTGCGGCACATGGATTTCCAGCGCGGCCTGCTGGCCGAGCCAGGCCAGCCCGGCCACCGAGTCGATCTCCGGATAGACCACGCGGCGATCGGAGTGTTCGACCTGGTGTCGCCGGATCCACTTCGGCGCGTGCGCGGCGAGGTTCTTCTCGAAGAACGAGGGCTCCTCGACGCCGTTGGGCCAGCGCTTGCGGGTGACGGCCCGCCCGGCGATATGCGGCAGCAGGACGGGCGCGATGGTGGTGAAGTACTCGATGACCTCGCCCTTGGTGGTGCCCGTGGCCGGGTACAGCACCTTGTCGAGGTTGCTCAGCTCAACCTCGATACCCCCGAAGTCTCGGCGGGACACCATATTCGAAGGTTACAGGGCAGTACCGACAAAAACGGGCCGCTCGCGCTGCGAACGGCCCGTCACGGTGCGCAATCAGCCCTGCGGCTTGTCCCCCGCGGGCGGCACGGGCGGGGTCGGCGGCTCGGGCGCGGGCGGCGGAGTCGGCTGGGCGGGGGCGGCGCCGCCCTGCTCGGGAACGGCCTTCTTGATCGCCTCGGTGCCCTTCTCGATCTTGTCGGCGTACTTGCCGCCGGTCTTCTGATTGATCATCCCCCCGGCCTTGTCCACGGCCCCGTGGATCTTGTCCGCGTTCTCCGACGCCGCCTCCCGGCCCTTGCCGACCAAGCCCTTGAGCGTATCCAGCAGACTCATCAGCGCTACTCCTTACTCATCGGTCCTCGTCACTTACCTTCCGGACATCTTCCCACCAGCGGACCTGCGGTGATATCGCATTGGCATCGATCCGCTGACCCGGCAGCGGCACCGCGACCGTGGTTCCGGCCGCCTTGGCCGCGGCCACCAGCCGCTCCACCGGCTCCGACCAGCCGTGGAAGGCGAGATTGAAGGTCGCCCAGTGGATCGGCACCAACAGCCCGTGGCCCGGATCGCCGCCGCAGACGTCGGCGTGCGCGCGGACCGCCTCCTCCGGATTCATGTGCACATCCGGCCAGTGCACGTCGTAGGCGCCGATGGGCAGCAGCGTCAGATCGAACGGACCGGATGCCTCACCGATCGAGGCGAAGGCCGTGGTGTAGCCGGTGTCGCCGCCGAAGTAGACCCGCCGCGTCGGCCCGGCGAACACCCACGACGCCCACAGCGTGGTGTTGCGGATCAGGCCGCGGCCGGAGAAGTGCCGGGCCTCGGTGCAGGTGAGCACGAGATCGCCCGCACCGGGACCGGTCCCGGTCAGGCAATACGAAGCGCCCCAATCCAATTCGACGATGCGCCGCTCGGGGACCCGCCACTTGCGCAGATGTGCGCCGATGCCGATCGGCACCACGAACGGCGCGTCCTGGGTGCGGGTGAGATCCCGCACGGTCTCCCGGTCGAGATGGTCGTAGTGATCGTGGGAGATGACGATCGCGTCCACCGGCGGCAGCTCGGTCAGCGTCACCGGCACCGGGTGCATGCGTGCCGGGCCGACCACCGGCGACGGCGAAACCCGTTCGCTCCACACCGGATCGACGAGAATCCGATAGCCGTCGACCTCGACCAGGGTGGAGGCGTGGCCGTACCAGGTGACCGCCAGATCGCCGGGCCGCTCGGGCACTTCCGGTGTGGTGAGCGGGATCTGGCCCGGCGGGCGGCCCACCCGATGCCGGGTCATGGCCGAAAGCACCAGCGACAGCGCCGATCCCGGCGCGACCTGGGTGCCGGGCTCGGTGTTGTGGAACTGACGGTTGCGATAGCGCGCCGAGGAGGCGGCGACGGGAGCGATCGCCGACACCGACGCGCCCATGGCCGAGGGAATGCCCCACGCGGCCCGCACCACCCAGGTCAATCCGACCACTCCGGCGACCCCGAGGGCGGCCCGGCGGACGAGGCCGAATACGGTGCGCGCGCCCATCAACGCCCCACGAACTTCGCCGCGCGCTTTTCTTCCCGGGCGGCCCGCGCTTCCTGGGCATCGGCGCTGGTCCAGGCCGCCTCCAGCGCGGCCCGCTGCTCAGGGGTGTCCACGTCGTGGGTGTCGTCGTCGTTGAGCACCAGCTTCATATGCCGCAGCGACAGCGGAGCCAGCTCCGCGATCGACTTCGCCCAGGCCTGCGCGTCTGCCAGCGTGCCGATTCGATTGGCGAAGCCGAAGGTGTAGGCGTCGGCGGCCGACACCGATTCGGCGCCCAGCAGGATGGTGCGCGCCGGTCCTCCGCCGATCAGCGCGGCCAGCCGCCGCACGGTCCAACCGTCTACCGACAGACCGAGTTTCGCGGCCGGAATCGCGAGGTAGGAGTCGGAGCTCATCACCCGCAGATCCGCCGCCAACGACAGTTGCACGCCCGCGCCGAGCGCGCCGCCGTTGATCGCGGCGATCACCGGAACCGGCACGGATTCGATGGTGTGCAGCATGTCGAGCAGCCCACCGAGGAAGTTCTGCGAGTAGACGCCGGACAGATCGGCGCCCGCGCTGAAGATCGGGCCCTGACCGGTCAGCACGATAACCCGGGCGGTCGCCGCGGCCTCGGACACGGCCGTGCGCAGCCGCGTCACCAGCTCCTCGTTGAGGGCGTTGCGGCGCTCCGGGCGCTGCAGTTCGATCGTGACCACGTCCCCATCGCGGCTCACTCCGAGCATCTGGCCTCCCCTGTGGTGCGGTGTAGGTTTCCTTCACTGTATGCGGCGTAAGGTTGCTTCCCCGTACCCGACGCACCCCGCGTAGGGTGACGCCGGTGACCGTCCCCGATTTCGAGATCCTGGTGATCGGCGCCGGACAGGCCGGACTGTCGGTCGGCTACCACCTGCGACGTCTGGGATTGCGGCCCGCCCAGGATTTTCTCATTGTCGATCACGCCCCCGGCGCGGGCGGGGCCTGGCAGTTCCGCTGGCCGTCGCTGACGCTCAGCACGGTCAACGGGGTCCATGACCTGCCGGGCATGGCATTCGCCGAGGCCTTGCCGGAGGGATCGGAGGATGTGCCCGCGGCCGCGGCCGTGCCGCGTTATTTCGAGCTGTACGAGAAGCGCTTCGAGCTGCGGGTGCGCCGACCGGTCTCGGTGCGGGTGGTGTGCGACCGGGCTACCCCGTCCACCTGCCCGCAGGCGGAGGTGGACGGTTTCCTGCATGCCGAGACCACGCGGCGAGCGGTCGGCACGCCGAACGGTAATCCGGGCGAATCACCAACCGCGCCAGCCGATCTGGACGCGAACGCGGAGCCGGGCGGCGAGCTGCGCGTGCGCGGGATCATCAATGCGACCGGCACCTGGGACAAGCCCTTCATCCCCTACTATCGCGGCGCGGAGACCTTCGCGGGCCGCCAGTTGCACGCCCATGACTACCGGACCGCGGCGGAGTTCGCGGGCACGCATGTGGTGGTAGTCGGGGCGGGCATCACGGCGGTGCAGCTGCTCGACGAGATCTCGCGGGTGACCACGACCACGTGGGTCTCGCGCACCGAACCTCGTTGGCGGGAGGGGCCTTTCACGCCCGAGGCGGGTCGCCGCGCGGTGGCGATGGTCGAGGAGCGCGTGCGGCGCGGGCTGCCGCCGCGATCGGTGGTGTCGGTGACGGGGCTGCCGATCGACGACCGCGTGCGCGCCGCCCGGGCGCGGGGTGCGCTCGAGTGGCATCCGATGTTCGCCGCCATCGAACCCGACGGCGTGCGCTGGGCCGACGGCAGCTTCCAGCCCGCACAGGTCATCCTGTGGTGCACCGGTTTTCGCAGCGCCCTCGATCATCTGGCGCCGCTGCGACTGCGCGGGCCGGGCGGTGGGATCACCATGACCGGACGCCTGGCGACCCAGGTCGCCGCCGATCCGCGCATCCATCTGATCGGTTACGGGCCGTCGGCCAGCACTGTCGGCGCCAACCGCGCGGGGCGGGCGGCGGCGGTGGAACTGACCGAATACCTGAGCCTGCCGGTGCGCCGGTAGGGCTCAGTCCAGATCGTCGACGCCGAGGGTCAGGGTCTCCGGGTCGCCGCCGATGCGGTTGCCGCTGTCGAGTGCGGAGATGCGTTCGATCTGCTCGGAGGTTAGCTCGAAGGAGAACACGTCGAAGTTCTCCGCGATCCGCGAGGGCGTCACCGACTTCGGGATCACGACATTGCCCAGTTGCAGATGCCAGCGAATGATCACCTGCGCCGGGGTGCGGCCGGTCTGCTGCGCGATCTCCACGATGGTCGGATCCTTCAGCTCCGCGCCCTGGCCCAGTGGGCTCCACGCCTCGGTCGCGATGCCCTTCTCGGCGTGGTACGCGCGCAGTTCGGCCTGGGTGAAGGTCGGATGCAGTTCGATCTGGTTGACCACCGGCACCTCACCGGTCTCCCCGATCAGGCGCTCGAGGTGGTCGACGGTGAAGTTGGATACGCCGATCGAACCGATCCGGCCCTGCGACTTCAGCGCCTGGAAGGCGCGGAACGTGTCGACGTAGCGGTCCGCGCGCGGCACCGGCCAGTGGATCAGGTACAGATCCAGGTAGTCCAGGCCGAGTTTGGCCATGCTCTCGTCGAAGGCCCGCAGGGTGGAGTCGTAGCCCTGCTCGGAGTTCCACAGCTTGGTGGTGATGTAGACCTCGTCGCGCGGCAGTCCGAAATCGGCGATCGCCCGGCCCACCTCCGCCTCGTTGCCGTAGATGGCGGCGGTGTCGATGCTGCGGTAGCCGACCTCCAACGCCTTGGTCACGGCGGCGACGGCCTCGTCCGGCGGGACCTGGAAAACACCGAACCCGAGCTTCGGAATCACATTGCCGTCGTTGAGGACTACCGAGGGGGTTGCGCTGCTCTCGCTTTTGAAGGTCACATTCCGACGGTAGAAGCGGTTCTCCGAGCGGTCAAACAACCCGGTCTGTGTGTTCGCCCTCGCTTGACAGGGCGTTGGGTTTTTACAACAATTCGTTGTGTGAGTCCGGTGAGAAGGGGAGAAACCCTACCGATCTACAACCGCATCGCGGTCTTGCGTGCCGAACATCGCATGACCCGCGCGGCGCTGGCCCAGGCGGTGAACGTCAATCCGCAGACGATCGGCGCGCTCGAGCGCGGCGATCACTATCCGAGCCTCGATCTGGCCATGCGGATCTGCGAGGTGTTCGGGCTGCCGATCGAGGCGGTGTTCTCCCGTACCGAATTCACGCCGCTGTCCGCGGAGGTCTATGCGCGTGTGCGGCCTCTGGATGCAGGAGAGGAAAAACGGTCATGACACAGGCAGGACTCGGTCTGATCGACCGATACACCGATATGCGCGTTCGGCGCTGGGAGGCGCTGGGCCGCCGCACCGCGGGAATGCTCCCGGGCTGGCGCACGCGCGGGCGGCGGCGCGCGCTGGTCGTGGCGGTCGCCGCGGCCATCGCGGCGTTCTTCGTCACCGGGCTGCTCTGTGCCTTCGATCTGCGGTGGGCGCCATACATCCTGCTCCCCGCGATGGTGATCTTTCTCCCCGCCTGGAGCATGCTTCGCATCGCCTGCGAACGACACGACAGCGCACCGGCTCAAGCCCTCGATGAACTGGAGATCGCCCAACGCAATGCCGCGCGCTCGATCGGCCTGGCCGTCACCCAGTCCCTGACCATCCTGCCGGTGTTCTATCTGATCATGGTCGGCTCGTTCCTGCCGGAGGCCGACGCTTTTCGCACCGCGTACGCCGGGGGCGCGATGGCCTTGGCGGCGCTGCTGGCGGGTGGTTGCGCCCCCGGCATGATCCTCGGCTGGACCCGCCCCGACCCGGACCCCGAACCCTGATCCCCTCGGCCGCACCCTTTCCCGCACCTCGCACCCCCTGTGGCCTGCCGCAACGGGTGCGAGCGGCGAGAAGGGGTGCGGCTAGTTCGGCAGGCGGCGGTAGCGGGCCTGGCGGAGGGCGCGGAGGCGGGGGACGGGGGTGGTACGGAGGGTGGCCAGTTCGGCCGCGATGGCGGTGGTCATGCGGTGGGCGAAGTCGAGGGGTTCGTCTGCGGCGTCCGGGTTTTCGGGGACGATGCGGTCCACGATTCCGTCGGCGAGCAGATCCGGTGCGCTGATTCGTTGTGCGGCGGCCAGTTCGGGGGCGTGCGCGGTGTCGCGATGGACGATGGCGCTCGCGCCCTCGGGCGGCAGCGGGGCCAGCCAGCCGTTGGCGGCGGCGAGGACCCGGTCGGCGGGCAGCAGCGCGAGCGCTCCCCCACCGCTGCCCTGGCCGAGCAGGACCGAGATGGTCGGGGTGTCGAGCATGACGAGATCGGCCAGGCAGCGGGCGATTTCGGGGGCCAGGCCGCGCTCCTCGGCCTCGCGCGACAGCGCCGCCCCCGCGGTATCGATGATCAGCACCAGCGGCAGCCCGAGTTCGGCCGCCAGGTGCATGCTGCGGCGGGCCTCGCGCAAAGCGGCCGGGCCCATGGTGTTCTCACCGGTCTGCCCGGCACGGTCATGGCCGAAGATCACGCAGGGCTGGCCACGCAGTCGGGCCAGGGCATGCACCACGGTGCGATCGGATTCGCCCTGCCCGGTGCCGCTCAGGGGAACTCGATCGGTGGCTCGGCGCAGCAGCGCCCGGATGCCGGGCCGGCCCGGTCGCCGGGAGGCCAGCACGGAGCGCCAGGTGGAATCCGCCGAGTTCCGTTGTGCTGCCGGGCTTTCCGGATGATCGGTCCCGCCAGATGTTGGCACGGCGACGGCAGGGCTCGACGGCGAGGTTGCGGCACTCGGCTCGATGACGGCAGGGGCCGCCGCACGCGGCTCGACGACGGCAGGACTCGACGACGGGGCCGCCGCATTCGGCAGGGCCGCGGCCCGGTCCGGGGGAAACGCCTGTCGCTCGGGGCCTTTCACCACGTTCAGGACCCGGTGCACGATTCGTCGGAAGACCGGCAGCGGGACCACGCCGTCGATCACCCCGCGGCGATACAGATTCTCCGCGGTCTGTACGCCGTCGGGGAAGGAGTGCCCGTAGAGCGCCTGGTAGACGCGGGGGCCGAGGAAGCCGATCAGGGCGCCGGGCTCGGCGAAGGTCATGTGCCCCAGCGATCCCCACGAGGCGAATACTCCGCCCATCGTGGGATTGCGCAGGTATACCAGATACGGATGTCCGGCCGACCGGTGCGCGGCCACCGCGCCCGCGACCTTGACCATCTGCACGAAGGCGACCGTGCCCTCCTGCATGCGGGTGCCGCCGGAGGCCGGGGATGCCAGTAGCGGCAGGCCCAGTTCGGTCGCGCGTTCCACCGCGGCCACGATTCGCTCGGCCGCCGCGACGCCGATGGATCCGGCGAGAAAGCCGAATTCACAGGCGATCACGACCACCCGCCGTCCGCGCAGTCGCCCCTCGCCGGTCAGCACCGACTCGTCGGCGCCGGACCGGGCCCTGGCCGCACGCAGCTCGGCGTCGTATTCGGCCGAGGTGGCGACCACCGGTGGCGGACGATCCCAGCTCTGGAACGAGCCGGGGTCGAGCACACCGTCCAGCAGCTGCCGCGCCGAGATCGTCACCCGCGCAGCCTAACCGGCCCACACCGCAGCTCCGGAACCCGCTGCGGTGCAGACCGATTCAGTAGCCCTGGACGACCTTGCGCAGTGCGTATTCGGTCACCGAGACCAGTGCCTGCTTCACCGGCTCGCGGCGGCGAGCGTCGATCGACAGGATCGGAACATCCGCGGGCACCGCGAGCGCCTGGCGGATGTCCTCGATCGGGTACCGGGGCGCATCGTCGAACTCGTTGATGGCCACCAGGAAGGGTAGGCTGCGCGCCTCGAAGTAGTCGACCGCGGCGAAGCTGTCCTCCAGTCTGCGGGTGTCGACCAGCACCACCGCGCCGATGGCGCCGCGGATCAGGTCGTCCCACATGAACCAGAAGCGGTACTGGCCGGGCGTGCCGAACAGGTAGAGCACCAGGTCATCGGCGAGGCTGATCCTGCCGAAGTCCATGGCCACGGTGGTGGTGGCCTTCGACGGCACCGCCGCCAGGCTGTCGACGCCGACACTGGCATTGGTCACCAGGGCCTCGGTGCGCAGCGGAACGATTTCCGAGACTGCACCGACCAGGGTCGTCTTACCCACACCGAAGCCACCCGCGACCACGATCTTGGCCGAGGTGGGCTTGCTGGTCCGGGTGTCGACCTGGGCCGTCGAATCAAATACGCCGGAGTCCACTGAGAACCCTTTCGATCAGCTCGCGACGTTCATCGTCGCTCGAATCGTCTTTCAATGTCGCCGAAACTCGTACATGGCCGGCCTCGATGAGGTCGGCCACGAGTACTCGCGCCACCCCGATGGGAATACCCAACCGGGCCGCCACCTCGGCGACAGACGGCGATTCTCTGCACAACTCCACGATTGACGTCTCGATGTTGGTGAGTTCGAACTGCCGCTCGAGGGCGACCGGATGCGATGCGACGAGCGCCTCCAACGCCAGATCCACCTTCGGCCGCGTGCGACCGGAGGTCAGTGAATACGGGCGGACGAGGCTTGGCTCGCTCCCCACGCGCTGGTTGTCTATGTCCATCCCACCATCAGGAACCCATCGTGACGCGAGGTGTGGCCTGAACTGTCTGGCCCACTCGCTCGACCAACAACGCCATCTCGTATCCCACCTGTCCGATGTCGCAGGACGTGTTGGTCAGCACCGCCAGATAGGAGCCGTCGCCGACCGCCATCAGCAGTAGGTAGCCGTGTTCCATCTCGACGACCGACTGCAGCACCGTGCCGCCTTCGAACAGATTCGACACACCCACCGAAAGGCTGGCGAGTCCTGCGGTCACAGCCGACAGCTGCTCGGCACGGTCGACGGGCAACTGAGCGCTCGCGGCCATCAACAGACCGTCCGCCGAAACCAGCACGGCATGAGCGACGCCCGGAACCTCGTTGGCGAAGTTCGAAACCAGCCAATCCAGCTGACGGTTCGTACCACCTAGATCGGGGTTCATCGGTCTCCTTTATCTCCGGTTAGGTTCATTGCTCTCATTGCGCGGCCATCCCGGACGCCCTGCTGGTGACGACTCAGACTTGACCTGATGGATTCTGGGTCACGACGCGGTGCGCGGTCGGCGTTTCCGGTGACTCCACCGGGAACGAGCCGGTTGCCCGGATCGCGTTGCGGCAATCCGGCCGCGGTTCGCTTCTCCGGCTGCGCCTCCACGGCCCGCCGAGCAGCTTGCCAGCCTTCATCACCCGGTGATTCGAAGGAGGCGGCCACTTGGGACCGGTCCGGATTCGGATCAGCCAACCACGCCGACATCATCTCAGCGAAGATCGGGCTGTCCATCGAGCCCCCGGATTCCACCGTGGGCTGCAACCGGGTCTGGAAGAACGAGGCCGCCTTCTGCGGATTGGCCCGGAAGCTGTGCCGACCCCGCTCGCGGCCCTCGCCCGCCTCGGCCGACTTGTCCGCCGGGCCTTCGGCATTCGGCAGGCTCAGTCCGGGCGTCGGCGCGGGACGCGGCGGCAGGCCGGCCCCCGGCTGACGCTGCGGCAGACCGGCCGCGGCGGAGTGCCGTCCGGTCGATCCCGAATCCCGCTGCGGCAGGCCGTTACCGCCGCGCTGCGGCAGACCGTTGCTCCCGCCCTCGCGGCGCGGCAGACCGTTGCCGCCCGAGTCCCGCTGCGGCAGGCCGGTCGCCCCGCGCTGCGGCAGGCGAGATTCGCTCGACCCGCGCTGCGGCAGGCCGATCGCGCCGGGATCCGCCGCCGACGCGCCCGAATCGGCCGATTCGCGCTGCGGCAGACCGGCGCTGCCCGGCTCGCGCGGCGTGCGCCCGGAGTCACCCTTGCCCCGCTGCGGCAGGCCGATCGAGCCCGAATCCCGCGACGGCAGACCCGACTCGGTGGAGCCCCGCTGTGGCAGACCGGACTCGGTCGAACCACGCGACGGCAGACCGGACTCGCTCGACCTCCGGGACGGCAGACCCGACTCGGTCGAACCGCGCGACGGCAAACCCGACTCGGTCGAACCACGCGACGGCAGACCCGACTCGGTCAAGCCGCGCGACGGCAGACCGGACTCGCTCGACCTCCGCGGCGGCAGACCCGACTCGGTCGAACCGCGCGACGGCAAACCGGACTCGCTCGAACCACGCGACGGCAGACCCGACTCACTCGAACCACGCGACGGCAGACCGGATTCGCTCGACCTCCGTGACGGCAGGCCGGATTCGGTCGAACCGCGCTGCGGCAGCCCCGATGCCCCGGCGTCACGCTTGGGCAGCCCGGTGGCACCAGGCTCGCGGGACGGCAGACCACTCGACCCCACGTCACGTGACGGCAGGCCCGGCGCACCCGCATCCTGGGACAACCCGGTGGGCGAGCCCTCACGCTGGGGCAGGCCCTTGCCCGAATCCCGTTGCGGCAGACCGTTGGCCCCGCGCTGGGGCAGGCCGCCACTACCGGACTCGCGCGCCGGAACACCGTTCGCGCCGGGCTGGCGCTGCGGCAAACCGGACGAACCGGGCTCGCGTGCCGGGAGACCGTTGGCCGCCGATTCGCGCGCGGGGAGTCCGCTGCCACCCGGCTCGCGCGGTCCGGGCGCGGCCGCACCCGACTCCCGCTGCGGCAAACCGCCGGGACCGGCGGGCGGCAGACCGGTCGAACCGCGCTGCGGCAGACCGCCGACGCCCGGTTCGCGCGGCGGCACGCCACCGGCGCCCGGATCACGCTGCGGCAGCCCGCCCTTGCCGGCGTCGGCGAGGCCGTGCCGCACGGTCGGACCGTTGGCGCCGGGCTGGCGCTGCGGTAGCCCACCCGGAATCGCGGTGCCGGGCTGGCGCTGCGGCAGTCCGTTGCCGGGCGCGGCCGCGCCGTTGGCGGCGGTGCCATTGGCCGCGGCCGCCCGATCGCCCCGTTCCCCGGCCGGGATCGGTCCGCTGCCATGCGGATCCACGGTGACCATCACATTGCCGCTCGGCGTGCGGGTGACCGCGCGCATCTGCATCGAGGACGGCGCGCTCGGGCCCTGCGGGGTCGGCGTCTGCTGGGTCGGCTGCGGCGGCACGGTCAGCGAACCACCCGCGGGTGCCACGATGAGCGCCTTGGGCACGTGCACGGTCACGGTCACGCCCGGATCGCGCGCGGTGTCGAAGGTCGGCCGCAGCCGCACGGTCAGCCCGTGCCGCTCGGCCAGCCTGCCGACGACGAACAGGCCCATGTGCCGCGCGGTGTCGGGGCCGACCTCGGCGGTGCTCTCCAGCCGCCGGTTGATCTCGGCCATTTCGGCCGGGGGCATACCGATGCCGCGGTCGGCGACCTCGATGAGCAGGCCCTGGTCGTGCGCCTGGGCGAAGGTGAACTTGACGTCGGTTTCCGGCGGCGAGGCGCGTAGCGCGTTGTCCAATAGCTCCGCGAACAGGTGCGCCAGGTCGGAGGCGGCCGGTTCGGTGATGGCGCCGCGCGGGGTGGCGCCGAGCTTCACGCGCTCGTAGTCCTCCACCTCGGAGATGGCCGCGCGCAGCACGTCGGCGATCTCGACCGGCGCGGACTTGCTGCGCCGCTGCCGGGTACCGGCGAGGATCAGCAGGTTGTCACCGTTGCGGCGCATGCGGGCCGCGAGGTGGTCCAGCCGGAACAGGTTCTCCAGCAGGCGCGGATCCTTCTCGTCGTACTCCATCGCCTCGATGAGCGAGAGCTGATGGTCGACAAGGGACTTGGAGCGCCGGGCCAGGGTCTCGAACATGTCGTTGACCTGGGTACGCATGGCGGCCTGATCGGCGGCCAGGCGCAGCGCCTGCCCGTGGATGTCGTCGACGGCGCGGGCCAGCTGGCCGATCTCCTCCTCGGTGTGCACCGGCATCGGTTCCAGCGGAACGTCTTCCGGGCTCGCCCCGTCGCGCAGTCGGGAGACCTCGTGCCCGAGGTCGTGCTCGGCGACGCGCAGCGCGGCCAGACGCAGGCGGCGCAGCGGCACGATCATCGAGCGGGCCATGATCACCGCGAGGATGAGCGCGGCGAGGATGGTCAGCACGACGATCACCGCATAGCGGATGGCATCGAAGCGGGCGTCGTCGGCAAGGGTGTCGACCCGGGCGATGACCTCGGAGCTCGACCTGTCGACGATCTTCTGATAGCGGTCCAGGCTGTCCACGGCGGACTGGCGCAGATCCTGCAGCGGCAGGTTTCCGACCGCCAAGTCCGTACTCTTGGCCACCTGAATTCGGGTTTCCACCAGCTGTTTCAGCTCGGCGATGAGCACGTCGGTGGCCGGGAAGCGGTTGGCCATGATGGCGAGCATCTGCTGCTCGGTGCTCGCCGCGACGAGGAAGTCGCGAACGCCGTCGCGCGCCGCCGCGGCGGCGGCTTCGAAGGCCTGGGTGTCCTTGGCCTGCTTCGCGGCTTCCATGGCGGTGCGATGGCGCAGCACCTTGGCCATCGCGGCGCTCTCCTGCACCATCACCGCACGGGTGTTCAGCGAATCGACCAGGCGAAGCTTGGCCGCCTCCACCTTCGGGTCGGAAACGGTCTGGGTGATCGCCTCGGCCGTGCGGACGCTGTTCTGCCGGATCGCCTCTTCCTGGGCGATGGCCTCGTCGATGTTCTTCGACGGCGCGGTGCCCTGCTGCCGGATCGCCTTGGCACCGGCGATCATCTTGTCGATCGCCTCGCGCCCGCCCGGAACGCCGTCCAACCGCGGCGCCGCCTTCTCGGCGGCCGCGAGCGCGCCGTCGAGCGCGGTGAGGTCGGCCTCCTGCACAAGCGATTGATTGGGGCCGAGCATGATCATCTGCTCGGTCGCGACGACACCCTGCTGACCACTCAGATTGGTTACGGCCGGAATCGTCTGCACGTGCCTGACGGCCTCGGCGAGCTCGCTGGACTCCCCGAACTGTGCCGCAATCCTGGATGCACCGAGCACCACCGCGACGAGGAGGGGCACGGCCAGCACCGCCGTAACCTTCCAGCGCAGGTCCCAGTTGCTAAGCGCCCAACGCTTGTTGCCGGACCTAGCGGCGTCACGCATCTCCCACTCACTTTCCAAACTGGCCCCAGCCACGCGCAATCAGCGAGCCCCCGCGATCGCACGCGCGGCTCGGCAGGCTGTGCAGGCCGAGAACTGCGGCTGGCCGAGAAATTGCGTCAATGACGGCCGAAATATGTGACATGCGATTCTAACGGATCAATAACTTCTTGTGTGACCTCTTGGCAACCACCGGTCGTTGACCTGCCCGTTTCGGACAAAATCGAAGGTCGCGGCGTCCGCCCGGACGTCGCGTGAAGTCTGCCACAATCAGGCAGATCTATCGAGGCGGGCATCGAAGCGAGGCAGGGAGTCACACGGTTGAACGCGAAGCAGGAGTACCGGCCTACGTACCAGACGAGCCTGGTAGATCCCTCCGACTTCTGGCGTACCGCGGCTCAGGCCATCACCTGGGATGTTCCGCCTGAAACGATCCTCGACAGCACCGCCCGTCCGACGGCCCGCTGGTTCCCGGACGCTCGCCTGAACACCTCCTACAACGCCCTCGATCGGCATGTGCGCGATTTCACATCGGAAGAGGGCTCGACGGGAGACGAGGCGAGCAGTGCTCTCGGTCCGACCGGCGGTCGCGCTGACCAACCCGCCCTAATATATGACTCCGCTATGACGGGCGCCACACTCGTCTACACCTACGCCGAGTTGCTCGACGAGGTCGCCACCTTCGCGGGGGCGATGCTGCGGCTGGGCGTGCGGACCGGCGACCGCGTCGTCATCTATATGCCGATGATCCCCGAGGCCGTGATCGCCATGCTGGCCTGCGCCCGGATCGGGGCGGTGCACTCGGTGGTGTTCGGCGGATTCGCCGCGCACGAGCTGGCCGCGCGCATCAATGATGCCGAGCCGGTGCTGATCGTCACCGCCTCGGGCGGATTGGAGCCGGGCAAGCGGATCGAGTACCCGCCGATCGTGATGGCGGCATTGGACGAGGTCGAGACGACCGCGCCGCGGCATGTGGTGGTCAAGCAGCGGGCGGGCTTCGCCACCATCCGGTTCAGCGTGCCGACCGACCATCTACCCGGCTCCTCGGAAACCGTTGCGGCGCAATGGCTGGACTGGGAGGACATGGTCCGCGACGCCGAACCCGCCGATCCGGTCCCGGTCGCGGCCACCGATCCGCTCTACATCCTCTACACCTCGGGCACCACGGGGAAGCCCAAGGGCGTGGTCCGCGACAACGGCGGGCACGCGGTCGCGCTGAGCTGGTCGATGCGCAACATCTACGACGTCGGCCCGGGGCAGGTCATGCTGACCACCTCCGATATCGGCTGGGTGGTCGGGCACTCCTACATCGTCTACGCGCCGCTGCTGGTGGGTGCGACGACCGTGCTCTACGAGGGCAAGCCGATCGGCACCCCGGACGCGGGGACGTTCTGGCGGTTGGTCGAACAGCACGGCGTGCACGTGATGTTCACCGCGCCGACCGCGCTGCGGGCGATCCGCCGCGCCGATCCGGACGCCGTGGCCGCGCACCGCCACGACCTGTCCTCGCTGCGCGCGCTGTTCTGCGCCGGGGAGCGCCTGGATCCGGCCACCTACGAGTGGGCCCGGAACACGCTGCTGGCCGATCGGCCGGACTGCCCGGTGGTGGACCACTGGTGGCAGACCGAGACGGGCTGGCCCATCTGCGCGGATCCGCTGGGGCTGCAGGAGCTTCCGATCAAGCCGGGTTCGGCGTCGGTGCCGGTGCCGGGCTATCGGCTGCGGGTGCTGGACTACGAGGGCGATGCGGTCCCCACCGGCACCGAGGGCAATATCGTGATCGGCCTGCCGCTGCCGCCGGGCACCCTGACCGGGCTGTGGGGCGACGACGAGCGGTTCGCCCGGTCGTATCTGTCCACCTACCCCGGCCACTACCTGACCGGCGACTCCGGTTACTTCGACGAGGACGGCTATCTCTACGTCCTCGGCCGCAGCGACGACGTGATCAATATGGCCGGGCACCGGCTGTCTGCGGGTGGGATCGAGGCCGCGGTCGCCGGGCACGCCGCGGTGGCCGAATGCGCGGTCATCGGCATTCCCGACGAGCTCAAGGGTCAGCGCCCGATCGCGTACGTGGTGCTCAAGGCGGATGTCGAGGTCGATCCCGAGCGGCTGCGCGAGGAGCTGATCGCGCGGGTGCGCGAGCAGATCGGCGCGATCGCGACGCTGCACGACGTGGTCGTGGTGCAGGCACTGCCCAAGACCCGGTCGGGAAAGATCCTGCGCCGCACCATCCGGCAGATCGCCTCCGGGGAGAGCTGGGAGATGCCCGCGACCATCGAGGATCCGTCGGTGCTCGTCGCGCTCGAGGACCAGCTCATCGCGGCCCGGGCCGACCAGCCGGACACCCTCGGCGGGGAGACCGCCGATCCGAAGGTGGCCGACGAGACCGTCCCGCGGTGATCTCCCTCATAGTTTTCTCAGTGTCCGCATCGGTGTCGTTTCCCACGCGAATCGCCGTGTGCCCGTAGGGTCTGGACGCGCCGAAGTCTTCCCGGCGCACCGAAAGAGATAGTTCCGCAGACGTTTCGGACGAAAGGGAACATTGATGATCTCGTTGCGTGCTCGATTCACCCGGACGGCCCTGACCCTCGGCGGGCTGGCCGCCGCCGCGGCCCTGGTGGCGCCCGGCACCGCCACCGCGGGTGTGGCCGACTACCTGGACCCGCTGGCCAACACCACCTGCTCGGCCGACCAGTTCAAGGCGACGATGAACGCGAAGTACCCGCAGCTGGTGGCCGCGCTGCCGCAGGAGAAGATGGATCAGCTGACCGCGATCCTGGATGTACCGGTCGAGCAGCGGCAGCAGAAGATCGCCGAGCGCCGCGCCGAGATCGAGCAGCGCGTCACCAACGATCCCCAGACCGCCGCGCTGCTGCAGGAGAATCCGCAGACCGGCGATGTGGTGAAGCAGATCTTCGAGGACGTCGCCAGCAGCTGCCAGGCGGCCTGACCGAGCCGGGCCGTCACGTGACGGCCCTCACACTTTTCTCACGATTGGTTCACAGCACGATCAGACGGGGAGCCTAACGTCGAATCGCCCGTGCCGCGGCGGGGCCGCGCGCCCCGCCGCGTCGGGACCACGTTCGAGTGAAAGGTTGTCCATGATCTCGCGAACCCGATTCGCCGCCGCCGCCGGCCTCACCGCCCTCGCGGCGCTGCTGCCCGCCACCGCCTCGGCCGATCCCACCGACGAGCTTGCGCCGCTGCTCGATTCGACCTGCAGCTTCGCCCAGGTGGACGCCGCCCTGCACGATCAGGCACCGAACTACGCCGCGATGCTCGACAACAACCCGAATGTGAAGAACCAGCTGCGGCAGCTGTTCGATCAGCCGATCGAGCAGCGCCGCGCACAGGTCCAGCAGTACCTCGCCGAACATCCGGATCAGGTCCAGCAGGCCGAGAACGACCCGCGCGCCGCCCAGGCCCGCCAGCTCATCCAGCAGCTGGCCGACACCTGCGCCAACTACTGACCGAGTCCGAGTCGACCAGCAGAATGGATCCGTGAGCAATGAGAATCCGACGGTCCTGTTGGTCGACGACGACGAGGACCTGCTGGCCTCGGTCGAGCGCGGCCTGCGCCTGTCCGGGTTCCGGGTGCTGATCGCCCGCGACGGCGCGGCCGCGCTGCGCTGTGTGGGCGAGCAGTCCCCCGACGCCATCGTGCTCGATATGAACATGCCGGTGCTCGACGGGGCGGGCGTGGTGACCGCGCTGCGAGCGATGGGTAACGAGGTGCCGATCTGCGTGCTGTCGGCGCGCAGCTCGGTCGACGACCGGATCGCCGGGCTGGAATCCGGCGCCGACGACTATCTGGTCAAACCGTTCGTCCTGGCGGAGCTGGTCGCCCGGATCAAGGCGCTGCTGCGCCGCCGCACCGACAGCGCGCCCGCCGCCACACCGGGCGCGATCACCGTCGGGCCGCTCGAGATCGACGAGGCGGGCTACCGCGCGCTGCTGCACGGCCACGAGATCGAGCTCACCAAGCGGGAATTCGAGCTGCTGTGCACCCTGGCCCGCAACGCGGGCGTGGTGCTGTCCCGGGAACGCCTGCTGGAACTGGTGTGGGGCTACGACTTCGCCGCCGACACCAATGTCGTCGACGTCTTCGTCGGCTATCTGCGCCGCAAGCTCGAGGGCGACGGCACCCCGCGCCTGCTGCACACCATCCGCGGCGTGGGATTCGTGCTGCGGGCGCCGAAATGACCTGGCGCGAGCGGTTCGCTCGGCGGCGACGCCGGTCCTATTCGCTGCGCACCCGGGTGGCCGCGGCCGCCGCGCTCGGCGCCTTCATCATCGCCGCCGTGCTGAGCTGGGCATCGGTGCGCGCCCTCGAGCACAACAACCTCGCCCAGGCCGATCAGGAGCTGACCCTCGCCTACCGGCTGGTCTCGCTGCAGCCGGTGCTCGCGGTCGGCCTGCTGTCGTTCGTCGGCCCCAACCGCGATATCGCCGTCACCGTGCGCGACAACGGTTCGGTGCTGGCCACCACGAGCGTGCGCCTGCCGGATCTGACCGCCGGTTCGCACACCCTGACCATCGACGGCACCAAGTGGCGGGTGTTGACGACCGCGGCGAACCAACCGGCGGGACGCGCGGTCTCGGTGGGCATCCCGCTGACCCAGGCCTATCGCAACACCGCCGAACAGCGCCGCTGGGTGCTCGCCGCGGCCGGACTGGCGGTGGCCGCCGCCGCCGGACTGGGCTGGGTGTTCGGCGGGCGCGCGGTGCGGCCGATCGCGGAGCTGACCCGGCAGGTCGGTGCGCGCAGCGGCACCGGCGAGCCCGAGGCGCCGGTGCACGTGACCGGTGTGCGCGAGGCGGAACAACTTGCCGACGCGGTCAATTCGCTGCTCTATCGCGTACACCGGGCGCAGGCGAGGACCGCGGCCGCACTGGAGACCGCGCGTGACTTCGCGGCCGTATCCGCTCATGAGCTGCGTACCCCGCTGACCGCCATGCGCACCGACCTCGAGGTGCTGCGCACCCTGCGCCTGGACGAGAATCAGCGCGCCGAGATCCTCACCGACCTGCAGCGCAGCCAGGGCCGGGTGGAGGCGACCCTGGCCGCGCTCGAACGCCTCGCCGCCGGTGAGCTCACCAACGAACGCGACCACGTGCAGACCGATGTCGCCGAGCTGATCGATCAGGCCGCGCACGACGCCATGCGGCACTTCCCCGCCCTGACCGTCCGCATCGATACCGATCCCGAGCTGATCACCCGCGGTCTGCCCACCGGCCTGCGCTTGGCCCTGGACAACGCGCTGGCCAATTCCGCCCGGCACGGCCGGGCGACCGAGGCGCTGGTGTCGGCGCACCGGGTGCCCGACGGTTCGATCGTGATCTCGGTCGACGACAACGGCCGCGGCATTCCGCAGGACGAGCGGGTGGCGGTGTTCGACCGATTCTTCCGCGGCAGCCAGGCGGGCAGGGGCGGCTCCGGACTCGGACTGGCCCTGGTCGCCCAGCAGGCCCAATTGCATGGCGGGCGCGCCTACTTCGACGACGGCACGCTGGGCGGGGTGCGGCTGGTGCTGGTGCTGCCGAATCGTCCGGTCCCTCTTACCGAACCCTCAGACGGCCGCCAGACCTAGCGCATTCGCGCGCCCTACAGTCGGGGGGTGACCGGAAAACGTGCCCGCTGGATTCTGCTCCTGAGCGCCGTCGTCGCCGTCGGCGCGATCGCCGGTGGCCTGGCCCTGTGGCTGCGCCCCGGCCCGGCGCCGACCGCGATCGCACTGGTCAACAGCGATACCGGCCCGACCGGAGCGAAGGTCGTCGAGGCGTTGCGGGCCGACGGCGCCCACGAGTGGCAGGCGGTGCGGCCCGAAGAGGCCGATGCCTCGCGGTACGCGGCGGTGATCACCCTGCCCGCCGACCTGTCCACCTCGGTCGGCTCGCTGGCCACCCCGCAACCGCGTCGGACGCAGGTCACGGTGGCCACCAACCGGGATGCCGATCCGAATCTGGTGAACGACGCGGTGAACCAGGTGACCCGGCGGATCAGCGCGGCGGGGATGGACGACACCCTGGCCGCGGTGGCGTCGGCGCGCGGGTCCATGCAGCAGGCGGCGTTCACCACGCAGCTGCTCGGCGCGGGAGTGAGGCTGGCCGCCGACGCGTCGAACCAGTTCGGCGGCGGTGCCGACCAGATGCTCGGCTTCCTGAACACGGCCAAGTCCGGGGCGGGCCAACTGACCTCGGGCATCGGCCAATTGAACGACGCCCTGGCCGCGGCGACCACCCAGGCCAACGGTCTGGCGGGCACGCTCGACGCGACCGGGGTGACCATCGGCCAGATCAACGACACGGCCCACGCCCTGACCGCCGGGCTGGACCAGGTGCTGCCGCTACTGCGCGCGCTGCCGTTCGCGGGCGATCCGCGGCTGGCCGACGCCATCGCCAAACTCGATGCGCTGCACGGCATCTCGAGCCAGGCCGGGGCGCAGCTGGCCGGATTCGCGCAGCTCACAGGCAGTAGCACCGATCCGGCCACACCCGTGGGCACCCTGCTGCGCGATGCGGCCGGGCGGCTGTCGGCCGCGGGCGCGCAACTGAATCAGGGTGCCGAACTCGCCAGGCAGGTTCCCCAGCTCGCCGATCAGGGCGCTGCGCAGCTGACCGCGGCCATGTCGGCGCTGACCGGCGGGGTGGCGCAGTTGCAGCAGATCGTGGCGAATCTGAATACCCAGACGGGCAAGGCGTTGACCGCCCTGCCCGCCCACAGCAGTACTCAACAGACCGTGATCGCGACCAATCTCAGCAATCCGGTCGACATCGTCCGCGAATGATCAGTTGACGTTCAGCAGATCGATCACGAAGACCAGCGTCTTACCCGACAGGTGATGACCCGCGCCCGCCGGACCGTAGGCCAACTCCGGCGGAATCGTCAGCTGCCGACGGCCGCCGACCTTCATGCCCGGAATACCCTCCTGCCAGCCCTGGATCAGGCCGCGCAGCGGGAAGGTGAGGGATTCCCCGCGATTCCAGGAGGAGTCGAATTCCTCGCCGCTGTCGTATTCGACGCCCACGTAGTGCACCTCGACGGTGCCGCCCGGCACCGCCTCGGCGCCGTCGCCCTCGACCAGATCCTTGATTACCAGCGTGGTGGGCGCGGGGCCGTCTTGAAATTCGACTTCCGGCTTGGTCATGCGTCCTCTTCCATTTCGATGAGTTGAGCCGACGTAGTGTGTTCACCATATCGCCGTCCCCCAAACGCCCCGAGGCGTGTGCCGCGCACCACTGCGGCAGGATGAACACCCGTGGCCGACGTGATCGACATCGACGACCCGGCGGATCCGCGGGTCGACGACTTCCGGGACCTCAATTCCGCCGACCGCCGACCGGACCTGCCGGGCCGCAAGGGACTGGTGATCGCCGAGGGCGTGGTCGTGGTGCGGCGCATGCTCGCCTCCCGCTACACCCCCTTCGCCCTGCTCGGAGTGGACCGTCGACATGCGGAACTGGCCGCCGATCTGGCCGGGGTGGATGTGCCGTACTACCGGACCTCGGCGCAGGTGATGGCCGAGGTGGTCGGATTCCATCTCAATCGCGGCGTACTGGCCGCCGCGCGCCGCCCGCCCGAGCGGACCGCGGACGAGATCCTCGCCGCCGCCCGGACGGTGGCGGTGCTCGAGGGCGTGAACGATCACGAGAACATCGGCTCGATCTTCCGCAATGCGGCCGGGCTGGGCGTGGACGCGGTGCTGTTCGGCGACCGCTGCGCCGATCCGCTCTACCGCCGGGCGGTGCGGGTGTCGATGGGACATGTGCTGCGGGTGCCGTTCGCCCGGCTGCCGAGCTGGCCCGACGGGCTGGGGTTGCTGCGCGACAAGGGATTTCGCATCATTGCCCTGACCCCGAATCCGGCCGCGGTGAACCTGGCCACCGCGATGACCGGCGATCGGGTGGCACTGCTGCTCGGCGCCGAGGGTCCGGGCCTGACGGAGGAGGCCATGCGCGCCACCGACATTCGCGCCCGCATCCCGATGTCGCCGGGCACCGACTCGCTGAACGTGGCCACCGCGGCCGCGATGGCCTTCTACGAAAGGGTGCGCACAACGTGACCGGCACTCCGTATCAGCCCGCCCGCGAGCCCACACCCTGGGCGCCCGGGCTGGCCGTGGCCGCCCTCGTCGCGGCGCTCACCGCGGCGGGCGTCTGCTCCTTCGGAGCCGCACTGGCCCAGGTGCACTGGACCCTCGCGGTCGCGGTGAATCTGATCGCGGTGGGCGGGGCCGCCCCGACCGCGTGGCGCTGGCGCGAGACGCCGGTGACGCGCTGGGTTCTCGCGGGAATGACCGTCGGGGTGCTGCTCGGCTGGATCGTGCTGCTGATCGCGGCGGTCGCCGCCTAGGACACCCGGTCGCGGCCGCGCAACCAGCCGAACCAGCGTCTTCCGTTGTGCGTCGGGGTTTTCGGCTCCTCCGGCCGGACCGCGGGCGGGGCCTCGCCCTTGGGATAGAGGCTGAAACCGCACACCGCGATGTCGGCCGGGCGCAGGGCGTCGTCCCCGGCGTCGTGGTAGCGGAAGCCGAGCCACTCGTGATTCGCGGCATCGGCGAAGGTCGGCGGATCGAACGGCAGGATCTGCGGATCGGGCAGCTCGCCGGGTCGCAGCTGGACCGGATGCTCCCCGGCCCAGAACGGTCGCTCCCAGACCTGCGGCAGGCCCTCGTCGGTGAGGATGTTCACCCGGGTGGCGCTGAACGCGCGCCGGAATTCGCCACGCTCCCAATGGGCGAACGAGCCCCAGCCACGCGGGGCGTCGTAGGCGATCAGATAGGTGTGTTCGGAGGCGAGCGGGCGTACCAGCAGTTCCGGCAGCTCGGTGGGGTGCGCGAGGGCGGCCTGGGTGGTGCACACGACCGTCACACCCGGATAGCAGCCGATGTACACCGCGCCCGGATCCGGTCCGGCCCAGACCTTCAGCGTGCCCGAGGCGGCGGGCACCACATCGCGATCCGGGTTGAGCTGCTTGGCCAATGCGAACGCGGCCTCGGGATCGGGATCGGGATGGTCCCGCAGCACCGATACGGGATCGGGGTCGTCGACGTACCACAGGGACGAAGCTGTAGACGGCACTCCCGACACCTCCAGGTCTATCCCCGGCTCCGCGATCTGCCCGATGCCCGTCCGAATCGCACGAACGGCATATAAAAAATCTACTCCCCGAGACCGCGAAAACGTGGGTCTTCGCCCACCGTACGGGCGTGTCCGACGCTCAGTGACCGGAGCTGCGCACGCCCAGGAGCACGTCCTCCCAGGACGGCATCGGCGCCTTGCCGCGCTTGGGCTTCTTCGCGCCGGACTTGGCGGGGGGCTGCGCCTGGGCCGCCGGAGCGCTTGCCGCGGGAGCGCTGGCCGCCGGGGCCGGGGCGGCCGGAGCCACCGGGGCGGGCTCGTTCGCCGCGGCGGGCGGCGGAGCCGGATTCGAATCGGCCGGAGGCGCAGGCGGGTTGGCCGGGACGGCCGGAGTCGTCTTGGGGGCGGGCGCACCGGACTTGGCCGCGACCGGAACCGCGCTGCCGCCGACAGCCGCACGCTGCTCGTAGTACTGCTCGACATTCGACTCGCCCGCCGTGCGCGTCGTGGCGGCGGGCTCCTCGCGCGGAGCCGGTGCGGCGGGAGTCGGTTCGACCGGAGCGGGCGCGGCGGCCGGTTCGGGCAGGATGGTGGCCAGCCCGCGTAGCGCGCGGCCGAAATCGGGATCAATGAGGTCGTTGGCCGGATCGTCCAGCGGCACCACCGAACCGCCGTGTGCGTCGGGCTGGTAGCGCCAGTGCGCGGCGATCACCGAACGGCCCGCCTGCCACTGCAATTGGGCCACCCAGTAGTTCTTCTCGTCCTTCCAGGCGTCCCATTCGGCGATGTCGATATTGTGCCCGCGCTCGGCGAACGCGGCGGAGACGACATCGATGAGGGTCTCCACGGCCGGACCGTCCTTGCGCACCGGATGCGCCTTCTGCGCCAGCTCGGCCGCGCGCGCCCGCTCCAGTAACACCGGATAGGCGAAGCGCTCGACCCGGCTGGCGGGCATGCCGGATTCCTCGGTGACCTGCTCGACCGAGGCACCCGCGCGGATACGGGCCTGGATATCGCGAGGACGCATCGTGGCTTCCGTTTCGATCTCGATCTGGCCGAATCGGGCAAGGTCACCGCGGGCGGCGGCACGGAGTTTCTCGTCGGCGGGCAGCCGGTACTTCTGGCCGGTCTCGGTATCGGCACACACGATATGCGCGGAATCGGGCGTCAATCCGATCACTCGAAGTTCACGCACCGTTACCTCCTTATCGCTGCGTCGATCACAGCCAGGCTCGCGACACCGCCCACGTTATGGAACAGTAGTGCACTTCTGAGATTCGTGGGGCAAGACACGCGCGCGAGAATCCACCTGCGGACTCTCGCGCGCGCTAATCTGCTGGGTTCGCCATGGCCGAACCCGAAGTGTTACTTCGCGATTTCCTGCACGACCCAGTCGATGCAGCGGGTCAGCTGGGCGACATCCTCGGGATCGATGGCCGGGAACATGCCGATGCGCAGCTGATTGCGGCCCAGCTTGCGGTACGGCTCGGTGTCGACGATGCCGTTGGCGCGCAAGACCTTCGCAACCTGTGCCGCATCCACCGAATCGGCGAAATCGATGGTGCCGACGACCTGCGAGCGATGCGCCGGATCGGCGACGAACGGGGTCGCGAATTCGCTCGACTCGGCCCACGCGTACAGCCGCGAGGACGAATCCAGCGTGCGCTTGACGGCCCAGTCCAGTCCGCCGTTGCCGTTGATCCATTCGATCTGGTCGGCGAACAGCAACAGCGTGGCCAGCGCCGGAGTGTTGTAGGTCTGATCCTTGGTGCTGTTGTCGATCGCGATCGGCAGCGACAGGAATTCCGGGGTGTAGCGACCCGAATCCGCGATCTCGGCAACGCGTTCGAGCGCCTTCGGGCTCATCAGCGCGACCCACAGACCACCGTCGGCGGCGAAACACTTCTGCGGCGCGAAGTAGTACACATCGGCATCGGAAATATTCACCGGCAAACCACCCGCACCCGAGGTGGCGTCGATGGCGACGAGCGCATTCTCCGAACCGGCCGGGCGCTGCACCGGCACGGCGACACCGGTGGAGGTCTCGTTGTGCGCCCACGCGATCACATCGGCGGCCGGATCGGCCGTCGGCTCGGGCGCGGTGCCCGGATCACTGGAGATCACGATGGGATCGCCGATGAACGGATTCTTCTTGGCCACCGCGGCGAATTTCGAGCTGAACTCACCGTAGGTCAGATGCAGCGAGCGCTCCCGGATCAGGCCGAAGGCCGCCGCGTCCCAGAACGCGGTGGTGCCGCCGTTGCCCAGTACGACCTCGTAACCCTCCGGCAGCGCGAACAATTCGCGCAGTCCGGAGCGCACCCGCGCGACCACGTCCTTGACGGGCTTCTGGCGGTGGCTGGTGCCGAACACGGACGCGCCCACCTCGACGAGGTTGCGCAACTGCTCGGGCCGGACCTTGGAGGGGCCGCAGCCGAACCGTCCGTCGGCGGGCTTCAGATCGGCGGGGATGGTCGGGAACGCAGCGGTCATGGCCACCAGACTAGAGGCCGGGCACCGCAGGTCATGCGGTGGGGCACCCTCGCGGTGGCGGGGCATCCGCAGGTCGAACGAACAAATGATTTTTCATTTGCATATCCATTCTGCCGTGGCGCGGACCACACTCCGGCTACCGTTTATCCATGAGCATGGCTGCACTGCAGGGGCCGAACCTGTTGAGCCGGTTGTCCACCCAGCTCGAATCCCACGGTTTCGCACTGCGGCCCGGCGCGCTCGCCCCGGCCGCCCGCCGGGAACTGCTGCTGCGCGGCCTGGCCGGGACGGCGACGATCCTGGGCGTGCGAGCGCGCCGGTCCGAACCCGGGCACCGGTTCTGGGTCCGCATCGAGATCGAGGGGCGCCCGCCCTACGAGGCCCGGGTGCGGCAGCGGGTCGACGCGGCCGATCTGGCGGCCATGCAACCCGGCGACGTCATCGGTTGCCGCGTCGATCCGGGCGATCGCGACCGCGTGGTGCTCTACGTGCCCAGCCCGGAAGAGGCCACCCGGGTGAGCATCTCGAAGATCCTCGCCGACGGCCGCCGCGCCGACGCCACGGTGCTGTCGGCCACCCCCATCGCCGCGGACTTCTCCGGCCGCGAGGATCCGGTGCTGCGCCTGGACCTGGAACTGCGCGCCTGGGACGAGCCGCGGCCCTGGCGGGTCCGGGTGATCCAGCCGGTGCCGTTGACGGCCCTGCAGCTGGTCGACCTGGGCAGACATCTGGAGGTGGCGTTCTTTACCGTCGATCGCGGGGAGTCGGTCGCCGTCGACTGGGCCGCCTCGCTCGAGGACTAGGGCAGCTCGACGAATTCGTAGCCCTGCGCGCGCAGCTTGGGCAGCGCGACCAGCATTCCCGGCGCGGTGCCGGAGTGCGGCCGGTGCATATGCGCGATCGAGATCGCCCCGGGCCGCACCGTGGCCATCGCCTGCTGCACCTGCCCGGCCGAATAGGTCGCTCCCCCATCGGCGTTGACGCTGAAGCCGACCGGCTGCTCGCCCAGCTCGCGCACGATCTCGACCGCCACCTCGTCGTAATGGGCGGTACCCGTGCGGAAGAAGCGCGGCGGATGCCCGAGCAACCGGGTGAGCGTCTCGTGGTTGCCCCAGACCTCGTCGACCGCCTGCCGCGCCGACGCCGTGCCCGCGATGCCGTAGGCGGCGTGACCGTTCACCGACAGCGGGCAGTGCCGGGTGCCGTGGTTGGCCAGTTCGAACAGCGGATTGGCCGCCAGCCGTTCCGCCCGCTGCCAATCGGCGTCGATCCAGCGCTTGTTGAGGAACAGCGTGGCCGGAATCTGTTGCTGGATGAGGAAATTCACCAGCACATCGTTCATCTCGTCGTTGTCCGGGCCACCGCAGGCGTCGAAGGTCAGCGCCATCTGCTTGCCCTGGGCGGGGATGGTCGTCATGATGCCCGGCAGATCCATGCCCCACCGGGTGGGCTGCCGTCCCGCGAACCGGGCGGCCACCGCGTCGGGAACCGCCGATCGGACCGGCTGCGCCCGCACCGGCACGGCCCGGCTCGGCGCGGGCTCAGGGGTGGCCGAAGCGATGCGCGACGACGACGTATCGGCCTGGGTGGCACCGCATCCGGAGGCGGCGAAACCGGCGGCCAGGGCCGCTCCCGCTGCCAGCAAACCGCGCCGAGACAGTGCTTTGTCCACCACGCGACCGGATGTTACGCGACAAGATCACTCGCGTCCTGTCCGGCCGCGCGGCGCGAGATCACTTGCGGGCGACGTTCTCCCACCCGGCCACGCTGTCGGCGGGACGCGGCGCCGGACCGGTGTAGATGGCGGCCGGGCGGACCAGCTTGCCCAGCTTCTTCTGCTCCAGGATGTGCGCGCACCAGCCCGCGGTGCGGCCACAGGTGAACATGGCGGGCATCATGTGCGCGGGCACCTCGGCGAAGTCCAGGATCACGGCGGCCCAGAACTCGACATTGGTCTCGATGGCCCGGTCGGGGCGGCGTTCGCGCAGTTCGGCCAGCGCGGCCTCCTCCAGCGCGGCGGCGACCTCGTAGCGCGGGGCGCCGAGGCGCTTGGCGGTGGCGCGCAGCACCCGGGCACGCGGGTCCTCGGCCCGGTACACCCGGTGGCCGAAGCCCATCAGCTTTTCCTTGCGGTCCAGAATGCCCTTCACCAGCGCTCGCGCGTCGCCGGTCCGCTCGACCTCTTCGATCATCGGCAGCACGCGGGCCGGGGCGCCGCCGTGCAGCGGGCCGGACATCGCGCCGATCGCACCGGACAGGCAGGCCGCGACGTCGGCGCCGGTGGAGGCGATGACGCGCGCGGTGAAGGTGGAGGCGTTCATGCCGTGCTCGGCCGCGGAGACCCAGTAGGCGTCGATGGCCTCGATGTGGCGCGGATCCGGATCACCCTTCCAGCGGGTCATGAACCGCTCGGTGATGGTGTCGCACTCGTCGATCTTCTTCTGCGGGACGGCGGGCTGGTAGATGCCGCGCGCGGACTGTGCGACGTAGGACAGCGCCATCACCGACGCGCGGGCCAGATTCTCCCGGGCGGTGTCGTCATCGATGTCCAGCAGCGGCTGATAGCCCCAGATCGGGGCGAGCATGGCGAGCCCGGCCTGCACGTCGACGCGCACGTCACCGGTGTGCACGGGCAGCGGGAACGGTTCGGCGGGCGGCAGGCCGCGCCCGAATTCGCCGTCGACCAGCAGCGCCCAGACGTCGCCGAAGGTCACCTTGTTGCCCACCAGGTCCTCGATGTCGACGCCCCGGTAGCGCAGCGCACCACCGTCCTTGTCCGGCTCGGCGATATCGGTGGTGAAAGCCACCACGCCTTCCAGACCGCTGACGAAATCGGGGGGTACGGCAGGACCACTGGGTGCCGCAGCGCTGGTAGTCATGTTGTGACTCTCCTTGCAAATCGGGCCGCACGATCTGTGGGCGACCACGCCGATCAACTAGAACCTTAGACGCTCGCCTACTCCGGAGTAACGTCTGGTCCATGCGTGACGAGCAGAATTCACCTCGCTCTACGGGCTCGGAAACGGGGCTCGAATCCACCGACGTCGATCCCGCGGTGCGCGCAGAGATGGATATCGCCGCGATGCGCGCGGAATACGGCGGCGATCCCGATCTGGATGAATCCTGGCTGGTCGACGGGTGGGAACCGGTGCTGCGCAACTGGATCGAGCAGGCCACCCGCGCCGGTATCGCCGAACCCAACGCGATGGTGCTGGCCACGGTCGAACCGACCGACGCCGGCCCGCGCCCCGCCTCGCGCACCGTGCTGTGCAAAGGGCTCTCCCCCGAGGGTGTGACTTTTTACACGAATTACGGGTCCGCCAAGGGGCGGCAATTGGCGGCGGTCCCGTACGCCTCGATCACCTTCGCCTGGCCCGCGCTCGGGCGGCAGGTGAATTTGCGCGGCCCGGTCGGCTCGGTCTCCCCCGAGGCGACCTCGGTCTATTGGCGCTCCCGCCCGCGCAATTCCCAGCTCGGCGCCTGGGCCTCCCAGCAGTCCCAGCCCATCGCCTCGCGCGCCGACCTCGACCGCGCCCTGGCCGAGGTCACCGCCCGCTTCGCCGACGTCGACCAGATCCCGGTCCCCGCCAACTGGGGCGGCTTCATCCTCCGCCCCGAAACCGTCGAATTCTGGCAGGGCCGCCGCAGCCGCCTGCACAACCGCATCCGAGTCACCTTGGAAGCGGGCAGCACCGACCCGGCCGCCATGAAACTGGAACGCCTCCAGCCGTAACCCCGCGCCTTCCTCTTTTCCCTTGACGCGGCGCTCAGCGCCGCGTCAAGGGTTGTATTCATGGGATGACCCCAGCAAAATTGGGCACTATGCCCGCTCCCGTCCCGATACGCTCTCGCCGGTGAAGCTGCTCGCCGACGTCGCACCGCTACGTCATCCCGACTACCGACGGCTCTGGACGACCAATATCGTCACCGTGATCGGTGCGCAGCTGTCGGTGGTCGCCGTGCCGCAGCAGATCTTCCAGATCACGCACAGCTCGGGGTATGTGGGGCTGGCCGGGTTGTTCGGGCTGGTGCCGCTGATCGTATTCGGGCTGTGGGGCGGGGCGCTGGCCGATGTGATGGATCGGCGAAAACTGTTGCTGATCACCAGTTCCGGTACGGGGCTCACCGCCCTGGGGTTCTGGGCGCAGGCGGCGGCGGGGCTGGACAACGTGTGGCTGGTGTTCGGATTGTTCGCCGTACAGCAGTCCTTCTTCGCGGTGAACCAGCCGACCCGCAGCGCGATCATCCCGCGGCTGCTGCCCGGTGAGCTGCTCCCGGCGGCCAATTCCCTGAATTCCACGGTCATGCAGGTCGGCGCGATCGCCGGACCGGTGCTGGCCGGGATGCTGATCCCGGTGACGGGTCTGTCGACGCTGTATCTGCTGGACGCGGTGGCGCTGCTGGCGACCCTGTGGGCGGTGTGGCGGCTGCCCCCGGTGCCGCCGACGGGTGCGGTGCGCCGGGCCGGATTGCGCTCGGTCATCGAGGGTTTCAGCTATCTGGCCACCCAGCGCATCCTGCTCGCCTCCTTCGCGGTCGACATCGTCGCGATGGTGTTCGGCATGCCGCGGGCACTGTTCCCGCAGATCGCCCACGACACCTTCGGCGATCCGGTCGGCGGCGGCAGCGCGCTGGGCCTGCTGTTCGCGGCGCTGTCGGCGGGCGCGGTCGCGGGCGGCATCTGCTCGGGCTGGCTGGGCCACGTGCGCAGGCAGGGCCTGGCGGTGGTGATCTGCATCGCGCTGTGGGGCGTGGGCATGGTCGGCTTCGGCCTGGCGGTCGGACTGACCGGCGACCGGCTGAGCTGCGACGTCGGCCTCTGGATCGCCCTGGCCTGTCTGGCCTTCGGCGGCGCGGTCGACATGTTCTCCGCCGCCCTGCGCACCACCATGCTGCAGCAGGTGGCCACCGACGAGATGCGCGGGCGCTTACAGGGCGTATTCATCGTGGTCGTCGCGGGTGGCCCGCGCATCGGTGATGTTGCCCACGGTTTCGCCGCCGCGGCCCTGGGTACCGCTGTGGCATCGGCCGGAGGTGGTGCGCTCGTGGTGGCCGGAATGGTGGTCGCGGCGGTGATCTTTCCCGCCTTCGTGCGGTACCGCGTACCTCGCGCCCACGCCGAGATTCCGGTGGCCTGAACCGCCGTGCGCTAATACCACGCAGCCCCGCCGAGGCTCACCTCGTTCGCAGGTGACTGTGAGGTAGGTAAGGGCGACCCTCACTAATGACCCCCACCAGCCAGCGACTAGCGTTGAGGACAGGCGCATCGGACGCCGACCGCGCCCGATGCCTATGGTTCTAGCCTGAGAGGGATCCTTCCGTGCCCGCTGAGAACATCATCAACGTCGACGACGACGCCAAGCCGGTACTGTCCTACCCCGGTGGCGAATACGCCATGACCGTGGCGAAGGCCTCCGAGGGTAATGACGGGATCGATCTGGGCAAGCTGCTGGCCAGCACCGGATACGTCACCTACGACCCCGGTTTCACGAACACCGCCCCGACCAAGTCCGCGATCACCTACATCGACGGCGAGGCCGGAATTCTGCGTTACCGCGGCTACCCCATCGAGCAGCTGGCCGCGAAGTCCACCTTTCTCGAGGTCAGCTACCTGCTGATCTACGGTGAGCTGCCGACCAGTGCCCAGCTGGACGACTTCACCAACCGCATCCGCCGCCACACCCTGTTGCACGAGGACCTCAAGCGCTTCTTCGACGGGTTCCCGCGCAACGCGCACCCGATGCCGGTGCTGTCCTCGGCGGTGAACGCCCTGTCGGCCTACTACCAGGACTCGCTGGATCCGCGCGATCCCGAGCAGGTGGAGCTGTCCACCATCCGACTACTGGCCAAGCTGCCGACCATCGCGGCCTACTCCTACAAGAAGTCGGTCGGCCAGCCCTTCCTCTACCCGGACAACTCGCTGTCGCTGGTGGAGAACTTCCTGCGGATGACCTTCGGCTTCCCGGCCGAGCCCTACGAGGTCGATCCGGAGGTCGCGCAGGCGCTGGACATGCTGCTGATCCTGCACGCCGACCACGAGCAGAACTGCTCCACCTCGACCGTGCGCCTGGTCGGCTCCTCCGACGCCAACCTGTTCACCTCGGTGTCCGGCGGCATCAACGCGCTCTGGGGCCCGCTGCACGGCGGCGCCAACCAGGCCGTGCTGGAGATGCTCGACGACATCAAGGCCTCCGGCGGTGACGTCAAGGAGTTCATCCGCAAGGTCAAGAACAAGGAAGACGGGGTGAAGCTCATGGGCTTCGGTCACCGCGTCTACCGGAACTACGATCCGCGCGCCACCATCGTCAAGAAGACCGCCGATCAGATCCTCGGCAAGCTCGGCGTGCAGGACCCGCTGCTCGATATCGCCAAGCAGCTCGAGGAGGTGGCCCTGTCCGACGACTACTTCATTTCCCGCCGCCTCTACCCCAACGTCGACTTCTACACCGGCGTCATCTACCGCGCGATGGGCTTCCCCACCCGGATGTTCACCGTGCTGTTCGCCATGGGCCGCCTGCCCGGCTGGATCGCCCACTGGCGCGAGTTGCACCGCGAGCCGCTCAAGATCGGCCGCCCGCGCCAGATCTACACCGGCTACGGCGAGCGCAACTACACCGATCTCAACGAGCGCTGAAAATCGTTGCGCGAAAACCCGTCTCCGTCGATCGGAGGCGGGTTTCGTGTTTCAGGGAACGAAACGCGAGCTCCTGCCGTCTAACCCGACAACGAGAAACATAGAATCGTCCGGGGGGAAGATATGCGACAGGGATTCGCCGATGACGACGGCTCCGCACGGGTACAGTTCGCGCGGCGGTTGACCGCGTTGCATCGCGCCGCGGGCGCGCCCTCGCTGCGGAATGTGGCGATGCTGGCGCAGCGGCACGGGGAGACCGATCAGCGGGTCGCTGCGGCGACGGCGCAGCGCATCAGCGACTGGATGAGCGGGCGCAATGTTCCGGCGCGCTTCGAATCGCTGGTTCCGGTCCTGCAGGTGCTCGGCTCGCGGGCGCGCAGACGGGCCGGAAGCGCTTCCGACGCAGTGAATTTACGCTCCTGGCGGAACCTGTGGCAGGCCGCGCGCAGCGCTCCGGTTGTACGGCCGCACAGCGCCGACCCCCCGTATCCGGATGCCTCCGGCTACGGTGCGGAGCACGCATCGGTGCTGTTCGGCCGACGGCGGGCGCTGGCCGGATTGCTGGAATTGGTTCGGGCGTCGGCCGATTCGGCCGGGCCCGCCGATCCGGTCGTGCTCACCGGCGCGTCCGGGGTCGGCAAAACGGCGCTGCTGCATGCCGGGGTCGTGCCGACGCTGCGCGCCGAACCGGGGCGGTGGGCCATCGCCGCGATGACGCCGGGGCGCGATCCGATCGGCACATTGACCCGGATATTCTGCGGCAGTGCGGATTCCGCGACCATGGAGCCGGACGCGGTGCGGCGGTGGGCCGGCAAGCGACGGCCGCTGCTGATCGTCGACCAGCTCGAACAGCTCTACCGTCCCGATCTCGCACCGGCCGAACGCGAGTCGTTCCTGTTCGGGCTGAGGCGTCTGGCCGAGGCCGGAACGGTCCTCGTCGCGGTACGCCCGGATCGCCTGCAAGCCTGTGCGGAGTTTCCCTGGCTGTCGAATGCCCTGCGGCACAACAGTTTCACGCTGACACCGATGGGCCGACAGGATCTGGTGTCGGCCATCGTCGGCCCGCCGCGCAGCTGCGGTGTGAGCGTCGATCCCGGCGTGGTCGAACTGCTGCTCGCCGCGCTCGAGGGCGACCGGACGGCCACCCTGCCGCCGACCGCGGACGCGGGCACCCTGTCCGTCCTGTCGGCCGCGATGCGATCGATGTGGCCGCACCGCGGCGGGGCGCGGCTGGACGCCACCGCCTATCGGCGCGTCGGCGGTGTCGCCGGGGTGGTCGGCCACCTGGCCGAGCGCTGTTGGGAGGGATTGACCGAGGAGGAGCGGATCGACCTCGGGCAGGTACTCCCCGCCCTGGTCACGGTGCACCGTGACGGCACGCTCGTGCGGCGGCGCATGCCCGTGGGCGATCTCGGCCGCATCGCGACCCGGTCCGGCCCCGGTCTCGTCGAGCGGCTGATCCGGGCACGGCTGATCACGGTGGACTCCCGGCACGCCCACCTGATTCACGACGCCCTGCTCGACTGGGAGCGATTGCGGGGCTGGATCGCGGCGAACCGGACGCAGCTGATCTGGCGGCAGCGCATCGAGGACGACGCCGCCGAATGGGAGGCCGCCGGGCGCGATCCGGAACTGCTCTATCGCGGGGTGCGGCTGACCACCGCGATCCATCACGCCGATCCATCGCTGAGCCTGCTGGCCACCCGGTTCCTGCGCGCCTGCGCCCGGGCCGAGCTCGGCGGCGCACCCGATCGGCCGTGCGGCGCCGTGGAGTTCCAGAATGCGTCCGCCAGCTGATCGGCGACCCGGGGGTTTCCCGGCCGTCGCAGCGGCTACCTCCAGTGCGGGCCCGCGCGGGGTGCGGGTCGCAGCGAGGGTGATACGGCGAGGTCCGGGAGACTGGTGGCGTGGTGGAGGATGGGTCGGGAGCAGCGGAGTCCGTCGGGGCAGGTTCGGTGTCGCAGCGGATGCCACGCTGGCTGCCGCGGGCATTGCTGCTGGCCTTCGCATTCCTGGCCGCCTATCAGATCGGCGAGTGGGCATTCGGCAAACTGCTCGGGCTGATCACCATGATGCTGGTCGCGTTCTTCATCTCGCTGGCCATGGAACCGGCTGTCGACCTGCTCACGGCCCGGCGGGTGCCGCGGGGGCTGGCGGTCGGCGTGGTGTTCGTGGTGTTGTTCGCCGCCGTGGCCGGATTTCTCGCCGCGCTGGTGACGCTGCTGGTCGAGACGGTGCGCGATCTGCTCAACCAATTGCCCCGCATGCTCGAGCAGCTGGTCGACTGGGTGAACCACACCTTTCACCAGAGTTTCACCATCGATCAGCTGCGCGACCGGCTGCTGCACGACTCCAACATCCTCAACAACTACGCCGAGACGGCCGCGAACAATATCTGGGGGCTGTCGAGCACGATTCTGGGCGGGCTGGCCCAATTCCTGACCATCGCGCTGTTCAGCATCTATCTCACGGCCGACGGCCCGAAGCTGCGCCGCACGCTGTGCTCGCTGCTGCCGCCGCGCAAACAGGACGCCGTGCTACACGCCTGGGATCTGGCGATCGACAAGACCGGCGGCTATCTCTACTCGCGCGCGTTGCTCGCGATCATCTCGGCGGTCGCGCACGCGATATTCCTGGCCGTTCTGCAACTGCCCAATCCAATCGCACTGGGCGTGTGGTTCGGTGTGGCCGCCTCCTTCGTGCCGACCATCGGCACCTATCTGGCCAGCGTGCTGCCGGTGTTGGTGGCGCTGAGCGTGGATCCGGTCGATGTGGTGTGGTTGTTGATATTCGTGGTGCTGTACCAGTGGTTCCAGGACTATTTGTTGCAGCCGCGCATCACTGCGCGCACCGTCGACGTGAACGCGGCCGTCGCGCTGCTGGCGGTGCTCGCCGGTGCGACGCTGCTCGGCGCGGTCGGCGCACTGCTGGCGATCCCGGCGACCGCGACCGCACAGGCCTTCCTCAGCGAATACGTGCCGCGCTACGAGGTGTCCGAGGATCCGCGCATCGAGCGCACCGCACCGCCGCGCGAACGAAAGGCCATGTTGCGCAAGCGGTCCCGGCGCAATCGCAAGATCCGCCGGAATGTCTCCGAGCCGCCGGAACGAAATTGAGATGCGCCCTGCGGCTGCTCGTGCGAAGGTCGAACGATGGCGCTCCCATCCGGAATCTCCCTGCGCTCGGGGACCTCAGCCGACGAGGCCGCGCTCGGCGTGTTGCTGGCCAACGCATTCGGCGGACCGACGCAGGGGGACCCCGAACTGCACCGGTACCGGCGGCAGATCTTCCCGGCCGCGGACGCCGTCGTGGCGCTGGACGGCGAGCGCATCGTCGGCAACGCCATGTATCGCACGATGACCCTCACCGTCCCGGGCGAGCGCACCGTCGCCGCCTGCGGCATCGCCGGGGTCGCGGTCGCGCCCACGCATCGCCGCCGCGGCCTCCTGCGCGCGATGTACACCGAGCTGCATCGCCGCACCGAGGCGGCGGGGCTGCCGCTGACCATCTTCACCGCCAGCCAGGGCGGCATCTACGGCCGCTTCGGCTACGGCCCGGCGACCGTCGAGAACCGGGTGACCATCGATCGCCGATTCGCCGAATTCCGGCCCACCACACCGGATCCCGGCGGGGTGGCGCTGCTCTCCTTCGACGACGCGCTGCCGCAACTGCCCGCGATCTACGACCGCTGGCGCCGCCGCACGCCCGGCGCGCAGATGCGACCGGAGGCGAACTGGCGGGTCAAATTCTTCTCCCCGCGCGGGGAGGACGGATTCTTCGCGCTGCTACATCCGGACGGCTATGCGATCTATCGCCACCGCCATCCGGAAACGGGGCTGAACGCCGAGGTGTTCGAGCTGCGCGCAGTCACCGACGAGGCGCATGCGGCGCTGTGGCGAGCCCTGCTCGGCCTGGACCTGGTCACCGTGGTCGATGCCGTCGTCACCGACGACGACCCACTGCCCCATCTGCTTACCGATCCGCGCCTGGTCCGCACGGTCAGCAGGCACGACGGACTGTGGGCGCGGCTGATGGACGTGCCCGCCGCGCTGTCGGCGCGCTCCTATCAGCACGACCTGGACGTCGTTCTCGCCGTGACCGATCCCTTCCGCGACGCCGGTGGTGTCTTCGCGCTGCGGGCCCGCGACGGCAGCGCCGAATGTGTGCCCACCGACCGCCCAGCGGATTTCGAAATGGGCATCGACGTGCTCGGTTCGATGTATCTGGGCGCGCATCGCGCCCGCACCTTCGCGGCGGCGAACCGATTACAGGCCAAGGACTCCGACAGTCTGCGCGCGCTGGACCTCGCCTTCGCCGCCGAGGGCGCCGCCGAGTTGGGCTGGTTCTTCTGACCGCGGCGTTGTGACCCGCGGCTCGTCGACGGCGTCGCGTCGCGCTGGCATGCTGGTGGCGTGACGCTCATCCGTTTGGTCCTGAACGTGCTGTGGCTGGTGCTCGCCGGGTTCTGGATGGCGGTGGGTTATGTGCTGGCCGGGATCATCTGCTGCCTGCTGATCATCACCATTCCGTTCGGCATCGCGTCGTTCCGGATCGCGGGCTATGTGCTGTGGCCGTTCGGCCGCGAGGCGGTGGCCCGGCCGGAGGCGGGGGTGCCATCACTGCTCGGCAATGTGATCTGGTTCCTGGTGGCGGGCTGGTGGCTGGCGCTGGGGCATTTGTTCACCAGCATTCCGCTGTTCGTCTCGATTGTCGGCATCCCGTTCGGCTGGGCCAACCTCAAGCTCATCCCGATCTCGCTCATGCCGCTGGGGCGCGAGATCGTGCCGAGCGACCGGGCTTTCGGTCGCTGAGCCGTTATTCCGATTGATCCACAATCCGTTTCATGATCGTGACGGCGTCCCGCAGCACCCGCAGCTGTTCGGGGGGCAGACCCGACAGCTGCTCGGTCATCCACGCCTCGCGGGCGTTGTTCTCGTCCTGGACCAGCGCCCGGCCCGCCTCCGACAGCGACACGATGATCTGACGGCCGTCGGTGGGATGCGGATTGCGTTCCACCAGTTGCAGTTCCGACAGCGAGGCGATCACCCTGGTCATGGACGGCGGCTGCACCCGCTCCTTGGCGGCCAGCGCGCCCGGTGTCATGGCGCCTTCTCGATTGAGCGTCGCCAGGGCCGACAGCTGGGTCAGCGAAATCTGGGCATCGGCGCGGCGGCCGCGCAGATGTCGCGTCAGACGCACGACCGCCAGCGAGAGGTCGGCCGCCAGGGCGCGAATGTCGGAAGGCGTTGTCACAGAGGCAAACGATACGGGACACGCCACGCGCGGGGCGGCCGTTCTCGTGGCTAAGGTTGACATCGTGACCCGCAACGTGCCCGAAATTCCGCCGCGTCTGACCGACCCGCGCCCGGTCCTGGCGTTCGGTGTGGTGGCGTGGGCGATCGCGACCGCGGTGGTGTGGACGGTGGACCGCTGGGCGGACGCGCGCCCGATCTGCCTGATGGGCATGGCCGTCGGCCTGCTCGCCTACATCATCTTCGCGCTGCAGCGGCGCTCCTCCCGCCGCGGCGACAAGGGCGCGCAAAAAGGGCTCTGAGAGTCGATCATCCCACCTTTGCCGGGCCGCGCACGCTGACTTTTACGGCCCGCGAATTGACTGAACGCGTACTTGCCGCTTAACTGCCTTGGGTGTCCTCCCGATTGAGCGTCGAAGAAAGACGGGCCCACCTTATCGAGGCGGCCATCGGTCTTGCCGAAAAAAAGGGCGTCGCCGGGGTTACCACGCGCGATGTAGCTCACGCGGCCGGTGTTTCGCTCGGTGTGGTGCATTACTGTTTCGAAAACAAGGACGCGCTGATGACCGAACTGGTCAAGGCGCTGTCGATGGAATTGCGCGATTCCGTGGAGACCAACGAAACGGTCTGGCAGGACGTCGGAAGCGGAAAGGATTCGCTTCAAAATTTGGTGCGCGCGAGCCTGGAACTACTCTGGCTGAACATCGAGGCCACCCCCGAACGCCAGCTGCTCACCTACGAAACCACCACCTACGCGTTGCGCGAAAGCGAACAAACCCCGGCGAAACTCGCCATCGCCCGCGAGCAGTACACGTTCAACGACTCCACCGTCGCCGACGTGCTTGAGCATGCCCGCGATGCCACCGGCACCCAGTGGGCGGTGCCCGTGCAGGCGCTGAGCCGCTTCACGCTCAACGTCATCGACGGCGTCGTGCTGCGCTGGCTGGTCGACAACGACAGCGACGCGGTGCGGACGCAGCTGGATCTGCTCGCCGAGATGATCACGACCTACGCGAAGTGACCTGCCGCCGAACGTGTGTCGTGGTGTCCGCGCGCCACCACGGCACCTCGGCGACCGTCTCGTAGGCACCGCTCAACCGCACCCGCAGCCGCTCGTGCAGCACCAGATCGCCCGCGCCGCAACCGAACTGCAGGCGCAGCAGCACGCCGAAGGGGTCGTCGGCCCAGTTTGTGGGCTCGCCGGGATCGAGGATCTCGGCGGGCACGGCCTTGGAGACCAGCGGCAGATCGAGCAGATCCGCCAGTGCGGCAGCGTGTTCGAGATCGCCGACCACGAGCCGTTCCGGCGGTATGGCCAGGCCGTACCAGGGGTGATCCAATACCAGCGCGTCGGCGGCGTCGACGACCGCGCCCGAGAGGGAGCGCACCCGCTCGGGCGGGGTCAGCGCGTCCAGATCCAGCCGGTCCGCGGCGGCGGCCAGCCGGGCATGGGTCTGCGAAATGGCCTCGGGTGAGGGGGTTTTCGTCGGATCGGCGAGAGCGTCGAGCAGCGTGGCGGCCAATTCCTGGCCGATCGCCGCCGGGTCGGCCAGGACCGCGCGCAGGGCCTGCAGCTCGGCGGCGGAGAAGCCGGCCAATTCCGGTACGAGACCGGCGAATACCGGTTCGGCGGGCGCACGGAACAGGCCGAGCGGCACACCGTCGACGCGCGCGTGCCGACGCAGCCACCATGCGGTGTAGCCGTCCCGGTCGGCCAGCAGGGCCCGGGTTGCGGGCTCGGACAGCAACAACCGCAATGCCTTCGGCCACGCGGCGTCGTCGACCAGATCCAGATCGCGCACGGCGGCCAGCTCCGGCGGATCCTCCGCCAGGCCCTCCCACCACGTCTCCTCGTCGTCGAGGTGGTGATCGGGGCCGGTCGGATCGTCCTCGGTGACAACGGTGAATCCCCAGCCCACCCCGATCGCCCGCAGGGCCGCCGCGCCGTAGCGGTCGACCACTCCGGAATCGACCGTGCCGAACGGGGAATCGGCCACCAGCACCTCGGCCAGCGGCGCGCCGGGTAGCAGCAACTCGTCGGCGGGACGCGATTCGCCGGTGTCGTCGGGCAATTCGAGCAGGCCCAGCCAGGGCGGGCCGACGGCGTCCTCGGGGAGCTGGGCGGCCAGCCCGAGGACGGCCGCGACGGTATCCGGATCGGCCGGGTCCAGCTCCAACTCGCCTTGAAGCGCAGGGTCGTTCAGCAGATCCTCGGCAGTGACCGAGCGCGCGCCGAGGCGGCCGAGCAGTTCGTGCGCGGCCTCGGGGTGGACCAGGCGCGCCCAGCGCACCGGGAGCGTGGCGTCGAGATGGTCGTCGAGCACCACCGTGCGCGGGCCGGTGACGAGGCGGTCGTCGGCCAGCGGAACCGCCAGTGCGCCCAGCTCTTCGGTGGCCAGCGGATCGACGACGAAGGGCTCCAGGGCGTCGTAGAGCGCGTACCACCAGTTCGGCGGGCGTTCCTGACCGGCGGACAATTCGGCGACGCGAGCCAGGCCGATGCGGTGGACGTCCAGGACGGCCAGGGTGTCAGCGGCCGCGCGACCGGACAGATCCGGGATGACCAGGGGGTCCAGAACATCGGCGAGCAGGGCGGCCAGTTCCCTGGTGACACCGGGGAATACGCTGCTGCGTCGCGGGGCCGCCGTGCGGGTTCCACCCTCGCGGTCGAGGACGGGCAGCCACGGGGTGGTGCGCAGTTCGTCGAGCAGCGCCTCGCGCAGCAGGCTGTCGGCCTCGCTGCGGGCGAAGGCGGGGGCGGGGACCAGGACCAGGCGGTCGCGGGGCGGCAGGGCGCGCGCGAAATCGGCGTAGCCCACGGCCAATTCGGCGACCCGCGCGCCGGGCAACAGCCGGCGCCGGTCGGGCTGCATCGCGATATCGGCGATGAGCAGGGCGGGCAGGGACAGCTCCTCGTCGGAGCGGGTCGGGGCGCGCAGGACATCCGGTTCAGCCGGGATCGGGCGGCCGTCGCGGACCGGAAGCAGCCAGCGGGCGCGGTCGGTGGCGAACTGCCACCAGACTCGCTCCTCGTCGCCCGGGCCGGACAGGCACAGTTCCCGCAGGCCGTTGTCGAGGTCACGGACGGCGCTGGTGATTTCGTCGTCGCCGATCCGGATCTGCCGCAGGGTGGGCAGCTCGAGCAGCAGGTCGGCGGCCTCGCGGCGCATGGCGGCGAGCAGGGCCTCGGGGTCCAGGTCCGGGCGCAGGTCGAGAACGATTTCGCTGTCGAATCCCGCGGCCGGGGCGGCGGAGGTGGGCCAGGTCAGCCGCAGGACCGGGGGCGTGAAATCCGCTATGCCCTCGGGAATTCGAATAGCGTTGTCCCGCAGCGTCTCCCACGTACCGGCACGGGAGAAGCGCAACGAGCCGGTCCGGGAGCGGAACTCGATTTCGTCGGCCACGGCCACGACCGCCGTGAATCCGACCCCGAATCGCCCCACGGCCGACCGCGCGTCGGATTTCGCCGAGGCCCGCAGGGCCGTCAGCGCGTGCACACCGGAAATATCCAGCGGGGCCCCGGTATTGGCCACATGCAGCCGCCGCCCCGCCAGCCGCACCTCCAGCCGCCCGCTCACCCCGGCCTTGGCGGCCGCATCGGCGGCATTCTGCGCCAGCTCGGTCAGCAACCGATCCCGATACCCCGCCCGCACCAGATCGGCCTCGGTAGCGGCGTCCTCCCGCAACCGGGTCGGCGAATCCCGCCAGGCCGCCACCACCCCCGCCCGCAGCCCCGCGGTCTCGAACGGATCCACCTCCGTGCCGCTCAGCGAGTCTCCGCTCCCCCACCCTCCCCAGGCTTCACCCGAACCGCCGAAACCGCCCAGGCATCGCTGTAATGCCCTGCCGCCCCCGCGGCCTGCCCCTGCTCCGCCTGCTCAGCGACGTCGGCCTCCGCCGAACCTTCCGCACCCGAAACCTGTTCGGTCGAAACATCCCCCGCTGCAGCAGCCGCCTGCTCGCCCGGTTCGGAAGTATCGCTCTCCGCGACAGGAGCATCGACCTCATCCGAGGCTTCGCGATCCACATCGCCCTGCCCCGTCGCACCAGCCTCCACGGCAGCGGAATCACTCAGGACAGCCGCAGCCTCCTCGCGCGAGGCGACAGCACCGGCGGCGACCTCGGAAGCCGTACCGACCTGCTCCGACAAAGCACCCCCCGGAGCACCGGAATCAGCTTCGACAGCCGCGCCCTCCGCGCCCAAGTCGACAGCGCCCACGTCCGTGACATCGACCTCCGCCGACCCCTCGGCAGCGGCCCGCCCCGTCGACACAGCTCCCGTGCCCCCAGCGGAACCAGCCTCGCCGGACACGGACTCCTCGCGCGAGGCGACAGTGCCCACAGTCGCGACTGGAGCAGTGTCCTCCGCCGAGACCTCAGAGGGCGTACCGACCCGCTCCGACGAAATATCATCCGCCGTAGGGGAATCAGACGCACCGGTCATGGCCTCGTCGCGCGCGTCGACAGCCTCGACATCCGCCGCGGAATCAGCGACCGCTCCCGAGACCCCGGGACTCGCGTCGGCCTGCCTCGTCGAGGCATTCTCCGCTCCAGCGGAAGCGGCCTCGCCACCCACAGACTCCCCGCGCGAATCGACAACGTCCGCGTCCGCGGCAGGAGCAGCGATCTCCATCGCGACATCGGAAGAAGTACCGGCCTGCTCCGATGAAACGTTCTCCGCCGTAGCGAAATCAGCTTCGGCAGTGGTGGCCTCCCCGGGCGAGTCGATGGCCGCGACAGGAGCAGCGGCTTCCACCGAGACCTCGGGAGCCGTATCCGCCTGCTCCGTCGAAACACCCCCCGCCGCGGCGGAAGCATTCTCGCCAGGCGCGCTCTCCGCACGCGAGGCGACAGTCTCCGCATCCGCGACGGGAGAGGCGACCTCCAGCGAGATCTCGGAGGCCGTATTGGTCGGCGTGGCCGAAGTCGCCGCGGTGTCGGCGGTCGAATCGGTCTCGATCGCAGACGAATCGGCTTCGGCGACCGGTGGCGTTTGCGCGGATCGCGCCGCGGCCGGTTCGGGTCGCTCGTCCGGCACGTCCGTGGCGGGCTCGGCTTCGGGGGCCTCCTCCACACGGCGGAGGTCCTCGGCCGGGATCACTTCGATGGCCGCGTCGTCGTACGCCTCGTACAGCGGCGAACCGCCGCCGGTGGGCAGGACCGTGTCGGAGTGGGCGCCGCAGCCGTATTCGACGTGGACGACGTGGCCGTCGGCGCCCATGGCGTTGGCACAGACGCCGAAGGCGGCGCGCAGCGAACCGGCCAGGGGGACGAAGAAGCCGCAGACGCCGCAGGTGGCGGGGGCGGAGCGGGCCATATCGGTATCGGGGCCGTATTCGGCGTACCAGCGTTCGGCGGCCTCGGCGCGACCCTCGCGGCTGAGCACCTGGGGGCGACCCAGGCCGATCTCCTCGGCCACCTCGTCGACGACCGGGTCGCCGGTGACGAGATAGCCGGGCACCAGCCGCGGGTCGTCGGCGGGCGGGGCCAGCAGGTCGCCGGGGGCCAGATCGCCGGGGCGGACCCGCTGATCCCACGGCACGAAATCGGGTGCGACCAGGGCATCGGGCCCGGGCAGCAGGGCGGATTCGCTGACCGTCGCGTACTCGGCCTCCGGCGGGGCCGCCACCACCACGGCCCACTGCCAGCCGCGATAGCCGGGCAGGGTGGCCTCGAAGTGATGACTGGCCGCGCATTCGTCCTCGGCGGTGACCCCCAGATGTTCGCCCACACCGGTCGGCTGCAGCTCGAGGAGCGCACGGCGAGCCATGTCGACCGCCTCCGCAAGGATCGGTCGCACACCGGACTCCGAAACAGGAACTGCGCTCACGTCCTACATTTTGCCGTATGGAGCGCAAACGTCGTGCGTGGGCTGCGGCAGGCCTGATCTTGCTGGCGGCGGTCGTTTCCGCGACCGCGTCGGGCTGCGGGGAATCCGAGGACACCCCGCGCTGGCGCGTCGAGGTGATCGCCACCCGGCCGCACGACCGAACGGCCTTCACCGAGGGCCTCGAGATCGACGGCACGACCCTCTACGAGAGCACCGGCCTGATCGGAAAATCCGGCCTGCGCGCCACCGACCTGACCACCGGCGAGCAGCGGGCCCGCACCGAACTGCCCGGTCAGCTCTTCGGCGAGGGCATCACCAAGGCGGGCGACACCATCTGGCAGATCACCTGGAAGGACGGGCTCGCCATCGCACGCGACCCGCGCACCTTCGCCGAACGCGGCCGGGCCCGCTACGACGGCGAGGGCTGGGGCCTGTGCACCCGGCGCGACCGCATCGTGATGAGCGACGGCAGCGCCACCCTGACCTTCCGTGATCCGCTCACCTTCGCCGCCACCGGCTCGATCCGGCTCACCGCTCACCACGACGCCCGCCTCAACGAACTCGACTGTGCCGCAGATGGTTCGATCTACGCCAACGCCTGGCCCACCGATCACATCCTGCGCATCGACCCGGACAGCGGCGCGGTCCTGGCCGATATCGACGCGAGCGGCCTGCTCACCCCGGCCGAGCGCGCCAACGCCAACGAACTGAACGGCATCGCGCAACTCCCCGGCACCGACCGCTTCCTGATCACGGGCAAGAACTGGCCCACAATGTTCGAGGTGCGCTTCGTACGGGCATAACTGCACTACGCGAGGATCACATCGGTACCTGCGCCCCCGTCCCCGACACCCTGCGAGAGAATCGAGACCGTGACTGCCTCCCGTGAGCCCTCCGGAACCGATCCTGGTCGGTGGGACGGCGAGGATCAGCCGCTCGCCGCGCGGCACCCCGGCTACGACCGCTACCCGCCGCCGAACACCCCCGCGCAGCGCCCGCTGCCCCCGCTGCCGCGCCGTGGCCCCGATCCGGACGTACCGGAGTTCGTGACCCGGCGGCTGACGAACGGGGAGCTGCCCAGCGCGCTGCCACCGCAGCAACCACCACCCCAGCAACCATCACCACCGCCGCCACCCCAACCCGCCCCGGCGGAAACGACCGTCCCCCAACGCGTCCCACGCAAACTCACGGTTACCCGCGTGATGGTGATGCGCAGCCGCGAGCTGACCGAGAAGGGCATCCAGACCTTCCAGCGCGCCGCCCGGGCCGACGGCGCCGGTGAATCCGGGCTCACCGCCCTGGTCTACGCGACCATGGCCAACTTCGCCCTGGACGCGGCCATCGCGGTCTCCCTGGCCAACACCCTGTTCTTCGCCAGCGCCACCGCCGAATCCAAGTCCAAGGTGGCGCTGTACCTGCTGATCACGATCGCACCCTTCGCGGTGATCGCCCCGCTCATCGGCCCCCTGCTGGACCGGCTGCAGCGCGGGCGCAGGCTGGCGCTGGCCGGATCGTTCGCGGTGCGCGCGGTGGTGGCGATCGTGCTGATCTTCAGCTTCGACAGCTGGGCGCTGTATCCGCTCGCGCTGTGCATGATGATTCTCAGCAAATCGTTCTCGGTGCTGAAGAGCGCGGTGACGCCCAGAGTGCTGCCGCCGGGTATCGATCTGGTGCGGACCAATTCCCGGCTCACGGTCTTCGGCCTGGTCGGCGGAACGCTGGGGGCGGGCGCGGTCGCGGCCCTGGTCGCCGCGGTCGCCGGATCCGTGGGCGCGCTGGTGTTCGCCGCGCTGATCGCCTGCGCCGGAACGTATCTGAGCCTGAAGATTCCGTCCTGGGTGGAGGTCACCGAGGGCGAGGTGCCCGCCACGCTGGGCTATCACGCCGGTCACGCGCGCACCGAGGTGCTCGACGGCACGACCGGGGTCAAACCCGGTAAACGCCGCCAGCCGCTGGGCCGTTCGGTGGTGACCGGGCTGTGGGGCAACAGCGCGATCCGCGTGCTGACCGGATTCCTGACCTTCTACGTGGCCTTCGTCGCCAAATCCACCGAGCACCGTCCAGTCCACCAGGCCGCGATGCTCGGCGTGGTCGGCGCGGCCGCGGCCGTCGGCAACTTCGTGGGCAATGCCACCGGCGCACGGCTCAAATTGGGCCGCCCGGCGTTGATCGTGGTCGGCTGCACCGCCGCCTGCACGGCGATCTCGTTGTTCGCCACATTCGCCGACAGTCTGCTGGGCGCGGCCGCGGCCACCCTGGTGGCGGCTGGCGCCAGTGCGCTGGCCAAGGTGTCGCTGGACGCGTCGATCCAGGACGACCTGCCGCCGGAGTCCATCGCCTCCGGATTCGGCCGCTCGGAGACGGTGCTGCAGCTGTCCTGGGTGGTCGGCGGCGCGGGCGGGGTGCTGCTGCCGACCGTGTACTGGGAAGGTTTCGCGGTGGTCACCGCCGTGTTGGCGCTGGGATTGCTGCAGACCGTGGTGAGCTACCGTGGACATTCGCTGCTGCCCGGTTTGGGCGGCAATCGACCCCAGCATGCGAAGCAGGAAGTCCCCGGCACCCGCCCCGATCCGGGTGTCGGCGATCCGACCAGACAAGCGACAGGAAACCAGCCTCAGTGAAGCCGAAAACCCGTACCGCCCTCGCGCTGTCCGTGGCGGCGGTGCTCGTGGTGATCGTCGCCGTCGCCGCCGTGGTGGCCGTGGCCGTCCGGAACGCGCACCGGCCCGATCCGACGATCACCGCCTACGCGCACGGCAAATCCGTCACCGTGCCGCCGTATCGGTTCTGCACGGTGACGCAGTCGGAGGTCAGCGGTCAGCTCGGCTTGGACTGCCGCGAAAGCCAGGTCACGGTCGAGCTGGCGACGCCGCCGGGTTATCCCGTACAGCTGTCGCTGCCGCGGCACATCGCCGATGCGCCCTGGGTGATGAAGATGGAGTACATCCGGCCCGACGGCTCGTCCGCCCAGCAGGTGGCGACCTACAGCGACTATCCCGAGGGAACCCTTGCCCTGACGGTGGATTCGCGTCCGGAGCCCGATCTGCGGCTGGTCGGCCTGGTCGTGCAGTTGCTCGTACCGGTCCGCGACGAGGCCGGGAACGAGGACCTCGCGCCCTATCAGGAGTGGTCGATCAAGACCGCCTGAGACGGATACGAATCGGCCCCGGTGAGATGTGCTCGCCAGGGCCGGATTTCGTCAGTGGTCCAGCTCGCGGGCCACGCCGCGGACGACCTCCGCGATGCGCTGGGCGGTCTTGCGGTCGGGATACTTGCCCTTGCGCAGATCCGGCTGCACCTTGGCCTCGAGCAGATTGATCATGTCCTCGATCAGGCCGTGCAGATCGTCGGGCGACTTGCGCGGCTGGGCGGCGGGAACCTCCTTGCGGCCCTGGCCACCACGCACCGTCGGTAGTGGTTCGAGCAGCTTGAGGCTGAGCGCCTGCGGACCGCGACGGCCCGCGGCCATCCCGAATTCCACTCGTTGCCCCGGCTTCAGCGCCTCGACACCCTTGGGCAACGCGGACGACCGAACATAGACGTCCTCGCCCTCATCCTGGGAAAGGAAGCCGAAGCCCTTTTCGACGTCGTACCACTTCACCTTGCCGGTCGGCACTGCGCTCACCCGTTCGTCATCGATGCCCGGACCACCCGGGCACAACCATGGCCCCGGAACGCGCCCGAGACCTACCTGTCCGCGAAAAGAACGCGCCCCACAGGTATGCAGGACGCGGTGCTTTCGAGTCTACCCCGGTGCCGAACCCCCGAGCACACCAGTTTTACGGTGCAGTAATGCCCGATTCCGCGTCGAAACCCGCTCCCCGCCGCTCCGGTCACCCGCTGCTGTCCGCGGCGCTGGGTCTGTTCGCGATCGGCCTGCTGGCGATCGTCGCCATCTTCGTGATTCCACTCGTGAGCGACTCCCGGCCGGGGCTGTGGCTGTATCTGGTGGCGATGGCCGCCACCCCGCTGGGCCTGCTGCTCGCCATCGTTTTCGCGCTCTGGTCCGGTCGGCGAGCGCGGTAGACAACAACTATTTGCCCTGTTCGTTATCCGGCCAGTCATGTGATCTTCGTCACATAACGAAGCGATAACGAGCCGGTCACGGTCCGCGATCTAGGCAGACACGCCGCGACAACCTGCGCAGACAGGCCTGCGGAAGGTGTTGTGCCGGATCGTGACCCGCGCATACACGCCGGTTACCAAATGGTGATTTTTCGCGGCGATCGTCGTACGGTCTTAGCCAGCCGGGAGCAGTCCCGGAACCACCGGCCCGCCGCACCGAGCCTCGCTCCGCGGGTACGGACCCCGACGGAAGCAGGAGCGAGGGCGGGGAACCCACCATCCCGCAGGGAGCCGGGAGCGGTCGCCAGACCGATCCCTTGGGGTGAAGTCCCGGGTAACCGGGACCGGACGGCCTCTCAGTCCGAACCCGACAGCTCACCTCGTAGGTGCGTACGAGAGGAAGACACCCGATATGAGTGGACGCCATCGCAAGCCGACCAGTACCGGCCGCACCGTAGCCAAGGTCGCCGTCTCCACGGCGATCATGGGTGGAGCGGGTGTGGCTCTCGCCGGACAAGCCGCCGCGGCTCCCGACTCCGATTGGGACAAGCTCGCCCAGTGCGAGTCCGGCGGTAACTGGGCCATCAACACGGGCAACGGCTACCAGGGCGGAGTGCAGTTCTCCCCGAGCACCTGGGCCGCCCACGGCGGAACCGAATACGCCCCCTCGGCCAACCAGGCCACCCGTGAGCAGCAGATCACCGTCGCCGAGCGCGTGCTCGCAACCCAGGGCTGGGGCGCATGGCCGTCCTGTTCCTCGCGTCTGGGCCTGCACAGCGCGCCCACCGAGCGCAACGCTCCGGCGAGCTCCCCCCAGACCCAGTCCCAGAACCAGAACCAGCGCTGGACCCCGCAGGCGCAGAACGACGCCGCGCCGCAGCCGCAGGTGCAGGCCGACAGCACCCAGGAAGTGTTCCAGGCCGTGGACAAGGCCGTCGCCGCCGCGCAGGCGCAGGGCCTCGCCGTGCCGAAGGAGGCGCTGGACGCCTACAACGCCTTCAAGGCCAGTGGCACCAAGCTGGATCCGTCGATCGTCAACTTCTACGAGGCGAACAAGGGCATGCTGCCCAACTAGGTTCTCCGCTCATCGAAGTACATACGCGAGAAGGCCCCCACTCCGAGGAAGAGGTGGGGGCCTTCTGCTGTGTATCGCGTCAGCGGTTGATGACCGTGTGCGGGTGCACATACGGCACCTCGTCCGCCGGCACCGGAAACTCGGTGTCCTCGCCGTAGGGCGACAAGCCACCGGAACGGGTCGACGAAAGCTCGGTGACCGCGTGGTCGCCGTTCGGCAACTGCGGCCAGCCGTTGTCGACGTAAGGTTTCTTCGATTTGTTCACCACGGCCTCATTCTGGCATGGCGGCAACCCCGTGGCGCGATAGGTTCGCCACAGCTCGGCGGGCCGCGAAGCACGGCCGTAGGCTGGATGGGATGACCACGACCGACGAACCCACCGCCGGTCCCGGTTCGGCCGAAACCGCGCTGGCCGACTGGCTGACCACCCGCACCGACGACGATCTGGTGACGCTGCTGCAACTGCGTCCGGATCTGGCCGTCCCGCTGCCGGGATCGATGGCCGTGCTGGCCGCCCGGGCCGAACAGCGGGCGTCGGTGCTGCGTGCCACCGACGAGTTGGACACCCTTGATTTCGCGATCGTGGAGACCCTGGCCGTACACGGCGCGAGCTTCCCGGGCCGCCGGGCCATACCGCTGCCGCGCACCCGCCTGCACGAATTGCTCGCCGACCGAGTGCCCGCCGCCGCCGTCGACGCGGCGGTGGCGCGGCTGGCCGAGCGCGCGCTGATCTGGGGCGAGGACGAGCTGTTCCTCGCCGCGGCGGCCAAGGACGCGCTGCCGTGGCCGCTGGGCAGCACCACGGAGCTTCCGGATGCGTTGACCGAACCGGAGATCCGCGCGGCGCTGGCCGAAATCGGTTCGGCGGAACGGGCGCTGCTGGACAAGCTGGCCACCACCGGACCGCGCGGGCGCACCCGCGATGCCGCGCCCGGCACCGCGCCGGACCGTCCGATCCAGCGGCTGCTGGCGCGGCGGCTGCTGAATTGGGTCGACGAGGAAACCGTCGAGCTACCGCCCTCGGTCGGCCAGGTGCTGCGCCGCGAACCGGTGACTGATCCGCACGCCCTGACTCCGCCGCGTCCGAAACCGCGCAAGCACACCGCCGCCGACGTCGACGCGGCCGCCGCGGGCGAGGTGGGCGAGTTGCTGCGCCACTGCGGCGACATTCTGGAGGTGCTCGGCCAGGCCCCCGCGCCCGCATTGCGCTCGGGCGGGCTGGGCGTGCGCGAGTTGCGGCGCGTGGCCAAGGCGACCGGTATCGACGAGGCCCGCCTGGGTCTGCTCGTCGAGGTGCTGGCCGCGGCCCACCTGCTGGACAAGGGAATTCCCGAGCCGCCGCCGGATTCGGAAGCCGCCGACGACTTCTGGGCGCCCACCGGAACCGCCGACGGCTGGCTGGACGGACCGGCCGCGCGCCGCTGGGTCGTGCTGGCGCTGGCGTGGCTGGAGCTCGACCGGTTCCCGTGGATGATCGGGCTGCGCGACGCCAATGACAAACCGTTGGCCGCGCTCTCGCTGGAGCTGCGCACGCTGCACGCCGCCCGTGACCGCCGCGCGATGCTGGAGCTGCTGGCCGAATATCCGGCCGGGTCGACCATCGAACCGGCCGATATCGCGCGCGTGCTGGCCTGGCGGCAGCCGCGCTGGCGCAGGCATTTCCGGGTCGAGGCGGTCGAGCAGACGCTGGCCGAGGCGGCCGCCCTCGGCATCCTCGGGCGCGGCGCGCTCACCGCGGCGGGCCGGGCGCTGCTGCACGAGGCCCCGGGTGACGCCGAGGCCGCGATGGAGAAGGCGCTGCCGGAGCCGGTGGCTCACGTGCTGGTGCAGGCGGATCTGACCGTGATCGCCCCCGGCCCGCTCGTGCCCGAGCTACAGAGCCGGGTGGCGCTGGTGGCCGATGTGGAATCCGCGGGCGCCGCCACGGTGTACCGGATCGGCGAGGCCTCGGTGCGGCGAGCGCTGGATGCCGGGCTGACGGCCGCGGAGCTGCATCAGCTCTTCGCGGCGCATTCGCGCACCCCCGTGCCGCAGTCGCTCACCTATCTCATCGACGATGTGGCGCGCAGACACGGTCGGCTGCGCGCGGGCATGGCGCAGTCGTTCGTGCGCAGCGAGGATCCCGCGCTGCTGGCCGAGGTCCTGGCGGCCCCCGTCGCCGATCGCCTGGCCCTGCGGGCGGTCGCCCCCACCGTGGCCATTTCCCAGGCCCCGCTCGGCGAGGTGCTCGACCAGCTGCGCGCCGCGGGCTTCACCCCCGCGGGCGAGGACTCCTCCGGCGCCATCGTCGACCTGCGCCCCCGCGGCGCCCGAATCCCGCTGCGCACCAACACCCGCCAGGCCTGGCGCCCCACCCCACCCAGCACCGAACAGCTACAACTCCTGGTAGCCGAACTACGCGCCGGAGAAAAGGCCGCCCAATCCCGCCCCGCCCAATCCGTCCGCTCCGACGGCACCCGCACCGGCACCGCCGCCACCCTGGCCCTCCTCCAACTCGCCGCCCGAGTCCGCCGCCCGGTCCACATCGGCTACGTGGACGCCCAGGGCACAGCCACCCAACGCATAGTCGAGCCCCTGAAGGTCGCGGGCGGTCAACTGGACGCCCTGGACCCCGTGACCGGGGCCGTCCGCCACTTCACCCTGCACCGCATCGCCTCGGTCGCCCTGGTCGACCAGTAATTCGGCCCCCCGCTCGGCCCGCTGGGCGGACCGAGCGGGGGAAACAAGTGTGGGCGGGCGGGGGCGGTGTTCAGAATTGCCGCAGGCTCCACAGCGCCCACATCGAGTAGTTGAGGATGCTGGGGAGGAGGTTGTTGAGCAACTGCAGACCGATGTTCACAATCAATGCCTTTCGCAAAGCTGGACGAGCGCCCAGGCGTAGTTCGTGATCTCTGTCGTCGGCGTCGGAGGGATCGTTACGCTTTGCCGTATGACGCTCGAGGAGGTCACCCGAGAGCTCTACGGGCTCGATCCCGGTGAGTTCGTACGGGCACGAGATGCGCAGGTCAAGGCGGCGCGGACGGCCGGGGACAGGGAGCTGGCGGCCGCGATCGGGAAACTTCGCCGCCCGACCGTGGCGGCGTGGGCGGTGAACCTGCTGGCCCGTGCGGCGGGCGAGGAGGTGGGCGCGCTGCTGAATCTCGGTGCGGCCCTGCGGGATGCCCAGCGCAGACTGTCCGGCGACGAGCTCCGCACCCTCACCAGCCAGCGACAGCAGGTGGTGAATGCCCTGTCGCACAAGGCCGGTCAGCTCGCCGAGACGCACGGTCGCCCACTGGGCGAGGCCGTCCTCCGCGAGATAGGCCAGACGCTGCACGCCGCCCTCGCGGATTCCGATGTGGCGGAACAGGTTCGAAACGGCACCCTGACCACCCCCGCCAACTACGAGGGCTTCGGACCATCCGGCCCCACCCTCACCGCGGCCCCGGAACCCCCACCCAGCCCACCCCAACCACCCGCCGACCGCGACGCCGCCGCCCGTCAGGAACTCGACGACGCCCTGGCAGCCCTCGAATCGGCCCGCGAGGCAACCGATTCCGCCCGCGCCGAACTGGAGCACCGCACCACCGAACTGTCCGAGCTGGACGCCCGCATCGCCGCCCTGCGCACGGACCTGGAGCAGGCCGAGGATCGCCGACGCTTCGCCGCATCGGCCGAACGCGCCGCCCAGGAGGCCGTGCACAAGGCCGAACGCCAACTCGACCGGGTCGAACGCTGGGTGGACAAGGCCCGATCGCGTCTCCCCGACGACGAATGACGTTCAGCCGCCGAGGGATCCGGGATACAGATACTCCGGCCCCGGAGCGGTGTCGTGGTCGAGCCAGGCCGCGAAGAATCCCGCCAGATCCACCCCGGTCCGCGACTGCACGAACTGCCGGAACTCCGGCATGGACGCATTCCCGTACGCGTGCGACTGCACGAAATCCCGGGTGGCGGAAAAGAACACCTCGTCCCCGATCAGCCGCCGCAGGGCGTGCAGAAACAGCGGCCCGCGGTAGTACACCGCGGTGAATTCCCTTCCCGCCCCTGGATTCTGGAGCGGAATCTCCCAGAACCTCGCATCCGCCAACCGCTCGGCCACGGTCTTGCGATACCGCGCATCCACATCGACCCCCTCCTTGCGCTCCGGCCACAGATAGTCGGCCGTATAGCTGGCGAAGCATTCGTTCAGGCAGATGTCCGACCACTGCTTCACCGACATCGAATCGCCCCACCACTGATGCGCGTTCTCGTGCACGACCGTGGCCAGATCGGTCCACGGCGCGTAGATCGGCCGCGTCTGGGTCTCCAGCGAGAAGTTCAGCTCGGTGTCGACGTAGATCCCGCCGCCGCTCTCGAATGGATATGGGCCGTAGACGGATTCGATGAAGTCCAGCACCTCGGGCAGGCGCTGCTCCAACTCCCGCGCCCGAGTCGCACCCGGGGCGAAGGCACTGATCAACGGCGTGCCGTTGGCGCGGCTGGAATCCAGGAATTCGAAGCGATCGATGGCGACGGTGGTCAGATAGCCCAGCGTCGGATGCCGCGACACCCACTCGACCGTGCGATTGGGCCCGTCGACGTCGTCGCGCGTGCGCAGCCCGTTCGACACCACCTCCCACTCCTGCGGAACCGTCACGCGCAGCGCGAACGTGGCCTTGTCCGAGGGGGTGTCGTTGAGCGGGTACCAGGTGGCCGCCGAATGCGGCTCCCCCGCGGCGAACGCTCCGCCGCTGGGCGAGAACGTCCACCCGCCGTCCTCGTGCGCCACCGCCTCCCCGCCGTACTCGACCGTCACCGTGAACGGCAGTCCCGGCAGCAGCGGTAGCGTCGGCGTCACGCTCACCTTGTGCTCGCCGTGCCGCACGAAACCGGCGGGCAGGTTGTTCACCAGCACCCTCCGCACCTGCGGACCCTCGAAGTCCAGGTCGAACATCCGCAGCGCCTGCGTCGCGGTCGCGTTCAGCCGCGCGGTGCCGGTGAGCTGGTGGCTGGGCGGGTCGTAGGAGATCGCGATGTCGTAGTGATCGACCTGGTAGCCGCCGTTGCCGTCCTCCGGGTAGTACGGATCGCCGAGCCCGGAGGCCCCGACGAATGGATCGGCGGGCGGTTGTGCCTGCGCCGAGGTGGCGAAGACACTCGCGGCCAGCACCAGCGCGGCCGACCACCGCACCCCGTTGCGCGTTCTCATTCGACGAGCCACCCCTTCCCACGGCATGTGATCAGGAGCCGAGCCTAACCCGGGCAAATCACCCGGCGTCGCATCATCCGCTCGTGCCGGACACCGCCACGCTCGCACCTACGCCGATGATCATCAATCCGCCCGCACCGCCGACTGCCTCGAGCCGCTTGGGCGAGCGCGCGAACCAGTCCCGCGCGGTCCCGGCCGCCAGCCCCCACGCACTGTCGGACACCAGCGCGATGGCGAGGAAGATCAGCCCCAGGATCAGCAGCTGCAGCGGCACCAGACCACGGTCCCGATCCACGAATTGTGGCAGCACCGCGGAGAAGAACACGATCGACTTCGGATTGGAGATGCCGACGATGAAGCTCTGCCGGAAAATCCGCCGATGCGGCGCGTGGCCGACCTTGGTGTCGAGCGCGGCGCGCAGCGACCGTCGCTCCCGGATCGCCTGCACGCCGAGGTGGACGAGGTACAGCGCGCCAGCGAATTTGATGATGGTCAGCGCGAGCGCCGAGGCCGCGACGATCATGCCGAGTCCGGCGGCCACGAAGATCAGCGTCACCAGGACCCCGAGGGCATGGCCGAGCACCGAGATCAACGCCGCGCGGCGGCCGTCGGTGAGGGCCCGGCCGATGGTGAACAGCACGCCGGGGCCCGGAATCACGATGATGACCAGCGAGGCCACCAGAAACGCCAAGAAATGAGTGGCGGAGATCACCAACTCAGCCTACGGACCGGCGCAACCGGATTTCAGCCCCGCAATTCCTCGGGCAACTGCTGCGGATCCAGCAGCAGATGTTTCGAATCCACCCGCTGCACCTTCGTGGCCAGAGTCAGATTGTCGGCCAGCAACTTCCACTCCACCTCGCTGATGGCCGTGCAGGCCCGCTCGATGACCGCGACGTCGCGCGTGCCCCAGGCGATCGGCATGGCACTGACGACCTGGCGCAGATCCGCGACCGAGCGGGGCACTCGGTCGGCGCGCACCGTCACCGCGGGCACCTGCTCCCCCGGCCCGGTGCCGTGCCCGGGCAGCGCGCGCACCACGCGCGTGATCAGGGCGTAGCGCGGATCGGCCTCGGGCTTGGCCAGATTCACCAGTGCCAACAGCGTCACCCCCTTGGGATGTTTGCCCGACACCACCGCCGGAACCAGTTCCCCCTCGGCATAGAGCTTCTCGATGCGCGAGCGATGGGGCGTCCACACCGCCACGAAGACGGCGATGATCGTGCCCAGGGCGAAGGCGACCGCGAGCAGGAACGAGTACGGATGGCCCAGCCAGATGAGCCAGGCCGTGCCCAGCCCCAGGACGAGGGCCGCCGAGAGCGCGAGCACGCGCATCCGGCGGATATCGTGGACGACTTCGTTCACCGCCCGGGCATGCTCGCGGTCGACCGCGAATTCGAAGCGTCGCACGTCCTCATTCCTAACACGTTCGCGGAGGTCGCCCCTCCAGCTACCCGATCGCCGGTCCCAGCAGGTCGTCCGCATCGGTGATGCGATAGGCGTACCCCTGTTCGGCGAGGAAACGCTGCCGGTGCGCCGCGTATTCGGCGTCCAGGGTGTCACGGGCGACCACGGAATAGAAGTGCGCCTGGCCCCCATCGTGTTTGGGGCGCAGCAGCCGCCCGAGCCGCTGCGCCTCCTCCTGGCGCGACCCGAAGGTGCCCGAAACCTGGACGGCCACCGAGGCTTCCGGAAGGTCGATGGAGAAGTTGGCGACCTTGCTCACCACCAGGACCGGGATCTCGCCCCGGCGGAACGCGTCGAACAGCGCCTCGCGCTCCTTGGTGCGGGTGGAACCCTGGATCACCGGGGCGTTCAGATGTTCGCCGAGTTCGTCGAGCTGATCCAGATACGCGCCGATCACCAGGCATTGCGAATCGGAGTGGCGCCGCAGGATCGAGTCCACCACCGGCAGTTTGGTGCGCGCGGTCGAGCACAGCTTGTAGCGCTCGTCCGGCTCGGCGGTGGCGTAGGTCATTCGCTCGGCATCGGTGAGGGTGACCCGCACCTCCACACATTCGGCGGGCGCGATCCAGCCCTGCGCCTCGATATCCTTCCAGGGCGCGTCGTAGCGCTTGGGCCCGATCAGGGAGAACACATCGCCCTCGCGGCCGTCCTCGCGCACCAGCGTCGCGGTCAGGCCCAGCCGGCGGCGCGACTGCAGATCGGCCGTCATCCGGAAGACCGGCGCGGGCAGCAGATGCACCTCGTCGTAGATGACCAGGCCCCAGTCACGGCTGTCGAACAGCTCGAGATGTTTGTACTCGCCCTTGGTCTTGCGCGTGATCACCTGATAGGTGGCGATGGTGACCGGGCGGATCTCCTTGCGCTCACCGGAGTATTCGCCGATCTCGTCCTCGGTCAGCGAGGTGCGCGCCAGCAGCTCGCGCCGCCACTGCCGACCGGCCACGGTATTGGTGACCAGGATCAGCGTGGTCGCCTTGGCCTTGGCCATGGCCGCCGCCCCGACCATCGTCTTGCCCGCGCCGCACGGCAGCACCACCACCCCGGACCCGCCCGCCCAGAACGAGTCGGCGGCCATCTCCTGATAGTCGCGCAGCTGCCAGTGGTTGGTGCCGAAGTCCAGCTCGATCGGATGCGCCTCGCCGTCGACGTATCCGGCCAGGTCCTCGGCGGGCCACCCGATCTTGAGCAGCATCTGCTTGATCCGCCCGCGCTCGGACGGATGCACCGCCACCGTGTCGTCGTCGATGCGCGACCCGAGCATGGGCTGGATCTTCTTGTGCCGCAGCACCTCCTCCAGCACCGCCCGATCCAGGCTGACCAGCACCAGCCCGTGCGCCGGATGTTTGACCAGTTGCAACCGCCCGTACCGCGCCATCGTGTCGACGATGTCCACCAGCAACGGCTGCGGCACCGCGTACCGCGAATAGTTGACCAGCGCGTCGACCACCTGCTCGGCGTCGTGCCCCGCCGCCCGCGCATTCCACAGCGCCAGTGGGGTCACCCGGTAGGTGTGCACATGCTCGGGCGCCCGTTCCAGCTCGGCGAACGGCGCGATGGCCTGCCGGGCGGCATCCGCCTGCTCGTGGTCGACCTCGAGCAGCAGCGTCTTGTCACTCTGGACGATGAGCGGTCCGTCCGTCACGGCACCTCCTCGGGTTAGCGGGCCGTGGTCCATTGTTCCCGATGGGTCCGACAGGGCTCACGTGAGCTGCGGTGACGTGCGCTACCCGCAGGTCGTGCGGCGATCGGCGTCAGATGCCCGGCGGCCAGCCCGGCGCCGGGCCCGCGGGGTCGTCGGCCAGCCGCGCGGCGATCCAGGAGTCTCGGCGCACCCCGCGCTGGTCGCCGCCCAGGCGCAGCAGGCCCTCGTAGCGGAAGCCCACGCGGCGGGCGACCGCGGCGGAGGCATGGTTGCCGACGAAGGCGCGCCATTCGATGCGGGTCAGGGACAGGTGTTCGGGGGCGAAGCCGAAGTCGCAGACCAGGGCGGCGGCGCGGGTCATCAGGCCCTTGCCCCGGCCGCGGGAGGCGAGCCAGAAGCCGATCTCCGCGGCGGCGACGTCGCCGAGGTCGCGGCGCATCAGGCCGATCATGCCGACCAGCGGGGCGTCGGCCGATTCGCGGATGGCCCAGGTGGGGGCGCCGCCGTACCAGCCGGGGGCGACGACATCGGCCAGGAACTTCTCCGCGTGCTCGCGCTCGTAGGGGACGGGGATGGTCGTCCACTCGCCGATCGAGGGTTCGCGGCAGCAGTCGACGATGGTGTCGATCTCGGCCTCGGCCGGGCGCGACAGCCACACCGTGCCGTCGGTCAATACACAGTCCGCCATGGCGTGATGCTGCCACGAGAAGGTCTGGCGGCCCAGCGAATTTCGACCGTCCGTAAACTCACCGCAATGGTTGCCGCTCTGCTCGCCGATCTCTTCGAATCCCACCGGGCGCACCTGCTCGCGGTGGCCTATCGGCTGACCGGCAGCGTGACCGACGCCGAGGACGCGGTACAGGAGAGCTGGCTACGGCTGGCGACCGCCCGCCAGTACGAGATCGAGGATATGCGGGCCTGGCTCACCACCGTGGTGAGCCGAATCTGCCTGGACCAGCTGCGCAGTGCGGCCCATCGCCGGGAACGCTATGTGGGCCAGTGGCTTCCGGAGTTCGTGGTGACCGCGGCCACCCCCTCCAGCACGCCCGATCCGCTCGAAACCGTGGTGCGCAGACAGGATCTCCGGCTCGCCGCGCTGGTCGTGCTCGATACTTTGACCCCGCCGCAGCGCGTGGCCTTCGTCCTGCACGACGGCTACGCCGTCGCCTTCGACGAGATCGCCGACATCCTCGAGGTCTCCCCCGAGGCGGCGCGGCAGTTGGCCTCCCGGGCGCGAAAGGCCCTGGCACACACGCCGGCAGCGGTCCCGGACGCCGAACACGCGGCCGCGGTGCGCCGCCTGCTGGCGGCGATGGCCGCCGGTGATCTCGCGGCGGTGGTCGCGGCACTGCATCCGGACGCGCGGTTCGTCTCCGATGCCGACGGGACCACCCGCACCGCGCTGAATGTCGTCGCCGGGGCCGAGAAGATCGCCCGCTTCGTCGTCGGCCTGCTGCGCAAGTACGACCTGCGCCTGTCCGAGGACGGGAATGTCGAATTCGAATTCGTCAGCGTCAATGGGCAACTCGGGCTGCTGCTGCACGAGCGGGCGCCGCAGGACGGCGTGCCGGGCTCGCCGCCGCGGGTGCTGGCGTTCACGGTGCGGGATGGATCGGTGTGGGCGGCTTATGAACTCGCGAACCCCGCCAAACTACGGCGGGGTCTGCGGGTTCCGCACTGACGGGGTCTGCGGGTGCCGACCTGACGGGGTCTGCGGGTTCCGCACCGACGCGGTCTGCGGATCCCCACCGACACCTACCCGCCGATCTTCCCCGACATGTCGTACTCCTGATACAGCTGTGCCGCGTTCTCCTTGGTCACCCGGGTGGTCGGCAGGATCTGCGTCTTCTCGTACGGCTGCTTGCGCAGGATCTTCACCAGCGTGTCCACCGCCTGTTCGGCACAGGTCGGATAGACGAAGGTGGTCAGCAGCTGCCCGTTCTGCACCGCGCGGATGCCGCCGGTCGGGATGGCCAACCCGTCGATGCCGATGATCGGGATCGCCCCGGCCTTACCCGCGCCCTGGATGGCCAGCTGCGCGCCGAGGGCCATATCGTCGTTGTGCGCGTAGACCAGATCGATCTTGTCACCCCGGGCCAGCCACTGCTGCATGATCGCGGTGGCATTGGTCTTGAGCCACTTGGCCTCCTGCTGGGCGGTGATCGAGATATTGCGGCCCGCAATGGCATCCCGGAAGCCCTTGGCCCGATCGATCTGCGGCTGGTCGGACAGAATGCCCTGCAGTTCGACCACATTGCCACCGTTCGGCAGCGCCTCTACGGCCGCCTCCCCGGCCAGCTTGCCGATCAGGTAGTTGTCGCCGCCGATGAACGCCGAATAGCAGTCGGTGTGCACGCTGCGATCGAGCACGATCACCGGAATGTTGGCGGCGCAGGCCTGCTCCACCGCGGCGGCCAGCGGCGCGGGCTCGTTGGGCGAGACGATCAGCGCATCCACCTTCTGCTGCACGAAGTTCTGTACCTGGCTCACCTGGACCGCGCTGTCCTGATGCGCGTCGGTGATGGGCAGCAGCTTCAGGTCGGGATGCTGTTTGACGAAATACTGCAGCTGCAGATTCAGTTGCGCGCGATAGGGTTCGGCGTTGTTGGACTGCGAATAGCCCACGACGAACTGCTTACCGTCGCCCGAGGGGCTCGGCGGGTTGGCGGCGCAGGCCGACGCCAGCGCGGCGGCAGCACAGACGGCCAGGACCGAAATACGGTGTAACAGACTCATTCTCGACTCCTGAACGAGATCCGACGGAAGAGATCGGGTCGCTGCAACACCACGGCGACCACGACGATCAGGCCCTTGATGATCAGCTGCGCATTGGCGCTGACCCCGTTGAGCCCCAGCACGTTGTCCAGCAGCGTCAGAATCAGCGCCCCGACGAACGTGCCGGTGATGGTGCCCTTACCACCCGCCAGGCTCGCACCGCCGATGACCGCGGCCGCGATGGCGTCGAGCTCGTAACCGGTTCCGGCCAGCGGATCGGCCGAGGCGCGGTAGGCGGCGTCGATCGGCCCGGCGAATCCGGCCAGCATTCCCGACAGGGTGAACACCGAGACCACGACCAGCGTGACATTGACACCGGAAAGCCTTGCGGCCGTGGGGTTCCCGCCGACAGCGTAGATATGGCGGCCGAACCGGGTCTTGGTCAGCACCAGTTGGAAGACGACGCAGACCAGCACGAACGCCAGGACCGGATAGGCGATTCCGGCCCGCCCGAAGAAGGGCAGCCAGGTGCCCTCGAACAGGGTGTGTCCGGGCGTGCCCAGCTGGGCGAATTCCGCGGCCCGCTCGGTCGGCTGCCCATTCTCGTCGACCACGGCCGTGCCGACCGCGACATTGCCCGAGATCTGCCGGTCCAGCCCGCGCACGATCGAGAGCATGGCCAGCGTCATGACGAACGACTGCACCCGCAGCACGGTCGTGCCCAGCCCGTTGCACAGTCCGAAGAACGCGCCGACCAACGCCGAACAGGGCACGATCAGCCACGGGCTCAGATCGTGGTCGACCAGGAGCAGGGCCGAGGTCAACGCTCCGATACCCATGATCGACCCCACCGACAGGTCGATGCCCGCGGTCAGGATCACCAGCGTCACCCCGACCGCGAGGATGCCGCGCGCGGAGAAGGCCGCGATGGCGTTGGTGAGATTGGTCTGGTTCCAGAAGTACTGGCCCTTGCTGATGATGCCGAAGGCGATCACCAGCAGCAGGCCGATATAGCCCTGTGCCGCACCGAGATACGGCCGCAGCCGGACGATCCCGGCCCACAGGCGCGCGGCGGGGGAGGCGGGATCGGTCATGAGCGGTCCCCATCGCGCGCCAGGGCGGGCCGCGCCATCGCCGCGGTGAGAATGCGCTCCTGATCGAACGGCTCGCCGCGGGCGGGATCGCGATGGAATTCGCCGGTGATCCGCCCCTCACAGAGCACGAGGATGCGGTCGCACATGCCGATCAGTTCGGGCAGTTCCGAGGACACCGCCACGATCGCCGCTCCGCCGCGCGCCAGCTGATCCATCAGCGCGTGCACCTCGGCCTTGGCGCCCACGTCGATACCGCGGGTGGGCTCGTCCATGAGCAGCACCGACGGCCGGGTGAGCAGACATTTGGCCAGCACGACCTTCTGCTGATTGCCGCCGGACAGCGTCCCCACCACGCTGTTCGGCGAGGCCGTCTTGACCCGCAGTTCGCCCAGCTGCCGGGAAACCTCGGCCCGCTCGCGCCGCGCGTCGACCGTGCGCCACGGCCGCAGGAATCGACCCAGCGCGGCCAGCGAGGCGTTGAACCGCACCGTATTCGCCAGCACCAGGCTCTGCGCCTTGCGATCCTCCGCGACCAGGGCGAGGCCGTGGGCGATCGCGTGCCGTGGGCCGCGCGGGTGGTAGCGCCGCCCGTTCAGCACGATCCGCCCTCCCGCCACGGGCACCGCCCCGTACAGCGCCTCGAGCACCTCGCTGCGGCCCGCGCCCATCAACCCGGCCAGGCCCACGATCTCCCCCGCCGCCACCTGGAACGAAATATCCCGCAGGGCAACGGCTTCACCGCCGTCCGCAGACCGCGTCGACAGGTCCTCGACCCGCAACCGCACCGGCTCACCCGAATGTTGTTCGGCGCGACGGGGAAACAGCTCACCCAGCGAGCGGCCGACCATCAGCTGGATCAGCTCCGCGCGCTCGGTGGTCGCCATCACCCGGTGCCCCACGTGCACGCCGTCGCGCAGCACGGTCACCGAATCGGCGATCTGCGCCAGCTCCTCGATGCGGTGCGAAATGTAGATCACCCCTACATCCCGCGCGGTCAGCCCGCGGATCACCGTGAACAGCCGCTGCGCCTCGGATTCGGTGAGCGCCGAGGTCGGTTCGTCCATCACCAGCACCGCGAGCCGATGATTGAGGGCCTTGGCGACCTCGATGAGCTGCTGTTCGGCCAGGCGGCACTGCCACACCGGCCGCCGGGGCGGCAGCCGCAGCCCCACCCGGGCCAGCAGCTCCCGGGCGCGCGCGTCCATGGCGGCGCGATCCAAAGTGCCACGCAGGGTGCGCAATTCCTGCCCCAGGAACAGGTTGTCCGCGATCGACAGCTGCGGCACCAGATTCAGCTCCTGGTGGATCATGGCGACACCGTGCCGTGCGGCATCGCGGGGTGAGCGCGGATGCACCGCGACACCGTCGATTTCGATGCTGCCAGCGTCGGGTGCGAACACGCCGGCGAGGATGTTCATCAGCGTGGACTTGCCCGCGCCGTTCTCGCCCAGCAGCGCCAGCACCTCACCGCGGCGCAGCGTCAGATCGACCCCGCGCAGGGCCCGCACGCCCGGAAAGGACTTGGTGATACCACTCATCGTGAGCAGCACCGGGCGCTGGTCGCGGTCGATCATGGGAAACCTCAGGCGGCGTCGCCGAATCCGTCGTAGTCGATGTCCAGCAGCTCGCACAGCGCCCGCAGCTCGGCCACATATTCACCGGGAATGGCGTGGATGTGGTTGGCCCCGAAGCGATTCAGGAACTCCGTGGCGTCCACGTGCAGCCGCGCGAAGGCGTGCGGCCACTCGAAGGTCGACATGCGCATCATGGCGTCGTTGGTCGCCGCGTCGTAGTTCTCGAATTCCCCGCGCATCGCCTGTAGCCGGTAGCGGCCGTCGAGGCGGGTGAGCCGGGCCAGGGTGAACGATCCGGGGGCGGCCAGATGATGGACCGAGGCTCCACCGGCGGGGAAGAAGAACACCTCCGGATAGAAGTGCGTGCGCGCGAGGTTCTCCAGCGGATCGTCCGACCGGGCGGCGAACCAGGTGGCGTGCTGACCGGAATTGCACAGATCCCACACGTCGCGATCGGCGTGGTAGTGCCGGACGTCGGCGAACAGCACCGGCGTCCCGGACAGCCCCTTGAGCAGCTGCATGGTCAGCGCGGCGTCCATGTCCGACTCCGTGGCGGTGACGTGGGTGGGCTTGGGACCCTCCCAGTCGTAGGGGTCGTTGAGGAATGCCTCGGCGATGTCCATGGTGGCGAAGTGGGTGGTCAGCTCCGGCTGGCCCTTGATCCCGGAGAAGTCCAGCCGCCATTCGTCGATCAGCTCGCGCACGGCGTAGTAGGAGCGGATCTGGCGCTCGAACAGTTCCGGAGTCAGGGCCTTACCGTCGTAGTGCACGCCCGCGGCGTTCTTCTCCAGCCACATCCGCGCCTGGCTCACCCGCCCGGCATCCACGGATTCGCTGCGCCGCACGATCTCCCACTGGTCGATCTCCTCGACATCGATGCCGAAGGTGCGCATCCACTGGTCGGTGTCGGCAACGGCGGTGTACATGCCCATGGGGCGCCCGCCGATGCGGCCGAAGGTGGCGCCGCGCAACGTCTGTGCCGCAGCGGCGGCCCGCACCCGGACCAGCACTCGCTCCCGGGTGACCGGATCGTCGATATCGCCCCACGCCCTGGTGTGGCGGCGGCCGATCTGATCCAGCGCACCACCGGCGGCGAGCATGCCGACCATCCCCGGCTGCACCGGATCGAGGCCGCCGAACAGCAGCAGCGGACCCGGAGTCGCCTCCGCCGCAAGCATTGTGAAATGTGGGAAGGCCCAGACGGCGTAGTGGAAGATGGTCAGGTCCACGCGCTGATCGGCCAGGCGGCGGGCCGCGGCGGTGGCCCCCGCATTGGTCCAGACGATATCCCCGACGATCACCTCGTGACCGGCCGCGCGCAGGGCGGCGGCCAGCGATTCCGCTCCGGCACTGATGAATTCGGTGATATCGCGGTGGACGAAGTCGCGTCCGTCGGACATGGACAGCAGCCCGATGCGAGCCATCCGGCACCTCCCGCGCTCGCGAGAAATCGATTTCCGATAGCAAGGTTCGCACAGTGCCGCCGGTCACAGTGGGGCTTTCGGGCGACTCGCGAGGTTTCGGTGAGAATATGGGGAATCGTTTTCTCGAGGAACCAACCGAAGGCGGTGGTACATGGCGGTGACCATCCGCGATGTCGCGGCACTGGCGGGGGTATCGCCCGCCACGGTGTCCAGGGTGCTGAACGGCGATGCCCGGGTCGCCCTCGAACTGCGCGAGCGGGTGCGCGAGGCCGTCGCCAAGCTCGGGTACCGACCCAACAGCGCGGCCCGGTCGCTGCGCACCCGGGCCACCAAGGTGCTCGGGTTGATCATCGCCGACATCCAGAATCCGTTCTTCACCGCCCTGGCTCGCGGGGTCGAGGACGCGGCCAACGAGCGCGACTACTCGGTGGTGCTGGCCAACTCGGACGAGAGCCTGAACAAGGAGCAGCGTTATCTGGAGGTGGCCGCGGCCGAGCGGATGGCCGGGGTGGTGCTCGCCCCGTCCTCGACCAGCGCCAGTCGCATCGACACCCTGACCGATCGCGGAATTCCGGTGGTGGCCATCGACCGGCGGCTGCGCTGGGCCGACGTCGACAGCGTGACGGTCAACAATCAGAAGGCCGCCAAGGAGGCGGTCGACCATCTCATCGCCGCGGGCGCGCGCCGCATCGCCATGATCACCGGCCCGTCGGACGCCTCGACCGCCACCAGCCGCCTGGCCGGTTATCGGGCCGCGCTGCGCGAGGCCGGGCTGACCCCGGATCCGGCGCTGGAGGTCCGCGGCGACTACCGCGTGGAGAGCGGGCGCGCGGCGGCGCAGGCCCTGCTCGACCTGCCGCACCGCCCAGACGGGCTGTTCGTGGCCAACAATCTCATGATGGTCGGCACCCTGGACGCGCTGGCCCGGGCCGGGGTCCGCTTCCCTGACGATCTGCTGCTGGCCGGATTCGACGAGATGAGCTGGGCCGGGTTCGCACCCCCTATCACCCTGGTGGAACAGCCCAGCTACGAGATCGGCCGCCGGGCGGCCGAACTGCTGCTGCGCCGCATCGCGGGCGAGGATTTCCCGCCCCAGCGCATCGTGCTGCCCGCTCGGTTGCGCATCCGCTCCAGCACCGATCACACCGCCGTCGCCTGAGCCGACTACGTTGTGACCATGGAGCAGATCCCGACCGTCGCGCGCCTCCGTCCGTTCGCCTCGACGATCTTCGCCGAGATGACCGAGCTCGCCATTCGCCACGGCGCGGTCAACCTGGGGCAGGGATTCCCGGATACCGACGGCCCGGCCGGAATGCTGTCGGTGGCGCGCCAGGCCATCGCCGACGGGTTCAATCAGTATCCGCCCGGACGCGGGGTGCCGACGCTGCGGCGGGCCATCGCGACCGACCGCATGCGCCGCTACGGCACGCAGTACGACCCGGACAGTCAGGTGCTGGTGACCGTCGGGGCCACCGAGGCGCTGGCCGCGGCCGTGTTGGGCCTGGTCGAGCCGGGTCAGGAGGTGGTGCTGATCGAGCCGTACTACGACTCCTACGCCGCCGCCGTGGCGCTGGCGGGGGCCGCCCGGCGCACCGCGCGTCTGGTACCCGACGGGGACGGGTTCGCCCTCGACCTGGACAGCCTGCGCGCCGCGATCGGTCCGAAAACCCGTCTGCTGCTGCTCAATTCGCCGCACAACCCGACCGGCACAGTACTCGGACGCGCGGATCTGACGGCCATCGCCGAGCTCGCGCGCGAGCACGATCTGATCGTGGTCGCCGACGAGGTCTACGAACATCTCACCTTCGACGGCCACGAGCACATCAGCATTTCCACGCTGCCCGGCATGTTCGAGCGCACCGTCGTGATCTCCAGTGCGGCAAAGACGTTCAGCGTCACCGGCTGGAAGATCGGCTGGGCCTGCGGTCCCGCGCCGCTGATCGACGGGGTGCTCGCGGCCAAGCAGTTTCTCACCTTCGTGGGCGGCGGGCCGTTCCAGCCCGCGGTCGCGCACGCGCTGGAACACGAGCAGGAGTGGGTGGCCGCGCTGCGGGACAGCCTGTCAGACAAGCGGATTCGGCTGTCCAAGGCGCTGGCCGATGCCGGATTCGAGGTGAAACGCAGCGACGGAACGTATTTCGTCACCGCCGACATCTCCGGCCTCAGCGCCGCCGACGCCCTCATCTTCTGCCGCGAACTACCCGAACGCCTGGGCGTGGCGGCCGTGCCGATCAGCGTGTTCGCCGACGACAAGGCCGCCTGGAATCGCCTGGTGCGCTTCGCCTTCTGCAAACAAGACCAGACCCTCGACGAGGCCGTCCGACGCCTGCACGCCGCTCACTGACGGCGCTTCGCCACCGCCTCGGCGAGGCGATCGAGCTGGGCGGCGGTGGTCTCCCAGTCGAGGCAGGCATCGGTGATGGACTGGCCGTAGGTCAGCTCCTCGGCGCGGCCGAGGGTGAGGTCCTGGCGGCCGGCCACCAGGAAGCTCTCCATCATCACCCCGACCACGCCGGGCTCGCCCGCGACCAGGCGCTCGGCGATATCGGCCACGACGTCGGCCTGCCTGTTGTGGTCCTTGTTGCTGTTGCCGTGGCTGGCATCGATGACCACGCGCTGCGGCAGCGACGCCTTCTCCAGCAGCATGTGGGCCTCGGCGACCGAGGCCGCGTCGTAGTTGGGCCCGTTGCTGCCGCCCCGCAGGATGACGTGGCCGTCCGGATTGCCGGTGGTGCGGATCAGCGCCGAGCGGCCGTCCAGATCGGTACCGGGGAAGACGTGGCTGGCCGCGGCCGCGCGCACGCCGTCGACGGCCACCTGCACATCGCCGTCGGTGCCGTTCTTGATGCCGACCGGCATGGACAGCGCGCTCGACAGCTGCCGATGCACCTGGCTGGCCGCGGTCCGCGCGCCGATCGCACCGTAGGAGACCAGATCCGCGATGTACTGCGGGGTGATCGGATCGAGGAACTCACACGCCACCGGCAGCCCGAGCGCGGTGATCTCGACCAGCAGCCGCCGGCCCAGCCGCAGGCCGGTGTTGACGTCGAAGGATCCGTCCAGATGCGGATCGTTGATCAGGCCCTTCCACCCGAGCGTGGTGCGCGGCTTCTCGAAGTACACCCGCATCACCACATGCAGCCGGTCCGACACCTCGGCGGCCTTGGCGGCCAACCGGCGGGCGTAATCGATCGCGGCGTCCGGATCGTGTACCGAGCACGGTCCGACGATGACCATCAGCCGGTCGTCGGCGCCGTCGAGCACATCGACGGTGGCTCGGCGCCCGGCGCGCACGATGTCGGCGAGCTTGTCATCGATCGGGTAGGCCCGGCGCACATCGGCGGGCGAGAGCAGCGGGGAGATGCTAAGCGTCCGCTGATCGTCCAGATCCGCGAGATTGGCCTCGATATCGGCTGCGGTTGTCATCGTGGGTTCCTTTTCTCAGGCCGACCCACGGGGAGTGGAATCCAATGAGCCGGTCTGTGTCATCCGGCTCAGGGTGGAGGAAGGTCAGCGCGGCTCGCCGACCGGCCCACCCAGGGCCGGCTCGGTAAACCAGAAATACGCGCGCTGCACGATGGCGACTGTACCAGGCGGTCCCGTGCGAGCGGATGGGTAACACGCTCGCACGTGACCACCGACACAGGGTTGCTCATACCGTCACGCGAACATGCCCGGCTCGTAGGAGCCCGCGGGGGTGCGGGCGATGGCGTTGAGCCGGTTCCAGGTGTTGATCTCCGCGACCAGGCAGATCAGCGCACCGATCTGCTCGTCGTCGTAGTGCTTGCGCACCTGCTCCCAGGTCTGGTCGCTGACGCCGGTGTGCGCGTCGGCGATCCGAGTGCCCTCCTCGGCCAGGGCGAGCGCGGCGCGCTCGGCCTCGGTGAACACGGTCGCCTCGCGCCAGGCGGCAATCAGATTGAGCCGCACCGAGGTTTCGCCCGCGGCCGCCGCGTCCTTGGTGTGCATATCCGTGCAGAAGCCGCAGCCGTTGATCTGGCTGGCGCGAATCTTCACCAGCTCCTGGGTGGCCTTCGGCAGCGAGGACTGCGCGACCACCTGGCCCACATTCATGAGCCGCTTGGCGAACTTGGCGGTGATGGCGTTGTCGAACAGGTTGACTCGGGTTTCCATGATCGGCTCCTCACTCGGGTGCACCGCGTTCGCGGTTGCCTACATCGAGTTGACGAAGCGGGATCACCAAGTGTGACAACCGATCGCTGGTGATCCGGATCACGGCGTGCCGACGGCTCGGACTAGCGGCGGGCGAACGGGTAGGTGACCTTGGTCAGCTGCTCGGAGAGCTCCCACAGGCGGCGGGCGGTGACCTCGTCGCGGGAGGCGGCCGAGGAGCCGCAGCGGGCGGGGCGGCCGCGCAGGCCGCGCCAGCGGGTGGGGCCGTAGTAACCGCCGGGCTCGACCTCGGGGGCGGTGGCGGCGTAAAGGGCTCCCAGCGCGCCCATTTCGGCGCTCTGGGCGAGCAGCCGGTTGCCGACCCGCATGACGACGTCCAGGAACGATTCGGTGTGCGACTGTAATTCGGTCGCGGCGTAGCCCGGATGGGCGGCCACCGAGATCTTCGTCGCGCCCGCGGCGCTCAGGCGGCGCTGCAGCTCGTAGGCGAACATGAGATTGGCCAGTTTGGCCTGGCCGTAGGCCTGCCAGCGGTCGTAGCGGCGCCGCTCCCAGTTCGGATCGGCGAGATCGATCTTGCCGATCACATGCGCGCCGCTGGCGACCGTGACGACCCGATCGGCGATCTTGTCCAGCAGCAGGCCGGTGAGCGCGAAGTGGCCGAGATGATTTGTGCCGAACTGCATTTCGAAGCCGTCGGCGGTGCGGCGCAGCGGAACGGCCATCACACCGGCGTTGTTGATCAGCACGTCGGCGCGCTCGATCGAATCGGCGAATTCCCGCACCGAACCCAGATCGGCGAGATCCAGTCGCCGCACGACCGCGCCCTCGCCCACGGCATTGGCCACTGCCCGAGCCTTCACCTCGTCGCGGCACGCCATGATCACCCGTGCCCCCGCCGCGATCAGCGCCCGCGTGGTCGACGCGCCGAGCCCGCTGTTGGCACCGGTGACGATGAACGTGCGGCCGCTCTGATCGGGGATATCGGATGTGTCCCAACCTCTCACGATGTCACCTGGCCGACGCTCGGCGACTTCGTGCGCGGTGCGCGCCGTGTCGATGGTTCGCTCGCAAGCTCGCTCACGATGACGAGTCTATGCGTGCCCGCGATCTCCGTCCCACAACTCGGACAGATGACCAACTACTCGGTCGGTGCCGCTTATTCGCCGGGCATGTCTCAGCGGCGTGTCAGCATTCGAATCCGGAAACGTTTAGGCAGGCGAATGTACTTTTCGAGCCATGGACACGATCATCTTCGCGGGTTTGCTCGTGGTCGTGGCGGCGCTGTATTTCCAGCGCCCGCGCCGCTGGTTCCTGGCCGGATGGTGGCTCGTACTCGTTCTGACGCTGATATTGCTGCGTCATCACATCACCGGCGGCCTGGGCCTGGGGCTGACATGGTGAGCCGGGCGCAGTACTGGCTGGCCGTGGTTTTCGTCGTCGGCTGGTCCGGCGTGGTGTGTGGCGGGCTCGGCACCCAGTTCATCGGGTGGGAGTACCCGTGCCCGCTCTGCCTGGTGCAACGAATGTTCATGCTGCTGGCGGCACTCGGCGGGGCGTACATCGTTCGCAGGGGCATGACCGGGACCATCGCCCCACGCGACTACGCGACGGGCTGGGGCCTGGCCGTGGTCGCCTGCGTCGCAGGCGGTTTCACCTCCTGGCGACAGACCATGCTGCACATCCTGCCCGGCGATCCCGGCTACGGCGGCCCGGTTCTCGGTCTGCACCTCTACGTCTGGGCGCTGATTCTGTTCGTCGCGGCCATCGCCACCATCGGCGTGGTGACCTCCTTCGCGAGCGAGACGGCGGCCCTGTCGATTCCGGTCCGGCCGCATCGGATCGCCGGAACCGTGGCGATCGGATTTCTCGCCCTGGTGATCGGGGTGAATCTCGTCGCGGCATTCCTCGAGGAGGGTCTGCACTGGTACCTGCCGGACGATCCACAGCGGTACCAGTTGTTCTATGACCTGGGTATCCTGCACTGAGGCGATGATAGGGTTGCCTAACCTAGCTTAGGTGACCCTGATAACAGCCGTGATCGTGAGGCCAGACCCGTGACATCGACATCGCCCGCCACATCGGATCGTCGCGACGGATACGTGCCGTTCCCGCCGGAGTTCGCCGAGCGCTGCCGCGCCGCCGGGTACTGGATCGGACAGCCCCTGGGCCAGTTGCTGCGCGCGGCCGCGGCGACCTGGCCGCGGCGCCCCGCGCTGCACGGCGACGGCGGCGCGACGACCTACGCCGATCTCGATGCCGCGGCCGACCGGTTCGCGCACGGCTTCGCCGCGCACGGCATCGCCCCCGGCGATCGCGTGCTGGTCCAGCTGCCGAATGTGGCGGCGTTCGTGCCGCTGCTGTTCGGCTTGCTGCGGGCCGGGGCGATTCCGGTGCTCGCACTGCCCGCGCATCGGCGCGCCGAGATCGAGCATCTGGCCGAATTGTCCGGCGCGGTGGGCTATCTCATCGCCGATCAGGTGGCCGGATTCGACTACCGCGAGCTGGCGCGGGGCGTCGTGGAGCGGGTGACGTCGGTGCGGCAGGTGTTCGTACTCGGCGATCCCGGTCCGTACCTGGCCGTGGATTCGATTGCCCGCGAGGGCAATTCGCTGCCCGAGGTGGACCCGAGCGATATCGCGCTCATGCTGGTCTCCGGCGGCACGACCGGACTGCCCAAACTGATCGCCCGCACCCACGACGACTACGCCTACAACGCGCGGGCCAGCGCCGAGGTCTGCGCGCTCGGGCCCGAGGACGTCTATCTGGTGACGCTGCCCGCGGCCCACAATTTTCCGCTGGCCTGTCCGGGCATTCTCGGCACGATCACCACCGGCGGCGCGATCGCGCTGATCGACGATCCGAGCCCGGAGAACGCCTTCGCGGCCATCGAGCGCCTCGGGGTGACCGTCACGGCCATGGTGCCGCCGCTGGCCCAATTGTGGAGTGCGGCAACCGAATGGGAGCAGGCCGACCTGTCGTCGCTGCGATTGGTCCAGGTCGGCGGCGCGAAGCTGGCGGAGGTGAACGCCCGCGAGATCGAACCCGCGCTGGGCGCCCGGCTGCAGCAGGTCTTCGGCATGGCCGAGGGTCTGCTCAACTACACCCGCCTCGACGATCCCGACGAGCTGGTGTGCGGCACCCAGGGCCGCCCGCTCTCCCCCGCCGACGAGGTCCGCGTCGTCGACGCCAACGGCAACGACGTGGCCCCCGGCGAGGAGGGCGAACTGCTGACCCGCGGCCCCTACACCATCCGCGGCTACTACCGCGCGCCGGAGCACAATTCGCGCGCCTTCACCCCCGACGGCTTCTACCGCAGCGGCGATCTGGTGCGCCAACTCCCGTCCGGCCATCTGATCGTCTCCGGCCGGATCAAGGACGTCATCAACCGCGGCGGCGAGAACATCTCCTGCGACGAACTCGAGGAACACCTCCTCGCCCACCCCGCCGTCCGACACGCCGCCGCCGTCGGCCTCCCGGACCCGTCCCTCGGCGAAAAGGTCTGCGCCGTCCTGGTCGTCACCGGCGCAATGCCAACGCTGGCCGAACTGAAGACCTTCCTGACCGAACGCGGCCTGGCGACCTACAAATTGCCCGACGAACTGCGCGAGGTCGACCGGCTGCCGGTGACGGCGGTCGGGAAGATCGATAAGAAGGCGCTGCGGACGAGCCTGTGAGCCAGCCCTGGCCTCGGCCGCAAGCGGCCGAGGCCAGGGACATCGAGAGGACAGGCCGGACCAGGGAATCGAGGGGACAGGCCGGACCAGGGAATCGAGGGGACAGGCCGGACCAAGGAATCGAGGGGCGGGCCGAGCCGAGAACCGGGGTTGGGCCGCGCCGGGGATGGAGAAGCGGCGAGCGACGATCAAAGGGACTGAGCTGGGCCACGATTGACAGGCCCGGCCGACTCGACGATCGAGAGGAGCCGAGTCCAGCCGATCATCGAGAACGGCTGAGCCGAGCCAATACTCGGAACGGTGGTGCCCAGCCGGTGACCGAGAAGGGCTGGGCCGAGCCGGGGATCGAACGAATGTGCCCTATTCGGGCCGCGCCTCGACCAGGTACGGGGCCATGCTGGAGAGCTTTTCGCAGGTCTCCTCGAATTCGCGATCCGGGCGGGACTGGGCGACGATGCCCGCGCCCGCGCGCAGCCAGGCGCCGTCGGTGGTTTGGTAGACCGCGCGTAGGACGAGGGTGGCCTCGAGTGCGCCGGTGGGCGATACCGTTACGACCGCGCCGGAGTAGAGGCCGCGGGGGTCGTGGTCGAGGCGGAAGACCGCGTCCACGCCCGCGGGCTTGGGAATGCCGGAGGCGGTGACCGAGGGGAACAGGACTTCCAGTGCGTCCCAGGGGGTTCGAGTGGGGGCGAGGCGGCCGCGGACCGTGGAGGCCAGGTGCTGGACGCTGCCGCGTTCGCGCACGGCCATGAAATCGGAGACGGCCGTGGTGCCCGCCTCGGCGACCGCGGCGATCTCGGCGAAGGAGGTCTGCACCGAGATGGCGTGCTCGACGATCTCCTTGGGATCGGCCAGCAGTTCCGCGCGCGCCGCCCGGTCCGCCTCCGCTCCGCGGCCGAAGGCCCTTGTGCCCGCGAGCGGTTCGGTGGTCACCACGCCGCCGTCGTCGACCGCGACCACCAGCTCCGGACTGAAGCCAGCGGCCTCCAGACCACCCAGCCGCAGCAGGAATGACCGCGCGGGGGTGTTGTGCGCGCGACCGAGCCGATAGCTGGCCGGGACGTCCACCACGAACGGCAGATCCACCTTTCGCGACAGGATCACCTTCTGATACCGCCCGTCGCGGATCTCGGCCACGGCCCCGGCCACCCGGTCCCGATACGCCGTGGGATCGATGCCGATATCGGCCGGGCGCGGCAGCGGCAGCGCGGTCTCCTGTGCGGCCGCGATCATCTCGTGGATTTCGGCGGCCTCGCGCATGGTCGCGCCCGCGATCCGCACCCCGGTCGCGCCGATGCGCACCTCGAGCCGCGGAATCATCAGATGCGCCAACGAGGTTCGCGGGCCCAGATGTTCGGTCGCAGCCAGCGCCCAGGCGCAGAATTCGAAGCCGATCCAGCCGTAGACATGCCGCCCGCCCAGATCGAGCCCGGCGAGGGCCCGATCGATCACTTGGGCGGGACTGCCCTCCCACGCCTGCGCGGTGACGCTGCCCTCCCAGTCGACCCGCAGCTCGTGGGCGTCCAGTTCGACGCTGCCGATCGGATCGGCCGCGAACACCCACTCCCCCGGCCGCTCGTACATCACGTATTCGCCGAACCGGTCCGCGGCGGCGAGTGCGGAAACCGCTGCCACAGGATCGATTCCGCACGCCGCGGTGAATGTCGCCCCCGGAATGTCTTCAAACTCGATTCGCACACGTTCCGTGGTCGACACCATTCCTCCAAGGTTATGCTTACCTAAGCTCGGGAAGTAAGGCTAGCATTACCTCCGTTATCTGAGGATGTGCCGACGAGCACACCATGATCAATAGCGAGGAATCGCGGCGCGGCGGCGGGCAAGCACGCTTCAATGGGGAAGCGTCACCTGATGGAGGGCTCCCCATGATCGATCACCGCGCCGACGTCCCGGCCGTCACCACACCGGATTCCGCGCCGCGTTCGGTGGTCGCCCTGGTGGACGCCTCCTCGTCGGTGGAGCGCGAATTGATCGGCGGCTGGCTCGCCGAGGGCGGAATCACCGCCGAGTTCGGCATCGACGCACCGGTCACCCAGCTCGACCTGGATCCGACCGCGGTGGCCGAGCGCCTGGTCGGCCGCCACGACGATCCGCTGGTCGTGCCGATCCGCGTGGTGTGGCTGCCGCCGGAGCGAGACGGCGTGCGCCGCATCACCTTTGCCGATCTGGCCACCCTCAGCAATCCGCGCAAGCCGCATCGGCTGATGCAGCGCCGCCTGGTCGCCAAGGCGCCCGACCGCCACCTCGTTCTCACCGGTCAGCCCGCCCGGCTCAGCGAACTTCGAGCCAACAATCCGTCGGTGGCCGCGAGCGTGGAACCGTTCGCCCGCGCCATCGTTCGCGCGGGCATCGTGGCGCTGGAACGCGCCGAACGCTCGGTCATCGGCGATCGCTACAAGGTGCCCCGACTGGTCGCCGAGGAGATCCTCGACTCCCCCGAATTCCTGCGCCGACTCGACGCGATCGCCGCGCATATCGGCGCCCAACCGAGCGAGGTGTACCGCCGCGCGGAAAAGGCGTTGCGGGAGTTGGTCGCCGCCCAGAGCAGGTTGGTCTCCGACCTGTTCACCCAGGCCATGCGCCCGGTGCACGCCTCGGCCTGGAAGGTCGACTACGAACCCTCCGGCCTGGCCGGGCTACGCCGCCTCAATCGCCGCTACGCGCTGGTGTTCCTGCCCTCGCACCGCTCCTATGTGGATGCCTTCGTACTCGGTGACGTCCTGGCCCGCAACGACTTTCCGCCGAACCATGTCATCGGCGGGGCCAATCTGAGCTTCTGGCCGATGGGACCGATCGCCCGGCGCACCGGCACCGTCTTCATCCGCCGCAGTTTCGGCGACGACGAGGTCTACAAGGCGGTCGTCGAGGAGTACTTCGCCTACCTGCTGGCCAAGCGATTCAATCTGGAGTGGTACTTCGAGGGCGGCCGCACCCGCACCGGCAAGCTCCGCCCGCCGCGTTACGGCCTGCTCAACTATCTCGCCGCCGCGATCCGCGCCCGGCGCGTGGACGACGCCATGCTGGTACCGGTCTCGATCACCTACGAGCGCCTCAACGAACTCGGCGCGATCGCGACCGAGCAGGTCGGTGGCAAGAAGAAGCCCGAGGGCCTGGGCTGGCTGGCCAGATATATTCGCAATCAACAGCATTCGGCCGGACATGTGTACGTGCGCTTCGGCGATCCGATCTCGGCGCGGGACTGCCTGAGCGCGCACGGTGATCCGATGATCCCGGACCACGGTCCCGCCCGGCCCCTTCCGGACGAGGTCCGCGATCAGGAGCGAAAAGCCGTCCAGCGTTTGGCCTTCGAGGTGGCGGTCGGCATCAACACCGTCACCCCGGTCACCGTCAACGCGCTGGTCACCCTGGCCCTGCTCGGCGTGCACGAACGCGCGCTGACCCTGGGCGAGGTGCGCGCGGTGCTGGCGCCGGTGCTCGGCTACATCGAGCGCCGCCGCCTGCCCAGCGGCGAACTCGCCACGCTGCGCGACGATCACGGCCTGGCCATCGTGCTCGAACAGCTCTCGATCGCGAAGGTCGTGACGGTGTATCGCGGTGGGCTGGAACCGGTTTACGCCATCGAGCCGGGTGCTCACCTCGAGGCGGCCTTCTATCGCAACAGCGCGGTGCACTGGTTCGTCAACCGCGCCATCCTGGAGCTGGCCATACTCACGGCGGTCGAGGCGCAGCAGGACGATCAGCTGGCGACCGGCTGGGCGACCGCCTATCGGCTCCGGGATCTGCTGAAGTTCGAATTCTTCTTCCCCGAACGCACCGAATTCGCCGATCAGCTCTCCCGGGAGATGTTGCTGGTGGATCCGGACTGGCACAGTCGCCGCGGCGACGGCACGGTCGGTGCGGACATCCTCGCCAAACTCGCCGACTCCGGGTTCATCATGGCCCACCGGGTGCTGCGCTCGTTCTTCGACGCGCAGCTGGTGGTCGCGGAGCGCCTGGCCGACCATGATGCCGCCCAGCCGGTGGACCACAAACGATTCATCGACGAATGCCTGGCCGTCGGCCGACAGATGCTGTTGCAGCAGCGTCTGCACAGTCCGGAGTCGGTGTCGTCGGAATTGTTCGCCACCGCACTGAAACTCGCCGACAACCACGGCCTGCTGCACCCCGACGGCACCGATCTGGCCGCGCGCCGCACGGCCTTCGCCGCGGAACTGCGCACCATCGGGGCGCGGATCACCCGCGCCGCCGCCCTCGATCCGTCGCACCGGGTGGGGCTGTGATGCGCCCGGCGGGTGTGCTGAGCGTCGACACCGCGGTCGAGACCATCCGCTCGGGTCCGCAGGGCCCGCGGGTGGGTGCGATCTTCGACTACGGCGGCACGGTCGTCCACGGCTTCACCCCACCCTCGGGTCCGCGCCGACTGCTACGGGGCCGCGGCCGCCGCGCGCTGGCCGAGAGCCTGCTCACCAGCATTCGCGGCGCCCGGGGCGAGGGCGAATACGAACGATTCCTGCAGCGCACCATGCATGCGTGGGCCGGGCATTCGGAGGCCGAACTCACCGAACTCGGCGAGCGGCAGTTCCGCCGCGCGATCTACGGCCACCTGTATCCGGAGGCCTGGCGGCTGATCCGGGCGCACGAGGCGGCCGGGCACACCGTGGTCCTGGTCACCTGTCTGACCCGATTCCAGGTACTGCCCGCCGCACGGGAACTGGGTATCGAGCATGTGCTCTACACCCCGATGGCGGCGCAGGACGGTCTGCTCACCGGCCATGTGGACGGAAAGCCGCTGTGGCGCACCGGCAAGGCCGATGCGGTGCGCCGCTTCGCCGCGGCGCACGGCCTGGATCTCGCCGCGAGCTACGCCTATGCCGATGCCGCACCCGATCTGCCGCTGCTGGAGCTGACCGGACATCCCACGGCCGTCAATCCGGATCCGCGCACCTCGATCGAGGCGACCGAACGCTCCTGGCCGGTGCTGAACTTCCGGCCCCGCGAATCGCCTCGGCTGCGCGATATCGCCCGCACCGCGGCCGGATTCGGCGGACTGCTCGGCGGGGCGGCGGCCGGGGTGCTCGCCAAGGCGGGCACGCGCGATCAACGGCGGATGGCCGACTCGATGATCACCGTCGCCGCCGACGCCACGCTGCGCGCGACCGGCATCCGGATCCGGGTGGTCGGCGCCGAATACGCGCAGTCGCCGCGGCCCGCGGTCTTCATCTTCAATCACCAGAGCCAGTTCGACATGGTCGTGTTGAGCGAGGTGCTGGGCGCGGGGTTCACCGGAATCGCCAAGCGGGAGATCACCGCGAATCCGATCTTCGGGCCGCTGCTGCGCTTCGCCGGGGCGACCTTCATCGACCGCTCCGACACCGCGGGCGCGAAGGCGGCGCTGGCGCCCGTGGTGGACACCCTGCGCGGCGGGCTGTCGGTCGTCGTCGCGCCCGAGGGAACGCGCTCGCTCACCCCGCGGGTGGGCCCGTTCAAGAAGGGCGCGTTCCATATCGCGATGCAGGCGGGCGTGCCGATCGTTCCGATCGTGATCCGCAATGCGGGCGAGATCATGTGGCGCAACTCCGCGATCGCCCGCACCGGCACCGTCGACGTGGCGGTGCTGCCGCCGATCGATGTCCGCGACTGGGATCCGGGACGACTCGACGCCGAGGTGGAGCGGGTGCGGCAGCTGTTCGTCGACACCCTGCTGAACTGGCCCGCACCCGATGCGGATGCGGCGCTCAGCAGTCGATGATGGTCAGACCTGCCTGCCGAACAACAGCTTCCACGGCATGAGCGCCGATTCCAGATGCACCTTCAGACTCATCTTGGACGCGCCCTTGGTGCGCTCCTCGAATCGGATCGGCACCTCGGCGATCGCGATCCCCTTCTTGATCGTCCGATAGTTCATCTCGACCTGGAAGGAGTAGCCGTTGCTGCGGATGGCGGCGACGTCGATGGCCCGCAGGGTGTCGGCCTTCCAGGCCTTGAAGCCCGCGGTGGCGTCCTTGACGCCGAGGCGCAGGATGAGGTTGACGTAGAAGTTGGCCCAGGCCGACAGCGCCTTGCGGTACCACTTCCATTCCGTCGCGGTCGATCCGCCCTCGACGTAGCGGGAGCCGAGCACCACGCCCGCGCCGGAATTCGCCAGCTTGTCGAGCATGGCCGGAATGACCTCGGCCGGATGGGACAGGTCGGCGTCCATCTGGATGACGACGTCGGCGCCCTCGTCCAGGGCCCGGGTGATGCCCGCCACGTAGGCGCGGCCCAGGCCGTCCTTCTCGGTGCGGTGCAGCACGCCCACCGCGTTGGGCAGTTCGGCGGCCAGCTTGTCGGCGACCTCGCCGGTGCCGTCCGGGGAATTGTCGTCCACGACCAGGACGTGCAGGTCGGCGACCGGTAGCGCGGTCAGCCGCTCCACCGCCACCGGCAGGTTTTCCCGCTCGTTGTAGGTCGGCACCACCACGGTTACCTTCACAAGTCGCCCTCCCGGTCGAATGCGCGCTCAGTCCTGCTGCACTGACCGTAGCGGATACGCCTGGGTAAACGCTGAGCTGGGCCGGTCAGCCCGCCCGCGGCCTCAGGACTCGTCGCGGGCGTCCGCGCGAGCATTGCGCTCGCGAACGATCTCCAGCGCCCGCTCGGCCGTGGCCCGATCCGGATACGGACCCAGCCGCTCGGCGAACCAATGCTGTTTGCCCTGCTCGGCGCGATGGTGTTTGAGGCAGTAGTACCAGTCGTTATCCGAGTCACCCATGAGACCAGGATGGCACCGGGACGGTGATCTTGTCAGCGAATAGCCCGCGCGGCGAATGTATTGAAATGAGGCTTGCACAACGGGCCTTACATTATGCGGCCATCCCATCCATTGATCGATCGCGACGAGCTATCGAAATGGCAAAGATCACGTCACCCTACCCCCGCGAATCCCCGGTCCCGCAAAGAACTTTCAGATACCAGGCAGCAATACCCCTACCGATACCGCGTTTTTCACACCCGCAACCCGCGAGTACGACCCCGAGCCGACGTTTCCACTCAGAAAACATGACGCGTCCTGAAAACAACACATCCGCCAGGAACACGGCCCGAAGATCCCCGAATCGAATAAGCGAGATATCGCCCACCGCAACCACTTCGAGAACCAACCCGAAGCCGCGACCACCCCGAACACGACAAAGGCCCTTCCCGAGTAGGGAAGGGCCGAGAGGGTGGCCAAGGCCGGGATCGAACCGGCGACCTTCCGCTTTTCAGGCGGACGCTCGTACCAACTGAGCTACCTGGCCGGATGCACCCGAACCGAATGCCACGCACTACGTGCGACCCTGACGGGACTCGAACCCGCGACCTCCGCCGTGACAGGGCGGCGCGCTAACCAACTGCGCCACAGGGCCTTGCTCTGCTACCAACGGTGTTGCCACCGTACCCCCTACGGGATTCGAACCCGCGCTACCGCCTTGAAAGGGCGGCGTCCTAGGCCGCTAGACGAAGGGGGCCCGCCGGATCTCTCCGGTCCGTTTCTCAACGGCTTCCGTTGGGAGCTCGCATAGCTTATGACAGCGCGAGCGGGAATCCCAAATCGGCTGGTCAGAGGCCCAACTAGACCCCGAGGTCCTCCATCCGGGCGGATGCGCGCCATCCGTCGCGGCGGAACTCGTCGAGCCACTCGGGGGTGGCCATCGATTCGATGACGACCTCGAGCGCCTCGGTGAACCGGGTCCGCAGATCCACCCCCGCGCCGAGCAGGTCGACGATGTAGCGCTGGCCGGCCAGCGCGGCGGTGAGGGTGCGGGTGAACCGGTCCGGATCGGCGTCGGGACGCAGCTGCTTCTGCTCGACGGCCCGCACGGCCAGCTGCCGGGTGGCCCGGCCGAGGATGCGCCCGCCTCCGGCCTGCACGTCGCGGTAGAACTCCGGTTCGATGATGAGCCGGAACTCGGCCTGGATGATGATGTCGTTCTCGAGTCGCAGCGCGACCTCGTCGACCATCCCGTGCAGCGCGTCCAACGGACCGAGATCCGTACGGGTGAGCCATCTTTCGGTGGTCGCGCGATAGCGCTCGACGGCGGCGTCCAGCACCGCCCGAGCCAGATCCTCCTTCGAGTCGAAGTGGAAGTACATCGCACCCTTGGTGGCGCGCGAGCCCTCCAATATGCGGTTCAGCGATGCCGCGGCGTAGCCGCTCTTCCCGAATTCAACGGCGGCGGACCTGATGATCGCCGCACGTGTCCGGCGGGCCCGCTCTTGCTGCCGTGCCATGCTCGAAACGCCTCCGAAGCTACTTGCCGCCGGAGGACCCTCCCTCCGATGGAAGCAGTCCTCGACGCGAAGTTATGAGATTTTCAATTACTTCAACTCGGGCTACGGCCCGGTTTTCAAACTTTTGGTACGAAAAATGACGAGAAATCCTGAAGCACACCAGGTGGTATAGTTCTCGACGCCCGGGTGCGCTGCAGGGGGTGCGCACCCGGGCGTTTTCTTCGTCTCGGATCTGCCTCCTGCGAAGCGGTCTCCAGGGCATCGCGAACGGCCAGACCGGTCGCGACACGTTCGGGCACATCAACCATAGGTCGAATCCCGCCCCACCGAAGCACTCTCGGTTCCGTCGGAATTCACCAAGCGGTCACCGTACCCCGAAACAGCGCCCGACGTGCGCCGTACCGGCGAGTCAGTTCGCTGGATTGCCTTTCGTCCCTTTTGGCAAATAACCCGCAACCGACTGGGCGATTGGTGAGTATCCCCAATTCCACCGCGCCGCACCGGCGTTCATCCCCCCGCGAACTCCGCCCATCGGACCCACCGCCCGCCACCCCCGGACACGCGGCTCCCCGCCGCCCGCGGGACCGTTCCAGCGACACTGCCAACCTCCGCATACCAATTGCGTTGCCACGCACCACGATTGGAAGATATTTACATATTTCTGCCGTGAAACAAATTGGGAACCAAAGAGATTGCCCGCGACCATGCGGGAAACACCCCTGGCTTCCGCTCCGCCGTCCCTCGACTCGAAGCCCCTATCGCCCCACCCCGCTCCGGCGTATCGCTCCCACCGTCGCCACGCGTGTCGACTCGCCGACGAGGGGAAGGGCTCGCCCGGCAGGGATTTGGCGAAATCGCGATCGACCAGCGAAAATGATGGTCCGGGCCGGGCAGAACGGATACCGGTTACCACTTGCGCGAACCGCGCATTAGACTTGCGCACCGCGCCCCTATAGCTCAGTTGGTAGAGCTACGGACTTTTAATCCGCAGGTCCCAGGTTCGAGCCCTGGTGGGGGCACCGCAAGGCGGGCCGGAGCGAGCATCGCTCCGGCCCGTCGGCGTTGTGGTGGCCTCCGGCAAACGCCCTCCCGGCCGTCGCCACGATCGCCTACCGTGGGATTCGACCGGTGCCCACCGGCTCACCCCACGAGAGAGGCGGAGCTATGACTTCCTTCGATGACCTGCTCTCCCAAGTCCCGATCGGACAGATCGCCAGCAAGCTCGGGGTCGACGAGGCGACCGCGCGAGATGTGGTGAACAAGGCCCTGCCGGTGTTGCTGGGCGGGCTTCAGGCAAAAACCAGCAACTCCGAGCAGGAACAGTCGCTGCAGGGGTTGGTCGATCAGCATCAGGACGAGGGCCTGCTCGCCGGGGGCGTCGACATCGATCAGGTCGACGTGCACGCGGGCGAGCAGATCGTCGACGACGTCTTCGGCTCCAACAAGAACACCGTCATCAACGCGCTCGGCGCGACGGGCGCGGGCGGCAACGATCTGATGGCCAAGGTGCTGCCCATCCTGGCCCCGATCGTGCTCGCGTATCTGAGCAAGCAGGTGCTCGGCAAGGACGGCGCCCCGGCCGGATCGGCGGGGGCCGGTCAGGCGGATGCGGGCGGTCCGCTCGCCGAGATCCTCGGCGGATTGCTCGGCGGCGCGGCGAAGAACGGCGGGCTCGGCGGCGCGCTGTCCGACGCGCTCGGCAAGAACGCGGGCAGCGTGCTCGGTAACGTCCTCGGCGGGCTGCTCGGCGGCAAGCGTTGACCGATCGGCGAACCGCCCGTTGCCCTTGGCGCGGGCGGTTTTTCGGTAACGGGTTAACGTCCCGCGCCGATCACCGATAGACCCTTGTCGCGGGCCACCCGCCTACACTGGAGACGGTTCACCGTAAGCGCCGACGACGTCGTATGAGTTCCGTCACGACCGGGTCCACTCCCTTGGATGCGTTTCGTATCACACCTACGGTGTCGTAAGGTATGAGGCCGCGACCGCACGGCTCCAGGGGGTCGACGAGCAAGATCGCAGGACAACATCGAAGGGCGCACTACATGGCAAGGGATCTGACTCAACTCGAACTGCTGACGGAGTTGGAGCCGGTTGCCGAAGAGAACGTCAACCGTCACCTCTCCTTGGCCAAGGAATGGCATCCGCACGACTACGTGCCCTGGGACGAAGGCCGCAACTTCGCGGCGCTCGGGGGCGTGGACTGGGACCCTTCCCAGTCGCAGCTGAGCGAGGTCGCCAAGGCGGCCATGATCACCAACCTGCTCACCGAGGACAACTTGCCCTCGTATCACCGCGAGATCGCTGAGAACTTTTCCCAGGACGGCGCCTGGGGCACCTGGGTCGGCCGCTGGACCGCCGAGGAGAACCGGCACGGCATCGTCATGCGCGACTACCTGGTCGTCACCCGCGGTGTCGATCCGGTGGCCCTGGAGCAGGCGCGCATGGTTCATATGACCAACGGTTTCGCCTCGCCCGCGGATCAGCTGCCCGAGGATCAGGCCGGCTTCCTGTATTCGGTTGCGTACGTGACCTTCCAGGAGCTGGCCACCCGCGTCAGCCACCGCAATACCGGCAAGGTCTGCGACGATCCGATCGCCGACCGTATGCTGCAGCGCGTCGCCGCCGACGAGAACCTGCACATGATCTTCTACCGCAACATGTGCGGCGCGGCCCTGGATCTCGTTCCCGACCAGGCAATCGATGCGATCACCACGATCCTGGAGAACTTCCAGATGCCGGGCGCCGGCATGCCCAACTTCCGCCGCAACGGCGTACTGATGGCCAAGCACGGCATCTACGACCTGCGTCAGCACCTCGAAGAGGTGGTTCAGCCGGTGCTGAAGAAGTGGCGCATCTTCGAGCGCGACGACTTCACCGCCCGCGGCGAGCAGACCCGCGAGCGCCTCGGCCTGTACCTCGACAAGCTGAGCAAGGACGTCGTGAAGTTCGAGGAGCAGCGCGACCGCATGCTGGCCCGCGAGGCCGCCAAGCGCGAGCGCCAGCTGGCCGGTTCCTCGGCCCGTTGAGGGTGAGCCCGGCCACCATGGGCCGGATGCGAAAATGGCTCCCATGACCGCGGCGCTCGAGACACGGAACGACTTGCGGATCGGCCCCTATCCGGTCGATCCGCCGGTTGTGCTCGCCCCGATGGCCGGGATCACCAATGTCGCCTTCCGGACGCTGTGCCGGGAATTCGGCAGTGCCACCTCGATCTACGTCTGCGAGATGATCACCGCCCGGGCGGTGGTCGAGCGCAACGAGAAGACGCTGCACATGATGTCGTTCGGGCCGGACGAGAATCCCCGCTCGATGCAGCTGTACGGCGTCGACCCGGCCACCATCGGCGAGGCCGTGCGGGTCATCGTGGGCGAGGGCTGGGCCGACCACATCGATCTCAACCTGGGCTGCCCGGTGCCGAAGGTGACCCGGCTCGGTGGCGGCGCGGCGCTGCCCTACAAGCGGCGGCTGTTCGAGGCGATCGTGCGCGCGATGGTGAGCGCGGCCGAGCCCGCGGGCGTGCCCATCACCGTGAAGTTCCGCATCGGCATCGATGACGATCACATCACCTATCTGGACGCCGGGCGGATCGCCGAGGCCGAGGGCGCGGCGGCGGTCGCGCTGCACGCTCGCACTGCGGCGCAACGCTATTCGGGCGAGGCCGACTGGACGGCCATCGCACGCCTGAAGGAGGCCGTCACCACCATCCCGGTGCTCGGCAACGGCGACATCTTCAGCGCCGCCGACGCGGTGCGCATGATGACCGAAACCGGTTGTGACGGCGTGGTCGTCGGCCGCGGCTGCCTCGGCCGCCCCTGGCTGTTCGGGGAACTGCAGGCGGCGCTGCGCGGCGAGCCGGTCCCCGCGGGTCCGAACCTCGGGCGCGTCGGCGAGATCCTCTACCGCCACGCGGGCCTGCTGGCCGAGCACTACGGCGAGGACAAGGGCATGCGCGACCTACGCAAGCATATGGCCTGGTACCTCATGGGCTTCCCGGTCGGCGCGGAACTGCGCCGCCGCTTCGCCACGGTCGCGAGCCTGGCCGAATTGCGGGATCTGATCGGCCAATTGGACCCCACCGCCCCCTTCCCCAAGGACGCCGAGGGCCCCCGCGGCCGCCAGGGCTCCCCGGGCAAGGTCAGCCTCCCGCACGGCTGGCTCGACGATCCGGAGGACCGCGCGGTCCCCCTGGCCGCCGACGTCATGCACTCGGGCGGCTGAGTTCCCGGCGAAAAGCGTGCCGGGAAAGAGGGGAAGACTTTTTTTGGCACCGCCGTGTCAGGTGGCTCATCGTGGCTCAATCGTTATCATTGCGAAGGGCGCAGCCGTTGAACGGGCAAGCCGGTCCCGAGTGAGCAAAGCGAGGTTCGTTGGTGGGTGACGACGATCGGCGCGGGCAGACGCCCGTGCCTGGAGGTCGCGCCCCCTGGGAGCGCTACTCCGCGGGCGAGGCCGAGGGTGACCGGCCCGCGCGGCGCAATCGATACGCCGACGAGGCACCGGCCGCCGACGCACCCGTCACGGTGCACGATCTGGTACAGCGGGTGGACAGCGAGCGGGTCGCCGATCTGCCCACCGATACCACGCTTCCAGCACAGCACACCGGCTTTCGCGCGGCGCCGGGCGGAACCGATTCCGCCGCCCGACCGTCCGCTCCCGACGGCCGGGCCGGATTGCCGCCCACCGTCTTTCGCGCGCCGACCGCCGACGATCCCGTCGACCCCTACGCCGAACAGCGCCGCCTGCTCGATCAGCCCACCGACATCCTGCCCGCGGCCGTCGACGACGAGTCGCCCGAACCGGATCCGGCGCGCGCGGTCGCGCGGCCGAAATCGGTTGGCAGGCCGCAGCTGTCGCGGCTGGCCGCGAGCAAACAGCGCCGCTTTCGCAAGCTGCAGCTGATCGGTCGCGGCACCACCGCGATGGTCGCCGTGCTGACCCTGCTCATGACCGGCGCGGGCTGGAACTATCTGCGCGCCACCGACGGCAACTTCAACAAGGTCTCGGCGGTCGACGAGAACTCCACCGATATCGTCAATCCCGGCGGTCAGCTCGGCGACGAGAACTTCCTCATCATCGGCAACGACACCCGAGCGGGCGCGGACGGTCAGATCGGCGCGGGCACCACCGCCGATGCCGAGGGCGCCCGCGCCGACACCGTCATGCTGGTGAACATCCCCGAGAACCGCCAGCGCGTCGTGGTCGTCTCCTTCCCCCGCGACCTCGACGTCACCCGCCCGTCCTGCGAGGGCTGGGACAACGAGAATCGCCGCTACACCGGGGTCAGCTTCCCCTCCGCGATCGGCGACAAGCTCAACGCGGTCTACGCCCTGGGCGGGCCCAAGTGTCTGACCTCGGTGATCGGCAAGCTGACCGGCCTGAAGATCAATCACTTCATCGGCCTGGACTTCAGCGGCTTCCAGTCCATGGTCGACACCGTGGGCGGCGTGGAGGTCTGCACCACCAAACCGCTCGTCGACGAGGAGCTCGGCACCATCCTGCCCACTACCGGCAAGCAGAAGGTCAACGGCTCGACCGCACTGGACTACGTGCGGGCCCGCCACGTATCGGGCGAATTCCGCAGCGACTACGACCGAATCAACCGCCAGCAGCGGTTCATGTCCTCGCTGCTGCGCAGCGCGCTGTCGAACAAGACGCTGTTCGACCCCGGCAAGATGAACGCCTTCATCAACGCCTTCTCCGGCCACTCGCTGATGGACAACGTCAAGACCAACGACCTGCTGACGCTGGGCCGTTCGCTGCAGAAGGTCGAGGCGGGCGCGATCACGTTCCTGACCGTGCCCACGGCCGGAACCACCTCCTACGGCAACGAGATTCCGCGCGAATCCGATATCAAGGCGATCTTCTCCGCGATCATCGACGATCAGCCGCTGCCCGGCGAGAAGAAGCCGATCGCGCCGCCGCCCACCACCGCGGCGCCCGCGCCGCGCCAGCTCACCGCCGTCGATCCGAGCACGGTGTCGGTGCAGGTGTCCAACGGCTCGGGGGTGAGCGGTATCGCGGCCACGGCGGCGAACAAGCTGTCCAACCAGGGCTTTCAGATCTTCAGCGTCGGAAACTATTCGGGCGGGACGATTTCCACCACCCGGGTCCGCTATTCCTCCGGTCACGAGGCCGACGCGGCGACGGTGGCCTCCGCCATCCCGGGCGCGACCCTCGAATCGACATCCGGACTCGGCAGCATCGTGGAGGTGGCGCTGGGCTCGGATTTCCAGGGCACTGTCCGCACCCCGGTCGCCTTCGGCAACCCGCTACCCGCCGTGCCCGCGGCGGCCAGCGGCGCACCCGAGACGCCGGTCACATTGCCCTCCGACCTCGAACACGTCAACGCCGCCGACGACCTCTGCAAATAATCCGAGCCCACCTGGGCCGACACCGCTAGCACCGAGCAACACCGGTGGTTCACCCACCGTTCGTGACTTGGTCAGCGCCGGGAACTAATGTTTGGTTTCATGCGTGTCATCTACAACGAACAAATGGCCGATCTCGCCAATCTGCTGGGCGAGATGGCCGGGCTGGCCGGTTCGGCGATGGAGCGGGCGACCCAGTCCCTGCTGCAGGCCGATCTGACGCTGGCCGAGCAGGTGATCAGCGAATACGACCGGATCGCCGAGATGAACACGCTGGCCGAGGAGAAGGCGTTCGCGCTGCTGGCCCTGCAGGCCCCCGTGGCCGGTGATCTACGGCAGGTGGTCGCCGCCATCCAGATCGTCGGCGATGTGAATCGGATGGGCGCGCTCGCGCTGCATGTGGCCAAGGTCGCGCGGCGGCGGCATCCGAATCACGCGCTGCCCGAGGCGGTCAACGGCTACTTCGCCGAGATGGGTCGCATCGCGGTGAACATGGGCGCGGCGGCTCGCGAGGTGCTCGAGTCCCGTGATCCGGAGCGCGCCGCCCAGCTCAACGAGGACGACGAGGCGATGGACGATCTGCATCGCCACCTGTTCACGCTGCTGATGGACCGGGACTGGAAGTACGGTGTGGCCCCGGCCGTCGACGTCACACTGCTCGGCCGCTACTACGAGCGCTTCGCCGACCACGCGGTGGAGATCGGCCGCCGGGTGGTCTTCCTCGTGACCGGCGTGCTGCCGCCCGACGCGGACGCCGAGGCCGAGAAGATCTGAGTCCCGGCCGAAAGCTCGCCGGGACTTCGACAATCGCGGTCGCCTCAGGCGTCCGTCTTCTTGCGCCAGCCCAGTAGCACCGAGTTCCCCTGCTCCGGCTTCCACGGCAGCAGCAGGGCCACCGCGACGGCACAGACGAGCAGCGCGCCGACCGCCACATAGGACGCCGACTCCGCACCCGCCAGGGCCGCGGCCTTCATGGCGTGGATGAGGTCGGCCTTGGGCCTGGCCAGGAACGTGCTCACCGGCGCCTTCACCACCTCGATGACGCTGATCGGGGTGTCGCGGGCGATGCTCTTCTGGTCGGGGCTCATGATCCCGTTCGGAATCGCGTCGATGCGCGCGCCCACTCGGTGGGTATAGACCGAGGTCATGATGGAGCCGAGCACCGCGACGCCGAGCGTGCCGCCGACCTCGCGGGTGGTGTCGTTGACCGCCGATCCCGCACCGGCCTCGTTGGGCGGCACCGAGCCCATGATGGACTCGGTGGCCGGGCCCTGCACCACGCCGAAGCCGATGCCCAGCAGCACCATGGAGACGAGAACCGGTCCGAGATAGGGCGTTTCGACCTTCACCTGGCCCGCGATGTACATGCCCACGGCCAACGTCAGCAGTCCCGCGATCACCGTCGCGGTGGTCCCGATGCGCTGCGCCACCAGGGTCGCCACGGGCGCGCCGAGGCCGACCGCGGCCGCGAACGGCAGCGAGTGGATGCCGAATTCCAGTGCGCTGTATTCCTTCACACCCTGGAAGTACTGGGTGATGAGGAACAGGAAGCCGAAGGCGCAGAAGTAGGACACCGTGATCGCCAGGGCGGGCACCGAGAAGCGCCGGATCCGGAACAGCCGCACATCCAGCACCGGCGAGTCCACCCGCAGCTCCCACACCACGTAGACCACCAGCAGGACAAGCGATATCGCATAGCCCGCGATGCTGCGCCCGGACAGCCAGCCGTGCTTGGGCGCCTCGATGATCGTCCACACCAGCGTGGTCACCGCGATCAGCGACAGTACGATGCCCACCACGTCGAGCCGCCCGGTGTGCTCGGCCCGCGATTCCGGCACGACCGCCAGGACGGCGACGATGGCGATGATCGCGATCGGCACATTGATCCAGAACACCGAATGCCAGCTGAAGTACTGCAGCAGATAGCCGCCGGTGATCGGGCCGATGGCGACCGCGATCCCGGCCATGGCCGTCCACAGTGCGATGGCGGCGGCCCGCGCGCGGGCCTCGGGGAACAGATTGATGATCAGCGCCAGCGTGGCCGGGAAGACCGCGGCCGCGAAGATACCCATCCCCGCCCGCGCCGCGATCACCTGACCGAGACTCGTCGACAGCGCACCCGCACCCGACATCACCGCGACGCCGATCAGACCGATCACCATCACCCGGCGGCGGCCGAACCGATCGCCGAGATGCCCCAGCGCCAGCAGCAGCCCGGAGAAGGCCAGCGTGAACGCGTCCACGATCCACTGCAATCCGCTCATCCGAGCCTGCAACTGCACCGCAATCGACGGCAGCGCCACATTGACGAGGGTGTTGTCCAATACGACGAGCAGTTCCGCGAGACAGATCGCGATCAGAGCGAGAATCCGCATCCGGATCGCGACCGGAATTCGCCGCTCGGACCGCGGGTTCACCGTTGATACCGCCATCCGCCGCCTCCTGACTAGAACGATCGGTGTAGTTGACCTAGACGGTATCTGTTACTGCATGTAGCAACAACCGACCGTGGTAGGACATGATCGAGCTAACAATCAGTTCAATAAGTGACAGGTGCCATATCCGGGGGACCGGACACACCAAACGCGGCCCCGGCAGAAGCCGGAGCCGCGCGGGTGTCGGGCGGAATTCCTATCCGAACCGGCCGGAGATGTAGTCCTCGGTCTCCTTGCGCGCCGGGTTGGAGAAGATCTTCTCCGTCTCGTCGATCTCGATGAGCTTGCCGGGCTTGCCCTGGGCCTCGAGGTTGAAGAAGGCCGTCTGGTCGCTCACGCGGGCGGCCTGCTGCATGTTGTGGGTGACGATGACGATGGTGAATTCCTTCTTCAGCTCGGCGATCAGGTCCTCGATCGCCAGCGTGGAGATCGGGTCCAGCGCCGAACAGGGCTCGTCCATCAGCAGCACATCGGGCGAGACCGCGATGGCCCGGGCGATGCACAGTCGCTGCTGCTGACCGCCCGAGAGGCCGCCGCCCGGCTTGTCGAGGCGGTCCTTGACCTCGTTCCACAGGTTCGCCCCGCGCAGCGAGCGCTCGGCGACCTCGTCGAGCTCCTTCTTGTTGCGCACGCCCTGCAGCTTGAGCCCGGCCACCACATTGTCGCGAATGGACATGGTGGGGAACGGGTTCGGGCGCTGGAACACCATGCCGATGGTGCGGCGCACGCCGACCGGGTCCACGGTCGAACCGTAGATGTCCTCGCCGTCCAGGGCGACCACGCCCTCGACGCGAGCGCCCGGGGTCACCTCGTGCATGCGGTTGAGCGAGCGCAGCACGGTGGACTTACCGCAACCCGAGGGACCGATGAAGGCGGTGACGCTGCGCGGCAGCACGGACAGCTTCACATCGGCGACGGCGTGGAACCTGCCGTAGTAGATGTTGAGATCTTTGACGTCGATCCGCTTGGCCATTATCGAATTTCCGTTCGCTTCTATCGGTTCCGCGTGAGCAGCTTGTTGACGACCGCCGCCCCCAGATACAGCACCGCGATCATGAGAATCAGCGTCAGGGCCGCACCCCAGACCCGCATCCGACCGGCGGCCTCCGGATTGGCCAGCTCCTGGTAGATCATCAGCGGCAGCGACGCCATATTGCCGTTGAAGACATCGAAGTTGATCGACTTCGAATAGCCGACCAGCACCAGCACCGGCGCGGTCTCGCCCATGACGCGGGCCAGCGCCAGCAGCATGCCGCTGATCATGCCCGGGGCCGCGGTGGGCACGACGATCCGCACGATGGTCTTCCACTTCGGGATGCCCAGGGCATAGGACGCCTCGCGCAATTCGTCGGGCACCAGCTTGAGCATCTCCTCGGTGCTGCGCACCACGACGGGCAGCATCAGCAGCACCAGCGCCAGCGATACGGCGAACGAGCTCTGTGGAAAGCCGAAGGTGGCGATCCAGAACGCGAAGACGAACAGCGCCGCCACGATCGAGGGCACACCGGCCAGGATGTCGACCATGAACGTGGTCGTCTTGGCCAGCCAGCCCCGGCCGTATTCCACCAGGTAGATGGCGGCCATGATGCCCAGTGGCACCGCGATCACCGCGGCCACCGCCGACTGCACGATGGTGCCGTAGATGGCGTGGTAGACACCGCCCGCGAACTGGTCGGGCAGCACGCCCTTCTGCGACTTGGTGAACCAGCCGGTGTGGGTGATGGCGTCCAGGCCCTTGTTGAGCACCAGGATCAGCACCCAGCCGAGCGGAATCAGCGCGATCGCGAAGCACAGCCACATGACCCCGGTGGCGATCCAGTTGCGGATCTTGCGAGCCGCGCTCACCTCACGAAACGCAGGTGCCTTGACCGGGCGATCGAGTGTGGTGGTGGCCATCAGCCGTTCACCTTCCCTCCGGCGGCGATCCGGGCCAGCGCGTTGACCACGAAGGTCAGCACGAACAGCACGAAACCGGCCGCGATATAGGCGCCGGTGGGCAGCGCCTGACTGAATTCCGAAGCGGCCGAGGCGATCTTGGACGCGAAGGTGTAGCCGCCGTCGAACAGCGACCAGTGTCCGGCCTGCTGTGCGGTGCGCAGCACCACCAGGACCGCGATGGTCTCACCGAGCGCGCGGCCCAGGCCGAGCATGGATCCGGCGATCACGCCGCTGCGCCCGTACGGCAGCACGGTCATCCGCACCACTTCCCACTTGGTGGCGCCCAGCGCCTGTGCGGCCTCGATGTGGGCGCGCGGGGTGAGGTGGAACACCTCACGGCTGACCGAGGTGATGATCGGCAGGATCATCACCGCGAGCACCACGCCCGCGGTGAAGATCGTTCCGCCGCCGCCGATCGAGACGTTGCCGGACTTGAACAGGAAGAACCAGCCCAGGTTGTCGTTCAGGAACCGCTGGAACGGCTCCAGCTTCTGCGCCAGCACCAGGTAACCCCAGAGACCGAACACGATCGAAGGCACCGCCGCCAGCAGATCCACCAGGATCGAGAACGGCCGGGCCAGCACCTTGGGTGCGTACTGCGTCAGGAACAACGCGATGCCCACACCGATCGGCACCGCGATCACCAGCGCGAAGAGCGAACTCAATACGGTGACCATGAACAGATCCCGGATGCCGAACCGTAGGTGAGCGGCATCGGTGGTCTTGAATTCGGCGCTGGTGAAGAAGTTCGCCTCGTTCGCACCGATCGAGGGCACGGCCCGGATCAACAGGAACAGCGCGATGAGCGCGATGGCCGCGACGATGGTCGCGCCCGCCGCGGTGGCCAGCGAACGGAAGATCAGTTCCGCGTTCTTGCTGTGGCCCTTGCTGCCGCGGCTGGTAGGAGCCGGTTCGGTGCTGAGTTCGCTCGGCATGGAGGCAGTATCTCCGCCCGCCCGCGGGCCGGTCGAGTGCGACCGGCTCGCGGAAGTGGCTTCGTCGTGAACGGTCATGGGTGGTTCCGCGATCAGGAAATGGCGTTGATCGCGGTGGTCAGCTTGGTCTTGAACGCGTCCGGAATCGGAACGTATCCGGCCTGGTCGAGACCCTTCTGACCATTGTTGATCGCCGAGGTGAGGAACGCCTTGACGGCCTTGGCGGTGTCGGCGTCGCTGTACTTGGAGCAGACGATCTCGTAGGTCGGCAGGATGATCGGGTACGCGCCCGGATCGGTCGGCTTGTAGAACGAGCTGGTGTCGATGACCAGGTCGTTGCCCTCGCCCTTGATCTTGGCGGTGGCGATCGCCTTACCGGCGGACTCGACGTTCAGTTCGACCGGCTTCACGGCGGCCTCGGTGAGGATGCGCGCGACCGACAGGTTCTGCGACTTGGCGAAGGACCACTCGTTGTAGGTGATCGAGCCCTTGGTGTTCTTGATCGCGGCCGAGGTGCCCTCGTTGCCCTTGGCGCCCTCGCCGACGCCACCGTTGAAGGACTTGCCCGCGCCCTTGCCCCAGGCGCCGTTGGAGGCGGCGTCGAGGTACTTCTGGAAGTTGTCGGTGGTGCCCGACTCGTCGCTGCGGGAGATCACCTGGATGCTCGCATCGGGCAGCTTGGTCGCGATCTGGGTGTTCAGCTTCTGGATCGCCGGGTCGTTCCACTTGGTGATCTGGCCGTTGAAGATCTTGGCGAGGGTGGGACCGTCGAGCGCGAGATCGGTGACGCCGTCGACGTTGTAGGTGACGGCGATGGGGCCGAATACGGTCGGCAGGTTCCAGGCCGGAGCGCCGCCGCAGCGCGCCGCGGCCTTCTCGATCTCGCCCTTCTTCGCGTCCAGCGGGGAATCCGAGCCGCCGAAATCGGTCTGGCCGCCGATGAATTCGTTCACGCCCGCGCCGGAGCCACTGGAGGTGTAATCCAGCTTGGCGCCGTCGCAGTTGGCCTCGTAGGCCGCGACGAACCGGTCCATCGCGTTCTTCTGCGCCGACGAACCGCTGGCCTTGAGGGCCTTCTTGCCGCCGCACTGCACGTCGACCTTGGCGGCGCCGTCGGTGCCGTTCGCGGCCGTGTTGTCGTCGCTGCCACAGGCCGACAGGGTCAGGGCAGCGCTCGCGGCCAGCACGCCGAACAGGGCGCTGCTGCGCTTGAAGTTCACCTGAATTCCTCCGGGAATCGCGTTATACGCGCCCGATCCCTCAACGACCGGGCGGGTGCTGTGGTGGCCGTTCGCGGGGAACTTGCACACCAGGCAGCGGATGCCGCCCAACAAGTAACGTAGGTTCGGCCGGTTGACAGTTGGACCTGGGTAAGTGAACGGAAGGTGAACAACCCGGCGCGATTGCGCCCGATACGTGTGACATTTGCCGCAAAGTTACTGTCCGGACGCTGTCCGGTTACCAGCAGGGGACGGCGCACTTACCGGCGAGCGGCGGCGGACTTACCGGCGCGGGTCACGGGGTGGTGTAGGCCACGTCCACATGGGCCGGTTCGAAACCCAGCCGGGTGTAGGTGTGCACGGCCGCGGTGTTGTCGGCCTCGGTGTAGAGCAGCACCTCGCCGAGGCCGCGATCGCGCAGGTAGTGCAGGCCCGCGAGGGTGAGCAGCCGACCCAGACCGCGGCCCTGGGCGGCCGGATCGATCGCGACCACGTAGACCTCCCCGGCCGGGGGCTGTTCGTCGTCGGTCACCTTCGTCCAGTGAAAGCCCAGGACGCGCTTCGGATCCGCGACGTCGACGGCGATGAACAGGCCCTTGGGGTCGAACCAGGACGAGTCGCGGCGCATCGCGATCTCGGCCTCGCCCCAGCCGCCCTGTTCGGGATGCCAGTCGAAGGCGGCATTGTTGACCCGCAGCAGTTCGGCGTCGTCCTCGGGACCGGAGTAGGTGCGCAGGGCGATGCCGTCGGGCACGATCAGCTCGGGTAGCTCTGGCGTTGCCAACCGGCGGCGCATCTGCCACAGCTCGCGAGCGACGGTCAGGCCGAGCCGTCCGGCGACCGCCTTCGCGGGGGCCAGGTTGCCGTGCGCCCAGATGCGCGCGCCCGCCCCGCCCGCGGCCAGCGCGGCGGCCACCAGGGCCGCGCCGATACCGCGCGAGCGATAGCGCGGATCCACCGCGGCCTCGGCCATGGCCGGGTGCTCGCCGTGGGCGGCAACCAGATTCGCGTATCCGGCCACCGCGCCATCGCGCTCGACCAGCAGGTGCCGGGCGGTCGAGGGGGTGGTCAGCGACAGTACGGCCTGTTCGGAAACGGGCGCGACGCCGTCGGTTTCGGTGGCGCGATCGAGCAGGTCGCGGACCCGCGCGACGGTGTCGGGCCCGAGTTCGTCGGTCCACCCGGTGTGGGATGCGGTCACGAGAGCGTCCCGTTGGCCGGGGTGAGCTGGGAATCGTCGGTGCCGTCGGCGTTGTCGTCGTCCTCGGGGAAGGTGGGGGCGGCATCGCCCTTGGCCGAGCGCGCCGGGCGGACCGCCTTGTAGCCGACGTTGCGGACGGTGCCGATGAGCGATTCGTATTCGCTGCCGAGTTTGGCGCGCAGCCGCCGCACGTGCACATCGACCGTGCGGGTGCCGCCGAAGAAGTCGTAGCCCCACACCTCCTGCAGCAGCTGCGCGCGGGTGAACACCCGGCCCGCGTGCTGAGCGAGGTATTTGAGCAGCTCGAACTCCTTGTAGGTCAGATCGAGCGGACGCCCGCGCAGCCGCGCGGTGTAGGTGCCCTCGTCGATCACCAGCTCACCGAGGGTGATCTTGCCGCTGTTCTCGGGACTGGCCGCGCCGCCGTTGCGGGCCACCAGCAGCCGCAGTCGCGCATCCAGTTCCGCGGGTCCGGTACCCGGCAGCAGAATGTCGTCCAGCCCCCAGTCGGCATTGACCGCGACCAGCCCGCCCTCGGTGAGTACCGCCACGACCGGCACCGACGACCCGGTACTGCCGAGCAGTCGACACAGCCCCCGCGCGGCGGCCAGATCGGTCCGCGCATCCACCAGGGCCACATCCGCCGTCCCCGCCTCGAGCAGCGAGGCCACCTCGGTCGGAGCGGGCCGGACGTGATGGGGCAGCAACGACAGCGACGGCAGCACCGACTCCGGATTCGGGTCGGAGGTCAGCAGGAGCAGCTCCACCAGCTCTCCTCCCAATCTGGGGCATGTCCGCGGCAACCTCGGTGTCTATCGCGATTCCATGCTCGTTCGCAGGTAATTCGTGCCTACATTAGCGCGTTCGTACCAATGACCACGCAATCCGGGCAGCCGAGGCCTGCGGCGGGTCCCACCTCCCCGCACACGCCAGCCCCCACTTCCCCGCACACGCCGGCCCCCACTTCCCCGCACACGCCGGCCCCCACTTCCCCGCACACGCCGGCCCTCACTTCCCCGCATCGGCGCGCCAGCGCCGATGCGGGGTCGAGCCGCCCTCTGTACCAACAGATATCGTGCGTGCATGCGTTGTTCACCCGGAAGCGAGGGCTGGCGCTCATGCGCAAGGTGATTGTCGGGGTGCTGCTGGTGGCGGCGCTGGCGGTGGTTGCCGACTTCACGGCGGCGGCCTATACGGAGTACCGGGTGTCGCGGGCGTTGCGGGCGGGTGGGGATCTCAGTGCCGATCCCGAGGTCACGATTCACGGATTTCCGTTCGTGGTGCAGGCGTGGCGGGGGGATTACCGCAATGTCGAGATCCGGGCGCGGGCGAACCATCCCGAGATCCCGGGCGAGATCCTCGTCGAGTCCACGCTCGAGGGTGTGCGCATTCCGATCGACGATCTCGTCGACGGGAAGCTGCGCGCGGTGCCGGTGGATCGGGTAGCCGGGCGGATGCGTATCGATTCGCTGGAACTCGGCCGCCTGCTGAACATTCCGAATCTGTCCCTGACCGGTCCCCCGGCCGACAAGTCCGACGGCACGGGTGGCTCCGGCGGCACCGGCATGACCACCCAGGGCAATACGTATCTGCTCAGCGGAACCATCCAGGTCGGCCCCGAATCACGCAGCACCACCCGCGTCAGCGTCAAGGTGAACCTGCTGCTCGACGGCGACCAGGTGCGCGTGGTGGCGACCGATATCTATCGTGGGAACGAGACCGACACCACGCCCGCGTCGCTCGGCCCGGATCTGGACAAGGCCGCGGTGCTGGCGCGCTTCACCCGCACCATCGACACGAGGGATCTGCCGTTCGGCGTACATCCCACCAAGGTCCAGGCGCTCGGCGGCGACATCATCGTCGAGGGCGAGGGCCGGAATATGACGCTCGAGATGAACAGGTTTGCCCGATCATGATGCAGATCACAATTCTGGTGGTGGTCCTGCTGGCCGGAGTGGCCGCCGGGCTGGCGATCCGCCTGCGCGAGGGCCGGATTCGGACGTCCAGGGGCCGGGCCATGATCGGCGACGACACCCGGACCGAACTGCTGGCCGCGGTCGGCGTCCACGGCGCGACGCCCGCGGTCGTGCACTTCTCCGCGCAGTGGTGCGGCCCGTGCGCGGCGGTGCGCCGGGTCGTGGCCGGGGTGGTCGCCGATCTGGCGCAGACCCCACAGCCCCCGCAGGACATCGAGGTCGACATCGACGCCGAACCCGCGCTGGCCAAGGAACTCAACGTGCTCTCACTGCCCACCACCTTCGTCTTCGATGCCCGCGGCCGCGAACGATTCCGAATTTCCGGCGTCCCGAAGGCCGGTGACCTGCGCAGCGCGCTCACCCCACTGACCGTGCCCGAGGCCGCCTGAATCCCAGAATTCGGACCCGGGGTCCAATTCCCGCCCCGAAACGGGTAAACTGCTCTTCGTGCAAACCCGCCGAGAGCTGATGCTCACCCGACGCCGCACAGTCGATCTGTGCCGCCTCGGCGGTTGTTGCTGCCTGTGCATCTAGCCGGTCGGCCTTTCGCACCCTTCTGACGCCGACCGGTTTTACCATCGCCCCGAGTGATCTCGTCGATCCGGCGATCCGCCGAATCCTTTGACACCCGAAACCTGATCGCAGCGCAGGAGTATCCGATGTCGGAGCAGATCCCTACCAATTCCCAAGCCACCCAACGCATTCCGGAAGGCCACGTGGACGTGCGCGGCCCCCGGTTCGCGGCCTGGATCACAACCGGCGTGCTCGTGCTGGTCCTGATCGCCGCCGCGTTCTCCCGCCCGCTCGCCGCCGTGCTGATCGGCCTGCAGACCATCGTATTCGCGATCGGCGCGATCAACGGCCCACGCCGCAGCCCCTACGGCCTGCTCTACGCGAAACTCGTCGCCCCGCGCGTCGGCCCGCCCACCGAGACCGAGCCTGCCGCGCCCGTGCGCTTCGCCCAGCTGGTCGGATTCGTCTTCGCCGCGATCAGCTTGCTGGGCTTCGCATTCGGCAGCGCCGTGGTCGGCACGATCTTCGCCGCCTTCGCCCTGTTCGCGGCGTTCCTGAACGCGGCGTTCGGCATCTGCCTGGGCTGCAAGATCTACCCCTTCGCACAGCGGCTGCTCCCGCGCTCGGCCGCGCCCACCAACTCACCCTCCTAGCCCGGCAAGTCACCATCTCGAAAGGAACAACATGGCTCGCTCCGATGTCCTGGTCTCCGCAGACTGGGTCGAAGAGAACCTCAACACCCCCGGCGTCGTGATCGTCGAGGTGGACGAGGACACCTCCGCCTACGACACGGGCCACATCGAGGGTGCCGTCAAGCTCGACTGGAAGAAGGACCTGCAGGACGCGGTGCGGCGTGACTTCGTCAACCGCGAGCAGTTCTCGGATCTGCTGTCGGCGCGCGGTATCTCCAACGACGACACCGTCGTTCTCTACGGCGGCAACAACAACTGGTTCGCCGCGTACGCCTACTGGTACTTCAAGCTCTACGGCCACCAGAACGTGAAGCTGCTCGACGGCGGCCGCAAGAAGTGGGAGCTCGACGGCCGCCCGCTGTCGAAGGATCCGGTCAATCGCGAGGCCACCACCTACAAGGCCGCCGAGCAGGATCTGTCCATCCGCGCGTTCCGCGACGAGGTCATCAACGCCATCGGCACCAAGAACCTGGTCGACGTGCGCTCGCCCGACGAGTTCTCCGGCAAGATCCTCGCCCCGGCCCACCTGCCGCAGGAGCAGAGCCAGCGTCCCGGCCACATCCCCAGCGCGATCAATGTGCCGTGGAGCAAGGCCGCGAACGAGGACGGCACCTTCAAGTCCGACGCGGACCTCGCCGAGCTCTACAAGGAGGCCGGGCTGGACGGCGAGAAGGAGACCATCGCCTACTGCCGCATCGGCGAGCGCTCCTCGCACACCTGGTTCGTGCTGCGGGAGCTGCTGGGCCACAAGAACGTCAAGAACTACGACGGGAGCTGGACCGAGTACGGCTCCCTCGTCGGTGCACCGATCGAGTTGGGAGCGTAATCAACATGTGTGCAGCACCTACCCAGGGTCAGGCCCTGCCCGCCAATGTGGACGTGGAGAAGGAGACCGTGCTGACCGGTCGCGTGCTCGACGGGTCGGGTAACCCGGTCGGCGGCGCGTTCGTCCGGCTGCTGGACTCCTCCGACGAGTTCACCGCCGAGGTCGTCGCCTCGGGCACCGGTGACTTCCGCTTCTTCGCCGCCCCCGGCGACTGGACCATTCGCGCGCTGTCCTCGGCGGGCAACGGTTCGGCCCAGGTGAAGCCGGAGGGCGCGGGCGTGCACTCCGTCGACGTCACGGTGGCGAAGTAGTGCGATCGCGCTGAGGGGTGGCCAACACCACCGAACGAACACAGCCCCGGGGCGCTTTCCCCCGGGGCTGTTTCGTTAGACTTCGACTCGTGGTCCTTGCCTTCGAGATTCTGCTGGTTCTCGTCTCCGTGCTGATCGCCTGGTTCGGTCTGTACGTCCTCTACCGGCTGTTCACCGAGTCGTGAGCGACGCGGGTACCGAGAACGACGACAACGCGGCAGCCAACGGGACGGCTCACCAGTCGAGCGGTCGCGATGCCGCGCGGCGCAGTGGCGACCAGGCGGTCGCCGATGCCGCCGAGCGCGCGAAATCGACCGGCATTCGCAATATTCCGCAGCTCCCGGACCTTCCGCTGCCCGAGGACACCGCCAATCTGCGCCTCGGCCCTGATCTGAGCTCCTCCATGCTCGCCCTGCTGCCGCTGGTCGGCGTGTGGCGCGGCGAGGGCGAGGGTAACGACGCCGAACGCGGCGACTACCACTTCGGCCAGCAGATCGTGGTCTCCCACGACGGCGGCGACTATCTGTCCTGGGAATCGCGGTCCTGGGTCATCAATGGCGATGGCAGCTACGGCGGCCCGGACCTGCGCGAGACCGGCTTCTGGCGGGTCGGCATCGATGGTGACGACGAGGTCATCGAGTTATTGCTCACGCACAGCTCCGGCATCGTCGAACTGTTCTACGGCCAGGCTCTCACCCAGTCCTCCTGGGAGCTGGCGACCGATGTGGTGATCCGCAGTCAGTCCGGCGCGGTGGTGGGCGGCGCCAAGCGGCTCTACGGCATCGTGGAGGGCGGCGACCTCGGCTATGTCGAGGAGCGCGTGGAGGCCGACGGCGTCCTGAAGCCGCGCCTGTCGGCCCGCCTGCAGCGCTATATCGGCTAGGCCACCGGATTGCCGGTTCCGACCGCGGCCAGATCGATGTCCACCTCGAAGGGGTCGAGCAGGTACAGCCGATCGTGATAGATGCCGGTTCCGGTGTAGCGGTTGGCATTCGGATCCAGTTGGAAGGTGTGCACCACGGCATCGGAGCCGTCACGCTCGACGCGCCAGTAGTGCGGAATCCGGGCCTTGGCGTATTTGGCGGGCTTGGTCTCCCGGTCGCGCTCCTCGGAATCCGGTGACACCGCCTCGATGACAACCAGGACGTCCTCGGCGAGATAGTAGGACGACGGCTCGTCGCGCTCGTAGGCGTCCGCGGTCACGACCACGACGTCCGGCACCGGCATCTGCCGGTCCCCCAGCCGCACCGCCATCTCCCAATCGGCCCGCCACTCCTCGGGCGCCTGCCCGTCCAGTTCCTCCTCGAGCAGCATCACCGCCCGGCTGTGCCATTTGCTCTGCGGCGCGACGAAAATCAAACTGCCGTCGATCAATTCGGTCCGTTTGGGCAATCCGGACAACCTCAGAAAGTGCTCGACCGTGAACCCGCCCACCGGCGGAATCAACCACTGCGGCACAGCCAGAGTCGTCATGGTCCCACCGTATCGTTGCCGACGGCATCGCCTGCCCCACTTCGCGAATCCCCTGGCGAATTCGCAGACATCCCACCACGTGTTCACCCGCGAAACATCACATCGATGGAACCCGGGGTGGGGTGCGCTGCGTCCAACCAGCCATGAAACCGATCCGGAGCCGCCTGCCCCGCACCGGCGTCCTCGCCCCGCTGGGCAGGGTCGCGCTGCTGGTCGTGGGCTGGTGGCGTTCCTGTACGGGGCCACATGGATCGGCAATCCGTTCGTTCGCGACGTACCCGACGCGCGGCGGGCGGTCTCGTCGTGGCTACCGTCGCCGCAGCCGCTCACCGCGGCGCCCGAGCTGCCGCCGGGCTTCCCATCGATGGAGTTCGCGCCCAGGCTGGTTCCGGTACCGCAGGGGCAACCGCAGCCGGTGCCAACCGGATTCGGCCTCACCTACGTCGTACCCAACGGAAACGGCTGGCGCCCTTCGAATACCACGATCGTCGGCTGGTCGGACGACCGGGGAGATATCGCGACCTACGGCGCGGCCAGCGATTACGGCTACGGGTACTGCCGGGGTACGTGGGGCCGACGGCGGGGTCGAGTCGATAGTTTCGTCGCTTCGCAAAACCGAGCAGCAATAGCCCAATTCACCGGAGGTACGCCAGCTCATGTCCGAAATCCTGGTCGCCGATCCACACGAAATAGCCGGTTTGAGCAATGCCGTCGAAGAGATCTCCCACGACGGCAACAACATCGCCATATTCGTCGGGCAGTGCTGCGCTGTGGACGAGGGCAACTTCGGCGGGATGATTCTCGCTCCGCTCGTCTCGCCATTGCGTGTCTGCGCCGACCAGACCAGAACGCGCATGGGCGACATCGCGAATCAGAACGCGGTGACCAGCGGCGAGCTGAATCGGGCCGCTTGGCTGTATCACGGTCGGGACCGGCGGAACTACGAGGCGCTCAACGCGGCCACGGTCGGTGTCACCGGTAAACCCGTGGCGGTGAATGCCGACCGGGAGAATGCCGGATTCGTCAGGCCCTATCCGGATGCGGCCGCCTATCCCAAGCCCGAGCAGATCAGGCTCGACCCACCCTCCGCGGCCCCGCCGGAGCTGGCCGACATCATCGCCGAGACCAACGGTGCGCTCGGCGACGTCAACGACGCCATCAAGAACGTCACCCGGATGGCGGGCAACGAGGTCGATATCCTCGCGACCTGCCTGGCACCGATCACGACCAACTGGAACGAGCTACGCCGGATCGGCGAGTCCTACAAGGTGGCCGGAAACGCGATGGAGGCGTCGGGAGCCAACCTCGACGACGCCGTGCGGCGGGTCGGGCCGAAATGGGGCGGTAGGGCCGCGATCTCGTTCGAGGACTGGGCGGGTAAGCAGATCAGGGCCATGAAATGGGAGGGCCCGGTCGGCCGGGTGATCTCCGATGTCTGCAACGAGATGGCCGACAAGATTCGCGACGGCGTCCGCCGGGCCTGTCGAAAGCTGTGCGACTTCGTCGTCTCGTTCGTCGAATTCCGCGGCGCGAAGGACGTCGTCGAACAGCTCGTCAAGAAGATCCCCGGAATCGGCACCGCGATAGAGATTCTCGATCTGGCTCGCAAGATCTGGGATGTGGTCGATCTCGTGCGGGCCATCCTCCGCGAGATCGAAGAGGTCCGGGACCGGTTGAAGGAGTTTTTGGAGTTCGTCACGAATCCCGCGGGCAGGGGCAGGCAGTGGGTGGAGCAGAAACTGGAGCCGTATACGAGCAAGATCGACGCTGCCGCGAAGAAGGCGATACTGGCCAATGACATCGCGCGGATCGGCCGGGTGAACGACACTCTCGATCGGCCGCATCAGGGTTATGACATCGGTTCCGGCGCCCAGCCGTGGGAGAGCGCGCCGTGACATTCGACCCGGATCTCGATCCCGATGTGGCGGCCGCGGCCCGCCAGGTGTTCGACGCCGCGGCCCGGCTGGAAACCGTCGGCCTGCGGGTCGAGCGCACCGATCTCGAGGGGCTGTGGCGGCCCACCCCGGTGACCGAGGAGCTGATGTCCGCATTGGCCGCGATGACCGGTGCGTCCGAGGAGCTCCAGGGCTATGCCGAGCGCGTGCGGAACGGCGAATGCCCATGGGATCGGATCGAATCGCTGGCCCGCCCGGTGCCGCCGGAGGTCGCCGCGCTGAAAGCGTCGCCGTCCTATCTCTGGAATTGGGACCCGCGCCCGCAAGCGCCACCCGTCCGCTCGCCGAAACCGAGGGGTGACGACGGTGTCGTCGGCCCCAGCGATTGGCCCGACGACTTCGACGACTATCCGGCTCAAAGGCGCTGGTACACATGAAATATCGCGCATTGTCGCTAATCCTCGGCGTCGTCGCCGCGACGGTGTCCGGCTGCGGGAGCACCGAGCCCGCGAAATCCGTCGGAGGGACCCACGATCCCTGCGCGCTGCCGGATGCGGCGATCACCGCGGTGGGGCTGGTCACCGCCGATCGGATGACCGGGCCGGTCGGCGCGGAGTTCGATGGCTGGCAGGGCTGTGTGTGGAAATCCGGTGCCGGATGGTACGACGTGGCCGTCTACACCGGCGCACCCACGCTCGGCGAATTCCAGCGGGATCAGCGATATCAGGACTATCGCGCGGTCGCATCGACGACCGTCGGCGCGCGAGCGGCGGTGGAATTCGCGGATCGGCTCGATCCGGATCGCCGCGAACGCTGCTATCTCGCGGTGGCGCAGCCGCATGGCATGACGCTGTTTCTCGCGCGCATTCCGTATGTCCGGCCGGGCGAGCAGCCGCCCGGAGATGTGTGCGCCGAGGTCCGGCGGGTGGGCGCGGAGCTGAGCGGAAAGCTGTCCGGATAGGCCCGAAAAATGGAACAGCCCCCGAGCCGCACCGCGGAGGCCAAGTCCTCACGCAGTCCCGGTTGGACAAACCGGGGGCTCGGGGGCCGGGTGGCTGCCTGGGATTAGCTCGGCGCTCGCGCGAACGAGAATCCGTCTGCAGCGGTGGTGCCTAGCTGGCAGCCACCTCACGTGTCCTCGAATTACTCATTCTTCGAACCACCTCCTTTCCCGTGTACCAACGAACTTAGTCGGCCGTCCGAGTGTCGGCAACGGAATTTCTCGGTGGGCGAAAGAGCTGTTCAGCGGGGTGTTCGCACGGTGACGTGTCCGGTGGCGTCGACCTCGACCACGGTGTCCGCGCGGTGGCCGGGGGGCAGCTGATGGGTGACGACCACGACCGTGCGGTCGGGGGCGACCAGGCCGCTGCGCTCGTCGAGCAGTGCGCGCAGCAGATCGGCGCCGGCGGCGGCCTCGAGGTGTTCGGTGGGCTCGTCGAGCAGTAGTACCCCGGCCGGGGAGACCAGGGCGCGCGCGAGCAGGATGCGGCGGCGCTGGCCGCCGGAGACCGCGGCCGCGCCGCCCACCAGATCGGTGTGCACGCCGTCGGGGGCCTGGTCCAGCCATTCCCCGAGACCGGCCGCTCGCAGGGCGGTTTCGGCCTCCGCGGCGGTGAGGTCCGGGCGCGCGACGCGCAGGTTCTCCAGCACGGTGGTGCCGAACAGGTGGGCGTCCTCCGCGAAGAAGGTGACGCCCGGACGCGGGGTGTCGAACAGCCCGGCCCACGTCATCAGCAGAGTGGTCTTACCCGCCCCGCTCGGGCCGATCACCGCGATGCGCCGCCCGGCGGGCAGTTCGGGGAGTTTTCCGCAGAGATGCGAATCAACCGGCCGCGCCGCGCGATCCAGCGACTGCAGGCGGTGCAGTGCCGCTCGGCCCTTCGTCAGCGCCTGCGCCGCGGCCGGGAGCGTCGCCACGGCCTCGAATGCCGACAGCGGCAGCAGCACGAGCACGGTCAGGGCCATCGGCGTGATGCCGCCCGACGGGGCGGGCTGCAGCGCTGCGGCCGGTGCGTCGGAACCACTGCCGTACAACAGGATTCCGATGAGCAGCGCGCCCAGCACGCTCGCGCCGATGGCCAGCGGCGTCGCCGCGGCCGCCCACGCACTGTGCGAGGCCGCCCGATCCTCGGCCGCTACGGCCCGCCGCCCGGCGGAGGTGGCCGCCGTGAGCGCCTCGTCCAGCCGCCCCGCCACCCGCAGTTCCGCGGCATGATCGAGCACGGTGACCGCGGCCGCGGTGAATTCGGCCCGATCCGCCCGCACCGCCAGCTCCGCCTCCCGCGCCGCCCGCGCCGACAGCCAGGGCGCGAAGATCCCGGCCACCGCCAGGGCCACCGCGAGCACCCCCGCGGCCGCCGCCGAGATGGTCGCCAACAACCCCACCGCCGCCACCGACAACACCCCCGCCACCGCCACCGGCACGACCACCCGAACGACCACGGCCCCCAGATCGTCGATATCACTCCCGATCCGAGTGAGCAGATCCCCCCGCCGCAACCGCACGGAATCACCCCTCCCCCGCCACACATCCGCCCCCGCGAGCACCCCATAAACCCGCTCCCGCGCGGTAGTCATGGCCCGCAACGCCACATCATGCGTCGCCAGCCGCTCCACATACCGAAACACCCCCCGCGAAATCCCCAGCGCCCGAACGGCCACCACGGCCACACTCAAATCCAAAACCGGCGGCATCTGCCAAGCCCGAGCAATCAACCAGGCCGCCAACCCCGCCAACCCAAGCCCGCTCCCCAACGCGAGCACCCCCCACACCACCGACACCAACACCCGCCCCGGCGACAGCGCCAGCAATTCCCACATCCGCCGAAGATCAGCCCTCATACCCGCTCCCTATCCGCACACCCCGCGCCTTCGGCGCGAGGAAACGAAGGACGTCGTCCAGCGCGGGAAAACAACGGGTGCCGCGTCGCACGAAGAGCTGCACCCGGCCCAACGAGGAAGAGCTTCGCCTGGTGCTGCGCCACGACGAGCTCGGCTCGCCTCGCGGAATAGAGGGCTCCATCGACCTCGACGAAACGAAGAGCCGTCCGCCCCGCGAGCAGACGACGCCCCAACCAGCGAGTGGAAGGGACAACTCGGCCCGACAAGCGGAATCGAAGAGGTCGTCGGACGACGCCACGCAGCGAGTGCCGCGGACTGGGATGGGGATGGTGGGGTCATCGGATGGCCGCCTCCATCGAGAGCTCTTGGGGTGCATCGGGTTCGGGGGTGGCGGCGTGGACTTCGACGATCTGGTCGGCGATGGCGAGGATCGAGGGGCGGTGGGCTATGACGGCGATTGTTTTGCCGGATTGGGCGAGGGTGGTCAGGGCCGTCAGGACGGTGGATTCGGTGGTGTCGTCCAGGTGGGCGGTGGGCTCGTCGAGGAGGAGGATGGGGCGGTTGGCGGCCAGGGCTCGGGTCAGGGCCAGGCGTTGGCGTTGGCCCAGGGAGAGGCCTTGGCCGTGGGGGCCTACGAGGGTGTCCCAGCCGTGGGGGAGGGTGGTCAGGACGGTGTCGAAGGCTGTTGCGGTGCAGGCGGATTCGAGGGCGGAGGTGGGGGTGCCGAAGAGTTCGAGGTTTTCGCGGAGGGTGCCGGGGAGCAGGACCGGGCGTTGGGGGAGCCAGGCGAGGCGGCTCCACCACCAGTCGAGGTCCAGAGCGGTGATGGGGACGCCGTCCACGGTGACGGTGCCGCGATCGGGGGTCAGCAGGCCCAGGATCGCCTGCAGGGCGGTGGATTTGCCGCTGCCGTTGGGGCCGGTGAGGACGGTTACCTTGCCGGGGGCCAGCACCGCGGACAGGGCCGCGGGGGCCATGCCGTCGCGCGCTGCCACACCGAGGTCGCGAATCTCGATGCGGCCCTGGAGGTTCGGGATTCGGACCGTGCCACCCGCGGGCTCCACGTGCTCGCGCCGCGGTTCGAGTACCGCGAAGGCCCGGTCCGCGGCCGCCATTCCGTCCTGCGCGGCGTGGAAGCGCTCCCCGACCGCCCGCAACGGCAGGTACACCTCGGGCGCCAGGATCAGGCCCACCAGACCGGCGTAGAGGTCCATGTGGCCGAAGACCAGACGCATGCCGATCGATACCGCCACCAGCGCCACGCACAGCGTCGCCAGCGACTCGAGCACCATCGAGGACAGGAAGGCCACCCGCAGGGCCGCCATCGTCCGGCGATGCAGGGATTCGCCCAGTGCCCGAACGCGATTGCGCATGGTAGGGCCGGTGGCAGTCTCGCGGCCGAGTGCCCGCAGGGTCGGCATACCGGCGAACAGATCCAGGAGCTGATCGGACAGTCGCGTGGTGGCGGCCAGGGTCGCCGCCGCGCGGCCCTGTGTCATGAGGCCGATCAGGATCATGAACACCGGAATCAGCGGCAGCGTGACCAGGATGATCGCCCCGGCTGCCGGATCGTGCAGCGCGATGACCGCCAGCACGATCGGCGGCACCAGCGCGGCCAGCAGCAGCGCGGGCAGATATCCGGTCAGATACGCCCGCAGCCCGCCCAGCCCGCTGCCGACGACCACCGCCAATTCCGTTCGGCGCGAATCCAGTTCGCGCGGCGCGAGCTCGGCACCGGCCGCCAACACCGCACCCTCGAGCTCCGCCACCACCTGCGCCCCGGCCCGGTGCGCCAGCCGGGACTGCCACCAGGTGGCCACCACCCGGCCCGCCACCGCGAGGGTCAGTACCGTCAGCGCCGCCGCCCACGCACCGATCGTGCGCCGGTCCGGATCGGTGATCACCCCGGCCAGCACCCGCGCCAGCGCCAACGCCGCGACCACGACGCAGCCGGTGATCGCCAGCGAAAGCCCCACGCTCACAAGCAGATATCGACGGGCCGAACGGGCGTATCGCCACAGGCGCGGATCGATCGGTCGGGCCATGATCAGTTCCCGGTCGACTCCGCGGCCACGAGCGGCAGGCCGGTCGGCGCGGGGATCTGCTCCACGGTGATCCGCTTGCGGAACACCCAGTAGGTCCAGCCCTGGTACAGCAGCACGATCGGCGTCATCACCACCGCCACCCAGCTCATCACCACCAGCGTGTAATGCGTGGACGACGCGCTGACCGTGGCGTGCCCGTTCACCACGCGCCCGTCGACGGTCAGCCCGTAGGCCGCATCGATCGTCGAGGGCAGCACATACGGGAACAGCGAGCCGAACAGCAGCGCGATCGCCCCGACCACGGTCAGCGCCGTGCCGGTGAACGCCCATCCGTCCCGGCCGCGCGCGACCGCCCCGGCGGCCAGCGCCAACCCGATGACGGCCAACGCCAGCAGCAGCCAGGTCCAGCTCTTGCCGTAGGCCAGCTGGGTCCACAGGCCGAAGGCCGCCACCACCACCGCGGTCGGAATCAGCAGCAGCTTGGCGATCCGCTCGGCGGAATCGCGCACCTCGCCACCGGTCTTCAACCCGATGAACACCGCCCCGTGCAGCGCGAACAACAACGTGGTCGCCACCGCGCCGAGCAGTGCGTACGGCACCAGCAGATCCAGCAGATTGCCGTCGATGTGCTTGTGCGCGTTGAGCTTCACCCCGTGCACGATATTGGCGAAGGCCAGCCCCCATGCGATGGCGGGCACCCAGGAGCCGAAGACGATGCCCGCATCACACCAGCGCCGCCAGCGCGGATCGTTGATCTTGCCCCGGTATTCGATCGCCACGGCCCGCACGATCAACGCCACCAGGATCAGCAGCAGCGCCAGATAGAACCCGGAGAACAGACTCGCGTACCACTCCGGGAAGGCCGCGAACATGGCCCCGCCCGCGGTGATCACCCACACCTCGTTGCCGTCCCACACCGGTCCGATGGTGTTGAGCACGGCGCGTTTTCGGTTCTCCTCGCCCCGGCCGATGATCGGCATCAGCATGCCGACGCCGAAGTCGAAGCCCTCCAGCAGGAAATAGCCGGTGAACAGCACTCCGACCAGCAGGAACCAGAATTCGGGCAGACTCATCCTCGCACTCCTCAGTAGGCGAACGAAAGCTTTTCGACCGCAGCGGCTTCCGAGTCCGAGGACTCCGCCCGCACCGGTTCCTCCGGACCCGCGACCACGTACCGACGCATGAGGAAGAACCACACGAACGCCAACGCGCCGTACAGCAGCGTGAACACGATCAGCGAGAACAGCACCTGCCCCGCGGTATTGCCGGATACGCCCTGCTGCACCGTCATTCGAATATTCGGATCGCCGGTCGGATTGGGCGCGACCACCCACGGCTGGCGGCCCATCTCGGTGAACACCCAGCCCGCGCTGTTGCCCAGGAACGGCGTCGGAATGACGAGCAGGCTCAGCCACGAGAACCATTGCGCCCCGGGCACCCGGCCGCGGCGCGTCACCCAGAAGCCGACCAGCGCGATCAGCGCCGACCCGGCGGCCCAGGTGATCATGGCGCGGAAGGTCCAGTAGGTGACGAACAGATTGGGCCGGTAGTCGCCGACGCCGTACTTCTCGTTGTAGGCGGCCTGCAGATCCTTGACGCCCTCCAGCTTCACATCGCTGAACTTGCCCTCGGCCAGCCAGGACAGCACACCCGGCACCTCGAGCACATGGGTCACGCTGTCGCAGTTGTTGTGCGTGCCGACGGTGAGCACCGAGAATTCCGGATCGACCGCGGTGTGGCACAGCGATTCCGCCGAGGCCATCTTCATCGGCTGCTGCTTGAACATCAGCTTGCCCTGCACATCACCGGTCAGCACCAGCGCCACACCCGAGACCACGATCACCCACATGCCCATTCGCCCGGCGGGCCGCCAGATCGTGCGGGCGAGATCCACATTGCCGCGCCGCACCTCGCGCACCATCCACCAGCCCGCGATTCCGGCCACGAAGGTGCCCGCGGTGAGGAAGGATCCGGCCACCACGTGCGGGAAGGCCGCCAGCGCGGTGTTGTTGGTGAGCAGCTCCCAGATGCTGTGCAGTTCGGCGCGCCCGGTCTGCGGATTGAAGGTGGCACCGACCGGATGCTGCATGAACGAGTTGGCCGCGATGATGAAGTACGCCGAGGCGTTCACGCCGATGGCGACCATCCAGATCGTGGCCAGATGCACCAGTTTCGGCAGCCGCGTCCAGCCGAAGATCCACAGGCCCAGGAACGTCGACTCCATGAAGAAGGCCACCAGGCCCTCCATGGCCAGCGGCGCACCGAATACGTCGCCGACGAAGCGGGAGTATTCGCTCCAGTTCATCCCGAACTGGAACTCCTGCACGATGCCGGTCACCACGCCCAGGGCGAAGTTGATCATGAACAACTTGCCGAAGAACTTCGTCATCCGGTACCACCGGTCCTTACCGGTGATCACCCACGCCGTCTGCATTCCGGCGACCAGCGGTGCCAGGCCGATGGTGAGCGGGACGAAGATGAAGTGATAAACGGTCGTGATCCCGAACTGCCAACGCGAGACGTCGACGACGCTCATCCAGCCCTCCTGCCGTACTACGACCTGTCGTAGTAAAGGCTACGCGGGATGGACCGCAGGACAACGAGTCTTACGTCACGACACTCCGGACTTTTTGCCAGCCGTTAGCTCGTCCAGTCCGAGAGCTTCCATTGCCGGGCGATACCGCGCTCCACCAGCTCGGTGATCTCCTCGGCGCAGTCCGGCGGCGACATCTTCAACCCGTCCAGCGAGGCGACCCGAGCGGCCAGCGTCACACTGCTCAGCAACCAAACGCTCTCGGCGGTAATCAGATCCGCGGTGAAGAACGACTCATAGCGACACTCCCACCCGGTCTTCTCGGCCTCGGCGAACAATGCGCGCTGGGTGATGCCGGGGAGCACGCCGCTGCGCGCGGGCGGGGTCAGCAATTGCTTCTCGCGCTGGATGACCACGGTGGAACGCGGACCCTCGAGTACGCGGTGTTCGGTGCTGGTGAAGATGACGTCGTCGGCATTCATGCGCGCCGCAAATCGCAGCGCCGCCATATTCGTGGCATAGGACAGCGTTTTCGCCCCGAACAACAACCAGGGCGCGTTCTGGGCCAGATCGACCGAGACGCCGCGGGTCAGGGTGATCGCCGAAATGCCCTCGGCGCGCGCCTTGTTCACCCGGTCGGGCACGGGCACGACCAGAACGAAGGCGGTGCCCTGCTCGGCCTCGACACCGTCGCGGCCCCGGGTCAGGACCAGGCGCAACGTGCCCTCGCGCTCGCTGCCCCACTCCTTGGCCGCGGTCTCCACCGCGGAGCGCCACCGCGCGAGATCGGGTTCGGGTAGATCCAGTGCCTCGGCCGAGCGCCGCAGCCGGGCCAGATGTAATTCGAGCGCGCACGCCTTGCCGTCGCGCACCAGCACCGTTTCGAAGACACCGTCGCCGCGCAGCACGCCGATGTCATCCGCATGAATCGACGGCTCCTCCGGATCCCGGACCACGCCGTCGAGTGTCACCAGAACTCGATCCACCATGCGAGGAAGCCTAGGCGAACAGACCGCAGCGCGAGGGGGTACCGAACCGCCGGTATATAAATGTCCACCAAAGCCTGAGGCTCGCAATTCACGATGCGCCGAAGTGGGAATTATGGTCAGGCATTCGACGTGATACACATCACACCTGGTCGGTTATTTGGACCGAAGCAATCTCGCAGCAGCGACCGCCCGGACACCGCCCCGATCCGGCCCGCGGGCGCAGCACCTATTGTTGAAGCGTGTCCGTGGTTGCTCCGCCCAGTCCATTACTGACCGTCCCGGGGGCCGTCGCGGGCCCGCCCGACACTCCCGACGCCGCGGTGGCATGGCATTACGGCGATCCGTTCGCCGAGCAGCGGGCCGCGGCCCAGCGGGTGGCCGTGATCGACCGCTCCCATCGCTTCGTCGCCACCATCACCGGCCGCGAGCGCCTGACCTGGCTGCACACCATCTCCAGCCAGCACATCGCCGAACTGGCCGACGGGCATTCGGCGGAGAATCTGGATCTGGACCTCAATGGCCGCGTGCAGCACCACTTCGTGCTCACCGATCTGGACGGCACGCTGTGGCTGGACACCGAGGGTGAGCGCGGGCCCGCACTGCTGGAATATCTACGGAAGATGGTCTTCTGGGCCGATGCCAAGCCGCAGGCCGAGCCCGAGTACGCCGTACTGAGCCTGCTCGGCCCCGAGGTGGGCACGCTGCGCGCGGCCCTCGGAGTCGAGGAACTGCCCGGGGTGTACGCCGCGACGCCGCTGCCCGGCGGCGGCTTCCTGCGCCGGATGCCGTGGCCCACAGCCGATTCCTTCGATCTGATCGTCCCGCGCGCCGAACTGACCCGGTGGTGGACGCGGCTCACCGAGGCCGGTGCCGCACCGGCGGGACTGTGGGCCTTCGAGGCGTTGCGGGTGGCCGCGTTGCGCCCGCGCGTCGGTGTCGACACCGACGACCGGACGATTCCGCACGAGGCCCGCTGGATCGGCGGCGTCACCGAATACGGTTCGGTACATCTGGACAAGGGCTGCTATCGCGGCCAGGAGACCGTCGCGCGCGTGCACAACCTGGGTAAACCGCCGCGGCAACTGGTCCTGCTGCACCTGGACGGCTCCGCCGACGCGCGCCCGGTCACCGGCGATCCGGTCACCGCGGGCGGCCGTCCGGTCGGCCGCCTCGGCACGATCATCGATCACTTCGAATGGGGTCCGATCGCGCTGGCCCTGGTGAAGCGGACCATCCCCGCCGACACCCCGCTCGAGGCCGGGCCGATGGCCGCGTCCATCGATCCGGATTCCGTTCTCGCCGACGACGCGCCCCAGGCGGGCCGCCTCGCGGTCGACCGGCTGCGTGGCCGATGACAGCCCCCGACCCGACCCGGCGGACGCCGGGGGAGATCGGCCGCGTGCTGGCGGTATGTGTCGTGCACGCCGAGCTCGAACTCCCGGCGAAGGTGAGCCGCGTCGGCCGCACCGCCATCGATAAGCGCCCGATGCCGGGCCGGGTGGGGGTGCGCGCGCTCGGGCTCGACGGCGATCACGTCTGCAACACCAGGGACCACGGCGGCATCCATCAGGCCGTGTACGCCTATGCCGACGAGGACGCGCGACGGTGGGGCGCGGAGCTCGGCCGGGAGCTGGCCTACGGCTGGTTCGGCGAGAATCTGCGGATCAGCGGCCTGCCCGTCAGCGATGCGGTATTCGGTGAGCGCTGGTCGATCGGCGATACCCTACTCGAGGTGAGTGCCCCGCGGGTGCCCTGTGCGACCTTCGGCCACTGGAGCGGCGAGCAGCGCTGGGTCAAGCGCTTCACGCTGCGGGCCGATACCGGGGCCTATCTGCGGGTGCTGACCGAGGGCAGCATCGGCGCGGGCGACGAGGTCCGGGTCGAGCACATTCCCGAGCACGGCATCACCGTCCGGGAACTGTTCACCGGCGCCGATCCCGATCGGCTGGAGCTGCTGCTCGCGGCCGAACCGACCATCCACGACGACATTCGAACACAGGTGGCACGGCACGCGCGCCGCCGACCGGAAAGGACCCAGGTGAACGAGGCGAGCGAGGCATCGGCATGAGTGTGGATCTGGTCGAGGTGGTGCGGTCCGGCTTCCGCGAATGCGTGCATCGGGGCTCGGTGGTGGTCATCGGCGCCGACGGCGAGCCGACGATCGCGCTCGGCGAGGTGCATCTGCCGATCTTCCCGCGGTCGACCAACAAGCCGATGCAGGCGATCGCGCTGCTGCGCAACGGTTTCGAACCGATCGACGACGCGGAGCTGGCCATAGCGACCGCCTCGCACTTCGGTGAGCCCGACCACCTCGCGCTGGTGCAGCGGCTGCTCGACCGGTTCGGCCACACCGAGGAGCAGCTGGAATGCCCGCCCGACCTGCCGGTGGACGAGCAATCCCGGGCCGAGGCGCTGGCCGGGCGGGACCGCGCCAAGGCCGCCCGCCGCAGCTATATGAACTGCTCGGGCAAACACGCCGCCATGCTCGCGACCTGCGCGATCAACGGCTGGCCGACCGAGGGATATCTGGACGCGGCCCATCCGCTGCAGCGGGCCGTGACCGCGACCATCGTGGAGATCACCGGCGAACCGGAGACCGACCTGGGCATCGATGGCTGTGGCCTGCCGATCGTGCCGGTGTCGCTGGTGAACCTGGCCCGCGCCTACGCCGGGTTCGTCACGGCCGCGCCCGGCACCCCCGAACGCCGGGTCGCCGACGCCATTCGCGCCCATCCGCGAGTGATTTCGGGCACGGACGCACCCGACCTGCTGACCATGTCCGCGACCCCCGGACTGGTCTGCAAGATCGGTGCGGACGGGGTGCACGTCGGCGCGCTGCCGGACGGCCGGGCCTTCGCCTACAAGATCGACGACGGCCACGACCGCGCGCGAATGCCGCTGACGCAGGCGATTCTCCAGCGGATGGGGGTCGAATGGACCGACACGCATGCGGAATTGGCGGCCCCGCCCGTGCTCGGCGGCGGTGCCAGAGTGGGTGTGATTCGGGCGATTCCGGGCGTGCTCTGAGGTCCGCGTCGCGGAGGCGACAACCGGGCAAACTCGACCGGTTCCCGAGTCATCCCCCACTCCTGGAAGCGCGACCGCCGGACACACGCTAAAGTGTCTGTCAGGAAGAGTATTAATTCGAACGGGGCCGCCAAACCACCCCAGGCCGCCCCGCAGTGACGCGAGGGGGTCAGCCATGGGCCGTGGCCGGGCTAAGGCAAAGCAGACCAAGGTCGCCCGCGAGCTCAAGTACAGCTCGCCGACGACCGACTTCGCGAGCCTTCAGCGCGAGCTCTCGGGACACTCCCGTGACTCGCACCGCAGTGGAGTGCTTTCCGACGACTCTGACGACGGCAAGCCGCCCTGGGAGGAAGACGACGACTACGACGACTGGCGCCGCTGACTCGGATCGACGTGCGAAGGGGGAGGCCGGAGGAGGCCTCCCCCTTCGCACGTCGATCGAACGTCTAGCCGCCGTCTTCGGCAGTTTCCGCTTCCGAGCTGAGGGTTCGCCACACCGATCCGACTCCGGTCGGGACCTCGGTGGATCCAGTCGTACCCGCCCACGAAAATGTCATTCCGGCAGCGGAATTGGCAACTGTGCCGGCAATATGAAAACGCCTCCGATGCGCGGGTCGTAACCTGACGCGCCGGAGGCGTTTTCGTCGCTCAGAAGCGCGGATGCTCGCCCACCAGCACGACGCGCTCGGCGTCGGCGTCCTTGGACTTCTTCACCGTGCCCAGCGTCCAGCAGTCGATGTGGCGGGCGGTCAGCACGGCCAGGGCGCGGTCGGCGTCCTCCGGCGCGACCACCGCGACCATGCCGACGCCCATGTTGAAGGTCTTCTCCATCTCCGGGCGCTCCACGCGACCGCGCTGGGCGATCATCTTGAACACCGGCGCGGGATTCCAGGTGCCGCGGTCGAGTTCGGCCACCAGGCCCGCGGGTAGTACGCGCGCCAGGTTGTTGGCCAGACCGCCGCCGGTGACGTGTGCGAACGTCCGGACATCGGTCTCGGCCACCAAGGCCAAGCAGTCCTTGGCGTAGATCTTTGTCGGCTCGAGCAACTCCTCGCCGAGCGTGCGGCCGAACTCCTCGACGTGGCCGGACAGCGACATCCGGTCGATCTCCAGTAGCACCTTGCGGGCCAGGCTGTAGCCGTTGGAGTGCAGACCCGAGGAGCCCATCGCGATGACGACATCGCCCGGGCGCACCCGATCCGGACCGAGTACGGCGTCGGCCTCGACCACACCCACGCCCGTGGCGGAGATGTCGTAGTCGTCGGCGCCCATCAGGCCCGGATGCTCGGCCGTCTCGCCGCCGAGCAGGGCGCAACCCGCCTGGACGCAGCCCTCGGCGATGCCGGACACGATCTGGGCGACCCGCTCGGGCACCACCTTGCCGACGGCGATGTAGTCCTGCAGGAACAGCGGTTCCGCGCCGCAGACGACCAGATCGTCGACGACCATGGCGACCAGGTCCAGCCCGACCGTGTCGTGCTTGTCCATCGCCTGCGCGACCGCGATCTTGGTACCGACCCCGTCGGTGGAGGCGGCCAGCAGCGGCTCGCGATAACCACCCTTGAGCGCGAACAATCCGGCGAAACCGCCCAGCCCGCCCTGCACCTCGGGCCGGCTGGCCTTGCGCGCCAGGGGCGCGAACAGCTCGACCGCACGGTCGCCGGCCTCGATATCCACGCCGGCCGCGGCGTACGAGGCGCCACCAACCGGGCTGTCCACACTCGGGGTCTGCTCAGTCATTTTCGGGGAAAGCTCCAAACCGAATCGGCGGATAGATGCCTGATCACGCTACCGGAGACGGATAACGAGACTGCACCGGTATGGGCTGTCGTTCAGGTGGACCTTCAGTTCGGTTAGCCGCCGCTGTCCAGCCCCGAAGACAGATCCACCCTGGGTATCATTGACATACATTCCGAATGTATGTGAGCGTGGAAGGGTCATCACCCCCGCTTTCGGAGGCAAGTATGGGAATCAGCGGCGCACTCGGCCCGGCCAAGCAGGTGGATCTGTCCGGCGGGCGCATCAACTACCACGAGACCGGCTCCGGCGCTCCGGTCGTCTTCGTGCACGGACTGCTGGTCAATGCCGATCTGTGGCGCAAGGTGGCGCCCGGGGTGGCGGCGGCCGGGCATCGGTGCATCGCGCCGGACTGGCCCTTCGGCGCGCATTCGATTCCGATGCCCGATGCGGACCTGTCGCCGACCGGCGTGGCGGATCTGATCGCGGAATTCCTGGAGCGGCTCGACCTGCGCGATGTGACCCTGGTGGCCAACGACACCGGCGGCGGGATCACGCAGATCATGTTGACCCGCAATCGTTCCCGGGTGGGCCGGGTGGTGCTCACCGACTGCGACGCCTACGAGAAGTTCTTCCCGCAGCCGTTCGCGCCGCTGCCGCGCCTGGCCGCCGTGCCCGGACTGCTGACCGCGCTGCTGCAGACCCTGCGGCTGCGGGTGGTCCAGCGCTCGCCGCTGGGCTTCGGGCTGGTCAGCAAGCGGCCCGCGCCCGCGGAGATCGTGAACTCCTATCTGCTGCCGAGCCGGAACTCCGCGGCCATCCGGGCGGACCTGCGGCGGTTTCTGCGGGGCGTGCACAGGCGCCACACCCTCGCCGCGGCCGAACGGTTCCCCGCCCTGCAGCTGCCCGTGCTGCTGGCGTGGGCGCGCGAGGACCGGGCGTTCACCGTGTCCCTCGCCGAGCGGCTGGCCCGCGACCTGCCGGACGCGACGCTACGGCTGATCGACGATTCGTACACCTTCGTCCCCGAGGACCAGCCGGAGTTGCTCACCGAGTTGATCGTGGAGTTCACTCGGCTGCATGCCGCGACGTAGTCAGGAGGATCGTTCCCGCGCCACCCGTGCCGCGCTCGAACAGGCCGGTCGCCGCCTGTTCGCCGAGCACGGGTATGCCCGGGTCTCGGCCGCGCAGATCGTCGCCGCGGCCGGGGTGACCCGCGGCGCGCTGCAGCACCACTACGGCGACAAGCGCGGGCTGTTCCTGGCCGTACTCGAACAGCTGGAGTCGGACAACGCCGCCGAAATCACCCGGGCCATCGCCGAATTGCCCGATCCCGCCGATCTCCCCGCCGCGATGGCCGTCGGCCTGCGCACCTTCCTGGAGCAATGCCGCCGCACCGAAACCGTGCGCATCGCGATGTCCGACGCCCTCACGGTGCTGGGCTGGGAGGGCTGGCGCGAGCTGGAGCGCCGCTATGGGCTCGGCCTGATCACCGACATGCTCGACCGTGCGACCCGGGCCGGCGTGGTCACCCCCGCACCCGTCCACGTGCTGGCTCAGCTGATCCTCAGCGCGGTCACCGAGGCGGGCATGATCATCGCCCACGCCGAGGATCCGGACACCGCGCGACTCGAGGCCGAACAGAGCATGCTGCTCCTGCTCGGCGGCATTCTGCGCACCCCCTGAGCGGCGAACACCCGGGCGACGGCGTCCGGCACCGGCCGTCGGACCGGGTGTCCACCCGAACCGGTTGCGCCGGGCACACCGGGGAGTTCGTTCGGGGCGAAATCCTCGGCGGCACAACCGGTTCAGCCCTCCGCCGATAATCGGCGAAGGCGTCTACCCGCTGTGGTCGGTCGCGAACAGGGCGGCCGTGGCCTCGCGGCGACGGCGCTGTTCGACCGGGTCGGGTACCGGGACTGCCGCCACGAGGCGCTGCGTGTACTCCTGGGTGGGGTTGCGCAGAATCTCGTCGCGGGTGCCCTGTTCGACCACGGCGCCGTTGCGCAGCACCGCGATCCGGGCGGACAGCTGATCGACCACGGCCAGGTCGTGGCTGATGAACAGGCACGCCCAACCGCATTCGCGCTGCAGCTGCGCGAACAGCTCCAGCACCTTGGCCTGCACCGAGACGTCCAGGGCGCTGGTCGGCTCGTCCGCGATCAGCAGATCCGGATCCAGGATCAGCGCCCGGGCCAGGCTCGCACGCTGCCGCTGTCCGCCGGAAAGCTCGTGCGGATAACGGTTCTCGGTGCCCGCGGGCAGTTGCACGTCGTCGAGCAGCCGCCGCACCCGCGTGCGCAGCGCCTCACCGTTGGCGGCGCGATGCACCACGAGCGGTTCGGCCACGCACTGGCCCACGGTCAGCCGCGGATTCAGCGAGGTCGCCGGGTCCTGGAACACGAAGCCCAGCCGCTTGCGCATCGGCCGCAGCTGCCGCTCCGACAGCCCGGTCAACTCCTGCCCGTGCACGGTGATCACACCGCTGGTCACCCGCTGTAAACCGGCGACGCAGCGGCCGATCGTGGACTTGCCCGAACCGGATTCGCCGACCAGGCCGAGGGTTTCGCCGCGGCCGATGGTGAGGCTGACGTCGTCGACCGCGCGGAACGAGGAACGACCCAGCGCACCGGGGAACTCCACCGTCAGATGCGACACCTCGAGCACGGTCTCGGCGGCGACCTCCGGATCGATCGGCACCTCGTCGACGGGCCGCTCGGCCACGACGGCCGCGATGCCCTTCTCCGGCAGCGGCGCCCCGGGAGTCACCGGCCCGTCGGTCGGCTTCAGGCCCGCGCCCAGATGTGGGACCGCGGCCAGCAGATCGCGGGTGTACTGCTCCTTCGGATTCCCGAAAAGCTCGTTCACCGTGGCGGTTTCGACCACCCGCCCGGCCCGCATCACGACCACGCGATCGGCGAGGTCGGCGACCACGCCCATATTGTGGGTGATGAGCACGATGGCCGCGCCGATGCGATCGCGCAGATCCCGCAGCAGCTCCAGGATCTCGGCCTGCACGGTCACGTCCAGCGCCGTGGTGGGCTCGTCGGCGATGATCACCCTGGGCTCGCACGCGATGGCGATGGCGATCATCACGCGCTGCTTCTGCCCGCCCGAGAGCTGATGCGGGTAGTAGTCGACGCGATGCTCCGGATCGGGCAGCCCGACCAGGCGCAACAGCTCCACCGCCCGCGCCTTGGCCGCCTTGCGGCTCATATCGCCGTGCGCCCGCAGCGCCTCCATGATCTGAAAGCCGACGGTGAACAGCGGGTCCAGAGCCGCGCCCGGCTCCTGGAAGATCATCGAGATCTCGCCGCCGCGCAGTGCGGTCAGCTGCTTCTCCGACATCGAGGTGATCTTGTCGGAGCCGACGGTGACCAGTCCCCGCACCCGAGCGGTCTTGGGCAGCAGACCCATCGCGGTGCGCGAGCTGACCGACTTGCCCGAGCCGGACTCGCCGACGATGGCCAGCACCTCGCCCGGATACACCTCGTAGGACACGTCCGAGACCGCGTCGACGGCCCCGGCATCGGTGGCGAAGGTGACCGACAGCGATCGGATCGCCAGCGCCGTATCCTTCTTCACCACAACGGTTTCAGTCATCCGAGCCCTCCTGGGTGGACGCCGGGGCGGTGACCGCGCGCCGGGTCCGCAGCAGCGGATTGAGCACCTCGTTGAGGCTCTCACCCACCAGTGTCATGCCCAGCACCACCAGCACGATCGCGGTGCCGGGGAAGACGCCGGTCCACCAGATCCCATTGGACACATCGGCCAGGGCCTTGTTCAGGTCGTACCCCCACTCCGAGGCCTGGGTGGGCTCGATGCCGTAGCCCAGGAAGCCCAGGGCCGCCAGGGTCAGGATCGCCTCCGAGCCGTTGAGGGTGATGATCACCGGCAGCGACTGGGTGACATTGGGGAAGATGTGCCGAAACAGGATGCGCCCGATCGGCGCGCCGGTCACCCGCGCGGCGTCGACGTACGGTTCGGTCTTCACCGAAATCGTCGCGTTTCGCACCACGCGGAAGTACTGCGGCACGAAGATCACCGTGATCGCCACGGCCGCCGACAGCACGCCGCCGAAGCTCGACGACTGACCGCCCGCCACCACGATCGAGACCACGATCGCCAGCAGCAGCGTCGGAAACGCGTACATGGCATCCATGAACAGCGTCAGCACCCGGTCCACCCAGCGTCCGACATAACCGGAAACCAGGCCCAGCGGCACCCCGACCACCAGCGACAACACCAGCGAGATCGCGATGACCCACAATGCCGTTCGCGCGCCGAACACCACCCGGGAGAACACGTCCTCCCCACGCACCGAGGTGCCGAACCAGTGCTGCGCCGACGGCGCGGCCTGTCGCGCGAAATCCGTTCCGCCCTCGGAGGTCTGGGCGAAGTCGTACGGTGCGATCAGGGGTGCGAACACCGCGACGACGACGAACAGGCCGATCAGCGCGAGCCCGGCGATGAGTGTGATCCGCTGCAGCCCCGAGGTCATGGTGAACAGCCGCAGGCCCGGAATGCCCCGGCGTGGCACCGGTGTGACGACCGCGGGTTCGGTCGCCACGATCATTTCGGATGCGGTCATCAGAACCTCACCCTCGGATCGATCAGCGCCACCAGCACGTCCACCAGGAAGCTCATCACCGCGACCACCAGAGCGAGGAAGGCCACAATGCCCTGCACCGCAACGAAATCGCGCGCCTGCAGATACTGCGCGAGCTGATAGCCCAGACCCTTCCACTCGAAGGTGATCTCGGTCAGCACCGCACCGCCCAGCATCATCGCGATCTGCATGCCCATCACGGTCACGATCGGAATCATGGCGTTGCGGAAGGCATGTCGGCCCACCACCACGCGCTCGCTCAGCCCACGGGCGCGGGCGGCGTCGACGAAATCGCCGCGCAGCGTTTGGATCAGGTTGATCCGCACCAGGCGCAGGAATACACCCGCGGTGAGCAGGCCGAGCGCGATGGCAGGCAGAATCGCGTGTTCGACCACATCCCACAGATAGCCGCTGTCGCCGTAGAGGATCGCGTCGACGAACAGGATGTTCGTCTTCGGCGAGACGTTCTGCAGCGCCAGTTCCACATGGGTACTGGCCCGTCCGGCCACCGGCAGCCACCCCAGCGAGATCGAGAACAGCAGCTTCAGCAGCAGGCCGACGAAGAACACCGGCGCCGCGTAGACCAGGATGCCGAACAGCCGCAGGCCCACATCGGCGGCCCGGTCGCGGCGCCGGGCGGCGTAGCGGCCCAGCGGAACCCCGACGATGAACGCCACGATCAGCGCCCACACCACCAGCTCCAGCGTCGCCGCGCCGTAGTTTCCGATGATCTCACCGATCGCCCGATTGTCCTGGGAGTGACCGAAATCCCCGCGCAGCAGTCCGGAGATGTAGTCCCAGTACTGGGCCAGGATCGGCCGGTTGAACCCGGCCGCCTCCTTGCGCGCCTCGATCTGGTCCGGTGGGAGCCGCCCGCCCAGCGCGGCGCTGATCGGGTCGCCCACGACCCGCATCAGGAAGAACACGACCGTCACCAGAATCCATGCCGTCGGCACGATCAGCAACAGCCGCAGCCCCAGGTACCGCGCCAATACACCGTAGCGGGATCGGCCGCGGCCCTGGGACTTTCGTGGGTCAGGAGCGGGGGCGGCAGGCTCCTGCTCTAGTGCCGCCGTCACTTGCTCAGCACGCTGTAGCGGAACTTGGTCGACGGATCCAGGGTGGAATCGACGCCCTGGACATTCTTGGCCGAGACCGCGATCTGCTTACCGGACAGCAGCGGCAGGGTCGGAATGTGCTTCTCCGCCAGTTCCTTCTGCACCTGCTGGATCTGCGCCAGGCGCTTGTCGCGGTCCGGCTGGGTCACCTCGCCGATCAGCTGGGCGGTGATGGCCGGATCCTCGAAGTGGTTCTGCAGGAAGTTGTTCGGGGCGAAGAACGGGGTCAGATAGTTGTCCGCGTCGGGGAAGTCCGGGAACCAGCCCATCTGGTAGACGGGGTAGCCGTCGCGGGCGCGTTCCTTCTGGTAGGTCACCCATTCGGTGGACTGCAGATTGATCTTGAACAGACCGGTCGCGTCCAGCTGGTTCTTGATCGCCGCGTACTCCTCCGAGCTGGACGAGCCGTAGTGATCGGGGTTGTACTGCAGGTTGATCTGCACCGGGGTCGCGACCCCGGCGTCGGCCAGGAGTTTGGCCGCCTGCTCCCGGTTCGGCTTGGTGCCGTAGAGGTCCTTGAACGGCTCTACCGCGCCCGGGAAGCCCTTGGGCACAAAGGAATACGCGGGAGCGAAGGTGCCCTTGTAGACCTCGGTCGACAGCGCGTCACGATCGATGCTCGACGCCATGGCCTTGCGGATCGCCAGCTTCTGCTCCGGCGTGTTGCCCGGCATGGTGTTGAAGTTGAACACGATGTAGCGCAGCTCGCCGCCGAGCCCCTCGTGGATGGCGATCTTGTCGTCCTTGCGCAGCGAATCCATATCGGTCGGGGTGAGCGTCCGATAGGCGACGTCGATGGCGCCGTTCTGCAGATCGAGCTTGAGGTTGTCGCTCGACGCGTAGTACTTGGCCGAGACGGTCTTGGTCTTCGGCGCGCCGAGGATGCCGTTGTAGCCCGAATTCGCCTCGTACTGAACGAGTTTGTTCTTGTCGAAGCTGGTGATGACGTACGGCCCGGAGAAGGGCTTGGCCTTCACGATGGCGCCGTCGTCCATGACCTTGTCGGCCGGAAAGGTCTTCTCGTCCACGATCGGACCGGCCTGGGTGGCCAGCACCGCCGGGAAGGTCTGGTCGTTGCCGTTCTTGAGCGTGAAGGCGACGGTCAGATCGTTGACGGCCTCGGTCTTGTCCAGGTTGCCCAGCAGCGAGGCCGGGCCGTTCGGATCGTTGATCCGCAGCATCCGATCGAAGGAGAACTTCGCGCTCTGCGCGGTCAGGGCATTGCCGTTGGCGAACTTCAGGCCCGACTTGAGGGTGCAGGTGAACACGGTCGGGCTGGTGAACTCACACTTCTCGGCCGCATCCGGCTTGGGTGTGGTGTCGCCCGGCGCGAAGTTCAGCAGATGCTGATAGATCTGTGTTTCGGGAACGTAGGAGCCCTGATCGTAGGCGGCGGCCGGATCCAGGGCGAAAATCTTGTCGGTGGTGCCGACGACCAAGCCGTTGTCGCCGCCGCCCCCGGTGCGACCGGAACCGCACCCCGCTAGCGCCGCCAGGGTCAGGCTCGCAACCCCAACTGCCGCAAGGCTTCTGACTCGACCCGACCGGGCCCACGACCCCTGTGTCGAAAACCGCATGACTGTCCCAACTTCTCGCATCGCGACACACCCACCCTGGATCACAGGTTGGGTGCGGCCGCGGTGAACTTCGTATGGCCGGGACAGTACCGCCAGTCCGTTGCGGATATGTTGCGTTTCGCAACAATTAGTTTCGTGCTACGTCGAAAATCAACTGCGCGGGGGCGTTTGCGCAGGAAAACCTTCAGGGCCGACTGAGTGCGCTCGCGTTGGCGTTGTCGCTCAGCAGTTCCGACTCGGACTTGCCCGAGAGGATCCCCTCGAGCACATTCTTACCGATGGCCGCCTCGGTCGGCAGCGGAATCGGATAGTTGCCGTCGAAACAGGCGCTGCACAGCCGCGACGCGGGCTGCTCGGTGGCCGCGATCATGCCCTCGCGCGAGATGTAGCCGAGGGTGTCGGCGCCGATCGAGCGGCGCACGTTCTCGACCATCTCCTCGAAGGAGTCTCGAGACGACGGATCGGGTGCTGCGTCGTCGAGTCGCTTCGCGGGCTCCGCTCCTGCCCCGTTGGCGATGAGCTCCGCGCGCGAGGCGAAGTCGATGCCGTAGAAGCACGGCCACTTCACCGGCGGGGAGGCGATGCGGACATGGATCTCCACCGCGCCCGCCTCGCGCAGCATGCGGATCAGGGCGCGCTGGGTGTTGCCGCGCACGATGGAATCGTCCACGACGATCAGGCGCTTGCCGCGGATCACCTCGCGCAGCGGGTTGAGCTTGAGCCGGATGCCGAGCTGGCGGATGGTCTGACTGGGCTGGATGAAGGTGCGCCCGACATAGGCGTTCTTCATCAGGCCCTGGCCATAGGGCACGCCCGAACCCTGGGCGTAGCCGACCGCGGCCGGGGTGCCCGACTCCGGCACCGGGATGACCAGATCGGCCTCGACCGGATGCTCGCTCGCCAGGCGGCGGCCGATGTCCACCCGGGTGGCGTGCACCGAGCGTCCGGAGATCGTGCTGTCGGGGCGGGCGAGATAGACGTATTCGAAGACGCAGCCCTTGGGTTCGGGATTGGCGAAGCGCAGCGAGCGGACGCCGTCGGCGTCGATCGCCAGCAGTTCGCCGGGCTCGATCTCGCGCACGAACGAGGCCCCGACGATATCGAGTGCGGCGGTCTCGCTGGCTACCACCCAGCCACGGTCGAGCCGACCCAGGCACAGCGGCCGCACCCCGTGCGGATCGCGCGCGGCGTAGAGGGTGTGCTCGTCCATGAAGGTCAGGCAGAAAGCGCCGCGCAGGGTGGGCAGCAGCTCCATCGCGGCCTGCTCGATGCTCTTGTCGGCCGCGGCGTGGGCCAGCAGCGCGGTCATGACATCGGAGTCGGAGGTGGCCGCGAGCGCGCCGTTGGGTAAGCGGGTGGAGATCAGGCCCAATTCGCGGGCGCGCGCGGCCAGTTCGGCCGTATTGACCAGATTGCCGTTGTGGCCCAGGGCGATTCCGGTGCCGACCGCGGTGGTGCGGAAGATCGGCTGGGCGTTCTCCCAGGTGGTGGACCCGGTGGTGGAGTAGCGGCAGTGCCCGACCGCGACATGGCCGGGCATGGCGGCCAGCGTCTGCTCGTCGAACACCTGGCTCACCAGGCCCAGATCCTTGAACACCAGCACCTGCTGACCGTCGGCGACGGCGATGCCCGCCGCCTCCTGGCCGCGGTGTTGCAATGCGTAGAGACCGTAGTAGGTGAGTTTGGCCACATCCTCGCCCGGCGCCCAGACGCCGAACACACCGCACTCCTCGCGGGGCTCGTTCTCGTCCTGATCCGGCGTCCGGGCGGACGCGGATAGCAGCAGGTTGGGGCTGTCGACCGACAGATCGGCGTTGGTCACCGTTTGCTCCCTGTTCGGCGGGCGGGGGGCGAACCTCATTCTACGGGTCACCCGTCCGAATCCCACGGCGGGATCACCCGGATGGCAGGCCGTTTGCTGCTACGGTGCGACCGTGACGATCACCGAGCGTGCGGAAGCGAGTCCGAACCCCCGGCGACTGACCCCCATCCGCTGGGCCTTCCCGATCGTCGTGGTGACCCTGCTGGCCTCGCTGCTGGGCGTGATGTACCTCGACTACGTCGTCGACCCCGAGAAGAACCTGCACGATTTTCCGGTCGCGCTGGTGAACCAGGACGTCGGCGAGACCCTGGGCGCGCCCGGGCAGCAGAAGTACGTCAACTTCGGCGATCAGGTCGTCGAGGGGCTGCAGCGGGCGGTGCCCACGGACAAGATCGATCTGCGGGTGCTCGGGCTCAACGAGGCCCAGTTGCAGATGCAGTCGGCGCAGGTCTACGGCACGATCATCATTCCGGGCGACTTCTCCAAACGGCTCGGCAATCTCGGCGTCGGCAGCGTGGTGCCCGGGGACCTCGAGCGGCCGATCATCACGTTGCAGACCAATCCGCGTACCGGCGCGTTCGCGACGGCGATCCTGCAGCGCTTCGGCAACGAGGCGCTGACCCAGGTCGATGCCCAGGTCGGCAAGCAGCTCACCGAGCAGGTCCGCGCCCAGCTGACCCCGCCCCCGGGCGGGCCGCCCGCGCCGGAGCTGTCCGGGGCCACCCGGATCACGCTGGCCCATCCGGTGAACATCGTGACCGAGCAGTTCCGCCCGCTGCCGGGCGGTTCGGGTCAGGGCCTGACCGCGTTCTTCTACAGTCTGCTGTTGTTGTTGGTCGGCATGGTCGGGGCGATGATCATTCATCAGCTGATCGACTCGGCGCTGGGATATCTGCCGACCGAATGGGGCCCGTGGACCGTGCATCAGCCCGAGTTGCCGATCTCGCGGGTGCGCACGCTGCTGATCAAGTGGGCGGCGGTGGTGACCCTGGCCGCGATCGTCTCGGGGGTGTTCCTCGGCATCGGCGAGGCGCTGGGTATGCGGATCGACAAGCCGCTGGCGCTGTATCTCTACGGGGCGTTCGTAATCGCCACGGTGGGTATCACCTGCACCTCGATCCTGGCGGCCATCGGAACGGCCGGGCTGATCGTGAACCTGATCATCTTCATCATCCTCGGCCTGCCGTCCTCGGGCGGCACGGTGCCGATCGAGGCGACGCCGCACTACTTCGGCTGGCTGGCGAATTTCGAGCCGATGCATCAGGTGTTCCTGGGCGTGCGCTCGATCCTCTACTTCAACGGCGACGGCGCGGCCGGGTTCGAGCGAGGCTTCTGGATGACCGCGCTGGGGCTGGCGATCGGCCTGGTGCTGGGCCTGGTGATCACGCGCTACTACGACCGTCGGGGATTGCGGCGCAAGCCCGTCGGAGCGACGCCGAGCGCCGTGAGTTAGAGCGGCACGATCGGCAGCCAGTGGGCGATCTCGTCCGCTCGGATGCCGGAGGCACTGACCGCGCCCGCGTCGATCGCCCCCGCATAGTCGAGCAATCCCGTGGCCAGCAGCAGCCAGGTGCGGGGATCGGTCTCGACCACATTCGGGGGCGTGCCGCGGGTGTGCCGCGGCCCCTCGACGCACTGCACCGCCACGAACGGCGGCACCCGCACCTCGACCGAGGAACCCGGCGCGGCGGCCGCCAGCGCCCGGGCGGTGCCGCGCACCGCCGCCGCCAGTTCGGCGCGCGCGGGCGCGGGCGCCTGCTCATCACGCAGCCACTCGCCCACCGCGACAACCGCATTCCGCACCGCGGCGGGATCGCCAGCCGTTCGTCGTGCCATGTTCTCAGAGGTTAGCGCGCCCGCCCGCCCGGTTCGTCCCCACCATGCGCGCCGCGAGATGAGGGGCGATCGCGCCGCCCGCGTTGAGCGCGAGGTGCAGTAGGGCGGGGGCCAGGATGCCGCCGGTGCGGCGGCGCTGCCAGCCCAGGAACAGGCCGCCGAGGGTGGTCGCCGCGACCGAGAGGGGGACATCGTCGCCCGCGGCACGCGCCGGGGCGATGTGCCAGAGGCCGAAAGTGGTTGCGCCGAGCCAGGGGCCGAGGGGGCCGGCGGCCTCGTCGAGCAGCGGATCGAGGATGGCCCGGAAGATCAGCTCCTCGCTGTAGACGGTGCCCAGCGGGATGTGCACCGCCGCCCATTCGGCGACCGGAACCTCCGGTGCGCGTTCGGCGAAGCCGGTCAGCCGCGCGCGCAGCGACGGAATCGCGAGAGCCACACCATATCCCGCGAGCACCGCGGCGGCGGGTGCGAAGGTGGTGATCGGACGGCGGGTCACCCGCCCGATCGGCACGCCTCGGCCGAACGCCAGGCCGTAACCGGTGGCGAAGGCGGTGTTGGCGACGGTCCGGCCGCGAATGCCCAGGTGCAGGCGCGGGAGCACTCGATTGCTCCACAGCAGCGGAAGGGTCACGGCGGCAACGGCGAGGGGAATGCGGCGGGGGTTCACTGCTTCTTCGTGGTGTGCTCGTAGGCCCCGGACAGTTCGACCTGGGTGCGGATGGCCTCGACCTGCTGCGGGGTGATGTCGGGCGGGGGCAGGACGGCCACCCAGCCGTCCAGGACCAGCGTGCCGTAATTGTGGCCGTGCCCGTCGCTGACGCCCTGGGCATTGGTCAGATCGGCGGCCACCTGCCAGAAGGTCACCAGCGGCCACCAGCGCATCTGCGTGGTGACATCCGATCCGCGCGTCTCCGACAGCCAATCCGGTTGGGAGAAGATCAGATTCGGCGACCACCACACGATCGGATCGGAGGCGTGCTGCAGGTAGGCGATGCGCGGTTGCCGCCAATCCGAGGAGGGCTTGTGCAGATCCGAAGCGGTGGAGGCGAAGCGAACCACCAGGCCGTCGGCGTAGATCGGCTCCACTTCCCGGGTGCCCGGATCGCGGCGCGAGACGAACTGCTGCCACAGGCGATTGGAGTTCGGCGGCCCGACCCACAGCGCCCCGTCCACCTTGGTCCGCAGATCGGCCAGCCCGTCGAAGGCCGACTCCGACCCCTGCGAGCCCAGGCTCTCCCCGTACACCAGCAGCTTCGGCCGCGCCTCGGGCGGCTTGCGCGACCAGGAGGCGTAGATCGCGTCGAACATCTTCTTCCCCGCCACGGCCACCTTCTGCCGGTCGGCCAGGAACGACAGCACACTGGGCAGGAAGGAGTACTGCGAGGCCACGATCGCGGTATCGCCGTGATACAGGTACTCGATCGAATCGGCGGTGGCGGAGTTCACCCAGCCGGTGCCGGTGGTGGTCACCACGACCAGCACCTTGCGGTCGAAGGCGTGCGTGCGCTCGAGTTCGGCGACCGCCAATTCTTCTTGTGTCACATCGTTTTTCGCCGAGTCGAGCCCGACATAGACCCGAATCGGTTCGCGCGCGGGCCGTCCCGACACCGCCCCGATCCGGAAGGCGTCGGGACCGTGCGAGACGAACCAGCGGCCCTCCGAGCCGAGGGTCTCCCACTTCGCGAAGGAGTCCGGGCTGCCGGAGCGTTCGGACTTGGTCGGCTGCACCGCGTACTCGGCCATCCGGTCGTTGCGCACGCTGAACGCGGAGTTGGCCGCGGCGAAGAACGCCTTGGTGGCCAGGCCGTTGAACAGCGTCACGACCAGGACCACCAGCAGAATCGCGCCGACGGTCGGCGCCAGTTTGGGCGGCACCCGCACCCACCGGCTGAGCTGACCCGCCAGGAACCGGATGATCTCGCGCACGGTGCGATACACCGCCACCACGATGGCGCCGACCCCCAGACTCAGCGCACCGGTGCGCAGATACGCCGCCCGGGTGGTGCCCTCCATACCCATCAGCGCGGAGATCTGCCGCTGCCAGTCCGCCGAGAGCACCAGCATCCAGATCGCGGCCAGCACGCACAGCACCAGCACGGTCACCTTGATCGCGTACTGCCAGACCAGCGCCGGGGTTCGGATCGGCAGCCGCGGCCGTACCCACCTGCGGAACAACCACTCCAGCACACAGCCGACGCCATAACCGATCGCGGCGTTGAGACCGCTGATCAACCCCTGGAACAGCCAATCGCGCGGCAGCAGCGACGGAGTCACCGACCACGCGAAGAAGACCGTCGCCACCACCAGGCCGACATAGTTCAGGTCGATGACGTCGTTCTCGAGCCGCCGCACCAGCCATGCGCCCCGCCGGACGGCGACACCGCCGCGCGAGCGCAGCGTCGTCAGGGCCTCGGCGGTATCGAGCACCCGTCAAGTATGGCGGCCGGTGTCGTTCCGGTGCACGACACGCCACGCGTGAGGACAGCAACAGCCGAGCCGGGGCGTCCGGACCGACGAACAACGTTCAGTCCGCCGTCTGGCCGGGTACGCCGACCTACACTCGGCACATGAGCACACCCGGGGGACAGCAGAAACCCACGTCCGCCTTCCTGATCCAGGCCGCCATCGCGTTCGGCGTCAGCTTCGTCGCCTGCTGCGCGGGCATCCTCTATCTGCCATTGGACATCTGGCAGCGCGGCTTTCTCGCCATGAGCATGCTGTTCCTGGTCAGCAGCAGCTTCACGCTGGCCAAGGTGGTCCGCGACCAGGCCGAGTCGAAGAAGGTGCACTCCCGCATCGACGAGGCCCGGCTGGAAAAGCTGATCGCCGAACACGATCCGTTCAAGGTCGTGGGCTGAGCCCGCTCAGCCGAACAGTCGCGGCAGGGTGCCCTCGAAGGCCTCGCGCAGTTCGGCCATGGTGACCGAGAACTGGCCCTGCACCTCGACCGAGTCCGAACCCTGGTCCACCACGCCGATGCGCACCCACGGCAGCTGGCGCGCGTCGCACATCTTGGTGAAGCGGGTCTCCTCCGAACGCGGCACCGCGACCAGCACCCGGCCCGCCGATTCGGAGAACAGGGTCACGAACGGGTCGGCGTCCTCGGGAAGCAGGACGCGGCAACCGGTCTCGCCCGCCAGCGCGGCCTCGACGACCGCCTGAGCCAGTCCGCCCTCGCTGAGATCGTGTGCGGCACTGATCATTCCGTCGCGCGAACCGGCGGTCAGGATCTCGGCGAGCAGCTGCTCGCGGGCCAGGTCGACGCGCGGCGGGACGCCGCCGAGGTGATCGTGTTCGACCTGCGCCCAGATGGATCCGCCGAATTCGTCGCGGGTCTCGCCGAGCAGGATCAGTGTCTCGCCCGGCTCGGTGCCGAATCCGGTCGGGATGCGGCGGTGCACATCGTCGATGACACCCAGCACACCCACCACCGGGGTCGGCAGGATGGCGGTCTGCCCGGTCTGGTTGTAGAAGCTGACATTGCCGCCGGTGACCGGGATGCCCAGGGCCGCACAGCCATCCGCCAGACCGCGCACGGCCTGCTGGAACTGCCACATCACGCCCGGATCCTCCGGGGAACCGAAGTTGAGGCAGTTGGTGACGGCCTTCGGGGTCGCGCCCGTGGTCGCGACATTGCGGAACGCCTCGGCCAGCGCCAGCTGCGCGCCCGCGTACGGATCGAGTTTGGTGTAGCGGCCCGAGGCGTCGGTGGCCAGCGCGATACCGCGGCCGGATTCCTCGTCGATGCGAACCACACCGGCGTCGGCGTGCTCGGCCAGCACGGTGTTGCCGCGCACGTAGCGGTCGTACTGCTCGGTGATCCAGCGGCGGCTGCACAGCTGCGGGCTGGCGATCATCTTCAGCAGCGTCGCGCGCAGTTCGTCGCCGGTCTTGGGGCGCGCCAACGTATCCGGGGTGTCGGCGATCAGGGCGTCCTGGTCGGCGGGCCGCTGCACGGGGCGCTCGTAGACCGGGCCCTGGTGGGCGACCGTGCGTGGCGGCACGTCGACCACGGTCTCACCGTGCCAGGTGATCACGAGCCGGTCGCCGTCGGTGACCTCGCCGATCACCGTGGCCAGCACGTCCCACTTCTCGCAGACCGCCATGAACGCGTCCACGTTCTCCGGTGCCACGACCGCGCACATGCGCTCCTGCGATTCGCTCGACAGGATCTCCGCCGGGGTCATATTGGCCGCGCGCAGCGGCACCCGGTCCAGCTCCACGTGCATGCCGCCGTCCCCGGCCGCCGCGAGTTCGGAGGTCGCACACGACAATCCGGCCCCGCCCAGGTCCTGGATGCCGACCACGAGCCCCGCGTGATACAGCTCGAGACAGCATTCGATGAGGACCTTCTCCGCGAACGGATCGCCCACCTGCACGCTCGGCAGCTTCTTGCGGCCGGTGCCGGACTCGTCGCCGGAGAAGGTGTCCGAGGCCAGCACCGACACCCCGCCGATGCCGTCGAGGCCGGTGCGCGCGCCGAACAGAATGATCTTGTTGCCGGTACCCGACGCGAAGGCCAGGTGCAGGTCCTCCACTCGCATCACGCCCGCGCACAGGGCGTTCACCAGCGGATTGCCCTGATAGGACGCGTCGAATACGGTCTCGCCGCCCACATTCGGCAGGCCCAGCGAATTGCCGTACCCGCCGACGCCGCGCACCACGCCGTCCACCACGCGCCGGGTGTCGGGATGATCGGCCGCGCCGAAGCGCAGCTGGTCCATCACCGCGATCGGCCGCGCGCCCATAGCCATGATGTCGCGCACGATGCCGCCCACGCCGGTCGCCGCGCCCTGATACGGCTCCACGTAGGACGGGTGGTTGTGGCTTTCGACCTTGAACGTCACCGCCCAGCCGTCGCCGATGTCGACCACACCCGCGTTCTCGCCGATGCCCGCGAGCATGGACTCGCGCATCTCGTCGGTGGTGGTCTGGCCGAAGTAGCGCAGATGCACCTTGGAGGACTTGTAGGAGCAGTGCTCGCTCCACATCACCGAGTACATCGCCAGCTCGGCGTCGGTGGGCCGACGGCCGAGGATCTCCCTGATCCGGGCGTATTCGTCGTCCTTGAGCCCAAGTTCGGAGTAGGGCTGCGGAGTGTCCGGGGTTGCTGCGGCGGCGCTGACGGTGTCGACGTGGGCGGTCACAGGCGCAGTCTAGTGGGTGCCCAACCCACCCCGACCAGCGAGCTCCGCTGTACCCGATACGCTGAGCCGGTGAACGATCGATCCAGGGTCGCGGATCCGGACGAACTGCCCGTGACCAATTCAGCAGGGCCGTCCACCGCGAGTCCGGCGGCCCGCCAACGGCGTTTGCTGGGAGTTTCCCTCGCGCTGTTCGCCGTCTCGTCGATCGTGTTGTATCTCACCAAACAGTGGCACGGCTATATCGATCTCCAGGTCTATCGCAACGGCGCCCGGGTCTGGCTCGACGGCGGCGATCTGTACGGCCCCCTGCCGAAGTCGGGTGGGATCGGCCTGCCGTTCACCTATCCCCCGCTGGCCGCCCTGTTCTTCGCGCCGCTGGCGCTGCTGCCGCTGCACTGGGCCGAATGGCTGGTGCTGGCCACCTCGATCGCCGCCCTGGGCGCCACGCTGTGGGTGCTGCTGGACCGGCTGCGCCCGAATCTGGATCGAACCACCAAGTGGGCGTTGGTGATCGGCGCGGTCGCGCTGCTCGGATTGTCCGAACCCGTCCGCCAGACCTACAACTTCGGGCAGATCAATCTGGTGCTCATGGCGGCGGTCGCGCTGGACGCCCTGGTGCGCCGCCCGTTCTGGCCGCGCGGGATGCTGATCGGAATCGCGGTATCCATCAAGCTGATTCCGGCGGGATTTCTGCTGTACTTCCTGCTCCGCGTGGACTGGCGGGCAGTGCTGCGCGGGGATCGGCGAGTGCTGCACAGCGCCGCGGGGCGGGCGATCGGCACGCTGCTGGCCTCCGCCGTCGGGGCGATCACGCTCGGATTCCTACTGTTCCCGAAGGATTCGGCGAACTACTGGTTGCACACCATGCTCGACACCGGCCGGATCGGGCCGCCGCAGTTCGCGGGCAACCAGTCGCTGAAGGGCTTCGCCTTCCGCCTGGGCGTCGCCGATTCGACCGCCATCACGATCTGGATCCTGTTGTCGCTCATCGTGGTGGCGCTGGCGGCGGTGTGGATGAAGCGCCTGATCGACGACGGCCGCACGGTGTCGGCGCTGCTGGTGAACGCCGCCGCGATCCTGCTGGTGTCGCCGGTGTCGTGGTCGCATCACTGGGTGTGGATCGCCCCGGCGCTGATCGTCGCCGCCGATACGATCGTGGGGGGTGCGCGGCGGCGCTGGTTCCTCGTCGGCACGGGGGCGATCGTCGTGCTGTTCATGGTCGGGCCGCAGTGGCTGCTGCCGCATCACCAGGACCGCGAGCTGGGCTGGTCCTGGTGGCAGCAGATCGTCGGCAGCGGCTACGTGCTGGTCACCCTCGCCGCGCTGGTGATCGGCGCCCTCGCCTACCGACCGGCCGGGGTCAGGAAGGCCGTCAGCGCCGCCGAATAGGCCCAGACGTCCTGCGCGCCCATCAGCTCGCGCGCCGAGTGCATCGCCAGCTGCGGTGCGCCCACATCGACGGTCGGCATTCCGGTGCGGGCCGCGGTCATCGGGCCGATCGTGCTGCCGCACGGCAGATCCGCGCGATGCACGTACCGCTGCAGTGGCACCTCGGCCTGCGCGCAGGCCAGTGCGAAGGCGGCCGCGCCGACCGCGTCGGTGGCGTAGCGCAGATTCTGGTTGACCTTGAGCACCGGGCCGCCGTTGATCTGGATGCGGTGCGAGGGCTCGTGCCGCTCGGGATAGTTCGGATGGGTGGCATGCGCCATATCCCCCGATGCGCAGATCGAACCGGCCAGTGCCGCAAGGTATTCCGAACGCCCGCCGCCGCGGGCCAGCACGATCCGCTCCAGCACCGCGGGCAGCAGATCCGACTGCGCGCCGCGATCGGACTGGCTGCCCACCTCCTCGTGATCGAAGATCGCCAGCACCGGCGTCGCCGCGCCGGGCCGCTCGGTGGCGGCCAGGAAGGCGTGCAGTCCGGCGTAGCAGGTGCCCTGATTGTCCAGCCGGGGCGCGCTCACCAGGTCACCGTCGCGGCCGACCAACCGGCTCGGGGTCAGATCGTGGGTCATGAGCTCCCAGCCCAGCACCTCCCCCGGCGCGACGCCCGCATGCTCGGCCACGTACGCGAGGAACGAGCGCGGCTCGCTGCCCACTCCCCAGACCGCGTTCACATGCCGCTGCGGATCCAGCGTCACCCCTCGCCGATCCTCCGACAGGTGGATGGCCAGCTGCGGCACCCGCAGCACCGGCTCATCGATGCGAACCAGCTTCTCCGCCATACCGTTTCCGGAACGCACGGTGAGCCGCCCGGAGACGCCCAGCTCGCGATCGAGCCAGGAATTCAGCCACGCGCCGCCATAGGGCTCGAGTCCGACCAGCTGCCAGCCCGCCACCGCCAGATCGGGATGCTGTTTGACCCGCAGATTCGGGCTGTCGGTATGCGCGCCCACCACCCGGAACGCCCCCGCGGGCTCGGTATCGCCCTCGGCCCACGCCACCAGTGATCCGCCCCGCACCACGTAGTACCGCCCGGCACCCGCCTCGGTCCACGGCCGCGCCTCGGGCAGTTCGACGAATCCCCGCACCGCCAATTCGGCTGCGACGGTGTGCACGACGTGGAACGGGGACGGCGACGCGTCGACGAAGGCACACAGCCCGGACGCGCTCGCGGTTGTCGAGACCGGCATACCGGAAATCCTAGACGCGGCTGATCTCGTCGACCTGTTCCTGCGCCTTGACCGCGTCGGTCACCCAGGTCCGGTAGAAGTCCAGCGGGCATTCGGCCAGGCCGCGGCGGCCGACGTTCACCTTGTTCAATCCGGTCGCGCCGCGGTGCAGCAGGGCGTGCAGCGGATTGCGCTCCGGTTCGTAGCGGCGCGCCTCGCGCAGCGCGCGGATCGATAGGTTGGCGAACCGCAGCTCGTGGGGCTCGGCCCCGCATTCGCCCATCGAACGACCGTCGAAACCGACCAGAGCCGAACGGCCGCAATAGGAGTGGACACCGTCGAAGCCGGTCGCACCGGCCGCGGCGACGTAGACGTTGTTGGCCCAGGCCATCGTTCGGGCCATGCCGACCTGCTGTTCGGCATCGCAGGCCCGCAGCGCCATACAGCGCACGATCAGTTCGGCGCCCTTCATGGCGCAGTCGCGCCACAGCTCGGGATAGTTGCCGTCCTCACCGAGCAGGATGGAGATCTGCAGGCCCTTCGGGCCCTCGGTGACGAAGGTGGTCTCCCCCGGCCAGGACAGCTCGCCCTCGGGCGCCGGGGCGATCTTGCGGTAGCGCTGCACGATCTCGCCGTGATCGTCGATGAGCACGGCGGAGTTGTAGGGCGGGCGCAGCGGATGGCGCTCATGGCATTCCGCGCCCAACGGGAACACGCCCCACACTCGGTTGCGGCGGCAGGCGGCGGCGAATACCTCGGTCTCGTCACCGGGAATCGCCATCGCCGTGGAGTAGAGCTCGGTTTCGTCGTACATGACGCCGGTGGTCGAGAATTCCGGCAGCACAATGAGATCGAGTTCCGGATGTCCGGTTTTCAAACCGTCGACGATGTGTCCGATGCGATAGCAGTTGGCGAGCACCTCGGCCCGCGAGTGCAAACGAGACATAGGATGATTGACTACGGCAACGGAAACCGTGTCCGGATTCGATGTACCCGTTTCCAAGCCCATGCTCACTCCTCGGCAAAAAGTACCAATGGCTCCGGCGCTCCCGGACGGAAAGATCAACCAGACCCATAGTTACCGAGGGGCAAGCAGTGAGCAACCGCACCCGCGGCGGATGTCAGTCGGCGACGGGCATCTCCGCGACGAGTTCCAGCAGGCGTAGCAGGTCGGTGTGGTTGCGGGCGCCGATGCGCTTGCGCAGGTCCTCCTCCGCACGCCGCTCCTCGGCCCGCACGGATTCCACCAGTTCGGCGCCCCGCTTGGTCAGCCCGATCAGGATGCGACGCCGGTCGTCCTCGGCGGCGATCCGGAAGATCAGGCCGCGCTCGGCCAGGGCGTCGGCATGCCGGGTGGCCGACGACGGCGGCAGCTGCGAACGCGCAGCAAGCTCGCTCATCGTGATCCCGGCCTGGTCGGACAGATTCGACAGCATCGACCACTGGTCGGCTGACAGTTGCCTCGCGCACAACGCCGCGTCCAGGTGACGCAGCCAACTACGCTCTGCGGCACGCAGCGCTCCATGCAAAGTGGAAAAGCCGCTTACAATGGTCGACATATTTTTCCCGCCCATCATTTTCGCTCGGACAAGAAGAGGGTACCGAATGTTCCCGTTCAGCGAGAGTCCGGACGACGTGATCGAGGTCCTGAACATCGTCCCACTCCAGGGACCGGCGGGAATTGTGGCCCCTTCCTGTGAGGCGGCAATTGCGCTCGCGGTCGAGGAGATCAACGGTGGCGCAGGAATTCTCGGCCGTGAGGTCCGGGTCACGACCATCGATGGCGGCCGCGCTCCGCGCGAGGTCGCGCAGGAGGTTTCGGCCCTGCTGGCGACCGGAATGGTGGATGCCATCACCGGATGGCACATCTCCGCGGTGCGCCGGGCGGTGGCCCGAGCCGCCGACGGCCGAGTTCCCTATCTGTTCGCCACCACCCACGAGGATCTGCCCAACGAGCCCCCGGGCGTGCTGATGATCGGGGAGAATCCGGCCGGGCACATCCTGCCCGCCATGGACTGGCTGGAGCGGGAGTTCGGCGTCCGGCGCTGGGCAATCATCGGCAACGACTACATCTGGCCGATGGCGACCGGTAAGGCGGTGCGCACGGCCCATCAGGGCTCGATCACGCTGGAGAAGTACTTCCCGCTGGGCACCGAGGACTTCAGCGAGTTCCTGGGCGATCCGCGGCTGGACCGGGCCGACGGCATCGTGCTGCTGCTGGTCGGTACCGACGCGGTGCGGTTCAACCAGCAGTTCGCTCATACCGGGCGCTCCGAGCGGCAGTTCCGGGTCAGCCCGGGCATCGATGAGGGCGTGCTGCTGGCGGCCGGTCCGGCGGCCAACGACAACCTCTACGTGGTCTCGAGCTTCTTCCCGGACAACCGCACCAGCGATCCGGACCGGATGAGCCGCTACCACCGCCTGCACGGCCGGTTCGCCCCGCAGCTCACCTACTTCGGCAACACCAGTTACGAGGCGATGTACACGCTGCAGTCGCTCGCGCACACCTGCGGCTCGCTCGACGTCCCCCGCATGCAGGCCGCGCTCGACGACGGGGTGGTGCTGGAGACGCCCTCGGGCGGGCGAGCCTTTCACGGCAACCACTCCCAGCAGTTCACCGCGCTGATCGCCCGCGCCGACGGCGTGGACCTGCAGATCGTCGACAGCGTGCGCTAGCGGCCGTCAACCCCTAGGGGGTGGAACCCCTAGGCGGGGCCGGGGTAGCGATCAGGCGGAGACGAGGGTGTCGACCACCGACAGGAAGATGCCGAGGCCGTCGTCGCTGGGGCCGGTGAGCGGTTCGGTCGCGTGCTCTGGATGCGGCATCAGGCCCACCACCCGGCGGTCCGACGAACAGATGCCGGCGATCGCGCGCTGCGAGCCGTTCGGATTCTCACCCGCGTAGCGGAACACCACGCGGCCCTCGCCCTCCAGCTCGTCCAGCACCCGCTGCGAGGCCTGATAGCGGCCCTCGGCGTTCTTGACCGGGATGAGGATCTGGGCGCCGGGCTCGTAGCGGGAGGTCCACGCGGTGTCGGTGCGCTCCACCGCCAGCCACTCGTCGCGGCAGATGAAGTGCAGGCCCTCGTTGCGGGTCAGCGCGCCCGGCAGCAGCCCGGCCTCGCACAGCACCTGAAAACCGTTGCAGATCCCCAGCACCGGCATGCCGCCGCGCGCGGCCTCCACCACCTTGCCCATCACCGGGGCGAAGCGGGCGATGGCGCCGGCGCGCAGATAGTCGCCGTAGGAGAAGCCGCCGGGCACGACGACCGCGTCCACATTCTTCAGATCGGCGTCGGCGTGCCACAGGCTCACCGCCTCGGCGCCGGCCAGGCGCACCGCGCGGGCGGCGTCGACATCGTCGAGGGTGCCCGGGAAAGTGATGACGCCGATGCGGGCAGTCACAGCCGCACCACCTTCCAGTCCTCGATGACCGTATTGGCCAGCAGGCTCTCGGCGATCTTCTCGAGCTCGGCGTCGCTCACGCTGTCGTCCACGTCGAGTTCGAATCGCTTGCCCTGCCGGACATCCGAGACACCCGGAAAGCCCAGGCGCCCGAGCGCACCGACGATGGCCTGACCCTGCGGATCCAGGATCTCGGCCTTCGGCATCACCTCGACCACGACTCGTGCCACGCGCTCGCTCCTCACGCTGTGCTGGGGGATTACCTGATCAGCGTAGTTGGAGCGGTCGCGGCGCGGCGACCCGGGTATACCGTGAACTCATGCGCATAGCCCACTTCGGACATTCCTGTGTTCTGGTCGAGCTGCACGGCACCAAGATCCTGTTCGATCCCGGCAACTTCTCGCACGGATTCGAGGGCATCGAGGGCCTGGACGCGATCGCCGTGACCCATCAGCATCCCGACCACATCGACGCCAATCGCATCGATGCGCTGGTCGAGAAGAATCCGAACGCCCGGCTGCTGTGCGATCCGCAGACCGCCCAGATGCGCGGCGGGCCTTGGGAAGCCGTGCACGCCGGAAATGTGCTGACCGTCGGCAAGGTGCAGATCACCGGCGGCGGCGGGCGGCACGCGGTGATCCATCCGGAGATTCCGGTGGTCGACAACACGGTCTTCCAGCTCGGCACCCCCGACGATCCGACCGAATTCGTGCATCCGGGCGATTCGCTGTGGGTGCCCTCGACGCGCGTCGGCGTGCTGGCCCTGCCCGCGGCCGCGCCGTGGATGCGGATCAGCGAGGCCGTCGACTATCTGCGCGCCGTGGCGCCCCGCACGGCGATCCCGATTCACTACGGGATCATCGAGAACGCCGCGCAGGGCATCTACTTCGGCCGACTGTCCGAGATGCGCCCGGCCGACACCGAATTCAAGCTGATCGAGCCGGAGGACCACGCGGAGCTCTAGCCCCGGAAACTCGTCAGGAACAGCGCCTCGGTGAGCGCGATGCGCTCGATCTCGCTCGGATCCACGCTCTCGTTGGGGGCGTGGATGAGGCATTTGGGTTCCTCGACACCGAGCAGCATGATCTCCGCGCCCGGATAGGTGTCGGCGAAGACGTTGCACAGCGGGATGGACCCGCCCTGTCCCTGGGTGGTCGCCGCCCGGCCGTAGGCGGTGCGGAAGGCGGCCTCCATGGCCGTGCGGGCGGGACCGCCCGTGCCCGAGCGGAACGGCGCCGCGAGGCCCTCGGCTTCGATCGTGGCCCGGGCGTGCCAGGGCGTGTTGGCCTCCACGTGGGCGGTCAACGCCTTCAGGGCCTGCTCCGGCTCGACACCGGGCGGGATGCGCAGGTTGAGCCGGGCCCGCGCGCTGGGCTGGATGGCCGCCGCCGAGCCGACCACCGGCGGCACGTCCATGCCGATCACGGTGAGCGCCGGGCGCGCCCAGATCATGTCCGAGACCGTGCCGTCGCCCAGCAGGTCCACGCCGTCGAGCACACCGGCGTCGGCGCGGAACTGTTCGGGCGGGTATTGCTCGCCGTCCCAGATTCGATCGTTCGGCAGGCCCGCGATCGTAGTGTTGCCCCGCTCGTCGCGCAGCGAGGCGAGCACGTGGATCAGCGCGGCCAGCGCGTCGGGGGCCGCGCCGCCGTACATACCCGAATGCAGCGGTCCGGCAAGGGTTTCCACGGTGAGCACGGCCGCCACCATGCCGCGCAGGGTCTGGGTGAAGGTCGGCACGCCGACCGCGACATTGCCGCAGTCCCCGATCACCAGGGCGTCGGCGCGCAGCAGATCGGCATGGCTCGGCACGAAGGCCTCCATGCCGCCGGTCCCCTGCTCCTCCGAGCCCTCGCACACCAGCGTGATGCCGACCGGAAAGCCCTTGCCGCCCAGGCTTTCCCGCACCGCGCGCAGGGCCGTCAGATGGGCGACGAGATTGCCCTTGCAGTCGGCCGCGCCGCGCCCGTACCAGCGGCCGTCGCGCTCGGTGAGCTGCCAGGCCGGGCTGTCCCAGGCCGCCTCGTCCATCGGCGGCTGCACGTCGTAGTGGCAGTACAGCAGCACCGTCGGCGCACCGGCGGGCGCGGGATAGCGGGCCACCACGGCCTGGCTGCCGTCGGGCGTCTCGTACAGCGCGGCATCGGTCAGGCCCACCTCGACGCAGGCGTCCAGCGTCCACTGCGCCGCCTTGTGACACTCCTCGATCGGGAACAGCCGCGGGTCGTACACCGACTTGTACGAAACCAACTCGGCCAGATCCGTTTTCGCCTTCGGCATCAGCGCCCGCACCTGTTCGCGCAGCGCCTGGGTCCGGGAATCGTCAGTCATATCAACTCGTTTCGTCGTATCGCCCGAATTCAACCTATCCGTTCGTCTCGGTCGCTCCACCGAATTCCGTCTTCCAGTGCGGTTTGCGCAGCCGTAGGAACGAATACGGAATCAGCAGACCCATCACACCCATACCCGATCACCCCTGCCGTGCGGCCGATCTCGTCGGCGGGAACGACCCAGCTGATCAGCACCGCGGGGACGATGAAGATCAGCAGCACCAGCAGCACGGCGAGCAGCATGGCCCGCGGGTATTGGCGACCCGGATCGCGCAGGGACGGATGGTGGGCGCGGAGCGCAGGCTGGCTACCGGAACTGGTGGTCATCAGGGCTAGGGTGACCCAGGAGAGGGAGGTACCGGCCCGCGCGGTCGCCGATGCGGGCACCGCTTTGGTCATGGCCCTTACTGTGCCACGCTCACAAGATCATCCGTTGATCACCCGCAACCCTACTCATCGGCGCAGCGAAGCAGCGGCCGCGGCGGCGACGGTCGTCGCGACCGCGCCCAGGGCCGGGGAGTCCAGCCGCCACTGCTGCCAGTACAGCGGTACGTCGATGTGCAGGCGCGGATCGAGTACGACCAGTCGGCCGGACGGCAGATCGGCGGTGGCCTGCAGGTCGGGAATCATGCCCCAGCCGAGGCCGCGGCGCACGGCCTCGACGAATCCGGACGAGGACGGGATGTAGTGGCGGGGTGGGTCCAACGGTCTGCGCGCGCGGCGGCGCATCATCCGGTCCTGCAGATCGTCCTTCCGGTCGAAGACGACCACCGGCGCGGCGGCGAAGGCACGCGCGGTCGCGCCCTCGGCAAACCAGGTGCGAACGAAATCCGGGGTGGCCATCGGGCGATAGCGCATCGCGCCCAGCCGCCGCACGGTGCAGCCCTGCACGGGCTCGGCGGTGGCGGTGACGGCCGCCATGACGGTGCCGTCGCGGAGCAGCCCGATGGTGTGCTCCTCGTCCTCGCGGTGGATCTCGAAGCACACGCCCGCGGGCGCGTCGCCCAGGGCGGGCAGCACCCAGGTCTCGAGCGAATCGGCGTTGACTGCCAGGGGAATCCGCACGAGTTCTGGCGAATCCCTCTCCGCCGCACCCAATTCGCGGGCCGTATCACCGGTGAGCAATTCGATCTGCCGGGCCAGCCGCAGCACGGCGCGTCCGGAGTCGGTGGGCCGCACCGGTTTCGTGCGCTGCAACAGAATGCGGCCGACGGCCATCTCGAGGGCCTTGATGCGCTGACTGACCGCCGAGGGCGTGACCCGCAGCCGCCGCGCGGCCGCCTCGAACGTGCCCTCGGCCACGGCGGCGTCGAGGGCGCGGAGCTGGTCCAGTTGCAGATCCATATTAAGAAACTGTAATGATGGTTGAAAATCTTTAGCTTGTCTGTCCCACGGACCGGCCATAGCGTCGAGGAATGTGAATGCTTCCTCCGCCGCGCTGGCGGCCCTGTCGGGTCTGGGTTTCGGGCTGTCGCTGATCGTGGCGATCGGCGCGCAGAACGCGTTCGTCCTGCGTCAGGGCATCCGCGGCGAGCACGTGCTGGTGGTGGTCTCGGTCTGCGCACTGTCGGACATGGTGCTGATCGCCGCCGGGGTGGGCGGCTTCGGCGCGATCGTCGCTTCCGCCCCCATGGTTCTCACCCTCGCCCGCTACGCGGGCGCGGCCTTCCTGCTGGGCTACGCCGCGCTGGCCGCGCGCCGCGCCCTCACGGCCGGATCGCTGACCCCCGACGCCACCGATACCTCGATGGCCCTCGGCGCGACCTTCCTCACCTGCCTGGCCCTGACCTGGCTCAACCCCCACGTCTACCTGGACACCGTGGTCCTACTCGGCTCCTACGCCAGCACCTACGGCCCCAACCGGTGGTACCTGGCCGCGGGCGCGATGCTGGCCAGCCTCGTCTGGTTCGCCGCCCTCGGCTACGGCGCCCGCCTCCTCACCCCCCTCTTCGCCCGCCGCACCGCCTGGCGCGCACTCGACATCCTCATCGCCGCCGTCATGCTCACCCTGGCCATCGGCCTGCTGCTGCAGTAGCGAATCGCCCCAGCCGCACCCTTTCCGGCGCTTCGCACCCGCTACGGCCGCCTGAAGCGAGTGCGAAGCGCGAGAAGGGGTGCGGCGAACCAGAAGCGGTGCGAGGGAGCCGCACCCTTTGTGGGCCCTCGCACCCATTACGGGCGGCCACAGCCGGTGTGACGCGCGAAAAAAGGTGCGGCGAACCAGAAGCGGTGCGAGGGAGCCGCACCCTTTGTGGGCCCTCGCACCCATTGCGGGCGGCCACAGGGGGTGCGAAGCGCGAGAAAGGGTGCGGCGAGCGGGAAATGGTGCGCCGGTCAGGCCGCGCGGGCGGGGGCGAAGGGCTCCCAGCGGTAGACGTCGGGGCTGGCCTCGTGGAAGAGGGCCAGGTCGATGGCGTCGAGCATGGCTTGGCGCGGGCCCGAACGGGATAGTTGGGCGGCGGATACCGCCAGGCGTAGGAGGCCGCCGCGGCGGGCGGTGCGGGCGGCGCTCAGGACCAGGGCGTGGCACCACCAGGGCTCGGCGCGGAAGCCTTCACCGATGCCGTGCACCCAGGAGCGCTGGGAGGTGTCGCGTTCCAGGTCGTAGATGGCCGTGAGGCCCAGGGCCAGGCGGAAACCGACGTCGGGCAGGGCGGCCATCGCGCCCTCGGAGGCGTTCCAGCGCGGGGCGGCGAACAGGCGCGTGCGCAGGCCCACCCGTTCCATCACCCGGTCGGCGGCCATGAGGCGCAGGCGCGCTTCGTGTTTGGGCAGGGCGGCGAATTCGGCGCGGCGGCGCTTGGTGGCGGCCTGGTCGTAGCCGTGCAGCACGATGGCGTCACCGAGCTCGCGGCGCTCGCGCAACCACTGCTGCGTCGGCTCGTCCTCGGCGAGCCGGTACTTGCCCTTCAGGCGCGGCGCGACCAGCAGCGACAGCGGGATGTGCCGCCGATCCATCTCCGCGGCGAAGTCCATTGCCGCCGCGCGAGTGGTGTCGCGGATACCGGATACCGAGACGATCAGTTGCGCGCTCATGCTCGACCCCCTGTTCGTGCTGTTCACCGACCCTGAAGCGGTCATCAATCCACTGTGCGGGCGGCAGGTGTCCACCTCGTACTCATCCGGTGACCGGGCGACGAACTCGAGTCACCGGACGCATGACCAGTAGGATCGGACCGGTGAAGGCAGCACTCCTGACCGCCCTGGCCGTCCCCCTGATCGCCGCCCCGGCCCTCGCCCGCGCCGATGTGAACGATCCGCCGCCGATCTTCACCCGGCAGGAGCAGTGCGACACCACCCGCGCCTTCGTCGACACCGTCCGCGGTCAGCATCCGGACGCCACGCCCGAGCAGATCGCCGACGCCTACCTGGCGATCATGGACTCGCGCGGCGCATACCGCGGCATCGAGTCCGCCCGCGAGCGTGACCGCCGGATGCTGCTGGACAACATCGCCACCTGCGGCCTGTAGTCCTACGCGTCGGCCAGCCCGACCGTGTCCAACACCCAGGCGTATTCGAAGGCGACTTCCTTCCACTTCTCATAGCGCCCGCTCACGCCGCCGTGTCCGGCGCTCATCTCGGTCTTCAGCAGTAGCTGGGAATCACCGGTCTTGGTGGCGCGCAGCTTGGCCACCCACTTGGCCGGTTCCACGTACAGCACCCGGGTGTCGTTGAGGCTGGTGATCGCCAGGATGGCCGGATAGTCCTTCGCCGCGACGTTCTCGTAGGGCGAATACGACTTCATGTACTCGTAGACCTCCTTGTCCGCCAACGGATTTCCCCACTCGTCCCATTCGATGACCGTCAGCGGCAGCGACGGGTCGAGGATCGAGGTGAGCGGATCCACGAACGGCACGTTGGCCAGGATGCCCGCGAACAACTCCGGCGCGAGGTTGGCCACCGCACCCACCAGCAGCCCGCCCGCGCTGCCGCCGTCGGCGATCATCCGATCGGGCGCGGTCACCCCGGTATCGATGAGATGCCGTGCGCAGGAGACGAAGTCGGTGAAGGTGTTCTTCTTGGTGAGCGTCTTGCCGTGCTCGTACCACAGCCGCCCCATCTCCCCGCCGCCGCGTACGTGCGCGATCGCGAACACCATGCCGCGGTCCAGCAGCGACAGCCGCGACACCGAGAAGCCCGGATCAATGCTGGCCTCGTAGGAGCCATATCCGTAGAGCAGCAACGGTTTCGGCCCGGCGGGCAGATCCTTGCGCCGCACGATCGAGATCGGCACCCGGGTGCCGTCCGCGGCGACGGCCCAATCCCGGTGCTGCTCGTAATCGTTCGCGTCGTAGCCGCCGAGTACCGGCTGCTCCTTGCGCAGCAGCAGTTCACCGGTGGCGGGCACATAGTCGAACACCTGCATCGGCGTGATGAACGAGGTCACCCCGATCCGCAGCGTCGGCTGCGCCCATTCCGGATTGGAGCCGACGCCCGCCGAGGACAGCTCGAGCCCGAACTCCAGCTCCTTCGGCTCGCCGTAGCCCTCGGAGGTCAACGGCCACACCGCGACTCGCGGCAGGGCCTCGCGGCGGTAGGACAGCACCAGATGATCGGCGAAACAGTCGATGTCCTCGAGCCGGACGTCGTCGCGGTGCGGAATCAGCAGCGTCATATTCGACGGATCGTCGACCGGCGCCTCGGCCAGCACGAAGTTCTCCGCCTTCACACCGTCCACGACATCGTTGTGCAGGATCAGGAAGCGGTCCCGACCGCCGACGACGGCATGCTCGACCGAGTACTCCACCCCCTCGCGACGAGGAATGAGCACCCGGAATTCACCCTCGGGATCGTCGGATTCGAGCACCCAACCCTCGCTGGTGATCTTCGAACCCACCCAGATCATGAGGTACTTCTCCGAGCGGCTCGCCCCGATGCTCACCCAGTAGCGCTCGTCGGGCTCGTGGAAGACCTTGACGTCGGCATCCGGCGCGGTGCCCAGCCGATGCCGCCACACGGTATCGGGCCGCCAGGACTCGTCGACGGTCTGGTAGAAGACGTGGGTGCCGTCCAGCGACCAGGTCGCCCCCGGGGCGGTGCCCGGAATCTCGTCGCCGAGTAGGTCGCCGGTGCGCAGGTCCTTGAACCGCAGCGTGTATCGCTCGTCTCCGGCGGTGTCGACGGAGAAGGCCAGCAGATTGCCGTCGTGGCTGATCGAGAACGCCCCGAGGGCGAAGAAGTCGTGCCCCTCGGCGAGGACATTGCTGTCGAGCAGGATCTCCTCGCCCGTGACCTCGGTGTCGGCCTCCAGCCGCGGGGGTGTCCAGTCGTCCGGGTCGTCGATCCGGCAGCGGCAGTGCACGCCGTACTGCTTGCCCTCGAAGGAGCGGGAGTAGTACCAGTAGTCGCCCATCCGGGCCGGGACGGACAGATCGGTCTCGAGCGTCCGGGACTTGATCTCGTCGAAGATCTTGTCCCGCAGCGGCTGCAGCTGGGCGGTCTGCGCCTCGGTGTAGGCGTTCTCCGCCTCGAGGTAGGCGATCACCTCCGGGTCGTCCTTGTCGCGCAGCCACTCGTACTCGTCGACGAAGGTGTCGCCGTGGTGCACGCGCGTGGTGGGCACCTTCTTGGCGATCGGGATCGTTCCGGTACCACTGTCGAGAGCCATGCGCTCCACCGTAATGGGCGGCGCCCGGCCTTCGTGGTCAGGTCACCCGAGTCGCGGCCGATCGCCGCTTCGCTAGGACAGTCCGGAGGCGGGCCGCGGCGCCGGCCGGCCGGTAGGGCGGCCGTTCGGGCGTGGGGCGCGGCGAGAATCCATCAGGAAGTACAGGGCGGCCTTGCGGCGCGGACACTGATCGGTGGGGCAGCTGCGGTGGATGTGCAAGATGTTGTGAGCCTGCTCGACGGTGAGGTGCCGGGGCACCACCGCGCAACTGTCGAAGACGGGTGCCATGCGGTGCTCCATCCTGGTCGTGCGTACAGTGTGGCGCGTCACACAATTTTCCGGCCCTCGGGCGGGGAGATCGGCCTGCTCCGCTCGACGCCGTAAATAAGCCACAGTGGTGTGTGTTTCCGATTCGGTTGCCGGGTAAACCAGGAGAATTGTCGCGGTCGCGAGGTAAATGCCGCGCGCGCCGCCCACCAGCGCCGAAACCGAGCGGTCCGCGAGGGCCACGGGAGGCGGCCGCTACGTCGGCTGTCGCAGGTCGCGGGCGGTGCGGCCGATGCGAGGTGAGCCGAGCGGAGATGCGCCCCGCGGTGTCCGGGGGCCTCGACACCGTGCCCGGAGTGTCTCTCGCCACAGCCCGGCGGCCGCCTCGGCTCGCGACTTGCCGCGGCTGTGGTTCGGATCATTTCGGCGGGCATTTCGGAATGGTCGCGGAATTCGTGAAACCGGATAACCGAAAGTGGCCGGAATATCTCGGTTCCGGAACGCCCGCGCGCCCGGTTTCGCCTGACTACTGTCTATCCCCGGGGGCCCGATCCCGCTCCCGCTCGAGCCGACGTCGAACGGACAGGAGCACGCGTGGAACAGAAGAACCGTGAGATCGAACCCGATGCCGTGTGGCACCGCAGCGGCGACGGCGCGGGCGGCGTCGAGGTGGCCTTCCTCGCCAGCGGCAATATCGGCCTGCGCGACGCCAAGAACCCGGACGGCCCCACCCTGATCTTCACGCCCGGCGAGTGGCGCGCCTTCGTGGCGGGCGCCAAGGATGGTGAGTTCAACCGGCCTGGGACGTAAAGCGTTCGACGCCTACGCCCGGTGCCGTTTCCTGGTCCCTGGCTCACGCCCCCAGGGCGGGAGCCAAGGAACTCCACGACCCGTGCAGCGTGTCCTGCCAGTACGACCACGAATGCGTCCCCACCGGACTGTGGTCGACGCGTGCCGGAATGTCCATACCGCGCAACCGCTGCTCGAATGCCGTCACACAGGCGTCGACGCCCGCCTCGATCGGCCCGCCGAAGAAGATGTTCTCCGGCAGCTGCGGTTTGATCTCCGCCTCGTGCGGCCCCGGAATGCCGGTCCCGGTGGACAGGTAGATCGTCTTGCCGCGCAGGCGATCCGCGAGCAGGGCCGGATCGTGTTCGGCCCAGGCCGGACTGCCGGGCGGACCCCACATATTGGCCGGATCGCCGCCTCGATTGGCGATGGAGAACAGCATCGCGCCCTGCGCCAGGCCCAGATCCGGACATGCGCTGTACCCGGCGACCGCGCGATAGCGGCCCGGATGACGCGCGGCCAGGACGAAGGCCGCGATCCCGCCCATGGACAGCCCGCCGATCGCGTTCACGCCGTTGCCCGCGAACGCGGCATCGATGATCGGCGGCAGTTCGCGGGTCAGGAACGTCTCCCAGCGGTAGCGGCCGAAGCGCGGATCGTCGCGCTGCCAATCGGTGTAGTAGCTGGCCTGGCCGCCCAGCGGCAGCACCACATTGACGTTCTTGCCCGCGAAGAAGTTCTCGGCGTCGGTGGCATTGGTCCAGGTGCTCTGCCCGGTCCCCGGATCCAGGCCGTCGAGCAGATAGTAGGTGGGCCGCGCGCCGCCGCCCGGCGGATGCAGCACCTGCACCTGCACGGCGCGGTCCATGGCGGGCGAGTCGATGAGGACCGCCGACCGCCGCGGGCCGAGGTCGTCGATCCGGACGATCCGGGCCGCGCTCGCCCCGGGCACCGGGCCGGACAACGGAGCCCCGACGCCCAATGTCACCGCTAGCACAACTACAGCAACGGCTCGAACACGCATCTCCCCACCTCCATCAGCCCCATCAAATACGCATTCAACGTAGCTCAGACGGGGCTTTTCAGGCGGTGGTGTGATCGTTTAGCAATCGTTCAGCGCTCGGCGCGTTCCAGCGCCCCGCGGATCGAGGCCGCCAGATAGTCCAGATCGGCGCGCGGGGGCGTGGTCGGCCGCCCGCGCAGCCCGAAACCGTCGCCCGGGGTGCGCGGGATGACGTGCAGGTGCACGTGGAACACCTCCTGACCCGCGGTCACGCCGTCGGCCAGAAAGAAGTTCACACCGTCACAGTTCACCTCGGAGGACCGCAGCGCCGCCGCCAGCCGCTGCCCGACCTGGAACAGCTTGCCGCCGATCGCCGGATCGAGTTCGGACAGGCTGCGCGCGGGCACCTTCGGAATCACCAGCAGATGTCCGGGCGTCATCGGCCGAATATCCATGAACGCCAAGACGTCCTCGTCCTCGTACACCTTCGACGAAGGTGCCCGCCCGGCGACGATATCGGCAAAGATCGTGTACGGGTTCATCTTCCGAGAACTACAGGATCGGCGACGGGGTGTAGCGCGCGGCCTCCGGATTCGCCGCCACCAGCTTCTGCACCTGGGCGATGACATCCGAAACCTGCGCCTGCGCCGCGCCGATGAACACCGACTTGTCGGCCAGGGCCGCATCGAGATCGGCGCGCGAGAGCGGCAGGCGCTCGTCGGCGGCCAGGCGGTCCAGCAGATCGGGTTCGCGACCCTGTTCGCGCATGGCCAGCGCGACCGCGACCGCGTGCTCCTTGATGACCTCGTGCGCGGTCTCGCGGCCCACCCCGGCGCGCACGGCCGCCATCAGGATGCGGGTGGTGGCCAGGAACGGCAGATAGCGGTTGAGTTCGCGATCGATGACCGCCGGATACGCGCCGAATTCGGCGAGCACGGTCAGGAACGTCTCCATCATGCCGTCGACGGCGAAGAAGGCGTCCGGCAGCGCGACCCGGCGCACCACCGAGCAGAACACGTCGCCCTCGTTCCACTGCGCCCCGGCCAGTTCCGCGGCCATCGACGCGTAGCCGCGCAGCACCACCTGCAGGCCGTTCACCCGCTCACAGGAGCGGGTGTTCATCTTGTGCGGCATGGCCGAACTGCCCACCTGGCCCGGCTGGAAGCCCTCGGTGACCAGTTCGTGCCCGGCCATCAGCCGCACGGTGTGCGCGAACGACGAAGGGCCCGCGCCGATCTGGACCAGGGCGGAGATCACATCGTGGTCCAGCGACCGCGGATACACCTGGCCCACGCTGGTCAGCACGGTGGCAAAGCCCAAGTGCCGGGCCACCTTCTGTTCGAGCTGTGTCAGTTTGCCCGCATCGCCGCCGAGCAGATCGAGCATGTCCTGGGCGGTGCCCATCGGACCCTTGATGCCGCGCAACGGATATCGGTCGATCAGCTCCCGCAGCCGGGCCAGCGCGATCAGCAGTTCGTCGGCGGCCGAGGCGAATCGCTTGCCCAGCGTGGTCGCCTGGGCGGCCACATTGTGCGAGCGACCGGCCATCACCAGGCTCTGATATTCGGCGGCCCGCTCCGCCAGCCGCGCCGCCACCGCGACGCCGTGCGCGTGAACGTGTTCGAGCGAGAGCCGGATCTGCAGCTGCTCCACGTTCTCGGTGAGATCGCGGCTGGTCATGCCCTTGTGGATGTGCTCGTGCCCGGCCAGCGCGTTGAACTCCTCGATGCGCGCCTTCACATCGTGGCGAGTCACCCGCTCGCGCTCGGCGATCGAGGCGAGGTCGACCCGCTCGAGTACCCGCTCGTAGTCCTCCACCACGCCCGCGGGCACATCCACACCCAGCTCCGCCTGCGCCCGCAGCACCTCCAGCCACAGCCGCCGCTCGAGCACGATCTTGTGTTCGGGCGACCACAGCCGGACCAATTCCGGACTGGCGTAGCGGGTGGCGAGGACATTGGGAACGAGGCTCACGAGCAGCCAGTTTAGTGGGAGTAGGGCGGGCCTCCGGAGTCGGAGGTCACCGGGCGGCCGCGGCCCCCGTCGGCGCCCGCGCCGATCGGTTCCGGGCCGCGGGCGGGCGGGGCGATCACGTCGATCAGCTCCAATAGCGCGCCCCGCGCGACCCGGCGCGGTTGCGGGTCCTGTTCGGTCAGGGCGGCCACGACCGCCCCGTCGACCACCGCGACCAGTCGGCGCAGCTGTTCGGTCCGTACCACCCGATCGGACCGGCGCAGCACATCGGCCAGCAGCTCGTCGAGCTGGCTGCGTAGTCGCAGTTGCACCTCGCGTAGTTCGGGATGGCGCGCCGAGGCCACCGAACGCTCGTAGCGCGCGATCAGGCGGCCCCGCTCGTCGTGCCCGTCGGCGCCGACCAGCAGGTCCAGCACCAGGTCGACGGTCGCCTCGGCGCCGCGGCGGCGGTGGGTCACCTCGCCCACCCGCCTTCGCATGGCGTCCAGTTCGGCGTTGCCGCTGAATTCGACCGCGCGCGCGATCAGGTCCTCCAGCGACTCGAAGTAGTAGGTCGTCGACGCCAGCGGCAGGTCCGCGCGCGTGGCCACCGAGCGGTGCCGTACGGCGTCGAAACCACCTTCGAGCAGCAATTCGGCGGCAGCCGCAACCAGGGCCTGGCGACGCCGTTCGCCTTTCGGGGTCGTCGCGGTGATCACCGTGTCATCGTGCCAGTCGTCATCGGTTCATCCGTACCAAATCGGTGCGATCAATGCGGAAATCCAGTTCGCCGGAGGCAAACATCGGAGGGTGTTGAAATCACAACCTACGTTTTTCTACCCCATCCCGGCGCGCTGAGTGGGCGAGAACGGAAAGTCTTTGCGGGACAGTCCGGCTCAGGGCTCGAGATACCGACCCAACCGGACCAGCGCCTCCTCGATGTCGGCGGTCGCACCCGCGAACGAGATACGGACCGTGTGGTTTCCATTGACGGTGTCGAAATCGACGCCCGGCGCCAGGGCCACGCCGGTGTGCGCCAGCAGATCCGCGCACCAGCGCGTCGAATCGTCGGTGAGATGGGCGATATCGGCGTAGGCGTAGAAGGCGCCATCGGCGGGGGCCAGATCGGTGATGCCCAGTTTGGGCAGGCCCTCGAGCAGCAACGCGCGATTCTCGGCGTAGCGGCGGACGTGGCCGTCGAGTTCGGCCCTGGCCTCCGGGCCGAAGGCGTGCAGCGCGGCGTACTGCGAGATCGCGGGCGGGCACACCGTCATATTCGAGGCCAGCCGCTGCAGGGCGGGGCGTAGCCGGGGCGGGGCGAGCATCCAGCCCAGCCGCCAGCCGGTCATCGAGAAGTACTTCGACACCGAGCCGATGACGACCGCCTCGCGCGAGGTCTGCCAGGCCGAGGAGGTGGATTCGGTATCGATGCCCGGATAGACGATCCCGTGGTAGATCTCGTCGGAGATCAGCAGCGTCCCGTGTTCATCGCACCAGCGGGCCAGGGCGGCCAGTTCGGCGGGGGCGATCATGGTTCCGGTGGGGTTGGCCGGGCTCGCGACGATCAGGCCCGCGGGCGGTTCGGGCAGGGCGTCGAGCATGGCGACCGTGGGCTGGAAGCGGTGCTGCGGGCCGCAGTCGAGTTCGATCACCCGGCAGCCCAGGGCGGTCAGGGTGTTGCGATAGGCCGGATAGCCCGGGCGCGCGACGACCACGGTGTCGCCCGGATCGAAGGCGGCCAGGAAGATCAGCGTGAACGCGCCCGACGAGCCGGTGGTGATCACCACGTCGTCGGCGTGGACGTGGTAGCCGTAGGTGCGGATGTGATGCTCGGCGATGACCTGGCGCAGCGGCAGAATGCCGAAAGTCTCGGTGTAGCCCAGCAATTCGGCGTCCAGCGCGGTCTTGGTGGCCCGCAGCACCGGAACCGGGGCGGGGGTCGAGGGCTGTCCGGCGGCCAGTACGAGCACATCGCCGTGGGTACGGGCGCGCTCGGCGGCCGCCTTCCAGACATCCATGACGTAGAAGGTGGGCACGGCCGATCGTCTGGATTCACTGCGCACCTCGACGACGGTAGAACACCGGCCGCCGACGCGCCCGGGGTATTTTCCGCCATTCCTGAGACGACTCTGAGTTCTGCCCGGGTGCTCTGCCACTTGGGCAATCGTCCTGTTATCGTCGGCAGAATGCCTGACCAGGCACGCCGCGCGAAGCCGTACGAGGGGGGTTGGACCGTGATCCGGCCCGACTGGCGCAGCGAGTTGCGGCGGTCCCGGCACGAAGCGGGCCGGGAACACCAACCGGGCTCACGGCGCGGCCGTGGGTGGGTGGCGCATGCGCGACGTCTGGTCGCACAGGCTCGAATCCTGGTCCGGCGACTGGCGGCCGTGGACTGGCGCGAATACGCGCGCCGCGACTGGCGGGCCTATGCCCGCGAACAGTGGCCGCCGTTGCGGGCGTGGCTGTTCCAGCATCGCGTGCTGCTCGCGGGCCTGCTCGCGATCGCCCTGTTCGCCGCCGCCGACACCATCGCGCCCCGGCCGGTGGACGGCTCACCCCCGCCCGGAACCGCGCAGCGCGTGCCCGTCGCCTACCCGCTGCAGGTGCGCGCGCCCGCGGAGTCGAGCAGGCGCTTCCTCAATGCCATCAACAACGGCGAGCGGCTGCGCGAGGCCCAGGTCGTCGCCGCGGCCGCCCGCGCCACCCTCGAACGCGCCAAGGCCGAGGCCGCCGCGGCGGTGGCCGGTGAGGCGCAGCCCTGGATCAACGGACCGGTCACCACCCTGCCCGGCGCGATCCTGCCCAATATCGGTGGTTTCGTCCTTCCCGCACGTGGCGTGTTCACCTCCGGTTACGGACAGCGTTGGGGCACGTTCCATTGGGGCATCGATATCGCCGCACCCATCGGCTCCCCGATCTACGCGGTCGCCGACGGCGTCGTGATCGACGCCGGACCCGCCCAGGGGTTCGGCCTCTGGGTTCGGGTGCGCCACAACGACGGATCCGTCACCGTCTACGGCCACATGTACGACTTCTCGGTCTCGGTCGGCGAACGCGTCCGGGCCGGACAGCAGATCGCCCGCGTGGGCAACCGCGGCGACTCCACCGGACCGCATCTGCACTTCGAGGTCCTGGTGGGCGGGCGGCACGTCGATCCCCAGCCCTGGTTGGCCTTGCACGGCCTCAGACTGGGCTGAGCGCGCTAGACCCGGGCCGGGATGGAGATGCGGTCCTCGACGGCGGCCAGGGCGATATCGGTGCGGTAGTGGCTGCCGGGAAGTTTGATGCCGCGGATGCGGTCGTAGGCGCGGGTACGGGCCTCGGTGAGGTCGGCGCCGGTGGCGACGACGTTGAGGACCCGGCCGCCGGCGGACAGCAGGGCGCCGTCGGCCCGCAGCGACGTACCCGCGTGCAGCACTTCGGTATTCGGCTCGGCGGTGTCGGTGCCGGAGATGACGTCGCCGGTGCGGGGGCGGGCGGGGTAATTCTCGGCGGCGAGGACCACGGTGATCGCCGAGCCGTCCTTCCAGCGCGGCCGCTCGGCCTGGGCGAGGGTGCCGGTGGCGGTGGCGTGCAGCAGCGCGCCGAGCGGGCTGTCCAGCAGGGCCAGTACGGCCTGGGTCTCGGGATCGCCGAAGCGGCAGTTGAATTCGACCACGGCGGGTCCCGCCTGGCCGATCGCCAGCCCGGCGTAGAGCAGGCCGGAGAACGGCGCGCCGCGCCGGACCAGTTCCGCCGCAACGGGTTCCACCACCTCGGTGACGATTTCCTCAACCGTCGCCGCGGGTAACCAGGGCAGCGGGGTGTAGGCGCCCATACCGCCGGTATTGGGTCCGGTATCGCCGTCCCCGACGCGCTTGTGATCCTGCGCGGGCAGCAGCGGCACCACGGTCTCGCCGTCCACCAGACAGAACAGCGACACCTCGGGCCCGTCCAGGAACGACTCCAGCAGTACCGGATGCCCCTGCTCGAGAAGTTCGGCGCCGTGATCGCGGGCGGCGGAGCGGTCGGCGGTCACCACCACGCCCTTACCCGCGGCCAGCCCGTCGTCCTTCACCACCCAGGTCGGCCCGAACCGATCCAGCGCGGCATCCAGCTCACCCGGATGGTCGACGACCTCGCTGTGCGCGGTGCGCACCCCGGCCGCGGCCATCACATCCTTGGCGAACGCCTTCGAGCCCTCGATCCGGGCCGCGGCCGCCGACGGTCCGAAGCAGGCGATTCCGGCCGCGCGCACCGCGTCGGCGATGCCGAGCACCAGCGGCACCTCGGGCCCGATCACCACCAGATCGGCCTCGAATTCGCGGGCCAGCCCGACCACCGCCTCGGCACTGCACGGATCGACGGGCCTGATCTCGGCGTGCTGGGCGATCCCGGGATTACCGGGCGCCGCGCAGATCGCGCGCACCCCCGGGTCCCGGCGCAGGGCTTCCACGAGGGCGTGTTCACGGGCTCCGGAACCGATGACGAGTACGCGCACGCACGACAGCTTAGAAGACTGTGTTTATGGCCTTCGCTTCGCTCCGGCGTGTTCGCGGCTGTGTTCGATTGCCGCTCCTTCGTCGCGGCGTGTTCGCGGGGCCTGCATGTCTCGTCGGGCTCGCTCCGCTGTGGTCGCGTCGGGGCGAGGACTGCCGGGATTTCGGGTACCTAGACTCGGGGCATGGCTTCTGTATTCAGCGCGATCATCGCCGGTCAGCTGCCCGGGCGGTTCGTGTGGGAGGACGACGAGTTCGTGGCGTTCCTGACCATCGCACCGATCACCCAGGGGCATACGCTCGTCGTGCCGCGCAAGGAGATCGATCAGTGGCAGGACATCGATCCCGGCACGTTCGCGCGGCTGAACGGGGTGGCGCAGAAGATCGGCCGGGCGGTTCGGGCGGCCTGGTCGGCGCCGCGGGCGGGCCTGCTCATCGCGGGACTCGAGGTGCCGCATCTGCATGTGCACGTCTTTCCGGCCTTCGAACTGGGTGATTTCAATATTTCTCAGGCCGAGCAGGATCCGAGCAAGGAATCCCTGGACGAGGCCCAGGAGAAGATCAAGCAGGCCCTGCGGGATCTGGGCTACGGAGCGAATGTTCCTGACTGACTTCGTCAGGCCGCTACGTCGTGCGCGGCAGCCGCACGGTGAAGGTGGTGCCCGCGCCGACCGCGCTCGATACCGACACCGTGCCGCCGTGCGCGTCGACGAGGGCCTGCACGATGGACAGGCCGAGCCCGGTGCCGCCACTGTCGCGGCTGCGCGAGGTGTCGGTGCGGTAGAACCGCTCGAAGATCCGCTCGGCCTGTTCCGGCGGCAGGCCCGGGCCGGTATCGGCGACCTCGACCAGCACGTCTTGCGCGGCCGGGGTCAGCCGCACCGTCACCGCCGCGCTGGGCGGGGTGTGGATGAGGGCGTTGTTGACCAGATTCGCCAGCACCTGCCGCAGCCGCGCCTCGTCCCCGGGGACCTCCAACGTCCCACTGCCGGGCCGGATTTCGAGATCGATCGGCCGCGCGGGCCCCTCCGGCCGCTGGGCGGCGGCGACGGCCCGCGCATTGTGCACGGCATCGCTGGCCAGCGCGAGCAGATCCACCGGCCGCCGATCCAGCGGCCGTTGCGCGTCCAGCCGCGCCAGCATGAGCAGATCCTCGACCAGCAGGCCCATCCGAGTGGACTCGCGCTCGATCCGGTCCATGAACATCGCCGGATCCGCCAGCGCCCCTTGCCGATACAGCTCCGCGAAACCCTTGATCGTGGTCAGCGGCGTGCGCAGCTCATGGCTCGCATCGGCGACGAACCGGCGCATCTTCGCCTCCGAGCGCCGCGCCGCCTCCTCGGATGCCTCGGTCGTGGCGAAGGCGTGCTGGATCTGGGTGAGCATGCCGTTGAGCGACTGCGAGAGCCGGTCCACCTCGGTATTGGTGCCCTGCACCGGAACTCGCCGATCCAGATCACCCCCGGCGATGGCCGCCGCCGTCTTCTCCACCTCGCGCAGCGGCCGCAGGCTGCCCCGGATCACCAACTGCGCCACCACCGCCAGCGCCGCCAGCACCAGCGCGCCGACCACCACCTCGAGTCCGATCAGCCGATCGACGATGTTCTCGGTCTCGGTGAGCCGCTGCGCCACCACCGCGGTCCCACCCTGCGGGGAGACGATTCGCACGGCCCGCCAGTGCAGATCGGGATCGCCGACCGAACCGACCGTGCGCGGACGGCGGTCGAGATCGGCGGGAATCTCCGGCAGATTCCGATCCGGACCCTCCACCCGGACCAGACTTCCGTTGGGGTCCTTGACGTTGACATAGAACGGCATGAAGCTGCGGTCCATGCCCGGCCGCGGCGGTGGCGGCGGCCGATTGGGATCGGCCGCACCGTGCGCGACCTGAACGATCTGCCGGTCCACGCTGTCGAGCAGCACGCGCTGCATCGCCGAGGTCACCGCGACCCCGGACACCAGCAGCCCCAGCGCCGCCAACGACACCAGCGCGACGACCAGCGTCACCCGCAGTGGCACCGACGCCAGGCGATGGGTGAGCGCCCGGCGCATCCCGCTCATGTGGCCGACGACCTGCTGCGGCTGGGAGCGCGCATCACGTAGCCGACGCCGCGCAGCGTGTGGATCAGCCGGTCCGGGCCGGTATCCACCTTCTTGCGCAGATACGACACGTAGGTCTCGACCACGCCGACCTCGCCGCCGAAGTCGTAGCGCCAGACGTGGTCGAGGATGCGCGGTTTGCTCAGCACCGTGCCCGCGTTCACCATGAAGTACCGCAGCAGGGTGAACTCCGTCGGTGACAGCGACACCGGTTCGCCCGCCTTCCACACCTCGTGGGTGTCGTCGTCGAGCTCGATGTCCTCGAACCTCAGCCGCGACGATTTGCGTTCGGCCAGCGCATGACCGGAGCGGCGCAGAATGACCCGCAGCCGCGCCACCACCTCCTCCAGGCTGAAGGGTTTGGTGACGTAGTCGTCCGCACCCAGGGTCAGCCCGGTGACCTTGTCCTCCACCTCGTCGCGGGCGGTCAGGAACAGCACCGGCGCATCGATCCCATCGGCGCGCAGCCGCCGCAGCAACCCGAACCCGTCCATCCCCGGCATCATGACGTCGACGATGAGCGCATCTGGCCGGAACGTCTTGGCCCGGTCCAGCCCCTCGGCCCCATCGCCCGCGGCGGCCACCTCGAACCCCTGATAGCGCAGGCTCACCGACAGCAGCTCGACGATCATCGGCTCGTCATCGATCACCAGCACCCGAGCCTCGGGCGTCCGATCCGGCACACCGTTCATGCCGACCATCGTCCACCCCATACGGGACAGCTCGCTGAGCCTTCGCTGGGAGTTTCCTGGGAACGGCCTACCGAGCCCTGAACGCAAAGGTCCTCGTCACCGGATGACGAGGACCAATCGCGGAGCCCCCTGTCAGGATCGAACTGACGACCTTCGCTTTACAAGAGCGGTGCTCTACCACTGAGCTAAGGAGGCGAAAACCGCGCCAATCATAGCCGGGGGCATCGGCCGTGGGGAAAGCCGCAGCTCGCCCGCACAGCCGTTGCTCGCCCGTGCTCGCGCAGTATCGGTACTACCGCGGGGTCAGGACTGCGCGGCCTGACGGGCCGCGTCGTCGGCGGCCATCGCGTCACGCAGGCTCTTGGGCCGCATGTCGGTCCAGTTCTTCTCCACGTACTCGACACAGGCGGCGCGGCTGTCCTCGCCGAACACCACCCGCCAACCGGCGGGGACCTCGGCGAAAGCCGGCCACAGGGAGTGCTGCTCCTCGTCGTTGACCAGAACGAAGAAGCGGCCGTCCTCGTCGTCGAAGGGGTTGGTGCTCATTTCACCTCACTGGATACTGGCGCTTGGTACGGAAACACTGGGGCGAGCCCGTCAGCGTTGTGTCGACCCTAGCAAGGCCGACGTTACGGGAGGGGAGTTACCTCGGCCCCGCGAAGAAATCGAGCAGGATCTTGTTGACGGCCTCGGGCCGTTCCAGATAGCCGTAGTGCCCGGCGTCGGGGATCTCCTGGTAGCGGGCGTCCGGAATGGCCTCGGCCACCTCGCGGGCCAGATACGGCGGGATCATCCGGTCGTCGGCGAACCCGATCGCCAGGCAGGGCACCTTGATGCCGCGGTAGGCCTGTAAGCGGTCGAAGTCGTGGTCCATCCGCCGCTGCGCGCGGATGCCGGGAGTGACCGGGCCGCCGGTGAATTCGAACAGATCCAGCCAGTCGCGCGCGGCATGCGGATCGGCGAGCGTCGCCGGGGATAGGTTCAGCACCGCGTTGATCGCCGCCTCGTACTTCGGCGGCAGCTTCAGCCCGCTCGCATCGAGCTCGTGCTCGCCCTGCGAGAGCGTCTTCTGGAACAGATCGAGCCGCCCGTGCCCGGCCATGAACACGGCCTTGCGCACCAGGTCCGGCCGGGCCAGCGCGAGTTCCTGCGCCACCCGCGCACCCATCGAGGTGCCCGCCACCAGCGCCGGACCCTCGTCGAGGAATTCGATCAGCGCCGCGGTGTCGCGGACCATATCCTCGATGTGGATGCCGGTCGCGGCCTCGTAGGAGGGCGCGATGCCGCGATTGTCGAAGGTGCAGACCCGGTATCCCGCCGCCAGCAGCGCGGGCACCTGATGCAGGTCCCACACCCGCCCCGGGCTGCCGGTGCCCATGATCAACACGACCAGTGGCGCGGCGCCCTTGGTGTCGGTGCCCTTGGCCTTGTCACCCTTCACCTGATAGTTCAGCGCGATTCCGTTCACCGTGGCCAACGGCATAATGCTGATCCCTTTCCCGCGACATTAGACTCCCCCCACGGTATAGCTTTCCCGGGCTCGGACGTTTCCCCGGTGTCGAACGGGTATTGCGGTTAGGGCGCGGTCGACACCGAGGCGACGGCTCCGGTTCCGCCGCCCGATACCATTGACTTCGCGTAAAGCGTGACAAAACACCCGAGCCGAGAGGACACGATGATGGCCGCGAAGGGCGCCAACGACATCGCGGACGACGACCTGGAACCGCTGGCCGACGAGACCGCCCGGCAGGCCCAGCGCGTGGTGGCCGCCTACGCCTCCGACGCCGACGAGTGCCGCATGCTGCTGTCGATGCTCGGTATCGGGCCGAACAGCCGCAGCGACTAGCGGGTCGCCGTCACCGACAACCGCAGCGGGCCGAGCGACCGGAGGATCCAGTGACCGAAACCCACACCGACAGAGCCGAGCACGCTGTACCCGATATGGACGCGGAGCCGAAGGGATATCAGGGCGAGGGCGCGGGCTCCGGGTTCGTGGTGGTCGCGAACCGGCTACCGGTCGACCTCGAGCGACTACCCGACGGCTCCACGCGCTGGAAGCGCAGCCCCGGCGGGCTGGTGACGGCGCTGGAGTCGGTGCTGCGCAACAACAACGGCGCCTGGGTCGGCTGGGCGGGCGTGCCCGACGTCGACCTCGATCCGATCAACGAGGACGGCCTCGAGCTGCATCCGGTGCCGCTGTCGGCCCAGGAGGTCGCCGATTACTACGAGGGCTTCTCCAACGGCACGCTGTGGCCGCTGTATCACGATGTGATCGTGCGGCCCGAATACCACCGCGAGTGGTGGGCCGCCTACGTCAATGTCAACCGCCGCTTCGCCGAGCACACCGCGAAGGTCGCCGCCGAGGGCGCGACGGTCTGGGTGCAGGACTATCAGCTGCAGCTGGTGCCCAAGATGCTGCGCATGCTGCGGCCGGATCTGACCATCGGCTTCTTCCTGCACATCCCGTTCCCGCCGGTGGAGCTGTTCATGCAGCTGCCGTGGCGGACCGAGATCGTGGAGGGCCTGCTGGGCGCCGACCTGATCGGCTTCCATCTGCCCGGCGGCGCGCAGAACTTCCTCTACCTGGCCAGAAGGCTTGCCGGACAGCCGACCTCGCGCGGCAACGTGGGTATCCGCTCCAAACTCGGTGTGGTGCAGGTGGGTTTCCGCACCGTCCGGGTGGGCGCGTTCCCGATCTCCATCGCCTCGGCCGAACTCGACGAGCTCTCGCGCCGCCGCTCGGTGCGCGAGCGCGCCGCCCAAATCCGTTCGGAGCTGGGCAATCCCAAGAACATCCTGCTCGGCGTCGATCGCCTGGACTACACCAAGGGCATCGATATCCGCCTGGCCGCACTCGAGGAGTTGCTGCAGGAGAAGCGCATCGATCCCGCCGAGACGGTCATGGTGCAGCTGGCCACCCCCAGCCGCGAGCGCGTCGAGAGCTATATCCAGATGCGCAGCGATATCGAGCGCCAGGTCGGCCGCATCAACGGCGAATTCGCCCGCGTCGGCTTCCCGGTCGTGCACTATCTGCACCGCCCGATCCCCCGCGACGAACTGATCGCCTTCTTCGTCGCCGCCGACGCCATGCTCGTCACCCCGCTGCGCGACGGGATGAACCTGGTCGCCAAGGAGTACGTGGCCTGTCACAGCGGCCTCAACGGCGCCTTGGTCCTGAGCGAATTCACCGGCGCCGCGGCCGAATTACGCCAGGCCTACCTGTGCAATCCGCACGACCTCGACAGCGTCAAGGACGCCATCACGCACGCCCTCTCCGACGATCCGGACACCCGCCGTCGTCGTATGCGCGCGCTGCGCCGCCAGGTCCTCACCCACGACGTGGACCGTTGGGCCCGGGCGTTTCTCGACGCGCTGGCCCAGGACCGGGTCGCGGGCAGCGCGCTGCTCACCGACGACGATGTGGATCCCGGGGCGCGCTGATCAGATCGGCGTCACCTGCGCCACCAGCCACTGCCCGTCCCGCCTGTCCAGGGAGACCCGCACCCGGCTCGGGGTGACCGTGCCCTGCGGGGAGTCCTTGCTGGTGGTGACCTGATTCAGATAAACCAGCACGACCGCGTGCGACCGCTGGGCGGAAACTATTCCGGCAGCCTGGGCGGTCGCCTGCACCGTCAGCTGCTTCTCCTTCGCCCCGGGGACGATGGCCTGGTTGATCAGCTTCAGATAGTCGTCACGGAAGCCGGGGGCGAGATTGTTCGCGATCTTGGGCAGTTCGGTGTCGACGCTGTGGAAGTCGTAGGTGAACATGCCCTCGACCGTGCGCCGGGCCGCGGCGACGGAGTCGGTGCGCGCCTGCTCCGCCTGGGTGTCCGCGCGGTAGGAGTGGTACAGGTACCAGGCCGATCCGAGCGAGAGCGCGATCAGCCCGACGGCGATCACGCGAATCAGGATCAGGCGCATCTTGTCGTTGCCGTTCATGCCACGAACTCCACCTGTGCGGCGGTGGTCGTCGACCCGTCGCGGGTGACGGTCACCCGGAACCGGTAGAACCGCTGCTGCGGATCGGCGGAACCGGCATTGGTCAGGGTCTGCTTGGCGGCGACCAGGATTCGCGCGGAGGTGTCGTCCTCGCTCTCGATCGCGGTCTCGACGATCTCGCCGCTGGCCTTCACCTTCGCCTGCTGGACGACCTGTGCGTAGGCGTCCTTGCGCTGGGAGTACTCGGCCTTCAGCTCGCCGGAGGCCACCGCGAGCACCCGGTCGATGTCCTGCTGGGCCGTATCGCCGGTGATGGTGGTCAGATTCAGAATCGCCTGCTTGGCGGTCTGCACGAAGGCGGCCTCGCGCTCGGCACGGGCGTCCAGCGTCTGGCGATGGTGCAGGAACAGTCCCCCGCCGACCAGCACCCCCGCCAGGGCGACGATCGCGGCCGCCATCGCGGTCCACTCGAGCCAGCCCAGCCGAGCGCGCGAGCGCGGCCGCTCGGCGGGTTCGGTGGTACCGGGTTCGGTTGCGGGCGAGGCGACCTCGTCGATTTCGGTGGCCGACGACGACGGCGCGGGCTCGACGGGCGCGGCCTTGCGCACCGTGATGGTCTCGACCGCGGGTGGCTCGCCCGCGGGCGGCCCGGCCGCCCGGACCACGCGTCGGCGGCTGCGCTCGGTTGCACTGCTCTGCGTCATCGCTGTTGCTCCTCCAGCATCGCCTGCCAACTGGACGGTACCGTGCCGGAGCCGCCCGGACCGACGTCACCCTGTCGATAGGTCCGCCCGTCCGGACCGACGAAGGTGTGATTGTTCAGGTCGTAGTTCCGCAGCACCGCGGCGGGCTGGGTACTCGCGGGCGCGTCCGGAGCGACGGGCGCACCCGACGGCGTCACCGGCCGCGGCGGGCCGAACGGCGGATTGTCCCCGGCGGGCACATAACCCCTGGGATCGTGGCACAACTCGGGCGTGGGGGCCCGCTTACCCGGCACGTCCTGACATGGCGTGTTGCGAATACCGCGCACGGCCTCCTTGGCGTTCTGCGCCACCTTGCAGTACATATCCCCCGGCAGATCCGGGAAGTCCTTCTCGATCGGCGACCGCCGCTGCTCGGGCGGCACGAATCCGGTGGTGCAGCCGGGCGGATCGTTGAGCCCGAGCATGAAATCCACCATCGCCCCGTATTCGGCCGGACCGCGCACGACGGTCAGCAGGGCCGCGATCATCTGCGGGTAGATCACCAGGATCTGTTCCAGGCCCGCGTGATAGGTGACGCCGACCTGCCCGACATTGATCAGATTCGACAGCAGCAGCGGCAGCGTCGGCCGCATGTCCTGAAAGGTCGAGCTGACCTTCTGCGCCGCCGAGGGGGTGCGCTCGATCAATTGCCCCAGCGACGGATCGTGTTGGCGCAGTTGATCGGTCACCGTGGCCAGATCGCGGGTCCAGGACCGGATGGCGGCATCGGACTGGTTCTGGGTGTCGAGCAGCGGCCCGATCTTCGCGAGCAGGTCCTTCGTCTGGTCGGTGTTGGCGCGTGCCTCCTGAACCAGCAGCGACGCCGAGTCGATGAATCGCTGCAGATCGGGTCCGGCGCCGTTGAACGCGACGAACGCGTCGTCGATGAGCTGCCGCAGCTCGGTGTCGGCGACGGTCGACAGCAACCGATCCGCCTGATCCAGCATGGCCCCCACATCCTGCGGCAGGGTGGTCCGCTCGACCGGAATCACCGATCCGTCACGGAGATTGCCGCCGCGCGGGTTGTCCACCGGCACCAGGTCCACATACTGCTCGCCCACCGCGGACACGCTCTTGACCGCGGCCGTGACATCGCCGGGAATCTTGTAATCGCTGTCGATGCGCAGCTTCGCGTCCACCCCGTCGGGGGTCAGCCGGAGTTCGGAGACCTTGCCGACATTGGTGCCTCGATAGGCGACGTTGGCGGTGGGATACAGCCCGCCGGTGGCCGCGAGTCGGACGGTGACCTCGTAGCGTCCGATCCCGAACATGGCGGGCAGCTGCACATAGCTTCCGGCCATGACCACCAGGCCCACCACGGTCAGCAGGGCGAAGATCACCAGCTGGGCGCGGACGAATCGAGTGAGCTTCATCGGCCCGGACCCCCTTGCGGCGCAATCGGAACCGTCAGGCCCGGAATGGCGGGCAGACCTGGAATCGGCGGCAGCCCGGGAATGCTCGGGGTCGGCGTGGGCGGCTGCGGCTCCGGCGGGGGCGGCGGCCGCAGCGGATCGGTGGCCGGATTGCCGTTGCCCATCGCGGTTCCGGCGATCGTGCCGAGCGCGCCCTCGACGCCGCCGAAGCGGCCGCCCAGCGGGGTACCGGTGAGGAAGTTGGAATCCAGTCGCGCCCCGGTGATGTCGACGGTCATGAGCAGATTCAGATAGTCGCCCTTGAGCGCCCGATCGATGTTCTTCATCGGGAACGGGAAGGTGAGCAGGATTTGCAGCGACTCCGCCAGGCGGGAACCGGTGTCGCCCAGCGCCTTCAGCGCCGGATGCAGCTGCGCCAGATTCGCCTTCAGATCCTCGCCGCCCTGGGCGATGATGCGCTGCACCACATCGCTCAGATCACCCAGGGCCGTAATCGTTCTGGTGATGTTCGCGCGGCGGTCGGCCAGCACGGTCAGCGCCGGATGGATCTTCTGCACCGCGTCGGCCAGTTGGTCCTGCTGCTGCGCGAGCCGCCCGGCGAACCGGTCCAGGCCGTTCATCGCGTCGATGATGTCGGCGGTCTGCTGATCCAGCGTCGTGGTCAGCTGGGTCAGCTGCGGCAACAGGTCGCGAATCGCGTCGGTGCGGCCGGTGAAGGTGGCGTTCAGCTCGCGGGTGATGGTCTCCAGCTGGGCGATGCCGCCGCCGTTGAGCACCACCGACAGCGAGGAGAGCACCTGTTCGGTGGTTGGATAGTCCGCCGCCCGGGCCAGCGGTATGAGGTCGCCGTCGCGCAACTGCCCCTCGGGCTCGACGCCCCTCGGGGCGAGCAGCTCGACGTGATTGCTGCCCAGCAGGCTGGTCTGCCCCACCCGGGCCTCCGCGTTGGCGGGCAGCCGCACCCCCTTGTCGAGGCTGACCGTCACCAGCGCGTGCCAGTCCTCGACCTCGATATTCGACACCGTCCCCACCGTCACGTCATCGACCTTGACCGGTGAATTACGGGTCAGCGTGGTGACATTCGGCATCTGAATGCGCACCCGCCACGACCCCTCCCCCGTGCCCGCCGCACCCGGCATGGGCAGGGTGTTCAGGCCATCCCATTCGCATCCGGTGACGCCGAGCAGCAGCGTCAGTGCGAGTGCGGCACCGGCGATCCGTGCGCGCCCCATCATCGACCTCCCGGGACGGCGAGCCCGGCGATACCGTTCGGCACGGCCGTCGGCGCGGAGCCCTGCGCAGCCAATCGATCGGCCAGTTCCGGCGTGCTGAAGGTGAGCTGATTCGGGAACGCGCCCTGCCCCGTCGCCGGATTGGCCAGCAGCGGCGGATAATTCATCATCAGCGACTGTATGACCGGCGCGACGTACTGACGGCACAGCGCTCCGGTTCGGTCGGACTGATTGGCCTCGAGGCCCTCGATGGCCCCGCACAGGAATGCGAACGGATTGGCGAAGTTGGTCAGTACGACCGAACCGGTCAGGGTGCCCTGGGCGGGCTTGTAGATCTGATAGAAGTTCGCCAGGCCCGTGGGACCGGAGTGCAGGACGCGCTCGAGCTCGGGCCGCTTGTCGGCCAGGATCTGGGTGGCATCGGCCAGCCGCCGCACGCTCTCGGTGAGCTGTCCCCCGCGCTCGTCGAGGAAGCGCTTCACATCGGCGATGGCGGTATCCAGATTGTCCAGTCCCGCACCGAGATCCTCCGACACCCCCGCCAGCACCGACGACACCGATGCCAGCCGCCCGCCGAATTGCACGATCTGATCGTTGCTCTTGGACAGGACGTCGACGAACTGCTGCAGATTGCGGATGGTTCCGAACAGATCGGTGCGGCCGTCGGACAGCGTGTTCAGCGTGCTCGACAACTCGCGCAGGGTGTCGCGCAGCGCCTGGGCGTTGCCGTTGCCCAGATTCGCCGAGGCGGTGTCGACGAAGCGGCCGAACGAGCCCTGTTCGTCCTCGCCCACCGGCCCCAGGGCCTGCGACAGCTTGGTCAACTCGGCCTTGATGTCGTCCCATTCCACCGGCACCGCGGTGCGCTCGATCGGAATCTCCCCGCCGTCGTGCAGTTTCGGGCCGCCGGTATAGGCGGGCGCCAGCTGCACGAAGCGCGCCGAGACCAGCGACGGCGAAATCGTCACCGCCCGCACCTCGGCAGGGATATCGATGCCGCGGTCCACGGTCATGGTGACCTGGACCCGATCCTTACCCGGCTCGATCGAATCGATCCGGCCCACCTTCACGCCCAGCACCCGCACGTCGTCCCCGGCGTACAGCCCGGTTGTCGACGGGAAATACGCGGTGATTTGCGTCTTTCCGATATTCACCACGGCGCTGTAGCAGATCCAGCCGCCCAGGGCGACGACCAGCGCCACGACCACCAGCTTGGCCCAGCGCGGCACCCCGCCGATCCTGCGCAGTGCGTTCATTTCGGCGGCTCCTGAATCGATGGGCCGACCGACAGCGGCGGCGAGCCGAGGTACTCCTGCAGCGATTGCGGCACCCGCTGCGGCCACACCAGCGCATCGACCAGCGGGCGCAGGCTCAGGCTCGAGGCGTTGGACACGTACGCCTGGAAATAGGGGCCGCTGCCGACCTGTTCGCCCAGCGCCGCCGCGTACGGGCCGAGGGCATCGAGGGCCCTGCTCAGGTTCTTCCGATTCTTCTGCAGCAGCCCCAGCACCGAATTGAGCCGATCCAGCGTCGGTTTCAGCTGCGCCTCGTTGTCGTTGACGAAGCCGGTCAGCTGCTGGGCCAACCCGTTGACGAAGACGATCAGCTGACTCAGCGCGGTGCGGCGGGCATTGAGCTCGCCGAGCAGATTGTTGCCGTCGACCAGCAGCGCATCGATCTGATTGGACCGGTCGGCCAGCACCTTCGTCACGCCCTGGGCGCGCGCGAGCAGATCGGTGAGCGCCTTGTCGCGGGCGTTGAGGCTGCGCGAGAGCTGGGTGACGCCGTCGAGGGCGGCCCGCAGCGGCGCGGGCGTATCGGCGAACGCGCCCGAGAGGGTGTCCAGGGTCTTGTCGACCTGGTCCAGATCCAGGCCCTGCACGGTCTTGGTGAGATCACCGAGGGCGTCGTTGAGCGAGTACGGGGAGGTGGTGCGGTCCAACGGAATCGACGCACCGCCGCGCATCGCACCGGGCCCGGTGGGCACCACCTCGAGCGATTTGCGACCGAGCACGGTATTGGTCTTGATGGCCGCGGTCGTCTTCTGTCCCAGCACGATCGATTCGTCGACACTGAAGCGAACGCGCACCTTCGCGCCCTCCAGACCGACCTCGTCGACCCGGCCGGAGCGCACCCCCGCCACCTGCACCGGATCGCCGGGCACCAGCCCGCCCGCATCGGCGAAATAGGCGGTGAATTCCGCACCGCCGCGGATGAACGGAAGGCGGTCGAACTGCAGGGCCGACAGCGAGATCGCCACGGCGAGCACCACGCCGACGATGCCGACATCGATCACGGAAGAGCGCTCGTTCACTGGTCGCCGCACCTTCCCGTGGTCTGCAGGCCGGGTAGGTTGACGTGCATCGGCTTCCCGTCGGGACCGTCGACGAGCAGGTTCGTCCCGCAGACGTACATGTTCAGAAACGATCCGTAGGAGCCGATGTGCACCAACTTCTTGTAGGTGTCCGGCAGCCGGTCCAACACCCACTGCACCTGATCGCGGCCGTCGTCGAGATTCGCCGATACCCGACCCAATTGATCGAAGCTCTGCTTCAGGTCCGGGCGTGCCTGCCGCAGCAGATCGGTCAGATCGCCGGTCGCGCCCGCCAGCCGGGGCAGCGCCGCACCGATCGGATCGCGGTCGGCCGCCAGCCCGCTCACCAACCGCTGTAATTCGGTCAGTGTGGTGTCGAATTCACCACCGCGCTGATCGAGGGTCGTCAGCACCGTGCGCAGATTCTCGATCACGCTGCCGATCAGGGCATCTCGATCGGCCAGGGTCTTGGTGAACGATCCGGAGCTGTTCAGCAGCGCCACCAGCGTCCCGCCCTGCCCCTGGAACACCTGCAGCAGCGCACTGGTCAGATCGTTGACCTGGGCCGGATTCAGCCCGCGCAGCAGCGGTTTGAAGCCGCCGAGCAGCAGGTCGAGGTCCAGGGCGGGCTTGGTCCGATCCACCCCGATCGTGCCGCCCTTGGTCAGCGCCTGGGCGGTGCCCGGTCCCTCCAGCAGTTCCAGATACCGGTCGCCGACGAGATTCTCGTAGCGGATGGCGGCATGGGTGCTGGTGTAGAGCCGGTATGTGTGATCGACCTCGAAATCGACGTGGGCCAGATGGTCCTTGCCGACGTAGACCCGCTTGACCGAACCGACCGGCACCCCGGCGATGCGCACCTTCGAACCGGGCAGCATGCCCGAGGAACTGGTGAAGATCGCGTGATACCCGGTCTCCCGCGCGAAGCGCATCTGGCTGAAGATGACCCCCAGTCCGGCGAGCACCAGCACCATCACCAGGGTGAAGATCGTCAGCTTCACGGTGCTGGCATGTGGTTTGAACCTCATGGATTACCCACCCCCGGCAGTCCCGCGAACAGCACCTGGAACACGTTGGGGCCGTTGGGATGTGTGGTGAGCGATGGCGTCCACACCTCGCCCTCGGAGGTGTCGGTGACCAGATAGTTGGAGTGGCTGCCCGGCACCCGGTCCAGGACGCCCTCGCAGCGCGGGCCGCCGGTGGCATTCACCTTGGGCAGATCCTTGGGGTACTGGTACGGGGTGCCGCCGGGCATGAAGCTCGCGTTCAGATTCACCCACGGCCCTTGGCCGCCGAATACCGCATTACCCATCGGCAGCGCGTTCACGACCCCGGATATCAGGCAGAACAGCGCCGGATTGTATTCGTCGAGCAGGGCGGTCGTCGGGCGCAACAGATCCAGCGCGGTTACCAGCGGCTGCTCGTTCTCGTTCAGGATCGGTCCCGTCGTATCCGCCAGCCCGATCAGATTGACCAGCATCGCGTCGAAGCTCTGTTCCTTCCGCACGATCGTCGCACCGGTGACCGTCAGATTGTCGGTGGTGCGCAACAGATCCGGGACGGTATCGGCGTACAGATTCGTCACCCCCACCGACGCGCGCAGATCCCGCCGCAGATCCGGCAGGCTCGGATTGATGTCGCGCAGATACCGATCCGAATCCGCGAGCAGTTGGCCGAACTTGTCTCCGCGACCCTGCAGCGCGGTGCCCAATGCCGTCAGCGTCGCATTCAACTTCTCCGGCGCGATCTTGGCCAGCACCTCGGACAGGTGTTGGAACAGCGTATTGAACTCCACCGTGACCGATTTCGCGTTCACGGTCACGCCGGGGGTCAGGGATTTCGACGACGGCCGCTGCGGGACAACGAAATTCACATATTTGGCGCCGAAGACCGTGGTGGAGCGGATGTCCACGCCGACGTTGGCGGGCAGCAGCCGCAGCTGCTCGGGGTCGATCGCCAATGTCAGTTGGGCGTTGTCGCCGGTGTACGAAATGGACTTCACCCGACCGATTTCCACCCCGCGCAGCTTCACCTTGGCGTCGGGATCGAGCACCAGGCCCGCGCGCTGGGCGTCGACGTAGATCGTCTCGGTCGAGGTGAAACCCCCGGCGAACATGGTCAGGGCCACGGCCACCACGGCCGTCAGGCTGGCCACCAGGGCCAGCCCGGCCAGTTTGACACCCCATCCCGCGCCGAGGATTCTTCCGGCGCCGTCCCTTTCGACCAGCTTGTTCGCCGCCATATCGCCTACCCCGAGAGATGGAAATTGCCGGAGGTGCCGTAGATGGCCAGCGAGACCAGCAGGGTCACGGTCACGACCGCGACCAGTGAGGCGCGCACCGCATTGCCCACCGCCACGCCGACGCCGACGGGTCCGCCGGTGGCGTGGTAGCCGTAGTAGGTGTGGATCAGCATGACCGCCAGGGCCATGAAGATCGCCTGGACGAAGGACCAGAGAATGTCGCTGGGGATCAGGAACGTCGAGAAGTAGTGGTCGTAGACGCCCGCGGACTGGCCGTAGATCACCACGGTCGCGAACCGGCTGGCCACGAACGAGGCGATCACCGCCAGCGCGTACAGCGGCACGATCGCGATCATCCCGGCCAGCACCCGGGTGCCGACCAGGAACGGCACCGGCCGGATCGCCATCGACTCCAGCGCGTCGATCTCCTCGGCCACCCGCATCGCGCCCAGCTGTGCGGTCGAACCCGCCCCGATGGTGGCGGCCAGGCCGATGCCGGAGATGACCGGCGCCGCGATGCGGACATTGATGAAGGCGGCGAAGAATCCGGTCAGCGCCTCGACGCCGATATTGCCCAGCGAGCTGTAACCCTGCACGGCGATGGTGCCGCCCGCGAACAGGGTCAGGAATCCCACGATCACCACCGTGCCACCGATCACCGCCAACGCGCCGGTGCCCATGCTTATCTCGGCGATCAGCCGGATCGTCTCGGTGCGGTAATGGGTGAGCGCGCGCGGCACGGCCGCCAGCGACTGTGCGTAGAAAAGAGCATGTCTTCCGACATTGTCGAGCGAGTCGGACATCCGGCGCACGCGTCGAACAGTACGCGGGAACCGGGATTCGATCACGAACGCCATACCGTCACCGCGCCGTGAACTTGATCCCAACGGCGGTGACCACGACATTGACCACGAACAGGGCCATGAAGGAGAACACCACCGTCTGATTGACCGCGTCGCCGACGCTCTTGGGCCCACCGCGGACATTCAGGCCCAGGTAGCAGGCCATCAGCCCGGCGACCAGGCCGAACAGCGTGGCCTTGACCTCGGAGATGACCAATTCCGGCAGATGGGTCAGCAGCGTGATGCCGTTGACGAACGAACCGGGATTGACACCCTGCAGGAATACCGAGAACAGGAAGCCGCCGACGATGCCGATCGTGCAGACCAGGCCGTTGAGCAGCGCGGCGACGAACATTGACGCCAGCACCCGCGGCACCACCAGCCGGTGCACCGGATCGATGCCGAGCACCCGCATCGCGTCGATCTCCTCGCGAATCGTCCGCGCGCCCAGATCCGCGCAGATGGCGGTGGCCCCGGCACCGGCCACGATCAGCACCGTCACGATCGGGCCGACCTGAGTCACCGCGCCGAATGCCGCACCCGCGCCGGACAGATCGGCCGCACCGATCTCGCGCAGCAGGATATTGAGCGTGAAGCTCACCAACACGGTGAACGGAATGGCTACCAGCAGGGTGGGAATGATCGACACGCGGGCGACGAACCAGGACTGGTCGACGAATTCGCGTCGTTGAAACGGGGGCCGCACCACGGCTCGGGCCACGGCGGCGGTGAGTTCGAAGAACCCGCCGACCGCCCGCAGCGGCACGGCAAGAACCTCGTTCATCCGCGATTCCTCCTTGCCCTGCCCAACGGTACAGCCTGCGACGGCGAGCCCCCGTCGCCCCACCCGTCTCGAAGATTAGAACACGTTCCTGGTACCCAGGTTCACAGATTGACCATATTTGAACTGCAATTTTCTTGCAGAACTATCCCGCAAGATAGAACGTGTTCATAGCGGATATGAATCGCCTTTGTGAGGCAAAGCACAGCCGACCCCCATGTCTACCAACTGCCGGACCACCGATCAACAGATTGTCGCGGTCAGTGGACACCTGCCGCGAGTCAGCCGAGATCGTGTAGCGCTGTCGCGGAAAACGTACGCCCGGTTCGGCGCTGCGCGAAATAGTTTACGAGCGTGTCGGCCAACTCGGCCGGGGCCCATTCCGCGCCGTCGGCGTCGAAGCGCCGCTCCACCTCGGGGGCGGCCATGAGCGCGACCATCGGCCCGTAGACGACGAACACCTGCCCCGAGATCGCCGCGGCGGCCGGGGCGGCCAGATAGGCGACCAGCCGCGCCACATGATCGGGCGACAGCGGATCCACACCGTCGGCGGGGGCGTCGGAGAACACTCGCTCGGTCATGGCCGTGCGCGCGCGGGGGCAGATCGCGTTGGCGCACACGCCGTATCGGGCCAGCGCCCGCGATGCCGACAGGGTCAGTGCGGTGATGCCCGCCTTGGCCGCCGCATAGTTCGGCTGCCCCTCCGGGCCGAGCAGACCCGCCTCGGAGGAGGTGTTGATCAGCCGTCCGTACACCGGAGCACCGGTGTCCTTGGATTTGGCCCGCCAGTACGCGCCCGCATTGCGGGAGAGCAGGAAGTGCCCGCGCAGATGGACCGCGATCACCGCGTCCCAGTCCTCGTCGGACATGTTGAAAAGCATCCGGTCCCGGACGATTCCGGCGTTGTTGACGACGATGTCGACGCCGCCGAACGCCTCGTCGGCCGTTCGGATCAGCGCATCGGCCGTGGCCCGCTCGGCCACGCTGCCGCCGACGAATTCCGCCTTCGCACCGAGCGCCCGCAGGTCGGCCAGCGTCGCGGCGACCGCCTCGCTCTCGGCCAGATCATTGATCACCACCGCGGCTCCGGCGCGGGCCAGCGCGAGCGCCTCGGCCCGCCCCAGCCCGGCACCGGCTCCGGTCACGATCGCCACCCGACCGGACAGACTCAGTTCATTGTCTCCCACGCCGTGACTCTAGAACGTGTTTCAGTTCACTGGCAAGGGCGACTCATTCCAGTCTGAGCGCGGCCTTGGGGCATTGGGCGACCGCCGTGCGCACATCGTCGAGCCGGTCCGCGGGCACCTCGGACACCGACAGGTGCAATTGGTCCTCGTCGTCGAGTTCGAAGACGTCCGGGGCGATTCCGACGCAGACCCCATTGGCCTCGCACTGGTCGAAATCCACACTGAGCTTCATCGATGACTCCTTTGCCGCAGGTATCGCGAGACTAACAACCCAGTACCGGTCGCCGCGGCCGAAACGACCCGATCCGCCGCCCATACTGGAACATGTTTCACTCGGTATGCAATGATCGAGTCAACCCTCCAGCCCATACCGGCTGGCTATCGACATCGTGAGGTGCGCCCCATGCGGATTGCCTACACCCCGCAACAGGAACAGCTGCGGGCCGAGCTGCGCGAGTACTTCGCCGAACTCATCACCCCGGAGCGGCGGGCGGCGCTCAGCGCGCAGACCGGTGAATACGGCCACGGCACCGTCTACCGCGACATCGTGCGCGAAATGGGCCGCGACGGCTGGCTGGCGCTGGGCTGGCCCACCGAATACGGCGGGCAGAACCGGCCGATGCTGGATCAGCTGATCTTCACCGACGAGGCCGCGATCGCCGGTGCGCCCGTGCCGTTTCTGACGATCAACTCGGTGGCGCCGACGATCATGCACTACGGCACCGAGGAGCAGAAGAAGTTCTTCCTGCCCAGGATCGCCGCCGGGGAGCTGCACTTCGCCATCGGCTATTCCGAACCCGGCGCGGGCACCGATCTGGCCTCGCTGCGCACCACCGCGGTGCGCGACGGCGACGACTGGATCATCAATGGGCAGAAGATGTGGACCAGCCTCATCCAGTACGCCGACTACGTCTGGCTGGCCGCGCGCACCGATCCGAATGCCCGCAAGCACAAGGGCATCAGCATGTTCATCGTGCCGACCACGGCCGCGGGCTTCTCCTGGACCCCGGTGCGCACCATGGCCGGACCGGACACCAGCGCGACCTACTACCAGGACGTGCGGGTGCCCGCCACGGCCCTGGTCGGGCCGGAGAACGGTGGCTGGGCGCTGGTCACCAACCAGCTCAATCACGAGCGGGTGGCACTCACCTCGGCCGCGCCGCTGCAGCTGGCGCTGGCCCAGACGTTGGACTGGGCGCGAAACAACAAGGACTCCAACGGCTCCCGGGTGATCGACAGCGAATGGGTGCGGATCAACCTGGCCCGCGTACACGCCAAGGTCGAATATCTGAAGCTGCTCAACTGGGAGATCGCCGCGCGCGCGGACGCCGGTGGGGATGCCGCGCCACGCCCGTGGGACGCCTCCACCTGCAAGGTGCTGGGCACCGAACTGGCCACCGAGGCATACCGATCGCTCATGGAGGTGCTGGGCCCGCAGGCCTATCTGCGCCAGGATTCGCCGGGCGCCGCGCTGCGCGGGCGGCTCGAGCGCATGCATCGCGCCTGCCTGATCCTTACCTTCGGCGGCGGCACCAACGAGGTGCAGCGCGACATCATCGCCATGACCGCCCTGAAGCAACCCGCCGCCGCGCGCTGACCCGAAAGCTGATCACCGTCATGGATTTCACCCCCACCGAAGCCCAGCAGGACCTGGCCCGCCTGACCGGCGAGGTGTGCGAGAAGCTGGTCACCGCCGATCGCCTGCGCGAACTGGACCGGGCGGAGGTCCGCTTCGACGAGCCGCTGTGGCGCTCGCTGGCCGAGACCGGCGTGCTGGCGGCGACGCTGCCGGAGTCGGTCGGCGGCAGCGATCTCGGCGCGCTGGAGCAGACCGCGGTGCTGCGCGAACTGGGCAGGGCCGTCGCGGCGGTGCCGTATCTGTGGTCGATCGTGCTGGGCGCGGGCGCGCTGGCGCGGTTCGGTTCCGCGGCGCACCGTGAGCTGGCCGCGAAAGCCGCCGCGGGCGAGGCCATCCTGACCGTGGCGCTGGCGGAGGAGCGCAACTGGGATCCCGCCCATCCGGTGACGACCGCCACCGACGCCGGCGGCTGGCGGCTGACCGGGGCCAAGACGATCGTCCCGTTCGCCGCCCAGGCGGATCGAATCCTGGTGCCCGCCACGGTCTCCGGATCACCCGCGATATTCCTGGTCGACCCGTCCGATCCGAGTGCGCGGGTGTCGGAACAGCAGGTGGTGGACCGCGCACCCGAGGCCGAGGTCGAATTCGACCGCACCCCGGCCGAATTGGTGGGCACCGCCGCATCCGGCGGTGAGATCCTGGCCTGGCTGCTCGAACGCGGCTGGCTCGGCCTGGCCGCCCAGCAGCTCGGCACCCTCGAGCGCGCCCTGGACCTGGTCGCCGAATACGGCCGCGAGCGGGAGCAATTCGGCCGCAAGATCGGCGGCTTCCAGGCCGTCGCCCAGCGCCTGGCCGACGGCTACATCGCGCTGCAGGGTCTGCGCCTGGCCGTCACCCAGGCCGCCTGGCGCCTGGCCGAGGGCCTGCCCGCCGCCCAGGAGATCCACACGGCCAAGTTCTGGGCCGCCGAGGCGGGCCATCACCTCGCCCATACGGTCGTGCACGTGCACGGCGGCGTGGGCATCGACCGCGATCACATCGTGCACAACTACTTCACCGCGGCCAAGCACCACGAATTCGCCCTCGGCGGCGCGACCGACCACCTGCGTGCCCTGGGTGCGCTGCTGGCGCAGCCGCACTAGCGCGGTCAGCGCACGGGGGTGGCGCGGGCGAGGATCTCGTCCACGGTCTGCTCGACGGTGAGATCCGAGGAGTCGAGCCACAACCCGATGCGCGGCGTCTCGGTGCGCAGCACGGCGTCGAGATCGGCGACGGTGAACGAGCCGGGCAGATAGGCGTCCTTGGCCCGGCCCGCCTCGCGCCGGGCGACCGCGTCCGGACGGGGCGCGAGCACCACGACATAGAGCGGATTCGTGCGGATCTGCTCGATCGTGTACGGCAGGAACTCACCGAGAAAAGTGTCCTGCAGGACCGCGGTGAAGCCCGCCTCCTCGTAGTCGTCGGCGGTGCGCGCCGCCAGCCGATGCCGAAGCCGCAACTGCGCCAACGCCTCCGGACTCGGCTCGGGGGACATCTGCGCGGATCCGCCGGTGATGAAGCGGCGGAACATATCGCCGCGCACATGCGCCGACCGCGGCAGCCGTCGCGCGAGCGCCTGGGCCACCGTCGACTTTCCGGCCGCCTGGATTCCGGTGATCAAGTACACCGTTCGGAGGGTATCCAAGCAGGTGACGAGGTCGCATCCGAATATTCGATGAGTTTCACGGGCCCGTTTCGTCGGTATCTGAGTACACGTGACGACTGCGCAGTCGAGAGGACCGAACATGGCCAGCAAGATGATCTTCGTGAACCTTCCCGTCGACGATCTGGATCGATCCAAGACCTTCTACGAGGCGCTGGGCTGGAAGGTCAATCCCGCGTTCACCGACGAGAACGCCGCGTGCGTCGTGGTGGACGACAACATCTGCCTGATGCTGCTGGTGAAGCCGTTCTTCTCGACCTTCACCGAACGCCCGATCGCGGACAGCGGAAAGGCCACCGGCTCGATCTATGCCCTCGCCCTGGGCAGTGCTCAGGAGGTCGACGCGCTCACCGCCGCGGCCGTGCGGGCGGGCGGCACCGAACTCGTCAACGAGGACAAACGGGCTCAGGAGGCCGCGGTCGGCATGCACGGGCGCGCCTTCCGCGATCCGGATGGACACCATTGGGAGCCGTTCTGGATGGACTATGCGGGCCAGCGTTAGGCCCGCAGTTCCGGCGGCAGTCCGAACAGCGGGAACAGCCGCTCGGTATCGAGGAAGAAGTTCAGGCCGCTGATCTTGTCACCGGCGAATTCCAGCACGGTGATCGACCACGGTGTGTACACCCCCGGCACGTCCGACGGCTTGTACTGGCCGAAGGCGGGCAGCCCGTTCGCGCCCTCCAGCGGGATCAGGCGCGAACCGCGGCAGGCCGACGGGCCCTCCGACAGCATGAACGCGGCGACATTGTCCGGACCGGAGATCCACAGCTCGATCGGCGGCATGGACAGCGCCACATCCTGTTTCAGCAGGGCGGTGAGGGCGTCCATATCGTAGGCCTCGAAGGCCCGGACGAAGCCGTCGACGAGTTCGCGCTGCCGCGCGTCGTTCTCGTCGTAGGAGCCCGACTCGCTGGGCCGCACCTTCGACATGGTGGCCCGGGCCCGCTGCAGTGCGCTGTTGACCGAGGCCGGTGACATCATCAGCGCCTCGGCGGTCTCGTTGGCCGAGAAGCGCAGCACCTCGCGCATGATCAGGATCGCGCGCTGGGTGGCGGGCAGATGCTGCACCGCGGCCACGAACGCCAGCCGCAGCGAATCCTTGGTGGAGGTGTGCTCGGCCGGATCCGCGCCGAAGGCCAGCCCGTTCGGGATCGGCTCGATCCAGACGTAGTCCGGCTGCGGCGGGGGCAGCGGGGTATCCGGGCTGGACGGCCCGTGCAGGTCCATCGGCCGGGCCCGCCGCTGCGGCCCGTCCAGCATGTCCAGGCACACATTGGTGGCGATCTTGTACAACCAGGAGCGCACGCTGGCCCGGCCCTCGAACGAGTCGTAAGCCTTCCACGCCCGGGTGAACGTCTCCTGTACGGCGTCCTCGGCCTCGAACGAGGACCCCAACATCCGGTAGGCGTAAGCGCACAGCTCCCGCCGATATCCCTCGAACTGCCGCAACACCTCGTCCACGGCACCGGCCGACTTGCTCATGCCAGACACAATGGCACAGGCCACCGACAAGAAACAGCCCGAAATCGCTGGGCCGCACCGGTTCCTACCAGGTGGAACATTCGACAGGGCAACGACGGATCATTTGGCGGCGGGCGCGTCGTGGTCGGCCGGGCGGGACTCGGCGTGCGCGCGGGCCCACTTGTAGTCGGGCTTGCCCGCCGGGGAGCGCTTGATCTCGTCGGCGTACCAGAGGCTGCGGGGCATCTTGTAGGAGGAGATCTCCTTGGTCAGCACCGGCCGCAGATCCTCGAGGGTGGGCCGCCTGTCACCGCGACACTGCACCACGGCGGCCACGCGCTGGCCCCAGCGCTCGTCCGGAACGCCGATCACCAAGGCGTCGAAGACATCCGGATGCGCCTTGAGCGCGCCCTCGACCTCCTCCGGATAGATCTTCTCGCCGCCGCTGTTGATGCTCACCGAACCGCGTCCGAGCATGGTGACGGTGCCGTCTTCCTCCACACGCGCGTAGTCGCCCGGAATGGAGTAGCGAATTCCGTTGAACTCCTTGAAGGTCGCCGCCGTCTTCACCGGGTCGTTGTAGTAGCCGAGCGGGATGTTGCCCTTGCGGGCGAGGAAGCCGACCTGACCGGAGCCGGGGACGACCGGATTGCCGTTCTCGTCCAGCACATCGGTGGAGGCATCGATCTTCACCCGCGGGCCGCCGGTGTGGGTCTGCCCCTTGGTCGCGATCGACAGCCCGCCGAATCCGGTCTCGGTGGCGCCGATGGAGTCGGTGATCACCGTATTGGGCAGCAATTCGATGAATTCGTCCTTGAGCGCGGGCGAGAACAGCGCCGCACTCGACGCCAGCGCCCACAGCGTCGAAATCTGGTACGGCGCACCGGTTTCCGGATTCCCTGCCTTGAGCGCGTCCAGCATCGGCCGGGCCATGGCGTCGCCGGTGATGAAGATCAGGTTCACGCCGTGCCGTTCGATGGCCTGCCAGACGCCGTGCGCGTCGAACTCCGGCAGCATGATCGCCTTGCCGCCGTCGAACAGGCTGTGGAAGGTCGCGGTGAGCGCGCCGCCGTGGATCATCGGCGGAATCGGATAGCGGACCATCTGCGGACCGCCCGCGCCCTTCTTGGCCTGCTCCCACTCGTCCTGAACGAATTCGCCGGTGTAGAAGTTGATGCCGCCGCCGAGGACCCGCCACCAGTCCTCCTGCCGCCACATCACGCCCTTGGGCAGGCCGGTGGTGCCGCCGGTGTAGATCATGAGGATGTCGTCGGGCGAGCGTTCACCGAAGTCGCGGCCCCCCGGCGAGGCGGCCAGCGCCGCTTCGTATTCCACCGAATCCGCCGCCGTCGGGAATCGATCTTCGGTACCGTCGTCGATTACGACGACCGTCCGCAGCTTCGGCGTGTTCGGGCGCACGCCAGCGACCCGGTCGCTGTACCGGCGCTCGTGAATGAGCGCGACCATATCCGAATTGTCGAAGATATATTGCAACTCGTTCTCGACGTATCGGTAGTTCACGTTCACCATCACGGCACGCGCTTTGAAGATCGCCACCATGGCCTCGACGGCCGGGATGGTGTTGCGCGCGTACAGGCCGACCTTGTCACCCGGTCGCACACCATGTTCCTGCAGGTAGTGCGCGAGTCGGTTGGCCCGGTCCTCCAATTGCGCATAGGTGACCGAGCGGGTGTCGTCGGCCAGCGCGACACGGTCCGACATGAGGTCGACGGTGTGTTCGACGAGATCGGCTATGTTGTAGCTCACAGGTCAAAAATAGAACGCGTTCTTGTGGCTGACAAGCCTCAATTTACACCGTTTACGAATCCCATCAGACGAACATAACCGTTGACAGTTCCGTCCGTCCCCGAATTGGCGAAAGCAATTGCGGCGCAATGCCGAATGCCCGCCTGGCTGGCCAGGCGGGCGCACGAGATCCGCGAGCCGACCTAGCTCTCCTGTCCTACGTACCGCTCGCGCAGTTTGCGCTTGTACAGCTTCCCGTTCGGATCGCGCGGCAGTTCGTCCAGATAGTCGATGCTGCGCGGCAGCTTGTACTTGGCCAGCCGCGATGCCGCGAATTCCAGCAGCTCCCCGGTGAGTTCGTCGTTGCCCTCGATACCCGGGGCGGGCTGTACGACGGCCTTCACCTCCTGCCCCCAATCCGGATGCGGGATACCGAAGACCGCGACATCGGCGACCTTGGGGTGGGTGATCAGCTCACCCTCGACCTCGGCCGGATAGATGTTCACCCCACCGGACAGGATCAGATCCGAACGGCGGTCGCACAGGAACAGATAGCCGTCGGCGTCCATGTACCCGATGTCGCCCACGGTGAACAGATCGCCCACGCGTGCGTCATCGGTCTTGGCCTTGTCCTTGTGATACTCGAAGCTGGACGCCCCCATCTTCATGTAGACCTGGCCGATCTCCCCGGGCGGCAACTCCGTTCCGTCCTCGCCGAGCACCTTGACCACCGAATACGGCCACGCCTTGCCAACCGAGCCCGGCTTGCGCAGCCATTCCTCACCGGTGATCATCGTGCCGCCGCCCTCGGTCGCCGCGTAGTACTCGGTGACGACCGGACCCCACCACTCGAGCATCTTGCGCTTGGTCTCCTGCGGGCACGGCGCGGCGCCGTGGATCATGCAGCGCAGCGACGAGACGTCGTACTTGCGCCGTACCTCCTCCGGCAGCGCCAGCAGCCGATGGAACTGGGTGGGTACCACGTGGCTGTGGGTCACGCGATGCTTGTCGATCAGCCGCAGCATCTCCTCCGGATCCCACTTGTCCATCAGCACGACCTTGTGTCCCAGCTGAATCGAGATGGCGGAGTGGTTCAGCACCGCGGTGTGATACAGCGGCGAGCCGCAGATGTGCACGTGGCCGTCGAACGGCTGCAGGCCGAACAGACCGAAGTAGCCGGTCATGGCCGGGGGGACCACATCGGGATCCGCGCCGGTGAGTGGGCGCCGAACGCCCTTGGGACGCCCCGTCGTTCCGGAGGTGTACAGCATCGGCGCGCCGGTGGTGCGGATGTCGGGACGACCGGTCTCCCCCGCGCCCAGCTCGGCCAGCGGCCGGAAGCCCTCGACCGAACCCACCGAATACCGGTCCTCGGCAGGTACTTTCGCCTCGTCCGCCGCGATCCGGGCGGCCGCGGCGAAGCGCTCGTCCGCGATGAACGCCTTGGCCTCGCTGTTGTCGAGTATGTAGGCGACCTCCGGACCGGTCAGATGCCAGTTCACCGCGACGATGTAGAGCCCGGACTCGAACGCCGCGAAGTACACCGCCAGCGCCTCGGCGCAGTTGTGCACCATCGAGACGAGCACATCGCCGGGGCGTAACCCCTTGGCCTGCAACCCCCTTGCGATCCGGTCGGCCTGCCCGGCCAGTTCTCCGTAGCTGATCTCCCGCCCCGACGGATCGACGACCGCGATCCGTTCGGGTCCGGTGGCAGCGATATTCCACAGTCCCAGCCGCTGCGTCGGCTCCATCGAAGTCACCCTCCAAATTTAGAACGTGTTCTACATCTGAACAAGGGGGGCGAGCTGGCGCAACTGCTCGACGGAATGAGCGGAGACGAGCAGCATTGCGACGCCTGCCTTCTCCCAGACCCGAAGCTGCGCGCGCACCTGCGCCTCGTCGCCGATGATCGCGCCGTCGAGAACGAGTTCGTCCGGCACCGCCGCGGCCGCCTCGTCCTTGCGTCCCGAGCGGAACAGCCGGGTGATCTCGTCGACCACCTCGCCGTAGCCCATGCGCCGATACACCTGCGCGTGGAAGTTCAGCTCCTCCGCGCCCATGCCGCCGATGTAGAGCGCCATCACCGGCTTCATCCGATCGAGCGTGCCGCGGACGTCGTCGGTGATGACGACCTGACAGCTCGCGGCAATTTCGAAATCGGCCCGCGAACGCCGGGCACCCGGGCGGGCGAAGCCCTCGTCGAGCCATTCGTCGTACATTCCGGCGAGCCGCGGGGTGTAGTAGATGGCCAGCCAGCCGTCGGCGATCTCGGCGGCCAATGCCACGTTCTTCGGCCCCTCGGCGCCCAGCCAGATAGGAATATCCGCACGTCGAGGATGGGTTATCGGCTTGAGCGGCTTACCGAGTCCGATCGCTCCCGCGCCCCGGTACGGCAGCGGGTAGTGCGGCCCCGCACTGGTGACCCGGTCCTCGCGAGCCAGCACCTGCCGCACGATGTCGACATATTCGCGAGTCCTCTGCAAGGGCTTGGCAAACGGCTGCCCGTACCAACCCTCGACCACCTGCGGACCCGATACACCCAGGCCGAGCACCGCCCGCCCCTCGCTCAGGTGATCCAGCGTCAGGGCGGCCATCGCGGTCGCGGTGGGCGTGCGCGCCGACAGCTGCGCCACCGAGGTGCCCAACCGCATCCGCCGCGTCGCCGACCCCCACCAGGCCAGCGGGGTGAACGCGTCCGAACCCCAGGACTCGGCGGTGAACACGGCGTCGAAGCCGATCTCCTCCGCCGTCGCGACCAACTCCGGGACATGCGCGGGCGGCCGCGCACCCCAGTACCCGAGTTGCAATCCGAATTTCATGCCACATCCTGTCGTCCGAGCCCCGCCCTTGCCACCAGAATAAGAACCTGTTCTACTCGATATCGTGACTCAGGGGAACACCATGACCGGCGCGATTCCCGACATCCTCGCCGCGGAACTGCGCATGAAGTTCGACTACACCCGCTCGGTCGGACCGACCATCGGGCGCTTCCTCACCGGGCTGCGGGCCGGGCGCATCGTCGGGGTGCGCGGCTCGGACGGGCGGGTGCTGGTACCGCCCGCGGAGTTCGATCCGGTGACCTCCGAGCGGCTCACCGAATTCGTCGACGTCGCCGACGTCGGCACGGTGCGGACCTGGTCCTGGGTGCGAGACCCGCTGCCGGGCCAGCCCTTCGACCGGCCGTTCGCCTGGGCGCTGATCGAGTTGGACGGCGCGGACACCGGCCTGCTGCACGCGGTCGACGTGGCCTCCCCCGACGACATCCACACCGGGATGCGCGTGCGGGCCCGCTGGGCGGCCGAGCGCACCGGCACGATTCACGACATCGCCTGCTTCGAACCGGGTGAGATCTCCGCGGCCCCGGCCGAATCCGCGCCCGGCGAGCCGGTCACCGGCATCATCACACCGATCGACCTGCGCTACAAGCACACCGCCGCCCCGCAGGAGACGGTCTTCCTGCGGGCCATCGCCGAGGGCCGCCTGCTCGGCGCCCGCGCCGCCGACGGCAAGGTCTACTTCCCGCCCCGCGGCGCGGATCCGCGCACGGGCGAGCCCACCGAGGACTACGTCGACCTGGCCGACACCGGCATCGTCACCACCTTCTGCATCGTGAACGTGCCGTTCCAGGGCCAGCGCATCAAGCCGCCCTATGTGGCCGCCTACATCCTGCTGGACGGCGCGGACATCCCGTTCCTGCACCTGGTACTCGGCTGCGATGCGAGCGAGGTCCGAATGGGCATGCGGGTCAAGGCCGTCTGGAAACCACGCACGGAATGGACCTACGACGGCCTGGACAATGTGGCGCACTTCGAGCCCACCGGTGAACCCGACGCCGAATACGAGACCTTCGCGCACCACCTCTAGAGAGGCGCTGAAACCTTGAGCGACAACGTAACCGACATCGCGGTGGTGGGCTTCGCACACGCGCCGCACGTGCCGGAGACCTACGGCACCACCAACGGGGTGGAAATGCTGGCCCCCTGCTTCCGGCAGCTGTACGACCGGCTCGGCATCACGGTGGGCGATATCGACTTCTGGTGCTCCGGATCATCGGATTACCTTGCCGGACGCGCCTTTTCGTTCATCTCGGCGATCGACTCGATCGGCGCGGTACCGCCGATCAACGAATCGCATGTGGAGATGGACGCGGCCTGGGCGCTGTACGAGGCGTATGTGAAGATCCGCTCCGGCCAGGCGCGCACCGCCCTGGTGTATGGCTTCGGCAAGCCCTCGGCGGGCACGCTGCGACAGGTGCTCACCATGCAGACCGATCCGTATCTGGTCGCGCCGCTGTGGCCGGACGCGGTCTCGATCGCCGGACTGCAGGCCCGCGCCGGACTCGACGCGGGCACCTGGACCGAACGAGATCTGGCCGCCGTCACCGCGACCGACGACGCCGATCTCGAAAAGCGGCTCGCCGCACCGTATGTCGCCGAACCGCTGCGCGCCCACGACATCGCGCCGATCACCGACGGCGCGGCCGCGATCGTGCTGGCCGCGGGTGACCGAGCCCGCGAGCTGTGCCCGAATCCGGCCTGGCTGACCGGCATCGCCCACCGCATCGATACCCCGGTGTTCGGCGCCCGCGACCTCACCACCTCTCCCTCGGCCGCGGCCGCCGCCCGCGATGTCACCGGCGGCGATGCCAGCGATTTCGATATCGCCGAACTGCATGCCCAGTTCAGCCACGAGCAGCTGATCCTGACCCACGCCATCGGTTTGGGCGCGGCCACCCGCATCAACCCCTCGGGCGGACCGCTGGCGGGCAATCCCATGTTCGCCGCGGGCCTGGAGCGTATCGGCTTCGCCGCCACCGAAATCATGAACGGCTCCGCCCGGCGCGCCCTCGCCCATGCGGCGAGCGGGCCCGCGCTGCAGCAGAACCTGGTAGCCACCCTGGAGGCGCGATGAGCAACCCCACTGCGGTGCTCGGCACCGGACAAACCCATCACGTGACGAAACGAACCGATGTATCGATGGCCGGGATGGTCCGGGAGGCCATCGATCGCGCGCTCGAGGATGCCGAGCTCACGATGGCCGATATCGACGCGGTCGTGGTCGGCAAGGCGCCGGACCTGTTCGAGGGCGTCATGATGCCCGAGCTGTTCCTCGCGGATGCCCTGGGCGCCAGCGGAAAACCCCTGCTGCGGGTGCATACGGCCGGTTCGGTCGGCGGCTCGACCGGCTGCGTCGCGGCCAATCAGGTGCAGGCCGGGATGCACCGCAGGGTGCTCGCGGTGGCCTGGGAGAAGCAGTCGGAATCCAATGCCATGTGGGCGCTGTCGAATCCGGTGCCGTTCACCAAGCCGGTGGGCGCCGGGGCGGGCGGTTACTTCGCCCCGCACGTGCGCGCCTACATCCGCCGGGCCAACGCGCCGCTGCATATCGGCGCGATGGTCGCGGTGAAGGATCGCCGCAACGGAGCCAAGAATCCGCTGGCCCATCTGCAGCAGGCCGACATCACGATGGAGTCGGTGCTCGCGTCCCAAATGCTCTGGGACCCCATCCGTTTCGACGAGACCTGCCCGTCCTCCGATGGCGCCTGCGCCATCGTGCTCGGCGACGAGTCCGCGGCGCGGGCCGTGGAATCCGCGGGCCGCACGGTGGCCTGGGTGCACGGCACCGCGATGCGCACCGAACCGCTCGCCTACGCCGGACGCGATCAGGTCAGCCCGCAGGCGGGCCGGGACGCGGCCGCGGCGCTGTGGCGGCAGGCGGGCATCACCAATCCGCTCGAGGAGATCGACGCCGCCGAGATCTATGTGCCCTTCTCCTGGTTCGAGCCGATGTGGCTGGAGAACCTCGGCTTCATGCCCGAGGGCGAGGGCTGGAAGCTCACCGACGCCCGCGAGACCGAGATCGGCGGGAAGCTGCCGGTCAACCCGTCCGGCGGGGTGCTCAGTTCCAATCCAATCGGCGCGTCCGGCCTGATCCGCTTCGCCGAGGCCGCCAAACAGGTGATGGGCCGGGCGGGCGCCTATCAGGTGGACGGGGCCCGCAAGGCGTTCGGCCACGCATACGGCGGCGGCTCGCAATACTTCTCGATGTGGGTGGTCGGCAGCGAACGGCCGTAGTTTCAGGCGGAACCTATTGAGCCAACGCACAATTCGAATTCACCGCCAGCTTTGGCGAAGAATTCAAGCACATTTGCAAAATCATCAGCAAACTCATTCGAGGCCGCATGACCACCACCACCACCGAACATCCCGCGCGCCTGGCCGGTCGCGCCTCCCAGGCCGCGGTGCGCGCCCGCGACAAGCAGGCGTGGCTGGATCTGTTCGCCCCCGACGGCATCGTCGAGGACCCCATCGGTCCCTCGGTCTTCGATCCGGAGGGCCGGGGGCACCGCGGGCGCGCGGCCATCGCGGCCTTCTGGGACCGGGCCATCGCGCCGACCGAGTCGATCGAGTTCGTCTTCGACGACTCCTTCGCCTGCGGTGACGAGGTCGCCTTCACCGGCCTCATCCGCACCCGGCTGGGCGGGCACGTCATCGATGCCGAGGGCGTGTTCACCTACCGGGTCGACGCCGAGGGCCGGATCGCGGCCCTGCGCGCGTTCTGGGAGACCGATCGAGCCATGGCGACCATGAAGAAGGAGTAGACCCTTCGGGAGGGGCCCGAAAGACGAAGGGCGGGCACCGAATCGGTGCACGCCCCTGCTCGTCTGCGCGGCTAGGCGCCGGTCCGGTAGTCCACCGGGAACTCCTTGATCCCGTTGAGCCAGCCCGAGGGCAGGCGCTTGGGATCGCCGATGCGGGTGATGTCGGGCAGGTGATCGGCGATGGCATTGAAGATCAGATCGATCTCCAGCCGAGCCAGATTCGCCCCGATGCAGAAGTGCGCGCCGGTGCCTCCGAAGGACAGGTGTGGATTCGGATCGCGCAGAATGTCGAACTTGTACGGGTTTTCGAAGACGTCCTCGTCGAAGTTGGCCGAGCGGTACACCATCAGTACCCGCTGCCCCTTCTCGATCCGCACCCCGCCGATCTCCACATCCTCGAGCGCGGTGCGCTGGAACGAGCTCACCGGGGTGGCCCAGCGGATGATCTCGTCGGCGGCGGTCGCGGGCCGCTCTTGCTTGTAGAGCTCCCACTGGTCCGGATGCTCCAGGAATGCGATCATGCCGTGGCTGATGGCATTTCGGGTGGTCTCGTTGCCCGCCACCGCGAGCAGGATCACGAAGAAACCGAACTCCTCCGAGGTCAGCGCCTCGCCATCGATATCGGCATGGACGAGTTCGGTCACGATGTCCTTGGCCGGGGACGCCTTGCGCGCCTCGGCCATCCGATAGGCGTAGCCGAGGATCTCCATCGAGGAGGCCAGCGGATCGATGTCGACCATATCCGGATCGTCGTAGCCGGTCATCTCGTTGGACCAGCGGAAGACCTTCATTCGGTCCTCCTGCGGAATGCCGATCAGCTCCGCGATCGCCTGCAGCGGCAGCTCACACGCCACCTGGGTGACGAAGTCGCCGGAACCGGCGGCCGCGGCGGCCTCGACGATCGCACGGGCGCGCTCGGACAGCTCGGCGCGCAGCGAGTTGATCGCGCGCGGGGTGAAGCCCTTGGAGATCAGCTTGCGCAGCTTGGTGTGCTCGGGGGCGTCCTTGTTCAGGATGACCAGGCGCTGCATCTCGATGTTCTCGCGCGAGATGTCGTCGTTGAACCGCGGGATGGCCGTGTTCTCGAAGCTGGAGAACACATCGCTGCGCCGCGAGATCTCCTTGACGTCGGCGTGCTTGGTGACCACCCAGAAGCCGTCGTCGTGGAAGCCGCCGACCTCCGGCGACTTGGGGTTCCACCAGATCGGAGCGGTCCGGCGCAGTTCGGCGAGTTCCTCGACCGGAACCCGCTGGCCCCACAGCTCCGGATCGGTCACATCGAACCCGTCCGGAAGTTCGGGGGCCGTGCGAGTGTCTACCACCAGCTGTCTCCTTCGACCAACTGAAACACGTACTCGAACGCGTATTGGAACACGTTCTACCTTCATTGCAACATAGGTGGTATCACTAGTAAAGAAGCCGTCTCAGGCACTCTCGTTTCGTATGGAACTTGTTTCATTTTCTGGTCGGAAGGATGGACCATGGGCACTCCCGTCATCGTCGAGGCCGCGCGCACCCCGATCGGTAAGCGCGGCGGCTGGCTGGCCGGCCTGCACGCCGCCGAGCTCCTCGGGGTCGCCCAGCGCGGCGTCCTCGAGCGCGCCCATCTCGATCCGGCCCTGGTGGAGCAGGTCGTCGGCGGCTGCGTGACCCAGGCCGGGGAGCAGTCCAACAACGTCACCCGCACGGCCTGGCTGCATGCCGGACTGCCCTGGCAGGTCGGCGCCACCACCATCGACGCCCAGTGCGGTTCGGCACAGCAGGCCAGCCATATGGTCGCCGGGCTGATCGCGGCGGGAGCGATCGAGGTGGGCATCGCGTGCGGGGTCGAGGCCATGAGCCATGTCCCGCTGGGCGCGAACGTCGGCGAGCACGCCGGGCCCCGGCGGCCCGCGAGCTGGAACATCGATATGCCCAACCAGTTCGAGGCGGCCGAACGAATCGCCAAGCGGCGCGGCATCACCCGCGCCGACGTCGACGAATTCGGTGAGCGCTCACAGCGTCTGGCCGCGCGGGCATGGGCCGAGGGCCGCTTCGACCGCGAGGTGCTGACCGTCAGCGCCCCGCAGGTGGACAGGGACGGCAATCCGACCGGCGAGAAGCTCGACGTCCACCGCGATCAGGGCCTGCGCGAGACCACGCGCGCGGGGTTGGCCACGTTGAAGCCGGTCCTCGAGGGCGGCCTCCACACCGCGGGCACCTCCTCGCAGATCTCCGATGGCGCGGCCGCGGTGCTGCTCATGGACGCGGCGGCCGCCGAGCGGGCCGGGCTGCGGCCGCGGGCGCGCATCGTCACCCAGTGCCTGGTGGGGGCGGAACCGGAGTTCCATTTGGACGGTCCCGTCCAGGCCTGCGGTCGACTGCTGGAGCGCTCGGGCATGAGCATGTCCGATATCGATGTGTTCGAGATCAACGAGGCGTTCGCCTCGGTGCCGCTGTCCTGGGCGTCGGTGCACCGGCCCGATCCGGATAGGGTGAATGTCAACGGCGGCGCGATCGCGCTCGGACATCCGGTCGGCAGCACCGGATCGCGTCTCATCACAACGGCTTTGCACGAACTGGAACGGTCCGACTCCTCGATCGCAATGGTCCTCATGTGCGCCGGTGGCGCACTTGCGACTGGAACGATCATCGAACGGCTCTAGAACGCTGGTCTTTTGGATCGAGTTGAACGTTCATCCTCCGGGGCCCTGGACGTGGCGTACACCACACAAAGCACGGTACAGACAGGAAGATGAGACGTCAGCTATCTTACGGTTATCGACGGTCTGCCGAACAAGAGGTCTGCGACGGGCCAGAACCGCTCTGCGCCAGCGCTTCCCAACAACCGCTGCGGTGGCCCGCAAACGTACCGGCCATCTTCCGTTCCCGAACCGGGCGCCTGGAAGCTTCAAGGAAATCACGAATCAGGCGTAGGTTTTCAGTTACTTAGCCGCTAATATCAATGATACGTATCCGAGATAACGACTGTTAGTACAGCGAAGGGAATTGGGCGGCTCACAATGGCTGATTTCGCGGCGCGGCTGAACAAGCTGTTCGAAACCGTGCATCCCCCGGGGCGTAAGCCGCACACCAACGCGGAGGTGGCTGCCGCGCTGACGGCAGCCGGACATCCGATCTCGAAACCGTACCTCTCGCAGTTGCGGTCGGGACAACGGACGAACCCGTCCGACGAGACGGTGGCTGCGCTGGCGAAGTTCTTCAAGGTCAAACCGGACTACTTCTTCAACGACATCTACGCGGCCAAGATCGACCACGATCTGGAGCTGCTGTCACAGCTGCAGGGCTACGGCCTGCGGCGCTTGTCGAGTAGGGCGTTCGACCTCTCCGAAGAGTCACAGAACCTACTCACCTCGATGGCCGAGAAGCTGCGAGCGAGCGAGGGTCTGCCCGAGATTCCGCCGGACGGCACGGAATAGGAAGCACACCAAGACAACACAGTGCGGTGACTCGGAGCCGCACTGTGTTTGTTTTGCGGTAGGGGCCTCGGCGGGGGTCGTTTCGGCCCGCTTCCGTACCCGGATGTGACCTACGACTCCATACCGGGCGGTTGGGCGAATCTTCGGCGTCCTGTGACCTCACCGACTCTGCGCGGTCGACCGGCGATCACTTCCGGTGTTCTCGAACGCCCGGGCGATGGCCTGAACCCACCCGCGCGGGCTGTGACCCTCCGGCGGGGCGATCCAGCGTGCGTCGACGATCACATCGCCCAGCGGATTGCGGGCCCAGCGGGCGACCTGTTCGGCCCGCTCGGCCAGAGAGGCGGGCGGCGGCCCGGCGGCCGCGATCTCGATCCCGCCGCCGGACTGCAGATACAGCGCGTCCATGATCTGTGCCACCTGGTCGGAGGCCTTGAGCTGCGTGGTGGATCCGGTCTGGTCGTGCGCGATCACCTCCGGAAACCGCTTGGTCAGCACCCGATGCAGTACCCGGATCTGCCGCAGCAGCAGGCGCGCCCGCGCCCACAGCTCGATCACGATCCACACCGCGCCGATCGCGATCAGCAGGCTGGCCACCTGCCAGGCGGGCCAGAACCAGCCCGGCTCGCCCGGCCGCGCCGCGGGCTGCTCCATGAGCAGCCGGCGGACCGACAGCACCGCCAGCACGCCGACCAGGATGGTTCCGGACGTGTAGAGCGCGATACCCCGGCCCAGGGCGGTCCAGTCCAGGTTGCGAAATCCGGTCAGGGCGATGAACGCGCAGCCGAGCAGCACGGCCAGCCAGCCGAAGGTGGTCGACCACGCCAGCGCGACGGCCACCACGATCAGGCCCGCGGCGTAGATCATCGCCGCGATCTGACGCAGGTTGCGCCGCGACACCACCGGCCAGGCGGCCGCGGCGACCACCGAGGTGGCCACCACGAACAGCAGCCACGCCGCCAGCTGCGCCTTGTCGGCCACCGCCTGACCCCGAATGCCCTGCGGCATCGTGTGATCCAGCGCGACCCCGACCTCCGGAATGGCGATGGTGGCCGCGGCCGCGACGGCGGCGACCGCCACCACGATCGCGACGCGCGCGGTCGTGGCGGGCTTGACCAGCACGCGTCCGACGCGCGCACCGGCCGCCACCCACACCAGCAGGGCGGTCAACCAGAACGTCATACCGTGCCCTCCTCGGTCGTGCCCCGCGCTGCCTCGGTCATCCGAGCGCCTCGTCGAATCGAAGAACCGAGACGCCCGCGCCCCGGTTGTTGAACACGCGCAGGCGGGTGAGCAGCATGTTCGCGAAAGTCTCTGCCTCCCACTCGCACTGATCGTCCTCGCCGTCGTCGACGATCTGCTGGTGCGCCCGCTGGCTCAGCATGTAGGCGATCAGATCGTCGCTGGCCTCCAGCGTCACCTCCGCCGCGGGCTCGCCCGGATGGTCGAAGATGATGTGTCCCAATTCGTGTGCGAGCGTGTGGTCGCGGGTGGGCAGCGCACAGGCCAGCACGATCACGTCCTTGTCCGGATAGCTGCGCCGCTGGCCGCATACGCCCGGGCCGAGGTTGGCCGAGGCGATCTCGATGGGGCGGCGACGTTCGGCCGAAATCGCCTGTACCACTTCGTCGAGCGTGCAGGCGTCGAAGTCGGCCGCCACCGCGCAGACCGCGTCGACGGCCGCCGCGACGCGGCGATAGGAACGACTGCTCTGTGCCCGGCTCTCGGTCATCTGCTCACCCCCTACGCCCTCGGCCCGAAGAACTCCGCGCGCGCGGCATCGATGCGCGCCTGCGCGGCCGAGGCGCTCTGGAAGCTGACCGCACCGGAACCGGCCGCCGCCAATGCCATTGCCGCGAGACCGCCGATCACGGTCAGCACCTTGACCGGCGGCAGCGGGCTCTCGGCCGCGGTCGGCTGCACATTCGGCGTGGGCGGCTGGGCGAGCACGGGCGGCGGGGGTGGTGGCGGCGGGGGCGCCGGGGGTGCGGGCGGCGGCACGGGCGCGGCGACCGGGGCCGGGGCGGGCGGCGCGATCGCGGGCAGTGCCGGGACGGCGGGCGGCGCGGGTACCGGAGGGATGATCAGCGGCGGCGCGGGCACCACCGGCGGCGGCACCGGAACCGGTTGCAGCAGAAGCAGAAGCAGCAGCGGCGAGAGCACCGCGGCCGAGCCGACGGCCGCCGAACCCGTGGCGGCCGAACCGGTGGCCGCCGAACCGATGCCCGCGGAACCGACCGCGGCCGAACCGGTCCCGAGCAGCGTGGCCAGGGCCGAGCCGGTGGCCGAGCCCGTACCCAGCACGGTCGCCGAACCGGTACCGAACAGCACGGTCAGCGCCGAGCCGGTGGCGGAGCCGGTGCCCAGCAGCGCGGAACCCGTTGCTGCCCCGGCCGATCCGACCGCGGCCGAACCGGTGGCGGCCCCGGCCGAACCCGTGCCCAGCACCGCCGAGCCGGTTCCCGCCAGCGCCGAGCCGGTGGTCGCGCCCGCGGAACCCACTGCGGCCGAACCGGTGCCGCCGACCGCGGAACCCGTGCCCGCACCGGCGGAGCCGACCGCGGCCGAACCCGCGGCGGCCGAACCCGTGGCCGCGGAGCCGAGCGCGGCCGAGCCGGTGCCGAGCGCACCGGCGGAACCGCTGCCGAGCAGTCCGGCGGAACCGGGATCGAGGATGGCGATCAGGCTCGGCAGAGCTGCGGGCTTGGATTGTGCCGAACCGCTCTGACCTGCGACATCCTCGGCATCAGCGACCTCCGTCGCGGGATCGGCCGAGCCCGTGCGACCCGGGATCGCCAGCGGAGTGCCGGTATCGGGCCCGTCGATGGCGCAGCGGGGACAGGAGCCGTTGGGTTGCGCCTGCGCGGCGAGGGGGCCGAGGAGACCGCAACCAGCGAGGACGCCGGCTACCGCCGCCACGCGCGCTATGCGACCAACGGTCATGCGCTCTTGCCTTCCCCTCATCCACTTAACAGCGCAGATCTCTCACCCCGGTCGCGAATCATCCGGGACTTTTTACGGATGTCGATCATCATAACTGCCAAATGTTTGCCCGTGCAGGTCGAGCATGTGAGCTGGCCCACTTTCACCCGCGGTGTGTATCACACATCGACGGGGTGGATCGAGCCGTGCGCGATGACCGGGTGCGATGCGCCCGCGGCTGCCGCGGAGCTTGGCCGCGCAGCGGAATCGCCACCGATTATCGCCGGTCCCACAAGGTTATTCGAAGCCGGGCGGCCGCCGGATCGCCGCCGGACGCATCGAGTCGGAACGGGTCGCCGGGACCGGCCGTGAGGGGCGGCGTCCGGCCCGGCGACCAGGGGGATCAGCTTCCGTACACCGGCTCGGGCGGAGCTGCCTTGGCAATCAGCTCGCGTACCGCCGGACCCAGTTCCGTGGGTTCCCAGCGGGCGCCGCGATCGATCGGCACGCCGTGCCGCCAGCCGTCGGCCAGCGCCACCTTGCCGCCCTCGACCTCGAACATCCGCCCGGTCACCCCGGCCGAATCGGCGCTGCCCAGCCAGACCACCAGCGGCGACACGTTCTCGGGGGCCATCGCGTCGAAGCCCGTCTCGGGCCTGGCCATCATCTCGGCGAAGACGGCCTCGGTCATGCGGGTGCGCGCGGACGGGGCGATGGCGTTGACCGTGATGCCGTAGCGGCCGAATTCCGCGGCGGCGGTGATCGTCAGCGCGGCGATGCCGGCCTTGGCCGCGGCGTAATTACCCTGGCCGACGCTGCCCTGCAGGCCCGCGCCGGAGCTGGTGTTGATGATGCGAGCGTCCACCGGGCGGCCCGCCTTGGACTCACCGCGCCAGAATTCGGCGGCGTGCCGCATGGTGGCGAAATGGCCCTTGAGGTGCACGCGGATCACCGCGTCCCACTCCTGCTCGGCCAGATTGACCAGCATCCGGTCGCGCACGATCCCGGCATTGTTGACCAGCACGTCCAGCCCGCCGAAGGCGTCCACGGCCTGGTGGATCAGCCGCTTCGCCCCGGCCCAGTCGGCCACGTCGTCGCCGTTGACCACGGCCTTGCCGCCGAGCTCCAGGATCTCCGCGACCACCCGCGCGGCCGGGGAGTCGCTGCGCCCCACCCCGTCCAGCTCCGCGCCCAGATCGTTGACCACGACATTGGCCCCGGCCGCGGCGAAGGCAAGCGCGTGTGCGCGGCCGATGCCGCGGCCCGCGCCGGTGACGATGACGGTGCGGCCCGCGCAGATCTTGTCGGTCATCTCCACTGCTCTCATTTCCCTTGTGCTGCTGAGTCGTTGACCGTCGCCGCGGCCAGGAATGCCGGACGTTCGCCGCCGCCGTGCACGGTCAGCGCCGCGCCACTGACATACCCCGCCAGCGGCGAGGCCAGAAAGACGGCGACCCGGCCGACATCCTCGGGGGTCGCGAGCCGACCGAGCGGCACGGTATCGGCGACGGCCGCGACACCCGCCTCGTCGCCGTAGTGCAGGTGACTGCTCTCGGTGTGCACCAGGCCGACCACCACCGAATTCACCCGCACCCGCGGCGCCCACTCCACGGCAAGGGAGGCGACCAGGTTGTCCAGTCCTGCCTTGGCCGCACCGTAGGCCGCGGTGCCGGGCGAGGGCCGGTGACCGCTGACGCTCGAGATCATCACGATCGACCCGCCACCGGGCTGGTCCTGCATGACGCGATTGGCGGCTTGCGAAACCAGCAGCGGGGCAATCAGATTGAGTTCCACGATCTTGGCGTGAAAGTTGCGGCTCGCGGTCGCGGCCGGGGCGAACGGCGCACCGCCCGCATTGTTCACCACGTGGTCGAGCCGTCCGTACCGCTCGGCGATGCCGTCGATGAGCGCCCGCACGGATTCGCCGTCGCGCACGTCGCAGGCGACGAATTCGGCCGTGCGACCCGAATCGGCGATCGGCGCGTCGGCCGGGCGGCGCGCACACGCGATCACGGTCGCCCCGGCCGCCAGGAACATCCGGCTGATTCCGGCCCCGACGCCGCGCACCCCGCCGGTGATCAGAACGACCGATCCGGAGAGGTCCACTTCAATTGCCACCGTGTTAACCTACCAAGCAACTGCTTGCTTTGCCAACGAATGGACATGCGATGGGCATCAACCGTCACACCGAGAGCTCCGGCATCGAGGTCGTCACGATCGACTACCCGCCGGTCAATGCCCTGCCCACGGCCGGCTGGTTCGCGCTGGCCGATGCGGTGCGCGCGGCCGGGCGGGATCCGGAGACCAGGGTGGTGGTGCTGCGGGCGGACAACCGCGGCTTCAACGCCGGCGTGGATATCAAGGAGATCCAGCGCGATTCGGGACATCAGGCGCTGATCGATGCCAATCACGGCTGCTACGAGGCGTTTTCGGCGGTCTACGAATGTCAGGTCCCGGTGCTCGCCGCGGTGCACGGCTTCTGCCTCGGCGGCGGCATCGGCCTGGTGGGCAATGCCGATGTGATCATCGCCTCCGACGACGCCACCTTCGGCCTACCCGAGGTGGAGCGGGGCGCGCTCGGCGCGGCGACGCATCTGGCGCGGCTGGTGCCGCAGCATCTGATGCGGGCGCTGTTCTACACCGCGAGCACGGTGAGCGCGCAGCGACTGCAGCACTTCGGCTCGGTGTACAGGGTGGTGCCGCGGGCCGAGTTGGACGCGGCGGCACTGGAGGTCGCGAAGAGCATCGCCGCCAAGGACGGGCGGGTGATCCGGGCGGCCAAGCGGGCGCTGAACGGGATCGACGTGCAGGACGTGCATCGCAGCTACCGGTTCGAGCAGGGCTTCACCTTCGAGCTGAACCTCGCGGGCGTCGCCGACGAGATCCGGGCTCGCTTCGAAGCGGATCTCGCGGCGCGGCGAGAGGGGAAATGACCATGCGGGACAAGCGAATGACGCTCGACGAGATCGTCGGCGAACTGCGCAGCGGCATGACGATCGGCATCGGCGGTTGGGGCTCGCGGCGCAAGCCAATGGCGCTGGTGCGCGCGCTGCTGCGCTCGGATGTCACCGATCTGACCGTGGTCACCTACGGCGGGCCGGATCTAGGGCTGCTGTGCTCGGCGGGCAAGGTGCGCAAGGCCTATTACGGATTCGTGTCGCTGGATTCCGCCCCGTTCTACGATCCGTGGTTCGCCAAGGCCCGGACCTCGGGGGAGCTGATCGCGCGCGAGATGGACGAGGGCATGGTCAAGTGCGGGCTGCAGGCCGCGGCCGCGCGGCTGCCGTTCCTGCCGATCCGCGCCGGGCTCGGCTCGGATGTGCCGACCTTCTGGGAGGGCGAACTGCGCACGGTCGACTCGCCGTATCCGGACGACTCCGGCCGGGCCGAGACCCTGATCGCCATGCCCGCCCTGTCCCTGGACGCGGCGCTGGTGCATCTGGATCTGGGCGATCGACACGGCAACGCCGCCTACACCGGCGTCGATCCGTATATGGACGAGCTGTACTGCCTGGCCGCCGAGCGCCGGTATCTGTCGGTGGATCGGCTGGTCGAGACCGAGGAGCTGGTAAAAGCCGTTCCGCAGCAGGCGATCATCCTCAATCGCCTGATGGTCGACGGGGTGGTCGAGACGCCGGGCGGCGCGCATTTCACCTTCGCCGGCGGGTACGGCCGCGACGAGAAATTCCAGCGGCACTATGTGGCGGCCGCCGCCGATCCCGAGGCGTGGGCCGCGTTCCGGGCCCGCTATCTGGACGTCACCGAGGACGAATATCAGGCGGCCGTGCGCGAATTCGGCGAGGAGCAGGCGAAATGACCGACACCACCATCGCGACCCGCGCCGAGGTGTGCGCGGTCGCCTGCGCCGAGATCTTCCGGGGCGCGGGCGAGATCATGGCCAGCCCGATGTCACCGATTCCGACCATCGGGGCGCGGCTGGCCCGGCTGACCTTCGCACCGGATCTGCTGATCTCCGACGGCGAGGCGATATTGCTGGCGGAGCCGCCCGCGCTGGGCGGCAAGGCCCCCGCGGAGGGCTGGATTCCGTTCGGGAAGGTGTTCGATGTGGTCGCCTCCGGGCGGCGGCATGTGATCATGGGCGCGAATCAGCTGGACCGGTACGGCAATCAGAACCTGTCGGCATTCGGGCCGTTGCAGCGGCCGACGCGCCAGATGTTCGGCGTCCGCGGCGCACCCGGCAATACGATCAACCACCCGACCAGCTACTTCGTCCCCCGGCACGGCAGGCGGGTGTTCTGCGAGCGGGTCGATATCGTGAGCGGAATCGGTTACGACAGGGTCGATCCCGGCAATCCGGCCTACCGCTTCCATCACCTGCACCGTGTGGTGAGCAATCTCGGGGTCTTCGACTTCGGCGGTCCCGGGCACACGCTGCGGGCGCTGTCACTGCATCCGGGTGTCACCCCGGACGAGGTCGCCGACAACACCTCCTTCGAGATCGCCGGGCTCGACACCGCGGAGACCACCCGGTGTCCGAACGAGGAGGAGCTACGGATCATCCGAACCGTGCTCGACCCCAACGGGATTCGTGACCGCGAGGTGGCGTCGTGACCACCCGGCTGCACACACCGCTGACCGATCTGGTCGGCATCGAGCATCCGATCGTGCAGACCGGTATGGGCTGGGTGGCCGGACCCCGGTTGGTCGCCGCCACCGCGCAGGCGGGCGGGTTGGGCATCCTGGCCTCGGCCACCATGACCTTCGCCGAACTCGAGGCGGCGATCGCCAAGACCAAGGCCAACACCGACCGGCCGTTCGGGGTGAACATCCGCGCCGACGCCACCGATGCGCCCGAGCGGATCGAACTGCTCATCCGGGAGGGGGTCCGCGTCGCCTCGTTCGCGTTGGCCCCGAAGCGCGAGCTCATCGCCCGGCTCAAAGCTGCCGGGGTAGTGGTGATTCCGTCGGTCGGCGCGGCCAAGCACGCCGTGAAGGTCGCCTCCTGGGGCGCCGACGCGGTGATCGTGCAGGGTGGCGAGGGTGGCGGGCACACCGGTCCGGTGGCCACCACGCTGCTGCTGCCCTCGGTGCTCGACGCCGTCGACATACCCGTCGTGGCGGCCGGTGGGTTTTTTGACGGCCGCGGTCTGGCGGCCGCCCTGGCCTACGGCGCGGCCGGTGTCGCGATGGGCACCCGATTCCTGCTCACCCGGGAGAGCACCGTCCCCGACGCGGTGAAACAGGAGTATCTGCGCCGCGGCCTGCAGGACACGGTGGTATCGCTGAAGGTCGACGGCATGCCGCACCGCGTGCTGAATACCGAACTGGTTGCCCGCCTGGAACATTCGGGCCGCTGGCGCGGCCTGGCCGCCGCGGTGGGCAACGCGGCGAAGTTCAAGAGCATGACCGGCATGCGGTGGTCCACCATGGTCCGCGACGGTCTGGCCATGCGAAGGACCAAGGACCTCAGCTGGTCCCAGGTCGTCATGGCCGCCAACACCCCCATGCTTCTCAGGGCCGGTCTGGTCGAGGGCAATACCCAGGCGGGCGTGCTGGCGGCAGGCCAGGTCACCGGCATCATCGACGACCTGCCCACCGTCGCCGAACTCGTCGACCGCATCGTCGCCGACGCCATCGCGCGGATCGAGGCGCTCGCCGCGCCGCGTCCTAGCGCGGAGTGATCCGCACGCGGTTGTCGTGGAAGACCGCGCCGCCCGCGAAGTCGGCGTCGCGCTCGGCGATGGTGGCATTGACGGTGCTGCCGCCGGACAGCTTGGCCCAGCGGCCCTTGGTGGTCGCGGCGACGCCGGGGCGGACGCGGTCGGAGACCTCGGCCAGGGCCTCGAAGGAGCCGCGCGCGTTGGCCACGAGAATCTTCGCGCCGTCGAGGATGCCGCGGTCCGCGGCGTCGTCGGGGTGCACGATCACCGTGGGTTCCCCGGCGCGACGCAGCAATTCGGGATTCGAGCCGAAGGTCGTGTTCAGGAAGTGGTGCGCGGCGGCGGAGATGAGCACCAGGCCGTCGCCCGCATCGGCGGGCGGGGTGTAGGCGGGCAGCGGATCGTGTCCGGCCGCCGCGGCCCGATCGGAGACGAAGCGCAGCTTGTCCGCGGGCACCGGGCCGGGCCCGATCTTCAGGAAGCCCTCGGCGCGTAGCCGACCGACATCGTAGCCGCGCAGCAGCTGCCGAGCCAGTTCCTCGTCGGAGTCGTAGAGCGCCGGTTCGGTCAGTCCCATTCGGCGAGCGAGGCGGCGGAAGGTCTCGGTGGTGGACAGGCATTCACCGGGCGGCTCGACGGCCGGTTCGTTCCACACCAGGTAGAGATGACCGTATCCGGCGATGACGTCCAGATGTTCGGGCTGCATGGTGGCCGGTAGCACGATGTCGGCGTAGTCGACGGTATCGGTCGGAAAGTGTTCCAGCACAACGGTGAACAGATCCTCGCGCCGCAGGCCCTCGATCACCCGACCCTGCTGCGGATTCGAGCCGACCGGATTGGCAGCGATCACGAACAGCGCCTTGACCGGCGGCTCGCCGACCTCGAGCAGGCCCTCGGCCAGCCGGGTCATCGACAGCGTCCGCACCGGATGCGGCAGCAGGTCGAACCGGACCAGTTCGGACAGCCCCAGCCGGAAATGACCGCTGGTCGAATAGTGCAGTCCCCCACCGGGAATCGCCCAGTCTCCCGTCACACCCGGCAGGCAGGACAGTACGCGCAGCGCCATCCCGCCGCCCGCGTGCCGCTGCATGCCCTGCGAGGCCCGGATCGCCGTCGGCCGGGTTCGGGCGATGCGCTCGCCCAGCGCCAGGATCTGCTCGGGCTCCAGCCCGGTGATCTCGGCGGTCCGCTCGGGGGTGAATTCCGCTAGGCGGCTTCGGAATTCGGGCCAGCCGACGGTGCGCTGGGCGATGAATTCGTCGTCCTGCGCTCCCAGCGACACGATCACGTGCATCAGTCCGAGCGCCAGCGCGGCATCGGTGCCGGGCAGCGGGGCCAGATGTTCGTCGCAGCGCTCGGCGGTGCGGGTGCGCACCGGATCGATCGCCACCAGATAGGCCCCGCTGTCCTGGACGAACTTCCAGAAATGATGGCCCGAGGTAAGCGGATTGGTGCCCCACAGCAGGATCAGTCGCGATTTCGCGAAGTCCTCCGGATCCATGCCGCCGGAGGTCCCGAGCGTGTATTGCAGCCCGGCCGTGCCCGCCACCGAGCAGATCGTGGGATCGTGCAGCGAGGCGCCGAGCACATTGAAGAACCGGCGGCCCGAAAGCCCTTCCAGGCCCTGGATATAGCCCAGGCTCCCGGTGCCGTGGAACGGCCAGATCGCCTCGCCGCCGAATTCGCCGATGATCCCGTGGAGCCGCTCGGCGATCTCGTCGAGCGCCTGCTCCCAGCTGATCCGCTCGAACCGGCCCTCCCCCTTGCGGCCGACCCGGCGCATCGGATAACGGATCCGGTCGGGCGAGCCGACCTGTTCGAGGTACCGGTTGACCTTCACGCACAGCGCCCCGCGCGTGACCGGATGCTCCTTGTTGCCCCGCAGCCCGACCGCCACGCCGTCCCGGACGTCCACCACCCAGGAGCACGCATCGGGGCAGTCCAGCGGGCAAGCACCCAGTACCTTCACGACCTCGATGGTAGAGGCCCGGCTCAGCCCAGGCGCTCGATGATGGTCACGTTGGCGGTGCCACCGCCCTCGCAAATGGTGAGCAGGCCGTAGCGGCCCCGCACCCGCTCGAGCTCGCTCAGCAGGGTGGCGAACAGTTTCGCGCCGGTCGCGCCCAGCGGATGACCCAGCGCGATCGCGCCGCCGTTCACGTTCACCCGGTCCGGATCGGCGCCGGTCTCCCGCAACCAGGCCAGCACCACCGGGGCGAAGGCCTCGTTGATCTCGATCACATCCATGTCGTCGATGGTCAGACCGGTCTTGGCCAGCGCCCAGCGGGTGGCGGGGATGGGTGCGGTGAGCATGTAGATCGGATCCGCGCCGCGGGCGCTCACGTGGTGGACGCGGGCGCGCGGGGTCAGGCCGAACTCCTCGACCGCCCACGGCGAGGCCAGCAGGGTCGCGCTCGCCCCGTCGGAGATCTGGCTGGCCACCGCGGCGGTCAGCGGGCTGCCCTCGCTCAGCGGTTTCAGCGCGGCCATCTTCTCCAGGCTGGTCTCGCGTGGTCCCTCGTCGATCCAGAAGTCGCCGACCGGCACGATCTCGCGGTCGAAGCGGCCCTGCGCGATGGCATTTCGGGCGCGCTGATGGCTGCGCAACGCCCAGCGCTCCATATCCTCGCGGCCGATGCCCCACTTCTCCGCGATCAGCTGCGCGCCGCGGAACTGCGAGACCTCGCCGGTGCCGTAGCGGTGATCCCAACCCTGCGCACCGACGAAGGGGGAATCGAAGCCGTATTCCCTACCCGCCAGCATGGCCGCCGAGATCGGGATGGCGCTCATGTTCTGCACGCCGCCCGCGACGATCACCTCGGCGGTGCCGCTCATGATGGCCTGCGCGCCGAAGTTGATCGCCTGCTGGCTGGAGCCGCACTGCCGGTCCACCGTCACGCCCGGAACCTCCTCCGGATATCCGGCCGCCAACCACGCTGTGCGCGCGATATTTCCGGCCTGCGGGCCGATCGCGTCGACGCAGCCGAAGATCACGTCGTCGACCTGGATGGGGTCGATCGGATTGCGCGCCAACAGGCCCCGCAGGGCGGCCGCTCCCAGATCGGCCGGGTGCACACCGGACAGCGCCCCGCCGCGCTTACCTACCGGGGTGCGCACGGCATCGATCACGTACGCCTCCCGCAACGGGGCGTACCGGCGGGTGGACGGTGCGGACATGGTGAAACTCCTAGGGAGACTTGGCTTCGTCGGATGCATCAGGCCCGGAGGCGGCAGCTTGCGTAACCATGGAGGGCCCCGCATCCGACGCCATGGGCACAGCGTTGGTGAGCCCGTCGAGCACGATGGTCAGGTACTGCTTGGCGAGGTTGTCGACGGTGATGCGGCCGCCGGGCTGATACCAGCGCACGGCCACCCAGACGGTGTCGCGCAGGAATCGGAAGGCCAGCTCCACATCGAGTTCGGGCCGGAAGCTGCCGTCCTCGACGCCCCGGGTGAGCACGCCCAGCCACATCTGGCGGAACTCCCGGTTGTACTCCACGATATAGGCGAAACGTTCGGTGCCGCTGAGCCTTTTGGCCTCGGCCTGGTAGATCGCGACGGCGGCATGCCAGCGGTCGAACGATTCGTAGGACGCGGTGACCAACGCCTCCAACGTATCCCGCGCCGACAGCCCCGCGGCGACGATCTCGCGATAGCGCCCGAACAGATCGTCGAGGAAGCCGCGCAGGATCTCGTCCACCATCGACTCCTTGGAATCGAAGTGGTGGTAGAGGCTGCCGGATAGAATCCCCGCCGCGTCGGCGATGTCACGAACCGTGGTGGCACGCAGCCCGCGCTCGGCGAACAATCCTGCCGCCAGCGCGAGCAGCTCGTTACGACGTGCGGATTTGGCGGTGTCGGGTGCGGTCACCCGCCCATCGTACAACCAAGCATTTGCTTGGTCCAAGCGCCCCCGGCCCCAAAGCCGCACCCTTTCCCGCACCTCGCACCATTTACAGCCGCCCACAGCGGGTGCGAAGCGCGGGAAGGGGTGCGACGGTCAGCGGACGGAGTAGCGCAGCGGGGAGGAGACGGACAGATCGGCGAGCAGCCGGTCGCAGATGACCACGGGCGACACCCCCGCCCGGGCCATGCGGGCCACCAGCGCCAATCTTCGCTCGCAGCTGTCCCATTCGACGGTCAGCGGGCCGCGGCCGGGTCCCGCGTCGACGGTGGCCATCGCCCGGGGCGGACCGCCGGGCTGCGGTTCCTCGCTGATCTTGAGAATCATGCCGCGCTGCCAGGCGCGATAGGTCTCCATATCCGCACCCACGACGAGTTTGTCGGTGGCCGCGCACAGCCCCTCGGCGATTCCGTCGGCGAAGGCGACCCGATCGAAACTGAACTTGCGGCACCGGCGCACGACCTCGAGCAGGTCGGCGCGGACCTCCCGCAGCAGCGCGGTCTGTTTGCGGCGGCGGCGATCGGACTCCGATTCCGGACGGCCCGGCTCGCGCACCATACCGATGCGCTGCGCGCGTTCGCGGTCACGGGCCATATCCTCGCGCAGCGCACCGCGCGGATCGCGCGCGACATCGGTCTCGTCGACGGCATGCTCCTCGAGGATCTGCGCGGCGCGCATGGCGGTCGCGCATTCCGAGGAGTGTTCGAGCAGTTCGGCACCGAAGGTCAGGGCGGCCAGCACGATGCTGTCCAGCCGCCGACGGGCCAGTACCACCTCGCGTACCAGCTCGAGTTCCAGTTCTTCTGTGTCTTCCTGACGATGGTCCAGACCCATGGGTCATGGTCCCTTCGAAAATTTCGGGAACCGGCCACCCTCAGGATTGCACAACTCCGGCTGGTCGGCGCCACCCAATTTGGGCCGACGCGAGTCGCCACGCCGGGGTCCGCTCAGGCGCGCTGGCTGCTCACCGAGACCACCTCCCCGGTCATATATGAGGTGTAGTCGCTGGCCAGCACGGCGATGGTCGCCGCGACCTCCCACGGCTCGGCGGCCCGCCCGAATGCCTCGTCCGCGGCCAGCCGATCGAGCAATTCGGCCGAGGTAACCTTGTCCAGGAACGGATGCCGCGCGATGCTCGGCGCGACCGCGTTGATCCGCACCCCCAGCGCCGCGGCCTCGACCGCGCTGCATCGGGTCAGTGCCATCACCCCCGCCTTGGCGGCGGCGTAGTGGGCCTGGCCGTGCTGCGCTCGCCAACCGAGCACGCTGGCATTGTTGACGATCACCCCGCCGTGCCCGGCGGCGCGGAAATACCGCAGCGCCGCACGGGTACACCGGAACGTCCCGTTGAGCGTGATGTCGAGTACGCGATCCCACTGCTCGTCGGTCATGTCGACAACCGGTGTCTGGCCGCCCAATCCGGCGTTGTTGACCATGATGTCGACGCGACCGAGCCGCTCGGCCGCCGTGCGCACGAGGTCGTCGACCTGTTCGGAGCTGGTCACATCGCAGCTCACCGCGCTCACCCGCCGCTGCGGGAACGCCGCGGCCAGCTCGTCCTCGGTCTGCTTCAATCGCCGCTCGTGCCAATCGGATACGACCACATCGGCGCCCTCGTCGAGCAGACGCCGGGCGGTGGCCGAGCCGATGCCGGTACCCGCGGCGGCCGTCACCACGGCCACCTTGCCGGTCAGCAGGCCGTGCCCCGGAATCGGCGGCGGCGGAACGGAAAGGTCTGTCACGGATGATCCTTCCTATCGAGCCTCGCGCGGCAGGCCCAGCACGCGTTCGGCGATGATGTTGCGCTGCACCTCGTTCGAGCCGCCGTAGATGGTGTCGGCGCGGCTGAACAGGAACAGCCGCTGCCAGTCGGTGAGATCGTCGGGTAGCGCGATCAGCCCGGGCGCACCCAGTACTGCCATGGCCAGCTCCCCCAGGTCGCGATGCCAGTTGGCCCACAGCAGCTTCGAGACCGAGGCCTGCCCCGCGGCCGTGCGCGCATCCACGGTGGTGTGCGCCGATTCCAGGGTGCGCAGCGCATGCGCCCGCAGCACCCGCAGTCCGACCCAAGCCCGGTCGAAGCGCTCGGCGAGCACCGGATCCGCTAGGGCACCATTGTCTTTCGCGACCGCCTCCAGATTCGACAGCTCGCGCGCGAAGCGGATCTGCTGGCCGACCGTGGAGACGCCGCGCTCGAAGGTCAGGGTGCCCATCGCCACTCGCCACCCGTCGCCCGGCGCGCCGACCACCAGATCGGCCGCGGTGCGGGCATTGTCGAAGAACACCTCGTTGAATTCGGCCGTGCCGGTCAACTGCACGATCGGCCGCACCTCGATGCCCGGCTGCCGCATCGGGACGAGCAGATACGACAGGCCGTGGTGGCGGGTCGAGCCGGGCTCGGTGCGGCACAGCACGAAACACCAGTCGGCCAGATGTGCCAGCGAGGTCCATATCTTCTGCCCGTTGAGCACCCACTCGTCGCCGTCGAGCCGCGCGGAGGTGGTGACCGCCGCCAGATCCGAACCCGCACCCGGCTCCGAATAGCCCTGGCACCACAGCTCGGTCACCGAACGGATGCCGGGCAGGAAGCGCCGCTTCTGCTCCTCGGTGCCGAAGGCCAGCAGGGTCGGCGCGCACAGCTCCTCGCCGACGTGCGAGACCCGGCTCGGGGCATTCGCCGCGGCGTATTCCTCGTGGAAGATCACTTGCTGGCGCAGCGTCGCCGCGCGGCCGCCGTACTCCCGCCGCCAGCCCAGACAGGTCCACCCGGCCGCGGCGAGATGACGATCCCATTCCAGCCGTTCGTCGAAAGCCTCGTGCTCGCGACCCGGACCGCCGAGTCCGCGCAGCTCCCGGAACCGGCCGTGCAGATTTTCCGCCAGCCATTCCCGCACGTCGGCGCGGAAGCGGGCATCATCCGAGCTGTCGGAATCCGGGGTCTGGCTCACACTCACTCCGGTAGAGTAACCTACCAAGCACTTGCTTGTTAACCGATCGAGGACGGCCGTGACGACCCTGGTCCAGACCACCCCGCTCGCCCTGCACGAGGTCGCGCGCGAGTTCGGCGACGAGCTCGCGATCAGCGCCGGGGAGACCCGCCTGAGCTGGGCGCAACTGCTCGACGCGGTGCGCGATGCCGCGGGCGCGCTCATCGCCCGCGGCATCGAGCGCGGCGATCGGGTCGCGATCTGGGCGCCCAATACCTGGCACTGGGTGGTCGCGGCCCTGGGCGCGCACTACGCGGGCGCGGCGCTGGTGCCGTTGAACACCCGATATGTGGCCGATGAGGCCGTGGACGTGCTGACGCGGGTGCGAGCGAAGGCGCTGTTCGTGACTGGGCCGTTCCTGGGCCGGGATCGATTGGCCGAATTACGCGCCGTGGCACCGGAACTGGCCATCGACACGGTGGTCGTGCTGCCCGGCGACGCGTCCGGCGAGCCGGGCGGCGATGCCCTCGCCTGGGCCGAGTTGCCCGGATTCGCGGCGCAGATCACCGCGGCGCAGATCACCGAGCGCGGGGAATCGGTTGGGCCCGAGGATATTTCCGACATCATGTTCACCTCCGGCACGACCGGGCGCAGCAAGGGCACCCTGATCGCCCATCGGCAGGCATTGAGCGTCGTGCGGGCCTGGGTGGAGCGCTCGACCCTGCGCAGCGGCGACCGGTACCTGGTGATCCCGCCGTTCTTCCACAACTTCGGTTACAAGGCGGCCATGCTCGCCTGCCTGGTCACCGGCGCGACGATCGTGCCGCAGGCGAGTTTCGACGTGCCCGAGACCATGCGGCTGGTGCGGGAGCAACGGATCACGGTGCTGACCGGCCCGCCCACGATCTATCAGAGCATCCTCGACCATCCGCGCCGCGCCGAATTCGATCTGAGCAGCCTGCGGGTCGCGGTCACCGGCGCGGCGACGGTGCCGGTGGTGCTGATCGAAAGAATGCGCGGGGAACTGGAATTCGACGTGGTGGTCACCGCGTACGGGCTGTCGGAGGCGGCCGGATTCGGCACCATGTGCCGCCCCGACGACGATCCGGAGACCATCGCCACCACCTCCGGCGCGGCCATCGCCGGATTCGAGCTGCGCATCGGCGACCACGGCGAGGTGCTGCTGCGCGGCCCCAACGTCATGCTCGGCTATCTGGACGATCCGGAGAACACCGCCAAAGCCATCGACGCCGACGGCTGGCTGCACACCGGCGATGTCGGAATCCTCGACGAGCGCGGCTATTTGACGATCACCGACCGGCTCAAGGACATGTACATCAGCGGCGGCTTCAACGTGTATCCGGCCGAGGTGGAACAGGTCCTGGCCCGGCTCGACGGCGTGGCGGAATCGGCGGTGGTCGGCGTTCCGGACGAGCGGATGGGCGAGGTCGGCAAGGCCTACGTCGTGCGCAGGCCCGGCGCGACACTGACCGAGCAGGACGTGATCGCCCACGCCCGAACGGGTTTGGCGAATTTCAAGGTGCCGCGCTATGTCGAGTTCCGCGACGCCCTGCCCTACAGCGCCGCCGGAAAAGTGCTCAAGCGGCACCTACGTGAGGAGATTTCGTGAGTACCGATCCGATTCCCGACGAGGGCGAGGTCGTCACATACGAGCGGCGCGGGCCGATCGCGATCGTCACGATGAATCGGCCGGACTATCGCAACGCGCAGAACTCGGTGATGACCTATGCGCTCGACGCCGCCTTCACCCGGGCCGTCGAGGACGCCGGCGTCAAGGTGATCGTGCTGGCGGGCAGTGGAAAACACTTCAGCGCCGGACACGATATCGGCACCCCCGGCCGCGATCACCACGTGCACTACGAGAACAGGGCCGCGCTGTGGTGGGACCACGTCGACCGCCCGGGCGGCGATCAGCGCTTCGCCCGCGAGCTCGAGGTGTATCTGGGGATGTGCCGCCGGTGGCGCGAGATACCCAAGCCGACCATCGCCATGGTGCAGGGGGCCTGTATCGCCGGTGCCCTCATGCTCGCGTGGGTGTGCGACCTGATCGTCGCCTCCGAGGACGCGTTCTTCTCCGATCCCGTTGTGCGGATGGGCATTCCGGGTGTGGAGTACTTCGCGCACCCGTGGGTGCTCGGTCCGCGCCGCGCCAAGGAGATGTTGTTCACCGGCGATCGCTTCACCGCCGCCCAGGCCTACGAGTGGGGCATGGTCAACCGCGTCGTCCCGCGCGCGGAGCTGGAGTCGCAGACGCTGGCGCTGGCCGAGAAGATGTCGGCCATGCCGCAATTCGGGCTGGCGCTGACCAAGAAGGCCGTCAATCAGTGCGAGGACCTGATGGGCATGCGGGCGGGCATGGATTCGGTGTTCGGGCTGCACCATTTCGCGCATGCGCACAATGCCGAGGTCGGCGCGGATGCGCTGGGCGGTATGGACGCCCGGTCGATGAAGGCGAGCGCGCGGGCGGAGGGGGAGAACTAGATGGATCTCGACTTCGGTTCCGCCGCTGAGCGATTCCGGCTCGAGGTGCGCGAGTTCCTGCGCGCCAACCTGCCCGCGCGGCCGCTGCCCTCGATGGACACCCGCGCGGGCTTCGAGGCGCACCGGGAGTGGGAGCGTACCCTCGCCGAGGCGCGGCTGTCGGTGGTCTCCTGGCCGGAGCCCTACGGCGGGCGCGATGCCTCGCTGCTGGAGTGGGTGCTGTTCGAGGAGGAGTACTACGCGGCGGGCGCGCCCGGGCGGGTGAGCCAGAACGGCATCTTCCTGCTCGCGCCGACGCTGTTCGAGCACGGCCGTCCGGAGCAGCTGGAGCGGATTCTGCCGCGGATGGCCCGCGGCGACGACATCTGGGCGCAGGCCTGGTCGGAGCCCGAGGCGGGCAGCGATCTGGCGGGCATTCGCTCCACCGCGCGGCGCACGAGCGGCGGCTGGATTCTCGACGGGCAGAAGACCTGGAGTTCGCGGGCGTCCTACGCGGACTGGGCCTTCGGGCTGTTCCGCAGCGATCCGGAGGCCGAGCGGCATCAGGGGCTGACCTATGTGATGTTCCCGCTGACCGCAGACGGGGTGAGCGTGCGGCCGATTCCGCAGCTCGACGGCGAACCCGGCTTCGCGGAGATCTTCCTGGACAATGTGTTCGTCCCCGACCGCGATGTGATCGGCGCGCCGAACGAGGGCTGGCGGCTGGCCATGAGCACCTCCAGCAATGAGCGCGGACTGTCGCTGCGCAGCCCGGGCCGGTTCAACGCCACCGCCGCCAGGCTCGTCGAACTGTGGCGCGACACCGCCGATCCCGCCGATACCGCGCTGCGAGATCGCGTGGTGGACGGCTGGATCGGGGCCGAGGCGTACCGGCTCGGCACCTTCGCGACCGTGACCCGGCTGGCCGAGGGCGGCAAGTTGGGCGCGGAATCCTCGGTGAACAAGGTGTTCTGGTCCGAACTGGACATCGCCATGCACGAGACCGCGCTGGAGCTGCTGGGCGCGGCCGCCGAGCACACCTCCGGCTGGACCGACGGCTACCTGTTCGCCCTGGCGGGCCCGATCTACGCCGGTACCAACGAGATTCAGCGCAATATCATCGCCGAACGCCTGCTCGGCCTGCCGCGCTGATCGCCCCGCAGAACGGATTGTCGATGAGATTTGCATTAGCCCCCGAACAGCGCGACTTCGCCACCAGCCTGCGCAAGATCTGCGATGCCGCGGGCACGCCCGCCCTGGTACGGGCCTGGGGCGGCGGCGATCATCGCGGCGGGCGCGCCCTGATCCGCCAGCTCGCGGGCGCGGGCGCGCTGGGCCTGGCGATCGCCGAGGAGTACGGCGGGCTGGGCGCGGAACCGATCGATCTGGTGGTCGCGGCGCGGGAGTTCGGCCGCGCCGCGGTACCGGGTCCGCTGATCGAGACCGCGGCGGTGATTCCGGCTCTGCTGCAAGGTATTCCGGAGAGCGATTCGGCGCGGAAGTGGCTGGGCTACCTAGCCGAGGGTCGTGCGCTCGGTACCCTCGCGCTGGAACCCGGGCTGCCCGCACTGGACGCCGATATCGCCGAGGTGGCGCTGCTCGCCGACGGTGATCGGCTCTACACCGCCCATCGCGGCGACCAGGTGCGCTCGATCGATCCGGCCCGGCGGCTGTTCGACATGGTCGCCGACGAGCTGGTGGCCGAGGGTGATTCGGTGCGCGCGGCGCTGGCGGCCGCCTTCGACGCGGGCGCGCTGGCCACGGCGGCACAGTTGCTGGGCGCGGGGCGGGCGCTGCTGGACACCACGGTGGCCTATGCCAAGCAGCGTCATCAGTTCGGCAGGCCGATCGGCCAGTACCAGGCCGTCAAACATCAGCTGGCGAACGCGCTCATCGATCTCGACATGGCCGAGCCGCTCCTGTTCCGGGCCGCGCTGACGCTGCATACCCCCGATCGCGCCCGCGACGTCTCCGCCGCCAAGATCGCCTGCGCCGACGCCGCCCACCGGTCCGCCCGCGCCGCGCTGCAGATACACGGCGCGATCGGCTATACGGCCGAATACGACCTGTCACTGTGGCTGACGAAGGTCACCGCACTGCGATCAGCTTGGGGCACAAACGATTTCCACCGATCCCGGATCGCCGACGCGCTGCGTGCGGGGACCGGGGTGTCCGGATGAGCGGCCCGCGGCGCGGCATCACGATCACCGACGAGTCGAGCACGGGCCGCGGACGCCGCGCCAGCGAGAGGGGAACCCGGGAATGAGCGACGTCACGGAGCTGGGACAGCTCGCCGACACGGTGCGGGCCGTACTCGCGAAACATGGCGATCGCGAGGTCCTGCGGCGGGCGCTCGAGAGCGAGACCGGCTACGACGAGCAGCTGTGGACGCTGCTGTGCGAGCAGGTCGGTGTGGCCGCGCTGGCCGTGCCCGAGGAGTACGGCGGGATCGGCGCCGGACTCGAGGCCGCCTTGGTGGTGGTCGAGGAGTTGGGCCGCACGCTGCACGCGCCACCGATGCTCGGGTCGGCCGTGCTGGGCGTGCGGGCGGTGCTGTCGTCCGGCGACGGGGAAGCCTGCGGCCGGTTGTTGCCCGAGGTGGCCGAGGGTGCACGCACCCTGGCCCTGTGCTGGGCTGGTGAGCGCGGCTGGGACGAGCCGGGTGTCCGGGTGGTCGACGAAAGGCTGAGCGGCACGGCCCATTACGTACTCGATGGCTCGACGGCGGACACACTCATCGTGGTAACCCCCGAGGGTCTGTTCGAAATCGACGCCGCCGCACCGCAAGTGGCGCGGACCGTATCCCCGACGATGGATCCGACCCGACGCCTGTCGCGGATCACCTTCACCGACGCACCCGCCCGCCCCCTCGGCGGCACTGCGCGAACGGTGTCCCGGCTGCGCGAGCTCGCCTGGGCCGCACTCGCCGCCGAACAGGTCGGCGCGGCCGACCACTGCCTGGCCATGACGGTGGAGTACACCAAATCCCGCGTCCAGTTCGGCCGCCCCATCGGCAGCTTCCAAGCCCTCAAACACCGCATGGCCGACATGTACGTGCTGGTCGAATCCGCGCGTTCGGCGGCACACACCGCAATCACGGCCCTCTCCACCGAAAGCCCCTCCGCCACACTGGATCTGGCCGCGGCCCGCATCCACTGCTCGCAGACCTTGTCCGCAGTGGCCGCCGAAACGGTTCAGCTGCACGGCGGCATCGCCATCACCTGGGAGCACGACGCCCACCTGTACTTCAAACGCGCCCACGCCGACGCCTACCTGTTCGGCACCCCGGCACGCCCGCTGGCCCGCCCGGCGTGAAGGGGTGGTGATCCTCGATCGAAAAGTTCACCGAGGCTCCCGATGGATTGGGAAAGCGCCGATCGAGCGCTACCGAAACTCGGCCGATCAGCGCTCCAACGTATGCACCTCACGCACCGGTGCGATCTTTCCGAATTTCACCCGCAACGGATACATCGCCGCCACCACCAACAGGCTGACCGTCGACGCGATCAACTGCGGCCGCAGCGACGGCATCACCGCCGCCGAGATCAGCACCACGATCAGTGCGACGATCACCAGCCAGCTCAGATACGGGTAGCCCCACATCCGGAAGGTCAGCGCCCGCGGATCCTCCCGCTGCAGCTTGGCCCGTAACCGCAACTGCGAGAACATGATCGCCAGATACATGAAGGCCAGCAGCACGCCGATCGAATTCACCAGGAAGGTGAAGACGCGGTCCGGCGAGACGTAGGACGCGATCACCGCGCCCCAGGCGGCGACGGTTCCCAGCAGGACCGCGCGGGCGGGGACGCCGCGGCGGTTGAGTTTCACCAGCCGGGCCGGGGCGTCGCCGTCGCGGGTGAGGACGTAGAGCATGCGCGAGGTCACGTAGATGGCCGAGTTCAGCACCGACAGCACCGCGGTCAGGATGACCACCTGCATGATCGTTCCGGCCGCCGCAACGCCCATCTTGTCCAGCGCGCTGACGAACGGGCTGGTCAGCACCTTGGCGTCGTTCCAGGGCAGGATCGTCACGACCAAGAAGATCGACGCCACGTAGAACAGGCCGACCCGCCACAGCACATTGCTGGTCGCGCGGGCCACCGCCTTGCCGGGTTCGGCGCTCTCGGCCGCGGCCAGGGTGACGATCTCGGTGCCGCCGAAGGCGAAGATCACGACCACAATCGCCGACAGCAGGCCGGTGGCACCATTGGGCACGAATCCGCCGTACGCGGTCAGATTGCCGAGGCCGCCGTCACCATCCGGCCACCAGCCGAGGATGTACAGCGTCCCGAGAACGAGGAACACCACGATCGCGGCCACCTTGATGGAGGCGAACCAGAATTCGAACTCGCCGAACGAGCGCACCGAGATCAGATTGACGGCGGTCATCACGATCAGCAGTGCGGCCGAGAGCATCCAGGCGGGCAGGTCGATCCACTGCCCGAGGATGGCCGCGCCCGCGGTCGCCTCCGCGCCGACGAGTACGACGTACATGTACCAGTAGAGCCACCCGACGGTGAATCCGGCGAACGGCCCGAGCGCCATGCGCGCGTATTCGGCCAGCGAGCCCGCGACCGGACGGGCCACCACCATCTCGCCGAGCGCCCGCAGCACGAACAGCACCAGCGCCCCCGCGGCCGCATAGGACACCACCGCCGCCGGACCGGCGGTTTTGATCACCGAGCCGCTGCCCACGAACAGCCCGGCGCCCACCGCGCCGCCGATCGCGAGCATCGTCATATGCCGACGCCGCAGGCCGGTGCGCAGACCCTCGCGCACCGCGCCGGTCGTCTTCGTCATCGCTTTACCTTCTATTCGCCCCGGAGTTGCCGTCACAGCGTAGCCAGCTCCCGTTCACCGCCCCGGAGTACCTTCGGGTGGTATGACCGAAACGAATCGGGGGCGGGTCCGGGTCGAACCCAGCCCGAAGCGGGTCCGGACGTATGTCGAAGGTCACCTGGTGGCCGACACCACCACGCCGATGCTGGTGTGGGAGAGCCCCCACTACCCCACCTACTACGTACCGGTCGCGGATCTGCACGCCAAATTGGAGCCGTCCGGCTCCACTCGCCACTCGCCCAGCCGCGGCGAGGGCGTGCAGTACGACGTCGTGGTCGACGGCGTCACGAAATCCGCCGCGGCCCTGCGCTATCCGGATTCCCCCATCCCCGAGCTGCGCGACCTCGTCCGCCTCGACTGGGACCAGATGGACGAATGGTTCGAGGAGGACGAGCCCATCTACGTCCACCCCCGCAATCCCTACACCCGAGTCGACGTCCTCACCAGCTCCCGCCACGTGCGAGTGGCCGTCACCGGCCACACCGTCGCCGAATCCCATGCCCCCCACATCCTCTTCGAAACCGGCCTCCCACCCCGCTACTACCTCCCCATGACCGACGTCCGCATGGACCTGCTCACCCCCTCCCCCACCCGAACCAGCTGCCCCTACAAGGGCACCGCCGAATACTTCAACATCCGCCTCGGCGACGCCGTCTACCCCGACCTGGTCTGGCTCTACCGCACTCCCCTCCCGGAAAGCCAGAAGATCGCGGGCCTGGTCTGCTTCTACAACGAGAAGGTTGATCTGTACGTGGACGGCGAACTGCAGGCGCGCCCGAGGTCGCCGTTCAATTGACCGTCGACAACGAGCCGGCCCAGGATCGAGCCATGCTCCGAAAGCTCAACCGGCTGATCGAGGATATCCGCCGCCACGGCAACGCCGAGGGCATCGGTAAGCCGGAACCGTTGCGGCAGAACCTATCCGGATGGTGGTCACGTCGTATCGACCACGAACATCGCATCGTGTATCGGGCCGATGACTCGAGCGTGATCGCGATCGCGTGTGGCGGACACTACGAATAGCGTTCAGGACGAGAGGAGCTCGTCGACCAGTTTCGGGAGGGCGGTGCCGATGGGGTCGCGGATGAGTTCGGTGGCGTAGCGGTCGTAGGGGGTGGGGTCGGCGTTGACGATGATCAGGTCGGCGCCGGATTCGACGGCCACGGCGCAGAGGGAGGCGGCGGGTTCGACCTGCAGGGAGGTGCCGATGGCGAGGAAGAGGGCGCTGGATTCGGCGATTTGCTGTGCGGCCCAGACGGATTCGGGGTTCAGCTGCTGGCCGAACATGATGGTGGCGGCCTTGAGGATGCCGCCGCAGGTGGGGCAGGGCGGGTCGGGCTCACCGGCGGCGACGCGGTCGAGGGTGGCGGCCATGGTCGAGGTGTAGTCGCAGCCGATGCAGACGACGTCGAACATATTGCCGTGGATTTCGACCACCGACTCCTCCGGCGAGCCCGCGCGCTGGTGCAGGCGGTCGATGTTCTGGGTGACGATGCGCACCTCGCGCCGCTGCGCCAACCGGGCCAGCGCGCGATGCGCGTCGTTGGGCCGGGCCTGCCAGGCCGGATTGTCGCGACGGGCCAGCCAGGCGCGCTGCCGCAACTCCGGATCGGCGACATAGTTCTGATAGGTGGACAGCAGTTCGGCGATCGGATCCTTGGTCCACACGCCGCGCGGGCCGCGAAAGTCGGGAATGCCGGAGTCGGTGGAGATTCCGGCCCCGGTGAGCACGCCGATCGGGCCGGAACGCTGACGCCAACCTGTGGTCATGTCCCCAGGTTAGGCCACGGTGCGTGCCGCACGAACAGCCCGGATGCGGGGTTGCCGGTGCGCACGGCCGCGATGGTCTCGCTGAGAACATCCACGGATTTAGCCCAACCGGAGCTGATACGCTCACGTATCCGATCACCGACGGAGAGGACTTGCGCATGGCGACGTCCACCGAGGCCGATCAGCCGATCGCGCAGCGCGGCATGCGTATGACCCGCCGCCGCGCCGAGACGCGGCAGCGCCTGCTGAACGCCGCCTTCGACGCCTTCGCCGCCGAGGGCTTCGGCCGGTGCACCGTGGAGCAGATCTGCGAGCGCGCCGGTTTCACCCGCGGAGCGTTCTACTCCAACTTCACCTCGCTGGAGGAACTGTTCCTGACCATGTGGGAACAGCGCTCGCAGCACATGCTGCGCGAGGTCACCGCGCTGCTCGAGGAGGCCCCCGCCGCCGCGGTGACCGACCTGCGCCATGGCGTGGAATGGGTGCTGCGCGCGGTCCCGCTGGACGACCGCTGGATTCGCATCACCTACGAATTCACCGCGCACGCGCTGCGCAATCCCGGCCTGCGCCGGACGATGGCCGCCCGCGAGGAGGCCATCATCGCGGCCCTGCTGCCACTGATCGAAGGGCTGCTGCGGCTGGTCGGCCGCCGCGTCACCGATCCCGCGGCGCTGGGCCGGGCGCTGGTGGCCGTGCACGACGGCACCGCGACCCAGTGCCTGCTCGAGCCGGACAGCACGGTGGCCCTCGAACAGCGCGTGGACCTGTTCCACCACGTGGTGCTGGCCTACAGCGAGCCGTGCTGATGTTCCCCGCCGAAATGGCCTGGCTGCGTGGCGAATTCTTCGGCAGCCCTCTCCCCAGGAGCACATCGTGACGACCCCCCGCACCGCCCTGATCACCGGCGCCTCCTCCGGCATCGGCGCGGCGACCGCCGCCGCCCTGGCCGCCCGCGGTTATCGCGTGATCGGTACCAGCCGCAAGCCCGACGCCATGGCCGATGCGAATCGGGTCCCAGGGGTGGAGTACCGGGCGCTGGATCTGGCCGATCCGGCCGCCATCGAGACCTTCGCCGCCGAACTGGGCGAGATCGACGTGCTGATCAACAATGCCGGGGAAAGCCAGGCCGGGCCGTTCGAGGAACTGCCGATCGAGGCGATCGCAAAGCTGTTCCAGGTCAACGTCTTCGGACAGGTGCGGCTGACGCAGCTGGTGCTGCCCGGGATGCGTGCCCGCGGGCGCGGCCACATCATCATGATCGGTTCGATGCTGGCGAGCTTTCCGCTGGCGTACCGATCCTCCTATGTGGCGACGAAGGCGGCACTGCGCGGCTTCGCCGATGCCATGCGCCGGGAGGTGTCCCCGTTCGGAATCGCGGTCACCACCGTCGAACCCGGCTCCATCGACACCGGCATCAGCACGCGGCGTTCGATTCACATCGACGCGAACTCCCCCTATCGCGCCGAACTGGATACCGTGCTCACCGCGCTGGAACGCAGTGAGGCCAAGGGGATTTCGGCGGAAAAGGTGGCGGACCGGATCGTCCGGGTGATCGAATCACCCCAGCCGTTCGTCGCGGTCGGCAGCCGGGCCCCGCTGCTGTTCGCCCTGCGGCGGCTGCTGCCGCTGCCCGTCATGCAGCGGATCGTGGCCGCCGCCCACGGCCTGAAGTGACGCCCCGACCCGCAGGAGAAGTCATGTCCGATCGCCCCAGGCTCGCCGCCGCGCTCGACCTGCGACCCCACCCGGAGGGCGGTTGGTATCGCGAAACCTGGCGCAGTCCGGTCGAATTCGAGCCCGAGGGCTATTCGGGACCGCGCTCCGCGGCGACCGCGATCTACTTCCTGCTGCTGCCCGGCGAGAAGTCCGCACCCCATACGGTGCGCTCCGACGAGCTGTGGCTGTGGCACCGCGGCGGCCCGCTGGCGCTGAACATCGGCGGCGAGGAGATCATCCTCGGCCCGGATGTCGAACACGGTCAGCTGCTGCAGGCGGTCGTCCCCGGCGGTGTCAGCCAGTGGGCGCATCCGGCCGGGGCGGAATACGTCCTGGTGAGCTGCATCGTCTCGCCCGGCTTCGATTTCGCCGATTTTCGTTTGGACTGATCCCGCGGCGCGACGGGGACGCCAGACCCCACCGGCACCGGGTCGGCCGCGGGCCTGCCCGTAGGCCCGATCATTCCTCGATCCGCAGCATCCCCTCGGCCACCGCGTGCTCGATGGCGCGTTCGAGATTCGGGCAGGAGTCGGGGCGGCCGGGACCGCCACCCAGCTCCCGGAAGACGGGACAGTGGGCGGCCGGATCCACCGTCCACTGCACCGACTGCTGATGGGAACTGGCCTTGCGCACCAGCACCCGGGTGCCACAGGTGGCGCACCCGAGCGGGGTCATCCCGTCCTCGAGATAGCGCTGCCGGTCCACGACCGTCTGGGCGCGCACCTGCGCGAGCCGTTCCGGACGATCCGCGAAATTCGGCGCCTTCGCCCACCTGGTCATCAGGCGTTCGCCTCCTGCTGGGCTTCCGCTTCCCGCCTGCGGCGCAGATTCTCCGCCACCTCGGCCTCCCACGCCTCGTTCGCCTTGGTCGTGTCGACCTCGAATTCGAAGCGCTGCACCGACTTCGGATCGATATCGGCGACGTCGACGTAGAACTGGTCGTACCAGCGGCGCAGCTGATAGACCGGACCGTCCTCCTCGCACAGCAGCGGATTGTCGATCTTGGACTTGTGCTTCCAGATCTCCACGTCCTGCAGGAAGCCGACGCTGATGCCCTCGGTCATCTTGGCGGCCAGCTTCTTCGACGCCTCGTCGTCGATGCCCTTGGGCTTCTCCAGCGAGATGCCCCACTGCAGCACGAACGAATCCTGCGTCACCGGATAGTGGCAGTTGATCAGGACGCTGCGGACCTCGAATCCGCCGTAGAAGTTGTGCAGCGGGTTGATCATGTAGGACGGGCCGTAATACGCGGCCACCGACTTCAGCAGCGTCTCACCGTATTGCGTGCCCATGCCCACATCGGGGCGGTTCTTCGTCTCCAGGTACTGGGTGGCGATATGGCCCTCGAAGACGTTCTTGAAGTAGGTCGGGTACGCGAAGTGGATATAGAAGAAGTGGGCCATGTCGACCACGTTGTCGATGATCTCACGGCAGTTGGCGCCCTCGATCAGCAGCGAATTCCAGGTCCACTCGGTCCAGCCGCCGGCAAGGCTTTCGCTGTCGTTGCCATCGGCGTCGGTGTAGGGGCCCTCGATGTAGGGAATCGTGACCTCGTCCGGCGGCGGATTGCCCTCGTGGTCGTGCCAGACGAACAGCTGGCCGTTGCGCTCAAGGGTGGTCCAGGAACGGGTGCGCGCCAGCGGCGGCACCCGGCGGGCGTACGGAATCTCGGTGCAGCGGCCGTTACCGCCCCAGCGCCAGTCGTGGAACGGGCAGGCGATCGAATCGCCCTTGATCTCGCCCATGCTCAGGTCGCCGCCCAGATGCCTGCAATAGGCATCGAGCACCCGCAGTTCCCCCTTGCTGTCCGCCCACACGACCAGCTTGGTGCCGAACGCCTGCACGGCATGCGGCTTGCCGTCCCGGAACGATGCGGCCAGGCCCAGGCAATGCCAGCCCCGCGCGTACCGCGTGGGCGTGGACCCGACATCGATCTCACGGACCTTCCCGCCGCGCGGCTGTACCCGATTCGCGCCCTCCCGGGTCCCTCCGTGGTTACGCAGGCTGCCGCCTCCGGGCCCGTCGCTCGGCCGCGGCGCGCTTTCCGCCATGGTGATCCCTCCTCTGGAAGTCCTAGAACACGTTACAAAATTGTCCGACCGGGCGCCAGCTATTGCCTTGACTACCAGGCAAAGGCGCTCGACACCCGGTGACCGATACCCGTTCTCGACAGGTAATAGGAACGTGTTCTAGTCTCAGTGTCAGTACGACTTGGTACCCGGTCCGAATCGACCAGGCAGGAGCAGCCCCCGAGATGACGCGAGAAGTAACAGAGCGGGTCGATGCGCTGTTGCCGATGCTGCGCGAGCGCGCACAGGAGGCAGAGGATCTGCGCCGCATCCCCGACGAGACGATGAAGGCGCTGCAGGCGACCGGGTTCTTCCGGCTCGTGCAGCCGCGTCAGTGGGGCGGCCTGGCGGCCGATCCGGTCGTCTTCTACGACACCGTCCGCAAGATCGCCAGCGCGTGCGGTTCCACCGGCTGGGTCGCGGGCATCATCGGCATTCACAACTGGCATATCGCGCTGTTCGATCAGCGGGCCCAGGAGGAGGTCTGGGGCGAGGACACCGAGGTCCGGATCGGCTCCTCGTACGCGCCGATGGGCGCGGGTGTGGTGACCGACGGCGGTTATCTCGTCAACGGGTCGTGGAACTGGTCGTCGGGCTGCGACCACGCCGACTGGACCTTCGTCGGCGGGCCGGTGATCAAGGACGGTAAGCCGGTCGACTTCGGCAGCTTCCTGATTCCGCGCTCGGAGTACCGGATCGATGACGTGTGGAATGTGGTGGGCCTGCGGGGCACCGGTTCCAACACGCTCGTGGTGAAGGACGTCTTCGTGCCGCGGCATCGGTTCCTGTCCTACAAGACCATGAACGAGCTGCAATCGCCCGGCCTGCAACAGAATACCGACCCGCTGTACAAGATGCCCTGGGGCACCATCCATCCCACCACCATCTCCGCGCCGATCGTGGGCATGGCCTACGGCGCGCTGGACGCGCACATCGAGCATCAGGGCAGGCGCATTCGCGCGGCCTACGCCGGGGAGAAGGCCAAGGACGATCCGTTCGCCAAGGTGCGCATCGCCGAGGCGGCCAGCGATATCGATGCCGCCTGGCGGCAGCTGTCGGGCAATGTGGCCGACGAGTACGCCTGTCTCGTGGCGGGCCGGGAGATTCCGTTCGAGCTGCGGGTGCGGGCCCGGCGCGATCAGGTGCGCGCGACCGGGCGCGCGATCGCCTCGATCGACAAGCTGTTCGAGAGCTCCGGCGCGACCGCGCTCGCCAACGACACTCCGCTGCAACGGTTCTGGCGCGATGCGCACGCCGGACGGGTGCACGCCGCCAACGATCCCGAGCGCGCCTACGCCATGTACGGCACGCATGCCTTCGGGCTGCCGGTCACCGACGGGATGGTGTGATGACCTCCACCGCGGAGCTGACCTTCCAATCCACCTCCCGCTACGCCCAGGTCCGGCCGGATCTGCGGCTGCACTATCACGAGGCGGGCGTGGGCAACGGGCCGACGATCGTGCTGCTGCACGGCGGCGGGCCCGGCGCCTCCTCCTGGTCCAATTTCGCCCGCAACATTCCGGTGCTGGCCGAGAATTTTCATGTGCTGGCCGTGGATCAACCCGGATTCGGGTTGTCCGACAAGCCGACCGAGCACCCGCAGTACTTCGTGCACAGCTCGTCGGCACTGAAGGAGCTGCTGGACACCCTGGGAATCACCGATCGCGTTCACCTGCTGGGCAATTCGCTCGGCGGCGGGACCGCGGTGCGCTTCGCGCTGGACCATCCCGATCGCGCGGGCAAGCTGGTGCTGATGGGGCCCGGCGGACTGAGCACCAATCTGTTCGCGCCCGATCCGACCGAGGGCGTCAAGGCGCTGGGGCGGTTCAATGTCGAGCCGACCCGGGAGAACATCGAGAACTTCCTGCGGATCATGGTGTTCGATCAGTCGCTGATCACTCCCGAGCTGATCGAGGAGCGCTTCGCCTCGGCGTCCACGCCCGAGGCGCTGGCGGCCACCCGCGCCATGGGAAAGTCCTTCGCGGGTGCGGATTTCGAGAAGGGCATGCTCTGGCGCGAGGCGTATCGGCTGCGGCAGCCGGTGCTGCTCGTCTGGGGACGCGAGGATCGGGTGAATCCGCTCGACGGTGCGCTGGTGGCGCTCAAGACGATCCCGCGGGCGCAGTTGCATGTGTTCGGCGGGTGCGGACACTGGGCGCAACTGGAGAAGTTCGCGGAATTCAACCGGCTGGCGACCGACTTCCTGTCGCCGAAGGAGAAGTAGGACATGAGTATTCGAGCTCTCGGCTATATGCGTATCGAAGCGACCGACGTCCCGGCGTGGCGGGAGTACGGGACCAAGGTGCTCGGCATGATGGAGGGTGACGGGCCCGATCCGGGGGCGCTGTATCTGCGCATGGACGAGTTCCCGGCGCGCCTGGTCATCGTGCCGGGCGCGACCGACCGGCTGCAGGTCTCGGGCTGGGAGGTCGCCGATGCTCCTGCGCTGCAACGGCTTCGGGAGCGGTTGTCGGCGGCGGGGGTGTCGTACAAGGAGGGCACGAAGGAGGAGGTCGCGGAGCGTCGCGTCGAGGCGTTCATCCGGTTCGAGGATCCGGACGGCAACGCACTGGAGGCCTTCCACGGGGCGCAGTACGTCGCGCGGCGGTTCGTCAGCCCCTACGGGCACAAGTTCGTCACCGCCGAGCAGGGCCTGGGCCATGTGGTGCTGACGTGCACCGACGATGCCGCGGCCCAGGCGTTCTACCAGGATGTGCTCGGCTTCCGGCTGCGCGATTCGATGCGGCTGCCGCCCCAGATGGTGGGCCGCCCCGCCGACGGCGAACCCGCCTGGCTGCGGTTCTACGGCTGCAATCCGCGCCATCATGCGCTGGCGTTCCTGCCGCTGCCCAATCCCACCGGCATCGTGCATCTCATGGTCGAGGTGGAGAACTCCGACGATGTCGGGCTGTGCCTGGATCGCGCCCTGCGCCGCAAGGTCAAGATGTCGGCCACCCTGGGCCGCCACATCAACGACAAGATGCTGTCGTTCTACATGAAGACCCCCGGCGGCTTCGATATCGAATTTGGTTGCGAGGGGCTGGAAGTCGAGGACGACAACTGGATCGCCCGGGAGTCCACCGCGGTCAGCCTGTGGGGCCACGACTTCAGCATCCAGTTCCGGCAACAGGGGTGAACGAGATGACGACGGACGGCTTGCCGGAGATCGACCCCCGCCGGTTCCGAAATGTGCTGGGCCAGTTCTGCACCGGCATCACGGTGATCACCACCCTCGACCCGGAGGGCGCCCCCGCCGGATTCGCCTGCCAGTCGTTCGCCGCCCTCTCCCTGGACCCACCCCTGGTCCTGTTCTGCCCCACCAAGGGCTCCCGCACCTGGACGGCCATCGAACGGGCGGGCCGCTTCTGCGTGAACGTCCTGGCCGAGGACCAGCGCGAGCTCTGCGCCCGCTTCGGCTCCCGCGACCCCGATAAATTCGCCGAAATCCCCTGGCGGCCTTCACCCCTGAAACTCCCCCTCCTGGACAACGCCCTGGCCACGATCGAGTGCACGGTGACCACCGTGGTCGACGGCGGCGACCACCACATAGTGATCGGCCGAGTCCTGTCCCTCTCCGAATCCACCCCCTCCGGCAGACCCCTCCTGTTCTACCGAGGCCAATACACCGCCATCGAACCCGACAAGACTACCCCGGCCCCCTGGCGCGCCGACCTGGAGCACTTCCTCACCACCACCACCCAGGACACCTGGCTCTAGGCACCTACGTCGAGTCTCGGCCGAGGTAAAGCTCGGCACACGCTGCCCCCTTCCTGTAGTCGAGCTGGGTCGCGATCGGCTCGTGGCGCATGCCGACCGCGACCCGGGGTCTCGATGACTTCAGGCCGTGGTGGCCTGCTGTTCGCGGTGAAGTTCCAGGGCGATGTCGATCAGCTGGTCCTCCTGGCCGCCGACCAGGTTGCGTTTGCCCGCGCGGACCAGCATTTCCGCGGCCGAGACGCCGTAGCGGTTGGCTTGGCGTTCGGCGTGTTTGAGGAAGCTGGAGTAGACCCCGGCGTAGCCCATCATGAGGGACTGGCGGTCGAGGAGGCATTCGGCGGGCATGGCGGGGCGGACCACGTCTTCGGCGGCGTTGGCTATGGCGAAGAAGTCGATGCCGGTCTCGATGCCCAGTTTGTCGCAGACGGCGATGAGGGCCTCTACCGGAGTGTTGCCCGCACCCGCACCGAAACGTCTTGCGCTGCCGTCGATTTGGGTGGCTCCGGCGCGGATGGCGAAGATGGAGTTGGCGTTGCCGAGGTCCAGGTTTTCGTGGCCGTGGAAGCCTACCTGGGCGTCGTCGCCGAGTTCGGCGACCAGGGCGGAAACGCGGTCGGAGACCTGTTCCAGGACAAGGGCTCCGGCGGAGTCGACCACATAGACGCACTGGCAGCCCGCGTCGGCCATGATTCGGGCCTGCTTGGCCAGCACCTCGGGGGGCTGGGTGTGCGACATCATGAGGAAGCCGACGGTCTCGAGGCCGAGGTCGCGGGCCAGGCCGAAGTGCTGGATGGAGACGTCGGCCTCGGTGCAGTGGGTGGCGATGCGGACGATGGATGCGCCGTTGTCCTGGGAGATCTTGATGTCCTCCTTGACGCCCACGCCGGGCAGCATGAGGACCGCGATCTTGGCGCGCCGGGCGGTCTCGGCCGCGATCGTGATCAGTTCCTGCTCGGGGGTTTTGGAGAATCCGTAGTTGAACGAGGAACCGCCCAGGCCGTCACCGTGGGTCACCTCGATCACCGGCACACCCGCACCGTCGAGGGCGGCGACGATATCGCGCACCTCGGTCGGGGTGAACTGATGCCGCTTGTGGTGCGATCCATCGCGCAGCGAGGTGTCGGTGACGCGAATGTCGAGTTCGTTCGAGAAAGGCATATCGGCTCCTTACACCCGTGCCGAGACGATTTGATCGGCGATGACCTCGCCGACCCGCGTGGCGGCGGCGGTCATGATGTCGAGATTGCCCGCGTACGGCGGCAGGAAGTCACCGGCCCCCTCCACCTCCACGAACACCGAAACCTTCGCCAGCCCACCGGAAATCACACTCGGCTCGTCGAACTGCGGCTCGTTGAGCAGCCGGTAGCCGGGCACGTACTGCTGAATATCGGCCACCATCCGCTGGATCGACGCGGCGATCGCGTCGGTGTCGGCATCCTCGGGAATCGCGCAGAAGATGGTGTCGCGCATGATCATCGGCGGCTCGGCCGGATTCAAGATGATGATCGCCTTACCGCGCCGGGCCCCGCCGATGGTCTGCACGCCCCGGCTGGTGGTCTTGGTGAACTCATCGATGTTCGCGCGCGTCCCGGGCCCGGCCGACACCGACGACACCGAGGCCACGATCTCGGCATAGGGCACCTCGACCACCCGCGACACCGCCGCCACGATCGGAATCGTCGCCTGCCCACCGCAGGTGATCATATTGACGTTCGGCGCGTCCAGATTCGCGTCCAGGTTCACCGGCGGCACCACCGCGGGCCCGACCGCGGCCGGGGTCAGATCGACCGCCCTGATCCCGGCCTCGGCATACTTCGGCGCGGCATCGCGATGCACATACGCCGAGGTCGCCTCGAAGATCAGCTCGGGCAGCTCCGAGCGCGCGAGCAGCCAGTCCACCCCCTCGTGCGAAGTCTCCAGCCCGAGGGACGCCGCGCGCTTCAAACCCTCACTGGCGGGATCGATTCCGATCATCCAGCGCGGTTCGACTCGATCCGAGCGCAGCAGCTTGTACAGCAGATCGGTACTGATATTGCCGGAGCCGACGATGGCGGCCGCGACCTTTGCATTGGCAGGCACTGCTGGTCTCCTCAGCTGAATTCCAAACGGACGGAACCGAGTCCGGCGAACTCGGCATGGAAGGCGTCGCCCGGCCGGGCGTCGATGGCCCGGGTGCAAGACCCGGGCAGCACGATGTCGCCCGCGCGCAGTCGCACGCCGAACGAGGCGACCTTGCGGGCCAGCCACGCCACCGCGATGGTCGGATCGCCGAGTACGGCATCGCTGCGGCCCTCGGCGACCACCTCGCCGTTGCGGGTGAGCCGAGCGTCGATCTCGGTGATGTCGAGCAGCTCCGGGCGCACCCGCTGGGGCCCCAGCACCCAGCCCGCCGAGGACGCGTTGTCGGCGATGGTGTCGCACAGCGCGATATTCCAGTCCTTGATCCGGGTATCGATGAGCTCGATCGCGGGCGCGTAGGCGACGGTCGCGGCCAGCACATCCGCCTCGGTGCACTCCTCCCCCGGCAGATCCGCGCCGAGTACGAAGCCGACCTCCACTTCCACTCGTGGAGACAGATACCGCCCCGCCGCCACAGGCGTGTCCTCACGGACCTGCATCTCGGCGAGCAGATGCCCGTAATCCGGCTCGTCGACGCCCATCATCTGCTGCATCGCCTTCGACGACAGCCCGACCTTGTGCCCGACGATGCGCGCCCCGCCCGCGATTCGCCGCCGAATGTTGATCAGCTGGATCTCGTAGGCATCGACCACGTCGATATCCGGATACCGGGCGATCAACGGGTCGATCGGCACCCGGTCGCGCTCGGCGGCCGCGAGCTGGGCGGCCAGTTCACTCCGTACCGCATCCGACAGCACGCTCAATTCCTTCCACTGGGGCCCGGTCGACAGCGGGAGCCGAAACTGAAACGAGTTTTCCTGCACTTTGTCGCTTCAGCAGTCCCGTCTGCCAGATCAATATAGACCGAACCTGGGCCGATTCTATAACGTGTTCTACATGAGTGATCGGGAATACGATGTGGTGGTGGTCGGCAGCGGCGCCGCCGGAATGACCGCCGCCCTCACCGCCGCACATCACGGCCTGCGCGTGGTGATCCTGGAGAAGGCCGCGCACTACGGCGGGTCGACCGCGCGCAGCGGCGGCGGCGTGTGGATCCCGGGCAACAAGGCGCTGCTCGCCTCGGGCCGTCCCGACGACCGGGAGGAGGCCCGCCGCTATCTGCACAGCATCATCGGCGATGTCGTGCCCAGGGAGCGGATCGATACCTACATCGATCGCGGCGCCGAGGCGCTGAACTTCGTCCTCGAACACAGCGCGCTGCGACTGCACTGGGTTCCGGGCTATCCCGATTACTATCCGGAGGCGCCCGGCGGCGCACCGCTCGGCCGATCCTGCGAGCCCAAGCCGTTCGACGCCATGGTGCTCGGCGAGGAGCGGTTCAAGCTCGAGCCACCGTACGCGAAGGCCCCGCTGAATGTGGTGACGACCCAGGCGGACTTCGTGCGGCTCAGCCTGATTCGCCGCCACCCCAAGGGCGTGGCGCGCGCGCTGCGGGTCGGCGCGCGCACCTACTGGGCGAAGTTCACCCGTAAACACCTGCTGGGCATGGGTCAGGCGATCATCGCGGGCATGCGCAAGGGCCTGCTGGACGCGAATGTGCCGCTGCTGCTGGAGACCCCGATGACCGCCCTGGCGGTGGCCGACGGCCGGGTGGTCGGCGTGCAGGCCACGCATCGGGGCGAGGCGGTCACCTTCCGGGCCCGCTACGGCGTGGTCCTGGGCGCGGGCGGTTTCGAGCACAACGCCGATATGCGGCACAAATATCAGCGCGAACCCATCTCCACCGCATGGACCACGGGCGCGGCGGCCAATACCGGCGACGCGATCCGCGCGGGCCAGGAACTCGGCGCCGCCGTGGATTTCATGGCTGATGCCTGGTGGGGCCCAACGGTTTTCAAGGGCGGGCGCCCGTGGTTTTGCCTGGCCGAGCGCAATCTGCCCGGTGGGCTGATCGTCGATATGCGGGGCAAGCGGTTCTTCAACGAATCCCTGCCCTACGTCGAGGCCGTGCACCGGATGTACGGCGGTGAGTACGGTCAGGGCGACGGGCCGGGCGAGCATGTCCCGGCGTGGCTGGTCTTCGACCAGCGCTATCGCAACCGCTACATCTTCGCCGGACTGCAACCGGGACAGCGCTTTCCGCGGCGCTGGCTGGAGAACGACAATATCGTCCAGGCCCCGACGCTGGCCGAGCTGGCGCTGAAAATGGGTGTGCCGGAACGGAATCTGGCTGATACGGTCGAGCGATTCAACGGTTTCGCCGAGACGGGTGTGGATGAGGATTTCGGCCGCGGCGACAGCGCCTACGACCGCTACTACGGCGATCCGACCGTCAAGCCGAACCCGTGCCTGGCCGCGCTGGTGCAGGGACCGTACTACGCCGCCAAGATGTTCCCCGGCGATCTGGGCACCAAGGGCGGCCTGGTCACCGACACCGCGGGCCGGGTGCTACGCGAGGACGGCACGGCCATCGAGGGCCTCTACGCCGCGGGCAACACCTCCGCTCCGGTCATGGGTCACACCTACGCCGGGCCGGGCGCGACCATCGGCCCCGCGATCACCTTCGGATACCTCGCGGTACTGGATATCGTCGAACGCGCGCACCGGCAGCCGGTGGCGAGCCGCGCGGACAGCTGAGGAGGGCGCTATGCCGATCGACCCGAAAGTCGCTCTGGGAGCGGCACTTCCGCCACTGGAATTCGCCTGGTCACCGTCGGATGTGCAGCTGTATCACCTGGGCCTGGGCGCGGGCGCGCGCTGGACCGACCCGGCCGAACTGCGCTATCTCGACGACCGCGCCCCTCAGGTGCTACCCAGTTTCGCCACCGTCGCGCCGACGCTGCGGGTGACCGAGCCGCCGCGGGTGAGCTTCCCTGGGGTGGAGATCGACCTGGCCAAGGTGGTGCACGCCAGTCAGGAGGTGGTGGTGCACCGGCCGATTCCGGCCGAGGGCAAGGGGTCGAGCACCGGGCGCATCAGCGAGGTCTGGGACAAGGGTTCGGCGGCGGTGGTCGTGCAGGAGACCACGGTCACCGGTTCGGACGGGCAGCCGCTGTGGACGGCGCGATCGTCGATCTTCGCCAAGGGCGAGGGCGGTTTCGGCGGCGAGCGCGGACCCAGCACCCGGTCCGAACTGCCGGACCGGGCACCGGATTTCGACATCCTGACGCCGACGCTGCCACAGCAAGCGCTGCTCTACCGCCTGTGCGGGGATCGCAATCCGCTGCATTCGAATCCCGAATTCGCCCGCGCCGCAGGCTTTCCGAATCCGATCCTGCACGGTCTGTGCACCTACGGCATGGTCTGCAAGACCGCCGTCGACACCGTGCTCGGCTCGGATGCCGCGCGGGTCATCGGTTTCCGGGCCCGGTTCGCGGGCGTGCTCTATCCGGGGGAGACGATCCGCTCGCGGATGTGGTTGGGCACGGGCGAGGTCGTGATCGCCGCCACGGCGCCGGAGCGCGACGACGCCCCGGTACTCGGCGATGTGCGCCTGAGCTTCACCGCGTGAGCGGGAGCGGTCGATTCAGTGCTCGGGAAAGCCGGTCGCGAACAGGATCGCGATGGCGACGGAGCTGGCGACGGCGATGATCGGGATAAGCCACATGGGCCGGATACTACAGGATGTAGTATTACATGGTGTCGTCACCAGTCTACTGGTCGTTCGACCGATCCACCCGCTCGGGTACCAGCCCCTGCACGATCAGGGCCCAGACCACGATCACCAGAATCGGTGCGGCAAGCGGTAACCAGGCAAAACGCCCGGGAACCAGGCTCGCCGCGACGGCCGCGGCCGCCGCGATCAGCGCGCCCGCGACCGACGGCAATGTGGTAGGAACCACACCGCGCGGCGCGTGCACGGTGGCCGTATTGAGCAGATAGGTCGTGGCCACCACCCCGGTCGCGGCGGCCGTCGGCGCGCCCGGATCCTCCCAGGCGACGGCCCCGAGGGCGACCAGCACCGCGCCCACCGCGCAGCTCCGCCACCACCATCCGGCCACCATCAGCGCCAGCGCGGGCACGCCCGCCCAGGGCAGCACGATCGTCACGGCCGCCGCCAGCAGCAGTCCGGACAGCACCGCGAGGAATCTGTTCACCGCTTCACCCGCACCAATCGGCGATGCTGCGGCAGCAGCCGCATGATCTGATCGAGCCGGGCGTCCGGCGGCCACGACACGATGTCGACGCCGACCGTGCCCATGTCCCGATACATCGCCGTGCGCTCCAGCTGCCACATCCGGGCCAGGGTCGGCTCGAGCTCCTCGCGAAAAGGCGCGCCGCGCAACACATCCACAACCACCACCACATGTCCGCGCTTGCGCAGATCGATCAGCGCCAGCGCGAACTGGGTGTCGAGCAGGGTGGAGAACGCCACCACGATCGCACCCAGCGGCACCGCCGCGTGCGGGGCCAGCGTGCCCGAGGTGAAGATGTGCTCCTCACCCACGTCGAGCACGGTGTCCACGATCCGATAGAACTGCCGCCGCCCGATATCGGGCCGCAACCAGCGCGGCGCCTGTCCGAGACAGACCACGGCCGTGCGGTCGCCCGCCTGCAGCGCGGACTGCGCGACCTGGGCCGCGCCGCGTACCGACAGCTCCAGCGAGTCCGCGGCCGGACCCGGCGCCTGCAGCGAGGTGTCCACGAGCACAACGACATCCGCCGCGCGATTGGTGAGCCGCTCGGTGACGTAGAGGCGGCCGCGCCGGGCGCTGACCGGCCAGTTCACCGTGCGCAGCTGATCGCCGGGGGCATAGGCGCGAATATCGGCGTATTCCACGCCGGGCCCGTGCCGACGGGTCGGATGCGTGCCGATACGCTCGGGAAGTTCTGTGCGCGGCAGGCGCATTCGCTGCGGATCGGCGATCGGGTAGACGTAGAGCTGTCCCGCGGGCAGCGATACCGACGCCACCGCCAGCCCGGCCGGGCTGAGGGCGGTGACCCGAACCCGCACCGGATAGCGCCCCCACCGCCGGGTCGACAGCGCCAGTCGCAGCCCGGCCGGGGCGGGACCGGAATCCAGCGACTCCTCCACCCGCAGCTCGAGTTCGTTCATCGGTTCGGGCTTGCAGCGCAGCAGCGCATGCCCCTCCTCGACGAACGCGGCGACCGTCAGCACCACCTCCTCGGATTCGAAGCAGCGCAGCACCCCCGCACCGTCGAGCTGAATCCTGGTGCGCGACAGCTGCATCGGCGCGGTCGCCAGTACGCCGAGCATGGGTGCGGCGAAGACCAGCAGCTGCCACCGGCCCAGGATCACCGCCAGGGCGAGCGCGGGGGCGGCCGCGGCCGCCAGCATGAACACCAGTGGCGCTGGCCGCCAACGCAATTCGGTCTCGGCGACCGTGGCGGTGTCGCGATGCCTCATGTCACGGTCGCGCGCGGGACCGGCAGGCGGCGCAGCAGCTCGGCGATGACGTCCTCGCCGCGAATGCGGCGCACCCACATCTCCGGGCGCAGGGTGATGCGGTGCGCCATCGCCGGAACCGCCAGCGCCTTCACATCCTCCGGAATCACGTAGTCGCGGCCCAGCAGCAGCGCGCGGGCCCGGGCCATCTGCACCAGATCCAGCTCGGCGCGCGGACTGGCACCGACCTCGACCTGGGGATGTCCGCGGGTCGCGGCGGCCAGGGACACCACATAGGTCACGACATCCGGATGTACCGTGACGAATTCGACTGCCTGGCGCATCTCCATCAGCCCCTGGGCATCGACCACCTGTCCCACCTGTGGCGGCACCGCGCCGCGCTCGAGCCTGCGGCGGATCATCTGGGTCTCGTCCTGCTCGGACAGATAGCCCAGCCGCAGCTGCACGGCGAAGCGGTCCAGTTGGGCCTCGGGCAGCGGATAGGTGCCCTCGTACTCGATCGGATTGTCGGTGGCCAGCACGACGAAAGGCTGTGGCAGCGGGAAGGTTTCGCCGTCGATGCTGACCTGGTTCTCGGCCATCGCCTCGAGCAGGGCGGCCTGGGTCTTGGGCGGGGTGCGGTTGATCTCGTCGGCCAGCAGCATATTGGTGAAGACCGGGCCGCGGCGGAAGTTGAAGCGGCCGGAGTTCATGTCGTAGATGGTCGAGCCGATCAGGTCCGCGGGCAGCAGGTCGGGGGTGAACTGCACGCGGGTGAACTGCAGACCCAGTGCGGCGGCGAAGGACCGGGCGATCAGCGTCTTGCCGAGGCCCGGCAGATCCTCGATCAGGACGTGCCCGCCCGCCAGCACCGCGACCATGATCAGCCGCAGCTCTTCGCGTTTGCCGACCACCACCCGGGCGATCTCACCCAGCACCGCGTCGGTGCGTTTGACCGTGGCGTCCATCGGAGTCGTCATATTCGAATTCACACTCGTAGCACCCTTTTCACATCGATTGGAGACGGCGCAGGATCTCGTCCAGGGCCGCGCGACCGGGTGCGCGATTGCGCTGGTCGCGCAGCGCCGAATTGGCCGGGTCCACCCAGGGCCACAGCTCCGGCCCGAACTGCATGATCCCGGCCGATTCGATGGCGCGCCGATCGCGGGCGATCCGGTGGCCGCTGGACAGCTCGAATTCCTTGGCCAGCAGCGGCCGCAGATGCCGGTCCCAATCGGCGCGTGAGCCGTCGGCGCGCTCGGCCAGCATCTGCGCGCGTGCCCGCCAGCGGCGCAGCATCTCGGCCGGGCCGTTGTCGATCTCGTTGTCGGCGGAATCGTCTCGTTCGACGTGGCGGGCGCGCTCGGCCAATGACCAGAGCAGCAGGGCGAGTCCGCCGGTCAGCGGCACCCCGGTCAGCACCGGAAGCAGTGCCCGCTGATCGCCCAGCGCCGCCAGCTCGACCAGCAGGATCAGCGCGATCGCGCCTGCCACGATCACCGAGCGCGTCATGAGACCGCCTCTCCCTGCAGATCTCTCAGCACGATCCGCAGCAGCTGTTCGGCGCGCATGCGCTGCCACTCCAGCATGGCATGCGGGCTGAACCGGGCCTCCTCGAACAGCGCCACCAGTTCGCGCGCCGAGGCGTCGTGCAGCGCACCACGATCGAAGGCGCGGGCGAGCACCTCCGAGGGGGTGTCGGAGGCCAGCGGCGCGGCCTCGCGGGCCAGGGCCAGGCCCTGTTCCATGGCGACGTAGCAGGCGATGATCGCCTCGCGGGCGTCCTGGCCGGGTGCGGTCATGGCGGCCAGGCCCATCTCCGCGACCTCGGCCAGCGAGACGGGCGGTTCGGCCGGGGTGGGCGCCGGGGCCTCGGGTGCGGCGGTCGACTGCCGACGGGAGGCGATGGCCACTGTCACCAGTCCGGCCAGGGCCGTGGCGACCAGGATGGCGGCCGAGCCGCCGACCAGCACCAGCGTGCGGCCGCTGAGATGCGGTGTGCCCGAGAACGGATTCGGTGCGGGCGGTGGTGATTCGACGGTCGTGGTCGCGGGCGCGGCCGGGGGCCGCGACGGCGCCGACCGTTCCGGGACGATCAGGCGCACCACCCAGACGGCGGCGGCGAACAGGGTCAGCAGCGCGAGGATGATCAGCAGATATCCGCCCCACCGCCGCAGCTGCCGGGGCCGACGCACCCGCTCGCGATCGCGCGCGGGCATGGCCAGCGGCAGCCGGTGCTGGCTGCTGATCACCCCCGCCAGCAGGATGACCACCGATACCAGCGACAGCACCGGCATGAGCGCGACGCTGATCGCCGAGGGCGGCGAGGCGGCTTGCGGCCCACCGGTTCCCGGCACGAAACCGCGCAGCGCGAGCACGGCCAGCGCCAGCAGCGCGATCGCTCCGACCGCGCGCGGTATCGCCGTTCCCACCCGGCCCACCGGCCTCTCCCAGAACCTCGAAACTGCCCGAAACAGCCACATCGTTACATGCCGAACGGTCCGTCATCAGGAAAATCGGCACACCGTTACGGCGTATCACCGCATCCGGTCAAGCATTTCGCATTCACCTGTGAAGAGACACAAACATCATCCCGCCCGAGCCGCGTTGCGGCACAAACAGATCCACCCCCGTTTCGGTTCACCGGAATGCAATTCTGCGTTCGCCCGGTAAAGTTCACTCCGCAACGAGGGCCCGCAATCGACTCGCGGTCCGATCCAGATCACGCACCCCGGCCCCCGTCCCGACGAGCTCCTCGCGCGACATGTGCGCATACAGGATGAGCTCGGCGTCGACGTCGTAGAGCACATCGACGAGGTACACGAATCGAGTCACCCAATCCCCCGGCACCGCACGCAGCGCCGGTACCTCACACACCGTCCAATGCCGGAATCTGCGCGCCATATCCAGAAAATCCGCCGCGGACAATGGATTCCCGCACAGCTGATCGAAATCGACGACGATCGTGTCCGATTCCACCGCACGGGCTCGGATCCGGCCGTGCCCGACCGGAATTTCCACCCCGCCCGCAATCGCCACCGATCCCACGATGTACCGCCCCGCCGAGAATCCCCACCGATGATCACCACCACCGCGATAGTCGCACGGCCCGTCGACCGCCACCACATCCAGTCGCGCGCGAATTCGCTCGATGGCCGGCACGAAGCGATCGTGCCACAGCGGATTCGGCAGCAATTCCTCGGGAAGGTAGTTCGAGGTGACCACCAGCACCACCCGACGCGCGAACAGCCAGTCGAGCAGCCGTGCGACGAACATGGCGTCCCCGATATCGTGCACATGGAACTCGTCGAAGCAGATCAGCTCCGCATCCCCCACCAGCGCGGCCAGCCCCGCCTCGAACGATCCGGTCGCGGCAATCCGCTCGCCGACGAGGAACTGCACCGCCGCCTGACCGGGTGCCTGTTCTCCCATGAACACGCGGGCAGACTTTTCACCGCCCTCGGCGCGGCCGACCCCGACCAGGCGGCCGCCGATTTCATCGCCGTGCTCGAGGGGCTGGTCTTCGATCGCTTCGCCGGGCGCCGCAATTCCATGCCCGCGGGCACGCCCGACAGCACCGCGCGGCTCACCGGCGTCCTGCGAGCACAGCTACGCAGCGTCGCTGCCTCCGCAGCGCGCTCGGACCCGCCGATCGGCGGCTATCGCAACGAAAACCCGCTCGGCTCAACAGAAATCGACGCGCGGCTGCACCGCGGATTCGATCTCTAGCGGTCCGCCTCAATTCGCGCTGAGCACCAGCCCCGAGGTGGGCACCCCCGTACCCGCCGTGACCACGATGTGCTCCAGGCCCTCGACCTGGTTGACCGATGTGCCGCGGATTTGGCGGACCGCCTCGGAGATGCCGTTCATGCCGTGGATGTAGGCCTCGCCGAGTTGGCCGCCGTGGGTGTTGAGGGGGAGGCGGCCGCCTCGTTCTATGGCGCCGTCGGCGATGAAGTGTTTGGCGTCGCCGCGGCCGCAGAAGCCCAGTTCCTCGAGTTGCATCAGGACGAAGGGGGTGAAGTGGTCGTAGAGGATGGCTGCTTGCATATCGTCGGGGCGTAGGCCGCTCTGGGTCCAGAGTTGGTGGCCGACCAGGGCCATTTCGGGTAGGCCGGTCATGGCGTCGCGGTAGTAGCTGGTCATGACGTACTGGTCGGGGCCGGAGCCCTGGGCGGCGGCGGCGATGACGGCGGGACGCTGGGGTAGGTCGCGGGCCCGCTCGACGCTGGTGACGACGATCGCGACCGCGCCGTCGGTCTCCTGGCAGCAATCGAGCAGGTGCAGCGGCTCGGCGATCCAGCGCGAATTCTGGTGCTCCTCCAGGGTGATCGGCTTGCCGTAGAAGTGCGCGGCCGGGTTGACGGCCGCGTGTTTGCGGTCGGCGACCGCGATCCGCCCGAAATCCGCGCTGGTCGCGCCGTAGACGTGCATATAGCGCCGGGCCACCATCGCCACCTGGGCCGCGGGCGTGCCCAGGCCCTGCGGGTAGCCCCAGGCGGCGTCCACGCCCGAGGAGGTCGGCGCGGTCGCCAATTGCGTGGAGAACTGGCCGAATCGGTGCCCGGAGCGCTCGTTGAAACCACGGTAGGCCACCACGACGTCCGCGATGCCGGTGGCCACGGCCATCGCCGCCTGCTGCACGGTCGCGCACGCCGCGCCGCCGCCGAACGGAATATTGCTGAAGAAGGTCAGATTCGGAATCCCGACCGCCCGCGCCACGGCGGCTTGGGTGTTGGTGTCCATCGTGAACGTCGTCAGCCCGTGCACATCCGCTGCGCTGAGCCCGGCGTCGTCGAGTGCGGCCGTGACCGCCTCGGCCGCCAGCCGCAGTTCGCTTCGCCCGGAATCCTTCGAGAAGTCCGTCGCGCCGATTCCGACGATCGCGGCCTTGCCGCCGAGTGCGCTGCTCATACCTTCTCCCGCAGTGCGATTACGACCTCGGCCTGGATGTGCTCGCCCAGGCTGTCACGACCGACGACCTCGATATGGATGTCGCCGTCCGCGACGGCGGTGACGGTGCCCGACAGCGTGAGCGTGTCCCCGGCGTAGAGCGGCACGCCCAGCCGCACCGCATTGGATTTCACGACCGCCCCCGGCCCCGCCCAGTCGGTGACGAAGCGCTGCACGAGCCCCATATCGGTGAGGATGTTGACGAAGATGTCCTTCGAACCGCGCGCCACCGCCTTGTCGCGATCATGGTGCACGTCCTGAAAGTCCCTGGTCGCCAGCGCGCTCGACACCACGAAGGTGGGGTCGGCGTGAATCACCAACTCCGGCAACGTCGTTCCGACCGTGACGGCGGCCGGTTCCAGCGTGGCGGTCATACGCTCACCTTCCAATACGGCAGCACGGTGTCGTCGTCGAGCCTTTCGAAGGCGATCTCGACCGGCAGATCGATGCGCACGGCCTCGGGCGCCACCCCGCGCAGCTCGCCCAGGAAGCGCACGCCCTCCGCCAATTCGACCAGCGCCACCACATAGGGCAGCGTCCGCCCGGGCACCCGCGGCGCATGATGGACGACGTAGCTGAACACCCGGCCCCGCCCGGAGGCGACGATGTAATCGGTCGTCTCGGACCTGTCCTGCCACAGCGCCGGTATCGGCGGATGGCGCAGCGTCCCGTCGGGCAGCCGCTGGATGCGCAGCTCCCCGAGTTTCGCTCCCTCCCAGAAGAATTCGGTGTCGCGAGAGATGATAGGGCGCACCCGCTGGCTCGTACCCTCCTGCGACTCGGCCTTTTTACCGGTTCCGGGCGCGAATTTCAGCATCCGGAACCGCATCTCGGTGACCGCCTCCTCGCCCACATACCAGGTCAGCACGTAGGTCGCGAACCAGCCCTCGCCGAGCGCGGTCCGCTTGGGCCCCACCAGATCCCGCAGTCGCGTGCGGGCCTGCACCCGCTCGCCGATCTCCAGATAGCGGTGATAGGTCTGCTCGCAGTTGGTGGCGACGACCGAGGTGTAGCCGGCCGCGTCGAGCAGCGCGTTGACGGCGTTCATCGGATCGTCGGCCGGGCGCGCGCCGTGCAGGCCCGGCATGGTCCACACCTGGGCCATGGCCGGCGGGGCGACGATGCCGGGATGTCCGGCCGCGCGCGCGGCGTCGGCGTCGACATAGATCGGATTGCGATCGCCGATGGCCTCGACCCAGTTGTTGATCATCGGCTGATTCACCGGATCGCGGGCCACCCGCGGCGCGCACTCCCCCGCCGCCTCGATCCGCTCGCCCGCGGCGCGAATCTCCGCCGCTGTCATGGTTTCCGGCACGGCAGACTCCTATCTCGGTACGCGCGGCAGCCGCAGCCCGGCGGTGGCGATCAGCTCGCGCATGATCTCGTTGACCCCGCCGCCGAAGGTCACCACCAGATTCTGTTTGGTGCGCCGGTCCAGCCAGGTCAGCAGTTCGGCGGTGGCCGGATCGGCGTAATCGCCGTGGCGACCGACGATCTCCTCGGCGAGGCGACCGGCCTCCTGCAGCGCCTCGGTGGAATAGACCTTGGTGGCCGAGGCGTCGGCGATCATGCCCGCCGGATCGGCTGCGTCATTGCGGCGTCCGCGGGTCCCTGCGTGGTTACGCAAGCTGCCGCCTCCGGTCCCGTCGCTTCCACCGGCGGCATGATCGGCATTCGCCGCGACCTGCCAGTTCAGCAACTCGTTGAGTCGGACCATCGCGTGCAGGCGGCCCAGTGAGCGCCGCACATCGCTCTCCCCCAGCACGCCGCGCCGCAGCGCCCATTCGCGCACCCGGTCGTAGAGCTGTTCGATCTTGCCCGCGGGGCCGAGGCTGATCCGCTCGTGATTGAGCTGGGTGGTGATCAGTCGCCAGCCGTCGTTCTCCGCGCCGACGAGCATGTTCGCCGGAACCCGGACGTTGTCGAAGTAGGTGGCATTGGTGTGATGCGCGCCGTCGCAGGTGATGATCGGGGTCCAGGAGTAGCCCGGATCGGTGGTGTCCACGATGAGGATGGTGATGCCGCGGTGGCGCGACTCCGCGGTGCCGGTGCGGCAGGCCAGCCAGATGTAGTCGGCCTCGTGCGCGCCGGTGGTGAACACCTTCTGCCCGTTGACGATCCAGTCGCCGTTCGCGTCGCGCACCGCACTGGTCCGCAGCGCGGCCAGATCGGTGCCCGCCTCGGGCTCGGAGTAGCCGATGGAGAAGTGCACATCGCCGGAAAGTATGGCGGGCAGGAACTTTCGCTTCTGCTCCGCGGTGCCGAACTGCTGCAGGGTGGGACCGACGGTCATCAGCGTCACCAGCGGCAGCGGCACATCGGCACGGGCCGCCTCGTTGTAGAAGATCTGCTGTTCGACCGGCCCGAAGCCCTGTCCGCCGTACTCGGTGGGCCAGCCCACACCGAGCCAGCCGTCGCGGCCCATCCGGCGCACCACCGCGCGATAGGCGTCGCCATGGCGGTTGACCGCCATCTCGGCCTCCTCCTCGGAAGTCACGAGATCGGCGAAATATGAACGCAATTCGTCGCGCAGGCGGCGCTGCTCGGGGGTCAGGTCGATGAACATCGGGCTCCCAAACGATCCAGCCGGAACGACGCGCCGCCGAGCCAGCGGGCGATGTCCTTGGCCTGTGAGTAGTAGCGATGCAGCGGGTGGGTCACGTCGACGCCGATGCCACCGTGCAGGTGGTGGCACTTCTGCATGGCCACGGGCAGCTCCGCGGCCACCGCGTAGGCCAGCACGTCCAGGTCGTCGTCGATCCGCTCCTGGTGTTCCGGGCTCGGATCGAGCTGGGCCAGCGCCCAGTTCGCCGACGCCGCGGCCACGTGCAGGGTGCGCGAGGTTACGTACACATCGGCGATCTGCTGGGCCACCGCCTGGAATTCGGCCAACGGGCGACCGAACTGATGGCGGGTGCGCACATGTTCGGCGGTCAGCGCCAGCGCGCCCTTCACCAGTCCGTCCGCGACCGCTCCGAGGCACGCCAGCGCCAGTCGGTGCAGCTCGCCCAGGCCGTCGGGCAGCAGCTGCCCGGCCGGAATACGCACATCCTCCAAATGCACCGAGAATTCCGGCATTCCGGTCGAGGCCGGAGTCTCCAGCAGCGTCACGCCGGGCGCATCGGCCTCGACGACGGCTATGCCCGAATCGGTCGGCACCAGCAGCCACCGCGCCTGCGCGGCATAGGGCACGGCCACCTTGTGGCCGCTGATGCGCACCGTATCGCCCTCGGCGACCGCGGTGGTCTCCGGCTTCACAGCGAACGGCGCGCCCGGCTCGTTCAGCGCGGCGGTCAGCACCGCACCCTCGGCCACCGCCGGAAAGATCCTCTCCGCCAGCGCATCCGGGGCCGTGCGGAGCAGTGGCAGCACCCCGAGGCCCAGCGTCGCCAGCGCGGGCACCTGGACGGCGTCGGTGGCCAGCTCGGTCAGCAGGGCGCAGACCTCCGGCAGGCCCATGCCGTCTCCGCCGAAGCGCTCCGGCAGCGCCACCAGTAACAGTCCGCTGTCCACCACCGCCGGCCACAGCGCCATATCCCGCGCGCTGTCGCGTTCCAGCAAACTCACGACAACCTCGGCGACCGCGTCCTGGCTCTCGTCGTAGTCGAAATCCAATTCAATGCTCCCGGTTGAGGTGTGGATTCAGCCGTGCGATTCGCGCGGGAGCCCGAGAATCCGTTCGCCGGCCACGGTCAAAAGGATCTGCTCGGTGCCCCCCGCGATCGACAAACAGCGCGTCAGCAGGAATTCTTTCACCACATCCGAATCCTGTGCGCCCGCCACACCAGCGAGTTCGACGGCGAATTCGGCGACCTGCTGACGATGCCGGACACCGACGAGTTTGCGAACGCTACTTTGCGCTCCGGGATCGATCCCGGCCAACATCCGCTGCGCGGCGCGCGTCTCCAGCAAAAGTCCGGCGACGGCATCGGCGACCAGAGCGCCCAGGCGATCGGCAATCAATTCCGCACCCGGCCCGACGGCCGGAGCGGTCGCTATCAGACGCTCGAGTTCGTCGCCGATCCCGCTGCCGCCCATCGCCACCCGTTCCGAGGACAAGGTGGAACGCGCGATTTTCCATCCCGCGCCCAATTCGCCGACCAGGCAGTCGTCGGGCACGAAGACATCGTCGAGGAACACCTCCGAGAACCGCGCCTCGCCGGTGATCTGCACCAGCGGCCGCACCTCGATACCCGGACTGCTCATATCGACCAGGAAATAGCTGATGCCCCGATGTTTGGGCGCCGAGGCATCGGTGCGGGCCAGACAAATCGCCCAGTTCGCTACATTCGCCAGCGAGGTCCAGACCTTCTGACCGCGCAATCGCCAGCCGCCCGCGGCCCGGGTCGCCGTGGTGCGCAGCGCCGCCAGATCCGAGCCGGCGTCGGGCTCGCTGAACAGCTGGCACCACACGACCCGACCGCGCAGCGTCGCATCGGCGAAGCGCTCGATCTGTTCCGGGGTGCCGTACTGCAGCAGCGTGGGCACCGCCCAGTTGCCGATCTGGATGTCGGGCACCGCGATCGCGGCCCGGCGCACCTGTTCGTCGATGAGCGTGCGCAGGATCGGTCCCGCGCCGCGGCCGTACGGGCGCGGCCAGTGCGGGGCGAGTAATCCGGTGTCCACCAGGGCGTCTCGCTGCCGTTGCGCCGGAAGCGCCGCGATCCGCGCGAGATCCGCGGCCAGTTCGGCGGCCTCCCCGGCGTCGAGTCCGACCACGTCCCAGGCCGTCGCGGCGGGGTCCTCGTCGAAGCCGAGATCGAGTCCGACGGTTCGCCTCCGGCCCTGGCGCACCAGCTCGGCCACCCGCGCCCGCCAGCGCGCCGACCCGCCCAGCAGCTGCCGCAGGGCCACCGCCCGGCGCAGATACAAGTGCGCGTCGTGCTCCCAGGTGAAGCCGATGCCGCCGAGCACCTGGATGCAGTCCTTGGCCGTCTCGACCGCCGCGTCCAGGGCGACGGTCAGGGCGATGGCGGCGGCCAGCGGCAGCTCGTCGGTGCGGGCGTCCACGGCCGCGGCCGCGTCGGCGGCGACCGCGCGAATCAGCTCGGCGCGGCACAGCATCCAGGCGCAGATGTGCTTGACGGCCTGGAATTCGCCGATCTTGCGGCCGAACTGCTCACGCACCTTCGCGTATTCGGTCGCGGTCTCGAGGCACCACCCGGCGATGCCCGCGGCCTCGGCGGCGACGAGGGCCGCGGTGAGATCGGCTACGGCGTAGGAGTTTTCGAACAGCTGCCCGGCCGCGACCCGGACGCCGGCGCATTCGACGCGAGCCAGCGGCATACTCGCATCCAGCGGTGCGAGCGGAACGATGTGCAACCCTTCGGCATTCGCAGGCACCAGACACCAGCGCCCGCCGTCCACCGGCAGCAGCACGGCCGTGCCGTCGGCCGCCCCGAGCACCGTGTCCCAGACCCCGGTCAGCTCGGTCCCCTTGGCGGACAGGGCAACCGGGTCACCCAGCGCGACACCGCACGGGGTATCCTCGGCCAGCGCCCCGCCGGTGACCAGGCCCGCGAGCGCGGTGGTCAGGACCGGTCCGCCGACGAGATCGTGGGCCGCCTGTTCGATGAGGACCGCCAGGTCGCTCACCGAGCCGTCGGCGCCCCCGGCGGAATCACCGACGGCGACGCGGAAGATGCCCAGGTCCACCAGACTCGGCCAGAATTCGCGCCAGTACCCCGGCGAACCGGTGCGCATTGTTGCAATCGGCCGGATCGACGCGGCCCATCCGCGCATCGACTCCTGGACCGCTTTATGCTCGTCAGTGGTGGCGATGCTCACACTGCATACCGCCTTTCCGGCGTGACTCCCACACCTAGAACATGTTCTAATATTCGAGCCGGGCGGAAGTCAAGAGACGATCCCGCCGCGGGCAGCGACGCACCCCAGCCGCAGATACGACGTTTGCAGGAAAGGACTTTCACCGATGGCCAGTCCCTCCCGAGAGCAGGCAGCCGACTCGGGTGCCCAGAACGGGGGCCGCCCCCGGGCCACCCCGGTCAGCACGCTCAGCGAGGACGAGCTCAGCTCGGCCGCGCAGCGGGAGCGGCGCAAGCGCATCCTCGACGCCACCCTCGCGCTGGCATCCAAGGGCGGCTACGACGCGGTGCAGATGCGTGCGGTCGCCGAGCGCGCCGACGTCGCGGTGGGCACGCTCTACCGCTACTTCCCCTCCAAGGTCCACCTGCTGGTGTCGGCGCTGGCGCGGGAGTTCGAACAGTTCGAGAGCAAGCGCAAACCGCTGGCCGGGCAAACCCCGCGCGAACGCATGCATCTGCTGCTGACCCAGGTCACCCGGGCCATGCAGCGCGATCCGCTGCTCACCGAGGCCATGACGCGCGCGTTCATGTTCGCCGACGCCTCGGCCGCCGCCGAGGTCGACCGGGTGGGCCGGGTGATGGACCGGTTCTTCGCGCGCGCCATCGAGGACGGCGAACCGACCGATCGCGACCTGGCCATCGCGCGGGTCATCAGCGATGTGTGGCTGTCCAATCTAGTGGCCTGGCTGACCCGGCGGGCCTCCGCGACGGACGTCACAGAACGGCTCGAACTGACCGTCGACCTGCTGCTGGGCGACAAGTCATAGGAAAGTTTGCCCTCTGTTCCGCGTGGCAAACCAGCTAACGTACCCATGGAGACCGCACAATCTGGGATGCGCACGGCGAGGCGTCTGTAAACGTCTCGTATCACTGCGCGAACAAGCGAGCAAACCTCACCCGCTAGAGTTTCTCGCGCCCTGACATTTCTCCTCCGATCACTAGGTTGGATGCGTGAGCGCACAGGATTTGCCACAGGAACTTCGCCGTGCCTTGTCGGCCGTGGCCCGGATGCCCCGGCTACTGGTCGCATCGGACTACGACGGGACGATCGCGCCCATCGTGTCCGATCCGGCGAAGGCCTACCCCCATCGGGAATCGGTGAGCGCGCTGCGCGCCCTCGCCGGCCTCACCGCCACCACGGCGGCCGTCATCTCCGGCCGGGCGCTGCGGGATCTCGCGGCGCTGTCCCGGCTTCCCGTCGAGGTCCAGCTGATCGGAAGCCACGGTTCGGAATTCGACGTCGGCTTCGTGCACGCCATCGACAACGATGCCAAACAGCTACTGCAGGAAGTACAGAACGCCCTCAACCACATCGCCGAGGACAATCCGGGCGCGGCGGTGGAGATCAAACCGGCCAGTGTCGCGCTGCATGTGCGCAACGCCTCCCCCGAGGTCGGCCGACGCGCACTGCAGCAGGCCCGGCAGGGTCCGGCCAGTTGGGTCGGCGTGCAGGTCACCGAGGGCAAGGCCGTCATCGAACTGGCGGTCATCCAGACCGACAAGGGTGACGCACTGGACATCATCCGCCATCAGGAGGGCGCGTCCGCGGCGGTCTTCTTCGGCGACGATGTGACCGATGAGAAGGCGTTCGCGCGCCTGGCCGGTCCCGATGTCGGCATCAAGGTGGGCGACGGCGAGAGCCTCGCCAGATACCGCGTGGCCAGCACCGAGGAGGTGGCCAAGGCCCTGGCGTATCTGCTCGAGGAGCGGCGCACCTGGCTGGCCGGTGCCTCCGCCCCTCGAATCGAACGGCTGACCATGCTGGCCAGCCCTCGATCCAAGGCCCTCGTCACACCGGACGGCACGGTCACCTGGTTCTGTCACCCCGAACCGGATTCGGCCGCGGTGTTCGCACATCTGCTGGGCGGACCGGAGGCCGGGCATTTCACCATCGCCCCGGAGCGGCCGGGCCTGCCGCTGTCGCAGCGGTATGTGGACGGCACCATGACCGTCGAAACCCGTTGGTCCAGTTTGCAGGTCGTGGACTACCTGCCGCACGACGTGGCGCCGGAGCGCACCGACCTGACCCGGGTGATCACCGGTGACGCCCGCGCGGTGGTGACCTTCGCGCCGCGGCCGGAGTTCGGTCAGGTGCCGGTGAGCATCGACCGTGAACCCGCGGGCCTGCGGGTGCACGGCACCAACGATCCGATCGTGCTCCGCTCGCCGGGTGTGCAGTGGGAGATCGTCGAGGAGGGCATCCACCAGACCGCGCGCGCGGTCATCGATCCCTCCCGCGGTCCGGTCGTGCTCGAAATGCGTTGCGGTACCTCCGACCTGGCCCCGGCCATGGTCGGCGAGCTGGAGCGCCGCCGTGAGGCCGAGCGGTACTGGCGGGACTGGGCCGAACAGCTGGAGCTGCCGCCGCTGAAGCCGGATCTGATGAAGCGGTCCGCGCTCACGCTGCGCGGGCTGGTGCACGCGCCGTCGGGTTCGATCCTGGCCGCGGCCACCACCTCGCTGCCGGAGGACATCGGCGGCGTGCGCAACTGGGACTACCGCTACTGCTGGCTGCGCGACGCCTCGCTGACCGCGCACGCGCTGGTGACGCTGGGCTCGCTGACCGAGGCCGAGGAGTTCCTGGCCTGGACCCACCGGGTGTTGGAGACGCTGGCCGGTCCGGAGCGGCTGCATCCGCTCTACACGCTCTACGGGGAGACGCTGCCGCCCGAGGCGGTCATCGATTCGCTGCCCGGCTACGCCGGATCGCGGCCGGTGCGCGTCGGCAACGCGGCGAATATGCAGGTGCAGCTCGACGTGTTCGGTCCGATCGTGGATCTGATCGCCGCGCTGGCCGACGCCCGCGAGCGCAAGGGCATCACCGATCCGGCCAAGGCGCTGCCCGATCAGGACTGGGAGCTGGTGCATGCCATGGTCTCGGCGGTGCAGCGGCGCTGGCGCGAACCCGACCACGGCATCTGGGAGATCCGCGGCAATCCCCGTCATCACGTGTATTCGAAGGTGATGGGTTGGCTGACCGTCGATCGCGCGTTGAAGCTGGCGGAGAAGTTCAACCGCCGCGTCGACCCGGCCTGGGCCGAACTGCGCGAGACCATCGCCGAGGAGGTCAAGGTCAAGGGCTGGAACGAGGAGGTGCAGTCCTACACCGCGGCCTACGACGGCACCGATCTGGACGCGGCGACCCTGCACATCGGGCTGAGCGGGCTGATCGATCCGTCCGATCCGCGCTTCGCGGCGACCGTGGTGGCCACCGAGGCCGAGCTGCGCAGCGGTTCGACCGTGTACCGGTACCACCACGACGACGGACTGCCCGGCGGCGAGGGCGGTTTCCACCTCTGCGCGGCCTGGCTGGTCGAGGCGTATCTGCTGATCGGCAAGCGGTCCGATGCCGAGGCGCTGTTCGCCCAGCTGGTCGACGTGGCCGGGCCGACCGGACTGCTGAGCGAGGAGTACGACCCGGTCGCCGAGCGTTCGCTGGGCAACCATCCGCAGGCCTACAGCCATCTCGGTCTGCTGCGCTGTGCGCAGCTGCTGAGCCAGCCGGTTCCGGCGCTGGCATCGTAGTTCGATCACCCTCGGTGGGGCTCGCGACCGTCGTCGCGGGCCCCACCGTCGTGTCGAGGAGCACAGGGCGAATCCGGTGGATCGATACCAATGGTTCTGGACACGTGCGCTACATTAAATGGAAATCGTTTCCGTTAAGTGTGCTGTGCAGGAGTGCCCGGGCGTGACCAGAAGTTTTGTCGTTCGATCAGCCGCCGCCGCGATGGGTATCGCGGCCGCGGCCACGTTGGCCGCCTGTGGGAACTCCTCCGGCGACGCCGGTGACCGCATCATCGTCGCGTCCACCAGCGCGTGGGGCAGCGTGGCCGCGGCGGTCGCCGGGCCGGATATGACCGTCGAGTCGATCATCGACAAACCCACCGACGATCCACACGAGTACCAGACCAGTCCGTCGGACGCGGCCAAGCTGCGCGAGGCGGCGCTGGTGGTCTACAACGGCGGGCATTATGACGAGTTCGCCGAAAAGGCCGCCGCGGGGCGCGACAAGCCGAGCATCAACGCCTTCGAATTACGCACGGGTGCGGCGAAGTCCGACGACAACGAGCACATCTGGTACGACCTGAACACCGTCGCCGCCGTCGCGGAGCAGATCGCCACCCGGCTGGGCTCGATCGACGCCGAGCACGCGCAGGCGTATACCGAGCGGGCCAACGCCTTTCGGGCGAAGCTGAGCGAGATCAGCGCGATCACCGGCCGAATCGCGGCCGAGCATCCGAAATCGCCGGTGCTGCAGACCGAACCGCTCGCGCACTACCTACTGGTCGCCGCCGGGACCGACGATCGCACCCCGCGCGCCTTCGCCGAGGCCGTCGAACAGGGCACCGATCCGGCGCCCGCCGATGTCGCCGCGGTGCGGGAGCTGTTGAACGGCAAGCAGGTTCGCGCGCTGATCTACAACAAGCAAACCGAGGACAAGACCACGCGGGATGTGGCCGCGGCCGCGCGGGCCGCGGGTGTGCCGGTGGTCGAGGTGACCGAGACCCTGCCGGAGAACACCGACTATCTGCAATGGCAGATCGGAAACGCCCAGGCGCTCGCCAAGGCTCTGGGCTGACGAGGGGAGCCGCGATGTCCGGGAAGGTCGATACCAGCGAACGTGTTGCAACCGGGGTGAGCACCACCGCGGGCATCGAACCCGTCCTCGCCGAATCCGACTGCCCGTTCGGCCCGGACTGCGCCGAGCCTGCCGACACCCCGGCGGTGCGGCTGCGCGACGCGCGGCTGACCTTCGGCGAGCGAACGCTGTGGGATGGACTGGATCTGGATATCGCCGCCGGTGAATTCGTCGCGGTGCTCGGGCCGAACGGCTCCGGGAAGACCTCGATGCTGCGCATGCTGCTGGGCCAGATCGCGCCCAGCGCGGGCCGGGTGGAGATCGCGGGTGCGCCCGCGCGGCTGGGCAATCCGCATATCGGCTATGTGCCGCAGCAGAAGACGTTCGATGCCGGGGTGCAGCTGCGCGGGGTGGATCTGGTCGGCCTCGGCGTGGACGGACATCGCTGGGGGCTGGGCTGGCGCGGGCGCAAGGAGCGGCGGCGCCGGGTCGCCGACGCGATCGACCAGGTCGGCGCGGGGCATTTCGCGCACGCGCCGCTGGACGCGCTCTCCGGCGGTGAGCAGCAGCGGCTGCGGGTGGCCCAGGCGCTGGTCGGCGATCCGCGCGTCCTGCTGTGCGACGAACCGCTGCTGAGCCTGGATCTGGCGAATCAGCGGCTGGTGGCGGAGCTGATCGACGCCCGCCGCAGGAATCACGGCACCGCGGTGCTGTTCGTGACCCACGAGATCAATCCCGTGCTGCCGCTGGTGGATCGGGTGCTGTACCTGGTCGACGGGAAGTTCCGGATCGGCCCGCCGGACGAGGTGATGACCTCGGAGGTGCTCTCCGAGCTGTATCGCACCCGGATCGATGTGCTGCGGGTGCGCGGGCGGCTGGTGGTCGTGGGCGGCGAGGGCGAGCTGTGATCGACAAGCTGTCCGACGTCTTCGCCAAGATGCTCGACTTCGGGGTCACCGCGAATCTGCTGTCCTACGACTTCGTCCAGCAGGCGGTGCTGGCGGCGGCGCTGCTGGGACTGCTGGCCGGGGCGATCGGCCCGCTGATCGTGAGCCGCCAGATGTCGTTCGCGGTGCACGGCACCAGCGAGCTGTCGCTGACCGGGGCCGCGGCCGCGCTGCTGGCCGGAATCGGCGTCGGGGTGGGCGCGATCGCCGGCTCGGTGGTCGCGGCCGTGCTGTTCGGGGTGCTGGGTGCGCGTGCGCGGCAACGGGATTCGGCCATCGCGGTGGTGCTGTCGTTCGGGCTCGGCCTGTCGGTGCTGTTCCTGTGGCTCGGGCCGACCCGGGCGGGCTCCAAATTCTCGCTGCTGACCGGCCAGGTGGTCAGCGTCGGCAACAGCGGCCTGACCCTGCTCACCGTCTGCACGATCGGGGTGCTGCTGGTACTCGCCCTGATCTACCGCCCCCTGCTGTTCGCCAGCACCGACCCCGAGGTCGCCGTCGCACGCGGCGTTCCGGTGCGCGCGCTGTCGGTGGTCTTCGCGGTCCTGCTGGGCATCACTGCCGCCTTCGGCGTCCAGATCGTCGGCGCCCTCCTGGTCCTGTCCCTCCTGATCACCCCCGCCGCGGCCGCCGCCCAGGTGACGGCCGACCCGGTCCGCGCCACCGTACTCGCCATCACCTTCGCGGAAGTGTCGGCCGTAGGCGGCATCCTGCTCTCCCTGGCCCCCGGCGTCCCGGTCTCCACCTTCATCACGGCCATCTCGTTCGCGATCTATCTCGCCTGCCGCCTCATCGGCACCCGCACCAGAACCCGCCGCCCCACCCCGGCCCCGGCCCCGGCCTAATCGCCGCACCCTTTCCCGCACTCCGCACCCTTTACAACCGCCCCCAAAGGGTGCGAAGCCCCGCAAAGAGTGCGGCGTTCGCGCACCCCTCCGGGCTCTCCGCACCATTTCCCGCGCGCCGCACCCTTTCCCGCGCCTCGCACCCTCTACAACCGCCCCCAAAGGGTGCGAAGCCCCAGAAGGGGTGCGGCGTTCGCATACCACTTCGGGCTCGGCGCACCCCGCGCAGGTCCACTCGCGGGCGGCGTTCGCGCAGCGCTGTTGGGTCGCCGCACCACTTCTCGCGGTTCGCACTGGTTGTGGGTGGCTGGGAAGGGTGCGGTGTGCGGGAAAGGGTGCGAAGTTTGGGCCGCTAGTTGCCGGCCTCGCCCGCGAGGGCGAACAGGCCGTCGGGGGTTTGTTCGATGAGGCCGTCGGTGAGCAGGGAGTCGAGGGCTCGGTCGCGTTGGCCGGGGTCGCGGGTCCAGGCCAGGTCGAGGGCGGGGCGTTCGACCGGGTCCGGGGCGGCGCGTAGGACGTCGAGGAGGCGGCCGCGGGCCTGGCGGTCGGTGCCGTCGTATTTCTGGACGCGGCGGGTGACGGTCGAGGCCGGGCGGCCCGCGGTGACCCAGGCGCAATGCGGGAGTGGGCAGTTGGCGCAGGTGGGGGTGCGGGCCGTGCAGATCAGGGCGCCCAGTTCCATCAGGGCGGCGGAGAACTTCGCGGCGCGGGGGATGTCGTGAGGGAGCAGGGCCTCGGTTTCGAGGAGGTCGCGGGCGGCCGGATTGCCCGCCTCCGCCCGGCCGTGCACGGCGCGGGCGACCACGCGGCGAACATTGGTGTCCACCACGGGGACTCGCTGGCCGTAGGCGAAACAGGCCACCGCGCGGGCGGTGTAGGCGCCGATGCCGGGCAACCCGAGCAGCACCTCGACGTCGGCGGGGACCTCGTCGCCGTGCTCGGCGGCCAGCACCTGGGCGCATTCGTGCAGCCGCAGCGCCCGGCGCGGATAGCCCAGCTTGCCCCAGGCCCGCAGCACCTCCCCCTGCGAGGCGGCCGCCATCGCAGACGGCACCGGCCAGCGCGCCACCCATTCCCGCCAGATCGGCTCGACCCGCACCACCGGCGTCTGCTGCAGCATGATCTCGCTCATCAGGATCTGCCACGCGGTCACGCCCGGCCGCCGCCACGGCAGATCGCGAGCGGTCTCGGTGTACCAGTCGATCAACGCATCGGAATCGATGCTCACCCGTTTACTGTCCTCTCCTATTTGCCCACACGATGCCCGCTGCGCCCGTAAACTCACCACGCCCCGGTACAGACGATTTGCCCGTTCGTAACTTGACGGACTCGCCGGTAGCCCGGCCTGTATGGAAAATGAGACGCATGCCTCATACCAACCCGATCAGCGCATGGAAGGCCCTCCGCGAGGGCAATGAGCGGTTCGTCAGTGGCACCCTGCAGCATCCTAGCCAGGGCGCGGCGGACCGGGCGAAGCTCGTGAGCGGTCAGCACCCCTCGGCCATCCTGTTCGGGTGCGGTGACTCCCGCGTGGCCGCCGAGATCATCTTCGACCAGGGGCTCGGCGATATGTTCGTGGTCCGCACCGCGGGCCATGTCGTCGATGCCTCGGTACTCGGCTCCATCGAATACGGCGTGGAGATCTTGAAGGTGCCGCTGATCGTGGTGCTCGGCCACGACAGCTGCGGCGCCGTGCGGGCCACCATCGACGCGCTCGACGGCGGCAACGTCCCGGGCGGCTTCATCCGCAGCGTGGTGGAGCGGGTCACCCCGTCCATTCTGATCGGCCGACGCGAGGGCCTCACCGGGGTCGACGAGCTCGAGGCCCGGCACGTGGTGGAGACCGCGCGGCTGCTCATGCAGCGTTCGATGATCGTCTCCCAGCGCGTGGCCACCGGCGAATGCGCGATCGCCTGCGTCACATACAAACTCGCCGACGGCGAGGTTCAACTGCACCGGGCGATCGGCAACATCGGCGAAGTGGCCTGAGGCGGTCCGACACGCCGTGCCCCTGAGCCGGACGGGCCCGATGGTGCGCTTACCGTTGTTGCCGTGCTGGAACCGACTGGACCGCTGCCGCCCGAGATCTATTGGCGTCGCCGCCTGCTCGCCATCGCGGCCCTGGTGGTCGCGCTCGCGTTGCTGATCTGGCTGGCGGTATTCCTGCTGCGCGGCAACGGCAAGAGCGCGGACAAACCCGCCGCGGCGACCTCGAGCTCCGCGGTCGCCAAACCCGCGGGCGGACCCGGCACGACCGCGTCGAGCACCGCGGAGACGGGCACCGCCAAACCCGCCCCGACGGCGAATGCGACGGCCAGCGGATCGCCGCCGCAGTGCCCGGATCAGTCGCTGGCGCTGAAGGTCACGGTGGCCCAGCCGAACTACAAGTCGGGCGAGCAGCCGGTGTTCCGCATCGTCATCACCAATATCTCCACCGCGGCCTGCAGCCGCGACGTGGGCTCGGGGCTGCAGCAGGTGTCGGTGACCTCGCTCGACGGCCAGCACCGGTTATGGGCGAACACCGACTGCGACCAGGGCGGTCCGGCCGATATGCGCACCCTGGGCGGCGGGCAGCAGGCGGAGTTCACGCTGACCTGGTCGGGTACCACCTCCCAGCCCAGCTGCGCGGGCGAGCGGGTGCCGGTGCCGCCCGGGGGCTATGCCGTTGTCGCGCAGTTCGGTTCGGTACGCAGTGCACCGGAGCCGTTCAATATCGCCTGACTTCATTCGGGACGGGCGAGCCGCTCGCGAATGCGGCGGGCGAGCTCGTCATCGATGCCCTCGATCGCGGCGAGCTCGGCGACCTCGGCGGCCAGCAGGGCCGACAGCGACCCGAACGCCGTGACCAGCGCCTCGGCCCGGGGCCGGGGCACCCGCGGAATCTCGGCCAGCAGCCGGTAGCCGCGCGCGCTGGTGGCGGCGTCGAGTGCCTCGATGGTCGCCGGAAAGCCCAGCGGTGGGGCCAGATTCGTCAGCTCCAGCAACTCCACCTCGAGCAGTTGATCCAGCGCGTCCAGGGCGTGCTCGACCGCCGTCTCGGCGACGCCGCCCGGCGCGACCGGCCGCAGATAGTCGCGCACCACCAGCCGCCGCAGGCCCTCGGCGTTGCCGACCACCTCGGCCAGTTGCAGGGCCAGCTGGCGGCCGTCGACGCCGAGTTCGTTCACATCGGACTCGATCTCGCGGGCCACCCGCCGCACCAGCTCCAGACAGTGCACCACGGTCAGCACATCGCGCACGGTGACCACGTCGCCGAGCTCGACCACGGTCAGCTGCCGGGTCGTCTCGTCCAGCCGCGAGCGGTAGCGCTCCAGCGTGGCCATGGCCTGATTGGCCCGGGCCAGAATGGTTTCCGAGGGCTGGATCAGATGCCGCGAACCGCGGGCGTAGACGGTGACGATGCCGGTGGATCGGCTCACCGACACCACCGGATAGCCGGTCTGCGCGGCGGTCCGCTCGGCGGCCTTGTGTCGGGTACCCGATTCGCTGGTGGGTAGCAACGGATCCGGCACCAGATGAACATTGGCGCGGCGAATCCGGCCGCCGTCGGTGGAAAGCACCACGGCCCCGTCCATTTTCGACAGCTCGCGCAGCCGGGTCGGAGAGAACTCCACGTCCAGATCGAAGCCGCCGTCGCAGATTCGCTCGACGGCCTCGTCGTAGCCGAGGACCAGCAACGCCCCCGTGCGCGCCCGCAGAATGCGATCGATGCCGTCGCGCAGCTCGGTGCCGGGCACCAGCCGGGCCACGACATCACGCGCGGCGTGCTCGACGCCGGACGCCCGGCGGGGCGCGGGGGCGGCGATCGGGGGCAGCGGGTTCGCCGCGGGCTTGCCGAGCAGATTGGTGACCCAACGGCCTGCGTTCATTCGACAGCCTCCAGACGTGCCTGTCCCCGCTTCGCCAACCCGGTCAGCGCGAGCGCCGCCCGAACATCGGACACCTCGCGCACCTTGATACTGCGGCCGGAGCGATCGACCCCCGGCGGCACCAGCGCCTCGGTGAAACCCAACCGCTCGGCCTCGGCCAGACGACGCCCCACCCCACCGACGCGACGCACCTCACCGGCCAGTCCGACCTCACCGAGAATGACCGTGCCCGGTCGCAACGCCCGGCCACGCTCGGCACTGGCGATGGCCAGCGCGACCGCCAGATCCGAGGCGGGCTCGGTGAGACGCATCCCGCCGACGGTCGCGGCGTAGACCTCGTACTTGCCCAGATACAGACCGCAGCGGCTCTGCAGCACCGCCAACACCATCGACACCCGGTTGTGGTCGAGCCCGCTCACCGCCCGCCGCGGCATGGCCGCCTGGGTCTCCACGGTCAGGCCCTGCACCTCGCCGAGCAGCGGGCGCTTACCGTCCATCGCGACCGTGATCGCGGTGCCCGGTACGGTGTCGGTCCGGTGGTGCAGGAACAGTCCGGACGGATCCTCCACACAGACGATCCCGTCGTCGTGCATCTCGAAACAGCCCACCTCGTCGGCACTTCCGAAGCGGTTCTTGATGCCCCGCACCATGCGCAGGGTGGAATGCTTGTCGCCCTCGAACTGCAGCACCACGTCCACCAGATGTTCCAAAGTGCGCGGACCGGCCAGGTTGCCGTCCTTGGTGACGTGCCCGACCAGCAGCACCGCGATACCGCTCGCCTTGGCCAGCGAGGTGAGCGCGGCGGTTACCGCGCGCACCTGGGTCACCCCGCCGATCACACCCTCCACATCGGCGGCCAACATGGTCTGCACCGAGTCGACGACCAGCAGCGTGGGCCGCACCTGCTCGACGTGGCCGAGAATGGTCGACAGATCGGATTCGGCTGCGAGATAGACCCTTTCGTGCACCGCTCCGGTGCGGTCGGCGCGCAGCCGGACCTGCCCCGCCGACTCCTCGGCGGTGACGTACAGCGATCGCTCCTCCCGCTGCCGCGCCCAGCGATGCGCGACCTCGAGCAGCAGCGTCGACTTGCCCACCCCGGGCTCACCGGACAGCAGCACCACCGAACCGGCCACGATGCCGCCGCCCAGTACCCGATCCAATTCGCTCACACCGGTCGGCCGGGCACGGGTGACCTGTGAGTCGATGGTCGAGATGGGGGCGGCCGCGGTGGACGGCAGCAGGGACCGACGCTGCGGCGCGCCCGCCGCCGCGGGGGCGGGGGCCAGCTCGTCGACCGAACCCCATTCACCGCAGCCGGGGCAGCGGCCCACCCACTTGGCGACCTCGTGCCCACACGCGGAACAGCGGTACTGCGATCTCACCTTGGCCACGTGCGCAGCCTAGGTACCGGGTCCGACAGATCGCGGACCAATCGCGTCAGTGTCCGCCGGAATGCGCGGGAGCCTTCTCCCCGGCCTTCTCGGCATCCTTGCGGCCCAGGTCCGGGCCCGCGTCGACCGGCACGTTCACCGCGACCGTGCCCGCGTCCTTGAAGTTGAAGGTCACCTGGTAGGTCAGGCCCGGGGTGACGTCCTTGGTCAAGCCGGTGACCTCGACCAGCAGCGGGCCCGCGGCCCCCTCGGCGGCCGGGGCGGCGTGATCGCCGTGTTGCTGCGCGGTCGCGCTGGACGCGGCGGCGGTCGACGCGGCGGGGGAACTGGTCGGCGCGGCCGCGGAGGTGGGCGCGGCGGTGGTCGTCGGCGCGGCGACGTGGGCGCCCGGCTTCGGGGCGTCGGCCACCACGGTCGCGCCCGGCGGCAGCTGCGGGTTGGCGGGGGTGATCTTCACCGTGCCCAGGTCCGAGGTGATGCTGGTGAGCTCGTCGGCCTTGGCCGAACCACCGTTGACCGCGCTGAACGCGAGCACGGCCTTACCGCCCTTGGCGTTGTTGTACTCCTCCGACGGCGGCAGCAGCAGGCGCACGTTGCGCAGCGCGACCTGACCCACATCGGCGCTGTTGCCGTTCACGGCCGCGACCTGGTCCGCGGTCTGCGAGATCTGACCGGCACTGCAGCCCGACAGCGCGAGCACCGCACCCGCGGCGAACGCGGCGACGGTCACGGCGTGGCGGCGCGCCTTCGACGCTGTGGTGGCTTTCAGGGCAGTCACGGGCTTGTCCTCCATGTCGACCGGCTCACTCCACGATGGAGAGTAGTAGTAGGGAGCGTAGTAGTCGCCCCGCAGCCCCCCGTGTCGGGTAGGGGACTTGTAAGCTCAACCACCGACGGGCAGTACCATTCGGTACGGAGAGAACGGACCCATCCGTAACTCGTTCTGGCACAACGGGATGCACACCCCCGGCGTTCTGTCAACCCCCGCCGCCGCCCTGTTGTGGCCCTGACCTGCGTCGTTGATCGCGCCGTTACCGAGTCGCATGTTAAACTGTGAACATCGAAAGGGGCACGGGACACATGATTTTTAAGGTCGGAGACACCGTCGTTTACCCCCACCACGGAGCGGCGCTGATCGAAGCTATCGAGACTCGCACCATCAAGGGCGTGCAGAAGGAGTATCTGGTCCTGAAGGTCGCACAGGGCGACCTCACCGTACGGGTTCCCGCCGAGAACGCTGAATACGTGGGCGTCCGTGATGTTGTGGGCCAGGAGGGTCTCGACCGAGTCTTCCAGGTGCTACGCGCGCCGCATACGGAGGAGCCGACGAACTGGTCTCGCCGCTACAAGGCCAACCTGGAGAAGCTCGCCTCCGGCGATGTGAACAAGGTGGCCGAGGTCGTCCGTGACCTGTGGCGCCGAGAGCAGGATCGCGGCCTGTCCGCCGGCGAGAAGCGCATGTTGGCCAAGGCCCGCCAGATCCTCGTCGGTGAGCTCGCCCTCGCCGAGGGAACCGACGACGTCAAGGCCGAGACCCTGCTCGACGAGGTTCTCGCCGCGGCCTCCTGACCGTGAAAAACAGTCCGCACGACGCAAGTCGTGTCGTGGCGTTGGTGCCTGCCGCCGGTCAGGGCGTGCGCCTGGGTGCAGCAACACCCAAGGCATTCGTCCCGGTCGGCGGCAGCCCTATGCTCACGCACGCCATCGACGGCCTGATCGCGTCCGGGGTCGTGGACCGCATTGTGATCATGGTGCCCGCCGAGTTGATCGAGCGGGCCCGACATCTGTCCGCGACCGCGGGCTCCTCGATTCCGGTGAGTGTGGTGGCGGGCGGCTCCGAACGCATCGACTCCGTGCGCGCCGGATTGACGGCCGCGCCGGAGGCCACCCACGTCCTCGTGCACGACGCGGCCCGCGCCCTGACGCCGCCGTCGCTGATCGCGCGGGTGGTGGCCGAGCTGCGCGCCGGGCGGCGAGCGGTGGTGCCCGGCCTGCCCGTGACCGACACCATCAAATCGGTCGACGCCCACGGCGTGGTGACCGGCACCCCCGAGCGCGCGGGACTGCGCGCGATCCAGACCCCGCAGGGGTTCGAGGCGCAGCTGCTGCGCGAGGCGTATGCGCTCGACCTGCCCGCCACCGACGACGCGGGCCTGGTCGAACGCCTCGGCGCGCACGTGCACGTGATCCCCGGCGACCCAATGGCTTTCAAGATCACCACCCCGCTCGATCTGCGCCTCGCCGAGGCGCTGCTCGCCGAACGCCCGGTCGCGCAGGCGGTGCCGCGATGAGCGCGGCCGATATGCGCGTCGGCATCGGCAGCGACGTGCACCCCATCGAACCCGGCCGCCCCTGCTGGATGGCCGGTCTGCTGTTCGAGGGCGACAGCGGCTGCGCGGGCCATTCCGACGGCGATGTCGCCGCGCACGCGCTCTGCGACGCGCTGCTGTCGGCCGCCGGGCTCGGCGATGTCGGCGCCGTCTTCGGCACCGGCCGCCCCGAATGGGCGGGCGTGTCCGGTGCGGCCATGTTGAAAGAGGTCCGCCGACTGCTCGACGAGGCCGGTTTCACCATCGTGAACGCGGCCGTCCAGGTGATCGGCAACCGTCCCAAAATCGGTCCGCGCCGTGGCGAGGCCCAGCAGGTACTGGGAGAATTACTGGACGCTCCGGTTTCGGTTTCCGGTACGACCACCGACGGTCTCGGCTTGACTGGACGCGGTGAGGGGATCGCGGCGGTGGCGACAGCGCTGTTGCACTGTTGTAGCCAGCAGTAAACCGCCTCGTACACTGCAAATTCTCAACAGCTAGGATGGCTGGTCGTGACTCTGCGCCTGTTCGACACCGAGACGCGGACCCTGCGTGATTTCACGCCCCTGGTCCCCGGCCGTGCATCGGTGTACCTGTGTGGCGCCACCGTGCAGGGCGAACCCCATATCGGGCATGTGCGCAGCGGGGTCGCCTTCGACGTGCTGCGGCGCTGGCTGACCGCCAGCGGTTTCGACGTGGCGTTCGTCCGCAACGTCACCGACATCGACGACAAGATCCTCAACAAGGCCGCCGCCGCGGGCCGCCCCTGGTGGGAGTGGGCCGCCACGCATGAGCGCGCCTTCGATCGCGCCTACGCCGCGCTGGGCGTGCTGCCGCCGTCGGTGGAGCCGCGCGCCACCGGTCACATCACCCAGATGGTCACGCTGATGCAGCGGCTGATCGAGCGCGGCCACGCCTATGGCTCCTGCGGCAACGTGTATTTCGACGTGCGCAGCTATCCGGACTACGGCAAGCTGTCCGGCCACAAGCTCGACGATGTGGCGCAGGGCGAGAGCGCGGGCGAGGGCAAGCGGGATCCGCGCGACTTCACGCTGTGGAAGGCCGCCAAACCCGGCGAGCCGACCTGGCCGTCGCCATGGGGCCCGGGTCGGCCCGGCTGGCATCTGGAATGCTCGGCCATGGCCGAGTTCTACCTCGGGGCCGAATTCGACATCCATTGCGGCGGTATGGATCTGGTGTTCCCGCACCACGAGAACGAGATCGCCCAGTCCCGCGCCGCCGGGGATGGCTTCGCCCGGTACTGGCTGCACAACGGCTGGGTCACCCTGGGCGGGGAGAAGATGTCCAAATCCCTCGGCAATACGCTGTCGGTGCCGAATGTGCTGAAAACCGTTCGGGCCGTGGAACTTCGGTTCTATCTGGGCAGTGCGCAGTACAGCTCGATGCTGGAGTACTCCGATCAGGCGCTGCGCGATGCCGCCCAGACCTATCAGCGGCTCGAGGCCTTCGTGCGGCGCGCGGACGAGCGCACCGGCGGCCTGCCGGTCGGCAAGTGGACCGACGCGTTCGCCGAGGCGCTGGACGACAATCTCGCGGTTCCCAAGGCACTGGCGGAGATTCACCGCGTGGTGCACGAGGGCAACCGGGCGCTGGAATCCGGCGCCCTCGACACCGCGCGCGAACTCGGCGGGCAGGTGCGCGCCATGCTCGGCATTCTCGGTGTGGATCCACTGGATCCGCACTGGGCCGCCCCGCAGGACTCCTCGGCGGCCCTCGACGCCCTCGACGTACTGGTCGGCGCCGAGCTGGAGCGGCGGCAGCAGGCCCGCGGCAACAAGGACTGGGCGACCGCCGATGCGGTCCGGGACCGGCTCGGCGCGGCCGGTATCGAAGTCACCGACACCCCGGACGGCCCCGAGTGGAGCCTGAGCGGAAAGGCGAACTGATGGCAGGCAATTCGCAGCGGCGCGGCGCGATCCGCAAGTCCGGCACCAAGAAGGGCCAGACCGTCGGCTCGGGCGGGCAGCGGCGGCGCGGGCTGGAACCCCGCGGTGCGACACCACCCGCGGAGATGCGCAAATACCACCCGGCCGCCAAGCGGGCCGCGGCCGCGGCGAAGAAGGCCGCGCAGACCAAGGGCCGCCCCGCCGGACGCCCGAGCACCCGCAAGGGTGACGACGGTCCGGAATTGGTGCTCGGCCGCAATCCGGTGGTGGAGTGCCTGCGCGCCGGTGTCCCGGCGACCGCGCTCTACGTCGCCAACGGCACCGAGAACGACGAGCGGCTCACCGAGGCCGTGCAGCGTGCCGCCGATACCGGCATCTCGATCCTGGAGGTGCCGCGCACCGACCTGGATCGCATGAGCAGCAACGGTTTACATCAGGGCATGGCCCTGCAGGTGCCGCCGTACCGCTACGCGCATCCGGACGATCTGCTCGCGTCCGCGCTCGCCTCCGGCACTCCCCCGCTGCTGGTGGCGCTGGACAACATCTCCGATCCGCGCAATCTGGGCGCGGTGATCCGCTCGGTGGCGGCCTTCGGCGGCCACGGCGTGGTGATTCCGCAGCGGCGCAGCGCCAGCGTGACCGCGGTGGCGTGGCGGACCAGCGCCGGCGCGGCGGCGCGCTTGCCCGTCGCGCGCGCCACCAATCTGACTCGCACACTGAAGGATTGGGCCAAGGCCGGGCTGCAGGTGGTCGGCCTGGACGCGGGCGGGGACACCTCGCTCGACGATTTCGACGGCAGCACACCGACGGTCGTGGTGGTCGGGTCCGAGGGCAAGGGCCTGTCGCGGCTGGTCCGCGAGACCTGCGACAGCGTGCTGTCCATTCCGATGGCGGGCGAGGTGGAATCGCTCAACGCCTCGGTGGCCGCGGGTGTGGTGCTGGCCGATATCGCCCGTCAGCGCCGCGGCTGACCCGGAAATCCGAGCGCGTCAGCGAGCTTTCGCGGTGATCGCCGCCATAGACTTGGCTGGTGGCCAGTTACCCGCCCCCGTATTTCCCCGACGAGCCGATCGGCCAGCCCGTCGAGCATCCGCACGCCACGACGGTGCTGCTGCTCGGGGCGCTGAGCATATTCTGTTGCGGCGCACTGGGTCCCGTGGCGTGGGTGATGGGTAAGCGGGCGCTGGACCAGATCGAGTACTCCGGCGGCGCGTACGGCGGCCGGACGCAGGTGATGGTGGGTTACATCCTCGGCATCGTCGGCACGATCCTGATGGTGCTCATGGCGACCCTGTTCCTGCTGCTCCTGATCGGCGGGAGCGGCTAGCGCGGGCGGTCAGTCCAGCCGCGGGCGCTCCGGTTCGGCGGGCACCTCCCAGGCGGGCCACTCCTCGCTCACCCGCCCGGTCCACTGCGGCGAGCGACGATCCCGGACGGCGGCCATACCCTCGGCCGCGTCGACGCTCTTGGCCACATAGGTGTTGAGCTCGGATTCCAGCGCCGCCACGGCATCCGGGCCCATGCCCAGCCCCTCCCACAGCAGCCGCTTGGACAGCGCCGCGGGCAGCGGGGCCGAACCGGCGGCGATATCGTGCGCGACCGACAGCGCGGTCGGCAATACCTCCGCCGCGTCGAGGCTGGCATTGGCCAGGCCCATCGCCTTGGCCTCCTCACCGTCGAAGGTGCGGCCGGTCAGCAGGATGTCGGCGGCATTGGCCATACCGGCCAGCCGGGGCAGCAACCAGTGCGCATAGCCGTCGGCGAGCACGGCACGGCGCACCTGATTGAGTCCGTACACCGCATCGCGGGCCAGATAGCGCAGGTCGCACTGCAGTGCGAGGGCCAGCCCAAGGCCGACCGCATGCCCGTTGACCGCCGCGATCACCGGTTTGCGAATACGCCAGGGGGCAGGATCGATGGTCGCGGTCACCTCGCCGACGCGGCTGGACAGATCCGCGCCCGCGCAGAACGCGGGCGGCGTGCCCGTGATGACGACGGCACGGATGCCGTCCTCACCGTCGCAGCGGCGTAGCGCCGCACCGAGTTCGGCAGCCATCGTGGGGGTGAAGGCATTCTGCTGCGCGGGGCGATGCAGCGTGAGCACGGCGACTCCGGCGGAAACATCGACGTGCAGTTCCGAACTCATGCGACGAAATCCTAGCTCTGTGCGCGGGTCGTGCCTGGTACGCGAACGAGCACAACACAGCCGGGCACGATCCCGCAACCGAACCCCACGTAGACGGTATATCTGCCTATTTCCGCAACACCTTGCGGCCGATCGCCCACTTGTGGACCTCGGTGGGGCCGTCGTAGAGCCGGAACGCGCGCATATCGCGGAAGATCATCTCCACCACCGTCTCATCGCTGATCCCGATGCCGCCCAGCACCTGCACACAGCGGTCGGCGACCTTGAACAGCTCCTCGGAGACGAAGGATTTGGCCATCGAGCTCTCGTGCCGGGCCTTGTGGCCCTGATCCATCAGCCAGCACGCGTGCCAGATGGTCAACCGGCATTGATGCAGCGCGATCTCGTTGTCCGCCAACATGAACGACACACCCTCGTGCTCGCCGATGGTCTTGCCGAAGGCGGTGCGGGTGCGGGCGTGTTCGACGGCGATGCTCTGGGCGCGTTCGGCCGCGCCGAGCCAGCGCATACAGTGCGTGAGCCGGGCCGGGGCCAGCCGCAGCTGCGCATACCGCAGCGCCTGACCTGTCTCGCCGAGGACGGATTCGCGGGGCAGGGTCAGATTCTCGAATCGGACCACGCCGTGGCCGCCGACGTAGTTGCGGTCCATGGTGTTCATCGTGCGCTCGATGACGATACCCCCGGCGGGAGCAGCGTCGCCGTCGGCGAGGAACAGCGTGGGGCCCTCGGGCAGATGGGGGTTGGCGGCCAGGCGGGCCATGATGATCCAGGTCTTGGCGCCGTCGGCGCCGGTGATCAGCCACTTGCGGCCGTTGATGGTGAAGTTCGTACCGTCGAAGGTCGCGGTGGTGGCGAGCTGATCCGGATCCGAACCCGCGCCGTCGGGTTCGGTCATGGCGAAGACCGAGCGCTGCTGTCCGGTGATCACCGGCATGAGATAGCGGTCGATCTGGTCCGGATTCGCGACCTTGGACAGCAGGAACATATTGCCCTCGTCGGGCGCGGCACAGTTCATGGCGACCGGGCCGAGGGTGGACCACCCCGCGGCCTCGTAGAGGACGGCCTGTTCGACGTGGCCGAGCCCGCGCCCGCCCAGTTCCACCGGGGCCTGAATGGTCAGCAGCTTCTCCGCGCGGGCCAGCTCGACCAGTTCCTGGCGCAGCTCGTCGTTGGGGCCGTGCGCGGTCAGTCGCGGATCACGCTCGTAGGGAACGATCTTGTCGATGACGAACCGGCGAATCCGGTCGCGTTCGGCCTCGAGGTCGGCGGGCAGCGAGAAGTCGATCATCGGTGTGCACCTTCGTTCGGGACGGGTGCTGCGAGCATACGACCCGATCGACCCAAGACTGAAGGCACCTGCCATCAATCACCGCCGAGGACCTCGTTCAGGAACTTCGCCACGTGGGCGCGGTAGATCTCCGGTTGGTCGTCGTGCACCAGATGACCGGCCCCGGCAACCAGCACATGCCGCGAATTCGGCCGCAGCGCGGCCATTTCCCGCATCTGACCGGGCGGGGTGATGGTGTGCTCGCCCTCGATGAGCAGGCCCGGAACCCGGACCGCGCGCCACTGCGCCCAGAAGTCGCGGGTTCCCCACTCCTCGGAGATCTCGCGAAACGTCTCGACCTCGCCGTGCAGGCGATAGCCATCGGGCCCGGCGACGAAGGAGTTCAGGAAGTAGCGGCCCGCCACCGGCCCGAAGAACTCCAGCACCGCCGCGGCGTCCGGAAACGGCTGCGGCCAGGCCGCGATCATGGCCGCCCAGTCCCGGGCGGTGCGACCGCGGAAATCCGGCGCCATATCCTCGACCACCAGGGCCCGCACCCGCTCCGGATACTCGGCGGCGAAGACCCAGCCGTGCAGCGCACCCATGGAATGACCGATCACGACCATGGGCTCATCGATCCCCCCGGTCGCGTCCGCGAGATCGCGCACGAACTCCTCGGTACACAGCTCGTCCGGCGCGGGCCGCCCGTGCCCCGCCGCGTCGAAGGTGAACAGCCGCCCGAACTCGCGCAGCCACGGCAGCTGATCACCCCAGGTGCGGGCACTGCCCATCAACCCGTGCAGCAACAGTATCGGCACGCCCGTGCCACCCTCGTCATGAAGCATCGCCGACGACGATACGGGTGGACCTCCCGCCGCGGCCGCCCGCTGGCCTAGCCTGGTCTACATGGCTGTTGTGAAGATCAATGCGATCGAGATCCCCGAGGGCGCGGGCCCCGAACTGGAGAAGCGGTTCGCCGCCCGGGCGCACGCGGTGGAGAACTCCCCCGGCTTCCTGGGCTTCCAGCTGCTGCGCCCGGTGGCCGGCGAGAACCGCTACTTCGTTGTGACGCAGTGGGATTCGGAGGAGTCGTTCGCCGCCTGGCGCGACGGCCCGGCCAAGGAGGCGCATGCGGGCCAGGCCCGCAAGCCGGTCGCCACGGGCGCCTCGCTGCTGGAATTCGAGGTCGTGCTGGATGTGGCGGGTAAGGCCGCGGATCGGTAGTCAGCGGGATTTGGTGCCGATGTCGACCTCGCGGATGCCCGGCCGCGCGGTCGGATCGCCGCCATCGACGTGGATTCGCACGTAGCGGCCGCTCTTCGGCTGGAGCAGCTCGCCGTTCGGGGTGGTCACCACCGCCGACCACGAGCGATTGTCCGTCGACACCACGATCGAGGACGACACCGGCGCCGGTTCGGTCCAGCGCGGGGCCACCCGGGTCACGGTGACCTCCGAACCGAGGTCTACCGTCAGATCGGCCCGGGCCGAATCCGGCCGCCAGCTGGTGGCGGTGTCGCCGTCCACGGCCGCCGCGGCATAGTCGCCGGGCTGTTCGCTGCTGGCAGCGGCGGGTTTGCAGCGCGCCGCGTCCTCGGTCGGCGCCAGATCGGGGCGGCGCGTGGTGAGTTCCAGCGAGCGGCTCGAATCCAGCTGGCGCACCCCGGTTCCGTTGTCGATCGGCAGCGGATCGCCCGAGCGCAGCGTCACGGTCGTGCGCTGCGGCCCCGCGGCGACATCGAACACCCGTCCCTGCCAATGCAATCCGCGCACCGTGATGCCCTGTGCCAGCTGCGGCGGCAGCAGCGGATTCAGCAGCACCCTGTCCTCGCGGAAACGAAGTCCCAGCAGCCCATTGGTGAATTCCTGGATGTAACCGCCCGACAGCGTGGTGAAGTCGAAGGCGGGTGATCCGGCCAGCGGATCGTGTGCGCCCGCCTTCTCCCCGCGTGCCTCGGAGAACTGACCGAACGGCTCGCGCACGAACGGGCGCGCCGACCGGTCCAGATAGGTACCCACCGAACAACCGGGTTCGCCATTGGCGGCGGCATTGATCGCGTGCACGGAATCGGTCATGGCCGGACCCTCGGGATCGGTGCGCTCGGCGTAGTAGTCGAGCGTCCGGGCGGCTACGTCGGGCGGCATGGGCCATTCGAGCGGATATTGCAGCAGCACGGTGTCGGCCTGTTTGATCTGCGATCCGCGGTAGCCGTCGTACTGCAGGAAGACCCCGTGCACCGGATCGAAGGGCATGCGCAGGCGATCGGCGATCGTCGTCCATTCCGGTGGTGCGGGCTGTCCGAGCAGGCGCGCCGCGGCGACGGCATTGCGTAATGCCTCAGCCGCGACGGCATTGGTGTAGGCGCCGTCGTTCACGCCATTGCTGTACTCGTCGGGGCCCGCGACGTCGCGAATGGAGTAGCTGCCGTCCGGATTGGCGGTGACCCGCGCGGCCCAGAACTCGGCCAGCTCGGACATGATCGGCCAACCGCGCTCGTGTAGGTAGCCGAGGTCCTTCGTGGCCTCGTAGTACTGCCACGCCGCGAGGGAAACATCGCCCTGCAGGTGGATCTGGATCAGGCAGTGCGGGGGCGACCAGCTGTGGCAGTCGGTATCCAGATTGCCGGTGGCCGCGCTGGTCCACGGATAGAACGCACCCGGCAGGCCGAGCCGTTCGGCATTGGCACGCGCCGCGGGCAGTGTCTTGTAGCGATATTCGATCACCGATTTCGCCAGTTCGGGCGCTAGCTGCAACAGGCCCGGATACATCCAGATATCGGCGTCCCAGAAGATCAGTCCCGCGTAATTTTCGCTGCTCAGTCCGGTCGGCGAAATACTGTTGTCCTGGCTGGAATTCGTCGCCGAGTAGAGCGAATACAGCGCGCCCCGAACCCAGCGCTGCACCTCGGGCCGACCGGGCACCTCGATATCGGAGGCCCACAGCGCGCGCCACTGCCGGGCCTGTTCGGCGAGCAGACCCGACCAGCCGCGGTCGGCGGCGCGGCGGGCGGAGTCGAGGGCGGAGTGGGCCGGATCGGCCGCGGTGTGGGCGGTGTCGACGCCGACGTACTTGGTCACCTCGTACGACTTGCCCTGCGCCACCGACAGATTCGCCTGCTGCGCGGCGTCCTGCCGGCGCACCGGCACCTGTCCGGCATCGAGCACCGAGACCACATCGCCCACGACATCGGTTGTCCGGGTGCGGAATTCGAGGGCGAGGGTGTTCGCGGCCGGTTCGGTGATCGCGGTCCGATCGATGCGCCGGGCCCCGGCCATATCGAGTAGTCCGGTGACGGTGGCCTGCCCGTCCCAGTGCGGGGTGAGCGACAGCCGCACCGCGGCGGCGTGCTGATCGGCGCGATCGGCGAAGACGTCGAAGGTCAGGTCGGTGGCCCGGCCGTCGCGCGTGGTCCAGGTCAGCGCGGTGCGGACCAGTCCGCAGCGCAGGTACGCGGTCTGTCGGAAGTTGGTGACCCGTTCGGGCGGCGTTGCGGGCGAGAAGGTCTCGTCGCCGACCTGGACCAGCAGCGTGGACCAGTTGGGCAGTGCCGCTGCCACCATGCGGCCGTCGGCCAGTCCGGGTTCGGCGCCGTAGAGTCCGGCCACGAACGCGCCGTCGTACCGCGGGGTGTACAGCGGCCAGCCGGTGCGCTCGCCGGTCTCGACATAGCCGGTGCCCGCGGTCGGAATCCGCAGTCCCAGATAGCCATTGCCGACGAAGGGGTGCCGATCATAGCCCGCGGCAAAGGAATCCGCAGCGGGCGCCCATTCGGGCTGTCCGGCGACGCTGTCGTCCGGACACGGGCTCGCGCCCGGCGAGCCGCCGTCGGCGGATCGCACGGCCACCACGACGATCACGGCCACCAGCACGGCGACCACGGACACGGCGAGACCGATCAGCAGCCGCGTACGACTGCCGAGGATCCGTCGCGCTGGGGACGCCACATTGGCAGACTGCCACAAATCGTCGGACCTATGTGCCCAGACGCCTCATACTCGGGTGGCGGCACGAAATCGGACCACCGGGTGAGCCGCACCGAGAAACGGTGGACCAGCGTGTCGGATATGACTCGAATCACGCTCTCGCCGACGGCCCCCGAGATCAGGCCGCGGTCGGTATCGCTGGCCTTCGCGGCCGTCGTGGTCGCGCTGCTGTGCGGAATCGCCGAGATGCTGCTGCGCGGGGTGGCCGGACCGGGTGCCGTGCTCGCCCGGCTGACCATCTACGGCCTGGTCCTCGCGGCGGCGATGTGGATGGCCGCCGGAGCGCGCTGGGCGCGCACCCTGCTCGCGGTGGGGCTGGGCACGATCGGGCTGGTATCGCTGCTCGCCGAACCGCTGACGGGCTTGGCCGCCAACGGTTTCGGTGAGCTGCGCGGGACACCGGTCGACGCGGCGACGGCGATGCTGCGCACCGCGCACGTGTTCGCGGTGCTGACCATGCTGGCCGCGCTGAGCCGCGCCGATGCGCGGCGCTATTTCGTCAGGACTCGAAAGTAGCGTCCAGCTCGATGGTGTCGACCCCGGCCAGGGCCTTGCTGACCGGGCAACCGGCCTTGGCGGCCTCGGCGGCCTGCTGGAAAGCGTTGGCGTCGATGCCGTCGGCCTTGCCCCGCACGGTCAGCTTGATCTTGCCGATCCGGAAGCCACCGGCCGGGTCCGGGCCGAGGGTGACATCGGCGCTCACGTCCAGGCTCTGCACGGTGCCGCCCGCGTTGCCGATCTGCGCCGACAGCGCCATGGCGTAGCAGGAGGAATGCGCGGCCGCGATCAGCTCCTCGGGGCTGGTGGTGCCGTCGGCGTTGTCGGCGCTGCGCTTGGGGAACGACACGTCGAATTTGCCGACGCCGGAGCTGGCCAGTTCGACCTGTCCGGAGCCGTCCTGCAGGCCCCCGCTCCAAGCGGTGCGCGCGGTACGTGTTGGCATCACAGTCCTTTCACAGTAGGAATAGGTCGCCGTCGCGATCGAACCTACCGCCTTCGCGCACGGGCGGTGGGCTCACTGCGGATTGGTGACGCGGGCGAGCACGATCCCCCGAGGATCAGCCAGGGCCAGCGATCACCCGGCGCTGAGCGGGTGCTGGGATGACCCTGTCGCCCGGCCTGGCGGCCGGGCGACAGAAAATAGGGGCGCGGCCGGGCGACAGAAAATAGGGGCGCGGCCGGGCGACAGAAAATAGGGGCGGGGCCGGGCGACAGGGAACGAGGCGCGCGGCCGGGCGGCTGGGGCGTAGGGAAAGGGGTGCCCGGGCAATGGGCGGAGTCTTATTGCCCGGGCGGCGGGCGGGAGTCTCGTTGGGAGTCAGACCATATCGCGCTGGCGGAACAGCCAGATGGTGCCGATTACGAAGGCCAGGGCGTAGGCGGACAGCGTTGTGAAGGCCGCTGGGCGCGAGAGGATGTCCACCACCCCGGGGGTCGCCATGCCCTCGGTCGTGCGCATGGCGTTGGCCAGCGAATTGGCGGCCGTGCCGGGGAGGTGGTCGGTGACCCCTCGGATCGGGGAGAAGATCGCGGCCACGCCGCGCAGCAGATTCTCCACGACCAGCACCCACACCAGGCCCAGCCCGACCGCCAGTGCCGGGCCGCGGGCGATCGCGCCGATGAGCGCGCCCGCGAGCGTCCACATGCCCAGAATGGCCGCGCCCGTGCCGATTCCGAGCAGTGCGCTGCGGGCCGACGGCAGCGCGAGCGATTGCTGCTCGGTCGCGGCGATCAGCACGGCCACCCCGGTGTTCACGACGAAGGCGACGCAGACCAGGACGAGTATCGTCACGGCCAGCGCGATCAAGGTGCCGCCGACGACGCTCGGGCGCGACGGCCCCTGCGCGAGGGCGGTTTTCCAGGTGCCCCAGCCATAGCCGCTGCCGATTGCCAGCGCGCCCAGCACCAGGATCAGCGCGCCGCCGAACATGGCCATGCCCTGGGTGAAAACCTCCGGCACCGCGGCGGGCAACAGCTGCCGCAGCAGTAGATCGCGGGGCAGGCCGTTGGACATCCGGCTGCTGCTGCCCGAGGAGTACGCCAGATAGTTGAACAGATAGGCGAAGGTGAGATTCAGCAGAATCCACGTCCCGATCAGAATCCATACCGCGGGCCATTTCGCCAACCGCGCGAATTCCGCCCGCGTGCACGCCCACAACTGCCTCATGATGTCGCCTCCGAATTCGTCATCTCGAAAAAGACCTCTTCCAAGGACTTTTCGGCGGTGCGCAGCTCCAGCAGCTCCGCCCCCGCCTCGATCACCGCGCGCGCCACCTTCGGCGCCATTGCCACATCGGCATCGACCCTGATGCCCGCGGCGGTCAGCAGCGCGGATCGGTCCCCCACCACCCGGCGCACCGCCGGAAACGCCAGCTCCACCGGTTCGGCCCGCAGGAGAAGCGTTGCCGCACCGCGCAGTTCGCTCACCGTGGCCTCGGTGAGCAGGCGGCCCCGCGAGATGACGCCGACCCGGTCACAGATCTCCTGCACCTCGCTGAGCAGGTGTGACGAGAGCACCACGGTGTGCCCGTCGGCGGCCAATCCGGTGATGAGCTCGCGCATCTCGGCCATCCCCGCCGGATCGAGCCCATTGGTGGGTTCGTCGAGGATCAGCAGATCCGGGCGGCCGAGCAGGGCCGCGGCCACACCCAGCCGCTGCTTCATCCCGAGCGAATAGGCCCGGAACCGGTCGTCGGCGCGGCCGGTCAGCGCCACCCGATCCAGCGCCTCGGCCACATCGTCCGGGCCGCAGCCTCGATAGCGGGCCAGCACCCGCAGGTTGTCGCGGCCGGACAGATACGGATAGAAGCCGGGCCCCTCGATCAGCACGCCGATGCGGCGCAGCGCCCGCGGATCGCCGGGGCGGCGGCCCAGCACGGTGGCCCGGCCCGCGCTCGGGCGGATCAGGCCCACCAGCATGCGCAGCGTGGTGGTCTTTCCCGCCCCGTTGGGCCCGAGGAATCCGTAGATCTCCCCCGCGCGCACCGTCATCGCGACGGAGTCGACGGCGGTATGGGTGCCGTAGCGTTTGGTCAGCGACTCGGTGACCACGACGGTTTCGTTCATGGCTTCGAGAATCCGCCGCCGACCTGGTCGCCCACATCGGCCGACCGGCGCGAGCGCGGATACGTATCGGGACGTATTTCGTCGCGGCCGCATACCGCCGGAGCGAGTACGGCGTTACCGTGCGAGGGTGAGTCCGACCGCGCGGCCCGGTGGGCGAGATGTGCTGGTGGCGCTCGTCGTCGCCGCCATCCAGCTCGGCGCGGGGCAGGCGGCCAACCAGGCCCAGATCCGGCACGGCGTGGCGGAAGTGCATTCGCTCGGGGCGCTGGGCTATGGCCTGCTGCTGGCCGGGCCGCTGCTGCTGGTGGTGCGGCGTGTGTATCCACTGAGCGTCTTCGTGGGCGTCCTTGCCACCACGCTGACCTATCTGATCGCGGGTTACGGCTACGGGCCGATCTTCCTGTCGCTGATCGTCGCCTTCCTCACCGCTGCCACCCGCGGTTCCCGTTGGCGCACCTACCCTTTCGTCCCCCTGGGCTACGGACTGATGATGTGGCCGGTGCCCGCGCTGCGCGGCTATCCGGCCAGCGGCTGGCAGCTGGCCGGGGTGCTGGCGTGGCTGTGCGTGCTGCTCGCCCTGGCCGAGGGCATTCGCCAGCGCCGCGAGATTTCGGCCGCACGACAGCAGCGCTTGGAGGCGGCCCGGCGCAACGAACAGGCCCAACGCGAACGCGAACGCGCGCGGCGTGAGCAGCGCGCGACCGAGGAGCGTCTGGCCATCGCCCGGGAACTGCACGATGTCTTGGCACACAGCCTCTCGCTGATCAATGTGCAGTCCTCGGTGGCGCTGGAACTGCTGGACCGCAGGCCCGAGCAGGCCGCCACCGCGCTGGCCGCCATCAAACAGGTCAGCCGCGACGCGTTGGGCGAGGTGCACAGCCTGCTGCGCTCCATCCGCTCCGGCGCGGAAAATGGTGCGCCGACGACGACTCCGACCGTCGGCATCGCCGACCTGGACGCCCTCATCGCGCCCGCCCGCGCGGCCGGGCTGAGCGTCGACACGCGGATCCGCGGACCGGTGCGCCGACTCCCGGCGCTGGTCGACGTGGCCGCGGCCCGCATCGTGCAGGAGTCGCTCACCAATGTGCTGCGGCACGCGCCCGGCGCGAGGGCCGTTGTCGGCGTGGAGTATTCGTTGGAGGAGCTGCGGCTCACGGTCGAGAACGGCCGTCCCACCAGTTCTCCACAGCCGTCCACAGGCGGCGGAAGCGGCATCACGGGAATGACCGAACGCGCCCACGCGCTCGGCGGCGAGCTGAGTGCCCACCCGCACGGCGACGGCGGCTTCCGCGTATCCGCGCGCCTGCCGCTCACGACCGGCGGCACGGCACCCGGGGATATCCCACCGGAGCCGCCATGACCACCGAAAACCCTCTCGCGCAGGTGATTACATGACCATTCGGGTAGTGATAGCCGACGACCAGGCCCTGGTGCGCGCCGGATTCGCGGCCCTGCTGGACGCCCAGGACGGGATCGAGGTGGTGGGCGAGGCCGACAACGGCCTTACGGCGCTGCGCCTGACCCGCGAGCTGCGGCCGGACGTGGTGCTCATGGACATCCGGATGCCGGTGCTGGACGGCCTGGCCGCCACGCGCGAGATCGCCGGGGACTCCGAGCTGTCCGGGGTGCGGGTCGTGGTACTGACCACCTTCGAACTCGACGAGTACGTCTTCGAGGCGATGCGTTCGGGCGCAACGGGTTTCCTGGTCAAGCACACCGAACCGGCCGATCTGGTGAAGGCGGTGCGGGTGGTGGCCGCGGGCGATGCGCTGTTGTCCCCCAGCGTCACCCGCCGCCTGGTCGCCGAATTCGCCACGCGCGCCAAGCCCGCGCCCACCTCGGCGCTGTCCGAGCTGACCGATCGCGAACGCGAGGTGATGGCCCTGGTCGCCGAGGGCCTCACCAATGCCGAAATCGCCGAGCGCCTGTTCTTGAGCCCCGCCACCGCCCGCACCCACGTCAGCCGAATCCTGTTGAAGCTCAACGCCCGTGACCGCACCCAGCTGGTGGTGCTGGCCTACGAGTCGGGGCTGGTGCGTCCCGGCTGGCAGTAGCCCGAACCGCGCGCCGGTACGCACGCAGACGTATGCCGAGAGTCGCTCACGTACCGATGACGGCACGACCCGCGGGGCACAGGCTGGAGACATGAACGAACACCTGTCCTCGGCCGCGGTATCTGTGCTGGCCGATCATTCCGATTACGGCTGGCATCCCGGGCCGTACTTCTGGATCTTCCCGCTGCTGTTCTGGCTCGGCCTGATCACCCTCGGCATCGTGTTCCGGCGCGGCCGCCGACGCGACGACGGAATCGGCACGCTGCGTTCGGCATTCGCACGCGGGGAGATCAGCGAGGAGGACTTCCTGACTCGCCTCGAGGTTCTGCGGCGCTCGCGGCGACGTTTCTGACCGGCGCAGCCGCCGCTCGAAAGGCCTTGGCCGCACAATCGCCGAGCCCGTGGCGCTGGCCGGTCACCACGACCGACGCTCTGCGTGAGGCGGGCTCGGCGGTCGTCATGCCCGCTACGCCCCCTGCCCGGACAGCGCCAGACCACGTCGAATCGCCTGCTCCACCGGCGAATACGCACCGTCCGCGCGGTCGAGGTCGCAGGGCTCGCGCAGCAGTAGCGGCGGCTGGGCCATGAACTTCGGGCGGCCGGTGCGATTGGGCTGGGCGGCGTGGACCAGGAACGGATGGCACAGGTACACATCGCCCGCCCGGCCGGTGGCCGATACCTGCGGCAGATCCTCGGTGCCGGCGTTGCAGCACTCGAGCACCCGCGGGTCCGACATCGCCAGGCCCCGGTCGCCGTGCGGCGCGAGCACCGCGGGCAGCCGCAGATGTGAGCCCACCCGGATGCGGGTCGGCGCGTCCTCGGCATCGACATCGGAGAACAGGAACAGCATCAGCAGCGCCCTGCCCTGGGTACGCACATTGATCCGCCAGGTGAAGAAGTCGGCCGGGTCGTCGCCCGCGAAGCTGGCATCGACATGCCAGCCGTCGTCGCCCGGCGGCTGCTCGCTCGGGAAGCGAATCGGCCAGCCGCCCAGGCTGTTCCGCGGCAGCCAGCGGCCAAAGCCGACCAGCTGGTCGAACGCCTCGGTCAGCGCGGGCGCGGTGACGGCGATCCGGAACGGCTGCTCGGCATGATCACCCAGCCGGATGACCGGTTGCGTCCAGGTCGCGGGGTCATCGGGAGTGCAGCCGGTCGCCCGCCAGAGAATCTCGCGCCCCGCCGCGGCCGTCTCGGGTGCGAAGGCGTGCTCGACCTTCACGAAACCCTCGGCGACGAATCCCTCGAGCTGCGCTTCGGTGAGCATGCGTTCCTTTCCGCCGAGAAGTACCCCGTCGACAATGGATCACCGCGCGGCCGCACGCCACCGAATTTCGGCTCCGAACGGCGAAGGCCCCTCTCGCACCGGGCGAAAGGGGCCTTCGAGCCTTCGGGCGTTACTCGCCGGACGCCGCGGACTCACCCGCGAGCGCGGCCACCGGCTTCTCCTCGTCGGCGGCGGGCTTCGCCTTCTCCCGACCGGCGAAGGTGAACTTGGCGTCCTCGCCCGCGCCCTCGCCGTCCCAGTTCTCGACGTCGACCTGGACGACCTGGCCGGGGCCGATCTCGCCGAAGAGGATCTTCTCCGACAGCTGGTCCTCGATCTCGCGCTGGATCGTCCGGCGCAGCGGGCGAGCGCCCAGCACCGGATCGAAGCCGCGCTTGGCCAGCAGGCTCTTGGCCCGATCGGTGAGCTCGATCTCCATATCCTTGTTCCGCAGCTGGTTGGCGACGCGGCCGATCATCAGGTCCACCATCTGGACGATCTGCTCGTTGGTGAGCTGGTGGAAGACGATCACGTCGTCGATGCGGTTGAGGAACTCGGGCCGGAAGTGCTTCTTCAGCTCGTCGTTGACCTTGAGCTTCATCCGCTCGTAGTTCGAGCCCTCGTTGTTGGACTGGGTGAAGCCCAGCCCCACGGCCTTGGAGATGTCCTGCGTGCCGAGGTTCGAGGTGAAGATCAGCACCGTGTTCTTGAAGTCCACCGTCCGGCCCTGACCGTCGGTCAGGCGGCCGTCCTCGAGGACCTGCAACAGGGTGTTGTAGATCTCCTGGTGGGCCTTCTCGATCTCGTCGAACAGCACGACCGAGAACGGCTTGCGGCGCACCTTCTCGGTGAGCTGGCCGCCCTCCTCGTAGCCGACGTAACCCGGAGGGGCGCCGAACAGCCGCGAGGCGGTGAAGCGATCGTGGAACTCGCCCATATCGATCTGGATGAGCGCATCGTCGTCGCCGAACAGGAAGTTCGCCAGCGCCTTGGACAGCTCGGTCTTACCGACGCCGGACGGACCGGCGAAGATGAACGAGCCGGACGGCCGCTTCGGATCCTTCAGACCCGCGCGGGTACGGCGGATGGCCTTGGACACGGCCTTGACCGCGTCCTCCTGGCCGATGATCCGCTTGTGCAGCTCGTCCTCCATGCGGAGCAGCCGGGTGGTCTCCTCCTCGGTGAGCTTGAACACCGGAATACCGGTCCAGTTGGCCAGCACCTCCGCGATCTGCTCGTCGTCGACCTCGGCCACGACGTCCAGATCGCCCGAGCGCCACTGCTTCTCACGCTCGGCGCGCTTGGCGACCAGTTGCTTCTCCTTGTCGCGCAGCCGCGCGGCCTTCTCGAAGTCCTGCGCGTCGATCGCGCTTTCCTTCTCGCGGCGGGCATCGGCGATCTTGTCGTCGAATTCGCGCAGGTCCGGCGGCGCGGTCATGCGACGGATGCGCATGCGCGCGCCCGCCTCGTCGATCAGGTCGATCGCCTTGTCCGGCAGGAACCGGTCGTTGATGTAGCGGTCGGCCAGCGTCGCGGCCGCGACCAGCGCCGAATCGGTGATCGAGACGCGGTGATGCGCCTCGTACCGGTCGCGCAGGCCCTTGAGGATGTTGATGGTGTGCTCGACGGTCGGCTCGCCCACCTGCACCGGCTGGAACCGGCGCTCCAGGGCGGCGTCCTTCTCGATGTACTTGCGGTACTCGTCGAGGGTGGTCGCGCCGATGGTCTGCAGCTCGCCGCGGGCCAGCTTCGGCTTCAGGATCGAGGCCGCGTCGATCGCGCCCTCGGCCGCGCCCGCGCCGACCAGCGTGTGCAACTCGTCGATGAACAGGATGATGTCGCCGCGGGTGTTGATCTCCTTGAGCACCTTCTTCAGGCGTTCCTCGAAGTCACCGCGATAGCGGCTGCCCGCGACCAGCGAACCCAGGTCGAGGGTGTAGAGCTGCTTGTCCTTGAGCGTCTCGGGCACCTCGCCGTTCACGATGGCCTGGGCCAGGCCCTCGACCACCGCGGTCTTACCGACGCCGGGCTCGCCGATCAGCACCGGGTTGTTCTTGGTGCGGCGGCTCAGCACCTGCATGACGCGCTCGATCTCCTTCGAGCGGCCGATGACCGGGTCGAGCTTGCCCTCGAGCGCGGCCTGGGTCAGGTTGCGGCCGAACTGGTCGAGTACCAGCGAGGTGGACGGCGTGCCGGACTCGCGGCCACCGGCCTCCACCGCCTCCTTACCGCCCTGGCTGTAGCCCGACAGCAGCTGGATGACCTGCTGGCGCACCCGGTTCAGGTCGGCGCCCAGCTTGACCAGCACCTGCGCCGCGACACCCTCACCCTCACGGATCAGGCCGAGCAGGATGTGCTCGGTGCCGATGTAGTTGTGGCCGAGCTGCAGCGCCTCGCGCAGGCTCAGCTCCAGCACCTTCTTCGCCCGCGGGGTGAAGGGAATGTGACCGGACGGCGCCTGCTGGCCCTGTCCGATGATCTCCTCCACCTGGCTGCGCACACCCTCGAGCGAAATGCCCAGCGACTCCAGGGACTTCGCCGCGACACCCTCACCCTCGTGGATCAGGCCCAGCAGGATGTGCTCGGTGCCGATGTAGTTGTGGTTGAGCATCCTGGCCTCTTCCTGAGCCAGGACAACGACCCGCCTTGCGCGGTCGGTGAACCTCTCGAACATCGCTCCCTCACTTCCTGCTCCGCTATCCACGGCGTTCCGGCGCTTCCAGTCGACTGTGCGCCAGCCTGCCATGAAGCCCTGGGGTTGCATCCCCCGCCTCCACTCTAGTTGGCGGGGGTCACGGCCGTCGTCCGTCCACCCTATTGCGGACCTCCGACATCGCCAGTCATTCAGTCATAACGCAGCTGTTGCCGGGTTCGTTTCCGTCCCGATACGCCCTGAGCGAACAACCCGCCGGTCGGCGGGGGAAAACCCGGCCGACGGCGTCGATCCGGTACCGCGCGGTGACCTTCCGCGCCATGCGTTGCGAGTGCGTTCCATATGACGGTATCGGGTGCGGCCCCCACGAGGTGGGTGCTACCCGCACCGCGCGCGGCCTAACCCCCGGTGACCGGTGGAATGAAATGACACGGCACCGGACGGGGGTGTCCGGGGTCCAGGGCGTTGAGCGCGAAGATCGCCGCGCGTTCGCTGCCCGCGATCCCGGCGTGCTCGGAGAAGTCGGCCGCACAGCCGTCCTGGACCGTGATGTTGATCGTTCTCGGCCCGGGCACGAGGCCGACCGTATACGGCACGACGAGTTCGTCGTAGCGGGTCGCGATATTGGTATAGGTGACGTCCGGGTCGTACACACCGTCGGCGAGCAGCGCCCTCATGAATTCCGAGCGTCCGGCCATCTGCCCGCACGGCACGCACAGCCCGGCGCCGAGCAGCCCCTCGACCGCGGCCTCGGCCCCCAACTGCCGGGCGACGACGCGCACCGGGTCCAGCATCGGCCCGTAGGTCGACAACCAGGGGGCGGCCAGCGCCACGAACCGGTCCACGCGCGCCGCGCCGCCCAGTCGCTTGACGTAGTAATTGCCGACGATATTGCCCTGCGAATGCCCGATCAGGTCGACCCGCGCCGCGCCCGTGGCCGCGAGCACCCGATCGACGAAGGCGGCGACCTGCGCGGAGCTCTGCTCGATCGGGCGCATCCCGCCGATGGCCGACAGCGGCCAGGGCAGATCGTAGGCGCCGTAGGTCGGCGCGTAGACGCAGTAGCCCGCGTTGGCCAGCAGCGGCACGTAGACGCCCCAATTCGTCTGTGCCCCACCACCGGTCCCGTGCAGCAGCACCACCGGATTCGGATGGTCCGCGCTCGGACGGCACGACCAGTCGTTCGAACCCGGCAGCGAACCGCCGGGCTGGCGCAACTCGTGCGGAATTCCGGCGAAGAAGTTGTAGACGACCGGATAGTCGGCCCGCGCCGGCGCCGCGGCGCCCACCCACAGGGCGGTCAGCACCGCCATGACCAGCATCGAAACCGGTAGCGCACGGCGCATGAGCCCTCCAGGAATGAAACGTGTTCCGGAAGGTTACGAGAACGTGTTGCAGTAGGGGGCGGAATCTACAGATCCCGGTCGGACACGATTCCGGCCTGCAGGGCCAGGCTCGCCAGCCGCACGCGCTTCTGGTTCTGCGGCAGATCCTCCACGCCGAACTTCGAGAACAGCGCGCGCAGGTGGGTTTTGATGGCGTCGACACTCAGGAACAGCTCGTCGGCGATCTGCTGATTCGAGGCGGGCGTGGCGAATCCGGAGTTGTTCTTGTACGGGCGGCACAGCGCGATCAACACCGCGCGCTGGGTCTCGGTGAGCGAGCGCAGGGTCGGGAACATCCCGGCCGAGGTGCGGGTGGGATTGTCGGCCACGCCGCTGAAGTCGTGGAAGGACAGCAGCTGCGAACCGATTCGGATGCGATCGCCCTCGGCCAACCGCCGGCGCCCCACGACGCGCTCGCCGTTGACGAAGGTCCCGTTGCGCGAGAGCCCGTCGTCGACGATGGTCCAGCCCGCGGTCAGGAACTCCACCGCGGCGTGCAGACGCGACACCTCGGCGTCCCAGGACAGGGTGAGGTCGGCCTGCGGCGAACGCCCGATGGTGATGCGCTGACGGTCCGGGGAGAGCACGAGCTCCTGGCGGCTGCCGCTGTCGTCGGTGAAACGCAGGAACGATCCGTGAAATCCGGTCACTGTCCCGATCCCTCACTCACGGTTTCCATGGTGCCGCGCCGGATCGTCTCGAAGCAAGATCGCATCACAAGCGCCCGGAACCCACACTTTCACCGGTTATGCATAAATGATATGAAAAAGCCGCTGCTGCCCGGACGGTGCACGATTCCTCCAGGCGGCAGCGACCCAATTGCAAACCGAGTTGTCGCTCTAGTTGTTGCGACCGACTTCCTTGTTGTACGCCTCGGCAATCTCCGCGGAGATACGACCGCGCGCGGAGACCTTGTGGCCCTTGCGGCGCGCCCATTCCCGAATTGCGGCACTCTGTTCGCGGTCCCGCGAGACGGGGTTCTTCGGTGCACCCGCCCCGACCCCGGCAGGCTTGCTGCGTCGGCGGCCGCTCACTCGACGCGCGTTGGAAACCCAGGGCTCCAACCCATCCCGCAGCTTCGCCGCATTTGCCGCGGACAGGTCGATCTCGTACGACACACCATCGATCGCAAACTCGATGGTCTCGTCCGCGATGGACTCACCGTCGACATCGTCGATCAGGCTAACGGTGACCTTCTTTGCCATGAGATGAACGTCCTCTCGAAATCGTGCGACCCGCATACTAGGCCGATACCCGAGTCGAGAATACCTCGAATTTCGAGATTTCCAAGACGGGAGTTCGGCATTCAATCCGACGCTCAGCGAGCGGACGGACGAACAATTGGGAACAGTATCGTTTCCCGGATTCCCAGACCCGTCAACGCCATCAGCAAGCGATCGATTCCCATACCGGTACCGGTTGTCGGTGGCATACCATGTTCCATCGCCGTGAGGAAGTCCTCGTCGAGTCGCATGGCCTCGTCGTCGCCCTGCGCCGCCAATCTCGCCTGATCAATGAAGCGCTCGCGCTGAATGACCGGATCGATCAGCTCCGAATACCCGGTGGCCAACTCGAAGCCGCGGACGTAGAGATCCCACTTCTCGGCCACCCCGGGCCTGCTGCGATGCTGACGGGTCAGCGGCGAGGTCTCGACCGGGAAGTCGCGCACGAAAGTCGGCGCGTATAGCTTGTCGCCGTAGGTGTGCTCCCACAGTTCCTCGACCAGTTTGCCGTGTCCGTACCCCTTGTCCTGGGGAATTTCCAGGCCCACCCGATCGGCCAGTGCGAGCAATTCGTCGACGGTCGTTTCGGGGGTGACCTGCACACCCAGCGAGTCCGACAGCGAGGGGTACATCTCCACGGTGTTCCACTCGCCGCCGAGATCGTATTCGGTGCCGTCGGCCAGCGTCACCACCTGGGTGCCGAAGACCTCCTGGGCCACCTCCTGGATCAATTCCCGCATCATCCGCGCGGAATCGTCGTAGGTGCCGTAGGCCTCGTACGTTTCCAGCATGGCGAACTCGGGCGAATGGGTCGAGTCGATGCCCTCGTTGCGGAAGTTGCGGTTGATCTCGAAGACCTTCTCGATGCCGCCCACCACACAGCGCTTGAGGAACAGCTCCGGCGCGATGCGCAGATACAGATCGATATCGAGCGCATTGGAGTGGGTGACGAACGGCCGGGCCGCGGCGCCGCCGTGCAGCGTCTGCAGCATGGGGGTCTCCACCTCCAGGAAGCCCCTGCGCTCCAACGCGTTTCGCAGCGCGCGCACCGCGGCCACCCGGACGCGCGCCATTTCCCGCGCCTCCGGCCGCACGATGAGATCGACATAGCGCTGGCGGACCCGCGCCTCCTCGCTCATCTCCTTGTGTGCCACCGGCAGCGGGCGCAGCGCCTTGGCGGCCATGGACCAGGAATCGGCCATGACGCTCAATTCGCCCGTGCGCGAGGAGATCACCTCGCCGTGCACGAATACGAAGTCGCCGAGATCCACATCGGCCTTCCAGGCGGCCAGCGCGTCCGCGCCGACACCGTTCAGGCTGATCATCGCCTGCAGCTTGGTGCCGTCGCCCTCCTGCAGCGTCGCGAAACACAACTTGCCGGTATTGCGCATGAAAATGACGCGACCGGCGACGCCCACCTGCTGCCCGGTCGGGGTATCCGGCGCGAGGTCCGGATAGGTCGCCCGAATTTCGGCGAGGGTATGCGTGCGCGGCACGACCACCGGGTAAGCCTCATGGCCCTGCTCGAGCAACCGCTCCCGCTTCTCCCGGCGAATCCGCATCTGCTCGGGAAGATCGACTTCCGCTGCGGCAGGACGGCTTTGCTCCGCGGGAACGGCCGCGGCGCCGCCGGAGGAAGAGGTGTTCGGGGTGCTCACATCGAACCACCCTATCGTGCGCCAAAAATCCTTTTGCGGGCCGGGCGGTCAGTTACCCAGGGTAACGAATTGGCATCGTTTCGGGTACGAAAGTGCGACCGGTTCGGTTTCTGTCGCTTCCGTCACAATTGCGCCAGGCCGCAGAATTACAGCGAGGCGAGCGCGACGACCTCACGGGCGATGTGCGGTGCACCGGCCGCGACCGAGAGCAGACCGGCCGCCTTCAATGCCTGGTATCCGCCGACCAGATCGGTGGCCCGATGCAAACCCAGCTGCTGCAGCGAGGCGGCGGCCAGGCTCGAGGTGTAACCCTCCGAGCAGACCACGATCCATTCCACGTCGTGTCCGGTGGCCAGAGCCAGCCGGGCCGAACTGGTCGGGTCGAGCCGCCATTCCAGGACATTCCGCTCGATCACCAGCGCGCCGGGCAGGGTGCCCTCTTTCACCCGCTGCGCCTGCGGCCGAATGTCGACCAGTAACGCACCCCGGGCGATCGCCTGCGGCAATTCGAACGCGTAGATCCGCCGCAGTTGTTCGCGGGCGTTCTCCAACATGCGATCGATCGTCAGGTGAGTCATTTCACGTCGCCTTCCGGCTGGTCGGTGAGGACGGTCCGAGTGCGGCGCAGCGTGCCGTGGCCGGTGACCTCGTAATAGGACATGGCGGTGAGCGGGGGTGAATAGGCGTGCACGGACAGCGTGGGATTGCCCGGCGCCGGGGCACCGGCGAATTGATCGGGGGCGCGGACGACGTCGTGCACCCAGCCCAGCGGGAACGACGCCTGATCGCCAGCCGTGAGGGTGCGATTGCGCAATTCCCTACCGTTCCAACGGTATTCCGACAGTGCGCCGGACAGCACGGTCAGCGCGCCGAGGGATCCGGCGTGGTCGTGCAGTTCGGTGGACTGGTCGGGCACCCAGCTGATCAGCCAGACGTCCACCTCGTCGTCGGTGGAAAGCCGGGTGGCCCAGCGACTGTCGGCTGGCCAGCGGCCGTCGGCCGGAAGCAGGTGATCGTAACGACCCGCCAGCACGTCCTCGGCGCCCTCATCGGTGAGCCGCAGCAGATCGGCGGGCCGCAGCCGGGTGGGCAGCGCCGAGGCGACCGCACGTTCGGTGACCTCGGGAGCGAGGCGGGCCGACGCGGCGGCAACGGGATGGTACGTGGGGGTGATGACAGAGGAACGCATGAGCGAAACTCCAGGAGAAGTGGATGGCCGGGGTCATACGAAGCCCCGACATCGGTCGAGGCGAATCAGCCTCGACAACACTCCTGGATGCTCACGCGGTAGGACACGGGCGAAAGTCTATGCAGACGGGCGGGCCGGGCACAAGCATCCTGTTGGCTTCCCCACACGATCGGTGCCCCGCCGTTACGTCCCCGTGCCGCTACCGACGGCGCTGCTGATTGCGCTCGTACACCAGCCGCAGCCCGTCCAGCGTCAGATGCGGCTCATGATGTTCGATCGTCTCCGACTCCGGCACGATCAGCGGGGCGGTGATCCCCGTGGCCACGATCGCCACCTCGTCCCCGGCGAAGGCGTCGAATTCGTCGCGGATGCGGTCGATCAGCCCGTCCACCAGCCCGGCGAAGCCGAAGACCGCGCCGGATTGGATGCATTCGAGGCTGTTCTTGCCCAACACCGAACGCGGGCGGGTCAGCTCGGCGCGCCGCAGCGCGGTGCGGGCCACCAGCGCCTCGGTCGCGATCTCCACGCCCGGCGCGATGCTGCCACCCAGGAATTCCCCCTTCGCCGAGACCAGGTCGACGCAGATGGCGGCCGGGCCGAAGTCGACGACGATGGCCGGGGAGTCGAAGCGATGGTAGGCCGCCAAACAGTTGACGATCCGATCGGCGCCCACCTCCTTCGGATTGTCCACCAGCAGGGGGATTCCCGTGCGCACCCCCGGCTCGACCAGCACATGCGGAACCTCGCCCCAGTACCGGCTCAGCATGGTGCGCAGCTCGCGCAGCACCGGCGCCATGGTCGACAGCGCCGAGACGCCCACGACCTGATCGAGCCGATCGCCCACCAATCCGCGCACGTGCATGGCGAATTCGTCGGCGGTCAGCAGCGGATTGGTGTGCATGCGCCAGGTGTCCACCAGCTTCGCGTGCGAGCCGCTGCCCGAGAACAGCCCGATCTCGATGCTGGTATTGCGGACGTCGATGGTCAGCAGCATCGGCCCGTCCCGCCGCTCAGGCGAAGGTGAGGTTGCGCGGCGAGGACAGGCCCGACCCCTCCGGCGCATGCGCCGGATCCGAGCCCAGCTCGACCGGCCGGTTGCGCTCGTCGACGAAGACCACCCGGGGCCGGTAGTCGCGCAGTTCGGCCTCGTCCATCATGGCGTAGGCGATCAGGATCACCAGATCGCCCGGATGGACGAGATGCGCCGCGGCGCCGTTGATTCCGATGACGCCGGACCCGCGCTCGCCCGCGATCACATAGGTCTCGAGCCGGGCGCCGTTGTCGATGTCGACGATGCAGACCTGCTCACCCTCGAGCAGATCGGCCGCGTCCATCAGATCCGGATCCACGGTCACCGAGCCGACGTAGTGCAGATCGGCGTGCGTCACCGTGGCGCGGTGGATCTTGGATTTCATCATGGTGCGCAACATCGTCGTCGCCTTTCGTTACGAGATCGCCTGTGCGGCAACGTCGGGTGTGGTGGGATGACCCGCGGCGGGAGCGACGGGACCGGAGGCGGCAGCCTGCGTAACCACGGAGGGACCAGCGGACGCCGCATCGGATACAGCCGGAACGCCGACCGTGACGGCCATGTTGTCGATGAGCCGGGTGCCGCCGATGCGGGCGGCCACCAGCAGGCGGGTATTGCCGCTCGCGGGGATCTCGCCCAGATCGGCCCCGCGCAGTTCCAGATAGTCGACGTCGATCTCGGGCTTGGTGTCGAGCACGGCGCGCGCGGCGGCGAGCACGCCCTCCGGGCCGAGGCCCGCGGCGTGGCGGCCCGCGGCCAGCGCGGCCGACAGGGTCGTCGCGAGTTCGCGCTGGGCGGGATCGAGATAGCGATTGCGCGAGGACATCGCCAGCCCGTCGCGCTCGCGGACGGTGGCGACCGGAACGATCTTCACCTCGAAGTTCAAGTCCCGCACCATTTCCCGGATCAGCGTCAGCTGCTGATAGTCCTTCTCGCCGAAGAACGCCTCGTGCGGGCGGGCGATTTGCAGCAGCTTGGCGACCACGGTCAGCACCCCGGCGAAATGGGTCGGGCGGCTGCGACCCTCGAGTTCGGCGCCCAGCGGCCCGGGTTCTACGGCGGTGCGCGGGCCGTTCGGATACATCTCGGCGGCGCTGGGTGCGAACACCAGCTCCACACCCTCCCCGCGCAGCAGTTCGACATCGGCGTCCAGGGTGCGCGGGTATTTGTCGAGATCCTCGTTCGCGCCGAACTGCAGCGGATTGACGAAGATCGACACGATCACGACCTGATTGGTGCGCTTCGCGCGGCGCACCAGTTCCAGATGACCCTCGTGCAGCGCGCCCATCGTGGGCACCAGCGCGACCTTGCGGCCCACCGAGCGCAGCGCATTCGACACGGCCGACATCCTGGCCGGATCACGCAGCACGGTCAGCTCGCCCGGTTTGTAGGACCCGCGCAGCGCCAGCAGGCGGGAGTTCGGATCGGCCATCAGTGACCCTCCAGCAGTTCGATCAGGGCGGGATTGGTACGGGCCAGCTCGGCGGTGCGTAGCGACAGCGCGCGATAGCCCGCGGCCAGCCGGGGGTCGACTTCGGTCAGGGCCCGCAGATGTTTCGCCACGGCGTCGGCGTCGCCACGAGCGACCGGTCCGGTCAGCGCGGCCTGCCCGCGGCGCAGCGCGTTGTCCAGCGCCGCCGAGGCCAGCGGGGCGAGCATGCGCTCGGCCAGGCCGCCCGGCTGCTCGTCGACCAACTGCTGGCCGAGCAGGCCCGGGCCCGCGAGCGCGTCCCGCAGGGCGGCCACCGCGTCCACGATCAGCGTGACGAGGTGATTGCTGCCGTGCGCGAGGGCGGCGTGGTACAGCGCGCGATGCTCCTCGGTCACCCGCACCGGCTCGCCGCCCATCTCGATCACCAGCGACTGCGCGATCGCGTAGCCGACCTCGTCGGCGGCGGTGATGCCGAAGCAGGCGTTGCCGAGCCGGGCGAGGTCCTCGTCGTGGCCGGTGAACGTCATGGCCGGATGGACGGCCAGCGGCCGCGCGCCGCGCTCGGTCAGTGGGGCCAGCACGCCGATGCCGTTGGCGCCGGAGGTGTGCAGCACGATCGTGCCCGGCCGCACCACGCCCGCGGTGGCCAAACCCGTTACCAGGCCGGGCAGTTCGGCATCCGGCACCGCCAGCACCAGCAGCTCGCTGCGCGCGGCCACCTGCTCGGCGGGCAGGATTCGCGAATCCGGCAGCCGGGTGCGGGCGCGCTGGCGTGAGGCGTCGGAGATGGCCGAGACGCCGAAGACGATGTGCCCGGCACGCTCGAGTGCCGAACCCAGTGCGGAACCCACGCGTCCCGCCGAGACGATTCCCACCGTCAGTCGTGCAGGCGCAGGGTCACTCCCAGAATTACCTGAGGTCACCATTGTCCTCTCGATGTCGTTCCAGTCCCGCCGTGCGGGTACCGGACGTTACCGAGTCGAGGATAGGGCCGCGGCCGCGGCGCGCACAGGGCCGGGGCCGGTGATATTCACCTCAGCGCCCGCCCTGCTCCGAGCGCAGGTTGGCCATGATCTCCGCGACCGAGAGCCTGCGGCCCGGGGAGTCCTCGCCGTCCTCGCTCTCGGCGCGGCGACGGCGGCGGGAGCCCGCGGTGCCGATCGGGCCGCGCCGCTCGGGGGCGGGGCGGGCGGGCGACTCGTCGGCGGGCAGGCGTTCGGGCGGGGCCTGCTTCGGCGCGACCGATTCGGATTCGGATTCGGGCTCGGGATCGGACTGCTCGGGCGAGACGACGGCCGTCTCGGCGGTCACCGGATCGTCGTAGGGGCTGGCGAAGGCCGGTGGCTCGGGGTGGTCGGAGTCGAAGACCGGGGTCACGTTCAGCGGTACGGCGGGCGCGTTCCACGCGTCCCAGGTGTCGGTTTCCCGCGAGTTATCGTTCGCCGCATCGGGACTGGGCAGTTCCTGCAGCCGGACGGCATCGGCGTGCAGAGCGGGGCGCGGATTCGGCAGGTCGCCGTCGAACAGTCGCTGCAGACTCTCTCGCAGCACGGCGAGCTCGCCGCGCAGCGCGGCCAGTTCGGCCGCGTCGGCGCCCACCTCCCGTCGCACCCGCTCCTCGACGCTCAGCTCGTATTCGCGGCGCGCGCTGATCTCCCGCTCCAGTTGCAGTTCGTACACCGTCTGCAGGTTCTGCGCCCGGACCTGATCGAGGGCGGCCTCGCGCCGGTATCTGGTCGCGGCCAGCGCGCCGATCACCGCGGCCCACAGCGCGATCACCAGGCCGACCCGGACCAGTTGCAAGCTGTTGCTGAAAATCAGAAACACGCTGGCTACCAGTCCGAGCAGGCTCAGGACTCCGACGACGAACTTTCCCGCGTCATCCCGCCTGCTACGGGAAGTACTGCTACGGGCGGGTGACACCATGACCGCGAGGATAGCTCGGTTGACAGGTTCCGGCTCGAAGCCGGATCGGTGATTCCGGCACGATTATTTGCTAAGAGGTTGCCGGTTCGTCGGGTGGTTCATTCGGCGCGCGACAGCAATACTCCAGCCACAGCGCCGCGGCTACCAGCGCCGCCCCCGCGACCAGGCCCACGAGGGCGCCGGGGGTGTCGGCCGCGGCCGCGCGCAGCGTCGACCGCTGCGGGAACACCCAGATCAGAAAGCCCAGCCACACCCCCGCGGCCAGCGAACCCACCAGCGCCGAGGCCTTGGCCAGCGCGACCGCCCGCGCCGCGGTGATGGGGTGCAGCTGTTTGGGCCCGTCCCCGATCCGATCGTCGTTGACCCGGGTGCGAATCACGAAGGCCAGCACGGCCTCCAGCGCCGCCACCGGGTACAGCGAGGCCCCCGCGAGCACCGAGATCGGCGGAAAGCTGGAATACGCCCAGCGCGTGGCGATCCACGCCACGACCGCGGCCAGCAGCACATTCGCGGTCAGATCCAGCGCCCGCGTCGGTTTCATCACGTTCATGGCCGGGCCGCTCGCAGGGTGAGTTCGGTGATGCGCACGCCTTCGATCTCCGCGGCGGCCAGTTCCGCCAGCCAGTCCCGAATCGGCCGGGCCCGCCCCTGCGCCTCGAGCACCGCGTCCGGCTCCACCTCGAGCCAGGGCACCAGGACGAAGGCGCGATTGTGCGCCTGCGGATGCGGCAGCGTCAGCGTGGGATCGGTGCTGCGGACCACGCGCAGCCCCTCCGGCCGTCGCTCGGCACACCAGAGGACATCCACATCGAGCGTCCGGGCGCCCCAGCGCACCTCGCGCATCCGCCCGGCGGCCCGCTCGAGCTCCTGTCCGCGATGCAGCCAGTCCCGCGGCCCGGCGGCCGGATCGTCCACCACCAGTACGGCATTCAGATAATGCTGCTGCGGCACGCCGCCCCAGGGCGCGGTCGAATACACCGATGACGCCGCGACCACATGCGCGGCGAGGGCATCGACGACGCTGCGCAGGTGGGCCAGGCGATCGCCGAGGTTGGATCCGATCGACAGCACGGCGCGGCTCATCGCAGGACCTCGCTCACGCGATCACCCCGGTGTGCGCACCGGAATCCACGGCGGAGTTCTCGCGCGGATCCCGCCTGCGGGTGGCCACCACCCGGACATCGTCGAAGGTGTGCGGAATCGGGGCGGACGGCTTGTGCACGACCACCTCGGCGGCGGCAATGCGCGGATCGGTCATGATGTCGTCGGCGATCTCGGACACCACCGTCTCGATCAGGTTGCGCGGTCGGCCCCGCACGATGTCGACCGCACGCCCGGCCAGTTCGCCGTAGTCGACGGTGGCCGAAAGGTCGTCGGTGGCAGCGGCTTTCGCGAAATCCAGCCATAGAGTGATGTCGACGACGAACTCCTGGCCGTCGCGGCGCTCGAAATCGAAGCAGCCGTGGTGACCGTGGGCGCGCAGCCCGCGCAGTTCGATGCGATCGGTGCTCACTGCACTCCCTGTCGGACTCGTTCGGCCCGCCGCCAGGCGTCGGCGACGGCGATGGCATCCACCGAGGCGCGCACATCGTGGACCCGCACGCCCCACGCGCCGTGCCGCGCGGCCAGGGCCGAGATGGTGGCCGTGGCGGTCTCGCGGCCGTCGGGCGGGCGCGGGCCGTCGGCATCGGCCAGCAGCGCGCCGAGGAAGCGCTTGCGGGAGGCGCCGATGAGGATGGGCAGCCCGTGCGCGGTGAGTTCGGGCAGCGCGCCCAGCAGGGCCCAGTTGTGCTCGGCGTTCTTGGCGAAGCCCAGGCCGGGATCGAGCACCAGCCGGTCGGGGTGCACGCCCGCGGCCATGGCCAGATCCACCTGCATGGACAGCTCGTCCATCACCTCGGTGACGACATCGTCGTAGTGCTCGGCCGGGCCGATGTGGCGATAGTCCGCGCCCGCGCGCCAATGCATGAGGATCCACGGCACCTCGGCCGCGGCGACGACCTTGACCATATCCGGATCGGCACGCCCGCCGGATACGTCGTTGACCACCGACACCCCCGCCGCGATCGCGGCCTCGGCGACCGCGGCACGCATGGTGTCCACGCTGGTCGGCACGCCCGCGGCGACCAGGTCGTGAATGACCGGGACCACCCGCGCGGCCTCGGTCGCCGGATCGATGCGGACGGCGCCCGGGCGGGTGGACTCCCCGCCCACGTCGACGATGTCCGCACCCGCCTCGTACAGCGCGATGCCGTGCGCGACGGCCAGACCCGGATCCAGGTATCGACCGCCGTCGGAGAACGAATCGCTGGTGACGTTGACCACGCCCATCACCACACACGATCGCCCGCCGCGCGGGGTGACGAGTCGTCCGGACACCGCCAGCTCACTCACTTCCGCAGGATCAGATCGAGGGCCTCGGCGCGGGAGGACGCACTGCTCTGCAGCAGCCCGCGCACGGCCGAGGTGGTGGTGCTGGCGCCGGGCTTGCGAATGCCGCGCATGGCCATGCACAGATGTTCGGCCTCGATCACCACGATCGCGCCGCGCGGATCCAGCTTGCGCATGACCGCGTCGACGATCTGACTGGTCAGCCGCTCCTGGACCTGCGGGCGCTTGGCGTACAGGTCGACCAGCCGGGCCAGCTTGGACAGGCCGGTGACGCGCCCGTGCGGACCCGGGATGTAGCCGACGTGCGCGACGCCGTGGAAGGAAACCAGATGATGTTCGCAGGTCGAGTACATCGGGATGTCGCGCACCAGGACCAGTTCCTGATGTCCCTCGTCGAAGGTGGTGTTCAGCACCGAATCGGGTTCGGTGTAGAGCCCGGCGAACATCTCGCGGTAGGCGCGCGCGACCCGGCCCGGGGTGTCGAGCAGCCCCGGGCGATCCGGATCCTCGCCGACGGCGAGCAACAGTTCCCGCACCGCCGCCTCCGCGCGCTCCTGGTCGAACAGGCGGCCGGTCTCGACGGCGATCAGAGCGTCGGAGTCGGGTTCTGCGATGGCACGGTTGTTCGCCGACACTCGAGGACACCTCCAAAAAAATCTGTGTACGTGGTGCCCGTTGGCACCGGCCGCAGCCGGTGCCGGTTACCTCTCGGCACCTCGACCGTCGAGCCTAATCACCGACCGGTCAGCGCCGACCGTTCGGCCCGTCCCAATCGCCGCCGTCGGTCTCACCGTTGGGCGACGGGTAGCCCGAACCCTCCTGGTCGTTCGGCTGATTCCAGGCCGGTCGGCCGTAGCGCTGGCCACCGCCCGGGGCCCAGCCGCTCTGCGGCTGCCCGCCGTAACCGGGCTGCTGCCCGGCCTGGCCCTCGTCCTGTGGCGGCCAGCCCGGAGCCGACCATCCGGCCGGGGCGCCGTAATCGGGCCGCGAGCCGTGCGTGCCGCCGCCCTGCCGCGGATAGGCGGGCAGCGGATAGTTGCCGGGCTGCGGGTACCCGCCGTAGCCGGGCTGCTGATATTCGGGCTCCGGATAGCCGTTGGCCGGAACCGGCTGCGCCGCGGGCTTTTTCACCGCCTGGGTGGCCGACTCGTCCGGCCACGGCTCACCGCGCTCGGCGGCCAGCTCGCGCGGGGTCTTCACCGGCGGGCGGTCCGACGGGGTGCGGTCGCCGAAATCGTTGAACGCCGTGATGCGCGGACGCTTCTCGACCGTGGCGAGGACCTCCTCGAGATCCTTGCGGTGCAGCGTCTCCCGCTCCAGCAGCGCGGTGGCCAGCGCGTCGAGCTCGTCGCGGTACTCGTTGAGGATGGCCCAGGCCTCGGTGTGCGCGGCCTCGATGAGATTGCGCACCTCCTCGTCGATCTCGCGGGCGACCTCGTGCGAGTAGTCCGAGCCCATGCCCATCGAGCGGCCCAGGAACGGGTCGCCCTGCTCCTGGCCGTAGCGCACCGCGCCGAGCCGGGCGCTCATGCCGTATTCGGTGACCATCGCGCGGGCGATCTTGGTGGCCTGATCGATATCGGAGGACGCGCCCGTGGTCGGCTCGTGGAACACCAGTTCCTCGGCCGCGCGGCCGCCCATCGCCATCACCAGCCGGGCGATCATCTCCGAGCGGGTCATCAGGCCCTTGTCGTCCTCGGGCACGGTCATGGCGTGCCCGCCGGTGCGGCCGCGGGCCAGGATGGTGACCTTGTAGACCGGTTCGATATCGGGCATCGCCCAGGCCGCCAGGGTGTGGCCGCCCTCGTGGTAGGCCGTGATCTTCTTCTCGTGCTCGCTGATGATGCGGCTCTTGCGCCGCGGGCCGCCGATGACGCGGTCGACCGACTCCTCCAGCGCCGCGCCGGTGATCACATTGCCGTGCTCGCGCGCGGTGAGCAGCGCGGCCTCGTTGATGACATTGGCCAGATCCGCGCCGGACATGCCGACCGTGCGCTTGGCCAGCCCGTCCAGATCGGCGTCGGACGCGATCGGCTTGCCCTGCGAGTGCACGCGCAGGATCGCGCGACGCCCGGCCAGATCCGGATTGCCGACCGGAATCTGCCGGTCGAAGCGGCCGGGCCGCAGCAGCGCCGGATCGAGGATGTCGGGGCGGTTGGTGGCCGCGATGATGATCACGCCGGTGCGGTCGCCGAAGCCGTCCATCTCGACCAGTAGCTGGTTGAGCGTCTGCTCGCGCTCGTCGTGACCGCCGCCCAGACCCGCGCCGCGCTGGCGGCCGACGGCGTCGATCTCGTCGACGAAGATGATGCAGGGGCTGTTCTGCTTGGCCTGATCGAACAGGTCGCGCACGCGCGAGGCGCCGACGCCGACGAACATCTCGACGAAGTCCGAACCGGAGATCGTGAAGAACGGGACCCCCGCCTCACCGGCCACGGCCCGGGCGAGCAGCGTCTTACCGGTGCCGGGCGGGCCGTACAGCAGCACGCCCTTCGGGATCTTCGCCCCCAGCGCCTGGTAGCGGGCCGGGTTCTGGAGGAAGTCCTTGATCTCGTAGAGCTCCTCGACGGCCTCGTCGGCCCCGGCCACATCCGCGAAGGTGGTCTTGGGCATGTCCTTGGACAGCTGTTTGGCCTTGGACTTGCCGAAGCCCATCATGCCGCCTCGGCCACCGCCCTGCATGCGGGCCATGACGAAGATGAACAGCCCGAGCAGCACCACCATCGGCAGCACGAACAGCAGCACCTGGGTGAACCAACTGTCCTGCTTGACGGTCGTGTTGTAGGGGGCGCCGGAGGCCTGCACGTCCTTGAGGATCTGCGCCGAAACCTCGCTGCCACCCGGATACTTCGCGATGATCTGGGTCTGGCCGCTGGTCGCGTCGTTGCCCTTGTTCAGCGTGATGCGGAGCTGCTGCTCCTTGTCATCGATCTGAACCTGCTTGACGTTGGCCTTGTCCTGCAGCTGGGTGAGCGCCACGGACGTATCGACGTTCTTCCAGCCGCGCGTGTCGTTGCTGAAATAACCGACCAGATAGATCACGAGCAGGACGCCCGCGACTATGGCCAGGTTGCGAAACACTGTCTTGCGGTTCATAGAGCGTCGGCCGGCGGGCCAGTCCTTTCCGGTAATTCCGGTTCGTGCCTACGATGCATCGGGCGGGTGCCGTATCCGCAACCGGACCGACCGGGTGCGACCGAACGGATGCGGACAAGCCACGTTACCGCGTACGGTCTACTCGATACATCGCGCACCTGATGCAGTTCGACAAGTAAACGGTCGGAGAACAGCGGTGGTTCCCGGCCTGTGCTCGAACCGACACGAACACCGTGCGTTCGGTGTCGGACCCAGCGGTCACAATGATGACATGCCAGTCCCATTGTGATCGACGACACAACAAGAGTGCAGGGGGTATGGACATAGTCGAGTTACGGACACCCACAGCGATACTGCGCCACGGCAACGGTCGACTGCAGGTCCTCAGGCCCGGCTCGGACGGCGAGCGAGTGCTCGACGTGCCGGTCTCCGACCTGCTCAAGGTCCGGCTGAACCGCCGGACCGACGATGCCGTCGTCATCGAGATCTACCTTCGCTATCCGACCTCGCTGCTCACCGGAATTCCGGCCGACCGCACCCCGCTGCCGGTGCTGATCGCCGAGCACGACGTGCCGGCGGCCACCGTGATCGTGGAGCGGATCAATACCCAGATCACGGCCACCCAGCGCATCGATATGTCCGTACCCGACCTGAATCCGCCCGCCCCGGTCTGGGGCAAAACGGGTCCGACCCGCGCCGATGTGGATCGCGCGGTGCGCCGGATGGCCCCGCGCCGGGAGACCCGCACGGCCGTGACCACGCTGCATCAACTGGTCACCCCGGAGGAGTTCGCACTGGAGACCGCGCTGGTCTCCGCCGAGCCGCCCGCCGGACGGGGCCGGGGTCTGCTCGCGGTCACCACCCAGCGGCTGCTGTTCGTCTCCGTCGGGCCGGGCGAGCGCTACGCCCACGAGCTGCCGGTGGCCGCACTGATGTCGGCGCGCTCGGTCGATTCGGCCGCCGGCGGCGAGTCCGGTATCGAGGTGTGCGACGGCAATATGACCCTGCGTTTCACCGGCACCGACCGCGCCGATACCGAACGCGTGGTCGGCGCGCTCACCTTCGCCATTCAGCGCGAGGCCGCCGACGGGGCCGTGGCCCCGCCCGATCCCGGCGTCGCCCAGCTGTATTCGGAGTGGGAGCTGCTGGTGGAGCGGCATTCACTGGGGATGGTCGACGATTCCCAGTTCCAGCGCTACGGCCGCGGCATACTGCGCTCGCTGCCGGACTGACCCGGGCGCGGCGCGCCCGTCATTCCGGCGCGCCGCCGCCCGCCGGAATCTCCTCCGTCGGCTGCAGCGCGATCCGCCGCCACGGGCTGGTCGGGCGCATCCAGAGCCGGACCAGCTCCAGGCGGCGGTCCACCCCGCCGGACTTCAGCTCGGCGAGGTCCTCGCAGGCCTGCCAGTAGGTCCAGCCGGTGAGGTAGGCGTCGCCGAACTGCCGCCAGTTGCGATAGCGGCGCTGGGCCGGGGGCAGGGCTCGCATGACGTAGTCCCAGGCCACGTCGGCGTCGAGGTAACCGGCGGTGAAGGCCATCCGGGCCACCGCCACCACGCGGGCCAGATCCCACGCCTGGATATCGGCGGGCAGCGGCTGCACCAGATGATCGGTCAGACCGAGCTTGATCGCCTGGGCCCAGATGTCGTAGTCGCGGACCAGCGCCTCGGGATTCTCCATCCCGCGGAACGAGCCGACCTGCCGCAGGAAGGCCCGGTGCCGATCGGCCCGCTCGCCGAACCGGTCGCGCTCCGGCGAATTGATCGCCGCCATCACCAGCGGATGCACCAGGGCATACAGCGGCGAATGCATCCCGTCGAGCAGCTGTTCCATCGACGCCATCGCCTCGGTGCCGTCGGTGATGCCCCAGGCCCCGGTCAGGGTGTCGATGGCCAGTTCGCGCCGGTCGCCGAGCGGATGCTCGCGCTCGGGTCCGAGCAGCAGGGCATCGTGGAACGCGTCCCAGCGCGCCGAGTAGAACGCGCCCAGCGACAGTGCGCGCAGCTCGTCGTCGGAGACCTGTGCGCCGGACCAGTGGTCGTCCTCGCGCCGGTCCAGCTCCTCGTAGGGGAAGGTGGTCAGTGTGGGCACGTCGCGGGTGGCCATAGCACCGATTGTGTCGTATCGATCGGGAGCGGTCTCGCTCATCCCCTTCGAGACGCGCGTCACGCCCCGTCGAAACAGCCGCCGCACGCAACGCACAATTTTCACATCTGTAGATTCTTGCCCTGTCGCGGGCCGGAACCGAGCGCTAATCTCTGCGCCATGTGTAGAAACATCACCGTCCTGCGCGGGCTGGAGCCGCCCGCGACCGAGCAGGAAATCTACGCGGCCGCACAGCAATACGTGCGGAAGGTCGGTGGGTTGACCGGCCTTTCCTCCACGACCAAGCCCGCCTTCGACAAGGCGGTGGCGGCGGTCGCGGCGGCGACCACGGCATTGCTGGCCGAGCTGCCGGATCGCCGGGTACCTCCGTCCACCGAGCCACCGCTGCGCCGACTGGCCAAGGCGGACTGATTCGGGCCGGCTATCGCACGCCGTACACGGCCGCGCAGTCCAGCGCGATCTCCAGCCGCAGGCTGCGCTGTTCGATCGGATGGCCCAGTAGTTCCTCGATGCGCTGAATTCGATAGCGCACGGTGTTCTTGTGCACGCCAAGCCTTTTCGCGGCCGCGTCCGGGCTGCGGTGGCAGCGCAGATAGGCGTGCAGTGTCTCGCGCAGCCGCGCGGCGCCCACGCCCGTGACGGCCAGCGGCCCCAGTTCGCGCACGATCAGCGCCCGCATCGCCGCCTCGTCGGCCCCGGCCAGATAGGCCACCTCGACATCCGGATAGTGGAGCACCCGGCCGATCTGCCCCACCGCACGCTCGGCGACCTGCCGAGCCGACACCGCCTCCCGATGGCTGTCGCGAAAGCCCGCGATACCCGCGGCCGGTGCGCCGACCGCGATCCGCACCGGCGCCTCCACCGCATTCGGCAACCGCGCCGCATCCGACTCCACCGCCAGCCACACCCACAGCGCGCTGGCGCCCGATGGCACGGTCAGCACGCTGCGGCTGCCCAGCGCCGCGGCCATCCGCGCGACCACCCGGTCGAGCAGGCCCAGCACCTCGCTGTCGCCGCCGGCGGCGCCGAACCCGTTGTCCGGCAGCGGCATCGCGCCCGGCATCGACTCGTCGGTCCAGAGCACACCGGCCAGATGCCGCCCGGCCAGCCGATAACCCAGCCGCGCGGAGGCCTGGTCGATATCCACCTCCGAGCCCGCCAGCAGATCGCGCACGAGTTCGGCGCGCTGGTTCAGCGCGGCGCGCAGCCCGCGTTCGCGCTCCTCGGTGTAGGTGTCGGTCAGCTGCTCGACCGAGGTGCTGACCCAGCCGATGGATCGCTCGAACAGCTGGGTCAGCACCGCCCGCTCGATATCGCGGGGCAGTTCGCGCTGATCCAGGATCTCGATCAGGTAGTCGAGTACGGCCTCCTGCCCGAGGTGATAGACCCGCAGCAGCAACCGCAGATCGTGGCCGCGGCGGGCGATGGTGCGGGCGAAGTCGTGCGCCTGCTGCGGCACCGGATAGTCGGACCGGTCCTGGGTGAGCGCACCGAGCACGGCCAGCGCGTGGGCCCGGGTGCTGGCCGCCAGATCGCGCCGGATATCGCGCTCGGCCAGCTCGGGCACCCGCGCGATCAGCGCGTTGTCCAGCCGCGCCACGACCTGTTCCAGGGCCTCGGCCCGCAGGGTCTCGGCGACGAAATCGGTGATCCACTGCCGCACCACCGGATCGGTGCCCGTGGTCCGCATCGGCGACCCTCTCGTTTGTGCTCCGAGTACAAAAAGCCTCGGGATCATTGACAGTCGTGGCCAAGAACTCGGCACGCGATTGTGTCACGATCATAGTTCAGTGAACCAATTCACAGCCCCGCAATGACGCGCACGTGGGAGAGCATCGTGACCAATCCCGGACCGGCACCGAACCAGCGGAAGACCAGCGCCGCCCGCAAGACGGCGGCCAAGGCCACGCCCCGCAGCATCGAGATCCGCAATCCCGCCACCGGCGAACCGGTGGGCACCGTGGCCGACGAATCGGCCGATGCGGTCGCGGCCAAGGTGCGCGAACTGCGCCTGTACCAAACGGAGTGGGAGGCGATCGGTCCCGAGGGCCGCAAGCGGTGGCTGCTGAAACTGCAGGACTGGCTGATCGACAACACCGATCGGCTGGCCGATGTGGTGCAGTCGGAATCCGGTAAGCCGCGGGTGGATTCGCTCATCGATCCCACCTTCGCGATCGACCTGATCGGCTACTACGCCCGCCGCGCGGCTAAGTTCCTCGCCGACGAGCATCCGTCTCCGCACAGCCCGCTGGCCCGGGTCAAGCGCCTCACCACGGTGTATCGCCCGTATCCGGTGGTCGGCGTGATCACACCGTGGAACTTCCCGCTGGCCATGCCCGCGCTGGATGTGATCCCGGCGCTGGCGGCCGGAGCGGCCGTGCTGTTGAAACCCTCGGAGGTGACCCCGCTTTCGGCGCTGGAGTTGGCCCGTGGCTGGGCCGAGATCGGCGCGCCGCCGGTGCTCGCGGTCATGACCGGCGGCGGTGAAACCGGTGCGGCCGTGGTCGAGAACGTGGATTATGTGCAGTTCACCGGGTCCACCCGCACCGGCCGCGCGATCGCCACCGCCTGCGCGCGGCGACTGATTCCCTACAGCCTGGAACTGGGCGGCAAGGATCCGGCGATCGTGCTCGCCGACGCCGATATCGACCGCGCCGCATACGGAATCGCGTTCGGCGGACTGTTCAATGCCGGCCAGGTCTGCATCTCGGTGGAGCGGGTCTACGTCGAGGCGCCGGTGTACGACGAATTCGTCGCCAAGCTGACCGAGCACGTGCGCACGCTGCGCCAGGGCTTCGACGGCCGCGAATCGCGTTACGACATCGGCGCGCTGGCCAACGACGCCCAGAAGGACATCGTCGCGAGCCATATCGAGGACGCGCTGGCCAAGGGTGCGCGCACCCTGACCGGCGGCAGGCCGACCGGCACCGGCACCTTCTTCGAGCCGACCGTGCTCGTCGACGTCGATCACCGCATGACCTGTATGACCGAGGAGACCTTCGGCCCGACCCTGCCGGTGATGAGGGTCGCCGACGAGACCGAGGCCGTCGCCCTGGCCAATGATTCGATCTACGGCCTGTCGGCCTCGATCTGGACCGGGGACCGGGCGCGCGGGGACCGCCTGGCGCGGCAATTGAACACGGGTGCGGTGAATATCAACGACGTCTTCGCCAACATGTTCAATTTCGCGCTGCCGATGGGCGGCTGGCAGCAGTCCGGTATCGGAGCCCGTTGGGGCGGTGCGGAGGGACTGCGCAAGTACTGCCGCAAGCAGGCGCTCACCGCGCCGATGCTGCCGACGCAGCAGAAGGAACTGTTCTGGTTCCCCTACAGCACAACAAAACTCGGCCTCGCGCTGTCGGCCATGCGGGCCGCGGGCGCCCGCGGCATGCGCCGCGTCGGCGTCCTGGATGTCATCAACACCGTAGGAGGTAAGGGCAAGTGACGGATTTCGGCATCATCCGCGGCAAGGTCGTGGTGATCACCGGCGGCGCCCGCGGCATCGGCCTGGCCACCGCCACCGCGCTGCGGAAGTACGGCGCGAAGATCGCCATCGGGGATGTGGACGAGGTGGCGGTCAAGCAATCCGGCACCGCACACGATTTCGACCACTACGGGCGGCTCGACGTCACCGACCAGCAGTCCTTCGCGTCCTTCCTGGACGAGGTGGAGCGCCGGCTCGGACCGATCGACGTGCTGATCAACAATGCCGGAATCATGCCGACCGGCAAGGTCGTCGACGAGCCGGACGCGCTGACCCGCCGCATGCTCGACATCAACGTCTACGGCGTGATCCTGGGCTCCAAACTCGCCCTGGCGCGAATGTTGCTGCGACGCAGCGGCCACATCATCAATATCGCCTCGCTGGCGGGCGAGACCCACATCCCGGGCCTGGCCACCTACAACGCCACCAAGCACGCGGTGCTCGGCTTCACCGACACGCTGCGCGAGGAGTACCGCGGCAGCGGGGTGTCGTTCTCCTCGGTGCTGCCGACCCTGACCAAGACCGAACTCACCTCCGGCGTCAATCCGCCCCGGCTGCTGCCGCGCCCGGCCGAACCGGAGGAGATCGCCGAGGCCATCGCCAAGCTGCTGGTGCAGCCGCGCTCGAAGGTGCGCGTCACCCGGGCCGCGGGCCTGCTCTCCCAGTTCGTCGGCCTGTTACCCGAGCCGGTCGGCGACGCCCTGGGCCGGGTGCTCGGCTCCCAGCACGCCTTCCTGGACCAGGTCGACCACGGCGCCCGCAAGGCCTACGAGGAGCGGGTGCGCTCGGAGCAGAAATGAGGCGGCACTAGTCTCACCGCATGGCGACAGCGGTATTCGTGGGCCTGGCCACGCTGGACATCGCGTACGCACTCGACCGGTATCCGGACGAGGACACCAAGACCCGGGCTCGTGATCAGTTCCTGGGCGCGGGCGGTCCGGCCGCGAACGCCGCTGTCACCCATGCCTTTCTGTCCGGCCGCACCCCCGCCCTGGTGACCGCGCTCGGGGAACACCACCTGGCGCAGGTGATCCGGCGCGATCTCGACGAGTACGGCGTGGCGCCGGTGGACGTCACGCCGTCCGGTACGCACCGCCCGCCGGTCTCCTCGATCATGGTCGCCACCGGATCCGGTACCCGCACGATCGTTTCACTGGACGGTTCGGAGATCGCCGCCCCGTTCGATCCGAGCCAACTCGGGCCGCTGAACGACGCCCGGATCCTGCTGATCGACGGTCACTATCCGGAGCTGGCCGTCGGATTCGCCACGGCCGCAAGGGCTTCCGGCATTCCGGTGGTGCTCGACGCCGGGCGCTGGCGCGAGGTGCACGCGGAGCTGTTGGCGCTGACCGATATCGCGATCTGCTCGGCGTCGTTCGCACCGCCCGGCGTCGGCGCGGACGACCTGTTCGACTATCTGCACGACCACGGGGTCGGGCATGCGGCAGTGACCCACGGCGGCAGGCCGATTCCGTACTCCGCGCCGGACGGCCGGGGCGAGATCGCGGTGTCCGGCGCGCCCGTGGTCGACACCCTCGGCGCGGGGGATGTGCTGCACGGCGCGTTCTGTCACTATCACGTTGCCGGGCAGCCTTTTCCGGACGCGCTGCGGCTGGCGTCGGAGGTGGCGTCGGCCTCCTGCCGATATCTCGGCACCCGCGCATGGATGCGGCACCACCGGTGAGTCAGTCCACCAGATAGACCGTGCCGTTCGAACGCAGCACCAGGTCGGCGCGCCCGCGCGTGGCGGCCACCAGCTCGGCATTCATCAGATCGCTGCCCGCCACCTTCGCCCGCGCGAACTCCTCGCTCTTGCCGCCGCGAATATGCCTGCGCAGCAGCCGTTCCCGAAGTTCGCCGACGGCCGCGTCCAGATACCAGACCTCGTCCAGGTACTCCCGCACCGCCGACCACCCGGCCGGGCCGTAGTCGTCGAGCAGTAGATAGTTGCCCTCGGTGATCGCGATGGCCTGCCGGTCGAACACCACCCCGTCGGGCACCGGCTCGTGCCGCTTTCGATCGTAGATCGGCCACGAAACCCGTTGTCCGAGCGGCATTTCCCGCAGCGCCCGCAACCGGTCGAGATATCCGCCGACATCGAAGGTGTCCGGCTCGCCCTTGCGCGCCAGCGCACCGGCCACCCGCAGCTCGGCATTGGTGAGATGGAATCCGTCCATCGGCGCCACCTCCGCGGTCCCGGCCCCGATCGCATCCCGCAGCGCGCCCGCGAACGTGGACTTCCCCGCGCCGGGCGGCCCGGCGATACCCAGCACGAACCGACCCACCCGCCCGGCGGCCCGCTCCCGGACGTGGTCGGCCAATTCCCCCAGCGACACCTCGTCACCGCTGCCGAACATCGACCCGACCCTACCCGCGGCCGGGCGCGCCGGCGGCGCACCATCCACCGGGCGCGTCCCGTTCAGGGTATGAAGGCGAAGACACCTGCCGGACCGCCCGATCCGGCGCGATAGATTGGCCCTCCGGCGAGCACCCACGCCCCGGTCGCAGGCAGCGCCGCCAGATTCGCCAGACATTCCAGGCTGATGCGATGCTCCCGATACAGCAGCCGCGACACCGCATAGCTGTGGTCCACACCCCGATCCGGCCCGAAGGTGTCGATCCCGAGCGCTCCCCGCCGCCCGAGCCGCCCGCTGTCCAGCAGCCACCGCACCGCCTCCGGCGCGAAACCCGGCTGGTGCCCCGCGCATTCGCCCACCCCGGCGAATTCGGGACCACCCCACTTGGCATCCCAACCCGTCCACGCGACGACCGCGGCCCCGTCGGGAATCCGCCCGTGCACCCGCTCCCACTCCCGCAGATCGGCCACGGAAATCGCATAATCCCGGTCGGTGGCACACTGCTCCCGCACATCCACCTTCACCGCTGGCAACAGCAGATCCTCCGGTTCCAGCTCATCGGCCGCCAACCCCTCGGGGTCGAAATGGATCGGCGCGCCCCAGTGCGTCCCGGTGTGCTCACCCTGCCGCAGGTAGCGCAGGTAGTAGCCGTCCCGCTCGACGGTGGCCACGGTCTCGAGTTCGAAGGCGGGGTCGCCGGGGTACAGGGGGGTGCGGGCCGGATCGTGCACATGCGACAGGCTCACGATCCGGGCGATCGGCGGGTTCATCGTGTCGCGCGCGCGGTCGCGCGGATCAATGCGCGCAGATCGGCCTCCAGCAGACGAAACAGCCAGTACGTCAGCACGAATGCCAGCATGCCACCCACGCTCAGCATTCGCACCGGCCCGATCACCAACGCCAGCTGGCCGTCGGGCACGAAGGTCGCGCTGGCCACCGCCAGCAGCGGTACCGACGCCGCCGCGGCCAGATAGAAATTGCCGCGCCGGGCCAGCCGCCGCAGCTGCCGCCCGTCCTCGGGACCGACCGGACCGGCCACCAGCAGCCGAGGGTAGATCGAACGCACGACGTACACGGTGACGAGGAAGAACGGATACGCCAGCGCGATCGCGGCGCACACCACCTGAGCGGTGTAGAACTGCACGAAGTTGCGCGACGGCAGCACCACCCCGGTGCTCATGAGCGCGATCGGCCAGGCGATTCCGGCCAGTAGCCACATGCCGAACGGTACCCACACCAGCCGATCCCCGATCGACAGCGTCTGCGCCCGCACCCGGGGCAGATCCGTTGCCGGACAGCCGAGCCCGCGGTCGAGCCGCAGCGCCGCGAGCAGCGGCCGACGGCACAGCACGAGCATCAGCAGTGCCGCCAGCGGAAAGGCGATGGCGTTGTTGAACACCGCGATGGTCTGGAATCGCTGCTGATCCGCCGCCGACAGCCGGTCCACGATCAGGGTTTGATTGAGCCGGATGTTGTAGAGGCTCGCGAACAGATTCGGCACGCCGACGCAGACCGCCGCGATCGGCAGCGCCCACCGCCGCGCCCGGTAGCGCAGACTGTCCGGCGGTGGATCGACCAGATCGCGGGCCCGCGGATCCAGACACAGCTCCAGCTGCCCGGCGAGTTCGGCGCCGGAACGCCAGCGCCGCACCGGCTCCGGATGCAGACAGTCCAACAGCACGCGGCGCAGCGTGGCGGGCGTCTCGGCGGGCAGTTCCCGCAGCGCACGCGGATCGACACCGGCTCCGCGATCGCGCAGCAGGGTGGTCAGGGGTTCCGGATCGTCGGGGGGTGGATCGGCGAACGGCCGTGTGCCGGTCAGCAGTTCCCACAGCAGCACGCCGAGAGCGAAGATGTCGGCGCGAGTGTCCGGCGGCGGGGCGGTCGGATCGATCAGCGCGGCCAGATGTTCGGGGGCCTGATACCGAACCGCGTCCGGATCGGCGGCGGGCGGTACGGCACAGGCGAAATCGGCCAGTTTCGGCACGCCCTCCGCGGTGAACAGCACATTCGCCGGTTGCACGGCCCCATGCGAAATCCCCTGGCGATCCGCGTAATCCAGGGCCGCGGCCAGGCGGCGGCCGATCCACGCCACGGTCTCCGGCCACGACAGCGCCGAGATCGCGTCGCGCACGGTGGAATCGGTCGGGCGGATCTCCCCCCGCGCTTCCATTGCCCGATCCACCGAGCGCAACAACAGTTCCCCGCCGCCCGGCGCCGCCGCGCGGACCAGCCGCAGCAGATCGGCGCCCGAGCCGCCCGGTAGATACTGCATGTACTGCAGGCGCAGGGTCGCCCCCGACGCATCGGTCACCAGCCGCTGATCGAAGACCCGCACGATGTACTGGTGGTCGAGCTGGGCGACCCGGCGCGGATCGTGCTCATCGCCCGCCTCCACCCGCACCGCGACCAGCCGCTGCATCGAGAGCTGCCGGGCCAGAAAGACCTTCGCGTGCGCGCGGCCGCCCAGTTCGGTGAGCAGATCGAAATCGTCGAGCCGGGAACCGATCTCGATGCCCGCGGGCAAGTCGGGCCGGGCGCCCTCGGCGGCGGCGAATCGGCGGCGCAGTTCGTCGGCCTGCGCCGGATACTCGGCGCAGAACTCCTCCAGTCCGATCGCCTCCCTACGGCGGCGCAGTCCGTACTCCTCGCACACCAGCTCCACGAACGGCGCGGTGTCGACCAGATCCGGAAACTCACTGCCGTACTCCGACATGCGTCGCCCCGCACCCCGCCGCCAGCGCTGGCGCTGATCGATGCGGACCAGTTCGGCCAGCACCGCCAGCCGGACCGCGCTGCCATCGGGCAGATAGCGGGCCAGGGGCGGCGGATCGAAACCGGGCGCGCGCAGCGTGGCCTGCCAATCGGCGGCGAATCGCGCCGCCGTCGCCGCCGGAACCGTGTTCACGGCCTCATCTTTCCGCCCGCGGCGACGAGTCCGCGCCCCGCCCCAGCGCGGCCGGGTCGACCACCCGCTCCAGCGCGCGCAGATCCGCCTCGAGCGCGCGGAACAGCACATAGGCGATCAGAAAGGCGATGATCGCGCCCACGCACAGCACCCGCACGGCCACGATCACACTCGGAATGTCCGCGGGCGGCAGGAAGGTCACCCCCGCCACGGCCAGCAGTGGCACCGATGCCGTCACCGCCAGATATCCGGTGCATCTGCGGTCCAGCCGCCGCAGCCGAACCGCGTCGACGGCGCCGATCTCACCCTGCCGCAGGAAGATCGGATAGATGCTGCGCACCATGAAGAACGTCACCAGGAAGAACGGATAGGCGACCGCCATCGCGCCGCAGATCAGCAGCGACCACAGGAAATGCACCAGCACCCGCGGCGTCACCTCGCCGGTGGCCAGCTGCATGGCCACCGGGAAGGTCACCGCGGACAGCGCCCATAGCGAGAACACCACCAGCACGGTGCGATCGCCCATCCGCAACGCGGCGTCGCGCGCCCGGGCGATCGTGGCCGAATCGTAGGTACGTCCCTTGCGCAGTCCCGTCGGCACCGTGATCAGGCATCGCGACAGGTACACCAGCGCCGCGATACCGACCGGAAAGAAGATCGCGTTCACCGCCGTCGTCACCGTCATGAACGTGTCCTGGGCCGGGACGCTGAGCCGGTCGATGATCAGCATCCGGTTGTGCTCGATGTTGTACAGCGAGGCGATGACATTCGGCAGCCCGATCGCCAGCGCCAGCACCGGCACCCGCCACGGCCGCAACCGCAGTCGCCAGCTGTGCGGCGGCGGATCGACCAGATCGCGGGCCCGCTCGTCCAGGCACAGCTCCAGTTGCTGCGCCAGCTCCGTCCCGTCGGCCCAGCGCCTGTCGCGATCGGATTCCAGGCAGGCCAGCAGGACCCGGCGCAGCGCCGCCGGGCAATCGGGCGGAATGCGGCGCAGCGCCTCCGGATCCACCCCGGCGTGGCGTTGCGCCAGCATCTGTTTCAGGGTGCTGATATCGCCGTGCTCACTGGCCGTCGTATCGTCGAAAGGCTTCGCGCCCGTGAGCAATTCCCACAGCACCACACCCAGCGAATAGATATCCGAGCGAGTGTCCAGATCATCCGGTGAACGCTGATAGCCCGGATGGCAGGCCTCGAGCTGTTCGGGGGACATATACGACAGCGAGCCGCCGAAATAGGCGACCGGGCTGGTGCCCTCGAGATTGCGACTGAAGCTGATGTTGAAATCGGCCAGTTTCGGGACGGCCTCGGCGGTGAGCAGAACGTTGGCGGGTTTGATGTCGCGGTGCAGCACACCCTGGGCATCGGCGTAGGCCAGTGCCTCGGCCAGGCGGCGGCCGAGCCAGGCCACCGTCTCCGGCCAGGACAGTGTCGCGAGTTCGGCGCGGACGCTGGAATCGGTGGGGCGGATCTCGCCCTTCTCCTCCATCGCGGCGTCGACGGCATCGAGCAGCAACTGCCCGCTGCGCTGCGCCGCGGGGGTGGCGCGCACCCAGCGCAGCACGCCGAGCAGCGTGCCGCCGGGCAGGAACTGCATGTACAGCAGCCGAAGTCGGCGCGATGCCGAGTTGCCGCGAGGATCGTCGAGCAGCCGCTGATCGAAGACGCGCACGATGTAGTCGTGGTCGAGCTGGGCCAGCGTCTGTGGTTCGGTACCGCGATCGGCGGAGATCTTCACCGCGACCAGACGCTGCAGCGCGCGCTGGCGGGCCAGGAAGACCCGGGCGAAGGCCCCGCTGCCGAGTCCGGTCAGCAGATCGAAATCGTCGATGCGCTGGCCGACTTGGATATCGTCCAGGCCCTCGGTGTCGACGGATTCGGCCAGTCCCGTGGTGGTGCGGGTGGCGTCGCCGGTCCAGATCGAGGTCGCGGGTGCGACGGTCGCGGTGAGTTCGGGGGCGGTGAGATCGGCGGCGGCGCGCCGGGTGCTCTGCTCCTCGTCGTCGGCATTGAGCATTTCGCGCAATTGCGTCGCCTGCGCGGGGAATTCCCGCAGACACTCGCGCGGATCGACCCGTTCGCCACTGTGCCGCCGGATCACGAACTCCTCGTAGACCAGACCGGCCGGAATTCGATCGGGGGTCAACTCCGGGAATTCCGAACAATATTCGAGCAACCGTTTACGCACAGGTCCGCCCTGCCCGCCCGCTCGACGCAGCCAGCGGTGCCGTAGATCGATCCGAATGAGCTCGACCAGCGCACCCCGCCGCAGGGTATCGGCATCGGGGAGGTAGTCGACGATCTCCGGTGGACGGTCGGCGGACTCCCACGCGGCGGCGAACGCGGCCACCGCGCCGAATTCGATTCCGGCCGTTGGCCGCCCGAACCCGTTGCCGGTGTCGAAACTGTAGCTCATAACGCACCTAACGATTCCGGGCATCGCCCGGATCATCGAGGACCGAACGGTCGGATCACCGGAGGATCCGATGATCCGGATCCGTACTGGTCGGCCGCGGGTCCGACGGATAGAATCCGCCACACCCGAGATCATCATTCCCGAGCACTGCCGGAAATGATAATTTGCGCGTCGATACCGAAACACCCATTTCGAACACGACGCGACGGGGGCACGAGTATGCAGAACGAGGGCACCGCGCTAGCGGATGCGATATCGACCACCGCCACTCCAGCCGCGCAGGAGGTGCCGATGGGCCCGCAGGATTCGGCGGCGCCGCCGACCGCCACCGCGATCGCGGCCGCCGTGCGGGACGGTACGACCCGGCCCGAGGAGATCCTCGACGCGGCCCTGGAGCGCATCCGCGTCGGCAATCCGAAGGTCAACGCCTTCTGCGCGGTCCGCACCGAGGCCGCCCGCGCGGAGGCGAAGGCGCTGGCCGATCGGCCCGATCTGGAGGCGCTGCCGCTGGCGGGCGTGCCGATCGCGGTGAAGAGCAATATCGATGTGGCGGGCGAGGTGAGCCGCGGCGGATCGCGGGCGGGCGACGAACGCCCCGCCGAATCCGATCATCCGGTGGTCCGCCGCCTGCGCGCGGCGGGGGCGATCGTCGTCGGACTGACCGAGATGCCCGAATTCGGCCTGTGGGGCGTCACCGATACGCCCGAGCGAATCACGCGCTCTCCCTGGAACATTCGCTACAGCGCGGGCGGTTCGTCGGGCGGTTCGGGTGCGGCGGTCGGCGCGGGACTGGTACCCGTCGCGCACGGCAACGACGGCCTGGGCTCGGTCCGGATTCCGGCGGCCTGCTGCGGCGTCTTCGGCATCAAGCCCGGCCGCGGCGTGGTACCCGCGCGGATCGGCGTGGACTCCTGGGGCGGGATGACCGAGAACGGCGTGCTCGCCACGACCGTCGCCGATGCCGCACTGGTGCTGTCGGTACTGGCCGACCGCCCGGCACTGGCCGATCTCGAACCGCCGGCGCAGCTGCGTATCGGACTCGCCTTTGCCGCGCCCTCGCCGCTGCTGACGGTCGACAAGCAGTGGGCGGGCGCGGCCCGAACGGCCGCCCGGCTGGCCACGGCGGCCGGACATACCGTGACCTCCGCGACGCTGCCCTATGCGGGCGGCACCACCGCCGTGGCGCTGCGCTGGCTGGCCAATGCCGCGCGCGAGGCGGCCGAGATCGCGCATCCGGAACGACTACAGCGGCGCACCCGTACCCATGTGGCCCTCGGCCGTGCGGTGCTGCGCGCCGGACTGGTCCGGCCCGGGCAGGTCGATCGGATCGAGGCCCGGCTGCTGGACTTCTTCGAACAGCACGATGTCGTCATCACCCCCACCCTGGCCGGTCCCCCGCCGCTCGCCAAGGCCTGGCATGCGCGCGGCTGGCTGCCGAACATCCTTGCCAGCGCGCGGTATTCGCCGTTCACCCCGCTGTGGAATCTGGTCGGCTGGCCCGCGGTGAGCGTGCCGATGGGTCTGCACCCGCGCACCGGCACCCCGCTGGCCGCCCAGTTGGCCGGGCCGCCCGGTAGCGAGTCGACGCTACTGCGGCTGGCGGCTCAGCTGGAGGCCGCGCACCCGTGGCGGCGCACCGCCCCGTAACCGCGGGATCGGTGCGAATCAGTCCTTCGCGGAGCCGAATCCGCCGGCCATCACCCGGTTGGCGAAATCGAGGATGGTGGGGCGGTCGTCGTCCGCGCGCCAGGCCACGGCCAGTTCGCACGGGGCCAGGCCGCTCACCTCGCGGGCGGTCAGGCCCGGCCAGCGATACATCGGAACATTGCTCTCGGCCAGCAGGCAGACGCCCAGGCCGAGGCTGACGGCCTCGAGCCGCTCCTCGGCGGTCGCGGCCTCGCCGCCGATCTTGGCCTGGCGGCCGCCGCGGCCGTCGTTACCGAGCCAGAAGTCGCGCGCCGCACCGGCTTCCGACGGCATGGCGACGAACGGCTCGTCGAGCAGATCGGCGAAGTCGATGGTCTCGCGCTCGGCCAGCGCGTGGTTCTCCGGTAGTAACACCCAGCGCGGTTCGGTGCATAGCACCTGCCAGCGGTAGCGCCCGGCGTCCGGCACCGGCAGCCACATCAGGGCCAAATCGGCCTGCCGCCCGGCCAGTCCGCTGGACGGGTCGGTCCACGACGCCGAGTGCAGGGCCAGCCGATGCCCGCTCGCGCTCTCCAGATCGGCGATCAGGCCGCGGCCGATCGAGCTCTGGATGCCCACGCGCAGCACCTCACCGGCCTCCTGCAGGGCGACGTTGGTCACCTCCCACAGCTCCAGGATCTTGCGGGCGCCCTCGAGCAGCTCCTTGCCCGCCACCGTGAGCGCGACGCTGCGCTGGTTCCGGTCGAACAGCACGACGTCGAGCTGGCGTTCGAGCTGGCGGATCTGCCGCGACAGCGTCGGTTGAGCGATGTGCAGCCGCTGAGCGGCGTTGGTGAAGTGCAGTTCCTCAGCGACGGCGACGAAGTACCGCAAGTCGCGCAAATGCGGATCCATAGCCCCTTGCTATCAGAATCGGTCTTGGAAATCCAGCCGTATCAGACCTCTGAGTCGGGATAGAGGCACAGAAACAGCCGTCAGGTTTGTTAATCACAGCATAGGCCCTCTGCATAACCGCCGCACACCGGCCTCGGCGAATCTCCGGCCAACCAGGGAAGGCCAGGTGGGGACCGGTAATAAGACCGGCTGATCAGCAGTAACGCGCGCCACGCTCGGAGTCGGCGGGCAGCGCAGCGAGGTGTAACCGGATTCGTCCACGGGGCCAGCAACACCCGTCCGAACCAGGCATGCAGGGCACTCGGCCCCGGAGTGAAATTCCTCACACCACCGGCGTGGCGTGAATAGACACGCCGACCGGCTTAGGAGTTGCTATAGACCTTCGGATTCAGCGTGCCGATGTAAGGCAGATCGCGGTAGCGCTCGGCGTAGTCCAGGCCGTAACCGACGACGAACTCGTTGGGGATGTCGAAGCCCACGTGCGCGACATCGACATGGGTGCGCAACGCATCGGGCTTGCGCAGCAGCGTGACCACCTCGAGCGAGGCCGGGTTGCGGCTGGACAGGTTGCGCTTGAGCCACGACAGCGTCAGGCCGGAGTCGATGATGTCCTCGACGATGAGCACGTTGCGCCCGGCGATGTCCTTGTCGAGGTCCTTGAGGATGCGCACCACGCCCGAGGACGAGGTCGACGAGCCGTAGGACGAGACGGCCATGAACTCCATCTGGGTCGGAATGGGCAGGGCCTGAGCCAGATCCGCCATGAAGAAGATCGCGCCCTTGAGCACGGCCACCAGCAACAGGTCGCCCTCGGGCGCGTCGGCGGGGTAACGCTTGGCGATGAGTCCGGCGAGTTCGTCGACCTTCGCCTGGATCTGCTCCTCGGTGATCAGCACCGACGCGATGTCGTCCCCGTACACGTGCGCTGGTTTCCCTTCACTGGTCTCGTGTTGCCAGCGTCAGCCTGCCATGTTCGCGCGCGGCAACCAACCTCGTCCCGGGCTTCGCGCCACCGACGGCCACGCCGCCCTGCCCGTGCCAGTGGGTGACCAGCGCATCGACCGCGCGTAAATGCTTGTCGGTCAGCCCTTTTGCGCCACCCGCGACGAGCCAGGCGCGGATGGCCCGGCGGCGCAGCGCCGTCGGCGCAGTGGCGAGCGTCTCGATCGACAGCGTCACGCCATCGGTCGCGGCGACCAGCAACCTCTCGGCAAGCTCATCCAGGACGGCATTGTCGGCGCGCAACTGCTCGGCCGTGCGGGCCAGCGCGGGCGCGACCCCACCGCCGAGCACCTCCTCCAGCAGCGGCAGCACCTGCGCGCGCAGCCGCACCCGGGTGAACTCCGGGGCGCTGTTGTGCGGATCCTCGTGCGGTCGCAGGCCCAGATCGGCGCACAGCCGCCGGGTGTCGGCCCGACGCACGCCCAGCAGCGGCCGCCCCCACGGATCGGCGAAGGGGGCCATGCCCTGGATCGAGCGCGCTCCGGAGCCGCGGGCCAGGCCGAGCAGCACCGTCTCGGCCTGATCGTCGAGGGTGTGGCCGAGCAGCACCGGCAGGCCGTCGCGCGCGGCGGCCAGGGCGTCGTAGCGGGCGCGCCGGGCCGCGGCCTCCAGGCCACCGGTCCCACCCACCCGGACCCGCAGCACACGGGCGGATCGACAGCCCAGTCCGAGCGCGACCTCGGCCGCCGCGGCGGCGACCCGATCCGATCCGGATTGCAGACCGTGATCGACGATCAGGGCGTCCACCGCATCGGCCGCGTTGACCGCGGCCGCGGTCAAGGCGAGTGAGTCCGCGCCACCGGACAGGGCGACGGCCACCACGCCGGTCGGTGCGAACTCCGCGAGCCAGGTGCGCACCGCGCGCCGCAGGACCAGCGCCGCGGGCGTCTCCGGCAGCGGCCGAGCGGTCATCTCAGCCCAGCACCCGCGCGATCCAGCGCTGCGGATCGCCGATCTCATCGGTGCGCGGCAGCGTCCGCGGCTCGGACCAGACGGTGTTGAAGCGGGTCATGCCCACCGTGGTGACCACCTCGTCGACGAAGGCCTTACCGCGCACGTACTGCGCCACCTTCGCGTCCACCCCCAGCAGCGCGCGCAGCAGCCGCTGCACCGGATTCACCGGACGGTGGCGACGCTGATCGAACGCCTGGCGGATCTGCGCGACCGTCGGTACCACCGCGGGACCCACGGCATCCATCACATGATCGGCATGGCCCTCGAGCAGCGTGCCGAGCATCAGCAACCGGTCCAGCGCCTCGCGCTGCGGCGGGGCCTGGGTGGCCCGCAGCAGGCCGAGCACGCCGGTGTCGGCCGGATCGTCGGTGCGCGGCCGGTTGCGGCGCTCGCGCACCTCGTCGAGCAGCCGCTGCAGCATGTCGGTGAGCGGTTCCTCCCCGACGTCACCGAGCACGCCCACGTTCTCGCGCATATAGTCCGCCAGCCAGGGCGCGGAGGAGAACTGCACGCGATGGGTCACCTCGTGCAGGCAGACCCAGAGCCGAAAGTCGCTGGGCGATACGCCCAGTGCACGCTCCACCGCCACGATATTGGGCGCGACCAGCAGCAGCGTGCCGTCGCGCCCGCTGAACGGGTCGTACTGACCCAGGATCGCGGTGGCCAGGAAGGCCAGCATGGCACCGGCCTGCACCCCGGCGGGCTTACCCGCGAAGCGGCCGCGGTCGGCGCCGGGTTCGCCGGTGAGCTGGGCCATCGAATCGGCCGCGGCCCGGATCCAGCCGGGCCGGTCCACGATCCGCGCGGCCGGGACCGCGCCGTCGTCGAGCAGCATGCTGACCTCACGCACCGGGCCCTCGGCCCGCGCGGAGGCCGCCGCCAATTCCGACACCACCTGCTCGGCCGAATACCGCGAGGTGCGCGGGCCCGGAGGCACCAGCACGCTCGCCGTGCGAGCGGCCATATTCCAGTCCACCGCCCCGGCCAGGGCCGACCGTTTCGGCTTGCGGACCAATTGGCCGGTGGCGACGTCGACCACCACCTGTTCGGATCGCTGGGTTCGGCTGTCGGCCGCCTCGTCACCGGGTCCGCTCATGTTCATCCACCCGTCATCGGCATCCACAATTGCGCAGCGTGGCAGCGATGACATCCAACGCCGGGCGGCTCGCCTCGGGCGGGCGATCGTTCGACATCAGTGCGAAGGTCAGGACGCGGCCATCGCTGTCCAGCACATACCCTGCCAACGCACTCGATACCGACAGAGTTCCGGTCTTGGCCCGCACCCAGCCCGCGCCGGAGCGGGCGAACGGGGAGACGAACCGCTCGGCCAGCGAGCCGGAGCCGCCCGCGACCGGCAGATAGTCCAGCAGCGGGGCCAGCGGGGAACCCAGGTCGGCCGATCCACCGGAGTTGACGGCCGAGGTGAGGGTCCCGCCCGCCCGATCGCCCGCATCCGGCTGCGGCGCCGCGGCCACGGCCAGGACGCGATCTAGCAGCCGGGCCGGGATGCGGTCGTCGGTGGACAGACCGCTGTTGTCGAGCAGGGTCAGACCGGTGGTGTCGAATCCGGCGGCGTCGAGAGCGGTCTTGGTGGCGGCGGCCGCTCCGGCGAAGGACTGCTCGGCGCCGGTCGCCGCCGCGATCTCCCGACCGATCGTCTCGGCAAGCACGTCGTCGGAGTGAACCATCATGTCGCGCAGGCGGTCCCGCAGCGGGGCCGACTGCACCCGGGCGATCTCGGTCGCCCCGGCGGGCGCTCGGCCCGCGCGCACCCGGGCCGGGTCCAGGCCCAGTTCCGCCGCGAGCCGCCGCCCGGCGTCGAGGGCGGGAGTCGGTGTGCGCGAGGAGTATTCGACCAGCGGATCGAGTCGGCCGCCGTCGATCATGACCGATTCGATCGGCGCCCAGGAGCCGCCCGCGATATCGATCGGGTCCCAGCCCGCCGGCCAGGTCGGTCCCGGGTAGAGGGAGGTGTCGACGAGGATCGTGTCGATCCCGTGGCTCGCCGCGCGCACCTGCGCCGAGAGATCGGACAGCCGCGGGCCGTTCGGGTAGTAGCCCTTGCCGTCGGGCTGGGCGGTCAGGGTCGGATCGCCGCCGCCGACCAGGACCAGCTCGTTCGGATTCGCCCCGGTGACAACGCGAGTGGTGACCCGGCGGTCCGGCGGCAGCACCAGCAGCGCGGCGGCCGCGGTGAGCACCTTGGCCGTCGAGGCGGGGATCACCGGCTTGTCCGGATCGTCGCTCCACAGCACCTCGCCGGTCTCGGCATCGGTCACCGATCCGGAGAACGCGCCCAGATCCGGATTCGACACCACCGGCGCCAGCGCCGCCGCGAGCCCCTGACGGCTCGGCTCGGGGGCGTTCGGCGGGGCCGGGACGACCTGTGCGGCCGGCTCGATCGACGCGGGTGGCGCGGCGATCCGCAGGCCGCCGTGCCGGAATTCCTCGGTCCACGGTTTCACCGTGACCAAGACCACCGCGGCGGCGGCCAGCACCACGACCAGTCCGGCGCCCACCCCTATCCAGATGTGGCGACGCCGCCGTGCGGCCGGTTCACCGATGTTCCTGCTGCTTCGCCCAAGCACCTGACCGTTGTCTCCCTGATCACCGTGTGACGTCCCTGCCGCACCCACGCGCCCGCCGACCACACTATCCTCACCTGGCCGGCGTTCCCCCGAACGAGATGGCGAGTCGGCAGCCGCAACCGCACCAAAGAAGGAGATGACGTGGAGTTCGACGTCACCATCGAAATCCCCAAGGGTCAGCGCAACAAGTACGAGGTCGACCACGAGACCGGCCGGGTGCGGCTGGATCGCTACCTCTACACCCCGATGGTCTACCCCGCCGACTACGGCTACATCGAGAACAGCCTCGGCTCCGACGGCGACCCGCTGGATTGCCTGGTGCTGCTGCCGGAATCGGTCTACCCGGGTGTGATCGTCGAGGCCCGCCCGGTGGGCGTGCTGCTGATGAGCGACGAGGCGGGCGGCGACGAGAAGATCGTGGCGGTGCCCGCGGGCGACAAGCGCTGGAACCACATCCAGGACGTCTCCGATATCGGCGAATTCGACCGCAAGGCGATCGAGCACTTCTTCGAGCACTACAAGGATCTGGAGCCCGGCAAGTGGGTCAAGGTCGAGGGCTGGGACGGCAAGACCAAGGCCGAGGCGCTGGTCACCGAGGCCTTCGAACGCCTGAAGGAGCAGGGCGGCCACTGAGCGCCGTCGAACGCTCGGCGGGAGATCCGGGTCGCGGAGCTCCCACCGAGCGCTCGGGTCGACGCGACCGATACTCGTACCGCCACCGCCGACCCCTCCGAACGACGCTGGCCACGCGGCCGGCCACCGAAACCCGACCGCCCGAATGTTCTTGTAACACGGCCGAATTCCGCCATCCACGCTAATCCCGCTCCACCGGATCGCGCATCCCGCCGGAATCGGCATCCGCGCAGGTCGACGCGGAAGATGAGGCGGAAATGACGGAAAAATGACCTTCCGGTCGTCCCGGCACGCTCTCTTCCTGCCGGGGCACGCTCTCTCCCCACCCCGGCACGCTCTCTCCCTACCCCGGCACGCTCTCTCCCTACCCCGGCACGCTCTCTCCCTACCCCGGCACGCTGTCTTCCTGCCCCGGCACGCTTTTCGCCGGGGCGGCCAGCACCGCGTCGAGATGCTCACGCAGCATCTCCACCACCGGCCCCCGGTCGTCGGCGTCCAGGGCGGCGCGCAGCAGTTCCTCCAGGGCGCGGATATGTTCCCGGGCGTTCGGCCCGTATTCGATCAATTCGGCCATGGCACAGGCCAGATCGGCGCTCAGCGCCAGCGCGACGCCGCCGAGCCGGGCGGCCTGGCGCAGCAGGGCGATCAGGTTGCGGCGTTCGGTATCGAGCCAGCGCTGGGCGTCGGCGCCGTCGCGGAACGAAAGGCCCGGCACCGCGGTGGGTTTCAGATGGTCCGGCAGGCGGGTGCCCGGCTTGCACGTGAGCACAACGTTCTTCATCGTGGCGAGGTAGAACTCCAGCAGGCGGGCGAGTGCGTCGCGGTCGTCGGCCGGGGCCGCCTCGCGGGCGAACAGGCGCAGCAGGTCGTGACAGCGGTAGCGGCCGATGGCGGTGGCGTCGAGCAGGCTGAGATCGACCAGTGCCTCGCACAGCAATTCGGCCTCGGCGTGGCCGGATTCGAGCATCGCCGCGATGCCCGCCAGCGGCAGATCCGCCACCTCGGCGACCGCCAGCAGCCGGAATGCCTCGGCCTGCCGGGGCTCGAGCTGGTCGTAGCCGAGGCGGAAGACCGCCGCCACGGTCAGCTCGCCGGTGCGCAGCAGCCCCAGCCGCTGCCGCTCGTCGGCCAGCCGCTCCGCGATCGCCGCGATGCTCCAGCGCGGCCGCGACGCCAGCCGCGAACCGACGATCCGCACCGCCAGCGGCAACCGCCCGCACGCCTGCACCACCGCCGCCGCGGCTTCCGGTTCGGCCGCGACCCGCTCCGCGCCGATGACGCGGGTCAGCAGCGTCAGCGCCTCCCCGGAATCCATCTCGTTCAGCCGCACCGCGAGCACGCCCGCCAGCCGCGGCAGCGCGGCCCGGCTGCTGATCAGCACCGCCGATCCGGGCGTCGCCGGAATCAACGGCAGCACCTGCTCCTCGTCGCGGGCGTTGTCCAGCACCACGAGCACCCGCCGCCCGTCCAGGCGGGCCCGGAACTGCGCGGCCCGCTGCCCCGCGCTCGGCGCGATCTCCCCCTCCGGCACCCCGAGCGCGCGCAGAAAACCCCCGAGCACATCCCCCGCACTCCCACCCGTCCGCTCGACCCCATGCAAATCCACATGCAACTGCCCGTCGGGAAACCAATGCCGCACCCGATGCGCCACATGCACCGCCAACGTGCTCTTCCCCACCCCACCCATCCCCGTGATCGCACACACCGGCACCCCCACCCCCACCTCCCCCAACCGCTCCACCAGCCGCCGCACGAACTCCCCCCGCCCCGTGAAATCCGCGATATCGGCAGGCAATTGCCCCGGCGGCAACACCACCCCCACCCGCCCCCGTGGCACAAGCTCCGCCGCCCACCCCGCCAGTCCCCCTGTCCCCGAACCCCTTTCCCCACCCAACTCACCCGCGCCACCACGTTCGCCGACACGCGAACCCCTGCGAGCCGCCCCCGCGCCCTCGACACCGAACCCCCCGCCCGCGGCAACCCCGAAACCCACCGCCTCGGCACGCCCCAAACCCAACTCCCCAGCACACCCCAAACCCAACTCCCCGGCGCGCCCCAAACCCATCTCCCCGGCACGCTTTTCGCCGGGGACATCGACCCCCAACTCCCCCCGAAGAATCAGCCCATGCAACTCCGTCAACCGCTCCCCCGGCTCGATTCCCAAGCGATCCACCAGGATTCGCCGAGCCCGGCCGAACTCCTCCAATGCCTCGGCCTGTCGTCCCGCGTGATGGAGGGCAACCATGAGCAACTCGCGAGAACGCTCGCGCAGCGGATGCTCGGCTACCAGCGGACGTAGTTCGGCGATCACCTCCCCGGGGCGGCCCAGCCGCAGATCGGCCGCGAGACGCTGTTCCAGCAGGCTCAGGCGCAGCTCCGAGAGCTGGGCGCGCATCCGCTCGGCATGGGGGCCGGGCAGGCCCGCCAGCGGCGTGCCCTCCCACAGCGCCAGGGCGGAACGTAAACGCTCCCGGGCCGATTCCAGATCGACGGCCCGCTCCGCCTCGGCCGCATAGCGTTCCACCACCTCGACATCCACCGAACCGGGCGGCACCCGCAGCGCATAACCGCCGGCGAAGCCGACCAGCACCACCGCGGGCGTCCCCGCCGCCCGCTCGGGTTCCAGCACGCGCCGCAATTGCAGGACGTGATTGCGAATGGCGCCGACCGCGCTGGCGGTGGCCCGCTCACCCCACACATCGGCGATCAGCTCCGGCACCGTGGCCGAGCGACCGCGGCGCAACAGAAGCGCGGCGAGCACGGCCCGGCGCTGCTTCGGGCCGAGCTCGAGCGCTTGTTCACCGTGCCACGCACGAACCTGTCCGAGCACGGCAAACTTCAGCATCTATCCTTGTCCGAAACGCGAAGATTCTGGTCCGAAGACGCTAACCGATGCGCCGGACCTTCACATACCGGACGGTCGTGTTAGGACTATTGCCCCTTGAACTCCGGCGCCCGCTTCTCGAACACCGCCTGAATCGCCTCGGTCAGATCCTCCGAGGGCAGGAAGGCCGCATTCCACGTCGAGACGTACCGCAGCCCGTCCGCGATCCGACCGGCCTTGGGCTGATCCAGCACGTCCTTGACGCCCTGCACCACCAGCGGCGGATTGGCCGCGATATCGCGGGCCAACGCGTCCGCCGCGGCCAGCACCGCCTCCTGATCGTCGTACACGTCGTTGACCAGACCGATCTTCTCCGCCCGCGCGGCATCGATGTCCTTGCCGGTATAGGCCAGCTCGCGCAGATGCCCCTCGCCGATGATGCCCGGCAGCCGGTGCAGCGATCCGATATCGGCCACGATCGCCACCTTCGCCTCACGCAAGCTGAACTTGGCATCCGCGCTGGCCAAGCGGATGTCGGCGGCCGCGATCAGGTCCAGGCCGCCCCCGATGCACCAGCCCGAAACCGCCGCGATCACCGGCTTGCGGCAGTCGGCGACCGCGGTCACCGCCGCCTGCATGCGCCGGATCTCGTCCAGGAAGCCGGTCCGCGGCCCGGCCAGTGCCTTGTCGGCCAGCAGCGGCCCGAACAGCGGGCTCATCGCGGGCAGGTCCAGCCCGAAGGAGAAATGTTTGCCCGCACCGGTCAGCACGACCGCGCGCACCTCGGGATCGGCGTCCAGCTCGCCGAAGATCAGCGGCAACTCACGCCAGAAATCCGGGCCCATGGCATTGCCCTTGCCGGGGCCGGTCAGCGTAACCCTGGCGACGTGGTCGCCGCTTTCGACTGTGAAAGCCTTCCATTCGGTCATTCGCCCAGCGTAGCGATACCGTCAGGAAACCCGGTCGGCCGTGTAAACGCTGCGCTAAATATCCAGCCCAGCCCGCTTTTCGCGACGAAACGGACGGATCATTCAAGGGTCAGCCATCCTGCCGCGACCGGTTCCGGAGGCCACCCATGTTGATGCACCAGGGCCTGGGCCTGGATCGTTTCAATTCGCTGCCCCGCGGCCGCGCCGTACACGCGCTCTACGAATGCTGCTGCGCGGTGACCTGGGCGGAGAAGATCGCCGACGGCCGCCCCTATCCCACCCGCGAGGCGCTGTTCGCCGCCGTCGACGCGGAGCTGCGGGCGCTGTCCCCGGCCGATCTGGAGCGGGTTTTCGATTCGTTTGTGCACGACCATGTTTCGGCCCGGACGGTGCCGGAACTGGCCCGCGTCATGCACGATCACATCGATCGGATGCTCGGCCCGGCCGAGGGCTACCCCGAATACTGAATTCGCCCGACAGTAGCCCGAATTCGCCTCTACCCTGGGTGGCATGCGCAGGTCGTTGCCCCCGGTCGCGTCCCGGGTCTCGGACACGCTCATCGCGCGCGGACACCACGGCGTGATCGTCACCCAGGCCGAGCCCACCCACACCGCCGAACAGGCCGCGCAGGCCCTGGGCGTCGAGGTCGGTGCGATCACCAAATCGCTGGTGTTCCTGCTCGACGACGATCCGGTGCTGCTGCTGGTCTCCGGCGCCCATCAGGTCGATGTCGAACGCACCGGCGAGCGGCTCGAGGGCACGCTGACCCGGGCGCCCGCGGCGCTGGTGCGCGAGGTCACCGGACAGCCGATCGGCGGCGTCGCCCCGGTCGGACATCCCGCCAATCTGCCCACCTACGTGGACAACGCGCTGTCACGGCATCGCGAGCTCTGGGCCGCCGCTGGACACCCGAACACCGTATTCCGCACCTCGTTCACCGAGCTGGTCCGCATCACCGCGGGCCTGGCGATCGATGTGGATTGAGCACGGCTCGGAATATCGCCGGAGTGGGCGACGTAGGTTAGGGGTGTGAGCGAGCGAATCCGCGTGCCCGACGATCTCAGCGGCATCACCGCGTCGCAGTACCGCGCGGCCATGCGGCACTATCCGGCCGGGGTGACGATCGTCACGCTCAGCTCGGCCGGTCGGCCGGTCGGCTTCACCGCCACCTCGTTCGCTTCGCTGTCGCTGGAACCCCCGCTCATCTCGTTCAACATCGCGCACACCTCCTCCAGCATCGACGCCATGCTCGGCGCGGACTCGCTGGTCGTGCACTTCCTCGGCGAGCATCAACAGCATCTGGCCCAACGGTTTTCGCGCGCCGCCGAGGAGCGCTTCGCCGACCGCTCGCTGTGGACCACGCTCGACACCGGCGAGCCGGTGCTGCACGGCACGCCGATCTGGGTTCGTGCGACCGTGCACCAGCTGATCCCGATCGGCGACCACACCCTGGTCGTGGGTCTGGTCACCCGGGTGTACGACAACACCGACGACCAGCCGATCGCCGCGCCGCTGCTGTACTACAACGGCACCTATCACCGGCCCACCGGCCTGGACTGACTCAGGCCGCCGAGGCGACCGTCCCGATCCCCAGCGCCGCCAGGATGCCCGCGCTGAGCTGCTCGAGCCGATCGCGCACCCGCTGTCGGCGCAGCAACGCGGCCATATGCGAGGCGGCCATCGCCAGCAACACCATTTCGATTGCGGCCACCACGGATTCGATCGCGCCGAGGGCCAGGGTATTGGCGAAGTTCGCCTCGACGAGGAACTGCGGCAGCACCGCCAGATAGAACAATCCGACCTTCGGATTCAACAGCGTGGACAGCAATCCGGCGGTGAACGCCGACCGCAGCGTTACCGATCGCCGCGGCGCCCGTAGCTCCGCGGCGGCCGCCGCCCGATCCCGCCGCTGTTCGAGCAGCGTGCGAATCGCCAAGTATACCAGGTAGATTCCCCCGATCACCTTGATCACCCGATAGGCCGTCGCCGACTGCTCGAGCAGCGCCGCCACCCCCGCCGCGACCACGATCGCCCATCCGATCCCACCCACCGCCGACCCGACAGCCGACGCGATCGCCGGTCTTCGCCCCACGATCGAATACCGCAATACGAGAAACGAATCGGGCCCCGGCGTGAGCGACAACAGCACACACAACCCGATGAAACCGAGCAGCAGCGACAGGCTCATCGCCCTATGAAAGCCCGGCTCCCACCCACGAGCAACGGGTTATCACTTGACAAGATCAGCCCATTTCTGCCAATCTCTGGCTCAGGTCATGAGTGCCAGCGTCAAGCCCCGGCTTGCTGGCCGGCAACCCTCCTCCGCGGTGGGGTGCTCCGGGTGACGACCGGGCCGCAGCCCGACCGGGCGCGGCAAGCGCGGACTCCGATCACCGATCCTCCGGAGTCCCTGAGCCGAAGGGATTGTCCCGATGACCGCCGTTCTCGACCAGACCTGTGCCGCCCTCGCCCGCGTCTCCGGATGTGATCTGCGAGTTCCGTTGGTACAGGGCGGAACTCGCGTCTACGCCAACTTCGACTACGCCGCCAGCGCCCCGGCCCTGGCCCAGGTCACCGACCGCGTGACCGAACTGCTGCCCTACTACGCCAGCGTCCACCGCGGCGCCGGCTATGCCTCGCGCATCTCCACCGACTGCTACGAAGCCGCCCGCGACTCGGTGGCCCGCTTCCTGAACTGCGCCGACGACCAGGTCGTGGTGTTCACCCGCAACACCACCGATTCGCTCAACCTGCTCGCCGCCTGCGTGCCCGGCGACACCGTGGTGCTCGATATCGAACATCACGCCAACTTCCTGCCCTGGGCCCGGCACGGCCGCCGCGTGGTCCCCGCGGCCGATACCGTCGAGGAGACCATCCGCCGGGTGGTCGCCGAGCTCTGTGCGAAACCCGCTGCGCTGCTTGCCATCACGGGCGCCTCCAATGTCACAGGCGAGCTGCTGCCGCTCGAGCGCCTGGCCACCATCGCCCATCAGTGCGGCGCGCGCATCCTGGTCGACGCGGCCCAGCTGGCCCCGCACCGTCGCATCGACCTGCGCGCCACCGGCATCGACTACCTGGCCTTCTCCGGCCACAAGCTGTACGCCCCGTTCGGTGCGGGCGTTCTGGTCGGCCGCCGCGACTGGCTGGACACCGCCGAGCCATACCTGGCCGGCGGCGGCGCGGTACGGCAGGTCAGCGCGAACGACGCCGACTGGGCGCCCGCGCCGCAGCGGCACGAGGCGGGCTCCCCGAACGTCCTCGGCGTCGCGGCCCTCGCCGCCGCCTGCGACACCCTGGCCGCACTGGACGAGCCGACCGTCGTCGCCCACGAGCGCACCCTCGCCGAGCGACTGCGCGACGGCCTGAAAGCCATTGCGGGCGTGCGATTCCTGCGCATCTGGTCGGACAGCGCCGACAGCGTCGGCATCGTCGCCTTCACCCTGGACGGCTTCGAACCGGGCCGTGTCGCGGCCTATCTGTCCGCCGAGCACGGCATCGGCGTGCGCGACGGCCGCTTCTGCGCCCACCCGCTGCTGGCCCGGCTCGGCGTCGACGGCGCGCTGCGCGCGAGCATCGGCCTGGGCACCTCGGCCGCCGACGTCGACCGCCTCGTCGAGGCCATCGCCACCCTCGTCGACCGCGGCCCGGCCTGGAACTACGCCTGCACCGACGGCCAGTGGAACCCGACCCCGGAGACCCGGCCCCGCCTCACCGCCGAAGCCGCCGCGGGAGCGGCTGCCTGCACCTTCTGATCGCGGGCGGTGCCCCCCGCGACGTCCGGCCGGTCACCCATGGTGGCCGGCCGGACGCCTGTTCTGACTACGGGACCAGATATCGCTCGGCCAACTCCTCGATCAGCGGATCGTCGTCGGCCACCGCATCGAGAGCCTCGAGATCGTTTTCCACCGACACCTGCCGAGTGTCGTCCTGCTCCGGGTCCGGAGCGCCGTCCTCGTTCAGCTGCCGCAGGATCTTCTCGCGCACGCGCGCCTTCAACGAATCGCTCATGGTCTCAGCATGCCCAGTTCGGGCGATTCCACCCGGACGGCCACGCCGCGTCCGGTCACACCGGCGCCAACCAGCCGCCCCACGGCGTATTGCGCAGCACCGAGAACACCGCGAGCAGCGTCAGCGTGAGCCACAGCCCGGTCCGGCTCAGGCGCACCGACACCGCGCTTCCCGGCCGCCCGCGCCAGCGATGCAGCACCCAGCCGCCCCACCACACGAGGAATCCCAGCAGGATCGGCAGCACCATCGCATTGCTGTGTACCGCATCCAGAACGCGCCCGTCGGTGAGATTGTGCACCGCCCGCAGGCCGCCGCACCCCGGGCACCACCAACCGGTCAGCGCGTAGAACGGGCAGATGCCATAGGAGCCGGACACGTGCGGATCGCGGAAATGCAGGACGGCCGCCGCCCCCGCCGCGGCCCCCGCGACGAGCAGCGGCTGCCCGAGAGCTCGCCATCCCGGCCGGATCTCGCTCCGCCCGGCGGGCAGCACATGCGCGGTGTCCACAATCGTTCACGGTAGCCGTCGGCGGCGCCGATCCGCCAGGTCAGTCCGGCTGGGCGAAGCGCAGCGTATTGCCGAACGGATCGGCGACCTCGAAACCCGGTCCACCGGGCCCGTCCTCGGGCGCGCCCGGTCGGGCGTAGCCGTAGTCCTTCGCGGCGAGTTCGGCGTGCAGGGCTTCGATATCGTCGACCGCGATCCACACCACGGTGCCGGGCGTGCCGTCGCCGTGGTGCTCGCTCAGGTGCACGGTCGCCTGCGCCCGCGACAGCTCCGCGTACAGCGGCATCCCCGGTTCGAACCGATGCTCCCAGCCGACGGTGAAACCCAGGTAATCACAATAGAATTCGTACGCCTTGGCGACATCGAAGATGCGCAGCACCGGAATCGGGGCGGCAAGGCGGATCGCATCGGAGGCCATACCCGCGACGCTACCGGCTCACCGCCCGCTGGGTGACCGGGGCGGTGAGCGCTCCCGCCAGCATGTCCACGATCTCCGTCCACGCCGTATCGTCGGCGGCGGCGACCCGGCCGCTCTCCACCGCTCGCTCGTGATCGGCCAGCAGGGCGAACAGCATGGTCGGCAGTCCGCGCAGCCGCCGAACCCGAAGGCGCGGCGGCAGTTCCGCCAGCGCCCGCTCGAGTCCGCCCATGATCACCCGCACCGAGGTGCGGCCCGCGTCGTCGAGGTTGGCGGCATCGGTGAGCGAGGGATGCGTGCGGATCTGCTCCAGAAACCGGGCGTAATGCCCGATCCCGTACCGGGCGCGCAGCTCGAACATCGGAACCACCAGCGCCGCAAGCAGTTCGTGCACGCCGTCGCCGGTGCGCTCGGCCACCAGTTCCAGCCGCCGCACCTCCAGCGTCGCCATCCGGTGCTCGACCACGGCGGCGATCAGCCGGTCGCGCGAACCGAAGTGGTACTGGATGGCCGAGTTGTTGCGCTGCCCCGCGGCCGCGGCGATATCGCGCAGCGGGACCGCCGCGCCGCGCTCGGCGATCAGCCGCTCCGCCGCGACGATCAGACGCTCCCGGGCCGTTTCCGCTTCCACACTCGCAGAATAGCCGCTCATCAGGAGTTTGAGCAGAAAGTCTTGACAGTTAAGAACTCGTTCTCAACACTGCTTGTGACGCCCATCACTGCCGAACTCCCCGGGCCGTCAAGACGTTTCGCGCTGCCCGCGGGCATCCGAAGGAGGACCACCCGCATGATTCTGGACACCTTCCGCTTGGACGGCCGCGTCGCCGTCGTCACCGGCGCGGGCCGCGGCATCGGCGCGGCGACCGCCCTCGCCCTCGCCGAGGCGGGCGCCGACGTCGCCATCGCCGCCCGCACGACCGCGCAACTCGACCAGGTGACGGGCAAGATCCGCGCGCTGGGCCGCCGCGCGATCAGTGTCCCGTGCGACCTGTCCGATCTGGACGCGGTGACGGCCTTCGCCGAAACGGCCGCCGCCGAACTGGGCCGCATCGATATCGTCGTCAACAATGTCGGCGGCACCATGCCGAACACCTTCCTCACCACCACGCCCGAATTCCTCGAGGAGGCCTTCCGCTTCAATGTGTCCACCGCACACGCCCTCACCCGGGCCGCGGTGCCGCATATGCTGCGCGGCGACGGCGGCAGCGTCGTCAACATCTCCTCCATGATGGGCCGCGCACCCGGCCGCGGCTTCCTCGCCTACGGCACGGCCAAGGCCGCGCTCGCGCACTGGACCCGTTTGGCCGCAACCGATCTCGCGCCGCGGATCCGCGTCAATGCCATCGCCGTCGGGTCGGTGCTCACCTCCGCGCTCGAGATCGTGGCACGGCAGCCCGAGGTGAAGGCGACGATGGAGGCCGCCACCCCGCTGCACCGGCTGGGTGAGCCGTGGGAGATCGCGGCGGGCATCGTCTACCTGTGTTCACCGGCGGGCGGCTATCTGACGGGCAAGGTGCTCGAGATCGACGGCGGTATCGAGAGCCCGAATCTCGAATTGGGCCTTCCGGATCTGTGAGGAGCGGGCGATGACCTATCGCGTAGTGCAGTGGAGCACCGGCAATGTCGGGCGGTGGGCGCTGCGGTCCATCGTGGCCCGTCGCGAGCTGGAGCTGGTGGGCGTCTGGGTCTCCGGGCCGGAGAAGGCGGGCCGCGACGCCGCCGAGCTGGCCGGGCTCGACGAGCCGACCGGCATCCTCGCCACCACGGACGCCGATGCGCTCATCGCGCTGCGGCCCGACTGCGTCCTGTACACGGCCATGGCCGACGACCGGCTGGCGGAGGCCGTCGAGGATCTGCAGACCTTTCTGCGCACGGGCATCAACGTGGTGTCCAGCAGTCCGGTCTTCCTCCAATTTCCCTATGGCACCCTGCCGCCCGAGGCCATCGACCCGATCGTCGACGCCGCCCGGGCCGGCGGGGCCTCCCTGTGGGTCAACGGCATCGACCCCGGCTGGGCCAACGACTGGCTGCCGCTGCTGGTCACCAGCGGCTGCGAGCGCATCGACCGGATCGTGTGCTCGGAGATCATGGACTACTGCACCTACGACAATCCAAAGGTCCTGTTCGACATCATGGGCTTCGGCGGCGCACCCGACGAGCTGCCCATGCTGCTGCAGCCCGGCGTGCTCACCCTCGCGTGGGGCAGCGTGATCCGTCAGCTCGCCGCCGCGCTCGATGTCGAACTGGATTCCGTCACACAGAATTTCGAACGGATTACCACCCCCGAGGCGCTACGGGTCGCGGGCCGCACGGTGGCGGCGGGCACCACGGCAGCGCTACGCTTCCAGATCCGCGGCATGCGCGCGGGCCGTACGGTTCTCGTGCTGGAACACGTCACCCGACTACATCCCGACCTGGCTCCGGACTGGCCCCAGCCGACCGGAAAGGGTTGCTACCGAGTCGAAATCGAGGGCGAACCCACCTATCGGCTCGACCTCCAGCTCCACAGCGGCGGCGACCACGCCCGCGCCGGTGTGATCGGCACCGCCGCCCGCCTGGTCAGCGCGATCCCGGCGGTCGTCGAGGCCCGCCCCGGCCTGCTCACCGCGCTCGATCTCCCACTCACCACAGGGCGCGGGCTGGTGTCCTGAGAAAGTTGCGCCGCTCGCCCCGCGTCTCGGTGATTCGACTACCTCTCCGGACGGATGAATGCAACGCAAGATCAGGGCGGCCTCGGGGTCCGGCCCTGATGTGCCTGGTCCACACCGCTTTTAGCGTCGGGGTATGCGCCTGTTACCGATTGTGGGAGCCCTGTCCGCCGTCGCTCTGCTCACCGCCTGCTCCGCCGACAGCGGTCGGGCGGAGATCCCGGCGACATCGCCACCGCCACCGGCTGCACAATTGCGCGCCGATATCGACGCGCTGCTGCGCGCCGGGGCGACGGGCGTGATCGTCACCGTCACCGACCAGGGCCGAGATCAGGTATTCACCGGCGGAGTCGCCGATCGGGCATCGGGCCGGTCGATTCCGGAGCAGCCGGTGCAACAGGTCCGGGTCGGCAGCATCACCAAGACGTTCACCAGCGCTCTGGTGCTGCAACTGGTGGGCGAGGGCAGGATTCGGCTCGACGAGCCGGTCGAGACCTATCTGCCCGGCCTGCTGCGCGGCGAGGGCATCGACGGCCACGACATCACGGTCCGCCAGCTCCTGCGGCATCAGAGCGGACTGCCCGACATCGACGAGGACGAACGGCTCGACGAGTACCGCATGGCGGTGGAGAACCGAACCGTCACCCCCGCACAGGAGGTCGAATACGCCACCGGCCGACCCGCCGAATTCGCGCCGGGCACCCATACCAGGTACAGCAACACCAACTATACGGTGGCCGGCATACTGATCGAAAAGGTCACGGGCGCAACCTATTCCGAGGAGCTGGACCGGCGCATCCTGAAGCCCCTGAACCTGCGGGACACCTACCTGCCGGCCACCGGCGAGCACGAGATCCGCGGGCCCCACCCGACCGGCTACGCCACAGTGGCCGGCACGCTCACCGACGTCACCCGGGTAGAGCCCTCGGCCCCCTGGGCGGCGGGCGCCCTCGTCTCCACCGGCCCCGACCTCAACCGCTTCTACTCCCGCCTCCGCGCGGGCGAGGTGGTCCCGCCCGCCCAGCTACGAGACATGTACGACAGCGTTTCCCTCGAGGGCGCCCCCGGCCTCGAGTACGGCCTGGGCATCAGAACCAAGAAACTCCCCTGCGGCACAGAGTATTCCGGACACACCGGCGGCATCTACGGCTACACCACCCTGGCCGGAACCACCACGCAGGGACGCGCCGTCACCGTAGCCGTCACGGGCGACACCCCCACCCTCGACCAACTCGACGCCTTCCTCCCCCACACACTCTGCCCCTGACCCCGTCGCAACGGGCCCGACCTCGACTACGGCCTCGGTGTAAGAAGCAAAGCGACTCCCTGCGGCACAACATATTTCGGCAACATCGGCGGTATCTACGGCTACACCACCATCTCCGGAACCACCCCGCAGGGGTGCCGTAACCCTGACCGTCACCGGCACCCCACCCCCAACCCGATCTGGACGCGATCCCCCCGCACGCCCCTGCTCCTGAAGCCCACCAGCGCAGCCGATCCCGGCCACCGAACCACCGGCGGCCGGGATCACCGGGCGAAACCGCTACACCGAGGCCATCGTCTGATCGACGACCTCGGCCGCCGGCGCATTCTTCTTGATCGACTCGATCCCATTCTGAGCAGCGGCCTTACTCTTGTACCCCTGCCCCACCGCAATGATCTCCCCATTGGGAGCCTTCAATCGAATCCGGAACTCCCCGGACTTGTCCTTGGTGATCTCAAACTTGGCAGCCATTCTGGTTACCTCACTTCGGTAGAACCCGTAACCCCCGCTGACCAGGCAAGAGTAATAAGATCACCAGCTCACCGGTAACCCCACATCAATGATGGTTACCGATCAGCAATCTAGTGTGCCGGTCCGATTCAGCTCTGCCTCCAGGCTCGAGCGACCCGTCACACCCACGGCAGCCAGCTCGGGCCTCCCGGCCTGCCCCTGCAACTGCAACAGGAAGACCGTGGTCCCATCGACGGAATCAGCCGATTCGGCGACCACATCGACCAGTTCACCGGAGACGACTTCCCGGTCACAGGGCAGCGACAGCCGAAACATGAGCGCCGTCCCGTACTCCTGCCACACCCCGCCCAACATGCCCGGCAGCGGCGAATTGTGCAGCGCGACGGTCTCCGAATGATCGAGCTCGACGGAATAGATATCGGCCTCCGGCACGATCACGGGATTGAAGGCAGCAGCCTGCCCCGCCCCCACCCCCGCCGCCGCAACGACCGCCCCCACCGCCACGACGACAGCACGAATACCCATGACATGTACTCCAAATTCCCTATCCGCCAACAGAACTGGCACCAGCGCCCGACCACACCGATACCCGGCACAACCTAACTCACCAATCCCCCACCATGCCCGATCCGCAGTGATCTACCACACACCCAACCGACCGAACAAAGCCGTCGCTGGAACGACGAGAGGCGAATTCGCCGAGATTCGACTGGGGACCGTGCCCAACCACCGGGGCGCAGAGGCCGGGAAACCGGCCCGCACCTGCGATGTGGAGCCGCCTGGGGGAATCGAACCCCCGACCTTTTCTTAACGGATCGTCGCCAGCACTCAGTTAGCAACGATTCCCGATCGTGCCCACTACCAGCGGAACTCGCACATTCACCTGACCCAACAGTTCCCGTCGAATCCGACCGAAACTCACCAAAAACGTGTCGTTAACGTGTCGTGGGTCAAGTGGCCTAACACCGGTCACAACCAGCCACTTTGAGCAGAACTGCCATCACTCTCGCAGCTCCCCTGACCGAGATTCAACCCCAGCACCCTGGCCGGGGACCCCTCCCCGTACCGCCAGCCTGGTAGCGCACCGCTCGGTTGCTCGCAGCGCGTACGGGTTCTCAGGGGTGCTTTGGCTCGGGGGGATATCGGCCAACGTGGCTGAGGCTAGGCCGCGAATCGCCCTCAGGGACTCCCCTCCCCCGGTCCCGCGCAGAATCAGCCGGTATGCCTGAGAGGCGGCCGAGAAGGGGACGGGAGGGGTGCATGCCAGGGGTGGGCAAGCCGCCGCGAAATCATCGGAATCAGATCGAAACTCGACCAGATCTCGGGCAGTTCAGCGCACGAACCCGAGCGAGCTTCATACCACCGAACGCCATCTAAGCGTCGACCAAATCGCTCCATCGCTGAGCAAAAGCCCAGGCAGGTAGCAGCTTCTAAGCCTGGCCACACTGGCATCAACGGCGCGGCGGGCGAAGCGAACGCGAAGCATCATGCTTCCTCAGTGCTTCAGCATCAAGCTGAGCAGAATCGAAGCATCTCCGGTTGAACTCCCGCCCTGGCTCCATGATCGGCGATAGTGGCGGGACAGGTTCCGATATGCGGCTGTTCGACATCCATGTGTTCGGTCCGATGTTCGGGCCGTCGGCGCTGAGGTGCCATCACCCCCGCTCGGAAATCGGGCTCCAGATAGCTGCCTGACGGGCGAACGGGCTGCCGGTCGTCCCTGGTTCCACCTTGCCGAATAAGCGAGCCATATAGGAGGATCAGACGCCAGTCTGGATACATTGAGCTGTTCGGTCACGACGAGGGGGACCAGTGACGTTGAAGGTCGATCCGGACGCGCTACGCGCCTGGGCGAAGTGGTTGGACGGGTTGTCCGGCGAGATCAAAGGCCTCGGGAACGCGGTCACCGCGTCTAGCGACGCCAGCGACCCGTTTCCGGGCACGGACTTGGCAGGCAGTGTCAGCGCCGCGCGGGATCAGGTGAAGTCGGGGCTGACGTTCTTCGCTTCGCGACCGCAGGAGATGTCCGAGGTCGCCAAGGGCGCGGGCGACACCTACGAGACAACTGACGACGACTTCGCGGCCCGGCTGCGCGGGATGGGCGGGTTGCCGTGAGCCCCGGCAGGCCGACGCTGAAGATCTCCGAAGTCGAGAAGTGGAACCCCGATGTTCTCGGCACCGATGCCACCCACTTCGACACCGTGGTGACCAAGGGCGACCAGTTGTTGCAGTCGATGGTCACCAAGCAGCACGAGCTTGCCGAGTCCTGGAAGGGCGCGGGAGCCGATTCGGCTGCCGCCCGAGTGGAGGCGGAGAAGACAGCGGGCAGTCATCTGATGGGCAAGATCGGTGGTCTCAAGACCGCCCTGTCCACCCATCAGGGCGAACTCGCTCACGCCAAACAGTTCGTGATCGACAGGCGAAACCTGATCGTGGGCATGGGATTCGAGGTGGCTGACGACGGCACCGTTACCAGCGTCGCGAAACAGCAAGCGCTCAAGGCCGCGGCGGGACGCAACCCACATTCCGACCCTGGCTATCTCGCCAAGGCCTTGCTCGATGTCGAATACGAAGCCGCACAGCAACAGCTCGCGATGGTCACGGCCTTGCAGAACGCCGACAACACCGCGACCGCCGCGAAAGCCGCCATCGACATGGCGAAATCCGAACTGGCACGAGTGGCTCTCTACGAGATGCCGCCGAAAGGCATCCGCGCCATGTTTCCGGGTCTGTTGCACCCGGACTCTGCCCAGCCCAACGAGCTACCGCCGATCCTCGGTGATGCGCTGAAGCTGGAACAGGGAATTCCTCTGACCGTCACCAATCCGGATGGGTCCACGAAGACCGTGACCCCGAACCCGGACGGCACGCTCACCGTGGCCTCGTCGGTGCAGCAGCCGGACGGCTCGACCATCACCACCGAAACCACCGGGCACAATCCTCCGGTCACCACCGTGACCAAACCCCGCCCGGACGGGTCGGGCATCGTCGACATGACGGTCACCAGCGCGGACGGCAAGCAACAGCAACTCCAGAAGGTTCCCGAGGGCAATGGGAAGACCAGCACCTACGCGGCGAACGCTGACGGTTCGCGTGGGGCAAAGGTTTCCGAGTCCTACCCGCAGAACGGAGGCACCGTCACCGACAAGTACGGTGCGAACGGTGTCATCGACCGACAATGGCAGCGGCCGGATGGTTTTCGGGCGTTCGAACAGTACGTACCGGGGCCGGACGGGAAGCTACATCTGGCAGGGACGGCGAATTCCGCTGGGATGCAATCCCAAATGCAGCCTGATGGCACCGTGAAGACCACCTATCCGGACGGCAAGGCAGCGTCGACGGCGCAGCTTGCGGACGGCCGGATCGTGACGAAGTTCCCGGATGGTTCGGTGCTTCAGTACGACCCGAGTCAAGCGCCTCCGAGTACGCCCAAGCAATCGATCTGGGACAACGTGAAATCGTTCACCGGGACCGAATGGAACAGTCTCTACGGATCGACCAAGGACACGGTGGTGACCCATCCCCTTGCAACCGGGTTCTCCGGTGCCACCGCGGCGGGCGCGGAATGGGCAAAGGCGGGCGGAGCATCTATGGCAGGCCAGGCCGGGGCTGCAATGGCCGAGTCGCATATCAACCAGGTGCGGGCGCTCCAGATGCTCGACTCCGGTACTCCGGGTGCAGGGCACACGTTCGCCGGTGCGTTGGATTCCGCGACCGATGCCGCTAGCAAGGCCGAGATCGGCCAGCTTCTGAAGACAGACGGCAAGGCGCTCGGCGGAATACCGCTCGGCGCTGCGGTCAACGCATACGTTAACTGGGACGATTGGGCGCACCATGGAAAACCGGGCGATGAAGCCATAGCCAACGCAGCGGGCGGCACTGTCGGAGGGTGGGCCGGAGCCGCTGCTGGTGCATCGTTGGGCGCTGCCGTCTGTTCGCCGTTCCCGATAATCGGCCAGGCGTTCTGTGCGGGCATCGGAGCGGGATTGCTCGGATTCGGCGGCGGCTCGATCGGAGCTTGGACTGCTGAGCAACCATTCAAATGACCTCATTCAAAGGAGATGCATTGTCCGAGAATAACTCCGGGACGATGACAACGCCGCTGCTGCCCTGGGCGGCCGAGTGGGGTGGGCAACGACCGCGCGGAAACCTTGTCTTCGCAGCCGTTTTCGTGGTCCTGCTACTCATCTTCTCGATACCATTCGCCATCGATGCCGCGAACCAGGGAAATATGGGTCGCACGGTCTTCGGTGCGGCAATCTTCCTGGTGGCCCTGACGTCCTTGATCGCCGTCGTCCCGATTCTCCGTGTGCGCCGCAAGAAGCTTCCGCGAGATATCGAGACCTCAGCTACGGTTGACAGTTCCCGTGGCGTCAGGGTCTTTTATTTGTCCTCTTGGCGAAGAGCTCTCATCCTTTGGCTCACCGCAGGAACCCTTTTCCTCCTAATTCGGGGATGGCTGTTCTTCAAGCAGCTCTCCGATGACAGTGAGGGCTCTGCACGATCCCAGCTTTCCGCCGGAGGGCTCGTTATCGTCGTGATCGTGCTCGGGATGATCGCAGTTCTCGGTTGGTATCTGTTTTCGTCTCGGCACCGCCGAGGGTTCGTGGCGCTCACTGCCGACGGAGTGGTGCAGAGGCTTGGCCATACAGTGAAAAGGCTGCCGTGGTCCGAGATAGGTGGCGCTTTTCCCGGGGTGCTAAGCAATGTCCACGTCGTCGACATCGTGCCTGTGCCCGGTCACAAGGTCAACGTGGACTCCGGAAAAAGCTGGCTCGACAACATGCAGCGCGGTTCGCTGGAGAAGTCGATTCAGGTCCCGGCATGGGTGTTGGGAATGGACCCTGCCCTATTCCTGTACCTGGTCCGCTTTTACTGGCAGCACCCCGAAGCGCGACAAGAATTGGCCACTGAAGCGGTCGTGAACCGTATGCGGAGCGGCGAACTGCTGGGTTGACCGACCGGACCGAGACCTCCAACGCCCCGGAAACCCGTACGGTCTCACAACTGCTATACGTGACGCTCTACGGGCACGGGCCGCGGGGGCAACCTGGCCAGGGCCGCTCCGGAGAACGGCTTGGCTTCTAGCTTTTCCGTGCAGGCTTGCGGCTGCTCTGGCGCAATTCTTCGCCCAGCGCTGCGACGGCATGGTTTGCGCCCCATCTGAGGGACATTTCGCGGTGGAGGGTCCGAATGAACTTGACCAACCGGGAGCCTGGGGTGGCTGCTCCGACTCGTAGGGCCTCCGTCGCGGCCCGGGAAGCGGCTTCGGGTTCCCCTGCGCCAGCGAGTGCGCATCCCAGTTCTGCGACGTACCACGTTGCCCATTCGGAGGTGAGGATGTCGGGATCGAAACCGGCCAAGCCTCGTTCGAGGGACACGACGGCCTTGTCCCATTGCCGAGCCAGGCGGTAGGCCAAACCACGCTGCATGTCGATCAGGGAATCGGAGTAGAAGTACTGCGCGTCCGGCCGGTCGGGGTCTCCACGTGCTATCAGTTCGGCGGCCTGGTCCAGCTTGAGTTCCATTGCGTCCAGATCGCCTTGGATGGCGAGTCCGCGGGCCTCTTGTTGCACGGCAAGCGCGAGAACCGTTGGGCTGAGTTCGGTGCCGTCTCGTTGCGCGGCGCGCGACAGGCCGATCAGCGAGTCGATCTCACCTGCCATCCATGCGACATGCCCGCGCATCGACAGTGCGGTGGATGCCATGTCCCGATTGCCGCTCTCGGTGGCCTGTTCGAGCGCGGCTCGGTAATGCTGTACCGCGGTGCTGTGGTTGCCGAGGTTGGCGTGAAGCCAGCCGGAGAACTGCTTCCACCCCGCAGCCGCATCCAGGATTTCAGCGCGCGCAGATCCTCGAGCCTCCTTCGCCAACAACGAGGCGACCCGTGTTTGTCGAATGGTTACCGGCAGAACCAGTTTGGACCCGACCTGATCCTCCAGCCGCCGAGTTTCCGACAGCAGACCTTCCAGATCGTTGGCAAGGCCGTGGTCGATGTAGCGCCGTTCGGCCAGCGCACGAGCCTCCCGCAAGTGCAGTTGCGTCGACCGGTCGGCCTCGCTCCTGTCGCTGACCATGCTTTCGAAACTTGCCGACAGCGCACCGTTGGTGTCGAGGATGCGATCGAGTTTACGAACGATGTCAGGCGGAGGTTTGCGGCGGCCGTTTTCGAAACGCGAGAGCGCTCCCGCGTCGTAGTGGAGGGCGCGTGCCAGCTGTCGAACCGACAATCCCGCCCGCACTCGGAACCGCCGCAACTCGGCCCCGAACGCTTCCCACTCCTCCATCCAACCCCCTGCTGAACAGCGTTGCAGCGTTACCCAAAGCCTCTGGCAACACCATGGCCACGGTGCAACGGTACCGCGTAACGCCTGGTCGCAGGAGGCTTCGAACAGGCCCGGTGCCGAGACGATTACCGCGGTGTCGGGTGCCATACCAACGACCGGATCGAATGACAGTAGGGGTGACACGGTGGGGTTCAATTGGTGGCGCGAAAGCGGGGCCGAACAGTCACGCGTGAGTGTGCAGGAGATCGCGGCTCGGGTGCGAGCCGAGGACGCTGACATTGCCTACGCGGCCTTGTTCCCGAATGGCTGGCCACACGAGGCCCCCGACCATCCGCTGAGCGTGCCTGAGGCACACCAGACGATGCAGCGGCACCGCGAGTGCCGTACCGACGAGTGCCCGCGCAAGGCTGCGGCATGGACGACGCTGGTGGACTCCGGGAAGGTCAAGCCCGACAGTGGGCGCAACTACTGAGCCGTACGGAACAGCCGGTCGAATTCCCGAAACGCCTCCAGCACAACGCGTTCGCGCATCGCAGGGTTCGGCGATGTTGCGCGGCCACGAATCCAACGAAATCGGAGAGGGTGTGACGTGACGGGACCGGAAGGCGATTCCCAGCGATGCTCGGAGTTGTCCGGTGGTCGGCACGCCCGCGAGATGCCTGGTATCCGGGAATGGCTGTGCGCCATCGAGGACAAGGCCGGTACCGGATATCGAGTCGAGCGCGAACCACAGCCGCCGTACGGCTGGAACCTGGTCGCCCCTTCCGGGGCGATCGTGTGCAGCAACACCTTGGATTACCTGGAGTCGTGGGTGATCGACCGAGTTGCGCCTATCGCAGAGTCGACGACAGGCGAACCCAATCAATCGTGAATCGCGCCGTAGACGGGTGCTCATGGGTATTCAAACACGCTGTAGACCAACCGGATTCGCTTAGTTTTGCCAGACGAATTCCCCCACCCCTTGCGATTTCGCCTTGCGGCGCAGACAGACCACGGAAGAGCGATAGAGGAGTGCAAGCGTGGAGCATGGGCAACGACAACCGGACCCGAATGACGGACCGTGGATTAGGGCGGAGCACTGCGGCTATGTGAAGTGCGACCCGAAGACCGGTGCCGTGTTGGAGGTGCTGTGCCCCTCCATCCTGTGTCAGACCGTCGTCGCGGTGGTGAACGGGCGGATAGCCGCGCACGAACGCAAGCTGCGCAACGTCGCGCCGGGGCCGTGCGTGTGGATCGGGGTGCGAGTCTTCGGATCAGAGTCGGTCGCGCCGAGCGTCGCGGCCTCTTCCGAGCAGCAGACCGAGAATCGTGATCGGTGACCACGCGAGTCAGATGCCGGGTTCACCCCGTACCTGGGGTACATCCCCAGTTGATGCTGGTAGAGAGCATTTTCGGGGGATGTACCTTCGGTACACCCCGTACCGCTAAGCGGCGTCGGGCAGCCGGTACCGCGTGCCGCCCGCGACTTCGATTGCGTGGATGTCACCGGTGTCGGTGAGATCGGCGAATGCGTCGTCGAGGTAGGGGCGGTGGGTGTTCTTCACGCGGCGGCGGATGTCGGAGGCGCTGAGTTCTGGCCCGTGCTTGCTCAAGACCCGCAAAACGGTGTTTCGAGCGAGGCCGCGCCGATGGTCGGCCCCGGCTTCCTCGCGTTCCACCGCCGCGATTCCGCGGGCCCGGTTGGCTTGCGCGGTATGTTCGGTCAGTGCGTTGCGGATCGCTGTGCGGGTGTGGTTGCTGTAGCGCATCACCCGCTCGGCCAGCGTCCAGTCCTCGTCACTGACCACGCTGCGGCCGTCCAGGATCATCAGCGCGGCAGCGACTTTCAGCCTGCACAGCAAGGCGTGCCCATTGAGCGGGTCCACGTTCTCATCGCGCAACTGCGCCAGCCGGTGACGACGGATCGAACTGGAGGCCGCTTCGGGAATCACCAAGAAGTCGGACTGCCAACGCGGCAGCCGCACCGTGATCGGATCGGGCTGCGCCGGGGTGATGTCGGGTGCTTCAGGGTCGCGCACGTCCATCCACACGAACCGCTGCGTGGTCCCGCCATCGGCACCAGCGAACAACGTCCCGGCCCGCAACGGTTGCACCCCGAGGGTGAGTGCCGCCCGGTAGGACTGCGCGGCGACCACCGATCGGGTTGCCTTCTGCGCGTTGGTGAATCCCAGCGCTTCACCCGAATACAGCTTGCGCAGTTCACCTTCCAGCGTCGAGCCTTGCCGACCCAGCAGCGACGCCAACGTGTCGACCTCCGGCACCGTGAACAACATCCGATCCACCGGATTCGGAGCATCCTCGTCCGTCCCAGCGGGCCGGAACGTGCGCGCGATGCCCTCACCCGAACCCAACGGCAACTCCGCAACCTCGATCTCCCAGCCCCGGTGATCGGTGAACACGACCGCCTCCCGCGCCGCGGATTCGCTGGCCCCCTTCCCCGCGCCGGACGGACCCACCAACGCGACGAACAGGTTGAGCGAGGCCGAACCGCCCACGGTCGCGGGCAGCTGGACAGTCGGCGGCACCGACGCCACCGCACGCGCCAACACCACGCCCAGCGTCGACCACGGACCACACATCCGCGACCGTGAGAAATCCCGGATATGGGTCAGCACCGGACGCGCCTGCCAGAAATCCCCGCCCCGCTGCTCGTCGGCCCCGACGATCGCATTGCCGTAATCCACACTCGCGCTCACGCCGCCACCGCCTTTCGTGCCGACGCCATGGTCCGTTCCACCTCGAGCTGCGACAACCCGGCCGCTTCGCCTGCGTCGGCAATCGCTTCCAGCACAACGGGATTCGCATGATTGGCATAGGCGCGCGAAGCGGCCCAGAACAAGGCATTGTTCCGGTTGCCCGCGCTGGCCTGTCGGACGAACCGGGCCAGACCCTCGCCCGTGCTCCGATGGTGCTGAGTAGTCCGCCGGTAGGGCAGCACCAGCGGAGGGCACACCCGTTCGCGCAGGTGCTCGGGCAGATCAGCGATCTCGGCACGATTGGCCCACTGGTACCGGCCGCCACTGGGATGCAGGCTCGGGGGCACAACCACGTATCCCGAATGGGTCTTGATGTCGATACCGGGTGCACCGTCCACCTGGCCGCGCACCTTGCCGCCGCAGCGGAACCACAGATGCCAGCCGCCCCCGCCCGTGCGAGCGGTCCATGTTTCCGGAAGGTCACCGAGCGCGGCGATACTGCCCCCGTTGCGTGGGTCGATATCGAGCACCACGACCCCCGCAGGAGGACGGACACCGATGTTGCAGTGTGGGTTGCGCTTCCACCACCGCTTGATCACCTCCGGCTCAGTGGATGCGTCATCTTTGCCGTGCACGGTCACCGGAGCCTTACCTCGAGAAGCCAACGGCAGCACCGCATGACCGGACCGCGCATAGGCAAGCGCGTGCTCGATCATGGCCACCGCATCGGTTGCTGTAGACTCGGACATGAGTTTGCGGAATCATCCTTCCAGGTAGATCGGTGTTTCCCACAGTCCCGGCCGGTGCTCCAACACCAGCCGGGACTCTTTGCTTCTAGGCAGCATCGGCCTGATCGCCGAACTGCTCGTTCTCCCACGCGATCACGTCGACGAGCCGGTACCGGGCATAGCGGCCCACCATCGCGTAGCGCGGTCCCTTCCTCGGCCTGCGGGCAGCCCACGCCGCCAGCGTCTTTACCGGGACCTTCAACCGTGCGGCCAGTTCCTCTCGCGTGAGCCAGTCGTTCCCGGACATCGGCGCAGCGTTGGACAAAGGGGCCTCCTGTGTAGAGCGGACGTACCAAGGGCAGCTGGTACCCTCGGGTCATCATGATACAACATGAGCACCGACAGATTTCATCACAGATTGTTTTGATGGTATTGTCTGCATGTCAGAGCATGTTGCAACATGTTGAGCAGGTTGTGTTGAGGAGGTTGTTACGTGGTCGATCCAGATCGCGCGATCGGTAAGCGCATCGAGGCGCTGCGCACGGCCTGGGGCCTGAGCCAGGACCAGATGTCCGAACGCCTCCGCGCGGCGGGCCTGAACTGGTCGCAGGTCACCCTGTCCAAGGTGGAGGCGGGACAGCGGCCGACAAAGTTCTCCGAAATCCTCACCCTCGCCGACTTGTTCAGCGTCGAGATCGCCGAGCTGAGCCCCGACGGCGGCGGGTTCGCCTACCAGTACCACAAGGTCCGCCAGGACCGGGACAACGCTGCGGAGCGGATGCACGAGGCCGAACGCGCCTTGGAGAAGGCCCGGCACTGGCACCGCCAGTTGTCCGAACGGACGGCTCGCTTGCGGCTGGCGATGGAATTGGCCAGCGGGCAACGCGGCCCCTACCGGGTCAACGAAGACCCCATGGAGTTCCTGCACCACCTGCACGCCTACCTGTGGCCACCCACGCTCATCACGCCCCAGAAGCCCGCCGACGAAGCCGACGCCCTCGGCGTACTCGAGCAATTGGGAGTGGACGAGGCCACCATCGCCGACGCCCGCACCCGCGTCAGCGCAGACGTCGCCACGGTGCGCGCCGACCTCGAAAACGGCAACACCTCTACGCCGTTCCCGGACTACGTCAAGGCGCTGGACGAGCCCTGGGAGTCAGCCAGCGGCGATATCCCTCACCCCAGCAATCCGATGTTCGAGGAGGACATGCAAGGCATCGAAGACCACTTCACAACCGCAATGGCCGTGCGAATCCTGGCCGAACGCTTCCCCTACGTCCGATTCACCACCCCGGACTGGGACACATCCGAGGACGCGCACGACCGCCCGCCCGTCGTCCAAGGACTGATCACCGACGACTGACTAACCACCCAAAACCGTTCCACGACAACAGAAACGAGCAAGGAGACCCGTTGCCCAGGCAACCTCTCGCCATCGGCACATACGGCAAGATCAGCTGCAAAGAGCAACCCAATGGCAGCTGGCGCGCCAGCACCCGCTACCGCGACGACGACGGCGAAACCCGCACTGTCCAAGCCTTCGGACCAACCAGGGCCAAAGCCGAAGCCGCACTCAAGAACAAGCTGAAGGACCGAAATCCCGGACAGGAAAAGGCCATTACTCGCGAGACCAAGCTTGCGGACCTGGCAGACCTGTGGCTGAGCGAACTCGAGTACGAGAAGCGAACCGTACCGCAGACTATCGAGCAGTACCGGGACGAGATCGACGTCTCCACCGACAAGCGCGCCAAGAAAGACACGATCAAAATCAAGTCCGCTTTGGGAGGCGTGCGGGTCAGAGAAGCCACTACATCACGACTAGACCGCCATCTGAAGAAGGTCGCCGAGACCGGCGCATGGAAAGCGCGAATCCATCGCGTGATCCTCTCCGGCATGATGGGCCTCGCTGTCCGACACGACGCGATAAGCCAGAACCCAGTCCGCGAAGTCGCACGCATCCATCGAAAGAGGGACAAGCCGCGCGCAGCCGACATCGCCACGCTGACGGCGTTGCGGGAACAGCTCAAAGCCTGGCAGTTGGGTGGCGAGATCGACGGCATTCCGGCATATACCTCCGGTCCGAAGCGATCCCGGATGATCCTCGATATCGCTGATGTCCTGCTCGGCACCGGTGTACGTCCTGGCGAAGTGCTCGCGATCCGGTGGTGCGACCTCGACCTTGCCGCCGAGCTTCCCCGAGTGACCATCTGCGGCACCATCATTCGCCTCAAGGGCAAGAAAGAGGATGGCAAGGGCCTGATCCGTCAGGAGTGGACCAAGACCGATGCCGGGTACCGCTCCATCGCACTGCCGAAGTTCGCCGTGGACACGCTCATGCGACGGAAGCTCGACGCGAAGTCGAACAAGCTCGATCTCGTGTTTCCAAACCGGAACGGAGACATCTACGACCCCCACAACTTTCGGCGCAGCTGGCGCGAAGCGCGAGGGACCACGTTCGCCTGGATCACCCCGAAGACATTCCGCAAGTCGGTTGCGACACTGATCGCGAACGAGCACAGCGCACAAGGCGCAGCAAGCCAACTGGGCCACGCCGACGACGGCGCGACGGCCCGCAAGCACTACATCGACAAGCCGCACGAAGCACCCGACTTCACGGCGATCCTGGATCGGCACGCAGGCTAAAACGTGTCGTTTTCGTGTCAACGGGCCTGATTACGGCCCGCTAATCGCAGCGTTTCCGCTGGTAGATGGAGCCGCCTGGGGGAATCGAACCCCCGACCTTTTCATTACGAGTGAAGCGCTCTACCGACTGAGCTAAGGCGGCGTGCCTTGCGGCGGGTGCGAGTCTATCGTCTCGGGGGCGGATCGCGAAAATCGGTGGTCAGGTCGTGCGGGCGGAGATGAGGGTGGCGACCATGGCGGCTACCGCGAAGCGGGGTTTGACGTTGAGGTCGAGGGCCTCGCGGCAGGCCAGGACGGCCTCGATGGAGCGGAGCAGGCCCTCGGGGCGGACGTCGGTGGCCAGTTCGCGGATCTGGTCGGGGAGGTCGGGGTGGGTCAGGGAGACGGGGGTGTCGGGGGTGGGGCGGGCCGCGCCCAGGCGGACGGCGAGGGCGTCGCGGTAGAGGCCCGCGACGTCGATCAGGGCGCGGTCGAGGGCGTCGCGTCCGGTGCGGGTGGCGCGGGATTTCTGGCGGCGCTCCAGATCCTTGAGTGCGCCCGCTGAGCCGCGGGTGGCCGATGCGGTGCCCTTGCCGGTGCCGCCCGCGCCGAGGGCGGTGGCCAGTTCCTCGCGCTCACGCTCGTCGCGGGCCGCGCTGACCTGCTTGGCCTCCTCCTCGGCCGCCTTCACCAGTTCGTCGGCGGCCGCATAGGCCGCGGCGGGGCGGGCCGTGGCGCCCACCAGGGCCAGGGCGCGCTTGCGGCGCGACCGCGCCTCCTCGTCGGTGGCCAGGCGGCGGGCACGGCCGACATGTCCGCCGCTGACCGAGGCCGCCCAGGCCGCGGTATCGGCGTCCAGGCCGTCGCGCTCGCGCAAAACCTGGGCGATGGCGGGGACCGACGGTGTCACCAGATGGATGTGCCGACAACGCGATCGCAGTGTCACGGAGATGTCCTCGGGGTCCACCGACGGCGCGCACAGCAGGAAGACCGTCCGCTCGGGCGGCTCCTCGACGACCTTGAGCAGCACGTTGCCCGCCGCCTCGGTCAGCCGGTCGGCGTCCTCGATCACCACGACCTGCCAGCGGCCGGTGCTGGGTCGGCGCGCGGCGACCTGGACGATCTCGCGCATTTCCTTGGTCCCGATGCTCAACCCCTCGGGGACCACCCGGCGCACATCACCGTGCGTACCCGCCATCGTGGTCGTGCAGGCATGACAGCGTCCGCAGCCCGGTGTCCCCGGGTCGGTGCACTGCAAGGCGGCCGCGAAACACAGCGCCGCCACCGACCGCCCCGATCCGGGCGGTCCGGTGAACAACCACGAATGCGTCATCGCCGACGAGGACACGCCGCTGCGCGCCGCCACCGCCGCGGCCGTCAGCTCGGACTCGACCGCATCCTGGCCCACCAGCCGATCGAAGACACCCGCCACGCCGTACACCCTAGCCGTCGCCACCGACAGCTCGACGCGGCCGCCCGGATCAGGAGACGCGCTGATACGTCGAATTGGCGCCGTCGAGTGCCTCGCGGATGATGTCGGCGTGCCCACTGTGGTGGGCGATCTCACGGAAGATGTGCAGCAGCGTGAAACGTACTGTCTGCCAAACCCTTTCCGGAACCCAGGGCGAGGTCGGGGTGGGAATGACGGTATCGAGGCTGTCCACGCCGCGGATCAGCGCCGCGGTGTCGTCGGCGACGGTCTCCCACTGCTTCAGCAGCCCCTCGACGGTCTCGTCCGGGCCCATTCGGTATTCCGAATCGAATTTGGACACATCGAGTTTCGCGTTCTCGTCCCGCTCGACGAGTACCGTGTACCAGTGCCGTTCGCAGCTGACCAGATGGTGCAGCAGCCCGCCCAGCGTCAGTTCGCTGACGGTCGTGCGCTGGCGAGCCTGCTCGTCGTCGATGCCGCGCAAGGTGATCCGGAACAGCTCACGCTGACTGTCGAGCATGGCGATCAGGTCCTCACGTTCCTGATCGATCGAGGGTGCGGTCATCGGAAGCCCTTCCGCTGGACGTGCTCGGATGGCTCGACACGCTACGGCAGGAGACCGACCGAAAACGGACAACGGCCGATTTCCGCGATCAGGCCTTGGCGGCGGCCTTCTTGGCAGCCTTCTTCGCCGGAGCCTTCTCCGCGGACTTGGTGGCGGTCTTCTTGGCCGTCGCCTTCTTGGCGGTGGACTTCTTCGCGGCCTTCTTGGCCGTCTTCTTCACCGGTGCCTTCGCCCGGCGATCGGCCAGCAACTCCGCAGCGCGCTCGTCGGTGATCGACTCCACCTCATCGCCCTTGCGCAGGCTGGCGTTGGTCTCGCCGTCGGTGACGTACGGACCGAAGCGGCCGTCCTTGATCACCATCGGCTTGCCCGTGGCCGGATCGGCGCCCAACTCGCGCAGCGGCGCGGCGGAGGAGGCCTGGCGGCCGCGACGCTTGGGCTCTGCGTAGATCTTCAGCGCCTCGTCCAGCGTCACGGTGAAGATCTGATCCTCACTCGTCAGCGACCGGGAATCGGTACCCTTCTTCAGATATGGTCCGTAGCGCCCATTCTGGGCCGTGATCTCCTCGCCGCTGGCCGGATCGACCCCGACCACGCGCGGCAGCGACAGCAGTTTGAGCGCGTCGTCGAGGGTGATCGTCGCCAGATCCATCGACTTGAACAGCGAGCCGGTGCGCGGCTTGGCGGCGGCCGCCTTCTTCGCGGCCGATTTGCCCTCGCCGTCACCGTTGGGCTCGGGCAGGACCTCGGTGACGTAGGGCCCGAATCGGCCCTCCTTGGCCACGATTCGATGTCCCGATTCCGGGTCGACGCCCAGTTCGCGGCCCTCCTGCGGGGTGGCGAACAGCTTCTCGGCGACCTCCGGGGTCAGCTCGTCCGGCGGCAGGTCATCGGGCAGATTGGCGCGCTGCGAGACCGGATCCCCGTCCGGATCATCGGGATTGGCGACCATCCGCTCCAGGTACGGGCCGTATCGACCGACGCGGACCACCACGTCGCGGCCCTCGTCGTCGGTGAACAGCTTGATCGAGTTGATCTCTCGCGCGTCGATGTCGTCGAGCCGCTCACCGACCATCTTCTTCAGCCCGCCCGAGCGCGCCACCGACCCCTCGGCGCCGTGTTCGCCGCCGAAATAGAAGCTGGACAGCCAGTTTCCGCGCTGCTCGCGTCCGCCCGCGATGGCGTCGAGATCGTCCTCCATGGCCGCGGTGAAGTCGAAGTCCACCAGCCTGCCGAAGTACTCCTCGAGCAGGCCGACCACCGCGAACGCCACCCACGACGGCACCAGCGCGTTGCCGCGCTTGTACACATAGCCGCGGTCGAGGATCGTCTTGATGATCGAGGCATAGGTGGACGGTCGGCCGATGCCCAACTCCTCCAGCGCCTTGACCAGCGACGCCTCGTTGTAGCGCGGCGGTGGATTGGTGGTGTGCCCGTCCGGGGTCAGCTCGTTGGCGGTGACGCCCTGGCCCTCGTTCAGCGCGGGCAGCCGAGATTCCGCGTCGTCGGACTGACCGCCGCTGTCCTCGTCCACGCTCTCGACGTAGGCCTTGAGGAAGCCCGGGAAGGTTATGGTGCGACCGGAGGCGGAGAACACGCACTCCTCGCCGGTGCCCGCCACGCCGGTGATGCGCACGGTCAGCGTGGTGCCGCGCGCGTCGGCCATCTGCGAGGCGACGGTGCGCTGCCAGATCAGCTCATAGAGCCGGAACTCGTCTTGATCCAGCCGGGAGGCCAGCTGGCCCGGCGTGGCGAAGGTGTCGCCCGCGGGGCGGATGGCCTCGTGCGCCTCCTGCGCGTTCTTGACCTTGCGGGTGTACTGCCGCGGCGTCGGATGCACAAACTGCGGCCCGTACAGTTGGGTGGCCTGGGCGCGCGCCGCCGCGATCGCCGACTCCGACAGCGTGGTCGAGTCGGTACGCATATAGGTGATGTAGCCGTTCTCGTACAGCCGCTGCGCGACCCGCATGGTGCGCTCGGAGCTGAACCGCAGCTTGCGGGCCGCCTCCTGCTGCAGCGTCGAGGTCATGAACGGCGCGTACGGACGGCGGGTGTAGGGCTTGGATTCGACCGAGCTGACCTGGAAGTCGCTGCCCGCCAGGGCCTCGACCAGCCGCCGGGCGTGTGCCTCGTCCAGCACGGTCACGCCACTGGTCTTGAGTTGCCCGTCGGCGCCGAAGTCGCGACCGCCCGCCACCCGCGAGCCGTCGACGGAGATCAGTCGCGCCCCGAAGGTGCGCGGATTGGCCTCGTCCCCCTCGCCGCCCGCATCGAACTTGGCCGCGATATCCCAGTATTCGGCCGAGCGGAATGCCATCCGCTCGCGCTCGCGCTGCACGATGATGCGGGTCGCCACCGACTGCACCCGGCCCGCCGACAGCTTAGGCATGACCTTCTTCCACAGCACGGGGCTGACCTCGTAGCCGTAGAGCCGGTCCAGGATGCGGCGCGTCTCCTGCGCGTCGACCAGGTCGTTGTCCAGTTCCCGGGTGTCGGCGGCGGCCGCGCGGATGGCGGGTTCGGTGATCTCGTGGAACACCATGCGCCGCACCGGCACCTTGGGCTTGAGGGTCTCCAGCAGATGCCAGGCGATGGCCTCACCCTCGCGGTCGGGGTCGGTGGCCAGATAGAGCTCGTCGGCGTCCTTGAGCAGGTTCTTGAGCTCGGAGACCTTGCCCTTCTTATCGGGGCTCACAACGTAGATCGGCTCGAAGTCGTTGTCGACGTCGACGCCGAGGCGGGCCCACGACTGCCCCTTGTATTTGGCGGGCACATCGGCGGCGCCACGCGGCAGATCGCGGATGTGTCCCACCGACGCCTCGACCACGTAGCCACGGCCCAGATAGGGCGCGATCTTCTTGGCCTTGGTGGGTGACTCGACGATCACGAGACGACGCAGGGGGCGCCCCTGGTCGGGCGCTGCCTGAGAGTTCGGCGCTGCACCGCGGTCTCGTGTTGCCACCGGCGAACACACCTTTCCTGTCGACCCGCGCGGCGCGTGGCACGCACCGCGCGGCTGGGGCAAGCGGAGGACACAGATATCTCCCGCCAGAGACGTTTATACCTGGTTGTTTGACCGCACCTGCGGTACGGCGTGTTGGAATGCCCCGGTTTGCGGTCGAGTGTACTGCCCCGGATACAGCTCGTCCCCCACCGCGGTGGGCGGTGAGGGACGAGCGATCGAACCTTGGTTACGCGCTCAGCTGATGGCGCGAACTCCGGTGGCCTGCGGGCCCTTGGTGCCCTGGCCAACCTCGAACTCGACCTTCTGGTTCTCCTCGAGGGTGCGGAAGCCCGTCCCCTGGATCTCGGAGTAGTGGACGAAGACGTCAGCGGAGCCGTCCTCGGGCGCGATGAAGCCGAACCCCTTCTCCGCGTTGAACCACTTCACAGTTCCCTGTGCCATTCTGTTCCTTCTCTTTCCATACCGGAACGGCGGACAAGTTTGGTTCGTCCACCGGGTCCGTTCCGACCGCTGTACTCTGTTCCCCCTGCAGGAAGCATCAAGCACACCGTTCGCAACATCGATCCTGCTGATGGTTTGGACTTTGGATCCGTTCCCTCGAACACAGAAGCTTGCGACCAGGAACCACTTAACCATGTCTCCGGGCAATTCAACAGTCGAGTTACCGACAATTTGCAAAAAAGATGATCTTGCGAATGCGCAGGTGAGGCGCGCAATGCCCATATCCGTACTTGGAGTAGGTTTGCCTCTGGATAACCGAGCGGCCGTCAGGGAAACTGCCTGTGACACAGGTCGCGACTCTGTAGTGAAATGGCAGGTAGGGCTCTCGCAACACACACTGTTCACACATTCCCTGCGTGTCGCGGTTCGGGTCGGATGAATCCGAGCGAGCCGAACACGTCGACTCGGCCGGGAGTGGAACCCGCCTATGGTCGATCGTTGCTGAATCGTGTCCTAGCCGAGCATCCGGGCGGCGACTCCCGTCTCACGCACGTCACCGAACTTCCGGCCCGCCCGGCACAGGTCACGACCTGGCCGTCCTGGGTATCGCCGGATGTGGTCGCGGCGTTTCAGGATTGCGGCATCGAATATCCGTGGTCGCATCAGGCGCACACGGCCGAGATCGCCGCGAGCGGGCGGCATGTGGTGGTGTGCACGGGGACCGCCTCGGGAAAGTCCCTGGGCTATCAACTGCCGGTGCTCACCGCCCTGCGGGAGGACCCCCGGGCCACGGCGCTGTATATATCGCCGACCAAGGCGCTGGGCTCCGATCAGCTGCGGGCCACGGCCGCACTCACCCACGAGGGGCCGCTGCGCGATATCCACCCGGCGACCTACGACGGCGACACCCCCGCCGAGATCCGGCAGTGGGTGCGCGCCAACGCCCGCTGGATCTTCACCAATCCCGACATGCTGCATCTGGGCATGCTTCGCGCACATCAGCGCTGGGCCCGGGTGCTGCGGCGGCTGCGCTACGTCGTGGTCGACGAATGCCATGCCTACCGGGGGATATTCGGTTCCCACGTGGCACTGGTGCTGCGCCGGTTGCGGCGGCTCGCGCGGCATTACGGGGCCGATCCGGTGTTCGTGCTGTGCTCGGCCACCACCTCGGATCCCGCCGCGGCGGCGTCCCGGTTGATCGGCGCGCAGTGTGCGGCGGTGACCGAGGACGGCTCCCCGCAGGGTGCCCGCACGGTCGCGCTGTGGGAGCCCGCACTGCTCGCGGCCACCGGCGAGAACGGGGCGCCGGTGCGGCGTCCGGCCACCGCCGAGGCCGCGCGGATCATGACTCAGCTGGTCGCCGAGGGCGCTCGGACACTGACCTTCGTGCGGTCGCGCCGCGGCGCGGAGCTGGTGGCGATGGAAACCCGGCGCATGCTGGGCGAGACAGATCCGGAGCTGGCCGCGCGGGTCGCGGCCTATCGCGCGGGATATCTCGCCGAGGACCGGCGCGAACTAGAGGCCGGGCTGTCCGACGGCTCGCTGGTCGGCGCGGCGACGACGACGGCGCTCGAACTGGGCGTCGATATCGCCGGACTCGATGCCGTGGTCATCGCCGGTTTTCCGGGCACGGTCGCATCGTTCTGGCAGCAGGCCGGACGGGCCGGACGCCGGACGCAAGGATCGCTGGTCATGCTGGTCGCCCGCGACGATCCGCTGGACAACTACCTGGTCTACCACCCGCACGCACTGCTCGGGCGTCCGGTGGAGGCGACGATCACCGATCCGCACAACCCCTATGTATTGGGGCCACATCTGCTGTGCGCGGCCGCCGAACAGCCGCTCACCGACGACGAGGTGCACGAACTCGGGGCCTGGGAACTGCTCACGGAGCTGTCCGAGCAGGGGCTCATCCGGCGCCGGAGCAACGGCGGCGGACCGGGGCGCTGGTACGTCACCGCCGCCAGCCACCCGCACGACGCGATCGACGTGCGCGGCGGCATCGGCGCGCCGGTGGCGATCGTCGACGAGGAGAGCGGCCGGCTGCTGGGCACTGCCGACGCGGGCCGGGCCCCGGCCACCCTGCACGCGGGCGCGGTCCATCTGCATCAGGGTGAGACCTATGTGGTCGACGAACTCGACCTCGAGGGCGGAGTGGCCTTCGTACACGCCGATCAGCCCGGCTGGACGACCAGCGCCCGGGCGGTCACCTCGATCGGCATCGAGGAGACGACCACTTCGCAGGTCCACGGCGAGGTCACGGTCGCACTGGCCCGGGTGCGGGTGACACGCCAGGTCGTCGGCTATCTGCGCACGCTGCCCACCGGCGAGGTACTGGACCTGATCGAGCTGGATCTGCCCGAGCAGACGCTGCCGACCCGGGCCGTGCTCTACACCGTCACGCCTCGGCTGCTGGCCCGCGCCGGAATCGATCCCAAGCGCGTGCCCGGGGCCCTGCACGCCGCCGAGCATGCGGCGATCGGCATGTTGCCCCTGGTCGCCAGCTGCGATCGGTGGGACATCGGCGGGGTCTCCATCGCCGAGCATCCCGACACCGGGCTGCCCACGGTGTTCGTCTACGACGGGCATCCGGGCGGCGCGGGCTTCGCCGAGCGCGGCTTCGCCCGGCTGCGAACCTGGCTGGCGGCCACGCTGTCGGTCATCGAGTCCTGCGAGTGCCCGGCCGGATGCCCGTCATGTGTGCAGTCGCCCAAGTGCGGCAACGGCAACACCCCGCTCGACAAGGCCGGGGCGGGTGCGCTGTTGCGCGCGATCCTGGTCGAGCTGCCCATCGATCCCGAAGATGACGACGGCGAATCCGAACCGTGATGCCAAGGTCATCGGGGTGAGATCGCTCCGCTACCGTGGTCGTCGGGCGCCCGCCGGGGCCGGACGACCGCGATCCGGACGCGGCCCGAGCGAGCTGGATCACGGGTCGCTACCACCCGGAATGAATAAAAAGGAATGTGTTCATATTAACTGATACATTGCTCCCGGGAATAACCATGACTTGCGGTTTCAATTCGAATGACACTTCATGGATCAATTGAATAAAGAGCGGACCGCATTTTTCAGTAGCCCGTTTCGGCAATCTGATGGTGCCGAGATGTGTCGACGATCACGCATTTCTTGCGACACCAACCGTTCGGTATTCATGATCTTTAACTATCGACCGGACCCGCGCGGGCGGCCGCGCGCGCCACTCGGGTGCCGAATGGACCGACGGCCACACCCATCTCCACCACGAGTGTGACGTCCCACCCAGCGACGTCACATTCGAGCACTGTGGCTCGCATGCGCCGCGCGACGTCCTCGGCCCGCTCGCACCCGGATCCGGTTCCGGCCGCGAGCCCACCCGCCGCGGCGAGCGCACCGAGGTCGGCCGCGGCCTGGGCCCGGTGCCGGGCGACGACGACCGCGCCGACCTGCCCGATCGCCAGGGTGAGAACGAGCAGAGCGGCCACGGCCACACACGCCGCGACGGTGGCCCCGCCCTGATCCCGCCGCGGGGTGCGGAGCCCCGCGCTCATTCGCGGACCCCGAGTTCGCGGACGGCCACCGCCTCGGCCCGCAGCACCAGCAGCGGGAGCAGCGGCACCCGAGCCGAGGCGGTCGCGACCACGCGATCGCCGTCGTCACGTACCGAGATCGACGCACCGGCCGGAGCCACCCGCCGCGCGGCCACGACGGCATCGTCGTCCGCGCCGCGGGCGCTCAGCCGAGCCGCCTCGCGGGCGGCGTCGACGCACCGGATCTGCATCGCCGCCGCCAGCAAGGCCGTCAGGCACAGCACCACGACCGCGACGAGGGCGGCGAGCGCGATCGCCGCTTCCACGGTGACCGCGCCCCGGTCCCCGTCGCTCACATGGAGGTGTTGAGCGCCTTGTCGATGATCTGGGTCAGAGCGTTGACGATCGAGTCCCCGGTGACCACGGTGTAGAGGACCGCACCGAAGGCGGCCGCCGCCACTGTCCCGATGGCGTATTCGACCGTGCTCATCCCGTCGTCGGCCATCGCCGCCCGCAGGAGTCGGCACCGCAGCTCCCAGAATGTCGATCGCACTGTCACTCGCATCGATCTCTCCTTTCTGTCGGATCGGCGCGGTCGGTCCGCGCCGATTTCCGGGGGTGGTCACAGCAGCCCTCCGCCCAGCAGGCGACCGGCCAGACCGATCACGACGGGCGCGATGCCCAGGCAGAGGAAGGCGGGCAGGAAGCACAGCCCCAGCGGGCCGCCGATCAACACCCCGGCCCGCTCGGCGCGCGCGGCCGCGGCATCCTCGACCTGGGCACGGCAGTGCTCGGCCAGTTCGGCGACCGCTCCGGCGAGTGCGCTGCCCGACCGCGCGGAACGCCGCACCAGACGGGCAAGGGCGGCGAGTTCCGCCGAGTCGCGGGACGCGCGCAGCCACGCCGCGGCCGGATCGGCGCCCAGGGCAAGCAGTTCCGCGGCCTGGCGTAGCGAAGTCCGCATAGGCTCGGCCGCCGCCGGCGCCACCGCACGGGCCGCGGTGGCCACGGGCAGCCCCGCCCGCAGACACGCCGCCAGCAGATCGAAGGCCGACGCGGTGGCCAGGGGATCCACGACGGTGCGCACCGGCCGACTCGCGGGTCGCCGACGCTTGCCGAGCACCGCCCGCAGCCGATCGACACCGGTCCTCGGCCCTGGCATCACCAGCAGGGCAGACCCGAGCAGCACCAAGATCAGAGGGGACGCCGTCATATCCGCGCCTCGGCTCCCGGCGGCAGCAGCGCGGTACCGAACGCACGCAATTCGGTTGCGGGTAGCGCAACACCGAACGCTCGTCGCTCGGCGGCGGGCAGCGCACCGATTCGCCGCACCGGCCTGCCCGCGGGGCAGGCAGTGTCCGGTGTGTCTCGCCCGGGCACGGTGCTGGTGCCGCGCGAGGGGTGCGTCGCGGCCGGTATGTGGGGGTGAAGCTCTGTGGTGTGGCGCCTTTCGGTTGGTTGGCCGCGGTAGGTCGTTCGCTGTGGGCTATGCATCGGGGCGGCCGAGACGGTCGGTGGTGTCGCCGGGGGTGGGGTCTGGGAGGAAGTGCGGGTCTTCGGTCGGGGCGGTGCAGCGGAGGTGCCTTATGAGGCTGATGGGTGCGAGCTTTCGGGGGCGGAAGGGGATGCGTGGAGAGCAGGGACTGGGTGCCATGGGGCCGGGCGGGATTCGGGTGTGGCTGTGGGAGGGCGTGGGGAATGGGGTGGGGCGGTGGGGAGTGGGTGACTGGTCTGGTGGGTTGGCTGGAGTGCCGGTCATATCAATGCCTTTCGGGTGAGGGCGTCGGTCCAGAGCAGGCCCAGGCAGGCCAGGGCGGTGCCGATGGGGAGGAGGGGGGCGGCGGGGCCGGGGCGGAGGAGGACGGTCAGGGGTGCCGCGCCCATCAGGTGGCCGAGGGCGATGCCGATCAGGGGTAGGGCGGACAGGACGGTGGCGGTGGTGCGCGGGCCCGCGAGTGCGGCGGTGGTGCGGTCGCGGAAGCGGATGCGGGCGAGCAGGTCGGCGCGGGCGGTGGCGAGCAGGTCGGCGAGAGCCAAGCCGTGCTGTTCGGCCAGGTGCCAGGTGTCGGCGATGCGATTGAGTTCGGCGGCGATGAGGGCGTGCGGGTCGCGCAGGCCGTCGGCCGCCCGGCCGCCGAGGCGGCTGCGCGCGGCACAGGCCGCGAAGGCTCGCGCCGCTACCCCCTCGACCTCCTCGGCGGCGGTGGCCGCCGCGGCACCGGGATGCGCGCCGACGCGCAGTTCACCGATCACCACCTCCAGCCCTTCCGCCAATGCCCGGCACTGCGCCAGCCGTCGGGCATCGGTTCGCCTGCGGCGCAAGCGCATTCCGACGGTGAGCGTGACCGTCACGGCAGCGATCGCCACCCCGACCCCGAGTGCCGCCAACCCCACGAGCATGGCCGGCACCAGCACCCGAAACACCCAAGGCGATGGGTGTTTACGTCGCCGAGCCCGCTTCCGGAACAGGGCAGCGAATCGTCGCCGCCCCGTCCCCGAGGGCAGCACGATCAAGGCAAGGGCCACCAGCAACAATGTCGCGCTCATGACTCACCCGGCCCCGGCGACGCCGCACGGGGAATCGGCTTCGAGCACCAGGCGAAGCCACGGTGGGAGCCGTCGAGCGACCTCTTCCACCCAAACCATGTCTCCTGGACGGGAGCTCGCCCACCCAGACCCGAAGCCAGGACGGAAGTCGACCAGCAACCCTTCCACCCGAACCATGTCTCGTGGACAGAAGCGCCACCGCGTCCCGAAGCCGACCAGCGACCTCGCACGCTCGAACGATGCCTCATGAACAGAAGCTCTCCACTGCAACCTGAAGCCACCGCGGCGGCCGACGAGCGACCCCTTCCACCCGAACCACGTCTCATGGACGGGGACTCTCCACCGCAACCTGGATCCGGCATGGAAGCGGGCCAGCAGCGCCGCGCGCTCGCATGATGCTTGGCGGGCAGAGGCTTTCGAATGTCGCGGGTATCCGGGTCCGGCGGGTGATCGCTTCCGGCTGACGCCGCGAAGGCTGGTCGGAGGAGTTGGGTGTGCGGGGAGGTGGTTCATTGTTCGAGCCGTTCGTCGAGGAGGCGGTGGAGGGTGGGGGCCGCGGGGGTGGGGATGGGGTCGGCGTGCCATGCGGGGGCGATGTGGACGTGGCCGTCCTGGGTGCGGGTTACGAGGCCGATTTCGTGCAGGGTGCGGGTGCCGTCGGGGCGGCGGCGCATGTGCAGGACCACCTGGACGGCGGCGGCCAGTTGGCTGTGCAGGGCGGTGCGGCCCATACCGCCCAGGGCCGCAAGGGCTTCCAGACGGGCGGGGACCTCGCGCGGGGAGTTGGCGTGCACTGTCCCCGCGCCGCCGTCGTGACCGGTGTTGAGGGCGGTGAGGAGGTCGACGACCTCGGCCCCGCGGACCTCGCCGATGACGATGCGGTCGGGGCGCATGCGCAACGCCTGGCGGACCAGATCGCGGACGGTCACCGCACCCATACCCTCGACGTTCGCGGTGCGGGCGACCAGGCGGACCACGTGCGGGTGCGGCGGGGCGAGTTCGGCCGCGTCCTCCACGCAGACGATGCGTTCGCCCGCATCGACCTTCGCGAGCAGGCCGGACAGCAGCGTGGTCTTGCCCGCTCCGGTTCCGCCGACGACGAGAAAGGCCAGGCGGGCGCGAACGATCCGTTCCAGCAACAGCTTTGCCTCGTCGGCCACGGTGCCACCGGCGGCCAGTACGTCCAGATCCTGGGTCGCGGGCCGCAGCACCCGCAGGGATAGGCAGGTGCCGCCGTGGGCGATGGGCGCGAGCACGGCGTGCAGCCGCACTCCGAACGAATCACCCAGCAGGCCTTCGATTTCCGGCAATCGGCCGTCGACCCAGGGCTGTGCGTCGTCCAACCGGCGACCGGCGGCGAGAGCCAGTCGCTGCGCCAGCCGCCGGACGGCCGCCTCGTCGGGAAAGGTGATCCGGGTCCGCCGCAGCCCCTGTCCCCGGTCCACCCATACCGCGTCCGGGGCCGTCACCAGCACGTCGGACACCCGGGGATCGTGCAGCAGCGGCTCCAGCACACCGATACCGGTCATCTCGGTCTGCAACAGCCGCAGTGCCCGCAGCAGGTCGGTATCGCCCAGCACCCCACCCGCCTCGGCCCGAATGGCGGCGGCCACCCGCGCCGGGTCCGGCTCCGCGGCCTCCGCGACCAACCGTTCCCGCACCCGGTCCAGCAACTCCGCAGTCACCAGCCCGCTCATCGCCCGCATCCCTCGCCGCGCGTGGCGCGATTGCGGCAACCCACCGCGCAGCCGCGTTCCCGAGGCGACCGGATGCGCCGATCGCTTCGGCCGCCCGCCGGACACAGGTGACAAAACTTGTTGCGCCCCTGCGCAAGACCACAGGCAATCGATGCACATCGACTCGACGACGATTCGGCGGCAGCACGTTGATCATCCGCGCTCATCGCCCGACCTCCCATCGCGATCGACCGATTACCGGCCTTCCGGGCAGGTCACCGGAATGCTTGGGAGGCAAAGGGACACGTGTGGGCACCGCAGTCTGATACCGCGCGATATGACGCAGGTGGGGCATTAGCGATCCGGGTGGCGTAGTCATCGAATGACCTCCGGCAGTGCGTCGAGGACGGCATGGGCCGCGGTGCGCAGCGGGCCATGCGGGGTGCCGAGGCCGGTGCGTTCCAAACGGTGGGGCAGCGACGGTTGCGGACGAAGGGTGGACAGGAGGGGCAGCGACAGCGATTCGGCTATTTCCGGAGCCCGTAGGCCGCCGGGAGCGGGCCCGCGGATCACCAAGGCCTGATTGGTATTTCGCGGCCGGATGTGGGCGGCGACGGCCCGGGCGGCCGCGATGGCGCGCAGCCGCGCGGGGACCAGGAGCACGACGAGGTCCGCGGCGTCGAGCATGTGGTCGGTATGCGGGCCGTGCGCGGTGGAGACATCGCAGACGACCAGATCGCCCGCGGCGCGGCCCGCGGCGACGACGGCCCGGGCCGCGGCCGGACGGATGTCGTGCGGTGGCCCGTCGTCGACGCGGGCGCAGGAGAGCAGGCTCAACCGCGGCGCTACCGCCGGGAGGGCGTCGTGCAGGGCGTGCGCCGCGACCCGTCCGTCCTCGACCACGAGATCGGGCCAGCGCAGTCCGGCGGTGGATTCGATTCCGAGCAGCAGGTCCAGCCCGCCGCCCAGGGGATCGCCGTCGACCAGCAGGACATCGCGACGGAAGCGCTCGGCTGCGGCGGTGAGGGCCACGGCCGCCGCGAGGACCGAGGCGCCCGCTCCCCCACCGGCCCCGACGATGGCGACCGCGGCGCCATCGCTCGGGCCCCGATGGATGTTGTCGGCGAATGCCTCGATGAGGCGGTCGGCGGCGGCGGGCAGCGCGAGCACGAGGTCGGTGCCGACGGCGGCCGCGGCCTGCCAGTCGGCCAGCTCCGCCTCGCCCGCGGTCACCAGGATGATCCCGGGCCTGCGCGGACATCCGGCCGCGGCGCATTGCCGGGCGTTGGGTGTGTCGAGTATCACCGCACCCGCCTCGAGCCAGGCATGCCGACCGACCGGCGGCCTGCGCTCGTCGAGGCCGCGGTCGGCGGCGGCCGCTATGCGGCGGACCTCCTCGCGCAGCCGCTGGTCGGTGATCAGGACCAGAGCCGACGGTGCTAGCGCTGCAACGGAATTCATGCAGGTGAGCGTCGCTCGAGTCGGGCGGCGGCGACAGGGTGCGAACACCGAATGTGGATAACTCGGGGGGTGTTAGCAAAGACAGAACGCGGCGTAACAGCTAGACAGCGGGGACGGCTGCGGGGAGGTCCCGGAAATAGAGGACGGCCCCAGCCGGGGGGGGAGGAGGCTGGGGCCGTCGGGGTTCAGCCCCGGGGGGTCGGGCTGAACGCGCCTGGACCATGTCCAGGTGTCAGCAATACTACACCCACGCCCCGGCCGAAACGCAAGTCCACCGGCCGGGGAAGTTTGCGCCATCGGACCCCTATTCTGGACGCCGTGACGAATACGCGCCCGGACCGCATCGCCGCCTTCTTCGATCTGGACAAGACGGTCATCGCGAAGTCGAGCGCATTCGTCTTCAGCAAGCCCTTCTTCGCCCAGGGCCTGATCGATCGCCGCACCGTGCTGGAGAGCAGCTACGCGCACTTCCTGTTCCTGCTCTCCGGCGCCGACCACGATCAGATGGAGCGGATGCGCGAGCACCTGACGAAGATGTGCGCGGGCTGGGACGTGAACCAGGTGCGGGCGATCGTCGCCGAGACCCTGCACGAACTGGTGGATCCGCTGATCTACGCCGAGGCGGCCGACCTGATCGCCGACCACAAGATCCGCGGCCACGACGTGGTGATCGTGTCGGCGTCCGGGGAGGAGATCGTGAAGCCGATCGCCGCCGCACTGGGCGCGACGCATACGGCCGCCACCCGCATGGTCGTCGAGAACGGAAGTTACACAGGCGAAGTCGAGTTCTACTGCTACGGGCCGGGCAAGGTCGAGGCGATCGAGCGGCTGGCCGCGTGCGAGGGCTACGACCTGTCGCGCTGTTATGCCTATTCGGATTCCATCACCGATCTGCCCATGCTCTCGGCGGTGGGCCACCCCACGGCGGTCAATCCGGACCGAAACTTACGACGGGAGGCCAACTCTCGGGGCTGGCCGGTGCTCGAGTTCTCCAATCCGGTATCGCTGTGGGCGCGGATCCCGGCACCCTCCTCGACAACGGTCGCGGCCACCGCGGCGGTGGGGTTGAGCGCGCTGCTGGCGGGGGCGATCAGCTATCGGCTGTTGCGTCGGCGTCGCTGAGACAGTCAACGGGTTATTGCGCCCAACTATCAAGGACAGCACGAAACGCCGGGCGACACGCCGATTAGTTGAATGTTTTCCCAGCTCTTGATGTGGGGCGGGTCACAGAGTAACAATGGAGCCACGGAAGGACGGAAGGCCAAGATCGCGGCCGGAAGAGAAGGTCCGATCTCCCATCCCACCCTTCCCAGCACGGGCGCCAGGCACCCACGCGGAGCGCGCCGCGACAAGGGCAGCAGCGTTGTGGGCCTGCGAGTACCGATCTGCGACGGCGAGCGCCTCGCACAAGTTGTGAGGATGAACCGTCGGGCTCGGCGAATCGCCGAGGCCGCAGAACACAACCCTAATAAGCACGCTTGGTAACCGGGCGGTCCGTGCTAGCGGGCGGTGATGTCGGCAACGACTACGCCGCCCGCTTCGATGTGTGCGGGGGCTACTTCACCGCCGCGTCGGCGATCGAACGGGCTTCGCGCGCACCGTCTTCCAGCGCGCCGCAGCACAGCATCACCCAGCCGCCCACGCCCTCGGGCGTCCCCGCGCCGAAGCCCGCCGCGGCGTCCAGATAGGCCGCTCGCCGCCGCAGCCAGAACACCTCGGGTACGCCGAGGCTGTGCGGGTCGAGGCCGCTGGACACGCAGACGAGGCGGGAGGCCGCGCGGGCCACCAGGCCGTCGGCGCTGCCGAAGGGTTGCAGCGCCAGCAGCTCGCCGTGTACGACGGCCGCCAGCACGGGAGCGGGGGCATGCGAGGTGAGGACGGTCTGGGCGAGCAGGTCCAGGCGTTCGGCGACGCCGGGGGCGCTGCGGGGGCGGCCGAGTTGCTCCGGATCGGCGACCAGATCGGCGGCCGCGAGCAGGTGCAATCGGGCCAGGGCCTGCAGCGGCGCCCGCTGCCATACCGCGACCAGATTGCGCAGCGCATCGCCGTCGAGGGCCTGGCCGACACGGAGTGCGCCGGCCAGGATCGGGTCCGCCACCTGGCCGTCCGGGGGCAACTCGGTGCTGCCGCCGTCGATGGCCGCCGAGGAGCGGGCGGCCCGCACCGCCGCCTCGGCGGCCGTGGTGGGCCAGCCTCGTCGATTGGCCTTGTGCATATGCACCTCGGCCAGCGCGTCGCGGGCCCGATCGGCCGCCTCGCGTACGCCGGGCAGGTCGACGAGGGGTTGCAGGACGTCACTCACGTCCGCACACGCTAGTCGAGCCCCCGATGACCGCTGCGCGGTCATCGGGGGCGATCGAGGAGAGGCTCGCGCCATCGGGGGCAATCGAGGAGAGGCTTGCGAGATCAGGAGTAACCGAGACGGAAGGCCCGCACCAGTGAGGTTCGCGCAGTTCACCTGTCCCGATGCGGCCGTGCCCGGGAGGCGAACCGTCGGCCCTCATCACACCGAAGGTTCGCGGTCCGGCGGGTTGGGCACGGCCGCATGGGGGTTCGGCCGGGTCAGGCCGATTTCAACAGGTCGCGGCCGGGGATGGCGGCGAGGAGGCGGCGGGTGTAGTCGGATTGCGGGCTGTCGAAGACCTCGGTGGTGGTGGCGGCCTCGACGATCTTGCCCTGCTGCATGACCACGACGTTGTCGGCGATCTGGCGGACCACGGCCAGGTCGTGGGTGATGAACAGGTAGGACAGGCCCAGTTCGGCCTGCAACTCGTTGAGCAGGGTGAGGATCTGGGCCTGGACCAGGACGTCCAGCGCCGAGACGGCCTCGTCGCACACCACCACCTCGGGTGAGAGCGCCAGTGCGCGGGCGATCGCCACGCGCTGGCGCTGACCGCCGGACAGCTCGTTGGGGTAGCGGCGCATCACCGAGGCGGGCAGCGACACCTTGTCCAGCAGGTCCCGCACGATCGCCTCGCGCTCCTTCGAATTGCCGATGCGGTGGGTGCGCAGCGGCTCCTCGATGGTGCGGTAGATCGAGTACATCGGGTCCAGCGAGCCGTAGGGGTCCTGGAACACCGGCTGCACCCGGCGACGAAATGCCAAGGCGCCTTTACCGTCCAGCCCGGCCACCTCGCGGCCGTCGAAGGTCACCCGCCCAGATGTGGGCGCGAGCAGGCCCAGCACCATCTGTGCCACGGTCGACTTCCCGGAGCCGGACTCGCCCACGATCGCGGTCGTGGTGCCGCGCCGCAGCCGGAACGACACATTGTCCACCGCGACCAGTTCGGTCGACTTCCACGGCGTGGACCCGCGAATCTTGAACACCTTGGTCAGATTCTCCGCGATCACCACATCGTCGGGAGCACTGGCGAATTCGGCGTCGGTCTCGGCCAACTGCTCGGCGGCCTCGATGGCCTGTTCACGCACCTCGGCCCGTTTGCGCACCGCCGTCATCCGCTGTGAGGCCAGCGACGGCGCCGAATTCACCAGCTTCTTGGTGTACAGATGCTGCGGTTCGCGCAGGATCTGCAGGGCCGGACCGGATTCCACGACCCGGCCGCGGTACATCACCACCAGATGTTCGGCCCGTTCGGCGGCCAATCCGAGGTCGTGAGTGATCAGCAGCACCGCGGTGCCCAGCTCGCTGGTGAGCTCATCGAGGTGGTCGAGGATCTGCCGCTGCACGGTCACGTCGAGCGCCGAGGTGGGTTCGTCGGCGATCAGCAGCTTCGGCCGACACGACAGGCCCATGGCGATCAGCGCGCGCTGGCGCATACCGCCGGAGAATTCGTGCGGATACTGGTTCACTCGCCGCTCGGCGTCGGACATGCCCGCCTCGGCGAGCAGTTCCGGAACCCGCCGCTTCGCCGCCGCACCCTTGGCGATCCCGTTGGCCTCCAGGGTCTCCCGAATCTGGAAGCCGATCTTCCAGACCGGGTTCAGATTCGACATCGGATCCTGTGGCACCAGGCCGATGCCCCGGCCGCGCACCCCGACGATCTCCCGTCTGGAGGCCCTGGCCAGATCCTTGCCGTCGAACATGATCGAGCCGGAGGTGACCCGCCCGGACCCGGGCAGCAGATCGATGATCGCATGCGCGGTCGTGGACTTGCCGGAACCGGATTCGCCGACGATCGCGACCGTCTGCCCCGGATACACCGACAGGTTCACCCCGCGCACCGCCGGGATCACCCGTCCCTCGGACGTGAAGCTGACATTGAGGTCGCGGACCTCGAGCAGTGGTTGGTCCATCTCCCTCACCTCTTGCGCGCCTTGGGATCCAGCGCGTCGCGCACCGCGTCGCCCAGCAGGATGAAGCTGAGCACAGTGAGCGCCAACGCCGTCGCGGGATAGAACAGGATGCCGGATGTGCGAATCTCCTTCTGATCCGCGGCGATATCGGCACCCCAGGACACGATGGTGCGGGACAGGCCGACACCCAGATACGACAGCGTCGCCTCCGTCACGATGAATACGCCCAGCGAGATCGTGCTGACCACGATCAGCGGACCGGCGGAGTTGGGCAGCACGTGCCGGATCAGCGTCCGGAACCTGGACACGCCCAATGCCTTGGCCGCCGTGACGTATTCGCTGTTCTTGGCCTGGATCACCGCACCGCGGGCGATGCGCGCGGCCTGCGGCCAGCTGAACGAGGCCAGGGTCAACATGACGGTGAAGATCGTGCGCGAGTCCAGCAGTTGCATGACCACGATCGCGGCGAGCATCAGCGGCAGGGCGTAGAAGATCTCCGCGATGCGCGAGACGATCGAATCCAGCAGTCCGCCATAGTATCCGGCGAGCGCGCCGACGGTGCCGCCGATCAGGACGAACAGGATCGTCGCGCCGACGCCGGTGGCCACCGACGCCCGGGCGCCGTAGATGGTGCGCGCGAAGATGTCGCAGCCCTGCTTGTCGAAGCCGAACGGATGTCCCGAACTCGGCCCGTGCATGCTGAAATCACCGCTGCAATACCGCGGATCCAGGCTGGTGAACAGGCCCGGCCAGGCGACGACCACCAGCACGAAGGCGATCAGCACCGCGGCGACCACGAAGATCGGATTGCGCCGCAGCTGCCGCCACGCATCGCGCCACACGCTGGTCGGCGCGGCCGTCTCGTCCAGCCGGTCGGTGGCCAGCACCTCCACCTCGTCCGGGGGCGCCACGAAATGTTCCTGCCCGGGCCGGGCGTCCCGGACTTCGGTCGTTTGGTCAGGCATAGCGGATCCTCGGATCGAGTGCGGCGTAGAGCAGGTCGACGATCAGATTCGAGATCAGGAACACCATGATCAACACGGTCACGAACGCCACCACGGTCGGCGGTTCGCCGCGGGTGATGGCCTGGAACAGCGTTCCGCCGACACCCGGAATGTTGAAGATGCCCTCGGTCACGATCGCGCCGCCCATCAGGCTGCCCAGATCGGCGCCCAGGAAGGTGATCACGGGAATCATCGAGTTGCGCAGGATGTGCACGGTGATCACCCGCCGCGGACGCAGCCCCTTCGCGGTGGCGGTGCGGACGTAGTCGGCACTCATGTTCTCCGCCACCGAGTTTCGGGTCAGCCGCAGCACATAGGCGAACGACAGCGAACCGAGCACGAAGGCGGGCACGATCAGGTCGCCCCAATCGGCCCTGCCGCCGACCGTCACCGGTGCGATGTTCCACTTGACGCCCAGCAGGAACTGCGCCAGAAAGCCGACCACGAAGATCGGCACGGCGATGATGATCAGGCTGAGCACCAGCATCGTCGAATCGAACAGCTTGCCCTTGCGCAGCCCGGCGACCAGGCCGAACAGCACACCGAAGATGCCCTCGATGGCGACCGCCATGATGGCCAGCCGGAAGGTGATCGGAAATGCCCGGGCCAGCTCGTCGCGCACCGGTCGCCCGGAGAACGAGGTGCCGAAATCGAAGGTGAGAATGCCCTTCAGATACTGCAGATACTGGATGAGGAACGGCTGATCCAGGTGGTACCGGGCCCGCAGCGCGGCCTCGACCGCCGGGGTCATGGGCTTGTCACCGGCCAGCGCCCGGATCGGATCACCGGGCAGCAGGAAAACCATTGCGTAGATGAGCAGCGTGGCTCCGAGAAAGACCGGAATCATCTGGAGCAACCGCCGCACGACATACCAGGCCATATTTCACTCCTGTTCGCGGACGGATTACTTCAGCTCGATGTTCTCGAAGTCGAACAGACCCGACCAGGTGACCTTGGCGTTCACCCGCTCCGAACGCCCGGCCGCGACGTTGTAGTCGAAGACCGGAATGTCGGCCATGTCCCGGAACAGGACCTGCTGCGCCTTGGCGAGGGTGTCGTAGGCCTGTTCGGGTGTGGGCGCGGCCAGCGCCTGGCTCAGCAGTCCGTCGAACTCCGGGCTGGAGTAGCCGGTGTTGTTGGTACCCGAACCGCTCCGGTACAGCGCGTTCAGGAAGGCGAACATGGACGGGTAGTCACCCTGCCAGCCGTAGCGGAAGGCCTTGCCGAGGGTCTTGCCCGTGATCAGGTCACGGATGGTCTTGAAGGTCGGATAGGGCGTGCCGACGGCGTCGATCCCGAGGGTGTTCTTGATGCTGTTGGCGACCGCCTCGATCCAGGCCTGGTGACCACCGTCGGCGTTGTAACCGATCTCGTAGCGGCCCGACCACGGCGAGATGGCGTCGGCCTGCGCCCACAGCTTCTTGGCCTCCTCCGGGTTGTACTTCAGCACCTCCGACCCGGGCAGGTTCGCCCGGAAGCCGGGCAGGGTGAAGGCCGTGAAGTCCTGGGCGGGCACCCGCGTGCCCTGGAAGATGTTCTGCGCGATCTGTTCCCGATTGATCGCCATCGAGAGCGCCTTGCGGCGCAGCACACCCTCGGCGCCGCCGAAGTGCGGCACGGTCTGGGTGATGCCGATGTGCTGGCTGTAGGCGATCGGCTTGGTCATGGCCCGATCGCCGAGCTCCTGCTTGTAGGACGCCAGCGCGGTGTCGGGAATGACGTCGAGCGCGTCGAGATTGCCCGCGACCAGATCGGCGTACGCGGTGTCCTGGGACTGGTACATCACGAAGCGCAGCCCCTTGTTCTTCGCGGGGCGGCCGCCGTGATAGTCCGGATTCGGCTCCATATCGATCTTGACGTTGTGTTCCCACGCGGTCAGCTTGTACGGGCCGTTACCGATCGGCTTCTCCCCGAACGCCTTCATATCCTTGAAGGCCACCTCCGGCAGCGGGTAGAACGGCGAATAGCCCAGCGCCAGCTCGAAATCCATCGACGGATGCTTCAGATCGACGGTGAAGGTCTTGTCGTCGATCACCTTCAAGCCCGACATGGTTTGGGCGGTGGGCGGATTCGCCGCCAGGGCGTCATAGCCCTCGATCGGCTCGAAGACGTAGTTCTGTACCTGAGCGTTGGTGGCGAGCGCGCCGTAGTTCCAGGCATCCACGAACGACTTGGCCGTCACCGGCGTGCCGTCGATGAACTTCCAGTCCTTCAAGGTGATCTTGTAGTGCTGCCGGTCGGTGGTGTCGATCGACTGCGCCACCTCGTTGTAGGCCTTGCCGTCCGCGTCGTAGTATTTCAGCCCCGCGAACAACCGGTCGACCACCCGGCCGCCCATGTTCTCGTTGGTGTTGGTCGGCACCAGCGGGTGCTGGGGCTCGCCCGCATTGACCGTGACGACATCGGCCTCATTGCCGCCGCTCGCGGAACAGCCTGTCAGAGCTAGGCTCGTGGCCAACAGTGCTGCCGCGCTCAGCGCGGTGATCGTCTTGAATCTCAACGCAACTACTCCGGTTCACGAAGGGCAGGCGGAGCGACGGCACGCGCGAGGATCCGCCCGTGGGCACCGTCGAACCACCTTGGGTGAATCGGACAGTAGCCACAACCAGCCGGGTTGTCAGCGGATCGACGCGTCTTTGTTCCGCTTGTTAGCAATTGCGCAACATTGCCGACTCATTGCCGGGAGTTGCGGGGGTAGGTTGCACAATCCGGATAGCAACGCGCCTCGTTCCCCCTTCCCTCCGCCGGTACCCCGACGCGGCGCAGGTCACAGTCCGTTAGGGTCGAAACGTGGCCGCGGTCACCACCCCCGGCCGAAGCGCATGCGAAAGAAGAGACGAGATGACCGACACCACCGCTGATCACCTGGATGCCTATCCGCCGACCGCGGAATTCGCGGCCGCGGCCAACGCCGACGCGTCTCTCTACGACAAGGCCGCCGCCGATCGCGAGGCCTTCTGGGCGGAGCAGGCCGGTCGGCTGCATTGGCATCAACCGTGGAACCGCGTGCTGGACTGGGACGCCGCGCCCTTCGCGCGCTGGTTCGTCGACGGCAAGCTGAATGTGGCCTACAACTGCGTGGATCGCCACGTCGCCGACGGCTTCGGCGATCAGGTCGCCATCCACTGGGAGGGCGAGCCGGGCGACTCCCGCGACATCACCTATGCGCAGTTGCTGGCCGAGGTGAGCCAGGCCGCCAACTACTTCACCGAACTGGGCCTGCAGGCGGGCGATCGGGTTGCCATCTATATGCCGATGGTTCCGGAGGCCATCGTGGCGATGCTGGCCTGTGCGCGGCTGGGGTTGACCCATTCGGTGGTATTCGCCGGATTCTCCCCCACCGCACTGCGCCAGCGCGTCGACGACGCCGAGGCGCGGTTGGTCGTCACGACCGACGGCCAGTGGCGACGCGGTAAGGCCGCCCCGCTGAAGGAGGCCGTGGACGAGGCGCTCTACGCGCACGGCGGCACGCCGTCGAGCGTGGAGCATGTGCTCGTGGTGCGCCGCACGAATATCGAGGTGCCCTGGACCGAGGGCCGCGATCTGTGGTGGCACGAGACGGTCGGGCAGGCGGCCGCCGAGCACGAGGCGCAACCGTTCGATGCCGAACATCCGCTGTTCATCCTCTACACCTCCGGCACCACCGGTAAGCCGAAGGGCATCCTGCACACCTCGGGCGGCTATTTGACCCAGGCGTCCTATACCCACCACTACGTCTTCGACCACAAGCCGGGCCGGGACGTGTACTGGTGCACGGCCGATATCGGCTGGGTGACCGGGCACAGCTACATCGTGTACGGGCCGCTGTCGAACCGGGTCACCCAGGTCGTCTACGAGGGCACGCCCAATTCGCCCGACGAGCACCGGCACTTCCAGATCATCGAGAAGTACGGCGTCACCATCTATTACACGGCCCCGACGCTGATCCGGACGTTCATGAAATGGGGCCGCGAGATTCCGCAGGCGCACGATCTGTCCAGCCTGCGGGTGCTGGGATCGGTGGGCGAGCCGATCAACCCGGAGGCGTGGCGCTGGTACCGGGAGGTGATCGGTTCCGGCAAGACCCCGATCGTGGACACCTGGTGGCAGACGGAGACCGGCGCGATCATGATCTCGCCGCTGCCCGGCGTCACCGCCGCCAAGCCCGGCGCCGCCATGGCCCCGCTGCCCGGCATCTCGGCGCAGGTCGTGGACGAGGAGGGCAATCCGGTTCAGCTCGGGGCCACCGAGGCCAACGGCTATCTGGTGCTCGATCGGCCGTGGCCGTCCATGCTGCGCGGCATCTGGGGCGATCCCGAGCGGTACAAGGCGACCTACTGGGAGCGGTTCGGCACACAGGGCTGGTACTTCGCCGGGGACGGGGCCAAGCTCGACGCCGGTGGGGATCTGTGGGTGCTGGGCCGCGTCGACGATGTGATGAACGTGTCGGGCCACCGCATCTCGACCGCCGAGGTGGAGTCCGCGCTGGTGGGGCACTACGGGGTGGCCGAGGCCGCGGTCGTGGGAGCCAGTGACGCCACCACCGGCCAGGGCATCGTCGCCTTCGTCATCCTCACCGGTGAGGCGAAGAACACCGGCCAGGATCTGGTCGACGAGCTGAAGGCCGAGGTGTCGCGGGAGATCAGCCCGATCGCGCGGCCGCGCGAGATCCACATCGTGCCCGAGCTGCCCAAGACCCGGTCGGGGAAGATCATGCGGCGCCTGCTGCGCGATGTGGCCGAGGGGCGTGAGCTGGGGGATACGTCGACGCTGGTGGATCCCAATGTGTTCGAGGCGATTCGGGCGAAGAAGGCCAACTGGTAGGCGCTTCCCGATAGTGCGGCCCGGTGCGGAAGGCCGGGCCGCCGAGCCGGGCGAAACGGACACCCGTTAAAATCCTGTTAGGAGTGCCGGGAAGTCTGGTCGGCGTGTGTCAAGTGTCCGCCCGACCGGAAGGTGTCCGTCATCGCCGCGCTGCGCTCCGAATTCGCCCGATTCCTTCGCACCGAGACCGTCGGCGGCGTACTGCTGCTGATCGCGGCGGCGGTCGCGCTGCTGTGGGTGAACTCGCCCTGGAGCGACAGCTATCTCGCGCTCGCCGATACCAGGCTGGCGATTCCGGCGCTGCATCTGGATCTGAGCGTGGCGGAGTGGACCAAGGACGGGCTGCTGGCCGTCTTCTTCTTCGTGGCGGGACTCGAGCTCAAGCGGGAATTGGTGGTCGGCGAGCTCGCCGATCGCAGGCAGGCCGCGCTGCCGATCATCGCGGCCGTGGGCGGTGTGGTCGTCCCCGCGCTGATCGCGCTGGCGATCGGATACGGCGTCGAGGGGATGGAGCGCGGGTGGGCGATCCCGGTCGCCACCGATATCGCCTTCGCGCTGGCCGTACTCGCGCTGACCGGGTCCCGGATTCCCACCACCGCACGGGTTTTCCTGCTCAGTTTGGCCGTGGTCGACGATCTGATCGCCATCGTGCTGATCGCCGTGCTGTTCACCTCCGCCATCGCGATCGGCTGGCTGCTGGTCGCGGCGGCCTGCTTCGCAGGATGGGCGCTGGCGCAACGGTTCCGGCTCGGCAGCCCGCTGATCTACGTGCCGCTGGCGCTGCTGTCGTGGTTCGCCTTGCACGAGGCCGGAATTCATCCCACCCTCGCGGGGGTGCTGTGCGGCCTGCTCACCCGGGTCCGCCCCGATCCCGGGGAGGACGAGGCGCCCGCGACGCGGCTCGAGCATCTGTTCCAGCCCGTGTCGGCGGGGTTGTGTGTGCCGCTGTTCGCGCTGTTCGCCTCCGGAGTTCCGTTGTCGGCGGCGGTATTCGGCGAGTTGGCCACCGATCGGCTGGCGCTGGCAATCATCGTCGGGCTGCTCGCCGGAAAGACCCTCGGCATCTTCGGATCGGGCTGGCTGGCCATCCGCGCGGGGGTGGCGCGGCGGCCCGACGGATTGGGCTGGCGCGACATGTTCGCCCTGTCGGTACTGGGCGCGATCGGCTTCACCGTTAGCCTCTTGGTGGCAGAACTGGCGTTGGCGGACGACGTCGCCGCCGCCGAACTGGCGAAAGCCGCCGTGTTGATGACGTCAATGACGGCGTCCCTGCTGGGTTCGGCGCTACTGTTGCGACGTGGCCGCGTACACCAGGCACGGCGGGACGCACGCGCGGTCGCCGGAGACGAGTGAAGGCCGGGCAGTACCGGGAACGGAGAAGGGTCGAGCAATTGAGCTTCACACAGGGCGGTAACGGGCAGGACGCGGGCCGCAACCGGACCATCACCTCGATTCCGCTGTCCGAAGTCGACACCACCGCGGGCGCCAGCATCGGCGAGCTGGTGCGCGATGCGGCCGAGCAGGTGTCGACCCTGGTGCGCGCCGAGGTGAAGCTGGCCAAGACCGAGGTCACCGGCGAGATCAAGAAGGGCCTGCAGGGCAGCGTCTACTTCATCGTCGCGCTGACGATTCTGCTGTTCTCCAGCTTCTTCTTTTTCTTCTTCCTGGCCGAACTGTTGGATGTATGGCTGGTGCGCTGGGCGGCGTTCCTGATCGTGTTCGCGCTGATGATCGTGGCGGTCGCGCTGTTCGGCTTCCTCGGCTATCTGAAGGTGCGCAAACTGCGGGCGCCGCAGAAGACCATCGAGACGCTCAAGGAGACGCGTTCGGTGCTTCCGCATGTCGGGGGTTCGCAGGGCGCCTGATCCGCCGATTACGCTTTCCGCGTGTCGTCGAACCCGAGTCCGGATCCGTCCAGCGTCCGCTACGACGGACCGTGGATGCACAAGGACGTGCATGCCAACGGCATTCGTTTCCATGTGGTGGAGGCGGCCCCGGTCGATGCCGTACTCGCCGAGGCCCCGCTGGTGGTGCTGCTGCACGGCTTCGGCGACTTCTGGTGGTCGTGGCGGCATCAGCTGACCGCGCTCGCCGAGCTGGGATATCGCACGGTCGCGGTCGATCTGCGCGGCTACGGCGATTCGGACAAGCCACCGCGCGGCTACGACGGCTGGACGCTGGCCGGTGACATCGCCGGGCTGATCCGCGCGCTCGGACACACCGAGGCCACGCTGATCGGCCACGCCGAGGGCGGGCTGGTGTGCTGGGCGACCGCGGTGCTGCATCCGCGGCTGGTGCGCTCGATCGCGCTGGTGAGTTCGCCGCATCCGGTCGCGCTCAAACAGTCCGTGCTGCGCGATCGCCGCCAGCGGTCGGCATGGCTGCCGAACTTCCTGCGCTACCAGCCCCCGCGCTACGGCGAACACCTGCTGACCAAGCGCGACGGCTTCGAGGTGGAACGGCTGCTGCGCCAGCGGGTCGGCGCGACCTGGGTCGGCAGCGCCGAATTCGTCGACACCGCACGGCGAATGCGCTCGGCCATCCGGATTCCCGGCGTGGCCCACTGTGCCCTGGAGTATCAGCGCTGGGCCTTCCGCAGCCAGTGGCGTCCCGACGGTCACCGCTTCATGTCGGCCATGCGCGAGCCGGTGCGCATCCCCGCGCTGGTGCTGCGCGGCGCGGACGACCACTACATCCTCGACTCGACCGTCCGACGCCGCCACGAGCTCAGTCCGGACCGCAGGCTGGTGGCGATCGCGAACGCCGGGCACTTCGCGCATCAGGAGAATCCCGACGCGGTCACCGCCGAATTGGCGAAACTGCTGGCCTGACAGTTCGACGGCGGTGACCCCGGCGGGCACTCAGCTCAGCACGCACTCCCCGGTGGGCACGGCGGCGTTCGCATGCGAGGCCGCCTGCAGATCGGCTTCGATCTCCCGCAGCGTCAGCACATAGCCGGTCTCCTCGTCGGTGGTCGCCGCGCCGAAGACCACGCCGAGCACCTCGCCCTCCGTATCCACCAGCGGCCCACCGGAATTACCGGCCCGCACCTTGCCGCGCAGCGTGTACACCTCGCGCGTAACGGTGCCGCTCTTGTAGATGTTCGGGCCGCTCAGATCCAGGGTGTCGCGAATGCGCGCGGCACTGGCGGTGTACTGGCCGCCGCCGGGATAGCCGAGCACGATGGCGCTGTCGGCGGTCTTCGCCTCGGCCGGGGCCAGCGGGATGACCGGCGCCTGCAGCCCCGGCACATCGAGCACCGCCACGTCCTTGTTCGGATCGAACAGCACCACACGGGCATCCAGCGGCCCGTAGACCGTATCGACCGTCACCGTGGTTGTACCCGCGACGACATGGGCATTGGTCATGATCCGCCGGGGCGCCACGACGAAACCCGAACCCTCCAGCTGCCGTTGGCAACTCGGCGCGACGCCACGAATCCGCAGCACGCTCTGCTGCAGACTCAGCGCCACCGGCGAGGTGAGCACCGATGGGTCCGGCGGATCCACCGGCGTATTGGGCGCGCGGCCGAACGGGCCGATCACCTCCGGCAGCCCGGAGGTGTTGAGGAGCTTGGAGAATTCGTTGGGCACCCGCCGCAGCCAGTCGGGAGCCACCTGGTTCACATCGGTCAGCACGCGGGAACCGTTGACGGCGGCCGCGATCGAGGGCTGCGAGGACGAGGCCAGCGGCAGCGCGAGCAGCCACGCCGTCACCAGCACCGCGACACACTGCAGCGCCGCACCCACCACGCTGTCCACGCTGCGGGTGAACGGATGGATCATCCCGCTGCGGGCGGCGCGGCCGAGCACCATGCCCGCCACCTCGCCGATGATGACCAGCGCGACGATCAGCACCACGCCGACCAGCACCCGCTTACGGCCCTCGTCGATGTGGATGAGGATGTGCGGCGCGATCAGGATGCCCGCCACCGCACCGAGCACCACACCCAGGAAGGCCAGCGCCGAGGCGACCGCACCCTGCCGCCACCCCGAGGTGGCGGCGAGCAGCGCGATGATCACGACCCCGAGGTCCAGCCACGCCGAGGAACTCATAACGTCATCCCCACTGCCGCGAGCGAGGCCTGTAGATCACGCACATCGTGGTGATCCCAGTCCCGCTCCCATCCCGACACCGCCAGCAGACCGGCGAGCACACCGGCCGTGAATCCCCAGACGAGCATGCCGTCGACCGCGAAGGCCGGGCCCATGTAGCCCAGCGGATGTCGCACGACGAACCGGTTGGCCGGATCGATCAGATCGGCCAGCGGTACCCGCACCACCCGCGCGGCCTCGGTCTCGCTGACCACGCGGACCTCCCCCGGCGTGCGCCAGTAGGCGACGACCGGGGTCACGTCGAAGCGCGAGGGCGGTACGAAGATCTTGGGCAGCACCGCGATCGGCTCGACACCGCGCGGATCCAGGCCGGTCTCCTCGCGCGCCTCGCGCATTGCCGTATCGATCGGACCGTCGTCGCCGGGCTCGACCCCGCCGCCCGGGAAGGCGACCTGTCCGCGATGCTGGCGCAGGGTGGCCGCACGCTGGGTCAGCAGCACGTCGGCATCGGCCGGTAAACCGCCGGGCGCGTTCGGATCGGGTTGCGGGGAACCGCCGAACAGCACCAGCACGGCCGCCTGCCGGGGGCGCAGCGCGGCGCTCACGACCTTCTGCATCGCCCTGCGGTTCAGCACCGGATTCGTGCCGGTCGGATCGACCGGCTCGTGTTCGGCCACGCCGCGTAGCCATGGCGGGATGTCGCCGGTCACCAATCTCGGTGCGACACCGGCCTTCTTCCGGCCTTCGCGGTCGTCCACGCTGCCTCCTCGGGCACCTTCGCGCAGCCGGGTACCGCGGCACACGCAACCTCCGGTCGGACTGCTCATGCTCCGATCATCGTCGCCCGCGCGCCGGTTCGCCGCGCGGGGCGCTGGTTTGTCATCGGGTTCGAGCCGTTCACCGTATCCGTCCCGGCCCTCGTTCACGCCGCCGCTCCCAGTTCGGCGGCGACGGTCGCGGCGATGTCGTCGGCGTCGCGGAACGGTCGCACCACCACCTTCGCGACCGACCCGTCGGCGCGAACGAGCACCGAAATCGGCTGTACGGCAGGTGCTTTCACGGCGGATCGTACCTTCGCGCCGCCGTCCTGCACACCCGGTAGGCGCACGTCCAGATCGGTCAGCCGGGCCAGCGCCTTGGCCTCGTCGGGATCGCTGTGCACCGTGAGCACGGTCACCGCGCCGGGTCGCTCGGCATAGCGCTGCAGCGCGGGCAGTTCCTCCGCGCACGGCGGGCACCAGTAGGTCCACAGATTCAGCAGCACCGGGCGGCCCGCCACCGCGGCCGCCAGATCCACCGGGCCGCCCGTCGCCAGGCAGTCCACGGTGATGCCCGCCAGCGGACCGCTCCCGACGGCGCCCGGCGCGGGTCGCGGGCAGTCGGCCAGTTGCGCCGCGGCGCGTAGGCCGGGCGATACGGCGGCGGGGGGCCGCGTCGTTTCCGATGCGGCCCGGGGGGTTTCCCGCGCACCGCGCGGCCAGATCGCGACGGCGAGCGCGACCACGGCGATCAGCGCCGCGAGCGTCCACCGCCAGGCGACCGGGAACGATTTCACCGGCCCACCAGCTCGAGCAGATGCTCGGCCTCGGGTCCCTTGATGAGCGCGGCCGCGGTGGCCGGATCGGTGGGACCGGCGCCGAACGACGGGCAGTCCTTGGCGAGCAGGCAGGCGCCGCAGGCGGGCTTGCGGGCGTGGCACACCCGGCGACCGTGGAAGATCACCCGGTGCGAGAGCATGGTCCACTCCTTGCGCTCGATCAGCTCGCCCACGGCGTGCTCGATCTTGACCGGGTCGGTCTCGGTGGTCCACCGCCACCGCGTGACCAGCCGGGCGAAATGGGTGTCGACAGTGATTCCGGGCACATCGAAGGCATTGCCGAGGATCACATTCGCGGTCTTGCGGCCGATGCCCGGCAGCCGCACCAACTCGTCGAGAGTGTGCGGCAGCACGCCGTCGTGATCGGCCAGCAGCGCCTGCCCCAGGCCGATGAGCGCCGACGCCTTGTTGCGATAGAAACCGGTCGGGCGGATGTATTCCTCGAGCTCGGTGCGATCGGCCTCGGCATAGGCCTTGGCGTCGGGGTAGCGGGCGAACAGCGCCGGGGTGGTCATATTCACCCGGACGTCGGTGCACTGCGCGGAAAGAATTGTGGCGACTGCCAATTCGAGCGGGGTGGTGAAATCCAGCTCGCAGTGCGCGTCCGGGAATGCCTCGGTCAGCGTCCGATACATCCGCCGCGCGCGCCGCACCAGACCGAGCCTGGTCTCCGCGGCGAATTTGGCCTTGGGCGAGGCGGCCGCGCGGCGGCGACGAGTGGGCTCGGCGGTGGTCTCGAGGGGTTCTGCGACGGCGGACGGTTCGTGCCCGTTCGCGGCGGCGGATCCGGTTTCACGCACGCGTCCACCTTACGGAACCGCACCGACACCGGCGCCGCCGCGAACAAGCCCCGTGTTCCATCTGAGACCTTCTGCGTGTTTACTCACCCGTATGCAAGGACTCGCTGTGGTGCTCTTCCCGGTGGTGCTGATGCTGTTCGCGCTGTTCATGGAACGGGTCGAGAATCGGCTACGCAAACTGCTCGAACCGGAGGAAGAGGTCCAGCAGTACCTCGACCGGGCCAGCAATGCCGAGGTCAACGAGCTGGCCAAGCTCGGCGTCCCGGCGCATGCGGCCCGGGGGCGCCGCAGACGCGCCAGCGGCGACGAATTGGATGTGGCCGCCGCCAGCTGATCTTCTGGGGGCTACGGGAACCGATTCGGCACCACGAGCGTTCCACAAACCGCGCGTTACGTGGTGTCTGTCACTACGCTGCCCGTATGCCAAGTAGACTGCACTGTCGGCCGGAACGCTTCGGTCGCCGACAGAGCCAATTCCCATAAGGAGCACATTCGTGGACGAGGCCCTCGCCAGAGCAGGCATCTTCCAAGGCGTCGAGCCCACCGCGGTCGCGGCTCTCGCCAAACAGCTCGAGCCCGTGGATTTCCCGCGCGGCCACGTCATCTTCAACGAGGGCGAACCCGGCGATCGGCTGTACATCATCACGTCGGGCAAGGTGAAGATCGGCCGCCGGTCCCCGGACGGTCGCGAGAACCTGCTGACCATCATGGGTCCGTCGGACATGTTCGGCGAGCTGTCGATCTTCGATCCGGGCCCGCGCACCTCGACGGCCACCACCGTCACCGAGGTCCGCGCGGTCACCATGAACCGCGACGCCCTCAAGTCGTGGATCGACCAGCGTCCGGAGATCGCTGAGCAGTTGCTGCGAGTGCTGGCGCGTCGGCTGCGCCGCACCAACAACAACCTCGCCGATCTGATCTTCACCGACGTGCCCGGCCGTGTCGCCAAGGCGCTGTTGCAGCTGGCGCAGCGGTTCGGCACGCAGGAGGCGGGCGCGCTGCGGGTCACCCACGACCTCACTCAGGAGGAGATCGCCCAGCTGGTCGGCGCCTCCCGCGAGACGGTCAACAAGGCCCTGGCCGATTTCGCCCACCGCGGCTGGCTGCGGCTCGAGGGCAAGAGCGTGCTGATCACCGATTCGGAGCGGCTGGCCCGCCGGGCGCGCTGAGACGTCCCCTTGTCCGGAGCGGCCTCTGCAGGGAGAGGCCGCCGGGCGCGCGCCCCCTGATCAGGACCGAGGTCGGCTGCGCAGATAGGCCAGTTGGGCCTTGACGGAGCTGCGGGCGGCCGGCCAGAGCCGCTTGTCGACATCGGCGTAGACGCGCGCGACGATCTGCAGCGGGCGGGCATTCGGCCCGAGTTCGCGCAGTGCCTCTCGCACCTGGTCCAGACGTTCCTGCCGATGGCGGATGTAGTAATCGATCACCGGTTTCGCGTCCGGGTGATCGGGGCCGTGCGCCGGTAGCAGGGCCCGGCCCGCGGCCAGTGCGGCCAGCCGGTCCAGCGACGCGAGATAGTCCCCCAGCGCGCCGTCGCGCGATTCCAGCACGGTTGTGCCGCTGCCGAGCACCGTATCGCCGGTCAGCAGGTCGTCGTCGAGTACGAAACTCACCGAATCCCGCGTGTGGCCCGGGGTGGCGAGCACCGTGATGCGCAGGCCCGCGGCCTCGATCACCTCGCCGTCGGCCAGCGTCGCATCGGCTCCGTGCAGAAATTTGGGGTCGTAGGAGCGGACCGGGGTTCCGGTCAGCCGCACCAGGCGATCGATGCCGCCGGTGTGATCGTGATGGTGGTGGGTGATCAGCGTCAGCGCGATCCTGCCGTCGGTCGCCCGCGCGATGGCCTCGCTGTGCCCCTTGTCCTTGGGCCCCGGATCGACCACGACGTAGTCGGACCGATCCGGAGCGCGCAGCAGCCACGTGTTGGTGCCCTGCAGGGTCATCTGATTCGGATTGTTCGCCAGCAGCACCGACGCGCTCGCCGTGACCGGGCGCACCTGCCCGTACGCGGGATGGGTGAGGCTCATAAAGCTCCTAACGCGCGGCGCCGCAACGATCTTCCATCGGATCTGCTTACCGCACCTCGGCGATGAGCTCCACCTCGACGGGGGTGTTCTTGGGCAGTTCGAAGACGCCGACGGCCGAGCGGGCGTGTACCCCGGCCTCGCCGAGGACCTCGTGCAGGAACTCCGACGCGCCGTTGATCACCAGCGGCTGATCGTTGAAACCCGGTGCGGAGGCGACGAATCCGACCACCTTCACGATCCGCGTGACATTGTCCAGGCCGACCAGGGCGTCGACCGCGGCCAGGGCGTTGAGCGCGCACAGCTTGGCCGCTTCCCGGCCCTGGTCGAGGCTCACCTCCGCGCCCACCTTGCCGGTCGCGGACAGCTCGCCGTTCACGAACGGCAACTGTCCGGAGGTGTAGACGAACGAACCCGAGCGCAGGGCCGGAATGTAGGCACCGGCCGGGGGCGCCACCGGCGGCAGCTCCAGGCCGAGGCGCTCCAGGTTCTTACGCCACGGCGTCGAGTCGGTCATCAACGCTTCTCCCGCTTCAGATAGGCGACGTGCTGCTCACCGGTCGGGCCGGGCAGCACCGTGACGAGCTCCCAGCCGTCGGCGCCCCACTGGTCCAGAATCTGCTTGGTCGCATGGGTCAGCAGCGGCACCGTCGCGTACTCCCACAGGGTCACATCACTCATGGGGCCGAGCGTAGTGGGAAACCGACGACGCAGCTCACGCGCCTGCGAAACGCGATGTGGCGAGAAGAACAGTCGGCGCGGTCTATGGCCACGATTTCATAACGGGTTATAGGCTCGCGAAGGTGGGAGTACCGACAGCAGTGCCCGTTTCGGCGGAACCGGGGCTGAAACGAGGGTGGCCGGGACGCGCGGACAGGGCTCGCCTGCATTACGTCTCCGGCAAGGGCGGGACCGGAAAATCCACGGTGTCGGCGGCTTTGGCGCTCGCGCTGGCGGCCGGGGGGCGGCGCGTCCTGCTGGTGGAGGTGGAGGGGCGGCAGTCGATCGCCCAGCTGTTCGACCTGCCGCCGCTACCACCCACCGAGACCAAGATCGCGACCGCGGACGGCGGCGGCGAGGTGGTGGCCCTGGCGCTCGACATCGAGCACGCCTTCCTCGAGTACCTCGACATGTTCTACAACCTCGGTTTCGCCGGGCGGGCCATGCGGCGCATGGGCGCCATCGAATTCGTCACCACGATCGCACCGGGTCTGCGCGATGTCATCCTGACCGGCAAGATCAAGGAATGCGCTGTGCGCGTGGACAAGTCGTCGGGGCGGCCGGTGTACGACGAGGTGGTCGTCGACGCGCCGCCGACCGGCCGGATCGCGAGCTTCCTCGACGTCACCAAGGCCATGGCCGAGGTCGCCAAGGGCGGGCCGATCGCCTCGCAGGCCGAGGGCGTGTCCAGCCTGCTGCACTCCGATCAGACGGTGGTGCATCTGGTCACCCTGCTCGAGGCGCTGCCGGTGCAGGAAACCGCCGACGCCGTCGCGGAACTGACCGGCGCCGATTTCCGAATCGGCACCGTGATCGTGAATCGGGCCACCGAGGGCTTCCTGCCCGCCGAGCTGCGCGCCCGCGCCGCGGCCGGTGAGCTGGACACCGAGGCGCTGCGCGCGGGCCTGCGGGCCGCCGGAGTCACGCTGTCCGACAGCGATTTCCAGGGCCTGCTGCGCGAGGCGATCGAACATTCGGCCACGCTGCAGGCCCAGGACGTCAGCTCGGCCGAACTGGCCAAGGTCGACATCAGCCGCCTGTACCTGCCCGCACTGCCCGACGGGATGGATCTGGGCGGGCTGTACGAATTGGCCGAACATCTGAGCGAGCAGGGAGTCCGGTGATGACAGCCCCTAGTTCCCTGCTGCCCCCTAACATTGCCCCCCTTGACATCTCGCGCATCATCGACGACCCGACCGCGCGGGTCGTGGTCTGCTGCGGGTCCGGCGGCGTGGGCAAGACCACCACGGCCGCGGCCATTGCCCTGCGCGCCGCCGAACGCGGCCGCAAGGTCGTCGTGCTCACCATCGATCCGGCCCGCCGCCTCGCGCAGTCGCTGGGCGTGAGCGATCTGGGCAATGTGCCGCAGCGAGTGCGGTTGGGTCCCGAGGCCCGGGGCGAGCTGTACGCGATGATGCTGAACATGCGCCGCACCTTCGACGAGATGGTGCTCGAACACACCAGCCCGGAGAAGGCCGAGCAGATCTTCGCCAACCCCTTCTATCAGACCGTCGCCTCCTCCTTCGGCGGAACGCAGGAGTACATGGCGATGGAGAAGCTGGGACAGCTGGCCGGGCGGCGCGAGTGGGATCTGATCGTGGTCGACACGCCGCCCTCGCGCAACGCGCTGGACTTCCTCGACGCACCCAAGCGGCTCGGAAACTTCCTCAACGGCCGGATGATTCGTGTGATCATGGCGCCCGGCCGGGGCGTGGGCCGGTTCGTGACGGGTGCGATGAGTCTGGCGGTGCGCGGCGTGTCCACGATCGTGGGCGGTCAGATGCTCAAGGACGCCTCGCTGTTCCTGCAGTCACTGGAGTCGATGTTCGGCGGCTTCCAGGACCGGGCGGAGCGCACCTACGCCATGCTGTCGCGGCCGGGCACGCATTTCGTGGTGGTGGCGGCCGCGGAACCGGATGCGCTGCGTGAGGCGTCGTTCTTCGTGGATCGGCTCTCGACCGACCGGATGCCGCTGGCCGGGCTGGTGCTCAACCGCACCCACCCGGCCCTGTGCTCGCTGTCGCCCGAGCACGCCCTCGCCGCGGCGGATCGGCTCGCGACCGACGGATCCCCCGCCGACGCGGCCGCCGAGCCGAACGCGTTGGCCGCGGAGGTGCTGCGCATCCACGCCCATCGGGCGAGCACCGCCAAGCGGGAACAGCATCTGCTGCACCGATTCACCGGCGCGCACCCGCGCGTGCCGATCGTCGCGGTGACCGCGCTGCCGTTCGAGGTGTCGGATCTGGACGCCCTGCGCGCCGTCGGCGATCAACTGACCGGCCCCCCGCGCTAGCTCGAAAAACGGTCCGAGCCCGCATCGGCGGGCTCGGACCGTACTGGACGCACAACCCCTACATCGCAACCTTCTGCTGACGCTGGGCACGGAAGAAGTCCGCCCAGGACGTCACCTCCGGATGCTGCTTCAGCAGCGCCCGCCGCTGCCGTTCGGTCATTCCACCCCACACACCGAACTCCACTCGATTGTCCAGGGCGTCGGCACCGCACTCCATCAACACCGGGCAGTGTCGGCAGATTGTCGCCGCCTTGCGCTGAGCCGCGCCGCGCACGAACAGCTGATCGGGATCTACTTCCTTGCATCGGGCCTGGGACACCCAGGCGATTCTCGCTTCGGCCTGCTCCACGTCCAATCGAGCGATCGGGGTAGTCATGTGCATTTGGTGTGCCCCTTTGCAGTCCGAACACCGGGTCAACGGCGCTCCAGAATCGCGTGCAGTGCGCAGTAACCCAACCCCACTGCGTTCTGCACCACATTCCACTTTGAGTGTTAGCTCTATCACACTGGGTTCTCAATCTAGGTAAAGGTATGGCGCCTGCGCAAGACCGTCTCGGGAATTTTTGGTACGACCGTCCCTGCAAATTCCTGACAGCACCGGACAGGCGGGAACCAACCGGACGACACGCCCGTTGACGATGGTCGCGACTCGCCGGAGGAGTGTCCTAAGACACACAGGAAGTGACTGTTCGGTAGCTCGGAAACGGACGCGGTGGTCACCGCGCGACGGCCCACCGCGCGAGATCGAGTCGTGCCTTTAGGCTTGGGGTCGTGCCGATCTCACAAACGCTCGCGAGGCTGGCCGGTGCGTGCGTCCTGGCGGCCGTGCTCATCGCCGGGCTGCTGTTCCCTCTGGCCGGCGGTTTCGGGTTCGTCTCCAACCGGGCCGCCGATGCCGTCGACAACGTCTCCGCGGAACTGGTCGAGGGCACCGTGCCCGCGGTGTCCACGATGGTCGACGCGAACGGGACGCCCTTCGCCTGGCTCTACGAGCAGCGGCGCTTCGAGGTGCCCAAAGACAAGATCTCCAACGATATGAAGCTGGCGATCGTGTCCATCGAGGACAAGCGCTTCGCCGAGCACGGCGGCGTGGACTGGCAGGGCACACTGCGCGCGTTCCTACGCAACTCCTCCAGCGGAGAGGTGCAGCAGGGCGGTTCGACCATCGACCAGCAGTATGTGAAGAACTATCAGCTGCTGGTGGTGGCCAAGACCGACGCCGAGCGCCGCGCCGCCATCGAGACCACGCCCGCGCGCAAGCTGCGCGAGATCCGGCTGGCGCTGACGCTGGAGAAGGAGCTCACCAAGGACGAGATCCTCACCCGCTACCTGAATCTGGTGCCGTTCGGCAACGGCTCCTACGGCGTGCAGGACGCGGCCCAGACCTATTTCGGCGTGGACGCCAAGGATCTGTCCGTCCCTCAGGCCGCGATGCTGGCGGGCATGGTCCAGTCCAGCTCGAAACTGAACCCGTACACCAACCCCAAGGGCGTGCTGGAGCGGCGGAACACGGTGCTGGACACGATGATCCAGAACATCCCCAGCCGCGCCGAGGAGTTCCGCGCCGCCAAGGCGCTGCCGCTAGGGGTCTTGCCGGAGCCGAAGGGGTTGCCACGCGGCTGCATCGCCGCCGCTGATCGCGGCTTCTTCTGCGATTACGCGCTGCAGTACCTGCAGAACGCGGGCATCAGCAAGGATCAGATCGACAAGGGGGGTTATCTGATCCGCACCAATCTCGATCCGGCCGTGCAGAACTCGGTCAAGGCGTCGGTCAACTCGGTGACCAATCCGCGCCTGGACGATATCGCCGAGGTCATGAGCATCATCGGCACCGGCCAGGATTCGCATCCGCTGCTGGCCATGGTGTCCAGCCGCGATTACGGCCTGGACCAGGGCGCGCACCAGACCGTGCAGCCGCAGCCGTACTCGATGGTCGGCGACGGCGCGGGCTCGATCTTCAAGATCTTCACCACCGCCGCGGCCATGGAGAAGGGGCTGGGCATCAACGCTCAGCTGGATGTGCCGTCGTTCTTCAGCGCCAAGGGCATGGGCAACAGCGGCACGCCCGGCTGCCCGCCGGAGACCTACTGCGTCAAGAACGTCGGCAACTACAAGTCGCCGATGTCGGTCACCGAGGCGCTGGCCACCTCGCCGAATACCGCGTTCGTCAAGCTGATTCAGGACGTCGGGGTCACCCCGACCGTGGATATGGCGGTCCGGCTCGGCATGCGCTCCTACACTCAGCCGGGCAGCTCCGGGCACGGCAACCAGAGCCTGGCCGACATGGTCAAACAGCAAAATCTGGGTTCGTTCACCCTCGGCCCGTTCCCGATCAACCCGCTGGAGCTGTCCAATGTGGCCGCGACGCTGGCCTCGGGCGGCAAGTGGTGCCCGCCGAATCCGATCAAGGAGGTCGTCGACCGCTACGGCAAGCCGGTGCCGCTCACCCAGCAGGCCTGTGAGCAGGTCGTCGAGCCCGGCCTGGCGCACACCCTCGCCAATGCCATGAGCAAGGACGACATCAGCGGCACGGCGGCCGGGTCGGCGCGCGCGGCGGGCTGGAACGCGCCGCTGTCGGCGAAGACGGGAACCACCGAATCGCACCGGTCCTCGGCATTCCTCGGCTTCACCAATTCGCTCGCGGGCGCGGCCTACATCTACGGCGACTCGCCGACGCCGGGCGAGATCTGCTCGTTCCCCCTGCGCAGTTGCGGTGACGGAAATCTGTACGGCGGTAACGAACCGGCGCGCAGCTGGTTCCAGGGCATCAGGCCGGTGCTCGACCGCTTCCCGCCGCCCGCCCTGCCACCGCTGGACGACAAGTACGTGCGGGGCGCGAACAACTCACAGATCCCCGACGTCACCGGCATGACCGAGGCCGAGGCCCGCTCGACGCTGATCGGCGCGGGTTTCCAGGTCACGATGATCACCGTGCCCGGCTCCCAGGCCAAGGGCACGGTGCTGGGGACCACGCCGAACGGGTCGGCGATTCCCGGATCGGTCATCACGGTGAATGTGAGTGACGGGACGCAGCGGGAGGCGCCGTCACCGGCGGGCGGGCCGCCACCGCCGCCGATACCGGGCTTGCCCGCGCTGCCACCACCGCCGCGGCTGCCGCCGATCCCGATTCCGATTCCGCGGTAGGGGGCGGTCCCGTTATCCGGCCCTGGGGGCCGGATAACGGGAACAGGGGCTGGATACGGATCGTGACCGGGCCGGATAACGGGAACAGGGGTTGCCTACCCCGACCAGGGCCAGCAGCATGCCGGCCGGCGGCGCGGCGGTGGGTTAGAGGCGGGCCTTGACGGCCGCGGAGATGCGGGAGCCGTCGGCGCGGCCGTCGGCCAGGCGGGTGGCGACCTTCATGACCTGGCCGATTTGCTTCATGCCCGGGCGTTCGCCGATTTCCTCGGCGACCTCGGCGATGGCGGTGTCGGCCAGGTTGGCGACCTCGGCCTCGGTGAGCGGGGTGGGCAGGTATTCGGCGATGATCTCCTCTTCGGCGCGTTCGTTGGCGGCCAGCTCGCCGCGCCCGGCCTGCTCGTAGACCAGCGCGGCCTCGTTGCGCTTCTTGGCCTCCTTGCTCAGCACGGCGATCACCTCGGCGTCGCCGAGTTCGCGCGCCTGCGGTCCGGCGACCTCGGCGTTCTGGACGGCGGCCAGCAGCATGCGCAGCGTGCTGGTGCGCAGCGCGTCCTTGCCCTTCATCGCGGCGGTGAGGTCGGCGCGCAGCTTGGCTTTGAGTTCCGTCATGGCCTCACGGTAACCGCTGCGCGCGGGCGCTCCCACCGCATTTGCGCCGCCCCTGCGTGTCCCTGTGCCCAACGGCACTCGGCGGAGATCACAGCGGTCGCCTATTCTGAGCGAATGCCCGAACTCTCGTCTCCCGCACTCCGACGAGCCGCACTGGGCGCCGCCGGAGCCGCGGTGACCGGAATCGGTTACGCCTCGCTGATCGAGCGCAATGCCTTCGTCCTGCGTGAGGCGACGCTGCCGGTGCTGCCGCCGGGATCGTCCAGCCTGCGGGTGCTGCACCTCAGTGACCTGCACATGACCCCCGGGCAGAAGTTGAAGCAGGCGTGGGTGCGGGAGCTGGAGCGGCTGGAGCCGGATCTGGTGGTGAACACCGGCGACAATCTGGCGCATCCGCGCGCGGTGCCCGCCGTGGTGCAGTCGCTGTCGGGCCTGCTGTCGCGGCCGGGCCTGTTCGTCTTCGGCAGCAACGACTACTTCGCGCCGGTCCCGAAGAATCCGCTGAAGTACTTCAAGAAGAACCACAAGCGCGTACACGGCGCCCCGCTGCCCTGGCAGGACCTTCGCGCGGCGTTCACCGAGCGCGGCTGGCTGGATCTGACCCATGTGCGCCGCGATCTCGAGGTGGCCGGAATCAAGATCTCGACCGCCGGGGTGGACGATCCCCACCTGCGCCGCGATCGCTACGACACCATCGCGGGTGCGCCGAACCCGCTGGCGGACCTGAGCATCGGCCTCACCCACTCCCCCGAGCCCCGGGTGCTGGACCGATTCGCCACCGACGGCTACGACCTGGTGCTGGCCGGGCATACCCACGGCGGCCAGCTCTGCCTGCCCGGCTTCGGCGCACTGGTCACCAACTGCGGCATCGATCGCTCCCGCGTCAAGGGGGCCTCACGCTGGGGCGCACACACCCGCCTGCACGTATCCGCCGGACTGGGCACCTCGCCGTGGGCGCCGTACCGGTTCTGCTGCAGGCCGGAGGCCACGCTGCTGACTCTCGTGGCCGCCCCGCCGAAACACCCGGCCGCCGACACCGGTCACGGGGTGTCGGCATCGGAGGCGGTCGCGCGCTAGGGTTGCGCGCCGGTCTGGAACGTCAGGTAGGGGACGAGGGTGACCAGTGGGTTCGAACGACGGCCGAACGACCCGTCGGGCGGTGAGCAGGGTGCGACCGAGAAGATTCATCGCAGACCCCCGGGGTCGGGCGCTGCGGACGTAACGCCGACCCAGGCCATTCAGCGCACCACCTCGCCCGCGGATACGACGAAGACCGAGATGTTCCGGGTTCAGCCGCCGAACTCCGGGCCGCCCCGCCCGCCGGGACCCCCGCAGCAGCAACCGGCTTCACCGCCGCACCGCACCGCTCCCACGCCCGCCCCGCCGCGCGAGTCGACCCCGAATCTGGATCGCGACGCGGCCACCCGCGCCCTGCAATCGCTCGCCTCCGCCGGACGGTCGAGTGCTCAGGACGAGCCCACCCGCCCGATGAGCGGCATCAATCCGGCCATGCGCGGCTTCGATCCCGCCGCGACCCGGGCCATGCCGCCCAACCGGCCGCCGAATCATCCTGCACAGCAACACTTCCCGCCGAACGGGCCGGGCCGCCCGCAGCCGGAGCAGGCATGGCAGCTGGGCGCGCCCACGGAACAGGTTGCGACCCAACAGTATCCGGCCCGCAAGGGCGACTCGGCCCCGTATCCGCCGCCTGCGACCGGGACCGACGGGTCGGACGAACCGCCGTCGAGTCGCAAGCGCTGGATCCTCGCGGGCGTCGGCGTGGTCGCGGTGGCGGCCGTGGCCGGTGCGGTCGCACTGGTCTCCACCCGCGATCAGGCCGAGGCCCCCGCGACGCAGGCCGCGCCGTCGCCCTCGATGGTGAGCGCCCTCACCAGCAGCAGGAGCGCCGCGCCGAGCAGCACGCGGCCCGCGCCCTCCTCGACCGCCGCCACGACGACCAACCGCGCCCTCTCCGCCGCGCAGCCATTGATTCCGGGTTATCAGGCCGTGGTCATCCGGGATCGCGGCGCGGCCTATGACATTCCGATGGACTGGAAGATCGACCCGGTCGGCACCGCCACACTGGGAAATCCGCCCGATGCGGTGGAGATCGCCGGGCGCACCACCGAGGGCGACAACTACTGTCCGAGAATGGTGCGCTCCAGCGCCTTCCTGACGATGTCGCCCCAGGCCGATCCGGCGGCCGCGGCCGCCGACGTCGGCATGCGCATGATCAAGGTCGGCTGGCCCACTGCCACCGGCGCCACCCCCGGCAAGGCCGAACAACTCACCTCCCTCGACGGCCAACTGCACGGCGCCTTCGTCGAAACCACCGGCACCGCCACACCCCCCGCTCCCGGCTGCGCCAAAACCTTCGCGGTCTACACCTTCGCCTTCCCCAGCGAGAACGGCCATTTCGTCATGACCATCGCCGCCGACACCGGTGTCGCCAAGGCCATCGACAAGGAAACCGCCAAGAAGATGCTCGCCAGCATCCGCCCCCTCCCGGAGCGATAACCACCCCAACGCCGCAGCCGGCCAAAAGCGGTGCGCGCGAGAATGTCTCGCTTGTACTGTCGCTACATGACGAATGCCGCGCCCGGCGGCCCGCCGGATATCGCCGGACCGCACTTCGACCGCAACCCCTCCCCCGCCTACGCCTGGCTGCGCGAACATTCCCCCGCGCACCGGATGCCGCTTCCCGGTGGCGCGTTCGCATGGTTGATCACCCGTCACGAGGACGCGGTACCGGCACTGACGGATCCACGGCTGTCGAAGTGCCCCGCCCACGGCAATCCGGTGTGGCGGGCATCGGGTATGGGCCTACCCCTCGATCACCGTCCCTCGCTGGGCCAGCACATGGTCAATCTCGACGAACCCGACCACACCCGGCTACGGCGACTGGCCCAGGGCGCGTTCTCCAGCAGGCGGATCGACGCGCTGCGGCCCCGCATCCAGGCCGTCACCGATGAGCTGCTCGACGAGCTCGCCGATCGCGAAACCGCGGATCTGATAGGCGATTTCGCCTATCCGCTGCCGATCACGATCATCTGCGAGATCCTCGGCATCGCCACCGAGCATCGCGATCGGATTCAGCGGTGGGTCGCGGTGCTGGACGCCTCCGCCGACGATGCCGGTGGCGATGTGCTGGCGGTCACCGACGCCATGGATGCCTTTGTGGGCGAGCAGGTGGACGCGGCGGGTGCCCGGCCCGCGGACTCGGATCTGTTGGCGGAGCTGGTCGTTCGCGAACGCGCGGGCGAGCTCAGCCGCGACGAGGTGACCTCGATGGCGTTCCTGCTGCTGGTGGGCGGTCATGAGACCACCACGGCGCTGATCGGCTGCGCGGCGCTGGAGCTGTTGCGGGATGTGCGGCTGGCCGCTGCCGTTCGCGACGATCCAACCATGGTGGCGAAGCTCGTCGAGGAATCGTTGCGTCGCGATACGCCGGTGCGCAACGCGACCTGGCGCTTCCCCACCGAACCGGTCGTCATCGCCGGGCAGCCCATGCGGCCCGGCGATCCGATCCTGGTGAGCCTGTTGGCCGCCAATCGGGATCCGGCCGCGTTCGACGATCCCGATGCCATCCGCCCCGGACGCCCGACCCGGCATCTGGCGTTCGGCATCGGGCGGCACAGCTGCCTGGGGGCCGGTCTGGCCCGGACCGAGGCGGCCATCGCCATCGGGACGCTGGCGCGCCGGTTCCCGGATATGCGGCTGCGGGTTGCCGACGACACGCTGCGGTGGTGGGAGAGTCCCATCATGCGCGGGCTCTACGAGCTCCCGGTCACACTCTGACCCATCGACCCATTTCCCCAGTTCAGGCGGTCTACCAGCCGTTTTGACTGCCGGGCCGTGACTCCCGTAGAGTACTGCGAGTCAACCCACGGGGTGTGGCGCAGCTTGGTAGCGCGCCTCGTTCGGGACGAGGAGGTCGCAGGTTCAAATCCTGTCACCCCGACTCGTGTGTGGAGACACGACAGCGGCTCCCTACCTGTTCGAACAGGTGGGGAGCCGTTTTCGTTGCCGCATCTGTTCGGCACAATGGGGTGGGACGAGCCGTATCGGGCCGGGGGGCGCATGAAGATCTTGGTTACCGGAGCGACCGGGAATATCGGCCGGAAAGTCGTGGAACGGTTGCTGGCCATGGGGTGTTCCGACCTTCGGGCATTGACGAATGATCCTGGGCGAGCGGCACTTCCGGCGGGGGTGGAGGTGGTCGAGGGGTACCTCGGACGCGTCGAGACGCTGCCCGCCGCGCTCGAGGGGGTCGAGCGGATGTATCTGGCGCCGGTCCCGGAGACGGTGGGGCGGGTGATGGAGATGGTGCGGCGCGCGGGGGTTCGGCACGTCGTCGATCTGTCGGGGGAGCCGCACAGCTGGTGGGCGAGTGTGGGTGCGGCCGTCGAGGACAGCGGGGTGGCGTGGACGCATCTGTGGCCGTGGGATTTCATGGAGAACACGCTGATCTGGGCCGAGCAGATTCGGGAGACCGGCGCCGTGCGCGAGCCGTGGCCCGACGCCGCGAGTGCGCCGATCGCCATGGCCGACATCGCGCGGGTGGCGGCGACGGTATTGACGACGGATGGGCATGTGGGGCAGGCGTACTCGCTGGCCGGGCCGCAGATCCTGAGTCGTGCCGAGCTGGTGCGCGGGATCGGGCGCGCGTGCGGGCGGGACATACCGTTCATCCGGGTGTCTCCACAGGAAGCCATCGAGGTGTTGTCCGGCAGCATGGGAGCCGAGGCCGCCTGGTACGTCGAGAACGTACTCGCCGGATTCGACGAGCACCCGGAGGCGCCGACCGGCATCGTCGAACAACTGACCGGGTGTCCGGCAAGGACTTTCGACCAGTGGGCGGTCGAGCATCTCGCGGACTTCTCGAGCTCTTGATTCAGCCGGGCCTCACGACGTACTCCGCCCGAGCCATTGCCCGAATACCCGGACATAGGCGTCGGGAACTTCCCACGGCGGCAGGTGCCCGACGGTCTCGAAGACGTGCACGGCCCAGTCGGGGCGGCGGGCGGTCAACCGCTCGATCACGGGACGTTCGATGAACGGATCTCGGTCGCCCCACAGCAGCAGCGTCGGCACGCCGAGCCGATCGACCGCCTCGTCGGCCGGGCGGCGGTCGACGTACATCGCCGAGACCGCGGCGGCGAAGGCCGTGAGCCCGGCCCGCAGCCGGTGCGGTCGCGTCCGGAGTTCGGCGAGCTGGTCGGAGACCAGCGCGAGGAGTTCGGGCGAACAGCGCGACATGTCGCCACCGGCGATACCGAGCCCGCCCGCCGGGCGATCCCGCTGCTCCGCGCGCTGTCGCTTCCAATCGATCAGCGCCGGTCCGAACGCCCCGACGAGTCCCCCGAGCACCGCTGGGCCGACGAACAACGCGGCACGCCCCAGGGTCTGCCAGACCAATCGCTCCACCGGGCGCAGGGGTCCCGGCAGGGTCGGGTCGGTGAGGACGAGCCGGGAGATACGCGCGGGCTCGAGCTCGGCGAACAGCAGCGCGACCAAGCCGCCGAAGGACCATCCGTGCGGGAGCAGGCGGTCCAGATCGAGCGCGGCGGTGAGGTCGCGGAGGAACTGGGCGCTCGGTTCCGCACGGGCGGCGGACCGGTGCGCCGCGGGCGTGTGACCGAAGAGGGCGCCTGGCAGGTCCGGCGCGAGGACCGGGCCGTACGCCGTCAACGGCCGAATGACATCGAGCCAGAACACCGCACCACTGGCCATCGGGTGAATCAACAGCTGGGTCGGCGCATCGGCCGGGGCTTCGGGAGCTGCCCGCGCCCTGAGCAGGTGCACCCCGGTGCCGCGCACGTCGATCGTCTCACTGCGGACGCCCGCCCATCGAGAGGATCGCTCGGCCCAGTCCGCACAGCGCATCGGAACCTCCCCGCATTCCCACCTCAGCATAGGCGGAAGTCCCACCGCCGCAGCCGGATCCGCACGCGGCACCCGCTAGGCGCCGAGTGCCGTCAGCAGGACCAGCACCACGGTCGCCACCGCGAAGATTCCGTGCGCGGCGACGGCCGGGAGCGGAAAGTGCCGCTCCGCAGGCCCTTCCGCCCCGGCGGCGCGCCCGCGATAGGTCGGCAGCCAGCGGAAGAACATGAAGAACCCGAGCAGCGCCACCGGGAGCAGCAGCGCGAAGGCGGTCCAGGCCAGGGCGGTCGAGTCGACCACCAGATGGATGATCCAGACCACGAGGCCGGCGGCCGCGAGCAGGAAGTGACCGAAGACCACCGGTGGCGGCAGATGGGTCGAACCGCCTTGGCGCGCACCACCTTTCGCGGCCCACATGCCGAGCAGGACGAAGCCGCCGAATGCGGTCAGCAGCCAGGCGACGAATGCCGCTACCGCCATCATGCCTCCCGATAGCCGGTGGCCTGGGCGTCCTCGTCGGCCACTCGGACACCGTAGCGATAGGCCAGCTTGCCGCCGAGATAGCCCGAGACCGCCAGCGCCGCCAGGCTCACGATCGACAGCGCGAGCGGGCCCGCGGCCACCGGCCCGTGCGGGCCGTCGCCGGAACCCCGCCACAGGAAGTCGATCGCGAAGGCGACCGTGACGGCCAAGTTCAGGCTCATGTGCACCAGCCCGGTGCGGAAGGCCCGCGTGCCGGTGGGAATCGCGATCAGATCCAGGAAGCCGACGACCGCGGCCGCCAGCGCGCCCAGCACCCCGATCGCGATGAGCCACAGCGCACCACGAGCCAGAAAGTCCGGATCGCCCACGACGAGCGATCCGAGGTCGAAGACGAGACTCGCCATCCAGGCGCCGATCGGCACGGTCACCAGGATGGGGTGGAACGGATGCCCGTACGGTCCGGCCAGCAACGCGCTGACCGGACGTTTGGCCTGCTGTAATTCACTGGTCACGACACCCTCCGAACTAGGGTTAATTTAACCAAAGATTATTGGCGAAACTCACCAGGGTGGTCAAGCATCGCCACGCCGTACGAGTACCCGCGATATTTCGGACATCACCATCGGCGTTATCGTGGTCGGATGACCAGCGATTCGGCGATCGGTGCGATCGCGGCACTCGACGACGAGTTGCGCCGCGGCATGTACTGGTTCATCCGGCGGATGCGCCGCCCGGTGACCCGGGACGAGGCGGCCGCCGAGGTCGGCATCTCACGCAAGCTGGCCGCCTTCCACCTGGACAAGCTCGTCGACGCCGGACTGCTGCGGGCCCGCTACGAACCGGTCGGCGGCGTCCGCCGGGTAGGTCGCGCACCCAAGGTCTACGAGCCGACCGAGGAGGAGATCCAGGTCAGCATCCCCGCCCGCCGCCACCGGGTGCTGGCCGAGATCCTGATGGACGCGGTGCTCACCGCGGGTGACGGCGAGACCGCCCGCGCGGCGGCACTGCGCGTGGCCGCGAGCCGAGGCGCCGAACTGGGCGAGGCCGAGCGCCAGCGGCTGCGGCCGGGCCGGTTGGGCGCCGAGCGCACGCTGACACTGCTGGCAGACACGCTCGCGGCCTACGGCTTCGAACCCGGCCGCGACACTCCCGCCTGTATGCGGTTGCGCAACTGCCCCTTCCATCCCTTGGCCGCGGCCGCGCCGGAATTCGTCTGCGGGCTGAACCACGCTTTTCTGTCCGGGGTACTCAGGGGCCTGGGTTCGGACAGCGTGCGGGCGACCCTCGCCCCGCGCGCGGGCGAGTGCTGCGTAGAACTGCGCCCGGCGAGCGAGACCGAGTAGCCGGATACGCTTCCGAACGGACGGAGACGGCCGGGTTACCGGTCCGATTCCATCGGATGGCCATTGCCGAAGACCCGCCCACTCGACTGGCCGCCGCGCGCCGGTTCTGTTAGCGTTCGTAACGATATGCCCACTGCGTGGGAATCAATTGCGACACAGCGCATTATGCGCTCATAAGGCAGAGGTCGCCGGGTCCGCCGGGCACGCGATGATCGACCTCGAGGTGAAGTCATGAGACACGCCCTGCAATCCCGGCTCGCGCGTCCGGTGGCCCTGGTCTACCGGGGTCCGGCCAGCCTGCCGGGATGTTCCGAGGCGGTCGCGGAGCTGCTCGCCGCGAGTCGCTGGAATTTCGACATCCACTTCACCGGTCCGGGCGAACGGGTGCCGTTGTCGCAGGCCTCGCTCACCCGCGCGGCCCTCTACGCGCAGCCCGGCGGCGACGAGCTCGACGAGGCCTATCGTCAGCTGCGCGAGCACCGCGAGGCGATTCGCCGCTTCGTCGGCGCGGGCGGGCGCTATCTCGGGTTCTGCCTCGGCGGCTATTTGGCCGGGGCCACACCGGGATTCGCGCTGCTGCCCGGTGACACCGATCGCTATATCGACACCCGCCGCGCCACGGTGCGCACCGCGGGCAATGCCGTCGTCGAGGTGAGTTGGCGGGGGCGTCCCCGGCGGCTGTTCTTTCAGGACGGTCCGCATTTCGCTCTCGAAACCGAGGAGGGCGCAACGGTTCTCGCCATCTATGACAATCACACGGTCGCCGCGGCGGTCACGCCGTTCGGCAGCGGGCGGGTCGGGGTGGTCGGCCCGCATCCGGAGGCAACGCCGGACTGGTTCACCGATGCCGGCCTGCCGCGACCGCACGGCCCCGATCCCCAGCTGGCCTGCGGCCGCGACCTGGCCCTCGATCTGGTGAACGCGGTGATGACCTAGCGGATGCGCAGCTTACGCATCCACCGCAGGGTGAGCATGGTCTGCCGCAGTTGCTTGTCGAACGGCTGCTTGGCCCGGGCGGTCATGACCTGCACCTTCTGCACGCCGACATTGATGGTGTCGGTGTACTTGAGCAGTCCGGCGTCACCGTGTCGCGCGCCGACGCCGGACTGCTTGACCCCGCCCGAGGGCGTGCCCTTGGACGAGTAGGTGGTCACATAGCCGTCGTTGATATTGATATTGCCCGCCTCGAGCCGGTCGGCAATTCGGTTGGCGTGCGCCGGACTCCGGCTCCACACGCTGGCGTTGAGACCGTAGGTGGTGGCGTTGGCCTGCCGGATCACCTCCTGCTCGTCGCAGAAGCGATAGATCGTCGCCACCGGGCCGAAGGTCTCCTGGGTGGCGTGCAGCATATCCGGCGTCACGCCGGTGAGCACCGTCGGCGCGTAGAACGCCGGGCCGATATCGGGCATGGGCACGCCGCCGGTGTGCACCGTGGCGCCCTTGGCCCGCGCGTCCTCGATATGCGCGGCCACCTTCTCCATATGGTCGACCGATGCCAGCGAGCCGAACTCCGGGGTGTAGTCGTAGCGCGCACCCGCCTTCGCGCCGAGATCCGCTGCCGCGTCGACGAATCGGCGCACGAACTCGTCGTGCAATCGGTCGTGCACATAGATCCGCTCGATATGCATACAGGCCTGACCGGAATTGCCGAACACCGCGAATACCGCACTGGGAATCACCTCGTCGAGATTCGCATCGTCGAGCACGATCATCGGATTCTTACCGCCCAGCTCGAGGCTGCAGCCGATCAGATTGCGCCCGGCCATCTCCCCGATGATCCGCCCGGTCGCGGTGGACCCGGTGAACATCACGAAGTCGGCATTGTCGACGATGCTGGGCCCCACGTCCGGACCGCCGCCGCAGACCACCTGCAGCAGCCCGCGCGGCAGCCCGGCCCGGTACAGCAGCTCCACGCCGTAGAGCACGCACAGCGCGGTCTTGTTGTCCGGCTTGAGCACGACGCCGTTGCCGGCGATCAGCGCCGGAATCGAATCCGACAGCGAGATCGCGAACGGAAAGTTCCACGGCGAGATGACCGCGACCACGCCCTTGGGCCGGTGCTGTTCGGTCGAGGTGGTGATGAACGGCATCGGGCCGCCGCGCCGCACCGGCCGCAGCACGCGCCTGGCCACCTTGAGGTAGTGGCTGATGACCATCGGCACATCGCAGGACTCCTCGACGGCCATCCGCCGGGTCTTACCGTTGCCGACCTGGATGAGTTCGGCGATGGTCTCGTGCTCGGACAGGATCAGCTCGTGTGCCCGCTCGAATACCGCGAGTCGCCGCCGCAGCGGCCAGGACGCCCATTCCCGCTGGGCCGCCCGGACTTTCGCGGCGGCGGCCGCCACATCCTCGGGCGAGGACTGCGGCAGCTCACCGACCACATTGCCGGTGTAGACCTCGATCATCTCGTAGGGGTCGCGCTGCTGTCCGGCCGTACCCGCGACCACCATCCCGGTCAGCCGATCGATGAGCGCCGTCGTGAGCCGCGGCGGCAGCGTGGCCGTACCGCCCTGCTTGGTTGTCTCCATCGCCGATCTCTCCATCCACTTGCCGCCCGTGACGGCGGTCACCATGTTTCAAACTAGAACACGTTATTGTTTCCGACAATGCGGCCGGGTAACTTCGTCCACTGAGCGCAGGTAATTTCCCCAGCAGAGAGGGTGGGACATGACGTCGGCAGCCACTGAAACCGGTAGCGATACGGAACCGCATGCCCTGATCGAGCGGCGCGGCGCCACGCTCATCGTCACCATGAACCGCCCGGCCGTCCGCAATGCGCTGTCCGGCGAGATGCTCGAGCTGATGGTCCAGGCCTGGGACACCGTGGACAACGATCCGGAGATCCGGTCCTGCGTGCTCACCGGCGCGGGCGGCTCGTTCTGCGCCGGCGCGGATCTGAAGGCCATGACCAGGCAGGACCCGGCGAAGAACATGAGCAGCGGCGGCGGCTTCGACCCGACCCACATGCCCGGTCTGCTCAAGGGCCGCCGCCTGACCAAACCGCTGATCGCCGCCGTCGAGGGCCCGGCCATCGCGGGCGGCACCGAGATCCTGCAGGGCACCGACATCCGGGTCGCCGGGGAGAGTGCGAAATTCGGTGTCTCCGAGGCACGCTGGAGCCTGTTCCCGATGGGCGGCTCGGCCGTGCGGCTGCCCCGCCAGATTCCCTACACCGTCGCCGCCGACATCCTGCTGACCGGGCGGCACATCACCGCCCGCGAGGCCAAGGAGATCGGCCTGATCGGCCATGTGGTGCCCGACGGCACCGCGCTGGACAGGGCGCTCGAGCTCGCCGAGCTGATCAATGCCAACGGACCGCTGGCGGTGCGAGCCATCCTGAAGACGATGCGCGATACCGAGGGACTGCACGAACTGGAAGCCTTCAAGATCGACGCCGAACTGGGGCTGGCGGTGTTTCGCAGCGAGGACGCCAAGGAGGGCCCGCGTGCCTTCGCCGCGAAACGGAAGCCGGAGTTCAAGGGGCGCTGAGGATTTCGCGGTCACAGCTCCGGCTTGACCATTCGAATGATCTGCTTGCGCAACAGATTCGGGGTCAGGCGCCGCGCCAGCACCATGGCGCGGGCCTGGCCGGGGAAGATGTAGAGCGGCAGCCTGCCCCTGGTGAGCGCCTTCTCCATATCGTCGACGACCTTGTCCGGCGACATGCCGCTGCGCCCGGCCAGCACGGCCGCGTCGACGGCCCGGACACCGTCCAGGAACGGGGTCTCCACGTGCGGGGGGCATACGCACAGCAGCCGCACCCCCGAACCGTAGATCTCCTGATACAGCGCGTCGACGTAGCCGATCACCGCGAATTTCGAGGCGGCGTAGGCGCCCAGGCCCGGCGAGGACAGCCAGCCCGCCATCGACGCGAACAGTACGACCGTGCCCGAACCGGCATGGCGCATGGCCGGAATCACCGCCTGGCACACGTTCACCGTGCCGAGATAGTTGACCTCGACAAGTCTTCTGATCTCCGAAACATCCTGTGTCAGTGTGCCGCCCACACGCGCGAATCCGGCGGCGTGCACGACATGATCGATGGTCCCGAGATCCGCGCGCGCCTTCTCCACCACCGCCATGACCGCGTCCCGGTCGGAGACGTCGCAGGTGTAGGTGGCGGTATTCGGTGAGCGCCGGGCCATTTCGGCCAGACCGGTCTCGTTCAGATCCACCGCGGCGACGCGATGGCCCGCCGCGGCCAGGCGCTGTGCGGCGATGCGGCCCATGCCGCTGGCCGCGCCGGTCACGAGTGCTGTCTTGGACATCAAACCTCCTGGGCGTCCTCGAAGGTCATGCGCAGCTGACCGATTCGAGTACTGAACAGCGCCCGGCGCGGGAGGCCGAGCGCGCGCATCTCGTCGGCGACCGGGTGATCGCCGAGCTGGAGCCGGGCACCGCCGGGGCGGCCGCGCACCTGCGCGGGGCGCATCACCCACGGCGTGCGCAGTACGACACCCCGTGTGATCCCGGCATGTTCCTCGCCGAGACTGGTGTAGGCATCGATCGAGGTCCCGCCCAGCCCGGCGGGCAGCGGTACACCCCCGCCGATTCGCAGCGCGACCACGAGCCGATCCTCCAGCCGCACCTCGCAGCGATGCCCGCGGCCAACCGGCGTAATCCGAATATCGGCCATTTCCTTGGGAAATCCCCAGATCTCCCGCCCCGCCGCACAGGTGAAGCTCTGATTCACCGGCAACCAGTGGATGTACGCGCCGACGCCCTGCCCCGGGCGGCGGGCCAGCAGCGCGAAGGCGAACTCGTGGTATGGGCCGAGATCGCCGTCGACATAGCGGACGAACGCCAAGGAGCACATGGCGTGACCGGCGAATACCACCGGCTCCAGCCCCCTGTCCGCCAGCAGCTGTCGCGCTGCCGCCGCGTCGACGGCGAACATGGCCGAGCAGGCATCGGCCCGTCGGATCTCCACCGGCATCCGAACCTTCTCACCGAGCACCGCATGCACCGCCGACACCTCCCAAGTAGAACACGTTCTCGTTATGGCAAACTGTTGTTTCGGTACCCGATCCCGTTCAGCGGGAAGCCTTCCTGGCGGGCCTGGACGACGGTGAGCGGCAGCGGGCGGCGATCACCGAACGCGAAGTCCGCACCGGTGCTGATGCGGGTGACCGCAACCTCGGGCGCCTCCGGGAAGGGCGCGGGGGCCCGGTCGAATTCGAGGATCAGCTCGTGGGCGGTGGCCGCCGCGAGCCGGGCATGCCAATGCGGATCGACGCCCTGGGCCAGGGCGTGCACCGGTTCCAGATGGTCGGCGTCGAGGAGTGCCGGCCAGCCGCCGTCGGCGACGCCCGGACAGTCGAGCCCGAGCCGCAACCGAACGATGCCGCCGACCACCTCGACGTCGATATCGATGTACCGCAACGGATTCCAGGCCGGATGCAGCCGCAGCACGCGTGCCAGATCCACCGCGTCTCCCCCGAGCCGCAGGGCCTTGCGCAGCCGCCGCGCGGTCAGTCCGGCAATACCGGTGAACTGCTTACGCGCGATGGCGGCGGCCCGCGCGGGATCGGCCCGCTCCCCCACCGCCACCAGGAAACCGAGCGTGAGCAGATGCTGTTGCAGGCATACCTCGTCGGCAATGCGCACCAGGGCCGATTTCGAGAAGTCGGCGAAACGCAGATCGCTGAGCAGCGGCCCGGCATAGTCGGATCGCCCCGGATCGGCGGGATCGATCGGCGCGAGTTCGATTCGCGCGGCGGCGGTTCCGGCGATCCGGGCGGCATGGGCGGGCGGGGACGGCGGCCGATGAGCGGGATCGATCGTGACCGTCCAGGCACAGGCCGGTCCGCGAGCGCCCGAGCGCCGCGGTGGCCGGTGGATCGGCCGGACCCGGGCGTGCGGATTGGTGGCCAGTGCGGTCGCATCGAAGGTGGGGTCCTCGATGGTGTGGCACATGGCGACCACATAGTCCTCGCCCAGCGGCTCCACATCGGCCAGGGCGCCGCAGTGGTCGAGCCGGAATTCACCGTGGTCGTGGTCGTCGACGCGGAAGCGGAAGTCCATGAACTGCGGCGGCGCACCGATATCCAGCTGCAAGCCCTTGAAGATGGTGACCACCCCGTCTCCGGGAATACGCAGCGCCGCACGCATGCGCCGGGTGTACACCGGGCTGGCCAGCTGCCACTCCTCGATCGCGATGGCGGTCATCCCGTCGCGGCCGAATGCGGCGATCGAATGCGCCATGCCCGAGCGGTCGATCAGATGTCCGCACAGCAGCAGCTCGGGCACCAGTGTGGCCAACTCGGCCCGGGAGAGCTCGGCGAAGCGACTGACGGACATCGGCTCACCACATCGCGACCGGGGATTCGCCGATGCGGTACCAGCCCGGCAGCGGCTCGCCCGACATCGAGCGCTCGATGCGCGTGCGCATACCGGGGGTGAGCGCGTCGGCGGAGATCATCTCGCCGAACAGCGCCGCCACATTGCCGAAATCGAAGAAGTCGCGCTGCCAGGACCATTGGAAATCGCCGCCGTAGCGGAACCAGCTGCCACCGATCCCCGCCGGGCTGTACGGTCGGCCGTCGGGGCCAGTGGCGTCGCTGAGCTGCTTCCAGAAACCGATCACGCTGCCGCTGCGATCATCGACGACGAATTCCCGATAGGGATAGGTCCAGCCCTCGAGCCCCGACATCTCCTGGCCCAGGGCCAGTTCGCGGATCTCCGCGCGTCCGACGGCCATGAACTCCCGGGTGGGGCCGTAGTTCCAGCCGTAGCTGGCGTCCTCGGTGTACATCGTGGCCAGCGGACGCCAATCCCCCTGCGCCTCACAGCGTTTGTTCGCCTCGACCCACCGGCGCACCATCTCGTCGAGTTCGTCCCGATCGAATCCGCTCATCACTACTCCTCGACAATCGACAGGGCCTGGGTGGGGCAGTAGCGCACGGCGGTCCGGGCCGCCTCCAGCCGGTCCCCGGGGTCCGCCCGCAAGACCCGCACCGGCCCGCGCCTGGGCACCTCGAACAGCTCCGGCGCCTCGTCCTGGCAGACGGCGTGGCCCTGGCACAGCTCCCGATCCACGACGATGCGCATCAGCGATCTCCTTCCGACTCCGGCGAAACCTGTTCCCGCAGCGGCGCTTCCGGCTGCACCTCCACCAGCACCAGATGCGCGCCGCGCGGTGCGGACACCACCGAGAGGACGGCGGCGGCGATATCGGCGGCCCGCAGGAAGTACGGGTGGCGAGCGAAACCCCAGCGCACCCAGTCCTCGAGCAGCGGCCCGATCACCTCCGGCGCGGCGGTGGTGCCCATCCCGGTCCGCGTCTGCCCCGGCCGCACCACCGACGCGCGAACACCGGTGCCCTCCAGTTCCATTCGCAGCTGTCGGACCATCGCCTCCACGCCGACCTTGGCGGCGTTGTAGGCCCCGACGCCGGGGCGCGGGCGGTCGGCGCAGTCCGAGCCGATCACCACGAAATCACCGCGGCGGCGCTCGATCATTCCCGGCAGCACCCGATGCGCCAGCCGCTGCGCGCCCGCCAGATGCACGGCCAGCTGTTCCAGGAAGCGCACCGGATCCATCTCCCAGACGTTGCCGAATTCCAGATCGCCCGCTCCGGAGACGACCACTTCCATTGCGCCCAGCCGATTTTCGACAGCCGCCACGAACCGCGCCACCGACTCGCTGTCGGCCACATCCAGGCGATGGGCGAACGCCTCGCCGCCATCGGCACGAATCCTCTCCGCCAGCGATTCGCACATCTCGACCCGGCGGGCGCCGAGGGCGACCGGATGGCCCGCCTCGGCCAGCGCGAGTGCGGTGGCCGCGCCGATACCGGAGGAGGCCCCCGCGATCAGGGCGGGACGGCGGTCGGGATGCGGGGCGAATCTGGGCATCAGCGCACCTCGACTTCGATGGGCAGCCGCGCGAACCCGCGCACATTGGTCGAGTGCACGCGTTCGATGTCGTCGTGCGCGACCCGGTAGGACCGCACGCGGGAGACGAACTCCCGCAACGCGATCGCGGCCTCCAGCCGGGCCAGATGCGCGCCGAGGCAGAAATGCACGCCGCGCCCGAAACTCACCAGTCCGCCCTTGTCGGTGCGCTCGATGTCGTAGGTGTCCGGGTGCGCGAACACCTCCGCGTCGCGATTGGCCGACCCCACCAGCAGCAGCACCTTGTCCCCGGCCGGAATGGTGCCGCCGTGCAGTTCGATATCGACCGCGGCGGTGCGGGCCAGAATCTGGCTCGAGGTGTCGTAGCGCAGCGTCTCCTCCACCCAATCGCCGATCAGATCCGGATTCGCGGCCACCTTGGCGTACTGCGCGGGATACACCGCGGCCCAGTACAGGGCGTTGCCGAGCAGTTTCGTGGTGGTCTCGTTACCCGCGATCACCATGAGGAACAGGAAGCCGAGGATCTCGTCGTCGGACAGCTTGTCGCCGTCGATCTCGGCGTCCAGCAGCGCGGAGGTGAGGTCCGCGGTGCGGGTGCGGCGACGCCGAGCCAGCATCTCGGCGTAGTAGCCGACCAGTTCCAGCGACGCCTCCATGGCGGCGACCGGCACGTCCAAAATGCCGTCCTCACGGTGCACGACCAGATCAGCGAGCCGCCGGACCTCGGCGCGGTCGGACTCCGGCACGCCCATCAGCTCCGAGATGACATCCATCGGGAATTTGCCGCTGAACTCCTCGATCCAGTCGAATCGACCAAGGGCCAGTGCGGGTTCCAGATGCTGCAGCGTCAATTCCCCGATCCGGTGCGACATCTCGGTGACCCGCCGCGGCGTGAAACCCTTGTTGACCAGCTGCCGCATGCGCAGATGCCGGGGATCGTCCATGGCCAGGAACGACATCGTCCGATGCGCGTGCCGACCCCACGCGGCCGGATCCAGCGAGACCCCATTGGCACTCGACAGCCGCGCGCTGTCGCGGAATCCGGCGGTCACATCGGCATGCCGCGACAGGGCCCAGAACCCCAGGTCCGGATTGTGATAGAGCGGCGCCTCGGCGCGTAGCCGCCGATAGATGGGATAGGGGTCGGCGTGGAAGCCGTAGTCGTACGGGTCGAATGAGAACGAGTTCAGCCTACCGGAATCGGTCCCGGAAGACACTGAGCTGGACATGTGTCTGGACGGTACCACCACGCTGTACTTCTCGATAGAGATTCGGAACAAATCCCAGCGCGCAGGTCCGGCCGACCATCAAACTGAAACAAGTTATTGCGCGGTTGCCGAACTCCTACCTATAGTCCGTACACGTGTCCGGACAGCATGGGAGCTACCGATGAGCAGGCTCGTCACGACCGCTGGCTCACCGCTGTTGATCGGCGGGGCATTGGTCCCCGGCGGCGCGGGTGTCTTCGCCACGATCAACCCGGCGACCGAGGAGGTCCTCGGCCACGCCGCCAATGCCGATGCCAGCGATCTGGACGCGGCCGTCACCGCCGCCCGCACCGCCTTCGACGACACCGACTGGTCGCGCGATCCCGCCTTTCGCGCACACTGTCTGCGGCAGTTGCGCGAAGCCCTGCGCGAGCACCTCGAGGAACTGCGCGAGATCACCATCGCCGAGGCGGGCGCGCCGCGCATGCTGACCGGCGGGCCGCAACTCGAGGCCCCGATCGTCGATCTCGGCTACTTCGCCGATCTTGCCGAAAACTATTGCTGGGAAACCGATCTGGGCACCGCCGCGCCGATGGGCATCAAGTCCGGCCGCACGCTGCGTCGCGAACCCGTCGGCGTGCTCGGGGCGATCACCCCGTGGAATTTCCCGCATCAGATCAACCTCGCCAAACTGGGCCCGGCACTGGCCGCGGGCAATACCGTGGTGCTCAAGCCCGCTCCCGACACCCCATGGTGCGCGGCGCTGGTGGGTCGGATCATCGCCGAGCGGACCGACATCCCGGCGGGGGTAGTCAACGTGATCACCTCCGACGATCACGGCCTGGGCGCCCGGTTGGTGACCGATCCGCGGGTGGACATGATCTCCTTCACCGGCTCCACCGCCACGGGGCGGACCGTCATGGCCGGTGCCGCGGCGACGGTGAAGAAGGTCTTCCTGGAACTCGGCGGCAAATCGGCGTTCATCGTGCTCGACGACGCCGATATCGTCGCGGCGGTTCGCTACGCCGCCTTCTCGGTCTGCGTCCACGCCGGACAGGGCTGCGCGCTCACCACCCGGCTGCTGGTGCCGCGCGCGGCCTATCCGGATGCCGTGGCGGTCGCGGCCGCGACCATGACGGGCATCGTGCCCGGCGATCCCGGCGATCCCGGAACCGTCTGCGGCCCAGTGATTTCCGAGCGCCAGCGCGCCCGCGTGGAGCGCTATCTCGACATCGCCCGCGCCGAGGGCGGGCGGATCGTGACCGGCGGCGGCCGTCCGCCGCGCGAGCGCGGCTGGTTCGTCGAGCCCACCCTCATCGCCGATCTGCCCAACACTTCGACCGTCGCGCGGGAGGAGATCTTCGGTCCGGTGCTGGTCGTGATCCCACACGACGGCGACGACGATGCGATCCGCCTGGCCAACGACTCGCCCTACGGCCTGTCCGGCGCGGTGTGGGGTACCGATCCCGAGCGCATCCGGCGGGTCGTGCGGAGGGTTCGCACCGGCACGCTCAGCGTCAACGGCGGCCTGTGGTACTCGGCCGACGCCCCGTTCGGCGGCTACAAGCAATCCGGTATCGGGCGCGAGCTCGGCGTGGCCGGATTCGAGGAATACACCGAAACCAAGCTGATCGCGACCGCCGAATAGGAGTATCACCATGGCCCGCTTCACCGGACGATCCGCGATCGTCACCGGCGCCGCCCAGGGCATCGGCGCGGCCTATGCCCGAGCACTGGCCGCCGAGGGGGCGAGGGTCGTCGTGGCCGACCTGAATGCCGATCGCGGCGAACAGGTCGCGAACCAGATCGTGCGCGACGGCGGCACCGCCGTATTCCACCGCGTCGACGTGTCCGATCCCGAATCCGCGACGGCGCTGGCCGAATTCACCGTCGCCGAATTCGGCGGCATCGACCATCTGGTCAACAATGCCGCCATCTACGGCGAGATGAAACTCGATCTGCTGCTGACGGTCCCATGGGACTACTACAAGAAGTTCATGGGCGTGAACCTCGACGGCGCGCTGAATATGACCCGCGCGGTCTGGCAGCCCATGGCCCGCGGCGGCGGCTCGATCGTGAACCAGTCGTCCACGGCCGCCTGGCTGTACTCCGGCTTCTACGGCCTCGCCAAGGCCGGAATCAACGGGCTGACCCAGCAATTGGCCCACGAACTCGGCGGCTCGGGCATCCGGATCAATGCCATCGCACCCGGCCCGATCGATACCGAGGCCACCAAGACCGTCACGCCCGGCAGCATCGTGCGGAATATGGTGGCGCGACTTCCCCTGAAACGCATGGGAACTCCCGACGACCTGGTCGGCGCCTGCCTGTATCTGCTCTCCGACGAGGCGAGCTGGGTGACCGGGCACATTCTCAATGTCGACGGCGGACAGATCTTCCGGTCATGAGCGCCACCGTCGGATTCATCGGCCTGGGCAGTATGGGCGCGCCCATGGCGCAGCGACTGCTCGACCGGCCCGGCGGGCTGGTGGTCTGCGATACCCGGCCCGAGGTGCTCGAGCCGTTCGTCACGGCCGGGGCCGAGGCGGTGGACGCGGCGGCCGAGGTCGGTGCGCGCGCCGCGGTGATCTCGGTGGCCGTGGTGAACGATGCGCAGGTGCGCGCGGTCGTCGCCGAAATCCTGCGCACCGCGCGCCCGGGCACGGTGGTCGCGGTGCATTCGACCATCAGCGATGAGACGGCCCACGCGGCCGCGGCCGAATGCGTCGGGGCGGGCATCGAATTCGTCGACGCGCCGGTCAGCGGCGGCGCGCCCGGGGCGCAGCACGGCAAGCTCGCGGTGATGGTCGGCGGCAGCGCCGCGGCGTTCGAACGCGTACGAGAGCCGTTCGGCCATTTCGCGGATCTGATCGTGCACGCCGGACCCGTGGGCGCGGGCACGCGAATGAAGCTGGCGCGCAATCTGTTGCACTTCGTCAGCTTCACCGCGGCCGCCGAGGCGCAACGCCTGGCCGAGGCGGCCGGCTTGGATATCACCGCGCTGGGCGCGGTGGTGCGCCATTCCGATGCCGTGACCGGCGGACCGGGCGCGATCATGCTGCGCGACACCACCGCACCGGTCGCACCCGACGACTTCTGGTACTCGATCCTGGGCCACGTCCGCGATCTGGGCGAGAAGGATCTGTCGCTGGCCCTGGCCCTGGGCGAGCGGCTCGGCATCGAATTGCCCCTGGCCCGAATGGCTCTCGACGCACTGGGCACCGGCCTCGGGGTCGGTTCGGGCGATATCGCGAAGGAGCGGTCATGACCACCGAACGTCGGCAGCGCGGCCTGGCCAAGATGAGCGAGGTCTACGGCTGGACATTCGAGGACGGGCCGGGCGAGCACTTCGCCGTCACCGCCGATCACCTGTTCGCCGACATCTGGTCGCGCCCGGGTCTGTCGATCCGCGACCGCCGCCTGCTGCTGATCGGCGCGCTCACCGCACAGGGCCTGTTCGATATCGCCGAGATCCAGATCGGCGCGGCCCTGCACAACGAGGAACTGACCGAGGACCAGCTGCGCGAGATCGCGCTGTTCCTGTGCCACTACATCGGCTGGCCCGCCGGTACCAAACTCGACGGTGTGGTGGGAAAGGCTGTGGCACAGGCGAAGAAGAGGAGCAACGGATCATGACCGAAACCACCACGGTGCGCCCGCTGCGCGCGGACGCCGTCCCCGGCTGGGATCTCGAGGCCGACGTGGTGATCGCCGGATACGGGGTCGCGGGCGCCGCGGCCGCGATCGAGGCCGCCCGGGCCGGGGCCGAGGTGCTGGTGCTGGAGCGCACCGGCGGCTGGGGCGGTGCGGCCGCGCAGTCGGGTGGATTCATCTATTTGGGCGGCGGCACCGCGCTGCAGAAGGCGCTGGGCTTCGAGGACACCCCGGAGAACATGGAGAGGTTCCTGCTCGCCGCGCTCGGCCCCGGGGTGGACGAGGCCAAGATCCACGACTACTGCCAGGGCAGCGTCGAACATTTCGATTGGCTTGTCGCCCAAGGTGTTCCGTTCAAGGAGGAGTTCTGGGGCGAGCCCGGCTGGGAGCCACCGCACGACGAGGGACTGATGTACTCCGGCGGGGAGAACGCCGCACCGTTCCACACCATCGCCACGCCCGCGCCCCGGGGGCATCTGCCGCAGATGCAGAACAAGCGCACCGGTGAGAAGGGCGGCGGGTACATGCTGATGAAACCGCTCACCGACACCGCCGAAAAGCTGGGCGTGCGCGCCGAATACGACATCCGCATCCAGCGCCTGATCGTCGACGACACCGATCGGGTGGTCGGGGTGGTCGCCAAGCGCTACGGCAGGCCGCTGCACATCCGGGCTCGCCGCGGCGTCGTGCTGGCCACCGGCAGCTTCGCGTATCAGCGGCAGATGATCGAGAACTACGCACCCCGGCTGATCGGCCGCCCGGCCGCGGCCATCGAGGAACACGACGGCATCGGCATTCGCATCGCCCAGGCACTCGGCGCGGATCTGGCCCATATGGACGCCACCGAGGTCGCGTTCTTCGGCGATCCGCAAATGCTGGCCCGCGGCATTCTGGTCAACGGCCGGGGCCAGCGCTTTATCGCCGAGGACACCTATCCCGGTCGGATCGGCCAGGCCACCCTCATCCAGCAGGACAATGAGGCGTTCCTGATCCTCGATGAGGCCGCGCTCGAGCAGGCACTGACCACCGAGACCTCCACCCCGTTCTTCCGCCAGCCCCCGACCTGGGCCGCGGAGTCGGTCGAGGAGCTCGAGGGCGAGATGGGACTGCCCGCGGGGGCATTGCAGGCCACCGTCGATGTCTACAACCGGCACGCCGAGCGCGGACAGGATCCGCTGCTGGGCAAGAAAACCGAATGGGTGCGTCCGATCGGCACACCGGTCGCCGGATTCGATATGCGCGGCTTCACCGCCGGGTTCACCCTGGGCGGCCTGCGCACCGATCTCGACGCGCGCGTGTTGCACGTATCCGGCGAACCCATCGCCGGACTCTACGCGGCGGGCCGCTGCACCTCCGGTATCTGCGCCGGTGGCTATGCGAGCGGCTCCTCACTCGGCGACGGCAGCTTTTACGGCCGCCGGGCCGGGCGCGCCGCCGCGGGCAACTGAAAGGACCGGCATTTCCATGCGTTTCGGGATCGTCCTGTTCACCAGCGACCGTGGCATCACCCCGGCCGCGGCCGCCCGCGCCGCCGAGGAGCGCGGGTTCGCCTCGTTCTTCGTGCCCGAGCACACCCACATCCCGGTGAAGCGGGAGGCGGCGCATCCGGTGACCGGTGATGCCAGCCTGCCCGACGACCGCTATCTGCGCACCCTCGATCCGTGGGTGGCGCTGGGTACCGCGGCCGCCGTGACCGAGCGCATCGAATTGGCCACGGCGGTGGCACTTCCCACCGAGCACGATCCGATCACCCTCGCCAAGACCATCGCCACCCTGGATCACCTGTCCGGCGGCCGGGTCACCCTCGGCGCCGGATTCGGTTGGAATACCGACGAACTCGCCGACCACGGCATCCCAGGCGACCAGCGCCGCACCGCGCTGCGCGAATACCTGGCGGCCATGCGCGCGCTGTGGACGCAGGAGGAGGCGAGCTACGACGGCCGGTTCGTGCGGTTCGGCCCGAGCTGGGCCTGGCCCAAGCCGGTGCAGGCCCAACTGCCGGTGCTCATCGGAACCGCGGGCACCGAACAGGGTTTCCGCTGGATCGCCCGGCACGCCGACGGCTGGATCACCACCCCGTACGAACACGAACTGCTGCTGAAGCGGCTGGGCCTGCTGCAGGACAGCTGGCGGGCCGAGGGACGCGGCGGCGCGCCGCGGGTGGTGGCGCTGGACGGCAAGCCCGACCCGCGACGCCGCGCCGAGTGGGAGGCCGCGGGCGTCACCGACGCGCTGTACGGGCTGCCGGACAAGGCCGAGTCCGAGGTGCTGGCCTACCTCGATCGACTGGCGGTCAAGCTGGGCCTGGCCTGAATATTCTGTCCCCCTGTGCCTTCGACCATCGGAGAGTGAGCCGAGAACGTGCGTATCGCCCTGCTGTCCTACCGCAGCAAGACCCACTGTGGCGGACAGGGGGTCTACGTCCGGCACCTGAGCCGCGGACTGGCCGAACTGGGCCACGAGGTGGAAATCCTTTCCGGGCAACCGTATCCGGAACTGCTCGACCCCCGGGTGCGGCTCACCGAGGTGCCCAGCCTGGATCTGTACCGGGAGCCCGATCCGTTCCGCACCCCGCGACCGAGTGAGCTGCGCGACCGGATCGATCTGCTGGAGCTGGCCACCATGTGGACGGCCGGATTCCCGGAACCGCGCACCTTCAGCCTGCGCGCGGCGCGGCTGTTGCGCTCGCGCGCGGCCGATTTCGATGTCGTGCACGACAACCAGTGCCTCGGTTACGGCCTGCTCGACATCGCCCGCCACCTGCCGCTGGTCGCCACGATCCACCATCCGATCACCCGCGACCGCGCCCTCGATCTGGCCGCCGCGCCGTGGCGGCGCAAGCCGTTCGTGCGCCGCTGGTACGGCTTCCTCGGCATGCAGCGCCGGGTGGCCCGGCGCATTCCGGATCTGATCACCGTATCGGCCTCCTCGGCCGCCGATATCGCCGCCGACTTCGGCGTCACCGCCGAGCAACTGCGCGTGGTGCCGCTGGGCGTGGACACCGAACTGTTCCGGCCGCGCGGGCCGCGGGTGGCCGGGCGCATCGTCGCGGTCGCCAGCGCCGACAAGCCGCTCAAGGGCATCGGCAATCTACTGCGGGCGCTGGCCCGGCTGCGCACCGCCCACGAGGTGGAGCTGCGGCTGGTCGCGCGGCTGGAACCGCAGGGGCCGACGGCCAAACTCATCGCCGAACTCGGCCTGTCCGATATCGTCAGCGTCGCGGGCGGGCTGTCCGATCGCGACCTCGCCGAGCTGCTGGCCTCGGCGGAGTTGGCCTGCATTCCCTCACTGTACGAGGGCTTTTCGCTGCCCGCGGTGGAGGCGCTCGCCAGTGGTACGCCGCTGGTTGCCAGCCGTGCGGGAGCGCTGCCGGAGGTGGCCGGGGAGTGCGCCGAACTGGTCCGGCCCGGCGATATCGACGAATTGACCGCGGCCATCGGCGCCCTGCTGAATTCCCCGCGCCGGCGCGCGGCGCTGAGCGAGGCGGGGCGTACCCGCGCGCTGGCGGTCTACAGCTGGGCGGCCGTCGCGGCGCAGACGGTCGCGGTCTACGAGCGGGCCATCGCCCGGACGTCCGGACAGCACCACGAGGAGGCGAACGCATGCTGACCGTCGATTTCGACCGCCTGGGTATCCGGCCCGGCACCCGGGTCATCGATGTGGGCTGCGGGCAGGGCCGCCACTCGTTCGAGGCGTACCGGCGCGGCGCGGATATCGTCGCCTTCGATCAGAACGCCGACGATCTGGGCGAGGTGAAGGTCATGTTCGGCGCGCTGGCCGAGGCGGGCGAGGCTCCCGCATCCGCGCGCGCCGAGACGATTCAGGGCGATGCGCTCGCGCTGCCGTTCGACGACGGGGAGTTCGACGTGATCATCGCCTCGGAGATTCTCGAGCACATTCCCGACGACGAGCGGGCCATCGACGAGCTGGCGCGGGTGCTCAAACCCGGTGGGGCGCTGGCGGTCACGGTGCCGCGCTGGTTGCCCGAGCGGATCTGCTGGCTGCTGTCGGATCAATATCACGCCAACGAGGGCGGGCACGTGCGCGTCTATCGCGCGGACGAGTTGCGCGCCAAGGTGACCGCGCGGCGGCTGCGCTTCGTCCACGCCGAGCACGCACATGCCCTGCACTCGCCCTACTGGTGGTTGAAATGCCTGGTGGGCGTAGACGATTCCGAGCACATCGCGGTGCGCGCCTACCACCGGCTGCTGGTGTGGGACATGATGCGGGCGCCGCGGCTGACCCGGATCGCCGAAGCCACTCTGAATCCGATCATCGGCAAGAGCGTCGCGCTCTACTTCACCAAACCGGCGGTGCGTCGTGGCGGTTGCTGAACTACCGTCGGTGCCCGGCATCGTCACCGGCAGGCAGTGCCTGCGAACGGCCGAATCCATCGCGGCGGCACAGGAATCCGACGGAGCCATCCCGTGGTTCACCGGCGGCCACACCGATCCGTGGGATCACGTCGAGTGCGCGATGGCGCTGACCGCCACCGGCCTGCTCACCGACGCCCGCGCCGCCTATGCCTGGTCGGCACGCACCCAGCGCGCGGATGGTTCGTGGCCGCTGCAATTCCGGTCCGGCGCGATCGAGAACGCCGATACCGACACCAACTTCTGCGCCTATCTCGCCACCGGCGTCTGGCACTATCTGTGCTGCACCGGCGACCGCGCCTTCGCCGCCGAGCTGTGGCCGACCGTGCGCGCGGCCGTCGATTACGTGCTGTCGCTACAGGGTGCGGGCGGCGAAATATTCTGGCTGCGAAACGGTTCCGGCATCGTGCCCGAGGCCCTGCTCACCGGCTGCTCGAGCATGTTCCACAGCATTCGCGCCGCCCTGGCGCTGGCCGAATTCCTCGGCGACCCGCAACCGGAATGGGAGGTCGCGGCCCTGCGCCTCGGCCACGCCATCCGGTATCACCCGGAGGTCTTCACGGCCAAGGACCGCTATTCGATGGATTGGTACTACCCGGTGCTGTGCGGCGCCTATCGCGGCGATGCGGCGGCGGCCCGGATCGCCGGGCGCTGGGGCGATTTCGTCGTCGGCGAGATCGGCATCCGCTGTGTCGACGACCGGCCCTGGGTGACCGGTGCGGAAACCTGCGAGCTGGCGCTGGCCCTGGACGCCGTCGGTGAGCGCGGGCGGGCGCGCGGGCTGCTCGCCGCCATGCAGCATCTGCGCGCGGACGATGGATCCTATTGGACCGGGCTGGTCTTCGCCGATGGTAAGCACTGGCCCGAGGAGCGAACGACCTGGACCGGGGCCGCGATGATCCTGGCCGCCGACGCCCTGTCGCGCACCTCCGGCGGCAGCGGCATCTTCCGGGATCTCGCCGCGACCGCCGATATCGCCACCGGCCTCGCCTGCGACTGCGTCACGGCGTGAGGTCGCCGCCGCAGCCGGTGCGGCGCTCCAGCACGCGCAGCGATCCGGTGCTCGAGACCTCGCGGAAGTTGTGGCTGTCCAGAGCTTTCCGATAGATCTGATACGGAGCCCGGCCGCCGTCGCGGGGATCGGGAAATACATCGTGAATGACCAGCGCTCCCCCGCCCGCCACCCAGTGCGCCCAGCTGTCGTAATCGCGCTGGGCCGCCTCCTCGGTATGGCCGCCGTCGATGAACAGCAGTTGGATCGGCGCCCGCCAGATGCGGGCGACTGTCGCCGAGGCGCCGACGACGCCGACCACCGTATCGGTGAGCCCGGCCCGCACGATCGTGCGCCGGAAGGCCGCGACGGTATCGAATCGCCCGGTCTCCGGGTCGACCAGCGAGGCGTCGTGATACTCCCAGCCCGGCTGATGTTCCTCGGAACCGTGATGGTGGTCGACGGTATAGACGACCGCCCCGGATCGGCGCGCCGCCGCACCCAGATAGATCGCCGACTTTCCGCAGTAGGTGCCGATTTCCACAATTGCGCCCCCGCCGCCGTAACGCAGCGCCGCCTCGTACAGTGCCCGCCCTTCCTCGGGTGGCATGAACCCCGTCGCGCGCTCGGCATGGGCGAACAATGCGGCCGTATCCTCGGAAATGTCCGAATCGGCACGAGTCACAATGAAACCTTTCCCGTCGACCTCGTTTCGCGGCGTTTCCAGTTGCTCTCGAGGCCCGGCGATAGTAGCATCCAGACACGTGTCCGATCCCATTTCCAGCGAGACCGTCGCGGTGAATTTGGAGGCCACTCGCCGCCGCCTCACCGAGAAGCAGGCCGATACGGTCGATCGGCTCACCCGGGCCGCGCTGGAGGTGCTCGCGCGCGAGGGCTTCGCCGGATTGACGGTGCGCATGGTGGCCGCGGCCGCGGGCGTCGGAACGGCCACCGCCTACACCTACTTCTCCTCGAAGGAACACCTGGTCGCCGAGGTCTTCTGGCGTCGCCTGGCCGCGACGACGCCGCCGGTCGTCACCGCCGCCGACCGCACCGGACGGGTGGTCGCGGTACTGCGCCAGATCGCCATGCTGGTCGCCGACGAACCCGCGCTCGCCGGGGCGGTGACCAGCGCCCTGCTCGGCACCGATCCCGATGTCGCCCATCTGCGCATCCGCATCGGCACCGAGATCCGCCGCCGGTTGATCGATGCGCTCGGCCCCGACGCCGATCCGGATATCGTGGAAACACTCGAATTGCTCTACGCGGGCGCACTGGTGCGCGCGGGCGTCGGCTACGCGTCCTATGCCGAAATTGCCGACCGGCTCGAGAAATCGGCCCTCCAGGTGCTGCGTAATTAACTGCGCCCTTGTCGCGACGCGCCGCACGTAGTACCGTCCAGACAGGTGTCCAGCACGACTGGACGCGGTACTGCGGGAGGATTTCCGATGACATCGGTCGAGCCGCGACAGGTCTCCGGGGGCGAGCACGAATACGGCCATCTCGAGGAGTTCCGCACCGATCCGATCGCCCTCATGAACCGAGTGCGCGCCGAATGCGGTGACGTCGGCTCCTTCCGCCTGGCCGATCGCGACGTAATCCTGCTGACCGGGGCCGAGGCCAACGAATTCTTCTTCCGCGCGGCCGACGAGGAGCTGGATCAGAGCGCGGCCTATCCGTTCATGAAACCGATCTTCGGCGCGGGCGTGGTGTTCGATGCCAGTCCGGAGCGCCGCAAGGAGATGCTGCACAATCAGGCGCTGCGCGGGGAACATATGCGCGGACATGCGGAAACCATTGCGCGCGAGGTGGATCGGATGCTCGCCCGCTGGGGCGACGCGGGCGAGATCGACCTGCTGGAGTTCTTCGCCGAGTTGACCATCTACACCTCCTCGGCCTGTCTGATCGGCGTGAAGTTCCGCGACGAACTCGACGCCCGGTTCGCGCGGCTGTACCACGAGCTCGAACGCGGCACCGACGCGCTGTGCTACGTCGATCCCTACGCACCCATCGAGAGCTTCCGCCGTCGCGACGCCGCCCGCGGCGAGCTGGTGCGGCTGGTGCGGGAGATCATGGACCGGCGCATCGCCGATCCCCCTGCGCGCCGGGCGGATCGGGACATGCTCGACGTGCTGGTGTCCATCCGCGACGAGCACGACGTGCCGCGCTTCTCGGCGAGCGAGATCACCGGCATCTTCATCTCGATGATGTTCGCCGGGCACCACACCACCTCGGGCACCGCGGCCTGGACCATCATCGAATTGCTGCGCCACCCCGAAATACTGACGCGGGTGATCGCCGAGCTGGACGAGCGCTACGCCGATGGGCAGGACGTGAGTTTCCATGCGCTGCGCCGGATTCCGCATCTGGAGGCGGTGCTCAAGGAAACGCTGCGGCTGCATCCGCCGCTGATCGTTCTCATGCGGGTGGCGCGTGCCGAGTTCGAGGTGTGCGGAAACCGCATCGCCCCGGGCGATCTGGTGGCGACCAGCCCGGCGGTGTCGAATCGCATCGCCGCCGACTTCCCGGATCCGGACCGCTTCGATCCGGGCCGCTACCTCGACCCGAATCAGCAGGATCTGCTCAACCGCTGGACCTGGATTCCCTTCGGCGCGGGGCGGCACCGCTGCGTCGGCGCGGCCTTCGCCCTCATGCAGCTGAAGGCCATCTTCTCGATTTTGTTGCGGGACTGGGAATTCGAGCTGGCGCAGCCGGCCGGCAGCTACCGCAACGACCACTCCAAGATGGTGGTCCAGTTGCAGCAGCCGTGTGCGGTGCGCTACCGCCGCCGGAGATAGTTACAGCACGGATTCGATGGCCGAGACCACCGCCGGATCCTTGGGCTCGGTACGCGGCCGGAACCGGGCGACGACCTTGCCGTCCCGGTCGACGAGGAACTTCTCGAAGTTCCACTGGATGGCACCGGCCTCGCCCTCCGCGTCGACGGTCCGCACCAGCTCCCGATACAGCGGATGCCGTCCGTCGCCGTTCACCTCGACCTTCTCCAGCAACGGGAAGTCCACGCCGTAGGTGGTCGAGCAGAACTGCTGGATCTCCTCGGCCGAGCCCGGCTCCTGACCCATGAACTGGTTGCACGGCACGCCGATCACGCTGAAACCGCGCGGGCCATAGGTCTGCTGCAGTTCGACCAGGCCGGTGTACTGCGGGGTGAGGCCGCATTTGGAGGCCACGTTGACCACCAGCAGCACCTTGTCCCCGGCCAGGTCGGCGAGGGTGGTGGACTCGTCGGAAAGGGTGCGTACGGGAATGTCGCGAATGCTCACGATCGCGATCATAGGACGATCACGGCTCCCGCCCCGGTTGTGCGATCTTACGAATATCCGGGAAGTGAAACGTGTTCTACATCTACCACCGGGCGATGGACCGTCGCGGCGAAGCTCGCATCTTCACCAAGATTAGAACTTGTTCTACAGTGAATCCGGGATCACTTCGAGGATGAGGTAGCGAGTATGACCGACCGCAGCGTGGACACCAGCGAGGCCGATTACATCGTCGTGGGCGCGGGCAGCGCCGGTGCCACCGTCGCGGGGCGGCTGGTCGAGCGCGGTGCGCGCGTCATCCTGATCGAGGCGGGGCGCAAGGACGACTCCCGGCTGGTGACCGTGCCCGGCATGATCACCATGGTCCATACGGTCCCGCAGCTGAAGCGGCGGGTGACCTGGAAACAGTTCTCGGTCCCGCAGAAGCACGCCAACGATCGGCTGATCCCGATGACCCGCGGCAAGGTGCTCGGCGGGTCCAGCTCGGTCAACGGCATGCTGTTCGTGCGCGGCAACCGGGCCAACTTCGACTCCTGGGCGGCGGAGGGCTGCACCGGCTGGAGCTATGCCGACGTACTACCGGCCTATAGGCGCCTGGAGAACTGGGAGGGCGGGGCCAGCGAATTGCGCGGCGCCGGTGGGCCGATCGAGGTGACCCGCCAGCGCGAGCTCACCCCGATCGCCGAGCAGTTCATGACGGCCGCGGCCGAGACCCTCGGGGTGCCGACCATCGCCGACTACAACGGCGAATCCCAGGAGGGCATAAGCGTCTTCCAACAGAGCGTGCGGGACGGGTTGCGCTACAGCTCTTCTCGCGGCTTCATCACCAATCGGCCGAATTCCGGGCTGAAGGTGGTCACGGGCGCGCACGTGGCGCGAGTCGTCATCGAGAACGGGCGGGCGACCGGGGTCGAGGTGATCGAGAAGTCGGGGCGGCGGATCATCCGCGCGGCACGGGAGGTCGTGGTGTCGGCGGGTGTGATCGGTTCGGCGCAGCTCCTCATGCTGTCGGGGGTGGGCCCGGCCGGGCAGCTGCGCGAGCTGGGGATCGATGTGCACACCGACCTGCCGGTCGGCCAGAATCTGCACGATCACCTGTTCGTGCCGATGACGTTCCTGTCCCGCAAGGCCGTACACCGCGGCATCCCTTCGCATTTCGCGGCGGGACTGCTGCGCGAGCTGGCCCGGCCGGGCGGGTCCTGGTTCGGCCGCACCGTCTTCGAGGCGGTCGGCTTCGTGAAAACCTCTTTCGCCCAGGGCATTCCGGATATGCAGATCCACACGCTGCCGTGGAACTATCCGGTGCCCAACCAGGACGAGGACAAGCTGCACATGGTCGACCGGCGCGCGGGCTTCACCATCTTCCCCACGCTCATCTATCCCCGCAGCCGCGGCGAACTGCGCCTGGCCTCGGCCGATCCGCTCGACTGCCCGCTGATCGATCCGGGCTACCTGTCCGATCCGGCCGATACCGAATTCCTCGTCGAGGGCATCCGGATGATCCGCGAAATCATGGCGAACAAGTCCATCGCGGGCGATATCACCGAGGAATTCACCCCGGGTCCCGCCTACCGCGACGAGACCAACCTGCGCCGGGAACTGCCCAACCGCGTGCATTCGGTCTACCACCCCGTCGGCACCTGCCGAATGGGCGTCGACGAGCGGGCGGTCGTCGACCCGCAATTGCGCGTGCGCGGCATCGAGGGCCTGCGGGTCGCCGACGCCTCGATCATGCCGAGCATCACCGGCGGCAATACCAATGCGCCGTGCTACATGATCGGGGAGAAGGCCGCGGAGTTCATCACCGCCGCCGGGTAGGCCACAGCCGTCCTTCTCTTCCCGGGGCGTCGGCCCCCACGCCCGGCGGCCCGGGAGTTTCACCCCCTGTTCCCGGCAAGCCCGGATATCCCCTGTTCCCGGCACACCCGGATGCCCCCTGTTCCCGGCACACCCGGATGCCCCCTGTTCCCGGCACACCCGGATGCCCCCTGTTCCCGGCACACCCGGATATCCCCTGTTCCCGGCACGCTTTTCGCCGGGAACAAATCGGGGGGATTGCGCGTTGAATGAGCTGTCGCTAACGTAGGCGATGTTCTTCGACTTGTGGACGCAGGTGACAAGGTCCCGCCCACAGGTTCTTCATCCGGTCGCTCGGGTAGTTGCACTCGTTACCGGTACGACCCGGATCTCTCGCCCGCGGCATGCGCCGCACTCACGGCATTCGCCGTACCCACGAAATTTCCCGGAGGGGGAAACACCATGAAAGACAATACAATCCAACAGGAAACCGGTACGGCGACCGCCGTCGCCGGAATCCTCGACATCACCGACAACCACGCCGCGCTGCGCACCGACGGCTATCTACCCGGTCCGGACGACGCGCATGTGCCGATGCGGTTGATCCGCGACTACGGCCTGCGCCGCGGCGATTCCGTCGCCGGTGCCATCGGTCCCAGACGCGACGGGGTGCGGTTCGCCCCGCTGATCCGGGTCGACACCGTCAACGGCCTGTCCCCCGAACAGGCCCGCAAGCGCCCGCATTTCGCCGATTTGACCCCGATCTACCCGCGTGAGCGACTGCGCCTGGAGACCGAACCGCACGAACTGACCACGCGCATCACCGATCTCGTGATGCCGATCGGCAAGGGTCAGCGCGCGCTCGTCGTCGCACCGCCCAAGGCGGGCAAAACCTCGGTGCTGCAATCGATCGCGCACGGCATCGCCAAGAACCACCCCGAATGCCAGCTGATGCTGGTGCTGGTCGGCGAGCGCCCCGAGGAGGTCACCGACCTGACCCGGGCCGTCCCCGCCGATATCGCCGCCGCCACCTTCGACCGCCCGCCGCGCGACCACGTCGCGGTCGCCGAGCTGGCCGTCGAACATGCCAAACGCCTGGCCGAAATGGGCCGCGACGTGGTCGTACTGCTGGACTCGCTGACCCGCCTGGCCCGCGCCTACAACCTGGCCACCCCGGCCTCCGGCCGCATCCTGTCCGGCGGTGTGGACGCCGCCGCGCTGGCCCCGCCCAAGAAATTCCTCGGCGCCGCACGCAATTTCGAGAACGGCGGTTCGCTCACCATCATCGCCTCCGCGCTGGTGGAGACGGGCTCGGTGGCCGACAACGTGATCTTCGAGGAGTACAAGGGCACCGGCAATGCCGAGCTCAAACTCGATCGCGGCATCGCCGACCATCGCATCTTCCCGGCCGTCGACGTCGGCCGCTCCAGCACCCGCCGCGACGAACTGCTGCTCGACCCCGCGGAGCTGGCCGCGGTGGAGTCCATGCGACGCACGCTGGCGGGCCGTGAACCGCAGCAGGCCCTCGAGCTGCTGCTGACCGGTCTGCGCGGCACCGGGACCAACGCGGAATTCCTGCACAACATCCGCTCCGCGAGCCGATGATCTCTGCGTCCGGTTCCTCCCGTTACTCTGGTCCGGTGGTCGGCACCGAGTAGACCGTGCCGATCTGGCTCGATCTGGAGGTTTTCGTGAGACTGCCGGTCCAATCGACTCGTGGTTCTCTGTGACCGGGCGGGAGGAGATGCTGCGCCGGGTGCGTGACGCCCTGAAGGCGCTGCCCGACGACGAGCGCACGGTCACCCTCGGCCGCCATCGGCGCCCCAACCCCGAGCTGGACCCGCAGGCCCGCGCCGAACTGGTCGACATGTTCGCCGAACGCGTGAAAAACGATGGCGCTCAGGTCGTCCGGGTTTCCGAGGACGGTATCGCCGAGGCCGTCACCGAGGCGCTGACCACCCAGGACATCGGCTCGGTGGTGGCACCGGAGGGGCTGCCACTGGACTGGCTCACCGCCTGGGCGGAGGCGGACGGCCATCGGGTCGTGGCCGATCATCCACTGGTCGGCGACACTCCCGACGCCGTGGTGACCGGATGCGCGGGCGCGGTCGTCGAGCCCGCGACCGTCGTCCTGGACGGCGGTCCCGGCCAGGGCCGGGCCTCGATGCTGGCCCCCGGCTGTCATATCTGCGTGGTGCGCGCCGCACAGGTCGAACCCGCACTGCCCGACGTCCTCGACAAACTCGATTCCCGCCGCCCGATCACCTGGTTCCGTGGACCGTCGGCCGCTCCGGACGACGAACTCGTTCCGGTCCCGACCGGACAGGGCCCGCGGCATCTGGTCATCGTCATCGTGGAGTGACCGCAAGCGCTCGTTAAGTCCTCGGCAAGCGCCCCGGGGCATCGTTGCCGTACATCGGACGATGCCCGTCTACGAGGGGTGGCGGGCTCGTCCGATCCCCCGCCGTTGTCACCTTGTGATCATGGTCTCCGGCGTGTCCGGCGGTCTCGAGGAATGATGGTGATAAGTGCGCCGAGGAGATTGTGAGCGACGATGGAAACCGTGGTCGTCTTCGTACTGGCCTGCCTGCTCTACTGGTGGGGTCTGCTCTAGTCCGACCGGCCGTCCCGGCAACGACCGCGCGCCCCGGCCGGATCGGCCGGGGCGCAACGGCTTTCGATTTTCAGTCGATACCGACCAACTCGTCCGTACCCGCCGACTCCGGATCGGCCGCGGTCGGTCGGGCGTTGCGCATCAGCAGGACCGCCAGCACCGTCGCGGCGAGCGCGCCCACCGCGCCGACCGTGAAGGCGGCCGACATTCCGGAGGTGAAGGCCTCCCGTGCCGCCGCGATGATCCCACCGTCGCCGGTGCCCAACGCACCCGCGATGGACTCCCGGGCGGCCGCGGGCACCGAGCCCGGCATCTCGTCGGAATAGGTACCGGCCAGGATCGCGCCCAGCACCGCCACGCCCAGCGCACCACCGGTCTGCTGCAGGGTGTCGTTGAGCGCCGAACCAACACCGGCGTGCTCGGTGGGCACGGCACTCATCAGGGCCCCGATGGCCGCGGGCATGGCCAGGCCGCCGCCCGCGCCGAGCAGGGCCATCGCCAGGGCGGGCAGCCAGAAGCCCGCATCCGAATCGAGCAGGGCCAGCACCGCGAACCCGGCCGCCACGACCACCAGTCCGCCGATCACGACCGGCTTGGGGCCGAACCGGCCCACCAGGATGGAGCCGATCGCATTGGCGGCCAGCAGTGCCACCGCCATCGGCGTGAAGGCCAGGGCCGTGGACATCGGCGAATAGCCCAGCACGAACTGCAGATACTGGGTGAGCACCAGCACCAGGCCGCCGTTGGCGAAGGTGACCAGCACCAGCGAGAAGCTGGATCCGGTGAAGGTCCGGTCGCGGAACAGCCCCAGCGGAATCATCGGCGAATCGGTCATCAGCTCGCGAATCACGAAGCCGCCCAGTGCGAGTGCCGCAACCATCAGGGCGAACGGCGTGCCGCCGCCGGTCCAGCCGTGCAGCGGGACCGAGATGATGGCCCACACCAGCGCGGTCACACCCACGACCGACAGTGCGGTGCCCGGGTAGTCCGGCTTGCGCCAGGGCGCCCTCGACTCCGGCATCAGCGCCAGCGCGGCCACGATGGCCACCGCCGCGACGGGCACGTTCATCAGGAATACCGAACCCCACCAGAAGTGGTCGAGCAGCACACCGCCGACCACGGGCCCGCCCACCATGCCGAGGGTCGCGACCGAACCCCAGGCCGCGATGGCCTTGGGCCGCTCGGCATCGTCGAACACGGTGATCAGGATGGACAGCGTGCTGGGCATGATGAGCACCCCGCCGATCCCCATCAGCACCCGCCCCGCGATCAGCAGTTCCGGACTGTTCGCATACGCCGCCAGCAGCGAGGCCGCGCCGAATACCGCCAGGCCGACGACCATCACCAGCCGCCTGCCGAATCGGTCGGACAGGCTGCCGGAGGTCAGCAGCAGGCCCGCGAACACCAGCAGATAGGCGTCGATGATCCATTGGATCTGCTGCGCGTCGGCGCCGATATCGGTCGCGATCTGCGGGATCGCCACCGTCAGCACCATATTGTCGACCACCAGCACCAGCGAGCTGAGGCACAGCACGATCAGGATGAGCCAGCGGCGCGGATTGCGCGCTGTAGCGATCTCGTCCATCGGAAAACCTTTCCCTCTTCCCTCCGCACACTGTGCGGTCCTGTCGAACACCGTACGATACAAGTACACTGTGCGCAATAGGTACATCGTTCTACAGGTCGAACAATGTGCGGACGATTCGGTTATGCTGGCCCGCAGAGCGAGAGGAGACCGCGATGGCAGCGAAAACACAGGAGATTGCGTCGGTCTGGACCCGACCCCAGCGACCCCGTCGCGATACCCCCAACCTGAGCCGCGAGCACATCGTGGCCGAGGCGATCGCCCTCCTGGACGAGGAGGGCATGACGGCGTTGAGCATGCGCAAGCTCGGCGCACGCCTGGGCGCCGGGGCCACCTCGCTGTACACCCACGTGGCCAACAAGGACGAATTGATCGAGTTGGTCGCCGACCAGATATTCGGCGAACTGACCACGCCCGACCCCGAGCATCCGGACGGCTGGCGGGCGGCCATGCTCGCCCTCGCCCGGGACCTGCGCGCGACGATTCTGCGACACCCCTGGCTGGCGGCGATCCTGGGCGAAGTGGGGCTGCTGTACCTGGGGCCCAACATGATGCGGTTGAACGAGGCCGCCCTCACCGTGCTCGAGGAGTCCGGATTCGATACGGACACAGCCGATCACGCGCTGACCGTACTGTTCTCCTTCGTCCTCGGCGTCGCCGTCGTCGAGGCGGCCACGCAGGTGGCGGTGCGCCGCAGCGGACTGTCCGAGCAGGAGTGGATCACCAAGCTGTGGCCCGCGGCGGAGGCCGCCTCCCGTGACTATCCGCGCATCCACAAGCTCTATACCCGACAGTCACCGACGGATGTCGTATCCTCCGCCGACCAATTGTTCGTTCACCGAGTGGGCCTGATCCTCGACGGCCTCGCCCCGAAAGACCAGGGCTAGGCGCGACAGACGAAAGGCCCGCACCGGAACACGGTGCGGGCCTTCGCATTCGATTTGTTACTTGTCGGCGTCCAAACCGGCGCGCACGCCCTCCTCGATGCGCTTGCCGATCTCCGGATCGATGTTCTTCCAGTACTCGAACACCCGGCTCAGCACCGGCTCGCGCACGCCGCCGAGCACATGGCCGACGACATTGCTCACCAGGCGGTCGCGCTGGGCGTCGTCCAACACCTCGCGCACCAGCGTGCCGGGCTGGGCCCAGTCGCTGTCCTCCCGGTGCTGGATGTACCCGGCGCGCACCATCTCCGGCTCGAAGCCACCCCAGGTCGCCTCGTCGGGCGCCTTCGACGGATCGGCGTGTGGGCCGCCGTAGGAGTTCGGCGCGTAGACCGGCACGTCGGGTGCGTTGAAGTCGTAGCGCATCGCGCCTTCCTTGGAGTAGGTGTTCACCTCCGCGGCGCGCGCCCGGTTCGGCGGCAGCTGGGCGTAGTTGGTGCCGATGCGGTAGCGGTGCGCGTCGGCGTAGGCGAAGACGCGGCCCAGCAGCATCTTGTCCGGCGAGAAGCCGATGCCCGGAACGACATTCGACGGCTCTAACGCGGCCTGTTCGATCTCCACGAAGTAGTTGCGCGGGTTGCGGTTGAGCGTCCAGCGACCCACCTCGATCAGCGGGTAGTCCTTCTTCGACCAGACCTTGGTGAGATCGAAGGGGTTGAACCGGTAGGTCGCGGCCTCGGCCACGGGCATCACCTGGACGTAGACCGTCCAGCTCGGGAAGTCAGCGCGCTCGATGGCGTCCCACAGATCGCGGCGGTGGTAGTCGGCATCCGCACCGGCGATTCGGTCGGCCTCGGCCTGGGTCAGGAAGTCCTGGCCCTGATCGGTCCGGAAGTGGTACTTCACCCAGAAGCGCTCGCCCTGGGCGTTGATCCACTGGTAGGTGTGCGAACCGTAGCCGTTCATGTGGCGGTAGGTCTTCGGAATACCGCGATCACCCATCAGCCAGGTCACCTGGTGGGCGGTCTCCGGGCGCAGCGTCCAGAAGTCCCACTGCATGTTGTGATCGCGAAGTCCGTTGCCGGGCAGCCGCTTCTGCGAGCGGATGAAGTCGGGGAACTTGATCGGGTCCTTGATGAAGAACACCGGGGTGTTGTTGCCGACCAGGTCGTAGTTGCCGTCCTCGGTGTAGAACTTCACCGCGAAGCCGCGCGGATCGCGCCAGGTGTCCGGGCTGCCCTGCTCACCGGCGACGGTCGAGAAGCGCACCAGCGATTCGGTCCGCGCACCCGGCTGGAACAGCTTGGCCTTGGTGAAGCGGCTGACATCGTTGGTCACGATCAGCTCGCCGTACGCGCCCGCACCCTTCGCGTGCACGATCCGCTCCGGCACCCGCTCCCGGTTGAACTGGGCCAGCTTCTCGATGAGGTAGTGGTCGTGCAGCAGGATCGGGCCCTCGGTGCCCGCGGTCAGCGACTCGTTGTCGCTGGCGACCGGCGTACCGGTGTTGGTAGTGGTCGGCTTGGTCATAGATGCCTCCTCGTACTCGCCGCACGGCTTCGCCGGGGCTCCGGGATATTGGGCTGCCCGGACGGAATGGGAATGGCAACCGTCAGCTATCGATCGTCCGACGGCAATCAGGGCACAGACCCCAGTACACAACCTCGGCCTCGTCGACGACGAATCCGTGCGCGTCCGACGGGTCGAGGCAGGGAGCCCGGCCCACGGCACAGTCCACGTCCACGACCGTGCCGCAGTTCCTGCACACCAGGTGGTGGTGATTGTCGCCGGTCCGCGCCTCGTACAGCGCCGAGGAAGAGGAACCGGCCGGTTCGATGCGCCGCAGCAGTCCGGCGTTCACACAGGCGCGCAGCACGTCGTAGACGGCCTGCGTGGACACCGAGCCCAACTGCGCACGCACCGCGGCGGCTACCCGATCGGCATCCGAATGCGGTTGCGCGGCAACCGCGTCCAGCACCGCCAGCCGCGGGGCCGTAACCCGCAGACCGGCCGCGCGCAGTCGCTCGCGCGGATCGAAGTGGTCGGTGTGCATGACTCCAGTGTGCCCTTTTTCTGGAATAAGTCAAGAAAAGACCATGGGTCATGTTAGCGACCCAGGTCACAGCCGAGACCGTGGAATAGATCCCGCACCCCTCCCGTTGAACCCCAGTGCCGACGCCGGGACAGCCCCGGGCCGCACCCTTCGTCGCTACGAGCGACCACTCGCCGAGAGGCGCATGTTGGGCGTCGGCACCGCAGCCGCGGGGCCCCATGCCTCCGCGCTCGGACCGACGCCGCCAGGGCAGAACCTGGCGGCGTTCGTGCATTTCGGACCGCCCTGGCGTGTTGGGCGGGATCCACCTCGGATGTGATTAGCCTGCAAGACATGCGCCGCATCCTCGGGTGGGTTTCCGGCATGACCGCTGCTGTGCTCGTCGCGGGCGGGCTCGCGGCCGGACCGGCACATTCCCAGGACGAGACGCACTGCGCGGTCACCTCGGATCGCCAGCTCCAGCGCGCCACCCCGGCGGCGGTCGGCTTCGACGCGGACCGACTGGCCGCCGCGCTGACCTTCGCCGCAGAGCGCAATCGGTTCAATGTGCAGGTCTTCCGGCACAACTGCCTGGTCGGCGAGGGGCCGACCAATGCCCAGACCGGCAATATCGCCTGGAACGTCTGGAGCGTCACCAAGAGCGTGGTCGCCCTCGTCGCCGGAATCGCCTGGGACAGGGGCCTTCTCGACCTCTCCGCCCCGATCGACCGCTATCTGCCGGAGGGCCTCGGCGATGCCGCACATCGGTCGATCACGGTGGAGAATCTGCTCACCGAGACCTCCGGGCTGCGGATCGGAGCCCTGACCGAGGGCCTGACGGCGGTCATCCCGGTCGATCCGAACAGCGCCGTACAGGCGTTGGGCGTGCCGTTCGACCATCTGCCCGGCACCGAATTCACCTACAGCCAGCGCAATGTGGACCTGCTCACCTATGTCGTGGAGCTGGCCGTCGGCGAGCCGTTCCAGCGGTTCGCGCAGCGCGAGCTGTTCGAACCCCTGGGTATCGCCCGCACCGACTACTACTGGGCCCGCGACCGCTCCGGGCATACCTACGGCTACGCCCATCTGCTGATTCCCCCGAACGATCTGTCCCGCCTGGCCCTGCTGGCGAGCAACGACGGCCGCTGGGGTGAGCGGCAGCTCGTATCGAGCGAGTACCTGGCCATGGCGCGCCGTCCCACCGCGACCAATCCCTGCTACGGCTATCTGTTCTGGGTCGGGGCGGGCTGTGTGGAGATGCCCGCGTTCCTGCCGCGCGACACCTTCCTGATGTCCGGACTGGGATTGCAGAACGCCTTCATGATTCCGGGCTGGGACCTGACCGTGGTGTGGACGGGAGTCTTCGGCAACCGAACCGCGAAGGGCGCCACCGGCATTCTGCAGACCACCGACGAACTGTCCTGGGAGTTCTTCCGGCGCCTGGTGGCCGCCATGCGGCAGCCACCGGTCCCCGACCCCGGACCCTATCTGGAGCAGCCGACCCAGATCGATCCCCGCGACTACATCGATCCCGATATCGTCGCGGCCATCTTCGGCCTCGGCCCGGCCGCCTACCCGGGCTGTAATGTGTTCTCCTGCTTGAAGACCCCGCTCGCGGCCCCGTTCAGCGACACCCCGCCCGGTTGCTTGATCGTGGTGTGCCTGGGACCCGATCCGCGTACCCCGGGCATCCGTTAGCCGGACGGCGTCGGCGCTTCAGCGGAACACCTGATGCGAATCCTCGCGGGCGTCTTCGACGGTCTGCGGCCTCGATGAATGCGAGGGGCGCGCCCGCCTCAGCCCTGACTCAGCAGGACCTCGGCGATCTGAATCGTGTTGAGTGCCGCGCCCTTGCGCAGGTTGTCGCCCGAGATGAACAGGGCCAGCCCGCGGCCGTCCGGGACGCCCGGGTCCTGACGGATGCGGCCGACGAGGGATTCGTCGACGCCCGCGGCGGCCAGGGGGGTGGGGACGTCGACCAGTTTCACGCCGGGAGCGTCGGTCAGCAGCCGGCGGGCCTGCTCGACCGAGAGCGGGCGCTCGAATTCGGCGTTCACCGACAGGGAGTGGCCGGTGAAGACGGGGACGCGCACGCAGGTGCCGCTCACCAGCAGCTCGGGGATGCCGAGGATCTTGCGGCTCTCGTTGCGCAGCTTCTGGTCCTCGTCGGTCTCGCCGGAGCCGTCGTCGACCAGTGCACCGGCCAGCGGGAGCACGTTGAAGGCGATGGGGGCGACGTATTTGTTCGGGGCCGGGAATTCGGCCGCGGAGCCGTCGTGGGTCAGTTGCTCCATATCGGGGGCGACGGCGCGAATCTGCGACGCCAGCTCCTCGACGCCCGCGAGCCCGCTACCCGAAACCGCCTGGTAGCTGGACACGATCAGGCGGCGCAGTCCGGCCGCGTCGTGCAGCGGCTTGAGCACCGGCATGGCGGCCATGGTGGTGCAGTTCGGATTCGCGATGATGCCCTTGGGCAGGTTGCGGGTCTGCTCCGGATTCACCTCGGAGACGACCAGCGGGACCTCGGGGTCCTTGCGCCAGGCCGAGGAGTTGTCGATGACGGTGACACCCGCCGCCGCGAATCGCGGCGCCTGCACCCGGGACATGGTGGCCCCGGCGGAGAACAGCGCGATATCCAGTCCGCTGGGATCGGCGGTCTCGGCATCCTCCACCACGACCTCACCGCCGCGCCACGGCAGCGTCTTACCGGCCGACCGCGCCGAGGCGAAGAACCGCACCTCGTCGGCGGGGAAGTCGCGCTCCTCCAGCAGCTTTCGCATGACGGCGCCGACCTGCCCGGTCGCGCCGACGACACCTACGCGCACACCCATCGCTCAGCGCCCCGATCCGGCGTGCACGACCGCGACCTCGTCGCCGCCCAGATCGAAGGCCTTGTGCAGCACCTGCACCGCCTCGTCCAGCTCGGTGTCCTTGACCAGCACCGAGATCCGGATCTCGGAGGTCGAGATCAGGTCGATGTTGATATCCGCCTGGGCCAGGGCCTCACAGAAGGTGGCGGTGACGCCCGGGTGGCTCTTCATACCCGCGCCCACCAGCGACACCTTGCCGATGTGATCGTCGAACAGCACCTGCGAGAAGCCGATCTCGTCCTGACGTTTGGTCAGGAACTCCACCGCCTTGGGACCGTCGGTCTTGGGCAGGGTGAAGGTGATGTCGGTCTTGCCGGTCTCGACCTTGGAGATGTTCTGCAACACCATGTCGATGTTGATCTCGGCGTCCGCGATGGCGCGGAACACCTTGGCGGCGTAGCCGGGCGAGTCCGGCAGGCCCACGACGGTCACCTTGGCCTCGCTGCGGTCGTGCGCGACGCCGGTGAGGATTGCTTTCTCCAAGGGGATGTCCTCCATCGATCCGTAGACGTAGGTGCCGTTCTTGTCGGTGTACGAGGACCGCACATGGACGGGCACGTTGTAGCGGCGCGCGTATTCCACACAGCGCAGCATGAGCACCTTGGACCCGCAGGCCGCCATCTCCAGCATCTCCTCGAAGGAGATCTGATCGAGCTTCTGCGCGTCCGGGACGATCCGCGGGTCGGCGGTGAACACGCCGTCCACGTCGGTGTAGATCTCGCAGACATCGGCCTCGAGCGCCGCGGCCAGCGCGACCGCGGTGGTATCGGAGCCGCCGCGCCCCAGGGTGGTCACGTTCTTGCTGTCCTGCGAGACGCCCTGGAAGCCCGCGACCAGCACGATCGTGCCCTCGTCGAGCGCCTGCCGCACGCGCGAGGGAGTGACGTCGATGATGCGGGCGTTACCGTGCGCCTCGGTGGTGATCACGCCGGCCTGCGAGCCGGTGAACGAGCGCGCCTCCGCGCCAAGGGAGTGAATGGCCATGGCGACCAGCGCATTCGAGATGCGCTCACCCGCGGTGAGGAGCATGTCCAGCTCGCGTGCGGGCGGAGCGGGGGCCACCTGCTGGGCCAGATCCAGCAGTTCGTCGGTCGTGTCACCCATCGCGGAGCAGACCACCACCACGTCGTGGCCCTGCTTCTTCGTCTCCACGATCCGTTCAGCGACGCGACGGATTCGCTCGGCGGATTCGAGCGAGGATCCTCCGTACTTCTGAACGACGAGAGCCACGACAGGGTCCTCCAAGATCGACTAGCTTGCTGTTACCAGCACCCAAGCGTACCGATCGATGTCCACTCGTTATCGGGCCACCTCCCCAGTGTGATCCTCGCGATCGAAAGGTTTGGGATCACGCCCGGCGACCAACGCGCGGAGCAACGGTCGCGGCGATCCCGCGTGACCGGAGGCCAGGTCGGGAAGGATGGAGATATGGAGAGCACTGTTATCGAGGTGAAGACGGGACGCAGCGAGGTCGTACACGACCTCACCGACGCCTGCTCGGAGTTCCTGCGCGCGGTCGCGCGGGGCCGCGATGGCCTGCTGCACGTCTTCGTCCCGCACGCCACCGCGGGCGTGGCGTTGATCGAACTCGGAGCGGGCAGCGACGACGACCTGCTGGCCGCCCTGCGCGATCTGCTGCCCGCCGACGACCGCTGGAAGCATGCGCACGGCTCGCGCGGCCACGGCCGCAGCCATGTCATGCCCGCTCTCATCGCCCCCTACGCCACCGTGCCGGTGCTGAACGGCGAACTGGCCCTGGGCACCTGGCAATCGGTGGCGATGGTCGATCTCAATGTGGACAATCCGGAGCGCAAGGTCCGGCTGTCGTTTCTCGGGGGCTGAGACTCAGGCGCGGGTGAACCAGCTGACCTGCGCGCCGCTGTCGAAGTCCTGCCGCTTGGTGGGGGTGAACCGCGCCGGGCTGAATTTGCCGGTGAACATCGGGACACCCGCCCCGGCGATGACCGGATAGCTCTTGATGATCAGCTCGTCGACCTCGTCGATGAGCTGCCCGGCCAGGATGCCGCCGCCGCACAGCCAAATATCGGTGTCCGCTTCCTTTTTCAGACGCCGCACCAGTTCGACCGGATCCTCGTCGACGACCTCGACCATGGGATCGTCGACCGGCCCGAGCGTGCGGGACACCACGTACTGCTTCATATGGGCGTACGGGCTGGCCACTCCGATCTCCAGGGCGGGGTCGTATGTTCCGCGGCCCATGATCAAGGTGCCCCATTCCCGGTTCGGCATATTCACATCCAGACCGACGTGCGGGCGAATATGGGTCGGAACCGTCTCGGGGTAGCGCTCATTGAACCAGGCGGCCATATCCGCCGAGACCGGATAGAAGTCGAACTCACCGCCGGGCCCAGCGATGTAGCCGTCGAGGGAAACAGCGACGTAGTAGACGAGCTTTCGCATGGGTACCGCCTTAGTGTTGCACTCTAGATGAAGTAGTTTGATCATAGTACTACGATTGAAGTGGTGTCAACCTCGAATCGGTCCGGTCCGAAAGGTCCACCCCCACCGCAGGATTGGCACTCGACCACCTTGTGATGCAAGTCACTTCCATTCGATAATGCGAAGATGCGGGCGAATGTCGGAGATCAGATCCTGATGCACGGGCGAACGGTCGGAATGCGCGAGCGGACCGCCGAGATCGTCGAGGTCCGCGGCAGCGACGGCGCTCCGCCCTATGTCGTCCGATTCGACGACGGCCACGAGAGCCTGGTCTTTCCCGGACCGGACTGCGAAGTCCTACCGCGCTGAACGTCTTTCACCCCTCGCACAGTCGCTCGGCCGTCCGGCGGGCAGGCTGCACAACATGCCCGGGTTCGAGCTTCAACGACACGTGTGAAACAGACCACACAGTTGACGTCCGACTGTGACCCTGGAGACAATCGAGCGCGAACCTATTCGGGGGGTGGAGGACAAGCATGCGCACGAAAACCGACCACCGATTCATCGTCGAGGTCCATCCCGAGCAGGTCATGGAGGCACTGCTCGCGGTAGAGCGGACGCCGGAATGGTCACCGTGGCACAAGGATGTGCGCGTTGCGAGCCGGGACGAATTCGGCCACCCGCGCCGCGTCTACGCGACCGTGACCCCGATGAACAATTCCGACCGCCAGGTGCTCGAATACGACTGCGGCGCCGATCGAATCGGCTGGGAGGTCGTGGAAAGCGGTGCGGGCGGCGGGGGTAAGGGCTGGTTCGAGATCGAGGAGACCGCCGAGGGCACCGAGGTCTGGTACCACACCGAGGTGTACTTACCCATCCCGGTTCCGGGGCTGTTGATGAAGCGCACCCTGAACCGGGTCAACGACGAGGCCGTACAGAACCTGATCGAGTTCATCGAGAAATTTCGGTTCGAAAACTACGAAGTGGGCTGACCACCTGTAACGATGTCCCCATGACAGGTGGCAGACGCACCCGCCTCCAGGCGGTGTCCGAGAACGCCTCGGTGACCCAGCTGGAGCTGTTCTTCGACCTGGTGCTGGTGTTCGCCTTCACCCAGGTCACCGATCTGGCCGCGCACGAGACCACAGCGGCGAATATGCTGCGTGCGTTTCTGGTGCTGGCGGTCATGTGGTGGGTGTGGATCGCCTACGCCTGGCTGGGCAATGTGATCAAGGCCGACGAGGGCATCGCCCGGGTGGCGCTGTTCGGCGCGATGGGCGCGGCGCTGATCGTGGCGCTCGCCATTCCCGAGGCCTTCCACGATCTGCCGGGCGGCTGGTACGCGCCGCTGGTGTTCGCGCTCGGCTATCTGGCCATCCGGCTGATCCACCTGTACGTGTTCTGGTGTGCCAGTAGCGAAGACGCGCAGCTGCGGCGGCAGGTGACGCGGTGGTCGCTCGGCTCGATCACGATCGGCACGGTGCTGCTGATCATCGCCGCGACCAGCCACGGCACCGCGCAGATCGCGCTGTGGATCGCCGCCATCGTGGGCGACATGGTGTGGACGCTGTTCTCGGGCAACGAATGGCGACTGGGCTCTGTCGGTCACTTCGCCGAGCGGCACGGGCTGATCGTGATCGTGGCGCTGGGCGAATCCATCGTCTCCATCGGCGTGGGCGTCTCCGGGCTGCCGATCTCCTGGCCCATCACCGTGGGAGCGCTGCTGGCGCTGGGTGTTTCGACCCTGCTGTGGTGGGCGTACTTCGATGTCGGCGCGGCGGTGGTGGAACGGGCGATGGCGGCGGCCCAGGGCGAGCGGCGGGTTCAGATCGCCCGCAACTGCTACACCTACTGGCACTTTCCGATGATCGTCGGCGTCATCGCGCTGTCGCTGGGGCTGAAGAAGGTGCTCAACTATGTGGGCGGCGGCGCGGGCCACACCCTACGCGATCAGCTGCACGGGATTCCGCTGTTCGCGCTGTACGGCGGCGTGGTGGTGTACCTGATCGCGCTGGTCGGCTTCCGGCACTACGCGACGAGAGTCGTGCTGTGGCCGCGGGTACTCACGGCCGGGTTGTTGATCGCGCTGATTCCGGCGGCCTCGCGGCTGCCCGCGATGGCCGCGCTGGGACTGCTGTTCGCCGTGCTGGCGGTGCTGATCGGGTGGGAGGTCGTGCGCTACGCCCGGCCGCGCGAGGAGATTCGCCACGGCGCCGCTCACTGATCCACCGGCCGGACCACCTTGTGGTCCACGGTCTCCGACACCCGCACCCCGTCGCGCACGGCGATGCGCATCTGATTCACGTTCTCCCGCAGCACGTCTCCGATGAGCTCGTCGATGCGCGGATCGGCCAGGGCCTGGAACAGGATGCGGAAGCTGGTGTTGGCGATGCCGCGGATGACGTCCTCGTGGAACGGCAGATAGCGCACCCGGCCGATCTGCGGATCGTTCCTGATCAGCTCGACGATCATGGCGTCGAGTTCGTCGCGGTTCTCCTCCAGCGCCAGCGCGATGTTGCGGGTGTAGTGCCCGGTGCGCATCACCCGCGCGACCTCGTCCATCACCGCGATCGTCACCGGCCGCTTGACGGCCTCGACGACCTCGCCGAGAAAGCGGTTCACCACCGCCGCGGTCACCCGATCGCCGAAGGCCCGATCGGCCACTCGCGCCAACCGCACCCCGATCACCACGATCCGCAGCAACCGGAAACCGCGGAAGAACGGGCTGGTCACCGGGATCATGCCCAGCACCTCGTACCAGTAGACGAGCGGGAAGGTCCACGACCAGTCCGCCCGCCGCCAGCGCCACAGGAATTCGGCCGCGAACACGGCGCAGATCGCGTAGTCGGCGATCACCACGGCCCGCTCGGTGGCCCCGGACACCGGGAAGAAGGTGATCCACACCAGCAGCACCACCGACGCGACGGCCAGACCGAGCATCACGAACTCGATCCCCAGGGCGGGCGGCTTGCGCGGGTACTCCTCGACGTCCCTCTCCGCCACACTGCGGTACTCGGCCACGACCATCCCTTTCACCCTCGAACGATCCCGCCGAGGGTAATCGGAAATGGCGTCAGCGTCCCGCGCGAATGATGGTCTCGATATTTCGTTCGGCCAGGGCCGTGATGGTCAGCGAGGGATTCACGGTGCCCGTGCTGCCCGGAACGGCCGCGCCGTCCACCACGTACAGGCCCGGATGACCGACGACGCGCCCGTAGTTGTCGGTGGCCCGCCCGAGCACCGCACCGCCGAGCGGATGCGCGGTGAAGACGGCATTGGCGTCGTAACCGAGCGCGCTGTAGTCGAGCAGAGCCCCGGCCCGTTCGGCGATGCGGCGATCGACCGTGCGGCAGGCCGCGAGAATGTCGTCCTGGGCCTTGCGCGGCCAGGTCAGGGTGGCGGTATTGCGGGCCCGGTCGAAGGTGAACCGGGCGCGGGTGGGATCGAGCGCCAGGCCCAGCGAGCCGACGCCGCCGGTTTCGGTGGGCATGCCCGGCAGATACCAGCTCTCCAGGGTCAGCGGCATTCCGGACTCGTCGAAGATGCGGCTGGCGCTCGCCACGCCCTGGCCGAGCCCGACCAGCCTGCTCTCACCGCGGCCGAGCACCACATCGCCGTTGGTGCCCCAGCCGTCGCCGATGTGCTCGTTCAGATGTGGCAGCGCCCCGGTGGCCTGGGCGCGCACCAGCAGTTCGGAGGTACCGACCGAGCCCGCGCCCAGGAACAGCTTGTCGCAGGTGAGGGTGCGGGTCGCCAGGACGGCGCCGGTCGGATCGAGTTTGGTCACGGCGACGACATAGCGGCCGTTGCGATCCTGGGCGATCGAGTCGACGCGGTGGCCCGGGTACACCGCCGACTTGCCGGTGTCCTGGGCGTATTTCAGGTAGTTCTGGTTGAGATCGAACTTCGCGCCGTTGGAGTTGCCCAGATTGCTGAATCCGACGGTCGCCGACGGCCGGGAGGTCCCGGCCAATTCAGCGCGCAGGACATCCCAGTTGAAGATCGAGTCGCTGGGCTGCGGCTGATAACCGGCCGCGCGCACCTGCTCGTCCCACATCCGGGAGTGGGTGAACGGCGCGGAGGCGTAGATATCGGCGGGCATGGTGCTCAACCGCAGCATCTGCCGCACCCGCGGGAAGTAGACGCGGTCCATCTCGTCGTAATCGACCGTGCCGCGGAAGATCTGGTCGAAGAACCGGCGCTGCGGCGCGACCATCACACCGGTGAACACCACCGATCCGCCGCCGACGGCCGCGGCGTGCCACACGTCGATTCCGGGGAACTCCGAGACCGCGAGCACGCCACCGAAGTCGGCGAAGTGCATCGGGACCTTGGTGATCCCGGTGAAGCTGGTGCGATGCCAGAATCCGCGCCCGTCGGGCAGCACGTCACCGGTGAAGATCTCCCGCCACGGATCGTTGGGCCAGCGAGATCCGCGCTCCAGCACGGTATTCGACACCCCGGCCTCGGCCAGCCGCAGCGCGGTCACCGCGGCGCCGAAACCGGAGCCCACGATGATGGCCTCGGTATGTTCCGGCGGATCGGGCAGGGGCGCGAAGATCTCGGGCACCCACTGCCGGAACAACCCGTGCCACACCGGGTCGGCCGCGGCAGAACCAGCTCCGAGCCCGGTGCCCGCCGCGCCCAACAGCGCCGCCGCCCCGGCAGCCTTCAGAAAGGCGCGTCTGCGCACCCGGGCCACCTCCCTCATCACGCATGACCGCGCGCGAGATTACCGGGCCGACACCGGGTGCCTCAACCGTATGACCAGGAGTTTAGCCTCCGCCGAATAGCAAACCGCTATAAGACGAGATGGCGCCCTCAGGCGCGCAATCGCTCCCTGCGAAGTCGATCGACTTCTGGTAGATGCAGCGGTTCGAGCTCCACCTCGCCCAGGGCGCGCCGCAACAGGTGATCGGCCAGTTCGGGATTGCGGGCCAGGGCGGGGCCGTGCATATAGGTGCCGATGACCGAACCCTGCACCACACCCTCCAGGCCATCGCCCACGCCATTGCCGACGCCGCGGGTGACCCGGGCCAGACCGGTGGCGTCGCCGCCGAGTGTCGTTCCGCCACGGTGGTTCTCGAAGCCGGTGAGGGCCTGGGACAGGCCGGGCAGTAGCGGGGTGGTCGCGACCTCGCCGATGGCGCGCTCGACCTGCGGTGCGGTGGTGACGTCGAGCAGTCCGACGCCGTCGACGCGCTCGCCCGAGGAGGTCTCGTACCAATTCCCGAGCACCTGGATGGCCGCGCAGATCGCCAGCACCGGAGCGCCTTTCGCGGCCGCCCGCTGCAGGCCGGGATAGCGCTGCAGGTGCCGGGTGGCCAGCCGCTGGGCCGAATCCTCCGCACCGCCGAGGGTGTAGAGGTCCAGCGAGTCGGGAACCGGATCGGCGAGGGTGATCTCGACGATCTCGGCGGCGTAACCGCGCATGCGCAGCCGCTGCCGCAGCACGACCGCATTGCCGCCGTCGCCGTAAGTGCCCATGACATCGGGCAGCACCAGCCCGATCCGCACGGTCGATTCGCTCATCGGGCCGCCTCCAGATCGCGGTTGAGGTCGCGGAACGCGGTGTAGTTGGCCAGCACCTCCACCCGGCCGGGCGGGCAGGACGCGATGGCGCGCAACGGATTCGCCACCGTGGTGTGTTCGACACCGGCGTAGGTCAGCCGCACCGCCAGATCGGTGGCCCGCTCCCCGGCGGCCACCACCTGGGTGCCCTCGAAATGCTCGAACCGCACATCCCACAGCCAGGACAGATCCTCCCCGTCGGGCACCTGGCCGTTCACCGCGATCACCAGGCCCGTCGCCGCCGGATCGATCATCGACAACGCCTCCTGCCAGCCCGCCGGATTCTTCGCCAGCAGCAGCCGCGCGGTGTGCTCGCCCACCCGCACGCTGCGATAGCGCCCGGCGATCTCGCGCACGGTGGCGGCGGCGTCGGCGGCCGGTTCCGCTTCGGCACCCAGGGCCACCGCCGCCGCCACGGCCTGCGCCGCGTTGCCGCGATTGGCCCGGCCCGGAAGCGCAAGGTGCAGCGGCAGTTTCAGCCCGTCGGGGCCGTAGAGGAACTCCTCGTCCACCCACCAGTCCGGCTCGGGGCGGTGGAAGTCGGCACCGGTGCTGCGCCAGTGCGTGCCCTCCCAGACGATCGGCTCACCGCTGCGCGGACAGCTGGTGGCGTCCACCGACCAGCCGCTGCCCGCGGCGACCCAGACGACATTGGGATGGTCGTACGCGATCGAGGTGACGAGCACGTCGTCGCAGTTGGCGATGAGGACCGTATCGGGGTGGCGCGCCATTCCCGCGCGCAGCTTGCGCTCGATCATATTGATCTCGCCGACCCGGTCCAGCTGATCGCGGCTCAGATTCAACAGCACCACCGCGGCCGGGTTCAGGGCGTCGGCGACATGCGGCAGATGCAGTTCGTCGACCTCGATGGCGGCCAGCGCGGCCGAGCGGTGCGCGCTGAGCGCGGCGACGATGCCCGCATCCATATTCGCGCCGTCGGCCTGGGTGGCCACCGGGCCGAGCGTGCTCAGTGCGGCGGTCGTCATGCGGGTGGTGGTGGACTTGCCGTTGGTTCCGGTCACCAGCACGGTGCGACGGCCGCGGCCGAGCTGGGTCATGATCGTCGGATCGATCCGCAGCGCGATCAATCCCCCGATCATCGAGCCCTTGCCCCGCCCCGCCTTCTGCGACGCCCACGACGCGGCCGCCGCCGCCCGCAGCGCCAATCGCCCACGCACCGAGATGTCTGCCACGACGCGAGTTTATGTGTTGCCGCTCAATAGAGCGTCTTCTGGTAGTTCTCCGGCGCATAGTGGGCTTCCAGCTGTTCCACCGTCTCGGTGATCTCGGTGTGCACCTCCTTGATCAGCCGCGCCGGTGCGGGCAGGGTGTCTCGCGGCCAGCCCTCGGGCCGCCACAGGCTGCTGCGCAGGAATGCCTTGGCGCAGTGGAAGAAGATCTGCTCGATCGCCACCTCGACGGCCAGGATCGGCCGGTGGCCCTTGACGATCATGTCGTCGAAGTAGGGCGCATCGGAGACCAGCCGGGCGCGGCCGTTGATCCGCAGCGTCTCGTTGCGGCCCGGAATGAGGAAGATCACGCCGACGTGCGGATTGGCCAGGATGTTCAGATAGCCGTCGGCCCGGCGATTGCCGGGGCGTTCCGGAATCGCGAGGGTGTGATCGTCGAGCACCCTGACGAAGCCCGCCGGATCGCCCTTCGGCGAGGCATCGCAGTTGCCGTCGGCATCGCTGGTGGCCAGCACGATGAACGGCGAGGTCGCGATCCAGTCGCGGTCACGCGGATGGAGCGCGGTGCGTTCCTTGTTGGCGGCGCGGGGGTGCACCTCGCCGAGCAGTGCACGCAGTTCGGTGGCCGTGGTGATCTCGCTCATGGTTCGATTGAACTGCGAAAGATCGTGTGCGGCCAGGTTTTTCTAGACCGGCCCGTCGAACATGTTCGGCTGTCCGGCCGCGTAGCGGGTCGCGTCCAGCTGCCGCATCGGTTCCAGCTCCGGTGCGCGGTACAGCGAGAACACCCGGCAGCGCGGCGCGTCGGAGCCCGCGACGTCCAGCAGTGCGTTCACCGCGGTGCGGGCCGATTCGCTGGCCCCCTCCATGGTCGCCAGGTCGATGGTGGTGCGCACGTAATCCCCGGCGAGAAAGAGGTTTTCGAGCGCGCCGTGCGCCTGCGGCCGGGCCGACCAGGAACCCGCGGTATTGATCAGCAGCGGATCGGCGTTGGTGTTGACCCGCCGCGCCGCATCCCAGCCGATGCCCGAATCCAGGAACCACGAGTGCAGATCCTCGTCCTGCAGCGCGGCGGGACCGTGCAGATGCGCCTGCAACTGCGCCCACACCTCGCGGGCGATCTCGTCGTGGGTGCACTCCTTGGCGGGCTTGCCGTACAGCAAGCCGGGGGTGTTCCAGTCGGACACGTCGACCGACAGACAGTCGTGTACCGATCCGTCCCCATAGCCGGAAAGCCGGGTGCGCGGCCAGAACTGGTTCTGCGCGATCGAGGTCAGCGACCACGGCGAGTCGATATAGGCGGTGTGCCCGCGCGCGATGGCCGTGGGGCGGCGCAGATAGAACTGGATTCCGGTCATCCAGTTGGTGATCAGCCGATCCATGGCCGCCAGCTCCGGCCAGACGGTCAGGATCTCGGGGGTCCACAGGCCGCGCGCGACCTCCATGGGCACGGCCAGTACGAAATGGTCGGCCGCCACCGTCCGCGCCGCGCCGTCGCCGCCGCTGATCCGCGCCCCCGCGATCCGCCGACCGGCCACGTCCAGGCCGTGCAGTTCCGCATGCTCGAATCGAACGCCCAGCTGCCGCAACCGATCCACCCACGGATCGAGCCACGCCTCACTGGTCGGCCCGTTCAGCAACCGGTCCAGCGGGCCGTCGTTGCCGACCTCCAGCGGATTGCCGAGGAACTGCTCGCCCATATTGCCGATGGTGCGCGTGCTGGCGTGATCATCCTTGGCCGCGACCAACAGCGTGGTCAGCGTGCGCGACATCAGCGTCCGGAACTCGGCCGAGCGTCCGCGCGCGCCGACGAAATCGCGCCAGGACAACTGCTCCCACTGGCCGAAACGCCTGGCGTCACAACTGGTGTTGAAGACCAGCAGCCGATTGGCGAAATACAGCGCGTCGGTCATCGGCATCCTGGTCGAGGTGGCGATGACCGATCCGACGGTCTGGCGGAAATCGTCCGGATTCGACCAGGATTTGCCCGTCCGGCCCATGGGCAGCAGGATGTCGTCGGTTCCGGCCCGGGAAAAACGCGCCTCGGTGGCCGGAACCAGATTGTCCCAGACGCCATTTGCATTGTCCCGGAACGGGATTCGTCGCATGATGTCCGGAATGTGTTTGTAGAAACCGGGAAAGAAGCGAAATCCGTGCTCCCCCGGCAGATCCGGCCGCCCGTCGCGGCCCGAGCCGGGAACCGGGATGCTGCGCGCCTTGCCGCCCAGCGCGCGCCGCTCGTAGACGGTGACCGCGAAACCGCGTTCGGCCAGCTCATGTGCCGCGGTCAGGCCGGCAACGCCGCCACCGAAGATCGCCACCCGCCGACCGGATTCGGCCGCCGCGCGCGGCGGGCGCACGGTCCACGCGCCCGCTGTCATCACACCTGCCGCCACCGCCCCGCGAAGTACCGTTCTCCGCGAAACGATCGATTGCTGATCTGCCATCTCTCGCCGACCTCCACGCCGCGGCCAACTGTAGGCGTTATAGCCGCGACGCGCGTCGCTTGGGTGGGAAATTCGCTCGCCCCGAGCACGATCGAGCTATTTGCTGAGCGCCAGACCCGCCGCCTTCTCCACCGCGGCGACGCCCGGCCGTCGCGCGGAGGTGACCGCGAACGCGCCGGCGATCACCACGACCGCACCCACCAACGACGGCGGGGTCGGCCGCTCACCCAGAAAGGCCCAGGCCGCGCCGATTCCGACCACCGGCACCAGCAGCGACAGCGGCGCGACCGTGCCCGCGGGGTAGCGGCTCATCAGATATGTCCACAGACCCGAACCGACCAGCGTGGCGAGTACCGCGGTGTAGCCCAGCGCGGCCAGGGCGGGCCAGCCCGACGGGGTGAACGAGTCCAGCAGCGCCCGTAACCCGGTGTCCGGCCCCTCCACCAGTGCCGACAGCGCGAACATCGGCACCGGCGGCACGACCGCCATCCACAGCGTCAGATGCAGCGGATCGACCCGCTGCGCCCCGCTGTCCGCGGCGGCCAGCCGGGAGCCGATATTGCCGAAGGCCCAACCCAATCCGGCCGCCAGGGTCAACAGCACCGGCCCGATCGTGGCGTGCTGAGCCCGATCCCACCCGATCACCACCATTCCGGCCACCGCGACCGCCAGGCCCAGAAATTGGGTAGGGCGCAGCCTTTCGCGCAGCAGCAGCGCACCCAGCACCACCGTGAACGGCGCCGAACTCTGCAGCACCAGCGACGCCAGCCCGATCGGCATCCCGGCCCGCATGGCGGTGAAGAGGAAGGCGAACTGCGCGATGCCGAATCCGCCGCCGTAGAGCAGCAGCCATCGCAGCGGCACCCGCGGCCGCGGCACCAGCAGCACCACCGGGATCGCGAGCACCGCGAAGCGCAGCCCGGCGAAGAAGAACGGCGGGAAATGCTCCACGCCCACGTGCAGCGCGAGGAAGTTCAGCCCCCACAGCACGACGACGGCCAGGCCGAGCAGACGATCACGGTAACCCACGCCGCCAATCATGAAATGCACAACTAATAAGGACTATCGAATATAAGTGGAGAAATGATGTAGTAGAACTGAAGAGTGCCATCGGCCGGGCCACGGGAGCAGGGAATCGACACGAGCATGCGCGAGGGCGAACGGGAGATCCCCAGCGGCGGAGGCGGATTCATGGCCGTCGAGCGACTGCGGGTGCTGCGGGAGCTGGCCGATCGCGGGACAGTCGCGGCCGTCGCGGAGGCATTGTCGATGACGCCGTCGGCCGTCTCCCAACAGCTCAAGGTGCTGGCCCGCGAGGCGGGGGTGCCCCTGCTGGAGCCGGACGGGCGGCGGGTGCGGCTGACCGATGCCGGGCGCGCGCTGGTGGTGCGCGCCGACGAGGTGCTGGCCGCGATGGAACGGGCGGCCGCGGAGATGGCCCTGTATCGCGGTTCACCGCGCGGACAGGTGCGGGTGGCGCTGTTCCCGTCCGGGGCGGCACTGCTGCTCGCACATGTGCTGGCCGAACTGAGCGGCAGCGGTGTCGAGATCCTGGCGCGCGACGAGGACGTGCCGCCGATCGAGGTGCCCCGCCTGCTCGCCGACTACGACGTGGTGCTCACCCACCGCGACGAGCGCGCCCCCGCGCTCACCGGGCCGCGGGTGACCTCGCGAATGCTCATGCGCGAACCGATCGACGTGGTGGTCGCCCCCGATCACCGGCTGGCCCGGCAGGGGGCGGTCACCCCCGCCGAACTCGCCGAGGAGAGCTGGCTCAGCGTGCGCGGCGGCTTCCCGGTCGACGACGTGCTGCGCTCGATCGCCACCGTGACCGGCGTGCAGCCCCGAATCGCCCAGCGCCTCAACGACTTCAACGTCATCGAGGAACTGGTCGCCTCCGGCTACGGGGTGGCGCTCATGCCCCGCTACGCCGTGCGCCACCCGGATCTGGTGGTACTGCGCCTGGCCGGGGTGCGGGCGGCCCGGCTCTACGAACTGGCCTCCCGGCCGCACGCCGCGGCGCGACCGGCCATCGGGGTGGTCCTGCGGGCCTTCGAATCCGCGGTCGCCGCGGTGCGCGGCAGCGCACTCGCCGCCGAAACCTAGTGCGAGTACGGATTCCCCGGGTACGGATTCTGGGGGCCGCCCGGATAGGTGTGCTGGCCGGGGTACGGGGGTTGCGGGAGGTGGTAGCCGAAGTCGTCGGCGACCATGGCGGCCAGTTCCAGCAGGGCGCGGCGGGTGGGCTTGCCGACCAGTTCCAGATCGATCTCCGCGCCCTCGGCGAGGTGATCGTCGAACGGGACGACCTGTACCGCGCGGGTGCGGTCCAGGAACAGCTTGCGCAGCTGATCCAGGTCGACCGTGGAGGCGCCGCGACGGGAGGCGTTGACCACCACCACGGTTCGCTCGACGAGCTTGCCGTAGCCGTGATGCTCGAGCCAGTCCAGCGTGGCCGAGGCACTGCGGGCGCCGTCGATGGCCGGGGAGGTCACCAGGATGAGCGAGCTGGCCATGTCCAGCACGCCCTTCATCGCCGAATGCATCAGTCCCGTACCGCAGTCGGTCAGGATGATGTTGTAGAACTGCTGCAGGATGGCGATCGCGCGGCGGTAGTCCTCCTCGCTGAACGCCTCCGACACGGCCGGATCCTGCTCGCTGGCAAGCACTTCCAGTCGACTGGGGGCCTGCGAGGTGTGCGCCCGCACGTCGGAGTACCGGCTGATGTGCTGGTCCTCCAACAGGTTTCGCACCGTGGAGCGGGTCTGCCGGGGCACCCGGTGCGCCAACGTCCCGAGGTCCGGATTGGCATCGATGGCGATGACGCGGTCACCGCGCAGCGAGGAGAACGTCGAGCCCAGACCGACCGTGGTGGTGGTCTTGCCGACCCCGCCCTTGAGCGAGAGGATCGCGATCCGGTAATCGCCGCGCACGGGCTGGTTCACCCGCTCGACGAGCTCGCGGTGGACGACATCCGCGGGCGACTCGCCCGGATTGATCGCGCCGCCGGTCACCTTGTGCACCGCCCGGCGCCATCCGCTGCGCGGCGCCTTGCGGGCGCGCTTGAGCAGATTCAGGTCGTTGACCGAATGCGCGGGCTGCCCCGGCTGTCCGAGGTGCTGCGGCTGGAAGCCCGAAAGCTGCTGCGGCTGCGGCGGATTGGGGGCCGCGGGCCCGCCGTGCCAGTTCGGGACGGGCGGCAGCGGCGGCTGGGGGTACATCTGCTGCGGCGCGGGCGGCAGCGGCGGCGGAGCCCAGCTGTACTGCTCCTGATTGCCGCCGGTCGGCTCCGGCGCGGCCTGGCCGCCGTCCTCGGGAAAGACACGGCGCACCATGCCGTCCGGGCCGATCTCCTGGCGGATCTCGCCGTACGGCGTTTCGTGCCGCACCTCGCCGTAGCCGGACGGGAAGGAGTCACCGGGGCCGCCGGGCTGGAAGGAGTTCGGGTCACCGGGCGCGAACGCATTCGGATCCCCGGGACCACCGGGTGCGAAGGAGTTCGGGTCGCCGGGGCCGCCGGGCGCGAACGCATTCGGGTCACCGGGACCACCCGGCGCGAAGGCGTTCGGATCACCGGAACCCCCGTGGCCGTAGGCATTCGGCCCACCGGGCGGGAATGCGTTGGGATCGCCGGGGCCGAAGTTGTTCGGCCCGCCGTAGGCGTTCGGATCGCCCGGCCCATACTGATCGGGCACCGGGAAGTTGCCGGTCGACGGGAAGCCGGGACCCGGCCCGGCGAACGGGCCGGGCGCGAAACCGGCCGGCGGCGCCGCGAAGGGACCCCCGGGCTGCTCCTGCCCGAACTGCGGGCCGGGCTGGAAGGTCGTCTGCTCGATGGCATCCGGCACCGGCGGGAAGATTCCGGAGGCGGCCGGTTCGCCGTCATCGGCCCGCTCCGGCTCGGGGGCCGCATCGTCGGTGGTCGTGGCCGCGGCGTCGTCGGCCGTGTCGTCGTGCGCCGGCTTCGAGGTCGAGTCGTCCTTCTCGGCGGCCACGTCCACCCCGTGATTCTGCAACCAGGGTGGTTGGGTCGAGTTGTCGTCAGTCGTCACGTTTCCCCCATCTGCTCGAGGTTCGAGCAGAGAGCTCGGCGCTAATGCAGCTCCAAGCTAGCACGCTGTCCGATTACCCGTGTCGTCGCGGACCAGGTCCATACCCCTTACCGCCCAGAGTTATCCACATGTGATCCACAGCCGTTGTTCCCGCGAAAAGCGTGCGGGAACAACGGCTGGGAACAGTGCGGGAACGACGGCAGCCGGGAGGCCCCTCAGCGGGCCCGGTGGGCCCGGTTGACCGCCGAGACGACGGCCCGCAGCGAGGCCGTGGTGATCGAGGTGGCGATGCCGACACCCCAGGTCACCTTGTCGCCGATCGAGCATTCGACGTAGGCCGCGGCCTGGGCGTCGTCACCGGAGGACATGGCGTGCTCGGAGTAGTCCAGCACGCGCACCTCGGTGCCGATGGTCGACAACGCGTCCACGAACGCCGCGAGCGGGCCGTTGCCCTCGCCGGAGATCTCCTGCTCGACGCCGTCGACCTTCACCACCACGTCGATATGGTCGGTGCCGCCGTCGGTTTCGGAGGCGGTGACCTTCTGCCGGATGCGTTCCAGCGGCAGGATCGGGTTCAGGTACTCCTCGGCGAAGACGTCCCACATCTCCTTCGGCGTGACCTCGCCGCCCTCGCCGTCGGTGATCCGCTGGATCGCCTGGGAGAACTCGATCTGCAGCCGTCGCGGCAGCACCAGGCCGTGGTCGGTCTTCATGATGTAGGCGACGCCGCCCTTGCCGGACTGCGAGTTGACCCGGATGACCGCCTCGTAGGTGCGGCCCACATCCTTCGGATCGATCGGCAGGTACGGCACCTCCCAGGTGATGTCGTCGACATCCGAATCCGCCGCGTCCGCGGCCGCTTTCATCGCGTCCAGGCCCTTGTTGATGGCGTCCTGGTGGCTGCCGGAGAACGCGGTGTAGACCAGATCGCCGCCGTAGGGATGGCGCTCGTGCACCGGCAGCTGGTTGCAGTACTCGACCGTCCGGCGGATCTCGTCGATATCGGAGAAGTCGATCTGCGGATCGACGCCGCGGGAGAACAGATTCATCCCCAGGGTCACCAGGCAGACGTTGCCGGTGCGCTCACCGTTGCCGAACAGGCAGCCCTCGATGCGATCGGCCCCGGCCTGATAGCCCAGTTCGGCGGCCGCGACCGCGGTGCCCCGGTCGTTGTGCGGATGCAGCGACAACACGATCGAATCGCGCCGCGCCAGATTGCGGCTCATCCACTCGATCGAGTCGGCGTAGACGTTGGGGGTGGCCATCTCGACCGTCGCGGGCAGGTTGATGATCATCGGCTTGTCCGGGGTGGGCGCGATGATCTCGCTGACCGCGTCGCACACCTCGCGGGCGTAGTCCAGCTCGGTGCCGGTGTAGGACTCCGGGCTGTACTCGTAGCGCCAGTTGGTGTCCGGGTAGCGCTTCTCGACCTCCAGACACAGCCGCGCGGCATCGGTGGCGATCTTCTTCACCGCGTCGCGATCGGCGCGGAAGACCACGCGGCGCTGCAGGATCGAGGTCGAGTTGTAGAAGTGGACGATCACGTTGGGCGCGCCCTGGCACGCCTCGAAGGTCCGCTCGATCAGCTCCGGGCGGCACTGGGTCAGCACCTGGATGGTGACATCGTCCGGGATCGCGCCGTCCTCGATGATCTCGCGGACGAAGTCGAAGTCGGTCTGGCTGGCCGACGGGAAACCGACCTCGATCTCCTTGTAGCCCATCCGCACCAGCAGATCGAACATACGGCGCTTGCGGGCCGGGCTCATCGGATCGATCAGGGCCTGATTGCCGTCGCGCAGGTCGACCGCGCACCAGGCCGGAGCGCGGTCGATGACCCGGTCCGGCCATGTGCGGTCGGGCAGTGCGATCGGCTCGACCTCCTCGGCGAACGGCCGGTACCGGAAGGTCGGCATCGAGGAGTTCTTCTGCTTGTTCCAGGCGGGCTGGTCGACGGGCGCCGGCTTGGACGGGGCGGTGATCGTGCGCGTGGCGGATACGAAGGCGTCAGCGGGTGACATGCGATGTTCTCCGTGGGTGTGGGTGGGATCCCGAATTCGGGTCGACCGGCACAGCTGAACCCCGCGACGGGAGCCGGTCCGTATCAGACCCCGTCGCGGCGGCCGAGAAGGAGTGCCCGCTGCATGATGATCAAGAGTTTACAGGCCCGCAATCACGGCTGGAAAGACAGGTCGACAGGAAAACGATTCGTCCTACCTATAGCGTCGGGTTGCGCAAACGCTTGTACGGGCCGGGCCCGACGGGACGTGAGGAACACGTATGACCTGGATAGAACAGCTGGCGGTCTTCGCTGCCGGTATCGCCGCCGGAGGCATCAACACGATCGTCGGCTCGGGCACGCTCATCACCTTCCCGGTGCTGCTGGCCCTCGGTTATCCGCCCGTGACCGCGAATGTCTCGAACACGATCGGCCTGGTGCCCGGCGGCGTCAGCGGGGTGTGGGGCTATCGGCGCGAACTCGCCGGTCAGCGCGTCCGGCTGCTGCGGCTGGGCAGCGCGACGCTGCTCGGCGCCACGGCGGGCGCGGTGCTGCTGCTGACCCTGCCGCCCGGTGCGTTCAAGGCCATCGTGCCGGTGTTGATCGTCGCGGCGCTGGTGCTCGTGGTGGTGCAGCCGCGGCTGTCGCGGTGGGTGAAGCGGCGGCGCGAACAGGGCGGTGCCGCACCGGCGCACGGCGGAGCGCTGCTGTGGCTGGCCGTCCTCGGCACCGGCGGGTACGGCGGCTATTTCGGCGCGGCGCAGGGCGTGCTGCTGATGGGTCTGCTCGGAGTGTTCGTGCACGAGGACATCCAGCGGCTCAACGGCGTGAAGAACTATCTCGCGCTGCTGGCCAACGCCGTGTCGGCGGTGATCTTCGTCTTCGTCGCGGAGGTGTCCTGGCAGGCCGCGGGATTGATCGCGGTGGGTTCCATCATCGGCGGTCAGCTGGGCGCGACCGTGGGCCGACGGCTGGCGCCCAATGCCCTGCGCGCGGTGATCGTGGTGGTGGGCACGATCGCCGTGGTGCGGCTGCTGCTCAGCTGAGCCGACCCGACTCCAGGAAACCGCGCAGGCGGGCGGCGTACGGCGCGATGTCGATGTCCTGGGCCGCAAGCCAATCCGCGGCGTAGTACTTGTCGATGTAGCGGTCGCCCGGATCGCAGAGCAGGCCGACCACGCTGCCGCCGCGGCCCGCCGCGGCCATCTCGGACATGATGTGGAACGCGGCCCACAGCCCGGTTCCGGTGGAGGCGCCAGCCTTTCGCCCGATCAGCTGCTCCAGGACGTGCACCGCCGCGATGGCGGCCGCGTCCGGGACGTGGATCATGCGGTCGATGGCCGAGGAGACGAAGCTCGGCTCCACCCGCTGGCGGCCGATTCCCTCGATGCGCGAACAGATTTCGGTGGTGATACCGGAATCACCGTCGCGCCACGCCGGGAAGAACGCCGAATTGTCCGGGTCCGCAACGCACAGGCCGGTCGCGCGGCCGGTGTAGCGGATGTAGCGGGCGATGGTCGCCGAGGTGCCGCCGGTACCCGCGGTCGCGACGATCCAGGTCGGCTCCGGATGCCGTTCCTCGGCAAGCTGTTCGAAGATCGACTCGGCGATATTGTTGTTGCCGCGCCAGTCCGTCGCGCGCTCGGCGAAGGTGAACTGATCCATGTAGTGCCCGCCGAGCTCACGCGCCAGATGCGCGGCCACGTCGTACACCTCGTTGGCATTGTCGACGAAATGGCAACGCCCGCCCTGGAATTCGATCAGGCGCACCTTCTCCCGGCTGGTGCCGCGCGCCATGACGGCGATGAACGGCACCCCGATCAGCCGCGCGAAATACGCCTCCGACACCGCGGTCGAACCGCTGGACGCCTCGATCACCGGCCGGTCCGGCCGGATCCAGCCGCTGCACAGGGCGTGCAGGAACAGCGAGCGGGCCAGCCGATGCTTCAACGAGCCGGTGGGATGGGTGGATTCGTCCTTCAGATACAGGTCCACGCCCGGCACCGCGGCCACCGGCACGCGCAGCAGATGGGTGTCGGAGGAGCGGCGGGCATCCGCGCGGACCTTCGCGATCGCCTCCGCCAGCCACTGCCGATGCACGGGGTCGTATCGATTGATGTCGACCACGACATCGGTGGTGTCGGCGGCGGTCATGCGCTCTCCTCGCCTTCGAGCTCGTTCAGATAGTTGTAGATGGTGAATCGGGTGACGCCGATGGCCTCGGCGACAGTCTCGACGGCGTCCTTGACCGCGAACACCCCCTGTTCGCGCAGCCGCGCCACGACCTGGATCTTGTGCTGTTTCTTCATCAGTTCCACCGGAACCCCGGTGTCGGCCAGGGCCTCGGCGATCATGCGCTCGGTCAGCTCGCCCACGCTGCGGGGGAAGGTCTCGAGCGGCTCGTGGACCGGCCGCGCGTTCTCGCCGAGCAGCGCGCCGAGCAGTCGATGCGCCTCGGCCAGATCGGTCACGTCGATATTGAGGCACAGCGCGGCGAGCGGAGTGCCGTCGGCGGGTGAGCGGACGATGATCGTGCTCGAGCGCGCGCGGCGGTCGTGCGGCAGTTCGGTCGGGTAGTCGATCAGATTGCCGACCGCCCCCGCGTTCAGATGCCGCAGCAGCAGATCGGTCGCCGGGGCCCCGGCCGTCCGGCCGGTGAGCCCGCCCGCGATGGCGTGCACCGAATTCGGCAGCCGGGTCAGATCGTGCACCACGACCTCGGCCCGCAGCGCCCGGGCCAGCGGCTCGACCAGCTGCGCGAGCACGTCCAGGGTCGCCCGCACCTCGACCTGCTCAGCCATGACACCTTCTGCCTTCTGTTTCAACCAGCGATTGAGAGATTACACAACCAGTTGATACTCGACATCAGCGGGGTGCGAGCAGCGGCAGAACGACCAGATCGAGGATCTCCTCGATCACCTCGTCGCCGATCGGAACCCCGTCGAGCAGGAAGTGCTGGGTGAGCAAGGTGGGACCCAGTCCCGTCAGCCGCGGATGCAGGGCATGGGCGCCCGCCTCCCCGCGCTCGACGGCCCGGGCGATGACGGTCGAGAGCACCCGGTCGCGGGCGGCGATCATGCCCTCGCGGGCGCGGCGGGTGGCCTCGGGATCGGCCATGGTCTCGGCGAACAGGCCGCGGGTCGCCTCGCCGAACGGCCCCTCCAGCCGATCCGCGGCCGCGCGCAGCACGGCGAGCAGATCGCCGCGCAGGCCACCGGTATCGGGCACGCTGTGCGGCCGATCGGCCACGACGTGACCCAGTGCCGCGCCGACCAATTCGGCTCGGGTGGGCCAGCGGCGATAGATCGACGCCTTACCGGTGCGTGCGCGGGCCGCGATCCGCTCCATTGACAGCCGGGCGTATCCGCTGTCGGACAGTTCGGCCAGCGTCGCGTCGAAGATGGCGGTGAGCAGCGCGTCGCCGCGCCGTCGCGGCAGCGAGCGGTGGTCGGGCCGGGCCGCGTTCATCGATCTCCTTAGTGTCCGCACCGTTCTCTAACTGTGCTAGCCTAGCCACCATTACAGAGAACGCCCCGTTCTCTATTGGGGAGGATTCCGATATGCCCATCGACGACGACATCACCACCGGCGCGGCATTCACCGCCATCGGGGCCGCAGCCATGCGCGCGCTGGAGAGCCACCGCCCCGATGCGGTCTGCACCGATCCCTACGCCGAAATCCTGGTCCGGGCAACGGGTGTGGCGCAGTGGATCGAGGTCCTGGACGGCCGGTACGGCGGCTCGACGGCGGAATTCGCGCGACTGCGCGAGGTTATGGGCGGCTTCATGATCACGCGGACGCGGTACTGCGACGACGTGATCGGCAGGGCCCTCGCCGAGGGCGTGCGCCAGCTCGCCATACTCGGCGCGGGCCTCGACGCCCGGGCGTGGCGGCTCGAACTACCTACCGGCACCACGGTTTTCGAGATCGATCAGCCCAAGGTACTGCGCTTCAAGGCCACCGCCCTGGCCGACCACCCACTTGTTGCCACCCGCCGCGAGGTACCGGTGGATCTGCGCGAGAATTGGCCGAAGGCGTTGTCCGACAACGGCTTCGAACCGACGCGGCCCACCGTCTGGATCGCCGAGGGCCTGCTCCCCTATCTCCCCGCCGACGCGGTGCTCGCCCTGTTCGAGAACATCGCGGCGCACAGCGCCCCCGGCAGCCGCTTCGCGGCCAACTTCAATGCCGCGCCGCTCACCGGCGAGCAGCTCGCGAAGTTACGCGAGGATGCCGCCCGGCGCTACCGCGAGATGGGCGCGCGGGGCGACGTGGAGAACATGTGGCACTTCGACGAGATTCAGGCCGACGCCGTCAGCTGGTTCACCGCCCACGGCTGGTCTGTCACCACCACCGACACCGCCCGCCTCCTCACCGAGCTCGGCCGCCCGGTGCCCGCCGAGGCCCGCGCAACCATGCGCGCCCAGGGCCTGCTGACCGCCGCCGTCCCAACCCCGCCGCCGATCAACACTCCATCGGCGGGGTGATCAGGCTCAGGCGGTCGGCGAGGGCGTCGACCGAGGCGGCGTCGGCATAGGCCTCGGTGGTCAGTTCGAGGTAGGCGGCCCAGCGGGCGATGCGCGGGGTCCAGCGTTCGACGTAGGCGCGGGCGTGCAGGGCCTCGGCCGGATCACCCTTGGCCTGTGCCGTCCGCTCGGCCGAAAGTGCCGCCGCCACGGTATTTTCCGCGAGCATCAACTGCTCTCGGCAGTGGTCGAGGTCGGGAACCTCCTCGCGAACGGTATCGGCCTCGACCCGCAGATTGAGCACCAGCCCGCGCAGCCGCGGATCGGCCACCTCCAGGCGCGGAATCTCCCCCTCCTTCGGCATTTCGCGGCCGGCCGCGGCGATCGCGCGCAGGCATCGCTCGTGCCGCTGCCGCTCGCGTTTCTCCCACAGCGCCAGGTCTTTTCGGTAGTCGTCGACCTCCTTGACGCCGACCTCACGGTAACGCAGATCAGCCGTCGAGGTCATCCGCTCCACCCCGTCCTGATCGCACACCGCGATGGCGGCCTTCCACACCTCCGGCACCGGGTCCGCGACCCCCTCGATCCGGGCGTCCAGCACCTCGGCATGGTGCTCCTCGACCAAATCCCCGCAGACCCGGTCGAATACGGCCGTGCCCACCTGGATGTAGTCCTGGCAAATCCGCCCGGTCGCGGGGTCCGCGGTGCCGAATTTCCCCTCCCCCGATTCCAGCAATCGACGCCTACCGTCCGGCTCGATTCGAAAAACCTTCCAGCTGTAGGACGCGGCGGCACTCTCCCGCGCCTCGGCCTCGCCGGTCATCCTGCCCTCCCTGCGATCCGCCCCCGACGGGACATTCGAAATCAATGGACCAGTGCCAACAGCACGCTTTCGACCCCTCGGCCCGACCCTACGATCGGCCCGTCACCCCCGACAACGCCCGAGCGCCGAATTCGGCGATGAAGCAGGTGGGATTCCATTCTGGAACGACGGATAATTCGAATTCGCAGCCCGCGAGGCACGGACGCGGGATACCGGTCCCGGCGGGGAATTTCGACACGCGCGAGACGACACGCGGCCGGACGCTCGAGCTTGTCGGCCCGGAGTGGTAAGACCGTAGACGGACGTTCTCACAGGAGGTCTCATGGGCACGAGGGTCTGCTTGTCCTGCGATGCGGCGCTCGACCACTGCCACGGGACGCTGATCGTGCACACCGATCGGTCGGTGGAATGTACGGATGCGGACTGCTTCGACACCGAGCACTCCCGGCACACCTTCGTCGTCGACTGCTTCGACGTGGCCGGTGGTTGCGGGTGCGCGGTCACGGAGACGGTGACGGGGCCGCGTAGCCTGGCCGGGTGAGTTACGACCAGGTCCTGCTGCCCTCCGGCGTCGCGTCGACCCCCGCGGAGGTCGACGCGTATCTGACCGGCCAGCAGGGTCGGCCGGAATCGGAGCAGGTGGCGGCGATCGCGGCCGAGCTCAACCGCCGCAACGAGGCGCTGCCCGAGCGCGACGCCTTTTTGGACACCGCACCCGTCGGCGGGGCGGAAACCGGTACGGCACTGTACGTTTCGAGCGATTACGACGCCATCGGCCATCTGCGCGCGCTGCTGTTCGAACTGGCCACCCCGCGCGGCTACGCCGTCTACGATCCGCAGCTGGCCTGGCTGATCGATCCGGCCGGACACGTTCCGGTGACCGTGACCCACGGCGGCGCGGGCGAATTCCCGTACCTCACCGGGGTCCTGGTCGACCTGTGGGTCCCCACCCTGTCCGCGCCCAATCCGTACCTCATCGCCGAACGCGAACCGCAGCGCTACGTCCAGACCTTCCGCGACGAGACCGGCCGCTACACCATCGAATACCGCGACGGTTCCCCCGACCGGCATTTCGGTACGCAGACCGCCGACGCGGCCCTGGTGGCCGATCTGATCTGGGGCTGGGCCACCGAGGACCGCGGCCGCTTCGGCGAACTCGACTGGCGGCCGGTCGAGCTGTGACTACTGGTTGGTGAAGGCCAACCGGCCCGCCAGCGCCAGAAACGAGACACCGAACACCCGCCGGATCCAGGTGGTGATGGCGGGCCGATCGATCACGTGGGTGCGCACCGCCGCGGCGAAGGCGCCGTAGGCGGCGAAGACCACGAAGGTGACCGCCATGAAGATCGCGCTCAGTTCCAACATGCGCAGCAGCGCGTGCGGCTCGGTCGCGCTGACGAACTGCGGCAGGAAGGCGAAGAAGAAGATCGTCAGCTTGGGGTTGAGCACGTTCAACAGCACCGCCGCGACGATCACGCGCAGCGCCGACGGTGCGTCGGCGGGCTGCTCGTCGGCGACGGCCAGCGCGCCCTTGTCGCGCAGGGTGGCCCAGGCCATGTAGACCAGATAGGCCACACCCAGATATTTCAGGGTCTGGAAGGCGATCGCGCTCGTATTCAGCAGGGCAGCAAGGCCGGTGATGGCGGCGACCATATGCGGCACGATGCCGAGGGTGCAGCCGAAGGCGGCGATCAGGCTCGCCCGGGTCCCCCGGTTCAGCCCGGCCGCCAGGGTGTACAGCGCGCCGGTGCCGGGGGTGGCGACGATGACCAGGGTTGTCAGCAGAAACGCAAGGCTCATCAGGCGGAGAGTAACCGCTCCCGCGCCCCGAGCCCAGCCCTATTTTCCTCTGCTCCGGTGGCTCAGAGCGCGCGCCGCCCGGACAGCGCGCGGCCCAGCGTCAGCTCGTCGGCGAACTCCAGATCGCCGCCCATCGGCAGGCCGGAGGCGAGGCGAGTCACGGTCAGCCCCGGGAAGTCGCGCAGCATGCGGACCAGATACGTGGCCGTCGCCTCGCCCTCGGTATTCGGGTCGGTGGCGATGATGACCTCGGTGACATCCACGCCGTCGGCCTGATTTCCGATCCGCGCCAACAGCTCCCGGATGCGCAGCTGATCGGGACCGATGCCCGACAGCGGGTCCAGCGCACCACCGAGCACGTGGTAGCGGCCGCGGAACTCGCGGGTGCGCTCGATGGCCTGCACGTCCTTGGGCTCCTCCACCACGCAGATCATGGTGCGATCGCGACGTGGGTCCGCGCAGATGCGGCACAGCTCACCGTCGGAGACCGTGCCGCACACCGCGCAGAACCGCACCCCGTCGCGCACCTTCTGCAGTGCCGACTGGAGCCGATCGATCTCCGGCGGCTCCACCGACAGCAGGTGAAAGGCGATGCGCTGGGCGCTCTTCGGACCGACGCCGGGCAGCTTGCCCAATTCGTCGATCAGATCCTGAACCGGACCCTCGTACAACAGCTCCGTCCTCTATCCGAGGCCCGGCAGGCCGGGGATGCCGCCGCCACCGGCCAGCGGGCCGAACTTCTCCGCGGCCAGCTGCTGTGCCCGGCTCATCGCGTCGTTGAGCGCGCCGACGACCAGATCCTGCAGGGTGTCCACGTCCTCGGGATCGACGACCTTCGGATCGATCTGCAGCGAGAGCACCTCGCCGGTGGCCTTGATGGTGACCCGCACCAGGCCACCACCCGCCTCGCCCGCCACCTCGGCGGCCGCGATCTGCTCCTGGGCCTCGAGTACCGCCTGCTGCATCTGCTGCGCTTGCTGGAGCAGCGCCCCCATGTCGAACTCTCCACCTGGCTGCACGGCCTGTCCTCTCTTGCGGGAAGTGGGTTGGATACCAGCGTAGTCACGGTTGGGTTTACCGCCGTATCGACCCGGTTATAGCGACTTACCATCGAAAACGGGTCGGGCGATCCGGTGGAGGCAGTAATGCGTGTATACCGCGACCTTTTCCGCAAATCCCTTGTGTCCCTGGTAGCGCCGGTCGGGCTGGCGACATTGTTCGTCGCGGCGCCCGCGGCGGTCCAAACACCCACCGCCAGAGCCGATGTCGACCACGGCGGGGGGTGTGTGATCTACGACTACAATCCGCGGGCCACCGTCGAGTCGCTGCGCGACAGATGTACGCCGGAGCAACAGGACCAGATCTTCCGCAACTCCCCGCGCGGCAGCGTGCCCGCGGGCGTGACCCACGGCTGGGTCACGCGCCCGCCGATCATGCAGGCGCTCGCGCCGCCGTTCTGGATCGGCAAGACCTTCTACACCGGTCCGAACGGCGGACACCTGATGAACCGGATCACCGCCGCGGGCGTCGAGGGCTTCCCCGCGCACGTCTACATAGCGCCGTCCCGCATGGACGGTCGTCCGGCGTGGGCCCTGGACTACACCCCCTCGGTCCTCACCCCGCAGATCTGGGACGAGATCCGCGAGATCGCCCCGGGCGTGTGGTTCGGCTACTCGTATTGGCGCGGCGCGCTGCAGACCCCGCTGCTGCTGACGTTCGTGCTCATCCGGTAGGGGGTCAGGACAGCTCGCGCTTCAGGTTTTCCAGCACCTCGGCCTGAATCTTCTTCAGCCCCAACGGGGCGAAGATGCCCTCGAAGAATCCGGCGACGCCACCGGCGCCCTTCCAGCTGGTCCGGATGGTGACCAGCGCGCCGGTGCCGGAGGGGGTCACCGTCCAGGTCGTCACCATGGTCGAATTCGAATCCCGTTCGGTCACCATGGAATCCGACACCGACACCACCGCGTGCACGTTGCGGGACCGCTTCTGGGTGGCCTGCAGCGTCCACTCGGCCACCGTGCCCGCCCCCTTACCGCCCTCGATGACCTTGTAGTCGCGATAGTGCGAGGTGAGGATGCGCGGGCGCACGGTCTCGTAATCGGCGATCGCCTCGAGCGTGCGCTGCGAATCCGCCGGAACGACGATCGAACTGGAGGCGTTGACCTGTCCCACTGTGAGCTCCTTGTTTGACTCGGCGCTGTGCACATTCCCTGCCGCCGGGCTATGCTACGCCGCCATCATGCGCGACAACGCCGTCTGGTCCATCACGCCCGAGCCGCCCGATTCGGCCGCGGCGGCGGCACTCTGGCGCGCGTACTACACCGAGGTCAGCGATCGCTGGTATCTGCTGCACGCGGGACGCCGGACCGATCCGGCCGAACTCGAACGCGAGATCGCGGCGGAGGCGGGCGCGGATCTCGTTCCCCCGACGGGCGTGCTGCTGGTGGCGAGCCACCGCGGCGTGCCCGGCGGGATGGCCGGGCTGCGGCTGCTCGACCCGTCCACCGCCGAACTGAAGCGGCTGTTCGTGATCGAGGCGCTGCGCGGCAGCGGCCGAGCGGCGAGATTGGTCCGCGCGGCGGAGGACGTGGCGCGCAAGTGGGGTGCGCGGCGGATGGTGCTCGATACCCGATCCGATCTGGTCGAGGCGCGAGCACTGTATGCCCGGCTGGGCTACGCGGAGATCGAGCCGTACAACGACGGCCCCTATGCCCAACACTGGTTCGGCAAGCATCTGTCGATCGACGCTGAATAAATCGTCAGCAAAATCCGGCGGCCGCGCATTCCCGACTACGGGAGTGACAACTCTCCCAATACCGACGCATCGGGTATGTACCCAATGCCGAGGCCGTCCCGCGGTCTTTCCAGGCCGGGGTCCGCACCCGGCGGTTCCGATCGAAAAGATCGCCCTGAACTGGAGATTCCCCGAAGCTGCTCGCGCCGTCCCGGCTACCGGAACGCTATGCAACATATGGGTGAAGAATCCGGCGCGCGGGTACCCTGACGGTGGCCCCTGGATTCGGTGCGAGATAGCGTCAGGGGGTGGCAGTGAGTCTGTTGGGGAAGGCCGGACGCGCACCGGCCGCACACGAATCAGGTTTTGCCGCGCACCGGGCGGGGGTCGATCGCCTGCTGGCCAGCTATCGCGCGATTCCGCGCGAGGCGAATGTCCGATTGGCCAAGAAGACCTCCAACCTGTTCCGCGCCCGGGCCAAGAACAACGCGCCGGGCCTGGACGTCTCCGGATTGACGAAGGTCATCGCGGTGGACCCGGGGGCCAAGACCGCCGATGTCGCGGGCATGACCACCTACGAGGATCTGGTCGCCGCGACCCTGCCCTACGGGCTGGCCCCGTTGGTGGTGCCGCAGCTCAAGACCATCACCCTCGGTGGCGCCGTCACCGGTCTGGGCATCGAGTCGACCTCCTTCCGCAACGGCCTACCGCACGAGTCGGTGCTCGAGATCGACGTGCTCACCGGCGCGGGCGAGATCGTCACCGCCACCCGCGACGGCGAACATGCGGAGCTGTTCCGCGGCTTCCCCAATTCCTATGGCACGCTCGGCTATTCCACGCGGCTGAAGATCGAGTTGGAGGCGGTGCCGCCCTATGTGGCGCTGCGGCATGTGCGCTTCCACGATCTGGGCGAGCTGGAGTCCGCGATGGGCCAGATCATCGCCGACCGCGCCTACGACGGCGAGCGCGTCGACTACCTCGACGGGGTCGTATTCACCGCCGACGAAAGCTATCTGGTGCTCGGCCGCCAGACCGACGAGCCCGGCCCCGTCAGCGACTACACCGGAATGGAGATCTACTACCGGTCCATTCAGCACGATTCGAAGCAACCCAAGCGCGACCGCCTCACGATCCACGATTATCTGTGGCGCTGGGACACCGACTGGTTCTGGTGCTCACGGGCTTTCGGCACCCAGAATCCGCGGATCCGCCGCTTCTGGCCTCGGCCGTATCGGCGCTCCAGTTTCTATTGGAAGCTCATCGCCCTGGATCACAAATACAGCATCGGCGACAAGATCGAGGCCCGCAAGGGTAATCCGCCGCGCGAGCGGGTGGTGCAGGACATCGAGGTGCCGATCGAGCGCACCGCCGAATTCCTGCACTGGTTCCTGCGCGAGATCCCCATCGAACCGCTGTGGCTGTGCCCGCTGCGGCTGCGCGACGACAGCGTCGAGCGCCCGTGGCCGCTGTATCCGCTGGAGCCCGGGCGCACCTACGTGAATGTCGGCTTCTGGTCGGCGGTTCCGACGCAGGCGGGCCAACCGGAGGGCGCGGCCAACCGTGCCATCGAGCGCAAGGTCAGCGAGCTGAACGGGCACAAATCGCTGTACTCCGACGCGTACTACGACGAGGATGAATTCGCCCGGCTCTACGGCGGTGACGTCTATCCCGAACTGAAGAAACGATACGACCCCGATCATCGTTTGCTGGATTTGTATTCGAAGGCGGTGCAACGCAAGTGACCACGTTCAAGGATCGCTCCGACGTATTCGCGGAGCTGGGAACCAAACTCAGCATTGCCGAAATCTTCGAGACGCTCGTCGAAGGCCCGGTGCCCATCCGGTTCTCGGCCTACGACGGCTCTAGCACCGGCCCGGCCGACTCGAAGTTCAAACTCGACATCCGCAATCCCCGCGGTATCAACTACATCGCCACGGCCCCGGGCGATCTCGGCATGGCCCGCGCCTACATCTCCGGCGATATGACGGCCGAGGGGGTGCATCCGGGTGATCCCTACGACATTCTGAAGGCGATGAGCGACCTGAAGTTCCGGCGGCCGTCGGCGCTGGCGCTGGTCACCATCGCGCGCTCGCTCGGCTGGGAGGCGCTCAAGCCGATCGCGCCGCCGCCGCAGGAGACGCTGCCGCGCTGGCGGCGCATCGCCCTCGAGGGGCTGCGGCACTCCAAAGCCCGTGACGCCGAGGCGATTCACCACCACTACGACGTCTCCAACACCTTCTACGAGTACGTCCTCGGCCCCTCGATGACCTACACCTGCGCGTGTTACGAGGACGAGGACTGGACCCTCGAGCAGGCGCAGGAGAACAAGTACCGCCTGGTCTTCGACAAACTCAACCTGAAGCCCGGCGATCGGCTGCTCGACATCGGCTCGGGCTGGGGCGGCATGGTCCGCTACGCGGCCCGGCGCGGGGTCAAGGTGATCGGCGCGACCCTGTCGAAGGAGCAGGCCGAGTGGGGCCAGCGCAAGATCGAGGAGGAGGGCCTGGCCGACCTGGCCGAACTACGCCACTCCGACTACCGCGACGTGCCCGAAACCGGTTTCGACGCACTCTCCTCGATCGGCCTGACCGAACACATCGGCGTCCACAACTACCCGTTCTACTTCAACTACATCAAGAGCAAGCTGCGCGACGGCGGCCTGTTCCTCAACCACACCATCACCCGCCCCGACAACACCCGCACCACCAAGGCGGGCGACTTCATCGATCGCTACGTCTTCCCCGACGGCGAGCTGATCGGTTCGGGCCGCATCATCTCCGACATCCAGAACGTCGGCCTCGAGGTCCTGCACGAGGAGAACCTGCGCCCGCACTACGCCCTCACCCTGCACGAGTGGTGCAAGAACCTGGTCGCCAACTGGGACGCCTGCGTAGCGGAGGTCGGCGAGGGCACCGCCAAGGTCTGGGGCCTCTACATGGCCGGTTGCCGACTCGGCTTCCAGCGCAACGTGGTTCAGCTGCACCAGGTACTCGGCATGCGGCTGGGCCCGAACGAGGAGTGGACCGTCCCGCTGCGCCCCTGGTGGAAGGCCTGATTCCCCAACCGAACACCCCGCGTCGAACCCCTCGACAACGATCACGTAGAGTGGTCCTACACCCGACGCGGGGTGGAGCAGCTCGGTAGCTCGCTGGGCTCATAACCCAGAGGTCGCAGGTTCAAATCCTGTCCCCGCTACTACAAAGGTCCCGAAGCCACCGGCTTCGGGACCTTTTCGCTGATTCGGCATCATCGATGCGTCCACTGGACCGGAAGTTGCGTGGTCACCGGGTCGGTGATCGGGGTGGTCTCGACGAGGTCGACGATGTTGCCGTCGCCGGGGCGTTCATTGTCGAGGATGGGTTCACCGAAGCCGATCTTCTGCTGGATCTTCTTCATCCATGCGGGGGCCCACCAGCAGTCGACCCCGAGCAGTTTCATCGTCGCGGGCACCAGCAGCATGCGTAGCACGGTGGCGTCGATGAGCAGTGCGGCGATCATGCCGTACGCGATGTACTGCATCAGCACCAGATCCGAGAACGCGAATGCGCCCGTGACGACGAGCAGGATCAGCGCGGCCGCGGTGATGATGCGACCGGTATGCGCGGTCCCGATGCGGACCGCCTCCGTGGTGGAGGCCCCCAGCGCGCGTGCTTCGACCATCCGCGACAGCAGGAAGACCTCGTAGTCGGTGGACAGGCCGTAGATGAGGGCCATGATCAACACCAGCACATTCGCCTGGATCGGCTGTGGCGTGAAGTTCATCAGCCCGGCGCCGTGACCGTCGATGAAGATCCAGGTCAGGATGCCCAGGGTCGAGCCGAGCCCGAGTGCGCTCATGATCGCCGCCTTGATCGGCAGAATCACCGAGCCGAAGGTCAGGAACATCAACAGCGTCGTCACGAGCAGGACCAGCCCGATCATCAGCGGCATCCGATCCAACAGCGCGTCTATGCTGTCCTTCTGGATAGCGGGCACGCCGCCGACGAACATGCTCACCCCGTCGGGTGGTTCGAGCGACCGCAGGTAGTCGATGGTGGTATCGGCGCGGCGGGAGTCGGCCAGTAGCGCCTTGGTCCGATGGATGTGCGGGTGGGTCGTGGACCGCTGCGGCATATCGAACTTGCCGGATAGGCCCGGCGCCTCGTTCGCCTGTTTCCAGGCGATGCCGACAGCGGTGCTGTCGGTCGAGACGATGACCAGTTCGATCGGGTCGGACCTGCGCCCCGGAAACGCCGCGTCGATCTGCTGCTGCGCGAGGCGAGTTTCGTTGTCCGGTGGCAGATATCGCTCGCTGAAACCGCCGAAGGCCAGATTGCGCACGGGCAGGATCAGCAGCAGCAGGACGATGCACAGGCTGCCACCGATGGTCAGCGGGTGCCGCATCACCCAGCGCGTGCTCCTGCCCCAGAAGCCGTTCTCGATCTCCTCCGCGGTTTTGGTCTTGCGCAACCGCCTGATACCCAACATGTCCACCCGCGGCCCGAGGACGGCCAGCATCGCGGGCAGGATCGTGATCGCGGTCAGCGCCGCCAGCGATACCGCCGAAATGGCCCCGTAGGCAATCGATTTGAGGAAGCCCTGCGGAAACAGCAGCATACCCCCGGCACTGGCCACGATCATCGTCGCGGAGAACACCACCGTGCGCCCGGCGGTCGTCACCGCCCGCCGAACCGCCGCCGGGGTGTCGTATCCCTCGGCGAGCTCCTCGCGGAAACGACTGACGATGAACAGGCCGTAGTCGATGGCCAAACCCAGGCCGATCATCGAAACGACCGGCTCGACAAACGAATTGACCTCGGTGTAGTTGGTCAGCAGACGGATGATCCCGTTCGCCCCGACCATCGTCAGCCCGCCCACGATCAGAGGCAGCGCGGCGGCGACCACGCCGCCGAAGATGAGGAACAGCAGCACCGCCACCACCGGGAAGGCAAGGACTTCCATGCGCTGGATGTCCTCGGCCATGGTGTCCGCGAGCGCATTCGCCACCGGTTTGAAACCACCGACCTGCACCGTCACACCGGGGATGGCGAAGGCGTCCTTGACCTGGCGGTAGTTGTGGAGCATCTGATTGTCGTCGGTACCGCGGATCCCGATCGATGCCACGGCGTACTTCTTGTCGGGTGTGGCGAACATCGGTCCGCTGGCTCGACCGGTTTCGGTGTGCCAGTAGGCACCGTTGATTCCGATGATCTGTCCGGGGTATCGGCGCGGCAGGTTGTCGAGGCTGCCGACGATCGCGCGGCTGAACTCGGGATCGTCGACGGCCTTTCCGGGCGGCGCGGTATAGATCACGATGACGTCGGCGTCATGGCTCTGTGGCCACGCCGAACCGATGAGCTGCGCGGCGTGGAAGGATTCCGATCCGGTGTCGTCGAGCCCCCCGGAACTAAGATGGTCCCCCAGACCGAAGCCGTACCCACCCAACGCGACCAATCCGGCGATGACGGTACCCAGCACAGCGAACCGCAGTCGGTACACGAGGGTGCCCCAGCGCGTGAACACTATGTCCCGCCGATCAATACGGGACGAGGCGGCCGGTCGCTACCCACGGCGCGGACGACACAGGACCGCTGACATGAACTCCCCCCAAAGGCATTGCGCAACTTCGTGAAAGGCTAGTGCGCATCATTCGCGCCCGCAAACGCACTGTGGCACATAGTGATAGCGAATCGGTTCCCTCCACACCGGTGCCGCCGCAGCGGGTAGCTGTGCGGCTGCCGTCGGCCCCCGCGACGGGGCCGACGCATACCCCCTGTCAGTGTGGAGTGTTCAGGAAGGCGGATCCTGCGCTCAACAGTCCGGCGGCGCGTCCGAACAGGTTGAAGAGCACTCCGATGATTTCCATGTCGACCTGCGTTCCTTACTGCCGATACATCGGCGGATCTTTTGTTTCGATGACAACTGATATCACACGCTCGCCGAATAGCGAATGAACGGTCGTCGAATTCGAATGTGGCGCAATCGTGCACAGCGAAGACAGCATTCAGCAGTAGTACTCGTTGCGACGTTCGGTGCATTTCGAATCCTCGAAACGCAAGCCTCACCTCGCCGACTCAACGCTGGAAGCCATTGCTGTGCAGCACATTTGCGAACCACACCGGCAGGCGTTAATGTCTTGCAAAACTGAATATTCCGAGCAGGATCGCGAGCTCTCGCGCTCATCAGGTTCGCTGCCGGGGAGGAATCAGTTCGTCAGCGAACAGATGCGACGCCATCAACGGGAGAGGGGCGTCGGACGCGTCTGTCGGAATTTATCAGGGGCAGTTCATGACAGCGGTCGTTGCGGTTCGTACCGAGTCGCAAGGCATTCCGAATACCCATCCACAGTTCGCTTTCCGCGGCGTAGCGCTGATGGCTGCGATCTCCATGATCGTGCTGACGGCGACGGCGGGACGCTATGAGTTCTTCGGCGACGAGCTCTATTTCCTTTCCGCCGGCCGACGACTCGATTACACCTACGCGGATCAGGGCGTCGTGGTGGCATTGTTCGCCCACATCGCGGACGTGCTCGCACCGGGATCGGTGACGGCCGTGCGGATCCCGGCCGTGATGATGGCCGTGGGCGCGATCGTGGTCTCGGCGCTGATCGCCTACGAACTCCGGGGCAGCCGCCGCGTCCAGTTGCTCGCCGCGTTCACCTACGGGACGTCCTATCTGCTGGTGACCCAGTGCGCGTTGAGCACTTTCTCCTTCGACGCAACGCTCACGGCCGTGATCACGTGGCTACTCATCCGCTGGGTTCGCACGCGCCAGGACTCGCTGATCGTCGTGGCCGGCGTGGTCGCGGCACTGGATATGCAGGTGAAGTGGATGATCCCGCTGGTCTGGGCGTGTCTCGGCGTGGCCGTCATCCTGTGCGGTCCCCGGGAGATGCTGCGCCGCCCCGCGCTCTGGCTGGCCACCGGCATCCTCGCCCTGTCCGTGCTCCCGATTCTGTATTGGCAGTCACAACACAACTGGCCGCAGCTGGCGATGGGCCCGATCATCGGCGCGGAGCAGGACGCCACCGGCTACGGTCCGCCCGGATTCTTCCCGCAGTGGCTCGGCTTCGCGGGCTTCACGGGCTGTCTGCTGATCGCGGTCGGCTGCTACGCGGTCGTCAGGCAGGAGTCGCTGCGCCCGTATCGCTTCATCGCGGTCGCACTGCTGCTCATGACCACGTTCGTCGTCATCACCCACGGTCGGCCCTACTATCCGACGGGCTTCTTCCCCGCCATGTTCGCCATCGGGGCCGTCGGCCTGTGGCGGTACCCCCGGAAACGATGGATGAACCGGGCGATGAGGGCGATCGTCGCGCTCACGGTGGTGACCTACCTCGGCACGCTCACCCTGCTGCCGCTGCCGCCCAGCTGGCGCAGCCAGACCGAGACGCCCATCGATCTCGGCATCCGGTCGGCGTTCTGGGGAACCACCAATTGGGACCGCATGGTCGCGGCCGTCGACACCGGCTACCAGACCCTGACGCCCGAGGAGAAGGCGCACTCCGCGATCATGGCCCAGGGCTACTGGCAGGGAGGAGCGGTCGAGCAGTTCGGCGGGAAGTACCACCTTCCGGCCACCTACAGTCCGAGCCGAGGCTTCGGATTCTTCGGCCCGCCACCGGATTCGGTGACCACGGTCGTCTACGTCGGCCTCGACACCGCCGAACCCGACCTACGAGCCCGTTTCGCCGAGGTGGAGCGGGTGGCGCAACTCGACGATCCCATGGGCATCCCCGGCATCGACCGCATGGTCGCGGTCTGGAAATGCAAAGGCCCGAAGCAGCCGTGGCCCATCCTGTGGGACACCATGACCACGCTGTACTTCGATCTCGGCCACTGGCGCGACTCCCGGTTCAGTATCCGACCCACGCACTGACCGGGAGGCCGACGCCGGATCAGTCGCCGACGAGAGTTTCACGGCGGGCCGATCGAGTGGCCGAGACCAGCGCGATGACGACCACCACGACGAACTGCACCGCGAGAACCACGGAAAAGGCCGTCGCACTGCCGGATTCGGGCGCGGAGCGGGTGTAGTAGGCGCCCAGCGTCGCCGCGCCCAGCGCCATCGAGCCCTGCTGCGCCGTGACCAGGACACCGCCGCCGCGCCCGGCTAGGTTCGCCGGGATATCGGCCAGCACCGAGATTGTCGTGGCGCCGATGACGAATGCCTGACCCAATCCGATCAGCGCGAGTCCGGGTATCGGCAGCCAGGGGTACTCGTCCACGCGCTGGGAGAGCACCGCGCCCGCCAGCGCGGCGATGCCGAGCGCCTGTACGACGCCGCCGACCGCGGGCACCCTGTCGCCGAAGATATCGCGCAGGCGCGGCACCGCGAACGAGCCCGCCAGGAAGGCCGCCGACATGGGCGCGACCACGAGTCCGGCGGTCAGCGGCCCGAGCGCGAATCCGGCCTGCAGCGTCAGCGGCAGCGCGACCAGGAACCCGGCCCACACCGCCAGGAACGGCACGAGCACGGCCAGGCCGTGGCGGACCGGCCGCAGGGTCAGCAGCTGGGGCGGCAGGATGGCCACGGTTGCCTGCGGCAGACGGCTTTCCACCGACCACAGCGCCGCGAATACCGCGATGGACACCGCGATCGAGGCGAAGGCCCACCAGGGCATCCCCGCCGATTGCGCCTGGCTCAGCGGAATCAACAGGGTGACCGCACCCAGCACCAGCAGCACCGCGCCGAGTCCGTCGATGGCCGACGAATCGCCGGACGCACTGGGCGGCACCGTGATCCAGGCGCCGACCAGGGCGATGACGCCGAGCGGAATATTGACCAGGAACACCAGTCGCCAGGAGCTGCCCCACAGGTCGGCCGCCACGAGCGCGCCGCCGATGATCAGGCCGAGGATCGCCGCGACGCCGCTGGTCGCCGAGTAGAGGGTGAGCACGCGCTGTTTGCGATCGGCGGGCACCAGGGCGCCGATGGTGCCGAGCGCCTGCGGCGGAATCATCGCACCCGACGCGCCCTGCAGCACCCGCGCGGCGATGAGCCAGCCGATGCCGGGCGCCAGCGCGCAGAGCATCGAGGCGATCACGAACATCGTCAGCCCGATGAGCAGTAATCGCCTGCGGCCGAAGCGATCTCCGAGCTGACCGCCGAGAATCAGGGTGGCGGCGAAGCCGATGCCATAGCCCGCGACGACCAGCTCCAGATGACTCTCGGCGCGCAGATCGGCCCCGATGGTGGGCAGCGCGACATTGACGATGAACGAGTCCATCATCGGCAGCAGCACCGACAGCAGCAGGGTGGCCAATGACGCTGGGCTCCAGCGTATTCCGCTCGTCATCGGACTCGGGCCAGATCGAAGCCGCGATACTTGTCGCTCGCGATGTCGGCGCAGATGGCGCGATAGCGATCGAGTCCACCCGAATACGGGATCAGACCGCGTGCCTTGCCGGGAATGTTCGCGCCGACGTAGTACGAATCGGCGAACCGGTACAGCGTGCGAGCGGCGGCCGCGCGCACCTGCTCGGTCCAATCCTGCTGGGCCGCGGCCGTGGCCTCGATCGTGACAAGATCCCGGGCGCGGGCGTGGTCGAGCAGATCGACCAGCCATTCGGCGTGATGTTCGATGGCGCGCAGCACATTCGACAGTACCGTGGTGCTGCCGGGACCGGTCATGGTGAAGAAGTTGGGGAAGCCGTGGACGGCGAGACCGAGCAGGGTGCGGGGACCGTGGGTCCACTCGTCGGCGAGCAGACGCCCGTCCCGGCCCCGGATGGCCATCCTGGTCAGCGCGCCGGTGAAGGCATCGAATCCGGTGGCGAATACCAGGGTTCGAGCCGGAATTCACGTGCGGTCGTGCGGATTCCGGTGCGGGTGCAGGACCGGATCGGCTCGTCCCGCAGGTCCACGAGGGTGACGTTGGCCCTGTTGTAGGTCTCGAAATAGCCAGAGTCGACGCACAGCCGCTTGGTCCCGATCGGATAGGTGCGGGGCTGGAGGCCACGGGCGGTATCCGGGTCGTGCACCGCGGCGGCGATCTTGCGCCGGAAGAACTCCGCGACAATCGAATTCGCGGCCAGGTTCATGCCGGAGTCGGTGAAGGTGGCCAGGATGCCGGTGCCGCCGCGCTGCCAGCGGATCTCCAGTTCGTGATCACGTTCGGCGGCGGTGAAATCCGTGGTCGGCCGTCCGGTGCCCACGATGTGGTGGCCGAATCGGGTCGTTCCGGCGTAGCGCACCCGGTCCTCGTACTCCGCCGCCGCGGCCTGCTGTTCGGCGGGGGTGAGCGGGCGATTGCGGGCCGGGGCGCTGAAGTTCGGGGTGCGCTGGAAGACGGTGAGTTCGGCGGCCGCCTCGGCGATCCGGGGAATCAGCTGTATTCCCGACGATCCGGTGCCCACGATGCCGACGCGCCTACCGCGGAAGTCGACGCCCGCGCGCGGCCACCGACCGGTATGCACTCGAACGCCCTCGTACTGGGCGAGTCCAGGCAGCTCCGGCGTGTACGGCGCCGACATGCAGCCGACCGCGGCGATCAGATAGCGGCACCGGTGGGTGTCGCCGGCGTCGGTGACGACGGTCCAGGTCGCACTGGCCTCGTCGAATTCGGCGGCGCGGATCGCGGTGTCGAAGGTGATGTGCGGCAACAGGTTCGCGTAGTCGGCGACGTAGCGGGCGTAGCGCAGGATCTCGGGCTGTCCGGCGAATCGCTCGGTCCAGGTCCAGCCGTCGTGTAGGCGGCGGTCGAAGATGAAGCAGTAGTCCTTGCTTTCGATATCGCACCGGGCGCCGGGATAGCTGTTCCAGTACCAGGTGCCGCCGACGTCGCCGCCCGCCTCGAAGGCATGCACAGCGAATCCGCGGTCGCGACGCTGGTGGAGTACGCGTAGTCCGGCGAAACCGGCTCCGATGACGATGGCGTCGAGCACAGCAAAACTCTCTCACGCCTGGAGGTAAAGCGAAGGTCAAGTTTTCCGAAGTACTTGGAACGGAATGATCTGTTCTGTTACAGTGAGAGCAGAACGAAACATTCCGTTTCGGAGAGCAAGGAGCACCTCATGTCCGACATCCGCCCCTTCCGCATCGAGATTCCGCAGGCCGATCTGGATGATCTGACCTACCGGCTGGCCCGTACCCGATTCGCCGCGGAACTGCCCGCGGAGCAGGTCGCGGGCAAGGTGGACCTCGGGATTCCGGTTCCGCCGGGCTGGGAGTACGGCGTGCCCGGATCGTTCGTGCGGCCGCTGCTCGAGCGGTGGCGCGACGAATTCGACTGGCGCGCGGTCGAGGAGAAGCTCAACGCCTATCCGCACTTCGTCACCGAGATCGACGGGCAGACCATTCACTTCGTGCACATCCGCTCGGCGAATCCGGCGGCGACGCCGCTGATGCTGACCCACGGCTGGCCGAGCACCTTCGTCGAGGGCCTGCGCCTGGTCGAGCGGCTGACCGACGAGTTCCACCTGGTCATCCCGTCCTATCCGGGCTTCGCGTTCTCGGGCCCGACCCAGGACATCGGCTGGACGCCGGAGCGGATGGCGGCCGCATTCGTCGAGCTGATGCGGCGGCTGGGATATGAGCGCTACGGCGTGCACGGCAACGACGGCGGCGCGATCGTCTCGCCCGAAATGGGCCGTCTGGCACCGGAAAACGTGATCGGCGTGCACGTCACCCAGATCTTCTCGTTCCCCAAGGGTGAGCCGGGCGAACTGGACGGCCTCGGCGAACAGGATCTGGCCTTCCTCCAATTCGGCCAGAAGTTCCTCGAGCACTCGATCCACGACTTCACCCAGCGCGCCCAGCCGCACACCCTGGCGCACGCCCTCTCCGACTCCCCCGCGGGCCAGCTCGCCTGGAGCGGCCAGCTGATCGGCACCCTGGACCCCGACGACATCCTCACCAACGTCGCGATCTACTGGTTCACCAACACCTCGGCCTCCTCGGCCCGCTTCTACTTCGAAAACGCCAAGGGCGAACACGCCACCACCCCCACCACCGTCCCCCTCGGCCTGGCCTCCTTCGGCTACGACTACAAGCCCCCGCGCAAGTTCGCCGACCGCGACCACGCCAACATCGTCCAGTGGAACGAATACCCCGAGGGCGGCCACTGGTCCGCCTACGAGGTCCCCGACCTCCTGGCCACCGACATCCGCAATTTCTTCGCGAAGCTGGGATAGCTCGAGCGATACCGTCCGGCCCGGTCGATCCGTCGACCGGGCCGGACGCGTTCACGCCAGCAGATTCACCAGGAAATTTCGCGGGATCTGCGGGCCGTCCGGCTGGCCGGTGCCGAAGGGAAGTTCGTCGCGCAGGGTGCGGAGGATGGCCAGGACGCCGGGCCCCGCGTCCAGCAGCGGTCTGGTCCACCGTAATTCGGCGCAGCGAATCACGGCGGGGGTGAGGGTGCCGATGGCCTCGCCGGTCCAGCCCGCGGCGGAGAGGCATTCGGACAGGAGCAGGGCGGTGTCGAGTTCGGCTCGGGGGCGGTGTTGTTCGACCATGCGGCCGTGCAGGGCGCGGGCTCGTTTGACGGCGGAGTCGTCGGCGCCCAGGGGGGCCAGGTCGTCGCCGATGTAGGCGTCGTAGCCGCGGTGGTGGCGGGAGAGCAGGGCGCGGATGGCGGCCAGTTCCTCGGCCTCCGCGGCCAGGGCGGTGGTGCCGGTGGCGTGGCGCATCGAGCGCAGCACCGGATCGTTCATGGTGGGGAAGGCGTCCAGGGGCAGGCCCAGGCGCAGGCGTTCGGCGCGGATGTGGGCGCCGAGGCGGGAGAGCTTGCGGTCGGCGGCGATTCGGGCGCCCTCGTCCAGGCGGGCGGCGGCGGTCTCCAGATCGCCGCGCACCGCCTTGACCCGCGCGCCGACCACGAAGGTGGTGACCATGAAGTCGACCGGGCCCACCCGGGCGACCAGCTGATGGCTCTGATCCAGCAGCCGCTCCGCGACATCCAGATCGCCGCGCCGGTAGGTCACCTCGCCCAGCAGCGCCGCCGCCACCCGCACCGCGTGCGAGCGCGGGCCGGAACGCTCCCGGGCGATCTGCCAGGCCTGCTCGAAACAGCCGGTGGCCGTCTCGATATCGAGCTGTTCGTAGGCCGCCGCGCCCTGGCCCAGCAGCCCGAAGACGATGCCCAGCGGATCCTTGGAGCGGGCGTGGTACTGCGCCGCCCACTCCTGCATGCCGCGGGCCCCGTCGAAATCGAAATCGCACAACCGCACGAACGACACCAGATTCGCCGCCGTCGACACCGTCCAGGCGGGTAGCTCGTCGGCCAGTTGCAGGCAGTCCGAAAGCCGTTCCAGCACACCGTCGGTGCGATCGCGAGCCACCTGATCGGCCGCCGCGAGCACGGCCGCCTGGCAGCGCTGGCGGATGGCGTCGGCGTCGGTCGGCTCGCTGCGCGCCAGCATGCTCGACAGCCGCCCCAGCGCGGTGCGCGCCGCACCGGACTGCTGCAGATTGATATTGGCCCGCGCCAGCGCCATCAGCAGCTTCGACCGCGAGGCCACCTGTTGCACGGGCAGTTTCGACACCGTGCCGAGCAGGGTCGCCAGCTTGGAGGTGTCGATGAGGTCCATCCCGCCGCTCTCCACCAGATCCAGCGCCAGCTTCAGGTCGGTGGCCTGCAGCGCGTGATCGACCGACTTGCGCAGCAGCTGATGTTCGGCGTACCAGCGGGATGCCTTGCGGTGCTGGGATTTCAGATTGCCTGGATGGACCCGCTCCAGCCGGGCCCGCAGTTGCTCGGCGAACAGCGGCTGGATCCGGAACCATTCCGGATCGTAGGCGACCCGGCTGATGAACAGCTCGCGCTGCTCGGCCTGCTCCAGCAGTTGCTCGGCATCGGCCTCCCCGCTCAGCGCGGCCGCCAGCGGGCCGTTCACCTTCTCGGTCACCGAGATCGACATCAGGAATTCCAGCAGCCGCGGCTCGAGAGTGTCGAGCACGTTCTCCGACAGGTATTCCCGGATGGTCTGATTACCGCCGGACAGCTGCCCGATCAGCCGCTCCGGATCGGCCGGGCCGTTGCCCGAGCCGCGCAGTGCCAGGCTCACCAGCTGGATCGCGGCGGGCCAGCCGTCGGCCGCCGCGTGGATCCGTTCCACCTGATCGTCGGTGAGGCCGAAGCCGTTGTGCGACACGAGGATCTCGCGAGTCTCCGGCACGGTCAGCCGCAGTGCGTTGCAGTCGATTTCGACCAGCTCGTCCCGCACCCGCATCCGGCTCAGCGGCAGTCCCGCCTGCTCCCGGGTGGTGACCACGAAGCGCAGATGATGACATCCGTTGTCCAGCAACGCGTCCATCGCCCGGTGCGCCCCGGCATCGCTGACCCGGTGCCAGTCCTCGACCACCACGACCACCGCCCGCGCGCTCGCGTGGATCTCGTCGATGAGCGTGGAGATCGCATACGACACCGCCTCCGGCGGGCGCTCCTCGAGGACCTGCTCGAGACCGGTGCCGATATCCGGGCAGACCCGCCGGATCGCCTGTACCAGATGGGCGAGAAACCAGACCTCGTTGTCGTCGTCGTGGTCGATGCCGATCCACGCCACCGCGACCCCGCGGTCGGCCAGCTCGCCGCGCCACTGCGCGGCCACGGTGCTCTTGCCGAATCCGGCCGGACCGTGGATCACCGCCAGCCGTCGCCGTCCACCCGCCCGCAGCACCTCGAGCAGGCGCGGCCTGGGCACCGGCTCCCGGCTCGGGGTGGGCGGGCGGAACTTGGTCGTCGGCGTGGGCGGCAGGGTGGGCGAGGCCACCGGTGTGGCCTCGCCGGGCGGGCGCAGCGACAGCGTGCCGCGGGGGCCGCTCACCATCGATCGGGTGCGCAGCGACGGATTGGCCGCGCTGGCACCGGGATTCGTACCGTTGCCGGTGTCCTCGGCATCGAGCCCGGCGTCCAGCAGCGCCATCTCGTCGGGCAGCTGATCGTGCGCCTGCTGCACCGAGCGCAGCAGCTCGCCCAGTTCATAGGCCGAGGCCGGGCGATCCGCCGGATCCGGGGACATCGCCCGTTCGATGACATCGGCCACATCGGCGGGGATGTCCTGTTCCCGCAGGTCCGGAATGGGCTGGGTGGTGATGCGCAGGAACTGCGCCACGATCTTCTCCCCGGATCGCCGCTCGAAGGCGGCATGCCCGGTGAGCAGGGCGAACAGGGTCGCGCCCAGGCCGTAGACATCGGAGCGCTCGGTCGGCTCCTCGCCCTTGAGCACCTCGGGGGCGGTGAAGGCGGGCGAACCGGTGATCATGCTGGTGGAGGTGCGAAACCCGCCCGGGATGCGGGCGATGCCGAAGTCGGTGAGCTGGGGTTCGCCGTAGCGGCTGAGCAGGACGTTGGCCGGTTTCACATCGCGGTGCAGCACGTGCACGCGGTGGGCGCTCTCGATCGCACCGGCCAGCTTCACCCCGACCCGCAGGGTGTCGGCCCAGGTCAGCGGGCCGTGTTCGCGTACGAGCCGTTCCAGCGAACCGTGTGCGGCGTACGGCATGACGATGAACGGCAGGCCGCTGGCGGTGACGTCGACCTGCAGGATGTCGACGATATTGGGGTGGCCGGACAACCGGCCCATGGCATGTTCCTCGCGTAGGAAGCGCTCGCGGCTCTCGTCGTCGATCTCCGACGACAGCACCTTCACCGCCACGATGCGGTCCAGGGCCCGCTGGGCACAGCGATAGACGACCCCGAAGCCGCCGCGCCCGATCTCCTCCGCATCGAACAGTCCCATCGCCTCGAGCTCATCGGCGACGCCGATGGGCAGGTGACGCTGGGTGGTGCTCGATTCCGCCTGTGTGTCGGTGCTGCGGACCTTGCCCGTGTGTGGATTCATGGCACCACCTCGAACGTTCCGCGCTTACTCCAACGTAGCGCGGTAGGAACTCACGCGTATGGAATTCCGATCACGGCACGCGCGGACCGACCAGTCCGAACGAAAATCCTTCGGACACAATACGGCCCGGACCACGAATTTCCGTGATCCGGGCCGTACCCGTGCGATCTAGAAGGTAAGGGGGTCAACCCTCGACCAGCGTCGAGAAGCTGTCGACCTTACTTGCGCAGCGAGGCCGGAACCTCGAAGCGCGGGCCGAACTTGGCGACCAGCTCGTCGGCGCGGGCCACGAAGGCCTCCTGGCCGCCCGGGTAGCCCACGATGAACTGGTGGGTGCCACCGGTCCAGGCCGGGAAGCCGATGCCGAAGATCGAGCCGATGTTGGCGTCGGCCGTGGTGGTCAGCACGCCCTCGTCGAAACACTTCTGGGTCTCGATCGCCTCGGCGAACAGCATGCGATCCTTCAGATCCTGGAAGGAGACGCCCTCGGGCAGCTCCGTCGAGGTCTTGAACAGCGAGCGCAGCTCCGACCACAGGCCCACGGCCTTGCCGTCGACGTAGTCGTAGAACCCGGCGCCGCCCGCCTTGCCCTTGCGGTCGTACTCGCCCACCAGCTTGTCGAGGATCTCGGCGGTGGCCTTGGCGGCGGCATCGATCTCGCCGCCCGCGGCCACGAGGGCCTCGGCCGTCTCCTTGTAGATCTTCTGCATGGTGGTGAAGTTCAGCTCGTCCGACAGCTTCAGCGGCGCCGCGGGGTAGCCCGCCTGCAGACCGGCCTGCTCGATGGTCTGCGGGTCCACGCCCTCGGCCAGCATCGTGATGGCCTCGTTGATGAACTTGCCGATCACGCGCGAGGTGTAGAAGCCGCGCGAGTCGTTGACCACGATCGGGGTCTTGCGGATCGCGAGGGTGTAGTCGTACACCCGGGCCAGCGCCTCGTCGGAGGTCTTCTCGCCCTTGATGATCTCGACCAGCGGCATCTTGTCGACCGGGGAGAAGAAGTGGATGCCGATGAAGTCTTCCTGGCGCTTGACCCCGTTGGCCAGCAGCGTGATCGGCAGGGTCGAGGTGTTCGAGCCGAGCAGCGCGTCGGCGTCGACGATGTCCTCGATCTCCTGGAAGACCTTGGCCTTGAGCTCCGGGTTTTCGAACACGGCCTCGATGACGAAGTCGACGCCCTTGAAGTCGGCCGGATCGGCGGTCGGGTGGATACGGTCCAGCAGCGCCTTGGACTTCTCCTCGGTGGTCTTACCGCGGGAGAGGGCCTTCTCCTCGAGCTTGACCGAGTAGTCCTTGCCCTTCTGGGCGTTCTCGAGGCTGACGTCCTTGAGCACGACCTCGATGCCGGCCTTGGCGGTGACGTAGGCGATGCCCGCACCCATCATGCCCGCGCCCAGCACGCCGACCTTCTTGATCTCGCGCTTGGGCACATCCTTCGGCCGCGAACCGCCGTTGTTGATCGACTGCAGGTCGAAGAAGAACGCCTGGATCATGTTCTTCGCGACCGGGCCGGTCAGCAGGTTGACGAAGTAGCGCGACTCGATCAGCGAGGCGTTGTCGAAGTCGACCTGCGCACCCTCGATCGCGGCGGCCATGATGTTCTTCGGGGCCGGCATGTTGGCGCCCTTGAGCTGCTTGCGCAGGTTCGCGGGGAAGGCCGGGAGGTTGGCGGCCAGGGCCGGGGTGGACGGGGTGCCGCCCGGGATCTTGTAGCCCTTGACGTCCCAGGGCTGCACGCCCTTGTCCGGGTTGGCCTTGATCCACGCCTTGGCGGCCGGGACCAGCTCCTCGATCGAGCCGACGACCTCGTTGACCAGGCCGATCTGCTGGGCCTTGGTGGCGTTGAACTCGTTGCCCTGCAGCAGCACCTGCATCAGGGCGTTCTGGATGCCGAACATCCGCACGGTGCGGGTGACGCCGCCACCGGCCGGGAGCAGGCCCAGCTTGACCTCGGGCAGGCCGATCTTGATGCCCTTGACGTCGGCCGCGATCCGGTAGTGGGTCGCCAGCGCGATCTCCAGGCCGCCGCCGAGCGCGGCGCCGTTGATGGCCGCGACGACCGGCTTGCCGAGCTGCTCGAGGCGGCGCAGCGCGCCCTTGATCTCGGTGAGCTCGTCCATCAGGGCCTGGGCGTCGTTCGGCCCGACCTGCATCATGTTCTTCAGATCGCCGCCGGCGAAGAAGGTCTTCTTCGCGGAGGTGATGACGACACCGGTGATGTCGTCCTTCTCGGCCTCGAGCCGGTCGACGGTGGCCGTCATCGACTTCTTGTAGAGGTCGTTCATCGTGTTGGCGCCCTGGTTGGGGTCGTCCATCGTCAGCACGACGATGCCGTCGGCGTCCTTCTCCCAGGCGATCATGTTGTCGGTCATAGTCTTTCGGTCTCCTGAATGAAAGTCTGGGCGTTAGACGCGCTCGATGATGGTCGCGACACCCATGCCGCCGCCGATGCACAGGGTCACCAGGGCGTAGCGGGCATTGCGGCGCTCCAGCTCGTCGACCATGGTGCCCATGATCATCGCGCCGGTCGCACCCAGCGGGTGGCCCATCGCGATCGCGCCGCCGTTGACGTTCAGCTTCTCGTCCGGGATGTTCAGATCCTTCTGGAACTTCAGCACGACCGACGCGAACGCCTCGTTGATCTCGAACAGGTCGATGTCGTCGACCGACAGCCCCGCCTTGGCCAGCGCCTTCTGGGCGGCCGGGGTCGGGCCGGTCAGCATGATGGTGGCGTCGGCGCCGCTGATGCCGGTCGAGACGATGCGGGCGCGCGGGGTCAGGCCGGAGGCCTTACCGGCCTCCTCGTTGCCGACCAGAACCAGCGCGGCGCCGTCCACGATGCCGGAGCTGTTGCCGCCGTGGTGGACGTGGTTGATCTTCTCGACGTAGTGGTACTTCTGCAGCGCCACCGCGTCGAAGCCGCCCATCTCACCGATCACGGAGAACGACGGGTTCAGCTTGGCCAGATCCTCGAGGGTGGTGCCCGGGCGCATGTGCTCGTCGCGGTCCAACACGGTCAGGCCGTTGACATCCTTGACCGGAACGACCGACTTGGTGAAGTATCCGCCGGTCCACGCCGCGGCGGCGCGCTCCTGCGAACGCACGGCGTAGGCGTCGACATCCTCGCGCGAGAAGCCCTCGATGGTCGCGATCAGGTCGGCCGAGATGCCCTGCGGGACGATGTAGTTCTCGTAGCTGGTCCACGGGTCCATGAACATGGCGCCGCCGTCGGAGCCCATCGGCACGCGCGACATCGACTCCACGCCACCGGCGATGACCAGGTCCTCGAAGCCGGAGCGGACCTTCTGGGCGGCGAGGTTGACGGCCTCCAGGCCGGACGCGCAGAACCGGTTGATCTGGGTGCCGCCGACGGTCTCGGGCAGGCCGGAGGTCAGCACGGTGGTGCGGGCGATGTCGGCGCCCTGGTCGCCGACCGGCGACACGACACCCAGGATGACGTCCGAGATGCGATCCTCGTCCAGGCCGGGGAAGCGGTTGCGCAGCTCCTTGACCAGACCGGTGGTCAGATCGATCGGCTTGACCGAGTGCAGCGTGCCCTTCTTGTTGCGGCCGCGCGGGGTGCGGATGGCCTCGTAAATGTAGGCCTCTGTGGTCATATCGGAGTTTTCCTTCCTAGGGGTGCGCCGACACCGTCGTGGGCGGTACCGCCGCGGGTAACCTCGCCGACCGGCCCGTTCGAGACCGACCGTCCATGTTCAGTTGTCTGCGGCACTCGCGGGCCCGTCGCCCGCACCGTATAACGCTGTACAAACCTCGGCAGGCATCGGCCGACGAGTTTCGCGGTGACCCGGTCGTCCGGGCCCACCATAGAACCTCGCCGCTGGCGATGCCGTTGCCCTCCCCAGTCGAAGTGCGCCGGGATCCGTGTGGACAGTGTACCGCCGGATGCGAACTCCGGTTAACTTAACGCCGTCGGGGAGGTGGCTGTCAACCGTCCAGCCGTGTGGCGCCCAGCTCAGTTCGGAGCAGCTCCAATGCCACCTCATCGGGGTCGCGCCGGTCGCCAGGGGGCACCGGCCGCGCCGACTCGGCGAGCATCTCCTGCTCCTCCTCGGGCGTAGACGCAGGTGGGACACCTACATAACCTACCGGCGAGTAGCCGTCGGGTCCAGGGTCGTCCGGAAGGTCCGGGCCATCGGGCAGCGGAATGTCGTCGTCCGGGGGCGCGAGCCGGGGCCCGGAATCGGCGTCCGACGGCCCGGATTCGGGCCCGCGCGCGGTCGGCGCGTCCGCACCGGCCGGGCGCGCCTGGCTCGGCCGGGTGAAGCGCGGGGACTCCTTGGCCTCCGGCTTGCGTGCCGAAGCCGCCGCGGGACGCGCGGGCGCGGCCGCGGCCTGGTTGCGCGCACCACCGGCGGACGCCGGGCGCGCCCCGCCCCCACCGGCCTCCCAGCGCACCCCGTGCTCGCGCCCGAGTACGGCATGGATTGCCGCCTGCACGGCCTCCACATACTTCGGATTCGACAACCGCTGCGCCAGCGGCGCGTGCTGATGCGCGAAGACGATGACCTCCCCCTCGAGCCGCGCCACCGAGGCCCCCGACAGCAGCGCGTGCACCGCCGCCCCGAACTCCCGCACCTTGGCCCGGATCTCCCCCCACTTCGCCTCGACCTCACGCAGGACCGCGTCCTCCCCGGCCCCCCCACCCGCATCCGGCCGCACCGCAACGGGCGCGTCGGCCTCCACCGCACTCCGCGAGCCGGGCTCCGCCACCATGGGCGCGGCGGAGGATTCGGCCATCTCCGCGGCACTCCCCGACTGTGCGGCGTCCGACGACCCGGCCGCGCCTGGCGAATCGGATCGTGCCGCAACCGACGACTCGGCGGTCCCCGCCGCACCCCGAGCGGCGTCCGACGATCCGGCCGCCGCCGCGCCCTGCGGATCGCCCTGCGCTCGAACCGACGATCCGGCCGTCTCTGTCGCTCCCCGCGGGTCGGCTTGCGCACGAACCGAAGACTCGGCCATCCCTGCCGCACCCCGCGACTCGTGCTGTGCAGCGTCCGACGATCCCGGCGTTCCCGCCGCGCCACGCGGGTCGCCTTGCGCCCCAAGCGACAGCCCGGCAGACCCCGCCGCACCTCGCGGATCGCCTTGCGTCTCGACCGACGGCCCGCCGGTCCTCGTCACATCCTGCGGATCGGCTTGCGCCCCAACCGATGACTCGGTCAGCCCCGCCGCGCCACGCGATTCGCGCTCTGCAACGACCGACGACTCGCCCATCCCTGCCGCTCCACGCGGATCGGCTTGCGCCGCAACCGATGACTCGGCCACCTCTGTCGTGCTCCGCGACTCGGGCTGCGCGGCGACCGACGACCCCGCCGCCTGTGCCGCACCTCGGGGCTCGGGCTGTGCCACGCCCGGCGATCCGGGCGCCTCTGCCGGACTCCGCGGCTCGGGCTGCGCCTCGCCGGGCGCGACCGACTCTGCCGCACCCCGCGGCTGCGCGACCCTGAGCGGCACCGACGCCTCGGCGTTCTCCGCCGGTGCGATCGAGGGCCGAGTCGGCGGAGCCGCGGAGGACTGGGCAGCGGGCAGATCTGATTGCACCCCAATGGATTTCACGTATCCGCTCGAGCCCGGGCCGGACGCGGCGGATTCGGCACCCGAACGCGGCGATGTCGAAGCGCTCGCCGAGTCGGCAGCCGGTTCGGCCGGATGCGGCCGGTCGTGGGCGGCGGGCCGCGTCGTGTCGGGCGGGGCCGCACTCGCCGGGCCGGGCTCCCCGGTGAGGGTCTGAGCACGCTGGGCCGGATGCGGGCGCGGCTCGGCGGCCGTCGAGCCCCCCTGATGCGCCGCGGGGTTTGCGGTCACGTCGGGGTTCGGAGTCGTGTCCTGCGATGCGGCGGGACCTGCGGGTGCGTCCTGCGCCGCCGCGGGCGAACCCGTTGGCGCGCTGGACTTTCCGGCTCGGCTCTCGCGAATGGCCGCCAAGGCCTCGGCGCCCCGGCGGCGAGAGCCGCCCGCGGGCGGCGCGGCGGCGGGGGCCGAATCCCGTGCGGGCGCACTCGATGCCGGGCCGGGATTCGCGGCCGGGGGCAGGGCGCCGCCCTCCAGGCGGCGTTCCAGGCGCTCGAGGCGTTGCAGCGTCGCGGATTCGGAGTCGGAGACCGCGGGCAGGAGCATGCGGGCGCAGACGACCTCGAGCAACAGGCGGGGGGCGGTGGCGCCGCGCATCTCGCCGAGGCCCTCGTGCAGGAGCTCGGCGTAGCGGGCCAGGGCGGCGGGGCCGAGGCGGTCGGCCTGGTCGCGCATGCGGTCGAGGACGTCGCCGGGGCCGGTGACCAGGTTGCGCTCGACGGCGTCGGGGACCGCGCGCAGCAGGATGAGGTCGCGGAAGCGCTCGAGCAGGTCGGTGGCGAAGCGGCGGGGGTCGTGGCCCGCCTCGACCACGCTATCGATCGTGCCGAACAGGGCCGCGCCGTCGTCGGCGGCCAGCGCCTCGACCGCGTCGTCGATCAGGGCGATATCGGTGACGCCCAGCAGGGCCAGCGCCCGCTGATAGGTGACGCCCTCCGGGCCCGCACCGGCCAGCAGCTGATCGAGCACGCTGAGGCTGTCGCGCGGGGAGCCGCCGCCCGCGCGAATCACCAAGGGGTACACGGCCTCCTCGACCCGCACGCCCTCTTGCTCGCAGATCCGGCCGAGCAGCCCGCGCATGGTGGCGGGGGGCAGCAGCCGGAAGGGGTAGTGGTGGGTGCGCGAGCGGATGGTCGACAGCACCTTGTCCGGCTCGGTGGTGGCGAAGACGAAGATCAAATGGGCGGGCGGCTCCTCGACGATCTTGAGCAGCGCGTTGAAGCCCGCCGTGGTGACCATGTGCGCCTCGTCGACGATGAATACCCGATAGCGCGATTCGGCCGGGGCGTAGAACGCGCGGTCGCGCAGTTCGCGGGTGTCGTCGACGCCGCCGTGGCTCGCGGCGTCGAGCTCGATGACGTCGAGGTTGCCCGGCCCACCGGGCGCCAGCGCGATACAGGACGAGCACACCCCGCACGGGCGCGAGGTCGGCCCCTGTTCGCAGTTGAGCGAGCGGGCGAGAATGCGCGCCGAGGAGGTCTTGCCGCAACCGCGCGGGCCGGAGAACAGGTAGGCATGACTGATCCGCCCGGTGTCGAGCGCGATGCTCAACGGGTCGGTGACGTGCTCCTGCCCCACCACCTCTGCGAACGTTGCCGGTCGGTACTTCCGGTACAGAGCCACGGCCCGAGGGTACCGGCGCGCACCGACATCCAATACATGCGCTGGCCCCTGTCCTCGGCCTGGCGGCCGAGGACAGGGGAATCGGGGGAACGGGCCGGTCGGTCGGGGAATCGAGGAACGGGCGGATCGGTCCGAGAATCGCGGCAAACAGGGCGCAAGTGTTCGGGTGTCACCCACCGGAGCGCGGAACAACAGCGCGCGGGGTACGCGGCGTAGGGCACCGAACACAGGGGCCGGGCGTTGCCCATGCGCACTGGGGCGGGCACGGCGCGCCAGACGCGGAATAGGACACGGGCCGCGGACATAAGGCACGACAGGGGGCACGAAGCGCGGACGGGACACGGAACGCAGGCCAGGGCGCAGGGGACACCGGGGGCGACCACGAGACAAAGCGCACCAGGCGCGGGAGAAAGGCCGCAGGCATAGGGCGTGGGTGACGCACGGGCAAGGGGCGCGGCGCACGGACGCTCCGGCACGCGGCACGGACAAGGAGTCGGAGGCGCGAAACGCGCATACAGGAAGGGAAGCGAGAGTACGGGTGTGGGAATCGGGTGAATGGGGTGAGGAATCGGAAGCAAGGGACGAAAAGGTGTGACTCAGCTCACAATCATTCCTCGATCCCGTTAGCGGCGGGCGCACGTGGAGGGTGCGGCGATCTTCGGGGGGAAGAAATTCGACCTACAACCAAATTCCGGCGTTTACCGGGCTTGATCTCGCGTGCGGGCGGAACTTACCGACCAATTCCCCGATTAGTCCGGACAATTGCCTACGTAACGATCTTGTCAACGAATTGGCAATATCCGCAATTGACTGGCTAACGTGGTCGTCGGCAACTTCGGTAGCCAAACCTTCATCAGGTTGGTGTCCCCGGTCGGTCCCTCATCCCGACCGGGGCACAACCTCTCCCAAGACCCGGCGGGAGTTCTCGCATCGGTCGTTCGCGAACCCTCCCGCACCAGCCCGGAGGAAAAGTCGACAGTGCCGTCGCGTGACGACATCGCCGCCGCTTGGCTCGCCCATACAGATTTCGCCGGAAACCGCGCCGCCGTAGGCCTGTTGAGCCGCGCCATCAGCCCGCGGGACTTCGCGTTGAACCGGGACTCGCTACCGGTCACCGCCGCGGCCGACCCCAAGACCTCCGCCGCCATCCTGGAGCTGCTCGATCGCGGGCAGGTCCCGACACTGGCGGCCATCCGCACCCTCATCGTGCAGAACGAGATGCGGCAGGAGGCCGAGCGCATCGAGCGCCTGGGCAGGCGCGCCCAGCGCAGTATCGATGATTTCGGACGACTGCTCGCCACCCGCACTCACGAATACTGGGCCGAGCACGGAATCGGACCCACCCGGCGCGACATCCTGCTCACCGATCCGGTGCTGGCGCTGATTCGCGAACGCGTCGGCGATATCGCGCCGAATGCGATCAAACATCTCTGGTTGATCGAACGCGCCCAGCGCGCGGGCTGGATCGCATTCAACGCCACACCCCGATCTTTGTGCGCCGCAAGGCGTTTCCATTCGGCAGCATATGGCAATCGGGTGTCGCTGCGTCCGGTGAATACGATCGGCACTCTCGTCGCCGGATTTCTCGCCGCCTACGAATCCGAACACGGCCGCCCGCCCCGCTGGTCGGTACTCGCCCACGATCTGCGCGACGACCGCGGCCGCCGGGTGTTCAACGACACCGCCGACGCGCGGGCGCAGCAGCAGTGGCTGATCACCGCGGAATGGCTGGCCCTGCGCGACGATCTGCCCGTGCCGGGACCTCGGGGCCGACGCGCCCTGGCCCGCAAGTCGCGACGCTGACCGTTCGGTAACTTCCTTGCAACGCGATCGCGCGTGAAAGGAGTTGCCGTGCCCTCGACCATCGATCCCGCAGCCACGGCCTGGCTGCTGGCCAGCACCGCATTGGTGCTGCTCATGACGCCGGGACTGGCGATCTTCTACGGCGGCATGGTGCGCACGACCGGCGTGCTGAACATGCTCATGATGAGCTTCATCGCCATACCCCTGGTGACGGTGGCGTGGCTGCTGCTCGGCTACTCGCTGGCATTCGGCGACGACGCCGGTGGCGGGGTGATCGGAAATCTCGCGCATGCCGGGCTGGCCGGAATCGACCCGGGCACGGTGCGCGGCGGCGTTCCCGAACTGCTGTACCTCACCTTCCAGCTGACCTTCGCGATCCTGACCGCGGCGCTGGTCAGCGGCGCGATCGCCGACCGCGCGAAATTCTCGGCGTGGATGGTCTTCGTCCCGCTGTGGGCCCTGGCGGTGTATTCGCCCATCGCACACTGGGTCTGGGGACCCGACGGCTGGCTGGCGAAGTTCGGCGCGCTCGATTTCGCGGGCGGCCTGGTGGTCGAGATCGCCTCCGGCGCTTCGGCTCTCGCACTGGCGCTGGTGCTCGGGCCGCGCATCGGCTTCAAGGTGGACGCGATGCGACCGCACAATCTGCCGTTCGTCCTGTTGGGCGCGGGCCTGCTGTGGTTCGGCTGGTTCGGCTTCAACGCCGGATCGGCGCTGAAGGCCGACGGCCTGGCCGCCGCGGTATTTCTCAACACCCTGGTGGCGGGCTGCCTGGGCATGCTGGGCTGGCTTGTGGTGGAACGAATTCGCGACGGTCGGCCGACCACCTTCGGCGCGGCGTCCGGCGCGGTCGCGGGGCTGGTCGCGATCACGCCGTCCTGCGGTTCGGTCGACACCCTCGGCTCGGTGATCGTGGGACTCGTCGCGGGCGTGGTGTGTTCGTTCGCGGTGGGCTGGAAGTTCAAGGCGGGCTACGACGATTCCCTCGACGTGGTGGGCGTGCACTTCGTCGGTGGTGTGGTGGGCACGCTGCTGATCGGCCTGCTGGCCAACCAGGTCATGACCGGCGGCGCGCGCGGGCTGCTGTACGGGGGCAGCCTGGCTCAGCTCGGCAAGCAGGTGGTGGCGGTGCTCGTGGTCGCGGCCTACGCCTTCGCAGTGTCGTTCGCGCTGGGCAAGCTCATCGATCGCACGCTCGGCTTCCGGGTCAGCAAGGAGGACGAGATCGCCGGAATCGACTTCGCGCTGCACGCGGAGACCGCCTACGTCGAGGGCGTGCACGGGCATGCGCCGCGCGGGGTCTTCGGACATCAGCACGGCCAGGGTGATCGGGATCACTGACGGCCTTCTGAGGTAACGGCGTTACGCTAACGCCGTTACCGCACGCCGACCCGCTGGGAGCGCCGATGCTCACCCGAATCGCACAGCTGTCGACCCGGCACCCGCGGGTGATCCTGCTGACCGCCCTGGCCCTGGCGCTGCTGTGCGGCGCCTTCGGGGCCTCGGCCGCCGCCCATCTGAAATCCGCCGGATTCACCTCCGACAGCGCCGAATCGACGCGGGCCGCCCGGATCCTCGCCGACCAATTCAACGGCGCCCAGCCCAATTTCGTCCTCCTGATCGACTCCGAGCAGGGCGTCGACAGCCCCGTGGCCAGGCAGGCGGGCACCGACATCACCGCCCGGCTGCAGGCCCGCGACGACGTGGTGGGCCTGCGCTCGTACTGGACCAGCCCGCCCAACGTCAAGGCCGCGCTGCGCAGCACCGACGGTAGGAAGGCCCTCGTCGTGGCCTATCTGACCGGCGGCGACGATGCGGCGCAGCGCGCGGCGGGCCGGATAGTCGAGCAGCTCGACGGCACCACCCCGGGCGTCACGGTCCACGCGGGCGGACTGGCCGCCGCCTATCACGAGGTGAACGGCCAGGTCACCAGGGACCTCGCGGTGGCCGAGGGCATCGCGGTACCGCTGACGGCGATCGTGCTGATCCTGGTGTTCGGCAGCGTGATCGCGGCCTCGCTGCCGCTGGTGGTCGGACTGTTCGCGATCGCGAGCACGCTGGCGATCCTGCGGATCTTCACCCTGCTCACCGACGTATCGATCTACGCGCTGAACATGACCACCGCGCTCGGTCTCGCGCTGGCCATCGACTACAGCCTGTTCATCGTCAGCCGCTTCCGCGAGGAGCTGGACAACGGCTCCGACCATCGGGCCGCGGCCGTCCGGGCGGTACAGACCGCCGGGCGCACGGTGCTGTTCTCCGCGCTGACGGTCGCGCTGGCTTTGGCCGTACTGAGCGTATTCGACCTGTACTTCCTGAAATCGTTCGCCTACGCGGGCGTGGCGGTGGTGGCCACCGCGGCCGCGGCCTCGATCTTCGTCCTGCCCGCCGCGCTGGTGCTGCTGGGCGACCGGGTGAATGCCTGGAATCTGCGCGTTCCGCTGCGCCGCCTGCTGCGCCGACCCGAACCGGTGTCGCGGCCGCTCGAGCAGACCGGCTGGTACCGCACGGTGACCTGGGTGATGCGCCGTGCCCTGCCGGTGGCATTCGTGATCACCGCGGTGCTGCTCGCGCTCGGATCCCCATTCCTGGGCGTGAAATTCGGCTATCCCGACGACCGGGTGCTGCCCGCGGGCGCGGCGAGCCGAACGGTCGGCGACGAACTGCGCGGCCAGTTCCCGGCCGTCGATGCCGGGACGGCCACGACGGTCGTATTGCCGGGGTACCGCGGCGATGCCGGAGCCTATGCCGCGGCGCTGTCGAAGGTGGAGGGCGTCTCGACGGTGCTGTCCAATGCGGGCGTCTACATCTCCGGCGGGCGCGTGGCGCCCACACCGCCCGGAATGGCCAACGACTCCGGCCAATACCTCACGATCGCCTCGAAATTCGAGCCGTTCTCCGATGCGGGCAAGCGACAGCTGGAGCGGCTGCGGGAGGTGCCCGCGCCCGCGCCGACGCTGTTCGGCGGCGCGGGGGCGATGAATGCCGATGGCCTGCGCGATCTGGGTTCGCGCCTTCCGCTGGCGGCCGTGCTCATCGCGCTGGCCACCTTCGCGGTGCTGTTCCTGTTCACCGGCAGCGTCGTGCTGCCGCTGAAAGCCGTTGTGCTCAACTGCCTCTCGCTCACCGCGATGTTCGGGATGATGGTGTGGATCTTCCAGGACGGCCATCTGGCGGATCTGATCGGCTTCACACCGACCGGATATCTGGTCGCGACCATGCCGATGCTGATGTTCTGCCTGGCCTTCGGCATGTCCATGGACTACGAGGTATTCCTACTCTCGCGCATCCGGGAGGCCTGGCTGGCCTCCGACCGCACCGCCGCCGCCAACGAGCATTCGGTCGCGGTGGGCGTGGCCCGCACCGGGCGCATCGTCACCGCCGCAGCGGCGCTGATGGCGATAGTGTTGGGCGCCATGGCCTTCGGCAAGGTGACCTTCATTCAAATGTTCGGGCTGGGCCTCACACTGACCGTGCTCGCCGACGCCACGATCATCCGCGGCCTGCTGGTACCCGCGCTCATGCGACTGCTGGGCACGCGCAACTGGTGGGCGCCCGCGCCGCTGGCCCGCTGGCACGAACGGTTTGGGCTCAGTGAGGAATCGGCACCGCGGCCGGAGCCGGTGGGCCGCCGATGACGATCGGGCGTCGCCCCCGTTCGGCGCGCGGCACGGGGGCCGCGCTGCGCGCCGAAATCCTGCAGGCCGCCCGGGACCTGCTGGCGCACACCGGAAATGCCGATGCGGTGTCGATCCGGGAGGTGAGCCGGCGAGTCGGGGTGAGCGCGCCGTCCATCTACCGACATTTCGCCGATAAGGACGCCCTCATCGAGGCGGTGGTGGCTCAGGTCTTCGAGAACCTCGACGCCGCCATGGCGGCCGCCATCGATCCGGCCGCCTCCCCCATCATGCGCATGCGCGACCAGGGCCTGGCCTATGTGCGTTTCGCACTCGACCATCCCGAGCAGTACCGGATCGCGACCGCGGCCAGTTCGCGGCACCGCGCCAGCGCCGTCGATCAGGTGCTGGGCAGCGCGGTGTTCCAACGCTTCTCGCAGACCATCCGCGAGGCGATGGACAGCGGTTTGATCGCGCCCGGCGATCCCCTGCCGGTGGTGCTGCAGATGTGGGCCAGTGCGCACGGCATCGTCTCGCTCATGATCGCGAAACCCCATCTGCCCTGGGGCGATCCGGAGGTCATCGCCGATCGGGTACTGGCCGCCGCCTGTATCGGGCGGGCGGTGCTCGACATCATGGGCGGAGATCCCGATCCGGACGAGGCCGCGCGCTGGCTGGAAGGCATCCGAGCGCGCGGCGGTCACCGCCCGTAACCGGGCGGACCGTAGCCCGGTGGCGGATACGGCGGTTGCGTCATCAGCTCACCTGGCCGGACGGTGCGATGAAGGTATTGCACCGCGCCGTCCTGTTCTGATCGAAACCGGTGCTGAACCATTCACCCATATGCTGGGCCGTGCCGTGGTCGCGCATATCGCCGGGGGCGTCGCCGCGACCGTAGGCGTCCTCGCGGGCATTGCCCGATTGCGCCGCCGACAGCGAACCGCCGCCCGCGGAGGCCGACAGGAACATGCCGTCGAAGCAGTTGGCCTGCAATTCGATTCGCCGCGAGACCTCCAGACCCTGGGTGCTCTTCGGCCCCACCTCGCGGCGCTGCTTGTTCGCCGCCGACAGAATGCCCGACTGCGCCTGCACGTGATGGCCGTACTCGTGGGCGAACACCGACAGATAGATTTCCCAGTGGTTACCGAACAGATCGGTCTGCAGCTGGCTGATCGGCATGTAGATGGTCTGATTCGCGCCGCAGTAGAAGGCGGCGAAATTACTGCTGCTGCCGGTGCACGGGGTGGTGATGCCCGCGGTCGACGCGGTGACGTTCACACTCGGTGCGGTGAACGGCAACTTGGCGGCCGACAGCACGGGCTTCCACGCCTGCTCCAAACAGGTGGCGGCGCTTTCGAAGAATTTGCGCGCGGCGTCGACCTGGGTGCTCCACGGCGCGTAATGGCAGCGGGCCGGGCTCAGCGGCGAACCCGGGTCGGCGAGCAGCGGATTGGAGCCGGTCTCGGTGATCGGGGCCGTGCCCCCGGGCAGCTTTCCGGCGGTGGGCGCGTAGGTGTAGCCGACGCGACCGCCGGCGTGGTTCACGGCGTTCACACCGGTGCGAACGCCCACCCGGACCAGCGCGGCGACCACGACCAGGATGACGAGCACCAGCACACCGGCGACCCGGCCACCGCCGCCCCGGCGTCGCTGCGGCGGTCTGCCGGGCGGGCCGTAGGGCGGGGGCGGGTGGCCCATCGGACCGTAGGGATGCTGCGGCGGCTGCCCATGGGGCTGCGCGTACGGCGGGGGCGAATAGGGCTGTGCCGGAAAGCCGTACGGCGGCGCGGGCCGATAGCCCGGATGCTGCTGCGAACCATGACCGGGCGGCGGCGGATAACCCGGGGGCGGCCCGTAGGGCGGACCCGGCCGACCGGCAGGCGGAATCGGACCGTATCCGTAGGGTGGTTGATTCACTCCCCCGTGCCCCCTGGTTCTTTCGGGTACTCGACAGCCGCTGACGCAGGATAGCAAGCTGTCTAAGCTAAGGCCCCATGCTGATCTTTCGGGGGGGCGCCCTCGGCGCGCTGGTGCTCGTCCTGGCCGGACTGTTCGCGGGACCCCCCGCCGCGCGGGCGCAGCCAGCCGAGGGAGCGGCGATCACGGCTGATCTGAAACTGGGCGACGACGGCCTGCTCGAGGTTGCCGAGACCGTGCGGGTACCGCCGGGCGGCCAGTTCCATATGGTGCTGCCGCTGCGAATCGCGCAGGGGGACAACGGGCAACGGCGCTTCAGCGTGACCGGCGTCTCGGCCACCGGGGCGGGCACCGCCAAGGTCGAGGGCGATCGGTTCACCATCGATGCGCAGCCCGGTGAATCGTCGTTCACCTACACCGTGCACGGCGTGGTCAGCGAGGCGCCCGGCACCCAGCTGTTCAAGTGGACCGGCGTCCTCAATGCCGATGTCTCCTCGATCGATGCCTCGGTGATCAGCCCGAGCTTTCGGATGGGCATCGCCGACTGCACGATCGGACCGCCCGGACAGGCCAAGAAGTGCAATGACGTCCGGGTGGAGCCGGACGGGGTGATGTTCCTGAGTCAGAGCGGGCTGCATCGCGGCGATGTGCTCGACGTGACCTTGCAGCTGCCGCCGGGGACCGTGCCCGCCAATGCCGATATCCGTGACGGAAGCGATTCGGGCGCCTTCGGTTTCACCGCACCGGTGCTCGCCGCCTTCGGGGTGCTGCTGACCGCGCTGGCCGCCTGCGGTGGCTATGTGGCGTGGTCGCGGCGGCAGGATGCCGCGGCGCTGGCCGGGCGCGAGGCGGTGGAGCCGTTGCAGCGCACCGCGGATCGGGTGGAGTTCGCCTCGCCCGAGGGCGCCCTGCCGGGCGAGGTGGGTGTGCTGCTCGACGGCCACGCCGACGCCCCGGATCTGGCCGCCACCGTGGTGGATCTGGCCGTCCGGCGCTATATCAGGATCGCGGCGATCAGCGATTCGGACTGGCGGATCATCCGCGTGAATCCGGCCGACGAACAACTGCGCGACTATGAGAAGCAGGTCTATCGCACCCTGCTGCCCGACGGGACCGATGCGGTGACCGTCACCGAACTGCGCGGCCGTCCGATCGGCGAGCCCGCGCGGGCGGCACTGCTGCGCGATGCGGTGGAGCGGGGTGTGCTGATCGATCGGACACGGCGCGGCCTACTGTTCTGGCTGGGCGCGGCGCTCGTGACGGTCGGCATCACGACCACCGTCGCGCTCGCGATCAGCGGTGGGCACGCCCTGGTCGGCGTCGCCATCGCCCTCGGCGGCGGGGCGGCGCTGCTGCTGCCGCGCTATCTGCCCGCGCGCACCGCGGCCGGGCGCGAACTCGTCGGCAAGGTGCGCGCACTGCAGCGCGGCCTGGACGAATTGCGGCCCGATCGCATCCCGCCGGGCGACCGGGAGCTGGTGTTCTCCCGTGCGCTGCCGTTCACGATCATCGGTGGCCGCGCGGACAATTGGATCCGCGTCTTCCGCGATATCGACCCGTCGGCCGACCGGCGGCCGGGGCTGTACTGGTTCGGCGGCTTCGAGCGGGATCGCAATCTGCACCGGTTCGCGGGCCACTTCCCGTACTTCATCACCGCGCTCGAGGGCCTGTTCGCCTAGCACCATCCGGGCGGGAGGCGCAGCGGGTGCGGCTCCCGCCCGGTGGGCTCAGCGCGGGTTGCGGCTGGCGCGGCGCATGGCCGACAGCGGATCCGCGTAGAACACGCTCAGGGCGGTGACGGCCGCCGCGTGCTCCTGGACCCGGCCGCCGAAACGGCTGATCCGCAGGTCGGCGGTCGGCAGCGTGGTGCTCTGCGCGAATGCCCTTGCCACCGTGTCGATTCCGGGGCGGTAGCCGGTGAAGGCCTGACCGCCCAGCACGATCCGATCCGGATTGAACATGTCGCGGACCAGAGCGGCCGTGCGGCCGAGGATTTCGGCGCGTTCGGTGAGCAGCTCGCGGGCCGCGGCCGCGCCGGACTCGGCGGCACGGTACAGGTCGGTGATGACCGGGCGGCGCGGGGCCTCCCGCTTGGGCACGATGCCGGCCCGCACGGCGCGCGCCAGCAGCGCGGACTCGCCGACCGTGGCCTCCAGGCAGCCGCGCCGTCCGCACGAGCAGTCGACATCGGAGCCGGTGGGCAAGTGCGCGATCGAGCCCGGACCATTGGCGGGGGTGTGCACGCGATCGTGCAGGGTCACCGCGATGCCCGCGGTCTCACGCGCATAGATGTAGAGGCTGGAGCCGGGCCGCTCCTCGGCGGGCGAGTTCAGCAGCAGTTCGGCCGCGGCCATCGCCTCGACGTGCGCGGCGACCGAGACCGGCAGATCCAGCACGCCGCCGAAGATCGCGGCCACCGGCGCGGCCTGCCAGTCCAGGCGCGGATGGTCCACCACACCGGCGGCCGGATCGACCCGACCGGCCAGTGCGATGCCGGTCCACAGCGGCCGCCGCCGCGGCAGCCGGTCCAGGAAGGCCTTGGCGCTGCGCGCGATGATGGTCAGTGCCGCCTCCGGGCCGGCCTGCGGGGTGGCGATCTCGAGACCGCCGAGGATGCGACCGGCCAGGTCGGCCGCGACGATGCGGGTCACCGTGGCGCCGATGTGCACGCCCAGGGTGGTGTAGGAGTCGGTGTCGACCTCGAAGGGCACCCGCGGCCTACCGACCGCGCCGGATGCGGTGAGGTCGGCCCGTTCCCGCAGCAGTCCGGCCGAAAGCAGTGCCGACACTTGGCGATTCACGGTGGCGATACTCAAACCCGTTGTCTGGGCGGCGGTATCGCGGAAGATGGGCCCGCGGGTGGCGGCCCGCAGCACCGCGGCCGCCGGATTGTCGGCGATACGCAGTTCGGGCGGTACGGCCGGACGCGCCGCGGCGGTCCGGGCGGGCAGGGTGAGGGTGGACGATCGCTCGAGGGTGGGGCTCGTCATGTGCGGAATCCTTGTTGTGGTCCCGGGGCGCGGGACTTGTCCGAAAAGGGGCAGCAACAAGGCAGCGAGAAGGGCCCGAAATCGGTCGCTCAGCGACCGGGAGCGGTTCTCAGCTGCGCGGCCGGGAGCAACACAGCTCCCGCTGCCGCGGCAGCCGCACACCGAGCGCAACGGTCACATAGGTGACCCGTGCGGCGTTCGGACGGCTGGAGGACATGCGTTAGAAGTTATCATCCTATGTCTCGTCGACGCCAGACCAGGCGGTACGCATCCATTGCGATCGGCGTGAACACAACTCTTCGACCTGGTCCGTGCGGTGGTGCAACGGCCTTGCGTCGCAGTCATCCCCGTTTGACCGGCATCGCCTCGGGTAGGCGATCGATAGGGGGGATGCCATCGATCGCAACGCAAGGATTCGATATGACCCACTCACAGGAGACCGGCCACGTCACCGGAACCAAGGACAAGGACTACAACCTGATCTGGTACACCGAGGCGTCGCTGGACAACGCGTTACGGCTGGAGACCTACATCCAGGACGCCGAGCGCGAGGGCGACACCGAACTCGCCGAATTCTTCCGTAAGGCCCAGGCCGACAGCCGCAAGGGTGCGCGGATGGGCAAGGAGTTCCTCGCCAAGCGCCTGGGCTCCTCGGAGATCTGAGTCCCTCACGCCGCCCGGACGCGCTGAAGGCCCCACTCCTGCGCCAGCAGACGATGGGAGTTCAGCCGGTCGTGGTGGTCGTAGGTGACGCTGGTGATCACCAATTCGTCGGCACCGGTGAGTTGTCGCAATGCCGTCAGGCGTTCGGCGACGCTCGCGGCGGTGCCGACGAACTGTGTGGTGGTGCGGTCGCGGACCAGGCGCAGCTGGTGTTCGGTCAGGGGCGGGGCGGTGTCCGGATCGAGGTAGTCGGCCGCGCCCGCGCCGCTGCGAATGCTGTAGACCCAGTGCCCGTAGGTGGAGGCCAGGTGCCGGGCCCGCGCCTCGTCCTCGGCCACCACGACATCGGCGGAGACGACCAGGTACGGGCGTGGATAACGCTCGGACGGGCGGAACGACTCCCGGTACGCCGCAACGGTTTCCAGGATCGTGCCGGGCGAGACGTGATAGTTGGCCGCGAACGGCAGGCCCAGCCGCCCGGCCAGCCGCGCGCTCTCGCCGCCGCTGCTGCCGAACAGCCACAGCTCCACCTGCGCGCCCGCACCCGGAACCGCTTGCAGTGCAATGCCGTCCGAACCACGGTAGGTGCCCGCCAGCAGCGCGCGGATCTGCTCCACCTGTTCGGTGTAGTCCAGCGATTGCGCCCCGGGCAGTAGCAGCGCCTCGTGACTCGCGGCCAGGCGGCTGGTGTCGAGCACCTGCCCCGGTGAGAACGGCGGCGGAATCACCACGCCGTCGCGCACCTCGGTCGGCCGCGCGGGTGCGGGCACCGGCGGCACCCCGGCCGAACGGACCTGGGCGAGCCGATGCGCCGACCGTCCCAGGCCCAGATCCAGGCGGCCGGGATACAGCGCATCGATCGTGCCGAACGCCTCGACCACCGACGCCGAGGTGTGCTGGCCCAGCTGCACCGCCGCCGAACCCACCCGGATGGTCCTGGTGGCCGCGGCGATCAGCCCGATCAGGGTCGTCGTGGCCGAGCTCGCGACCCGGACGAAATGATGTTCGGCCAGCCAGTAGCGCCGATACCCCCAGGTCTCCGCCTGTCGGGCCAAATCGACACTGTTGCGTATGGCCTGCTGTGGGGTCGAACCCGCGCTGATGGGCGACAGATCCAGAATCGAGAGCGGAACACTCATTTCGCGACCTCCGAGCGGGGATCGCGCTCGCCGGCCGCCACCGCGATCGGCAGCCGGTTCTCGGCGGGCGCGACCGGGCAGGTGGCGTAGTCGGTGAACGCACAGGGCAGGTTCTGGGCGCGGTTGAAGTCGAGCAGCACCCCGCCGTCGGCGTCGGGCACGCCGACCGGCAGCAGTCGCCCGCCCGGGTAGGTGGTGACGCCGCTGGTGGCGTCGGTGAACAGGATGCGCAGCCCCGACTCGGCGGCACCGAAGGCGATGAGCCGGTATTCCTGGCCGTCGATGCGGAAGGCGATGGTTCCGGCCGCCGGGTGGTGGTGCTCCAGGCCCTCGACCACCGCACCGGTGGTGACGGTACGGGCGCTGTCATAGCGCTCGAGGGTTCCGATCACCGCCCAGCGCGGATCCGGTGGATAGGTGGGGATTTCGGTGAACGCGGCCAGCGTCGGAGCGGCCGGATCGTGCACCCGCAGCGCGAACCGCCCGGTGCGGCGGATCACCTCGATACTGCGCGCGCCCACCCGCACCTCGAGGCCGGGCGCACCCTCGCCGGGTGTGAGTTCGGTTCGCCCGCCGAGGGTTTCCCCGTCGATCCTCAGGCCGTCGGCGGGTTCGCTGGTGACGACGACGCTGTCACCCCCGACCCGCCAGCGGCCCGGCAGCCCGTCGACGACCTCGTCTCGCTCGCCCAGCCAGTGCAGTCCGGTCAGGCTCAGCCAGCCCAGCGGTTCGCGCGCCCACGCCTGCCGCTGCGCGTGCCAGCTCCGCCACTGCTGTTCGAATTCGGTGGTGACAGCGGTCATGACGCCCGTACTCCTTCACTGTTCCGATGAGGATGGCGCAGACCCAGGTGCTCGCGCAGGGTCGTGCCGGTGTATTCGGTGCGGAAGCTGCCGCGCTCCTGCAGCTCGGGAACGACCTTCTCGACGAATTCGTCGAGTCCGTGCGGGGTGATGTGCGGGACCAGCACGAATCCGTCGGCCGCATCGCTCTGCACATAGCGATCGATCTCGGCGGCCACCTCGGCGGGCGTGCCGACGAACTGCTGGCGGGCGGTGACCTCGATGATGAGCTCGCGGATGCTGAGCCGCTCGGCCGCGGCCTGCTCCCGCCAGGCGGCGGCGACCGCGCGCGGATCCTTGGCATGGCGGACCCGGCCGCGGGTGATGTTCACATTGTCGACCGGATCGACGTCGGGCAGCGGGCCGTCCGGATCGTAGCCGGAAAGGTCGCGGCCCCAGACCTGCTCGAGGAAGGCGATCGCGGTCTGCGGGCCGACCTGCTGCAGCCGGATCTCGCGGGCCCGCTCCAGGGCCTCGGCCGAGGTGTCGCCGAGTACGAAGGTGGCGGCCGGGAGGATCTTCAGCTCGTCTCGGGTGCGACCGTATTTCGCGAGCCGGGCCTTGACGTCGAGGTAGAACCGCTGCCCGTCCTCCAGGTCGCCGTGGCGACTGAAGATGGCATCGGCCTTGGCGGCGGCGAACTCCCGGCCCTCGTCGGAATCGCCCGCCTGGATCTGCACCGGATAACCCTGCGGGCTGCGCGGCAGCACGAACTGCCCCTCGATGTCGAACTGCTCGCTGGTGAATCGCACGCTGGGCGCGGGGCGGGCGAAGACGCCGCGCTCGCGGTCGATGACGAGTGCGTCGGCCGACCAGCTGTCCCACAGCGCCCGGGTCGCGTCGATCACCTCGGCGGCCCGGCTGTAGCGCTCGGCATGGTCGAGATAGCCGCCGCGCCGAAAGTTCTCGCCGGTGAAGGCGTCGGAGGAGGTGACCGCGTTCCAGGCGGCGCGACCGCCGGAGAGGTGATCCAGCGTCGCGAACTGCTTTGCCAGTTCGAAGGGTTCGTTGAAGGTGGTGTTGATGGTTCCGGCCAGGCCCAGCTGGGTCGTCACCCCGGCCAGCGCGTTCAGCACGGTGAAGGTGTCCGGACGGCCCACCACGTCCAGATCGTGGATCCGCCCGCGATGTTCGCGCAGCCGCAGCCCCTCGGCCAGGAAGAAGAAATCGAACAGTCCGCGCTCGGCGGTGCGGGCCAGATGGACGAAGGAATCGAAGTCGATCTGGCTACCGGCCTCCGGATCGCTCCAGACGGTGGTGTTGTTGACGCCCGGGAAGTGGGCGGCCAAATGAATCTGCTTGCGTACCTTATTGTTCGGCATAGCGGTCCTCAGGCGGTGAGCGCGTAGCGGTTGATCGGGCGGGGCAGGCCGAGCCGCTCGCGCAGGGTGGCGCCCAGCCGGGGCAGCCGGGCGAGGAAGGCGGGCAGCGCCAGCGGGCGCAGCACGATGCCGTCGGCGGGCACGTCGGCCAGCAACTCGTGCAGGCTCGCGGGAGTTCCGAGGTGGCGCAGGCCGTTCGGCTCGGTGGCCGCCCATGCCTCGAGACGCGCCACCTCGGCCGCCGCGGCCGATTCGGTCACGGCCACGTGCACCTCGATATCGACCAGTACCCGCACCAGATCCGGATCGCGTCCGGCCGCCGCGACCGCGGTGCGCAACTCGTCGCGTGTGCGGGCGGCGTGGTCGAGATCGGTTGCGGCAATGCGGATCAGATCGGCGCGCCGGACGGCGACGGCGGTGCTGTGCGCATCCTCGGCGCGCACCGCTACCAGCGGCTGCCCCTGGGGCGGTCGCGGCGTGATCGAGGGGCCCTTCACCGAGAAGTTCTCGCCCACGAAATCGATGTAGTGCAGCTTGTCGCGATCGATGAAGCGCCCCGTGGCCAGATCGCGGATCTCCGCATCGTCCTCCCAGCTGTCCCAGAGCCGGGCCACCACCTCCACGGCTTCGTCGGCCTCGTGCCACAGCGCGGCCGGATCCTGTTCGGCCTTGCGCCCGAACAACGCCGCCTGCCCCGCCGACACCGTAACCTCCCAGCCCGCCCGCCCAAGGGTGGCGAAATCGAGGCTGGCGATGGCCTTCGCGACGTGGAATGGCTCGGTGTGAGTGACCGGTACCTCGGGAATCAGGCCGATCCGGTGCGTGGCCGCGGCCGCCCGCGCGGCGACGGCGACGGCGTCGAGCCGCCCGATCGGGCCCCGGTCCTGCAGCGCGAACGAGTCGGGCAGGAAGGCGAGATCGGCCCCCGCGGCCTCGGCGGCGCGCACGGCGTCGAGCCAGTACTCGGCGGTGAACAGCTCCTCGGCGCGGGAGTCGGCGCGCCGCCAGGCGGCGGGATGCGTTCCGGTGCCGGACAATTCGACACCCAGCAGCGGTTGCGAATGGGTCATTCAGGCCGTCCTTTCGATGGCGGTCGGCGGGGCGGTGGCGCCCGGGATGGCCGACAGCAGTTCGCGGGTGTACTCGTGGCGCGGATGGTGGAACAGTTCCGCGGTGGTGGCCGTCTCCACGATCCGGCCCGCGCGCATGACCGCCACCCGGTCGGCGATGCGCCGAACCACGGCCAGATCGTGGGTGATGAACAGATAGCTCAGCTCCAGTTCGCGCTGCAGTCGTTCGAGCAGGTCGAGGATCTGCGCCTGGACCGATACGTCCAGTGCGGCGACCGGTTCGTCCAGCACCACCAGATCCGGATGCAGGGCCAGCGCGCGGGCGATCGCGACGCGCTGACGCTGGCCGCCGGACAGTTCGGCGGGGCGGCGCTGGCCGTAGGAGCCGGACAGCGCGACCTGATCGAGCAGTTCCGCGACGCGGTCGCGGAGCGCGCCGCGATCGCCGACACCGAAGGCGCGCAACGGTTCCGCGATGATCTGCGCGACCGACAGCTTGGGATTCAATGCGGCATAGGGGTTCTGGTAGACCACCTGGATCCGGCGACGCAGCGCGCGCAGCCGCCCACCGCCCAGCCGCCCGATATCGGCTCCGTCGAGGGTGATGGTGCCCGCGTCGGCGGACTCGAGTCGCGCCAGGATGCGGGCCGTCGTCGTCTTGCCGGATCCGGATTCGCCGACCACGGCCAGGGTTTCACCGCGATCGATGTGCAGCGTGACATCGTCGACGGCGGTCAGGGTCGTGCCCCGGCCGAGGCGGAAGGTTTTGCGCAGTCCGGTCGCGGCCAGCAGCGGCGCGGCGGCGGCCGCACGCGCGGGCCGCACCGCGGTGTCCAGGCTCGGGGCCGACGCCAGCAGGCGCCGGGTGTACTCGTGCCGGGGGTTGGCGAGTATGGCTGCGGTGCGGCCGATTTCGACGATCTCACCCGCGCGCAGCACGGCGATACGATCGGCGCGCTCGGCCGCCACCCCGAGATCGTGGGTGATCAACAGGACCGCCGAACCGGTTTCGGCGGTGCGTGCGGCCAGATGGTCGAGGATGCGGCGCTGCACGGTCACGTCCAGCGCGCTGGTCGGCTCGTCGGCGATGACCAGTTCGGGGTGGCAGGCCAGGGCGATGCCGATCAGCACCCGCTGACGCTGCCCGCCCGACAGGTCCTGGGGGTATTGGCGCGCCCGCAACTCGGGCCGATCCAGTCCGGCCCCGGCGAGGATGTCCACCGCCCGCGCCCACGCGGTCTTGCGGGTCGCGCGTCCGTGCACGCGCAGCGCCTCTCCGACCTGATCCCCCACGCGCAGCACCGGATTCAGCGAGGTGCCCGGATCCTGCGGCACCAGCCCGATCCGCGCGCCGCGGATCCGGCGCAGCACCCGTTCGGACGCGCCCTCGATCCGCTCACCCGCGAACGTGATTCGCCCGCCGGTCACCGCGCCGCCGTCGAGCAGCCCGATCACGGCATGGGCCAGACTCGACTTCCCGGACCCCGACTCCCCGACCAGCGCCACGGTCTCCCCCCGCGCGACGGTCAACGAAACCCCCCGCACCGCAAGGGTCCCCGCCCCATACGCAACCCACAGATCCTCCACCCGCAACAGCGCCTCCCCACTCACACTCCCACCCCCACACCGCTCGCCCCGTCTCCATTCCTGCCGCATCGCCGCACCCTTTCTCGCGCTTCGCACCCGTTCCAGGCGCCCGCAGGGGGTGCGAAGCGCGAGAAGGGGTGCGGCTGGCGGTTCATCGGGCGCCGTCCTGGCCCAGGGCGCGGGCGAGGCGCTGCGCGGAGAGGACGACGGCGACGATGACCAGGCCCGGCAGGGTCGTCATCCACCAGGAGGTGGCCAGGAAGTTGCGGCCCTCGGCGATCAGCGAACCCCATTCCGGGGTGGGCGGTACCGCACCGTAGCCGAGGAAGCTCAGCGACGAGACCGCCAGCACCGCCACCCCGAATTCGACCGCGGCAAGGGCCGTGACGGGGGCATAGGCATTGCGCAGCACATGGCGCAGCAGGACGGTCGGCCAGCGCACGCCCGCGGCGAACGCGGCCTCCACATAGGGCGCGCGCCGCACCCGCAGCACCTCCGCGCGCATCACCCGGGCGAAGCGCGCCACCAGCGCGATGCCGACGGCCAGGGCCACATTGCGGGTGCCGAAGCCGAGCACGGTCACCAGTGCCAGCGCGGTCAGCAGTTCCGGGACGGACAGCAGCACGTCCACCACCCGCATGATCGCCGCATCCAGCACGCCGCCGATCGATCCCGCGACCAGGCCGATGAGCGAGCCCACCACCAGGCCGATCAGCACCGCGGCGACCGTGGCGGTCAGCGACAGCGCGGCCGCGTGCACCACCCGTGTGTAGATGTCGCGGCCGAGATTGTCGGTGCCGAACCAGTGCCGCGCACTGGGACCGCGCAGTTTCTCCGCGGGCACCCCTGCCAGCGGATCGCGGCCCGCGAACACCGCCGGCACCGCCGCCCAGCCGAGTACCAGTAGCAGCACGAGCACCGACAGAGCGAGGAAGACATTGGCGCGCAGCGCCACCGCGGCTGTCATCTATGCCCCTCCGATCCGATTGCCCCGCACGATCCGCGGATCGAACAGGGGAAGCACCAGGTCCACGACCAGATTCACCACCACGAAGACCAGCGCGCTGCAGACGACGATGCCCTGCACCACCGGGATGTCCTGGTCCAGCACCGCGGTCTGGGTGAGCCGCCCGATCCCGGCGCGGGAGAACACCGTCTCCACGACCACCGATCCGGCCAGTACGGTCCCGACCCACACCCCGGCGATGGTCAGCGCCGGAGCCAGCGCGGGGCGCAGCACATGCCGCGCTTGCACCCAGCGCCGCGACGCGCCCTTGGCGAAGGCCACCGCCACGAACGGCTGCCGCCAGGTCTGGATCAGGCTGCTGTAGAGCACCTGGGCGATCACCGCGCCGACCGGAACGGCCAGCGTGATCGCCGGTAGCACGGCGCCTTCGAAGCCGGTTCCGCCGAAGGCGGGGAACAGCCGCAGCCGGAACGAGAACAGCTGCAACAGCAGCAGCCCCACCCAGAACGTCGGCGCGGCGGCCCCCATCGGCGGCAGCGCGGTCAACAGTCCACGCAGCCAGCGTCTTTCGGTATAGGCGGCGGTCACCGCCAGCACACCGCCGAAGCCCACCGCGAGCAGCAGCGTCAGCGCGGCCAGGCCGAGGGTGGACGGCAGCGCCGCACCGATCGCACCCGTCACGGACTGCCCGGTCCCGATCGACCGGCCCAGATCGCCGCGCACGGCGTGCGCGAGTGCGGTCCAATACTGTTGCCACACCGGCTGATCCAGCCCGTAGCGGGCCCGCATCTCGGCGATCGCGGCCGGATCGACGGGTGTGCCCGGAGTGGCGTTCGCGGCCAGTTCCACCGGATCGCCGGGTAGCAGGTAGAGCACGGCGAACGAGACGGTGAACGCCGCCCACAGCACGGCCACGGCCTGCAACACCCGGACGATCGCATAGCGGGTCACGCCATCACCGCCCGGTCAGCCAGGCGTCGTGGAACTGCAACCGCCCCGACGCCTCGAACTTCAGATCCGCCACGGTATCGGCCGCGCCGATCGCCTGCGACAGTTCGGTCGTGGGAATCCACAGTCCCTCGTCGAGCACCAGCCGCTGCGCCTGCCCGATCAGCTCGGCCCGCGCGGCGGCGTCGGTGGCCGCCACCTCGGCGGCGAGCACCTGGTCCAGCGGCGGAATCGGGCTGCGCGCGTTGAGGTTTCGCTGATCGAGGCCGAAGGTGGTGCGCAGGATGTCGCCGTCGGCCCGGGTGGTGTTGTAGTAGGTGACGTCGTAGTCGCGGGTGTTCTGCCGGGCGGTCGCCTCGTTCTGGGCGACCAGATCCAGCCGCAGATCGATGCCGACCTTGCGCACCTGCTGCTGCACCAGCTCCAGAATGGCCTGATTGCCCGCGAAGACCGCGCTTAACAGCACCCCGAACGACAGCCGCTGACCGCCCCGCACCCGGATGCCGTCCGGGCCGGGCCGCCAGCCCGCCGCGTCCAGGGTGCGCCGCGCCGCCTCCGGGTCGTAGCCGAGTTGAGCGGACAGGTCCACATGGCCGGGCGTACTGCTGGCCAGGGTGCTGGTGGCAGGTTTGAATCGCGGGCCGAGCACCGTATCGACCAGCTCCTTGCGATCGATCGCGGTGCGCAGCGCGGTACGGACGGCCGGATCGCGTAGCGGTCCGCGAGTCACATTGGGCTGCAGGCCGAATGGGATGCCCGGATTGGCGAAGAACAGCACCCGGCCCCCGGCAGCCTCGATCTGCGGCACGTCCTGCGGCAGCGCGTCGCTCACCGCGTCGAGCTGTCCGGAGGACAGGCTGCCGGTCCGCACACCCGATTCCGGGACGACGGTGAAGGCGATGCGGTCCAGATAGGCGTCGCCGTGGTTGGCGAAAACGGGCGAGCCCCAGCGGTATCCGGTGCGCTTGGCCAGCGTCACCGAGGCGCCCTGCTTGTACTCGGCGTAGGTGAACGGACCGCTGCCGATATTCGTGCCCAGGCAGCGGTCGTCGGCGGACTTCGCGGTGTCGGCGTCGGAGAGTATGCCCAGCTGCGGGGTCGAGGCCGCCTGCAGGAATTGCGCATTGGGCGCGGCGAACTCGACCCGGGCGGTCCGCGGGTCCACGACCGTCGTGCCGGTGTAACCCGCCAGATAGCTGGCCGCCAGCGACGCCTTGCTCCCGCCGAGGGTGTGCACGATGGCATCGAAGTTCTTGCGCACCGAATCGGCGGTCAGCGGCGTGCCGTCACTGAAGGTGATGCCCTCGCGCAGCCGGAAGGTGAAGCTGCGCGCCTCGGGTCCGATGGTCCAGCCCTCGGCCAGCCAGGGCTCGATCTCACCCGTCGCGGGATCCTGATCGACCAGCGAATCCACGATCTGCCGGGTCACGTAGATGGTCTGATTGGTGCCGGACTGCGCGGGATCGGAGCAGGTCGGCGGCAGGGACAGGCCGTAGCGCAGGGTGCCGCCGGACCGCGGCGGCCCGGCGGCATCGCCTCCGGCGGTGTCCGCGCCGCACGCCGCCAGCGAGACGGTCGCGGCGAGGGCGCCGAGCAGGGCCAGCGGTCGTTTCATCGGGTGGACCCTTCGCTGAGATGTCGGTGCGCGCCCAGGGGGCGGCTCGGAATGCGACGGCGCAGTTCCGGGGCGACCTCGGCCTGGAACAGCTCGAGGCTTTCGCGATGCTGTTTGTCGGTGAGCCCGTCGCCGTCGGCGGCGAGGTGGATCACCTCGTGGCCGAGTGCCTCGTGATAGCGCTCGACCTTCTCGAGCACCTGCCGCGGACTGCCGATCAGCGCGGAGCTGCGCTCGGCAAAATCCTCGAGGGTGGGAAAGACGATGGGCAGGTTGTGCTTTCGGGCGATCGCGCGCCGCGCCTCGAAGATCGGCCGGTAGGCGGCGAGCGCGTCCTGGGAATCTCGGGTGAGGTAGAAACCGGCGGTGCCCGCACCGACCAGCGCCTGGGCCGGATCGTGCCCGTGCGCGACCCAGCGCTCGCGGTAGTGCGCGATCAGCTCCGCGTACGGCTCGACCGGATGGGTGACGTTGGCCGAGAACACCGGATCACCGTGCCGCGCGGCCAATTCCACCGACTCGCGGCTGGTGGCGCTGCCGTGCCAGATCCGCAGGCGCGGCTGCAGCGGTCGCGGCAGGGCCTTGGCCTCGGTCAGCGGCGGCCGGAATCTCCCACTCCAGGTGACCGATTCGTGCTCCCACAGCAGCCGCAGCAGTTCGTAGCCCTCGCTGTTGCGCGCCCACTGGTCCTCGGTGGTGACACCGAACAGCTTCGCCTGCGCCGCACCGTTGCCCTTGCCGATGATCAGCTCGAGCCGACCACCGGACAGATTGTCCAGCGTCGAATAGTCCTCGAACGCCCGCACCGGATCCAGCAGGCTCAGCGTGGTGACGCCGGTGAACAGCGCGATCGTCGAGGTCACCGCCGCGATGTGGCCGAGCACCACCGGCGGCGCGGAGGAGATGAACGGATCCTCGTGCCGCTCGCCCACGGCGAATCCGTCGTAGCCCAGTTCCTCGGCGAGGCGAGCGCTGTCGACCGCGCGCCGCAGCCGCCGCGCCGGGGACTCGACCGCGCCGGTGACCGGGTCGGGCTGGTGGGTAATCAGGGTCAGCAGCAGGAATTTCATATCTCTCGTTCGGGTCGTGGCGGACCGAACCGCTCAGAGCACATGCGCGAGAAAGGCTTTGGTGCGCGGATGGGTCGGGTTGTCGAGCACCTGCTCCGGCGGGCCCTGCTCGACGATCGCGCCCTCGTCCAGCAGCACCACGGTGTCGGCCACCTCGCGGGCGAAACCGATCTCGTGGGTGACGATCACCAGCGTCGCCCCGTCGCGCGCCAGCGCCCGGATCACGTCGAGTACCTCGCCGACCAGCTCCGGATCCAGTGCGGAGGTCGGCTCGTCGAACAGCACCACCTGCGGCCGCAGCGCCAGCGCCCGGGCGATCGCGACCCGCTGCTGCTGGCCACCGGACAGCCGCCGTGGATACTCCCGCACCCGATCGGCCAACCCCACGCGCGCCAGCAGTTCCAGTGCCTCGGCCTCGACCTCGGCGCGCGGCCGACGCTGCGCCGAGATCGGTGCCAGCGCAACGTTTTCCAGCACGGTCAGATGCGGGAACAGATTGAAGCTCTGGAAGACGAAGCCGATACGCGAGCGCTGCCGCAGGATCTCCCGCTCGCTGAGTTCGTGCAGTTTGGCGCCCTTGCGGCGATAGCCGACCAGTTCTCCGGCGACCCGCACGGTCCCGGCATCGATCTGCTCCAGATGATTGATGGTCCGCAGCAGGGTCGACTTGCCCGAGCCCGAGGGGCCCAGGATCACCGTCACCTCGCCTGGACGCACCGCCAGATCGACTCCGCGCAGCACCGGGTGCGCACCGAACTGCTTTCGCACACCCCGTAATTCGACCGCGTACTCGCTCATCGGCGCTCCCCTGTGATCTCGGCGATCTTGCCGCGCACGCGCTGCCACGGCGTCGGCGGCACGTCACGCACAGTGCCCTTGGCGAAGTGACGCTCGATGTAGTACTGCACCACGGTCAGCACGCTGGTGAGCACGATGTACCAGACCGTCGCCACCATCAGCAGCGGCACCACCCGACCATTGCGGCCGTAGATCACCTGCACCTGGTAGAAAAGCTCCGCGATCGCCAGCACCGATACGATCGAGGTGCCCTTGAACAGACTGATCACCTCGTTGGCGGCATTGGGCAGAATGCCGCGCATGGCCTGCGGGGCGACGATGGTGAAGAACTGCCGCCGCCAGGGCAGGCCCAGCGATTTGGCCGCCTCCAGCTGACCCGGATCCACGGAAATGATTCCGGCGCGGATGATCTCGGCCGAATACGCCGCCTGATGCAGCGCCAGGCCGATCACCGCGGCGGTGAAGCCGCCGATTACGCCGTTCACCTCGAAGCTGAAAAACTCCGGGCCGAACGGGATTCCGATCGACAGCCGCGGGTACAGATAGGCGATGTTGAACCAGAACAGCAGCTGCACGATCAGCGGAATCGACCGGAACGCCCACACGTAAGTCCACGAAATCACTTGCAGCACCGGTATTTTCGACAGCCGCGCCACGGCCAGCCAGCCGCCCAGCAGAAAGCCGAACAGCGTCCCCCAGCAGGTGAGCTCCACGGTCAGCCGCAGTGCCTCCAGCACTGAGCGGGCGGTGAAGTATTTGGCGAAAGTCGGCCAGTCCCAACCGGGATTGGTGATCAGGCCGTGTGCGAACTGGGCCACCAGCACCAGCGCGACGGCGCCGATCAGCCAGCGCCACGGATGCCGGGCACGCGCGACCGGAAGGGCGTCCTCGACCACCTCGGCGGTGGCGGAGGGATCGATAGCGGCCACTGTGGTCATGAAATCGCGATCCTCCATCGGTCCCGGCGGTAGCACCCGCACCCGGCTCACGGGGGGTTGCTGCGGTCTCGTCGAGCCAGGTCTCTCAACCGCTCTGGATGGGCGAATTCGAACGTATCGGGCATGCAACAACATGTCTGCCGTCCCGATCAGCGTGAATTGAACTGTTGGCAGGGCTTTTTCCCGTTCCCCGGCGGAGAATCCGCCCGGCCGCACCGCAATGTGTACAACCTTGTTCGCAATAGCTAGGGTGACATTCATGAAGGATCTGACCGGCCGGAAGTGCCTCATCACAGGCGCGGCCAGCGGGATCGGCCGGGCCACCGCCCTGGCCGCCGCCCGCGCGGGCACGCGCCTGGTGCTCACCGACATCGCCGCCGTCGGGCTCGCCGAAACCGTGGAACTCGTGCGCGCGGGCGGCGGGGAGGTGCTCGACGCGACACCCTTGGACGTCTCCGACTACGACGCGGTCACCGCCTGGGCGAAGCGGGTGCACGACGAGCACGGCAGCCTGGACGTGGTCATGAATATCGCGGGTATCTCCGCCTGGGGCACGGTCGAGAATCTCGAACATCGGCACTGGCGGTCGATGGTCGAGGTGAATCTCATGGGCCCCATTCACATCATCGAGAACTTCCTGCCGCCGATGGTGCGGGCCGGGCGGGGTGGACATCTGGTGAACGTATCCTCGGCCGCGGGCCTGATCGCACTGCCCTGGCATGCCGCCTACAGCGCGGCCAAGTTCGGGCTGTGCGGCATTTCGGAGGTGCTGCGCTTCGATCTGGAGCGGCACGGCATCGGCGTGAGTCTGGTGGTTCCGGGCGCGGTGCGTACGCCGCTGGTCGACACGGCACAGATCGTCGGCGTCGATCCGGACGATCCGCGCCTGCGGAGGTTGCGCGCGGACTTCGCCGGGCGGGCCGCGACGCCGGAACAGGTCGCGGATCGAATCATTGCCGGTGTCAGGCGCAATCGCTATCTCGTGCACACCTCGACCGACATCCGCATCGCCTACTGGTTCGCCCGCAAGTTCGCCTGGCCCTACGAGCAGGTGGTGCGGTATGCGAGTCGGCAGTTCAGCAAGCTGCTTCCGGCCCAGGGCAGTTCGGTCGGCCGGTGAGTCCGGGCGCGTTGTTCACCGGGTGCTGACGCACACCACGAAGTTCCGCTGACCGTAGACGACACCGCGGTCCGCGGCCGAGCAGGTGTTCACGTCGGTGGTGCCCGCCCGGATGTCCAGCACCCGCACCCGGCCCGGGGCCGCGCAGTCCACCGCCCGCGGCGCTGCGCCGGCCAGGTCGACGCAGCTGCCAACCACCCAGTTGATGTCCAGGCACAGCTGTTCCCGCGCCCCGCCCGGCAGGCTGCGCGAATAGGTGCGATCGGCATCGCCGGGGCATTGGGCCTGCGCCGGGGTGCGATCGGCGACACGGTAGCCCGAACCCGCGGCGCAGGCGGTCTTCTCGATCGCGGACTCGTCGAGGGCCACGCAATCGCCCACCGCCACTTCGACAGCCGGATGGCCCTGATCCGCGCCCTTGTTCAGCATCATCGGGGCGGCGGGCGGCGGGGGCGGCTCGGGCAGCGCGACGGCCGTGGTCGCCCGTGCCGACCGGGTTGTGGTGGCGGGGCTTTCGGCCTGCCCGCCACCGTCACCGCCGAACGAGAGCACGGCCCCGAACAGACAGGCGAAGGCGAGCGCCGCGGCAACGACGCAGCCCGCCAAGGTGATTCCGGCCTGAACTCGTCGCCGTGCCACATCCCGTCCTTTCCCGCAAACACCGAAATGCATACACCACGCGATACCGGCGAGTCGAATTGTGAACTTGTCGATTTTCATCCCGGATATCTTGGTCGAGTGACTAGGTCACGATAGGACAACGATGATCGGCAATGTCTGGCCGATCGCGTTCGCGGACAGCAATGTTCGATCGCTGTCGCGAAAGGAAACACCTGATGAAGTTCGGCACGTTTGCCGCCACCGCATTCGGAACCATCGCCGCGCTCGGAATGGGCGCGGGAATCGTGCATGCCGATCCCCCGTCGGCGGAAATCGCCGCCGCCGGAATGGATCACGAAATCGCCTACCGCACCGTGCTCACCGATTCCTCGCGCGTCTCGACCACCACCGTCGCGGGCGGGCGATTCACCACCACCGAGGACCGGATCGTGCTGCGCTCGGACGCGGGCACGGTGCTCACCGAGATACCGCTGACCTATCGAGTGCGCGGCACGCTCGTGCGGGTGTCCCAGCGGATTTCCGACGACGGCCACCGCCTCGAACTCGAACCGCGGGTGAGCGCCCGTGAGATCGGCGAAATGCAACCGGTCAGCTCGATGGCCCGCCTGACCGATGAATTGAACCGCAATGTGGTCGGCCTGGTCGCCGGAGGCGTCCTCGGCGGCCTGCTCGGCACCATCCTCGGGATGGGCTTCTTCAGCCTTTTGACCGGCCCGATCGGGCTGGTCGTCGGCGCGGTCGCGGGTGCGTACATCACCGGCGGGCAATCGTTCGCCGACGCGGTCGCCGCAGTGCTGAACGGCGAACCCTGAGAATCAGCGCTTGCGGGCCGGTCGGATTCGTGGCTCAATCCGAGGGGGCGGCCTTTCGCCCCGACGTACCGACCTGGGGGCCTGTGGATGACCAGGGAATCGCACCGGTGGGTGCGGACCGCCGACGCGGACATGGTCGAACTGCGGGATCTGGTGTCGGGCCGCGCGGTTCGGATCGGGCGGCCCGATGTGGACGATCTGCCGGGTGGATTCCTGATCGAGATCGAGGCACTGGTGTTCCGGTGGGTGAATCTCGATACCCACGACGAGGCCGAGACCGAATTGGAGACGCGGCGCGAGCCGCTGCACACGCTGCGGGCGCTCAGCTGGCTGTGCGCCCTGTGGGCGGTGGTGTGCGAGACCCGGCTGGGCAAACCCGCCGATGACATCATCCGCGATCTCGACTACCGGGGCGGGTGGCGGCGCATCCGCACCGAGAACGAGGCACGGATCTGGGCCGGGCTCACCCAGCGGGTGCGGATCGGCGCGCTGGCCGCGCTCACGGAGGATCCCCGGGCGGCATCGGACTACCGGCGAGCCTGCACCGAACCACCCGATGTGGCCCCGATGCTGATCCGGCACACGCTGATTCATCTGGACGGCTTCAGCCAGGACATGTACCGCCACGACATCGAGGCGCGCGGACTGGCCGCCGCGGTGGTCGAGCACACCAGCCCCAGCCCGGGGACGCGGCGGCGGCTGTGTTTCCGGCCGTCGCATCCGCTGTGAGTGGTTACAGCGACGCGGGCCCGATCACCGAGCCGATCCACTCCGAATTCACCCACGACCAGCGGTCGCCCGGATCTCGACGGGCGGCCTGGTCGGCCTGCCAGTTGTCGATCCAGCGCCGCAGGTCGGCGGCGAAAAGCGCACGCAGCGAGCGTGTTTCACCGTGCTCCATGGAGTACCTCCTCGGGGTGCAGGCGGCGGAAGCGGCTGCCGTGGAAGACCAGCGGATCGATATCGGCGCGGGTGGCCAGCCGGTGGATGCGCAGGATCACGACCCGGTGGTCACCCGCGGGCACCTGCGTCTGGACGCTGCCCTCGATCCAGGCCGAGGCGCCGTCGACGAACAGGGCGTGCCCCGTGCCGCGATGCAGGCGCAGGCCCGAGAAGCGGTCGCCGGTGCGGGAACCCAGCGAGCGAGCGGCCCCCTCCTGATCCAGTCCGAGCAGGCTCAGGCCCAGGTGGCTGGCATCGGCCAGGCGTGGCCAGGTGCCGGAGCCGTTCTGCACGCAGAACGACACCAGCGGCGGATCCAGCGATACCGGGACGAAGGTGCTGACCGCCAATCCGTGGGCGGCGCCCTCGATTTCGGCGCACACCGCCACCACTCCGCTCGGGAAGGCCGCGAAGGCCCGGCGCAGGCCCGCACCGTCGGCGGGGATCTCGGTCAGCTCGGCCATGTGTTCGCCCTCCGATCTAGATGACACCGTGCAGCGGGGGTGGCGTTCCGTGCAGGAGCGTGCGGCCGATGTGCTGGAACTTCCACCGCACCGGGTCGTGCAGCGTGTGCGTGCGGGCATTGCGCCAGAAGTGGTCCAGGTTGAGATCCGCGGCCGCGCTGCGGGTTCCGCCGACCTCGAACAGCGCCGCGGCGACCTCGTTCGCGGCCCGGTCGGCGGCGATCTTGGCGGTCGCGACCGCGAGCGAGGCCGCGGCCACGGTATCGGCCGCCGCGGAGTCGGTGGCGAGGTCGACGGCCGATCCGGCCGCCACCAGCGTCGCCTCGGCCGTGGCGACCGCGACGGCCAGTTCACCGAAACGCTGAACGAGCAGGGGATCGTCGATCGCGCGCTCGACCCCGGCCTCGAACCACGGCCGACTGTGCGCGCGCACGAATTGCGTTGCGGCCGTGAGCGCACCGCGCGCGATGCCGGTATCGATGGCGGCGTGCAGCAGCTGCGCGAACGCGCCGTAGCCGGTCGGCGCGCGTACCGCGCCCGAGCGCTCGATCAGCTGCACGTCCTCGACGATCACACCGTCGAACCGCACCGTTCCACTTCCGGTCGTCCGCTGCCCCAGCGCATTCCAGTCGTCGGCGATCTCCACCCCGGCGGTATCGGCGGGCAGATACGCGATGTACTCCCCCGGCGCGAGACCGCCGTGCCCACCCGGATCGTCGAGGCGGGTGAGCACGGCGAGCAGATCGGCGAACAGCGAGCCCGTACAGTAGAACTTGCTGCCGTCTATGCGAAACCGCCTCTGCCCCAGCGGCTTCAGCGTGGTTCGCACCTCGGCGACGGTCGCGCCGCCGCGCTCGGACTGCGCATTGGCGATCCGCGCCCCGTCGAGCACCTGGGGCAAATACCGTCGCCGCTGCCCCTCGGATCCGGCCAGCCGCAACAGATTCAGATAGACGAAGTGGCTGTGCGGGATCTGCGCGATGTTCGGATCGGCGGTCGCGAGAATCCGCACGATCTCGGCCACCTCGCTCGCAGCGAGATCGGCTCCGCCGTAGCCGGCCGGAACAGTGACGGCCAGCAGCCCGCTGGCTGCCAGCCGATCCACCTCATCGAACGGCAACCGGCGCAACCGATCCCGCTCGGCGGCGTCGACCGCGAACTCCGACGCCAGCCGAGCGGCCACCTCGCGGGCCTGGGCGGCCGAGGTGATGCGTTGCGCCGTGACGGCGGTCATCGGCCTGCCGCCGCCGCGACCGGTTCGCGCTGCGCCTCCAGCTCGCGCACCAGCGGCAGCACCCGCTTGCCGAAATACTCGATCTCCTCCTGGAAGTGCAGGAACCCGCCCAGGATGAGGTCCACACCGAGGTCGCGATAGGCCACGATGCGCTCGGCGATCTGCTCGGGGGTGCCGATCAGCTGGGTGCGGAAGCCGTCGTTGTACTGCACCAGATCCTCGAAGGTGGAGTCGGCCCACATGCCCTTGCCGTCCTTGGTCGACGGCCCGGCCTGCTGCACAGCGTCCCGGAATCCCTGCACCGCGGGCTTGTTGGCCTTGGCGATGATCTCGCGCAGCGTCTCGCGGGCCTCCAGCTCGGTATCGCGGGCGATGATGAAGCCGTTGAGACCGAATTTGACCTCCCGGTCGTGCTGGCGGGCGACGGCGCGCACATCGTCCAGCTGCTCGGTGACGCCGTCGAAATCCTTGCCGTTGGAGAAGTACCAGTCGGCGTGGCGGCCGCCGTTGCGCCGCGCGGCGGTGGAGTTACCGCCCTGGAACAGTTCGGGATTCGGCCGCTCGGGGGTGTTGAGCGGCTTGGGCTTCAGGGTGAAGTCGCGGATGCGATAGAAGTCGCCCGCGAAGTTCACATTGTCCTCGGTCCAGATCTTGCGGATCACCTCGAGGAATTCCGCGCTGCGCCGGTACCGCTCGTCGTGCTCGAGCCAGGGCTCGCCCAGGGCCTGAAACTCCCCGGCGAACCAGCCGGAGACCACGTTGATGGCGAACCGGCCACCGGACAGATGGTCGGCGGTCGCGCCGAACTTGGCCAGCACGGCCGGATGCCACAGCCCCGGATGTACGGCCGCGATCACCTTCAGCCGCTCGGTCGCCCCCAGCAGCGCGAGGCTGAACGAGGTCGACTCGTGCTGATACTCCGCACCGTAGGAGGCGGTGTAGCGGACCTGCGACAGCGCGTATTCGAAGCCGTTGTTCTCCGCGGTCTGCGCCAGCTTCTTGTTGTACTCGAAGTCCCAGCTGGTGCGCTGCTCGATATCACTGGTGACCAGACCGCCGCTCACATTGGGCACCCAATAGGCGAACTTGATCCGGTCGGCGATTCTTTCGGTCGTCATCCCTACTCCGTTCGAGGCCGCCCCCGGTGCGTGTCTTCACTTCAGCAGCACGCAGGGCACGGCACGAGGTTTTGAATCGTTGCGATCGCATCGCTCAGGCCCGGGCGACCGCCGCGTCGTACCGCGACCGCTCGAACCGACCCGCCGGTTGGAACCGGGCCAGCAGTTCGGCCGCGTCCACGCCGGTCACCTCGGTGATGTAGGCGGCGGCGTCGGCGACCGTGCGGATGGGCAGGAACGGCTGCGGCCGGTGCAGCAGCCCCACCAGCGCCGACGCGAAGCGCGGATCGACCGCGGCCGTGGCGAAGAACTGGTTGCCGATATCGCCGAATTCGGGATCGCTGAGGAACAGCCGGGTCGCCTTGGCCGCCGCATCCGAACGGGCCGCCAGAAATTCGGCGTACTGCGTGCCGAGCCAGGCGGCGTCGAAGGGGCCCTCGTGCCGCGCCGCGGCCGCGACGAGGCGCTGGGCCTGGATGAGTCCGCTCTGCGCGCCCTGCCCCGCGATCGGATCGTAGGCCACGGCCGTATCGCCGATCGCGGCCACCGGATGCCCGCCGGGCGTCTCACCGACCCCGGCCCGCACGACCGGCCGCACCGCACCCTTCAGCCAGGAGTGCGGATCATCGGGAATGGGCTGCGTCGCGAGCACTTCCGGCAGATCCCAGTCGATGTAGTCGCGGTAGAGCTGCTGCACGATGCGGTGTGCGGATTCGGCGGAATCGGCCGCGGCGAACCGCTTCTCCCAGTCGCTGCCCGGTCGCGCCCAGCCCAGGAACGCCCAGGTCGGCCCGGCGTCCTTGTGCAGATAGGGGCCCCACCACGCCTCGCCCTGTTCGGCGAGGATGGAGAAGCCACTGTGCGCGCCGCCCTGTGGGCTGCGGTGCGCGAACACCTCTGGCCCGTAACCCAATCCGGTGACGGTCACGGTCAGCAGGCTGCGCTGCGGCGCGTCGTAGACCGTGCGCTGGGCATCGATCGGGAACAGCTCCGACAGCCCGCCGCGGCCGGTGGCGACCAGCGTCAGATCGTGCGACTCGGCGATGGCGTCCAGCTTTTCCAGATTCACCGCGTCGACGACGAAGCGACCACCGCGCTCCTGGAATGCGGTCAATCGCTCGTCGGCCTTGAGCCGGGTATCCACCGCAATTCCCACATAGCCCTCGAAATCGCCGTCGAATGCGATCAATTCGGCATTCTCCGGCCCGGCGATGCGCACGCTCAGCCCGGTGTGGTTCGGCGCCCGGTCGACGAAGGTGTCCAGCCCGAGCGCGGCCTCGGCGGCCTGCGCCTCGCCGAAGCCGAGCGCGGTGCCGGTGGCGGGGACGTCATCGCGCAGGGCGCGCTGATCTCGGTCGCTGTAGATCGTTACCTCGAATCCGGCGTCGAGCAGTCCGAGCGCGGCGGTGACGCCGGTTTGCCCGGCTCCGATGATGGCGGCTTTACGAGTCGAATTGTCGTTCGTCATAACGGAATACTGCTTCCGAATGGACCCACACCCGAGGGTTGGAATCACGGAGAATTCAGGTGAATATTCAGGATGCGGGAATCGCGGAACCCGGACGGGAGACCGAATCGGGCAATACCGTCGAGCCGGGCCCGCCGATCCGATAGCGCGCCCCGCGGTGGTTGTCCGGCAGCCGGTCGCCCGCACCGAACAACGCGTTGCGCAGCGTGCCCGGGGTGTATTCGGCCGGATACGCGCCGCGTTCGGTCAGCACCGGAACCACATGCCGCACAACATCCTCGAAGCTGCCCGGCGTGATCGCGTAGGCGAGGTTGAAACCGTCCACATCGGTCTCGTCCACCCATTCCTGCAGGGTGTCGGCGACGGTCGCGCCGGAGCCGACGAAAACCGGTCCCAGGCCGCCGATTCCGCCCCAGCGCGCGATATCCCGCACGGTCCACTCGCGACCGTCGTCGTCGAATTCCTGAAAGGCGGCGACGGCCGACTGGATGGCATTGCTCCGGACGTCGCCGATGGGGTCGTCCAGGTCGTAGCGGGACAGGTCGATGCCCATCCAGCCGGACATGAACACCAGTGCGCCCTCGGTGCTCGCGTAGGACAGGTATTCCTCGTGCTTGCGCGTGGCCGCCTCGTCGGTGGCGTCGGTGACGATCGTGGCCAGGGTGTAGATGCGTGCGTCGTAACGCCCGCGCCCGGCCGCTTCCAGTGCGTCGCGAATCCGCGTAACCGTTTGTGCCAAAACGCGTTTGGACGGTGCGCCGACGAAGATGGCCTCGGCGTTCTCGGCCGCGAACCGGGTGCCGCGCGGCGAGGCGCCCGCCTGATAGATGACCGGGGTGCGCTGCGGCGACGGCTCGGACAGGTGGATACCCGGCACCGTGTAATGCGTGCCGGAGTGCCCGATGTGATGCACCTTGGCCGGGTCCACGTAGATGCCCTGGGCCGCGTCGCGGACCACGGCGTCGTCCTCCCACGATCCCTCCCACAGCTTGTAGAGCACCTCCAGGTACTCGTCGGCCTGGTTGTAGCGCTCGTCGTGGTCGAGCTGGTCGGCCGCGCCGAAATTGCGTGCGGCCGAGGGCAGATAGCCCGTCACCACATTCCAGCCGATGCGACCGCCGGTGAGATGGTCGAGGGTGGACAGCCGCCGCGCGAACGGGTAGGGATGTTCGAAACCGGTGCCGGTGGTGATACCGAAGCCGAGATGCGTTGTCGCCGCGGCCATCGCGGTCACCAGCAGCAGCGGATCGGCCACCGGGATCTGCGCGCCCTGGCGCAGCGCGGCGATGTCGTTGCCGCCGTACACGTCGTAGGTGCCGAGCACGTCGGCGATGAAGATGCCGTCGAATCGCCCGCGTTCGAGCAGCCGCGCCAGCTCGGTCCAGTAGCTCAGCTCCTTGTACCGGTGGGACCGATCGTCCGGATGCCGCCACAGCCCGGGGGACTGATGAGCCACGCAGTTCATGTCGAACGCGTTGAACCGAATGCGCCGGGCCATTACGCGACCTCCTTCGGCGTGCGCTCCCCCGCGCTCCACGCGAACGGCAGCTCCGCGCCGTTGAGCAGGTGGTCACCGATCGCGCGGGCCTTCTGAATGGCCGGGTTGTGCACCGAGATGGTGCGGGCGTTGCGCCAGTGCCGATCCAGCCGCAGCCGCTCGGAGACGATCGACGCCCCGCCGAGTTCGAACAGCTGCGTCGTCGCCGCCAGCACGGTGTCGATCACGGTGAGCTGTGCCTGCGCGGCCGCGAGCTCCACCGCGACCAGGCCCGGCTCGTCCTTCGCACCGGCGGCCAGCACCTCGTCGAGCACATCGGCCACCGCCAGCACGCTCGCCCGCGCGGCGAACGCCGCCGCGGACAACCGGCCGATCACCTGTTGCACCAGCGGATCCTCGCGCGGCAGCCCGGCCGCGGAATGGGTGTAGCCCCGGGTTCGCGCGGAAACCCATTCCCGCGCATCGCTTTCCGCGCGCTTGGCGATGCCCGCCAGCACCGCCAGCTGAACCAGTTGCAGATAGCCGGTGGAATAGGTCGCCCCGGGCACGCCGTAGCCCGGCCCGAGAATGCGGTCCTCGGGCACCGCGACATCGGTGAATTCCGTTGTGCCGCTGGCGGTCAGGCGCTGACCGAAGCCGTCCCAGTCGTCGTGCTGACGCACCCCCTGGGCATCGGCGTCGACCAGCACGCCGACCCGATCGCCGTCGCGTTCGGCCGCGACCAGGATGTAGTCGGCGTAGAGCGAACCCGTGCTGTAGTACTTCACACCGCTGAGCAGCCAGCGCTCACCGTCGCGGGTCAGCCGCGTCCGATAGCGATCCACCGCACCCACGCCCGGTTCGGTGATGGCATTGCCCACCAGCACCCCACCGGCAATCGAGCGCAGCCAGCGCTCCCGGACCGGGCCGGGCTCGGCGAGCAGTTGGTCTTCCACGAACGACCAGTGCACGCGCAGCGCCTGCGGCAGATTCGATTCGGCCGCGGCCAGGTCGATGAGCAGCCGGAACAGCTGCCGCACGCTCGCGCCGTACCCGCCGAATTCGACCGGAACCCGCAGCGCGCCGAATTTGGCCTCGCGCAACCAGCCGACCTCCTCGTAGGGCAGGCGGCGATCGATCTCGCGATCGACCGCACCGGCGGCGATCCGGTCGAAGATGGGCCCGAAGACGGCATCGAGGTCCGCATCGGAGGTGGTGTGTGGAGCAGTCGAGGTCATACCCGACGATGGCTCGACCCGGCCGTTAGCTCACGGGTTAGGCGCAGCGGGATCGAAACACCCGCGCCGCCGCCGACCCGGGACGAGGGGATCGGCGGCGGCGCATGGGCGGTTTACTTCGGCGGAGCCGGAGCCGGAGTGAACGGTGCGTTGATGGTGGTGAAGTACTGCACCGCGGCGGCGATGGCGACGGGCGCGGTGATGAACAACTGCCCGGCCACGACGCCGAGAGCGCCGAGGCTGGTTCCACCGACCAGACAGC
>NZ_JAMRXH010000020.1 GCF_023740735.1 Nocardia sp. CDC159
CAACCGGCTCAAACAATTCCGGGAGCTGGCCACCCGCTACGCCAAACGCGCCGCCTACTACCAGGCCGAACTCACCATCGCCGCCATCATCCTCTGGCTGCGATGACTTACAGGACACGCCCTAGTCCGACGCCGCCCGGCTGCCCAGTTCGGTGAGGAAGCGCCGGGCCAGGGTGTGGACCCGGATATTGTGCCGCTGCGACTGCTCGACCAGCCGGGCGAAGGCCTCGTCGGCGGTACAGCCGTGGATGGCCATCAGCGCGCCCTTGGCCTGATCGATCTCCGCGCGCGTCTCCAGCGCCCGCTCGAGCTGCGCGACCGATTCGCGCGCGGCCTGCCAGCGGCGGGCCGCGGCGATCGCCTGCCCGGCCGCGACCGAGTACAGATTCGTCAACCCCTCGTCGAACGGATCGAAGGCACCGGCGTTGTGGCTGTAGATATTGAGCGAGCCGAGCAGCTGCACGCTCTCGGCGACCTCCACCAGCAGCGGTACCGACAGATAGGCGCGCACCCCGGCGCGGGCGGCGGAGGTGTCGAATTCCGGCCAGCGGTCGCGCTCGCGACCGATCTGCGCCCGCACCGGCCGCCGCAACCGCGCCGACTCCAGCGACGGGCCGCGATCGGACTCGTACTGCTCACGATCCAGCGGCACGGCATCGTCGGCGGTGCGGGCGACGGTGCGCCAAACCTGTTCCGACAGTACGGTTATGCTCACCAGATCGGCGTCGGGCACCGCGCGGGCGGCCGCATGGGCCACCCGCGTCAGCGCCTGGCCGAGCGGTTCCTCCTTCGCGATGATCTCGCGCAGCCCCGCCACGGCGCTCGATGTCGCGCCGAGCCGTAGCAAAGGGTCCGGGCGTGCTTCCCACATCGCATACGCCTCCCGAATCTGCCCAGCGTGACAACCCTCATTCGTCGCTGTGCCCGATTCGGCGGCGATTAATGATTCAGATCCGCCGGAATATCCAACGGGATTGGGAGGTATCGGCGATCACGCCCTCGAGCAGGGTTCCGGCGGTGCCGGTCGTCTTGTTGGCGTAGATCTTCCGGGCCGGGTCGGCGACCAGGGCGATGCTGTGGCTCGGGCCGATCGGGTCGATATACCAGGTCTGTTCGGTTCCGGTACCGCACTCGGCCATTTCGACATCGCTGCTCGCCGCCCGGCGCAGTGCGGGCGCCAGGCACAGATCGCTCGCGACATTGCGGATCTGGAAGATCGGGCGCGCGAACGAACCGCCTACGGGGGTGAGAACCCAATGATCCCAGCCGGTCTCGGAGTCGACCGCCCACACCGTGTGGTGGGTGCCGGGCACCACCCGGTAGGCCGGAACCGCCTCCCAGAAGATTCGATAGGTCGCATTGCGCTGCACCGCGTCCGCCGACGCCGGAACCGCGACCACCCCCACCACAGCCAGACAACCACCCAGCATTCCGAATAATCGCCGAGCAACCATCGACATCCTTTCGCACACCGAGGTATCGCTGCCGCGGATGGACAGCATCTACTATTCGGTGCCGGGCTGTCGCTGGTTCGTACGGTTCGACCGAAAATCGGCCGAGTATGCCCTTATCATGGAGGTATCGCCTGGTCAGCAAGGGATGAAGCTATGGCCAAGATGACCACCGCCGAACTGCTCGAGGTCTTCAAGGGCATGACGCTGCTCGAGCTCTCGGAGTTCCTGACGGCATTCGAGGAGGAGTTCGGCGTGACCGCCGCCGCCCCCGTGCTCGGTGTTCCCGCCGCCGCCTCGGGCGCCGCCGCGGAGGCGGCGCCGGAGGAGCAGGACGAGTTCGACGTGATCCTGGAATCCTTCGGGGACAAGAAGATTCAGGTCATCAAGGCGGTCCGGGAGATCGTGCCCGGACTGGGGCTGAAAGAGGCGAAGGATCTGGTCGAGGCGGCGCCGAAGGCGATTCTGGAGAAGCTCGACAAGGATGCCGCCGAGGCGGCCAAGGCCAAGCTCGAAAGCGTCGGCGCGCGTATGAGTTTGAAGTAGGGCCCACGATCTCGGCGATCACGGCCGGAGCCCGGTGGGCAACGGTTGCGCATGCACGATGTGCAGCCGCTGCGTCGCCCGGGTGAGCGCGACATACAGATCGGCCGCGCCGTAGTCGGAGCCGTCCAGGATCGCGCTCGGCTCGACCAGCACGACCACATCGAATTCCAGCCCCTTGGCCGCCGCCGGGGTGATGACCGGACCGTCCGGATCCAGCGCGCAACCCGCCGGGGCGATCACCGCCAGCGAACCGGTCGCGGGTGCGGCGTCGCGAACCAGCTCGGCAACGGCGGCGGCGAGCCCGGCCGCCGAAACCTCCGTCCACGTCGGCTCGAATCCGTTGTGGCGTACTAATTTCGGCATCGGCGCGGTCGGATCCAGCCGCTCGAGCACCCGCCCCGCCACGGCCATGATCTCCCCCGGCGTGCGGTAGTTGATCGACAGCGTCCGGTAGGCCCACCGGTTCGGTGTGTACCGGTCGAACATCTGCCCCCAGGTGTGCGCGCCCGCGGGCGAGCGGCGCTGCGCGCGGTCGCCGACGATCGTCATCGACCTGCTCGGACAGCGGCGCATGATCACCCGCCAATCCAGTTCCGACAGTTCCTGGGCCTCGTCCACCACCACGTGGCCGTAGGTCCAATCCCGGTCGGCGGCAGCGCGTTCGGCCAGGGTCCGATGATCGCGTTCGGTCTGCCGTTCGGCCAGGGCCTCCGCATCGATGGCATCGGTGACCCGCAGTTCGTCGTCGCCGTACTCCTCGTCGGGGTTGTCGATGATCGACAGCACCTCCCTGGCGTATTCGAGGCGGGCCGCACGCTCCCGCGCGGCCGCCGCCCGCTCCGCGCGCCGATCCACGCCGAGCAGTTCCGCGGCCTCGTCGAGTAGCGGCACATCCGAAATCGTCCAGGCCGCACCGTCTTCCCGCAGCAGCAGCTCCCGGTCCGCCTCCGGCAGGGCCGCCGTGGCGGCCGCCAGCCGAGTTTCCGAGGTGAACAGATCCGACAGCAGTCGCTGCGGAGTGAGATCGGGCCACAGCCGGTCCAGTACCGCCCGCACCTCGGCGTGTTCGGCCAGCTCCGCCCGCGCGTCCCGGGCCAGCTCGGCGCGCAGCGCCCGGTCCCGCCGGGTGAGCCAGCCCTCGCCGATACTCCTCACCGCACGCTCGGTGAGCCCGTCCAGCAGGCGCTCGTGGAATACCGCGCGCGCCTCGTTGTGCGGCAGACCGGTGGCCCGGGCGTGCCGCCGCGCGACCGCCACGACCTCCTCGTCCACCTCGACCGTCACATCGCTCAGCGCGACCGGAATCGGGAAGTCGGGCAGTTCCTGACGATCGGCCACCGCCGCCGTCAGCACCTCGAGCATGGCGCGAGATCCCTTGACCCGCTTGACCTCCGGCGCGTCCTCTCGATCGGTGCGCACCCCGGGGAAGAGTTCGCCGGGGGTCGCGAAGACCACATCGGTCTCCCCCAGCGACGGCAGCACATTGCCGATGAAGTCGAGGAAGGCCGGGTTGGGACCGATCACCAGAACACCCTGCCGCGAGAGCTGTTCGCGCCGGGCGTAGAGCAGATACGCGACCCGATGCAGCGCGACCGCGGTCTTGCCGGTCCCCGGCCCGCCCTCGATCACCAGGATGCCCGCATGCGGCAGCCGGATGATCTCGTCCTGTTCGGCCTGGATCGTGGAAACGATGTCGCGCATGGTCTGCTCGCGCGGTGCGTCCAGGGCCGCTAGCAGTGCGGCGTCTGGATCGGCCCCGTCGGCGCCGAGATCGAATACGTCGTCGTGGAAACCGAGAATCTCGCGACCGCGCGTGCGCAGATGCCGACGCCGCCGCACCCCCTCGGTGCAGGCGACCGTCGCGGTATAGAACGGCCGGGCCGCGGGCGCCCGCCAGTCCAGCAGATACGGCTCGTAGTCACGCGTTTCGTCGAACAGGCCGATGCGGCCCACATAGATCGTCCCGTCCGCGCCGTCGAGGCGGCCGAAGCACAGCCCGTTCTCCGCCGCGTGATAGCGACTCACCGCATCGCTCAGCGTGCCGACCGCCACCTCGCGCTGCCAGCGGTCCTGTCCGGTCGCCGCGTGGTTCTCGCGCAGCGTGCGGTTCAGGTCGTCCGAGGAGGCCCGTCGGACCGCATCCAATTTCTCGTAGAGAAATGCGCCGTGTGCGCGTTCGGCCGCCAATTCGGCCTCGTAGTCGAATTTTGACAAAGCCACCTCGCTGTGCGATAATATAGGTGAAGATCTCTCGCGTGTCTTATTCGATTGACCGTCTGTCAATGTTAGAGAATTTTCCTCTGATTCGAAAGAGTCAACTCCGCGATATTGTCGGCGAAGGTGTCCCACAGCTCGCGCGGTAGCGAATGGCCCATCCCCTCGAAAATCCGCAGTTTCGCGCCCGGGATCGCCTCGGCCGTCGCGCGCCCGCCGCTGATGTCGAACATCCGATCCTCGGTTCCGTGCATCACCAACGCCGGAACGTCCAGCTCCCGCAACCGCGGCGTGCGATCACCCGAGGCGACCACGGCCACGACCTGCCGCAGCATGGCCGAGCCGTCGTGGTCGCGATCCCACGCCCGGGCGGCGAGCTCGGCCGCGGCCTCGGCGTCGAAGGCGAATCCCGATCCTGCCAGCGCGCGGCCGAGCCGCACCCGCCACTCGACAAAACCCGCTCGATCCGGTGAGTTGGGTCCGGGAAGCTCGAACACACCGGGATCGGTCCTGCCGACCTCGGGATTTCCGGTGGTGGACAACATCGAGGTCAGCGAGCGCACCCGCCGCGGATAGTCGATCGCCATCGTCTGGCCGATCATCGCGCCCTGCGAGGCGCCCACGATGTGCGCGCTCTCGTGGCCGAGCGCATCGAGCAGCCCGACGGTATCGGCGGCCATATCCGACAGCGTGTACGGCACGGTCGAGAAGTCCCCGGCCAGCACCGCCGGAAAATCCGGCGGCGGCACGTCGGAGAAATGCGTCGACCGGCCCGCATCCCGATTGTCGAACCGAATCACCTGCAGCCCGCGCTCGACCAGCCCCGCACACAAACCATTCGGCCAATTGATCAATTGCGCACCCGCGCCCATGATCAATAACACCGGCGGGTGCTCCGGATCGCCGCATCGTTCGTAGGCGATGTCGATCTTCGCCGGACCGACTCCGCGCGCCATTTCCTCGGCCATTTTCTCCCCTCCTGTTCCACTCGTGCTCCGGGCGACGAGTATGGACCCTCGAGGGGGCCTTGCGGCAAGAGGGTACAGCGGCTATACATTTGAGTGGGAAGAAAAATTGTTCCCAGCGCGGTCGACTTCGCAGCCTCTCCGATCAGCTGGCGTCTTGTCTCCCGATTCCGGGATCCACCCGCGGTACGGCCCGGCCGCACACTACCGGGTTTCCCCTTCCCGCAACGGCTTTCACCTCTCGGCCCCTCGGGCGGTCACGTCATGCGGGGCGTCCACCCGCAAGGGGGTCGAGTAGCGGGTGCGAGATACCTTGCGGCGCTGACAGCTAGCTCCGTTGCGACAGGTGCCGACGGAACCAGGTGACCAGACCAGCATCCACCTCGCGGGCCAGGGGCAGCTGTGGTGCGGGCTCGATGCCCGGCTCGTCGGCGAGCGGATGCGCCAGGCCGGGTATCGACAGCAATTCGGCCCGATCCCCCACCGCCTCCACCAGGCGCATCGCATCGGCACGCAGCGCCGGATGATCCAGCTCGCCGCTGACGACCAGCAGCGGTGCGCGCGCCGCGATGGCCTTCGCCTTGGCGATGAAGTCCAGGCTTTCCACGACCCGCTCGGACTCGGCGTCGTAGGGATAGCCACCCGGGAACAGATCCACGACCGAGCGCATCCGGATAGCGGCGTTCACGACGGCACCGGCGAAGACCGGAATATCGGTCTCGGCCAGGATCCGCAGCGCCACGGCCCCACCCAGCGAACCACCGAGCACCCCGATCGGGCCGTCGTCGACCGGCAGCTGCGCGCGAATCGAGGCCAGCGCCGCCGGGAATTCCTCGCACGCCTGCCGGACGAACGGGTGCAGGAACAACATCAGCGGATCCTTGCTGAACAGCTCCACAATGGCATCGGTCTTGCCGTCCACCATCCGCGCACCGCACATCGGCATGCCCAGATGCACCCGCCACGCGGGGAGCCCGTCCATCGGCAATGCCGCGGCGAAGGCGGCATCCGACCTCGGCGCATCCAGCATGTGCCAGGTGACGATCAGAGCGGCGGCCCCGTCGCCGTCCGGCGGTAGAGCGGTGAACGGCACGCCCGCGGCGGTACCCGTGATCGGTGAACGCATGCGGCCACGGTAGGCCAGCGGCCCGGCGGCCGGGAACGGGTTACGCCCCAAGCGAAATCGGCCGGGTTCACCACCGCCCTCGGCGCTCAGGGCACCCTGCCCCAGGCTTGGACGATGCGGGGGCAGCCCAGGAGGACGGCCGGATCGTCGGCTGCCGCGCGGAGGTCTGTGAGGATGTCCTCCAATTCTGCTGGGGTGGTGAGGTTTTCGGTCAGGGCGATGGGGGCGATGCCTTCCAGGGTCAGGACGCTGAGGTGTTTGGGAGCGTGGTCGAAGCCTGCGGGCTGGTGGATGAAGATCTGGACGTCGGTGACGCCGGTCGCGCGCAGCAGGGCGGGGAGGCGGGGGCCGATCAGGGGATCGGCGCCGCGGCTCTGCGCGGTGCGGGTGTAGAGGTCGTGGTAGCGGCGGAAGGCGGGGCGGTCCGGATCGCAGAGGGGAGCACTGAAGTCGACGTCCTCCACGACCAGCAGAGCGCCGGGGCGCAATGCGGAGCGGATGGCCGCGAGGGTGCCCGCGGGATCGGTGAGGTGGGACAGGAGGTAGCGGGCGTGGGCGAGATCGAAGGTCTCCGAGGGGGTTTCACGCATGGCGTCGGCGACGCGGTAGCAGATGTTGGGGCGGTCGCCGCGCTCCGCCTCGGCCAGTTCGACCTTGACCGGGTCGATATCGGTACCGAGGACCCAACCCGTCGGACCGACCAGGTCGGCCAGCAGCGCGGACACGTCCCCGCCGCCACAGCCCACATCCCAGCAGCGGTCGCCCACCCGAACCGGCAGCCGCGCGAACAGTGCGCGAGTCGTCGGCTCCATGATGGCGGCAAGCACGCGCAGCCGCTCACGGCCCTCGATTCCACCCCGAATGACATAGGAGTGGGATGGCTCGGACATATCGCTCCCCCTCACTACGGCGTCGTCGACACTCAGCGGCGGCTACCGATGGTAGACATCCGCGCCCGCCCCGAAGGGTGCATTCGCGCCACCTCTTCGAGGAATTCGCGCGATCACACCGCCGCGCGCACCGCGACACCCACCCCCGCGACAACCGCGAACGCCGCCCCGATCAGCAGCATCGGCGCGGGCAGCGAGCCGGTGGCCATCGCGCCCAGGGCCGCGATGGCCAGGGCCATACCGCATTGGCGGCTGGTGTTGAGCAGACCCGAGGCCGAACCGGAGACCTCCGCCGGGGCCACGTGCATCGTGGCGGCGCTGAGCGAGGAGGCCAGCAGACCCGCGGCCAGGCCGATCGCCGCGGTGGGGATCATTGTGACGGTGAGGTTTCCGGTCTGCGAGAGGGCGGCCGTGGCGAGCGCGCCGAGGGCGCCGGTGGTGGCCATGGCGATGATCACCGTGCGGCGATTGGCGGGGGTCACCCGCAGCGCCAGCACATTGCCGCCGAACCAGGCGAGGCAGCACACCAGCAGGGCATATCCCGCCCGCTGCACCGACATGCCGTGCACGCGTTGCAGATACAGCGACAGCACCAGCAACGAGCCGTACGAGGCGAATTGATAACAGCCGCCGCCGAATACGATCAGCAGGAACGACCGATTCCCCGACAGCGCCCGCGGGATCATCGGCTGCGCGGACCGCACCTGCAGCCACCCGAGGGCCACCACACCCGCGAACGCCACCGCGGCGAGCGCCACGATCCACGGGTCGGCGTATCCGATCTCGTGCCCCTCGATCAGCACCGAGGCGATCGCGACCAGCACCACGCACAGCAGCGCCTGCGGACCCGGGGCGAAGCGCGCGGGCCGGTCGGCGGGCCGATCCCGGAACGACCGCAACAGCACCAGCGCGATCAGGCAGACCGGCGCATTGATCAGAAACAGCCATCGCCAGCCCAGATAGCCGGTGATGAGCCCGCTCAGGATCGGCGCCGATGCGATGCCGACCCCGCCGACGACACCCCAGGCGCCGATGGTCCGCGATCGGCGCACCGGATCGGGGACCCCCTTGGTCAGGATGGCCAGGGTCATGGGCAGCGCGAAGCTGGCGCTCACACCCTGGACGGCCCGCGCGGCGATGAGCTGGGCCGGGGCCGTCGCGGCGGCGCAGGCGACCGAGGCCAGCAGGAAGGCCAGCAGCGACCAGCGGTAGACCCGCGCCGCGCCGACCCGGTCGCCCAGTGCCCCGGATGCCAGCAGGAAAACCGACAGCGCGATGGTGTAGGCGTCCAGAAACCATTGCCCCGCGGCGGTTCCCGCGTGCAGATCGGCGGTGACACTGGGCAGCGCCACATAGACCGCGGTGGCATCGAAGGCGACCAGGAAGTTGCCGATGCTCACCGCGACGACCCCGGCCAGGCCGATCGCGGCCGGTTCGGCGCGCGAGACGGCCTTGTCCACCAACAGTTCTCGCGACATCACGCCTCCTTGCGCGCGGCCAACTCCCCCGGCAGCTGAGAGGCGTACACACACCGGTGGATCGGCGTCGGCACCCCCACCTCGCGCCCGAACCGCACGACCGCGCCGTTCTGGAATTCGAGCTCCGACGGCCGCCCGGCCAGCAGATCGCGCTGCATGGAGGAGGTGGTGTCGGGGCGGAAACTCTCGAACACCTTCATCATCCCGTCGACATCGGCCTCGCCGAGCCGCACCCCTCGCGCCCGCGCCACGGCCAGCACCTCGACCATGGCGGCCCGGACCAGTTCATGGGTGTGTGGATCGGTCGAGGTCACCCCGACCGGCTGCCGCGCGAGCGCCCCGACACCGCCGTAGGAGGAGATCAGCATGAGCTTGCGCCACAGCGTGGCCTCGATGTCGTCGGATACACTCACCGCGATTCCGGCCCCGGTCAGCGCGTCCACGGTCGCGCCGAGCGGCAGGCCGAAACCCTCGGTGGCGGGCCCGATTTCGAGTGCGGCATCCGAACCCAGACAGGCCACCGCCAACGGTCCGGTGCGCTTGGCGATGACCACGGCGCTGCACCCGAGCACCCCGCGCGGCCCGAGTACCTGCACCAGTTCCCCGGCGGCCTCCACCCCGTTCTGCAGCGGCAGCACCACCGTCCGCGGGCCGACGGTCGGGCGCAGCGCTCGGGCCGCCTCCGTCACCTGCCAGGCCTTCACCGCGACCACGACCAGATCGACGGGTTCGGGGGGAACCTCGGAAACCACGGTGACACCGGATATCTCGACAACCGCCTCCCCCCGGGTGAGGGTCAGCGGACCGGCCGCGGCCGCCGCCACGGTCGACTCGCGCCCCACCAGGGTCACCCGGTGCCCGGCCCGGGCCAGCAGTGCGGCGAAGTACAGGCCCATACCACCGGCCCCGAATACGGTGACGTTCAAGACACCAGCTCCTGGGTGCGCTCCCGCAGCGCCTCCAGCGCGCAGGTGTAGACCTCGTCGAGCCGGACGATCTCGTCGTAGAACGACCTGATCTGTCCCGACAGGCGGGTGAACTCGGCCTGTTTGCGTTCGAACAGCCGGTCCATGTGGGTGGCCAGGCGCGCGTACACATCCTCGATGAAGGCGTCGTCGGCCAGGATCTGCGAATCCATCCCGCCCTCGGCCAGGATCTGGCGAATATAGGCGGGGAACAGGCCGATTCGGTTGAGGAAGTAGTCGACCCCGCGCGACACCCCAAGGTAGTCCGGCACATTCACGATGCCCGCATTCTCGTTGCGGACCAGGAAGCCGCTCACCGCCCGGTACGGATCGGGCGCGGTGAGGAAGACCTCCTCCGAAAGCCGGGCGGCCGCACCGAGTTTGTCCACATCCAGCGGCGCGGCGGCCACGCCGATGTTGTTGTCGGCGAAGGTGGCGGCGATGACCTCGAGCTCGGCCAGACCGGCCCGGTTGCCCACACCCGCGACACCACCCTCGATCATCTGGAAACCGTGGAACACCGAGGTCAGCGAGTTAGCGGTGCCCAGGCCGCGATCGTTGTGGCCGTGCAGGTAGAAGGTGAACTCCGGATTGTCGCGCACCAGATTCGCCGCCAGCACGGCCGTCGAATCCGGGATCAGCGTGCCCACCGAGTCGTTGATGCGCACCAGGGTGATGCCCTGCTGGCGGCACCGCTCCAGCTGCCGGGACAGGTGGTCGTACTTGTCCTCGTCGACGGTGATCCCGAAGGCGTTGAGCAGGCTCGACCGCAGCTTGGTCACCCCGATCGAGCGCAACCGCTCCACGACGCGCTCGAAAAGCCGGTTCCGCGAGTCGATTTCGATCATTCCGACGCTGACGTAGAGCTCGGCCAGATACTCCTTGGGCATCCGCCGCTCGAGCTCGGCGACCAGCGGCTCCCAGGTCTTGAGCGTCAGATTGAACGAGAACTGGGCGGCCTCGGGAATGCGCCCGAGCAAAAACTTGTCGTCGAGCACCGAGCGCACGAAGCCCGGCTCGGTGATGCCCGAGCCCACGTCGATATCGGTGACGCCCGCGGCGGTGACGGCCTCGATCAGCCGCAGCTTCTGGCGGTCGTCGGCGCCGTAGGGCGCGCGCTCACAACCCTCTCGAATGGTTTCGTCGGAGACGGCGCGGATCTCGAAGTCGCGGTAGCGCGGCCGGTGTCCGGGGGGAAAGCTCAGCATGACTACTCCTCGCAGGTGAGAATTCCTGCGGCGACCGCACTGTCACCGCGCGGTGGGCGCCCGGAGGCGTTCACTGCCGTGAACAGTAACGACTGAAAGAAACTTGCGCAAGATCGATAATTTCCCCGACTTGGTGGGAAACGGCAGTTCAACACGCTCGTAACGGGGACGAACCGCGATGTTCACGAAAATGAACGAATTCGTTGAAATTCTAAGTCAAACGACCAACCAGGGTCGTTCATGCCCGTGAACGAATTAGGCTACACTCGCACACACCGCCACCGATCAGCAACGAGTGAGGACAGCGAATGAGCCGCGCCGCCGAACCGACCGAGGGCGATTCGTTCGCCGCTCGGTTGAACCGGTTGATCGCCGAGCACGAGGCCCGCACCGGCGTCACCATGTCGCTGAGCCACTTCATCCGCGACTTCGAACGCACCACCGGGGTGCCGCTGAGCAAGGGGTATCTGTCGCAGCTGCGCAACAATCTGGCGCCCGAACCCCGGCTGGACCTGGTCCGCGCCTTCGCCCGCTACTTCGAGGTGCCGCCCAGTTACTTCCTCGACGACGAACGACCCGACGACGCACAGGGCGAACTCGCCGAGGCCATGCGCAGGGCGGGGGTCGGCGCGCTCGGGCTGCGGGCGGCGGGCCTGAGCGAGACCTCGCTGCGGCACATCGCCCAGATCATCGACAACATCAGGGCTCTGGAAGGGCTTCCGCCCGTGGACGATCCGGGGCCAGACAGTCCCGCAACACCGCCGCGGGCGGCCCCTGGCGACGCGTCCGGCGATAGCTCCGCGCGGCCGTGAGCATGCGGCGCAGCTCGGCGCGATAGGCAGCGTGCACATCGTCGTCGAAATCGGTTGGCGCACCGATTTTTCCGGGCTCCGCCGCGGCCCCGCGACCCAGCAGCACCGCCGCGTCCGACAGCAGCACCACCCGGCGCACGACCTGGGTGCCGAGGCGCTGAGCCGAGAGCAGATCGCCCGGCGCCGGTCGCGGCGGCTCGTCCAGCTGGGGGAACTCCCGCACCACCGCCGCGCACAGCGGCCGCAACCGCAGCAGGTGGCGCGCCTCGGACACCAGCACAACCACACCCGAGGCGATTTCGACGAAGACGATGCCCACGACGTAGACGACCGCGCCGAGGACGTGCAGCAGCAGCGCCACCGCCTCCCAGCGCTGCGCGTCGACCCCGATCAGCGGCTGGATTCCGGACAGCAGCCGCGCGAGGCCGAACGTCCCGATCAGGGCCGATCCGACGATCACCGCGACGATACCGATCCGGGTCGTGGTCGCGGCCACATGCCGCAGCTGCGGCAGGCAGATGGCCACCACCATGGCCTTGGTGGCGAGCATCGAGACCGCGTAGGTCAGCAGGTACACCGTGCCCACCGGCCGCCCCGCCACATGGACGATGTAGTTCGCCCCCGCCGGTCCCGGATACATCCACACGAAGGTCACCGCGAAGAGGAGCTCGCCCACCAGGAACAGCACACCCAGCTGCCACGCCCGCCGTCGCGGCACCTCGCCGTGGCGCCAGCTCAGCACGAGCAGTACGGTCGAGACGTTCCAGGCCAGCCCGGTCATCTGGGTCAGCAGCCCGAATCCGTGTCGGATGCCGAAGAATTCGGCCAGACCCGGAACGAAGATCAGTGCCGCCGATTCGTAGAACACGAAGCCCAGCAGCAGCGACCAGAACAGCAGCCACTGCGTGGCGGCGCGCCGCCGCAACCGCACCGCGCCCACCCAGCACGCACCGACGGCGAACAGGACCGCGGGAATCTCGTATCCGATCAGATGCGCCGCGTCGGAGCTCAGCGAAATGATTCACCCCCGGTGAGCGTGTCGGTGATCCGCCGGGCCACCCCCGACGACGCCGCGGTGGCCGAATATCGGGTCAGCCGCCAGGTGAGCCTGCGCGCGAACAGTTCGGCCTCCTCCTCCACCGGATCGTGGAAGTCGCTGCGGCAGCGGCTGTTCGCGTATTCCGCACTCGGCAGCGGACCGTGCCCGAGCACGATATGGCCCAGTTCGTGTTGCACGATGTGATTGCGGTGGGCGGGGCTGGCGGTGCTGTCGTAGAGGATCAGATCGTGGTCGGCCAGGGCCACCCAGAGCCCGAAAACCTCGGTGCCGCCGAGGGATACGGGCCGCAGTTCGATGGGGCGGCCGGTGCGGTCGGCGACCACCCGCACCACCGCGCCCACCGCCGCGGGCGCGCTCCGCGCGGCGAGCGCGGCCACCAGCTCGGCGCAGTGCGCGTCGATATCGCGGGGCGGCTGCGCGGCGCTCACCGCTGCGCACCCGCGAACCAGCGCAGCAGCGCCTGTGCGACCGCGTCGGGCGCCTCGCGATGCGGAAAATGGCCGACGTCGTCGAGCAGACGCGCCTCGAATCCGGCCGGGAAGCGCTCGGCCATCCCGGCCAGCGCCGCCGGGGCCACGCAGCCGTCGGCCCGGCCGTGAATTGTCAAGGTGGGCACGGTGATTCGACTCGCCTCGGCCTCCGGGTCCGCCGCCTCCCGGCCGCCCCAATCCCAGCGGTTGCGGTAGTAGTCGAGGGTCACCTCGATCCAGTCCGGATTGTCGCTCGCCGCCAGCGCCGATTCGATCTCCCCGGGGCCCGGTTGCCAGGTCGGTGACCATTCGCGCCAGATGTGCCGGATGAATTCGTGCCGGTCCGCGGCGAGCAGGCGTGGGCCCATCGGGGTGTTGAACAGCCACTGGTACCAATACATCTGGGCCTGGGACACCGAGACGATCGGCTCCGGCGCCGCCGGTGCCCAGGGCGCGGCCAGGGTGGCCAGCCGGATCACCCGCCGCGGATCGAGGATGGCGAGCCGGTAGGCCGTCCGCGCGCCCCAATCGTGCCCGGCCAGTAGGAACCGCCCCCAGCCGAGCGCTTCGGCCAGGGCCGCCACATCCTCGGCCAATTCGATCAGCCGTCCCCGCCGCGGCGTCGCCTCCTCGACGAACCGCGTGGCACCGAACCCCCGCAGGGCCGGAACGACCACCCGGTACCCCTCCCCCGCGAGCTTGCCCGCGACCACATCCCACCCCGCGGGCCCATCCGGCCACCCGTGCACCAACAGCACCGGCGCACCATCGGCAGCCCCATATGCCCGCACGTCGACATCCAACTGCGGCGTCCGAACCGTCAGATGCTCCACCATCGCGACCTCGAATAGCCGTCGTCCACCCCCGGCCCTCCCGAACAGAAGCAACCCTACCGCGAACGGCAGGCCCCCGCGCGGTGAGCGCATAGGCTGACAAGGTCGCCTTCCGCCCAACGTGACGATTCCGGTTCGCCGGTGTCGATCGCTCGATACCGGATATTCGGTGCACAAGCCGACAACGAGAGGATGGTGCTGTCGATGTTCAAGTCCGGCATGGAGAAGGTCGTGCGGTCGCTGCTGGACAACGGCTCGCGGGTGCAGGCCCCGGCGGTGCGGCGGTATGTGGAGAAGTTGCGGCGCAAGCATCCCGACGAGAACCCCGCCCAGATCATCGCGCGCCTGGAGCGCCGCTTCCTGCTCACCGTGACCCTGAGCGGCACCGCCGTCGGCGCGATCGCGGCCGTGCCGGGCATCGGCACCATCCTGTCGCTGTTCGCGATGACGGCGGAGACGGCCTTCTTCCTCAACTCCTCCGCCGTCTTCACCCTGGCCGTCGCGTCCGTGCACGGCATCGTGCTCGAGGACAAGGAGCGCCGCCGCGCGCTGGTGCTGGGCGTCGCCCTGGGTGAGAGCGGCATGCAGGTGGTGCAGCAGGGGGTCGGACGCTCGGCCAAGAACTGGCCCGACCTGCTGGCCAACAAGATTCCCGGCATCCGGAGCATGAACGACGGGCTGATGAAGCGCTTCGTCGTGCAGCTGCTCACCAAGCGCGCGGTGCTGATGTTCGGCAAGGTGCTGCCCGCCGGAATCGGCGCGGTCATCGGTGGATTCGGCAACCGAGTCATGGGTAAGAACGTGGTGGGCAACGCCCGCAAGGCCTTCGGCCCCGCTCCCGCCGCCTTCGACGCGCCGCGCCCGGACACCCCGCAGCAGACGGCCCTCAGCAGCTGACCCGATAATGGCACGATGGATCCCGCGACCTGTGTGCTGGCCAAATTCGGCGAGATCACGCTCAAGGGCCGCAATCAGCGCTGGTTCGAGAACACGCTGATCCGCAATATGCGCCGCGCGCTCGGCGGACGTCGGATCGACATCCGCCGCCGCGGTGGCTTTCTCATCGTCTCCGCACCGCACCTGGGCCCGGAGGAGCTCACCCGCCGCCTGCAGCAGGTCATGGGGCTGAGCGTGGTCCAGCCCGCGGTGCGGGTCCCGTTCACCCCCGAGGCCGCGGCCGAGGCGGCCATCGACCTGCTGCGCGATCACAAGGAGCAGTCCCCGACCTTCGCCGTGCGCGTGCGGCGGCGCGGCAAGACCTTTCCGCTCACCTCCGACCAACTGGCCGCCTACATCGGCGCACGCGTCTGCCGCGAATTCGGCTGGACCGTCGACCTGCGCAATCCGCAACTGCCGGTGGTGGTCGAGGTCGATCCCACCGAGATCTTCGTCTCGGTCGACCGATTACCGGGACAGGGCGGCCTGCCGGTGGGCTGCACCGGTCGCGCCCTGGTGCTGCTGTCGGGCGGCTACGACTCCCCCGTCGCCGCGTACCGGTCGATGCGGCGCGGTTTGCAGTGCGACTACGTGCATTTCACCGGAGCGCCCTACACCGACCCCGCCTCCACCTACAAGGCCTACGCGCTGGCCTTCCAACTCGCGCGCTATCAGCCGCGGGCCCGGCTGCACGTCGTTCCGATCGGCCGGGCGCAGAAGGCGCTGGCCACCGCGGGCTCCGGGCCGCTGCAGACCGTGGCGCATCGCCGCCTGTATCTACGCGTCGCCGAGCGCCTGGCCCGCCGCCACAACAACCAGGTGCTGGTGACCGGGGACAGTCTCGGCCAGGTCGCGAGCCAGACCCTGGCCAATCTCGTCGCCACCGACGACGCCGCCGAATTGCCGGTGCTGCGCCCGCTGATCGGCTGGGACAAGCAGGAGATCATCGCCGAGGCCCGCCGCATCGGCACCTGCGACATCTCCACGCTGCCCGACGAGGACTGCTGCCGGTTGTTCACCCCGCCCGAGGTCAGCACCCGCGCCACGCCCGCCGAACTGGTCGAGGTCGAGGCCCGCGCCGATGTCGATGCCCTCGTGGCGGAGTCGCTGGCGCAGTCCTACAGCATCGTGGTCGCCCCGGGAACGGGTCAGCGATCGCCGACCGAGGCGCTGGGCCTGATCGGATAGGCGTGCTCCTTGCTGCCGATGCGCTGCTGCACCACCCCGGCCAGTAGATTGCCCGCACCCTTCAGCCATACCGGCCAGGTCGCCGGATCCAGCGCCATCGAGGTCTCCTCGCTGAGCATGCAGCCCCCCGGCATCGGGACACCCTCGAAACGATCCTCCAGCCACAGCAGCACCCGCGGCGCGGCCAGGGTCTGCAAGGCGAGATGTTCGCTGAGCATGTCGCGGATATAGGCCAGCCGGATCTCGGAATCGCGGCAGTAATACTCCCGCACCAGCCGGGTCACCGGTTCCACCGGCGCGAACTCGTCGTTCTTCGACTGATAGAAGAACATCGGCACATCCGGCACCGCATGCCCCAGGGAAACCTTGTGCAGCACCGACTTCACCACCGGATGCTCGAGCACATCGGGCACATCGAACAGGCTCTCGAGATTCAGGAACGGCAGAATTCCGGCCGCGTACAGACACAGTGAACGATGCGCCGGCTGCAGGGCTTTACCGGCCGGGGTCAGATGCTCGTCGAGGAATTGGGCGAGTTCGGGATATTCCCGCGCGACCCCGAAAAGACCGCCCAGGATGAGCCCCGAACCGAGGTTGTTGGTGGCGTTCAGCAGCGTTGCCCGCAGATCGGGCTGACTGCCGCCGACCGCCGCGCCGACGATATTCAGCTCGGGTGCGTAGCTGGCATGCAGTTCGGCGGCATGGCTGGTCGCGATGGCCCCGCCGGAGTATCCGGCCATGCCGACCTTCGTCTGCGTACCGGACAGACCCATCGGCGCGAAGTTCTGCGCGGCGCGAATGCCGTCGAGGGTGATCCGCCCTTCGAGCGGCCCGGCCGCGAACGCGGTTCGGGGACCGTCGTGATCCGGAATCGCCACCGCCCATCCGGCGCCGAGCGCGGTGACCGGAGCGAGGAGAAATTCGAAGGGCACGTCGAATTGGCCGATGATGTTGCCCGCCACCGAGCCGTGCTGCAGCACATAAGACGGCGAGCAGTACCGGGCGCCGGAATCCACCGGGAACTGGAACGAGAGCAGGTTGCGCGGTTCACCGCCGTTGTCACCGCGCGGCTTCATCACCGTGGTCACCGCCGCGATCGGCTCACCGCGGGTATTGGTCGAGCGGTAGGACAGCTGCCAGGAGTCGATATTCAACGGCACGGTCGAATAGACGGCCAGCGTCACCGCGCGCGCCGCGATGATCTCCCCGGGCTGTTTGGCCGCGACCACCTCCGCGGGCGGATCGTAGAAGGCGGGATCGAATTCCGGCGGAATCGGCAGCGGCCCGCCCGGTTGCACCGGAACGGCATCGGTTTCCTCGTCCACGACCGGTTCGGCCGCGACCACACCCGACTGCACGGCAACCAGGAAACAGGCCACGACCAGTCCGGCTATTTTCGGCATGACGCCCATACCACCCTGCCTCACCTTGCCGGTACCCCGAAAAGTGCCTCGAGCAGCAGCTTCGAATGCTACTGCGCGAGGCACTGTCCCGGGCTACGCCACGCCCTGTTCAGCGGCTGCCGATCGGCTGCTGCAGAATCCCCCTGAGCAGCGTGTTCACCCCCTGCAACCACACCGGCCAGGTCGCCGGATCCAAAGTCATCGAGCCCTCCTGACGGATATCGCAACCGTTGGGCACCGGCACGCCGTCGAAGCGATCCTTCAGCCACACCAGAACCCTTGGCATGGCGAGTATTTCGAGCGAGATGTGCTCGCTGAAATTGTCCCTGACATAGGTGAGCCGGGCATTCGGATCCTGGCAGTACTTCTCCACCAGCCGGTTCACCGCACCGACGGGAGCGAACTCGTCGGGGTTGGACTGATACAGGAACTCCGGCATATCGGGGACCGAATGCCCCAGCGAGATCTCGTCGAAAACCTTGGTGGGCACCGGATCGTCGAACGGGTTGGGGCTGTCGAACAGACCCACGATGTTGACGAAGGGCAGAATGCCCGCCCCCCACAGGCACAGCGAATTCTTCGGCGGCCCCAGCAGGGCCTTGCCGAAGTCGTTCATATGCTGCTGGTAGTACTCGGCGAGTTCGGGATACTCACGCGCGACGCCGATCATGCCGGACAGGATCAGGCCGGAGCCCAGGTTGTTGTTGGCCAGTCGGATGGTGTCGCGCAGATCGGGCTGATTGCCACCGGACATCGCACCGACGATATTCAGATCCGGCGCGTAGGAGGCGTGCAGTTCGGCGGCGTGCGTGGTGGCGATGGCGCCGCCGGAGTATCCGGCCATGCCGACCTTGGTGTCGCGGCCGGGCAGGCCCATGGGCGCGAAGTTCTCCGCGGCGCGAATTCCGTCGAGGGTGATCCGCCCCTCCAGCGGTCCCGCGGCGAAGGCGGTGTTCGGTCCGTCGTGATCGGGCATCGCGACCGCCCACCCGGCGCCCAGCGCGGTCAGCGGCGCCACGAACTCGAACGGAATGTCGAATTGGCCGGTGATCTGACCCGGAATCGAGGCCTGCTGCAGCGCGTACGAGGGCGCGCAGTACTTGGCCAGCGAGTCCACCGGGAACTGATACGACAGCAGGTTGCGGGGCTGCCCACCGTTGTCACCGCGCGGCTTCATCACGGTGGTCACGGCCGCGATCGGCTCACCGCGGGTATTGGTCGACCGGAACGACAGCTGCCAGGCATCGATATTGAACGGAATCACCGAATAGAAGGCCAGATGGACCTCGCGCGCGGCAATGATGTCGCCCGGTTGCTTGGCGGCAACCACATCGGCGGGCGGGTTGTAGAAGGCCGGATCGAATTCCGGCGGTGCGGGCGGCACCGGGAACGGCAGTGCCGGCTGCACGGGAACGGGCTGCGGTTCGGCCGTGGCCACCGCTCCCGACTGAACGGCGGCCACGGCGCATACGGCGACGAGGCCCAACAACATCTGCCACGGGCGACGCCTGCCCGCGCGAAATACGGTGACGCTCATGCAACCTTCCTCGACCGGCCGCGACAGCCTGGCCCGTCGAAGAGCCCGCATCGACGCGGAGTGGTGCTATCAGCAAACAGCACAACACCGACAAAGCGATACCAGCAGCTACATGAAAATGATCATCGATAGTTGTGCATCATGTCACAATCATGGAATGCGGCCGCCGCTAGATAGGGCCGACACTCCGGGCCGTGACCCGCATGCACCACCAGCAGAAAATGCGCCTTCGCCGGGGACAGTCCGATCGGCTCGGCGGAACAATCCCGATACTGCGCGAGCCACAGATCGGCCATGCCCGGTGGGGGCTGCACCGTCTCGATCACCTGCACCACCCCGATCCTCTCGTCGGATGGCGAACCGGAAAACCGTGCTGTCCCCGGATTGCCCAGCGGCAGGTGAAATTACACCAACTCGATTAGCCAGAGATTTCCCGACCGAGCGCCGCGGCCCGCAGCCGCGCGGCCAACTGGTCGAACTTCGACACCTTTCGGTGGGATCGCCGCCGCCCGGAATTGGACCGCACCTCGGGATCGGCGCCGCCGAGCAGGCGCCGGGCCCGCTCGTATGCCGGTGTACAGGAGTTGATCGAGGTCGCTGACATGGCCTTACCTCCTGGAGCGGGGTCCGCGGCCGGACCGCCCTGGACCCAGGATTACCCGTTGTCGTCGGATTTCAATCCGACACGCCCGGAACCCGTGGTCCCGCGCCCGATCAACCACACCACCGACCCGGTGACCAGGGCGATCGCCAGCAGCACCAGCACATGACCGAGCCAGCCGCCCGGCACCCAGTCCAGCAGTCCCCACAGCCGCGGGCCGTGGTGATCGACCAGCTGCCGAACCCCCGCCTCCGCATCGACCGTCATATCCGTTCCAGTCCGACGAGTTCCGATTCCTACCACTCGATTCTGGAGACTCCGCGGGCGTCGACGCATCGCCCCACGGTCGCGATCGGCATCATCCTCCGGTCGCCATCGCATCCTCCTCGATGCCTAGGGGTCGATACGGCCACGACGCCGGTGAACGGTGCTGCGCTGCTTCGGTTTCCGATCATCGCCGCCCGACGCGCTTGGTTTGTCCGGGCCCGCGACGGGTAGCCCGGCAACGTCACCAGGAGGTGGGGCCATGTCCGGCACGACGGTTCCCGCGGCGCCGAGCCATTTGGATTGGCACGCATGGTGGGGGGTGCTGCGCCGGACGGTGCGGCAGTTCCAGGACAACAAGATCACCGACTGGGCCGCGGCGCTGACGTATTACAGTGTGCTGTCGGTCTTTCCGGGGCTGCTGGTGCTGACCGCGATACTCGGACTGCTCGGCCCCTCGGCCACCCAATCGTTGATCGACACCATCCGTCAGTTCGGAAACAACAGCGGCACAGCGCTTCTGATCGACGGCATCGAGCAGTTGCAGGGCACCCGCTCGCTGGCCGGGCCGCTGGCGATCCTGGGCCTGGGCACCTCGCTGTGGACCGCCTCCGGCTATATCGGCGCGTTCATTCGCGCGGCGAACGCGATCTACCGAACCGAGGAGGGACGGCCGATCTGGAAGACCGTGCCGCTGCGGGTGAGCCTGACCGCGACCATGGTGCTGCTGGTGGCCGTCTGCGCCCTCGGCGTGGTGCTCACCGGCCGGGTCGCCGATCGGGTCGGCCGCTGGCTGGGACTGGGTTCGGCCGGAATCCTGCTGTGGGACATCGCCAAATGGCCGGTCCTGATCATCCTGGTCAGCCTCGCCTTCGCCCTGCTGTACTGGGCCTCGCCCAATGCCCGCCAGCTGGGCTTCCGCTGGCTCACCCCGGGCAGCACCCTGGCCGTGCTGCTGTGGATCGCCGCCTCGGCCGGATTCACCGTCTACGCCACCAATTTCGGCTCCTACAACAAGGTGTACGGCTCGCTCGCCGGAGCGGTGGTGTTCCTGGTGTGGTTGTGGCTCACCAACGTCGCGGTGCTGCTCGGCGCGCAATTGGATGCGGAACTGGCCCGGGGCCATCAGATCGAACACGGCCAGCCCGAGGACCACGAACCGGTCCTGCCGCATCGTGACGAACCCGACGAGTGAAGCGCGGCCGACGGAGCCGATTGCACTAAGGCAACTTTTCAGCAACCAACGGATTGCGGCGGCCCGGAATCCGCCTCCGACCGGCACGGCGGCAACTTCCGCCGCCCACGTTTGGCCCCGGAGAAGCCGGTTACCCGGCTGTTATCGAACACTGTCGTACCGCACACGGTCGCACCACGGAGGGAACTCGGATGATGACGGAATCTGCTGGCAGCCGTTGTGACGAGTCTCGGACGAGCAAGGACACCTACGACGACATCGAGCCCTGGTTCGACAAGCTCGCCGGTTTGGCCGCCGACGATCCCCATCGCGGACACCTGCGCGACGAGGTGATCGAACGCTGCCTGCCGCTGGCCGAGCACATCGCGCGGCGGTTCGCCGGGCGCGGGGAATCGTTCGAGGATCTGCTGCAGGTGGCCCGGGTCGGCGTGGTCCTGGCGGTGGACCGCTACGACGTCACCCGCGGCGCGAACTTCCTGTCCTTCGCCGTGCCCACGGTCATGGGCGAGGTGCGGCGCTACTTCCGCGACAACACCTGGGCCGTGCGGGTCCCACGCCGACTCAAGGAGATCCAGCAGCTCATCGGCCCGACCACCGAGAAGCTGGCGCAGCGGCTGGGCCGCATGCCCACCGCGCGCGAACTCGCCGAGGAGCTGGAGGTCGAGGTGACCGAGATCACCAACGCCCTGGTCGCGGCGAACGGCTACCGGACCGATTCCCTGGAGGCGACCGTCGACGACGGCGAGGACTCGCCGACGCCGCTGCGCGACAGCCTCGGCTCCGAGGAGCCCTGCTACGAGCTGGTCGAACAGGCCATGGCGGTGCGGCCGCTGCTGGCGGAACTGCCCGAGCGCGATCGTCGGGCGCTGATCCTGCGCTACTTCGAGGCCAAGACCCAGACCCAGATCGCCGAGGAACTCGGGGTATCGCAGATGCATGTGTCGCGGATACTGGCAAAGACACTGCAAACGCTGAAGGACCAGGCTCTCGAGGTATCGCGTCCCCGTCAGGCGGCCTGAGCCCGCCCCGACCCCAGGAGGACCCATGCGTTCCCTCGCACCGTTGTGCGGGTCGCTGGCCGCGGCCGCCGCGCTCGCCCTCGCACCGGGTACGGCCACCGCGGCCGAGTTGCCCATCCTCGGAGGCGGTTCGGGCATCGTGATCGCGAATACGACCGAGTGCACGCTGACCACCATCGGCCACGACGCCGCGGGCCGGCTGGTCGGGCTGACCGCCGGACACTGTGGCGAGCCGGGCCAGAGCGTGGTCTCCGAGACCGACCCGAACGCCGGTGTGCTGGGCCGGATCGCCACCAGCAATCGCGACCTCGACTACGCGGTCATCGAATTCGATCCCCGCCGGGTCGCGGCGTCGGATCGGGTGGGCTCGGTCAGCATCACCGGAGTGGGCGCGCCCGCGCAGTTCCCCGCCACGGTCTGCAAGAAGGGCCGCACCACCGGCACCAACTGCGGCATCGTGTGGGGTGACGTCTTCGCGCGCGGCACCGAGACCTGGACCCAGATCTGCGTCCTGCCCGGCGATTCCGGCGCACCCGTGGTCGCCGGTTCGACACTGGTGGGCATGGTCAACGCCTATCTGGCCGTCGGTTGCTTCGGCCCGGAGGTGGGCACCACCTGGGCGGCCATCCAGGCCGATCTGGACGCGAACCAGGGCATCGGGGCGGGCTTCCGCCCCGCGCAGGGCGCGACGCACGGCGTACCCCCCGCGGGCGGCAGCTGACCCGTCAATCGTTGTGCGCCAGGGACTCCCAGAAGGCGGACTCGTAGGCGTGCAGCATCCGGGCGTCGTGCAGCGCCTGCTCCGCGTCCTCGCCCGCGCGCAGGCCCTGGGCCACCACCGCGGCCGCCTGCTCGGCGAATCCGGGCGGGGTGGTGGCGAAGAACCGGAAGAAGTCAACCTCGTCCTCGCCCAAATCATACTGGGAGACAAGCGCATTCGCGGTTCGGGCACAGTACCCGCCCCACTCGTCGAGATTGGCCAGCATGGCCAGCGCCATCCCGCTGAGTCCGCCCGTCAGCGCCCGCTGCGCCACGAAGGCCGGATATGCTTGGGCCATCGGCCGCGGCCGATACCCCCGCAGGTCGGCCTGGCTCATGCCGACCGCCGCGCCGAACAGCGGCAGCAGCCGCAGGGCCGCCGATTCGCCACCGGCCAGCCCCAGGAAGAAATCACCGGCGGGCGGATCCGGGAAGCGCGTCACGAAGTGGGCGAAGCTGCGCAGATCGCTACGCAGGATGTGAAACTGCTCGCCCGCAAGCGCTTTCAGCCGCTCTCGCGGCATCCGGCCCGAATCCAACAGATCCAGAAACCGATTGGGCCCCGGCACGATCTCCGCCCGCGCCCGTTCCACCAACTCCGTCGCCGCATCGTCCATACCCGCATTGTCACCCCACTCCCCGCGACGCCAACGGGTATTCGGGGCGGCGGTAGCGTGGCCCGCATGTCACAGCGCTTCGTGGAGCGGGCCGAACGGATCGTCGACGCCCTGCTGCGGGTGGATCCACATGTCGCCGCCATGGCCGGTGATCATCGGTCCGACGATCGACTGCCCGACTGGTCCGCGGAGGCGGTACGGGAACAGGCCGCGATGCTGCGCGAGGCGTCGCATGCGCTGGCGGAGGTGGACGAGGACGAACTGGACGCCGAGGACCGGGTGGATCTGGCGCTGCTGCAACGCGAGGTGGACGCGCGGCTGTTCCTGCTCGGCGAGGTCCGCGAGCACGAGTGGAATCCGTTGGTACACAATCCCGGTCCGCTGCTGTACGGCCTGCTGGCCCGGCCGTTCGCGCCGCCGGAGCAGCGGCTGGCGGCGGTTTCGGCCCGGCTGGCGGCCGTCCCGGACGCCCTGGCCACCGCGCGCGCGACCCTGACCGACTGCCCGCGCATTCACGTCGAGACCGCCCTCGGCCAGTTCGGTGGCGTCATCGCGCTGGTCCGCGATCAGGTGCCCGCACTGGCCGGGCAGGTGCCGGGTGCGGATGTGCGCCCCGTCGTCGAGGCGGCCACGGCCGCGCTCACCGAATTCACCGACTGGCTGACGCGGCGGCTCGACCGCTCCGACCGCGACCCCCGGCTGGGCCGTCGGCTGTGGGAGGCCAAGCTCTGGCACGGCCTGGACACCGACCTGAGCGCAGCGGCCGTCCTCGACCACGCGCACCGCCACCTCGACCTGCTGACCGACCGGATCCGTACCGCCGCGGGCGAATTGCTCGGCGTCGCCCGTCCCGACGACGCGACCGTGCGGTCCGCGCTGGATCGCCTGGCCACCGAGCGACCCGGCAACGACACCGTCGTGGCCGAGGCCCGCATCGCGCTGGCGGAGGCCGAGACCTTCGTCGCCGCACGCGATTTGGTGACCCCGGTGCCCGATACCCTGGTGGTGCAGGTGATGCCGGAATTCGCCCGCGGCATCGCGGTCGCCTACTGCGATGCGGTCGGCCCCCTCGAAACCGCCGACACCCCAACCTTCTACGCCATCGCCCCGACGCCCGACGACTGGCCCGCCGCGCAGGTGCAGTCCTTCTACCGCGAATACAACAACCACATGCTGCGCAATCTGGCCGTGCACGAGGCGATGCCGGGCCATTTCCTGCAACTGGCCCACGCGCGCCGCTTCCGCGGCTCGACACCGGTGCGGGCGGTCTGCGAGAGCGGCACGTTCATCGAGGGCTGGGCCGTCTATTCCGAGGAGCTCATGGCCGAGCACGGCTTCGGCGGCCTGCCGGTGCGCCTGCAGCAGCTGAAGTCGCACCTGCGCATGACCATCAACGCGATTCTCGATCACGGCGTCCACTGCGACGGTATGAGCGAGGCCGAGGCGATGGACCTGATGCTGCGCCGCGGATTCCAGGAGGCGGGCGAGGCGGCCGGAAAATGGCGTCGGGCGCAGCTCGACTCCACGCAGCTGTCCACCTATTTCGTGGGTTACTCGGAAATGTCTGCAATCGCGGCGGATCGGCCGAGCGGTATTCCGCTGCGGCGCTGGCACGACCTGATGCTGGCGCACGGCTCGCCGTCGCCGAGACACCTTCGAGCGCTTGTGACCTCGGCTCCATCATAATTCCCGATCCGCCTTCGGGTTTCGCACCGAAGCCGGGACACGCCGCGGACATTCCGGACAAATCCAGTAACTAATGATTTGCTTTGGTAATGCGATCGATCGCGAAATTGGCCATTGCGGCCATGGCGGTATGCGCGTTGTCGGTCTGTTCCGGTCCCGCCGCGGCGGACTGCTCCCCTGCGAACTGCACAATCGAGATCACCGAGGACGACATCGCGAAATACGACACCGCCGAATCCGACATAACCGAATCCGACATAGCCGAATCCGACATCTCGTCATCTCTGGCGCTGGCCGTGCCCAATATGATCGGCATGGCCGCGGGCCTGGTGCTGCCGCTGTTCCGGCTGGCGCCGAAGACCATCGCCCGCTTCATCGTCCCGCCCGATCAGTTCGATGCCTTCGACAACATCATCACCCGCGAAAGCGGTTGGAACACCTTCGCGGTCAACCCCTCCTCCGGCGCGTACGGGCTGCCACAGGCGCTGCCGCCGCACAAGATGGCCAGTCACGGCCTGGACTGGCCCTACAACCCGGTCACCCAGATCCGTTGGGCCTACGACTATATGAACAAGCGCTACGGCAGCCCCAACGCGGCCTGGGCCTTCTGGCAGGCGCACGGGTGGTACTAGGGGCACATCCCGGTAGTGGCGGTCGGTAACGATTGTGAGCTCCCGAGCGCAGCTGGCAGAATCGAAGTGAGGGTTGCGAGCACCTGACTGCTGCTACCCGTGGAGTCGTATCCCCCGCGGGTGTCGGGCTAACGAAAGGCATCGGCCATGTTCGTGCGTGTGTTCGCCCTGTCGATCATCGTCACCGTGCTGTCACTGGTGGTCGCGTTCGTCTACGGCGGCGCGGAGGCATTGGTCCTGGCGGCGATCCTCGGCGTGCTCGAGGTCTCTCTGTCGTTCGACAACGCCGTGGTCAACGCGTCTGTGCTGCAACGGATGAGCGTGTTCTGGCAGCGAATCTTCCTGACCATCGGCGTGCTGATCGCGGTCTTCGGTATGCGGCTGGTCTTCCCGCTGGTGATCGTGGCCATCGGCGCGCACCTGGATCCGGTGCAGGCGCTGGATCTGGCGCTGAACCCGCCGCCCGGCGGCGCGGCCTACTTCCCGGATGGGCGGCCGAGCTACGAGACGCTGCTCAACGAGGCCAATCCCAAAATCGCCGCCTTCGGCGGCATGTTCCTGCTGTTGCTGTTCCTGAACTTCGTCTGCACCCAGCGCGAGATCACCTGGCTGTCCTGGCTGGAGCGCCCGCTGGGACGGCTCGGGCGGTTCAACATGTTCACCACCATCGTCTCGCTCGTCGCGCTGGTGCTGATCGCCGGATTCATCGCCCCCGACAACAAGGCCGATGTGGTGATGGTCGCGGGCGTACTGGGCATGGTCACCTACATCCTGGTCGACGGGCTGGGCAACCACTTCGACAATCAGATCGATGCGGAGGGCCGCGCCCCCTCGCCCGCCGCGGTGCTGGTCGGCAAGGCCGCCTTCTTCACCTTCCTCTACCTCGAGGTGCTGGACGCGTCGTTCTCCTTCGACGGTGTGATCGGCGCGTTCGCCATCACCGCCGATCCGATCATCATCGCGCTGGGCCTGGGCCTGATCGGCGCGATGTTCGTCCGCTCGATCACGGTCTACCTGGTGCGCAAGGGCACGCTCTCGGAGTACGTCTATCTCGAGCACGGCGCGCACTGGGCGATCGGCGCCCTGGCGTTCGTCCTGCTCTACGAGACCGGCCATCACATCGACGAGATCATCACCGGCCTGGTCGGCGTGGCCCTCATCGTCGCCGCCTATCTGAGCAGCGTCGTCTACAACCGCCGCCACCGCTATCCGGACGGTGACGGCACGACCGAGACCGAGGTGGACCTGCCCGCGCCCCCGCGCGAATTCGTCTGATCCGCCCGACGATCCCGGCCGGACGAGCCGGGTAGGCGTTCAGCCGTTGCGGCGGTCGAAGACGCCGCGCAGATAGGCCGCCTGGCCCGCGTGCTGCAGATCGTCGGAGATGACGCTCACCAGGCGCACCCCCAGCGTGACCGGCGGGTCCCAGCGACGGTCGACGATGCGGGGCAGATCGGCATCGGTGAGACCTTGTAGGAAGCGCAGCGTCTGTTCGTGCACCGCGTCGTAGTAGCCGGTGAGCAGTTCGGCCGATGCGGTGACCGCGGCCACCTCGGCCGGGCCGTGGCCGTAGCCGGTGTCGCCCGGGTCCAGCGACAGCCCGAAGCGGTCGTACCAGCCGTGCGCGGTCCAGACCTGTTCCACACCCGCCACCTCGGCGAGGTGATCGTCCTGGACGCGAGTCAGATGCCAGATCAGCCAGGCGATGGAGTTGGCCGCCGGGTCGATGCGGAAGGTCAGCGCCTGCGCGCCCAGGCCGTCGACCGTGTGGTGCACCACCTCACGAATCCGTTCGTACGCATCGATCAGAACCTCCGCGCTCGTCATGGTGGCCACGCTACCCACGCCCACCGACACCTCTCACGCGGCGGGCGAGAGCCGGTGCACCACCCGTAGGCACAGCAGGGTCACCGCCCGCTCGAGTTCGAGTCCCAGTTCCGCGGCCCGCACGGCGGCCAGTTCCAGTGCCTCCGCGTCGTCGAGCAGCATTGGGTCGCTGAGGATTTCGTCGAGCACCATGCCGTGCACGGCCTGTTCGCGGGTCAATCGGCGACCAGGCAACCAGCTCAGGGTCCAGAAGTCCCCCTCGGGTCCGGAAATCAGCTCGGCGGTTTCCGGAGTGATGTCGCTGACGATCGCCGCGCGGGTGAGTTCGAGTGTCATTCGTCTGCCCTTGTCCCGAACGAATACATCATCGAGCGTAATCAGCGGGTATTTCCCGGCCAAGCGATCACGCCGCCCTTTCGGGATACCCACACAAGACATTTGCCCACCCCGTAATCACCGCGAGCGCTCCGGTGGCAGGATTGCCGGGCGAGCCGAGCGGCACCGGCCCGAAACTCGCGCAACGCGCCTGGCACTCCGCGACTTTCACGATTCACCCACGTCGCCGCGACCGATTCATCCCATATATTCGGCCGGACATCGTGACAAAAATTGGAACTGATGACACATTCCGAGCATCCGCCACCGGAACACATCGGCGATCTGATCCGCCGCCTCCGGCGCGAGCGCGGATACACCCAGACCGCGCTGGCCGCCCGGGTGGGCTGTTCGCGCAGTCTGGTCCAGCAGATCGAGAACGGCAGCCGGATGCCGACGCTGTCGCTGCGCGAACGGCTGAGTCTGGTTCTGGGACAGGAGCTTCCGCCGATCCGTTTCGATACCACGCCCAGCGCCGCGGACGGCCCCTTCTACGACCTGCGGATGCGCTTCAACGTACTGCTGGGCAAGGATCCCGGCCTCGCCGAGCGCGCCCTGCGCATCGCGCTCGGGTTGGCCGACGCCGCCGGCGCCGACCCGGATCTCACTCCGCTGCAGGCGATCGCGCTGCGCCAGCTCGAACGCGCGGAGGAACTCATCGTGCAGATCCCCTCGCGTAGCGTCACCGTGTGGGAGTGGAATACGGTCACCGATTGGCTGACCATCCTCGACCGGGCCACGCGCTCGATTCGGGCGATCCACACCGCATCCCTGGGCACGATCAGTGGCGATATCGGCGACGACTATCACGCGGCGATCTTGCGCCTCGCCGAGCGCGCCCGGCCCCGGGTGACCGTGCGCCGCCTGTACGTGCTCGACGAGATCTCCGAGGTGTGGCCGTACGAGGACAAGCTGTGGAAGCAGGCCCGCTGCGGTATCGAGAGCCTGCTGGTCCGGCGCGAGGCCGCGCGCAATGCGCAGAGCATGCTGGTCGTCGACGACCGCTATGTCGCCGTGGGTGAATACGACTACTCCCGCCAATCCCGGGTCGCCACCAGGTTTTCCGGGCTGCCGCAGGACGTGGCGTTCGCGGTGCGCCGCTTCGAGCGGCTCTACGAGCTCTCGCGGGCGGGCTCGGCGGTTCCGGTCGACGAGCTCGTCGCGCACCCGCCGCTGGCCGAGTTCGAGGACCTCGACGACGGCAACTGCCGCGCCCTGTTCCGCGGCGCGCTCGAGCAGCGCTGGAACGCCGGGCGCGAGCACCGACGCCGTTAGCGACCCAACAGCCGCAGGATCATGGCGACGGTGGCGGCGCTGTAGGCGCGGCTGGCGGCCGCGGGGCGGCGCGACGGATAATTCGAGCGGTGCGTGACGAGTACACCGCTGGGCAGGATCACCGTCGCGTCGGCCACGGTGGCCGTGCAGTTGCCGCCCGCCTTGGCGACCAGATCCACCACGACCGCTCCCGGCCCGAGCGCCGCCAGCGCCCGCTCGTCCAGCAGGATCGGCGCGCGGACTCCGCGCCGGGCGGCGGCGCAGATCACCAGATCTGGTTTGTCCGCCACGATGCGGTCGACGATCGTCGCCCGGTCACCGTTCGGATTCAGCACGAATGTCGCCGGGCCCGAGGCGTTCACGGGGGTCTGCTGGGCCGGGCGGTTGCCGATCAGCACGGGGGGTTCGTCGCCGCACGCGTGCGCGGTGGTCAGGGCCGACAGCCCGGCCTGGCCGCAGCCGAGAATCATGCTGCGGATCGGCCGCCTGCGCGTACTCGCGGCCAGCAACCGGCGGCCCGCGCGATAGGCGACCCCGCCCGCGATCCGGCTCATCGCGGTGAGCGCGTCGGCATCGGGCAGCTCGGTGGCCGAGACCGATTCGAAGGCAATGGATTCCACGCCCAGCCCGCGCAACTGGGCGATCTGCGCCGCGCGCTGGACCGGATCCTGGAATCCGACCAGGGTCAGACCCGGCCGGTGCGGCACCGCCTCCAGCGGGAAGGCGGGCGGTTTCACCCAGGCCACCACATCGCTGCGCGCGAAGACCGCCGCGGCTGTCTCGGTCGTATACGCCCCCGCCACCCGATAGGCCGCATCGTCGAATCCCGCGAAACCGCCTGCGCCGCTTTGCACCACGACCCCGACACCGTCGGCGGCCAATCGGCGCACCCCGTCCGGGGTGAGGGCGACCCGGCGTTCCCGGGCAGCGGTCTCCCGCAACACCCCGACGATCACGGCCACTCCTGCGCGTCCAGCACCGGCAGGCCGCGCCCGGCCAGCGCCTCCCGGTAGGTCAGGCCGCGGCCCAGATCTGCGACGAGCCGTTCCAGGCGATCGAACAGCTCCCCGATCAGCTCCGGCGATTCCATGCCCGGAGCCTTGCGCGGCGCCAGGACATTGAGCCGGACGCCGCGGCGGGGGGAGCCGGTGCGGTCCAGGGCCACGCTGTCGATTCCGGCCACGGCCAGCAGCACATCCTCGAGTTGGGCGCCGGTATCGATGCCCGCGGCGGTGAGCAGGGTTTCGTCGATCACCAGCGAGACGAACATGCCCTCGGCAATGCCCAACGGTCGCAACGTATCCGGGCCGAGCCGCCGATTGATACCCTCGATCACGTCCATGACCCGGGCCAGCTGCGCGCGCATCACCGCGCGGTTGTCCCGGAAGTACTCCTCCGGGGTGTGCTCGATGACCGCGCGGGCCAGATGCGTCGTCTCGCGCTGGAACGCCACGGTCAGCCGCGCCCGCAGCCGCGTCAGCCACTCGGTATCGCCGGTGCAGGCGGCACCCATCTTGCATGGCCCGAAGGCGTTGTAACCCTTGGAATTCCCGGTGATCGACAGCACCCGGTCGTAGAGCCGCACCGGCCCGCGCGCGGTCGAGACCTCGACCGCGGCGATCGGCACATATTCGGCCACCATCTGGTCGAAGGCCATATCGCAGATGACCGGCACGTCCGCCTCGGCCAGCACCCGCCCGATCGCCAGCACCTCCGCCGTCGAATACCGCGCCACCACGGGATTGCCGGGCAGCGTGAGCATCACCCCGCACAGCTCGCCGCGGGCCCGGTACTCGGCCAGACAGGAGGCCAGCGCTTCGGGGCAGATCTTGAACTCGTCGTCCGGCGTCGCGGGGCACGCGATGATGCGCAGGCCGAACTTCTGGATGTGCGGACCGGCGCTCTTGTAGAAGCCCTCCGGGCATACGATGACGCCGCCGGGCCGCGCCAGCGTCGCGATGGCCTCCTCGAGCAGCATCGTGCTCGAATACGGGCAGACCACCACCTCGTCCGGCGCCACCCGCACGCCCGGCACCCCGTCCGCCGGATTCCGCAGCCGCCGAAACAGCCGCTGCGCGGCCAGTTCCCGCAGCACCAGCGGCTGGCGCTTGTCGTAGAGCAGTCCGTCGAGATAGTCCGGCGCCGGATGCCCGGTCACGACCTCCCGCCAGGCCCGCTCCAACGCGGCGGCCGCGCTCGGGTGGATCGGCAGGCCGGTCTCGCCGTGGTAGGCGTCGACCACCCCGGTGTACCGACGCCCCGCGGTGCCCTCGAAGCCGGGCGAACTCGGAAAGGACTGCCGCACTTCCCGTTTGCGCGCCTCCGAGCGGGCCGCCAGGCCCGTCACCTCGGGCCTGGTCCGAGTCCCGGTCACGACCGACCGGCTTCCGTGGCCGTCTCACCCGGCGCGGGCACCCCGTCCCAGGCGTGTGCCAGCGCCTCGCGGAACAGTGCCCGACAGTTGCCCTGGGTGAGCCGCTCGAATTCGGCCAGCGGCGGGGTCGACACGATGTCGTCGACGACGATCGCCGACCCCATCCGGCGCAGTTCGTACAGCTTCTCGAAGCGCCGCACGGCGAAGGCCACATCGTGCTTGAGCGCCGAGAACCGGGTCGCGACTCGCGCCTGGCGCGAGTAGTCGTACTCACCGATGCATACGTAGCGATCGTCGACGACCAGCATGCTCTGGGCGTTGCGCGCGTGTTCACGTTTGACCAGAACGCTTTCCACACCGGAGCGGACCTGCCGCCACAACTTGTCGTCGTAGGGCCAGACGTCCTCGATGCGGTCCAGCACGTACATCCGGCGCACCTGAACCTTCGGCTCGTGCACATTGTCGGCGAGCCGGACGATGGCCGAGTGGTAGTCGTCGCCGACGTCACCGCCGATGGTGCCCAGGTCGGCGGTGTGGATCGCGCGGATGGAGCGCTCGGCCTGCTCGAGGATGGTCAGCCAGTCGTTGATCGTGTTCCACTCCCACACCGTCGCGCTGCGGGACGGGATCTGGGCCAGGATCTCCTCGGCGCGGTCGAGCTGGCGGGCGGCGATGAGCCGCAGCGGCTCGATGTCCTCGGGGGCGACCCGCGCGTCGATCACGCTCTGCGCGATCGACAGCACCCGCTCGACCACCTCCGGATCCTTGCCCAGCAGGATGTTGAAACGCATGCGCAGGTCGTAGTGTCCGCCGGTGGGCTCGGCGGTGGCGTCCGGCACGGCGGCCATCGGAAGCTCCTCGCCCAGCGCCGAACTCAGCCGTTCGCGTAGCGCCAGCGGGGGCACCCGGGTCCCGTTCTCGATCTGCTGGATCAGGCTGCGGGAGCAGTCCGCTTTTTTCGCGAGGGCCGCCTGGGTGTAGCCCCGCTCCGTCCGGAGGCGGCGAACCAGGTTTCCGATCGGCTCCCCACCTGCGCGCCCAGAGAGTGTCACGGTGCCCGATTCTAGCCACATATATGCCCGCATGTGTCAATCGCTCAACAAGCCACTCTTTTCTGGGGCACTACACCGTTCGAACGGTGTTTGTAGTGATACACGAATCGGCTTCGCGGCGATCCGGATCGCCCGAAAGCGCACGCACAGGCGTGATTTCACGCAAAGATCATCCATAGCGCGGCTCAATCTCGACAGTCAGTGTCCACACTGACTTTTCGTAATCACGATGGTTACAAAAATATCCAAATGTGGCACGGAGCTTACATTGACACTCACATTGGGCGATTCGTAGCATTTAGTCATCGCCATCGCTTTCCGCGAATCGATGGCCTCGACAACCGAGGAGGTGCCCGACCCGGATACCTCGCTCCGGCGCGACGACTCGCACCAAGCCGAAGCAGCTTCCCGCAGCACTCTTCTCGACGAGGGCAAGATCTATGACACTTCGGATCAGCGCCTGGTTGATCACCAGCGATGTCACTCCCGAATTCGCACAGTACCTTCCGACCGCGACCGGCGGTTACTGGTCGCTCAGTTGGCTGCCGGAGGTCGCGCTCACCCGCGACCAGGCCATCAGCGGAATGGTGCTCGACGAAACCCTCAGCGACCCCCGGCTGGTACACAACCGGGTGGCCTACGAGCTGTCGGCCTTCCGCGCGGCCGAATTGGGAATCAGTTTGGAGCAGGCGTTGATTCGTCTCTTCGGCCGCATCCTCGACCACGATGCGGAGTCCGCCTGCGAAACCGAGTCGTCCCGGGGGGACGGGCCCGGCCGACCGCTGATCGCGGTCGGCCGGGTGTAACCCGGTGGGTTACAGCGCCGTCGATGGAGCGCCCTGCACCACCTCGATATCGAGGTCGATCCGCACGGTGGTGCCGACGGCCGCCACACCCGCCCGCACGAGGGCGTTGTAGTCGATGGCGAAATCGTTGCGATGCAACAGGGTTTCGGCGTGGAAGGCGGCGCGCACGCCGCCCCAGGGATCCGGCCCGCAGCCGCCGTAGGTGACGTCCAGTTCGATCGGGCGCACCCGACCGTGCAGGGTCAGCTCGCCCGGCATGATGAAAGTGTCCGCACCGGTGCGGTGAAATCCGCTGCCCGAGAAGGTGATCAGCGGATAGCGCTGCGCGTCCAGAAACTCCGCCGACCGCAGATGATCGTCGCGCATGCCGATGCCGGTGTCGATACTGGCCGTCTCGATCTCGGCCAGACCCGTGGACCGCTCGAAGGTTTCGGCGATATCGAGCCGCCCGCTCACCTCGGCGAACCGCGCCTTGATGCTGGCGATGCCCAGGTGCCGCGCGGTGACCTGCACCGTCGAATGCACCGGATCGATGGTCCACCGACCCGGCGGCGGGGTGGCGATCGTGCCCGCCTCCGGCTCGAGCACGATCTCGCCGAGCCCACCCGAACCGTCCGCCCCCGCCCGCACCACGCGGGCGACCGGCAGGAAGCCGGGCGCGGTCGCCACCGCGGTGTGCACGCCCGTGGGCAGCGGCTCGGTGGCCGCCGCCCCGGTGGGGTCGGCGACGGCCCGCGCGAGTTGGCGGCCGGTCGAATCCGTCACGGTCAGAATCGCATCCGGCACCGGCCAGCCCGCGGCCGTATGGATGTGTGCGGTCACACCAGTCATGAACTTCCCGCCGTCTACGCCGATGTTTCCTCGTACCCCAGGCGTACGTCGTGGCCGACCTCGTTGCCCGCCACCGTGACCCGGCTGGTCACCGGTGGATAGCCGCGGGCCACCACGGTGTACTCGCCCTCGGGCAGATCGGCCACCACATAGTGGCCGCTGTCGTCGGTGCGAGCCGAGGCGATCAGCTCGCCGCGCTCGTCGAGCACCGTCACCTGCGCATCGGCCACCATTCGGCCGTCGGCCCACACCGATCCGCGCAGCACCGCCATCGGCGCGAGCTCGATGTCGTGGCGCAGCAGGCCGCTGTCGGGCACCGTCAACGTCGTTGCGCTGGGCCGCATGTGGTCGGCCACGGCCACCAGCGTGTAGGTGCCCGACACCACGCCCTGGCACAGGTACGCGCCGTCCTCGCCGGTGACCGCGGCCCCGACGACCTCACCGCGCGGATCGGTGAGGGTGACCGTCGCACCCCGCACCGGGTCTCCGCGCCGAGCCGTGCGCACCACGCCGGACAGCTCACCGGAGCCGAGCAGCGTGATATCCAGCGCCTGCGCCCGATCATCGATGCTCACGTTCACCGCGGCGGGCTGATGGCCGCCCGCCGACACGATCAGCACGTAGTGCCCCGCATCCGGCGCACCGATCCGATAGCCGCCGTCTCCGCCGCCGGTCACCCGCGAAACCTGATGCCCGCGTTGGTCGATCAGCGTCAGCGCGGCGCCGGGCACGGGACGGCCGTCCTCGCGGTGCACGCGCCCGCCCACGGAGTACGGGCCGCCGTCGGAGTGTGCGGACAGCTGCGCGACCGCACCGGAATGGGCCGCGCTGCCGTTGCTCGCGAGAGTGGCGGCCGGTGCCGCCGGTGCCGCGACCTCCGGCGCATACGACGTATACCTCTGCGAACCCGCCTGTGCCACAGCGAATTCCGGCTCCTCCGTCCGGCTCGCATTCGTCGCGGGGTCCACGATGCCGTTCGGGACCGCCGACCCGACCCCGGTGGGCGGCCCGCCCGCGCCGGGCGAGGCCGCCCGATGCCCGTTGGCCGACTCGTGCACCGCGCGCTGCTCATCCGAGATCTCCGGCACGGCGGCGAACTCGCCTTCGGCGGGGGTCAGCGGCGCGGCGGCCGAAGCGGCGCCATCCTGCAGCGGAATCTCCTTCATGAACAGCAGCACCAGCGTGGCCAGCAGCGCCACCGCGGCGGCCGCGTAGAACACCCCGTGCAGGGAGTTGGTGAAGCCGATCAGGATGGGCTCGCGGACCTGCGGGGGCAGTTCGGCCAGGCCGCTGGTGTTGCTCTGCAGCTGGTTGAGCTTGTCGGCGTCGAAGCCCGGCGGCAGCTGCCCGCCGAAGGCGTCGACGATGCGGTGCGGCAGCAGATTGAACAGAATGGTCAGGAACACCGCCACCCCCAGCGTGCCGCCCATCTGCCGGAAGAAGGTGGCCGACGCGGTCGACACACCCATATCCGCCCGCCCGGCGGAATTCTGGGCCGCGATGATCAGCGTCTGCATGCAGCCACCGAGACCGAAGCCGATGATGCCGCTGTAGAGCAGCGGCTGCCACAGGGGGCTGTCGAAATGCACCTGGGCATACAGCGCGGTCCCGCAGGCGGTGATGAAGGTGCCCAGCACCGGCAGGAATTTGTAGCGCCCGGTGAATCGCGTGATCTGCCCGGCGATCTGGGAACCGATCATGATGCCGACCACCATGGGCAGCATCAGCAGACCGGCCTTGGTCGGCGAGAAGCCGCGCACCACCTGCAAATACAGCGGAACCATCGAGATGCCGCCGAACATGGCCACACCGACGATGAGCCCGCCCACGATGGTGACGCTGAACGTCGAACTGCGGAACAACCGCAGCGGAATCAGCGCCGCGTCCTTCATCACGGACTCGACGAGGATGAACAGCAGCAGCCCGATCACGCCGACGGCGTAGCAGATCAGCGCCCTCCGCGAGTCCCAGCCCCAGCCGCGGCCCTGCTCGGCCACGATCAACAACGGCACGACGCAGATCGCCAGCGCGATCGCGCCGAGCCAGTCGACCCGATGGTTCTGCCGCTGGTGCGGGGTGTTGAGCACCCTCGCCACCACCGCGAGCGCGATGATGCCGATCGGCACGTTCACCAGGAACACCCAGCGCCAGCCGTCCAAACCCCAGAGCTCGTCGAAGCCGGAGAACCAGCCGCCCAGCACCGGCCCCAGCACGGTCGCGCTCCCGAATACGATCATGAAGTAGCCCTGGTAGCGCACCCGCTCGCGGGCCGGGACGATATCGCCGATGATGGTGAACGCCAGCGACATCAGCCCGCCCGCGCCCAGGCCCTGCAGCGCGCGGAATCCGGCCAGCTCGTACATCGTGGTGGCCGCGGTGCACGCGACCGAACCGACGACGAAGATGCCGATCGCGGTGAGATAGAACGGCTTTCGCCCGTAGATGTCGGCGAGTTTGCCGTACAGCGGCGTGCTGATGGTGGCGGTGATCAGGTAGGCCGTTGTAGCCCAGGCCTGTTGGTCGAAGCCGTGCAGGCTGTTGGCGATGCGCACGATCGCCACGCTCACGATGTTCTGATCGAGCGCGGCCAGGAACATGCCCAGTAGCAGGCCGGACAGCACGGTCAGGATCTGGCGGTGCGACAGTGACGCGCTCGCTCCCGCCTCCGGATCCGGCGGCGCGGCCGGGGTCCGGGTGGTCGAGTTGGTCATGGTGTAGGGCCCTGTTTCGGTTCGGCTATCGGTGGGCTTGCTTCGATACTGCTGTTGAGCCGGTCGAGCAGCGCGATGAGCGTGCCGCGGTCCCGCTCGGGCCAGTCGGCCAGGATGTCGGCCATCCAGAGATTGCGCAGCCGACGGTTTTCCTCGAATACCCGCAGTCCCTCGGGGGTGGCCGCGAGTACGGACGCGCGGCCGTCGATCGGATCGGTCCGGCGCTCGACCAGGCCGTGCGCCACCAGCGTTCGGGTCTGCCTGCTGATGGTCGAGATCTCGGCGTGCAGCAGCTCGGCGAGTTTGCCGGTGCGCTGTGGACCGTCGTGTACCAGGCAGAACAGCACGGCGTAGGCGAGCTTCTCCAGTCCGTCCGGACCGTGTTTGGCCAGTTGGGTCTTCGCCCGATTGATCGCGCGCACGAACCGGATCAGCTGTGCGCCGAGACGATCCGCATCGTCGAATGCGGTGCTGCTGCGGTTCAACTCGGCAGCGGTCATCGGAATCCCTTTTCCCACGAGGAGTTTGGTTAGCGCCTACAACTAGTTGCCATTGCCAACTATACGCACGGCCCGGGGCCCGCCCGCAAATCGTTTTTCAGAACAGCGTCATCGGTTCGCTCGCCACGGGTTCGGGCAGCGGCTCGAGCTCTGGCACCCGCGCCCGTACCTCGGCGTGGAAACGGCGTGCCAGCACCAGTGATTCGGCGTTGTCGGGCGTATGGATGAAGACGGTCGGCGAACGCCCCTCGCCCAGCCAGTCGACACATCGGTCGACCCAGCGCCGCCAGCCCGCGATGGTGGTCTCGGCATCGTCGCGGCCGATGTAGCGCACGATCGGCGCATCGGTCAGCGCCCGGGTGCGCAGCGCCACCCGCGGCTTGCGCGCCCACGCGTCCCGCTCGGTCGCACTGGTGGGCCGGGACGCGAACAGCGTTGTGGTGTCGAACGGCATCCACTCCGCACCGGTCCGGCCGAGCACGTACTCGAGCTGCCGGGCCGCGCGCTCGTCGTCGAAGAAGGCCGGATGACGGACCTCGACGGCGTAGCGGTGCCGCTGCGGCGCCTGCCGCAGAAATCGGGCCAGCGCACCGAGATCGGTGGGTGCGAAGGAGGCGGGCAGCTGAATCCACAGCGCGTGTGCGCGGGCGCCCAGCGGTTCCATCGCGTCCAGGAAGGCGTGCAATTCGGCATCGGTCTCGCGTAACCGTCGTTCGTGGGTGATGGTCTTCGGCAGCTTCACCACGAACCGGAAGTCCGCATCGGTCTGCTCGGCCCAGCCCGCTACGGTGCGCCGCGCCGGGGTGGCGTAGAAGGTGGTGTTGCCCTCCACCGCATTGCACCAGCGCGCGTACCCGCGCAGCCGCGCCCGCGCCTCCGGCTGCTTGTCCTGCCAGGCCGGATGCGTCCACTGGGCACAACCGACGTAGAGCCGCATGAATTCGACGGTACTAGCCCCCGGAGTCGGGGGCCTGCGGGGCAGGACGTTTCGGGTAACTTGGCTGCGATGAGTACATCGAACAGCGGTGCGAACTGGCGGCGTGGCCTGGGCGGTCTGGCCCTCGGCGGGGCGGTGATCGCGAGTGCGCTGATCACGACGGCCGTTCCGGCGGCGGCCGATCCCGGCCTGCCGCTCACCCGGGAGGCCGAGACGGCCCAGGTGGCCGACGACGGGTGCACCTTCTCCTCGGTCGGCGGCTCGTGCAGCGATCCGGGGCCGGTGGGTCACGCGGTCATCGCGTTCCGAAGTTGGCTGGTGAGCTTGGGTTACGGCACCGGTAGCTCCTCGCTGTCGGCTCAGTTCTTCTGACGGTTCCGCTCGCCCAGGGCGGCGGCCGCGCGCAGCCGGTGCAGGCGTAGGGCCAGTTGGATGTCCAGCGCCCGCTCCGGCGCCTGCCAGTCCGCGCCGAGCAGGGCGGCGACGCGATCGAGGCGCTGGGTAACCGTATTGACATGGATGTGCAGGCGTTCGGCGCTGTCGGTGCGGCTGCATCCGGTGGCGAAGTAGGTTGCCACGGTCGCGAGCAGCGGTGTGCCGCGCCGGTTTTCGTAGTCGACCAGCGGTCCGAGCGTGCGGTCGAGGAAGGCGAGCACGTCCTGACCGTCGCCGACGAGCAGGCCCACCACCCCCAGATCGGCCGCCCCGGCCGCCGCGCCCGGGCGGCCGAGTGCGTGCAGCACCCGCACACAGCGCTGCGCCTCGGCGTAGGCGGCGGCCAATCCGGTACCCGGCGCGGCCGGACCCGCGCCACCGGCGGTGACCGGAACGCCGAGCGCCCGCCCCAGTTCGGTGGCGACCGATCGCGCCGCGGCCGTGGGATCCGCGCCGGGCAGCAGCAGCACGGCATGATCGCCGCGAGCGACGGCCAGACCGTGCCGGGCCGAGGCGTATGTGGCGGCATGGCCCGCTGCCCGACGCCTTCCGCCGTGTTCGGCGACCACCAGGACGTAGGGGCGGTCCACCTCGAGTTCGAGGGCCGCCGCGCGCGCCCGCAGGGCCTGCTCGTCGAGGCGGCCCGCGAGCAGATCGTCGAGCAGTTCGCCGCGCACCCGGCCCTCGGCCTCGGCGATGCTGCGGCGGAACAGCAACAGCATGGCGGTGGTCTGGGCGGCGCGTTCCAGGATGCGCCGATCCGGTGCGGACAACTCGCCGGGCCGCAGCAGCACCAGGGTGCACAGCGGTTCGCCGCCCGCGCCGCCGGACGCGGCCCACATCTCCCGCGATCGCGCGGTGCGCCCGAGTCGCCTTGCCGCGCGCACGATTTCGGCCAGCGCGGCCGCGTCCGCGAGCCGATCGCCGGCTGTCCCACCCACCTCGGCGAGCAGCCGCCCGTCGGCGTCGAGGACCCGCAGCGCGCCGCCGAGTATGTCGGCGGCCACCGCGGCGATATCGGCAACTCCCCCGCCGCTCACCACCAAATCGGTCATCCGATCGTGCGCCTCGGCGGCCCGCTCGACCGTCGAATTGTGGACGCGCAGCGCCTCGTTGGCCGAGCCGACCTCCGCCAGCGCCGCTCGAATCTCACCGAGCAGCCGGGCCGAATCCAGGGCGATGGCGGCATGGGCGGCCAGTGAGCTCAGCAGTGCCATCTCCTCCGGCGTGTAGGGTCGCGCGCTGCGATGCGAGGCGAACAGCACGCCGATCACCCGCTCGCCGAGCTTCATCGGCACACCCGAGATCGCCACGATCCCCTCGTCGCGCACCGCCTCGTCGATCGCGGCCGTATGCCGGAAACGCCGGTCGTCGAAGTAGTCCGCGGACCAGTAGGGCATCCCGGTCTGGGCGACCAGCCCACCCAGACCCGCGCCGCGCGGCAGGCGACAGGCCCGGAAGATTCGCGACGCCGAGCCGTCGGTGACGCGGACGTAGGTGTCGCCGCGTTCCGGATCGGGCAGCGAGATATAGGCGACGTCGGCGCGCAGCAGCCGCCGGGCCCGATGCACGATCGCCTGCAGCACCGCGTCGACGTCGCGCAGTCCGGCCAGATCGCTCGCGGTGTCGAACAGCGCGGCCAGCTCCGCCTCCTTGCGCGCCCGCCGCTCCAGCAGCGCCCGCACCCGCAGTGCCGCGAGCTTGGCCTCCTCGAGCGTCGCGAGTTCGTCCGCCGACGCCCCGGCGGCCCGCGCGGCCAGCAGCGGCGCCTCGAATTCCACCGCGGAGGCTTCCCGCTCGAGCAATCCCAGGAAGACCTCCACACCCATGCCCTCATTGTGAAACGGCCTGTCCGCCAACGGCATGTGAATCGTCGACATCCGGACGGCGGTGAATACGTGCCGCGCGCACATAGGGCGGCGGGCAGCCGATTCGTAGCGTCGTCGTCGTGAGAATCGCAACCATCGCCCTGGTCTGCGCATGGGTGGGCACGGCACCGGCGCACGCGTCCGCCCTCGAGGCGCCCTGCGCCGCCCCGCCGGTTCCGGGCGCACAACTGCAACTGACCGCCTGCCTGGACGACCTCACCACCGCCGGTACCGTCTCCTCCGGCCATACGAATCCCGCGCACTGGGCGGGCCTGACATCCGCGGGTGCGCACACTCCCCGCGGCGTGCCGGGCAGGCAGATCGACGGCTACTTTCCCGACGACTCCACCACCAATACCGAGCACGGTTGGAATCACGACAGCCAGTTCGTCGTTCGGCTGCCCGACCGCTGGAACGGCGGCCTGGTCGTGGCGGGCACGCCCGGCAATCGCCGCCAGTACGCCAATGACATCACCATCTCCGATTGGGTGCTGGCCAGCGGCTATGCCTATGCCGCGACCGACAAGGGCAATACCGGATCCGACTTCCACCGCGACGGCGTCCGGCCGGGTGATGCCGTTGCGGAATGGCATTCGCGGGTCACCCAGCTCACCGTCGCCGCCGCGGCCACCGTCACCGCCAGCTACGGCCGCCCGCCCGCGCACACCTATCTGGCCGGGGTCTCCAACGGGGGCTACCTGGTGCGCTGGCAACTGGAGAACATGCCGTGGCTCTACGACGGTGGCGTCGACTGGGAGGGCACGCTGTGGACCGCGGACGGACCCAACCCGCTGACCTTCCTGCCGCCCGCGATCCGTAATTTTCCCCGCGCCGCAACCGATCCCGCCGCATTTGACGCGATGCTGGCCGCCGGATTCGCCCCGGGCTCGGAGCCGCTGTGGGACTATCACGATCGGACGTACTGGGGGTCGACCCAGCGCATCCACCGTCAGGAGTTCGATCCCGAATACACCGGGGACGAGGCCGAATACGACTACTCCGCCCGTCCCCGCGCGGTGCGCGAGGCGGTCCGGCGCATCGCGCTGACCGGACGAATCGAGCGGCCGCTCATCACGATTCACGGCACGCTGGACGCACTACTGCCGATCGGGCCGGGCTCCGATACCTACGGCCGCATGATCGGTGCGCAGGGCCGTGCGGGTCTGCACCGGTACTACCGCATCGCGGACGGAAACCACGTGGACGGCCTCTACGACACCCATCCCGGGCTGCTGCGGCCGATGCTGCCCTGTTTCCGCAGCGCCTTCGCCGCGCTCGAAATCTGGTCCACCGCTGGGCAATCGCCGCCGCCGAGTGTGGATGTGCCACGGCCCGGCGGCGGCGATATCGTCGGCAGCTGTGCGCTGGGCGGCTGAGCCGTCCGGTCAGCACTGGCCGTCGGCCAGGACCCAGTGGTTCTCGCCGGTGCGCTTCAGGCTGTGGACGACGAACGTGTTCCACAGGCCCATGGCGTCATTGGAGCCGTTGGCGAAGGTGTAGCCGCCCGAGTGGTACGCGCGGCCGGCCACGGTGTGGTCGTAGTTGGATGCCTTCACGCACACCGGGGTTGGCGGTGTGGTCGTGGTCGTGGTGGTGGGCGTGACGGTGGTGGTCGTCGGCGGGGCGGTCGTGGTCGTCGGCGGCTTGTCGGAGCTCAGCGCGCGCACCATGCCCATGATCGCCTTCACCTGCGGCCCAGCGTGTTCGGCGTAGCTGGTGCCGGTGTAACCCCACCAGTCCCAGCACCCGTTCGGATTGCCCAGGCTCGGCGCGGGGATCGCCTGCGGGTAGAGCACGACGATGTCGTTGGTGTCGGCGTACTCGTTGAGGTAGGCGTCGCGCATGAAGGTCTCGCCGAATCCGTTGTAGCCGTAGCCCTGTTTGCAGCCGTGCAGCGCGACCAGCAGCGTGCACGCCCGACCCGCCGCGCAGCCGGAGGGAACGTAGACGAATCCGTTGGCGTCCATACCGATCGACGCGGCCGCACCACCGGCGTAGACGTTCTGATCGAATCGAATCAGTTTGCCGCCCGTCGAGCCGGCCGCGGGTTGTACGCCGCCGAGCAGGTGCGCGAGCAGATCGCGCTCGGGATCGTTGCGGCAGTTGTTGATGAACGGCGAGGCGGTGCTCGAGCAGGCGACCGATCCCAGCGGGCTCACCCAGCCATGCCCGGCCGCGGTGGCGTTGTCGTAGACCACCTTCGCGCCGAACTCGCGATAGTACGCCGCCAGATCGTCGTTGACCGCCGCCACCACGGTGTTGTCGCTGGTGCCGTGATAGAGGTACACCTTCGAATCCCGCAGCCCCGCAACCGGATCCACCGTGCCGCGGGCGGCCCGATCCCGGGTCTCCTGGACGAGCCGCGCGGGCGTGCGGCGCGGCTGATAGGTCTGCATGCACGCGAATTGCGCGGTGCTCACGCTGCCCTGCGCGCAGTTGTAGGGCCCGGCGGTGAAGATCGCGGCGCCCTTGACCGTGCCCGAATGGGCGACGTGCAGCTGATTGGCCAGATAGCCGCCCGAGGAGACCCCGGAGACGTAGACGGCCTTGATGTCGAACCCGGTCAGCGACCCGGATACCGGTTGCGGAACGGCGGCGAAAGCGGCACCGGCCATGAGGATGGACCCGATCACCGCCGTGGCCAACAGAAGTCGTTTCATCGATCGACCCTTCGCTGGGTGTATTGCGAGGTGCCAGATACTCCCGTACCGGCTGTGATCCGGGCCACGGCCGCGCGCACCACATCTGGCCGTCCCGATATGGCCGCTACACCCACAGGGATCGTGCGACGACCGTCAGGCCCCCAGCAGGCGCAGCTCGGTGTTCAGCGAGGCGGCCTCGTGCGACAGGGCCGCCTCGTCGGGCTGGTCGCCGACGCGGGCGGCCAGATCGCCGCGGGTGATGACGACCAGGGTGTCCAGATCGTCCTCGCTTCCGGGTTCGATGCGCAACCGCCCCTCGGTCAGGACGAGTCGGGTGTGCGGGCTGCCCGCCTCGAGCAGCTGCCGCAGGTTCTCCGGCGTGATCTTCGTCTTGTCGGCAGTCATGCCCTGCGGGTGCCCGGCCGATCGCGCGGAAAACAATCTATTCGCTGGCGCCCCGGCGTCGGAAGAACAGGATCTGGTCGCCGTAGTCGGCCAGCGGCCGGGTCTGACCGGCCTGACGGATACCGCTCGCGGGCAGGTTGGTGAGCTTGGCGAACATGGCGGTATTGCCGAACGCCGCGCGGACCTGGGTCTCGGAGGCGTAGTCGGCCCCGTACTCGGCGAGCTGTGCGAAATCCAACGGCGCCAACGGTTTGTCCAACGGGGGCTGACCGGCGGGGCGGCCCAGGGCGGCGTACTGGGTGGCGGCCCCGTCGGCGTACCAGCACAATTCGTAGGCCAGATTCTCGGTGGTGCTCACCGCGATCACCGACCAGTCCTGCGAAAGCCGCAGCGCCAGCGGATGTTTGCCGACCGGGGCGAGCTCCCAGTTCAGGCTCTTGACCGAGATCCAGTGCCCGCCGGAGCGCTCGATCAGCACCACGTCGTCGCCGAGCCGTTCGGTCAGATTGAGCTCCGGTTCGGGCATCGCCGCCTGGGTCTTGTGCACACCGTGGAAGAAGCCGCTGCCGACCGGGCGCACATCGTCGGCCGAATACGCGGCGACCACGGCCGCGCGCACCTGGGCCAGCGCGTCGGGGGCGGTGCAGCGGACCGCCAGCGCGCCGAACGAATGCGCGATCTCCACCGGCTTGGACGGCAGATCCGGCAGCGCACCGGCGGCCAGCGGTTTGAGACCCACCAGCCCGAGCTTCCAGTTGATCTCCTCGATGGTGCTCAGATCGCCGTTGGTCTGATAGAGGATCTGCTGCTGGGTGAGCCGGGCCGCGCGATCGAGGGTGGGACAGTCCAGTTTGCGCAGGGCGGCATGGGTCTTGCTGGTGAACTCCAGCTCCTCGATGGGCGTGTCGCGCAGGCGCGTCGTCATCGCGGGCGTGGTCCAGGCGGAGTAGCGCTCGCGATACATGGCCAGCGCCTGCTTGCGCTGCCGCCCGATCATCAGCGTGCGCAACAGCATGTTCAGACTGGCCAGAAAGCGGCCCGCGGTGTCCGGATCCGCGGCGAACAGGCCCGCCCGGATACGCACGGCCTCCGAACTCGCCGCGACCGCGGCGCCCGGATCGAGTCGGCACAGCCAGACGCCACACTTGGACAGCCCGTCCGCGCACACACCCGCCGCCTGCGGATACTGCTGGGCCACCTGGTGATACGCATCGCAGGCCTGCCGTATGGTCGCGGTCGCCAGCTCGCGATGGCCGATGGTGCGCGCGGCCTGCTCGAACACCCGCAGCGCCTCCTGCACCAGCCCGGCGAACTGCGCGCTGACATGTCCCGCGGTGAGCCAGCGCAGCCGGATGAGCACGGCCTCCTGTGCCGGTTCCAGCGCGGCCGGGGAGCGATCGCGTTCGGAGCCATCCTGTTTGGTGGCGATGAACGCCTTGGCCAGCTCGCACAGCGAGGTGGCGAGCCGTAGCTCGGCCTCGTCCGTCCGCTCCTGGGCGGCGATTCGTCTCTCGTCGGCCACCCGCTGCTCGATGGCGCTCAACTCCATCGCGATCTCAACTCCCGCATCACCTTCCACACACGGTCGTCGAGCGGCCGCATCGTGCGTCCGCAGTCTGCCACAGATTCGCGCCGGGCACCCGTTCGATGACGCGGACACCGTCGGACAGCCGCGCCGCCCGGCTAGTGCGGGGGCCGCACCGCGTCGAAGGATTCGGGCAGCGTTTGCCCGCCGTCGACGGCGATCGCCTGTCCGGTGAGGTAACCGGCCTCGGCGCTGGCCAGGAAGGCGGCCAGGTGGCCGATATCGGCGGGCCTGCCGAGGGTTCCGGCGGGGATGGCCGCGGCCATCCCGGACAGGTACTGCTCCCCCATCGCCGCCAGACCCTCGGTCAGGATGTTGCCCGGCAGGATGGCGTTCACGGTGATTCCGCGCGGGGCCAATTCGATTGCCGCGGTTCGCATGAAGCCCAGCTGCGCCGCCTTGGACGCCCCGTAGTGCGACCAGCCGGGATAGCCGGTGATCGGTCCGGTGATGGAGGAGGTCAGCACCACCCGACCCGCGCCCGAGGCGGTCAGCGCGTCCAGGCAGGCCTGCACGGCGAAGATCGTGCCCGCGAGATTCACCTCGAGCACCGCGGCCAGCTCCGCGGCGGTCATGGTGGCCAGCGCGGCCTGCGGCATGATTCCGGCATTGGCGCACAGCACATCGATGCCGCCGAATTCGGTGAGCACTGTGGCGCTCATCTCACGACAGGATTCGGGATCGGCGACGTCCGCGCGGACGCCCAGGGTGCGGCCCGGCCCCGCGGCGGCCAGCGCGTCGGCCGCCTTCGTCACCTCCTCGGCCGTGCGGGCCACCACCGCCACCTGCGCCCCGGCCCGGGCGAAGACCTCGGCGATGCCGTAGCCGATTCCCTTCGTTCCGCCGGTCACCACGACCTTTTTCCCGCTCAGATCGAACATTTCCAGCTCCTATTCGGGACCTGCATCACATTCTTTTGACAGCCGTTCCGATCGGAACGAATATTGACTAACCAGATGGTACGTCTTTGATGGAGGAACGCCATGTCGGTTGTCGACAGCGGAACAGTGAAATCGGCCTCCTCCCCGGGTGACGGCCTACCGCCGCTCGAACTCACCGAAAAACAGCGGTCCGCCCTGGCGAGGCTGGCGGAATTCCCGCTGCTGGACGCCATCTACGGCCGACGTTCGCGGCGCTTCCCGGTCGGCGGGTCGATTCCCGCGGGACCGCTCGCCTTCACCAGTCGCAAACCACCGCAGCCGCTCGGCGATCTGGAGCGCGCGGTGGTGCTCAATACGGTCGCGGGCTGGACCGGCTGGCATTTCGGCATTGCCCATCACCCCGGCTACGCCCCGGCCTGGCCCAACTACAACGGCTCGGCCACCGGCCGCACCTTCGGCTCGGCGGCCGGGTTCCACACCAGCGAATTCTTCTTCACCGACGATTCGGGCACTTATTTCCTGCCGACCCGGGACGCGGTGCCCGACAAGGTATACGCCGAGGGCGAAGGCGCGACCGAGGCGCAGTTGAACAACCTGCTCGCGCGGGTGGTCAAGTTGTCCGACGAACGCGTTCACATTCCGCGCGAGGAGCCCTACCTCGAGGGCCACAACACCTGGATCGCCAATTACCCGGGCTCGTTGCTGGTGATCCCGGTGGCCGATATCGCCCAGCAGACGCTGGCCAATATCGCGTTCTTCACCCAGAACGGTTTCGCCATCTACGACGATGTGCACGACCGCCCGATTCCGGGCATCGAAAAATACCGGGACCGTTTGCGTTTCACCGATCCGATACCGCTGACCTTCGTCGAGCAGTATTCGCTGACCGAGGCCACGGCCGAGCTGATGGCCGCGGTGCACAACGGCCATCTGCTGCTGGGCGCGATGGGTCTGGGCGGCTGGACCTTCGACGGCATCGACCGGTTGACGATGCTCGGAGCCAGCGGCCGCCCCGACATTCCCGGCCTGGGCTTCCGCTACGACACCGATCCGCGCTGGGCGCTGCCGAATCCGACCGGCCTGCCCGGCGTCTTCGAGGCCAGCTGCCGCCCGCATCACGCCTCGATGGCCGATGCCGTGGACGCTCTGGCCGAACGCAAATTCGGCCCCGGCGGCCCGTACCACCCGGCCACCCCCGGCCCCTTCGCGGACAATCCGAGCGTGCGCGCGGCGGCCGCCCCGTGGGACCGGCGCTTCCGGGAATTGCTGTCACTGCAGGCGACCTATATCGATGAGACCTTCGGCAAGTTCCCGGGCACCGTGCCGACCATCTGGATCATGAACTACCTCCAGGCGCAGCACATCGATCTGGACTTCTACGACACCATCGCGACCGACCAGGGATACCTGTCGACACATCGCGACCATCAACGTCTCTGGCACTGACGGCCCGAGCACCACACCCCTCAGGAGCAAGGGCCATGTCCCGTACCATTTTCCGGCTCGTCGCGGTGGCCACCACCATCACGGCCGTCACGCTTCCGGCGGCGCAGGCGGTCGCCGCACCGGCGAACACCTCGATACCCACTTGCGCCGAACCCGGACCGGGCCAGGACTTCGCCGAGCGATCGCCCGCCGAGCTCGGATTCGGCCCCGGCCTGACGGCGGCCCTCGACGCCGTGCACGCGCAGCGGCCACAGAACGTCACGATCAACGTCTATCGCAACGGATGCCGCGTCTACAGCACCGGACCGCAGACCAATGCCATTGCCACGCAGAGCTTCTCGGTCGCGAAGTCGGTGAGCGCGATGGGCGTCGCCCGCGCGATCCAACTCGGCGCACTGACCCTCGACAGCACCGTGGGACAGTTCGTGCCGCAGGCCGACCCGGCCCATGCGGCGGTCACCGTGCGCGATCTGCTCACCATGACCGGCGGCGAGGCCTACGACGTGACCCGCGATTACGGCACCGTATACGTCGACAACCTCGACGATTGGCTGAGTCGTCCGATCGTGCACGCACCCGGCACCTACTACCAGTACGACCAATCCCTGCCCGCGGTTCTCAACCGCCTGGTGGCCCGCGCCGTGGGCACCCCCTTCCGCGACTTCGTGCGCACGGAACTGTTCGAGCCCCTGGGCATCGGCGACGACGAATGGAAGTGGCTGCCCTCCTCCGACGGAGACGTCGCCGGGTACTGGAATCTGTACACGACCGCACCCGTGTACGCCCGGCTCGGCGAGCTCATGCGGCTGGGCGGGGCGTGGAACGGGCGGCAGCTACTGGCCCCGGCGTTCATGGCGGCGGTGGCGAGGTCCTCGCCCGCCAACGGCCACTACGGGCTGATGTTCTGGACGAACGCGGGCGACTGGGGCGTGACGCCGATGACCTTCCAGGATCGGCGAATCATCCACGGGCCCATGGTGCCCGGCGCGCCCGGCACCCTCTACGGCATGTGGGGGATCCTCGGCCAGCGGGTGATGATCGACCCGGCGACGGGAATCGTCATCCAGGCCAGCGGCGACGAACTCTTCGGTCGACGCGATCCGATCGATGCGGTACTGAACCTGTGGGACGGCGAGGTCCGGCTGGACTGGGAGCTGACCCAGGCCGTGTTCACCAATACCGTTGATCCGCAACCGCTTCCGCCGACGCCCTATCCGGGCGAATTACCGCACGGCTGGCGCACCGACCAGGGCCTGCTGCATACGCTGTTTCATCCCGAGCAGCTACTCGGCATCACCGACCCGACCCGCGAGATCCTGGAGTGGCTGCAGGGCGGGCGCTGACGATCCGCCCCGAATCGTCGCCCGTCGTTCAGCTTCCCCTGGTATGAACACCGCCGTCGCGATCCGCGGAATGCGGACCGGCGGCAGGTGTCGCATGCCAGACTGAGCGGAGGGGGACCGAGGAGATGGCCATGGCCCGTGCGGTGGCGCCGGTGTCGCGGGGCGAGGGAGTGTCGACCCCGCCGGAGGAGGGCGACTCCTATCAGGAGCGGCTGGCCAAATACTTTCCCATCGAGACCAGCGGCCCATATCTCGCCGCGTCGGCGGCCGTGACCGGCATGACCGACCCGCATACGACCGCCCGCACCGTGTGGATGCTGGTCATCTTCGCGGTCTTCGGCCTCGGCACGATCCCACTGCTGCTCAAGCAGTATCCGAAGACGAAATATCGGCATCGGTGGCTGCCTGTCGGCTTCGGTGTCGGCGCGTTCGTCATCTGGGCGTATTCGCTCGGCGCGCTGCCGATGGAACTGGGCGTCTACAGCCCGATCGCGGCCGTCGTGCTGCCGATACTGTATGGATTCGGGGCTAACTTCAGTCCCTCGAAAGCCGACGCAACCCCCTGACCAGAGCGCGAATCCGTGTTAACTTAAATCGAATCAGCAGTCCTGATCCGATCGGAGTGACCATGAGCTCGGCCGTCATCGTCGACGTCGTTCGCACACCATCCGGCAAGGGCAAGCCCGGCGGTGGACTCGCCGGTGTCCATCCGGCCACCCTGCTGGCCGGGGTGCTGTCGGAGCTGGTGAGCCGCAACGACCTGGACCCCGCCCTGGTCGACGACGTGATCGCCGGATGCGTCACCCAGAGTGGGGAGCAGGCGTTCAATATCGCCCGGACCGCCGTGCTGGCCGCGGGATTCCCCGAGGCCGTCCCGGCGACCACGGTGGACCGCCAGTGCGGATCCAGCCAGCAGGCGGCCCATTTCGCCGCCCAGGGCGTACTCGCCGGGGCCTATGACATCGCCATCGCCTGCGGCGTGGAGTCGATGTCGCGCGTGCCGATGTTCTCCAATGCCCGGGGCGCGGACGCCAACCGCGGACCCATCGCCCATCGGTATCCGGAAGGCCTTGTGCAGCAGGGCATCTCGGCGGAAGTCATCTCCGCCCGCTGGAAGCTCGATCGGCCCGTGCTCGACGAGTTCGCGGCCCGCTCGCACCGCCTGGCCGCCGAGACAGCGGCCGCGGGCGGATTCGCGAACGAGTTGGTTCCCGCGGGCGAACTCACCGCCGACGAGACGATCCGTCCGACCACCACGGTCGAGGGCCTGGCCGGACTGAAGCCCGCGTTCGTCGACGACGACTACGCCCGGCGCTTCCCGGAGATCGACTGGTCCATCACGCCCGGCAATTCGTCGCCGCTCACCGACGGCGCGTCCGCCGCGCTGATCATGAGCGAGCAGGCGGCGAAGCGGCGCGGCCTGCGCCCGCGGGCGCGCTTCCATGCCTTCGCCGTGACCGGCGACGATCCGCTGCTCATGCTCACCGCGGTGATCCCGGCGACCCGAAAGGTGCTGGCGCGCGCGGGATTGTCCATCGCCGACATCGACGCCTACGAGGTGAACGAGGCCTTCGCCCCGGTGCCGCTGGTGTGGCAGCACGAACTGGCCGCCGATCCGCAGCGGCTGAATCCGCGCGGCGGCGCGATCGCCCTCGGCCACCCCCTCGGCGCCTCCGGTACCCGCATCCTGGCCACCCTGGTCAATCACCTGGAACAGACCGGCGGCCGCTACGGCCTGCAAACCATGTGCGAGGCGGGCGGTCTGGCCAACGCCACCATCATCGAGCGGCTGTGACGGACGCCGGGCGAGCGGCTGTCCTGTTCTATCCCGAGGGCTGATGGGTCGAGCGACGGCAGCTGTCGGGGACCAGATGTCCTGCCCGAACGAGCGCGTCGTAGGCGGCGCGCTTGTTCCGGCAGCAGTCGGTCGAGCAATCGGTGTGCATCTGCATCACCCGGTGTGCACGTTCCACGGACAGCGGCCCGTCGGGCGCCGAATGTGCCGTCAGTGCAATGAAATCCGCTATCGAATACTGCATGGCAAGCCCCCTAGTGTCGATGGAACACCAACCATGTCCGTAACTACACAGTAGCTCGGTAGCAGCCGGTCGCCGCAGGACAAAGGCCGGACACCTCGGTGCCCGACATCCGTCGCCGGTCCTGCGGCAACTCCGGGTAATCGCTGGTCGGAATGCCTTTCCCAGCTACCTTTTCAATCCGCGGCGTCCGGAAAGGCCTGCTGGCGATGGCCGCCGCGCAGCGTGCCCTCCAGATAGGCGGCCTTGCAGGCGCGCCGGGCGATCTTGCCGCTGGAGGTTCGCGGGATCGACCCCGCCGGCACCAGCAGCAGATCTCGGACCGTCACGCCGTGCCGCTTGGCGATCGCCCCGCGCACCGCCTCCGCGACCGGCTCGGGATCCAACTTGGCTGCGCCGGTATTTCTTTCGGCGACGATCACCAGTTGCTCGGAACCCGGCGAGGCGCTGCCCCGCACCGGCTCGGGCAATTCATCGGCGGCCACGGAGAACGCGGCGACGAAGCCGGGCCGCAGCGCGTTCGAGGACTCTTGCGCCGACATCTCCAGATCCTGCGGATAGTGATTGCGCCCGTCGACGATCACCAGATCCTTGACCCGGCCGGTGATGTACAGCTCACCGTCGTAGTAGGCGCCGAAATCCCCGGTGGCCATCCAGTTCGCGTCCGGCGCGGTGCCTTCGGCATGACTGCCCGAGGGCTGGCGCGAGGTCAGCCGGTTGTGGAAGGTCGCCTCGGTCTCCTCGGGCCGCCCCCAGTAGCCGATGCCCATGTTCTGCCCGTGCAGCCAGATCTCGCCGACCTCGCCGTCGGTCCGCTCGGCCCCGGTCGCCGGATCCACGATGACCGCCCACTGCGAGCGCGCGACATAGCCGCACGACACCTGCGCCACGGCGCTGTCGGCATCGGAATCGACCTCGACCATATGCCCGGCGCCCAGCTGGGTCCGGTCGACATAGACCACCTTGGCCTCGTCGTCACGGCGGGTGGCCGAAACGAACAGCGTCGCCTCCGCCATGCCGTAGCAGGGCTTGATGGCGTTCTTGGGCAGCCCGAACGGCACGAAGGCGTCGTTGAACTTGCGCATCGACGTCACCGAAACCGGCTCGCTGCCGTTGATCAACCCGATCACATTGGACAGATCCAGGCTCTCGCCCGGCTTGGGCAACCCGCGCAGGGCGGCGTGCTCGAAGGCGAAATTCGGTGCGGCGGCATAGGTCCCGGCACCGTCGGAGGCGGCGGCCAGCTCCTTGATCCAGCGGTACGGGCGGCGCACGAAGGCGCTCGGCGACATGATCGTGATGAATTTGCCGACGATGGTCGGCAGGATCACGCACAGCAGGCCCATGTCGTGGAACATCGGCAGCCACGTGACCCCGCGCGCGTTCTCGACCAGGCCGAGCGCATCGATCATCTGCAGCAGGTTGGTGCCCACCGATCGATGGGTGATCTCGACACCGGCGGGCACGCGCGTGGACCCCGAGGTGTACTGCAGATAGGCCACGCTGTCGATATTGATGTCCGGCCGCACCCAGCTCTCCCCCACGCTGTCCGGAATCGCGTCCACGGCGATGATGCGCGGGCGCTGCGAGGCGGGTAGGTCGCGGAAGAAGTTCCGCACCACCGCCGCCGAGGAGCTCGCCGTCAGGATCGCCGCGGGCTGGCAGTCCCCGAGCACCGCGTGCAGGCGGTCGGTGTGGCCCAGCTCCTCGGGATCGAACAGCGGCACCGCGATATTGCCCGCGTACACGGCCGCGAAGATCGACACCACGTAGTCCAGGCCCTGGGGCGCCAGGATCGCGACACGATCGCGCGGACTGGTCACCTGTTGCAGGCGGGCCGCCACCGCGCGCAGCCGCACGCCGAACTGACGCCAGGTCAGCTCGTGGTACTCCCCGTCGCGTTCGCGCGAATAGTCGATATAGCGATAGGCGAGCTCGTCACCGTTCGTCGTGCTGTGCCTGTCGACGAAGTCGATCCAGGTCGAATCATCCGGGATCGTGATGTGGCCGTGCTCGTCCAGATAGTCATCGTAGGTCTCGCCGATCATTCCCTATCCTTTTTCATGCACGCCGCTGGGACCGTGCAATGACACCCGATACAGATCGACACCGAAGTCCGAAGAGTAGCAGCGCTTCGGCGGAATTGCTCAATATCGCCCGAAAGCCAGCGACACGTTGTGTCCGCCGAAGCCGAACGAGTTGTTGATGGCGTAATCGATTCGGCCGGGCCGCGCCTGACCCTTGACGATGTCGAGATCGACCTCCGGATCCTGATTGTCCAAATTCAATGTAGGCGGCACGATGCCGTCGCGAATGGTCAGCACCGTCAGCACCGATTCCAGCGCGCCCACCGCGCCGATGGAATGGCCGAGCGCCGATTTCGGGGCGTATACCGAGGCGTGGCCACCGACCGCGCGGGCGATCGCGCGGGCCTCGGCGGTATCGCCGATCGGGGTCGCGGTGGCATGGGCGTTCACATGGCCGATATCGGTCTTCGACAGCCCCGCGGTCTCGATCGCGCGGGTGATCGCCCGCGCGGCGCCCTTGCCGTCCGTCTCGGGCGCGACCAGATGGAATCCGTCGGAGGTGATCCCCGCGCCCATCAGCCGCGCGTGGATGGTGGCGCCGCGCGCCCTGGCGTGCTCCTCGGTCTCGATCACCATCATCGCCCCGGCCTCGCCGAAGACGAAGCCGTCGCGGTCGGTGTCGAACGGCCGCGACGCGTGCTTGGGATCGTCGTTGCGGGTGCTCATGGCCCGCATCATGCTGAACGCCGCGATCGGCAGCGCCTGGATCGAACCCTCCACCCCGCCGGTGACGACCACGTCGGCATCGCCCATGACGATCATCTTCCAGGCGTTGGCGATCGCCTCGGAGCCGGATGAGCAGGCCGAGACCGGGGTGGCGATACCGGCTTTCGCGCCCAGTTCCAGGCCCACCACCGCGGCGGCGCCGTTCGGCATGATCATCGGCACGGCATTCGGCGGCACATGCTTGTAACCACCGTTCTGCATCTTGTTGGCGGCGTCGATGAGGATCTCCGCGCCGCCCAGACCGGTGCCGATCGATACGCCGAGCCGCTCGCGATCCACGTCCGGACTGCCCGCGTTGCGCCACACCTCGCGGCCCAGTACGAGGGCCATCTGCTGGACATAGGAATACCGGCGCGCCTCCTCCTTCGCAAGGCTCGCGTCGGGCTTGACCTTCAGATGTCCGCCGATGCGCACCGGCAGCTCGAACCGGTCGATGAAGGCGTCGTCGAGAACGTCGATGCCGCTCTCGCCGTTGAGTAGTCCCTTCCACGTGGAGTCGACATCCCCGGCGATCGACGTGGTCGCCGCGAGGCTGGTCACGACGACGTCGGGGTAGCTCCTACGGCTGCAAATCGTCATTCTCGGCTCTCTTTCGGTGGCAACACTGCGAGCAGGGGCAATACTGCGGCGAATACAAGCGGGAGTGACATCCACGGCACACCGGAAACGTCCTGCGCAGCAGGCGCTTTGGTGCCGGTGACCGAGCCGTCTAATACTACTTCAGCAGGAGTTCGGTCCTCTTTATTGCGACGCGCCGTCCTGCCTCGAACGCCCGGCCGAGGCGGGACTACATTATCGGGGCGTACCTGACCGGCCGAACTCTGTGACACGCAGCAATCCGGTCGCTAATGCACTGTACCGGTTTCTCCCCGCATCGTCTCAATCGCCATCCGTATCGAGGAAAGGCAGCACCGTGGCCAGGAACCTCACGCAGCTCGAGTTGCTGCTCGAGCTCGAACCCGTCGCCGAACAGAACGTCAACCGGCACTTATCGATGGCCAAGGAGTGGCATCCCCACGACTACGTGCCGTGGGACGAGGGCCGCAACTACGCCGCCATGGGCGGAATCGACTGGGACCCCGAGCAGTCACAGCTGAGCGAGGTCGCCCGCGCCGCCATGATCACCAACCTGCTGACCGAGGACAATTTGCCCTCCTACCACCGCGAGATCGCCGAGAACTTCTCCCAGGACGGCGCCTGGGGCACCTGGGTCGGCCGCTGGACCGCCGAGGAGAACCGGCACGGCATCGTCATCCGCGACTATCTCGTGGTGACCCGCGGTGTCGATCCGGTCGCGCTGGAGAACGCCCGCATGGTGCACATGACCAACGGCTACAGCGCCATGCGGCTGATCCGGGAGGGCGGCGGCACGCACCGGCTCGTGGACGTCAGCGCGGGACTGCTGCATTCGGTCGCCTACGTGACCTTCCAGGAACTGGCCACCCGGGTCAGCCACCGCAACACCGGCAAGGTGTGCAACGACCCCATCGCCGACCGCATGCTGCAGCGCATCGCCGCCGACGAGAACCTGCACATGATCTTCTATCGCAATATGTGCGGCGCGGCCCTGGATCTGGTGCCCGACCAGGCGTTGGAGGCGATCACCGACATCGTCTGCAACTTCCAGATGCCCGGGGCCGGAATGCCCGATTGGCGGCGCAACGGCGTGCTGATGGCCAAGCACGGGATCTATGATCTGCGCCAGCATCTGGAGGAGGTCGTACTGCCCGTATTGCGCAAATGGAATGTATTCGAGCGCAATGACTTCGGTTCCCGGGGCGAGCAGGCCCGCCACCGGCTCGGCGAGTTCCTGGAGCGGCTGCAGGGCGACTGCGCGCGGTTCGAGGAGCAGCGCGACCGGGCGCTGGCGCGGGAGGCGGCCCGGCGAGACCTGGTGGGCGTCAAGGGCTGAGAGACCGTACCGCGCGGCCGGTCGACGGGGCGTTTTCCGGCCGCGACCGGGAATTCGGGCGGATCGGCGCTATACCCGCCGCGTCCGGGCGGATTTGGGCCCGTCGAGGCCCATTTCCCCCGGCCGCGGGTCATTTCCACGAACCGGTCGCCCGACTGTCCCGGGCGGTGGGCACTTTCGCGATTCGAGGGTGGGCGGGCCGGGGGCGGCGGCACCCTCGCCAACACATTTCGCCACGTCGGGGCCGCATTTGCCTGTGCTCGAGGGTTATTGCGGCCGCGGCGCGGCGCGGGCGGATCACATGCGTGTTAGCTGATTGTGGACTGGGTACTCGGGCGACCGGTTCGCCGGTATCCGGAAGCTTCTGCGCCTTCGAGCATTTCGAATTGGTCTCGACCCGTAATGGAGTGGCAGAACACATTGCCAGAAGATTGCCGTAAGGGCACACTGGGATGCATGACTGCAGTACCCCACGCGGCTCGCGCCACCGTCCGGAAATCCGGGCCGGTGACCGTGGGCGCACCCACCGCCAACGTGCACATCCGGTTGCGGATCGACGATCCGGAACGGCAGGCCAAGCTGCGCACCGCCCTCGAGCGAATTCAGCTCGGCAACCACTGATTTCACCGACCAGTCGATCGCGCGTCCCCGGGGTGAGTCTGCGACATCCCGGAGCGCTTCTCGCCCGGCCAGGTGAAAATTCTTCTCGACCGACCGACTCAAACAGCGATTCCGACCAGATGCCCGACAAGATATGTCGTGGCCATCGCGAGTGCCCCGCCGACGAGGACCCGAATCGTCGCGCGCCACACCGGCGCCTCGCCCAGTCGGGCCCCCACGGCACCGGTGACCGCCAGCGCCGCCAGCACCGCGGCGACGGTCACCGGAACCCGCACCGCGGGCGGGGCCAGAATCGCCAACAGCGGAAGTAGCGCCCCGAGCGTGAACGACAGCGCCGAGGACAGTGCCGCCTGCCACGGATTGGTCAGATCGCTCGGGTCGATGCCCAATTCGGCCTCGGCGTGCGCGGTGAACGCGTCGTTCTCGGTGAGCTCCTCGGCGACCTTCCACGCCGTCGCGGGCGAAAGCCCCTTGCCCTCGTAGATCGCCGCCAGCTCGGCCAGCTCCTGCTCCGGCATCTCCGCGAGCTCGCGCCGCTCCACCGCCAGCACCGCCCGCTCGCTGTCGCGCTGTGTACTCACCGATACGTACTCCCCCAGTGCCATCGACACCGCCCCCGCGGCCAGCCCCGCCACCCCCGCGGTCGCGATCACCCCCGCACTCGTCGTGGCCGCCGCCACCCCCACCACGATTCCGGCCACCGACACGATCCCGTCGTTGGCCCCCAGCACCCCCGCCCGCAACCAATTCAACCGCGCCGCAAGTCCATTCCCGTGCGGCTCGGAATGCGCGACAACGCCCTGCTCACTTTGCACGCCCCCCAACCTAACGATTTACGGCGCACACTTCCAGCAAAGCAAGCCTCAGCAAAATAAGGTAATGCATTGCAAGCCAAGGCTTTACAAACCTAACCCGCTCCCCCTCGGCAACGGCAAATCGGTGGCCGAAAGCTGTTATCTCAGGCCATTATTGGCATCCGTGAAGGAAAGACTCGAAGTGATCAGCGCCGCGAACGAGCGGATCGTCGCCGCGGGCGGCAATCGCGATCCGATCGGGCGCGAGGTCCGGATCGGCGATCCGGTGCGGGCCGCCGTGGCCGACCATGCACGCCGAATGCGCCAGTGATCGCGCGGGACCGCCCGGAGTTGGTGGGCGGATACCGGGCGCGGTGGCAACGCGGGCCGAGCGGGTGCTCGAGGTCGCGGGCGGGTATCGGCGGCTCGTGCTGGGGGCCTGGGATGCGGGGTGTTCGGCAATGATCCGACCGTGGTGGCCGGAACCTTCCGGCGGCTGCTGGACGGGCAGTTCGACGAGGTGGGCTTCGCGATTCTGGATCGCGCGCCGGGGGCAGTGCGGGCGACATTCGAGTCCCTCTTCGCCCGATCGGACTGCGCAAGAACTGTCAAGCGGTGCGGCTGTTCGGCGTAGCAGACTCGTCTCGTGACGAACGGACGGGACAGGCTGCGAGAACTGCTGGACGCGGTGCTCGACGAGGGGAATATGACGCTGGGGGAGATGGCGTCGGATGTCTATGCCTCGCCCTATCATTTCGCGCGGCAGGTGGCCAAGGGGGCCGGGGAGGCGCCGGTGGCCATGCGGCGGCGGGTGCTGCTGGAGCGGGCCGCGTGGCAGTTGAGCAACGGCGACAGCGTGACCGACGTGGCGTGGGCGGCGGGGTACGACTCGGTCGAGGGGTTCAGTCGTGCGTACAGCCGGGCGTTCGGGCATCCGCCGAGTGCGACGCCGGCGCGGCCGAAGACCCGATGGTTGCCCGCGGTGAACGGAATCCACTTCCACCCGCCGATGTCGCTGTGGCTGGAGGGGGAACCGCGCGGGCGGCCCGATATGGATCCGACGTCGGTGCTGGTGCACCACGATCTGGACGACACCCGAGAACTGCTGCGGCTGGCAAGGGGGCTCGACGAGCAGAGCTACCGGCGCCGGCGCGGCACCGGCACGGTCCTGGCCTGGGACGGACCCGAGGATTCCATCGCGACGGTGCTCGATCTGCTGATCTGGACCAAGGAGGTCTGGCTGGCCTCGATCGAGGGTTCGGATCAGCCCGAGCGTCAACCGGACGACCTGCCCACGCTCACCCGGCGACTGGACGAGGTGGCCCCGCGCTGGCTGGACACCGTGCGCGAGATCGATCGGCGCCGCGGCTGGGGCGACCGGCTCATCGATGCGCTGTGCGAGCCGCCGGAGAGCTTCGTACTCGGCAGCGTCCTGGCCCACATCCTCACCTATTCGGCGTACCGGCGCCTGCTGGCGCGGCAGTGGCTGCGCGCCGAACTGCCGACCGATGCCGTGGAGCAAGGCGATCCCATCATGTGGCTACGAAGGAGAGAACATCCATGACCCGCACCATCTACTACACCGGCGTCACCCTCGACGGCTTCATCGCCACCCCCGACCACTCCCTGGACTGGCTGGTCACCCGCGACAACGACCCCGACGGCCCGATGGGCGTCAACATCTTCCTGCCCACCATCGGCGCGATCGCCATGGGCGCCAACACCTATCAGTGGATCCTGGACCACCACCCCGACGACCCCTGGTTCTACAGCGTCCCCTCCTGGGTGCTCACCCACCGCACCTTCCCCGAACGCACCGACGCCGACATCCGCTTCACCCAGGAGCCGGTGCCCGCCCTGCACAAGCAGATGACCGAACTCGCGGGCGACCGCGACATCTGGCTGGTCGGTGGCGGCGACCTGGTCGGCCAGTTCGCCGACCACGGCCTGTTGGACGAGGTCTGCGTCAGCATCGCCCCGGTGACCATCGGCGCTGGCGCCCCGCTCCTGCCCCGCCACCTCGAATTGAACCTGACCGAACTCGTCCGCAACGGCGAATTCGCCTGCGCCCGCTACCAGGTCGTCCCCAGCAAGTCCTGACCCACACCCCGCTCACCCCGCCCGCCGCCGATGCTCCGCCACGTGCACCCGGGTCGAGCAGCGGGTGGAGCAGAAGCGGCGGCGGCCGTTGCGGGAGGTGTCGATGAAGACCAGGCGGCAGCCGGGGCGGGCGCAGCGGCCGATGCGGGTGGGGGCCTCGCAGAACAGGGTTGCCAGACCAGCGGCGGTGTAGGCCCGGACGCGCTCGTCCATCGGATCGCCCTCCCAGGCGAAGTGCAGGTGGGGAGGGCGGTTGTCGTGGGTGGAAATGTATGGGCGCGAGGTGGTCTCGGACAGCAAGGTGTTCAGGGCCTCGACCGTGGGGGCGGTGAAGATCTCGTCCAGGCGGCGGACCCACTCGCGCAGGCGGGATTCCTGTTCGGCGTCGAGGGTGGTGATGGGGCGGTAACCGAAGTCGTCGAGCAGCCGGATGAGGTCCGCGTCCGGCTCGGCATTGACCAACAGCGCCGCCAGTTCCGCCGCGGCGCCGCCGTAAGGGTTGAAATGCATTGAGCAATTACAGCAGGGTGGATTCATGTCCGCCACCTGTCCCACGTGCTCCTGGTCCACCCCGACGGCGATCTCCGCGCACGGGTCGGTGCGCTATCTGCGCTGCGTCTGCGGGCGGTGGCTGATCGTGGAGAACGACCAGCTGGTCGCGGCCGTGGGCGCCAGCGCCTTCGCGTCGCCGCGGAGACCCCCGCGTTGACGGCTTGTCGCGCCACGTCCGGCGTGGGCTATCCTGCACCTCTACACCGAACCGATTTCAACCGTGGCTTAACGGTTTTGGCTGGATAACGGCGCGGTTGCCAAAGGGAAGCCTAGAATCTGCGGCACTGACTGGAAAGGGCTCCGCAGTATGGACGCGGTCATCACGGAAGTCGCCGTAGAGGGTAAGCGACTCATCGACGAGGCGTGGCTGGGCAAGATCACCCGCGACCAGGCGGTGCATTTGTTCGTCCAGGTCGGCGACGGTCTGGTGGAGTACGAGACCGCCGAGGACATCGTCGACGACGGCCTGGCCTGGCTGGACGCCCATTCCACCCGACTGCGCGTGCTGGGCTGGTGCGCGCTGCTCGAACCGCCGGTCTTCGGCGCACTGGCCATCCTGGGCGTGGTGACCGGCGATTTCGTCGCCGCGGCCGTGGCCCTGGTGCTGCTGGTGGCGCTGCAGTACATCCACCGCCGCTTCACCCCACATCCGACGCCGATCCGGCGCAGGCATCGGGCTCGATCCCCACAAACGGACTAATCACCCGAAACGGATTGCGCCCGTTCTTGTTTCCAGCGCCGATATTCCGCGCGCAGGCAGACCGCGCAGGGACGGTATCCGGCGGCCACGGCCGTGGCCGCGTCCGCGAAGAACACCCGATTCGCCGCATAGCCTCCGCGCGCCAGCGCCCGCAGCGCCGAGGGGCAATCCAGCCGCCCGTAGATCCGCAACCGCCGATGCCCGCCGAGCGCGCCCGGATCCGCGCTGCGATATGGCCTTCCGTCCGCGCCGATCAGGATGTACCTCACGCGTCGTGGAAGACCAGGCCGAGCGTGTGTCGCCGCCCCGAACGCACCGTGCTCACCCCGTGCCGCATCGGCGCCGCCGACCAACCCCGCGCACCGCGCACGGGCCGCTCACGCGTGGTGAAGATCAGGCCGTGCCCCTGCGGCAGCAGCGCCGCCGCACCGCGGGACTGGGCCCGGGGCCGCTGTTCGACCATGAGGAACTCCCCGCCGGTGTAGTCGACGCCCGGTACATCGAGCCCGACGACCACCTGCAGCGGGAAGATCATCTCCCCGAACAGGTCCCGGTGCAGCGCGTTCCAGTCGCCGGTCCCGTAGCGCAGCAGGATCTGCGCCGATTTCACCTGCCCGGCCCGATGGCACAGCTCGATCCACTCCGCCAGCCGCTCCGGCCACGATCCGGGCCGCCCCAGCCGCCCGGCCCAATCCCGGGCGATGGGAAGCAGTTTCGGATAGAACGCCGCCCGCAGCTCACCCACGATCGCGGGCAGGTCGTGGGTGAAGTAGCGGTACTCGCCCGAACCGAAGCGGTGCCGTGCCATGTCGACCGTGGTGCGGAACAGCTCGTCGCGGCCGTACAGCCCGGCCAGCCGACGGCATTGGTCCGCGTCGAGCAGCGGGCCGGTCAGGGCGTGGCCGTGGTCGTCGAGTTCGGCGCCCAACCGGTCCCAGTCCTGTTCGGCGACCCGGGCCGCGACACCGGCGGGGGCGGTCTCACGCGACATGTTCCAGCTCCAGCAGCTGCCGCTTGCGCTCCACTCCCCCGGCGTAGCCGGTGAGCGAACCGTTGGCGCCGATCACCCGGTGGCACGGGCGCACGATCAGCAGCGGATTCGCGCCGATCGCCGCGCCGACCGCCCGCACGGCCGCGCGCGGCGCGCCGATGCGCGCGGCGATCTGGCCGTAGGTGACGGTGCTGCCGTAGGGGATCTCGTCGAGCGCCTGCCACACCTGGCGCTGGAAATCGCTTCCGACGCCATCGTATTCGATATCGAAGCGGGTGCGCTCCCCGGCGAAGTACGCGCGCAGCTGCTCGACGATCCCGGTGAACGCCTCCGGCCGCTCGACCCATTCCGCGCGCACCGCCCGCCCCTTCCCCCCGGCCATCGACAGCGCGGTCAGCACCACCGCGTCCCCGGCCTGCTCCCCGACCAGCAACAGCTCACCGAGGGGGCTATCGATCGTGGTGTACACGCTCATCACGAATCCTTCCGTCGCTCTCGTCGCGTTTCCACCACCCAATCTGCCCCACCCCCACCCGCACCACCGGCGGAAATCCGCCATCACGCTCGGGCCTGCCGAAGCCACGCACCCCTTCCCGCCCTTCGCACCCGTTCCGGGCGGCCGGAACGGGTGCGAAGGGCGGGAAGGGGTGCGGCTGGGGTCAGTCGCGGGAGTCCCGGCCCACCTGGAAGCGGTCGTGGTAGACGCGCTGGGCCTCGTCGATCACGCGGTCGGCGATGCGCGCGACCGGTTGGACGTCGGTGACGATCGGCTCGTGATCGGGTCCGTGGCCGACCTCGCGCCCGGCGAGCAGCCAGCCGAACCGGCCGCGCTCGACGGCGAGTTCGGCGTACTTGCACAGCCGCCGCGCCACCCAGTCGCGCGCCGGGCGCGGCCACCACGGTTCGGGGCCGAGCGTGGTGACCGACAGGCCGGGCAGATCCACCTCGGCCTCGTAGTCGCGGCTGGGCCCGGCTTCGGCATCGGCCTCCGGTCCGTGCGAATACCGAAGGTAGAGCGGTTGTTCGGTGACGACCTCGGTCAATTCGTCCAATGTCTCGACGACGGGCAGATCACTCATCGCGCCACGACTCGCAGGGTGTTCAGCTTCGGATCGGCGGGGTCGGGCACATTGAGCCCGGCCTCGAGACCCGTTCTCAGATAATCGATTACGGCCCGATCGATCAGCTCGCCGGGCACGATCACCGGGATGCCGGGCGGATACGGCGTCACCTGTTCGGCGGCGATGCGCCCCGGCGCCTGCTCGATCGGCACCGCCTCGCACGGGCCGAAGAACGCCTCGCGCGGCAGCATCACGGTCTCGAGTTCCAGATCGCGTGGCGAGGGCAGCGCGATCTCGTGCGGCGCAGGCTCTTTCAGCTGGGTTCGCCAGGCGATGAGCGCGTCGACCAAGGCATCCACCGTGGACTTGTCGTCGGCCATCGACAGCGTGGCCAGGGTGCGCCGATGGTCGCTGTGCCCCATATCGATGTGCCGGTGCTCGCGCAGCCAGTCCGCGACTTCGTAACCCGATGCGCCGGTGGCGGATACATCCATCAGCACCTGCAGCCGGTCCAGATCGTGGGAGGCCTCCACACCGAGCAGCTGATCTTCCATCACCTCGATGCCGGGTATGCGCGAGAGCGCCGTGCGTGCGTGCCGCGCGGTTTCCAGTGCGGCGCTGAGCAATTCGGCGCCGTGCTCGACCATCTGCCGCCGCCAGCCGTCGATCGCGGCGTACAGCAGCACATTCGGACTCGTCGTCATGAGCAGATCCGCGCACAGCTTCAACTTGCCGCGGTCCACCAGATCGCCCTGCACGTGGAACACCGACCCCTGTTCGAATCCGGCGCCCATCTTGTGCACGCTCACCACGCAGACATCCGCGCCCGCGTCCATCGCCCAGGTCGGCAGGTCGGAGTGGAACGGCAGATGCGCGCCCCACGCCTCGTCCACGATGAGCGGCTTCCCGCGCTCATGACAGATCTCGGCGATGGCCTCGATATCGGCGCAGGTGCCGTACGGACTCGGGCTCACGATCAGCGCACCCGCCGCATCGGGATGACGCTCCCAGGCCTCGCGCACCTGCTGCGGCGAGGGCGGATGGGAGAAGTGCCGCTCGGCGTCCCAGCGCGGTGGCACCCAGTGCGGCTGGACGCCGGAGAAGATGAGCCCGGCGGTTACCGATTTGTGGCTGTCGCGGCCGAGAATCAGCCCGCCGTCGTGCCCGGCCACGGCCATCATGGCCGCCTTCACCGACAGCGAGCTGCCGCAGGTGGAGAAGAAGGCCATCTCCGCGCCGACCGCATCGGCCATCAACTCCTCGGCGTCACCGAGGTAGTTGCCGCGCGCCAGCCGGTCGTCCAGGCCCGGACCGGCGAGAACGTCTACTGCCAGCGCGCCCCCGAGCACGTCGAGTACGCGCGGATCCGCACCGCGACCCTGCCGGTGCCCGGGCGGGGTGAACCCGTACCGCCCGAGGCGCTGGTAGTCGGCCAGTGCTTCCAGTACCGGTGCACGTGAATGGTCCACACAGCGCGCGTACCCCGAATCGCGCTCAGCACACCTCCGGCATCCGAAATCAGACGCGCTCGAGCACCGCCGCGCGCCGCACCGGCCGCAGCGTCCGGTCCAGATTGGTGCGCAGGGCGGTGGCGGAGTCGAGCAGATAGTTCTGCCGGACCTTCCACGGGTGACGCCCGCCCTGGCGCGGGAAGTCACCGATCGAACGCTGGATATAACCGGAGGCCAGATCCAGCAGCGGCCGCTCGTCGAGGCGGCCCTCGGGTTGCGGGGCCACGGCCGGATAGCCGCGGCGGTCCAGGTGGGCGAGCACCTTGCAGACCAGTCGCGAGGTCAGATCGGCGCGCAGCGTCCAGGAGGCGTTGGTGTAGCCGATGCAGATCGCGAAGTTGGGCACCCCGGACAGCATCGTGCCCTGCCAGACGAAGCGCTCGGACAACTTGACCGGCTCGCCGTCCACCGTGAGCGAAATGCCGCCGAAGGCAAGCAGTTTCAGTCCGGTCGCGGAGACGACGATATCGGCGGGCAGCACCCGGCCGGACCGCAGCCGGATCCCCTCCGGCACGAAGGTGTCGATGTGATCGGTGACCACCTCGGCCTTCCCCTTGCGCATCGCCTTGAAGAAGTCGGCGTCCGGCACGGCGCACAGCCGCTGATCCCACGGGTTGTAGTCGGGGGTGAAGTGCTCGGCGACCAGCGCCTCGTCCTTCAGGATGCGGGTGGTGAGCCCGGTCAGCAGCCTGCGGGCGGCCTCGGGGCGACGGCGGCAGTACTGGTAGAAACCGACGCTGAACAGGATGTTCTTGGTGCGGATCACCCGATGCGCGAGCGCGGGCGGCAGCAGTTCCCGGATGCGATCGGCGTATTTGTCCCGGCCGGGGACCGCCGAGATCCAGGTGGGGCTGCGCTGCAGCATGGTCACCCGCTCGGCATCGGCGGCCATGGCCGGAACCAGGGTGACCGCGGTCGCGCCACTGCCGATCACCACGACCCGCTTGCCCGCGTAGTCCAGATCCTCCGGCCAGAACTGCGGATGCACCATCCGGCCCGAAAACGATTCCACCCCGGGAAATTCCGGTGCGTGCCCCTGGTCGTAGTCGTAGTAGCCGGTGCAGCTGTACAGGAATCCGCAGGTGAGGGTGCGCCGCTCACCGCCCTGGTCGACGGTCAGCGTCCAGCACGCGTCGGCGCTGGACCACTCGGCGCCGATCACCTTGGCGCCGAACCGGATGCGCTTGTCGATCCCGTGTTCGGCGGCCGTCTCGGTGATATAGCGCAGAATCGAGGGCCCATCGGCGATGGATTTGGCGTCACGCCACGGCTGAAACGGATAGCCGAGGGTGAACATATCGGAGTCGGAACGAATTCCGGGGTAGCGGAACAGATCCCACGTGCCGCCGATCGAATCGCGGGCCTCCAGGACGGCATAGCTCTTGCCGGGCAACTCCGTCTGCAACCGGTAGGCGGCGCCGATTCCGGACAGTCCGGCGCCCACGATGACGACGTCGAGATGTTCCATGGCTTCCAGTGTGCTGGGTCACCCTCGGCGCTTCTTGACTTCACGCGACAAGTATTTGACTCTGGACGACATGTCGGTGATTCGCTCGGCCGGGCTGCGGGGCTTTCGGGCCGCCGTGGCCGAACTGGGCGGCAATGCCGACGAATTCGCCGCGCTGGCCGGGCTCCCGGCCGCGGCGCTGGACGCCGACGATCTGCTGGTCTCCGATCAGGCCGTGGCCACCGTGCTGGAGATCGCGGCCGATCGGCTGGGGTGCCCGGATCTGGGCCTGCGCATCGGGGCCCGGCAGGACCTCGGCATGCTGGGGCCGCTGGCGCTGGCCATCCGCACCTCGCCCACCCTGGCCGACGCACTGGAGTGCACCTCCCGCTACCTGTTCGTCCACGCCCGATCGCTGAGCCTGACCCTGGAACCCGATCCGGACGGCGATCCCCGATTGATCGCGCTGCACTACGGCGTGCCGCCGCCCCCGCCGGTGCAGGGCACCGATCTGGGCCTGGCGTTCCTGCACCGGGCGATTCAGCGCCTGGTGGACGGCCCGTACGCGCTGCGTTCGGTGGATCTGCCCTACCGGCCGCCCGCGCCCGCGGAGGTGTACGAGGAATTCTTCGGCGCCCCGGTGCGTTTCGAGCGCCCGGGCGCACTGCTGCGGGTGCCGCGCACGCTCGCCGCGCACACGCTGGCGGGCGGGGACGAGACGCTGCGGCGGCTGGCGATGGCATTCCTCGCCGAGCAGTCCGCGGACGCGGGCGCGTCCATCGTGCCCCGGGTCAGCGCCGCGGTGCGCCAGCTGCTCGGCACCACCGCTCCCGAAATCGCCGCCGTGGCAAGGCTGCTCGCACTGCACCCGCGCACCCTGCAGCGCCGGTTGGCCGCGGCGGGCACCTCGTTCGCGGGGATCCTGGACGAGGTACGTCGCAGCGAGGCCCGCCGCTACCTCACCTCGACCGACCTGCCGATGAGCCAGGTCGCCTCGCTCATCGGCCTGTCCGAGCAGTCCACCTTCACCCGATGCTGCCGCCGCTGGTGGGGCGTCACACCGTCGACCGTGCGACGCGATCCGAGTCGCGTCCGGACCTGATCCCGGCCAGCGCGGCGAAGGCCGCCTTCGGCTCCTGCCGTCCGACCGCGACATCCAGCACCTTCATCAGACCCGGGCTCGCCAGATCCAAGTCCTCGCGCGGGGCGTCGCGATGCGGCAGGTCGTAGCGGGCGAAGCAGTACCAGAACGCGGTGTCGACGCCCGTGGCGTCGAAGATGGCGAGCAGTTCGGTCAGATGGGCGGCCTGTGCGGCCTCGTCCCGCTCGTAGTCGGCGTCCAGGCGCACCGGGTCCGCATCCCATTCGACGACATCGAAGCCGCGCGGTCCGCGATCGGCCGCACCGCGGTAGGTGGCGCAGCCGAATTCGGTGATGGCCACCGGCTTTCCCTGCTTCGCCCCCTGTGCGACGAAGGCCGCGATCTGGTCCCGGTAGTTCGACGCCAGCTCCGGGGATCGGTATCCGGCGTCAGTGGCGAGGATGTCGAACGGAGTCCAGTCGACCTGTTCGTGGGGCAGGCACGCATAGGTCACCCTGCCGCCGAAGTGACTGCGCACCAGTTCGGCGGCGCGGTTTAGAAAGTCGTTGAGGCGCTGTGGGATTCGCTCCCGAATCGGCGCACCGTCCGGTCCGAACAGCCGCGCGGCGCGCTCGGGAAGCGTCGCACCGGGCACGTAGCCGAGCAGGAACAGGCTCAGCTCCGCGCCCACCGCCAGCACCACCTCCGCACCCCGAATCCGCAGCGCCTCCGCATGTTTCGCGCAGTCGGCGAGCAACTCGAGCAGCTGCTCCTCGGTGATCTCGTTCACGAACGGGCACAGCCACACCTCCAGGCCCGCCTCCGCCGCCAGCGAGGCGGCCAGTTTCAGCCGGTCGACATGGCCACCGGTGATCCGGACCGCGTCGCAGCGCAGCTCGTTCGCGATGATCTCCAGCTCCCGGCGCACGATCTCGGGCCGGAACGGCTCATGGGTGCTGGTGCCCTGGTTGATGTAGCCGGTGTCGTAACAAACGCCGATCGCTCGCATCGGCCGCCTCCTTCGTCCTTAAGGTACCTCCCGTACCTTATGGACGACGATAAACGAACCGGAACGGTACCCACAAGGTACGATGAGTACCCTGATGAGCGAGACGAGAAGGCCGCGGCGACGCGGCGCGATCCTGGAACAGGCCATCCTGCGCGCGGCGGTGGACGAACTGCTCGCCTCCGGCTACCCGGGCATGACCATGGACGGCGTGGCCCGCCGCGCGGGGACCAACAAGAACGCCATCTATCGTCGCTGGCCCAGCCGCGCTGCCCTGGGTGTGGCCGCCTACCGCCAGCTGACCAGCACCGAGCTGCGCATCCCGGATACCGGTGCGCTGCGCACGGACGCCCTGGAGTTGTTGCGGCGGGCCAACTCCCACCTGGCCTCACCGCTCGGCGAGATCCTGCGCGGACTGCTGGCACACGCCGCCGACGATCCCGAACTGCTCGATCGCCTCCGGGACCGGTCCGGCGATGCGGAAATCCGGCCCTGGCTGACGATCCTGGAGCGCGCGGTCGGCCGCGGCGAGGTCGCCGCGGCCGCGGTGCGTCCGCGCGTCGCCGCCGTGCCGATTGCCCTGCTGCGCAACGAATTCGCGAGCCACGGCGTCACCAGCGTGCGCGAGGAGGTGCTCGTCGAGATCATCGACGCCGTCTACCTGCCCCTGCTGCGCGGCTACGGTTCGTGAATCGGCGAGCGGCGCGTCAGTTCTTCGTCTTCCCGGATTTGGCGGTGGCGGACTTCTTTGCGGCCTTCCGGGCGGGTTTGCTGCCGTTGGTCGACAGCGCCTCGGTCTTGCCGGACTTGGTCACCGCCTCGACGAGCAGACCGTTGGCGTCGGCGTCGACGCGCACCGTGTCCCCGGGATTCAGCTCGCCGCCGAGCACCAGCTTGGAGACCCGATTCTCCAGCTCCCGCTGCACCGTCCGGCGCAGCGGGCGGGCGCCGAACTCGGGCTGATAACCGTTGTCCGCCAGCCAGTCCCGCGCGGTATCGGTGACGTCGAGGACGATGTCCTGGGCGTGCAGGCGGCGGCGCGGGCCGTCCAGCACCAGATCCACGATCCGCCGCAGCTGCTGTTGGTCGAGGCGGTGGAAGACGATGGTCTCGTCGATGCGGTTGAGGAATTCGGGTCGGAAGTGCTGTTGCAGCCGCTCCATCAGGCGCGGGGTGATGGCGTCCACGTCACCGGCGGGGGCGCTCAGGATCAGATCCGAGCCGATATTGCTGGTCATGATGACGATCGTGTTCTTGAAATCGACCGTGCGCCCCTTGGCATCGGTGACCCGGCCGTCGTCGAGCAGTTGCAACAGCACGTTGAACACGTCCGGATGGGCCTTCTCGACCTCGTCGAACAGGATCACCGAATACGGTTGGCGGCGCACCCGATCGGTGAGCTGGGCGGCGTCGTCGTAGCCGACGTAGCCGGGCGGCGCGCCGACCAGCCGGGACACCGTGTGCTTCTCCTGAAACTCGCTCATGTCGAAGCGGATCATCCGGTCCTCGTCGCCGAAGACCGCCTCGGCCAGCGCCTTGGCCAGCTCGGTCTTGCCGACGCCGGTCGGACCGAGGAACAGGAACGAGCCGATCGGTCGATTCGGATCCTTCAGGCCCGCCCGCGCCCGGCGCACCGCCTCCGCCACCGCGACGATGGCCTCCTCCTGCCCGATGACCCGCCGGTGCAGCACGTCTTCCAGCTGCAGCAGCCGCTGCTTCTCCTCGACGGTCAGCTCCGACACCGGAATTCCGGTCTGCCGCGACACCACCTCGGCGATATCGTCGACCAGCACCGTGGGCGACTCGTCGTCCTCGACGTGGTCGACCCGCTCCTGCGCCGCGCCGATCTGCGCCTTGAGCCCGTCGGCGCGGGCGTAGTCCTCGGCGGCCACCGCGGCGTCCTTCTCCCGCTCCAGCCGCGCCAGCTCCTCCCTGGCCTCGCGCAGCTGCGGTCCGGGCATGCGGGCGCGCAGACGCACCCGCGCTCCGGCCTGATCGATCAGATCGATGGCCTTGTCCGGCATGAAGCGGTCGGTGATGTAGCGATCGGACAGTTCGGCCGCGGCCACCAGCGCCTCGTCCGGGTAGTGCACCTGGTGATGCTCCTCGTAGGTGTCGACCAGCCCGCGCAGGATCTCGATGGTGTCCTCGACCGACGGTTCGGGCACCAGCACCGGCTGGAAGCGCCGTTCCAGCGCCGCGTCCTTCTCGATGTAGCGGCGGTATTCGTCGATGGTGGTGGCCCCGATGGCGTGTAGCTCGCCGCGGGCCAGCGCGGGCTTGAGCAGATTGCCCGCGTCCATCGAGCCCTCGCCGCCGGATCCCGCGCCGACGATGGTGTGCAGTTCATCGATGAACAGGATCAGCTCATCGGAGTGCGCGCGCACCTCGTCGAGGATCTTGGTGAGCCGCTCCTCGAACTCACCGCGATACTTGCTGCCCGCCACCAGCGAGCCGACATCCAGGGCGACGACCCGGCGACCCGCGAGGGTGCTCGGCACGTCGTCGTTGACGATCCGCTGCGCCAGCCCCTCCACGATCGCGGTCTTGCCCACGCCCGGATCGCCGATCAGCACCGGATTGTTCTTGCGCCGCCGGGACAGGATCTCGATGGTCTGCTCGATCTCCTCGGCCCGCCCGACCACGGGATCGACCTTGCCCGCGCGGGCGTCGGCGGTGAGGTCGCGGCCGTATTCGTCGAGGGTGGGGGTGTCGCTCGGCTTCTTCGCCCCCTCGCCGACCGGCAGCTTCGCACCCGAGAGCGCCTGCGCCGCGGGGCTGTCGGAGTTCGCGGCGATGCCGAGCAGGATGTGCTCGGGACCGATATAGCTCGCCCCCGACTCCGCGGCGCTGCGCTGGGCGTTGCGCAGCGTCAGCTTGGCGGCGGGGCTGAGCGCGAGACCGCCGTCGGCGGCCCGGCCGGGGGCCTGCTTGGCGGCGTGTTTGGCGGCCGCGCGCATCTGGTCGGCGATCTTGTCCGGATCGAGCTCGAGCTGGGCGACCACACCGCGCGAGGGCTCGACCTTGCTGGCCGCGTAGAGCAGATGCTCGGGGGTGATCTCGGCGCTGCCCCACTTCTGGGCGGCCGCGCGGGCCTCGGCGATCAGGCTCTTGGCGTTGTCGCTGAGCAACCGGCCCAGATCGGTGCGCTGCACCGGCGGCTGCGCGGTCATGCCGGGACCGAAGAAGCGAGTGAAGATATCGTCGAACGTCCCGAACGAATTGGGCCAAGCTGCGGTCATGGACACCACCTCGTCTGGTCTGCGTCGCTGCTGCGGCGCGCTGGCAGGTTCAGGTTGTGGGGCTCGCGGACACGCTGGTTTGCACGCTACCCCCTGGGGCATCCGGGCGGCGTGAGCGAGTCGAAGATCGCGGTTTTCCGCAGTTGATCTTCCACCGGTGCCACACTCGAAAGTGATTGGGCTCGAGGAGGATCTGTGACCACAGCACCATCTCGCGGGGCCGCCGAGATCGACGCCGTCCGGCCGTTCCCTCGGCGGGTCGCCCCCAAGGGTTCCCGTATCTGGGACATCGTCACCACTACCGACCCCAAGCTGCTGGGGATCATGTACATCGTCTCGGCGACGGCGTTCTTCTTGATCGGCGGGTTGATGGCGTTGCTGATGCGCGCCGAGCTGGCGCGACCGGGGCTGCAGTTCCTCTCGCCCGAGCAGTACAACCAGCTGTTCACCATGCACGGCACGATCATGCTGCTGTTCTACGCGACGCCGATCGTGTTCGGCTTCGCCAACTGCATCCTGCCGTTGCAGATCGGCGCGCCCGATGTGGCGTTTCCGCGGTTGAACGCGCTCAGCTACTGGCTGTATCTGTTCGGCGCGACCATGGCCACCGCGGGGTTCATCACCCCGAACGGCGCGGCGGACTTCGGGTGGACCGCCTACACCCCGCTGAGCCTGTCCGAACACGCGCCCGGTGTCGGCGCGGATCTGTGGATCATGGGCCTGGCGGTGTCGGGTCTGGGCACCATTCTCGGCGGGGTCAACATGATCACCACGGTGATCTGCCTGCGCTGTCCGGGCATGACCATGTTCCGGCTGCCGATCTTCACCTGGAACATCCTGGTGACCAGCGTGCTGGTGCTGCTCGCGTTCCCGATCCTCACCGCGGCGCTGATGGCCCTGGCCTACGACCGGCATCTCGGCGGGCACATCTACGATCCGGCCACCGGCGGGGCCATTCTGTGGCAGCACCTGTTCTGGTTCTTCGGCCACCCCGAGGTCTACATCGTCGCGCTGCCGTTCTTCGGCATCATCACCGAGATCATTCCGGTGTTCAGTCGCAAGCCCGTATTCGGTTACACCGCACTGGTTTACGCCACCCTTGCCATCGGCGGGCTGTCGGTGGCGGTGTGGGCGCACCACATGTTCGCCACCGGAGCCGTGCTGCTGCCCTTCTTCGCCATCATGACGTTCCTGATCGCCGTGCCCACCGGGGTGAAGTTCTTCAACTGGATCGGCACCATGTGGCGCGGCACCCTCACCTTCGAAACGCCCATGCTGTGGGCCATCGGATTCATCGTGACCTTCCTGTTCGGTGGGCTGTCCGGCATCATCCTGGCCAGTCCGCCGCTGGACTTCCACGTCACCGACTCGTATTTCGTTGTGGCGCATTTCCATTACGTGCTGTTCGGTACCATCGTGTTCGCCACCTTCGGCGGGATCTACTTCTGGTTCCCGAAGATGACCGGGCGCTTCCTGGACGAGCGGCTGGGCCGAATCCACTTCTGGAGTACGTTCTTCGGCTTCCACCTGACCTTCCTGGTGCAGCACTGGGTGGGCGCGGAGGGTATGCCGCGCCGCTATGCCGACTACCGTTTCGAGGACGGCTTCACGGCGTTGAACATGATCTCCACCATCGGCTCGTTCGTGCTGGGACTGTCGATGATCACGTTCGTGTGGAACGTCTTCAAGAGCTACCGGTACGGGCAGGTGGTCGCCGTGGACGATCCGTGGGGCTACGGGAATTCGCTGGAATGGGCCACCAGCTGTCCGCCGCCGCGGCACAACTTCTACGAACTGCCCCGGATCCGTTCCGAGCGACCGGCTTTCGAATTGCACTATCCGCATATGGTGCATCGGATGCGCGCCGAATCGTCGGTGGGCTGGGGCGGGTCGGCGCATACCCGCACCAGCGAACCGCTGGCGAAGGAGGCCCCGCAGTAGCCGGTATCGTCGCGGTGTGCGTGCGCTGCGACGGGCCGTGGTCACCCTCGTCGGATTCGCCGTGCTGGTCGCGGGGCTCGCGGTCGCGGGCCTGCCGGTGTTCGTGCACCCGCAGATCGATCCGCTGCGCCCGGCCGACGCCGTCGTCGTGCTGGGCGGAACGGCCTACGAGCGCTTCGACATGGGCCTGGACCTGGCCGGGCGCGGATACGCGCCCGAGCTGCTGATCTCCCGCTCCACCGGGACCGACGACCATGTGATGGACCGGTACTGCGACGGCGGATATTCCTTCCACGTCGACTGTTTCGTACCCGATCCGTGGACCACGCAGGGCGAGGCACGGGAAATCGCTAGGCGGGCAGCGCGATTCGGGTGGCGGCACCTCATCGTGATCACCAATACCCCGCACGTCTCCCGGGCGCGCTACATCGTCGGCACATGCTTTTCCGGGGAGATCACCATGGTCGCCAGTCCCGCCGAATCCGGGTGGCGGTACTGGGCGTGGATGTACGTCCGCCAGTCCGGCGGATATCTTCGGGCCTTCCTGTCCCCCGGCTGCTGAGCCGCGGGACCTAGGCTGATCGGGTGATGTCGACCGAACGCGCGCAGATCGCCGCGGCCTGCCAGCGGCTGGCCGCGGCCGGATTGTTCATCGGGACCGCGGGCAACGTGAGTGTGCGCGTGGCGGATCGGGTGGCGGTCACCGCGACGGGGACGGCGCTGGGGCTGCTCACCGCGGACGAGGTGACGGTCGTCGATCTCGATGGCGCGGTACTCGCCGGTCGGCTGGCCCCGACCTCGGAACTGCAACTGCACCTGGGCATCTACCGGTCCCTCGAGGCGCGGGCCGTGGTGCACACCCATGCGCCCCGGGCGATCGCCCTCGGACTGGTGCGCGACGAGCTGCCGGTGATCCACTATCAGCAGTTGCCGCTGGGCGGCGCGACGCCGGTGGTGCCCTTCCATCCGTTCGGCACCGCGGAGCTGGCCGGGGCCGTTCGGGATTCCCTGGACGGCAGGCAGGCGGCCCTGCTGGCCAATCACGGCGCGGTGACGGTGGGCGAGACGCTCGAGCTGGCGGTCGAACACGCGCTGCTGCTGGAGTGGGCGTGCGGAATCTATCTCGACGCCGCGTCCGCCGGTAACCCCCGCCCGCTGTCCGCGGCCCAGCAGCAGGCGGTCGCCGACGTCTCGGCCCGCCTCGCCTACGGCACCCCCAAACCGATCCGCTGAACCGCGCCCACCGAAACTTGTCGGACCCCTCCGGCATACTCATCTCCATCGGACGCCGAACCGGTTGCACCGCAAAGTTATCCGCAACCCGAGGAGAGGCGTATCCATGTCCGACCCGTACCCGTCGACGTCCGATGCCGGTGACACTCGGCTGCATGCCGAGGCCGAGCGACACCGGCAGTTGTTGCGCAGACCCGTCGACGAGTACCGCCGACGGGTGGCGCAACGCGCGCACCACCTGGACCCGGCGGCGGCCGCGGTCCTGACCGACCAGGCGGAACGACTCATCGCCGACCTCCTGATCGACCCCACCCGCCACCGAGCCCTGAACATCGACGCCTACCGAGCCATCCGCGACGGCCTCCCCGTCCGCTACGACGCCCGCCACCACCAGTTCGTGGCCCGAACCTCCCGCCGCGAAATCCACATCCACCCCAACGGCCCGGAACGCCGCCTGGGAATAATCGCCCGGTTGGCAACCGCGGGCGTGGATCTCGACCAGATCCTCACCGTGGCGGCGGTGGTGATCACCCACCCCGGCAGCCCGGGCGAGGCGAGCGACCCACCCAGCCGGGAGGGGGAGCCTGAGCGATATTTCGCGTAGGGGCAACAGGTCGGTCCCTCGATCCACGGCGATAAAGCGCCCCGAGGGACCGAGCTACCTAGGCTTCCGGACCGTTTCGGAGCGGTTCCCGACGCTGCGCCATGGCCGTTCGGATCAAGACCCGGGCACGGTCCCCGACCAGGGCCTGCCTGGCGAGTGTTTGAAATGTCTTCTCGTACAAAACCAGCTCGCCGGGCTGCGTGATCGTCAACTCGGCGGTGATCGTCTCGACCAGCACCCGCTTGGTGTCGAACATGCAGAAATTGGAAAGCGGCACGATGAACTGGGCGTCGGACGGGATTACCCCGATCACTACCCGAGGCAGCGACATCGCGATCAGGAGCCGATCCAATTGCCCAAACATGATGTCGTCGTTTCCGACCGTTGTGTGCAGGGCCTGCTCGGCGAGTATGAAATGAAACCGGTGGTCTCCTCGGTAAAGAACCTGCTGTCGCTCCAGACGAGCGGCCAGTCCGTCCGGGAGGTCATCGCGGGACCCATGGTAGAAGTCCTGCACCCGGCCGAGAACCGCCTCCGCGTACTCGGGGGTTTGCAGCAGACCTGGCACGAGGACTGGCTCGTACCAGCGCATCAGCTTGGTTCCGGACTCCCAGGCGATGGACTGACGCTGCCGGTGCGGAAGGCGCATCCGCCGCCACTCGAGATAGGCGGCTTCGATATTCCTCAGCGATGCGATGAGATCGGCGGTCTGGTTCTCGGCGCGGCACTGTCGGCACCACGTTCGTATGTCGCTTTCGGTTGGTGTCTGGCGCCCGCGCTCGAGCTTCGACACCTTCGACGGGACCCAGTTGACCGCGCGAGCAAACGCTCGCGCGGTCAACCCCGACTCTTTGCGAAGATCACGAAGACGGCTGCCGAGAGCCTCCCGCGACTGCTGTACCGCGTAGGTCACCGCTCCACGGACGCCGCGACGTACTCGGTATACGGAATAGCCAACGGCCACAAGCGATCACGAACATTGCGAATGTGTGCCGCGATCACCGGGTCGGTGGTGGTCGCCAGGCCAGCGCCCGCACCCTCCGGGGTGAACACGCTGAAGGCGACCAGGTCGTCGTCGAAGATCCACCAGTCGTCACCGGCCACCAACGCGGGATCGACCGTATGCCGGGGTATGTATCGGACGTCCTCCCCGGCTGCCTCGTTCCGAGCGGCCACGACCAAACTCCATCTCGTATAGTCCACGTGCGGAACGGTGACCACACGGACGCGGCGCATCGTCCGTCCATTGGTGGTCAAGTCTCGAACGAGATCCGCCCAGTCGGAGAACCAGGCGTAATCATCGGGCTCTCCCTCCAGAAACTTCCGAAACGGTTCTGCCTCTTCCGGAGTCGTGTAGGTGTCCTCCAATTCCAGATGGACCGCTACCTGCCAATCGGAGCGGAACAGCCTCGTCATGTCCTCACCGTAGTGGAGTCGCATCCGGCCGAACCTCCTGTCCCATCGGGATCTCCACACTCATCTCATGATCGGGAATGTTCATCTGCGCCAACACTTCCGGATCAATAACGGGCTCACCCCGCAGGATGAACGTACCGCGCCCCGTGTCCTGCAACACAGTACCCAGGCACGTGCCCGGCTCGAGGTACTGGAGAAGCCTGTGCGGTATCTCGATGCGATCGGCTTCGCCGGTCCGCCACCCCTGGCACACATAGGTACTCCGGTCGCTCGCGTACAAGGTGGGCGATTGACCACCAGCGGTGCTCTTACCCAAGAACTTCAATTGCATTGCCAACCCCCTTTGTGCAGTGAGTTTCTCAATGTTTCTCGCTTCTCTATCGTCGCTCCCACACATCCCCCGGTCAATGAATTAAGACTTGCGGAGAAACCTCGAGAAACTTCCTGGCTTCAGCAACGCCGCAGCGCCTAACGTCGATCCGACAGACCCCTCCAACCCAAGGCAGAAACGAAATGGCCTGGCGCACAAAACTTCTCGTGTTCGACGGCGGCGTGCTGGAGCTCATGGCCGATGAGGACGACACCGACGACGGCAACCTCGGCGTCTGGCTGGAGCTGTACCGCCCCCACCGGGGCACCGTCACCCGGGCCGATGACGAGACCGGGCGGGAGGCGATATGAACGGCTGGCAGCTAGGGCTCGTCGTCGCTATCGGAATTCCGTCGATCGTTCTGGCGCTCGCTCTGTTCTGGCCTCGCCGCTAGATCCCCGCTTCGGGGTTATTCCTCCCCCGCGACCACACCGGCCGGCTCGATCGGTCCCAGCTTCCGGTGAATATAAAGCTGCTGCAGGAATGTCCAGCTGCTGGTGGTGGCGAAATAGATCAGGATGCCCAGGGGCATGATCAGCCCGGCCAGCAGGGAGCACACCGGGAGCAGCCAGAGCATGATCGGGTTGATCACCCGGGTTTGGGGGGTGGATTCGAGTTGGCGGGCGATGGCGGCGCGGGCGGTGAAATGGGTTGCGGTGGCGGAGATCAGGACCAGGGGGATGGTGAGGGTGAGGATGGTGGCGAGGGCGCCGGCGGGGTTGAGCAGGGTGGCCGAGAGTTGGGCGCCGAACAGGTCGGCGTGCAGGAACGAGTGGACTCGATCGGCCGAGAAGACGTAGTTGCTGCCTTCGTGATCGAAGCATCGCAGCACGTGGTACAGGCCGAGGAAGACAACCAGCTGGCCGAGGATCGGCAGGAAGCCGGTCAGCAGATTGAACTTGTGCTCACGCTGTAAACCGCGCATCTCCTGCGCCAGCCGCATGCGATCGTCGGCGAACCGGGTCTGCAACTGGCGGATCTGCGGTTGCAGCACCGCCATGGTCCGGGCGAAGCGCACCTGCGCGACGAACGGCCGGTACAGCACCAACCGCACCGTCACGACGAGAAAGACGATCGCCAACGTCCACGACACGCCGCTGGCCGCGCCGAACAGCACGGCGAAGCCGGTGTGCCAGACCCACAGCACGGCCGATACGGGGTAGTACACGAAATCGAGCATGCGCGAAACACCTCACCGTGTGACACCCGAGCGGGTGGACGTGAACGCCAGTCGACGACCGTGTGGGAGGTTACCGTCGACCCCGCGGTGAGTGGCTCCGGCGCGCGGCGCGTGTCACTGCTTGGGCAGTGCGCCCGCCATTCCGCCCACGTCGGCGACCTTCCAGCCATTGTTCGGATCCACGTTCACGGTGTAGGTGACGGTGGTCTGCGCGCCCTCGGGGGTCTGGGCGCTGGTCGAGGTGACGTTGAGGAAGACGTTCACCTTGTAGATCCCGTTGTCGGAACTCATCACCTTCGCGGTGATCGGGGTCGCGGTGGAGGTCCACTTCAGCGGAACCAGGATGTCCTGCAGCTTCGGCGCGGTGGCGTCGAACTTGTTGGCCAGCTGCGGGGTGGTGTTGGCCTTGAGCTTGGCCACCCAGGCGTTGACGTCCTGGAAGTTGATATTGGAGGCGCCCACCGCGTAATCGGTCGCGACCTGCTCGGCGTGCTTGTCGGCGGCGGCCGCGGCATCGCGATCGCTCACCTTGCCGCGCTCGGACACCCACAGCGAGGCGAACACCGCGGTCGTGACGGCCAGCGCCACCAGCGCGACCGCCAGGGCCACCGTGGACAGGCGGATCGAGACGGTGCGCGGATTACGCGCCGCCGATGCGGCCACCGCGGTGTCCTCCTCGACGGCCTGCTTCGGTTCGGTCACAACGTCGTTCGACATCGCGTCCTCCTTCCTATTTGATACCGACCCGCACCTTGACGGCGCCGTCGGCGTCGACATCGGCGAGGGCCTGGGAGATCAGGGCGGAAATATCGATGCGCGGCGCCGCGGCGACGATCGCGTCGACCAGCGGGCGCAGCACCGGGGCCAGCGAGCTCAGCTCCGGCTGCAGCTCGCGCAACGCCTGGATGTTCTTCTCGGTGAACGGGGCGATGCCGTTGCCGGTGGTGTACTTGTCGATCGGCTCGCTGTCGACCATGCGACCGACATGGGCGACCAGATTGTTCAGCGCCTCGGTGAACTTGACCCATTCCGGGGCGGCGGCGCTGAAGGACGGGCCAACCCAGTCCATATTGGTCGCCGTGTTCTGGAAGCTGTTGAGCAGCGAGACGATCTGCGGATTGCGGCTCATGATCGCCGCCGCGAGCAGATCGCCCGACCGCGCGAGATTGGGGATCGCGCCGTCGGTGTCGGCCAGGGACTTCTCGGCGGTATCCACCAGCGAGCCGACGACCTGCGGATCGAGCTGATTGAGGGTCTTGGTGGCCAGCCGGGCGACCTCCGGAATCGACAGCGGCATGCGCACATTCGACGTCGTCAGCTGCTGACCGTCCCGAATGTAGGGTCCCCCGTCGCCATTCGGCCGGAACTCGACATACGGTTCGCCCAGCGCGGACAGATGTTCGATGGTGACCACGCTGTCGGTGGGCACATGCCGATCGGCGGCCAGCTTCAGGCCCACCTCCACCCCACCGGCGCTGTTGGCGACCGAGCTGACCCGCCCCACCTCGATGCCGGTGAGCAGCACCGGCGAGCCCACGGCGAGCCCACCGGAATTGGTCAGCACCATCGTCGCGTGGGTGTAGTCGGCCAGCGGATCGACCCGCACCACACCGAAGGTCAGATAGCCCGCGCCGAGCACGGTGATGGCGGCGATACCGCCCAGCGAGGCCAGCGGCCCGAGCTTCATCGCACGACTCCGATCATGCGCAGGGTCTGGACGATTCGGTCGGTCTGTTCCTGAACCGGCACCGGCGCATCGGTTTTCACGCCGGTGATGTTCACCTTGGGACCGTGCTGCGCGAACGGAATGATCTTGTCGCGGATGAGGGCGACCACCGCCTGCAGATTCGACGGCTGGCTCAGATCCAGCGGCCGGGCCGAGGCCAGTAGCGGCAGGAATGCCTGCACCGTGCCGTCGGCATTGGTCAGCAGCGGACCCAGCCAGGTCAGCGAGGTGCCGATCGGGCCGAGCTGTTTGAAGATCTGGAACACCCCGACGATGGACGGGGCGATGCCGTTCATCTGATCCACCGAGGTCTGGTTGAGCAGGTCGGCCAGCACCGGCCGAATCCCGTGCAGCACATTGGTGTTGTTGTCGATGCCGTCGAGCAGCGAGTCCAGCCGGTCCAGGTGGTTACCCAGGTCGACGGCGTCGGCGGCCATGGTCTTGCCGATCTGCGCGGTCCGCGCGGTGTCGGCGGGCAGCACGTCGTTGATCTGGCGGATGGTGTCCTGCACCTGCTGGACCGCCCCGCCCTGGGTGAAGGTGGCCAGCGCGGCCATGGTGTCCTCGAGCTGGACCGGCGGTTTCGTCTGGGCCAGCGGAATCGTGCCGCCGCTGGGCAGCAGCTTGTCGAATCCATTGGGCGGGGTGATCAGCGCGACGTGGATGTCTCCGAGCACCGTGTTCTGGCGCAGTTCGGCGCGGGTGGCCGCCGGCAACCGCACCGAGCGCGAGATCTTGGCGGTCACCTCGACGTAGCCGCCGCGCCCGCCGGTCTTGCCCGAATCCACCACCGACACACCGGACACCGTGCCGACCTGGGCGCCGTTGGCCATGATCTTGGCCCGCGCCGGGAGATTCAGCACATTCGCGAACTGGATGCGGATGTCGTAGGTGTCCCCGGACACCTCCGCTCCCGGCACCGGAACCGACGACGGATCGAAGGCGCAGCCGGTGACGGGCAGCGCCGCGGCCACCACCACCGCGAGCCCCGCCGCGAAACGTCCAATTCTCATCGCGCACCTGCCAATCCGAACACCAGCGCCGCCATATCGACCTTGACCAGCCCGCCGTCGGCGGTGCACCGCCCCGGCGCCATCGCGTTCACCGCTGCGCAGATCTGCTCGGCATTCGGCTGCGGCAGCGCCACCTTCGGTGGGGCATAAGCGATTCCGTGCTGTCCCACCGACCGGAACGCATCGGTCAGCACCGGCGTCATCGCGACGATCTGGGCCAGCGAGCCGACCCGGGCCCGCAGGAACTTCACCAGCGGCACGGTCACGTCGAGACCCTTCAGGATCGGATCACCGAAGGCGGTGGTGAGATCGTTGAGCACCGGCAGCAGCGCCGCGAGACCGTCGATCACCTGCGCACCCGGTTCCAGCAGATCGGTTCGCGAGGCGATGAGCACCGGTGCCAACCGGGTGAACATCGATTCGATATCGCCCCAGTGCTCCTCGACCTTCTTGCCGACCGAGGCGAAGGCGTCGAAGACCCCGACCAGATGGCCGATATCGGCGTCCGGCGAGGCCATGGCCCCGCTCAGCTTCTTGATGATCTGGTTGATCTGCGGCCCGGTTCCGGCAGTCGCCTCGTTCAGCTCCGACAGGCCGTGCGCGAGTGCGTTGGGCGTCTTGGAGTCCGCGCCGTCGATCTCCTTGGACAGCTGCGCGACCGCGTTCAACGTCTCGGTGACGCTCTTGGGCGTCAACGTCTTGGTGATGCACTGCGCGGGATTCCAGCGCGCGGTGTTCTTACCGCTGGACACCACCGCCAGTTCGCGCGCCGCGACGATGCTCTCCGACAGCGTGGTCGCGCCCGCGTCGGCGTACACCGGTTTGTCGGCCTCGACGGCGAATTCCACCTTCACCGATTTGCCCTGATTGGCGATCGAGGTGACCTTGCCGACCGGAATGCCGCGCATGGTCACCTGATTGCCGACATACAGCCCGACGCTGTCGGGCATGATCGCGCAGTAGCTCTGGGTCTTCTTCGCCGGATCGAAGGCGATGAAATAGCCCACGACGACGAGGATCACGGCCACGGCCGCACCCGCCACCGACATGAACGCCCGCGATCCCAGGATCTTGTGCAGCATCAGCAATCCCTTCCCGGCACCGGCACGCACACTCTGGCGGTGATGGTCTGACCGGACTGGTCGACCCGCACGCCGTCGTCGGGGATCGCCAGCTGCGACAGCTTCTGCTGCAGGCTCTGCACCGAACCGATGACCGGATCGAGCTTGTTGAGCAGCTCCTCCATCCGCGGCACCGCGTCGAACAGCGGCTGCAGCTTGGGCTTGATCTCGTTGTAGATGGGCGCGATCGCCGCCGCCTTGCTGATCACCGCGTTCAATTCCCGCAGGCCCTCGCGCAATTCGGCGCGCTTGCTCAGCACCAGGTCCTCCATGAGGTTGGTGGCCTGCACCAGCCTGCCCAGCGAACCCTTGGCGGTGTCGTAGAGGGTTACGTATTCGTCGGCGTTGGCGATCGCCTTGGAGATCATCACGTGCTGGCGATCGAGATCGTCGACGAAGCTGGCGAGGCTGTCCAGCGTGGTGCGCAGCGTGTCCGGCGCCTGCGCGACGGAGTTGCCCAGGGCGGCCAGATTGCGCCGCAGGGTGTCGCCGTCGATCTTGGCCAGGGGTTCGGCCGCGTCCTGGAAGGTCTGCACCAGGCTGTAGGGCAGTCGCACCCGGTCCATCGGAATGTGCTGGCCGCCCAGGGGGTTGGTGCCCGAGGGAAACAGCGCGACGTAGTGGCCGCCGACGACGGTCAGCATCCGCACGTCCAGGGTGGATCGATCGCCGACGAACACCGAGGAGTCGACGGTGAACCGCATGACCACCCGATCCGGTTTCAGCTCCAGCGATTTCACCTTGCCGACGCTGATCCCGGCGACGCGGATATCGTCACCGGCCTGCACCGACTGCGCCTCGGCCAGGTCGGCGGAATAGGTCTTCTTGCCGATGGGGACGACGTACAGCACCCCCGCCGCGACCGCCAGGGCCGCCACCAGCACGACGCCGACGATGCCCAGCCGGACCTCGCGCCGCACCTTCTCCGGCTCACCGACGACCCGACGCTCCCCGAACAACCCGCTCACCCAGCGCATACCGCCACCTGCTGTCCCGCGATCAGTACGCCCAGCACCTGCGGCACGTCGGCCTTCCCCTTGGAGCACTGCGGCTTCCAGCCCGAGGCGCCGGATTTGGGGATGGCCGAATCGAATCCGGCCAGCAGACCGGGCAGCTTGTCGAACACCTCGAGCGCCTGCTGCGGATCGGGGAAGATCTTGCGGATCAACGCCTCCACGTCGTCCGGGCTCTGCAGCCCGAGGGCGGTGAACAGATTGTCCAGCGGTCCCAGCACCGAGGGCGCGGCCGCCGCGAAGTCGGCCAGCCCGGCCATATTGGTCTGCAGGCCGGAGAAGATGTCGGCGAGCCGGGCCAGCAGCGGCGCCATGTAGTGGATCTTCCCGCCCGCCGTATCGTGCAGGTCGGACAGGTTCTGCAGCACCTTGTCGATCACCACCTGACGGTCCTTGACGTGCGCGGCGAGCTTGTCGATCGCCTCCACCGCGGGTCCGACGCCGTTGCCGTCGCCCTCGATGAGGGCGACCATGCTGGCGCTGAACTGGTTGATCTCCTCCGGAGAGACTGTGGCCAGCACCGGCTTCAGGCCGTTGAACATGCTGGTGACATCGAACGAGGGCACGGTGTGGTCGGTGCCGACGGTGGCCCCACTCGCGATGCGCCGACCGGGCTGCGGCTGCTGCTGCAGGTCGATGTAGCGCTGGCCGGTGAGGTTCTGGTAGCGGATGGCCAGCTTCGAATTGTCGTAGATCGGCGCATCGGTCTTCAGCGACAACCGGACCCGGGCCTGCGCGCCGTCGAGAGTGACGGCGTCGACCTTGCCGACCTGCACGCCGTACATGCGCACGTCGTCGCCGACCTTGAGGCCGTTGGCATCGGTGAACAGCGCGTCGTGCTGTTCGGTGGGCCCCGGCACGGGGCGCTTGATGGCCGTGCAGACGATCGCGAGCACCACGATCATCACCGCGGCGAACAATCCCAGCCGCCACGCGGCGGCACTCACCTTCATCGGTGGCCTCCCAGCAACGGTGCCAGCACGGGCATTCCGCTCAGATCGATCTCGGTGTTGAGCACCGGCCCGTTCGGGGTGTCGGGCATCGCCGCCCGCAACCTGCGCAGGAACTCGGTCAGATCGGCGCCGGACTGCTGCGGCGTCGGCACCATCTGCGCGAGCAGCCGCAGCACCGGCACGAGCATGTCGGTGGTGCCGGACAGATCGTCGCCGAGGACGGCGCCCAGGCGCGCGATGCCCGGCAGCAGGGTCTGGGTATGCATCCGCACCCCGGCATCGAAGGAGTCCCGATTGGTCTGCAGCCGTGGGATGTTGCGGATCATGTCCACCATCACCTCGTTGGCCCCGGCGAAATTGCCCGCGCCGTAGAACGCGGGGCCGAGCCGACCGGCCAGTTCGGAGGGGGGCATGCGCTGGGTGTCGGTCACGATCTGGGCGACCTGGATGATCGACTGCGCCAGCGGCGTGAACGCCTTCATATCGTGGGAGACCTGGCTGATCACCGTCGCCATCTGCGGGGTGAGCACCGCGTCGCCGGTCTGCGACAAGCTGCGCAGCATGCTGCCCATGGTGGCGTCGAAGATCGCGTCGGAATTGGCGCCGGTCAGGTCGAGCACCGCGCCGTTGCGCAGGGCCGCGCCGCCGGAGCCGCGGCGCAGTTCGATCTCGCTGATGCCGAACAGGTTGGCGGGGGCGTAGTCGACCCGCAGGCTGTCGTCGATGCCGTGCAGCTGGGAGCGGTCCAGCCGCAGCGAAATTCGCTGGGTGCCCCGCTCGGCCGGGTCGATCTCGGTGACCTCGCCGACCTGCACGCCGTCCACCCGCACCGGGGTCCCCGCCAGCACGCCGTCACCGATCTGCTCGGTGTGCAGCGCGATGTGCAAACCGTCGTCGGTGCGCAATTCCCGCTGCAGCGCGACGACCGCCACCACGGCCAGGATCAGGCCCACCGCGATCAAGCCGACCAGGCGGGATTTTCCGCTGTCGACCGCCACACCGGGCATTCCGTACTTCGGCATCGCTGGCTACCCCGTGAAACTGATCGTCGCGTTGAAACCCCAGAGCAGGATCGTGAGCACCATGTCGATGCCGACGATCGCCACCGACGACGCCCGCACCGCACGCCCGGAGGCGATGCCGACCCCTTCGGGGCCGCCGGTGGCGAAGAAGCCGTAGTAGCTGTGGATCAGGATCACGACGGTGGCGAAGATGGCCACCTTGATCACCGCGGCGATCACGTCGAATCCGGCCACGAATTGGAAGAAGTAGTGGTCGTACACGCCCGCGGACTGACCGTGCACCAGTGTGATCAGCCCGCGGCAGGACAGATACGCCAGGATCAGGCCGATCAGGAAGGTCGGCACGATCGAGATCGCCCCGGCGATCACCCGGGTGGTCACCACGAACGGCACCGAGCGCAGCCCCATCGCCTCGAGCGCGTCGATCTCCTCGGAGATGCGCATCGAGCCGATCTCGGCGGTGATGCGGCATCCGGCCTGCGCGGCGAAACCGATGGCGGCGGCGATCGGCGCGAGCTCGCGGGTGGTCGCATAGGCGGAGACGATGCCGGTGACCGGGCCCATGCCCAGCATATTCAGCATGGTGAACGATTCGACGGCCACCGACATGCCCATGACCAGGCCGAGCACGATCATCATCGGCACCGTGCCACCGCCGACGATGACCGAGCCGCGGCCCCAGGTCATATCGGAGATGATGCGCAGCGTCTCGTCGCGGTAGTGCTTCAGCGTCGACGGGATCGACGACAGCACCTGCCAGATGAACGACAGAACGAAGCCCAGCGATTCGACCGACCGCGCGACCGCCAGGCCGCGGCGCTGATAGAAGCGGGAGATCCAGCCCAATCCCTTGGGCACATAAGTAGAGGCGGCCACGTCACACCAACCTGGTCGGCAGGAACATCTCGACGACCTGGGTGACGCCGAGGTTGACGATCGCGATCGACACCACCGACAGCACCACGGCCGCGTTCACCGCATCGGCCACACCCCGCGGCCCGCCCTTGGCCTCGAGCCCGCGCTGGCAGGCGATGACCACCACCAGGAAGCCGAACAGCGCCGCCTTCAGCAGAGACACCCACACGTCGGCGACAGTGGTGAAGGAGCCGAAAGTGGCCCAGTAGCTGCCCGGAGTGACGTTCTGCCCGCCCACCGCGACCGCATAGCCCGCGACGATGCCGACGAAGATGATGAGGATGTTCAGCAGCGGCGCGACGAGGATCATCGCGACCAGCCGCGGAATCACCAGCCGCGGAATCGGGCTGATGCCCATGGTGTTGAGCGCGTCGATCTCCTCGCGGATCGTGCGCGCGCCCAGATCGGCCGCGATCGCCGCCGCACCCGCGCCACCCAGGAGAAAGCCGGTGGCCAGCGGGGCGCCCTGCTTGATCACACCCAGGCCGCCGGTCGCGCCGAGCAGCGAATCCGCGCCCAGGGTGTGAATGAGGTTGCCGACCTGGACCGAGACGATGACGCCGAACGGAATCGCGATCAGGATCGCCGGAATCGCGGTGACCGTCACCAGTCGCCAGGCCTGCAGCACGGCCTCGCGCCACTGGAACTGTCCGCGCGCGATCCCGGTGACCGTGCCGGTCACCGATTCGCGTGCGATATCCACGGCGCGGCCGAAGGTCCGCAGGGACGAGACGACAGTGTCGGAGAAGTTCTTGCGGACGATTCGGACGGCGGTGGCGCTCGAGCGGGCCCGGGTCACCGACGCCATGCGCGGCTCCGGCAAGGGCGATGTGTCTCGGGTTTCAAAATCGTTCTCTCCGTGATCGGCGCGACACTGCCAACACGAAGCTATCGGTGACATCTGGTTACAGTAAAGACAGTTAAGCTGTGACCATCGCCTCTAAATCGGTTGCCGCGGACTAGCCTCACAGCCTGGTCAAATGCACAAAATGGAAGTAAATGCGCATTCTGCAACAGGTTATCAGTGCAAATCGGCTATCAAAGTGATGTAGGTCATAGATTTCGGCTAATTCGGAGCAAGATCACGGGCTAACCGCCAGGAACACGAAAGCCGCGAAAAGGACGAGGTGGACGCCGCCCTGCAACAAAGTGGCACGTCCCGGGACAACTGTCAGCACACCGACCACCACGGTCAGCGCCAACAGCACCATCTGCGTCGCGCCGAGACCGAGGGTCAGCGGGGTCGACACCCAGACGGTGGCCAGCGCGATGGCCGGAATGGTGAGGCCGATGCTGGCCATGGCCGACCCCAGGGCCAGGTTCAGGCTGGTTTGGACGCGGTCGCGCCGCGCCGCGCGCACAGCGGCCAGCGTCTCGGGCAGCAGGACCAGCATCGCGATCACCACACCGACCGCCGAACGCGGCAGCCCCGCCGCGTGCACACCGTGCTCGATCGACGGTGACACCATCTTCGCCAATCCGACCACGCCGACGAGCGCGACCAGCAGCAGCGCCATACTCAGCAGGGTCGAGCGGGTCGACGGCGGTTCGTGCTGCTCGTCGTCGGAGTCCTCCTCCTCGACCGGGAGGAAGTCATCGGGGTGGCGGACGGTCTGCACGGTGACGAACAATCCGTACAGCAGCAGCGACGCCACCGCCGCGAACGCCAGCTGCGATCCGGAGAACTCCGGCCCCGGCTTGCTCGTGGTGAACGTCGGTAACACCAGACTCAGCGTGGCCAGCGTCGCCACGGTCGCCAGCGCCGCGCCGGTGCCCTCGGCATTGAATACCGCCACCCGCCGCCGCACCGCCCCGACGAGTAACGACAGGCCGAAGATGCCGTTGCAGGTGATCATCACCGCCGCGAAGACGGTGTCGCGGGCCAACGAGGAGGCGTCGTCACCCCCGGACGCCATCAGGGTCAGGATCAGCCCGACCTCGATCACGGTGACGGCCACCGCCAGCACCAGCGATCCGAACGGCTCCCCCACCCGATGTGCCACGACCTCCGCATGTTGCACGGCAGACAGCACCGCCCCGACCAGCGCCAGCACCACCACGATCACCGCCGGTCCCGAGGGGTGGGTCACCCAGGCGACCGCCAGGACCACGGCGGCCAGCAATGGAACAACGGTCGTCCAGTGTCGGGTCAGCGCGCGCATCATGATCTCCATCGTCCCAGCGAATCGGCAGCGTCCGGGCAAAAGAGACAGGGATCGCGTCAGCCGATCTCGGTCGCGGACTGCTCGAGGGCCGCGGCCGCACGGGCGAAGTAGTCGAGGAGGATGCGCTGCTCCTGCGGTTCGTAGGAGGCGATGAGCTCGGCGAGGCGGCGGCGGGCCGGGGTCAGTTTCCGGTCCAGATCGGCGGGCTCACCCGTCGGCTGGACGGTCACCTTGCGGCGGTCGGACGGATCGGGGACGCGGCGGACATAACCGGCGTGTTCGAGGCGGTCGACGAGTCTGGTGGTCGGGCCCGTGGTCAGTCCGATGCGGGCGCCCAACTCGCCGGGGGTCATCGCGCCCGCGAGGGCGAGGATGGTGAGGGCGTGGAGGTCGCTGGCCCCGAGGCCGCAGGCGCGGGCCCCGGCCTGGGCATGCAGGACGACCGCGCTCTGGTAGCGACGGTAGGTCTCCCCGGGGTCCGGCTGGCCTGTCATCGGGCAGGGTTAGCGGCGCGCGATGAGCAGATGCCCGGTGATCGGGCGGTTCGCCACGGCGCGCTGCTCCACCGTCAGACCCGCCCGTTCGAGGGCCGCGGCGATCGAATCCGGCGGGCGCAGCTGGAAACCACTGCGCGTGAACGGCATTCGAGCCATATCCGCGGGGTCGCCGATGCCGATCACCGCTCGCCCACCGGGGCGCAGCACCCGGGCGAGTTCGGCCGCGACCGGGCCGAGGTCGGAGACGAAATAGAGCGTATTGACCGTTATCACCGCGTCCAGCGCGGCATCGGCCAGCGGGAGATCGGCGAGCGAGCCCGCCAGCAGGCGCAGGCGGGCGGTGCCGATCTCGGGGGCCAGCCGGGAACGGGCGCGCGCCAACATATCCGGAGAGATCTCCACCCCGTACACCGTTCCCTGCGCACCGACCCGATCGAGCAGCAGCGAAAGCCCCACTCCCCCACCGAAACCGATATCGGCCGCCGCCTGTCCGGCGCCCACCTCGGCGGCGGCCACCGCGGCCTCGATGAGCCCGCGGTTGGACCGGTTCAGCAACAGCGCCACGCCCTTACCCAGCACCCCGTGCGGATTGCCCAGCTGACCGGCCAGGGTGGACATGACGCGCGCGGCAACGGGATTCACGCCCTGGATGCTACCGACGGTCCAGACTTCCCGCCGTGGGCGTGGCCTCCGCGATCGTCGCGGGGGGTGTGGGCGGCCGGGAGCAGGCCGATCGCCTCCTTGGCGGCCAGCACCGTCGGACGCGCGAGTTCCCGGGCCGCGGCGGCCCCGGCGGCCAGCAGCTCGTGCAGATCCGCGCGGACCAGTTCGGTGTAGCGGCACTGGATCGGCTCCACCACGGCGACAACGGCATCGGCGACCGCACGCTTCAACTCACCGTAGCCGCGGAAGGTTTCGGCGAGCCGAGCGGGCGCTACGCCGGTGCAGGCCGACAGGATGGTGAGCAGATTCGCCACCCCCGGGCCGCGCTCGGGGTCGTAGCACACCTCGGTGCCGCCGTCGGTGGTCGCGCGCATCACCTTGTGCCGCAGGGTATCCGGCGAATCCAGCAGCCGCAGCACGCCGGGGGACGCGATCGATTTGCTCATCTTCGCGGTCGGGGTGGCGAGATCCATGATCCGCGCCGCCACCGGCGGGTTCACCGCCCGCGGCACCGTGAACACCGGGCGGTAGGACGCATTGAATCGGGTGGCGATATCGCGGGCCAGTTCGACGTGCTGGCGCTGATCCTCCCCGACCGGCACCTCGTCGGTTCGATACAGCAGGATATCGGCCGCCATCAGCACCGGATAGCTCAGCAGCGACAGCCGAACCTGCTGTCCGCGCGCGGATTTCTCCTTGAACTGGATCATCCGCCGCGCCTGTCCGTAGCCGGTCGCGCATTCGAGCAGGTAGTGCAGCTCGGTGTGCTCGGGCACCTGCGATTGCACCGCGAACAGGCTGCGCGTCGGATCGACACCGCAGGCCAGCAGCAGCGCCGCGAAGCGTACGGTGCGCCGGTGCACCTCGGCCGGATCGTGCGGCAGGGTCAGGGCGTGCAGATCGGAGACGAAGACGACGGTCTCGCCCGGAAGCTGCTGCCGCACCAGGGGTTCGATCGCGCCGAAATAGTTGCCGAGATGCAGCTCGCCGGACGGGGTGAAGGCGGTGAGACGCCGGGGCATGAGTGGTCCTTTCGAATCGGGCCACCCGGCGCGAACGGCCCGCTCGAACGCGAGACGGCCGCCCGATCCGGGCGGCCGTGGGTAATTGTCGATGCGCGTGGGTGAGCCGCCCTCAGGGCAGCCACCACTGGTGTCGCACATCGATACGCATGATTCGACGCTACCGCCGTGGGACCGGATGTCGCCACCGCTTTTTCGAATCGGTCCAGCAATTGATCACTGGCTCTGTTTTCCAAGGCCAGTTCCCCGACATGCTGGCCCAATGCTGCTTCGCCGCCTGTGTGCCCTGTATTTCGGACTCTGGCTCTACGGCCTGTCGATGGCGGTGATGATCCGCGCCGCACTCGGTCTCGATCCGTGGGACGTGTTCCATCAGGGCGTGGCCCGGCACGTGCCGCTCAGTTTCGGCACTGTCACCGCGCTGACCGGGGTGGCCGTGCTGCTGGCCTGGATTCCGTTGCGGCAGCGGCCCGGCCTGGGCACCGTCAGCAATGTGGTGGTGATCGCGATCTCCGTCGACGCCGGTCTCTGGCTGCTACCGGAGTTGCACGCGCTCTTCCCGCGCGTTCTCGCGATGGCCGCGGCCGTCCTGCTCAATGCCGTGGCGACCGTGCTCTACATCGGCGCGGGCATGGGCCCCGGCCCGCGCGACGGCCTGATGACCGGCCTGGTCGGCCGCACCGGATGGCCGGTGTGGGCGGTGCGCACCGGTATCGAGGCGACCGTGCTGATCACCGGCTTCCTGATGGGCGGCAGCGTGGGCGTCGGAACCGTGGTGTACGCCTTCGGCATCGGCCCGCTGATCCATCTGCTGATCCCCGTGGTCGACCGCTGGCTGCCCGGATTCCACACCCGGCCCGAGCCCGAGCCGGTACCCGCCGCAGCCATCGACGGCGGTCAGACCGCGCATGCGTGATCAGTTGTCGCGCACCGTGATTCCCGCCGCCCGCGCGAAGGCCGGGGCAAGGTCCATCAGCTGCGGGGTGCTGATGGTGGCGCCCTTCAGGGCCTCGATCCCGGCGGTGAGATCGAGGGCGACCGCGCCGCGCAGATCGACATCGTGCAGCGCGGCGCGGTGCAGCGCGACCCCGTCGAGCCGCGAGCCCGGAAAGCTCACCCGCCGCAGCGTCGCCTCGCCGAAATCGGTGTCGCGCAGCACACAATCGACGAAACCGACGTCCTGCAGCACCGAGTTGCGCAGGTTCACCGAATCGAATTTGCAGCCCTCGAACCGGATGCGGCGCAGCTGCGAGCCGACCGCCTCCACCCCGGACAGCGCCGAATCCACGAATTCGGTGTTGAGCCAACTGGATTGGCCGAGATTGGTGCCGATGAAGCGCACATTGCGCAGCCAGACGTCGTCGAACCGCGCATACCGCAGCACCCCACCGGCGAATTCGACCCCGGTGAAGGCCGACTCGGTGAACCGGATCCCACTGGCCTCGAGGCCGTCGAACGTCACGGCGTCGACGTGCTCGGTCTCGTAGTCCATATCGGATTCCGGCTCGCCGGAGAAGGCGCGCAGGTGACGGGCATAGGACAGTTCGGCAAGGTCGCGGGGCACACCTGCACCTTAGGCCAGGCCGCCGACAGGTCCGTTCACCGCGGATCGAGATCGATGCGCACGGTGAGCAGGTCGGTGCCGAACGCGCGCACGACGGCGCTGTTGTAGCGCGGCAGCTGCTTCAGGCGCGCGAGCGCGTCGTCCTCGGGCAGCAGCCGCGCGGTGCCGGTGTACCAGCGGCCGCGCAGCCGCAGCCGAACCCGGTTGTCGGCCTTGATATTGCGCACATACTGCGAGCGCTCACCGAATTCGGAGACCAGCCAGAACGAATCACCGATGCGCCGCCCGCCGATCGGGGTGATGCGCGGCTCGCCGCTCTTGCGCCCGGTGGTCTCCAGCAGGGTCTGGTCCGGCAGCCGGCGCAGGATCGGATTGCCGAGGTGCCGCTGGAAGGTGGTCACGACGCGATGCTGGATATCGCTGCGGTTGGCCATGCCGCGACGCTAGCACCGCCGGGCGGTCACTGCACCGGCTCGAAGTCGGTCTTGCCGTTGTCGGTCACCGCGTAGACCCCGGAGGTCAGATCGAGGGCGATCACCGTGCGGGCGGCCGCCTCGTCGATGTGGATGCGCGGCGGGTCGGGCAGCTCGGCCGGGTCGGGGTAATAGGTGTCCGGACCGTAGAACTGGCCGTAGCGCAGGACGATGCCGCCCGCGTCGAGCACGGCGGACTCCAGGAAGTCCTTGGCATCCTTGTTCTCTCCGCTCAGGTCCCAGGCGACGCTCTGGGCGAGCACCCGCCCGACACCGGCCGCCCGCGCGGCGGCGAGCAGATTGGCGGTGCCCTCCCGGCGGATGCGGGCGTTGGCCGGGCGGCCCGCGGCCAGGTGCTCACGCAGGTCGGGAAGGTCGGTGAGCTGATGCATCACCAGATCGGGGGCGAAGGCGCGGACGGCCTGTTCGAGCGCGGCAGCGTCGTAGACGTCACACACCACCGGTTCGGCGCCGAGCCCGGCGAGCAGTTCCGCCTTGTCCGGCGAGCGGGTCATACCCGCCACCTCGCATCCGGTCGCGACCAGCAGGGGCGTCAATCTGGTGCCCAGCACACCGCTGGCACCGGCCAAAAAGATCCGCACGCTCACCCACACTATCGAACCGCGCCGCGACGCCGCACGGCCCTAGAGTGGACCGGTGGTGTTCGATGCCGCGGCGGGCACGCTGATCTCCGACGGCGGGCTGGCGACCGAATTGGAGGCGCGCGGACACGATCTGTCCGATGCGCTGTGGTCGGCGCGACTGCTGCTGGACGATCCCGCGGCGATCCGGGAGGTGCACGCGGCGTATTTCCGGGCGGGCGCGGTGATCGCGACAACGGCCAGTTATCAGGCGTCGTTCGACGGTTTCGCCGCGCGCGGACTCGATCACGCGCGGACGACCCGGCTGCTGCACCGCAGTGTCGAACTCGCCCACGCGGCCCGGGACGAGGTCGCCGGCGACGGGCGACGGCGCTGGATCGCCGCCTCGATCGGGCCCTACGGCGCGGCGCTGGCCGACGGCTCGGAGTACCGCGGCCGCTACGGGCTCGGCGTCGGCGAACTACGCGCCTGGCATCGGCCCCGGCTCGAGGCGCTGACCGCGGCCGAGCCGGATGTGTTCGCGCTGGAGACGATTCCCGATATCGACGAGGCCGTGGCGCTGGTCGAACTCGTCACGGAATTGCGGCGGCCCGCCTGGCTGAGCTACACGATCGACGGTGACCGCACGCGCGCCGGTCAGCCGCTCGCCGACGCCTTCGCCGTCGCGGCCGACTCCCCGTGGATCGTCGCGGTCGGTGTGAACTGCTGCCGCCCGGCCGATGTCGCCCCCGCGCTGGTCCGCGCCCGCCGCGGCACCGCCAAACCCGCCGTCGCCTATCCCAACAGCGGCGAGGGCTGGGACCCCGCCCGGCACACCTGGACCGGTCCCGCCACCTTCGCCGAAGAGCTGCTCCCCCACTGGATTTCGCTCGGCGCCACGGTCATCGGCGGCTGCTGCCGAGTCGGCCCCGCGCAGATCGCGCGCCTGGCGGCTACAGCAGGCAGATCAACACCCCCGAGGCCGCGCCGACGATGAGCAGCGGGCCCATGACGGCCACGCCGATTCCGGTCAGCAGGCCCATGCGGGTGCGGCGCAGACGGCGCGCGCGACGCGGGGCGACGAGGCGTTCGGCGCGCGCCAGGACATCGGCGCCGCTGGCCGCGAGCGCACCCGCCGGGGCGACACCGGACAGGGCGAGCAGCCCCGACAGCAGCGGCGCGCGGCCGTGGCGGCGGACCGCCGCGTCGTCGGCGCACATCTCGAGCAGCCGGGCGACCTCGCGCGCACCGACGGTGAACAACCGCAGCCGCCCGAAGGTGGTCGCGAGGCCGCGGGTCACGGTGAGCAGCAACGGATGTCGACGTTCGAGGTGGGCGTGTTCGTGGGCCAGTACCGCGGCCAGTTCCGGACCGCGCAGCGCCGCGACCGCGCCGCTGGTCACCACCACGACACTGGGCGATCCGGCCACGCAGTAGGCGGCGCGTTCCTCGGATTCGAGCAGCACCAGATCGGCCACGGCATCGCGGTGCACCTTCCGACCCGTCAGTCGCAGCGCGTCGGCGTGTTCGCGCGCCCGCAGTCGCATGCGCAGTTGCAGCCGGGCCAGCCGCACGCCCAGCACCACGGCCAGCAGCGCCAGCGCCGCGGTCACCACCAGCAGCGCCACCTGCGCACCCAGGCCCTCGTGCCCGCTCGCGATCACCTCGGCCTCGTGCAGTCCGTCGGCGACCAGCCGATCCGCGTGCAGCCAGCTGTGCGCGGCATCGGCCACCCCGAGCCCGACCGCCACCGCCCACGAACCCAGCACGCTGGCCATCAGGGTCAGCCACGCCACCACACCCAGATGCGGCACCAATCCGTGCCGGGTCAGCCGGGGCAACGCCCGCGGCGCGACGACCGCCACGACAACCCCGTAAACGAAAAGCCCGACGGCGACGCTCACGGCGTCCCGCGCTGTGTCGATGGTTCGCTCGCAAGCTCGCTCACGCGCCCTCCGCCAATCTGCTCAGTGCGGCCCGTAGGCGCTCCGACTCCTCGGGGCCGATCTGTTCGACGAAGTGGGCGAGCACCAATTCGGAGCGGCCGCCGTCGTCCAGCGCCTCGCGCATCAGGCGGGCGCTGTGCTGTTCGCGGGTGAGCGTGGGCCAGTAGCGGAACGCCTTACCCTCGCGGCGACGCTCCAGCCACCCCTTGCGGTGCAGGTTGTCCATCGTCGACATGACCGTGGTGTAAGCGATCTCACGCTCATCGGCCAGCTCGGCGAACAGCTCCCGCACCGTTGTCGGATCGCCGTTCCGGTTCCAGAGGCGGTCCATCACCACCGCCTCGAGTTCCCCGAATCCGCGTGTGCGCACTGCACCTCCTCGTCGTGCGGCCGGTCCGAATGCGGACGGCTCGGACGCCATAGTATCTACGTAGCCCGGCAGTAGGTCGGTTCACCCAGCGGGTCGGCCACTTGACCCGACACCTGCCGGTAATCTACTGTCTACGTACGTAGATAGTAGTCAGTTTTCGGCGCCCGCGTTCCCTCACGCGACGCGCCGACTGTCACGACGCGACCGGCCGATCGCGTTCCGGCACCCGGGGTCTCCCTCATCGATCCTTGGGAGCCGATCGGCGCAAGGGGACGAGAGCGCCACACGATCGACCCGCGACGCGCGTGACAGCACCACCCCCGCATCGGGCGCCGGCACGCCCGATCGGGGGTGGTTGTCGTTCAGGCCACGAACCGACGCAAGCGCGCCGGATGGTCACCATCCGCGCCCCGCGGCGATCAGTGTGTCGTGCACCAGATCGACGTGGGCGAGCGCGGGCGCGCCGACGCGACGGGCGAGGAAGACCGTATCGACCGGCGGCTGCGCGGGCTCCAGCAGCGGCACCAGCGCACCCGAATCGAGCTGTGCGGCAATCAGATAGCGGGGCAGCACACCGATACCGCCACCCGCGACCACCACCGCCGCCACCGACCGCAGATCCGCGACCACCACGGCCGGTTCGGCATCCAGGCGCACACCGAAGACCTGTCGCCAGTAGCGGCGCGGCAGCGGTAGCTCTTCGGCATCGCCCACCAGTGCGACGCCACCGAAACCCGTTCCGGACCCGCGTAATTCGATCGGATCGATCCGCGACGCCACCTCGGGCGCGCCGACCAGCAGAAATTCCATGTGCAGCAGCGGTTCGGCGCGGACGGTCCGCCCGCGCGGGCGCACGGTGGTTATCACCAGGTCGTACCGTCCTGCCCGCAGTCCGGTGAGCAGTGCCTCACCCGGCCCGGCGTCCACCGTGAGCCGCACGCCGCGCGCGATCGTCGGGGCCAGCGCCGGAAGTGCCAGTGCGCCCAGCATTTCCGCGGGCCCGGCCAGGCGCACCGACGGCTGCGCGGCGGGTGCCCCCGCCACCCCACCCGCGATCTCCTCCAGCGCGTCCATCGGACCGGCCAGCCGCATCGCCAGTTCGTCGGCCGTCGCCGTCGGGGCCACCCCGCGCGGCAAGCGCTCGAAAAGCTGGCTGCCCAAGCGCTTTTCCAGCTCCTGCAGCTGCGTGGTCACCGTCGGCTGGGACAGCCCGACCAGTCGCGCGGCCGCCGTCACCGAGCCCGCGCGATAGACGGCCAGAAAGGTCCGCAGCTGCGCCAGATCGAGCCCGTCGCCACCCCTGCCACTCACCCTGCCGAGTCTAAATCGGGCTCGTTCCCGACCAGGTCATCGTCCATTTCGCCCGGACCGACGAGCCTCAGTAGTCCGCACGTTCCGCCTCGTCCAGCAGTTTGGCGGCGATATTGGCCATGGCCTGGTCCAGCAATGCCCGATCCTGGGGATCACGGCAGTCCCAGTCCTTGAGCTGACTGGACAACCAGCGCCGCAGCGCCTCCTTGACGCGGTCGAGTTCCGCCTGGCCGGAGTCGGTGAGATCGATCTGGTCCCCGCGGTATTCGATGTAGCCGTTGTCGACCGCACGGTCGTACACCGGCTGCAGGACCTCCGGCGGCACACGATGCGCGCGGGCGATCGACTCGAGGGTCGCTCGACCGCGCAGCCGCTGCAGCGTGCGCACCTGCCCCAGCGCCCAGGCCTGATCCTTGTCCAGCGGGCTGTCGGCCGCTGCCAGCAGGCGCGCGGCGGGCAACTCGTCCTCGTGCAGTTTGCGCATCAGCGCGGCCACCGAATGTTCCAGCCGGGCAAAGCGGTCGGAGGAGTCGGGGATGGAGAATCCGGCGCCCACATCACCCGCATCCGCGCGGGCGGCATCGCGCAGGGGGACCTGTTTGAGCAACCACGCCACCACGAATCCCAGCAGCGCGAACGGCACCGCCCAGCGGAACATGTACCCGATGGTGTCGGCGTAGGCGTCGATGATCGGGATGGCCTGGGCATGCGGAAGTTTGTGCAGCAGTTGCGGATTCTGGGCCGGCGCGGGTGCGACGCCGGGATCGTTCGCCAGGGCGGTCTGCAGATTCGGGCCGAGCCGATTGCTGTACAGCGTCCCGAAGATCGAGGCCCCGAAGGTACTGCCGATCGTCCGGAAGAAGGTGACCCCCGAGGTCGCGGTGCCAAGATCGGTGTAGGACACGGTGTTCTGGACCACGATCGTCAGCACCTGCATGGCCAGACCGAGGCCCAGACCCAGCACGAACATATAGAGCGACTGCTCCCAGAAACCGGTGTGGCGGTCCATCGTCGACATCAGGAACAGGCCCAGTGCGGTCACCGCGGTCCCGACGATCGGGAAGTACCTGTACTTCCCGGTCTGGCCGACCACCTGTCCGGAGATGATCGAGGTGATGAACAGCCCCGCCACCATGGGCAGGGTCCGAAAGCCCGACGCGGTCGCCGACAGTCCGTTGACGTACTGCATATACGCGGGCAGATATGTCATCGCACCCATCATGGCGAAGCCGACGATGAAGCTGAGCACCGAGCACACGGTGAACGCGTTGCTGCGGAACAGATGCATCGGCAGCATCGGCTCCTTCGCCCGGAACTCGGCGACGACGAAGCCCGCCAACAGGATCACCGCCGCCCCGAACAGTCCGATGATCATCGTCGAATCCCAGGCGTATTCCTGCCCACCCCATTCCAGGGCCAGCACAAGGCAACTCACGCCGACCGCGACCAATGCGATTCCGGCGTAATCGATCACCGGCCGCACGCTGCTACGGATGCTCGGAATCGCCCGCGCCGCAACCGCGATCATGAGAATCGCCAGCGGCACGTTCACATAGAAACACCATCGCCAGCTGGCATGATCGGTGAACAGACCGCCCAGGGTGGGCCCGATGACGGTGGTGACACCGAAGACCGCGCCCAGCGCGCCCTGATATTTGCCGCGCTCGCGCAGCGGGATGACATCGGCGATCAGCGCCATCGCGGTCACCATGAGCCCGCCCGCGCCCAGGCCCTGAATGCCGCGCGCGGCGACGAGCAATGTCATGCCACCGGCCAGCCCGGCGATCATCGAACCCGCGATGAAGATCAGTCCGCTGATCTGGAAAACCAGTTTGCGGCCGAACAGATCACCGAATTTGCCCGCGAGCGCGGTGGCGACCGCCTCGGCCAGCAGATAGGAGGTGACGACCCAGGCCAGATGATTGGCGCCGCCCAGTTCGGCGACGATCGTGGGCAGGGCGGCGGAGACGATGGTCTGGTCCAGCGCGGCCATCAGCATGCCGAGCACGACGGTGACGAAGACCACGTTGGCCCGGGCCCGGCTCACGGGCGCGGGGGAATCGGCGACTTCCAGGGCACCGGTCATTAGCTCAGTATGTGCCGAACACGCCCGTTTCGCCGGGATAGACGGCTACTCGGCGTTTGACCGGGGTGAACCTTGATTAGCTGGAGCTAATGCCAGCGTTTAGATCCGTCACACAACTACCGCCCGCAACTTACTCTGAAGTAGGGTCGGAGGTGCACCCGACAGCCACAGACTTTTCCACAACGGTAGTGAGGTCTCGACCATGGCGTGGAATCCCAGCCAAATTCCCGATCTGACCGGCCGCACGTTCGTCGTCACCGGCGCCAACGGCGGTATCGGCAAGCACACCACCAAACGACTGGCCGCCAAGGGCGCCAAGGTGATCATGGCCTGCCGCAATACCGCCACCGCCCAGGAGGTGGCCGATCGGATCGAGGGTGATGTCGAGGTGTCGGCGCTGGATCTGGCCGATCTGGCCTCGATCCGCGCATTCGCCGACCGGACCGGCGAGGTCGACGTGCTGATCAACAACGCCGGGCTGATGAACCTGCCGTTCTCGCGGACCAAGGACGGCTTCGAGACCCAGTGGGGCGTCAACCATCTCGGCCACTTCGCGCTGACCGGCCTGCTGCTCGACCGGATCGGCGACCGGGTGGTGACCCTGGCCAGCATCGCGCACAAGCAGATGGGCAGGCTGCAGATCGACGACCTGAATTACGAGCACCGTCGCTACCAGCGCAATCTGGCCTATGCGCAGTCCAAGCTGTCCAATCTGATGTTCGCGCGCGAATTGCAGCGCCGCCTGACCGAGGCCGGGTCGACCAAGCGGTCCTATGCCGTACATCCGGGTGTGTCGGCCACCGATCTGTTCACTCGGACCCAGACCCCGATGGACTACATCGCCAAGCCGTTCGTGGCCATCATCGGCCACTCCCCCGCCAAGGCCGCCGAATCGAGCCTGTTCGCGGCGACCGTGCCGGATGCCGATCCGACCGTCTACTGGGGTCCGACCCGGCTGTTCGGCTCGCAGGGCCCGGTCAAACCCTCGCCGTCGACCAAGCAATCGCAGAACCGCGAGCTGTGGCGGCGGCTGTGGGAGGAGTCCGAGCGTCTGACCGGAGTCACCTACAAGTTCTAGGCGGACCTACTCTCTACGGCTCGTGTAGTAGACGAGTACCGTAGTAGGCGTGTCCGCTCCACACCGCCGCCCGGTCCTGATCGTGTTCGTGATCGTGGCCGCGCTCGCCTGCCTGGGGCTCGGGTGGTGGCAGTGGGGCCGGTTCGAATCGGCGAGCGGGACCGCGCAGAACCTCGGTTACGCCTTGCAGTGGCCGCTGTTCGCGGGCTTCGTGGTGTTCGCCTATTTCCGCTTCGTGCGCCTGGAGCGGGAATCTCGGGCGGCCGAGGGCGACGAACCATCGACACCGGCCGAACCCGCCGCGCCGCGCGAGATTCCGCCGGGCATCCTGCCCGAGCGGCCGACCGCGGTGCGCGACGAGGATCCGGTGCTCGCCGAATACAACAGGTACCTGGCCGAATTGAACGCGCGCGATGCGCGCGACGCCGAGAGGAGCGCCGGTTGAGCGCCGACAACCCGACCGCCACCGCACCGGAGTCCGCCACGCGCGACACCGCCCGCATCCGCTCCGCGCTGACCCGCTACCGGGTGCTGGCCTACATCACCGGTGTCTGGCTGCTGCTGCTGTGCGCCGAGATGATCTACAAGTACCTGCTGCTCGACGACAGCAGCACGGCGCCGCACTGGCTGTTCTACGTCGGCCAGATCCACGGCATCTTCTACATGATCTACCTGGTCTTCACCATCGACCTGGCAATCAAGGCCCGCTGGAAGCCAGCGACCACCATCGTCACCGCCCTGGCCGGAACCATCCCGTTCCTGTCCTTCGTCTGCGAGCACTACCGTACCCGCGAGGTCCGCTCCACCTTCGCCCTCTGACCGCGCCTCGCACCCTTTGTCGCGCTTCGCACCCGTTGCGGGCGGCCGCAGCGGGTGCGAAGCGCTGGAAAGGGTGCGAGGTTCAGGCCTTGGCCAGGTCGACGAGTGCGGGCAGCAGCGCGCGCAGGGCGCGGCCGCGGTGCGAGGCGGCGTCCTTCTCGGCGGGGGCGAGCTGAGCCGAGGTGCGGGTGTCGCCGTCCGGGACGAACAGCGGGTCGTAGCCGAAGCCGTTGTCGCCCACCGGTTTACGCATGATGCGACCGGGCCATTCGCCGATCGCGACCATCTCGCGGCCGTCGGCGACCAGCGCGCAGGCGGAGACGAATCGCGCGCCGCGGCGCTCGTCGGGGACGTCGGCGAGCTGGGCCAGCAGCAGTTCGTTGTTGGCGGCGTCGTCGCCGTGGCGGCCGGACCAGCGGGCCGAGAGCACCCCCGGCATGCCGTTCAACGCGTCCACCGCGAGACCGGAATCATCAGCGACACAGGGCAACCCGGTCGCCGCGGCCCCGTCGCGAGCCTTGGCGAGGGCGTTCTCCTCGAACGTCGCCCCGGTCTCGGGGGCCTCGTCGTAGGGCGGCACCTCGTCCAAGCCCACGATCTCGAGCCCCTCGACCCCGGCCTCGGCCAGGATGCGGCGCAATTCGTTCAGCTTCTTGGCATTACGGCTGGCGACCAGGACGCGGCGCGACATCACTTCTTCTTCTCGGGCTCGGGCAGCACGCCGGGATAGGGCAGCGCCAGCGCCTCCTTCTGGATGGCGAACAGCTGCTCGCATCCGGCCAGCGCGGAATCGAGCAGCTTGTCCAGCGTCGAGCGCGGGAAGGTCGCGCCCTCACCGGTGCCCTGGATCTCGACCAGGGTGCCGGTGTCGGTGGCGACCACGTTCATATCGACCTCGGCGCGCGAATCCTCCTCGTAGGGCAGATCCAGCCGCACCCGGCCGTCGACCACACCCACGCTGACCGCGGCGATCATGCACGAAATGGGCTGCGGATCGTTGAGCTGCCCGGCCGCGCCCAGATAGGTGATCGCGTCGGCCAGCGCCACGTACGCGCCCGTGATGGCCGCGGTGCGGGTGCCGCCGTCGGCCTGCAGCACATCGCAGTCGATGGCAATGGTGTTCTCGCCGATCGCGGCCAAGTCGATGCAGGCCCGCAGCGAGCGGCCGACCAGGCGGCTGATCTCCTGCGTGCGGCCGCCGACCCGGCCCTTCACCGACTCCCGGCCGCTGCGGGTGTGGGTGGCGGCGGGCAGCATCGCGTATTCGGCTGTCAGCCAGCCCAATCCGGAGTCGCGCCGCCAGGCGGGCACCCCCTCGCTCACGCTCGCGGTGCACATCACCCGCGTCTGCCCGAATTCCACCAGCACCGACCCCGCCGGATGCGTGGTGAAGCCCCGGGTGATCCTTACCTCACGGAGTTCGTCGTCCGCCCTGCCATCGGCTCGTCTAGACACATGAGCAGCCTAATGGTGCCCTCAGATGTCGATGACCTCACCCGGCGACACGGCGTGCACCGGCCCGCTGAATTCGGTCTTGGCCTCGGCGATCACATCCTCGCGGGAGGTCCACGGCGGAATGTGGGTGAGCAGCAGCTCACCGACACCGGCTCGGGCGGCGATCATTCCGGCCTCGGTGCCCGAAAGGTGAATGCCGGGCGGCCGATTGGCGGGATCGTGCGTCCAGGACGCCTCGGACAGCAACACATCCGCACCCTCGGCGAGTTCGAATACCGCATCGCACACGGCGGTATCGCCGGTGTAGACCAGCGTGCGGCCGGCCGCGGTCGTGATGCGCAGGCCGTAGGACTCTGGCGGATGGAACATGCGCCGCGCGACCACGGTATGGCCCGGGCCGAAGGTGATTTCACGCCCCTCCTCCCACGGCCGCATATCGATGACATCGGACCAGTCGTCGCATTCGCCACCGATCTCGGCCGATGCGTTGCCGATTCGCAGCGCGGTATCCGAGGGCCCCTGCACGATCGCGCGCCCGGTCGGCGGATTCGGGTGATAACGCCGCCATACCAGCAGGCCCGGCAAATCCAGGCAATGGTCGGCATGCAGATGGGTGAGGAAGATGTCGACCTCACCGGGATCCAGATGGCGCTGCAATGCACCCAATATGCCGGGACCGAAATCGATGACCGTCGGAGTCATGTCCGGACCGGTGAGCAGATAACCCGACGCAGGGGAATCCGGGCCGGACACACTGCCCGAACACCCGAGGACGGTGAGGCGCATTCCCCCATGCTGCCACGCTGCATTTTCAGTCACGAGGGGATCCCCCAAACATCAGCCGGGCTCCGCAGTCACCCCGACGACGCGAGGCGGCCGACATTATCCCCGCGACGATGACGACGTTCATTGCCTGAGAGTACCCAGGCGGCAACCACTCCACCCAACGCCCCGAAAAGATGGCCTTGCCAAGATATTCCGGGCTGTCCGGGCAGCACGCCCCACAGAATGGAGCCGTACAGCAATCCCACCACGACCCCGAGCAGAATCTGCCACGGATTGCGGGCGAACCAGCCGCGCGAGATCAGATACGTCAGCCAGCCGAACACCAGGACCGAGGCGCCCAGATGCACCGATCCGGTATCGCCGGTGAGCCACTGGCCCGCGCCGCCGAGAATCCAGATGATGGCCGTCGCCGCGAGGCCGCGGCCGATGCCCGTCAACAGGGTGAGCAGGCCCAGGACCAGGACCGGCACGGTGTTTCCGATCAGATGCGCCCAGTCGCCGTGCAACACCGGCGCGAACGCGATGCCCTCCAGGCCGTCCAGCTTGCGCGGCTGCACCCCGGCATTGTCGAGCTGATGATTCGCGAGGGTGTCGACGCCCTCGATGCCGTAGAGCAGCGCGACGAAACCGAGGGTCAGCGCGATGGCGCGCTGCCACAGCAGTTTCACGGCCGATGAGGAACCCGGCGGTCGGGGAACCGCGGACCTACCCGTCCGCCCCCGCAGAGCCGCGATCCGATCCGGGTCGAACGAACCCATCCCGGCGGTCACCGCCATCACCTCCTCGCGAGGGAGTACCGACCTCGCCCCTACGAGGGTACCTAGGCCCAGAGCTGGCCCTCCAGTTTGTCCTCGGCCTCGTCCAGCGTGCCCTCGTAGGCGCCGGTCGACAGGTATTTCCAGCCGCCGTCGGCGACCACGAACGCGATGTCGGCCCGCCTGCCCGCCTTCAGCGCCTTGGCGCCCGCGCCGAGGGCCGCGTGCAGGATCGCGCCGGTCGAGATGCCCGCGAAGATGCCCTCCTCGCCGACCAGCTCGCGGGTGCGGCGCACGGCGTCATACGGGCCGACCGAGAAGCGGGAGGTGAGCACGGCTTCGTCGTACAGCTCGGGGATGAAGCCCTCGTCGAGGTTGCGCAGGCCGTAGACCAGTTCGCCGTAGCGCGGCTCGGCGGCGACGATCTCGATGTCCGGAACGTTTTCGCGCAGGTAGCGGCCGGTTCCCATGAGGGTGCCCGTGGTGCCCAGACCCGCCACGAAATGGGTGATCTCCGGCAGGTCGGCGAGGATCTCCGGGCCGGTGCCCTCGTAGTGGGCCAGCGCGTTGGCCGGATTGCCGTACTGGTAGAGCATCACCCAGTCCGGGTGTTCCGCGGCGATCTTCTTCGCCAGCGCCACGGCCTGATTGGAACCGCCCGCGGCCGGGGAGTCGATGATCTCCGCGCCGAACATGGTCAGCAGCTGACGGCGCTCGACGGAGGTGTTCTCCGGCATCACGCACACCAACCGATAGCCCTTCAGCTTGGCGGCCATGGCCAGCGAGATGCCGGTGTTGCCGCTGGTCGGCTCGAGGATCGTGCAGCCGGGCCGCAGGGCGCCCTCGGCCTCGGCCTGTTCGATCATCCGCAGCGCGGGGCGGTCCTTGATGGAGCCGGTCGGATTGTGATCCTCGAGTTTGGCCCACAGCCGCACATGGTCGTCACCGTCCCACTTCGGGGACAACCGGCGCAGGCCGACCAGCGGTGTATTGCCCAGGGTCTCGATCAGCGAGTCGTACCGTGCCACGGAATTACCGCGCGCCCCCGGCCACGGCCGGGAGAATCGTCACGGTGCCGCCCTCGGGCACCTCCGCCTCGAGGCCGCCCGCGAAGCGCACGTCCTCGTCATCGATGTAGATGTTGACGTAGCGATTCAGCTTGCCGTCGGAGAGCAGTCGATCCTTGAGTCCGCCGTAGTTGGCCTCGAGATCATCGATCACCGCCGCGAGCGTGGCGCCGGAGGCCTGCACCCGCTTCTCCCCTCCGGTGAGGGTGCGCATGATGGTCGGAATGGACACGGTTACCGGCATTGCTGCTCCTGCTTCTCGTGGAATTGACGACATTCCCGGCATGCTTCACGCCGGAACGATTTCGACGGGTTCCTCGGTGACCACACCGTCGACGATCCGATAACTGCGCAGCTCGTGCTGCTCCGGATCGCGAGTCGAGATCAGCACATAGTGGGCATTGGGCTCCGACGCATAGGAGATATCGGTCCGGCTCGGATACGCCTCGGTCGCGGTATGCGAGTGATAGATGACCACTGGCTCCTCGTCCCGCTCGTCCATCTCCCGCCACACCCGCAACTGCTCCCCCGAATCGAAGCGATAGAACGTCGGCGACCGCTCGGCATTGACCATGGCCACGAACCGCTCCGGCCGATCCGCCCCCTCCGGCCCCGCGATCACCCCACAGGCCTCGTCCGGATGATCGGCACGAGCATGCGCCACCATCGCATCGACAAGATCGGCCCTGATCACCAGCACAGTCGAATCCTTCCGCCACACCGCTGACGTCAACGGCCCACAATATTCACCTATTCCCACCTCCCCACCGCTGGGCCTGCAATTCCCGCCCGCCCCCGGAAAACCCCAGCACCAGTCCCCACGCCAGGCGCTCTCCGCCTCCAGCGCGGCACCACGCTCCCCGCCTCCAGCGCGGCACCACGCTCCCCCTTCAGCGCGACCCGCCTCCAGCGCGGCACCATGTTCCCCGCCTCCAGGCGCCCCAGCGCCTGGAGGCGGGGATACGCGGGCGTATTCGAAACGGACCCGACGCGGGGGGCTATGGACTAATCGGTGCCGAAAAGGTCTGTGTACGAAGGTATTCCGGCTATCGAATGGGCCGTCAGGATGGCGTCTACCACCGCGCGCTCGACGCATGTCGCGGCCGCTGTGCGCAGGGTGTCCAGGAGGGGGAGGTTGGGGTGGGAAGGCCGCGCGACATCTCGTCGAGGGCGTGATGGTGCCCGGCCAGCACGCCGCTCACCTCGGTGATCGAATCGCGCGGTCCCGGCTTCCCGGTCACGGAGCCAATGCCTGCAGCAGCGAATCCTGCATCCAGGTCAGCCAGTGATAGACGTCCAGATGCGGTGCGCGCGGATCACCCGGATCCAGGTGATCAGGGGTATTGGCATCGACCCCGAGCGCGGTGCCCAGGGCCAGGCGGACATCGTTGAGCGCGGTCAGCCACGCATCGGCCTGCTCGGGGGTGAGCACGATCTTGCCGCCCTCGGCGGGCAGGGTGTCCAGCACGACCGACCCGGCCGCCACCTTGGCGTCGATGATGTCGGGCTCGTGCAGGCTGCGCAGCGCGTTGTTGAGGCCCGCGCGTTCGGCATCGGGCGAACCGGGCTCGGCCCGATGGAAGTCGGGCAACAGCCGGGCCAGCCGCGGATCGTCGGGCGGGGCGCTGTTGCCGGTACGTAGCCCGGTCAAGGCCGCCAGATCGTCCTCGGGGGCCGAACGGGCACGGTCGGTGAGCAGACCGGTGACCGCGCCCACCAACGAGCGCAAAACCTCGGCCTCACGTGCATCCATTTCCGACCGAAGCTTGAGCCCGCTCAGTGAGTTCTTCCTGCTCCACTTGCGCACGGGCACTACGGTAGTCGTCGCCTCACTCGTCGCGCTGCATGGTGGCCCAGAGCCCGGCGGCATGCAGTCGTTGGACGTCGTGCTCCATCTTGTCGCGCGACCCGGATGACACCACCGCCTTGCCCTCGTTGTGCACCTTCAACATCAGCTCGGTTGCCTTGGCTTTGCTGTATCCGAACAGCTTCTGAAAGATGTAGGTGACGTAGTGCATCAGGTTGACCGGGTCGTCCCAGACCACGGTTACCCAGGGACGATCTTCCGCCTCGAGGATCTCGGTGACCTCGATCGTCTCGGGGGTCGCCTGCGCCGCCGACATTGTCACGTGGACGCCGACCGGACCGGCGGCGACCCGGACAGCGTCTTCCATGCACAGACCCATAACCTTCAGGGTACGACTCGACTCCGAATACACAACACCCGCCGGATGTCGTTTTGCCGGACTCGCGGCGGCGCCCCCGGCGAGCGCGGCGGACCGACACGCCGTGAGCTGTCTACAGTGGCGACGTGACCACAACGGACGCCGGTGCCAGCACCGCGCTGCTGACCGACCAATATGAACTGACCATGCTCGCGGCCGCGCTGACCGACGGTTCGGCCGAGCGGCATTGCACCTTCGAGGTATTCGCCCGGCGCTTGCCGCACGGTCGACGCTACGGGGTGGTCGCGGGCACCGGCCGCCTCCTGGATGCCTTGGCGGAGTTCCGGTTCGGTGCGGCCGAACTCGAGGTAGCGGCCGGATTCCTGGACTCCCGCACCCTGGAGTGGCTGCGGGACTACCGCTTCGGCGGCGATATCGACGGTTACCGCGAGGGCGAACTGTACTTCCCCGGTTCACCGATCCTGTCGGTGCGCGGCAGCTTCGCCGAATGCGTCGTGCTCGAGACCCTGATTCTGTCGATCCTCAATCACGACAGCGCCATCGCCTCGGCCGCGGCGCGCATGGTCAGCGCCGCGGGCAACCGCCGCCTGATCGAGATGGGCTCGCGGCGCACCCACGAGCTGGCCGCCCCGGCCAGCGCCCGTGCCGCCTACCTGGCCGGATTCGACGCCACCTCCAATCTGGAAGCCGTGCGCCGCTATGGAATTCCGGGTGCGGGCACCAGCGCGCACGCCTTCACCCTGCTGCACAGCGGCGCCGACGGCCAGCACGAGGCGGCCGCCTTCCGCAGCCAGATCGAGGCACTCGGCGTCGGCACCACCCTGCTGGTCGACACCTTCGACATCACCCAGGGCGTCGCTACCGCGATCGAGGTGGCCGGACCCGAATTGGGCGGTGTCCGTATCGATTCCGGCGATCTGGGCGTACTGGCCCATCAGGTGCGCGAACAGCTCGACGCGCTCGGCGCCACCCGCACCCGCATCGTCGTGTCCGGGGATCTGGACGAGTACGCCATCGCCGCGCTGCGGGCCGAACCGGTGGACGCATACGGCGTGGGCACCTCCCTGGTCACCGGGTCGGGCGCGCCGACCGCGGGCATGGTCTACAAGCTGGTCGAGGTCGACGGCCTGCCGGTCGCCAAGCGCAGCAGCCACAAGGAATCGCGCGGTGGCACCAAACGCGCGGTGCGCCTGTCCCGCCCGACCGGCACGATCGTCGAGGAGATCGTGTACCCCGCGACCGCCGACCGCCCGCCCGCCAACGGCTTCCAATCCCGTGACCTGCTCGTACCGCTGGTCCGCAAGGGCGAGACCGTCGCGGATCTGCCCACCCTGGCCGATAGCCGCGAGCTGGTGGCCAAGGGCCTGGTGAGCCTGCCCTGGGAGGGACTCAAGCTCTCCGCGGGCGAGCCCGCGATCCCCACCACGTTCCTACAATGAGTCCGAACGCGGAGGTGCGGGATATGAGCAGGGCACTGATCGTCGTCGACGTACAGAACGATTTCTGCGAGGGCGGTTCGCTGGCCGTCCAGGGCGGTGCGGCGGTGGCCGAACGCATCAGCGACTACCTGGCCGTCTCCGACTACTCCGCCATCGTCGCGACCCGCGACTACCACATCGACCCCGGGCCGCACTTCTCCGACCAGCCCGACTACGTCGACACCTGGCCACCACACTGCCGGGCGGGCACAGCGGGCGCGGACTTCCATCCCAACCTCGACACCGCCACCATCGAGCAGGTCTTCAGCAAGGGCGCCTACACCGCGGCCTACTCGGGCTTCGAGGGCAGCACCGAGGACGGCGTACCACTCGCGGAGTGGTTGCGCGCCAAGGGCATCGATACCGTCGACATCTGCGGTATCGCCACCGACCACTGCGTGCGCGCCACCGCACTGGACGCGCGGTCGGCGGGCTTCGACGCGCGGGTCCTGCTGGGACTCACCGCGGGTGTCTCACCCATCACCGTCGAGAAGGCCCTCGGCCAGCTGCGCGACGCGGGTGTGGAGCTCGCCGGTCAGCTGGAGTCCTGAGCATCCTCGGCGAGGAATCCGGCCAGCGCCGCGGCGACCGCGTCGGGATGCTCCAGCTGCGGCCAGTGCCCGACGGCCGGAGGTTCGTCGAGTACGACGAACCGCGCGTGCGCAAAGCGTTCCCGCAACCGCGGCAGCTGGGTCGCACCACTGATCGGATCGGCCGGGCCCCAGACGAACAGTGTTGGCCCCGAATAACTTTCCAGCGCCCGCTGCCACCGCTCGGCATGACGATGCCGCTCGGCGTGATAGCGGTTGAGATCCCATTGAATGTGCTTGCCACCGTCGCTGGAGGTGGCCAGCCACATCTCGTGCACGACATCCTTCGGCAGCGAGCGACCCAGGATCTTGCGAATCGACATCCGGTAGGAACTCTCGGACATCAACGGGCCCAGCAACTTCCCCAACGGGGAGATCATCAGCTTCTGAATCGCCGTGGGCCGGTACAGATCGATGTAGAGCCCGCCGTTCAGCCAGGCCATGCGGGTGATCCGCGCCGGATCACGAGCCAGCAGCTCCTGGGCCACGCTCACGCCGTAGTCGTGAGCGACCAGTGCGGTCTCCCCGATATCCAGCTGCTTCCACAACGCCTCGACCAGGTCGGCCTGTTCGGTAATCCGATACTCGTGCCCGCGCGGCTTCGCACTCGCCCCGAAGCCCAGAAAGTCGAGAACCGTTACCCGGCAACCCGATTCGGCCAGCTCCGGCAAGACCGGCGCCCAGTCGTGCGACGACGTCGGATATCCGTGCAGCAGCGTCACCGCCCGCCCGTCCGTCGGGCCGTCCTGCCGATGGAACAGCAGATGACCGCCGACTTCGACCCGCGCTCCCCCGGTGATCCACTCCGTCAGCGTCGGCTGCATCGTGCTCCCTCTCGCTCGTCGACTCCCGAACAACCTAGCGCAGCCCACCGACAAAAAGGTCCGGCCGCGACCGATCGGCACGGCTGTCGGAGCGGGGAGCTAATCTGCCTTGGTGCCCGAACTTCCGCCCGTCCCCACCCTGCTGGCGACCGCCGTCGAGGCCCTCGGCGGCAAGGCGCGCAAGGGCCAGCAGACGATGGCGGCCGCCGTCGCACATTCCATCGACACCAAGGAGCACCTGGCCGTGCAGGCCGGGACCGGCACCGGAAAATCGCTGGCCTATCTGGTACCGAGCCTGCGGCACGCGGTGCAGACCGGCCGCACGGTCGTGGTGTCCACCGCCACCATCGCGCTGCAGCGCCAGCTGGTCGACCGCGATCTGCCGCGCCTGGCCGAGGCGCTGGCCGGACCGCTGGGCCGACGGCCCCAGTTCGCGATTCTCAAGGGCCGCAACAACTATCTGTGCCTGAACAAGATCAATAGCGTCATCCCGGACGAGTCGCCGGAGACCGAGCTGTTCGACGCCTTCGCCATCTCCCGGCTCGGCCGGGAGGTGCAGCGACTCAACGAATGGGCCTCCGATACCGAGACCGGCGACCGCGACGAGCTGGTCCCCGGCGTCACCGATCGCGCGTGGCGGCAGGTCAGCGTCTCCTCCCGGGAATGTCTGGGCAAGACGCGCTGCCCGTTCGGCACCGACTGCTTCGCCGAGCGCGCCCGCGCCGAATCCGGTCAGGCCGATGTCGTGGTCACCAATCACGCTCTGCTGGCCATCGACGCCATCAGCGGCGTGCAGGTGCTGCCCGAACACGATGTGGTCGTCATCGACGAGGCCCACGAACTGGTCGACCGCGTCACCGGCGTGGCCACCGCGGAACTGTCCACCGCCGCGATCAGCGCCGCCGCCAAGCGCTGCGCGAAACTGGTCGACGAACAGGAGGTCGACCGCCTCGAGGGTGCGGCCGAGGCCTGGCACGAGCTGCTCGAAGACATCCCGCCCGGGCGCTGGGACGAACTGCCGGGCGGCGCGGCCGGAGTGCTCGCGCTGATCCGCGACGCGGCCTGGAATGTGCGCACCGCGCTGGCCCCGCAGGGTTCGAACACCCCGCAGGGCGATCCGGAGGCCGCCGCCGCCCGCAATATGGCGCTGGCCGCGGTGGAGGAGGTCCACGACGCGGCCGTGCGCGCGCTGACCACCTTCGAGGAGTCCGATCCGGCGGCGCGCCGCGATGTGATCTGGCTGTCGGCGGAGGATGTCCGTGGCGTCCCGCGCCGCACGGTGCACATGGCCCCGCTGTCGGTCGGCGGACTGTTGCGCAGTCGCCTGTTCGGCACGGCCACGGTGATCTTGACCTCGGCCACGCTGCAGATCGGCGGATCCTTCGACAATTTGGCGGTCACCTGGGGCCTGCCGCCGCAGTCGGCCAATCGCGTCGATCCCGCGCTCGCCAACGGCGGTGAGGCGCCGTCGGATTCGGCCTCGATGCGCTGGAACTCCCTGGACGTGGGTTCGCCGTTCGATCACGCGAAATCCGGAATCCTCTATGTCGCAAGGCATCTGCCCACGCCGGGCCGCGACGGCCTGGCCCCGGCCTATCTGGACGAGATCGAGCGCCTGATCCGCGCCGCGGGCGGGCGCACCCTCGGCCTGTTCTCCTCCATGCGCGCGGCCAAGGCGGCCACCGAGATTCTGCGGGAGCGGCTGGACACCCCCGTGCTGTGCCAGGGCGACGATGCCACCGGCACCCTCGTCAAGCGGTTCGCCGAGGATCCGGCGACCTCCCTGTTCGGCACGCTGTCGCTGTGGCAGGGCGTCGATGTGCCCGGACCGTCGCTGAGCCTGGTGATCCTGGACCGCATCCCCTTTCCCCGCCCGGACGATCCGCTGCTGGTCGCCCGACAGAAGGCGGTCGAATCGCGCGGCGGCAACGGATTTCTGACCGTGGCCGCCAATCACGCGGCCCTGCTGCTGGCCCAGGGCACCGGTCGACTGCTGCGCAGCGTGGACGATCGCGGCGTGGTGGCGGTTCTCGATCCACGCCTGGTGACCGCGCGCTACGGGTCGTATCTGCGCGCGTCGCTGCCACCGTATTGGGAAACGTCGGATCCGCAGGTGGTCGTCAAGGCCTTGCAACGACTTACCGCGACCCCGGTGGCAAAGTAAAAAAGATTCAATTGTGAAAACGCTCACAAGTATGGTGTTAACTTCTGGCCGGAAGTAAGTTGGAAATCGGTACTCCGGTGACCCCCAATTCCCACATCGGAAGTATCCGAGGTCCCCGCGCCAAGCCCTGCACGCGGCGCGGGGACACTATAAAGATCTTGCGGGCCGGGGCCTTTCGCCTACATCCACCATTTGAGCGCCAACGTGATGAGCGCGGCGACGACGGCCACCACCACCGCGCCACCTCCCCACGTGATGCCGCGTTGCCCCCAGGGCCGCCCGTGGTCCAGCGAGAGACGACCCGGCCCGGCGAAGGCCAATGTGACGGCGGCGGCCGCGAACAGCAGTCCCGACTCGTACCCGGCCAGGCCGTCCTTCCAGGTCGCATTCATCGCATTGATCATGGTGCCGATGACGATGGCCGCACCCAGCGGCGTCAGCAGCCCGAGCAGCAGCAGTGCGCCACCGGTGAATTCACACAGCCCGGCGAGCGTGCCGAACACCTTGCCGGGGTTGTAGCCCATCTGATCGAACGTGGCGTTGGTCTGCTGCAGGCCCGGCCCGTTGAACCACCCGAACAGCTTCTGGCTGCCGTGCACGAGCATCAGGCCGCCGAAGATGACCCGCAATACCAGCAGGCCGATATCGAGCGCCTGCGAGTCCGTAGCACCGGCGAGCCTGCGGGAGCTCCCGGCGGTGAGATCGGCCGTCATGGTTGTCCTCCTGTCGTTCCCAGATCAGGACACGGTGCACGGCCTCGTGTGGTTCAGGGAGGGAAGAGAAGCCGCGGCGGAATGCGGTTCGCAGATTACTCCGACCGCGTAGGAAAATCGCCGGATTCACCACCGCGCAACGCACCCGCCCACCACCCCCGAGGTGCCCGCCGGATCACTCGGCCAGGAATACGAAGTAGGCCAGGAACACCACCATCAGCACCCACATCACCGGATGCACCTCGCGGATGCGCCGCTTGGCCACCATGACGATCGGGTAGAACAGCAGTCCCATCGCGATGCCGTTGGCGATGGAATAGGTCAGCGGCATCATCACGACGGTGATGAACGCGGGCACCGCGTATTCCAGTTCGGCCCAGTCGATATCGCCGAGGGCACGCGCCATCAGCACGCCGACGACGATCAGCGCGGGCGCGGTCACCGAGGGCGCGTCGGCCACGACGGCGAACAGCGGGAAGAAGAACATGGCGACCAGAAACCATCCGGCCGTCGAGACGGCCGCCAATCCGGTTCGCCCACCGGCGCTCACTCCCGCGGTCGATTCAACATACGCCGTGGTCGTGGAGGTGCCGATGATCGCGCCCGCGGTGGTGCCGATCGAATCGGCGGCCAGGGCCTGCGCCGCGCGCGGCAGCTTGCCGTCCGGTCCGAGCAGTCCCGCCTGATTCGCGATGCCGATGAGCGTGCCGGAGGCGTCGAAGAAGTCGACGAACAGCATCGTCAGGACCACGATCGCCATCTGCCCGGTGAAGGCGTGCGGCAGGTTCACGATGGCCTGCCCGAAGGTCTGATCCAGCCCGTGCGGCATGGCGACCACCTGATTCGGCAGGTCCACCAGCCCGCTGACGATGCCCACGATCGTGGTCGCGACGATGCCGTACAGCACCGCGCCGTGCCAGCCCAGCGCCAGGAAGACCACGGTCACCACCAACCCGAACAGCGCCAGCAGCGTCGTGCCCTTGGTGAACTGGCCCAGATGGACGAAGGTGGCGTCGCTGGCGACCACCAGCCCGGCGTTCTTGAGCCCGATGAAGGCCACGAACATGCCGATGCCCGCGCCCACCGCGAGCTTCATCTGCAGCGGGATCGCGTCGATGATCTTCTCGCGAATCTTGGTGATGGCCAGTACGAAGAAGATCACGCCCGACAGGAACGTGCCCGACAGCGCCTCCTGCCACGGAATGCCCATCTCGAGCACGACCGTATAGGCGAAGAACGCGTTGAGTCCCATGCCCGGCGCCAACGCCACCGGGTAGCGCGCCCACAGACCCATCACCAGGGTGCCGAAGACCGCCGCGATCGCCGTCGCGGTGAATACCGCCTGAGTCGGAATGCCCTTGTCGCCGAGCTGCCCGTGGTCGCCGAGTACGGCCGGATTCACCGCGAGCACGTACGACATCGCGAGGAAGGTCACAGTTCCGGCCATGAGCTCGCGCCGGTAGTTCGACCCGAGTCGGCTCACGCCGAAGTAAGCGTCGATACGACCCTGCGGTCGCGACGTGACGTCGATGCTCATCAGTGCTGTCTCCACCCTCGGCCCGAACCAGTAATGCCCAGGGCACCGTATATTGTCCGGGCGCGCGAGCCGCCATCCGGTACCGGCGAACCGGCGGCAATCCGCATCAGCGTGGCGTATCCGTTACCTAGTGTTACATGCAACCACTGGGCAAATTACAGAATTATTCACCTTCAATTTGTATGTTCTTGACCCCGGTAGTGAACACCGTTACAAATACGTAATCCGCCGAACCGAACTTTCGACCCGGCCGTAGTCAGAAGTGCAAGCCCTTGGTTACCGATGTCGTCGACGCGGTCACGGAACTACCGATCGCGCGTAAAGCCATATGGGATCTGCTGATCGATCCTCAGACCTATCCCCGAATGTTCCCCGGCATCGGCGCCTGCGAACAAGTCGACGGTGACGGTGCTCCGCCCACCCTGCGATTCCGGGTGGGCAGCGGCTCCGAAATCCGGACGGTCGATGTCCGTCTGGTACTCGGCCGTGCACCCGACCGTCTCGAGTTGCAATGCACGACCCTAGGCAGCTTCGCGTCGATCCGGCTGCGCGGCGACGGCGACCGGACCCGGATCACCGTCACCTATTTCGCCCCGGGCCGGGTGCACCCCGCCCTGACCACGCTGACCAACGCACAGGTCACCGAGTGGACCCTCGCGGGCCTGCGCCGGCTCGCCGACGTCCCCGGCGGGGCCGCCACCTCGATGGTCGTCAACGGCGAGGACTCGCCGATGCGGCTGCAGGCCGAGGTCATGCGGCAGATGGTGACCACCGGGGTGGTGCGCACCTATCGGCCCGACCGCGGGCTGAAACAGCTCGGTCGCCTGGCCAAATGGGGCTTCACCCTGGCCGGTGGCTATGCCGCGGCGGCCGCCTACGCGCCGCACCGCCCGGCGATCGTCGACGATCGGGGCAGCCGCACCTTCGCCGAGGTCCACTCCCGCAGTCACGCCCTGGCGAGCGCGCTGCACGAGATGGACATCCGCACCGGCGACGCCATCGGACTGCTGTCGCGCAATCACGCCGAGATGGTCGAGATCATGATCGCCGCGGGCAAGCTCGGCGTCGACGTGGTGCTGCTCAACACCGGACTGTCCGCCGGCAGCATCGAGGAAATCGTCGAAAGGAACCGCCCGGCAGCGGTTTTCGCTGATCCGGAGCTCGAGGAGCTGATCCATTACCTGCCGCCGGAGCTACCCCGTTTCACCACCGTGGGCCGCCCGCCCGATCCGAGCCGTGCCACTGTCGAGGATCTGATCGCCACGGGCACAACAGACTTCCGAAGACCGCCCCGCCCCGGCCGCCTGATCGTGCTCACCTCGGGCACCAGCGGCAGCCCCAAGGGAGCGCGCCGGCCGCACCCGAAGGGCTTCGGCACGGTCGCGGCGCTGCTGTCGCGAATTCCCATGCAGATGAACGAGGCCATGCTGATCCCGGCGCCGCTGTTCCACACCTGGGGTCTCGGCGCACTGCAGATCAGCACGCCGATCCGGGCGACGGTCGTGCTGACCGAGCGCTTCGACGCCGAGGAGTGTCTGCGTCTGGTCGCCGAGCACCGGATCACCACCATGATCGTCGTCCCGGTCATGGTCAACCGAATCCTGGACCTGCCCACCGCGGTCCGGGCCCGCTACGACACCTCCAGCCTGCGGGTGGTCGCCAGCTGCGGCGCGCCGCTGGCCGGGGCCGCGGTACTGCGGTTCATGGACACCTTCGGCGACATCCTCTACAACGTCTACGGCTCCACCGAGGTGTCCTGGGCGACGATCGCGGATCCGAGCGATCTGCGCATCTCCCCCACCACCGCCGGTCGACCGCCGCTGGGCACGAAAGTCGCTGTGCTGGGCCCGGATTCGCGTCCGGTACCGGTCGGCGCGACCGGGCGCATCTTCGTCGGCAACCATATGCTCTTCGACGGCTACACCGATGCCGCCCCGCCCGGGGAGGCCGACGGCATGCTCGACACCGGCGATGTCGGCTACCTCGACGCCACCGGGCGGCTGTTCGTGGCCGGTCGCGACGACGAGATGATCATCTCCGGCGGCGAGAACGTCTTCCCCCGTCCGGTCGAGGAGGCGCTGTCGCACCTGCCCCAGATCAGCGAGGTAGCCGTCGTCGGCGTACCCGACCGCGAATTCGGCCAGCGCCTGGCCGCTTTCGTCGTCAAGCGCGACGGCTTCGGCCTGGACCCGGACATGGTCCGCAACTACATCCGCCATCGGCTGGGCCGCTTCTCGGTCCCGCGCGATGTGACCTTCCTCGATGCGCTGCCGCGCAATGCCACCGGAAAGATCCTCAAGCGCACGCTGATTCAGCCGGGCTAGGGCTTCAGCCGGGCTAGGGCGTCGGGCTGGCGATCAGGCCGAGTTCGGCGTCGCTCGACAGCAGCCGATGGCGCGGCAGCACGCGCACGGTGTAGCCCACCGCACCCGACAGCGGCACCGGTGTCTCCACCGTGAAAACCTCTGCCCCGGAATCGCTTCCGGCATGTTCCATCGACACCGTCGTGACATCGGACAGGTCGTCGTCCTGCGACACGCGGCCGAGCACGGCCTGCACCACCACGTCGTCGCGGGTGAGGCCGCCGAGATCGATGCGGGCGCGCAGCGACAGCGTCGCGCCGATCACCGGGGTGTCGGGCAGGCCGGAGCTGTCCACCTGGATCACCTTCACATGCGACCAGGCCGATTCGACGCGGCGGCGATACTCCGCGATCTCCCGGGCCCCGGCGAAATCATCCCGCGTCACAGCGGAATACGCGGCCGAAGCCGGGGCGTAGTACTGCACGGCGTAGTCGCGTACCATGCGCGAGGCCAGCACCTTCGGGCCCAGGGTCTGCAGGGTGTGGCGCACCATCTCCATCCAGCGCACCGGCATGCCGTCGCGGTCGCGCTCGTAGAAGCGCGGCAGCACCGAACGTTCCAGCATCTCGTAGAGGGCGGCGGCCTCGAGGTCGTCGCGCCGGTGCTCGTCGCGCACGCCGTCGGCGGTCGGAATGGCCCAGCCGTTCTCGCCGTCGTACATCTCGTCCCACCAGCCGTCGCGGATGGACAGATTCAACGAGCCGTTCAGCGCGGCCTTCATGCCCGAGGTACCGCACGCCTCCAGCGGGCGCAGCGGATTGTTCAGCCACACATCGCAGCCCCAGTACAGATAGCGGGCCATGGACATGTCGTAGTCGGGGAGGAAGACGATGCGGTGGCGCACCGCCGGATCGTCGGCGAAGCGGACCACCTGCTGGATCAGCCCCTTGCCCCCGTCGTCGGCCGGATGACTCTTACCCGCCACCACCAGTTGCAGCGGGCGCTCGGGATGTAGCAGCAAGGAACGCAACCGGTCCGGATCGCGCAGCATGAGCGTGAGCCGCTTGTAGGTGGGCACCCGGCGGGCGAAGCCGACAGTCAGCACGCGGGGATCGAAAACCTCATCCACCCAACCCAATTCGGCCGGCGCCGCACCGCGCTCGAGCCATGACGCGCGCAACCGGCGGCGCACCTCGGCCACCAGCAGACCGCGCAGCGCGTTGCGGGTCGACCACAGCTCGCCGAGATCGACATCGCGCAGCCGCTCCCAGCCGCGCGCCTCCTCCACCAGCTCGGGCCCGACGAATTCCCGTGCCTTGTCGATCCATTCGCGCGCGGCCCAGGTGGGCGCGTGCACACCGTTGGTGACCGAGCCGATCGGCACCTCCGCGGCGTCGAAACCCGGCCACAGCGGTGCGAACATCGCCCGGCTCACCTCGCCGTGCAGCTGGGATACGCCGTTGGCGCGCTGGGCCAGCCGCAGTCCGAGATGGGCCATGTTGAACACCGACGGATCGGCCTCGCGGCCCAGCGCCAGGATCCGGTCCACCGAAACACCCGGCAGCAGTGGCGATTCCCGCTCACCGTGCGCGCCGCCGAAGTATCGGCGCACCAGTCCCCCGGCGAAACGATCGATACCGGCGGGCACCGGGGTGTGGGTGGTGAAGACGGTGGAGGCCCGGACCGCGGCCAGCGCGGCATCGAAATCCAGTCCGGCGGCCATGAATTCGCGAATCCGCTCGATACCGAGGAAACCCGCGTGGCCCTCGTTCATATGGAACACGTCCGGCTCGGGCAGACCGTTCGCATGGGTGTAGGCGCGCACCGCCCGGACCCCGCCGATCCCCGCGAGGATCTCCTGTTTGATGCGATGATCCTGATCCCCGCCGTACAGGCGATCGGTGACCGCGCGCAGCTCCGGATCATTGTCGGCGATATCGGAATCCAACAGCAGCAACGGAATTCGGCCCACCTGCGCCACCCACACCCGCGCCCGCAGCACCCGTCCCTCGGGCATCGGCACGTGGATCAGGACCGGCGCGCCCTCCTCGGTGAGCAGGCGCAGCGGCAGTCCCTGCGGATCCAGATCCGGATAGCGCTCGGCCTGCCACCCGTCGGCCGTCAGCGACTGCCGGAAATACCCGGAGCGATACAGCAGCCCCACCCCGATCAGCGGCAACCCCAGATCCGAGGCCGCCTTCAGATGATCCCCCGCCAGAATCCCCAGTCCCCCAGAGTAATTCGGCAACACCTCGGTGACGCCGAATTCCATCGAGAAGTACGCGATACACCGCGGCCCGCCGTTCTGCTGATCGAACCACCGCGGCCGCGTCAGATAGTCCCGCAGGTCTGCCGCCGCATCCTCCACGGCCCGCACGAATCCGGCATCACCCGCCAACTCGTTCAGCCGCACCGCGGGCACCTCCCCCAGCATCCGCACCGGATCGTGCCCCACCTCGCCCCACAGCTCCCGATCCAACTCGGCGAACAAATCCTGCGTAGGCGCATGCCACGACCACCGCAGATTGGTAGCCAACTCGGTCATCGCCGCCAACGGCTCGGGCAGATGGGCACGGACGGTGAATCGACGCAATGCCTTCATTGTGTCGACACTACCGCGAGCACCGCTTTCCCGTCCCTGGACAGCGCATTCAGCGCCCGCAGAATCAGCCCCCGACCTCCTTCTCCTCCCCCTCGTCAGCCGCACCTTCCCCTGCTCGGCGAATTTGGTCTCCATGAAGTTCCACACGGCGTTGAGCGCATCGGCGGACTCCAGGCCCAGGGCCTCCAGAGCGAAGATCGTCGGTGCGGTCTCGACGCTGGCCAGCGTCGCTCGATCCCGGGCCTGCGCACCCCGTCGAGTGTGCGCAGGGCGTGCGCGACCTTCGCCAGATCCCCTGCCGCCTTCCCCAGCGTGTCCAGAATGTACTGCCGCCGAAACTTCAGCTCCGCACCCCGCTTGACCGCCCGCTGCGTATAAAGCACCCCGCCCAACGCGATCGAAGCCGCCAATACGGCCAACGCCCCGGCAATGATCGTCGCCCACGGCTGGGTCATGAGATCCCCTCGAAGTCGGGTTCTCCGACGGACGGTACTGCACGGGCGACCGCGAGGGCCGCCCGTCGGCGAGAGTCCTTCGCCGACAGGCGGTTCGACACGTCAGCGCAGTGTGCGTTCGAACAGGGCCAGTAGTTCACGCAGGTGCCGCTCGTCGGCCTCCGCGTTGTAGGCGCTGGTGTCGGACTGGGTGTAGCCGTGCTGGGCGCCCCGGTAGACCTCGGTGCGATGGCGGACCCCGGCCGCCGCCAGGGCCTTGTCGAGGGTTTCGATCTGGTCGGGGTTCATGGACGGGTCCTCGTCGGCGTGACCGAAATACAGTTCCGCACGTACGGTTGCGACGTCGAGGTGCGGGCTGTCGGTGCCGTCGGTGACCAGGCCGCCGGTGTGGAAGCCCGCGGCGGCGGCGATGCGGTTCGGATAGGCCGCGGCGGTGCGCAGGGACTGGCGGCCGCCCATGCAGTAGCCGGTGGCGCCGAACGGGCCGGGGGCCGTGCGGTCGAAGGCGGCCAGCCAGTCGAGGTAGGCCCCGGCGTCGGGGACGATGACCTCGGCGGTCAGCTCGTGCACCAGCGGCATGATCGTGCCGAACAGGTCGGGACGCTGCTGGAAGTCGATGAACTCCGGCAACTCGAATACCGGCGTGCGGCCGTGGCGGTAGAACAGGTTGGGGGCCAGCACCGTGTAGCCATGCTCGGCGATCCGGTCGACGAGCCGCAGCAGCGCCGGGCGCAGGCCGAAGGCATCCATATAGAGCAGGACCCCGGGGTGTGCCGCGCCGTCGTCCGGGTACGCCACATACGCGTCGGCGACCCCGTCCGGCGTGGGCACATCCACCGAAAGACCTTGCACAGCAGTCATGATCGATATCTCCTCGCGCATCACGGTCAGGTGTGGGCACCGAACGGAGAACCCTCCTCCAGTTGCGGTCCCGTCCACCAGAGTTCCACGCCGGACCGGGTCCTGTCCTGGCCCTGCCGGTCCCACTCGCGCTGCGTTCGTGGTCGGAGCCGCTGTGCCGGTACGGTTGATCTCGTGAGCGGTCGGATCGCCATCGATGACACGGCTCCCGCCATACCCGGCGGCTTCCCCGCGAAGGCGGTGGTGGGCGAGGTGTTCCCGGTGCGGGCCGTGGTGTGGCGCGAGGGACACGACGCGGTGGCAGCCACGCTCGCGGTGCGCGCACCGGGCAGCACGCGGCTGCGGCGGATCCGGATGGCGCCGGATTTCGAGCCCGATGTGTTCAACGCGACCTTCATCCCCACCGAACCGGGCCTGTGGACCTACCGCGTCGAGGGCTGGAGCGACCCCATCGCCACCTGGCGGGCCGCGGTCGAGGCCAAGCTCGCCGTGGGTCAGAGCGCCGCGGATCTGGCCAACGACCTCGAGGTCGGCGCGCGGCTGTTCGATCGGGCCGCTCAGAACGTGCCCAAACGGCAGTGGGAGCGCCTGCGCGCGGCCGCCGCGGCGCTGCGCAACGACGCCCAGCTCCCCGCCCGGGTCGCCCCCGCCTTCAGTGCGGAGGTCACCGAGATCCTGCGCGAGACGCCGCTGCGCGAACTGGTGACCCGTGGACCGCAGTTCTCGGTGCTGGTGGAGCGGCAGCGGGCGCTCTACGGGTCGTGGTACGAGTTCTTCCCGCGCTCGACCGGCGGTCGTGACGCCGAGGGCCGACCGGTGCACGGCACCTTCGCCACCGCCGCCAAGGAGCTACATCGCATCGCCGCCATGGGTTTCGACGTGGTCTATCTCCCGCCCATTCACCCGATCGGCAGGGTGAACCGCAAGGGCCGCAACAACTCCCTGGCCGCCGAACCGGACGACGTTGGCTCACCGTGGGCGATCGGTTCCGACGAGGGTGGCCACGACGCCATCCATCCGCAGCTGGGCACCGAGGAGGATTTCGTCGAATTCGTCTCCACCGCACGCGAACTCGGACTGGAGGTGGCGCTGGACCTGGCCCTGCAGTGCGCACCGGACCATCCGTGGGCGCGCGAGCATCCGGAGTGGTTCACGACCCGGCCCGATGGCACGATCGCGTTCGCGGAGAATCCGCCCAAGAAGTACCAGGACATCTACCCGCTCAACTTCGACAACGATCCCGACGGTCTGTACGCCGAGGTGCTGCGCGTGGTCCGGCACTGGGTCTCCCTGGGCGTCAAGATCTTCCGCGTCGACAATCCGCACACCAAGCCGGTCGACTTCTGGGAGTGGCTGATCGCGCAGGTGCGCCGCATCGATCCGGAGGTGTTCTTCCTGTCCGAGGCGTTCACCCGACCGGCCCGGCTCTACGGGCTGGCGCGGCGCGGATTCGCCCAGTCCTACACGTATTTCACCTGGCGAACGGGTAAGCAGGAGCTCACCGAGTTCGGCCTCGAGCTCGCCGCCAAGGCGGATCAGGCCCGGCCCAACCTGTTCGTGAACACCCCGGACATCCTGCACGAGAGCCTGCAGCACGGTGGGCCGGGCATGTTCGCCATTCGCGCGGTGCTGGCCGCCACGCTGGCGCCCACCTGGGGTGTCTATTCCGGATTCGAGCTGTTCGAACATCAGGCCGTGCGCCCGGGCAGTGAGGAGTACCTCGACTCGGAGAAATACGAGCTGCGCCCGCGCCCGTTCGCCGAGGCGGCCGCGCGCGGAGAATCCCTGGAGCCGTGGCTGACTCGGCTCAACGAGATCCGTCGCGCCCATCCGGCGCTGCAGCAGCTGCGCTGCATCGCCTTCCATCACGTCGACAACGACGCGCTACTGGCGTTCTCGAAGGTCGATCCGGTCACCGGTGACGCGGTGCTCGTGGTGGTCAATCTCGATCCCTACGGTCCCGAGCAGGGCATGGTGTCGCTGGACATGCCCGCCATCGGCCGCGAGTGGCACGACCACCCGGTGGTGTACGACGAGGTCAGTGGCGAGGAATACCACTGGGGCCAAACGAATTACGTCCGCCTGGATCCGGTCCACGCCGTCTCGCACATCCTCGCGCTGCCGCCGGTGTCCGCGAGCGCGCGGACGGAACTGGCGTACCGGAGGACGTTCTCGTGAACCGCCGCGACCTCATGCTGCTGGCGGCTGGCACCCATCCGGATCCGCACACCGTGCTCGGCGCGCATCCGCATCCCGACGGCACGGTCGTCAGAGCCCTTCGGCCCCATGCGGATTCGGTGGCGGCACGGATCGGTGAAAAGGATTATCCGCTCGTCCATGTGGCGCACGGCGTCTTCGAGGGCGTCGTCCCGTTCACCGAGCTGTGGGACTACCGGTTCGTCGTCTCCTACCCGGGCGGCCAGACCGTACTCGACGCCGACGGCTACCGCTTTTTGCCCACCATCGGTGAGCTGGATCTGCATCTGATCGGCGAGGGCCGCCACGAACGGCTGTGGGATGTGCTCGGCGCGCATCCGCGCAGCTACACCACCCTCGACGGCGAGGTCTCGGGCACCTCGTTCGCGGTGTGGGCGCCCAACGCCCGCGGGGTGAGCGTCATCGGCGATTTCGACGGGTGGAGCGGAAACAGCGCCCCCATGCGGAAATTGGGCGGCTCCGGGATCTGGGAGCTGTTCGTTCCCGGTATCGGCCCCGGGGCGAAGTACAAGTTCCGGGTGCACGGCGCCGACGGTCGCACCGTCGACCACGCCGACCCGCTGGCCTTCGCCACCGAACCACCTCCGGCGACGGCATCGGTGGTCACCGAGAGCACATACCAGTGGCAGGACCGGGATTGGCTGGCCGAGCGCGAACGCACCGACCCCACCCGCGCGCCGATGAGCATCTACGAGGTCCACCTGGGCTCCTGGCGACCGGACCCGAGCTACCGCGAGGCCGCCGATCGGCTCGCCGAATACGTTCTCGCCCAGGGCTATACGCACGTCGAGCTACTGCCGATCGCCGAGCATCCGTTCGGCGGGTCATGGGGCTATCAGGTCACCTCGTACTACGCGCCGACCGCACGGTTCGGCACGCCGGACGATTTCCGCGCCTTCGTCGACCGACTGCACCGGGCCGGAATCGGCGTCCTGCTCGACTGGGTTCCGGCGCATTTCCCGCGCGACGAATGGGCGCTGGCCCGCTTCGACGGCACCGCCCTCTACGAACATGCCGACCCGCGGCGGGGCGAACAGCTGGATTGGGGCACCTACGTTTTCGACTTCGGCCGGTACGAGGTGCGCAATTTCCTGGTGGCCAACGCGCTGTACTGGATCGAGGAGTTCCATATCGACGGGCTGCGCGTCGATGCGGTGGCCTCGATGCTGTATCTGGACTACTCGCGCCCGGAGGGCGGCTGGGAGCCCAATGTGCACGGCGGGCGGGAGAATCTGGAGGCCGTCGCGTTCCTGCAGGAGATGAATGCGACGGTGCACAAACATCATCCGGGTGTGGTCACCGTCGCCGAGGAATCCACCAGCTGGCCCGGCGTCACCCGGGCGACCGACGTCGGCGGCCTCGGCTTCACGATGAAGTGGAATATGGGCTGGATGCACGACACGCTCGGCTATCTCGGCCGCGACCAGATCCACCGCGGCTGGCACCACAACGAGATCACCTTCTCGATGGTGTACGCGTGGAGTGAGAATTTCGTGCTGCCGATCAGCCACGACGAGGTCGTGCACGGCAAGGGCACGCTGTGGACGCGGATGCCCGGCGACGACTGGGCGAAGGCCTGCGGCGTGCGCGCGCTGCTGGCGTATATGTGGGCGCATCCAGGCAAGCAGCTGCTGTTCATGGGACAGGATTTCGGCCAGTTCCGGGAGTGGTCGCACGACCGCGGACTGGACTGGGACGAACTGGACAACCCGCTGCACGACGGCATCCGCGCGCTGGTGCGCGATCTGAACACCACCTACCGCGCCCACCCCGCGCTGTGGAGCCAGGACACCTCGCCCGGCGGCTACGCCTGGATCGAGGCCGACGACCGCACCAACAACGTGATCGCCTTCCTCCGCCACGGCTCCGACGGTTCGACCATCGCCTGCGTCTGCAATTTCTCCGGCGCCGAACATCGTGACTACCGCGTGGGCCTGCCCACCGGCGGACGCTGGCGCGAAATCCTCAATACCGACGCGCAAGCCTACGGCGGCAGCGGAATCGGCAACCTCGGCAGCATCGAAGCCACCAATCACCCGTGGCACGGCCGACCACACTCCGCCGCAGTGACACTGGCCCCCAACAGCGCCGTGTGGCTTGCGCCGGAATAGCTTCAGAACTTCCACCCCGTGGCCCGGCCGCCAGGCCGGGCCACGGGGCACCCGTCAGTAGAGCGCAGTCGCCAGCTTGCGCCGCGCCGCGACGACGATCGGATCCGCCGTGTCGAACAGCTCGAACAGCTCCACCAGCCGGGTGCGCACGCGATTGCGGTCGTCGCCCGCTGTGCGCTTGACCAGGTTGATCAGGCGGGTGAAGGCTTCCTCGGGCTGCTGGTTGAACAGTTCCATATCGGCGGCGGCGAAGGCCGCGTCGATATCGTCGGGGGCGGCGTCGGCGCGAGCGATCGCGTCGGCGGGCAGACCCTGGGCGCGGGTGTAGAAGCGCAGCTGGCGCAGCGCGGCCTTGGCCTCCTGGTTGGCGGGCTCTTCAGCGAGGATGCGTTCGTACGCGGCCTCGGCGGCGGCGATGTCGCCGCGCTCGATGGCCTCCTCGGCCGCCACGAAGCGGGGATCGTCGGGGACCTCGGGGGCGGCGGCCTCGTCACCGACGCCGGGCAGGCGGCCGCGCACGGCATCGACCACGGCGGCCAGCCACTGCCGCACCTGCGGCTCGGGCTGGGCGCCCTGGAAGTCGGCCAGCGGCTGACCCGCGGCCACCGCGATCACGGTCGGAATGCCTTGCACTCCAAACGCTTGCGCGATGCGCATATTCGGCTCGGCCTCGACGGTGGCCAGATCCCAGCTGCCGTCGCCCTCGGAGACCAGCTTCTCGAGCAGCCTCACCAATTCCACGCTGCCCGGACTGCGCTGCGAGTACAGGGCGACGACGACCGGCACCTCGAGTGAGCGCCGCAGCACCTTGGTCTCGAAATCGGCCTCGGTGACCGCATGGCCGCTCGGAACGTCACCGGCGGCGGCCGCGGGCTGTTTCAAAGCGGACAGATCCACCGCACCGGACATAGCGGCGGCGACGGCGGGCGAAGGGCGACGTGCAGCAGGTCGAGTCACGACTTCCAGTTTGTCACGAACCGGCGGGCGCGGGTGCCGGGGCTTGGCTCAGCTCGCCCAACTGCCCGCTGCGCCCGGCCCAGCGCTCGAACCACAGCGAGGTGAACGGAACCACCGACGAGACGAGGCCGAGCAGCAGCGTCTTACCCGGCCACTCGTACTCGCGATACGCCAGCAGCAGACTCAGCACGAACATGATGAACAGCACGCCGTGCAGCATCCCGAACACCATCACCGGCCAGGTGATCGGATCCGGCAGCCGCTTGAGCACCGAGCCGGTCAGCAGCAGCACCCAGGACACCGCCTCGAGGACGCCGAACAACCGGACGCGCTTGCCGACCGTGCTCAGGTCGAAGAATTCACCCATGGCAGCCATTGTGCCGCAGGTCTACGACACCATGTAGTTCTGTGTTCTATGCCACATCAGGCCCGGATGATGAGGGCGTCACCCTGGCCGCCGCCACCGCACAGGGCCGCGGCACCGATCCCACCGCCCCGACGCTTCAGCTCGAGCGCCAGGTGCAACACCAGCCGCGCACCGGACATGCCGATCGGATGGCCGATGGCGATGGCCCCGCCGTTGACATTGACCTTCTCCGGATCGATGCCCAGTTTGCGGGTCGAGGCGATGCCGACCGCGGCGAACGCCTCGTTGATCTCCACCAGATCCAGATCGGCGGGCGAGATCCCCTCACGCGCACAGGCTTTGGCAATGGCGTTGGCGGGCTGCTCCTGCAGGCTGGAATCCGGACCGGCCACCACGCCCGCGGCGCCGATCTCGGCGATCCAGCTCAGGCCCAGCTCCTCGGCCTTGGCCTTGCTCATCACGACCACCGCGGCCGCGCCGTCGGAGATCTGCGAGGCCGAACCGGCGGTGATGGTGCCGTCCTTGCGGAAGGCCGGGCGCAGCTTGGCGAGCGTCTCGACCGTGGTGTCGGCGCGAATGCCCTCGTCCTGGGTCACCAGGATCGGATCGCCCTTGCGCTGCGGCACGGCCACCGGCACGACCTCGTCGTCGAAGACGCCGTTCTTCCACGCGGCCGCGGCCTTCTGGTGCGAGGCCGCCGCGAAGGCGTCCTGCTCCTCGCGGCTGAGCTGGTCCTGATCGTTGCGAGCCTCGGTCAGCGCGCCCATCGCCTGATCGGTGAACGCGTCCCACAGACCGTCGAGGGCCATGTGGTCGCGCATGGTCACATCGCCGTACTTGAAGCCCTCGCGGCTGTTCTCCAGCAGATGCGGGGCCCGCGTCATCGACTCCTGACCACCCGCGACGACGATCTCGTACTCACCGGCGCGAATCAGCTGATCGGCGAGGGCGATCGCGTTGATGCCGGACAGGCAGACCTTGTTCACCGTCAGCGCCGGAACGTCCATCGGGATGCCCGCGGCCGCGGCCGCCTGCCGCGCCGGGATCTGACCCGCACCGGCGGTCAGCACCTGACCCATGATCACGTAGTCGACCTGCTCCGGCGCCACCCCGGCCTTCTCCAGCGCCGCCTTGATGGCGAACCCGCCCAGATCCGAGCCACTGAAATCCTTCAGCCCACCCAGCAGCCTGCCGACCGGGGTGCGCGCGCCGGAGACGATGACGGAGGTGGTGGTCACGATGAACCTCGTTTCTCGATTTCACAGAACGCCGTCGACGGGCCAGGCCGCCTCGTACTCCACGGTAACCGGTGTACTCCCGGCACGACCATGCAGGTGCGCGCTACGTTCAAGGGGTGAGCAGCACCGAAACGTCCGAATTCATCCCCGCCGATTACGTGATCGCCGTCGACCACGTCGGCGTCGCGGTTCCCGACCTGGACACCGCCGTCACCTGGTACTCCGAACACCTCGGCATGGTCGAGACCCATCGCGAGGTCAACGAGGCCCAGGGCGTACACGAGGCGATGCTGTCGCTGCCGGGCGCGGGCGACGACTCGACTGCTCTGCAGTTGCTGGCCCCGCTGAATCCCGATTCGACGATCGCCAAGTTCATCGATCGCAATGGCCCGGGTCTGCAGCAACTGGCGTATCGGGTCACCGATATCGACGCCGTGGCAACCTATCTGCGTGCGCGTGGCCTTCGTTTGCTGTACGAGGCGCCCCGGGCCGGAACCGCGGGTTCACGCATCAACTTCGTGCATCCGAAGGATGCTGGAGGTGTGCTCATCGAGCTCGTGGAACCCTCGGCGAATCCTACTCACTAGTACCGCAATCCGACCGCGGAAACTTGTCGTAACTACATTCGCGGTCGGGTCACCATGGTCGGTCGGTAGGCTGTAGTTTGTGGGGCATGTCGTCCACTGAGCCCGATCGCAATCGCTTCGTCGCGTTGCCCTTTACGGTGGTCCGGAAGGGATATGACCGTGACGAAGTACGCAATTACTTCGACCGATTCGACGCCGAACTGAGGGTCACCGCCACCGACCGCGATGCCGCCGCGGCTCAGGCCCGAAACCTGGCCGCCCAGCTGGAAGACGCGCGCGACGAGATCGACGAACTGCGCAAGGAAGTCGATCGCCTGTCGGTGCCGCCCACCACCGCGGAGGGCATGAGCGACCGCATCTCCCGGATGCTGCGCCTGGCCTCCGACGAGGCGTCCGAGGTCCGCGCGCAGGCCCAGGCCGAGGCCGCGGAGATGATCTCGATCGCGGAGCAGCAGGCCACCGAGATGCGTGGCAAGTACGAGTCGCTGCTCGCCGAGACCAAGGAGAAGCGCGAGGCGCTCGAGGTCGAGTTCGAGCAGACCCTCGCCAACGCCCGCGCCGAGGCCACCAAGATCGTCGAGGCCGCCCAGGCCGAGGCCGACCGCATCACGAAGGAAGCCGAGGCCAAGCGCAAGGCCGCGCAGCAGGACTTCGAGGTCACCATGGCCGAGCGGCGCACCAAGCTCACCCGCGCCATGGAGGAGCTCGAGGCCACCAGCCGCGCCGAGGCCGCCCAGCGCATCAAGGACGCGACCGACGAGTCCAACCGTCTGGTCACCTCCGCCACTCAGCAGGCCGAGCGCAAGATCGCGCACGCCAAGGAGCTGGCCGAGGAGATGCGCGTACTGCGCGGTCGAGTTCTGGCCCAGCTCTTGGGAATTCGCGGCCAGCTCGATTCGGTTCCGGCCATGCTCGCCGCGGTCAACCGCGAGAGCGAGCTGCTCGACGGCGCTCCGGAGCAGCGCTCGCTGTCGGGTAAGCAGTCCGGCGCCAACCGTCAGAAGGCGATCCAGGACGCCAAGGCCGACTCCGAGGAGGACGAGGTCGACGCGGACGAGCGCGAGAACGCCGAAGTCTCGAGCTAGCACGCCGAACCCACCCGGGCGACAAACACCATCCGTTGCGAAGGCCGCCCCCGATTCTCGGGGGCGGCCTTCCTTATGTCGGTGCGGTATCAGGACCAGCGGCGGGTGATGCCGCGCGTGTGGCGGCCCTTCCAGCACCCGGTGTGCCAATGGCGTCGATCGTCCTCTCCGCCGTAGGCGGGCCAGGCGACGATATGAGCGACCCCGGGCAGGATCTCGTGGTCGCAACCCGGGCAGCGATAGGTCTTCGTCGCGCGGCTGCCGGGAATGGTGCGCACCTTGTAGGTCTCGTCCCCGCCCGGGCCGTCCTCGGTCCGGCCGAAAACGTCGCCGAGCGGGCGCGGCTCCCGGGAGAACCGCGCCGGTTGGCTGGGGCGCGGTCTCCGGCGGGGCATGATCCCAAGGTTAGAACAGCCGGAATTCGTCGCTCTCCGTGCCCCGTAGGGCGTCGTAATCGAGCGTCAGACAACGAATTCCACGGTCGGTCGCGAGGGTGCGGGCCTGCGGCTTGATCTGCTGGGCGGCGAAGACGCCGGTCACCGGGGCCAGGAGCGGGTCGCGGTTCAGCAATTCCAGATAGCGGGTGAGCTGTTCGACGCCGTCGATCTCGCCGCGGCGCTTGATCTCCACGGCCACCGTCGCGCCCGCGGCGTCGCGGCACAGGATGTCGACGGGTCCGATGGCGGTCATGTATTCGCGCCGGATGAGGCTGTAGCCCTCGCCGAGGGTGTGGATGTGCTCGGCCAGCAACTCCTGCAGATGCGCCTCCACACCGTCCTTCACCAGGCCGGGATCGACGCCCAGATCGTGCGAGGAATCGTGTTCGATGTCCTCGACGGTGATCCGCAGCTCCTCACCGGCCTTGTTGGTCACCACCCAGAGTTTGCTTGTGTCCGAATCGGTTTCGCGTTCCTCCAGCCAGCACGGCGGACTCATCCAGTTCAGCGGCTTGTAGGAGCCGCCGTCGGAATGTACCAGCACCGAGCCGTCCGCCTTCATCATCAGCAGGCGACGGGCCATCGGGAGGTGAGCGGTGAGCCGACCCACGTAGTCGACCTGACAGCGAGCAATCACGAGGCGCACCCCAGGCACTTTAGGCCAGTGCCGCGCCGATCCGTTATTCAGCCCACGAGCAGCAGATATCCCAGCGCCGCGGCGACGATCAGCAGCCCGGTTTCGTACCGGGTCAGCTTAGGCAGCGCGAAACGGCCGATGCGCAGGGCCCAGAAGCCCGCCGCCAGACCGATGGCGACAGCCAGTAGATGACCGACGTTGGTGAAGGTCCGGCCCATCACCACGCCCGCCACGGCGACGGCGAGCCAGGTGATGGCCCAGGTAGGTCGCCACCGGGCCGGGAGCACCGCGTAGAAGGCGCCGATCAGGGCCAGGGCGCCGTAGCTGATGCCGACGTCCTCGGCGCGCGTGACGGCCATCGGCAGCCACCCGGCCTCGACCGCCACCCACAGGCCGAGCGCCACTAGAAGCGTGGCGCCGATATGCCCGGCCAGGAAGATCCGAATCACCTGCCAGGCGCCGAATCTCAGCTCGGCGAGGGCGAGTAGGGAGAGCAGCAGCGGGATGATGAGCAGCGCGACCTCGGTGTCGCCGATGACGAAGGCGCTGGAGAACAGGGTGCCGTAGTGGCCGCGCACCAGATTGTGCAGATTCGTGCTGACGTGCAGTACGAACCTGGTTTCGGTGGTGTCGTTCATGGTGGACAGCCATACCGTCACCGCGACGAGGGCGGCCACATAGGCGTAGGTGACCGGCAGCAGGAATCGGCGCCAGCCAGTACGGCGGGCCGCGGGCAGGCCGCTCGATGCCACCGACGCCGGTGCCGACAGCACCACCATCGCATCCCCTTCCGAACTCCTACCGGCAGCCGATCCGCCGGGCCTACCTGTCCATGATCCTGCCATGATCTCCGGACGGGCTACCCGTAGCTCGAGACTCCGCTGTGAATATGCGAAAGGCCCCCAACTGTGTTGGGGGCCTTTCTGAAAGTATGTCCGGCGGTGTCCTACTCTCCCACACCCTGTCGAGTGCAGTACCATCGGCGCTGGCAGGCTTAGCTTCCGGGTTCGGAATGG
>NZ_JAMRXH010000021.1 GCF_023740735.1 Nocardia sp. CDC159
ATGGGCTCGATCCGAGCCCAGGCCCGATCAGTTACCTCACCTCGACCAACCACCGCATACAGCTAACACAACCACGACACCGACTCACCCAAACCCGCACAACCACTTACAGGACACGCCCTAGGCGACCGCGGGCGAGCTGGTCTCGGGTGCGGCGGTCGTCGCCGGGTCCCGGCGGAATTCGAGGTGCTCCTCCTCGACCCGTCCGCGCCGCAGTCGCACCGCGTCGATGTAGTAGTTGTTGAGCACCTTCCACGGCGCGCGGGTGCCCTGCCGGGGAATGATGCCGTCGGCGCGCTTGACGTAGCCCGACCGCAGCGCGCTGCCGAAGGCCGATTCGGTGCCGCGATCGGCGTCCTGGGCACGGGCGACGACCTGGGTGTAGCCGTGGCGGCGCATATGCCCCAGCAATCGGCAGAAGTATTCGCCGGCCAGGTCGGCCTTGAGGGTCCATGACGCGTTGGTGTAGCCCAGCACGAACATGGCATTGGGGACGCCGTCCATCAGCACACCCTTGTAGATCACCCGGTCGCGCGTGTTGATCGGTCGGCCGTCGACCTCGAGTGTCGCGCCGCCCGCGATCTGGACGACCAGCCCGGTCGCGCTGACGACGATGTCGGCCGGAATCTCCTCTCCGGAGCCGAGCCGAATTCCGTTGGGGGTGAAGGTTTCTATGGTGTCGGTGACCACCGAGGCCTGGCCCCGGCGCAGCACCCGGAACAGGTCGCCGTTGGGCACCACGCACAGCCGCTCGTCCCAGGGGTTGTACCGCGGCGAGAAGTGGCGGATGTCGACCTTGCCGCGCAACTGGGCCCGCACCGAGCCGACGATGAGCCGCCGCGCCAGCCGCGGCTGGGCCCGCGACAGCTCGAACACCCCGCGCTGCAGGGCGATATTGCGCACCCGTCCGAGCTTGTAGATCAGCTCGGCGGGGACCTTCAGACGCTGCAGCGCGACTGCCACCGGATCCTCGGCCGGGACCGGGAGGATGTAGGTGGGCGAGCGCTGCAGCATGGTGACGTGCGCGGCCCGGTCCGTCATGGCGGGCACCAGCGTCACCGCCGTCGCGCCGCTGCCGATGACGACCACGCGCTTGCCGGTGTAGTCGAGATCCTCGGGCCACTGCTGCGGATGCACGATGGGGCCGGTGAACGACTCCTCGCCCGGAAACGCGGGTCGATATCCGGCGTCGTAGTCGTAGTAGCCGGTGGCGCCCACCAGGAACCGACTGGTGAATTCCGCTGTCGCACCGGTGCTTTCGTCGACCGCGTGCACGGTCCACAGTCCCGTCTCGGTGCTGAACCTGGCGTGCACGACTCGGCGGCCGAACCGGATGCGCGGCGTCACGCCGTACTCGTCGGCCGTGTCCTGCACGTAGTCGCGGATGCTCGCCCCGTCGGCGAGTACCTTGGTGCCGCGCCACGGCCGGAAGTGATAGCCGAAGGTGTACATATCCGAGTCGGAGCGGATGCCCGGGTACTTGAACAGGTCCCAGGTCCCCCCGATCCGGCCGCGCCGCTCGAGCACGGCATAGCTGAGCTGCGGTAGTTCGCGCGTGAGGTGGCAGGCCGTCCCGATCCCGGAGACCCCGGCACCGATGATCAGCACGTCGAAGTGGTTGTCGCTCATTGCCGACCTCCGCAGCGTTGCGTTCGTCCGACCCAATATTACCGCGACATACTGTCACACACACTTTGCCCTGACAACGGCGGCCTTCCGTTCCGGTACGCTCATGGCGGTTTTGTACTGCGGGAAGGGTGGGGATATGGCTTTGACCCAGGCCGATATGGATCAGTTGAACTCCTTGGCTGGAAAGCTGGAGGAGGTCGGCAACGCCATCGATGCGGTCGACATCCGCACGGCCCTGGCGAAGGTGCGGGAGGCGCTGGTGGCCTGCGACATCGTGCCGGTGTGCGACCAGGCCGGGGAGTTCATCGAGGGCGCGTATCTGCGGGTGGCCGAGCGGGAGCGCTCGATCGCGACGAAGATCCGCACCTGCGCAACCGATTTCGCGATGACCGATCAGAACTTCAAGAAGGCGCTCGACGAGTTCGACTTCCACGGGTCGGGGGCGCGCTGATGCCGAACTCCAAGGGTGTTCCGACCCCGCGCGAGGTCGAGAAGTGGAATTTCAACGCGCTCAACGACTGGGCGGGCGTCGTACGGGCGGCCAACACCACGTTCAAGGAGCAGATCGACAAGGCGCGCAACCACTTCGGTGATCTCGGATCGGTGTGGTCCGGTGCGGCCCACGACGCCGCGTACGAGCGCGTGGACGAGGATTACAACCAGGCGCGCAAGGTCTTCTACGAGATCGACGACATGCCGGGCATGCTGGAGCAGGCGGGCAGCGGGCTGACATCGTTCAAGCAGGTCGTGCTGGACAAGATCGCCGATGCCGCCGCGCTGGGGCTCTGGGTCGACGACGCGTGGCAGATCCCCGACAACAGCGATGTCGAGCGCTCGGTCATCGACGACCACCAGGCCGCGGTCCGCGCCGCGTTCCAGGCGCTGCTCGACGAGATCGCCCGCTACAAGCAGACGCTGGTGAGCAATGCCGAACTCATCCGCGCCGCGGGCGACCTGTTCGGTTCGAATATCAATGTCGATGAGGCCGCCTCACAGGGCGGTCGACTGGGCGGCCAGGACGGTCGGGCCGTCGCCGATGCAGTGCGCAACCACGACGACCGCGCCCTGGCCGACATCGTCGACAACATGCCGAACTACGTTCTGACCGACCAGGAACGCCAGGCCCTGGCCAACGGCCAGGAGGTGTCGACCGTCCCCGCCGGGGTGCAGGACTACTACCGCGAGTTCTATCGCTCGGCCGGTAAGGACGGCGTATTGGCGCTCAACGACTATCTGGCCGCCCAGGAGAAGACCGGCAATCCGGTCGCGGCCGCCCAGCGCGACAATCTCGCCAATGGGCTGATGATGGTCAGCAACGACAAGGTCGTCAGCCGCGGTCCCGACGGGAAGATCGTCGCGCAGGGCGGGTATCAGAATTTGCCGCCGGACATCCGGGAACTCGTATCCGGGCGGGCCGAGGAGCACATCGATCCCGACGCCACGCCGTTCGACGTCCGCGACCGCTTCGTGGACCAGGCCCGCTTCGCCGACCTACTGGGCGAGGCGAATCCGGGCTATACCCCCGGCAAGGAGTTCGGCATCGAACTCGGCCGCCAGGGCGCGAGCATCACGAACTATCTCGACCAGGTCGACAAGAACATGCACGGCTATATGCCGACCGGTTTCCAAGAGGGCGACCGCGACCTGATGGAGCGCTCGGCGCAGCAGTATCTGACCGCCGCGGGGCGCAATCACGATGCGAGCCATGCCCTTTTGACGGGCGAGGGGGTGACGACGGACCCGTCCGGCGGTGCGCTGGGGGACCGTTTCCATCCGCAGAAGTACGACCCGAAGGAATTCGCCAACACCATCTTCAATCATGAGTGGGGAGATGATGGGAAAGCGGCCGCTGGGTTGTACAGCTGGGCGGGGGATCTCACGCATGATCAGGGGCCGACGGGGGAGAAGGCGCGGGAGATCGCGGAGGTGCTGCCGAAGTACCTTGCGCCCGTTGACAGCCATAGCACGCTGCTCGGGGGTGACGGCAAGCCGATCACCAACGGGGAGGGTCCGTCGGTGTTCCAGAACTCCGCCGAATCGTTCGCCAAGAACCCCGAATTGGCGACGGGGCTGGCGAAAGTTCTGGCCCCCAACCTAGACGCGTTCGCGGGATACCACGCGCAAACCGGAATCGAGAACAACCAGCTGCAACTCGGCCGCGAGGACGCGCGTCGGCTGCTGTTCCTATCGTGCATGTCCGACCCGGGCACGATGTACTTGGAAACATCCCGGCAGGCCTATGATGCGGCAGTATTGGATCGGATCGCTCAGGGGCAGGATCCCAAGCCGTTCGATACCGCCCTGATGCTGGCAAACGTCGATGCTCATGTATCCCTTGCTGAGCGGAACGCCGCGATCTACAAGGATGCTGCCGAGGTCGATGGGCGCAATACCCATGAGCAGGAGCTCTACGACACGCGCCAGAAGGGATGGGACTTCGCCAAGAGCCTTGTCTCCGGGGGAATAGAAGAGGCGACCAACAAGGTTCCGGGCGGGGCGATAGTCCAGAGCATCATCGGTGACATGGCCGATAAAGGTATGGACAAGGCAATCGAAGCGTGGGATCCGGAGCCGACTCCAGGGAAGATGCAGTTCCCAAGTGCGGAAGCGATCCAAAATGATGGGTATAACTCTTTCGAGTCCGCGTTGGTGGAAGCCACCAAAGATAACCCGCTTCCTCAGGACAAGTTCGACCAGTATCGCAGGGATTACAGCGGGGCCTATAACGACGTCGTCCCAAACGTGCTGGTAACTGATGCCAACGATCTGGAAAAGCTTGTTACGGGTGGAGTGGGAGCACCGCGTTCGAAGGAGGACAAGTGACGGACGGGCGCCGATTCCGTGCCGCGAAGTGTCGCGCTGGGGCAATGGTCGCGACTGCGGTAACTTCGTTGGCCGTCCTTGCTGGGTGCAATGGAAGCCCGGCTCCGTCACCACGTGCGACTCCTGTGACGACTCCGCCGCCGGGACCGATGCCGACGTTCGATCTGTGTAAAGCTCTCTCCGAGGATTTCCTCTCAAAACAGGGCCTCACCGCAACGCTGACGATCCCTCGGGGGGAGAACGAGCTAGGAATGGATCGCAACGGTTGTGTTATCGGAAAGGGGGAGGAGCCGAGCAGGCTGTTGTTCGGCTTCTATGTCACGGATCGAAATGTCGAGTACATGAAGGCGATCTCGGCTGAGCTTCCGTTCCGCGAGACGACTATCGACGGCAGGGTTACCGGCATCCTCGGTCCTAGCAAGATCGGGGAGTGTAAAGCGCTGTCGAATTTGTCGGGTGGGGGAGGGATTCTGATTTCCGGACAGTTCGTCAAGGATCCATGCGAGAAGGTGGTCGAGATGGCGGACACCCTTCTCCCACTGATGCCCCGATGACACCATGGCGGGTCGCAGGAGCATGCTGGTTGTCGCTGTCGTGGCCGTTTCCGTTGCGTGCGCAGCCGATCCCGCTCGGCCGCAAGGGCCAACGCCCGCTACGACCCTGCGCCTGCGACGATGCCGACCCTCGATCTATGTAAAACTATCCCCGCGGATGTGCTCGCTAAGCGAGATCACACTGTAGCCAGCGGAACGATCTCTTCGGGGTGATCTGGGGATACGAATCCACGGGTGAGCATCTGCGAGAAGACGATCGACCTGGCGAACACCCTTCTCCCGCTGCTCCCCAGGTGATGTCGGTATCGTGAGGAGATGTCCTCGACGCCGGATCGGATACCGGCCGACGGCCTGGCCGTTGGGTCGGCTGTTCGGGTGGATGCTCAGCTCGTCGCGTTCTCCTTTGTGGACAATGCGGGGATAACCAGGGTGAAAACCGTTCCGGTGGAGCGGCTTTCGTATGCGGGGCAGTATGGGGTGGGGGCCTCGCCCACGTTCGATGTTTTCAGCTTCGATGACGTGATGAATGTGGGGCGGTATGTGGATGGGCCGGATGGGGATCTGCGGGTGGTGCCGGATCTGGGGCGGTTGACCGAGTTGGTGTGTCAGCGGGGGTGGGCTTGGGCGCCTGCGGACAAGTTCACACAGGAGGGGGTGCGGTCGCCTGCGTGTCAGCGGCATTTCGCGGCTCGGCAGGTGGAGGCGGCGGGGCGGGGTGGGCTGCGGTTGGCGATGGCGTTCGAGCATGAATGGGCGCTGGGGGAGGATGATTCGGAGTTCGTGCCGGTGGTGACGGGGCCCGGATACGGGATGATTCGGCTCGGGCAGGTTGCCGATTACGCGCGGGATCTGGTGGGGGCGCTGGATCGGCAGGGGGTGCGGGTGCAGCAGTTTCATCCCGAATACGCGCTGTCGCAGCTGGAATTGTCGGTCGCGGCGGCGGATCCGGTGGCGGCGGCCGATGACGCGGTGCTGGTGCGGCATACGATTCGGCAGGTGAGTCTGGGGTACGGCTGGCGGGCCACCTTCGCCCCGTGCATCGACCCCGACGGCGCGGGATCGGGGGCGCATCTGCATCTTTCGGTGCACGACGAGCAGGGCTCACTGCTGGCCGGTGGCGCGGGGTCGCACGGGCTGCGGCCGGTGGGGGAGGCGTTTCTGGCGGGTGTGCTGCGGGAGCTGCCCGCGCTGGTCGCGGTCGGTGCGGGCAATCCGGCCAGCTTCCTGCGGCTGCTGCCGTCGCGCTGGGCGGGGGCGTGGCAGTGCTGGGGGCGCGAGACGCGCGAGGCGGCGCTGCGGTTGATCACGGGGGTGCGCGGCACCGAGGAGTGGGCGGCCAATGCCGAGGTGAAATGTTTCGACGCCACGGGCAATCCGTATCTGGTGGTCGGTTCGGTGATCGCGGCGGGGCTGGCGGGGGTGGCCGAGGAGCTGCGGCTGCCACCCGAAATCCACGGTGACCCGGCCGCTTTCGGCGACGACCGGCGGGTGGTCCGGCTGCCCGCCACCGCCGCGGCGGCGGCCGAACGGCTGGCCGAATCGAAGGTGTTGGCCGAGGCCATGGGGCCGGAGCTGCACGATTCGTTGCTGACCGTGCGGCGCGCGGAGGCCGAGCGATACGCCGACGCCGATCCGCGCGAGCTGGTCGAGCTGACCCGCTGGCGGTTCTGAATGCTCGCCGACGAGATCGGCCTCATCGATCAGCACTGTCACGGTGTGGTCGCCGCCGATCTGGACCGGCCGGATTTCGAGGCGCTGCTCGGCGAGGGGCGGCGCGGAACCTTCGCCTCCGCCCTCGGCCTGGCCGTAAGGCGCTGGTGCGCACCGGTTCTCGGGCTGCCCGCACATGCGGTGGCCGAGGACTACCTCGCGCGGCGGGCCGAACTGGGATGGCGGGAAGTGTCGGCGCGGCTGCTGCGTGCGGCCGGGGTGGCACGCTGGTTGGTGGACACCGGATTCGGATTCGAGGACGAGTTCGCCGACCTGTCCGGCGGCGAGGTGGCCGAGATCGTGCGCATCGAGACGGTCGCCGAGCGCGTAATCGCGGAAAAGGGCTGCACCGCTGCGGCTTTCGACGAAATCGAGCGATCGCTGCGGGACGGCGCCCGGAACGCGGCGGGCTTGAAGTCCATCACCGCCTATCGCTGCGGACTGGACTTTCCGCTGCGCGACACACCACCGGCGCCCACCGCCCTGGACGCTCGCCTGACCGACCCGGACGCGCTGGGCTGGCTGGTCGGACTCGCCGCCCGCCTCTCCGCCGAGCTGGGCCTGCCCCTCCAGTTCCACACCGGGTTCGGCGATACCGACCTGCGGCTGCATCGCGCCGACCCGCTGCTGCTCACCGATTTCCTACGCGCCACCGAGCACACCGGCGCGACCGTCGTACTGCTGCACTGCTGGCCGTTCCACCGCAACGCCGCCTATCTGGCGCACGCCTTCCCGCACGTCTACCTGGATCTCGGCTTGACGATTCCCCATGTGGGGCAACGAGCTTCGGCGGTCCTGGCCGAGACGCTGGAGCTGGCCCCGTTCGATCGGCTCTGCTACTCCTCGGACGGATACGGCCTGGCGGAGCTGCACCATCTCGGCGCGCGGCTGTGGCGGCGCGGTATGGCACGGGTGCTGGCGGAGTGGATCGCCGATGACGTCATCACCCCGGCCGATGCCGACGAACTGGTCATCGCCGTCGCCGCGGGCAATGCCGCGCGCGTGTATCCGGCCGCGACACCCCGGCCCCGGCATGGGCCGGATTCGCCCGATCGGCCGCTACGCTGACGCCGTGACTTCAGCCGCGCCGCAGACGATTACGCTGCCCGGGGGTCAGGTCGTCGGATATGCCGAATACGGCGATCGCGGCGGGCGCCCGCTGCTGTACTGCCACGGCATCCCGGGCTCACGGTTGGAGGCGCTCGCCCTCGACGCGGCGGCGAGCGCGGCCGGAATCCGGGTCGTCGCCGCCGACCGGCCGGGGGTGGGATTATCGTCGTTCGCCCCGCGCCGCCGGGTCGCGGACTGGGCGGAAACCGTGGCGGCGCTGGCCGATCGGCTCCGGATCGAGCGCTTCGCGGTACTCGGTGTGTCGGGCGGCGGGCCGTATGCGCTGGCGTGTGCGCGCGAGCTGGGGGAGCGGGTGCGCTCGGTGGTGCTGGTGAGCTCCATCGCACCGGTCGCCGCGGGGGCGCGACCCGGGAATCTGCTGGTGCTGCGGCGCTTTCCGTCCCTCGCGCGACCCATCGCGGCGCGGCTGGCGGCCCGGGTGCGGCGGCCGGGCGGGGTCGCCGAGCTGGTCGCGGGAATGCCCGCGGTGGATCGGGATCGGGTGGCCGAACATCCCGAGGTGCTGGTGGAGCTGTCGGCCAATGTGGCCGAGGCCTTCCGGCAGGGCAGTCGGGCAGTGGCCGCGGATATGCGGCTGCTGTTCGGGCGGGACTGGGGATTCCGGCTCGCCGACATCCCGGTGCCGGTGCGGATCTGGCACGGCGACGGGGACCGCAACGTCCCCGTCACCGATGCGCATCGACTTGCCGCCGAACTTCCTTGCGGCCGAGTGACTGTCGTGCCGGATGCCGGGCATCTGCTGATCATCGGCCACGCCGGGACGATTCTCGCCGCCGTGCGGGCCGAAGGCGCTGGCAGCGACGATCAGGAATTGGCCTCGCGGTAGGCCTCGACCAGATCCTTGGGCAGTCGGCCCCGGGCCGACACCTTGCGGCCGGTCGACTGGGCCCATTCGCGAATCTTGTTGGATTCCGCCTTGCTCAGGCCCGACGCAGAGCCCGAACCCGCGGCCGCGGCCTTGCGCCCGCGGCGGCCGCCGATGCGGCGGGCGGCGGCGGTGTAGGGATCCAGCGCGGCATAGAACTTGTCGCGGTTCTTCGCGCCCAACTCGATTTCGTATTCGACACCGTCGACGGCAAAGTTGATCGTCGGGTTGGGAACGATGTCGGTGTCGATCCGCTCGCCGGTCAAGTCGTCATAGGTTTCCACAATTGTCTTCTGCGCCATTCGGCAAGACTAGCATCTCGTCGGCGCGGCATTTCCCAGTCGTTCCCACTCCGTGGGGGCGCCTTTGTTGGCGCAATTCCCGGACGCGATCGATCGGCTGGCGCCCAGGTCGGACCGGGGAGTCCCGGCCGGGGCGATGCGTGCCGAGGCGAATCATCGCGCGGTTGTCCGTTTCGTCGGCGACCGAAATACCTCGAGTCCGGCCGACCGCCGCGCCGATCGATTCGGGCGGGTGCCGGGGCGGCGTGCGGGAATGCCCGGCGAGGCCTTTTTGCCGCGTCATGGAAGTCGGTCGGTCTCCTTTTCCGGCTCGACCAATAGCACATCGAGATGACCAATTGATCACCGCCCGGTCCGGCCGCCCTCAGGTGGCCGGATCGCCGACCGCGCATTTGACGGATGTCGGCGCTCGATCATACCGCCTGTGCCGCAACGCAATCGAACTCACCCCGATCGAGCAGGTGTCGGCCGGTCGCCGAGGGGTATTCGCGCACCACACGATAGAAGGAGGCGCCGTGTCATGACCGACACCCATGATTCCCGGGCCGCGGATTCCCCACCCGTGGCCGAATTGATCGGCAACGCCACCGAGCAGTTGAGCCGGTTGGTGCGCGAGGAAATCAGGCTCGCCGCGATCGAGACGCAAAGCAAGGCACAGCGTTTCGGTCTGGGCGCGGGCCTGGCCGGGGTCGCGGCGATGCTCGCGCTGCTGGGCGCGGGGACGCTGGTGGCCGCGGCGGTACTCGCGCTGGCCCTGGCCCTACCGGCGTGGGCGGCGGCGCTGATCGTCGCGGCCGCGCTGTTCGGGATTGCGCTCGTCGCCGCGCTCGCGGGTCGGTCCGGGATGCGCCGGGCCGCACCGCCGATTCCGGAACGGGCCGTCGCCGATGTCCGCCGCGATATCGAGGTCGTCAAGGAAAGGAGCCACCGGTGAGCATTCCCTCCGATCCGGACCAACTGCGCCGCGATCGCGATCGGACCCGGGAGGAACTCGGGCGCACGGTCGAGGCGCTGGCCGAGAAGTTCGATGTGCCGGGCCGGGCGCGCGCCCGCGCGCACCAGCTGCGCGAGCGGGCCGGGGAGGCCACGCCGGGTGTGCTCCGGTCCCATCCCGTCCCGGTGGCGGGACTGGGAGTGGCTGTGGCACTTGTGATCTGGCTCATCGTGCGGAGGCGGTCATGAAGCTGCTGTACAAGCCGCTGGGCATGCTGGTGAGCGTGCTGGGTGGCCTGCTGGCGTCGATGGTGTTCACCCGGGTATGGCACTGGGTCGCCGGTGAGGACAGTGCGCCGAGCGCGACCTCGAGGGACTACGGCTGGGGCGAGGTGCTCGCGGCCGCGGCGCTGCAGGGCGCGATCTTCGGCCTGGTGAAGGCGGCGGTGGACCGAGCCGGTGCCACCGGATTCCGCAGCGTCACCGGAATCTGGCCCACGCAATAGCCGCATTTGTGCACATTGTCTGATACATGCTGTATCGGCTCGGTGAAACTGCAGCTACCGCGCCGCTTCCAACTGGTGTGTTGTGGATCCCACACAGGGAGGTGTGCTGGCTCACAATGGCCGCCGCCTCCGCACCGGTAGGGAGAGTCGATGTTTGCACGTCTCGAGCGGGCCGCGGTCCTGGCCCTGGGCGCCTGCTTGCTGGTCGCGACGGCGACCACCGCCTGGGCGGATCCCGATCCGCAACCGCCGCTGCCGATTCCCAGTGAGCGGCAGATCCTTCCGGCGGTGATCCCGCTGACGCCCCCGGACCGCGACCCGTGGTACGACGACCCCGCCGACCTGGCCGAGTTGAACAACGGAGATATCGTGCGTGCGCGGGATGTGCAGTCCTATGTGCTGGGCATCCCCTTCCCGGTGCACACCCGGCAGATCCTGTATCGCACCACGGATGCGCACGACGCCCCGATCGTGACGGCGACCACCGTGCTGGTGCCCGGCATTCCGTGGCTGGGCAGCCCGCGCCCGCTGGTGTCGTATCAGGAGGCGATCGACAGCACGGCGTCCATCTGCAACCCCTCCTACACGCTGCGCGCGGGCTTGTTCAAGGAGATCGCGCTGACCCAGTACTTCCTGGAACAGGGGATGGCGGTGGCGATTCCGGACTTCAACGGCAAACGCAACGCCTGGCTGAGCTCCTCGGAGGGGCGGATGGTGCTCGACGGCATCCGCGCCGCGCAGCGCGATCCCGCACTGGGCCTTCGAGATTCGGGCGTGGGTCTGTACGGCTACTCCGGCGGCGGCAACGCCTCGGCCTCGGCGGCCGAGTTGCATGCCTCCTACGCGCCGGAGCTGCGCATCCTCGGCTCCGCACAGGGCGGGGTCGCGGCGGACAAGGCGGCGCTGTTCGCCGGATTACAGGGCCCCACCACGTTTTACAACGTCTCCGCGCAGTGGGCCCTGTGGGCGATCGTGGCCGGACTCACCAAGGACTACCCGGACATACTGAAGGTGGACGAGCTGCTCACCCCCGAGGGCATCGCGCACCTGCGGAACATGGACGGCCGCTGCGTCTACAGCGAGGTGGTCACCGGCCTGACCGGACCGCCGCTGACGAAGTACCTGAAGGACCCGAATGTGCTGCAGCGCCCCGAGATCCAGCAGCTGCTGCACGACATCAGCTTCGGCAGTCCCGAGCGCAGGCCCGACATCCCGATCTTCATGTGGCATTCGATGACCGATCAGCTCATTCCCATGAACGGCATCCTGCCGGTCGAGCAGGCCTATTGCCGATCGGGTGTGAATCTGCGCTGGTTCACCATTCCCGCCAGCGAGCACCTCTCCGCGGATGTGGCGGTCTGGCCCGCGGCCACCGCGTGGCTCAGCTGGGTGCTGCGCGGGGGCGATCCGGGGCCGGTGCTCTGCCAGCCCTAGGTTTCGATCCGCGGATGCAGCCGGGCCACGGTCCAGACGCGCTGGCGGCGCACCACCAGGGCCGTGGCCCCGACGAACACCAGCAGGAATCCGGCCAGCACCAGCACATCGCGCACGAGATTGGTGGTGAGCCCACCCGAGATGCCGACGCGCAGGGCGTCCACCAGATAGGTCATCGGCAGGATTGGATGCACGGCGCGGAACGGGGCGGGGGTGGTCTCGATCGGATACAGGCCGCCGCAGGCGGTGAGCTGCACGATGAGCAGCACCAGCGACAGCGCCTCGCCGATCGCCCCCAGCGAGACGCGCAGGAAGTGATCGATCGCGACGAAGGCCCCGGCCGCCAGGATCAGCACTCCGGCGACCGCGATCGGATGCACCGGATTCAGGTGCAGGCCGAAATGCACCGCGCCGTAGAGGATCACGCCGCCGATCGCGGCGATGGCCGCCACCGGCAGCCAGCCCGCGGCCGCCACGGTCAGCGTGCCGACGCGCCCGGCCAGGGCGCGCGGATTGAGCGGGCGCAGGAACAGGTAGGCCAGCAGGCCCACCACCCAGATGGCGATGGAGAAGAAGAACGGCGCCAGGCCGCGCCCGTAGACCCCGGCCGGATGCAGATTGTCCATACTGATGCCGACGGGTGAGCCGAGCACGTCCGCGGCCTTGGCGGTCTGTTCGGCGCTGGTGTCGGGAATCTTCTGGACCGCGCCGTCCACCACCCCGGCCAGCTGGGTGGCGCCGTTGTTGAGCTGATCGGCCGCCGTGCGCAGGGTCTGGGCGCCCGATTCGAGCGCGGTGAGCCCGGCGGTGATCTGCGTTGCGCCCGAACCGATCTGGCGGGTGCTCGACGAGATCGCGCGCAGCGGGCTGTCGCTGCCGGTGAGCGCGGTCTGCACGGGACCGAAGTCGCGCTGGACCGCGGTGGCCGCGGTGGCGGCCTGGTCGGCCGCGGTCCTGGCGTGCTCGGCGGTGCCCGCCGCTCCGGCCGCGGCGTCGCCGAGGCTGTGCGCGCGCTGCAGTGCGGTGGCCAGCAGCGGATCCAGCGCCAGCTCCGGATGCACCGCGGCGAACTGCCGCAGCGCCGCGTCGGCGTCGGCGGCGCTCTGCCGGACCAGGGCGGTGCCGTCTTGGACCACACCCATGGTCTGGCTGGCCGCGGTGGCGGCATTGACGGCCGCCCCGACCGCATTCGGCAGCGCGGTCGCGCCGGAGCCCGCGAGCGCGTCGATCGCCTGATCGGCGCGGGTGCCCGCATCGGCGAGCCGCTGCAGGCCGTCGGTGATGCCCGCGGCGCCGGCCCGCGCGGCGGTGATGCCGTCGGTGAGCGAGACCCCGGTGCGCTGGGCCAGGACGGTGCCGTCGACGAGGGCGTGCGCCCCGATGGCGGCGATGTGCAGCTGCTGTTTCACCTGGGACAACTCGCCGTAGATGGCCCGCGCGTAGGCGGCGTGGGCGGCGCTGTTGACCTGATCCTGCAGCTCGGACTTGGCGGCCTTGGCGATGATGCCCACGACGAAGTTGTTGGCGTCGTCGAGGGTGATGTCCAGGCTCGCGCGTTCGGGGGTGGGCCGCTGGGCGCTGACGAGTTTGGCGCTGAAGTCCGGCGGGACGGTGATGGTGAAGTAGTAGCGGCCGTGCTCGAGGCCCTCGTGGGCGGCGCGGGCATCGACGAAATGCCACTGGAACGCGCCCGAGGCGCGCAGCTGATCGGTGAATTGCTTTCCGGCGTCCACCAATTGGCCATTGGCCTCGGCCGGGTGGTCCTGGTTCACCACGGCCACCGGGATCTTGTCGGTGCGGCCGTAGGGATCCCAGTTCGACCACAGGTACAGCGAGCCGTACAGCAGCGGGATCAGCGCGAGCGCGATCGGGACCAGCGTCCGCAGCGGTCCGCGGAAGCGGCGGAATTCCAACAGGGCCAGGCGCACAGCGGTCACGGGTCTACTCCTTCGCCGCGGTGGTGAGGCGGTCGCGATCGATCGGATGGGCGAGTTCGATCACGGTCGTGGCCTCCGGATCGAGACCGGGAGGGACCCGGTCGGTGGCGGCGAGCACGGTCAGGCCGTGGCCGGTGAGGGTGTGCAGGGCCGACCACACCGGCGCGGTGGCGACATCGTCGAGGACCAGCGCGCCCGGGCGCTCGGCGGCGGCCAGCGCGACCGCGATCACGGTCTGCTCGTCGGGGTGCAGTCGACCGAGCGGAATGTCCTGCGGTGGCTGAATTTCCAGCAGTTCGAAGGCCGCGGATATTGTCGCGGGGGAGATCCGGGGGCCGCCGAGCAGCAGGCGTTCTCGAATGTGTTCCCGCACCGATAGTTCGGCGTCGGGGTACACCGCCGGTTCGGCGCGCGCGACGGCCACCAGCTCGCGCACCCGGGCCGCCTGCTCGGGTATCCGGTGGCCGCCCACGGCCAGCACCCCGGCCACCAGTCGCATCCGTCCGGCCAGCGCGAGCAGCAGCGAGGTGCGTCCGGAACCGCTCGGGCCGGTCACCACGCCCAGCCGCCCGGCCTCGACCGCCAGCGACACCCCGTCGAAGGCGCAGCCTTGCGGTCCGCGCGCGGTAATACCCCGGGCCACCACCTCGACGCCCGGGAAATCCAGAGATAACTGAGCCACGCCCTCGCGGATAGCCAGCCAACCCGTGGTCAAACGGTGACGAGCCAGTCAAGCTGGGCCTTAAATAGCCGAGGTGACTATTTTGTGACCTTCGCCATAGCCGTTGCCTGGCGGTTGCCGCGGCGATAATCGGGCGCGAGCGCGTGACCAGCGTGGTTGTCAGCGTCGGCGAACGTCTGGAGTATCGAAAGTGGTTGGCCGCGCCGATGATCCGTCTCGGCCGCCGTTTCGACCCCTGCCGACAAGGCGATCGTCACCGTAAAGGTCGTAGCTATGACAGAAATCATCGATGCCCACGGCATGGTCCCACCGCAGCCCGGTATGCCCGGGGGTCCCGGCCCCCGCCGGGCGGGCGGTCCGCCCCCGCATCCGCACCATCCTCGGCCCGCCACCCGGCCGGTGCGGTCGGGACCCGGCGCGCAGTGGTGGAGCGCCAAGACGGTCCTGGTCACCCGCGTCGCCGGTCCCGGGAAACTCGTCACCGCCGCCCGGCTCGTGGTCCCCATCGGCGACCGGCAGCTGGCCTTCCGCATCTCCTCCCTCGCGCCGGAGGCCGCTCAGCTCGCGCAGGACGGCCGCGTCCTCGTCCAGCCCGGCGACTGGCACGGCAGTCCGGTGGTCGGCACCCATCAGCGGCAGGGCTGGGCCCAGCTCGTCACCCGGGGCACCCTCATCGACCATGTGGACACCGCGATGAGCGCCAAATACGGCTGGCGGCTGTCGCTGGCCCGCTTCGGCCACCATCTGGCCCGCGGCGCGGCCCGGTACGGCGATGTGGTGGTGCTCGTGAATGTCAATGAGCCCAGCCCCATTCCGCTGCCGCCGTCCGCGCGCTGATCGGACGCGCGCGGCGTGAGCGAACAGCGGCTGCTGGAACTGCGTGGGGTGACGCAGGTTTCGGCGCGCGATGTGGTGTACTGCCCGCCCGGGCTGGTGGGCGGGACGGGAACGATCCGATGCTTCGGATTCGATGTGTGGGAGCCGCACGTGGTGCGGCGGCGCAAGATTCCCGGCGGGACCGTGAAGCTCGTCTTCGCCCTGGACGGGGTGTTCGACGGGCGGGCGGTACATCCGACCGCGCTCGTCTCGGGCATGTACGACCGCGGGTCGACGGCGACGCATTCCGGCCGGATGTGCAGTGTGCAGGTGCAACTGGGGCCGCTGGCCGCGCGGCGGCTGCTGGGCGTGCCGCTGCACGAAGTGCGCAACGCGGTGGTGCCGCTGGAGGAAATACTGGGACCGTCGGCTCGGCAGCTGGCCGAGCGCCTGGCAGAGACGCGTGGTTGGCAGCGTCGGTTCGAACTCGTCGGGGAGTATCTGCGCCGCCTGCCGCGCGCCGAGGCCGACGACACCGTGGTCGCGTCGGTGCGGCGGCTGCGGTCCGGGCGCGACGGGCTGACAGTCTCCGATCTGGTGACCGAATCCGGCTGGAGCCGAAGGCATTTCAGCCGACGCTTCACCGATCAGGTGGGCCTGTCGCCGCGTGCCTACGCCTCGCTGCTGCGATTCTCCGCGGCCCTGCGCGAGCTGGTCGCCCCGGTCCCCCCGGAGCTGGGTCGCATGGCGCACGAGCTCGGCTACTACGATCAATCGCATCTGATCCGGGATTTCCAGCGCTTCGCGGGTGCTTCGCCGCACGCGCTACTGCGCGAGGCCATGGCCCAATCGTCCAATACCAGCGGTGCGGCGATCGCATAGCGTCGGGCCCATGCCCAGCTCACCGATGTTCGTGCGTATCGCCGCCCTCGGCGTCGGCATTCACGCCCTCAATCACCTTATCGTCCTGTTGATTCCGCCCGTCGGGATGAATCCCGGCACCGTCTACCATCTGATCGGCGCGCCGGTCTACGCGGCGCTGGTCCTGCCGCTGCTGCGCGGCCGCAACTGGGCCCGCATTCTGATCACCGTCCTGCTGGGATTCCAGTTCGTCGGACGCTTCGTCGTGTGGGCGCTGTTTCCCGAGACCGGGGCGCACCTCGCGCTCATCCTCGGCTGGACGATCTCGATCATTACGCTGACCCTGCTGTGGGCGCCCCGGGCGTCGCGGGCGCACTTCCGCTCCGACGAGCGGGTCGGGACGCCGAGCTGATCTCGAAATGCGTTGTGCTATAGGGGTTTAGCATTACAGCGCCGCCCGAATTCGGGCGGCGTGGCCGCAATCGGCCTTGTCCGGTGCCGCGCGGTGATTCCATGCCGAATATGCATCGCATACGCACACGGGTGGCGCGGATCGCGTCGACCCTCGCAATCGCTCTGGTGACAACGACTCTCGTCGGCTTACCGACGTCCTCCGGGCAGCCGCCCGATGCGGCACAGCCGGATACGGCGATCGTTCCCGGCGAACGGCAGCCGGATCGGCAGTCCCGGGTGTACTTCAAGATCCCGGTCGGCAACGAGATGATCCGGCTGCAAACGCATTTCACCGTGCCGCCCAAGCTGCCTCGGGTCGGCACGATGTTCCTGTGGCCCGGCCTCGAGCCGCGGCCTGGCGGGCGGAACTACGAGCCGATCGGGCTCGGCGTGCTGCAGCCGGTGCTGACCTGGGGACCCAGCTGCGCTCCGCGCAATCAGCCGCCCGCGTACTCGACCTGGTGGATCGCCGCGATGTACGTCAATGTCGGCAATCACCCGGACTATTCGGGCTGCCGCTCCGGACGGGCGATGGCCGTGCGGGTGGGGGAGGTGCTCGCTATCGATATCGCTCTGGACCGAGCCACCGGCGTGTGGAAGCAGACCGTCACCGGGCAATCGGGCTCGGTGAACTTCTCGATCAACCTGCGCGACCAGGCGCAGAACATGGCGCTGTTCGCCATCGAGCCGTGGAACGGCGCCCGCTTCCCGGGTCGGCTCGACTTCTCCGACACCACGATCACCTTCCGCGACCGCGCCGACGACAGCTGCCTGCGCCCGGAGCTGAGCTACACCGGCTCGGGCGGCCGCATCTCGACCCCGACCGTCGACGGCACCCGCTGCCATATCGATAGCATCAGCGTGAACAGTCCGAGTACGCCGAATACGGCCGAACCGGCGGCATAGCCCGCGCACATCGGGTCCCGGTGTGTTGTTGCGTCCAGTTAGCTATCGCAGACCGTACGGTTGGCCAGTGGCGACGAACCAGGTCCTCGGCGTGCGAGTAATGCTGTCTGCCCTGCTATTGACGGTCGCGGGTTGCGCGGCCGATCCGGCGGCACCGGGCCCGTCCCCGGTTGCCAATGGGATGCCCGCGGCCTCGAAGGCGTCGGTGGCGCCGGCCGCCGTGGGGGCAGACGAACTGGGCGACGTGCCGATCCTGATGTACCACCAGCTCAGCGCGGACCCGCTCGGCGAATACGATCAGACCCCCGCGGAGTTCCGTGCCGAGCTGGAACGGCTCTATCGCGAGGACTATCGACCGGTGACCGTCGCGGACTATGTGGCGGGCGCGATCAACATTCCGGCCGGGACGCATCCGGTCGTGCTCACCTTCGACGACTCGACCGTCAGCCAGCTCGCGTTCACCCCGGACGGCGCGCTCGTGCCCGATACCGCCGTCGCGATTCTGGAGGATTTCGCCGCCCGGCATCCGGACTTCCCCGCGCGGGCCACCTTCTATGTCAACAACGAGGCCTTCGGCAATGCCCCGGGCGCGCTGAAATGGCTCGTCGCGCACGGCTACGAGGTCGGCTCGCACACCGCGACCCATGCCAATCTGGGCCAGCTCGACAGTGCGGGGGTGCAGCGGGAGTTCGGGGAGAACGTCCGCGAGATCCAGACGGCCACCGCGAGCAAGGTGCATACGATGGCCCTGCCGCTGGGCATCTTCCCCGCCGACCGCGCCCTCGCCTCGCAGGGGGTGTGGGCGGGTGTGCCCTACAAATTCGATGCGGTGATGCTGGTCGGCGCCGAACCCGCGCCCTCGCCCTACGGCGAGATCGATCGCGGGGGCATTCCGCGCATCCGATCGGGCAAGGGAGAGGTCGCCTTCGACTCGGCCTACTGGCTCGATCGTCTCGCCGCCAGCCGCTACACCTCCGACGGCGATCCAAACAAGATCTCCTTCCCGGCCCAGCGTGGCACCGAACTCGCCGCGTCGTGGCGCGATCGGGCCAACCCGTACTGACGTATAACGCGTGTCAGTTATTCATCGGTAGCGGGGCGCTATTGAACGCTCAATCGAAAGGTTTTGGAAAACCCTTGGCGTAGTTCGCTTCCCGAGTTGACGCCGGAGTGGGCATATGGGATTTTGCTCACAGACTTCCGTGCGCTCGTCGGTGAGCCTTCGAGCCGGCACGGACCCCGGCTCGAGGAGTTGCAACAAGTGCGTCTGCGTCTACGGCACGAAAAGCCCGGAGACAGACCGGTTTCGGAGCCCACGACCGCTCCTGCCGACAGGCGGTTGTTCGGCACGCTGATGGCGGGAATTTTGCGTCCGCGCACCATCGGTGGCCAGCTGTCCCGCATCCTCGCTTTCGCGTTGATCTTGGTACTGGCGCTGCTGACGGTCACCGCGTTCGGGGCGTACGCGGAGTACCGCGAATCCGACGACACCACCCGCGCGGTCTCGCTCGCCCTACGCGTACAGGACCTCACCGATCAGATTCAGCGCGAACTCGGCCTCAGCAACGGCCTGCTCGGTGGTGACGAGCGGCTGCAGCAGCCGCTGGCCGAGCAGCGCCGCAGCGTCGACCGCACGCTCGACGCGGTGAAGGGCGTCGCGAACTCCGACGCGCCCGGCGCCGATCAGGTGCGCGCCGCGCTCGGGCAGCTGAATCTGTTGGGCAACACCAGAACTCAGATCGATACCCGGCGCATCAGCCGCCCGGTGGTGATCCAGTTCTACAACGACGCGGTCGGCACGCTGAATCAGCTGACCCTGGGCCTGGATCAGGCGAACGATCCGGAGATCCAACGCGGCCTGCAGGCGTTCTACGCGCTGGGCGCGGCCAAGGAACAGTTCGACAAGGAACGCGGTTTCCTCAACGGCGTCTTCGTCGTCGGGCATTTCTCCGGCGGTGAATACGGCCAGTTCATGGAGATTCGCGCCACCAAACAGGCGGCCCTGCAAAGCTTCTCGCGCTACGCCACAAAGAGCCGCCAGGCCGATCTGGACGAGGCGATGCTCGGCGACAACGCCGCCGAGGCGGAGCAGGCCGAGGCCGTCGCGCTGGCCTCCGGCGACGGCCCGCTGGTCCGCCCGGTCGACCCGATGAACTGGTGGAACCGGATGACCGGCGTCATCGATGCGCAGCGCGCCGTGCAGAAGAAGGTCGGTAACGACGTCCAGGCCCGCGCGGACGATCTGCGCGCGGCCGCGACCACCAAGCTGATCATCTTCCTCGTCGGCGCGGCGATCGCCGTGATCGCCATGATCGCGCTGGTGCTCGCCTCGGTCCGCGCGCTGGTGCGGCCGCTGGCCGAACTCGCCGGTGAGGCCGACGACGTGGCCTCGCGCCGCCTGCCGCGGGTCATCGACGAGTGGGCGCATGCGGTCGACTCGCGGCCCGAGGCGCCCGCCCCGGTGCGGATGCCGAAGGGGTCGAGCACCGAGATCGCCGCGGTGGCGGGCGCGCTGGATCGCGTGCAGGCCACCGCCTTCGAACTCGCCTCGCAGCAGGCGCTGGTGCGCCGCAACACCACCGAGTCGATGGCAAACCTGGCCCGGCGCAACCAGAACCTGGTCCGCCGCCAGCTGGGGCTGATCAGCGAGTTCGAGCGTAAGGAACTCGATCCGCAGGGTCTGGCCAACCTCTTCGAACTCGACCACCTGGCCACCCGCATGCGCCGCAACGCCGAGAGCCTGCTGGTACTCGTGGGCGAGAACAGCCCGCGGCGGCTGGCCCGGCCGGTCGCGCTGACCAACGTCATTCGCGCGGGCATGTCCGAGGTCGACGACTACCGCCGGGTGGTGCTGCGCCGGGTCGACGATGTGATGATCGTCGGCGGCGTGGCCAGCGAGCTGTCGCACATGCTGGCCGAGCTGATCGAGAACGGCCTGGCCTTCTCACCGCCCGATCTGGAGGTCGAGATCTACGGTCGCCGGGCGGCGCACGGCTATCTGCTGGCCGTGGTCGACCACGGCGTCGGGATGCCGCCGGATCAGCTCGCCCAGTCCAATGCCAAACTGCGCGGTGAACAGGACTTCATCGTCGCGCCCAGTCGCTACCTCGGTCACTACGTGGTCGGTCGGCTGGCCAAGCGCCTCGGCATCGATGTCGAACTGAACACCTCGCCCGTCAGCGGCATCGTCGCGCGGATGACGCTGCCCTCGGAACTGCTTGCGGCCGAACAGGATCACCAGCCCGCGACGGTCGAGGCCAAGGCCCCCGTCACGGTGATCGAACCGGCGTGGGGCGCCGATTCGGTGACCCACCGGATGGTGGAGGCGGAAGCGCGGCCGGAGATCACCGCGCCCACCGCCCGCGGCGAGGCGTCGCCGCCGGTCCGGATGACCGGGCCCGAGCCGTCCGCGCCCCGGTCCGCCGCGCCCGAACCGGTGACCGGGTCGTGGAACGCGCCGCGTCCCGCCGCCGATCCCGGCGCGGCCACCACCCGCAACGGATTGATCCGGCGCAACAAGCGATCCCGGGGCGCCGAATCGACGAGCGGTCCGCAGCTGCCGCGACCCGAAACCGCCGCGCCGCCGCCCGAGCGCGGTCCGGCCACGCAGCGCTCGCCGCAGGAGACCGCCAGCATGCTGGCCTCGTTCCGGGCCGGTCACGAGCGCGGCACCGGCCATGAGCGCGGCTTCGGCCATGATCACGGACCCGACGATGCGCGCAGCACCCCGACGATACTGACCGCAGAGGAGAATTGGTGACCACCCACGTGCCGAGCGCCGACCCGCAGACCTTCAACTGGATGCTCGCGAACTTCGTCCGCAACACCGCCGGTGTGCGCGAGACCGTGGCGGTCTCCACGGACGGACTGCTGATCGCGATGTCGGAGGGTCTCGAGCGCGCGGCGGCGGACCGGTTGGCCGCCATGGTGTCCGGGCTGTCCAGCCTGGCCAGAAGCGCCTCGCGCAGCTACTCCTTCGATGGACTGAAGCTCATCATGATCGAGATGCGACGGGGCTTCCTGCTCGTCTCGGCCATGGGGGACGGCAGCTGCCTCGGCGTGATCGCCGACAGCAACTGCGACATCGGCCTGCTCGGCTACGAGATGTCGGTGCTGGCCGAACGCGCCGGGTCGCTCCTTGACCCGGCGCTGATTTCCGAGTTGCGAGAGACCTTGCGTAGATGAGAGATAGTGATCGCCCGTGGTTGCCGAACCCGGGGACGAGCCCGACAGATGACATGTTCGGCTGGTTCGGCAACCGCCCGGGGCAACCCGACCAGGCCGAGGACGACGACTTTGTCCGCCCCTTCGTCGTCACCGGCGGGCGCACCACGCCCGTCATCGACGGTTTGCGCATCGAAACGCTGGTGCAGGCACCGCCGTCCGCGCTGCCGGCGCCGCTGCAACTCGAGCAGCGCACGGTGGTGCAGCTGTGCCAGCAGCCCAAGTCGATCGCGGAAATCGGCGCCGCGCTGAAGGTTCCGGTCGGCGTGGCCAAGGTGATCGTCAGTGATCTGGCCGCGGCCGGATACGTGTCGGTGCGCGAATCGCAAGAACTGTCCATTTCCGCCATCGAGAGGATCCGCGATCTTGTCCGGGCGCTCTGACAAGCCCATCGGTCCGACCGCCCCGTCCTCGGTGAAGATCGTCATCAGCGGTGGTTTCGGCGTCGGTAAGACGACCTTCATCGGCGCGATCTCCGAGATCGAGCCGCTGGCCACCGAGGCCGCCATGACCGAGGTCTCGGTGCATGTCGACGATCCCGGGCGGCGCGAGGACAAGACCGAGACCACGGTCGCGCTGGACTTCGGCCGGATCACGCTGGACCAGTCGCTGATCCTCTATCTGTTCGGCACGCCCGGCCAGGACCGGTTCGTCTTCCTGTGGGACGACCTGGTCGACGGTGCGCTCGGCGCGGTGATCCTGGTGGACACCAGCCGGATCGACGACTGCTTCCCGGTGCTGGACTACTTCGAGAAGAAGAACACCCCGTTCGTGGTGGTGGTGAACCGGTTCGAGAACGAGCGGCAGTTCGAACTGGCCGAGGTGCGCGAGGCGCTGGAACTCGAGGATTGGATTCCGCTGGTGGAATGCGATGCGCGCAAACGAGATTCGGTGCGCGACGTGCTCGTGGCGCTGCTCGAGCAGGTGCTGTTCCACCGGTTGGCGTCGTGACGTAGTTCTGGACGAAAACACTACGAGAGGCAATACTCACCCGGTGTTCACCACGCGACCGACCCTGCAGGGCACCTTCGGCATGGTGTCGTCGACCCATTGGCTCGCCTCGGCCACCGCGATGGCGGTGCTCGAGGACGGCGGCAATGCCTTCGACGCCGCCGTGGCCGCGGCCTTCGTCCTGCACGTCGCGGAACCGCACCTCAACGGGCCCGGCGGCGAGGTGCCGATCATCCTCGCCCCCGCCGGACAGGCCCCGCGGGTGCTGTGCGGTCAGGGTCCGGCCCCGGCCGGGGCGACGATCGAGCACTATCGCGGGCTGGGCCTGGAGTTGGTGCCCGGCACCGGTCCGCTGGCCGCGGCAGTGCCCGGCGCGTTCGACGCCTGGATGGTGCTGCTGCGCGATCACGGGACCAAGCGGCTGGCGCAGGTGCTGTCGTATGCCATCGGCTACGCCGAGCACGGTGTACCCGCGGTGGAGCGGATCGGTGCCACCATCGCCGAGGTCGCGCGGCTGTTCGAGACCGAATGGCGCGATTCGGCGGCGGTGTATCTGCGCGACGGAAAGCCGCCCGCCCCGGGGGAACTGCTCCGCAACCCGACGCTGGCGCAGACCTGGCGGCGGGTGATCGGCGAGGCCGAGGCGGCGGGTGCGGACCGCGAGGGGCAGATCGAGGCCGCGCGGCGGGTCTGGAGCTCCGGATTCATCGCCGAGGCGCTGGCGGCCGCGGCCGCGCGCCCGACCATGGACACCTCCGGCGAACGGCACGCGGGCACGCTGACCGGCGACGATCTGGCGAAATTCGCTGCCACGTACGAGGATCCGGCGACCTACACCTGGAACGGGTGGACCGTCGCCAAGCCCGGACTGTGGAGTCAGGGGCCGGTGCTGCTGCAGCAGCTGGCCCTGCTGTCCGAGGTGCCGGAGTACGGCACGCCCGAGTACTACCACCGCCTCGTCGAGGGTTCGAAGCTGGCCATGGCCGATCGCGAGGCGTGGTACGGCGAGGCCACCCCGGTGTCGCTCGCGACGCTGCTGTCGCCGGAGTACAACGCGCGGCGGCGCGAGCTCATCGGCGCGAAGGCGTCGGAGGAGCTGCGGGCGGGCGCTCCGGACGGCCGCCCGCCGCGGTTCAGCGCGTACACGCTGACCAAATCGGCGGGCGGAGCGGCGATTCCGATCGGCGCGGGCGAGCCGACCGTGGCCGCCACGGGGGCCACCCGCGGCGATACCTGCCATCTCGACGTCGTGGATCGCTGGGGCAATATGATCGCGGCGACGCCCAGCGGTGGCTGGCTGCAATCCAATCCGGTGGTGCCGGAGCTCGGCTTCCCGCTCGGGACCCGGTTGCAGATGACGTGGTTGGACCCGGATCTGCCGAATTCCCTTGCGCCGGGCCGCCGGCCGCGTACCACCCTGAGTCCCTCGCTGGCGCTGCGCGACGGGACGGCCGTCATGGCGTTCGGCACGCCGGGCGGCGATCAGCAGGATCAGTGGAGCACGCACTTCTTCCTCGCGGTGGCGCTGCGGGAGCGGGTGCGCGGCGGGCTGGACCTGCAGGGCGCCATCGATGCGCCGAACTGGCATCAGGAGAGCTTCCCCGGCTCCTTCTATCCCCGGGTGATGAATCCCGGTGTGGTGGTGTTGGAATCGCGAATCGGAGAAGACGTGATCACCGAACTCGAGCGGCGCGGCCACCGCGTGACGGTGGGCGGGCCGTGGTCGGAGGGCAGGCTGTGCGCGGTGGCCCGCGATCCGGAAACCGGGGTGCTCTCGGCCGGTGCGAATCCTCGTGGAATGCAGGGGTACGCCGCCGGACGATAGTCGTAGGGCCAACGCGGGTACACAGCGGTTCGGAATTGCCGGATCGCCATACGTCGCACCGTTTTTCGGTGCGTTCGGCTCCTCGGGTGGCAGGCGAGGGAAAACGATTGATGAAAAGCTATTTCCAGCGAGAAAAATCAGACTTCGTGAAGTAGGTTGTAGCCCATGCTCGTTCGCCTCTCCCGAGTGCTGGGACTCGGCGTTGTCGCCGTCGCGATCGCGTCCTGCGCGCCGGTGCAGTATCCGGACCGAAACGCAACGCACACCGACGATTTCGGAGCCCCGGTCGGAACGCAATCGGTGCGCGAAGGTGGCGATCTCGTGATGGGGCTGTCGGCCGAGCCCGATCGCCTCGATCCCACCACCTCCGCCTCGCTCTACACGCGCTATGTCATGAACTCGATCTGCGAGAAGCTCTATGACAACGACGCGTCGGGCAAGCTGGTACCGCAGCTGGCCACCGCGCTGCCGACGGTCTCGCCGGACGGTCTGACGGTCACCATTCCGGTGCGCACCGGAATTCAATTCGCCGACGGTACGCCCTTCGACGCCGCGGCGGTGCAGACCAGCCTGCAGCGCCACCTCACCATGAAAACCTCGCAGCGAACCAGCGAGATGGGACCGATCGCCGCGATCGAGGTGGGCGGTCCGGATCGCGTGGTGCTCAAATACAAGAAGCCGTTCGCGCCGATCACCGCCGCACTGGCCGACCGGGCCGGAATGATCATGTCGCCCGCCGAACTGAAGAAGACGGACAAGGATTTCGGCGATCATCCGGTGTGCGTCGGCCCCTTCAAATTCGTGAAGCGGGTGCCGCAAACTTCGATCTTGGTCGAGCGCGATCCGCTGTATTACGACGCGAAGAAGGTGCATCTCGACACGATCACCTATCGGATCATGCCCGATGCCAATATTCGCGCGGCGAATCTGCGTTCGGGTGACATCCACGTCGGTGACTACATGTCCCCACAGGATGTCGACGCATTGGCCAAGGATCCAGGATTGCGTCTGCTGCAATCGAGTTCGCTCGGGTTCCAGGGCATTTACATCAACATCGGCAATGTCGACGGGGTGGGCAAACCCGCCAAGCAGATCGACACCCCGATCGCCAAGGACGCCCGCATTCGGCAGGCGCTGTCGCTGAGCATCGATCGACAGGCCCTGGTGGACACCGTCTTCAACAACTGGTACGAACCGGCGTGCACGGGCATCGTGCCGCAGAGCGGTTTCGCCACGCCCGCCGGAACCGCCTGTCCCGCATACGATCCGAAGCGTGCGCGCGAACTGCTCGCCGAGGCCGGGGTGCAGGTGCCGTATCGGGTGAAGCTACAGGTGCAGAACCAGCCGGACCAGCTGCGCTACGCGCAGGCACTGCAGGCCAGCGTCGCCGAGGGCGGGTTCGAGCTGGATGTGCAGCCCACCGAGTACTCCACTCTGCTGGACGTGCAGAAGCGCGGCACCTACGAGGCGATGTATTTCGGCTGGTCGGGGCGGTTGGATCCGGATGCCAACATCTCCCGCTTCCTGACCACCGGGTCCAGTGGTAACTACTCCGGATACAGCTCACCGGCCCTCGACGATCTGCTCGGCCGGGCCGCGCGCAGCAGCGATACCGCCCAGCGCGCGGAGCTGTACGGACAGGCCGCGCAGCTCATCGCCAAGGACAACCCCTATCTGTACACCTATCGCATTCGCGTGCTGACGGTGCACTCCACCCGGGTGACCGGCATCGAGGCCTATCCGGATGGTGTCGTGCGGCTCGGCAAGGCCGCGTTCCTCACCGAGAAGGACTGAGGCGCATGCGGTTACTGCGAATGCTCGCCCTGGGCGCGGCGGCGCTGGCGCTCGCGTCCTGCTCCCAGGCGCAGCCCGCGCCCGAGATCGTCACGCATATGGACGATTACGGCACGCCGGTCGGCGCCCAGCCGGTCCGGGAGGGCGGCAATCTGGTGATGGGGCTGTCCAACGATCCGGACAAACTCGATCCCAGCACCTCCAGCTCCCTGTACATGCGCTATGTCATGAGCACGATCTGCGAGAAGCTCTACGACAACGACTCCTCCGGCAATCTGGTCCCGCAGCTGGCGACGGCGCTGCCGAAGATCTCCGGCGACGGGCTGACGGTCACCATTCCGGTCCGCACCGGAATCAAGTTCGCCGACGGCACCGCGTTCGACTCGTCCGCGGTGCAGAAGAGCCTGGAGCGGCACCTCACCCTGGAGGGATCGCAGCGCACCGGCGAAATGGGGCCGATCACCGATATCGAGACCGACGGGCCGTCGCAGGTGATCATCCGGTACAGCACGCCGTTCGCGCCGATCACCGCCGCGCTGGCCGACCGGGCCGGGATGATCATGTCCCCGGTGGCGCTGAAGGAGTCGGGCAAGGACTTCGGTGAACATCCGGTGTGCGTGGGACCGTTCAAATTCGTGAAACGGGTGCCGCAGGCCTCGATCGAGGTCGAGCGCGATCCGCTGTACTACGACGCGCAGAACGTGCACTTCGACACGATCACCTACCGGATCATGCCCGATTCGAAGACGCGCGCGGCGGCCCTGCGCTCCGGTGACATCCAGGTCGCCGACACCATGTCGCCGCTGGACGTCGACGCGCTGCGGGCCGATCCGAAGCTGCACCTGCTGGTGTCGGGCTCGTTCGGCTTCCAGGGGATCTATATCAACCTCGGCAATGTGGACGGGGCCGGTAAACCGATCAAGCCGATCGACACCCCGCTCGCCAGGGATCCCCGGCTGCGGCTGGCGCTGTCGCTGAGCATCGATCGACAGGCCCTGGTGAACAAGGCGTTCAAGGGTTGGTACGAGCCCGCCTGCACGCCGATCGCGCCGCGCACCTCCTATGCGACCCAGGCGGCCACGGCCTGTCCGCTGTTCGACCCGGAGCGCTCGAAACAACTGCTCACCGCCGCGGGTGTGCAGCTGCCCTATCCGATCACGCTGCAGGTGATGGACGTCGAGGATCAGCGGCAGTACGCGGAGCAACTGCAGGCCAGCGTCGCCAAGGGCGGATTCGATCTGCGGATCGTGCCCACCGCGTATCCGGATATGCTCGCCGCGCAGAAGAAGGGCACCTACGAGGCGCTGTATCTGGGCTGGTCGGGTCGGCTCGATCCGGACGGCAACATTTCCCGCTTCCTCACCACCGGCTCGAGCGGCAACTACAGCGGATACAGCTCGCCCGCGATGGACGATCTGCTCGGCTGGGCCGCGCACAGCACCAGCGGCCAGCGGCGCGGGGCGCTCTACGAGCAGGCGGTGCGGCTCATCCAGCGCGACAACCCCTACATCTACACCTACCGGCTGCGCAATCTGACCGTGCACTCGACCTCGGTGACGGGGATCGAGGTGTACGCCGACGGCGCGGTCCGGCTCGGCAAGGCCGCGTTCGTCACGGATCGGAATAGCTGATATCCCATGCTGCAGTATGTGTTTCACCGCTTGTGGCAGTCCGCTGTCACCTTCGTTCTCGTCTCGCTCGTCGTCTTCGCCGGAGTGCGCGCCCTACCGGGCGATCCCGCCACCGCGATGGCCGGTGAGCAGGCCGATCCCCCCGCCATCGCGGCCGTGCGGGCCGAACTCGGTTTGGACAAGTCGCTGCCGGTGCAGTACTTCGAGTTCGTCAAGCACGCCGTCACCGGCGATTTCGGCCGCTCGATCCGCACCGGGATTCCGGTGCGCGATCTGATCGGCGCGACGCTGCCGGTGACGCTGCAGCTGGCGGTGTACGCCATGCTGATCGCGGTGCTGGTCGGGGTGATCGGCGGGGTGGCCGCGGCGGTGTTCCGCGGGCGCTGGCCGGAGTGGGCGGCCAACGGGCTGTCGCTGGTCGGGATGTCGGTGCCGACGTTCTGGCTGGGAATCCTCGCGGTGCTGTACATCTCGGTCGGGCTCGGGCTGTTTCCCGCGTCCGGATACGTATCCCCGTTCGAACATCCGCTGCGCGGGATCTACTTCCTCACCCTGCCCGCGGTGATTCTCGGCGTGACGCACGCGGCGGTGGTGCAGCGGCAGACGCGCTCGTCGATGGTAGAGACGCTGACCGCCGATTTCGTGCGCACGGCACGGGCCAAGGGGCTCGGGCCCGGGGCGGTGATCGTGCGATATGCCTTGCGCAACAGCCTGATCGTGGTGACGACGGTCATCGGGTTGCAGCTCGGTCTGCTCATCGCGGGCGCGGTGGTCACCGAGCGCATCTTCAGCCTGCCGGGAATCGGGAAGCTGACCCTGGATTCGGTGTTCACCCGTGACTACCCGGTGATCCAGGCGGTCATTCTGGTGATCACCACCTCTTACATCGTGATCAACCTGCTGGTCGACCTGCTGTACACGGTGATCGACCCGCGGGTGCGAGTGTCCGGGAGGGCGCAATGACAGTCACCGACACGCCCGTCGAGGCGGTGGTCACCGAGGCCGGTACGACCGTCGCGACCCCGCCGCCCGCCCAGGTGCGCGGGCGGGTGCTACGGCAGCTGCGCCGCAATCCGCTGGGACTGATCGGCGTGGGGCTGCTGCTGATCGTGATCGTGGTGGGTGTCTTCGCCCCGTGGCTGGCGCCCTATGCGCCCGCCGAGGTGCATTTCGCGACGCCGTTCCAGAAGCCGGGTACGGTCGGATTCCCCTTGGGGACCGATGATCTGGGCCGTGACATCGCCTCGCGGGTGTTGTACGGCACTCGGGCCTCGCTGCAGGTGGGCGTGCTGGCGGTGTTGTGCGCGGTATTCGTCGGGGTACCGCTGGGTCTGCTGGCCGGGTACTGGCGGGTGCTGGACGCGCTGCTGTCGCGGGTGGCCGATGTGCTGCTGGCCTTTCCGTTCGTGATCATCGCGGTCGGGCTGGTCGCGATCCGGGGCGCCGGGCTGGGGGAGGCCGCGGTCGCGCTGGGTATCTCGCAGGTGCCGATCATGATGCGGGTGGTGCGCGCGGAGACGTTGCGGCTCAAGGAGACCGACTTCGTGCTCGCGGCGCGGACGATGAACGTGCCGTCCTGGCGCATCCTCGGCGAGCACATCCTGCCCAACGCGCTGGCCCCGATCATCGTGCAGGCCACCGTGATCATGCCGGTGGCCGTGCTGGGCGAGGCGATCCTGTCGTTCCTCGGTCTCGGCATCAAGCCTCCCGCGCCGAGCCTGGGGATCATGCTCGCCGACGCGCAGCAGTATCTGCTGCGCACCCCGTGGCCCGGCATCTTCCCCGGCGTGGCGCTGCTGATCATCTGCCTGGGATTCAACCTCTTCGGCGATGCGCTGCGCGACGCGCTCGATCCGAAGACGAGCCGGTGAAGGAGCTGGCAATGACCGAACCACTGTTGGCGATCAGCGATCTGCGGGTGTCCTACGGCGAGTCCGTCGCGGTCGAGGGTGCGGACCTGGTCATCGCGCCCGGCGAGCGGGTTGCGGTGGTGGGTGCGTCCGGTTCCGGGAAATCCACACTCGCCCACGCCATCATCGGCCTGCTGCCGGGCGCCGGTCGGGTGAGCGGGGGCAGCATCGCGTGGCGCGGCGAGGACATCACGCACGCCGACGAGAAGCGGTTGCGCGCGCTGCGCGGCAAGGAGATCGGCCTGGTGCCCCAGGACCCGATGTCCAACCTGAACCCGGTCGCGCGGGTGGGCCGCCAGGTCTCGGAAACCCTTTTGGCGCACGGCATGTGCACCCGAAAGGAGGCCGTGCAGCGCGCGATCGAACTGCTCGGCGAGGCCGGTCTGCCCGAGCCCGCGCGCCGCGCCCGCCAGTACCCCCACGAATTCTCCGGCGGCATGCGCCAGCGCGTCCTCATCGCGATCGGCCTGTCCTGCCGCCCCGCCCTGCTGATCGCCGACGAGCCGACCTCCGCCCTCGACGTCACCGTCCAGCGCCAAATCCTCGACCACCTGGACAAGCTCACCCGCGAACTGGGCACGGCCCTGCTCCTGGTCACCCACGACCTCGGTCTCGCCGCCGAGCGAGCGGACCGGGTGGTGGTGATGTCCGAGGGCAGGATCGTCGAGACCGGCCCCGCCCGTGAGGTACTCACCGACCCGAAAGAGGAGTACACCAGGCGCTTGGTCGCGGCGGCTCCGGCCCGGGTGGTGCCGTTGGTCGCCGAGGCCATGGTGGATGCGGCCGGGGTGAACGGCGCTGAAAAGAACGGGGCCACAGACCTTTCCGCGGCCGCTCTCGCTGCCGACGAGGAGGGGGTGAAGGCCGCCGAGGGCAAGGGCGGCGCGGAGACGAACGGTGTGGCCGAGGACGCGGGTGCCGAGGAGGGCAAGGCTGGCGCGGAAGCGAACGGTGCTGCCAAGCCCGCCGATGACGAGGACGGTGCCGTAGGCGATGCCGAGGAGGAGGCCACCGCCGAATCGGAGGGTGCCGTTGAGGCGTCCGACAAGGCCGCTGCTGCGGACGGCGCTGAGGGCGAGGACGCAGGGGAGTCGGACGGCGATGCCGAGGGCGAGTCCGCTGAGTCGAATGCGGCTGTCGATGGTGCCGAGGAGGAGGCTGCCGCTGAATCGGGGGGTGCTGTCGAGGCGTCGGATGACGAGGCCGCTGCCGAAGGCGAGGCCGCGGCGGAGTCGGAGGGCGATGCGGCGGGCGAGACCGCTGAGTCGCATGCCGCTGTCGATGGTGCTGGCGGCGAAGCGGTCGCTGAAACCGAGAGTGTTGGCGAGGTGTCGGACGACAAGGTTGCTGCGGGCGAGGCCGCACCGGGGGCGGAAGGCGAGGCCGCGGGCGCGGCCGCTGAGTCGGAGGGCGCTGTCGAGCCCGCCGCTGCCGAGAGCGCTGCCGCGGGCGAGGCTGTCGCCGAGTCGGCTACGGCTGACGACGACGCCGAGGGGGGTGCTGCCGACGGAGCGGAAGGCGCCGCCGAGGCGTCCGATGATGGGGCCGCGACCGCGGGTGATGTCGGCGACGATGCTGCGGGCAAGGGTGTCGCCGAGGACACGGCGGTCGACGGTGCCGATGACGAGGCTGCCGCTGAATCGGGTGGTGGTGCTGTCGAGTCTGCCGATGATGAGACCGCTGCGGCGGACGCTGCGGGACAGGTTGTGACGGAGTCGGATACCGCGGTCGACGGTGGCGCGGACAAGGCCGCCGCTGGGTCGGACAGTGCCGTCGGCGAAGCCGTGGGTGAAGTTGCCGACGAGGCGGACGGTGGTGCCGACGGGTCCGACGGCGAGGTCGTTGCCGAGGAGCGTGGTGCTGGCGAGGTGCCCGAGGGTCAGGTTGCCGCCGAAGCGGATGGGGCGGTGGAGAAGGTGGCTGGGGAGGTGCCCGAGGCCGGGGCGAATGGTGCTGCGGTGGTGAGCGTTGCCGAAAGTAACGGTGCCGCAACGATGGGCGAGGAGCGGGTGACCGAAGAGGTTCCGGTGCTGGAGGTTTCACACCTCAGCAAGGAATATCGCATTCGTGGGCGCGGCGGGGTGCTTCGTGCCGTGGACGACGTGTCGTTCACGATCGCACGTGGTCGCACCACCGCGATCGTCGGCGAATCCGGTTCGGGTAAGACCACGACGGCCCGGATGGTGCTGGGGCTGGTGCCTGCCACCTCGGGGACGGTTCGTCTCGACGGGGCGGAGATCGTCGGCATGCGCGGGGCCCAGCTGCGCGCGGCGCGGCGGGCCATGCAGCCGGTATTCCAGGATCCGTACTCGTCCCTCGATCCGATGTGGACCGTGGAACGCCTGATCGCGGAACCCCTGCGCGCCTTCGGTATCGGTGATCGCGCGTCCCGGCGGGCCCGGGTGTCCGAACTCTTGGAGCAGGTCGCCCTTCCCGCCACCATGGCCCACCGCTACCCCAACGAACTGTCCGGCGGCCAACGCCAGCGCGTGGCCATCGCCCGCGCCCTCGCCATCGAACCCCGCCTGGTGGTCTGCGACGAGGCCGTCTCCGCCCTCGACGTCCTGGTCCAGAAGCAGATCCTCACCCTCCTGTCGGACCTGCAGGACCGCCTCGGCGTCAGCTACCTGTTCATCTCCCACGACCTGGCCGTGGTCCAGGCCATCGCCCACGACGTGGTGGTCATGCGCGAGGGCAGGGTGGTCGAACAGGGCCCGGTCGAAAAGGTTCTGAAGGCCCCGAGCGACCCGTACACCCAGCGCCTGCTGGACGCGATTCCCGGTGCGGGGGTGTTCGCCTCGGCGGAGGTGGTCGACAGTGTGCGGGAGGCGGTGAACGCCTAGCGCGTCATGCGGATTCCGCCGCGGCGCCGCGGCATCGGACCAGGAACGAGCGTTCGAAGGTGATCACCGTTTCGCCGGTGGCTTTGCTGCCCGTGGTTTCCACCGTGACGATGCCCTGGGCGGGGCGGGATCTGGAGCGACGCTTGCCGAGGATTCGGCTGGTGGCGTAGAGGGTGTCGCCGACGAAGACCGGTTCGGCGAGGCGAACCCGGTCCCAGCCGAGGTTGGCCACGGCGCGGGCGGAGAGGGCCTGCACGGTCATGCCGCCGATCAGGGCCAGGGTGATGGAGCTGTTGACGAGGACGCGGCCGTATTCCGATGCGGCGCCGTAGGTTTCATCGAAATGCAGGGGGTGCTGGTTCATCAGCAGGAGGGTGAGCCAGGTGTTGTCGGTTTCGGAGATCGTCCGGCCCGGCCAGTGTTTGATGGTCATGCCGGGTTCGAAGTCCTCGTAGTCGCCGCCATGTTCTTCGACGTACTGGTTGTCGCCGATATGTCGCAAGGTCATGGGTGGTGCTCCTGGTAGATGGCCGCGGCGGCGGCGGTGTCCTCGATGGCCAGGCCCACGCTGCGGTAGACGGTGGTCCGGCCGGGGGCTGTGGCGGGCGGGTCCCGCAGCAGTGTGCCCAGCTCGTGGAGGTCTCGTGATTCGATGAGCCCCTGGGCGAGGGCGGCCCGGATCTCCCCGGCCTCCTCCTGGGCGGCGCGGCGCTCCTCGACGGTGACGAGTGCGGATTTCAGCAGGGCGGGGTCGATCTCGAGGGCGTGTTCGTGAATGCCGCCGATCACGTTGAGATGCGCACCCGGTGCGATCCAATCGGCCGCGAGCAGAGGCGCACGATCGCCGGTGGCGGTGGCCGTGCAGATCACCTCGGCATCCCGTACGGCCTCGAAGGCACTGTCGCACACGGTGATTCGAGCGGGGCGACCGACGTTGGCGGGAATCCATTCGGCGAAGTCCTCGGCTCGCGCACGGGTGCGAGACCACAACCGAACCGAATCTATCGGCCGCACAACCGATATCGCGCGCACCAGCGCCCGCGCCTGCACCCCCGCGCCGATGATCGCCAGCTCGGCGGCCTCGGGCCGGGCACACAGCCTGGTCGCGATGGCCGCCGCCGCCCCGGTGCGCAGGGCGGTCAGCTCGGCCCCGTCCAGCAGCGCGACGATCCGCCCGGTGGCCAGTTCGGTCAGCACCACGATGCCGTGGATCAACGGCAGCCCACGGCCCGGATTGTCCGGGGTGAGCGTGGTGATCTTCACCGCCGCGAGCCTGCGCGGACCCCACGCCGCGGGGCTGATCAGCAACTCGGACAGGCCGCCGGAATGCTGCACGAGGGTGCGCGGCGGCGACTGCGCGCGCCCGGCCGACAGGTCGACGAAGGCGTCGGCGAGCGTGTCGATCACCGCGCGCAGCGTCGGCTCGCCACGCATTCGCGCTGCCTCGATCATCGGCGTCATGCCGGAACCTCGCCGCGCGCCAGCAGTTCCGCGACCACGTCGACGATGAGATCCTCCTGCCCGGCGATCGCCTGTCGCCTGCCGAGTTCGAAGAACACATCGCGCGGGTCCACCCCGGCCCGACCGGCCAGATCGAGCACCGGATTCTTGAATCCGGAGAACACCCCGGCCAACCCGCTGACGATGCTGAGGGAGTTGGTGATCGGCGGCGCGGGCATCAGGGTCTGCTCGGCGATGTCGGCGGCGTCGAGCAGGCCGTACAGGTCGATGCCCGTCGCGAAACCCATCCGCTCCAGCACCGGCACCAGCACCTCGAGCTGGGTATTGCCCGCACCGGCCCCGAAGCCGCGCGCGCAGCCGTCGATGATCCCGGCACCGGCCTGGGCGGCGGCCAGCGAATTGGCCACGGCCATCCCGAGATTGTTGTGCCCGTGGAAGATCACCGGCACCTCGACCGCCGCCACGATCGCGCCGATGCGCTCGGTGACATCCGGAGGCAGGAAGTGTCCCGCTGAATCCAGGATGCCGACCGCCTGGGCCCCGTAGTCGACCAGCAGTGCGCACTGGTCGGCCAGCTGCTGCGGCGCGGCCATATGGCTCATCAGCAGTACGCCGTGCGCCTCGGCGTCGGTCTCGCGCAGGTAGCCGAGATGTCGTTCGGCCAGGGTCACCTCGGTGCAGTGGGTTCCGATGCGCACGACATCGGCCCCGAGCTCGATGGCCCGGCGCAGATCGGCGGTGGTGCCCCAGCCGGGGAGCATGAACACTCCCATCCGGCTGTGCGACAGGGCCTCCCGCACGGTCGACAGCATCGCCTCGTCGGTCAGGGCGGCCCGGCCGACCTGCAGCGAGGACGCGCCGAGCCCATTGCCGTGGCCCACCTCCACGACCGGCACCCCCGCCCGATCGCACGCCTGCGCATACCGGCGCAGCTGATCCGCGCCGAGCCGATGGCGCACGGCATGGTGGCCGTCGCGCAGGGTCGGGTCGTGGATCACGATCTCGCGAGTCATAGCGCCACCCCGCTCATGGCGGCCGAATCGCGCGCGGCCGCATACTGTTCGGCGACCAGGATGGCCGCGGCATTGATGATGTCCAGATTTCCCGCGTGGCGGGGCATCACCTCGCTGGTCGCGCTCACCTCGACCGAGATCGACACCCGCTCATCCACCACCGTGCACGCGGTGACCGCATAGCCCGGCGCGAAGGTCCGCACCTGCTCGGCCGCCTCGGCCACCACGGCATGCACCGCCGCGGCATCGGCGTCGGGCACCTCCGCCGAGATCGCCACCCGGAAGGTCGCGGGCGGCACCGCCGGGCTGATGTTGATGATGGCCTTGGTGTCGGCGACGCCGCTGAAGACGCTCAATGCCTGCTGGGTGGTCATGACGAATTCGTCCAGGTTCAGCCGGGTGGCACGGCCCGCGATATCACTGGCGACCGTGGTGACCACCTCGAGATAGCGGGTCGGGAACCGCCGGGCCAGCGCGTGCACGATCGGCACCGAGGCCTGGCCGCCGCAGCTGATCAGGCTGATATTGCGGTGGGCGGGCACGCGGGTGCCGGTGACCGTCGGCACCACCATCTGCCCGATCTTGCTGGGCGTCAGGTCGATCAGCAGCGTGTCCAACGGCTCCAGCCGCCGCCAGTGCTCGATATGGGAGTGCGCGTTGGTGGCGTCGAAGACCACATCGAAGGGCCGTGCCGCCGCGAGTACCGCCTCGATGCCCTCGGAACTGACCGGACAGCCGAGCTCGGCGGCGCGGGCCAGACCCGCCGACCGCGGATTGCGCCCGGCCACCAATTCGCAGTCCAGCAGCGCCGATCGGTGAATCTTGTGGACCAGGTCCATGCCGATCATGCCGGTGCCGAGGACGGCGACCCGCAGGGGTTCAGGGCTGATCATGACCGGCCTCCTTGCCAGTACCGGACGAAGCGCCGAACCGCGCGGCCCAGGCGTCGGCGAGTGCGACATCGGCGCGGGCCTTGCGGGCGAACGGCGGGCCGACCATATTCCCGTCGAGCACCGCGACGCCGCCGACGGGTACGGCCGCGGTGACCCGGCGGGCGAACCGCAGCGCATCCGGGTCCGGGCGATAGCACCGATTGATCGCATCGAGCTGATCGGGGTGGATGGCCACCTTGCCGTGGAAGCCGAGCGCCCGCGTCCCGTCGATCTCCTCCTGCAGCGAGGCGGGCTGGTCGAGATGGAAATTGCTGGTATCGATGCAGCCGATGCCGTAGCGGGCGCAGGCCATGGCCATCGCGTGGCGGGCGCCGAGCATGCCCGCCCAGCTGACCTCGATCCCCAGGGTCGCGGCGAAATCGGCCGAGCCGAAGATCAATCCGTCGGCGACCGCGGCGATCGCGGCCATATCGCCGACCGCCTCGACGGTCTCGACCGTCACGTAGATCTCGGGATGCCTATCGGCGGAGGCGAATACGTCGCGCACCACGGTGATCTCGGCCGGGGACCGCACCATCGTCATGACGATGAAGCCGGGCAGCGTCGAGCCCTCGGTGAGCAGGAGCAGATCCCGTACCGCCTCGACGGTGCCGAGCTCGTTGATCCGCACGGCGATGTTCGCCGGATTCGGCGCCTTGTCCAGGGCCTCGCGGCAGATCGTGCGCGCGGCCGATTTCTGTTCGGGCGGAACGGAATCCTCCAGATCGATGAGATGCACGTCGGCGTCGTAGGACCAGGCCTTGACCACCCGGTCCAGCGACAGCGCCGGGGTGTAGAAGATGCTGCGGGGGATCGCCCGCGCGGTGGCGCTCATCGGACCGGCTCCGGCTCAACGGCGGCCGCGGTGGGCGCGCCGACCTCGGCGAGGACGGTGGCCAGCCCCCGGATCTGCTCCTCGGTCTGCCCGGCGCGCATCATGACCCGCAGCCCGGCCGTGCCACGCGGCACGATCGGAAAGAACACCGGCGAGACATAGAACCCGGCCTCGATCACCGTGCGGCCCGCCTCGATGACCGTCTCGTCGCTCATCGGCACCAGCCTGATGGGGTAGGTGCTGCCCGCCTGGTCGGTGTGGACGAGCGAATCGAACAGCGCGATATTGCGATACAGCCGGTTCTGCAGTTCGGTGAGCTCGGCGGTGCGATGAATCTCCGCCGAGGCCAGGCCCGCGCCGACCGCGGCGGTGTTCAGCAGCTGTGAATAGTTCAGCGCCCCACCGAAACGCTCGATGATGCGCAGCGTCTGCTTGTCGTAGCCGTCGAGCACGATGGCCGCGCCGCTGGTGCCGAACGCCTTGTTCAGCGTCATCACCACGATGGTGCGCTCGTCCAGGATCGGGCTGTGCGAGCGGACGTACCCGACGCCACGCTCGCCGTAGGCCGACATGGAATGGGAGTCGTCGTAGTAGACCAGCAGGCCGTATCTGTCCTGTAACTCGGCCAGTTCGCGGACCGGGGCGTAGCCGCCCAGGCTGTCGCTGCCGTCGCAGACATAGGCGACCCGGGCGTAGGTCTTGCAGGCGTCCTCGATGAAGTTCAGATCGTGGTGGGGCGCGGTGACGACCTCGGTCTCGTCGGCGCAGACCGGTTTGACGTTGGCCATCGAGATGTGCGCGTACCGATCGAAGATCATCAGCGGCCGGGTGCCGTTGCCGAGATGGCCCGAGGCGATCAGCGGCAGCAGCCCGAAGGTCGCGGTGCTGGCGGCGATCGCGCAAACCACCGTCGCGCCGAGCAGTTCGCCGAGGGACTGCTCGAGCTCCAGCATCGCGGGTATCTGCACGCGACTGCGGGCGATGCAGTGATCCAGCACCCCGTAGCGGCGCAGTGCCTCGATACCGCCCTCGATCACCTGCGGATGGGTGTCGAGGTCCAGGTAGGAGCAGCAGCTGAAATTGACGAATTCATGACCGGCGGCGATGAATTCGTGCCCCGCGCGGGTGCGCAGCGTACCGGCGTCGACATCGAGGTCGGCGACGATTCCGGCCAGCCCGTTGCGTTCGGACATGTCCCAGAATGTATTTCCGATCCCGACCAGCTTGTCGTTGTTGCGCCAGGCATGGGTGGGGATGGTCTGCTTGCGGGTCATCGGGTGCTCCCGGCCGGCTCGGGCTGATAGTTGTAGACGCCCCTCAGCTTTCGATAGGCGGCGGTGTAGAGCGCACTGCCCAGCACGTAGGGTCGACGCAGGATCTTGGGATCCCACATCCAGAAGTTCATATTGATGTTCAGCTCGTCCAGCGACTCGGCCTGATGCCACCAGCCCAGCGGCAGATACAACATTTCGCCCGGTTCCAGCACGATGTCGCGGCGCTGCGCCAGCTTGGCCGCGAGCCGGGGAAAGCGATGCGGGTCGACATCGGTGAAGTCGAACGCCTGCGATTTGTCGCCGAATCCGCGCAGCAGTGAGCGCGGATAATAGTCGCGGAATCCGGGCGGCAACAGGATGAATCGCTTACGGCCCTCCAGTTGGATGTTGAAGTTCTCCAACTCGTCGAAATGGCTCTGGGTGAATACGCTGCGGTGGCTGATCCACAGATTGGCCGCATTGCGCAGACCGCGCGGGCCGAACAGTTCGTCGGGTTCGAAACCGATGATGGCTCGCACATCGTCCGGCCGGTTCATGATGTTGGAGACGATGCGATGCCAGGAGCGGGCATCCGCCCCCGCGGCATAGCGCTCGAAGAACTCGCGCAGCGGGATTCGCGACGTCTGCCAGCGCTCGGTGTTCTCCCGGCTGCTCGGCTCGGAGAACAGCGTCACGGGTGCGTCGCCGAGCCGCTCGATCAGCACCTGCCGGCCGAAACCGCCAGGCCGCGGCAGTCGCTCGATGATCAGCGGAACATCGGCCCGGATGACCGCATCTCGGCCCAGCGCCCGGAAATCGTCGAATGCTATCCGTGCCACCGGATGTGCGGCCGGCACCGCGGTCCCATTGTTCGCACGCGTCACGGCGTCCTCCCTGTGTCTTACTCTCACGCCTGTTGGCTGAATTCCGATTCCGTTGTGGCCGATGGTGTTCCGGGCCCGTCCGGATCGCCGTGCAGCGCCCGGCGTCCCGCGGCGGTGGCGCACCAGGCCAGCACTCCGCCGCCGACGGCCAGCCATCCGGCCCAGTGGAATCCGCCCCGGTCGGCCAGCTGACCGCCGAGTGCGATACCCAGGGCCGAGCCGAGGGAGGCGACGCTGGACAGCCAGGCGAAGCCCTCCGACAGCGATCCGGCCGGAACCAGCGACTGCACCAGCGCGCTGCCGGTGATCCAGGTCGGGGAGACCACCAGCCCGGATACGAAGGCGCACACCGCCATGACGAGCGTCGAGCCGGCCAGGGCCAGCGGCACCGCGCCGAGACCGAGCAGCGAGATCGCCACCAGGAACAGCCGATCCTTGCGCACCCGCCAGTCCACCGCGCCGAACCAGAGCCCGGACAGCAGGCTGCTCAGCGCCGTCAGGGCCATCAGCACGCCGGTCAGCTCGGTGACGTGATGCTCCCGGGCGAAGGCGATGATCGTCATATCGACCGCGCCGAGAAAAATGCCCATTCCGAGATAGGCCACGATGAGCACCCGCATGCCGGACACGCCGATCGCGCGCCCGCGTCCGGCCGGATCCGTCGGGGCGGCGGCGGGTTCGGATCGGCGATGCCGGGCGAGCACGACGCTGCCGACGGTCGTCAGCAGCAGGCAGGCCCCGAGGCCCGCCGTCGGGTGCACGCCGGTGACGATCGCGACCACCACCAGTGGGCCGGTGATGAAAACGACCTCGTCGAGAATGGATTCCACGGCATAGGCCGTGCGCAATCGATGTGGTTCGGCGAAGGTCGCCCAGCGGGCGCGCACGAAGGAACCGAGTGGAACCACCGTGGCCCCCGCCGCCAATGCCGCGGCGATGGAAATCCACAGCGGGGCATGCGCCGCGATCACGATGGCGAGCAGACCGGTGGCCACCGCATTGAGCGCGCATCCGACGAGCAGCACCCGGCGCTGGCCCAGTCGATCGGCCACGCGGCCGATGACCGGCCAGGCCAGACCCTGTGCGATCACTATCGCTCCGGCGATCGTCCCGGCGGTGCGCAGCGGTCCGCCGACCGCCACGACGAGCAGCACACAGCTGACCGAACGCATCGATGCGGGAAATCTGCCGAGCAATCCGGACGCGGAAAGCACCAGGGCGCCCGGAGATTTGAACAGGCCCAGATATGCACCGAAACCCGTATTCGCCGCGGCCCCATTGCCAGTCACGAAATCCCCCCGAGAAATAGAGTCGAGAAAACGATCGCTTCGATGGGCCAGCGTACAACAGAAACTGTTGCGGTTCCTTGAAATACACCTGGATTCCAGTCAAAAAACATGCCGGACACACAGGAAAAATGTCCGTTGTTTGGTAACCCCCCAGCGGGGAATCGCCGCTGCGTCGGCTACCGCGCAAGGAGGCGAGGGCGATGGGCACCATGGCGTTGCTGTACACCGGTACGGTCCTGGCGATCGTGGGCGCGATCCGCATGGCGCTCGAGCCACGCCGGTTGTCCACGGGGTTCGTGCTATTGGCGGCGGTGGCGGCGCTGGTGATCGGATTGGGCGGCGCGGCCGCGGAACTCGCGCCGGTCCCGCTCTCGCGCGTCGGGATGGGGCTGGCCGTCGGCCTGGTTCCGGTGGTCGTCGGTATCGCGCTGATCGTCAACGGCATCACCGTGATTCGGCGGGAGGGGGCCGCGCCGATCACGCTCATGCCGCTCGTGGTCGGGTTCGGGCTGCTGCTACTGGTCGCCGTGGCCGTCGCGGTGAGCGGCGATCGGCGGGTGCCCGCGTGGATCGCGCCGCCCGCCCTCGCCGTGGGCGCGCTCGGGCTGTATCTGGTGGCGCATCTGGCCGCGTTCGGCGGTCAGGCCCTGCTCTACAGCAATCTGCCGGACCGGCCGGACTGCGATGCGGTGGTGATCCTCGGCTGCGGCCTGAATCGCGTACGGGTCACGCCGCTGCTGGCGGCGCGGCTCGACCGCGGCATCCGGGCGTATCGCGCGGCTGTGGCCACCGGCGCCGAACCGCTGGTCGTCACCTGTGGTGGCCGCGGCCCGGACGAGGAAACCGCGGAGGCCGATGCCATGGGCCGCTATCTGGCCGCGCACGGCATTCCGCGTGGTGTCATCGTCCGGGAACGCCGCTCGCGCACCACCGCGGAAAATCTCCGTAATGCCCTGCGCGAGCTGGAGTCCCGCGGGCTACTCGCCGATCGAATCCGAATCACGGTCGTCACCAGCAACTTCCACGTGCTGCGCACGGCCGCGCTCACCCGCCGCCTCGGCGTCGACGCACAGGTCCTGGGCGCGCGCACCGCCGGATACTTCCTGCCCGCGGCATTCCTGCGCGAATTCGTCGCGGTGCTGGCGACCCACTACCGGCGCACCCATGTGGCGGTCGCGGCGGTGACCGTCGCGGCACTGGTGACCATCGCCGCCGATGCCGCCCTCACCCGGTGAATCGCAGATATGGGATCGGCCGGTGCGCGATGATGTTTCGCGTGGTGACGCGGGAGATCAGGACACCGGAGGACGCGGCGGTGCGGCTGTTCGCGGAGGTGGTGGCGCGGGTGCCCGCGTATCGCGCGTTCCTGGCCGAACACGGGATCGCCGCCGAAACCGTCACCACCCCTGCCGATTTCGTGCGGTTGCCGCTGGTCGACAAGACCGGCTATCTGCGCCGCCATCCGCTGCCCGAGCTGTGCCGGGACGGGCGGCTCGGCGATCTGATCGCGCTGTCGTCGGGGTCGACCGGGGAGCCGACGCCGTGGCCGCGCAGCCTGGCCGACGAGCGGGTGGTCGGGGCGCGGTTCGAGCAGATCTTCCGTGACGGCTTCGACGCGGGCTCGCGCACCACGCTCGCGGTGGTGTGCTTCGCGCTGGGCACCTGGGTGGGTGGGCTCTACACGCTCGGCTGTGTGCGGCAGCTGGCCGAGCGCTATCCGGTCACCGCGGTCGCGCCCGGAAACGACACCGGGGAGATCATGCGGGTGCTGACCCGGCTGGGGCCGCTGTTCGATCAGGTTGTGCTGCTGGGATATCCGCCGTTTCTGAAGGATGTGATCGATCGCGGCCGCGCCGCCGGGGTGGACTGGGCGCGGTATCGGATCAAGATGGTGACCGCGGGGGAGGTGTTCAGCGAACAGTGGCGGACCCTGGTCGCCGAGCGGGCCGGGATGGCCGATCCGGTGCGCGATATCGCCTCGCTGTACGGGACCGCGGATGCCGGGGTGCTCGGCAACGAGACGCCGCTGTCGGTATCGATCACGGAGTCGATCCGCGGCGAATTGCTCCGGCTCAACAGCGAATTCGCCCACCATGTCCCCGCGCGGCGGCAGCGCCCGCTGGTGCGGCTGCGTCCACACGCCGACCCCGAGCATTTTCCGCCGGGTGTGAAACATCGCTACACCCGGGCGGATTGACGGCCCCGTGCATCGCCTCGGTGGTGCGCCACAATCGTTCTGGTGAACATCGAGATGGCCGACATCTCGCCCGGGGTGGTGGAGTTGTCGGATCGGCGGACGCGGCAGCGGTGGTCGGTGGAGGTCGGAGCCTACCGGCTGGCGGTCGTTCCGGTGACGCGGGCGCAGTATGCGCGGCTCGCCGAGGATGGCGACCGGTTGCCGATGGACAGTGTGTCGTGGACGGAGGCGATCGAATTCTGCAATGCCCTGTCCGAGGCGACCGATCTGACGCCGGTCTATCGCATCGAGGGTGACCAGGTCGAGGCGCTGGCGTCGGCCGACGGCTTTCGGCTGCCCACCGAGGCCGAATGGGAATACGCCTGCCGGGCGGGCACCAGCGGCCCACGCTACGGCCCACTCGACGAGATCGCCTGGTACCGGGGCAATTCCGGCGAGCGGCCGCATCCGGTCGCCACGAGGCAGCCCAATGCGTGGGGGCTCTACGACATGATCGGCAATGTCTGGGAGTGGTGCTGGGACCGCTACGACCCCGAGGTGTACGGCGACTATCGGGTGCTACGCGGCGGCGGCTGGTTCGACGAGCACTGGAGCTGTCGCGCGGGGGTGCGCCGCCGCAGCCATCCGACGCTGCGGCTCGACGATGTCGGGTTCCGGCTCGCGCGCACCATATTGCCGTGAGGCGTTTCGGGTCACGATCCGCTTGCTGGCGATATACGTATACATATAATGGACTGATGTTCGATCCCATCAGCCTCGCGGTCGGGGCGGGCCTGCTCGGCGTCGGTTGGGCGCTCGGCCGTTTCGGCCGCCGTCCGGCTCGGCGCGGCCAGTTCGAGCAGCTGTCCTCGACTTGCGGCTGTGGGCACGACCTCGCGATGCACGACCGGGCCGAGGGCGTGTGCCACACCGAGATCTCGCGCAAGGGCACCCACGGCCTACGGGAGTGGGTGCGCTGCGGCTGCCGTCGCTACACCGGGCCGACGCCGATCGATGAATTGATCGCCTCGCCCTCGCTGCCCCCGCTGGACACGCCGAAAGGTGGTGTCCCGTAACGACGGGACACCACCCCTCGGTCGGTCAATCGTCGCAGGCCGGTGCCACCGGGTCGTTGCTTCCGGTCTCGAGGAAGCCGTCGCTCACCCACTTGCCGTTGTCGAGTTTGTTCCAGAGGGTGGTCGGGCCCCATTTGCCGTTGAGGCGGTCGCCGCGTGCGGTGCACACGATGTTCACGACGTCGCCGTCGCGCAGGCGGCCGACGATCTGGCTCGACACGCTCGGCTCGGAGCGCAGGTTGACCCCGCGCCAGCGGTCCGGATAGGGCCGGGCCGTGCCGCGAACCGGCGTGGGCTTCGGCTTCGGTTCGGGTTTCGGCTCGGGCTTGGGTTCGGGTTTCGGCTCGGGTTTCGGCTCGGGCTTGGGTTCCGGCTTCGGCTCGGGTTTGGGTTCGGGCTTGGGTGTGGGATTGCCGCCGCCGAAATTGGTCAGCCGACCTCCCGCACCGACCCGCTGGCCGTTGCGCTCGGCGAAACCGCCATAAGGGCGGCCACTTTCGTGGAAGGTCCAGCCCCCGAGGGTCACCCCGTCCACCGGAATCGGCTTGCTGCCCTGATACAGCGACATGTGCACATGCGCGCCGCTCGCGCTGCCGCCACACGGCAACTGCGTACCGATCCGGCCGAGGTACGTCCCGGCCGCGATCTCGGTGCCGTCCCGGACATCGATCAGGTTGGTCATGTGGTAGTAGGAGGTCGTATAGCCGTTGGGGTGAACCAGCTTCACCTCCGCGCTCCCGTTGCGCACGCAGGTCTTGTAGACCCGGCCGCCGGCCGGGGCCAGCACGCGGCCGTCCCCGCCGTTGAAGTCGATCGAGTTGAACGGCCTGCTGCTGCCGCTGATACCGTGCGGGCCGCCGCCCATGAACCACGCGTCGCCCTGCCGCCACGGCAGCGCCAGGCCGGTGCTTTCCGGACGGGCGGGCTGCGCGCCCAGGGTGGCCTTCTCCTCCCGGCTCACCACCGATTCGGGCGCCTGCTGGGCCAGCCCGCGGAATTCGTCGGTACCCTGCAGGGCCACCTGCCAATTCCGATGTCCCTGGCGCTTGGCCACATAGAGGGTGGACTTCGGCGAATCCTCCTCGTCCGGCGGCACGGTCGCGCCGCCGAACACCCAGTCACCGTCGCTGCGCAGCCGGTCGACCACTGTGGCCTGCTGCTTCGCGTCCTGGGCCTCGAGCGCCGGTTCCTGCGACACCTCGGTTTTCACCGCGTCGTCGAGCCCGTCGCCCGGCGCGGCGCCGACCGAGCCGACCGCGGTCGACCAGCCGATCACCGTCGCCGCGCAGACCACCCAGGCGGTGGCCAAGGCCCACCGTCCGCGGAACACATTCCTACGCAATCTCATTCTGTTGTCACACCGATCGAAAATCGCCCTGGGTTATTTACGTGCGCAACCGTAGGGGCCGACGGTGCAGGTCACGAGCGTTGTAAGAAAGACTTCACAGATTCGGGAATCGGCGCAGGAGGCCCGGAGCCGGGAGGAGGATTTGCCCGATTTGCGGTATCCTCCAGTGCGCGAAGATGATCTACAGGTTAGATCACGATACTATCTCGCCGGACATGAACTTTCGTTCGGCGCGAAATTGATCTTCGCGCACAGCCGCCATTCTCATTTGGCGTCCCAGTAGCATTCCACCACCGCGGTCGTGAACGGGAACCGGACCGGGGTGGGTCCGAACGCGATCCGGCCCGCGGTCTCGGCGGCGGTCGCGATCGCCGCGGCGACCGTCGGGGCCTCCTCGGCCGGACAGTGCACGATGACCTCGTCGTGCTGGAAGAAGACCAGTTCCGCGCGCAGTCCTGCGCGGGTCAGCTCGTGGCGCAGCGCGGCCAGCACCAGCAGGGCCCAGTCGGCGGCGCTGCCCTGCACCACGAAGTTGCGGGTGAAGCGGCCGCGGGCGCGGGCGGCGGAGGTGCTGGTGTACCGAGCCGAATCCGGTTGCGGCTCGGCCGGATCCGGCGCGGCGGCCGAGGCCGGTGGACAGGTGCGGCCCAGCCAGGTGCGCACCAACCGGCCCTCCTCGCCCGCGCGGGCCGCCTCGTCGACATAGGCCATCGCGGCCGGGTAGCGGCGGCGCAGTTCGGCCATGTGGGTCAGGGCGTCGCCGGAGGTCTGGCCGTAGATGGCGCCGAGCATGGCGAGTTTGGCCTGGGCGCGGTCGCCGTCGAAGGCGCGCGCCGCCAGATCCGCGTACAGGTCCTCGCCGCGACCGGCCACCTCCATCAGGCCCGGATCGCGCGAGACCGCGGCCAGCACCCGCGGCTCCATCTGGTCGGCGTCGGCCACCACCAGCCGCCATCCGGGATCCGCGCGGATCGCCCGCCGGATCACCTTCGGAATCTGCAGGGCGCCACCGCCGTTGGTGGTCCAGCGGCCGGAAACCGTGCCGCCGGGGAGGTATTCGGGCCGAAATCGGCCGTCGTGCACCCACTGCTCGAGCCAGGACCAGCCGTGTGCGGTATGGAGGCGGTACAGCGTCTTGTAGGCCAGCAGCGGCGCGACCGCGGGGTGGTCGATCTGCTGCAGCTCCCATTTCCGGGTGGAGCTCAGCGGGATTCCGGCTCGGCCGAAGGCCCGGATGATGTCGGCGGGCAGATCGGGCCGCACCCGCACGCCCGTCCCGAAGGCTCGCGACACCTCCTCGGCCAGCTCCGCCATCCGGCGTGGCTCGCCGCCGCCCGGGAAACGCTCGCCCAGCAGTTCGTCCAGCAACTCCCGATGCACGTCCGCGCGCCACGGGATTCCGGCGCGGGACATCTCCGTGGCCACCAGCATCCCGGCCGATTCGGCGGTGAGCAGCAGACGCATCCGGTCCGGATGTTCGGTCTTCGCGGTGCGGGCCAGCTGCCCCGCGTAGACCTCCAACAGGGCGGTGAACTCCTCGGCGCCGTGCGGCAGCGGGACCGGGCCGGATTCGAACAGTGACGGCTGGGTCTCGGCGGCCCGCGGCGGCGCATCCGGTGGGACGGGCAGGTCGTGCAGCCGGGCCCAGGCGGCCGCCAGCGAGCGGGCCTGGCCGGACTGGCCGTGCTCATGGCCGATCAGCAGCGCCTCGGCGGCCTCCACGTCGTAGCAGCGCTCGACGCGGACACCGGCCGCGAGCAGGCGGCGGTAGATCTCGGCGGTGGATCGCCAGACCCAGCGCTCGGCCTCGGGGCGCGATCGGACGGCCTCGGCCAGCGAGGGTTCGTCGCGCACCGGCCCGGCGGGGCGGCCGTCGCCGTCGAGCGGACACAGGCGCGCGCCACCGCCCTCGGTCTCGGTCACTGCCCATCGCATGCCCCAGAGTCTTCCATCGGGGTACGACACCTCTCGGGAGTGGCCGGTGCCCGGGGCGTCGAAAGCCGCCGGTGGTCCAAAATGCGGGCTGGTTGCCGAAATATGTTCTGCTACAGACGATTACGATACGATATCGACGAATCGTTGCATTCCCCGGGGAGTTTGGCAAGCACCCCTAGCCCTGCGGAATTCCGGGCCGATGGGACGCCCGCGGGTGCATTAGCATCCGGAAACAGGGAGGCGGGCGGTCGACGCCTCAGGGGTAACGAGTGGAAGGATCGCTATGCGTAGACTCGAATTATTCGGTGCTGCACTGCTTTTCGCCGCCACACTCGCGTCGGTTCCCGCCGTGCGGGCCGAGGCCGCGCCCGCCTGCGGCGGCGCGCTGTCGGACTGGCAGAACGCCACCTACTCCGGCTTCCTCGTCGGGGAGAACGGCCGAATGCACTCGGTGACCGTGCGGATACCGGGCGAAACCGCGACAGTCACCACCGACACGCACAGCTGGGAGGCTCAGGACGCCGCGGTCGAACTGCGCGGTGGCACCCTGACCTGGGGCCGGAGCGTGCCGGATCTCAGCTTCACCCACACCCTGCAAACGCCGATGTGCGTGAACGGGTCCAAGGTCCTCGCGGCCCAGTTCATCGCCGAACGGGGCACCATCGCCGGCAGCACCACCGCGTCCGGATGGGTCGTGCGGACCGCCGACCGGCCGATGCGGACGGCCCAGTAGAGCGTTCGGCCCGGCCCGGGCGAAACTTCCGGGCCGGGCCGGATCCGGTGGTCAGCTGGTCAATTCGGCGAGCATGCCGGGCTCGTAGGAGCCGCCCGGCATGCGGGTGATCACACCGAGCCGGTTGGCCGCATTGATCAGGGCGACAACGTAGACGAGCGTGGCGATCTGATCGTCGTCGTAATGCTCGCGCACCTGCGCCCAGGTGTCGTCGGAGACGCCCTGGTGCGCGTCGGCGAGTCGGGTGCCCTCCTCGGCCAGCGCCAAAGCGGCCCGTTCGGCGTCGGTGAACACCCGGGCCTCGCGCCAGACCGCGACCAGATTGATTCGCGTCGCGGTCTCGCCCGCGGCGGCCAGTTCCTTGGTGTGCATATCGGTGCACCAGCCGCAGCCGTTGATCTGGCTGGCCCGCAGTTCCATCAGCTCCAGCGTGGCCTTCGGCACCGTCGACTGCACGATGGCCTGGCCGAGTCCGGCGAAGCGCCGGCCGATCTTGGCGCCGATCGGGTTGTCCATCAGGTTGAAACGGGGCTCCATGACGTCGTCCTCTCTCGCGGGGGCGTTGAACGAACACCAGACGTGGGCGACCCGGTCGGCGTGACAGGGCGGGGCTGTGACCTGAGACACAACACCTCGTCCGTATATGGACCGGCCCGCGCGCGAAATTGATCAAGATAGAAAGCCGCAGCAAATCCTGTCACCGTGCATAAAGATCATTTTCGCCAGTTAAGGTCTGGCTTAAACATTTTCACGCATTCACCGGCGGGCCAGTACAGTCGGGCGTGCCGAGCCGCGAGTGTGCGGCTGTCTTTTCGCGACACTCGGCTGATACCGACCGCTGATATCAGCCGTCATTCGGGTTCGGTGGAAAGTTCACCTGTAGTGCACACGGAGGTCTCCGCCCAATGCCGCCCGCTGCCAATCGTCGCAACTATCGCGGTAAACACAGAGCCGCAAAGTCGACCACGAATGGCGCACCCCGACTCTTCGCCACGCTGGTCGCCGGGACCCTGCTCGGTCCGGGCGCGATCAGCCTGATATCGACCCCCACCGCCGCCGCCCAGGCGCCGACCCTCGGCTTCAAGGCGCCGATCCAGGGCTACGACAGCGACGGCAGGGCGATCATTCATTACAACAACAAGGTCAAAGATCCGGATATCGAGAACGCAGTCAAGCATCTGAACTCGACGCCGGGCATCAACTTCGTGCTGAAGCCCGGAACGGGTCGGGGTGCCATCAATATCAGCCACGAATCGTTTTCGGGAGGCGTGGCCGGGCTGGGCGGTATGGATGGCAGCGGCCCGTTCGTAAAACTCGACCCCAAGAACAAGAATTTCAATTCCGCCGATCGAACCGAGATCGCCGGGCACGAACTTCTGCATGCCATGGGCCTCGACCACAATGACAGCGGCTGCAGCATCATGGCCAGCGTCGTCAACCGGTGCAACAATGGCCCGAGCCCGTTGAGCAAAAATGAGGTCAATCAGCTCAACAGCATGTACAAGAAGGGGAGTCCGTCCGGTCCGTCCAGCCAGGACAAGCCCGACAAGCCGACGAGTGCGGCCGATCAGAACAAGCCGACGGGGGGTGATCCGAAGGACCCGCAATCGCAGCCGGGGCAGGACCAGTCGGATCAGGACGGCGGTGGTGATTGGCAGAACCAGTCCGATCAGGACGGTGGTGATTGGCAGAACCAGTCCGATCAGGACGGTGGTGACTGGCAGAACCAGTCCGATCAGGACGGTGGTGATTGGCAGAACCAGTTCGACCAGGACGGTGGTGACTGGCAGAACCAGTTCGACCAGGACGGTGGCGACGATTGGCTGAGCCAGTTCGATCAGAATGGCGGGGACGACTGGCAGAGTCAGTTCGATCAGAGCGGCGGGGACGATTGGCTGAGCGGGTTCGATCAGAATGGCGGGGACGACTGGCAGAGTCAGTTCGATCAGAGCGGCGGGGACGATTGGCTGAGCCAGCTCGGGCAGGACTTCGGGGAAGATTGGGGCCAGGACGGCGGCGGATTCGATTGGTTCGGCGACGGCGGGGGCAATAGCGCGTCCGACATCAGCGATATGTTCGGTGACGACGGTGGGGATCTGTTCGGCGGCGGCGACTTCGGCGATCTGTTCGGCGGCGGAGGCGGCGGCGGAGGCGGCTTCGATTGGTTCGGAGGCGGCGGAAACGACCTGTTCGGCGGTGGCGGTGGCGGATTCGACGATTTCGCCGATATGGGGGGCGGTTTCAACAGCCGCGGCATGTTCTAGCCGGGTGAATCGCTGATCCGCGGATGCGAGGCGGCAGGTTCGGTGTTAAGCCTGGCCTGCAAGGTTGTTAGTTTTGGCGAACTCGTTGCCGCCCTGCCGCCTCGACCTCCTTACAGTGACGTCATGCCGCTATACCTCCGATATCGTGCAGGGCTCGAGACAGTTCACAACATTCCCGTCGGCCGGGTCGCCGACGGCCGGTAGGGCTGGCGATCGCAGCTTTCGGAGGATCGAAAACCCTATGTTCACGCGCATTGCGGCGCTCACCATCGTGACCGCCGTCGTCTGGTCCCTGGCTGCCGTCGGCACACCGGCATCGGCCCGCCCGGCCCCCTGCAGGGGCTCCTGGTCCCTCGGCGTCGGCGGCTTCACCTTCGGATTGTCCACCGGCGGCCGTCAGGATTCGCGCTACATGGTGGCCGACGAGCACGTCGAATACAACACCTTTCAGCCGAAGTCCGGTGTGCGCGAGGTCAATCGGCTGTTCTGGGCGCATCGCCGCGCCTGCCCGGACGACCACATCAAACTCATCGGCCACTCCGAGGGCGCCGCGGTGGTGCATGCCTGGGTGAGTGCCCACCAGCGGGTCGCCAATGCCGATGCCGTCCTCATCGCCGATCCGAAGCGTGCGGCCGGGCCCGGCGGTCCCGGTCTGGCCGCCACCATCATCACGTTCCTCGTTGGCGAGCCCCTGGTCGGCACCGACGCGAATTTCGGTGCGTTCCCGGTCCTTTCGGTGTGCAACCGCGACGATGTCGTCTGCAATATCAACGCCGGTTGGTCCGGCTACCTGATCCGCAACGCACACGGCGCCTACCACCTGGACGCCGCCCACTACCCGGACAATGCCTCGGGCACCTGGTATCGCTGAGCGAGTTTCCGTACCGCGCAAGCTGTTTCGATCGAATCCCGGGTAATCCGCGGACACCGGAACCTCTCGGGGTGTTCACTGGAAGTGGCCGTCCGCAACGGCGCGACAGCCACCCTCAGCGGTGGCGGACCGCGCCACCGCCGCACCAAGGCAGGGAGGCACGTCCATGGCATCGATATCCGAGGGTTCGTATCGGATCGGCTTCACTGAAGAGCAGTACCTCACCGCACTCCAACCCCAACCGGGGGCACCGTGCGTCATCCTGCCGGAAGACGCGGAGCTACAACAGGTGTGGCAGGTCAGCCCTGCCGACAACGACCGATATGTCATCGGCCTCAACAACACTCGCCTGTATCTGAGCTATGACGGCGAACCCGACATGCACGAGCTCACACTCTTGCTACCCGAGCCACGCCAGTGGCTGCTGCACCCCGGCGCGGAGCCGGACACCTTCCGGATAGCCGTCCCCGGCACACCGATGCGGCTGGGCATGAGCATGCTCCGCATCTACCCCCCACGCGTGGCCCTCGCCCCCGAATACGGTGACCAGTACCAGGCGTGGACATTCCACAAGGCGGCCTGATCCGCACGACGTGTCGCACTGCCCCGGGCGGCAGTGCGACACGTCTCAATCACGCAGCGCCAGCTGGGTAAAAGCTCGAAGCGCGTCGTCGATGGGATGGGGCTGCGGCCGATGTGTGGAGTCGATCCGGTTCCAGCGCTGCAGATTCACCGCGAGGGATAGTCCGCGGGTGCCGTCGGCGCGGGTCATGGAGATCGCTCCGCCGCCCCAGACCGAGCCGTCGTGTCCCCAGTAGGTGTCGGGGCCGGGGATCGGCATCCGCTGCAGGCCGAGACCGTAGTCGAGTGCCTTTCCCTCGAAGGAGATGACCGCAACGGTGCGTTGCATCTGGGCCAGCGACGATCGGCTGATGATCTCGCCGGCCAGCAGCAGGCCGAAGAAGCGGTTGAGGTCGGTGACGGTCGATATCAGCGAAGCCGAGGGGCCCACCCACGACATGTCGTAGACGCTGAAGTCGCGCGGCGGGTCGAACATGCCGAACCACGCTTCGTAGTGCAGCGCGTGCGGTCCGTTGATATGCGGTCCGTCCGGGAGTTCGGTGTCGCACAGCTCGGCCCGCTCGATGATGTCGCGGGTGATGCACTTCTCCGCCGAGGTACCGGTGACCGCCTCCAGAAGCTGGCACAGCAGCAGGTAATTGGTGTTCGAGTACACCCCCGGGGCGCCACCCGGGGTCCCGCAGGCGGGCGCCGAGACACCCATTTCGATCAGCTCGGTCGGGTGGAACCGGGTGAATCGGTTGTCCGCCAAGCTCTTCGGTGTCGTTTTCGCCAGGGCGGGGAAGGGTGCGAGGGACGGGTAGGCATACGGGAGGTATTCGGCGAGGCCGCTGGTGTGGTTGATCAACATCCGGACGGTGATCGCCGCACCTCGTTCGCCGGGAACCAGGCGGGGCAGGTAGTGGCCGATCGGTGTATCGAGCCCTATTTCGCCGGTGTCGACCTGCCGCAGCACCGCGGCCGCGGTGAACGTCTTGGTGATACTGCCGACGCGGTGTCGCATATCGGCCGTGACGGGGCGACCGGTGGCGAGATCGGCGACGCCGGCCGCCCCGCGCCAGATCTGCCCATCGTCGCGCACCTCGGCGAAAACGCCGGGCATACCCGCGCGATGGACGGTCTCCAGGGCGATCTGCAGCCGGGCGGGATCGAGGGTATTGGCCACCGCGGGTGTCCTCTCGTTGTCGATGGGGTGACGGTTCGAGTCACCACTATCGACCGATGGGTTCCGCGCGGTATTGGAAGAATTTTCCCCAGGCCCGGTACCGGTGCCGGGCAATGGTGGGCAGATAGTGCGTCCGCAGGGCCCCGGGCGTGTGATCGGCGAAGATCGACACGTCCCGGCACAGATGCGCCTGATCGGTGTACCCGCACTCCGCCGCGACGTCGGCGGCGGACCGCCCCGCCAGCAGACCGTCGACCGCGTACCGGAATCGGACCAGCATCGCCGCCCGCTTGGGTGTCAGGCCGATCTGGGACTCGAACCGCGACCACAGCCGCTTGTGACTCCAGCCGACCGAATCGGCGAGCTCACCGATCCGCACCCGGCCACGGGTGGCGAGTATGCGATTCCAGCAGGCGAGCACCTCCGGGTCAGGCGTGCGCGTCGGCCGGTCGCCCTGTGCCAGAAACGATTCCGTCACTGCGAACCGCTCGTCCCAGGTCGGAGCGGACGCGAGCTGTTCGCGCAGTCGCCGAGCCCGCCGCCCCCACAGGTCCGCCAGCCCGACGACTCCCCGGCCCAAATCCGTTGGGGGAAAGCCCAACAGCGAATACGCCTGGATCGGCGACAAACGAACCTCGATGCACGCCGCCCGTTCGGTGCGCACCCGCATGGCCTCGAGGGGAAGTCCGGCAACGAACCCGTCGAGCCGCCGCCGCCCCACGGCATCGTCGACGACCAGCTCCCGATCCCCGAATCCGATCACCACGGTGACCGCCGTCGTCCCGGCGACCCGGAGATCCAATCCGGCACCACCCGAATCGCGGTAGCCGATCATCGCCACGCCCGGCCGAACGGCACCGGCCGGGCCCGCGAAATCCCATTCCGCGTCGGGCTCGCGGCCGACGTCCACAGCTCCCACCCGTCCAGATTACGAAAGGGGTGGTCGGATCGCCGCCGCGCGCCGGATCAGCGGTCGCCGACGAGGGCGCTGGCCAGATCGGGAACCTGGAGCACCTCGATGGCCCGCTGGCGCACGTCGGCGCAGGTTTGCGTGGTCACGGTGTCGATGATCGACTTGTCGCGCAGTACTTCGTCGTTGAGGCCGTCGTTGCGGGTGGCCCAGTTCTGCACGGTGCCATTGAAACTCACCTTGCCGACCGTCGGGCCTTGGGCACGCCAGTTGTCGATCTCCGGCGCGATCATGTCGCACAGCTGCCGAGCGGCCGCGGGGGTCACCCGGTCTTCGTCCGCGCCGGTCGTCGGTGAGCCCGGCGTGGGTAGCGTGGCGGTCGGCATCGTGGTGGTGCCGAGCGGTGCAGTGGGATCGTTGTCCGCACATCCGGCCAGAATGGTGCCCACGACGAGCGCTCCAGCACCCAGGGTCGAACGCACGATGTAGTTGCGGAACTGTGCCATTACCTCTCCTCACCCAAGCAGGTGGCCTGTACTCGGCCTGTACCCGGCCTGCGGCAGTCGAACCGGCCCAGCGCGAAACCGAAGGCGGGCAATGACTTCGCCCGCGCGCCGGGCGGATGATCGCCCGCGCCGGCATTCCGCCCAATCGGCATCGAGCGAGGTCGCTGCCCAGCCGCTGTGCACCGATAGGTCCCGCCCCAACTGCGGAGGGGCTAGAGTCAGCGGCTGGTAGGTGTTCAGCATCCAGCACCTCACCGTTCGTCGGTGGCGCGGCATACGCGCCACCGACGAGTCGGCGTGCTTACTCGGACCGGATGTCCGCGTGGTTCGTGACTGGATCGGGGATGACATGACGGATACGGCGGCACCAACCACTACCGCGGTCGCGGATCAGGTCGAGCTGCGCCAACTGCTGGCGGGTTTGACGGCGGTGCGCGACGGCGATTTCGGCACTCGATTGCCGACCGACGGCGAGGGGCTGCTCGGCGAGATCGCGACGGTGTTCAACGGCATGGTGGACCAGCTGTCGCTGTTCACCTCGGAGGTCACTCGCGTCGCGCGCGAGGTCGGCACGGACGGGCGGCTGGGCGGGCAGGCGGAGGTGCCGGGCGTGTCGGGCACCTGGAAGGACCTCACCGACTCGGTGAACGCCATGGCGGGCAACCTCACCAGTCAGGTGCGTGACATCGCCCAGGTCGCCACCGCCGTGGCGCGCGGCGATCTGTCACAGAAGATCGATGTGGACGCGCGCGGCGAGATCCTCGAGCTGAAGAGCACCGTCAATACGATGGTGGATCAGCTGTCCGCGTTCGCCGACGAGGTCACGCGGGTGGCGCGCGAGGTGGGCTCGGAGGGCCGGTTGGGCGGGCAGGCCGAGGTGCCCGGCGTCGGCGGCGTGTGGCGCGACCTCACCGACTCGGTGAACTTCATGGCGGGCAACCTGACCGCTCAGGTGCGCAATATCGCCCAGGTGACGACCGCGGTGGCGCGGGGTGATCTGAGTCAGAAGATCACGGTGAGCGCGCGCGGGGAGATCCTGGAGTTGAAGAACACCATCAACACGATGGTCGATCAGCTGTCGTCGTTCGCCGACGAGGTCACCCGGGTCTCGCGAGAGGTCGGCACCGAAGGAGCCCTCGGCGGTCAGGCCGACGTCAAGGGCGTCTCCGGCACGTGGCGCGACCTCACCGACTCGGTGAACTTCATGGCGGGCAACCTGACCGCGCAGGTGCGCTCGATCGCCCAGGTCGCCACCGCCGTGGCGCGCGGCGACCTCTCCCAGAAGATCACGGTGAACGCGCGCGGGGAGATCCTGGAGCTGAAGAACACCATCAACACGATGGTCGACCAGCTCTCGGCCTTCGCCGACGAGGTCACCCGCGTCGCCCGCGAGGTCGGCACCGAGGGTCGGCTGGGCGGTCAGGCCGACGTCAAGGGCGTCTCCGGCACCTGGAAGGACCTCACCGAATCGGTCAACGTCATGGCCGACAACCTCACCGCGCAGGTGCGCTCGATCGCCCAGGTCACCACCGCGGTCGCCGGTGGCGATCTGAGCCAGAAGATCCGGGTGGACGCGCGCGGGGAGATCCTCGAGCTCAAGGAGACCATCAACACGATGGTCGACCAGCTGTCCGCCTTCGCCGACGAGGTCACCCGCGTGGCCCGCGAGGTCGGCACCGAGGGCAACCTCGGTGGGCAGGCGACCGTGCGCGGTGCGTCGGGCACCTGGAAGGATCTGACCGACAACGTCAACGTCATGGCCTCCAACCTGACCAGTCAGGTGCGGTCGATCGCCCAGGTCGCCACGGCGGTGGCGCGTGGCGACCTGAGTCAGAAGATCACCGTGGAGGCGAAGGGCGAGGTCGCGGCGCTCGCCGGGGTGATCAACACGATGGTCGACACGCTGTCCGCGTTCGCCGACGAGGTCACCCGTGTGGCCCGCGAGGTCGGCACCGAGGGCATGCTCGGCGGGCAGGCCCACGTGCCGAATGTGGCGGGCACCTGGAAGGACCTGACCGACAACGTCAACTCCATGGCGAACAACCTGACCAATCAGGTCCGCAATATCGCCCAGGTCACCACCGCGGTCGCGCAGGGCGACCTGACCCGCAAGATCGACGTGGACGCCCGCGGCGAGATCCTCGAGCTGAAGACCACGATCAATACGATGGTCGATCAGCTCTCCGCGTTCGCCGCCGAGGTCACCCGGGTCGCCCGCGAGGTGGGGTCGGAGGGGCGGCTGGGCGGCCAGGCCGAGGTCGAGGGCGTGTCGGGCACGTGGAAGCGGTTGACCGAGAACGTCAACGAGCTGGCGGGCAACCTGACCCGGCAGGTCCGCGCCATCGCGGAGGTCACCAGCGCCGTCGCGGAAGGGGATCTGACCCGCTCCATCACCGTCGAGGCCTCCGGTGAGGTGGCCGAGCTGAAGGACAACATCAACTCGATGGTGGAGTCGCTGCGCGAGACCACCAGCGCCAACCAGGACCAGGACTGGCTCAAGACCAATCTGGCCCGCATCTCCAGCCTCATGCAGGGCCAGCGCGACCTGCCCGTGGTGGCCGAGCTGATCATGGACGAGCTGGCGCCGCTGGTCTCCGCGCAATTCGGCGCGTTCTACCTGGCCGACGACACCGCCGAGCGGCCGGAGCTGCGGCTGATCAGCTGCTACGGCAGTCCGGAGGAACCGGACAGTCCCACGCGTCTGACCTTCGGCCAATCCCTGGTCGGGCAGGCCGCGCGCAGCCGCCGCACGATTGCCGTGGACGCCGTGCCCGGCGACTACGTCACCATCTCCTCCGGATTGGGCCGGACCGCGCCGGTCAATCTGCTCGTGCTGCCGATCGTGGTGGAGGATCAGGTGCTCGGGGTGATCGAATTGGCGTCGGTGCACCGCTTCACCCGCATTCACCGCGACTTCCTCGACCAGCTGATGGAGACCGTCGGCGTCAACGTCAACACCATCGTCGCCAATGCCCGCACCGACGAACTGCTGGGCGAGTCGCAGCGGCTGACCACCGAGTTGCAGGCCCGCTCGCAGGAGTTGCAGGTGCGGCAGGAGGAACTGCAGCGGTCCAACGCCGAGCTGGAGGAGAAGGCGGCGCTGCTGGCCATGCAGAATCGCGACATCGAGACGAAGAACCTCGAGATCGAGCAGGCCCGCCAGGAACTGGAAACCCGCGCCCAGCAGCTGGCGCTCGCGTCGAAGTACAAGTCGGAGTTCCTGGCCAATATGAGCCACGAGCTGCGCACCCCGCTGAACAGCCTGCTCATCCTCGCGCAGCTGCTCGCCCAGAACCCGACCCGCAACCTCACTCCCAAACAGGTCGAATACGCGGGCATCATTCATTCGGCGGGTTCGGATCTGCTGCAGCTGATCAACGACATCCTCGATCTGTCCAAGGTCGAGGCGGGCAAGATGGACCTCACGCCCGAGCGCGTTCCGCTGCGCAAGCTGCTGGACTACGTCGAGGCCACCTTCCGGCCGATGACCACGCAGAAGAGCCTCGGTTTCCGCGTCACCACCGCGCCCGGCCTGCCCCTCGAAGTACTCACCGACGACTCCCGGCTGCGACAGGTGCTGGGAAATCTGCTGTCCAACGCCGTGAAGTTCACCGAGACCGGGTCGGTGGAGCTGCGAATCAAACCGGCCGAGCCGGGTGAGGCACCCGCCGGGGTGCGCCGATACGGTCCGGCGCTGGCGTTCGAGGTGATCGACACCGGCATCGGCATCGCCGAACATCAGCTGGAGTCGATCTTCGGCGCGTTCCAGCAGGCCGACGGCACCACCAGCCGCAAGTACGGTGGTACCGGCCTGGGCCTATCGATCAGCAGGGAGATCGCCTATCTGCTCGGCGGCGTCATCACCGCCGAAAGCACGCTCGGACAGGGCAGTACGTTCACGCTGTACCTCCCGATCGCCCGGCCGGATTTCCAGGAGGCGACACCGCACGCCGGGGAGGACGCCCAGCAGATCGACGGCGATCCCGAGCGCGCGCCCGCACCCGCCACGCCGCAGCAGCAGCGCAGGTTGCTGGTCGTGGAGGAGCGTTCGCACGGTCTGTTGTCCCTGGTCGCGCAGAGCGCGGTGGCCGACCTCGCCGACGGTAACGATCCGCGCGGTCCCGTCCAGATCGTCACCGCGGTCGGCGGCGAGGAGGCGGTGGGGGCGATGGCCGCCGAGGCATTCCACTGTGTGGTGCTCGAGCTGGACATGCCCGACGGCGCCGCGCTGCGTTTTCTGGAGACGATGAGTGGCGACCCCGCGCTGAGCGGCGTTCCGGTGCTGGCCCACAATCGCCGACTCGACGCCGAGCAGGAGCGCCTGCTGCAGGAGCACGCCGCGAACCGGCCGCTCGAGCTGCTGTCCAGCCTGGACGAGCTGCGCGAGCGCATCGTGCTGCACGTCAGCGCCGAGGCGCCCGGTGACGTGCTGCCCCTGGTGCGCCGCGAGGAGGCCCCGGCCGCCGCGCCGCAGCGGCCGGACGGCAAGCTCGCCGGGCGCACGGTGCTCATCGTCGACGACGACGCCCGTAATCTGTTCGCGCTCAGCAGCATTCTCGAACTGCACGGCGTCAGCGTGCTGCACGCCGAGAACGGACGCGAGGGCATCGATGCGCTGCTCGCCCACCCCGAGACGGATCTGGTCCTGATGGACGTGATGATGCCCGAAATGGACGGCTACACCGCGACAGCGGCGATCCGCGAGATGCCGCGCTACGCGGACCTGCCGATCATCGCGGTGACGGCCAAGGCCATGCTGGGCGACCGGGAGAAAAGCCTCGCCTCGGGCGCCAACGACTACGTCACCAAGCCGGTCGACGCGGATGTGTTGCTCACGTGCATCCAGCATTGGCTGGACGCCTCATGACCGAGTCGGATACGCGCGACCCCGCGTCCGCGACCGACCGCCCGGCCCCGGAGCCCGCCCTGCACCGCCTCGCGATCACGGTGGAGCGGTTGCGCCGGGAGATCCGGCAGGCCCAGGCCACCGCCGACGGCCGGGCGCTGCTCGAGCTGGCGAAGGGGGTGCTGGTCGAACGGCTGGGATGCGGGCCCGCGCACGCGGCGCGCCAGCTCGACGCGCTTGCCGAAAAGGCCGGTGTCACGCCGCTGGAACTGGCCGCCGAACTGGTCGATCAGGCGGCCCAGGACGAGGTCAGCGCCGCGGCGGGGGAGTTCCTGCAGCGTGCCGTCACCCCGGATGCACCGTCGGTGACGGTGCGGCTGCGCACCGCCGAGAGCGGACTGCTCGCCGCGGGCGATACCCAGCGGGTGGCGCAGTCGGTGCTGGAGCACGCCCTGGCCCCGCTGGGTGCCACGGCGGTGGCGATCTGGTCCGCGGGCGCCGATATGTCGCTGTCCCTGCTGGGTTTCGCGGGCATCGGTCCGCAGGAGGCCGAGCGCTGGCGGTATGTGCCGCCCGGCGTGGCGACTCCGGCGCGGCGGGCACTGGTGGAGCGCCAGGCGGTGTGGATCGAGGATCTGGGCCGCTCCGGCCTGCCGTCGATCGGCGCCCGCGACGGCGGTCGGATGGCCATCCCCGCGGGCAGCAGCGGCAGACTGCTCGGCGTGCTGGAGGTGTGCTGGCCGCAGCCGCTCGCGCCGCAGCCGCCCCGGATACGCCGGCAACTCGAGGCGCTGGCCGAACTGTGCGCGCACACCCTCGAATCCGATGTGGCCGCCACCCTGGCGCCGGACCGGCCGGCCGTCGCCGACCTCGTGCGGCTGGCGGACGGGCTGTTCGACCCGGCCCTCGTCCTGCTGCCCCGCTTCGACGACGACGGCGCGCTCACCGACTTCCACATCCATCACGTCAACACCTGCTTCGTCGATCCGGTGGGCCGCCCCCGCAGCCTGATTCACGGTGCGTCCCTGCTCGAGGTCTATCCGCTGGCCGCGAGCGAGGGGCGGTTGTTCGAGCGGATCGAGCACGTCTTCGCCACCGGCGAGAGCTTCCGTGCCGACCGGGTGGCGCTGACCGAACTGGTCGACCAGGTCCCCCTGACCGTCTCCGCCGCCCTCAGCATCAGTCGCCACGGCGACATGCTGCTGCTGGTGTGGCGGGTGGAGGACGAGACGGTGCGGTTGGCGGCCCTGCTGCAGCACGCGCAGCGCCTGGGCCGCGTCGGCGGCTTCGAGGAGAATGCGGTCACCGGCGAGATCATCTGGAGCAGACAGATTTTCGCGCTCTACGGACTGACGCCGGATGCGGACCCGATCCCGCTCAGCCGACTGCCCCAGCACGCCCACGCCGACGATGCCGACGCGGTACGGCGGTTCCTGCGAACCCTCTTCCGCTACGGTAACCCGGCCTCGACGGCGTTTCGTCTGATCCGGCCGGACAGCGTCACCCGGCACATCCGGGTCATCGCCGAACCGGTACTCGACGCGGCCGGGCAGCTCCTCGCCATTCGCGGTGCGTACCAGGACATCTCGTCGCAGCACTGGACCGAGGTCGCGCTGTCGGCCACGCGGGATCAGCTCACGCACACCGAACAGCACGCCGCCGAGCAGAGCCGACTGGCGCGGCAGCTGCAGCAGGCGATCATGCCCGCCACCCAGCCGTCCATCGACGCCTTCGGTCTGCGCATCGCGGTGCGCTACCGGCCGACCGAACAGGACCACCTCGTCGGCGGCGACTGGTACGACGCGGTCGTGCTGCCGTCCAAGCAGATCCTGGTATCCGTCGGAGACATCACCGGCCACGGCATCACCGCGGCCACCGGCATGGTCGTGTTACGTAACGCCCTGCGCGGTCTGGCCGCCACCGGATCCGGTCCCGGCCAGCTGCTGATGTGGCTGAACCTGGTGGCCCACCACCTGACCGACGCCATCTACGCCACCGCCGTCTGCGGCCTCTACAACCCCCAGACCCGCGTCCTGCGCTGGGCCCGCGCGGGCCACCTCCCCCCGATCCTCATTCGCGACGGCCGCGCCCGCACCCTCCCCCTGCTCGACGGCATAATCCTCGGCGCGCTGGCCGAAACAACCTACGAGGAAGCCGAACTCCAGCTGGAGCCGGGCGACACCCTGCTGTTCTACACCGACGGCCTGATCGAACGCCGAGGCCGCCTGCTGGACGAGTGCGAGCAGCGGCTGCTGGCGGTGTCGGCGCAATTCACCGGAAGTCTGGAGGACCGCCTGGACGCGTTGCTCGACGGCAGCGACGCCGACACCGACGACGACACGTGCGTGGTCGGTATCCAGGTGGGATAGCGAGGCTAGTGCCCGTTTCCATTGGGGGCGAACCGCATTCGGGCGGTCGCGTCGATGTCGACCTGGAGGGTGTTCAAGAGGATCGCCATGCCGGAGTAGAGCGCGACCAGGATCATGAGCTCGACTGTTCCCCGGTCGCCGAGATGGTCGTGGGCCCGGTCGAAGGTCTCCTCCGGCACGTCCGCGCTGTCGTGCAACGCGGCGGCGACCAGCCGCAGGACGGCCTTCTCGGCGTCGGTGAACACCGCGGCGGACGGGTCATCGGCCTCGAGTGCGTCCAGCTGAGCCTGGGTCACGCCGACCGCCCGCGCCGAAACCTCGTGCTGGACCGCCTCGTACGCGCAGCGGCCGGAGTGTGCGACGAGCAGGATCACCAGCTCCCGCAGCCGCGGATCCAGCGTGGATTCGGCCAGGATCGACCGCGTGGTTTCGTGTAGCGGTCCGACCACGGTGCGGGCCTGAGCCAGCATTCGATCGATGTTCAGATCCCCGAACATCCGCACCTGCGCCCGCACCTCGGGGGCCAGGGCTTCGAGATCGCCGTACGGCACACGCGCCATCAACGCCTCCTTCCGGTCAGTGGTTCGCCGCGACCAGCGTAAGCTGATAATTTGCTGAGGTCTAAAACAGCTTATGCGGCACTGCGAAATCGGCGCGGGGCCACCACCGACGCTGGCAGCGTCGAGCCTGGATCCCGCTCACCGCGCGGGTCGAGACCTCGGGTCGGCGGGAGCGACTTGGCTTGTGGTGTTTCATGTTTCGTGGACCGCACGCCTGGTACGGTGCGATCATTTCGGCGGGCAGGTTCGACGTTCGTGGCGAGACGGTACGGGGGAGGTGCGATGGTCGCGGAGGTGCCCCGGCAGCTTCCGCCGTGGAACAGCAATCACGTGGATCGCGAGGATGAGCTCGATCGGGTCGAACGGCTGGTCCGGGATGGTTCGGGGAACGTCACGGTGATCTTCCGCGGTGCTCGGGGCGTGGGCACGACGTCCGTGGCGACGGCGGTGATGCACCGGTTGTCGCAGCGGTTTCCCGACGGGCAGCTGTTCTATCCGCTCGCCGACGGTGACACACCGCCGAGTGTGTCGGATCTGCTCGCGGACGGGCTGATCGCCCTGGGGGATCGGCGAGATGAACTCCCGGACCTCCCCGAGGCACGGTACGGCAGGTATCTCACCAAGACTCGGGGCCGCCGGATGGCGGTATTCGTGGACGGGGCGTTGACGGCGGGGCAGGTGCGGTGGCTGTGCCCGGCCGACGGGCCCTCGCTCCTGGTGATCACCGCGCGCAATGCGGCGCTCGACCTCGGCGTGGGCACGACGGTGATCGATGTGCCGACGCTGCCCGACGCCGCGGCGCGGGAGTTGCTGATCCGAATCGTCGGAGACGACCGGATCGACCGTGAGCCGGAGGCGGTGAATCGGATCCTCGCGTTGTGCGACAACCTTCCCGCCGCGATCTGTGTCGTCGGCGGCATGCTGGCCCGCCATCCGCAGCGGTCGATAGCCCGAGTCGCCGAACTTCTGAATGACGAGCATCGTCGATCGGAGGTATTGGGATTGCCGGAAATCTACGACGCCGCCTACGAAGATCTGTCCGATGACGCCAAGCGCTGCTACCTATTGCTGGGACTGCGCTCCCACGCCGGTTGGTTGCGCACGGCGGCCATCGAGGCGGCGCTCGGGATGCCCCGGGATGAGATCGACTGGGCCATGCTGGAATTGGCCGAGCACTTTCTGGTTGTCGAGCAGAACGACGGATACCGGGCGGTGTCCTCGGTGCGGACCCATGCCCGGTCGGTGGCCAAGCGTCTCGGCGCCGAACAGGAGAAGTGCGAAGAGAACCTGATCCGGTACTTCGACCGGGCCCTGTGCCACGCCGATGTGCTCCTGGCCCCCGCCCGACCGTGGCGCGCATTGCTCTTCCCCGACGTCGCATTTCCGGGCCCGGGCGTCGGTGAATTCGATGACGCCGACGCGGCCCGAACCTGGTTGCGTTCGGAGCTGGCGAATATCGCGGCGGCAGCCGAATACGCGTTCCACGCGGGTCGCGACCGCCTGCTCATCCGATGGTGCGTGCTGCTGTGGGCGTTCCACGAGAAGGACAAACACCTCGACGCGATGCGTGCGATGCATCTCCACGCGATCGCGGCGGCCGCCCGCTCCGGAGACCGGGCGGGCGAGAGCCTGCTGCGCACGCAGTTGGGTTTCCTGCACTACTGGCTGCGCGAATTAGCCGAGGCGACAATCGAATTCGAAACCGCTGCCCATACTGCCGGCGCCCTGGACGGGTCGGTGGCCACGCAGCTGGAGGCATCGGCGCTGGAAGGTCTGGGACTCACACTGCTGGCTCGGCAACGACCGGACCCGGCGCGTGCGGTGCTCCGGCGCAACCTCGAGCTCGCGCACGGGATCGGCGACACCCGCCGGATCGCGTTGGCCTCGTTGCATCTGGCGAAGGCCGAGGATCCGGATCGGGCCTTGGATCTGCTCGCCCAGGCCGACGCGATATTCGGCGCGGCAACGTACGACGAAACCGAGAACCGCGCGAAAGTTCTTGCTGGGCGGGGGCGAGCGCTTGTACGGCTCGGCCGATGGGGCGAGGCCGAGACGGCGCTGGAATCGGCGCTGGCCGTGATGCGCGAGCGCCGACGCCGGTTCGACGAGGCGGAAATCCTTGTCGCTCTGGGCGACTGCCGGTTGGCGGCCGGAAGCAGATCCGCCGCCGTCGACCGCTACCGAGCCGGGCTCGAGATCTACGACGAGCTGTGCTTCACCGAATCGGCGGCGGTCGTCTCCGCTCGGGTCGCCTCGGCGGAAAATCGATAATCGGTTCCGCCGCAACGGATTCGCCAGCTTCCGGCGATGGCTTCCAGCGGCGCGCCACGACCGTGCAATCGATAGGCCACCGAGGCGAACAGGTGACCGCCGCCGTCGGGTGCGCGCACCCGCACCACCGTAGTGCGGTTTCCGAGCAGCCAATGACCGGCTTCGGTCGGGGCGGCGGCGATCACGCAATTGGGCAGCCGCCTGAGCGTATCGGCGATCCACGCCGCCGTGGCTCCGCCCGGCCGACCGATCAGGACATCGGCGGACGCCAGCCAGCGTCCGCGCGGCCCGTCGACCCCGACCACGAGATGGCCGTCGGGTTCGATGCGCTCGTCGGTGAGCAGACGCTCCGCCGAGTACCGGGTAATCGTGGCACTGCGCTCGGAGCCGATGCGGACATGGACCAGATACGCGTCCGCGTCCCGCAGCGGCGCTGCCGGGATCGGGAGCACGGCGGGATCCGGCGGTTCGGTCGGCTCCGGCAACCGCAGCATGCGGTACATGGCGGATCGAAGCAGTGGCGCGCCGGCGGCGGGCTCGGAGGTCGTGAGCGCCGTGATGGCCGCATATCGGTGCGGATCGTGCGCTGTGAGCACCCGCCGTATCTGGGCCTCGATGTCGGCGGTTCCGTCGAGTCGTGGTGCCGCCCGCAGCAATTGGGCGATGGGTGAATCCGGATCCACGGTGTGCTCGGGCGCGGCGGCCAGGAGCAGCGGATTGCCGAGCGCGGTCGAATAGAAGCCGACCGAGCCGTGGTCGCTCACGGCGAGATCGGCGGCCACGACCGCTGCGCGCCAATCGTCGACACCGCGCAGCAGATGCACTCCCGCCCGGGCGGCATCGTCGAGATGGGCCTCGACCTGCCAGCGTGAATGATACGACCGAATATTGGGATGGATCGCGAGTGCGATGCGGAATTCGTCCGCGGGCAGCGCGGCGGCGAGCCTACGCGGCAGATCCGGCTCGCTGGCGAGCAGCGAATCGGGGCCCCAGGTGGAGGAGATCAGCACCAGTCGCTGCCGGGGACCGAGGCCGAAGGCGCGCCGATAGCTCGGGCGCAGCGGCATGCTCGCGCAGAGCCGGTCGTAACAGATATCACCGGCTACCAGTGATTTGGCGACGGCTTGTGGGCAGTCGCGAAACAGCCGTTCCCGTTGTTCGTGGTGTGACAGGACGATGAGCGATGGGACGACCCTGCCCTTGTGCAGCAACCAGTCCGGCGACAGACCGAATACCGAATGTTCTTTGTTCTTTGTTCTTTGTTCTTTGTTCTTTGTTCTTTGTTCTTTGTTCTTTGTTCTTTGTTCTTTGTTCTTTTGCAGGTATTTATTGTATCCCATTCCGTGAGGGACGACTATCAATGGAGCTCGAACTTTGTGGAGCTTTCCTCCATAACTCGCGGAGACCGCCAGATCGTATTCGCCGAGAAGCGCCTGCTTCCACGGTATTTCGCGAGTCCCTCGGGAGCCGAGGAATTCGCTGGCATCGGTGTCGAAGACCGACGACCCCATCCGGGTGAAGTCGATTCGTATCCGGGGGTCCGGTGCCAGCAGGCTCAGGGTGTCGAAGAGCCGGGTGGCGGCCGTGGTGTTGTGGGTGATGGCGAGGACGGTCCGGTTGTGCGGATAGGTCGACCAGCGGATCGCGTTGTCTGGCGCATGCTGATCGGACGGTGACACGAGGATCGATAGTACCGCCGCGTGCCCCGGGAACCGGGTCCGCTCGTGGGTTCCGACCTGGGCGATCTGGTCGGTCGTGCGGCCGAAGTCTGCTGGTCGGGCCCCGGTCGATGCGGCGCCCGGTATGGTTATTGTGCGGCAAAGGCTTTCGTGATCGTGCTGGTTGGTACCGGTGGTGCCCGGAAGGAGTGGTCGTTCGTGTCGGTCGGCAACGGTCGGGACCGAAGCGGGGATCTGCAGCAGCAGCGCCCGCATTCGGCGCGCATGTACGACTACTTTCTCGGTGGAAAGGACAACTATCAGGTCGATCGCGAGTACGCCACGCAGATCCAGCGGGTCTTTCCCTCGGTGGGTGTGGCCGCGCGAATCAACCGGGCGTTCATGCATCGCGCGACCTGGTATCTCGCATCGCAGGTCGGTATTCGTCAGTTCCTCGACATCGGCGCCGGCATTCCGACCGAACCGAATCTGCATCAGGTCGCCCAGCAGATCGCGCCGGACGCGCGGGTGGTGTACGTCGACAACGATCCGCTGGTCATGGCGTTCGCGCAGGCGTTGTTGCGGGGAACTCCGCAGGGCCGCACCGCCTATGTGCACGCCGACGCCGCCGATCCGGAATCGATCCTGACCGCCCCGCAGCTGCGAGAAACCCTGGATCTGGATCAGCCGGTAGCGCTGAGCCTGATCGCGGTGCTGCATTTTCTGCCCGACGATCGCGACCCATACAAGGCGGTGTCGACGTTGCTCGATGCGCTGGCCCCGGGCTCGTATTTGGTGATTTCGCACCTGACCGTCGACTTCGACCCCGACACCGTGCACCGCGTCGTCGAGGTGTTCCGCGACGGCGGTGTCCCGTTCCAGGCCCGCACCCGGAAAGAGATCGGGCGCTTCTTCTCCGGCCTGGAGTTGGTCGAACCAGGGATCGGGGCGCCGCACCGGTGGCGGCCAATCGAACCACCGTGCTGGTTGCGCCCCGATATCGATCCCCTCGGCCCGGGTCTGGATGAACGGGTCAACTGCTGTGCCGCCGTGGCCCGGAAGTAGCGGCCTTCGGCAGCGACCACAGGCCGAATCGCAGCCCGCGTGGGTCGCGTATGCGGGAGAACACCAGCCCGTCAGGAGCGGCGTCCGGGGCGAGTTCGATGCCGCCGCCGAGTTCCGCGGCGATGGCGGTGGCTGCCGGGACATCGTCGACCAGGAAGGAAGGCATCAGATAATCGACGCCGTCGGGGCCCTGGTCGTACATCCCGCCCGAGGGGCGGTCATCGCCCGTGAAGATGTGGTACCGCGTGGCATTGGCGCCGTCGTCGAGGACGAATTTCCAGCCGAACGCCCTGGTATAGAAGTCTTGCGTGGTCGCGGCGTCGGTGGTGCCCAGTTCGAACCAGCCCATGGATCCGGGAGTCGGCTGGTATTTGGCTTCCTCGATGGCCTTCTCGCCCTTCCGCATCCGTTCCTCGAACCGCTCGGACTCCGAGCGGGAGAACAGTGAGAACGGGTTGCCCCGCGGATCGGTGAGTACCGCGAACCAGGTGACATCGGCGACCTGAGTCGCCGGAATCTCCACGGCGGCACCGAGTTTCGCAAGCCTGTCGACATCGGCGCGCACATCGGTGGACAGGATCGACAGGTTGATCCGTGCCGGGGCGCCCGGGGCTTCACTGATCGCACCCATCGGGAACGGTGCGCCCGGAGCGATGATGCGAATGTAGCGGCGGCCGTCGATGGAGGAATCCGGATCCAGCTCATAGGTCCAGCCCAGCAACTCGCTGTAGAACTTCTGCACCGGATCGGCCGCGTCGATACCGATTTCGAACCAGACTACTTGCCCGGGGGTCATGAAAGTCATGAATTTGTCTCCTTTGGTGTTTATTCGATTGCGGTACAGGACGTCTCGTCAGGCGCCGGGTGCCGACATCCCGCGGTCGAGGTCACGCCTGACGTACTCCGCGGTGTGGGAGTTCCGAGCCTCGAGCAGTTCGGCCGGGGTGCCTTCGAAGACGATGCGGCCACCGTGGCGGCCGCCGCCGGGACCGAGGTCGATGATGTGGTCGGCGTGCTCGATGACATCGAGGTCGTGTTCGACGACCAGCACGGTGTTGCCCGCGTCGACCAGGCGGTCCAGCAGGTTCAGCAGGGTGTCGATATCGGACATGTGCAGGCCGGTGGTGGGTTCGTCGAGGATGTAGATGCCACCGGATTTGCCGAGTTCGCCCGCGAGCTTCAGCCGTTGGCGTTCGCCGCCGGACAGTGTCGACAGGGGTTGTCCGAGCGTGAGATAGCCGAGCCCGACATCGACCAGTGAACTGATCCCACGGCGGATCGTGCGGTCGGGGAACAACTGCGCGGCCTCTTCCGCGGTCAGGGCCAGCACGTCCACGATGGTCTTGCCGCCCAGGGTGTAGGCGAGGACGTCGGGGTCGTAGCGGTTGCCGTGGCAGCGTTCGCAACTCGTGGTCACCGGATCCATGAACGCCATGTCGGCGGTGATCTCGCCGCGGCCGCCACAGCCGCGGCACGCGCCTTTGCTGTTGAACGAGAAAAGCCCGGCGTCAACGCCATTGGCGTCGGCGAATGCCTTGCGGATGCGGTCCATGACACCGAGATGGCTCACCGGCGTCGACCGCGGGGAGATGCCCAACCCGGCCTGATCGACGACGACGGACTCGGGGTGCTCGGCGGCGAAGACCTCCGTCACGAGTGTCGACTTCCCCGAGCCCGCGACGCCGGTGAATACCGTGAGCGCGCCGGTGGGGACATCGACGCTCACATCGCGCAGATTGTGCAGGTTCGCGTGCTCGACACGTAGATACCCAGTGGGCGTGCGGAATTCGGATTTCACGGCGCCACGGCGGCGGAGCGCGCGACCGGTGGCGGTGTCGGCAGCGCACAGGCCGGCATAGTCGCCTGTATAGACGATCTCGCCGCCGTGGACACCGGCCGCCGGACCCATGTCGACGAGGTGGTCGGCCACCGCGATGACGTCGCGATCGTGTTCGACCACCAGCACAGTATTTCCCTTGTCCCGCAACTGTTTCAGCAGCGTGTTCATCCGGCCCACATCACGCGGGTGCAGGCCCACGCTCGGCTCGTCGAAGATGTAGGTCATCCCAGTCAGCGAGGAACCGAGAAACCGCACCATCTTCAATCGCTGCGCCTCACCACCGGACAGGGTGGTCGTCTCGCGGCCCAGGTTCAGATAACCCAAACCGATGTCGACCAGCCGCCGCAATCCGGCAATGGCCTGCTCGGCCAACGGTGTACCGAGCGGATGGTCGATCTTGCCGAGCACCTCGACGAGTTCGGCCACCTCCATGATCGCGTAGTCGTCGATGGTGTGACCGTTGATCCTCGTCCGCAGCGCCGCCCGGTTGAGCCGCGCCCCGCGACACAGCGGGCACACGCCCTGGGTCGTGCACTGCTCCAAGGCCTTTCGCGTGCGCGCCGACAGCGTCGACAGATCTCGATTCAGATACAGGCGGTGGAACTTGTCGAGCAGGCCCTCATAGCTCGTCCACGGGCCGGACCGCGTCGGCTCCGAACCCTCGCGGGGGCCGTGGACGAGGTTGTCCCACTCGGTCTCGCTGTACTCGGCGACCGGCTTGTCCAGGTCGAACAGTCCCGAGGCGGCGAACATCTGCCACTGCACGGTGCCGACCGCGAACAGCGGAAACCGCAATGCCCCCTGGTTCAGCGACAACGACCGGTCGATCATGGCGTCCAGATCGACGGTGGTGGTCCGACCGAGCCCGTCACAACGCGGGCACGCACCTTCGGGCGTGTTGAACGAGTATGCCGTCGCCATCCCCGCCGATGGTTCCCCGGCGCGGGAGAACAGTACGCGGATGATCGAATAGATATCGGTGGCGGTGCCGACAGTCGAGCGGGCATTGCCGCCGATCGGCTTCTGATCCACCACCACCGCGGTGGTCAAACCCTCGATCCGATCCACATCCGGCTTCTCGTAGTGTGGCATCCGGGCGCGCACGAACGTCGTGAACGTCTCACCCAGCTGGCGCTGCGACTCCACCGCGACAGTCCCGAACACCAGTGACGACTTCCCCGAACCGGAGACGCCGGTGAACACCGTGACGGTGTCCTTCGGAACCGACAGCGAGACGTTCTTCAGATTGTGCTCCCGCGCGCCGTCGATCACGATCTCCACAACGACTCCTCTCATTCTGTCGGCCACGACGCTATGGGCCGTATAGGTCACTCGGTGACCTACTCGAATGTCGGGATGGCTTCCCCACCACGGCGACCGGGATCTCGACCGAGGGCGCGCCGGTAGCGGGCGTCGAAGTGGAGTGGGGCGCGTTCTGCGTCAGCAGGCTCCACCAGATGTTGCCGGTCTGGGTGGCCGTGCGCCCGGCCACATGCCGGTAGACCTCACCCACGACGAAATCCTCGAAGTAGCGTCCCTGGCCGATGTCCACCGGCCCACGCTCTCAGTCTCGAGACCGCCGCGGCATGGATCCTCGCCTCATAAATCGCCGCCGTCGTTGTGCCTGATCACAACGCGCGGGGTCCATTGAACGCACGTCCGTCGAAACCAACGGAACTGCTGGGGATGTGGTGCGCGAGGGGGGACTTGAACCCCCACGTCCGAGGACACTGGAACCTAAATCCAGCGCGTCTGCCAATTTCGCCACTCGCGCATGATGGTACGACCGTCCAAACTCTACCGGGCTTGACCGGGTTCGCGAAGCACTGGTCGGGTGTTTCGTACTGGTGAGTAACACCACCTGGGATTATAACAATTTGGTAACGGGCAATGTGAGGGACCCTCAACTTTACTAACGGTCGGTAACGGGGTGGGAGCAGCGGGTTTGAAACATGAGGGAGAGTCATGTTTCGGGGGATTCTTGGACGGGGGTACCGGAATACCGAGGGGTAACCCCCTGGTCGGCGGTGGAACATGAGGAATCCCTCATGATTTTGTGCCATCCTCGGCTGCAATCAGGTCCTCAGGGGCGAGGGACACCTGCGCACGGAGGAGCGGCCCCCTCGAGGGACGAGCCGCCATGAGAAGGAAGTCGATACGTCTTGACGATCAACGAGAGCACCGGGACCGGATCGAGCGCGAAGGTGGCGGCTGGGGGAGCGGCGGACAGGGCGGTCAAGGCGTCGCTGCTGGATCGGCTGCTGGGAGGCGAGACCTATGCCCTGGCCTTCGGTGGGCAGGGTGCGCGGTGGCTGGGCGAACTCGACGAGATCGGGCGCGACGGCGCTCTGGAGCCCGAGCTGACGGCGTTGGTGAACGAGGCGGCCGCGCTGCTGGAGCCGGTGGCGGCGAAGCTGCTCACGGTGCGCCCCATGGGTTTCGACCCGATCGCGTGGATGCTCGAGGACGATCTGGCCGATCCCGAGCAGGGCGAGGTATCGGCGGCGCCGTCGGAGCAGGCGCTGCGCTCGGCCGCGATCTCCATGCCCGGTGTGTTCCTGACCCAGGTGGCCGCGCTGCGGGCGCTGAAGCTGCAGGGCCTGGATCCGGCCGCGCACGCGCCGGTCGCGATCGTCGGGCACTCCCAGGGCCTGCTGGCCGCCGCTGCCGCGCGCGCCGGTGGTGAGCGCGATGCCGAACTGCTCGCGCTGGCCCAATTGATCGGCGCCGCGGCCACTCTCGTCGCCCGTCGGCGCGGTCTGCTCCCGATCGGGGAGCGCTCGCCCATGGTGGCGGTGTCCAACGTCGATCCGGAGCGGCTGCGCGAGGTCGTGGCCGAGGTGTCGCAGGGCGTGGATCCCGTTGCGGCGGCGGTGGTCTCGATCCGCAACGGCCGTCGCCGGGCGGTGCTGTCGGGTACCGTCGCCCAGCTCGAGCGGGTACGCCAGCGCTGCGCCGAGATCCACGACGAGCAGACCCGCGAGCGCGAGGCCAAGAAGCGCGGTGGCGCGGTGTTCGCTCCGGTGTTCGAGGATGTCGAGGTCGAGGTCGCCTTCCACCACCCGGCCCTGGCCGACACCGTGGATCTCGTTGCGGGATGGGCGAATCAGTGCGGTATCGACGGCGAGACGGCCGTCGAGCTCACCCGCCGGATCCTGGTCGATCCGGTGGACTGGGTGGAGATCGTGGACACGGTGGTGGGTCAGGAGACCGACTGGATCCTGGATCTGGGCCCCGGCGATCTGCTCACCCGCCTGACCCTCGGCTCGCTCAAGGGCACCGGTGTCGGCATCGTCGCCGCGTCCACCCGCCCCGGCCAGCGCAGCCTGTTCACCCCGGGCGCGGCGCCCGAGGTCGCGCCCGCGTGGTCCGCCTACGCCCCCAAGCCGGTGCGCCTGCCCAACGGCCGCATCGTGGTGGAGACCTCGTTCACCCGGCTGACCGGCCGCTCGCCGATTCTGCTCGCCGGCATGACCCCGACCACCGTGGACGCGAAAATCGTTGCGGCCGCGGCGAATGCGGGCCACTGGGCCGAGCTGGCCGGTGGCGGTCAGGTGACCGAGCAGATCTTCGCCGACCGGGTGGCCGAGCTGAAGACGCTGCTGCATCCGGGGCGCGCGGTGCAGTTCAACTCGCTGTTCCTGGATCCCTACCTGTGGAAGCTCCAGCTGGGCGGCAAGCGGCTGGTGCAGCGTTCGCGGGCCGCGGGCGCGCCGTTCGACGGCGTCGTGGTGACCGCGGGCATCCCCGAACTCGACGAGGCCGTGGCGCTGATCGAGGAGCTGACCGAGGTCGGCATCACCCACGTGGCCTTCAAACCCGGTACGGTCGCCCAGATCCGGGCCGTGCTGCGCATCGCCGACGCGGTGCCGAACTACCCGGTGATCATGCACATCGAGGGCGGTAAGGCCGGTGGGCATCACTCCTGGGAGGACCTCGACGACCTGCTGCTGGCCACCTACGCCGAGCTGCGCAACCGCGCCAATGTGATCATCTGCGTCGGCGGCGGCATCGGCACCCCCGAACGCGCCACCGAGTACCTGACCGGCGAATGGGCGCTGCCACACGGTTATCCGGTCATGCCGTTGGACGGCGTGCTGGTCGGCACGGCGGCCATGGCCACGCTCGAGGCCACCACCGCCCCCGAGGTGAAGCAGCTGCTGGTGGCCACCCCCGGCACCCCGGACTGGGTGGCCGCGGGCACCGCCTCCGGTGGAATGGCCTCGGGCCGTAGCCAATTGGGCGCGGACATTCACGAGATCGACAACTCCGCCTCGCGCACCGGCAGGCTGCTGGACGAGGTCGCGGGCGACGCCGAGGCGGTCGCGGCGCGGCGCGGCGAGATCATCGAGGCGCTCAACCGCACGGCCAAGCCGTATTTCGGCGATGTGGCGACCATGACCTACCTGGAGTGGCTGGAGCGCTACGTCGAGCTGGCCGTCGGCCTGGACCGGCGCAAGGATTTCGACTGCGGCACCGATTTCGGCGACGTGCTCGCCGACGTCAACCGCTCGGTGTGGCTGGACATCACCTGGCGCGACCGGTTCGCGGAGATGATGCGCCGCACCGAATCCCGGCTGCATCCGGCCGATCGCGGCGCGATCGCCTCGCTGTTCGCCACCGACGACGCGTTCGAGCAGCCGGTGCAGGCGATCTGCCGTCTGAAGGAGACCTACCCGGCCGCGGCCAATACCGTGCTGCACCCGGCGGATGTGCCGTTCTTCGTTTCGCTGTGCAAGACCCCGGGCAAGCCGGTCAACTTCGTGCCGGTGGTCGATGCCGACGTGCGGCGCTGGTGGCGTTCGGATTCGCTGTGGCAGGCCCATGATCCGCGCTATTCGGCCGATCAGGTCTGCGTCATCCCGGGAACCGTCTCGGTCGCGGGCATCACCCGCGCCGACGAGCCCGTGGGCGAACTGCTGGACCGCTTCGAACAGGACACCGCCTACGCGCTGATCCGCGGCGGGGTCGCCCCCCGGGCCGTGGACGGCCGCCGTCGCGTCGAGGTGACCGCGGGTGCGATCGATATCGTGCTGGCCGCCCCCGATGTGCAGTGGGCCGGGCGTACCACCGTCAATCCCGTGCACCGCCTGGGTGATCTGGATAAATGGAGCGCCGACGAGAAGGGTGTGGTGCACCACCCGACCGGCGCGACACTGGTCGCCACCGAGGGGCCCGAGGACCACGCCTACGTGGAACTGACCGTGCCGCTACTGGGTAGCGACGCGGTGCGCATCCGGATCACCGTGCCGACGTCGGTCTACAACGGTGGCGCGCCGGTGATCACCGAGGGCGACGCCGAGGCCGCGATGTCGGCGCTGCTGGCGGTGGCCGCCGGGCGGGAGCTGCCGGAGGTCAAGTCCGCCAACGGGACTCATGTCGCGCACGTGAATCTGGCCTGGACCCCGGACCTGATCGCCGACCACGCCGGAGTCACCGGCTCGGGGCTGCCGCCCACGCTGAGCACCATCGGCCGCGTCGTGCCGGACGTGCTGGTGGGCGCGTGCTGGCCCGCGGTGTTCGCGGTGCTGGGCGCCACCCGCACCGCCGACGGGCTCGGTGTCATCGAGGGCATGCTGGATCTGGTCCACCTCGATCACCAGATCGATCTGTGCGGTGAATTGCCCTCGGCCACAAGCGTTCTCGCGGTGCGCGCGGAGGCGGGCGAGACCGTCGACACCGATATGGGCCGCGTCGTCGAGGTGCGGGTGAAGATCACGGCGATGCTCGACAAGGTCGAGACCGGCATGTCGATGCCCACCGTCGCCACCCTCACCGAGCGCTTCGCGATTCGCGGCCGCAACGGTCAGCACACGCTGACCGATCCGCCGCGCGCCGCGGGCACGGTGTCGGCCGAGGTGACCGACACGCCCCGCAGGAGGCGTCGCGATGTGACCATCACCGCGCCGCGGGCGATGGCCGCGTTCGCGGAGGTCTCCGGCGATCACAACCCGATTCACACCAGCGAGGCCGCGGCCAAGCTGGCCGGGTTGGGCAGCCCGATCGTGCACGGCATGTGGCTGTCGGCCGCCGCGCAGCACGCGGTCTCGGCGATCGATCCCGAATCGGCCTTGCCGCCACGGACTTTGACCGCTTGGACCACGCGTTTCCTGGGCATGGTGCGCCCGGGTGCGGAGATCGATGTGCGGGTCGAGCGGGTCGCGGTGGATCGCGGCAGCGAGATCGTCGAGGTGTCCTGCCGCACCGGCGGTCAGCTGGTGATGGCCGCGACCGGCCGGATCGCGGCTCCCAGGACCGTCTACGCCTTCCCGGGGCAGGGCATTCAGACCAAGGGGATGGGTCTGGACGCGCGCTCGCGCTCCAAGGCTGCCAAGGAGGTCTGGGACCGCGCCGACAAGCACACCCGCGAGGCGCTGGGCTTCTCGATTCTGGCCGTGGTGCGCGACAACCCGACCTTCCTCAAGGCGCGTGGCGTGGAATACCGCCACCCGCAGGGGGTCCTGCATCTGACCCAGTTCACCCAGGTCGCCATGGCGACCCTCGGTGTGGCCCAGGTCGCGGAGCTGCGCGAGGCCGGTGCGTTCGTGGAGGGCGCCATGCTGGCCGGGCATTCGGTCGGCGAGTACAACGCGCTGGCCGCCGTCGCCGGGGTGCTGCCGCTGGAGGCGGTGCTCGAGGTGGTGTTCCAGCGCGGCTCGGCCATGCACGAGCTGGTGCCCCGGGATGCCCAGGGCCGCAGCGACTATCGGATGGCCGCCATTCGCCCCTCCCAGATCGGTCTGCCCGATGCCGAGGTCGTGGACTTCGTGGCGAGCATCGCCGAGCGGTCCGGGGAATTCCTCGAGGTGGTGAACCTGAACCTGCGCGGGGCCCAGTACGCGATCGCGGGCACGGTCCGCGGTCTCGAGGAGCTGGAGGCCGAAATCGAGCGTCGCCGTGCGGAATTCGGCGGCAAGCGGGCGTTCATCCTGGTGCCCGGCATCGATGTGCCGTTCCATTCCACGGTGCTGCGCAAGGGTGTTCCGGAGTTCCGAACCAAGCTCGAGGAGCTGCTGCCCGCCGACCTGCATCCGGAAGTGCTTGCCGGGCGCTACATTCCGAACCTGGTGCCGCGGCCGTTCTCGCTCGAGCGAGACTTCATCGCCGAGATCGCCGGATACGTGCCCTCCGAGCCACTGGCTCGGGTGCTGGCCGACTGGGACGACTGGGCCGCGCGGCCGAACGAGCTGTGCCGGGTGGTGCTGATCGAGCTGCTGGCCTGGCAGTTCGCCAGCCCGGTGCGCTGGATCGAGACCCAGGACCTGCTGTTCACCGATACCGCGCACGGCGGGCTCGGCGTGGAGCGGTTCATCGAGATCGGTCTGGCCGCGACGCCGACCGTGGCGAATCTGGCAAGCAATACGCTCAAGCTGCCGCAGTTCGGCACCGCCAAGGTCGAGGTGCTCAATATCGAGCGCGAGGCCGCGGTCGTGTACGCGACCGATACCGATCCGGCTCCGGCCGACGAGCCGGAAGAGACCGTGGCCGAAGCGGTTTCGGCCACCCCCGCGGCGGCGGCGCCCAGCGCTGTGCCCGCCTCCGCCCCCACCGGCGGCCCCCGCCCCGACGACATCGCCTTCACCGCCGCCGACGCCACCCGTGTGCTGATCGCGCTGTGGACCAAGCTGCGGCTGGATCAGATCGGCCCGGTGGACACCATCGAGGGCCTGTGCGACGGTGTGTCCTCGCGGCGCAATCAGCTGCTGGTGGACCTCGGTTCGGAGCTGTCGCTGGGCGCGATCGACGGCGCGGCGGATGCGGACATGGGCGCGCTGTCGGCGACCGTGGAGCGGCTCGCCCGCACCTACAAGCCGTTCGGGTCGGTGCTGTCCGATGCCATCGGCGATCATCTGCGCAAGGTCTTCGGCCCGTCCGGCAAGCGCCCGGCGGCGGTCGCCGATCGGGTCAAGAAGGTCTGGCAGCTCGGCGACGGCTGGGCACACCACGTCACCGCCGAGGTGTCGCTGGGTACCCGCGAGGGCGCGAGCGTGCGCGGCGGCGAACTGGGCGGGCTGGTCTCGGGTGCGCTGTCCGACGGGGCCGCGGTGGACGCGGCCATCGATGCGGCCGTCCAGGCGGTCGCGGCGCGGCGCGGGATCAGCGTGAGCCTGCCCAGCGCGGGCGGTGGCGGCGGCGCGACCGTGGACGCGGCGGCGCTGGGCGAGTTCACCGAGCAGATCACCGGCCGCGACGGCGTGCTGGCACAGGCTGCCCGGGTGATCCTGGAATCGCTCGGGCACGCCGAGCAGGCGTCGGCCCCGGAGGCCACCGACGACTCGCTGGTCGATCTGGTGTCGGCCGAATTGGGTTCGGACTGGCCGCGTCTGGTCGCCCCGGTGTTCGACGGTCGCCAGGCGGTGCTGATCGACGACCGGTGGGCCAGCGCCCGCGAGGATCTCGCCCGGCTGTGGCTGGCCGAGGACGCGCGGGTGGCGGAGCTGCCCACCGACGGATTCGCCGGTGCCGGGGACGCCGTTGCGGCGCAGGCGGACTGGTGGCGGCAGCGCGCTATGAAGCAGGCCCGCTCGGTGCTGGCCGGGACCTACGAGCGCATTGCCGAGGTGGCGCGCCAGACCCGTGAGGCGGGCGTCTGGTCCTCGGATACGGCCGTGATCACCGGTGCCAGTAAGGGTTCCATCGCCGCGGCGGTCGCCGGGCGGCTGCTGGCCGGTGGTGCGACCGTCGTGGTGACCACCTCGCGGCTCAACGACGCGCGGCTGAGCTTCTACAAGACGCTCTACCGCGAGCACGCCCGCCACGGTGCGGCGCTGTGGGTGGTGCCCGCGAATATGGCCTCGTATCAGGACATCGATGCCCTGATCGACTGGGTCGGCAACGAGCAGACCGACAATGCCGGTGGCGCGAAGGTTTTGGTCAAACCCGCCATGACCCCGACGCTGTTGCTGCCGTTCGCCGCGCCGCGGGTGGCCGGTGACCTCTCCGATGCGGGCGCTCGCGCGGAGCTGGAGATGCGGGTGCTGCTGTGGTCGGTGGAGCGGTTGATCGGCGGGCTGTCCAAGCTCGGCGCCGACCACGATGTGGATTCGAAACTGCATGTGGTGCTGCCGGGTTCGCCCAACCGCGGCATGTTCGGCGGCGACGGCGCGTACGGCGAGTCCAAGGCGGCGCTGGACGCGGTGGTGGCCAAGTGGCGCGCGGAGAAGTCCTGGGCGCAGCGGGTCACACTGGTGCACGCGCTGATCGGCTGGGTGCGCGGCACCGGGCTGATGGGCCACAACGATCCGCTGGTGGCCGCGGTCGAGAAGGCCGGGGTGCAGACCTGGTCGACCCAGGAGATGGCCGACGAACTGCTCAAGTGGTGCACCTCGCGGGCACGGGTGGTGACCACGCAGGGGCCGCAGCAGATCGACCTCACCGGCGGCCTGGCGCGGGCCAAGCTGGATCTGCCCGCGCTGGCCAAGCAGGCCGAGCCGGACGAAGGCTCCTCGGAGGCAATCGAATCCGAGGGGCGCACGATCTCGGCCCTGCCGACCCCGCCGACGCTGACCTCGGCGCTGCCGACCCCCGAATGGGGCGCTGTCACGGCGGATCTCGACGATATGGTCGTGATCGTCGGCGCCGGTGAGCTCGGCCCCTACGGTTCGGCACGGACCCGGTTCGAGATGGAGGTCGACGACCGGCTGTCCACCGCGGGCGTGCTGGAACTGGCCTGGACGACCGGCATGGTCACCTGGGAGAACGATCCCAAGCCGGGTTGGTACGACGCCGAGACCGGGGACTACGTCGACGAATCCGAGCTGGCCGAGCGGTATCACGACGCGGTCGTGGAGCGCTGCGGCATCCGCCGCTACGGCGACGACGGCGCCATGACCGACAACACCGCGCCGCTGCTCACCTCGGTGTTCCTCGACAAGGATCTGAGCTTCGTGGTGAACAGCGAGGCCGAGGCGCGGGCGTTCTACGCGGCCAATCCGGATTCGACGGTCATCACCCCGGTGGCGGATTCGGGCGACTGGCAGGTGACGCGCAAGGCGGGCACCGAGATTCGGGTGCCGCGGCGGGCGAAGCTGTCGCGCACGGTCGGCGGCCAGATCCCGACCGGCTGGGATCCCACCAAGTGGGGCGTCTCGGCGGATATGGCGGGTTCGATCGACCGGGTGGCGCTGTGGAACATCGTCTGCACCGTCGACGCGTTCCTGTCCTCCGGATTCACCCCGGCCGAGCTGATGGGCTGGCTGCATCCGGCGATGGTGGCCAACACCCAGGGCACCGGCATGGGCGGCATGTCGTCGATGCGCTCGCTCTACATCGACAACCTGCTGGGTGAGCCGCGGGCCAACGACATCCTGCAGGAGGCCCTGCCGAATGTCGCGCTGGCGCATGTGGTGCAGTCCTACGTCGGCAGCTACGGCGCGATGATCCATCCGGTGGCGGCGTGTGCCACGGCGGCGGTGTCGGTCGAGGAGGGTGTCGACAAGATCAAGCTGGGCAAGGCCGATCTGGTCGTGGCCGGTGGTTACGACGATCTGGGCATCGAGGGCATCGTCGGCTTCGGCGACATGTCGGCGACCGCGGATTCGGCGGCCATGAGCGCCAAGGGGATCAGCGACCGCTACTTCTCGCGGGCCAACGATCGCCGTCGCGGCGGCTTCGTCGAATCCCAGGGCGGCGGCACGGTGCTGCTGGCGCGCGGCAGCGTGGCGGTCGAGATGGGGCTGCCGGTGCTGGGCGTGGTGGCCTACGCGCAGTCCTTCGCCGACGGCGTGCACACCTCCATTCCCGCACCGGGATTGGGCGCGCTGAGCGCCGGGCGCGGCGGGGCGCAGTCGCGGCTGGCGAACGAGCTGCGCAAGCTGGGCGTCTCGGCCGATGACATCGCGGTGGTGTCCAAGCACGACACCTCCACCGCCGCCAACGATCCCAACGAGTCCGAGCTGCACGAGCGGCTCGCCGCGGCGCTGGGTCGCTCCGACGGCGCCCCGCTGTTCGTCATCTCGCAGAAGTCCCTCACCGGGCATGCGAAGGGCGGCGCGGCGGCGTTCCAGATGATCGGCCTGTGCCAGGTGCTCGCCCACGGCGTCATCCCGCCCAACCGCAGCCTCGACTGCGTGGACGAGAAGATGGCCGAGTATCCGCACCTGGTGTGGCTGCGCGAACCGCTGCGGATGGGAGATCGCTTCCCGCTCAAGGCCGGTCTGGTCACCTCGCTCGGCTTCGGCCACGTCTCGGGCCTGCTGGCGATCGTGCATCCGCAGGCCTTCCTCGAGGCCATCGACCCGGCCCGGCGCGAGCAGTACCTGCGCCGCGCCGAGGGGCGTCAGCTCGCCGGACGTCAGCGGCTGGTCGAGGCGATGTGCGGCGGGGCCCCGCTGTACGAGCGGCCCGCCGATCGCCGCCTGGGCGGTGACGGCACCCCGGCCAAGCAGATCCGCCAGCTCGAGGCGGATGTGCTGCTGGGTGCGGAAGCCCGGCTCGCGGACGGGGTGTACACGGTTCCGGGGACCGACTGCCGGTAACGCGGGCCGATAACGGCGGTGCCTGCTTTCGAGCGGGCACCGCCGTTCTGTTCGCTGAGGGGAGGCGGTGGGCGGGGACCCCTATTTGTTCCCCGTGAGTAGGTCTCGTTCGATGCCCGGGTGTGGGTGGGGGCCGGGATAGCATGGCCGGGTTCGGCTGGTATGCGGTCTGTTTCGGGGCCGCGCGACTTCTAGGGGCGGCGTTGACGATTCTTGGGATCGGGCTGGACCTGGTGACCATTTCCGAGTTCGCCGAGCAACTGCAGCGGGCCGGGACGACGATGTTGCGGGAGAGCTTCACGGTGGGGGAGCGGCGGTATTGCGAGAGCAAGGGGACCGAACCGGCGCGTAGCTATGCGGCGCGGTGGGCGGCCAAGGAGGCGGTGCTCAAGGCGTGGGCCTCCTCGCGGTTCGCGCGCAGCCCGCAGATCGGAGACAACCCGTATCCGCTTATCGAGGTGGTGAACGACGCGTGGGGGCGGCCGAGTATCAAGCTGCACGGGCTGGCGGCGGAGTTCCTGCCTCGGGTGCGGGTGCATCTGTCGCTGACCCACGACGGGGATACGGCCGCGGCGATGGTCGTGCTCGAGGATCCGGGTGAGCTCGCGGATCTGATCGAGAACTAGGCCTGCGGCTCCTTCTGCCCGCCGCTGCGCGATTCCTTCTCGGCGACAAGCAGATAGGCCACCATCAGCCGCTTCAGCTCCGAGACGGCGTCCTGGTGGCGCAGGCCGTCCTGGACGGAGAAGTTCAGCATCGAATACACCACGTGCACCAGCACCTGGGCCATCATCGACCGGCGGGCCCGCGGTGTGCGCGGCATGAGCGGCCGCAGCATCTGCTGGACCACCTCGGCGAATTCCTTCTCGTGGATGGCCCCGGTGGCCCGGGTGGACGGCGTGGACTGCATGGCCAGCCACACCTCGCGCCGGGACGGATCGGTCATCCACAGGTCGGCCAGGTGATCGACCAGCTTGTTCATGTGGCGTAACCAGTCCATCGAGGGGATCTCGCCGTGGAAGTCGGCCAGCTCCTGCGAAACCGCCACCAGATCCTGGCGATTGAGCTCGCAGACGATCACGTATTTGTTGGCGAAGAACTGATACAGCGTCCCGATCGGCACCTCGGCGCGGGCCGCGACCTCCTCGCAGGTGAACGATTCGAAGCCGACCTCGACCAGCAGCTCTCGCGACGCCTGTAGCAGCGCGTCGAATTTGCGCTTGCTGCGCTCCTGGGTGGGGCGGCGCCGGGGCATCAACTCCTGGGGGTCGTCCTGCAATTCCAGGGCGGGATCCGGACGTCTGCTCGCCCTCGTAGCCGTACGCGTCTCCACCACACACTCAGGCTAGCGGTAGCGACACGCGGATGACACGCGGCTACGCCGTCCGTGTCGGGTTTCGTGGCCGGTCATGACCCATCCACGCCGGACATGGTGACGAACACATACCGAGGAGGAGTACCTCGAGACCTGTCGACTCAGTGCATCGGAGGCGTGATCTGTGGCTCGATCTGCGGTGACTCTAGGCGTGTCCACCGAACGCGGCACCGTCCACGCGGTGGCGTTGTCCGACGACGACGGGCGGCTGCCCGAACGGGTGCTCGTCCAACGATCCGTGCGGATTCGCGGCGAAGGTAAACCCGAGCTCGCCCAGGCCGTCGAGGTGGCGCTGGAGAGTCTCGCCGACGAGATCGGTCCCGATCGGGAGATCGTCGGCGCGGCCGTCACCTATCGTGACGCGGCCGAGCGGCGAGCGATCGTGAGCGGCCTGGCGGACGGGGCCTGGCACGACGCCTCGCTGGTGTCGGTCAAATCGGCCCATCTGGCCCTGGCCGGGGCGATGAGCTGGGTCGACGAATTCGAGAATCTCGCGATCTGCGAGGTGGTTCCGGGCCATCAGGCGTTCTCGCTGATCTCGCCCGAGCGCGATCGAGTGGTTTCGGCGGTCGCCTCGACCGGGGCGGTGGTGACCAAGGAGACCATGGTCCCGGCGGTGACGGCGGCGTGGGATCAGTTCGACGCGGCGGGTGTGCGGCCCGATGCGGTGGTGCTGATCGGTTCGGCGGCAAGTGAACCGGCGGTCGCCTCGGCGCTGGCGGCCGGATTCGGGGCGCCCATCCTGCCGTCCCGGGTGGCGGCGGCCGGATCGGCCATCGGCGCGGCGCTGGTGGCGCTGCCGGAGTCGGCCGGTGTGGTGGACGCCGGTGAGCGCGCGCGGTTCAGCCGCAGCACCGCGGCCCTGTTCGCGGCGGCGAGCGTGCTGGCGGGCGGACTGGTCGCGGGCGGGGTGTACGAGATCAGCCGCACGCGCTCCGACGGCACGCCGGTACTCGCCGACGCCCGCGTGGCGGCCGATTCCCATCGGACTCGCCCGATGGAGGAGCAACTGCCCTTCGTGCCGGAGCCGGTGGTGGCACAGGAGCATCCGGAAATGCCGGTGGTCGCCGATTCGGGATCGCCCTCCACCGAACCCGTTGCCACGGTGGTCACCCTCGACACGACCACCATGACCTGGGGACCGGAGGGTACCCGCCGCCTCAATTTACGTCAGGACACGCAGTCCAACCCCGCTGGCGAGGACACGGAGGCCGCCAAGGCGCCCGCGCCGGCGATGCCCGAAACCGGTTCGGCGGGAACGGCACCCGCCACCCCCGGCACCTCCCCCGCGGTGGCTCCGAACGGATCCCTGCTGTTCCCGGGTGAGCCGGCCCCGCCCGAAATCACCAGCCCCGAATTCATGCAATGGTGGGACAACCATTGGCGACTGACGATGCAGTGGGCGTCGGCTCAGGTGATGCCACGAACGTGATTCCGGAATAGGCGTCACGACTTCAGTCTCTGGAAGTCCCCGGCCGCGAAGCGGCCGGGGACTTTTCGTTTACACCGACAAATCGCGGCGCAGCTTCGCGACGTGGCCGGTGGCGCGCACGTTGTATTGCGCCAGCTCGATTTTGCCCTGTTCGTCGACCAGGAAGGTGGAGCGGATCACGCCGGTGATCTTCTTGCCGTACATGGTCTTCTCGCCGAAGGCGCCCCAGGCCTGTAGGACCTCGCGGTCGGGGTCGGACAGGAGTGGGAAGGTGAGGTTCTCGTTGTCGCGGAACTTGGCCAGTTTGGCGGGCTTGTCGGGGGAGATGCCTAGGACATCGATCCCGGCGCCGTTCAATTCGGCCAGACTGTCGCGAAAATCGCACGCCTGCTTGGTGCACCCGGGGGTGCTGGCCGCGGGGTAGAAGTAGACGATCACCTTCCGGCCGCGATAATCGGCGAGCGACACCTCCTTGCCGTCGGCATCGGGGAGGGTGAACTCGGGCGCGGTATCGCCGACATTCAAGCGGTGATTCTCTGTCATGCCCAAGCACGGTAATAGACGGCTGTGACACGGACGGCACATCCCGGCGACCGATAGACTCGAGGCTTCAGCGACGCACATCGACTACAGGAGACAACGTGGCGAGGGATACCGAGCGCATCGAGCAGGAGATCGAGGCGGCACGCAACCGGCTCGCGCACACACTCGACGAGCTCGCGGTGCGGGCCGATCCCCAGCGGATCGCCGACAACACCAAGCAGGCCGTGCTGGCGAAGGTGAACGAGCCGAAGGTGAAGTACAGCCTGATCGGGGCGGGCGCGCTGGTGGTGCTGCTGGTGCTGGTCAAGATCTTCCGTCGCTGAGCCCCCACGAATACGAAACACCCGGTGTGGCAGTGCGCCACACCGGGTGTCGTCGTTTTATCGGTCTCTCAGACCGTCGGGCAGGCCATGCCGGTGCCGTCCGGGTCGAGGTGGGGGGAGTAACCCGGCTCGCCGCGGAACAGCGGAGCCCGGCCCGCGGCGCGCGCCTCGTCACAGTTCCTGAAGGTGCGACCACCGGCGGAACCGGTCTGGGCCAGGCCGGACGATCCGGTAGCGCCGATCAGATCATCGATGCCCGACGATCCGGTGCCCGCCGAACCGGAGGGGATGAAGGGGTCGGCGGTAGCGGTCGGAGCGAGCGGGGCGGCGAGGGTGACCAATCCCGCGCTCACAGTCACGATGAGCCTGCGAACGTTCATGTATTCCTCGTTGTCTGCTGCGATGTGTATGCGGTCCGACCGACACTCCCCGCGGTGAAACGGGTCGGGAACCGCGGGGTCTACCTTTGTGATGGTGAGTGTCGTTGTCAACCGCACGGCCGATCCTCGCTCATTCGCCCAGGCGTTTACCGGTCAGATGCTCGGCCGGAACCCGACCCATCCGACCCGCCTCGAAATCCTCGATGGCCTCGATGATTTCGTGCCGCGCGTTCATCACGAACGGCCCGTACTGCACCACCGGCTCGCGAATCGGCTGCCCGCCCAGCAGCAGGACTTCGAATTCGCCCGTCGGCGTGTCCTGCCGCTCGTCGGCGGTGACGGTGATCGCCGCACCGTGCCCGAACACCGCCAGCCGACCCGCCCGCACCGGTCGCCTCTCCGCGCCGACGGTACCGCTGCCGGACAGCACATACGCCATCGCCGAGAAATGCTGCGGCCACGGCATTTCCAGGCGCGCGCCCGGACCGATCGAGGCGTGCGCGTAGGAAATGGGCGTACAGGTCGAGCCGGGCCCGGTGAATCCGCCGAGTTCGCCCGCGATGATGCGGACCAGCGCGCCGCCGTCGTGCGAACTCACCAGCGTCAGCTGCGAGGACCGCAGATCCTGATAGCGCGGTGGGGTCATCTTCTTCTCGCGCGGCAGATTCACCCACAGCTGTATGCCGTGGAACAGCCCACCCGAGACGACCAGCTCCTCGGCGGGCAGCTCGTCGTGCAGGATGCCCGCACCGGCGGTCATCCACTGCGTATCGCCCTCGCCGATGGTGCCCCCGCCGCCGTTGGAGTCGTGGTGGACCATGGTCCCGTCGAGCATGTACGTCACGGTCTCGAAGCCGCGGTGCGGATGCCAGGGCGCACCCTTGGCCTCGTACGGCTCGTACGCCACCGGTCCCATCTGATCGAGCAGGATGAACGGATCGGCGTAGCGCAGCTCCAGGCTGGGGAAGGGGCGGTGCACCTCGAAGCCCGCGCCCTCGCGCTGGGTGTTCGCGGTTACGACGGCGGTGACCGGCCGCTGCCGCTCGGTCAGGTCCGGGCGGGGCAGGCGCGGCAGCACCAGGATGTTGTCGACGGTGATGGCGGGCATCGGGACCTCCTCGGTCGCGTTTGGTGTCCATGTCAACCAAACTCCGATTAGGATCATTCCCATGGTGCGATGGCTCAGCGAGGACGAGCAGGCGACCTGGTCGGCGTTCATCCGGATGCGGCAGCGTCTGGACGCGGCGATGGCGGCCGGGCTGGCCCGCGACGGGTTGTCGATGCCGGACTACGAGATTCTGGTGGCCCTGTCGGCCGCGCCCGGGGACTGCCTGCGCGCGCGGGATCTGGCCGCCGAGATCTGCTGGGACAAGAGCAGGCTGTCGAAGCATCTGGCGCGCATGGATTCCCGCGGGCTCGTCGAGCGCAGCCCGGCCGCCGACGACGCGCGGGGCGTTGTCGTCCGGCTGACCGGGCACGGGCGGCGGGCGCTCGAACAGGCCGCGCCCAATCATGTGGCATTGGTGCGCCGCCTGTTCGTCGACGAGATGACCGACGAGGAGGCCAAGGCGGTTCGCTCGCTGTCGGAGCGGGTCGTGGCGGCGGCAGAACGCGCCACGGCCCTCGACTGACCGGACGCACGCGGCGGCCGGGCTAGGTGGCCGCGTGCTTCCCGTCGCCGAAGGGCTCGTCGCGTTCGCGCACCGCCTCGCGGAAACCCACGGTGGCGGCGCGCAATTGGAAGGCGTAACCCTCGCGGGTATGCCGGGAGATGCCGTCGAAGACCGTGCCGATCATGCCGGAATTGGCCACCCCCTGGGCCAGCAGCGCGCTGTTGAGCGCGAGTTTGGCCATGATGAGCTGATTGATCGGAACCTGCGAAATCCGGTGCAGCAGTTGCTCGGTGCGCTCGTCGAGCTCCTCGGCCGGGCAGGACTCCACCGCGAGCCCCCATTCGGCGGCCTGCCTGCCGGTGAGACAGTCTCCGGTGAACAACAACCGCTTGGCCCGCTGATCCCCGAGCCGATGCGCCCACATCCCCGCGGCGGGAATGCCCCACACCCGGGTCGGCGGATAGCCGATCTTCGTATCGTCGGCGCAGATGATCTGATCGGCGAACAGCGCGATATCGCTACCGCCCGCGATGGCGAAACCGTGCAGCTTGGCCACCGTCGGCTTGTTCGCGTACAGCAGACTCGCGAAGCCCCGGTTGCAGCGGCTCATCATCTGATAGTCGAGCATGGGATCCCAAGTGCCCCAGGGATTGTGATTGCGCGCCTGTGCCACCGGATCGAGCACCGTCCCGGTCGCGGGCCGCGCGGACCGCTGCGGCCGGAGCCCGCCCGCGGCGAGGATCGACAGATCGTACCCACCGCAGAACCCCTTCCCCCGCCCCGACACCACGATGACATGCACCCGCGGATCCAGATCGGCCCGTTCGACCGCATGCGCCAGATCGAGCGGGGTGTCGGCGGTGATGGCATTGCCGTGCTCGGGCCGATCGAAGGTGATCCGCGCGATGCGGCCGGTGACCTCGTAGGTCAGGGTGGGGTAGGAGGCCTGGTCGGCGGGCGTGGGACGGTCGGCGAAGGGGGTATCCGCACCGGCGGTGGCAGCCTCCCGCCAGGCGGCGGGACGGGTACCGCTGTGGTGCTCATAATCGGGGGACACTCAAGAAGTGAACTCCCGTTCATTTCTTGGTGTCAAGAGGGGACCGAGTAATGACTACTCGCTATCGGTGCGGCGCTCACCCCACGGTTTCACGGGCGGTTTGACCCACAGGATCTTCTCGTCGAGGTTGTGTCGTTGGGCGGCAGGGTGATTCGGGTGGCGGGCGGCCCAGGCGTCCTTTTCGTCCAGTAGCTCGGCGACCAGGTGCCAGGTCTCGTCGGTGCCGGGTGGGTTGGTGGCGGCGGAGCGGGCCAGTTTGCGGCGGGTGGCGGGTGGGAGGGAGCGCAGGTCTGCGCCGGTGATGCCGCGGTGCCAGGCGTAGGCGGCCAGGCGGCGGGCCTTGTCGGCGCGGCCCTTGGCGGCGTGGTCGGTGTGGGCGTAGTCGGTCATGGCTCGGCCAATCCGTGGTGGTAGGCGTAGCGGACGGCGTCGGCGCGGTTGCGGGTGCCGATCTTGGCGAAGGCGTGGTTGATATGGGTCTTCACTGTGGCCTCCCGGTCGACCACGAGCACCCGGATCGGCGCGTCGCCCTCGCTCACTCCGGAACCTCCGCCGTCACCTGCCATCCCCGCCCGTCCAGCCCGGGCCCGGCCGACAGACTGCCGCCCACCAGCGCGATGCGTTCGCGCATCCCGGTCAAACCGTACTCGCCCGCGGCATTCGAGTCGCCATTGCGCGCGGCCGGATTGTGCACCGACAGGCGCACCCGGGCGGGATCGAAGCTGAGCACGATCGACACCGGCGCACCCGGCGCATGTTTGCTCGCGTTGGTGAGCGCCTCGCGGGCCGTGCCGAGCAGTGACACCGCGGCCGCCGAATCGACCGGGCGCGGGGTGCCGGTCACCTGGCAGTCGACGGTCATGTGATGATCGCGCCGGTAGCCGTCGACGAGCCCGCGTAACCCCTCGTCCAGTGGTGGAATGTCGTGGCGCAGCGCGGCAACCGCGGCCCGGGCCTCGGCCATCCCGTTCGCGGCCAGCCGCCGCGAGCGCCGCACCCGGGCCAGTGCGCCCGGTACATCGCCCTTCTCACTCAGCAGTCCCTCGGCCACGTCGAGCTGAACGGCCAGCGCGCCGAGGGAATGCGCGAGCACGTCGTGCAGTTCGCGGGCGATGCGGGTGCGCTCGTCGAGCGCGGCGGCCCGCGCCTGCTCGTGCTGGGTGCGGCGGGTCTGTTCGAGCAGCAGTGCGGTCTGCCGCACGCGCAGCAGATACTGCCGCCGGTACAGGCCCAGCAGCATGAGTGCGCACAGGATGATCAGGTGGATCACCAGATCGGCGGATTGCCTTGCGAGCAGCGAACTCGCCGCGAGCGCCGCACCGTCCGCCACGGTCGCGGCCAGGATGAGCAGCGCGCTGGCCGACAGTTGCTGGCTCAGCACGCCGATCGCCGCGAAGGTCATGATCAGCGCGGACGAATCGCCCGGCCCCACCACGGCCGCGCCGATCAGTGCGCCGCCGATCAACGCGGCCAGGGCCGGGCGCGGCCAGCGGGTGTCGAGGATCGCGAAGGATACGATCCCGAGGTAGACCGCGCCCAGTGCCGCCCACAGCCAGAGCGGGATCGGCCCGGCGTGGTTGTAGACCAGATTCACCGCCAGTAGTGCGCAGACGACCAGGCGCATGAGCGGGCTGTTCTCCGGGGCGTCGCCGATCAGTCGCCGACCGACGGTGCGCAGCCGCTGCCGCATGATCCTCCTCGCCGTGTTCGCACTCCTGCGCGCATTCTCGTCCCAGGTGGTTCGTTGCGCAGACCATCCGGGGGTGGAGATCGGGGTGGAAGATGCGGGTCGGACTGCGTTCCCGGCCGCGCGCGGTATGGCTACTACCACGCCGCGGGCCGCACCCGCCCCGGACGCACCAGGTGAGCCAGGCCGTTGCGTAGCTCGGAAACCGTTGCCGCGCCGAGATCGTCGGCCCAGCGTGCGGTGAATTCCGTCATCGCCGCCTCGGCGGCCCGGGTCGCGGCCCAACCGCGTTCGGTGAGGGTGATCAACCGGGCCCGGGCATCGCGCGGATGCGGCTGGCGTTGCGCATAGCCCTTGGTCACCAGTTCCTCGACCAGCTGACTGGCCGCCTGCTTGGTGACGCCGAGATGTTCGGCGATCTCGCCCACCGTCGCGCCGTCGGGGGCCATGCGCACGAAGGCGAAGCCGTGACTCGGCCGCACATCGGTGAATCCGGCCGCCACGACACCCGCCTGAATCGCATCGGTGACCTCCGCGGCGGCGGCCAACAGCAGCAGCGGCAGGTCGGGCGCGGGCTTGGGATCGCGGGGCGGCATGACTGCCATCTTGGCACTTGACACAGAAGTCAAGTAGCTTGACTATATGGTCAAGTAAGTTGACTATTAAGGAGTGTTCGATGCCCGTGATTCGCGCCGACGAGGCCCAGGTGCACCAGATGCACAACGCCCGCTTCTTCTCCTATATCCGGCCGGGAACCGGCAGTGCCGAGATCTGTCAGTGGCGGGTGGAGATCGAGCCCGGCACCGTCGGGCAGGCGCATCGCGTCCTGCGCGAGGAGTCCTTCGTAATGCTCGACGGCACAGCGGTGTTGTCCATCGACGGCGAGTCCGCCGCGCTTGCGCCCGGTGATGCCGCGCTCGCCCCCGCCGGTGCGACGATCCGGCTCGACAATCCGGGGGAGCGGGTGGCCGCGCTGCTGGTGACGGTTCCGGTCGGCTTCTGTGGCGAATTGGCCGACGGCACCCGAATCACCCCGCCCTGGGTGAGCTGAGGCCCCCTGCGGTCACGGTGCCGCTCGCTCCGGCCGCGTGATGCCCGCCGCGACGAAATCGATGATCTCCGAACAGATCTCGTCGAGCGTGGGGGCAGGCTCGCGGTCCTGGTCACCGCGGGCGAGTTCCTGAGCCAGCGAGTTGACCGCGCCGATGACCGCGACGGCGAACAGCCGATAGTCGCGCGGGCGGGCCTCCCCGCGCGCCACCGCGCGCTCGGCCTCGCTCCGCAGCAACTCGCCGATGCGCCGCCGCCACTCGCGCCGCCACCCCTCGACCGCGTCGCTGACGCCGACCACCTCGATGTAGCAGACCCGGGCGGACTCCGGCGTCCGGCAGGTGACCTCGAGATAGGCCCGGAAACCGCGTGCGATCCGCTCGGCGATCGGCGCCTCGGCGGCGGTCCGCAGCTCGGTCAGCGCGGCCGCGGCGGCCCGGCCGGTGATGTCGTCGGCGAGGGCGATCAGCAGATTCTCCCGGCTGCCCATCTCGTCGTAGAAACTGCGCGTGGAAATGCTGGCGGCCGAGCACAATTGCTCGATCGAGGTGCCCGCGTACCCCCGGGTGCCGTACAACGCCAGCGCGGCCGTCAACAGGCGCGCCCGCCGCTGCCCGGCCCGCTCCTCGGCGCTGCGGCCCGCGTAGTGCCGTCGCGACCTGCTGCCATCGGTCATGGTCGCGGATCTTTCCATACGGCCGTGCGGGTCACGAGGAGCAGGCGATTGTGGCCGAAGGCCGTCGCGGCCGGGGGCCGCCGTGTCAGAATCCGCAGCAGAGTTGTCCGCCCGATGGGGAAGCGATGGCGCCCGAACGGATCATGGTCTGCCTGCTGTTGACGGGGGCGACAGCCGTGCTGTCGTCGTGCGATCGGAGCGAACCCGCTCCCGTGGAGACGACGATCACCGGACCGCCGATCGCCACGACGGTCGCGGAGCCGAGCACCCAGGCGACGCGGACGGCGTCGCGCGGTTCGGTGATTCCGCACACCGCGAAAATCCCGACCGCGGAGCCGACTTCGGGAGCGCAATTGCCGACGACGGTGATCAGGTCCGATACGACACAGCCGCCGTCGACCAGGCCCACCGAATGACCCTCGACGCCCTGACCGACCGGCCCGGCGCGCTGCGGATCGCCGTCTCCGCGGTCGGCACGATCACCTCGCAGGTCGCGGTCGCCACGGCGGTGCTGTACTACTTCGGCCTGATGTACACCCGCGCGTGGTACGGCTACTTCGGCATCGATGCGAGCATGCTGGGCCTGTCCACCGCGGACTACCTCTACCGCAGCCTCTACGGCGGCTACTGGCCCGCGGTGCTGTTGCTGCTGCTGGTCTCGGTGCTGTACACCGGTCGCCGAGTACCCGTCGTGGTGGCGGCGTGGAGCCGCCGACCGCGACTGGTGCTGCGGGTATGGGCGGCGGCGATTTTCACCGTCGGCGCCGTGCTGCAGGTGCTGGTCGCGGTGGGCATTCTGATCCGGGGTCGGCTGCCCGCGGCCATGAGTCTGTACCTGCCGATCATGCTGGTACTCGGCGCGGCGCTGGTGGGATATGTGATCGCGCTGCGCGCACAGTATCCGGTCCAGCTCGCGGCCCGCTCACGGGCGGCGCCGCCGATCTGGGTGCCGCTGCTGGCGATTGTGCTGCTGATCTGTCTGGGCATGCTGTGGGCCGTCGGGGTCTACGCGCAGCGCCGCGCGAGCGCCGACGCCGCCATCGCCGAGGCGCGCCGGTTCGCCGACCGCCCCGTGGTGCTGCTGTTCAGTGTGGATCGCCTCGGCATCGAGGGCGGTGGTTCGCAAATGGGCGAGATCACCGCCGCGGGTGAGAAATACCGCTACGTCTACAGCGGACTGCTGCTGTTGGCCCGCACACCCGATCGCTACTTCCTGCTGCCCCACGACTGGAAGCCCAAGCGCGACAGGGTTTTCGTGGTCAACAGCGGTGACGGCGTCCGCATCGATCTCGCCCCGCACCCCTGACCCGCGCTCGTGACGCACCGCCACTCCGCGCGAATTGCGTTGGCGCCGTGGGCATCGAGGCGGCGCAACGGCCGTTGCCGAGACGACTTGGAATATGGTTTTCCGCAACGACAATAAGAGTAAACTGTGATGAGCGTCACATCTATGGCAGGCAAACGTAATTCAGCCAGAGAGTCGGGAAGCAATTCTGCCGAGTTACGTTTCGGCTACGACAAGATGTTTGACCCGTTCCGAGGCCATTGATAAAATGTTTTCAATTAGAACGGATTGAATTCGGACAGACTTGATTTCGTCCTTTCGCAGCCGTTTCCGAAGCTGCGCCGTGTATGCATGGCCCCGGACGATCCCGGGGCCAATTGTCGTGTGGCGGGGGTTCGGGGGCGCGGCAGCGGCGTGAACGCAGTGCAGTGGAGGAAAAACAGTGCCGGGGCCCACGCAACGAGATGTCAGAAACGCCTTCGACGGTGGCCTGCCACCGCAGCGCGCGGGCGAAAGGGTGATCGTCGTCGGCGCCGGGCTGGCCGGACTCGCCACCGCTTATGAATTGCGTAGGCAGGGCGTCGATGTCATCGTCCTCGAGGCGAGCGATCGGCCGGGCGGCCGAACCTGGACCTTCCGGTATCCCTTCGCCGATGATCTGCATGCCGAGGCCGGTGCGATGACCGTGACCGACCACTGCCACTACACGATGCGCTATCTGCGGGAAATGGGTGTCGACACCGAGCCCAGCGACCTCGTCGACACCGATTTCGCCTACTACCGCAACGGCATCCGCATCCGGCCCGACCGGATCGGCGATCACGCCGAAACCCTGGGACTGCATCCGGACGAGCGGGACCGCACGGTCGCCGATCTGATCGCCGGATATGTCACGAAGCCGAACGAGGAACTCGGCCCCGAACTCGCCGAACCGTTCTGGACCCCCGCCCCGCGCCTGCTGGCGCTGGACCGGATCTCGGTGCGGCGCATTCTCGAGCAGCGCGGCGCCTCCGCGGCCGCGATCGACCTGATGGAGCCGATGTTCCTGGAGATGCGCGGCGGCGAACTGGAATCCGCCTCGGCCATGGCGTGGGCCCGGTACGAATCGGGCCCGCGGTCGTTCTCCACCGCCGATGGCGGCTGGCACAAGATCGCCGGCGGCACCGACCGGCTCGCCCGGGCGCTGGCCGACCGGATCAAGGATCGAATTCACTATCGCAGTCCCGTCGTTCGCATAGCCCAGACCGCGGACGAGGCGCAGGTGACCTATCTCGATCGCAATCGGCTGCGGACCCTCGGTGTGGACCGCGTGGTCGTCACCGCGCCGTTCAGCAGCCTGCGGCGGGTCAATCTCTCCCAGGCCGGACTTCCGGCGGCGAAACATGCGGCGATCCGCCGCCTGCGCTACGCCTCGGTGCTGCGCGTCTTTCTCCAGATGCGCACGAAATTCTGGCCCGAGCAGCGGCTGATGCTGTCCACCGACACCCCGATCCGCACGGTGCGCGACGCCACGCCGCGGCTGCGCGGTCCGCGCAAGATCGTCGAATGTTGGCTCACCGGCTGGCCCGCTCAGGCGGCCGCCGCCATGAGCCCCGAGGAGCGAATCGACTTCGCGCTCGGCGAACTCGAACCGATCCTGCCCGGCGCGCGCGCCAACTTCGAATTGGGCACCTCGATCGCCTGGGACAACGAACCGTACATCGGCGGCGCCTATCTCCTGCCGGAGACGGGCCACGGCGAGCTCATGGCGCATACCGCGGCGCCGGTGGGCCGCCTCCATTTCGCCGGTGAACACACCGCATTCGAACCCAACGGCGGGTCGATGAATTACGCACTGGAATCGGCGGTCCGAGTACTGCTCGAACTGTCCGACCGGTGATTACCGACAATTGAATCCGAATCGAATAGCGCTGGAAGGGAGTACCGTTGCTTCACCCGCGTCTGTTGGTGGTAGCCGATTGCGAGGGCCGCGAGGATACGGTCATCGACCTCAGACGGCACGGCTTCGACCCCGAATCGGTCACGACCGGAGCCGAAGCCTTGGCGTCCTATCCCGAATTCGATGTGGTGCTCGTCGATCTCGAATTCTCCGAGTTCGACGGGCTCACCCTCTGCCGAGAAATCCGCAACGCCAGCGACATTCCCCTCATCGGCTTCGCCTCCTACGAACTCGACCGGGTGCTGGCCCTGGAGGCGGGCTGCGACGACTGCGTCGTGAAGCCGTATCACAGTCGCGAGCTCATGGCCCGCCTGCGCGCGGTGCTGCGGCGGGTACACATGATGACCCAGCCCACGCTCATCGCCGGACAGCTGGAGATCAACTCGTCGCTGCGCGAGGTCCGGCTCGACGGGCGGCTGATCGAGCTGACCCGCAAGGAGTTCGAACTGCTGCGGCTGCTCGCCGCCGAACCGCACCGGGTCTTCTCCAGGGCCGAACTGCTGCACCGGGTCTGGGGCTACACCGAGGTGGACGCCGAGGTCACCTCGCTGGCCAGCCGGACCATCGATACGCATCTGAGCAGCATCCGCAAGAAGCTGGGCTCGCCGCACTGGATCGTCACCGTGCACAGCATCGGCTTCCGGTTCAACGACGCGGCCATGCGCGGTAAGCCGGTCCATGCCGCCGAGGCCGCCCGCGCCAGCGGCAGGGCGGGCTGACCGGCCCCGCCGCTATCCGGTGCGCTTGCGCGCGAACCGATCTCCGTACAGCTCCACGAAATCGGCGATGATGGCGTCCTGCTCCCGGTGCAGGTCGCGGCCGTGGCACAGCGAATCCAGCGCCGCGCTCAGTTCCCGGTGCACGCGCTCGGCGGCGTCGTAGGGCATGTGGGTGAAGGCCACCAGCTGATACAGCGGGGTGTACAGCTCCGGCCACAGCTCGTGCAGCCGCCGCTCGAGCGCGCGGCGCGCCAGGAACAGCGGGTCGTTCACGTGATCGGACAGCTCCTCCAGATTGCGCAGGGACAGTTCGGCCAGCGTATGGCCGGCCCGCACCCGCACGTCGCTGTACTGCTCGGCGACGGCCCGCGCCGCCACCGCGCTGTCGTGCTGGATCGTGGACCGGCACTTCTCCAGCAGGCTCGCCAGCGTGGCCGCGTCCTCGAAGCTGCAGTTGATGCCCTGGCCGAAGAACGGGACCACCGCGTGGGCGGCATCGCCGACCAGCACCGCCCGCCGATGGTGGTAGGGGGCGCAGGTGACGATGCGCAGCACCCCGGGGCTGCGGGTCGCCAGATCCCTGCCGACCCCGTTCATTCGGCCGAAGACATCCGGGAACTGCGTGGCGCAGTAGGTGCTGATCGCCTCGGCCGACGGGAGTCCGGAGAAGTGCCGGTGCCGGGCATCACCGGCCAGCGGCTTGAACAGGCTGGTGGTGAAGGTCTGATCCCGATTCGGCTGGGCCTGCAGGAAATGATCGCCGCGTGGCCACAGGTGCATGCCGGTCGGATCGGCGTCGCCGTAGTCCATCGTGATCTCGGCGTAGCCGTGCGAGATGATCTCGCGGGTCACCCACAGCTGCTGCGGATGCGCGGCGGCGATGGCCTCGCGCACGGCGCTGTTGGCTCCGTCGCAGCCGACCAGCAGATCGCCGGTGACCCAGGTGGTGGCGCCGTCGCGACCGCGCAGCAACGCCGCCGGGCGGGCGGTGTCCACATCGATACACGCCTGGCCGTAATGGATTTCGGCCCCCGCCCGCAGGGCCTGGTCACGCAGGATGTCCTGCAGGACCCGGCGCGGTATCGACAGCAGGTGATGAGCGTCGGTGGTGCCGTACGGCTGGGTGGAGATCGCGCCGTCGCGGTGATGGATGATGCGTTTGGCCAGCACCGCGCCCTGGAGGTAGAGGCGGCGCTTCACCGAGCGGGGCAGGCAGTCCAGCCCGCGCGAGGTCAGGGTGAGGTTGAACGAGTGGCCGGATCCGGTTCCCGCCGACTCCGTTCCCCGTTCGAACACCCGCACCCGCAGCCCCTGCCGCCGCAGCAGCGTGGCCAGCGCGCAGCCGACCGGACCGGCCCCGATGATGACCACCGAGCGAATCGCCAGTTCAGGCACTGTGAACTCCTCCCTGAGGGACCGCTTGCGGCGGCCGGACGGCGCCGACGACGCGGAAGTACTCGAACATTCCGTGAATCCAGCCCGGTTCCGCCGCCGGGAACGGGCAGCCGAGTTCGGCCAGCGCGCGCTCGGAGCGGGCATTGTCGAACGAATGCGCGCCCAGCCGCAGCACGCCCTCGCGCATGAAGGGCACCAGCGGCCCCAGACCCGCGCGCTGGTCGCCGGTCTCGACCTGCCGTTCCAGCTCCGCCAGCCAGGTGGGCAGATCCGTCGGATCGAGCGCATAGCCGTGCGTGCGCATGGCATCGAGAATGGTCGGCCAATCCAGACCCTCGGCGTGGTACAGATGCCAGGTCTCGTTGTCCGGCTTGGCTTCCGACAGCCGCACGATCGCCCGTGCCACGTAGTCGACCGGCAGCAGATCGACCGGCGGCGCCTCGGCCATCTCGTCCGGATAGCGCCCGAGCAGCGCGAAACTCTTCATCTGCAACCAGAAGAAGTCGTCGTGCCGGCAGGCCCCGGTGCGGCTGTGCCCGCCGATGCGCCCGACGCGGTGCAGTGTGACCGGCAGCCCCGCCCGGCGCGCCCGCAGCGCGAGCTGTTCGGCGACCCATTTGCTCTGCGAATACCCGATGCCCAGCGAGGCCGGATCGCCCGGCACCGCGTCCTCGTCGATCACGCCGGAGGAGGCATCGGGTGGGAAGACGGCCAGTGTCGAGATCAGCCGCAGCGGCGTGGCGTTGAGCGCGCAGAATTCGATCAGGTGGCGCAGGCCGTCGACATTGGTGCGCTTGACCGTTCGATACGGGACGACGAAGTTGATGTGCGCCGCCGCGTGATACACCTGGCTCACCGCACCCGCCAGCGCCTGGTATTCCGTGCCCAGGCCGAACCGGGGCCGATCGAGGTCGCCGGGGCAGATCTCGACCTCGTCCAGTCCGGCCGGGTCCAGGGCGAACTTGTCGAAGGCGGCGCGTAGCCGCTGCCGACCGTGTTCGACGCTGTCGGCGCGGATCAGGCAGCGCACCCGATGGCCGGTCCGGCGCAGCTCGTCGAGCAGGTGGCTGCCGAGGAATCCGGTTGCGCCGGTGAGCAATACGACGCCGTCGGCCGGTTCCCGGCGCGGTCCGACGACCAGGTCGGGCAGGGCGGCCTCCGCGCGCAGATCCACGTCCGCGGCGCCGTCGCGGCCGGTGAGGATGCGGGCCATGCCCCGCGGGGTTGGGTTGTTCAGCAGGGTCGACAGCCCGACCTCGGCGTGAAAGCGCTGTTTGGCCAGCCGATGCAGGCGGGCGGCCAGCAGCGAGTGCCCGCCCAGCGCGAAGAAGTCGTCATCCGGTGTGCCGGGCCGCTGCCCGAGCACCTCGTACCACACCTCGGCCACCGCCCGTTCCGCATCCGTCCAGTCGCCGACGAGAACCGTGGTGTCGTCACCGGATTCGGCGGCGAGCAGCGTCTCCAGCGCTCGCCGGTCGGTCTTCCCGTTCGGCGTCACCGGAATGGCATCGATGCGGGTGAGCCCGCGCGGGACCATATAGTCCGGCAGGACCGCCGCCAGTCGCGTGCGCCAGTCGGCGGGCGGTTCGGCGGCGCTTTGGACGAAGCCGTGCAGCACGCGGTCGGCGCCCGCGGCGATCGCGATCACCGCGGCCGCGTCCACGCCCAGCTCTCGTTCCAGCGCGGCCACGACCTCGCCGGGCTCGACCCGGTAGCCGCGTATCTTGACCTGGTCGTCCTTGCGGCCGCGGTAGTGCAGGTGACCGTCCGGTGTCAGCACGACCGCGTCGCCGGTGCGATACATGGTCTGTCCCGCCACGAACGGGTCGGGCACCATGGCGCGGCGCGTCCGGTCCGGCAGGCCGATATAGCCGGGGGACACGACCGGGCCCGCGACGCACAGTTCGCCCTCGACGCCGAAGGGCGCGAGCCGGTCGTCGCCGTCGAGGACGTAGGCGTCCACGCCCGCGACCACCCGCCCGATCGAGGGCAGCGCGGGCCAGGCGCCCGGATCGGCGGGCAGCCGTTCCCAGCTGCACAGGTGCGCCTCCGACGGGCCGTAGGCGTTGATCAGCCGAGCATTCGGATTGCGCCGGAACATGATTCGCAGATCCTCGGTGATCACCACCCGCTCGCCGGTGACGACCACCTCGCGCAGGGCGGGCAACTCGATCGCCGAACTTCGCAGCACGGCCGCGAGCTCGCGCAGCGCGACGTAGGGAAGGTACATCCGCTCGACGCGCTGATCGGCCAGCAGTGTGGCCAGAGCCTCGAAATCGGTGCGGGCCCGCGCGGGCGGGATCACCAGAGTGCCGCCGGTGCACAGGGATCCGAAGACCTCCAGGGCGAAGACGTCGAAGGCCGGGGGCATGTACTGCAGCGTGCGCAGGGGTCGGCCGCCGGAGAACAGCGCCTGGTTGCGGACGAGATTGGCCAGGGTGGTCTCCGGCATCGCGATGCCCTTGGGGCGGCCGGTGGTGCCGGAGGTATACACGACGTAGGCCGTGTCCCGCGGTGTCTTGCGCTGGTCGGCAATGGGTTCCGAGCCATCGGTGAGATCCGGTGCGGCGATGACCGCGAGCCCGTCGGGCGGGTACAGCCCTTCGAGGTCGATGCCGGGGTCGCACACCAGGATGGTCGCGCCGCAGTCGGACAGGGTGAAGTTCAACCGCTCCCGCGGCAGATCCGCATCGAGGTTGACGTAGCTGCCGCCCGCGCGCAGGATGCCGATGATCACCGCCACCAGGTCGACCCCCGGCCGCAGCAGGACCGCGACCGGGCGGCCGTCGCGAACTCCCCTGGCGGCAAAGCTCTTCGCCACCGCCTCGGCGCGGGCCGCCAAATCGGCGAACGAGGTCACCGTCTCGTCGGTCACCACCGCGGGTTCGGCGCCCGATCGCGCGACGGTCGCGGCGAACAGGTCGGCGGTCAGCTCGGTGCCCAAGGCGGGTGCGGCCGTGCGGCGTGCGCACAGCTCGCTGATCGCGTGGCGCTCGGCATCGCTGATCCAGCGCAGGTCCCGCACCCGCGCCTCGGAATCGACGAGCGCGCTGGCGACCAGGGTCTCCAGCCGTCGCGCCAGATAGTCGGTGAACTCGGCACCGCCGGGCGCGGTCGTGGTGTGCTCGACCTCGAGGGTGAAATGCCCCGCGGTCTCGTCGACGAGGATCGCCAGCTCGTACTTCGCCCCACCGGGTGCGTGTTCCCACGTCCGCACCCCCCACTCTCGCAGGTCCAAACGACGTGCGGCCCAAGGCATCACGGTGATCATCGCGTCGAACGGGTCGCCGTCGCGATTGCCGCCCGCGCGCAGCGCACCGATCACCGCCGCCAGCGGTGCGTGCCGGTGCCGCAGCGCCTCGAGCATGTCCCGCTTGACCGTGCGCAGCACATCGCGCAGGCTCGCGCCCGGCCGCAGCCGGTGGCGGAGCACGACGGTATTGGTGAGATGCCCCAGAACCTCGGCGTCACCGCCCTCGCGGACGGTGACCGGAATGCCGAGCAGAATGTCGTCGCGACCGGTATGTCGATGCAGCAGAACGAAAGCGAGCGCGACGAAGAACATGCTGGGGGTGAGGCCCTGCGCGGCACAGAACTCCCGTACCCGCGTCGTCGTGCGGGCATCGAGCACCCGCTGGCGGACCACGTAGCGCGGCGGCTCGTCCCCGGGTAGCCCGATCGGCGCGCGGGCCGGAGGATCGGCCAGCCTGTCTCGCCAATAGTTCAGCGTCTCGGGCGCACCACAGCGCTCGGCCCAGCGGGCGTAGGACTCGAGCGCCTGCCGCGCCGGTTCGGGGCCGCGATCCGGCGCGACATAGGCCGCCTCCACCTGGGTGAGGTACGGCTTGAACGACATGCCGTCGAAGACGGTGTGATGGATGTTGAAGATCAGCACGCTGCGGTTCGCGTCGGGCACCCGCAGATGCCGAACGCGCGCGAGCGGGCCCGCGCGCAGATCGAAGACCGTGCCCGCGACCTCCGCCAATTGCGTTGCCACCCAAGCCTCGGCGTCACCGCCGGGATGCTCGCGCAACTCGACGATCGGATCCAGCTCCGCATGCACCACCTGCCGCAGCTCGCCCTCGGCGGCCTGCTCGAAGGTGGTGCGCAGCGCGACGTGCGCGCGGTGAACCGCGCGCAGCGCCGCGACCAAACGGTCGTGATCGAGCAGCCGGTCGGGGCGCAGCACCAGGGGCTGGTTGTATGCCGTGGGATCGGGCCCATGGATGCTGGCGAACCACATGCCGGGCTGGGCCGGGGAGGCCGGGACGCGCCCGGCGTCGGTCGCGGGACGTTCGTTGATCGCGGTCATCGCTGCCCTCGTGCACGCTTGGTGCGGATCAGGTCGGCGACACCGCGCACGGTGCCCACGCCGACGATCTCGTCGGGCGCCAGGGCGACGCCCACGACGTCCTCGAGCCGAGCCCCCAGATCGATCAGATGTAATGAGGTGACACCGCTTTCGATCAGTCCGGCGTCCAGTTCGATCGCCCGATTGGCCGTCACATCGATCAGGGTCGAGCGGATGAGCTCGGCCAGCCGGTCCGGCGCGCCGCCGCGCGAGCTGCTCCCGGTCTGCGCGGACCCGAGCCGCCCCGCCAGCTCCCTGCGGTCGATCTTGCCGTTGGCATTGAGCGGAAAGGACTCCAGGACAAGGATCTTCGACGGCACCATATAGTCGGGCAGGCGGTTGCGCAGATGTTCGAACAGTGCGTCTTCGGACAGTTCGCGGCCGGGCATGGGCGTGCACCACAGCGCGAGCTGATCGGCCACCCCGCCGCTGGGCACCGCCTGGGCCACCGCGCGCTGCACGCCCGGAAATGCCTCGGCCGTCACCTCGACATGCCGGGGCTCCACCCGGAAGCCGCGCACCTTCAGCATCTGGTCGGTGCGGCCCGCGAGCACGATCTCCCCGTCGTGGGTCAGCTTGGCCAGATCGCCGGTCCGCAGCAGCCGACGGCCGTCGTGTTCGACGAATTTGCGGTCGGTGAGGTCCGGGTCGCCGAGATAGCCCAGCGCCACGCCGTCGCCCGCGATGCACAGCTCGCCGATCCGGCCGGGCGGGCATTCGTCGAAATATTCGTCGCGCACCGTCATTTCGACCGTCGGCATGGGCCGCCCGACCGGGATCTCGGCGTCGGTCAGATCCGCCGGGGTGATCTTGTGCACCGCGGTGAGGGCGGAGTTCTCGGTGCAGCCGAAGGCATTGAACAGATCGCCGTCGAGGACGGCCAGGGCCCGCTCGAGGTGGGCGGCGGACGGGAAGTCGCCGCTCACGATGACCGTGCGAACGTTGGCCAGGCTGTCCGGATGATGTTCGACGAGCAGATTGAACAGGCCCACCGACAGATTGAGAACGGTGATCCGCTCGCGCGCGATCAGCTGCGCCAACTCGCCCAGCGGCGGCACCTCCTGCGGCGCGACCGTGAGCCGCCCGCCGCGTAGCAGACATGTCCAGATGTCGGTGGTCGAGGCGGCGAACGCGGGCTGCGCGAGCTGCAGGAAGCGGTCCTGCGGCCCGGGGGTGAAGCCGGTGAGATGCCGTGCCACGCGGGCGATTCCGCGGTGCGCGATGACCACCCCCTTCGGCACGCCGGTCGAACCCGAGGTGAACAGGATGAAGGCGGGCGCCTCCGGGCCGACCTCGGGCCGCACCGGCTGCACGGGCAGAGCCGCCGCGGCGGTGCGCAATTCGTCGACCGGCAGGCACGCGGGCTCGGGAAGGCCGTCGGCGGTGGCGGAGTCGGTCACCGCGAGCGCGGGTTCGGCGGCCCGGAACATGCGCGCCTTGTGTTCGGCGGGGTGGCGCGGATTGAACGGCACCACCACCAAACCGGCGCGCAGGACGCCCAGGAACACCTGATAGGTGGCCAGGCCGCGCTCGAGGTGCACCGCGACCCGCTCACCCGGGGTGAGTCCGCGATCGCGCAGCGCCCGCGCGATCCGGGCGCTCAGTGCGTCCAATTCGGCATAGGTCAGAGTTGTCAGGCCGTCGGAGATCGCCTCGCGCGCGGCATATTCGGCCGCGGTCCGCTCGAACGCGTCGACGATCGTCTCCGTGGTGACGGCCGTATTCGTCGTCGTCATCGCGCGGAGGTCACCGTCCCTTCTCGTGTGCGGGAGCCCATCGGGGCTAGCTGGCTGAGGGTTTCCCGGCCGAGCGGGGTCGCCGGATCGGCCAGGTCCAGCGCCAGGTCGAAGTGGTCGCGATCGGGCACGATCAGTGAGGTCACCGGAATCGACCGGGCGGCAAGGTATTCGGCGTAGCGCTCGTGCTGGCGCAGATAGGTGCGCGTCTCGTACTGCCCGGCGGCGAGCAGGACCGCGTCGCAAGGCGGTGCGGGCATGCCCAGCGGACTGCAGTCGCGGGCGAGGCCGGGCGTCAGCCGCAGGGCGTCGTTGACATAGGTTCGCGGAATCTCGGTGAGGTCGTACAGCCCGCTCAGCAGGCAGGCGCTGCGCACCCGCGGCGTCGCGCCGACGGCCAGCGCCGCGGCGAGCAGATGCGCCCCGGCGCTGCTTCCGGCGACATGGATGCGCTCCGGGTCGATGCCGAACAGCGGCCCGGCGTGGGTAAGCCAGTCCAGTGCGCGCGCCACCGAGCCGATCATGTCCGGCAGCTTGCGGGCCGGGGCGAGGCCGTAGCCGACCGCCACGAACGCGCAGCCGTGCGCCACGGCGTGTTCGGCCGCGAAGCAGGCCTCCTCGATGCCGGACTCCTGCCAGTGCCCGCCGTGCACGAAGACCAGCACCGGCGTCCGCGGTCCCCGGATGCCCGCTGGCGCCGCGGGAAAGACGTGGCAGCGTTCGCCGCGCTCCTCGCCGTAGCGCACCGCGAGATGTACGTCGAGCCGCGAGCGCGCGGCATCGCTGCGCATCCGGTACCGCCGCAGCGATCCGGCCGGATCCCGCGCGACCGAACTCGGCGAGTACTCCCGGTCGAGGTCCGGCTCAGACATGGGGCTTACGTCCTTCGATGACCCCGTGCGGCGTCCAGCCCTCGTTGTATATCCGGGTGATGTCGACGAATCCCGCTGCGGCGAGCCATTCTTCGTGTTCGCGCCACCGGTAGATCGTCGACTCCTCCGACGGCAGCGTCGCGAAGTACACATTGTCGAGCGCGGTGTAGAGCGGCCCGCGCCCGTCGTCGTCGGCGAACGCGTTGAACACGACCACCCGCCCACCGGGCGCGAGCGCCTCGTGCGCGCGTTTCAGCAGCGCCAGATTCTGCTCCGGCGACCAGATCACGAACTGATGCGCGAACAGCACCAGGTCGTGGCCGTCGGGCAGCGGGTCGCCGAACATGTCCCCGGCCACCGCGTCGAGCCGGTCGCCCAGTCCGGCGGCGGCGATATTGTCGCGGGCCACCTCGACCGCGCCCTCCAGATCGAACACCGTGATCCGCAGGTGCGGATGGGCGCGCGCCAGTGCGATCGCGTTGACCGCGTCACCGCCGCCGACATCGAGGATCGTGGTCACCTCGCGGTAGTCGACCTGATGCAGCAGCACCGGATTGGATAGCTCCGACCAGGAGTGCATGCCCCGAAAGAACAGATTCTCCAGCTCCGGGGTCTGCTCCAGCCGGGTGTAGAGGTCGCCGCCCGTGCCGGGCAGATGCCGCAGGCCCAGATTCTTACCGGTCCGCAGCGATTCGGCGTATTCCATCGCGGGCAGATACGACAGTCGCTGCTGGAAGTCGATGATGTTGCGGATCAGCGGCCAGGTGCCGTCCTCCATTGCGGCCCGCAGTGTTTCGCCCAGCGCGTAGTGGTCGTCCTCGCGTTCGGTGAGATGCAGTGCGGTCGTGCCGAGCAGCAGCTTGCGCGCCGATTTGGCGGGTAGGCCCAGACCGGCGGCGGCCTGATCGGCGGTGCACGGTCCGTTGAGCGAAAGATATTCGAACAGTTGCAGTTCCGAGGCCGCCCGCAGTTGCTGGAAGGCGGCGAAGCCGAACAGCACCGGGACGAGCGAGCTGAGGTCGACCGGTTTGGTCGTGCCGGTCTCGAGTTCGGTCATCGTGATCGTTTTCCTCCAGATCTCATAGCCGGGTGCGAAATGTCCACAGTTCCGGGAAGAATCGGTGTTCGTTGATGGCCCGCAGCCAGGCAGCGCCATCGGTTCCGGCCGTCCCGCTCTTGCCGCCGAGCATGCGTTCGACGACGAGCAGATGGGTGGCCCGCCAGCAGGAGAACTGATAGGCGACCTCGAGCAGGCATTCGGCCAGCCGGTGTGCCCGGCGGTGGCGGTCGGGGTGGCGGTAGATCTCCAACCACACGTCCTCGACGCGGGGGTCGGCCTCGTGCTGGCGGGTGGTCGGCCGCTCCAGGATCTCCTCTGGAACCGGAAAGCCTTGCCGGGCAAGGTATCCCAGCGTCACATCGTAGAGCGACGGCTTGGCCAGCTCGGCCCGCAGCCAGGGGTGGCCGCTGGTCCTGGCCTCCTCGACCTGGCGCTGCGGGCGGTTGCCCAGCAGAAACTCCAGATTGCGATACGCGAAGGACTGCACGCCCGAGGCGTCGTTGAGAACGTGCCGGAAGGCCACGAACTCGTCGACGGACATGCCGTTCATCGACTCCCAGCAGGCCACGAGCACGCGCTGGGTGCGCGTCGCTCGGGCCAGGGCCACGCACGCCGCGGCGACGTCGTCGCGTTGCAGTTCCTCGCGCGCCGCGTCCAGATCGTCGGTGACCGCGCGGAACAGCAGTTCCTTGACGTGGCTGAGCAGAATGAAATTCAGTTCGCCCCGCGCCTGGCTGCGCGGGCGCTGCAGCTGGTGGAGTTCGTCCATATGCGCGTAGGAGACGTATTCGTCGACGGTTCGGGTCATCGTGCTCCCTTCACGGCGTGGTCCAGGGCGTCGACCGCGTGCCACACCTGCTCGTGGGTCACATACAGCGGCGCGAAGGCCAGGCGGATCAGATCCGGCGGCCGCGAGTCGACGTGCACGCCCGCGGCGGCGAGTGCGGCCTCCACCGGCTCGGCCTCGGGAATCCGCAGCGCCAGATGGCCGCCGCGGCGATCCGGATCGCGCGGCGAGGCCAGTCGCCCGGCCAGATCCGGCGCGCGCTCGGCGAGGCATTCGAGGAAGAACTCCCCGAGTTCGCGGCCGCGCCGGTGCAGCGCCTCGATGCCCACCTCCACCAGCGGATCGAGCGCGTGGTCCAACGCGATGAGGCTGAGCACCGGCGGTGTACCCGTGCGTGCCCGATCGATACCGGGCGCGGGCTCGAATTCGGCCGTCATGGCGAACATTCGCGCGTGCCCGTGCCAGCCAGTCAGCGGGAGATCCAGCAGCGGCTGCAGCCGGGCGGGGACGTAGAGATAGGCCGGTGCGCCCGGGCCGCCGCCCAGATACTTGTATCCGCAGCCGATCGCGAGATCGACCTGGTGGGCGTCCAGATCGACCGGCAGCACGCCCGCGGCGTGGCTGAGGTCCCACACCGACAGGGCCCCGGCGGCCTGGCACCGCGCGGTGGTCGGGCCGATGTCGCGGCGCGCTCCGGTGCGGAAGTCGACGGGTGCGGCGAGGGCCGCCGCCACCCGTGCGCCGTGCCGGGCGAGGTAGGCGTCGAAACCGTCGCGCGAGCGCACGATCAGCTCGCGATCCAGCAGCCGCGCCACCGAGGCGGCGATGTACAGGTCGGTCGGGAAGGACTCGGCCTCGATGAGCAGAACCGGCCGGGTCGGTCGCAGGCGGCAGGCGGCGATCAGCGCGTTGAACAGCGTCGTCGACGTCGTCTCTCCGGCGACCACGACCTGGCCCGGCGCCGCGCCGAGCAGCGTCGCCAGCTTGTCTCCGATCGTGCGCGGCAGATCCAGCCAGCCCTCGCGGAACCAGCCCTGCACCTGCCGCGGCGCCCACTGATCCGAGACGACGCGGTCGAGCGCGCCGGTGAGACTGGCCCGCGGCGGACCCAGCGAGTTGCCGTTGAGGTGGATCGCGCCGTCGGTGATGTACTCGCGCGCGTATTTCGTCAGCGGATCGGCCTCGTCGCGCCGCCGTGCCTCCGCGCGCAGAGCCGAGCGAATCGTCATGTCCCACTCGCTTTCTCGTCGTCGGACCCGGGCACCCAGACCCGGCCGGTGATGCGCACACCCGCCTGACCGTCGCCGAGCGCGCCGGTGCAGTCGAACCGCGATTCGCTGCCGTGCCGGGTCACCTGGCGCACCGTCACCGCTGCCGACCGCTCCCCGGCCGCGCGCAGTGCGGCGAGGGCCAGTGCGGCGGCCGCGGGCAGGCATCCGGCGTCCTCCGGGATGCCGAAGCCCGGGGCGAACACCCGCGCCAGCACCTCCCGGCGATCCGGATCCCAGCGGAAGAAGGTGAGGTCGGTCAGGCCGACCTCCCGCATTCGCTCGAGATCCGGGACGGGCAGCGCGCGCGGATCCTCGCTGATGCGCACGAAGTTGAACGCGCGCCCGACACCGCCCGCGTGCGCCGCACCGGAATAGGGGCCGAACAGCGTGGGATCGTGCGGAATCGGCTGGTGCACAGCGCGTCCCTCGAACGGCACCCGCACCTGGTGACCGTCGGTCCACAGGTGCTGACTGCACGTCGCGGCGATCCGCCCGACCTCACCCGGTGCGAGCAGGCCGGTGTGGACCAGGCAGGCCGCCGCGCCCGCCAGGGAGTGCGTCGCGAACGGCGTCTCGCCGTCGGCGTTGAAGATTCGCGAGGTGAAAGTCCCCTGCTCCCGGCAATATTCGCCGACCAGGACCGTCTCGTCCGAGGTGCTGCGCCGTGCGTACGCGGCGGCCTCCGCCGCGATACCTTCCCCGCACGGGCCCTCGGGGACCAGCACATCCACCGCGCTGCCCCGGCCGGGTGCGGCGCCGAACATGTCCACCGTCGTCACCCGCATCGCCGACCTGCCAAATGCTTCTCCGCGAATTCGACGACGACGCGCTCGTCGCCCTGATACGGCTGATCCGGCCGCGGCCAGTGCACGATCAGATCGGTGAACCCGATCGCGGCGAGCTCGGCGGTCGCGTCCTCGTACGCGGCAACCGATTTCGTTATTCCGCCCGCCGCCGCGTCGGCGACGAACACTCGGTGCAGTGTGCCCGGCTCGCGTCCGGCACGCTCGCAGGCGGCGTCCACGGCCCGCAGCTGCGCGCGCAGCACGGGCACGATCTCGGCCAGCGGGCGCATGCGAAAGTCGTTGGGCGGACCGGAGGTTATCCAGTACCGCGCGAACCGGGCGGCCAGCGCCATGCCGCGCGGTCCGGTCGCGGCCACCGCGAACGGCGGCCGGGCGCATTCGCCGCGCGGATGGAAGTTCACCCCGGAGGCGGTGTACCAGCGCGAGGACTGATTGACGCTGCCCTGGACGAGCACCGCGTCGAGCAGTTCGACGAAGGTCTCGAAGCGCTCGGCGCGCTCGCGGGCGCCGAGGTCCGGGCCGCCGAGGATGCTCGCGTCGTATCCCGGTGCGCCCGAACCCAATCCACAGATCAGCCGCCCGCCCGCGATATCGTCCACGGTGGCCAGTTCCTTGGCCAGTGCGACCGGATGGCGGAAGTTCGGGGTGGCCACCAGCAGGCCGAGTCCGAGCGAACTGGTGACGGTGGCGGCGGCGGTGAGGGTCGGTATCGCGCCGTGCCAGCGGCGATCGGCGAACCAGCGCCACATCAGATGGTCGTACGTCCACCCGTGGTGGTAGCCGAGCTGTTCGGCGGCGCGCCAGCGTTCGGCCGCGACCTTCCATTCGTGCTCGGGTAGCAGGGCGATGCCGTGTTTCATCGGCGCACATCCTCGAGACGCAGGGCCGACACCAACCGGGCCGCGCGATCGGTCACCCGCAGCACGCCGGTCACCAGCGGGCGCAGCACGGTCGACTGCTCGGGAACCACCGGGTAGTGGCGGCCTTCGACGCGGGGGTAGAGCCCGTTGTGCCGCAGATCCGCGGCGAGTTCGGTCAGGCGCGAATCCAGTTGTGCCACCAGCTCGGCGTGGCTCACCGGGCGGCGGACGGTCAGGAAGAAGTTGTCGTAGAGGTCCTCCTTCTCCCGGGACACGCTCACCCCGGGCGCCCCGGCGGACTGCTGCAGCAGCGAGCGCCCGTCCGGGACCAGATGGTCGGCGATGTGGTCGTGGGTCACCCCGTTGCGGGTGACCGCCTCGTCCAGCGCCGCGCACACCGGATCGCCCTGCCAGGGGAATCGACCGCGGAACAACCGGCGGATCGGCCGGTAGTCCGGGGCCCACGCCCCACTGAACGACGGATGCTGCAGGGCCATGCGCACCCGGGTGTGGGCGTGGTAGTGCTCGCGGGGAACCGTCGAGGAGTACAGCAGCATGGCGCTGTAGCCGTCGACGCAGGCGGCCAGGACGTCGAGTTCGCGCTCGTCCGGCACGCCGTCGGGATGCCGCCCGAGGATGTCGTGCATCGCCCGCCACAGCACGAACGAGATCTGATGACCCGCGATCCAGCGATACCAGAACAGCGGCTGCGCCTGGACCGGGCGGTCGCCGAGGATGTCGTACTCCGGGAGATCGCGCTGTTCGGCGGCGTCGCGATCCAGCTCGGGGGAGGGCGCGTAGGGCTGGCCCGTGCGCGGCATGAACAGCAGCCGCGTCAGCAGCACGGGAGGATGGTCGCTGCTCACGAGCCCTCCCCCGGGAAGTAGACGAATTCGAGTTCGAGCCCGTTGGGGTCCAGGACGTAGAGGCTCTGCATGCCGTCGTCGTCGGTCACGATGTCCGACGGTGGTTCGTCGCGGGCCCAGCGCAGCGCGGTCTGCTCGCGCGCCCGCAGCCACTGCTCCCGCAGTTGCACCAGGTGCTCGGGTCGGCGCACGGCGATGCCCACGTGCTGGAACTGGTAGTCGAGCGGATTCGGGCCGTCCTGGGTGTGTTCGGCCCGGTCGAAGACGTGGAACCGCACGTCCCCCTTCCTCAGCTCGACCAGCTTCTGGATTCCGGGTAGTCGCGCGTGGGTGAGCGAGGAGAAGCGATCCAGTGACCACTCCACCGTGGTGCCGAGGAATGCCTCGTACCACTTGATCGTCGCGTCCACGTCATCGGTCTGAATGGCGAGGTGGTGAAACCTCGGCGCGATGTCAAGCCCGTCCATCGGATGCCCTTCCGTCGGAATGCGCTCGTCGACTTCATGGTCGGCGCGCGAGCACGACAGGGGCAATCAGAGGATGCTCGAGAAAGTCTCAAGTTGTTGTCAGACAGTCATTGTCGCACCCGATACCGGCAACAAAAGACGCCGCAACCACTTTCGTGATTGCGGCGTCGAAAAGCGGGTATTCACACTCCCTTTCGGGCCTCCTGCGCGGGAATTTCGGCGGGCTCGCCGGGTCGGTCCCGAAGCCGCGGGGTGATATCGGGCAGCAGCGTGAGCAGTCCGCCCAGTGCCATTGCCGAGCCGATCCACAGCGGCGAGGCCAGGCCCAGTCCGGCGCTGATTCCCAATCCGCCCAGCCAGGGTCCGATGACCACGCCGATATTGATGGCCGAGCCGTTGACGGTATTGACCAGCGCACCCTCGTTGGATACCGACATCACCCGCGCGGCCATGGCCGGGTTGAGCGGCAATCCGATGAGGCCGAGCAGCACCGTCGCGACGATCGTGGGCGCCTTGTACTCCAGGGTGAGGGCGAACGCGGCGAAGATGAGTGCCACGGCGATCAGGCCGCCGATCAGGATGGGCAGCGTGTAGCGGTCGGCGAAGCGCCCGACGACCGCGTTGCCCACCACCGTGGCCACCCCGTACACCGCGAACAGCACCGGCACCGTCGACGCCGCGAAGTGGGTGCCGTCGGTGTAGATCGGTGACAGATAGGTGAATCCGGCGATGACCGAGCCGATGACGAGGGCATTGGTGGCATACGCACCCCACAGCCGCGGGTTGCGGAACGCGCCGGTCTCCGCGCGCAGGTCGAGGGTCTGCGCGCCGCCGCCGGACGGAACGACCGCCACGACCGCGGCCACGCAGACCAGGGCCAGCGCGTCGACGATCCAGAAGCTGGCGCGCCAGCCCCAGTGCTGTTCGATGAACGTGGCGACCGGCAGGCCGACCACCTGGGCGACCATGATGCCGCCGTACAGCACCGACATCGCCCGCCCGCGCCGCTCGGCCCCGACCAGACGGATACACACCGCGGCGGCCACGCCGAAGAAGGCCGAGGCGGCCAGCGCGGTCAGGATGCGCGCCACCACGAGCACCCAGTAGTCACGGGCCAGCGCACCGATCGTCTGGCCGACGACGAACACCGCCAGCAGCAGTATCAACGATCGCTTCTGCGCCACCCGCCACAGCCCGACGATCAGCAGCGGCCCACCCACGACCATGCCGAAGGCGAAGATCGACACCAGATAACCCACGGCGGCGATGGACACCCCGAGGTCACTGGAGATGCCGGGAATCAGCCCGGCGACCATGATTTCGGTGGTGTTGAGGCAGAACACGCCCAGCCCCAGCACATAGACGGCGAAGGGCATGCGGGCTCACCCGTCCGCGGGCCGGGCGAACGAACTCCACCGATTGCCGAACCGATCGGTGAACTGCCCGATGATCAGTCCGTTGCCGTCGGGGAACGGGCCCATCACCCGCTGCCCGCCCGCGCGTTCGCAGCGCTCGAGCAGATCGGGGACGTCGGCGACGAGCAGTCCGGGGATGGCGTAATCGGTCGGTGTGGGACCGGCGGACAGATCGACCATCCCGCCGATGGGTTCGCTCGCACCCTCGACCAGGATGTTGTAGTAGGCCACCCCCTCGGCGGCCTCGTCGCGCTCGTAGCGCCAGCCGAAGGCCTGCTCGTAGAACTTGCGCGAGGCGGCGAAGTCGGTCGTGCCGATCTCGAACCAGGCCAGGGAGTTCGGCGTCGGCGGCTGTGGGCCGGGTGCCGAATTCCGCTGTGCCGCAGGCGCGAACAGGCCGATCCGATTGCCCTGAGCATCGGTGACGATCGCGTGCAGATCGCCCGCCGGTGTCCGTGCCGGTGGCTCGACGACCGTGGCGCCCAGCGCCTCCAGGCGCGGGATCGTCGCCGTGAGATCGTCGCAGATCACGCTGATGCACAACGCATCTCGTCCGCCACGGCGCAGCGCACCCGTGGCGACGGCGGCATCGGGCGCGGTGATGGTGTGGTACTCGGAATCGAAAGCGGTGAACCGCCAATCGAAAAGGCTTCGATAGAACTGTTCGGCGAGTTCCGGCTCGGCGGTGGTGATTTCGAACCACCCCACGGTATTCGGTCGAAAGACCGCGGTGCTCATGACCACTCCCTCCCGTGTGGGTTACGAGTTGGTGTAGCGCGACCCACCCTAGACTAGTTTCCAATTGGAAATCAAGCGACGGGTGAGGAGTACCCAGTGTCCTTCGGGGATAACGACATCGAGAACGCACTGGCCTACCTGACCTGCGTCCTGGTGGCGCGGCGCACCCGCACCACACCCGAGCGGGTGACCTGGCAGCAGTACGACGTGCTCGAAATGCTGCGCCTGCACGGCCCGATGACCCCGTCGGCGCTGAGCGAATCGCTGCGGGTGTCGCGCCCGACAATGTCCAAGGCGCTGCGCGTGCTCAAGGATCGGCACCTGGTCGAGCAGGCCGCACTCGGCGCCGATCGGCGCGAGCAGACCACCTCGCTCACCGCGGCGGGTCGCGAATTCCTCGACCGCGCGGCGCAATGCAGGCGCGACAACGCCGATATCGCCGCGTCCGTGCTCAGTCCGGCCGAACGGCGCGTCTTCGCCGAACTGTGTGCCCGGGTGGCCGCCGCGCTGGGCTCGGATTGACGAGGTTCTGACACTATTTTGAAGATCTTTTGAATGTGCCCGCCACTCGGGCGCGGTTATGTTCGACGCAGGGGGAATGGCCGAAAGCCTTTGCGCCGAAAGGAGTTTTCCGTGTCCGCGATCGTGGGATTCGATCCGATCGCCCGCGCCTGGGTGAAAGACCCGGGGCCGGGGACGAATTCGTCGTTCGCCGCCGCACCCGCGCTGGCGGGCGAACTCCTGGTGGACGCGGCGGCGCGGCGGGCGGTCGCCACCGACCTGGGCAATATCACCGTCCGTGAGCCGGGCGCGGTGCTGCGGCCCCGCTCGGCGCAGGACATCGCCGCGATGATCCGCTTCTGCCGCACCTACGGCATCCCCGTGTCGACCCGCGGGCAGGCGCACACCACCCTCGGCCAGGGCCTCAGCGACGGGCTGGTCATCGAGAACCGGTATCTGAACCGCATTCACTCCCTCGGCCCGGACGTCGCCGAGGTCGACGCCGGAATTCACTGGAAGGATCTGGTAACCGCCGCATTCGAGCATTCGCCGCGGCTGACCCCGCCCGCGATCACCGGCTACACCTCGCTGACCGTGGGCGGCACGCTGTCGGTGGGCGGGCTCGGCGGCCTGGTGGGCGCGCTGCGCACCGGACTGCAGATCGATCACGTCCGCGAACTCGAGGTGGTCACCGGCACGGGAGAGATCGAGCGCTGCTCGCCGGAGCACCGGCGCGACCTGTTCGAGGCCGTGCTCGGCGGGCTCGGCCAGTTCGGCGTGATCACCAAGGCGGTCGTCGAACTCACGCCCGCGCGCGAACGTGCCCGCACCTACGTGCTGGAGTACACCGACAATGCCGCGTTCTTCCGCGATCTGCGCACGCTCATCGAGCGCCCGGCCATCGATCACGTCTACTGCGAGCTGTACGCGCCGCAATCGGAACCGACACACAAGCTCTACGCGACGGTCTTCTACGATCCGGCCACCCCGCCCGACGATGCGGTGGCCACCGCCGGGCTGAGCACCGAACCCGCCGTCGACGACACCACCTATCTGCACTACGTCTTCTCGATCGATCGGCTGGTCGACGGCATGCGCGAGACGGTGAACTGGGACCGGCTGCTCAAGCCGTGGTACGACGTGTGGCTGTCCGGATCGGTGGTCGAGGACTATGTGGCCGAGGTCCAATCCTCGCTCACCGCACGCGATATCGGGCCGTTCGGCATCAGCCTGCTGTATCCGCAGCGGCGCAGCCGCATCACCCGGCCGCTGCCGCCGCTGCCCGAGCCGGACGGCTCCGACTGGGTGTTCGTCCTGGACATCAACACCGTCTCCGAAACCGCCGATGCCGACCCGGCCTTCGTCGAGGAGATGCTCGACCGCAACGACCGCCTGCTCACCCAGGCCCGCAAGCAGTACGGGGCGGTGCTGTATCCGATCGGGTCGCTGCGCATGACCGGTGCGGACTGGCGCGCCCACTTCGGCGACCGATGGTCCGCGCTGTGCGAGGCGAAGAAGCGCTACGACCCCGGCGCGATTCTCACCCCCGGCCCCGGCATCTTCGACGACGAGTAAGGGAGTAGTCGCATGCTGCCCTCCAAACCCGAGCTGACCGGCACCATCGGCGCGGTGGCCAGCACCCACTGGCTCGCCTCGGCCGCGGGCATGAGAATGCTGGCCCGCGGCGGCAACGCCTTCGACGCCGCGGTCGCCGCGGGATTCGTTCTGCAGGTGGTGGAACCGCATTTCAACGGCCCGGGCGGCGATGTCTCGATCGTGGCGCGCCGAGCCCGGCGCGACGATGTGCAGGCGATCTGCGGGCAGGGCCCGATGCCCCGCGCGGCCGATATCGCGGCGTTCACCGATCTCGGACTGCGCGGCATCCCCGGCTCCGGTCTGCTGCCCGCCTGCGTTCCGGGCGCCTTCGGCGGCTGGATGCGGCTGCTCGCCGAATTCGGGACCCTGTCGCTGGCCGAGGTGCTGGAGCCGGCGATCGGCTACGCCGACAACGGCTTTCCGCTGCTTCCCGAGACCGCCCGCGCCATCGAGGTGCTCGCCCCGCTGTTCCGCGAGGAGTGGCACGGATCGGCCCGGACCTATCTGACCGGCGGCGTCGCCCCGGCCGCGGGCAGCCGGTTCCGCAATCCGGCGCTCGCCCATACCTATCAGCGTTTGATCAAGACGGCCGAATCCGCCTCGGCCGATCGCGAGGCGCAGATCCAGGCCGCACACGACGCCTTCTACCGAGGCTTCGTCGCCGAGGAGATCGCCGAATTCCTCGCCTCCGGGCCGATGCTGGACGCGACCGGCAGGCGACATCGCGCGCTGCTGACCGCCGACGATCTGGCCGCGTGGGAACCGACCGTCGAGACCGCGCCGAGCCTGCACTACGGGCCGTATCAGGTCTTCAAGCCGGGGCCGTGGTCGCAGGGGCCGGTCTTCCTGCAGCAACTCGCGCTGCTGGCGGGCTTCGACCTCGCCGCCATGGGGCCGGGCAGCGCCGACTATGTGCACACCGTGGTCGAATGCACCAAGCTCGCGATGGCCGACCGCGAGGCATGGTACGGCGATCCGACGTTCAGCGAGGTGCCGCTGGCGGGGCTGCTCGACGCGGACTACACCCGGGCCCGGCGGGCGCTGGTCGGGGCGCGGGCCGCGCTGACGCTGCGGCCCGGTGAACCCGGCGGGCGCGCCTCCTTCATCCCCGAACTGCCCACCATCGACTATCCGGACGCGGGCAGCGAGTGGATGTCCCAGCTGCGCAACGGACTTCCGACCATTCTCGCGGCCACCACGGCCAAGGCCGATACCTGCACAGTCACCGTCGTCGACCGGCACGGGAACATGGTGGCGGCCACCCCCAGCGGCGGCTGGCTGAAGAGTTCACCGGCCATCGGCGAGCTCGGCTTCGCACTGGGCACCCGTGGCCAATCCATGTATCTGCTGGAGGGACACCCGAATTCACTGGCGCCGGGCAAGCGGCCACGGACCACCCTGAGTCCGAGCGTGGTGCTGCGGGACGGCAAGCCGTTCGTGGCGTTCGGCACCCCGGGCGGCGATCGGCAGGACCAGTGGACCCTGCAGTTCTTCCTCAATGTCGCCGAATTCGGCCTGGACTTCCAGCGCGCCACCGAGACCACCGCCTTCCACACCGACCAGGTACCGGCGTCGTTCACCCCGCACGCCTTCCGGCCCGGGGTGCTGGTGGCGGAGGAGACCTGCGATCCCCGCACGGTCGCCGAACTCGAAAAGCGCGGCCACGAGGTCGAACTCGTGCCCGCCTACTCGCTGGGCCGGATCTGCGCGACCGGGTTCACCGACGACGGGGAGTTCGTGCGGGCGGCGGCGAGCCCCCGCGGCAGGCACGCCTACGCGGTGTGCGAATGACACCGGACGACAACGGCTCCGGAAAGGATTCGAGAATTCATGACGACGCTCACCACCACCACCGGTCCGGAAATCATCGAACTGACCGATGAGCGGCAGCGCCGCGAATGGCAGGCGTTCACGCTGTCGGACCTGCCCGAGATGATCAGCTCGATGCACGTCTGCCACGCCGTGCGGGCGCTGGCCGATACGCCGCTGCTGCAGCGGCTGCGGTCGGGGCCACGCCGACCGGCCGACGGTCTGCTCGACGGGCTCGACCCCGGCATCGGGCCCGGCTTCCTGAGTTACCTGGTGCACCGGGGCATTCTGGAGATCCGCGAGGGGGAGTACTTCCTCACCCGGCTCGGCGAATTCCTCACCACCGACGTCTCACTGGCCCGCCTCGGGGTCTATGTCGACGCCTACGGCGCGGTCACCAGCCGGATCGGCGATCTGCTCACCGGCAGGGCCGTGTACGGCAAGGACGTGATCCGCGACGGCGCGAAACTCGGCGCCCACTGCGACACCCTGTTCTCCTTCTTCCACTCCCCGGTGGTGCTGCGAGCCATGCAGGGCCGCGGTGTCCGGCGCATTCTCGACATCGGTTGTGGCGGTGGGCAATTGGTGATCGACGCCTGTGTGCGCGATCCCTCGCTCACCGGTATCGGCCTGGACATCAGTCCCGAGGCCATCGAGGTGGCGGGCGAACACGCCCGCAGGGCCGGGGTGGCCGACCGGGTGCAATTCGTCGTCGGCGATGCCTTCGCCCCCGAGACCTGGCCGGAGGTCTGCCGCGACGCCGACGGGTTGTGCATGATGAGCGCGTTGCACGAGCACTTCCGCAATGGCGAGCAGGCCGTCGTGGATCTGCTGGACGAGATCGCCGCGCGCTTCCCGCAGCTGAGGATCCTGCTGATCGGCGAGCCCGAGATCCGCTACGACCACCGCGAGAACGACGACGACTTCTTCCTGATCCACGTGCTGACCGGACAGGGCCTGCCGCGCGAGCGCACGGCCTGGTTCGAGGTGTTCGACAAGTCCGCCCTGACGCTGCGCCGGGTGTACACGCGCCCGGGGGCGGGGCCGCGCATGTGCTTCTACGATCTGGCGGCCGGGGGAGGTCCGTCGTGACCACGGCAGGTATTTCCGCGCCCGAGACCGATCTGGCCCTGTATTCCCCGGATGCGCTGCGCGAACCGTTCGAGCACTATCGGACGCTGCGCGATCTGGGGCCGGTGGTCCGGCTGACCGAATACGACCTGTACGGCATGTTCCGCTACGACGACGTGCGCGCGGCGCTGGTCGACTGGGAGCGGTTCAGCTCGGCGCAGGGCATCGCGATGAACGCCACCTGCAACGAGCTGTCGGAGGGCTCGATCCTCGGCATGGACCCGCCGCGGCATCGCACGGTGCGCAAGGTGCTCGACGACGCCCTGCGGCCCCGCTATGTCCGCGCGGTCGCCGGGGATATCGAGCGGCTGGCCGATCGGCTGGTCGACGATCTGATGCGGCGCGGTGAGTTCGACGGGGTCGCCGACTTCGCGTGCAAGCTGCCGGTGGATATCGTCATGGACCTCATCGGTTTTCCGCGCGACGAATACCGGACCGAACTGCTGGACTGGGCGCTGGGAGCGTTCAACTACATGGGTCCAGACAGCGAGTTGCAGCGGTCGACGTTTCCGGATGTGCAGGCGCTCATGCGGTATCTCGTCACCGAGGCCACGCCGGATCGGCTGCTGCCGGACAGCTTCGGTCAGATCGTCTGGGCCGCGGCCGATCGCGGGGAGATCACCGAGCCGGAGGCGCTGATGACCATGAGCGCCTATGCCTGCGCCGGGCTGGATACGACCATCGCCGGGATCGCCGCCACGCTGTGGCTGCTGGCCCGCGATCCCGAACAGTGGCAGGCCGTGCGGGAGGATCCGAAGCTCATCCCCGGCGCGTTCCTGGAGGGCGTGCGGATGGAGTCGCCGATCCAGTCCTTCTCCCGCGTCGCCACCTGCGATGTGGACGTCGACGGCGTGACCATTCCCGCGGGCGCGCGCGTGGTGCTGTCCTACGGCTCGGCCAATCGGGACGAGCGCCACTATCCCGATCCGGATCGCTTTCTGGTGCGGCGCAATCCGGTGGACACCCTCGGATTCGGCTCCGGCGTGCACCACTGTCCCGGGCGCGCGCTGTCCTCGATGGAGGCGCACGCGGTGTTCACCGCACTCGCCAAGCGGGCCAGCACGATCGAACTCGCGGGCGAGCCGACCCGCACCCCGAACAACATCACCCGCGGGCTGGACTCGCTGCCCGTCCGCATCCGCTGACGCCAGGAGGACCACCGTGCGAGCGGCACAGATCGTCGAGTACGGGGCACCGCTCGACATTCGCGAAATACCCGATCCCACACCGGAATCCGACGGCGTCGTGCTGGCGGTGCAGGCCGCGGGCATCTGCCGCAGCGATTGGCACGCCTGGATGGGCGACTGGGGCTGGCTGGGCGGACAGGTGGCGCTGCCGCGCACGCTGGGCCACGAACTGGTCGGCGAGGTGGTGGCCGTCGGTCCCGAGGTGCGGTCGGTGCGGATCGGCGACCGGGTCACCGTGCCGTTCCACCTGGCCTGCGGCACCTGCGGGCACTGCCGCGACGGGCGGGCCAATGTCTGCGACAACATGCAGGTACTGGGCTTCTGGCGCGACGGCGGCTACGCCGAATACGTGTCGATACCCACCGCCGACTTCAACTGCGTACCGGTGCCCGAGGGGCTCACGCCGGTGGCGGCCAGTGCGATCGGCTGCCGGTTCATGACGGCGTTCCATGCCGTGCTCGGCCAGGGCGAGGTCCGGCCCGGGGATCGGGTGGCCGTGCACGGCGTGGGCGGGGTGGGGCTGTCGGCGGTGCAGATCGCCAGTGCGGCAGGCGCATTCGTGGTCGCGGTGGACATCGATCCGGCGAAGCTGGCGCTGGCCAAGGAACAGGGCGCGGCGCACACCATCGATGCCGGTGCCGAACCGGACGTCCCGGCGGCGGTCCGCGAGGCCACCGACGGCGGCGCACATGTCTCGATCGACGCCCTGGGCGCCCGCGCGACCGTGCTGAATTCGATTCGCTGCCTGCGTAAGCGGGGGCGACACGTGCAGGTGGGCATGACCGGCGCGGCGGACGCGGGCGAGATCGCGCTGCCGATCGACGAGATCACCATCGCGGAGCTGAGTGTCGTTGGCTCGCACGGCAATCCGCATACCAGCTATCCGCGGTTGCTGTCTCTGGTGGCGTCGGGTCGGCTCGCGCCGCAGACCCTGGTGCAGCGCACCGTGGCGCTGGAGCAGGCGGGCGACGTGCTGGCCGCCATGAGCGATTTCACCACCGGTGGCGGCATCACCGTCATCGACCGCTTCGGAGGAGGTCAGGACTCGTGACCGTCTCGACCGCACCGCATCCGCTCTATATCGGCGGCCGGTTCGCCGCCGCCGCGAGCGGCCGCACCTTCACCACGATCGATCCGTCCACCGGCGAGCCCCTCGCCGAGGTCGCGTACGCGGGTCCCGAGGATGTGCGGGCGGCCGTCGCCGCCGCGCGGGCCGCGCTCGACGGACCGTGGGGCGCGATGCCCGCGGCCGAGCGCGGGCGGTTGCTGGCCCGGCTCGCCGATCTGATCGAGGACCATGCCGCCGAACTCGCCGAGCTCGAATCCCGCGACGGCGGCAAGCCGATCGCGGTCACCCGCACGCTCGATGTGCCGGCCGCCGCGGCGCAGTTCCGCTATTTCAGCGGCTGGCCCACCCGGATCGAGGGGGAGACGATTCCGGTATCGGTCCCGAATACGCTGTGCTACACCAGAAAAGAGCCGGTGGGAGTCTGCGCGCAGATCATTCCGTGGAACTTCGCGCTGTTGATGGCGGCCTGGAAGCTGGGTGCGGCGCTGGCCGCCGGATGTACGGTGGTGGTCAAACCGGCGGAGCAGACGCCGCTGACCACCCTGCGGCTGGCCGAGCTGATCGAGCGGGCCGGATTCCCGCCGGGCACGGTCAATGTGCTCACCGGCGACGGGGCGACCGGCGCCGCGCTGGTCGACGCGCCGGGTATCGACAAGATCGTCTTCACCGGCTCCACCGCGGTGGGGCGCGAGATCGGGGCGAAGGCGGGCCGCGCGCTCGAGCGGATGACGCTGGAGCTCGGGGGCAAGAGCCCGAACATCATCCTGCCCGACGCGGATCTGGAGGCGGCGATCACCGGGGCCTACCGCGGGATCTACTTCAATACCGGGCAGGCCTGCAATGCCGCGTCGCGGCTGTATGTGCACGAGAGTGTCTTCGACGAGGTGATCGAGGGAATTCTGGTGCGGGCCAACCAGGCTCGGGTCGGACCGGCATTGGATCCGGCGACCGAGTTCGGGCCGCTGATCTCGCTCGAGCAGTATCGGCGGGTGCGCGAGTACCTGCGCGACGGGATCGCCGCGGGTGCGACGTTGCGGGCCGGGGAGATTCCCGCGGCCGAGCCGCCGGGAGGCTATTTCCTGCGCCCCGCCCTGTTCACCGACGTGACCCCGGATATGCGGATCTGCCGGGAGGAGATCTTCGGGCCGGTGCTGGTGGCGGCGTCGTTCCGGGATGTCGACGAGGCGGTACGGCTGGCCAACGACACCGAATACGGCCTCGCCGCGGGGGTTTGGACGCGCGATCTCGGCCGGGCGCACACCCTCGCCGCCCGGCTGCGGGCCGGGTCGGTCTATGTGAACACCTGGGCGCCAGGCGATCCCGCCACCCCCTTCGGGGGGATCAAGGCGTCGGGGGTCGGCCGGGAGATGGGGCGGGCCGGAGTCGAGGCCTACCTCGAGGTGAAGTCCGTGTGGACCGCACTCGGGTGAGCGCCCGCCGCAACGTCGTTACCGAGGGAAGGACTTCGCATGTGTGGTATCGCCGGTTGGGTCGACTTCGCGCGCGATCTCACCGTCGAGCGGCCGATCGTTCGAAAAATGATGGACACCATGGCCTTACGCGGTCCCGACGACGAGGGGATGTGGGTGCGACCGCGGGTCGCGCTCGCACATCGGCGGCTGTCGGTGATCGACCTCGAGGGCGGCAGGCAGCCCATGCTCACCCCGGAGACGCTGCCCGACGGGACACCGGTGGCCGCGATCAGCTACAGCGGCGAGGTGTACAACTTCGCCGAACTCCGAGCCGAACTCGTCCTGCTGGGCCATCGGTTCGCCACCCGCAGCGATACCGAGGTGGTACTGCGGGCCTATCTGCAGTGGGGGCCGGAATTCGTGGGTCGGCTGAACGGGATGTTCGCCTTCGCGATCTGGGACAGCCGCAGCGAGGAGCTGCTGCTGTACCGGGATCGGCTGGGTATCAAACCGCTGTTCTACTATCCGATCGCCGACGGGCTGCTGTTCGGCTCGGAGCCGAAAGCCGTGCTCGCACATCCGGACAGCCGGGCCGTGCTGTCGCTGGAGGGGCTGCGCTATGCGCTGTCGTTCGTGCGCGTGCCCGGGCAGACGCCGCTGGAGGGGCTGTACGAGGTGCGGCCCGGACATGTGCTGCGGGTCCGCGACGGGCACCGGTTCGAGCAGAGGTACTGGGAACTGACCTCCCGGCCGCATACCGACGATGTGGACACCACCGTGGCCCGGGTGCGAGAACTGTTGACCGACATCGTCGCTCGGCAGCTGGTCGCCGATGTGCCGCTGTGCACGCTGCTGTCGGGCGGATTGGATTCCAGCGCGCTGACCGCGCTCGCGCAGCGCACGCTCGATTCGGATCGGATCCGCAGCTTCTCGGTGGACTTCGTGGGGCAGGTGGAGAACTTCGAACCGGAGCGGCTGCGAGAGGCGCCCGATACGCCGTTCGCGATGGAGCTGGTACGTCATGTCGGCACCGTCCATCGCGAAATCCTGCTGAACAACGCCGATCTCGTCGCCGCGGGGGTGCGGGAGGCGGTGCTGCGGGCCTGGGATCTGCCCTATGGCGACGGCGATCTGGGTCCCTCGCTGTATCTGCTGTTCCGGGCGGTCGCGCAGCAGTCGACCGTCGCCCTGTCCGGTGAGTCCGCCGACGAGGTGTTCGGCGGATATCTGTGGTTCCACGATCCGCGGGTCGTCGAGTCGGACACCTTTCCGTGGCACGCCATCGGGGATCGGCCGGTGGCCGAGCAGTCCACCGCCTTCCTCGATCCGGAGCTGGCCGCGAAGCTCGCGCTGCCGGAATATATTGCCGATCACTACCATTCGGCCCTGGCCGAGGTTCCGCAGCTCGCGGGGGAGTCCGGTCACGATCGGCGCATGCGCGCGATGAGCCACCTCAACCTGACCCGCTGGCTCCCGGTGATGCTCGATCGCAAGGACCGCCTGAGCATGGCCAACGGCATCGAGGTCCGCGTCCCGTTCTGCGATCATCGCCTCGTCGAATACGTCTTCAACGTGCCCTGGTCGATGAAGACCTTCGACGGGCGGGAGAAGAGCCTGCTGCGAGCGGCCACCAAAGACCTGCTCCCGCAATCGATCGTCGAGCGCCGCAAGGCGCCCTACCCGTCCACCCAGGATCCCGGCTACGACCGGGCGATGAAGCAGGTCCTCGGCAAGATCGTCGCCGAACCGACCTCCCCGGCGCTGCCGCTGTTCGACCTCGACGCCATCCAGAAGCATCTGGAGACGCCGGTGCGGAAGGCGGGTTCGATGCAGGACCGCGGGCTGGTGAACGAGACGCCGATCCGGTTGAACGAATGGCTGGACGCCTACGACGTGCGGCTGGCGTTGTGACGGGTAGGAATTCAGGCGGCGACCACGGCCTGGTCGTGCAGGCGGTCGATGATGCGCGACAGCAGCCGTGAGACGTGCATCTGCGAGACCCCGAGGCGTTCGGCGATCTGGGTCTGAGTGAGGGATTCGAAGTACCGCCAGTGCAGCAGCTCGCGTTCTTCGGCCGACAGCGCGGCGATCAGTGGCCGTGCCACCGAGGACCGCTCGACCAGGCGATAGCAGCGTTCCTCCTGCCCGATCCCCGCGCCGAGCGAGGTCGGCGGATCGTCGTCCAGCCGCAGCTGATCGATGGAATCGGTCCGAAAGGCGTTGTTGGCCATCAGGGCGAGCACGGTGGTGTCGACATCGAGATCGAGCTCACCGGCCAGCTCCCGAGGGGTCGGCGTTCGCCCCAGCCGCTGCAGCAACCGCTCGGTGGCCGCCCCCAGCCGCGTCTGCGCGTCCTTCACCGGCCGCGGCACCCGCACCGCCCACACCTGATCGCGAAAATGCCGCCGCACCTCGCCCATGATCGTGGGCACCGCGAACGACAGAAACGAGGTCCCCCGCCCCACCTCGAACCGATCCACCGCCAGCACCAGCCCCACCCGGGCAACCTGGCGTAGATCCTCCACCTGCTCCCCACGCCCCGAATACCGCTGGGCGATGTGATCGGCAAGCGGCAACCCGATCTCGATGATCCGGCTCCGAACGGCGTCCCGCTCCGGATCGGCCGCCGCCAACCCCGCACGCTTCTCGAACCAGGGCTCCAGACACTCGTAAGCTTCCACGGCGGATTCCTCCCGATCCATGTCCTTCCAATTGGTCTCACGACCAGTCTTACGAGCGGAGGCGTGCGTGCCATCGGGACGGAGGTCGTGGAAAGCGGGGACGAAAGTCCCTTCCTCCGGCGGTGAGCGACGTCACTCTAGAGAGATGGCAAATGTGTAGTTAATTTGGGTTGATGGCTCATCACAAGATGCTCGGCGGACTCGTCGTCGTCCTATCCGCGCTGGCAGTGGGCTTTTTACCCGCGATACGGATGGCGCACGCCGATCCGTCCGCCTTCGGCGATGTGGCGGTCGTGCCGGTCTCGGCTACGCCCGGTGAGCTCCTGCGGGCGGAGCCCATCACCGCGGTGCTCGATCCGGTGACGCGGGCGCCGCTGGATGTGCGGGCCTGGCGGATGCTGTATGTCAGCACCGATTCCCGCGGCAGGCGGGTGCCGGTGTCGGGCACGCTGGTGTTGCCGAACGCTCCATGGCCGGGACCCGGGGCGCGACCCCTGGTCGATTTCGGTTCCTCCGCACAGGGTTTGGGTCGGGAGTGTGCGACCTCGATCAATCTGCAGAACGGAATCGCTTACGAGACACCGGTGCTCGCGCCGTTCGTCGCGCGGGGCTGGGCCGTCGCGATCACCGATTGGATAGGTCTCGGCGCTCCCGGCGAGCACACCTATGTGAATCGCAACGATATGACCACCACCTTCGTCGACGCGGCCCGCGCGGCGCTGCGGGTGCCGGGGACCGATCTGGCGGCGAATGCGCCGGTCGGATTCGTCGGATCGTCGATGGGCGGCAACGCGGTGGCCGGCGCCGCCGAGCGCCCGGACTACTGGGCCGGGCTGAATGTGGTCGGCGGTGTCGCCGCGCAACCCATCACCGACGTGCTCGCGACGTTCGATCGGTTCCAGATGTACGACCTGCTGGGTTACGACACCGTGTATCAGATCGACGGATTCATCGCAGCACATCCGGAGTCGGCGGCCGCGCTGCGCGGAATCTTCAACGACCGGGGACGGCAGATCCTCGACGAAGCCCGTCAGCAGTGCCAGGCCGAAAGCTATCTCCGGTACGTGAGCGTGCCCTCGGGCTCGGTCACCGCCGACGGCCGCCCCCTGAAGGAGTACCTGCACCAGGAACCGCTGGCCTCGCTGTTCGCCGCGCAGAACCTCGGCACCGCGCCTCCGAGTTTCCCCACCGAGATCTGGCAATCGGCGGCCGACGACGCGATCCCCGCCCAACAGGGCCGCGACCTCGCGGCCAGTTGGTGCGCCCGCGGCGGAACCGTTGCCTACCAAGAGGTTCCGGGCCCACAGGTGCTACCGGGAGCGCTCGTCGCACACGCCCTGAGCACGGTGGCCGGCTGGGACGCCGGAATCGGTTACCTCGCAGATCGTTTCGCGGGCCGCCCGGCCCCGTCGACCTGCGGGGGGTGAGAATCCCCAGATGGACTACCATTCGTGGCCGCTCGGTCACGAGCGGTGCCCACCGCTGATTCTTGGCCCCCCGGTCGTCGAAGGGTGCGGTGGTTCCCTCAGCGGAGTATCACCGGCAGTGTTTCCAGACGTTGGAATTGGATGCTTCGGCGCCATCGCAGATTGTGGCGGTCGGTCGCGAGGGTGATGTCGGGGTATCTGGTCAGCAGTTGCGTGATAGCGACTCGTGCCTCGGTGCGGGCGAGTTGGGCTCCGAGGCAATAGTGGATGCCGTGCCCGAAAGGTAATGCCCGCCGGGGTTTTCGTGTGCTGTCGAAGGTTGCGGGGTTGTCGGTGGCGTGGGGGTCGTGCCCGGCCGCGAGGAGGGATACCATGATCCACTCCCCGGCGGCGATGTTCTGTTCACCGAGCGTCACCGGCTCGGCGGCGATCCGCAGCGTTGCCGTCGGCTGTGGTGGATCGATGCGGAGGGTTTCGTCGATGATGGCCTCGAGCGCTTGGGGATCGGTGCGCATTCTGTCCAGTTCGGCGGGGTTCTCGAGCAGGCCCAGCACGGTGTTGGCGATGAGGCTTGTCGTGGTTTCGTGGCCTGCGATGAGTAACAGGGCGATCGTGGATGTCGTCTCGTTCAGGCGTACCTGTCCGCGGTGCATCTCGTCGATGAGGGTGCTGAGCAGATCGTCGCGGCGGTGAAGTCTGCGGCTGGCGAGGCCGGTCAGTATCAGGCGACTGAAATCGAATGCAGCCCTGTTGAGTTCGTCGACACTGAAGGACAGCACATCGCCGAGGATTCGCGAGGACCGGCTGATGCGTACCGAATGACGCACCGGAATACCGAGGATCTCCGCGATGATCTGCACCGGTAGCGGAACGCACAGGGCCGCGACCAGGTCGACGGGCCGGGTCGGGTCCATATCGTCGACGAGCTTGTCGGCGATGGCGGTGATGCGCGGAATCCGCTCGGCCACGACGCGCGGCGTGAAGGGCTCGGCAACGACGCGGCGTAGGCGGTCGTGATCGGGTGGGTCGGTGGCGAGCATATGTGTGAGCATGTAGGAGCCGAGGGTGTGGGTGACCCGCTGCCGCACTGTGCGCGGCTCGCCGCTGCCGCGCAGGCCGACCATCGATCCTGGCGTCTTGATCAGGGCTGGATGAGTGAGTGCCGTCTTGGCCAGCTCGTAGTTCGTGATCACCCAGCCGGTAACTCGGTGCGGGGCGGTGAATCGGTGGATCGGGCCCTGCTGCGCGAGTTGGCGGACGAAGGCGGCGGGTGCTCGAAAGTAGCGGTCGTCGAACGTCACGTCCTGGACTGTCGTCACCTCCACGGTTTTACCACTGGTGGCCGGTGTCCGTAATGTGCGGGGTAATGCTCGGTCGTTCCGGAGCATGCTCAATCATCATGGCGGCCAACGCAGTTCATGCCGCTGCCAATGCCACTGGGGTGCGTGAAGTCCGGTGCTTGCCGTAGGCTGCGGCGCGTGAGTAGTCGCGGTTCGAGCGCTCGTGTCAGGACCATGTTCGGACGGTGGGCGAGGGGCACGGAGCCCGACTTCTATGCCGGGCGAGTGGTTGCCCTGACCGGCGCAGGGTCGGGGATCGGGCGCGGCCTGGCGATCGAGCTCAACCGCAGGGGAGCGCATCTGGCGTTGGCCGGTAGACATGAGGAGAACCTTCGCGAGACCCAGAAGTTGTGCGTGGCTCCCGGTGATACCGAGGTATTCCGGGTCGATGTCTGTGACCGCGCGGCAGTCGGCGCCTATGCGGCAGCCACCGTCGAGCGGTTCGGCCGCTGTGATGTGTTGTTGGCCAACGCGGGCATCCTGCACGTCGGCAGCGTCGAGTCGACCTCCCCGGCGGACTTCGACACGGTCATGGGGATCAACTTCGGCGGAATGGTCAACAGCGTCAAGGCTTTTCTGCCGCACCTGCTGACCACTGGTCGACCAGCTCGGATCGCCACTGTTTCGTCCGCGCTCGGGCTCGTCGGCGCGGCCGAGCATGCGCCGTACTGCGCCAGTAAATTCGCGATGCGAGGTTTCACCGAGAGCCTGCGCGCGGAGCTCGCCCGGACGAACGTCGCGGTAACCGCGGTCTACCCGGGAGGCGTTCGGACGCCGATCGCGCGGACCGCATTGCTGGCTCCGGACGTCGACCGAACCCAGGTCGTCACCCGATTCGAGGAACGAATCGCGCGAACCGATGCCGACAAGGCTGCCCACACGATACTCACCGGTGTCGAACAGGGCCGCGCTCAGGTTCTGATCGGTGCGGACGCCCGGCTGGCAGAGCTTGCCGCGCGCCTCGCGGGGCCCCACTTCGGCAAGATCGTCTCGCTCGCTTCGAAATTGGGATGAGTGTCGGCTCGACTGGCCACTGTTCTTCAAGGCAACAGCATTCGAAAAAAAGGGGGTGGCGGTGGCAACGAAATGGCTGCTGTTGGAGATGTTCGAGGACCGACGACCGAGCGTGATCGCGGTAGGCCGAAGTCCCAAGAAGTTTCTTCCACTCGAGCGCATCATCGGCCATCAACTCACGCTGTCGGAAGTTAAGGCGGCCATCACCGAAGTGGGCGCCACCCACCGCCGGGTCGACCGCATCTCCTCTGACGGCAGCCGTCGCACCGTGGCCGTGCCGCTGCCGATTTCGTCACGGCGGCTGCATGGCGTGATGGTGTGGTCCGGGCCGCCGAATGAGGCCTTACCGCCGCGCGATCGGGCGGGCGCCTGGTATTTCGACATCACCGCGGGCACTTCCACGCGAAGCGACGAGCTGCTGGATCTCATGGGCTACGCGCCGCAGGAGTACGACGCGGTTCGGGAACACTCGATCGCAGCCGTCTTCGCCGACCCGCTCACACCGAACTACAACGAGCAGGGCACGGCGCTGGCCCGGCTCGTGCGCGCCGAACGAGGCCAGGAAACCCAGCAGGTGTGGACCATTCGTCGTCCCGACGGCGAGCTCCGCGCGGGTCACTACTCCTGCCGCATGATCCACGAGCCGGGGTCCGACGGCAGCCCGCGACGGCTTCTGCGCGGTATCACGCACGACATCGGACCGGCCACCGAGACGCCCGTGGCGCCACCCCCGACCATTCTCGAGCACCGTGTCCTGGTGGCGTCGGCCGATGACGGCGAATACCGCGTCATCATGAACACTCGAACGCTGCAGATGCTGCGGTGGATGGGTCCGCCGATGCCGGGAATCGCATGGGAAGCGCTCGAAGGCGAACCGATGCCGGCAATCCATCCCGATGACATTGCCGTGGCACGCGCGATGTCCGACGGTCTCCGTGCGGGCCGCACGGCTGGCCGAGTTCGGGTTCGGGCACTCGATGGCAGCTGGATGGCATTGGACGCGAAGGCGGTGCTGATGCTGCTGGACCAGAGCACTACGGCCGCATTGGTCACGATCAGGCTCGCGGATCCGGTCACCTGACGTGCCATGCAATCCTGCCGATAGTTGGTTTCAGACCTAAGCGCGTGCTGCATGGGTTTGGCGGCTCAATCATGTTGGGGTAGAGCCGATTTCGCTTGATTAGGTTGCGTATCACCGGATCTTCGCACTACTCTCACTCACAGCGCGCCTGCCCATGATGGGGCGGGGTTCCTGTCGGCATCGACGATCGTGCCGCTTGAGCGTTCGAGGCCCCCTTGATCGCTGATATCGGGTCAGCGAAAAGGGTTGTTTTGACGTGGAAGCGAGTACGGTGGTCGGCAAGTCAGACATTCTCCTGTGGATTCCAGATCGGCAACCTGTGCGCCGACATGACGAAGTTCCTTCCGACTATGGTCCGCACCTCGGATAGCCGAGCTCCGACGCTCGGCACCTTCGAGTGGCGCACCGATCTGAATCGTGTGGAGGGGAGAGATCGGTGCGCCACTCGAAGGTGCTGCCAAAAGCCAACGGGCTCAATGCCAACGTCGCCGAGCTCGTCAACCAGTCCCGCCCTCTGGAAATGAAAGGCTCCCGATGACCCATGCATTGATCATCGGCGGTGGCATCGCTGGCCCCTCGACATCGATGGCCCTGCAAAAAGCGGGTATCTCATCGACCGTCTACGAGGCGTACCCCACCGGTGGTGACGACATCGGTGCCTTCCTGATGATCATGCACAACGGAATGGACGCACTGCGGGCGATCGAGGCAGACGAACCGGTCGTCGCCGCCTCGTTCCGCACCGACAACGCCGAATATCTCGACGGTGCGGGCCAGGTGTTCTCCAGCGGGCCATTCGGACCCACGGCCTGGGCTCGGCTGCAGATATCGAATTTCGTCATGACACGATGGAGGTGGGTCTTGACGGTACTTTCGCTGACTGTCAGACGGGTCGCGACCTCAGTGTTGGATATTCCGGTGCCCCCGAGCCGCAGCACCTCTATCTCGCGGGTCATCAGGGTCCCAAGGTCTGGGTGAGACTTTCGGTGGTTATTGATTCGGTCTGCGCATTCCTCGAACAGGCGGCGGCGCATCCGGATCAACGCGTCGTAGTCGAACCCGCCGCAGACGTCGACCTCGGCCCGCAGCTCATCCTGCAGCCCGGGAACCGAAGCGACGTAGTGCAGTGCGGTTGCCAGCATCGACGCGGTGGTTTCGTGACCGGCCACCAGAAAGGTGAGCACCTGGTCGCGGACATTGTCCGCGACCAGGAAGGCACTGGTCTCAGGGTCGACGGTGGTCAGCATCAGCCCCGAGCAGATCATTCGAATCGGCCCCCTGGGACTTGCGCTCGGCAACCAACGCATCCACATAACGACGGAGGCCGTCGATCTGGCTCCGAATGTGACGCGCCCGCAATGCGGTTCGTACCGGGCCGACTACCGGCAGGTCGTTGGCACGCCCGCTCATCCAGCTCAGAATCTCGGTGAACGCCTCGGCAAACCGCCGCGAAACACCTCCATCGACATCCCCGGCGTTGAGGAGACCGAGGTGGGAGAATCCGGCGCGGCCGATCACCTCCAGCGTGACGGCCGTCATAGCCTCGTGCACGTCGACCACACCCCCGCCGCGGCCGACCAGTCCGCGACCAGATCCTCGGCAACGCTGTCCGCGATTGAGTGGGCAAGGCTTTGCCGATCGGCTCGGGACGGTGCGCCGCGGCACGGTCAGAGCAGGTCGGCCTGCTCCCGCAGCAGCTCCCGCGAGCGCTCCTGCGTCTCGGCCTGCACCACCAGCCGCTCCATCACCCTGCGGTAGAGCTCCAGGTCGGCGCGGCGATCCAGATACAACGCACTGGTCAGCTGCTCCAGGTAGACGACGTCGGGAACCTCCGGATCGGCGAAGCGCAGCATGGTGAACGAACTGCCCGCCGCCGCG
>NZ_JAMRXH010000022.1 GCF_023740735.1 Nocardia sp. CDC159
TGGCACCCCTTTAGGTCAAGACCTTCTCGGGGTGTGGGGGTTAGCCTGTGTGGTGGGTCCGGGTTGTGGCTTGTCCGAAGGATCGGTGTGCGGGTTGGAGCCGGTCACGCTGGAGTCAAGAGTCGTTCCCGATTGCCCTCCCGGGCCCGTCAATTCACGGCGTTGCTGATCGGCGAGTATGTGGGTGTAGACGACGTTGGACAGCCGGCGTTTGAGCGCGCGTAGCGCTTCCATCGAGGTCTTCCCACCCGCTTTGCGGGCGTCGTAGTAGACGCGGCCGGGCGTGTGGTGGCGGAGTTGGACCACGGCCATGATGTGCAGGACGCGGTTGATCTTGCGGTTACCGGCACGGGACAGTCGATGCCGCTGCTGCTGTCCGGAGGAGGCGTCCAGGGGTGCGGTGCCGTTCCAGGATGCGAACCGGTCCCGGTTGGCGAAGCGGTGGATATCGCCGGTATCGGCCAGAAGCCGTGCGGCGGAGGATGGTCCGATGCCGTGCAACTCCATCAGCGTGGAGCCGCGTTCGAGGACCAACTGCCGCAATTCCTTGTCGGCTTCTTTGATCTTGCGGTCGATGGTTTCCAGTTCCTCGATCAGCTCCATGACCAGCCGCTTGTGGACCGTGGCGACCGGGCCGCGCGGTGCGATCGTCGCCACCAGTTCGCGGGCTTGGCGGGCGGACAGGAACTGTTTGGCGCCGCCGGGGATCAGTTCCAGCAATTGCCGGTGCAAACGGTTGATGGTGTCGGTGCGGGCGTGACCCAGTCCGTCGCGACGGTCGGCGAGCAGCCCGAGCGCGACCAGTTCCGGATCGACGCTGACACGTCGCAGATTCGGGGCGTGCAGGGCCGCCAGGGCGACCGAGTGCGCGTCGACGGGGTCGGTTTTGCGGCCGTTGCCGGTGGCGAACACCCTGACTTGTGCCGAGAGTTTCGTCGGTACGTCGATGACGGTTTCCCCGTCGTGGACCAGCCGGTGCGCCAGGTGACGGCCGATGCCGTTGCATCCCTCGACCGCCCAGACACGATCGGGGAATTGTCCTGTTGCGGCGAGCATTTCCGCATAGCCGGCGCGGTCGGTGCCGTATCGGCCGGTGGCCAGCACGCGGCCGGTCTGGTCGATGGCTTCGATGGTGGCCGAGCGTTTGTGTGGATCCATCCCGATGATGACGGTCATCGCCAGTCCTCCCGTTGGTCGCCGACAGCTGGTGTCCGTGCGGGAGGGCACCGCTAGTTCGAGCCGTGGGCACACCACCTTTCGAGCCACTCCCGACACGGCACCCGATGGGAGGCAAGCCAATTTGAGAGCCACACCGAACCCTGATGGTGGGCAGCCGAACGAGAGAGCACCCCCACCGGGCACCTGGACCGGATCCTGGCCGGGACCCGATCGTGATACCAGTTTCTAACTAGCCGAATGCAGGATGACCAGCGATATTGCTGTGATGTAAACGGACATGCCGACTACAGTCGACGGAGTGGAGTACGAGATGTGGATCGACGGGAACATGCGGACGGTATTCGCGGATCCGACGTTGCCCGTGGACCTGAAAGACCCGTACGCCAATGTCGTTGGGATCGTCCGGGCTGGCTCCGCCGTGGCCCACGCGGCAGCGGCGCAGGACGTCCGGTCATGCCGAATGCCGTGCGTCGCTCGATGCTGCCAGACGGGCTCGTTCGGAGAGCTCACGTCGGTAAATCGGATGACGGTTCTCCCCGTGTGGCCGTAGCCTTCCCGGCACCGGGCGGTAACACCGTCCCGGTAATACCGTTGAGGACGCCCGGAATGATCACCGAAACGATTCCCATGTGGACCTCCCAGCGAACGCTGGTTCCCCTGCGTGATGTGCTCGAGTTGTTCCCGCCGAACAACTGGCGGTGGACGGTCGAGGAGTTCGACGGGATGTTCGGACGATTACCTACCGACATCACCTGGGCCACCTGGGCCCGGTTCCAGGAGATGGTGGCCACAGGGGCAGTGGTATTCGACTGGAACGGAATCCAGCAGTTCGCAGACAGTGTCGATCAGATGATCGAGGGCCGGATCGTCGCGACCGATGAGAACGACAGCACCGTGGTCCAGCTGGACGCGTTCGACAGCAGTGAATACCAGATCGTCATCGATCCCGCCTGGAGCGGTGCGGCTGCGGTCGTTTCCGCTGTTCGTTCCGAGATGGTGCCCCGTCAAGCACCGTAGTCACGAGTGCTCGCGCGCATGGTGAGGAATGGCTACCTCACCCGATATTGATGTCACCTTCGCCGGTGACGATCTCGTGTTGGGGCTAGCCTCGGCCGCGTACCTCGCCCGGTACGCCGGAACCTCCCGGGAGCACTGCAGTTCCGACCTTCGCCTGTACTTCGTATGGTGCTGTGAGCATGGCCTGGTGCCACTGACCGCCAACCGGCCGAAAATCGAACGCTACGTGGGTTGGATACGCGAAGTCCGCCGATACAAGCCCGCCACGGTCGCGCGGCGGATGGCGGTGATCGCGGGCTCCTACCGCACCTATTGTCATCGACGGCGTCCTCGACCACTCACCCGCCGAGTACGTCCGGCGACCGCGGGTCGCCAACGAGTCACCGACACTGGGGCTTTCACACCTGCAGTTCGAAGCCCTGCTGTCGGCGGCGCAACCGGTTCGACTTCGCGTTGGTGGTGATGCTGGACCTGCTCGGGTTACGGATCTTCGAATACAAGGCCGCCGGATGGATCGGCACTGCGCCACCCGCCGACGTCGCCGGCCGGCCGAGGTGTCGGTGGTGCGTCTGCCGCGGATGCACCCGCACATGCTGCGGCACAACATGCTGCGGCACACCCTCGTGACCACCACGCTCGACGCCGGAGTCGACCTGCGCGATGTCCAGATCGCCGCCCGCCACGCCGACCCACGCACCACCATGCGCTACGACCGCGCCCACACCAACCTCGACCGGCACCCGAACTACATCCTGGCCGCCTATATGGCCTCAGGCACATGACAAGTCAACACCCCCGCATGCCGAGAGGCGGATGTCGGTAGGCCGCCGGCGACCCCGGTCCGTCGCGGTGTGCAGTTCGGGAAGGCGCGCATACATGTACATGTCGCGGGTTGGCCAGCGATCTTCTTACACCTGCGAAGCAGGCCCTCACGTCGGTATCCGGCCGACTCCGCGGCGCGCCATGATCCCTCGTTCCATGGCTCGACACACAGCTCTGGCCGCGACACTTCGATCGGCGGTCCAATCCAGTACCCGACGGTCCGTGATCGCAGCAATAATGGGGGTGTTCTCGCGCCGTCAATGGCGCTTCATAGCAACGAGGTTGCATACGTTAGCGCGGTGCGTCTATGGGGAGAGTTCCCGCTGGCAGCAGCGGTGAGGATACGCCGCCCGATGAGGCGGGCCACATCAGGTTTCTCCGAACTTGTGTAGGGCTGGCATTCGCTCTGTGGGCGGCGGCTCTGGCACAGCCACTGGTCGACCTTACAGAAAGTAACTGGGGAGTAAGGGGTGTAATCCAAACCATCGAGGTCTACCCGTTCGAAACTGGGGTAGCTCCAGGTGCGGCTGGTTTGTTCGTCGGCGGTACCTTCCTGGCCATCATCGCGGCGGGGATCGCCGTGGGCACGCTCTCGTCTCATGACGCCCGCATCCGGGGCTACGGTGGTGTGCTGGCCCTCTATGTCTTCATCTGGTGCGGCTACGGTGGATTCATTTTCCTGAGTTCGTTCGACGCTGGCACGCCTCTTACCGGTATGTGGATGATCCTGACGGCCAATCTATTGCTGGCGGCGGCCATGCTCAGCTCGAACCACTAGCGTAGTACTCCAGCCGGACTTCACGATCAGGTGAGGTGGCGGGATCGTCGCTGGTAGTGGCTGATGTTGGTGCCGACGGCGCGCCTGGTCTATGTGGGCAATGCCGGCGTAGGGCGCCACACGTGCTGTAATACCTCGCCCCGGACGGCCCGGTCCGGGGCGAGGTCGGCCATCGAGAACGGCTGCAAAGCAACGTATCTCGGCCTCAATGAATTTGACACGGTCAAATACTGCACATCCGCCGCTCAACTGCCAGATCTGACGAGCTGAGCGGCTTTTGGAATCGACGTGAGACGTCCGCTCATGCCGCTTACGGGGCGCTTCGGATCGGCCGAGCCGCAGCCGACCGATCGCACCATCACATCTATTGCTGGTCCAGCAGTGATTGGACGGTAGCGCGCACATGCCACACGAGATCGAGTTCGAGAGCCTCCTGTAGCGTTGCCCACACATGATCGTCATGCTCGGAAGGAGCAAGAACAACTGCGCCACAGTCGTTTTCGATCGCCCGATAGGTCAGAGTGTGGAACGTAAGCGGGCGACCGTCGGTGTCGGCATTCGTATAGTGCGTCAGCGTCTCGGCAACACTGATTCGCAGGCCAGCTTCCTCCCATGTTCCCGGATCGCAGCCTCGGCACACGATTCCCCGTCCTCGACGGTGCCACCGGGGATATCCCACTGGTGGCCCAGATAGCGGCCACCCCGTCTCCGCAGCAGTAGCACTGTGTCCGCACGAGTTATCCATGCATGCGCTACAAACCGGTCCGTGGTCTCATCCACTCGATCCGCCCCTCAGCCGTCAGCCAGTCGACTACGACACGATAGTCCCGCTGACGCCGACTTCAGAGCGTTCGTCAACCGCAACAGAATAGGTTGTCGCAGGGTTTGCCCACCTCACTGCCGTAGGCCACGAAGTTCTGGATCGGTGACAGAATCCGCTGGACAATGTGGTTCTCCCACACCGGAGCGGATTCCTCGGCTTCCGTTCGCCAAGACGGCGCTTGATCGATGTCGATGTCGAAACGCCTCTCAGCGTCGACGAACAGCGTCCAGATCGGGTGATCGGGAAAACTGTTGATTCGCAGCACCCACCACTGCCCGTCGACCAGGGCAGCAACCGGGAAGTAGGCATTTCCGGTCCTTCGCCATCGGGGGCGTTCGTACAGTTCCATCCCCATAGTCTCCCGATCCCGTCGTTCACTGTCAGCGGGACGTCCGGTCAGCTTTACAACTCCGAATGGCCAGTTCTACTGATGTCCTAACATGCTGCCCTACCTTTCTGGTGTAACCCTGGTCGTCCGGAGTGATTGGGGTGTGCAGGCGGGGCGGGTATGCCTTTCATGCCTGCTGCCTTTGATGGCTCCAAACGGCCACCACCAGTACCTCGGAAGATCAACGGGCCGAGATCATCTGGGATGGCAGACCATCCTCAACTGCCGATTTCAGGATGTCGTACTGCGAAGTCCAAGCCTCGATGCCTGGGCAAATCGCTTGCGCTGGAAGATCGCCATGCCCGAGTCTGCTTGGTGTGACGATGCACGTCGGCCAGTTGTCCATTTCGCATGCGACCGTGCGGGTCTTGGTGGATGAGCAGTTCCCGGAATGGCGCAATCTTCAGATCAGAAGCGTGACCGGCCTGGGAACCGACAATGCCATCTTCCGGGTGGGTGACCGGTTCGCGGCACGGTTTCCATTGCAGCCCAGCGACTTCGAGACGACGCGGCGGCGGCTGCAGGATGAGGCGGCAGCGGCACGTGAGCTGGCCGGGCGTACGCGATTCCCGACACCTGAACCGGTCGCGCTGGGTGAACCCGGGGCGGGTTATCCGCTGCCCTGGGCGGTGCAGACCTGGCTGACCGGCGTTGCGGCCACTGATGAGGACCCGGGCGAGTCGGTCGCCTTCGCTTGCGAACTGGCCGAGTTCATCCGCGGTGTGCGCGCGATCGACACCCGTGGCCGCACGTTCGGCGGTGACGGCCGGGGCGGCGAGCTACAGTCCCACGACGATTGGATGCGGACTTGTTTCCGGCATAGTGAGGGCCTCATGGATGTTTCGGTATTGCGTTCGATGTGGTCGATCATGCGAGAGCTGCCGCGCGGTGCGACCGACGATGTGATGAATCACGGTGACCTGATTCCCGGGAACGTGCTGGTGTCCGGTGGGCACCTGGCCGGAATCCTCGATGTCGGTGGATTGGGGCCGGCGGATCCTGCCTTGGACTTGGTGAGTGCCTGGCACCTGCTCGACGCCGGTCCGCGTCGCATACTTCGCGATCAGCTGGAATGCGATGACTTGGAGTGGGAACGCGGGAGGGCATGGGCGTTTCATCAGGCAATGGGTCTGGTGTGGTATTACATCGACAGCAATCCGATCATGAGCCGGATCGGCCTGCGCACCCTCGACCGCATCGCGGCCGACATGCCCGCCTGAAGTAAACCGTCGTCTGTGAGAGGGATTCATATTTGTCCCCGAACGCACGGTTTGAGGACCGTCAGATTAGGTCTGCGTCCGAGTCGTTCGGTGGCGCAGGCGCCGGGATCGGGTGGTTGGCGTACAGGACGCCGCGCGGGTCATAGTGTGCCGTGATCTCGCTGAGGCGATCGGCATCTGCTGGCGTGAAGGCGGTCCGCACCTGATCCGGCTCGAGAGGGCCGAACGTGAAGTTCAGCGAGAGCCCGAGCCGGTGGAGTGTGAAGGGGGCGAGCAGCTCGTCATGGACCTGAGACACCCCGCTCGGATGGCCGTCGTGGATCAGGGACAACACGCCCACCGAGTACTGGGCAGACCGATGGCCCACGGCGTTCGGAACATTCGGGGTGCGCGCCATAGCGCCCCCGAGGTGTCGCACCCCGACGGTGCACCCGCCGGGTGTGGCGCCAGCTCGATGGGCGAGTGCGGTCAGGGCGCGCGGATCGAGGTCGTCGACCAGCACGCTCTTCCCCCGGTAGGCCGCCGGCCGGTCCGGTTCGTCGGAGACCGCCCCGGACTGCGTGTAGGGAAGGGTGCGCAGCGTGTTCCGCAGCTGCGGTCCGGCGCGGAGCAGCGGCTCGACGAGACGTCGTCCTTCTTCCTCCGGTCCGGCGAAGCTGACCTGAAGTTGGACTACCTGACGTCCTCGCACGTCCGCCGGGATCATGGGTAGGTCCGGGAAGGGGATCAGCACCGCCGCCGAGGTCATCGCCTCCGGTACCGACCTGGTCCACTCGGTCCAGGCGGTGAGCACCTCGGGGGATTTCGCGAGGTCGAACATCAGGTTGCCGCCGTAGAGCTCTGCGACGGGCATGAGGTCGATCTCCATGCCGGTCACGACCGCGAGGTTGCCGCCACCTCCGCGCAGTGCCCAGAACAGGTCAGGTTCGTCCTCAGGGCTCACCTGCCGGATCTTGCCGTCTGCGGTCACCGCCTCGAATCGCGTCACGTGGTCGGCGGCGTAGCCGTAGCGTCGGGCGAGGAGCCCGATGCCCCCACCCAGGGTGTAGGCGACTGCGCCGACCGAGGGGAGGCTGCCCGACAGCGGGGCCAGCCTGTGTGGTGCCGCCTGCTCGATGACATCCTGCCACCTCGCCCCGGCCGGGACCCACGCCCTACGCGTCGCGGCGTCGACCCTCACCTCACGCATGCGCCTCGTATCGATCAGCAGGCCCCCGTCGAGAGCGCGCGTGCGCCCATGCCCGGTGGCCTGGACCGCCACCTGCATCCGGTGAGCCGCGGCGAAGGAGACGGCTCGAGAGACATCCTCGGCGCTCCTCGCCTCGAGCACGACCGCCGGGTGATGCGGCGCAAGGAGCTGGGCACCCGCCCTATCTTCCGGGTCTTGGGTACCGCTGTATATGGTTCCGTCCACGTCGAAGGGCTGAATGTCGGTCTCGGTGATCTCCATGACTGCGACGCTAGACATTCTTCCGGACATTAGGCGTCCGCAATGAGTGGCAGTCTGGACTTCATGACGGACGAACCTCGACGGCGCGATCTGCCCGAGCGGATGCTGCGTCTGCTCGGCCTGCTGCAGACGCGACGGACCTGGACGGCCGCCGAACTGGCCCAGCGGCTGCGAGTGACCGAGCGAACGGTGCGCCGCGACATCGACCGGCTGCGGGCCCTCGACTACGCGGTAACCGGAACCACAGGAACGTCGGGCGGGTACCGGCTTGCAGCCGGGAGCAGTATGCCGCCCCTATCGCTCGAGGACGACGAGGTCGTCGCGGTGGCTGTCGGGCTCGCCATGGCCAGCCGGGGGAGCGTTAGCGGGATCGAGGACGCCTCGCTCACCGCCCTGGTCAAGCTCGAGCAGATCTTCCCGGCGCGTCTGCGCCCGCAACTGGCTGCGATCTCCCGCGCCACCAGCGCCGCACCCGGCGATTACGCAGCACAAGTCGACCCGGCCACACTGGCCGTGCTGGCCGCCTGCTGCCGCGAGCACGAGAGCGTCCGCTTCGGCTACCGCGACCGTACCGGACGCCGCAGCGCACGGCGGGTCGAGCCGCACAGTCTCGTCATCCTCCGCGGCTTGTGGTACCTCGTGGCATATGACCTCGATCGCGAGGACTGGCGCATCTTCCGCATAGATCGAATCGACACTCCTCTGCGCACCCACCGACCCGCCGAACGGCGGGACCTGCCGACCGCCGATGCTGTCGGCTTCGTCATGCGCTCACTGGCGGCGGCCTCCTACCGCTACACGGCGCGACTAACCGTGGACCTCTCGGCAGCAGACGTCAGGGCAGGCATCTTCGGCCTGATCCCCGGCGAGATCGACGACCTCGGCCCCGGCCGGTGCCGGATCCGCCTCACGGCCGAGTCTCCGGAGCTGGTCACCCAGTACATCGTGCTCGTCGCCGCCCTCGGAGCCGAGTTCGTCCTGGACGCACCCCCTGATATCACGGATCGTCTGCACCGGCTCGGAACGCGACTGGGTCGGACCCGGTCGCATGATTGATGACGTAAGCCGGGACGCGATCCCGATGCGATCGGCGCTCTTCCACCTGCTCAACGAGGCGGCCCCACGGAAGGTGAACCATCCCGGGCACCTCCTTCGTTGTTGCCCCAGCACCGGCAGTACGTAGAACCGTTCGGCAGTAGCCTCGCGGTCCACTTGGCGAAGCCACGGGCCCGTGGTCTGGCCGGGGTGCACCTGGTCACCTCCGATGCGCACGCCGGCCTCAAACGAGCGATCAGGAGCAGTTCGTCGGCACCGCCTAACAACGGTGCCGGGTGCACTTCATGCACAGCATCGGCGCCGCCGCCTCTGCCAAGCAGATGCCGCCGAACCTGGCCGCGATCAAGACGATCTTCGCGCACAAGGACCCCGATGACATGCGGATCCGCCAACAAGAACTGGGAACGCCCGCCACCAACACCTGGGAACCGACACCACTGAGCCTGGTCGTCAGCCGCCGTCTATAGCTGGGAGTCGCAGCAGGACGTCCGCACATGCCGCTGGGCGGGCGGTAGGCGTAGTGAGATCGATTGCGTCGCATGACGTCCGCACATGCCGAATACAGGATAGTTTGAACCCGCCAGTATCGAGAATCGAACGATTTCGCGGCGACACCAGGTGGATGTCGAGCGGACCGAGATGCGCTCTACGACTTCACCGGCCGTACCAGCAAGCGCACCGGGCCCAGCGGTGGTGTGGTCGGGAGGTGGCTATCCCGACCTGTGCTACCGGCGGGGGGCGATAGGCCCGATGAGCAGGGGCTGGTCCAGCATGTCTGCGGTGAACGACACTCCGGTGACCTTCGCCGCCAGGGCGAAGGCCCTCGGCACGCCGGTGCTGAGGCTGATGTCCCAGGCGTCCGAATCGCTCTCGGGTTCATCCTCATCGGCGTCATAAATGTAGTCATCGTCGGTCATGTCCAGCTGCATGCCCAGCTCGCGCATGTAGTCGTTGAGCCGGTCGGGCTCGCTACCCCAACGGATATGCGGGTACCACAGTTGGTGGCCGGTCACGATCGTCCCGTCGATCGCGTATTCGAGGCTGTGCTCGGCGTAGTCGTGTCGGGTTATCGCCAGGACTTCACAGTCTCGCGATAGCTCCGCCAGCGTCTTGTGGTCAGTCACCCACCACCCGCACGGTTCGATGGCCACGCTCCAGGCACCGGCCCGAAACACGCCCACGTAACCGCCGCCTTCCCCGCCGCCGGTCTTGCCGAGGAGCTCGTTGAGCTCTTCGAAGTCCGACTCCTGGCCGGAGGCGCCACCGTTGCTGAAGCGGCGCACCACCTCCGGCGGGTCCAGGTTTCGGAAGAAGGCGACGCTGAAGATCACGCCCAGCGGACCCGCTTGGCTCTCGGATGCGTTGAGCCACTGGAATGGGGCAAGGGGATCGGTTGTCGCCATGTGGGTGATGGTGGCAGACCCCACCGACAACCATTCGATCGTCTGGATGCTTGATCATTGTCCTCAGCGCGGACTTCCCGTGGCTCCGTTGACGTCCGAGCGGCTCGCCGGCCTGATCCGCGAGGGTCAGCAGAACACCGGACTTGCTGCCACTGGCGACCATTCTTGCCGCGCGGGCGAGGTGGCCCTCGGCACCGAGCACATCGGATCGCCATCCGGGACCGCCCGAAAGCACTGAAATGCCGCGTTCCGGGCGTGCGGCCAGTCGCAGTCGTTGGATGCCAGCCGGTTTCACGGACGTGCTCTTCTGCCGAATGGAGCTTTCGCGGTCAGTCCTGCCAGCCTCGGGTTCGGTAGCAGTCACGAGATGCCCTGGGATTTGGACATTCGCGGCCTGGCAGGCCGCGTAAGGTCAGGGAGTTGCATCGAGCGTGCAGGAGCATTCGCTGAGGAGGCCATGCTATGAGTGACCCGCAGTCCGAACGGGAATCGAACATTCCGGACGCACCCGAGGGTGACACCCGTCGTGAGTCGACGGAGAAGCCGGAAATCAGTGCTGACAGCGCGCCTCCCGATTTCGAGGGCGCAATTGAGTTCACAGACGAGTGAGGAGACCTGCCCGGCTCGCTGGCCGACAGCGAGCCCGGCGAACGCACTCTATTGCCGCGTGGAGCGCGTTTCGAGGCCGCCACGCGGCACACCCAAAGATCAACGCGCAGAGATCATCTCGGCCTCGGCGATGCACATAATGCCGAGGTGCGTGCATTCAAGTGGGCGCACACTTCTGTCGGCTGCTGGATGTGACGTCGCAAGTTCAGTACTGCTGGTGATTGATGCCAGATGTGGTGAATACCCCACTGAGGGCGTGTTCGGCGTTTACGGTCGTGTGGTGGCGTCCTCGACGTCGGCGTATTCGATTTCTCCGAAGAGCAAGGAGATGTTCAGGAAGGATCCGATGACCCATTCCCGCGCGCTGGTTACCTTGGTCGTCGACGACACACCGGCCTCGAGCTCGAGCAATTGCCGATCGACTGGCCAACCGAGCGCGGCGGCGCGCTCGGACGACGCGTCGATCGACGGAACTCCGACCACGACCGCGAACGGTCCCTCGCCGCGCTCGGCCAACACGGCGCGAAGAGCGTCCGCGGCGGGCAAGCCACCATACGGTGCCGCGAACTCGAGTCCGGCATCCCACGAAATCAGCGCACGGACACCGGCGGACTCGTTGACAACTTCGTCGAATGTTGTCTCGAACAGCTCGCTCATCTGCTTGACGTAACGCGGCAGATTTTCCGGCTCGACGAGCCAGGTGAAATGATCGATGCGGTTCTTCGCAGGCATGATTTCCCTCCATGGATCCGAAGTTCTATGTGCTGGCAGCTCGGTAATCATGATGTTGCTGTATCAAGTCCAGGGGGAGGGAGAGTTTTTCCTGGTAACGCCAGTCCTACCCTCGACTTTGACCAGAAAAACGACGAGCGGTGCGACCCTGGATTCGCTGCGTTCCGGCGGGCCCGTCGCGAATGTCACAGTACGGTTGGTCTTGCGTCAAACCCTTGGCAGCATGTCAGGGGCCGCAACCGGGATGCCAGATCGGCGGCCCGACCGCAGTTCAGTACGACGCGCGATAATGCCGCGTTCCGCGCGGTCCGAGACGGGCCACGCAGTACGCCGAACAGCAACGCGCAGAAGCTCGGCCATGGGAGACCTTCGTAGTCGGCGCCTGCTTCGGGGGTGAGTCGTAGAAGGGCGTCCCACGTCGTCCGGTGCATCAATCCACTGTCGGTGGAAGCTTGTCGCGCCATGTACACGTCGAGACCTACTGATTGCCGACTGCGAAGGTGGTACCGCCGTTACCAGGAAGAACTGTCCCTTACAGGCGCTCGCGAGCCGCAGCAGACTGGTGTCCGACACCGCCGGTGCGCGCACATTCTTCGTTATCTGAAAGAGGTAAGCAGAAAGGGGAAAGCAATGACTTTCGAGATTCGTAAGGTGACCGTTCTCGGAACCGGAGTGCTGGGTTCGCAGATCGCGTTCCAGACCGCGCTGCACGGGTTCGACGTCACTGCCTACGACATCGACGAGGACGCCCTCACCGCCGCCCGCGATCGCTTCGCCAAGCTCGCGGCGACCTACCGCGATGAGGTGCCCGGCGCGGCCGACGGCACCGCCGACAAGACGGCGTCGAGCATCGAGCTCAGCTGCGACCTCGCCCACGCGGTTGCCGACGCCGATCTGGTCATCGAGGCCGTGCCCGAGGTTGTGAGTATCAAGCAGGACATCTTCAAGCGACTGAGTGAACTGGCACCGGAGCGGGCTATTTTCGTCACGAACACGGGTCACCTGCTCCCGAGCGAATTGAAGGACTTCACCGGGCGTCCGGACAAGTTCCTCGCGCTGCACTTCGCCAACGAGATCCGCGAGCGCAACACCGCCGAAGTCATGGGGACGCCCGAGACCGATCCCGCGGTGTACCGGGCGGTCGTGGACTTCGCGGCGGCGATCGGTATGGAGCCGATCGAGCTACACAAGGAAAAGGCGGGATTCTTGCTCAACTCGATGTTCATCCCCTTCACGAACGCTGCTCTGGGCCTTGCCGTGGACGGGTACGCCGAGCCGGAGATGATCGACAAGACCTGGCGGATCGGCACGCGGGCCTCGATGGGCCCGTTTCAATTGTTGGACATCATCGGTTTCAACAGCGCCTACAACGCGCTCTCTTCCGGTAACGAAGACGAGCAACGGTTCGCGGCCTGGTTGAAGGAGAACTACATCGACAAGGGCAAGCTCGGTGTCGCCACCGGTGAGGGCTTCTACCGATATCCCGCAAACAACACCACGGAGGCCTGACGACCTAGTGTCGATGGCCCTGTCGGCACGCCACGCTCGGTATTCAGCACCGCCCGAACAGCAGCCGACAAAATCCGTCGGTCATCTCGAGGCAGCGTGTTATCGCGTCGAGTCCCGGGGGAGGAAGGTTTTTCCCAGGAAAACCGTTCCCGCTCTCGTCATATGAAATGCCGATACGCTGAAGCAGTGGTCCTGCTCGCTGACCAATGAGGGTGGCTACCAATCAGAAGGCCAACCGGTCGTAGACGTATTCGTCCAGTGGCGATGAGGTAAAGATAAAGCTCAACCATTCTCCCGGCGTCGAGACCGAACCAGAGACAAGTTAGGAGCAAGACATGCTTTGGAACGATGTCTATGTAGGAGGCACTGGGCGGTTTTTGCCGCCTCTCGTCGACGCATCCTCCCTCCTCGACGATGACGACGAACATGTCGATCCCAGCGCCCTCGAACTTTCCGACTACCAATCATTCTCGGCCTCACCGGATCTGACAGCACCGCAGATGGCTGCCCGCGCCGCAGCCGGGGCGCTGCGCCACGCCAATTGCGACAGTGCCGACATCACCATGCTGATCTACGCATACTTCGACGAGCAAGATCATCTCACTCCCGCATGCCATCTACAGCGCGTCCTGTCGATCCCCGACGCGATCTCGGTCGAGCTGGGGAACGCAAGCAACGGTGGTGCCGCCGCAATCGAAGTGGCCGCCGGACACGTGCGTATCGCCCCCTCGGGATCTGCCGCGCTTGTCACTGCCGCCAGTCGATTCCAATCCCCACGCTGGCGGCGGTGGCATCCCGCCTTGAGCTCGTTTCTTGCCGATGGCGCCGCAGCCGTTGTTCTAGCCAAAGATGGCGGATTCGCCCGCCTCATTTCTACCGCGCACACTTCGGCTCCCGAACTCGAACATCTGGCTACCATCACCAAGGACGGCAAGTCGAGCGGGCCGTTACTCCTCATGGAGGAAAATCTCGAACCCCACCAGGCAACTCTCGCACGGGGAATGCAAGACACCGCCTCCCAAGCCTTGGAAGAAGCCGACATCAAACCCAGCGACCTGACCCGCATGGTTGTCACCGGCTTGGGACTCGCTCCGCTGTCCGCGCTCGTTCTGGAACCATTGGGCATCCCAGTCGACCGGACCACATGGTCACTGCAACGTCAGCTCGGCCACGTCGGTTCCTGCGATCAGCTGATCGGACTCGACCACGTCATACGCGAAGAATCGCTTCGGCCCGGAGACACCATTCTGGTTTTCGGCTCGGGCCTGGGCTTCCGCTTCACCTGCGCCGTACTCGAAATCACCGAACAACCCACGGCCACAACCGCATGACACGGGACATGTCGGATTGTCCAGGACAACTTCACCCTGGACCGCTAGGACCGCCGCACTGTTGCGGTGATCTCTAGTTGGTTTATGTCTTCCCCCGGGTTCAAAGCGTGAATGTGCTTGTTAGAGACGGGCGGAATGTGAATCCGGAGAACATTGAAGGAAGGCTTCTTGTCGGTGATCGAGACGACCGGCCTTGATCGGGCCGACGTGAGAGCTGAAGAAGAGAACCGAAAGGGGATTACTGCCATGAGTGATACCGCTACCGGGCGCCAGAAGGCGCTGATCATGATCTCCTCGGCACGAGAGGTGCCGTTGGGCGAACCTGCCGGAACCCGCCTGTCGTCGGGGTTCTTCCTCAGCGAGATGGGCCCGCTGTTGCAGGATTTCCGGCGTGACCACAACCTTGTCTTCGTGACGCCGGATGGTCGGCCGCCGCAGTTGGATGTCAACTGCCTGTTCCTCGCGGGCTACGCCCCGCTCGACAAGCAGGCCGAGGTGGGCGCCGAGGCCGCGGCCGCGCAGGCGGCGGACTTCGACCCCGAGGCGTTCCGGCGCGACCATCCGGAGCTGGTGGCGGCTCGTGACCGCGAATTGCAGACCGCATATGAGCTACTGGGCCGGATCCCGGTGTCGGATCCCCTGCCCATGACCGACAAGGAGGTCGTGTCGATCCGCGACGAGGTCGCCGAGACCTTCCGATCCCAGCCGGTTCACGAGTGGATGTCGGCCAAGGACCTCATCGACCGCGACCGTGACCCCGCCGATCCGTTCGACCTCGGCGACTTCGCCTTCATCCACCTGCCCGGCGGTCATGCCCCGGTCGTCGACTTCGGTGACAACCCCTATCTCGGCGCGCTGCTCAATATCCTGCACGACAAGGGCGTCGTCCTTTCCATGATCTGCCACGGCCCCCTGGCGCTGGTCTCGACCAAGTACCGCGTCAGCGACGACGGCCGGATCACCACCGACGGTGACCACCCGCTGGCCGGAGCGCACGTCACGACGCTCGCCAAAGAGCTCGAGCGATCGTCGACGGACGCTTCGAAGGGCGGCTACCTCGCGCTCCCGGGCAAACAGACCCGGTTGACCGAATATGTCGAGGACCGGCTGCGAGAAGCCGGATACCGGGTCGAGATTCCGGCCAACCCACTCGAGCCCCTGGCGGTCTACGACGAGGACAGGAACCTGCTCACCGGCGACGGTCCGCAGGCCATGCGGGAGCAGACCACCCGACTCCGCACCATCCTGACCCGGGCGGAGGCCGCGCTATGAGTGCAGCAGACAAGAACAAGCAGCTGATGAAAGAGATGTTCGACCGGCTCGCGTACGGCGACGCAACACGTATGAGCGAGCTGTTGCTGGCCCGTGCCAAGGTGATCGGTACGACGATCCGGGGGCGAAGCCCTGCTGAAAAGCAGTGCTGGCGCATAAAATCCGTACCAAAGTCGCCCTCTGCTCACCGAGCGCCGTATTCAGGTACCCATCGAGGCGACATATCGACTCGAGGAGTACGCCGATGCCTACGGCCGCCTGGCCGCGCCGGGCAAATTCGGCAAGATTGTCTTCACGCCATAACTCGTGATCACAGTATCCTTGTAGGTGGGAGATCGATGACGTGCTGATCGGCCTGGTTGACCTGAACATCGATGAGTTGGTGCGTTGCCGGATCAGCGGGTTGCTTGTTTATCCAGTTCGCCGTGCAGGAATGCTACGGTGCGGTCTCACTCGCGCCGTAGCGCTCCCAGTGTTGAATGCACCAAAATGCCGTGGGGTGCGCGGTCTGCGGTGAGCACTCGCCGATCCGAAAGATCGGCGAATGGAGATCATTTCAGACGAGAGAACGCAACCAAATGCCGATCATGTGATGGTTCGTATGCGTCACGCGAAACGTCGGCGCGTGTGTTGGATGACTCGGCAACTACCGCGAGGCCGGGGCAGGAGCCGACCGCTGAGGACGGGACGGTCGAGGCGGGCATCTTCTTCGGGCACCCCGACACCGAGGTTCTCCGCAAGCTTGTAGAACAGTCGCGAGCTCCCAACGGGCCGTATTTTCGGTCGTATTCGTCTTCTTCGAGTCGGGCGCCGAGGGTCTGGCCCTCGGCGTCGAAGCGGTGCGGGTCGCTGCCTGTCCGTGCGAAAGCGTCCGTGCTGAGTCCGGTGATGAGGCGGCCGTTCTCGGCGTACTGGAACACCACTCCCATGGCGGCGTGCAGCACCAATGCCGCGGTTCCGAGCGAGGCGCGCAGCACCAGTCCTGGGTCTTCCATCGATTTCCGGCTACCGTGCTCCTTCACCCAGGCCCAGCTTCGGTAATGCCCTGCAGTGACCACATATCCGTCATGGTCATAGAGAAGATTGCCCAGCTCGTAGTGGAAGTCATTCGGCCGCGCACCCCACCGTGTCCTGGTCGATGCCCATTCGCTCCAACAGCTCTCGGGCGTTGATCTGACGGGCGAAGGTGAGGTTGACCTGCGGCAGATTCCTGCCGTACAGCCAGCCGAGGCCGCCGGTGTCGTCATCAGGTGAAGCAGTCACAGCGGCTGACACTGCCATGAGCCCCCGACATCCATGGCGGGCCCGCCCGGAACCGCAGTCTAGGGCTACGGCCACTGTGGCAGACAATCCGGTTTCATGCGCCTGGCGGTTGCGAGACCCATTGGCATCGGAGCGTCCAGAAATGCCGCTGGTCGCGCGGGCCGGGGCAGCCGCACGGCACGCCGGAAGATCAACGCGCAGAGACCATCTCGACGTCCCGACGCGCCGTAATACCGATGAGCACGCATGGTTCCGGTTCGGACTTCGAGCGGAACGCACTGCCAGTACAGTCCCGCGCATGACTTACTACCTCGCCCACAGAGGCGGTGAGTGCGCGTTCTTCGGTGTCCCTTTCCCCGCCGTCGGAGTTCGAGTGGAGTTCGACAGGGACAAGCTCTTCGCAGCCCGTGAACGATTGTCGGGTGCACCGGCCGGTCCGAAGGCCGATGAGGACGACGGACTCGTCGTGCACGAGGAGCCAATGGCGGTGCTGGCGTTGCCCGATCGACTGTGGCGCGTCGACGACCTCGATGGTGAAATCCGGATTCATCCGAGCAACCGCTGGATACGGTGCACGTCTTTGACCGTGCGCGAGGAGCTACCCAACTGGTTGGTGATGGGTCCGCACGGCGACCTGGTGGCACAGGTGATCGACCAGGCGCGAGACCTGACCGATGAACAGGCCCGAGCCATCGCAGCCATGGACCCGGACGAGGAGATCCGGTTGACGCGCACCGTGTGGGATCGATGGCTTCACAACCCCGAATCGCCGGTCGGCTGCGGCTCGCCGGTCGGCGCCGGCCTGCTCGAGGTGCACCAGGCGGTGACCGCAGCCGCACGACGGACAGGCCCACACCTGTTCGGTTGGGACCAGGAAGATGAGGCGGAGGTCATCACCGACATGGCGTGGCGACAAGCCGACGCGGCCGCTACCGCCGCTGCTCTCGCATATGGAGCACCGCACATCCTCGACGACCAGGAAAACCGCCGACTGGCCCTGCGCTGGACCGCCGTGATCGGTACAGCGACTTCCGCCTGACTCGAATCTTTCCCGCGCGGCTGCCCCGACTTCGAATCATCCGATACCACCGCTGGTCACGCGGTCGGGGTAGCGAAATCGACTGCGCCGCGGAACGTCCGGTATTGGCGATGAGCGAGCATTCGTCCGTTCCGGATATGACTCCTGTCTACGGCGATCACCATTACGTCAGAGGTAATCGACAGGATGCGTTGGTGTGGCCGGGATGGCGGTTATGAGTGATCTTGCGGGCAGCACCACCCGTACTGTCGTCGAGGAGTTGCTGAGCCTGATCGGCTCAGGCGGCGGTCGTCGAACGGGTGGGTCCGTGGTACCGGAGAGGGATACGGGAGACCACTCTCGTGCGGGATGTGCTCGGTGCGTGGGATTTCTAGCGTTGACGGTGTGATCGAAGCACAGGGTTTGACGAAAACCTTCGGCACCGCTGTCGCCGTGGACGAGGTGTCGTTCCGGGCGAATCCTGGGGCGGTGACGGGTTTTCTGGGACCCAATGGGTCGGGGAAATCGACTACGTTGCGGTTGATTCTGGGGCTGGACAGTCCGACCCGCGGCCGGGTACTGGTCGACGGGAAGCCGTACCGGGAGCTGGTGCGGCCCCTGCATATCGTCGGGGCGCTGCTGGATGCACGCGACGTGCACGGTGGGCGCAGTGCGCGCGGGCACCTCGCGATGCTCGCTGCGACGCACCGGATTCCGCGGCGCCGGATCGGCGAGGTGCTCGATCTGGCCGGGTTGGCACCGGTGGCCGATCGGCGGGTGCGAAGCTTTTCGCTGGGGATGCGGCAGCGGCTCGGCATGGCGGCGGCGTTGCTCGGAGAGCCTCGGGTGCTGATTCTCGACGAGCCGATGAACGGGCTGGACACGGAGGGCATTCGGTGGCTGCGGATCCTGTTGCGGTCGATGGCCGATCGAAACTGCACGGTGCTGTTGTCCGGCCATGTGATGAGCGAGATGCAACTGGTGGCCGATCACCTGCTCGTGATCAACGGCGGTCGGTTGATCGCCGACGAGCCTGTCACGGAGTTCGTTGCCCGCCACAGTGATCCGATCGTGCGGGTCCGCGCCGCCGACTTGGCGGCCTTGGCCGGACTGCTGGGTTCGGAGATGGAGATACGCGGTGAGGTCGGTCTCGTGCGCGGTATCGGATCGCGGGAGATCGGACGGCTGGCGGTCGCGTACGGCATCGTGCTCGACGAACTGACCCCGGTCCATGGCTCGGTGGAGGACGCGTTCACCCGCCTGATCGTCGACCATCGGCGGTCTTCGCGCCCTCAGGTTCGGGAGAACGCATGACCGCCATGCCATCTGCGGCAACCACCGGTGCGGTGCTGAGCGATCAGATTCGGTCGGAGCTGATCAAGATCTGCTCGGTGCGGCCGCTGCGGTGGCTGCCGGTGCTGGCGGTGCTGATCGCGCCGGTGCTGGCGCTCGTCGTCGGGCTGACCGGCAGTCTGGAGCCCGACGACACCGTCACCGGTGCCGCGCTGACCGGAGTGTCGGTGGCCCTGGCGGTCGTCGGGTCCTGGGGCGCCCTCGTGGTCACCACCGAGTTCGGCTCCGGCACCATCCGGCCGGTGCTGGTCGCGACGCCCCAACGCCGTATCGTCCTGGCGGCGAAGACGATCGTGGTTGCGCTGGTTGCCACCCTCGTGGGTGTGCTGTCGCCGACGCTGGCCTACCTTGTCGGTGTGGCGGTCATCGACACCGCGAAATATACTGCGGGGCAATTCTTTCCGGGCATAATAGGCATTTGTGGATGTTTTCCAACGGTCGCGACGCTGGGGCTCGCGGCCGGAGTGGTCGTCCGGAATTCGGCCGCCGCGGTTGCCCTGATGGGTGCGCATCTCGTACTGCCGCAGATGACCGCCGCGCAAGCCGTCGGAGATCTGCACAAATGGATGACCCTCATCGCTCCGTCCGCGGTGGTTGCGAAACTGTCGGGCAGTTCGGATGCGGCGCCGGAGATCATGGGAACAGTCGGCGGATGGCCACGGCTTGCTCTGGTCGTTGTGGGCGCGATCGGCGCACTCGCCGCTGCCCGACGGATGCTGGATCGGGCGGACGCGTGAACCCCGCGCCAAATCGGGTCGTGGCCGATAGTGGATACATGACCGCGATGACCGCACGCCTGGCTCGGCTGCAGCCGTGGGGGTCATGGTTCGTGTTCGGAGCCATGGTGGTTGTCGCGAGCGTGATGTTCGTGGTCGTGACCCATACGCTGATGTCGGACACCGGCTTGTCGGACCGGCAGGCAATCGGGCTGGCGCTGGTGCAGGGACTCGCGCTGATGCTGGCGCCGCCGCTGGCGCCGCTGGCGTGGGCGTGCTCGATGACGGCGGTCGTGCTGGCGTCCGTGTGGGCCGGTGCGGGTCTGTGGGTGGACGCGATGACCAACAGCTACCTGATCGTGCTCGGCGCGATCGCCGTCTCGGTACCGGCCCGCCACGCCGTGGCCTACTGGGCCGGAACCAGCGCGGCCGGAACACTGCTGGCGATCGTCCGGCGCCCGGATGCTTGGCTGTCGAATTTGCTCGAGGTGATGGTCCTCGCCGCCGTGGTGCTGGTCGCCGGTGCCGCCCTGGGCGGTCTCGCGGCGGCGCGGCGGCGGCTGCGCGATGAGCAGGCGGCGGTACAGCGGCAGCGGGAACGTACGGCGCTACTGGAGGAGCGGACCCGCATAGCCCGGGAGCTGCACGACGTGGTGGCGCACCATATGTCGGTCATCGCGATCCAGGCCGAGGCTGCCCGGTACCGCGAACCACAGTCCGCGCCGGAGACATTCGCCGCGATCCGTGACAGCGCCCGCACGGCACTGGGGGAGATGCGGCGGATTCTCGGTGTGCTGCGTTCCGGCGATACCGGGGCGGCACCGCAGCCCACCCTCACCGATGTGCCGCGCCTGATCGACTCCGTGCGCGCGGCCGGAACGCGGGTCGACCTCGACACACCCGGTGACGTAGCGACGGTCCCTGCGGGGATCGGCTTGTCGGCCTACCGGATCGTGCAGGAAGCGCTCAGCAACGCTGTCCGGCACGCCCCGGGCGTGCCGGTTCGAGTGCGAATTAGTCTGCAAGACAGCGATTTACACATCGATGTCCGCAATTGTTTCCCCTGGGAGGCGGGGCGCGGCACCGGATTCGGTCACGGACTGGCCGGGATGAGAGAACGGGCCGAGTTGCTCGGCGGGACATTCACCGGCGGTCCGACCGGCGACGGGCACTTTCGAGTGGCGGTGACACTTCCGATCCGGGACGTGTGATGGCGCCGATCCGGGTTCTCGTCGCTGACGACCAGCCACTGGTGCGGGAGGGGTTGGCCGTCATACTGAACGCGCAATCCGACATCGAGGTGGTCGGTTACGCCACCGACGGTCGGCATGCAGTGCTCGAAGCCGAACGGCTGCGGCCGGATATCGTGCTGATGGATATCCGCATGCCCGAGCTCGACGGCATCGAGGCGACTCGCCGAATCATCGCATCCGGCCACTCCGCGAAGATCATTGTGCTGACCACGTTCGACCTCGACGAATACGTCTACGCCGCACTCCGAGCCGGGGCCAGCGGCTTCCTGCTCAAGGATGCCTCCGCGCATGCCCTCGGTGACGCGGTCTGCGCGGTCGCCCGCGGCGATGCCATGCTCGCCCCCTCGGTTACCCGCCGTCTGCTCGAACACTTCACCCCACCCGAACCGCCTTCTATCGCATGGGAAAAACCCGAAGCACTCACCACCCGCGAAACCGACGTGCTGATCCAGATCGCCCGTGGGCAGTCCAACGCCGAGATCGCCGCCGCACTGCTGATCTCCGAGCAGACCGTCAAGACGCACGTCGGCCGCGTCCTCGACAAACTCCAGCTACGCGACCGCACCCAGGCCGCGATCTACGCCTACGAGACCGGACTGGTCAACCCGGGCCGACCGGCCTGAGCGACAACTCTGCAACGCATCTCGCGCAGGCCGAAGTCCTGTGAGTAGCCCAGCAGGGAGGCTGCTGTCCATGCGAAAACCGCTGCCGAATTTCCTTGCCGCACGGGCGTTGAGCGTCCTCGGCGACCGCGTTACCGACGTTGTGCTGCCGCTGGCGGTGCTCGCGGCCTCCGGATCCGCGGTCACGGCGGGTGTCGTTGGTGCGGCGGCCCAGCTGCCGCAGATTCTTGCAGCGCTGCATGTCGGCGCTCTGGTGGATCGTCGGGAACGCAAGAGCCTCATGGTGATCGTGGATCTCGTCCGGGCGGTCGCGTTCGTCGCGATCGGGGCGGAGGTGGTGTTCGGCGGGGCTCGGTTGGTGCCGTTGGTGCTGCTCGCGCTGGTGACCGGTGGCTGCGACGCGGTGTTCCATGCGGCGGCGAGCAGCTACCTGCCGAGTCTCGTCGAAGACCGAGATCTTATGCGCGCCAATGGGTTTGTGGAAGGCTCGGACGCTGCGGCGACGTTGACGGGACCGGCTGCGGGTGGTTGGCTGCTGCAGTCGCTGGGGCCGTTGGTGGCGTTCATAATCAACGCAGTGAGCTTCGTGGCGTCGGCCATGCTGCTGGGCCGGTTGCCGAAGAACGTTCCAGCGCCCGGGGAGTCCGGCGGCGAGGAGTCGGTGCTGGCCGGACTGCGGCTGGTGTGGCGGGACCGGGCGCAGGCTCTGCTGCTGACGAGCGCGTGCTACCTGCACCTGCTCGCGGCGGCGGCGTTGCTGCCGTTGCTGGTGCGCGCCCACGACCAGCTGCGCCTGACGCCGCTCACGACCGGGCTCATCGTATCGGCGGCGGGTGTCGGTGGTCTGGTGAGCAGCTTCGTGCTTACCCGGTTCTGCGACGTCGCCCGGTGGCAGCTGCTGCTGGCGGCGGTGCTTTCGGTGAACGGTGGTGCGGTTGGCGTGCTCGCCGTGTTCGCCGCTCCGCTGTGGCTGGCGGCGACGGTGCTGGTGCTCGACGGCGCGTCGGCGCTGGGTTTCATTGTGGTGGCTACGATGCGGCAGCGCCTCACACCGGATGCGGTGCGCGGGAGGGTGAACGCCGCGAGCACCGCGGCGACGGCCACGGTCCGCATGCTCGCCGTCGCTGGCGTGGGCGCGTTGATCGACCTGGCCGGTCCGCGTCCGGTGCTGTTCGGCCTGGCGGCCCTCGCGCTACCGTTCGTTGTTCCGCTCGTTGTTTTCCGCACCGTTTCTACCGGAACCCCCAAGCAGGACGATGAACCGATGAGGTGCCGGACTCCATATCGGCCAGGAGGTTTACCTCGCCGTCCGTGACATGCTGCCCCAGCGACGCACCTTGCCAGTGGGCAGTTTCTCTGAATGGCGGCTGCACAGGGCAATCGTCGTCAGGTCGGAAACCTGCCGACAAAGCGAGTGCGAGCTCGTCGAGGATGAATGACGAACATTATTCGCAGGCCACGCCGTCGTCGTCGCGGTCGAGACCGCTGCGATACCCCGGCTCGCCTCGGTGCAGAGGTGCGACGCCCGCTGCCCTGGCCTCCTTGCACGAGCCGTAGTACACCTGCGGCGATGGCGGTACCGCTCGAACGGTGGTGGGTACGGGCCGTGCGGGCGGTGGGGGTGGTGCAACCGGTCGTGGTGGTGGGGGTGCAGCAGCAGTGGTCGCCGTCGGCGGCGCGGCGGGGGGAGGCAACAGAACCGTAGTCGGTGGCGTGGCCGATGCCGTTGTGGACGGCGTGTGGATAACGGTGGTTGTTCGCGTCGCAGCAGGAGGCGAAGATGGGCTCGTGGGCGAGGTGCGATCGGCGCTGGTGACACACCCGGCGAGAAAGCATCCGCCGACAACGGCGGCGGCCGTGCAGACGGCACGGTTCACTGACAATGAATTCTCCTGATCGACTTGAAGGTCGGGAGCTGAAAAGGCGAGCAACGGTGGCATTCCCGGGAAGCACTGCGCGAAAGTTCCCGTCGAGGAAGCCGACAGTGCGCTCCGTCACAGAGTAAATCGGAGCCCTACTCCTCGCGTTACAGCACTCTGCACCGGCTGCTGCTGCCCGAATGCCGAATATGGCAATAATCCCCCCTGGTCAAAGAGAAGCGCATCCTCGCCAGCCAGCTGTAGGGCAAGCGAGATCCGGTGCGATGCAGCATTCGGCGCGGCCAGCTTATGCGGGCCTGGCGTACTCGAAAGTCTGACGCAGGGGTGGAGTAACTCAGATGGCAGAGGTCTCACAGCGGATAAGCGGTGTCGCGGGAGCAGTCTTGGTTCACGGGAGTAAGTGGCGGACCTCCTCGGCGATGAAGCGGACGAAGCCGACGGGGTCGGGTTCGTCGGGGGTGGGTTCGAGGATGACGGTGTCGGCACCGGCCTGTGTCCAGCGGGCGATGGTGGCGGCGATGGACTGTGCATCGCCTACGGCGCAGAGGCCGTCGTCGATGTCGTGGCCTAGTTTTCGCACTTCGGCTTCGGCGCGGTCGGCGGCGTCGGGGCCGGTGGCGGCTACCAGTTGGACCATGAAGGAGAAGTCCGCGCTGGGCTTGTCCGTCGCTCGGTCCTGCTGCGTCAGGTCGATGGCCTGTGGCATGCCCGCCAGTGTGGTGCCGGTGACGACGCCGTCGGCGGTCTCGCCGGCCAGCCGCAGGGTGCGCGGTCCGAAGCCTCCGACTACCACGGCCGGTGCGGTGAGTGGTGGCCAGTCGAGAGCGACGTCGTCGAGCCGAATATAGCGGCCCCGCACGGTGATTCGCTCTCCGGCGAGCAGGCTCCGCAGGGCGTGGAGATATTCGCGCAGCAGGGTGAGCGGTGCGGCGACTCGTGCGCCGACCTGGCTCATCCATTGCTGATTGCCGTGGCCGACACCCCAGATCGTCCGGCCGGGGAACATTCGCTCCAGCGTGGCGATTTCCATTGCCGTCACGGCGACATTGCGCAGCGGCGCCGGGAGCACGCCGACGCCGATGCGCACGCGTTCGGACCAGGCCAGTGCGGCCGCGGCGGTCGAGATGCCGCCCTCGGCGAAGCAGTCCTCACACAGCCAAAGCTGTTCCAGCCCAACCGCATCGGCCACCCGCACCACCTCGCGCAGCAGCTCGGGAGGGTGCTGCGGCTCGAATACGACACCCAGACTTGTCATGTCCGTATCGTTACCAGTCGGAACCGTCTCGGTCGATGGAATATTCGGTAGCGCGGAAATGGCCGCCGCACCAGGCGCGCGGCGGCGTTCGGCGGCGATGTTCTTGCCGCCGATGATTTTTCGGGCGTTACCGTATCGGCCTGTTCTGCGAGAATGATTCGGTGAGGTTCTCCGATCCGGGTGACCGTGGTGTCCGGCAATTGTCCCCGTACCGGGTCACGGCCGTTCTGATCGCGGTCAATGTCGTTTGTTACCTAGGGCAACTCGCCTACCCGCGGGCGGTGGATCTGTTCGGCGGTATCGGCCGGGGCCTGATGCGCGATGGCGAACTGTTCGTCGACGATGGGCGTGGATACAGCGGTTCCGAGCCGGTCGGCATCGCGCACGGCGAATGGTATCGCCTGATCACCAGTGGTTTTCTGCATCTGCCACCGGAGGAGGGGATCGGTGTCGGGCATCTCGTGGCCAACATGATCTGGCTCGTATTGCTCGGGCGAGTGCTGGAGCCGGGGCTCGGGCATCTCCGGTTCGCTGTGCTGTATCTGGGATCGGTGGTCGGGGGCAGCGCGCTGGCGTATCTGCTGACCCCCGATGACAACGGGATAGGCGCGTCCGGGGCTGTCTACGGGCTGGTCGGCTGCTACGTGGTGCTGTACCGGAGCCTGGGCGTCGATTGGGCCGATGCCCGTGGCCTGCTGGTGTTTTCGGTGGTCTGGCTGGTCGTCTCGGCGTACATCACATCGTGGTCGGCGCATCTCGGCGGCTTGCTCGCGGGCGTGGCGATCGGGCTGGTGTACTCGATGCTTCGCCCACGGTACCGGGGCGTCCGGTCGCGGCCCCGGTGATGGACGTGAATGGCGGTCAGGGCGCGGGGCTGCCGAGAGGGCCGAGGACTGCGTCGACCTCCTGGGCCGCGCGTTGGCCGGATTGGATGGCGCCGTCTATGTAGCCGTTCCAGACGGTGGCGGTCTCGGTTCCGGCCCAGTGCAGCGGTCCGATCGGGCGGCTGAGCGCCGGTCCGAATCGGGTGAGGGCCAGCGGGGTGGTGAAGGTGGTGCCGCCGCCGCGGGTGTATTCCTCGGTGTTCCAGTCGTGTTCGATGTAGGCGATGGGTTCTGCGGCCTCGGGGCCGAAGTATGAGCTCAGGTCGGCCAGCACGTGTCGACGGCGTTGCTGTTGCGACAGCTCGGCGGCGGTGTCGGCGTTGGTGCCGACCATGAAGCCGACCAGCACGCCGGATGTCCCCGCGAGCGGGGTGTTGTCGAAGACGAAGCTCACCAGGCGACGATCGCTCGTGGCCTGGCCGTTGCGCCCGGCGCGACGCCAGAACGGTTCCTCGTAGACCACGTTGGCCTTGATCGCCCGACCGGTCGGCATGCGCTGGGTGAGCTGGTCGCGGTCGGACGGCAGGCCCGGGGTGTAGCGGATTCGTCCGGCCAGTACCGGCGGAATCGCGATGATCGCCCTGTGGGCCCGCCACGATTCGCCTCTGGCGCAGGTTATTTCGACGGCGTTGCCCGTCCAGTCCACCTGGGTCACCGGGCTGTTCGGTACCACCCGGTCGCCGAGCTGATCGGCCAGCGCGACGGCGATGCGCTGGGTGCCGCCCACGACCCGGCTCTGCTGCGCCGCGAGCAACGATCCGAAGCCGCCGGCGGAGGCGATGTAGTAGCAGACCCACAGCGCCGAGATGTCCGCCGGTTCCGCGGCGAGGATGGCGCGAATCATCAGGCTCAGGTAGGTACGCCCGGAACGGGTGAGGAGATGACGCTGGATCCAGGTCTCGAAGGTCTGCCCGTCCAGCCGCCGTGACCGATCCCATTGCCAGGGCGTCGTCGTGGATAGCTGCGCCGCGAGCCGGTCGAGCCGTGTCAACGCCCGACCGAGGTCGGCGCGGACCAGCGGGTCGAGCGGCGGGGTCTGGCCGGTGTGCACGCTGCGCCGGCCGCCCAGTTCGGTGACGGCCCGGCCCTCGGTGTGGGTGGGGTAGGTCGTCAGTCCGAGTTCCTCGATGAGCTCGAGCACCCGCTGCTGGCCGGGTCCCACCCACTGCCCGCCCACCTCGATCGATCCGCCGTCGGGCAGTGTGTCGTTGAGCAACCGCCCACCGACGCGGTCGCGGGCTTCCAGCACCACGACGCGCCGACCGGCCCGCGTGAGTTCGCGGGCGGCCACCAGCCCCGCGACACCCGCGCCCACGATCACCACATCCACGGTCTCCACGGAAACCTCCTAGGGATTGGGTGTGTATATTATATACATAATGTATGTCTCATACATAGTGTATGCGCCTTTGCGCAACGCGACCAGTGTCTGCGGTCACCTTTGCCGTATTCGACAAAGGTCGCGCCGAATCGCGTTGCGGGCCTCCGACGGATATAGCTTTGGTCTGTTCGGACACCGTGCGCCATCCAGCCGTCTGGAGGTTCTGTGACTATCCCCTCGGATTATCTCGACCGGCCGGTCGCCGTGGTCGGCGCCGGAACATTGGGGCGTCGTATTGCCTTGATGTTCGCGACCCGTGGTGGTCTGGTCCGTATCCATGATCTGGATGCGAAACAGGGTGCGGCGGCAGTCGATTTCGTGGATCGGCAATTCGACGAGGCGAGGCAGAGCCACCCGGAATGGATGCGGGGTCGCGCCGAATACGCCGCGGACCTGGCGGATGCCGTCGACGGGGCGTGGTTGGTCGTCGAATCCATCCCGGAGCGGCTCGATCTCAAACAGGCCCTGTTCGCCCGATTGGAGGCCGCGGCACCGCCGGATGCGATTCTGGCATCGAATTCCTCGTCGTACGCGAGCCGGTTGATCGTGGCGGGCCTGTCGACCACCCAGCGTATGCTCAACACCCATTTCACCCATCCGCCGATCGGCATCACCGTGGAGGTGATGTCGTGCGGCGAGACGTCGCCGCGGGTGCTGGACTTCCTGATGACCATCCTTCCCGACTACGGTCTGCGACCGTTTCTGGTGCATCGGGAAAGTACCGGATTCATTTTCAATCGGATCTGGGCGGCGATCAAACGGGAGTCGCTGGCCGTCGTCGCCGAGGGCGTGTCGACGCCGGCGGACGTCGACGAGATCTTCCGGCTCGAGCTCGGGGTCGACATGGGCCCTTTCCGGGCGATGGACGAGGTGGGCCTCGACGTCGTCTACGACATCGAGCAGCATTACGCCGAGGAGAATCCCCACCTGCCGACCGAGCCGCGAAAGTTGTTGCGGCGCTACATCGACAGCGGCAAGCTCGGCGTCAAATCGGGTGCGGGGTTCTATTCCGACTATCCGCCGCCGGAAACCGTTGTCGAAGGCCGCGATTCGAAGTGATCGAGGCACGGTCGATACCCCAAGGCGGTGAATCGCCCTGGGGGACCGAACGATTTCGATGTCTGTCGACCGAGCCGATGCGCCCGACCTGGCGGTCAGGACGGCGCGAGGGGACGTGATTCGATGCGGGCCAAGGTGCGGGCGCTGCCGTCGACCTCGAGCTGCACGTGCAGGCCGGTGTCGCTCTGCCAGGCGCGGATCAGCACGTCGTCGCCCGCCATCACCGGGCCCGCGTGTTCGAGGATCACCCGGTACGGCGGCGTGTGCGCCTCGGGGAACCGGGCGAGTGCCTCTTCGATCGCCTCCCAGTGCACGGCATTGTTGACGTGCCCGTAGTGGTCGACGTCGGTCACCCGCAGCGGGAATGGCCACGCCTCGGCGTCGACATCGGTGTGCTCGGCGAGCGCGGCCTGCCACCGCAGCCGGTGTTCGGTGGTCGCCGCGAGCATCGGCGCCATGAATCGGTCGCTCATGCGCGCCGGGCGCCCGGCCTCGATGTCGACGTGGATGAGGAACATCTCCGTCTCGATCAGGCCGCCGTTCTCGCTGCACACCTGAATGCGCATGTTGCACCACCGATTCGACAGCGCGGACGGCCACCGCCGCAGATGCACCTGGTCGCCGAACTCGATGGGGCGCAATACGTCGATCACGGTGCGGCGAACGATCCACCCCCGATGCAGATCCCCCTCCTCGACCACCTTCAAATGGTCGTATCCGATGTCCTGGAGGTATCTGGCCACCGCGTCGAGCCGTAGCCGCTGGTCACCGTCGGTGTCCCCCAACCGCACCGGCCATTCCTCATGGAACGCCCGGCTCAGATCCGGGCACGGCGGCAGCGGAAACGCGATGTCGGCCAACCGATCGACGGTGGTGGCGGCGCTCATGAACGCTCCTTTCGCAGGTCACGCGAGAGCGTACCGACCCGCCCGCGGCATCGCCCGCTCGACACGGCGCTGGTTGGCGACCGGAGAACGTTGTCCGGGTTCAGAGGTTTCCGCGGCGGTCCTGTTCGCGTTCGATCGCCTGGAACAGCGCGGCGAAATTGCCGACGCCGAAACCCTGGGAGCCGTGTCGTTCGATCAGTTCGAAGAAGCCGGTCGGGCGGTCCTGTGGTGGGCGGGTGAGGATTTGCAGAAGGTGGCCGTGTTCGTCGCGGTCGACCAGCGCGCCGCGGCGGGCGAGTTCGGCGATCGGGGTGGTGATGGGGCCCATCCGGTCGAGCAGGCCCGGGTCGTCGTAGTAGGTGGCCGGGGTGGGCAGGAATTCCACGCCGCGGGCGCGCATGCCGTCGATCGCGGTCAGGATGTCGTCGGTGGCGAGGGCGACGTGTTGTACTCCGGGGCAGCCGTAGAACTGCAGGAATTCGTCGACCTGACTGTTGCGGGCGGATTCGGCCGGTTCCACGACCGGGAATCTCACCAGCCGCCGGGGGTCGGCGACGACGCGGGATCGCAGAGCCGAGAACTTGGTGGAGATCTCCCCGTCGACGAACTCCGCCATCGTGGCGAAGCCGAAGATCCGTTGGTAGAAGTCCACCCATTCGTCCATTCGGCCCGCCGCCACGGCGGCGACACAGTGGTCGACCGCGTGGAAGTACGGGGCCTGGGCGCCGGACATCGCGAGGGTCGTCGCGGTGTAGCCGGGCAGGTGGACGCCGTGGTAGCGGGACCGGTCGACGAAGGTGTGCCGGACCTGTCCGTAGGCCGCGATCGTCGCGAGCGTCACGGTCCCGTCCCCGTCACGGATCTGGTGCGGCTCGACCAGGCCCCGCGCGCCCTGTGCCAGCGCGTGGTCGTAGGCGGCGCCGACGTCGGACACCGCCAGACCGATATCGATCACCCCGTCGCCGTGTTCATGGACGTGCTCACCGAGTTCCGTGCCCGCCCGGGTAGCGCCGGTGACCACGAAAACGGCCGCGCCCGAACGCAATACATAGGAACATTCGGCCGGACTGCCCGTCTCCGGCCCCCGATAGGCGACCGGAGTCATCCCGAAGGCGCTGACGAAGAAATGTGCGGACTGGAACGCGTTGCCCACCGCGAACACGATCGCGTCGAAGCCGTGGACGTCGAATGGGGTATTCGAGGTGGTGGGCGCGGGGGCTGCGACGGCCGGGGTGCTCATGCGTGGGTGAGCAGGTCGGCGATCGGGTCCTCGGCGGTGTTGGTGTAGTACCTGCAGATCACGTCGGCCCACTCCGTCGCGGTGATCCTTCCGGTCCCCGCGGTGTCGAGCTTGGCGAACATCGCGGCGGCGTGGTCGGCGTCGAATCCGACCACCCGCATGTAGTCGGTGTATTCGGCCCGGTCGATCATGCCGTCGTCATTGCGATCACAGATCGCGGCGACCGCGTCCGCATACGGTCGCAGATAGGCCGCGTTCGACGTGGAGTCGGTGACCGCGGCGAGGTATTCCGCCCTACTCACCACGCCGTCGCCGTTCGCATCGGCGTGGGCCAACAGACCCTGCCAATATCCTCGATGCGAGGCCATCAGGGCCCGTGCCTTGGCCGAGGTGGGCGGTTCTCCCAGACCGGTGATGATTCGCTCGGCCAGCATCAGGAAATCCGACTCCTCCAGTACGCCGTCCCCATTGGCGTCCAGGAGGTCGAACCGCATGCGGATCCTGCTCGAAGCGGCATCGCTGACAAGGGCATTGCTCATGATTCCGACCGCCTTCCGTGGGGAGAGGGATGCAGATCACAGCAGTCCGATCATAGCGAACCGACCAGTCGTTCTTCTAGGAGTATGCGCGGATGCCGGTGGTCACGGCGGTGGGTTCGCCATGACCACCGAGGTGCGGTCAGCAGCGGGTGAGGGCGTCACGCACCATCATCAGATGGTGGGCGACCACCGGCTCGGCGTTGCGGGCCAGCGTCTTCACCTGGTCGGAGGTGCCGAATGTCTGCTCTTGGGCACCGGCCTGGAGGGACTGGATATGGAACCGCTCCTGCATGCGCAGCCAGGCCAGGTCGAAATCGCGGCCCATCAGCACGCTGGTGTTCATGATCTGCTGGATTTGATCGGGATTCGGCGTCAACGGCAGCATCACCCCGTTCGGGAGGGCGACCGCCGCGCCCATCGCGTCCAGACGCGTGTGGTCCGCGACGAGCATCGCGCCGAGCTGGCGCACCTGCGGGCACATGCCGCCGAGGGCGGCACGCGCGCCGGAGATCATCTCCGCCATATGACCCTGATGCGAGACCACCAGGTATGTGCTGTCCTGTGGAGGTAACGCGACCGGCTCCGCCGAAGCGGTTGCGGTGGCACTGAATCCGAGCACGACGGCCGAGGCGGCTATCACCAGTAGGCGGCGTAAGGATCGCATGACTGTCTCCTGTCAGAGAGGTGGGACATCGCCCGGATGCCCGCTCCGGTCCGGTCTACGCCACGGGTCGCGTCGAAAGTCGTTGCCGTCGAAGGAGATAACCGCGAGCGGCGAGGGTATGATCTGCTGGAGAAGACGGGGGAGTCCGATGCGAACCGTGCCCTGGGTGATGGCCGCTGTCCTACTGCTGGCCCCAGCCTTCGGTGCCGCATGCGCGACCGAACCGGAGGTGGGCAGCGGATCGCCGACGACCTCGGTCGGCCTGCCGTCCAGCTCGGTAGCGCCGCCTCCGACTCTGCCCCCGGCGATCTCGGCGCCGCCGCCCGCTCCGTCGACCGGTGAGGAGCGCGCGGTCGCCGTTCTGGGACCCCTCGGCTACCAGGGAATCAACCTGGGAATGACCGACATTCAGGCCCGGGGACACACGGTGATCTCCGCGGTCGAACCCGCGGACGATCCCGGCGCATGCCGCGCCTTCTCCGCCCGTGCCGGGTGGGGCGGCTACTTCAACGAACGCAAGGTCGTCTCGATCCACACGATGAACCCGCGCACTCCGGAGGGAATCTACGTGGGCTCCACGCTCACCCAGGTCCGCGCGGCCTATCCGGACCTGCGACTGGGCGTCGACTGGAGCTCGGCCGCCGTGCCCGGTCATCCCGCACACCGCTACGGGTTCAAGGGAATCAACGCCTCCTCCGGCCCCGACGCCAAGGTCACCGAACTGCTGCTGTTTTTCGCCGACAGGAATATCTGCCACAACTGAATGGCGTTGCGCGGCACACTGGATGCCATGTTGACCGCATTGAAACAAGCCCTGCGCCGCATCTTCGGCCGCAAGGTGTCCGTGGGTGGCCCACCCGAGCTCGGCGGCGGTGGTTCGGCCGGTGTCCGCGAACCTCGCCGCCCCGTGCCACCGACCCCGCACCTGCGCGGCGCGCAGAACATCCCGCCCGACTCCGATCCGGTCAGCCTCCCCGGCGCCGATCGCTAGGAGCGGGCACATCCTCGGTTGGGCGCAACAGTTCCCACACCACGTCGACGCCGACCTCGCCGGGAGTCATCGGATCACGCGGGGGTGTGCGACGCGCGATCTGGGTGAAGCCGAGTCGGCGCGGTACCGCCGCGCTCGCGGTGTTCGCGATGTCGTGCCAGATCTGGACCCGTTCGATTCCGGATAGTGCGAAGGCCTGATCGACGAGGGCGGCCGCGGCGGCGGTGGCGTACCCGTGGCCGGTGTACGCGGGATGCAACCAGTAGCCGACTTCGAGCCCATCGGGACCGATGCGCTGTTCCAGACCGCACGCCCCGATTATCTGCCCGTTCACCGTGATCGCGTAGGAATACGAGTCACCCGCGTCCCAGGCGGCGCGGGTATGGGCCAGGAACTGCGCTATCGCCGCGCGTGGATGTTCACCGGCGGGTGTCACCCAGCTCATCCAGGGCCGGAGATGGGCGAGTGATTCGTTCACGACCCGGTGCAGCGTCTCCTCGTCGGTATCGCGCAGTCGACGCAATTCCACGCCGCCGTATCGCAGCGACTCCTCAGGGCCCGACATGCCGCCATGATGGTCACGGCGATACGGGGCGGGCAACCGCTTTTCACCGCCGCGAGTGGAGATGCGTTATTCGCGGATCCGCGTGTCGACGGGGGACTGCGCGTCAGCGCTGGCCGCTCCCAGACCCGCGAGTAGGCGCAGCCCGTCCTCGGCGGGACTGCCGGGGAGCGCGGACAGCACCAGCAGTTCCATCCCCGATTCGTCCGGTAGGGCGAAGTTCTCCTGATGCAGTTCCAGTACGCCGACCAGCGGATGCCGAAAGGTCTTGCGGCCGTGGGTGCGAGCGCGCACGTCCGCGCGCGCCCAGAGACGGCGGAAACGATCGCTGCCCATCGCGAGTTCGCCGATGAGCGAGGCCAGGCCGGGATCCTCGGGGTATTTGCCCGCGGCCAGGCGCAGATGGCCGACCATGTCCAGGGTGCAGTGCTCCCACTCCGCGTACAGGCCGCGCTCGGCTTCCTCGAGGAAGAGGTGCCGAGCGGTGTTCAGGCCCGGCATGGCCCGGCCGTAGAGGAGTCCGGCGAGGCGGTTTCCGGCGAGCACGTCCAGGCGGTGGTTCATGATCAACGCGGGCGCCTCGGCCACCAGGTCGAGCACGCGCAGCAGCTCCGGGCGGACGCGGCCGCCCGGCGCCTTCGGGCGGCGGTGCCGCTGCCGGGCGAGCCGGTAGAGGTGGCCCCGTTCGGTCTCGTCGAGGCGTAGGACGCGGGCGAGTGCGTCGAGGACCTGCTCGGACGGTTCGGTCGCGCGGCCCTGCTCGAGGCGCACGTAGTAGTCGACGCTGACGCCGGACAGATGCGCGACCTCCTCGCGGCGCAGCCCTTCGACCCGGCGGTACCGGTCGGTGGGAATGCCGACGCTGGCCGGATCGACCCGGGAACGCCGAGTCCGCAGGAAGCCCGCGAGATCGTCCATGGCACAAGTATTGCCGCGGCGCCGGGCACGAGGGTGGTCCTGTCGTTACCAGGAAGTCCCGTCCGATGGACGAGCGGCCCCTGAACGCCGGGCGCGACGGCGCCCAGGATCGAGGGCATCCGATCCGAAGGAGTTCGCATGAAGACGCTCATCGTCTACGCCCACCCGGAGCCGAAGTCGCTCAACGGCTCGCTGAAGGACCTCGCGGTGTCCACGCTGGAGCGCGCCGGGCATCAGGTGCGGGTGAGCGACCTGTACGCGATGAACTGGAAAGCGGTCGTGGACGCCGCGGACTACGGCCCCGACGCCTCGAACCCGCTGCGGGTCGCCCGGGACTCGGGCCGGGCCTTCGACGCCGGGACGCTCACCCCGGACGTCCGCGCCGAGCAGGACAAGCTGCTGTGGGCCGACACGATCATCTTCCAGTTCCCGCTGTGGTGGTACACGATGCCCGCGATCCTCAAGGGCTGGGTGGATCGGGTGTTCACCTACCACTTCGCCTACGGCGTCGGCGAGCACAGCGCCGACAAGTACGGCGAGCGCTTCGGCGAAGGCACCCTCACGGGCCGCAGGGCGCTGCTGTCGGTGACCATCGGCGGCCCGCAGTCGCACTACTCGGCGCGCGGAATCAACGGTCCCATCGACGATCTGCTGTTCCCGATCCAGCACGGCATCCTCTACTACCCGGGCATCGAGGTGCTGCCGCCGTTCGTGCGCTACGGCGCCGACCGGATGACCGACGCGGACTACGCGGACGTCGCCAAGGCATGGAAGGAGCGCCTGCTCACCCTGCAGTCGACCGAGCCGATCCCGTTCCGACGGCAGAACTTCGGTGACTACGAGATCCCCGCGCTGCAGCTGAAGGAGGGACTCGAACTTGTGGGGCGCACCGGTTTCGGGCTGCATGTGCGGCGGTGAGGAGGGCGTATCTGCCGAGACGCCGCATCATGTTCGCCGTCAGCGATTGCGTCGGTGTGGACCGCGGGTCGGCGACCAGGCCGCAGGCGTCCGCCGTGCCCGTGACGGCGGTCACCGAGAAGCCGAGTGCTCCCGGCGACTCCCGACCAGCGCGTTCCGACCGTACGGGCGTGAGCAGCGGAAATCTCGGTGAAGCGGCCTGGTCGCATCGCCTACGATGCGACCAGCGACAATATGGGACGGGCAACCGCCCGCGAGACCCGGAGCAGCAGGGGAGAGACGAAGCATCGTGGCCGAGGACAACGCAGCCGAACAGAACGAGGCCCTGAGCGAGGAATCGCTCTCGGCCGCGGCCGAAGCGGCGGAGAAGGCGTTCGCCGCGGCCGCCGACCTGGACGCGCTCGCGGCGGCCAAGACCGAGCACATGGGCGGCAAATCGCCCATCTCGCTGGCCCAGCGTTCGCTCGGCACTCTGCCCAAGGAGCAGAAGGCCGACGCCGGGAAGCGGGTGAACGTCGCTCGCGCCCGGGTGACCGACGCCTACCAGGCCCGACAGGCGCAGCTGCAGGCCGAGCGCGATGCGGCGGTGCTGGTCGCCGAGGCGATCGATGTCACGCTGCCCGCGCGGCGGCAGGCGGTCGGCGCGCGGCATCCGATCACCGTGCTCTCGGAGCGGATCGCCGACGTCTTCGTCGCGATGGGCTGGGAGGTCGCCGAGGGGCCCGAGGTCGAGACCGAGCACTTCAACTTCGATGCGCTGAACTTCCTGCCCGATCATCCGGCGCGCACCATGCAGGACACCTTCCACGTCGCGCCGGAGGGTTCGCGCCAGGTGCTGCGCACCCACACCTCCCCGGTGCAGGTGCGCTCGCTGCTCGAGCGCGAACTGCCGGTCTATGTGGTGTGCCCGGGGCGCACCTTCCGCACCGACGAGCTGGACGCCACCCACACCCCGGTGTTCTCCCAGGTCGAGGGCCTGGCCGTGGACAAGGGCCTGACCATGGCGCATCTCAAGGGCACCCTGGACGCGTTCGCGCGGGCGCTGTTCGGGCCGGATACCCGAACCCGCATGCGCCCCAGCTTCTTTCCGTTCACCGAGCCCTCCGCGGAGGTCGACGTCTGGTTCCCGGACAAGAAGGGCGGGGCCGGGTGGGTCGAGTGGGGCGGCTGCGGCATGGTGAATCCGCGCGTGCTCATCGCCAGCGGCATCGACCCGGAGGTGTACAGCGGCTTCGCGTTCGGCATGGGTCTGGAGCGCACCCTGCAGTTCCGCAACGGCATTCCGGATATGCGCGACATCGTCGAGGGCGACGTGCGTTTCACGCTGCCGTTCGGCATCCAGTCCTGACCGTCTCTACACGAGGAAGCGAAACGTCAAGTGCGAGTAGCGCAGTCCTGGCTGGCCGAAATCCTGCGGCGCACCACGCCCGAGTGGGCGGTGACGCCGGAGGAGCTCGACGCCGGGTTCATCCGGGTCGGTCTCGAGGTCGAGGAGATCGCGACCCTTGAGCGGGTCGGCGGTGACATCGAGCAGCCGCTGGTGGTCGGCCGCGTCGCCGAGATCACCGAGCTGACCGAGTTCAAGAAGCCGATCCGGTTCTGCAGGGTGGACATCGGCAAGCCCGACTTGCAGGAAATCATCTGCGGCGCGACCAATTTCGGGGTCGGCGACCTGGTCGTGGTGGTGCTGCCGGGCGGCGTGCTGCCGGGCGGTTTCAAGATCACTTCGCGAAAGACCTACGGGCACACCTCCAACGGCATGATCTGCTCGGTCGCCGAGCTGGGCATCGGTAAGGACCACTCGGGCATCCTGGTGCTCGAGCCGGGCACCGCCGAGCCGGGCGCCGACGCCAACGAGCTGCTCGGGCTCGGCGACACCGTCGTGGAGCTGGCCATCACCCCCGACCGTGGCTACGCCTTCTCGGTGCGCGGCCTGGCGCGCGAGCTGGCCTGCGGCTTCGATCTGGAGTACGCCGATCCGGCCGTGCGCACGCTGCCCGACGCCGAGGCCGACGCGTGGTCGATTCGACTGGAGCCGGAGTCGCTGTGCACGCGGTTCGCGGTGCGCAAGGTGACCGGCATCGACCCGAATGCGGTGAGCCCGTGGTGGTTGCAGCGACGGCTGCTGCTGTCGGGGGTCCGCCCGATCTCGCCCGCGGTCGACGTCACCAACTACGTCATGCTCGAGCTCGGCCAGCCGCTGCACGCATTCGATGCCTCGAAGCTCAACGGCGGCTTGGTGGTTCGCCGCGCCAACAAGGGCGAGACGCTGCGCACGCTCGACGATGTGGAGCGCACGCTCGACGCCGAGGACGTGGTGATCGCCGACGAGTCCGGGGTGATCTCGCTGGCCGGTGTGATGGGCGGGGCGACCACCGAGGTCGGCGGCGACTCCACCGAGATCCTGCTCGAGGCCGCGACCTGGAACCCGGTGGCCGTCGCGCGCACCGTGCGCCGCCACAAGCTGCCCTCGGAGGCGGCCAAGCGCTACGAGCGGGTCGTGGATCCGGAGCTCAATGTCGTCGCACTCGATCGGGCGGCCACACTGCTGGCCGAGATCGCCGGGGGCACAGTCGAATCCGTGCTGACCGACGTCCGGGTGCCGACGCCGGGTCCGCAGCCGATCCGCATCGACATCGACCTGGCCGACCGCACGGCCGGGGTGAGCTATCCGACCGGAACCTCCGCGCGCCGACTGGCCCAGATCGGCTGCGCGGTCGAGGTGGGGGTCAGCGACTCCGGGCACGGACAGCTGGTGGTCACCCCGCCGAGCTGGCGGCCCGATCTGGCCCAGCCCGCCGATCTGGTGGAGGAGGTGCTGCGGCTCGAGGGGCTGGACAAGATCCCGTCGGTGCTGCCGACCGCCCCGGCCGGTCGCGGGCTCAGCCCGACCCAGCGCCGCCGCCGCGCGGTGAGCCGCGCACTGGCCTTCGCCGGGACGGTCGAGGTGCCGATCTCACTGTTCATGCCCGGCAATGCCTTCGACGCCTGGGGTCTGGACGAGGACGATCCGCGCCGCCACAGCCTGCGCGTGCTCAACCCGCTGGATGTGGAGCGCGCGGAGCTGGCGACCACGCTGCTGCCCGGGCTGCTGGAGGTGGCCGCCCGCAATATCTCACGGGGCGAGCGCGATCTGGCGCTCTACGGCATCGCCCAGGTGGTGCTGCCCACCCCGACGACCGGTCCCGTGGAACCGCTGGCGGTGGACCGGCGGCCGAGCGCCGAACAGGTCGCGGCGCTGCTGAATTCGCTGCCCGCGCAGCCGGTGCACGTCGCGGCCGTGCTGGCCGGGCGGCGCGATCCGCGCGGTCCGTGGGGGCCGGGCCGTCCGGCCGAGGCGGGGGATGCCTTCGCCCTGGTCGACGCGATCGCCGACGCCGCCGCAGTGACCATCGAGCGCCGGGCGGGCGCGTACCTGCCCTGGCATCCGGGGCGCTGCGCCGAACTGGTCGTGGACGGCGCGGTCGTCGGCCACGCCGGCGAGCTGCATCCGGCGGTGTTGGAGCGATCCGGCCTGCCCCCGCGCACCTGCGCCCTCGAACTCGACCTGGACGCGCTGCCGCTGCGCGAAATCCGGCTCGCCCCCGCGGTTTCCCCCTTCCCGGCGGTGCTGCAGGACGTGTCGGTGAGTGTGGACCGGGCCGTCCCGGCGGCCTCGGTCGAACAGGCCCTGCGCGCCGGCGCCGGTGCGCTGCTGGAAAGCATCTCGCTGTTCGACGTCTACGAGGGCGCCCAGGCGGGCGAGGGACGCAAATCCCTCACCTACGCCCTGCGCTTCCGTGCCCCCGACCGCACCCTGACCGAGGACGAGGCAAGTGCGGCAAGGGATTGCGCGGTGTCGGCCGCGGCCGAGGCCGTGGGAGCGGTGCTGCGCGGCTGAGTGCGCAACGGTGCGTCCGGCCGAACATGGCTGGGTGCTGTCGCTGGTCGAGCCGCCCTTGTGCACCCGGCTGAAGCCCGCGTCGACTGTGCTGATCGCCGGTGCGGGTGGAGGTCCCGGGCGTCCGCCGTCCACCCGGCCAGTACCGGCCCGGAGGAGTTTCTCCCGGTCGGGACGCCCGAGGAGGTATCGGGCGGATATCACTCCACGCGCTCACCGGTTTTTCCGCATCGACGCGACACCGCCGCGCGTGGCTTCCCGGGATGGTGGAGGGGGATATGCACGATTGTGCGCCGGTGGGCTTCTATCATGGCCTACGCGTATGTACTGCTGAATGGCTTCCAGCTCGGTATCAGTGCTCGTTATCCCGCTCGGAAGGAGCGTTCCCGATGGGCTCTGAACTAGGATCGGCGATTCTCGGTTCCGGCACCGCGATTCTGGGCCTGGGCTCCTCGGCTCTCCCAGCGGTCCTCGGTGTCGGCTCGGCAGCTGTTCCCACGGTCCTCGGCGCGGGCTCGGCAGCGCTCGTCGCCCTGGGAATTCTGACCGGGATCGTGGCAGATGCCGTCGGGATACCGGCGGCCATCGTCTCGATTCTCATCGGGCTGGGGCTGATACCGCGTCCGTGAGGAAATGGGCCCGACTACCGGGCCTCCTGAGCGACGGCCACCTCCTCGACCCGACGGCGGAGCAGGCAGAATTCATTTCCCTCCGGATCGGCCAGGACATGCCAGGACACGTGACCGGTCTGGCCGATGTCGACCTTGCGCGCGCCCGCGGCGAGCAGCCGTTCCAATTCCGCGTCCTGGTCACGGTCGGTGGGGTTCACATCGAAATGCAGGGGCAGTTTCCCGCTCCTCGGATCGGTACTGCGACCGAATATCAGGGTGGGCTGCGGACCGCCGAAGCCGATTCCGGGCGGGCCGATCTCCAGGTGGGTGTCGCCCTCCCAGCCGAGTTCGACGTAGCCGAGGACCTCGCACCAGAAGTCCGCCATCCGCTGCGGGTCGGCACAATCGATGACCAGTTCGGTGATCCTGCAAGCCATGCGCGCGACATTACGTGAGCGAGGACGTGCCGAACAACGGTTCCCGGTCTCCCACGCATCCGTGGAGCGCAACGGATCTCGCTGTGCCGCGGCGGAGCGGGACACCGACCGTTCACTTGGAATTTCCGAGCGGAAATAAATCCGGGCCTCGCGCGGCGGCGAATGACTCTGTGACCGGGCGGTGAGAGGGGATGCACCGCAACGGGTTTGGTTCCCGGCGAAGGGAGGTGCAAACATGGGACTGTCCGAAGGTCTGCCGATGGCGCCCATCGATGTCGTATCCGGCCGCGGTGGCGTCCTCGGCAGGCTGTTATGACCCCGGAATCGGAGCGGATATACGCGCGAGCGGCTGCCTCCGTCGCGACGGTGACGGAGGCAGCCGCGGCCGCGGTGGTCAGTCGTCGTCCTGCTCGACCGACAGCACCGTGCCGTTGCCCGCGTCGACGCGCACCTCGTACTCGACACCCTGCTGGTTGCGGACGTCGACCTCCCACACCGTGGCGCCGTGATCGTGGTCCAGGTCGGTGCCCTCCACCGTGGCGCCGGGCACGGCCTGGCGTGCCGCGTCCTCGGCCTGCTGGGTGCTGACCGTCGGATTCGCGAGGCGCTCATAGCCCGGCAGGCGCGATGCGACGGTGCCGTCCGCCGACGACGCGGCGGCCAGCGCGACACCGCCGCCGACGAGGACGGCGGCGGCCGTTCCGGTCACGAGCAGTCCGGCGCGGTGACGGCGAATGAAAGCCATGGTGAATCCTCCTGTGACGGTGAACTTTCGACTACGTTCACCACCCTGGCAGGACGTGGCTGAAGCCCTGCTGAAGACACCTGAAACGCGCTTCAGGAACGATCTGTCAGGCTGAGGGGATGCGTCTGCTGATCGTGGAGGACGAGAAGCGGCTCGCCGACACCCTGGCAAAGGGGTTGGCGGCCGAGGGTTTCGCCGTGGACGCGGTCCACGACGGCGCCGACGGGTTGCATCGCGCGAGCACCGGCGACTACGACCTGATCATCCTCGATGTCATGTTGCCGAAGATGAACGGCTACCGCGTCTGTGCGACGCTACGCGCCGCGGGCCACGAGACGCCGATCCTGATGCTCACCGCCAAGGACGGCGAATACGACGAGGCCGAGGGATTGGACACCGGCGCCGACGACTATCTGAGCAAGCCGTTCTCCTACGTGGTGCTGCTCGCCCGCATTCGCGCCCTGCTGCGCCGTCGCACGCGCGGCGGCGTCCCGTCGCTGCGGGTCGGCGATCTGACCGTCGAGCCCGGTACGCACACCTGCCGCCGTGGCGATCGGGAGGTGAGCCTGACCGCGAAGGAGTTCGCGGTGCTGGAGCACCTTGCCGTGCACGCCGGGCAGATCGTGTCGAAGGCCGATATCCTGCACCACGTCTGGGACTTCGCCTACGACGGCGATCCGAATATCGTCGAGGTCTACATCAGCGCGCTGCGCCGCAAGATCGATACCCCGTTCGGGCGGCGGTCGATTCGCACGGTGCGCGGCGCCGGTTATCTGCTGGCCGCCGACCATGGCTGATCGGCGGCGATGGCGATGGTGGAGTTCGGTGCGGGCCCGCACCACGGCGCTGGCCACGGCCGTCGTCGCGGCCGCGCTGGTGGCCGCCGGAATCGCCGTGCTGACGGTGTTGCGGCACAACCTGGTCGACAGCGCGAGCCTGCAGGCGGAGATGACCGCGCATGATGTGGCCGCGCAGATCGCGGTCGGCACCGAGCTGTCGAATCTGAAGCTGCCCGACGCGGACAGTCAACCGGTGCAGGTGGTTTCGTCCGCGGGGAAGGTGCTGGCCGCCGACGATGATCTGCGCGACCTGCCGCCGATGGCCGATTTCGCCTCGGCGGGAACCGGTTCCGTGCGCGCGATCGAGGACGACGACGATGACGATCCGGCGATTCGCGGCCTGTCCACCACCGCGACCACTTTCGGCGATGTGCGGCTGTCGATCGACCACGACGGCACCCGCGCCGACTCCTATCGCGTGGCCGCCATCGGCATGACCACCCCGCGCGGCCAGGACGTGACGATCTACTCCGGCGCCTCGCTCGCCACCGCCGACCGGGCGGTCGCCGGGGTCCGTGATGCCATGCTGATCGGCCTGGGACCGCTGCTCGCCCTGGTGGCGATGGTGACCTGGCTGGTGACCCGCCGCGCCCTGCGGCCGGTGGAGGCGATCCGCAGCGAACTGGCCGAGATCATGGGCGGCGATCTGTCCCGCCGGGTGCCCGAACCGGCCGCCCGCGACGAAATCGCCCGCCTGGCCCGCACGACCAACAGCACCCTCGCCGCCCTGGAGGCTGCCGCGGACCGGCAGCGCCGTTTCATCGCCGACGCCGCCCACGAACTGCGCAGTCCCATCGCCAGCCTGCGCACCCAGCTCGAGGTCGCACACGCCTACCCGCGGCTGCTCGCCCTGGATGGCCTCATCGGAGACACCGTGCGGCTCGAACATCTGGCCGCGGATCTGCTGCTGCTGGCCCGCCTCGACGCGGGCGAACAAGCTCGACGTGAGCCCGTGGACCTGGTCGCGGTGGTCCGCGACGAACTCGCCCGCCGAGCCGGTGATCGCCATCCGGTCCGGGCCGCGCTGCCCGATGCGCCGGTCACCGTGGCGGGCAGCCGGATTCAGCTCGGTCGCGTGGTGACCAATTTGGTCGACAATGCCCAACGGCACGCGGCGGCGACCGTGCGGATCGCGGTGCGGGGCGGTGCGGGCCGGGCGATCCTGGAGGTCGCCGACGACGGTCCGGGGGTTCCGGTCGCCGATCGGGATCGGATCTTCCAGCGTTTCGTCCGCCTCGACGATGCTCGCAGCCGCGACGACGGCGGCGCGGGCCTGGGGCTTGCCATCGTTCACGACGTCGTCGAACGTCATGGCGGCGTTATCCGTGTCGACGACGATGCGCTCGGTGGGGCGCGATTCACCGTCACTTTGCCCACCGGGGACGCGACCGATGCCGCGTCCCAGCGTCTTTCGTGACGGCGGCGGTCACGAGGCGGTCTGCGCGGCGCCGGAGCGCGGCGCGGAATCGGCGCGGCGGGCGCCGATCAGCAGCAGGACGGTCGCGAGCAGGAAGACCGGCCAGGGGGTGAACGCGAGGACGATGGCGTCGATCACGGTCCAGGCCAGCAGCGTCCACGCGATGAACGACGGTGGGGTGATGCCGCGACGGTCCAGCCACAGCACGGTCACGCCGAGTACGGTGAGCGGCACGCCGAAGCTGGCCATCGACAGCCAGTACGCGCTGTTCGCGGGGCTCATCGCGGCGAGGTCGTCGTTCCACAGCTCGCCGCTGAACCAGGCCCCGGCGTGGCGCGCGGCGCCCTCGACGGTCAGCGCGCCGACCGTGTGCATGACCCCGCACAGGGTGATGATCCAGCCAGCCCACTTGATCATGGGCCCTCCCTCGATTCCTGATATACGGTGGCGTATAGGACGGAGTCTAGCGCTGATATACGGTGGCGTATAGAAGGAAAGAGGAGGCGCAGCGTGGGCGTGGCCCGCACTCCACGCCGGACGTGGATCGAGCAGGGACTGCGGACATTGGCCGCGAGCGGGGTGGACGCGGTTCGGGTGGAGGTCCTGGCCAAGGCGCTGGGGGTGACCAAGGGCGGGTTCTACGGCTACTTCGCCGATCGCGACGCGCTGTTGGAAGCGATGCTGGACACCTGGGAGCGCGAGAGCATCGACGAGGTGCTCGACCGCGTCGAATCCGAGGACGATCCGCGGGCGAGAATACTGCTCGCCAGCCAATTGCCCGGGTGGGACCGGTTGCTGGCCATCGATCTGGCGATCCGCGACTGGGCCCGGCGCGACGAGTCGGTGGCCGCGCGGCTGCGCCGGGTGGACGATCGGCGAATGGGCTGGCTGCGCGAGACATTCGCCGCCTGCTGTGCGGATCCGGACGAGGTCGAGGCCCGCAGCCTGCTCGCATTCTGTCTCGCCATCGGCAATCAGCTCCTGGCCGCCGGTCACGACGGCAGCACCCGGGACGAGGTGCTCGCCCGGGCGTCGGCCATCGTGCTCGGGGCGAGTGGAGATTGTTGCTGAGTCCGGTCGCCGCGGGTCAGGCCCCACAGTGTCAGTGCGGCAAGGGAATACGCCGCGCCTGCCCAGCAGGAGGCGGGCCAGCCCCAGTTGCTGTATGTCCAGGTGGTCGTGAGCGCGCCGAGGGCGGAGCCGAGCGAGTAGCAGGCCATGTAGGCGCCGATGACGCTGCTCGCGCGGTCGGGATGTGCCACGGTCAGCAGGTGCTGACTGCTGACCTGGACTGCCTGGACGGCGAAGTCGAGCCCGACGATGCCGAGGACGAGTAACCACAGACTGGTTTCGGCCCGGCCGATGAGCAGCCAGGAGGCGGTGAGCAGGGCCAGTGCCGAACCGGTGATCGCCTGTGCGTGACCGGAATCGGCCCAGCGGCCCGCGCGGGCCGCGCCGAGCGCTCCGGCGAGGCCCGCCAAACCGAACAGCCCGATCTGGGTGGTGCCGAGGTGCCAGGGCGCGGCGCCGAGGGGGAGGGCGAGCCCGCTCCAGAGGGTTCCGAAGGAGGCGAACAGGAACAAGGCGATCAGACCGCGGCTCTGGAACAGCCGATCCGTGCGCGCCAGCCGGCCCATCGAGGTCAGCACCTGCGCGTACCGTGCGCCGGAAGTTCTGGGATCGGGGTCGAGCACCACACGGGCGAGAAGGGCCAGGGCCGTGCAGAATACGGCGAGCGCCGCGTACCCGGCCCGCCAGTCGACAATGTCGCCCAGCACGCCCGCCAGGACGCGGACGCCGAGGATGCCGATGACGACACCGGAGGTGACCGCACCGATATTGCGGCCCCGCTCGCCGGGCGCGGAGACGGCGGCGACATAGGCGACGCTCACCTGAACCACGACCGCGAACAGACCGGCGACCGCCAGTCCCGCAATGGCGACGGCCCCGTTCGGGGCGGCGGCCGTGACCGCGGCCCCCGCGGCGGTGAGCAACAGATGAATCGTGATGAGCCGACGGCGATTCAGCACGTCGCCGAGCGGGACCAGCAGAACCAGACCGGCGAAGTATCCGATCTGCCCGGCGGCCACCAGCCCGCCCAGCCACCCCCGACCCAAACCCAGATCGGCACCCGCCGCTGCCAGTACCGGCTGAATCGCATAGATCGTCGACACGGCCACCGCGCATACCAGCGCCAGGACGAACCGCTGCGACCTCGAAACCCCTGTCGCCATCACGCCTCCCAATAAGTAGCAAAATGCAACCATTCGAGCGTAGGCAATAATGGTTTCAGATTGCAACCCAACGAGGGAGGCTCATGACCACGACGCCCGCTCCCGGCCGCGCCTGGACCGACCCCACCTGCCCCGTCGCGCGAACCGTCGACCTCGTGGGCGACCGCTGGAGCCTGCTGATCGTGCGCGACGCCATGGACGGCGCGGCCACCTTCACCGAATTCCAGCAGCGCCTCGGCATCGCCCGAAACATCCTCACCGACCGCCTGCGCCGCCTCGTCGACCACGGCATCCTCACCACCAGCACCAACCCCGGCGGCAAGCGGCACAGCTACGAACTCACCGAGGCGGGGCGCGATCTGTTCACCGTGGTCGTGGCGTTGCGCCAATGGGGTGAACGTCATGCCTTCGCCGACAACGAATCCCATTCGGTACTCGTCGATCGTGACGGGCGGCCGGTCGCGCGATTGCGCGCTGAAGATCGTCGGGGCAAGCCTGTCACCGCAGCGACGACCCGAGTCCGCAGGGTGGGGGACGGCGACGATTCGCTTCGGGCGCGTCGAGCAGAGCCCTGATGATCGGCCCCGGTTCCATGCCGCCGGGCAGGTCGGATACCTGGCCGTCGCCGACCTCCACGACCCGCCAGACACCGTCCGCGCGCAAGGCGAGATCCGTTGTGAGGAAACGGGTATCGAGTTCGACGACGCGTTCGGCGACGGCGTCCAACGGGGGAGCGGGACATTCGGTCGGGGTATCCGGGTGGGCGGTGACCAGCACTGGCGCTCCATCCAGCCACCACACCCTTGCCTCGGCCGCCCTGGTGGCGCCGAAGGGTTCGTAGGACCGCAGCACGATTCCGCCGGCGAGATGGTCGCCCTGTTCGGCGAGGAACGCGGTGACGACTCGGTGCAGGTGGGTGGTGTCGGCGAGGTCGGGGATGTAGCAGGCGGTCTCCCAGGCGTGCTTGGCCGATTTGACGTAGTCCTTGACGATGCCGGGGCCGTTGCCGAGTGGGGCTGCCAGGGTGGCGAGGGTGGCTGGGTCGGGGATGTGGCCCGGTGGGGTGGGCAGCCATCGGCTCGCGGGGGTCACGGCCGCGAATGTCTCGTACCAGCCCGGTAATTCGTGTGCTGTGCGATATGCCGTGGCGTGGGTCAGCAGGGGTGTTCCGCGTGCCGCGAGGGCCTCGGCGAGCGCCGCGTAGGCGCGCGAGGGGATCATCCAGCCGCGGTACCAGGCAGGACCGAGGTCGCGGGGGACGTTCCGGACGGCGGCCGCGGCGTCGCCGGTCAGCAGCAGGTCGTGGTCGATGAGGCCGATGGTCGCGCCGAGGCGTTGGGCCGCGGCGGTTTCGGGGGCGAAGTGGGGATCGGTGCGTCGCGGTTGGAGCGGATCGGCGCAGGACAGCAGGCTGGGCATGGGGCCATCATCCCCGTCGTGCGGTGTATTGACTTCCGTCGGCGTGGGGGTCGACAGTTGGGTTCGTGGGAGTCGTGGCGGAGGAGCTCGATGTCGCGCCGGGCGAGGAGTTCGAGTCGGTGGGGGTGGTCGAGATGGCGTTGAGTCCGATGGGGGCCGGGGACATTCACGGGGTGATCGATGAGATCGCCCGTGTGGCAGCGGATATGGGAGGCGAGTACTTCCACGTGACCGATTCGCTGGGGCAGACCATCACGGCGGTGGTGTATCGCCGCAGGCGACTCGATACCCCTATCGGCCTCCTCGGACGGCTGCGACGGCGCCGAGGGGATGCGGCTGGGCGGTAGCAGGGCTGATCTTGCCGGGGCGTTGTGGGCGGTCACGACGTTGCGGCGGGAGCCGCCGGAAGGTTGCCGATGCGTGAAACGCACCGAAGCAGAGATCATGTCGCCCGCGTTACCCAATCTTGTTGTGCCCCTGTTCTTATCGAATAGCCATCCTGCCGGTCGGATTCGGGTCATTACCGGTGGATATGCCCTCTACCATTGGTTTTCCCGGGCAATTCCGTTGGGCCAGTGCGATTTTCGCTGCCCGCGGGATCTTGGTGAACGGGCCTCAGGAGGGAATCATGGCATCCAGTCGGCGACAATCACAGCGGGTCGTGCTGTTCGCCGCGGCCGCGGCACTGCTGCTGTCCGGCGGCACCGCGGTCGCGGCCCCACCATCGGCCGAACCCAGCTTCTCCGGCGGCGAGGCGCAGCCGGTGTTCAATGCGGCCGAGGCCGTGCGGGAGGACGTCTGGGTGCGCGCGCCCATCGACAGCGACCGCGACGGTAAGGACGACGAGGTGCACGTGCAGGTCGTGCGCCCGGCCGGGGCCAAGGGCAAGCTGCCGGTCGTCTACCAGGCCAGCCCGTACTTCTCCGGCGGTAACGACGTCGCCAACCACAACGTCGACGTCGAGCTCTACGTGCCGCCGGGGGCGCGCGACCCCCGCTCGGCGCTACCGCCCGGCCTGCCGCCGGGGCCGATGCGCGGCCGCGCGACCGAGGAGCTCGCGACCGCCGGAATCACCCTGCGCGAGGGCCGGATCACCTGGCAGTACGAGGACTACTTCCTGTCCCGCGGCTTCGCGGTGATGTACGGCGAGTCGCTGGGCACCGGTAAGTCCACCGGCTGCCCGACCTCCGGCGGGCGCAACGAGACCGTCGGCTCCAAGGCGCCGATCGACTGGCTCAACGGCCGCGCGCAGGCGCGCGACGCCCAGGGCAAGCCGGTCGCGGCCCGCTGGGCCACCGGCAAGGTCGGCATGATGGGCGTGTCCTACAACGGAACCCTGCCCATCGCCGTGGCCAGCACCGGCGTCCAGGGCCTCGAGGCGATCGTGCCGATCGGCGCGATCAGCAACTGGTACGACTACTACCGGGCCAACGGCGCGGTGGTCGCGCCCGGCACCTACCAGGGCGAGGACACCGACGTGCTCGCGAAGTACGTCTACACCCGCGCCGACCGCAATATCTGCAAGCCGATCATCGATGAGCTCGAGCGCAAACAGGATCGGGTCACCGGCGACTACGGGCCGTTCTGGGACGAGCGCAACTACCTCAACGAGGTCGGCAAGGTACGCGCGGCGGTGCTCTCGGTACACGGCCTCAACGACTTCAACGTCAAGACCCTGCAGGCCACGCAGTGGTACCAGGCGGTAACGAAAGCCAATGTGCCGCACAAGATCTGGCTGCACCAATCGGGTCACACCGATCCGATCGGGCTGCGCAAGCAGGAGTGGCTGCGCACGGTGAACCGGTGGTTCTCCCGATACCTGCTGGGCCAGAACAACGGCATCGACCTCGAACCGAGGTCGACGGTCCAGCGTGAGGACAAGTCCTGGGTGGACGAGGCGGACTGGCCCGCACCGGGAACCATGACCGCCACCACGATCTTCCAGCCCGGCGGCCGTCAGACCGGCGGTCTGGTCCCGGGCGGCCCGATGGGTGTCGGCGCGGTCAGCGAGAGCCTCGACGACGACGCGACCAAGCTCGCCTCCCAACTCGTCGCGGCTCAGAGCTCACCGAATCGCCTGGCGTACCTGTCCAAGGCCGCCAAGACCCCGCTGCGAGTGAGCGGGACGGTCGAGGTCAACCTGGGCGTTGCGTTCAAGCGTCAGGCCGCGAATGTGACCGCCCTGCTGGTGGATCGGGCTCCCGACGGCAGCTCCCGCATCGTCACCCGCGGCTGGACCGATCCGCAGAACCGCGACGCGATCGACAAGACCACACCGATCAAACCCGGTGAGGAATACCGGATCAACGTCAAGATGCAGCCGCACGATTACGTGCTGGCCAAGGGGCACCGCCTCGGCATCGTGATCCTGTCCAGCGACAACGAGTACACCCTGCGGCCCAAGCCCGGCCCCGGCTTCACGGTGAACCTGGGCACCACCCGGGTGGCGCTGCCGATCGTGGGCGGTCAGCCCGCGCTGAATGCCGCGATCGGATAGCCGATCAGATCAGATGGTCGAATTCGCCGCTCACCCAGCGGATATGGCGGGTGGCGGCGGATTCGACCGTTTGTTTCGCGTCGTGGTCGAGGGTGTCGCCGCCGAGGGTGTAGAGGCGGTCGTAGTCGTAGGAGGCCAGGGTGTCGACGATGCGGCGGACGGCGGTGGGGGACAGCGGAACGTGGCGGGGGACATTGCGCTGGAAGGAGACCCAGTTCGGGTCGAGGCAGCCCGCGATGGTGTCGCCGCTGAGCAGTGTGCCGTCGGGGGTGCGGGCGACGCAGCTGCCGCGCATGTGGCCGCCGGTGTGGATCAGCTCCAGGCCGGGCAGCGGTTCGGCGTGGCCGGTCCAGAATCGGACCACCGGGTCGGGCCGGGGCAGCCATTCCCGATCGAGCTCGTTCACCAGCACCGGAACGCGGCCGAAGGCGTGGCTCCAGGTGATCTGGGCGGCGAACATGTGGGGGTGGCTGGTGGCGATTGCCGCGATGCCGCCGAGTTCGCCGACCAGCCCGGCGATTTCGTCGTCCAGGTAGGCGGGCGGGTCCCACAGCAGGTTGCCGTGCGGGGTCTGCACGAGGAAGGACCAGTGGCCGATGGCCAGACGGGGTTCGCGGCGCAGGCTGTGCACGCCGCGGCCGTGGTCGCGATGGACGATGCGATGCGGTTGTCGGGCGAGCTCCGCATGGGTCGTCCAGCGGCCGTGCGGGCCGAGGTCGCCGCGTTCCTCGTCGCCGACGGCCGCACTGGCGAGCACGCAGTGCGGCGGTGGCGCGGCCGAATCCGGATGTTCCAGTCCGCAGCCGTCACATATCCAGGTGGTCATGATCGGATTCTGGAACCTCGAGTGGGCTCGAGGTCAACCGCGTCGGATCCGATAACGATTCGGCGGCGGCACGGTGAGCGGATGGGTAAAGTGGTTCGATCCGGGTGGCCGCCTGGGAATTCAACTGGCACAACCCCTTCGACGCGAGCCCGAGGAGGACGCCATGAAAGAGCCGGTCTGCATCGATTGCTGGCGGCGCGACAACCTCACCTTCGCGCAGCGACTGGACCCGGCGTTCGTCACCCCGGGCCCGGTGCACCGCTGCGCGATTCACCGCTCCCTGCACGACGATCTGCGCGGCGGACCCGGCCCCGCGCCGGTGGCCGCGTAGCCGAAAGGCCCGGCGATGATCACCGTCGACGATGTGCGTCGGGTAGCGCTGTCGCTGCCCCGCTCGTACGAGGCGGTCGTCGCCGACCGCATCAAGTTCCGCGTCGGGCGCATCGTCTATGTGGCCTTCTCCCGGGACGAGACGGTCATGGGCTTCGCCTATCCCAAGGCCGAACGCGCCGCGCTGATCGCCGCCGAGCCGGACACCTTCCACCTCCCCCGCCCCTCGGACCTGCGCTACAACTGGGTCGACTGCTGGACCAACGCCCTCGACGAGCCACGCGTGCGCGAACTCGTCGTCGACGCCTGGCGCATGGTCGTCCCGAAGTTCCTGCACGACCATCCGAGCACCGGCGGGTGAGGCGGGGTCAGTCGAGAGCGCCTTCCATCGAGCGCGCCAGCACCTCGAGCGCCTCGAGCACCCGGGGCCGATCGGCGCCCAGACCGGTGAACAGCGCCCCGTGGGCCTGTAGTTCGCGGGGAAATACGTCATCGATCAGCCGGATGCCCGCGGGGGTCATGCGCAGCAGAGCCGAGCGGCGGTCGTCGGGGTTGGGGGTGCGGGAGATGAGGCCGCGGCGTTCGAGTTTGGCGAGGGTCTTGCCGACCCCCGCCCGGGTCATGTTCAGATGTTCGGCCAGGCGGATGGCGGTGAGCGGTTCGTCGGCGTAGCGGAGCGGGACCAGGAGGCCGACCTCGGCGCTGGTGAGATCGGCAGTGGCGTAGAGGGTTTCGACGGCGAGATCGAGCAGCGCGGAGATGCGTTTGATCTGGGCGACCAAGCGCATGGGGGAGGTGTCCAGGGTGGGGTTGTGGGCGGCCCAGCGTTGGCAGGTCAGGTCGCGCAGGGTGGGGTCGGTCATCGCCCTCCTTTTGTTAACTGGTTTACAAAAATGCTAGCCTGCGTCGCCAAGTCGAAGAGCAGTGGGGAGCAATCATGGTGGAGTACGAGGTCGTCGTGATCGGCGGCGGCGCGGCCGGGCTGAGTGCCGCGACGGTGCTGGCTCGGGCGCGGCGGCTGGTGGTGGTGATCGATGCCGGGTCGCCGCGCAACGGTCCGGCGCGACATCTGCACGGCTATCTCTCGCGCGACGGGATGGATCCGGCGCGGCTGCTGACCGTCGGGCGCGCGGAGCTGGCCGCCTACGGCGGTGAGTTGCGTTGTGCGCGAGTGCGTTCCATCGAGCGGTGTGCGGGTGGGTTCGAGGTGCGATGCGAGGGGGCGGCGGATGTGACGGCGCGCGCGGTGGTGGTGGCCACCGGTTTGCGCGACGAGCTGCCGCCGATTCCCGGTGTTCGCGAACGGTGGGGTGCGGACGTGGTGCACTGCCCGTACTGCCACGGATACGAGGTCCGCGATCGTCCGATCGGCGTGCTCGGCGGCGAGAACCGGCCGTTCACCCTCCATCAGGCCGCGCTGGTGCGGCAATGGTCGGCCGATGTGCTCTTCTTTCCCGATCGGATCGTGCTGACCGGGGAGGAGCGAGCTCGCCTGGACGCGCGGGGTGTTCGGATCGTCGACGGCGCGGTGGCGCGGCTGGTCGGCGAGGGCGGACGGCTGCACGGGGTCGAACTCGCCGACGGTTCGGTCGTGCCTCGGTCGACGGTGTTCGTCGGTCCCCGGTTCATTCCACGGGACCGGCTGCTCACGGCGCTGGGTTGCCAAGTGGGCGAGGGCGGTTGGGTGCGGGTCGACGGTGCGGGGCGGACCAGTGTGGATGGGGTGTGGGCCGTGGGGAATGTCGCCGATTCCGCGGCGCAGGTGATCGGTGCGGCGGCGGGTGGATCGCGGGCCGGGATCGATGTGAACCATTATCTGCTGGAGCGGGAGGTGCGACTCGCGATGGGCGAGCTGAGCGAAGCGGGACGGTAGCTGAACTAGGCTGCGGGCGTGTTGATTCTCGCGTTGGGGCGCGGGATGGTCGCCGCTGTGCTGGCTCGATCCGGCCCGTGAGCCCGCGATCGGCATCGGCTACCTGTGATAGCGAATGGCTCGCTGTAACGTGCTGCCATGAGCTTCGTCATCGACGGTTCGTGCACCTGCTATCTCATGCCGGGCGACCACGACGAGGCCCGGCAGCGCTTTCTCGAGCTGGTCGCCGGGCCGGGCGAGACCTGGATCATCGCCTACGGCTTCACGCTGCCCGGCGCGATCGATGCGCTGGTCGCCGCGCATCGCGACGGCGTTCGACTGCATCTGTATCTCGATCACACCCAATCGACCGGGGCGACCGAGCGGCCGCTGGTGCGGCGGCTGGTCGAGGCCGGGGTCGAGGTGACCATCGGGACCAGTACCAGCGGGGCCAAATACATCTGCCACACCAAGGGTTTCGTCACCGACGCCGCATCCGGGCCGCAGTGCTGGGAGGGATCGGTGAACTTCAGCACCAGCGGCTGGCTGCAGGTCAATACCGCCATGCAGTTCTCCTCGCAGACCTGGCGCGATCACTTCGTCGCGCAGTTCAACACGCTGGTCGCCTACGCCTGGCGGGAGGAACGCAAGTTGCAGCTCATGCCCGCGCCGCCCGCGGGCTTCGCCACGGACGCGCCGACCCTGCCGCTGTCGGTGTAGGAAGAAGACCATGCGACATCCGGCCGAACCGATCCTCAACGCGTTGACCTTCCTGCCCGAGCGGCGGATCCTGCTGACGCCGCGGGAGTACGGGCTGGACTACGAGGACCTGTATTTCACCGCCGCCGACGGCATCCGGATCAACGGCTGGTTCGTGCGGGCCCCGAAGCCGGTGGCGCACATCCTGTTCGCGCACGGCAACGCGGGCAATATCGGCGACCGGTCGGTGGTGCTGGCGCTGCTGGCCGCGGCGGGGCTGGACGTACTGATCTTCGACTACCGCGGCTACGGCCGCAGCGCGGGGCGCCCGAGCGAACGCGGCGCCTATCTCGATGCCCGCGCCGCTCGCGCGGCGCTGCTCGACCGGCCCGGGGTCGACCCCGAGCGGGTGCTGTACCTGGGCAAGTCGCTCGGAGGCGGAGTGATGATCGAACTGGCCACCGCCCATCCGCCCGCCGGGCTGATTCTCATGTCCACCTTCACCGGGCTGCGCGACGCCGCCCGCGCGGTCTATCCGTTCCTGCCGAAACCCTTCGTGCCCAATGCCTTTCCCAGTCTGCGCCGGATTCGCTCGGTGCACGTGCCGACGCTGATCATGCACGGCGACAACGACGAACTGCTGCCGGTGCGGATGGGGGAACGGCTCTACGAGGCGGCCCCGGGGCCCAAGGAGCTGAAGATCTACCCCGGTGGTGGGCACAACGACCTGGTGCTCTCCCCGGCCTGGGCCGAGACCGTCGCGCAGTGGGCGCGTTCGGTGCTGCCCGATGCGTAGCCTGGAAACATGTCTGATGTCAGCGATCTCGCGGCGCTGGTGGCGGCCCTGCGCGACGAGGATCTGCTCGCGGTCGTGGTGACCGCCACCACCGGGCGGCCCGGGCTCGAGCGGTTGCATCTGGTCGCCGTCGAACTATCCGCGCATGCCGGTCATGCCACCCTGGAGCCGGATGTGAGTTCGGCCACGGGCGTCTCGAACCTGTCCGCGCCCGAGCCGTCCGTGCCCACGTCCGGGCAGGTCGCGCCCGGTTCCGGCATACCGGTACCGCCGACGGGTATCGGCGGGGCCGGGGAGTACACCTCCGGCGGAGTCCCTACTTTCGAGTCAGTTCGCGATAAGGTCGAGCAGCGCTTCGGTACCGCACAGGGGATGGGCGAACTCGATCGGCAGACACCGGCGGGCCGCAGTGCCGAGGAACAGTGGCAGGCGCGGGAGAAGGCCGCGCGCGACCGGCTGGACGAGATTCGGAATTCGATGCGCCGCACCGATTCCGGCTAGGACGGCGGTCCGGATGAACTGAGGGTGGAACTCGATGACCGAGCCGCGGGAAATCGCCGAGCGACTGCTCGATGCCCAGGTGGACTTCCTCCTCGCGGAGGTGTCCGGCGAGCGCTTCGCCGAGGTGGTGGCCCGCGACGTGGCGGCGGTGATCGACGTGGCCGACAGCATCGTCTTCCGCGATGTGGTCACCGTCGAGCAGGCCAAGCAGACCGTCCGCAAGCTGGTCGACCGCGGTGGTGACAGTCCGCTGCTGGCCGAACTGCTCGGCGTGCTGTCCGACGCGCTCTATCAGCACATTGCCGCCAACGAGGACTACACCCTCGGCGATGTGGTCGACCGCGAACCCGTCGAGGCGCTGCTGGCGAAGATCCTGTCCATGCACGCCACCCAGGAGCGGCTGCTGGATCGTCTCAGCGAGGCGCCCACCGCGGGACCGGTCGCCGCCAAGTTCACCGATATGCTCATCGACGACATCCTCGAGGCGAACAAGAAGCTCGCGGGCAAGGTGCCGGGGGTGAACTCGCTGATGACCCTCGGGCAGTCCGCGGTGAAGACGGCGCGCAAGGCCGCCGAGGGCAGCCGGGTCGGCGACCTCGCCGCCAAGGGCACGCTGTATGCGCTCAAACGAGTGACCAACGCGATCCGCGAAACCCTGCGCGAGGCGCCCGTACACGGTGCGGCCATGGAGTTCTGGGATCTGCACTCCGGGGAGCCGGTCGCCGGACTGCGCGACTACCTCACCCAGGCCGAGCTGCGCGAGCTGGTGCTGCTGGTCCACGAGATCGTCCGGACCACCCGCAACAAGGAATACGTCGGCCTGCTGCTCGACGAGTCGGTGGAGGTCTTCTTCACCAAGTACGGCGACCACACCCTCGCCGCCCTGCTGCCCGAACTGGCGATCACTCCCGACGACATCGCCGAGGAGATCCTGCGCTACGGCCCGGCCGTCGTCGAGGCCGCCAAGCGAAACGGCGTGCTGGCCAAGCTGATCCGCGAGCGGCTCGAGCCGTTCTACACCTCGGAGCAGGTGCTGGGAATTCTCGCCGACGCCTGAGCGAAGCGCTCAGTCCGCTATCGCGAGCGCGTCGATCTCCACCAGCATCTCCTCGCGGGGCAATCCGGTGAAAACCGTGGTGCGGCTGGGCAGGACGCCACTGGCGGTATAGGCCTCGACGAATTTGCCGTAGGCCTCGTTCATGATCGGGAAGTCCTCGCGCTTGGTGAGGTAGACGCGCAGCATCACCACGTCCTCGAAGCTGGCCCCGGCCGCCTCGACGATGGCCTTGACATTCTCGAGGGTGCGGGTGGTCTGGGCGGCGACGTCGCCGGGGTGGAGGTATTCGCCGGTGGCCGGGTCGACCGGGCCCTGGCCGGAGACCTGGATGAACGGGCCCTTGCGGACGCCCTGGGAGAAGGTGTGGGCGGGCGCGGGGGCGTCGGAGGTGCGGACGGCGATCTTCTCAGTCATGGAATGCCTTTCGGGGATCGGGGGCCGGGCTCCAGCCCAGCGCGGTGGAGATGGCCTCGGTGGTGGCGCGCAGGCGGGGCAGCAGAGCCAGGACCTGCTCGTGGTCGAGGAGCATGTCGGGGACCGAGACCGATACGGCCGCGACGACCGTGCCGGTGCCGTTGCGGACGGGTACGGCGACGCAGTTGACGAAGCTCTCGTGTTCCTCGTGGTCCTCGGCGAAGCCCTGGGCGGCAACGGTTTCCAGCTCGGCCACATAGCGTTCGGGACCGCGGATGGTGCGCTCGGTGAAGGGGTGGTAGTCGATCTTCTCGGCGATGGTGCGCCATTGCCCGCGCGGCTGCGCGGCGACCAGCACCTTGCCGACGGCGGTGCAGTGCAGCGGCGCGGGCCGCCCGACGCGCGAGTACATCCGTACGCTCTGGGTGGCGTCGAGCTTGTCGATGTAGACGGCCTCGCCGGATTCGTAGGTGGCCAGGTGGACGGTCTGCCCGGTGGCGGCGTTGAGCGCCTCGAGGTGCGGGCGGGCGACGGTGCGCACGTCGCGCCGCTCCAGCGAGCGGTTGGCCAGCTCGAACAGCCGGGCGCCGAGGGTGTATCGATGATCGTTGCCGTGGGTGACGAACCGCTGCGCCTCCATGGTCTGCAACAGGCGCAGCACGGTCGACTTGTGCACGCCCAGCCGGGTGGCCAACTGATCGAGTGTTCTGGCGTCCTCGCCGAGTTCGGTGAGGATGATCAAGGCCCGCTGCAGGCTCTGACTCATGCTGTTCCCTTCACGACGCGGCGACCGCGCCGTAGTGTATCCGCGCCCATGCCGAAGCCGTTGCGGCGGCATGGGATTCGAGCCGGTCCAGCGGCGGCAGGTCGGCGACGTCGCCGGTGCCGGTGAGCGCGGCGGCCGCGCACAGGTGGCCGAAGCGCAGCAGTTGTTCGTGCGGGCGGCCGTGCAGCAGCGCGGCCAGATAGCCACCGGCGAACGCGTCGCCCGCGCCGATCGCCTCGGTGACCTCCAGTCGCAGCGCCGGAACCTCCACCCGGGCGTCGCCGAGGAAGCCGGTGACCGAATGGCCGCTGTTCTTGACCACCAGATGCCGTGGCTGCGGGAACATCTCGCGCAGCCGGGCCGGATCGCCGGTGCCGAACACCTCCTCGGCCTCGTCGGCGCCGACGAACACCACATCGGCGCGGCGCACATGGGCGGCCAGGATGTCGGCCGCCGACTCGGTGCGCCGAATCCACAGCGCCGGACGGTAATTCAGGTCGAAGCCGATGATCCGGCCGCGCCGGGGCAGCGTCAGCAGCGCCTCGGTGAGCTCGGTGGCCGAGGGCGACAGGGCGGTCGTGATGCCGGTGAAATGGATCAGCTCGCAGCGATCCAGCAGACCCGACGCCGCGGTCAGATCGGCGGGGGACAGCGCGCTGGCCGCCGATCCGGCGCGGTAGTACAGCATGCGGCTCGCCCCCGCCGCCAGATCGGTGGGTCGTCCGGAGCCGCCGCCGCGTTCCTTGACATACAGCCCGGTCGGCCGGACCGGATCGGTGCGGACCGCGCGCGTGTCCACGCCGCGCTCGTCCAGATGTCGCACCAGATAGCGGCCGAAGCCGTCGTCGCCGACGCGTGAGATCCAGGCGGTGTCGATGCCGAGCTGGGTGAGCACGGTCGCCACATTGGCCTCCGCGCCGCCCGCGGTGCGCTCGAAGGCCGCGGAGTCCTCGAGCGGGCCCGGATGCGCCACCAGGACGGCCAGCCCCTCGCCGACGGTCACCGCACGCGGATGGGTCGGCGTAGGACGGGTCACACGAATCTCCTTGGAATGCTTGCGGGTACCGGTGGTCCTGTGCAGAATAACCACCGTAAACACGTTATGCAATAAGAGTTGCGAAATACGCAATAGCCGAAATGTATGGCGGCAGTGCGCGAGAGGAGTGCCGTGACCATCGAAAGTGGCAGCGCCCAGCCGGGTTGTATTGATACCGGCGCGGTGGCGGCGCTCGGCGATATGGTCATCGGGCCCGAACACAAGGCGCTGCCGCCCGCCGCGTGGGGGCGCACCGTGCGGGAGTTCGTTTCCGGCGCACCGCATCTGGACGAGCTGCAGACGCCGGTGTTCACGTTGGACCGCGCCGCGCTGGATACCAATATCGCCGTCATGGCCGACTGGGCGGCGACGGCGGGGGTGCGGCTGGCTCCGCATGGCAAGACCACGATGGCGCCGCGGCTGTGGGCCGAGCAGCTCGCCGCGGGCGCGTGGGCGATCACCGTGGCCACCGGCTGGCAGGCGCAGGTGGCGCGGTCGTTCGGGGTGAACCGGATCGTGCTGGCCAACGCGTTTCTCGATCCGATCGGATTGCGTTGGGCCGCAAGTGAATCGGCGCTCGATCCGGACTTCGAACTGATCAGCTGGGTCGACGGTGTCGATGCGGTCGCGCTGATGGAGCGCGCGCTGGCCGACGCGCCGGACGGGGTGCGGCTGCCGGTGCTGGTCGAACTCGGTGGGCCGCACGGGCGTACGGGGGCCCGGAGCGTCGAGGAGGCGCTGGCGGTGGCCGCGGCGGTACGGAGCTCGACGCGGTTGGAGCTGACCGGGGTCGGCGGTTACGAGGGGGTGTTCGCGCACGACCGGGCCGTGGAATCGCTGAGCGCCGTGGACGATTATCTGGAGAATCTGGCGCGGCTGCATCGCGCGCTGGCCGGGAGCTATGCGCGCCGGGCCATCGTCTCCGCGGGTGGCAGCGCGTTCCCGGATCTGGCGGTCGAACACCTCGCGCCGCTGGCGGACGAGCACGGGGTACATGGGGTGCCGACCTCGGTCGTGCTGCGGTCGGGGGCCTACGTCATTCACGACGACGGCTACTACGCCGGGATCTCACCGTTGTCCGAGGGCCGGGGGCTGCGCTCGGCCATGCACGCCTGGGCGCGGGTGCTGTCGCGGCCCGAGCCCGGCCTGGCGCTGCTGGACGCGGGTAAGCGGGATATGCCCTTCGATGAGGGACTGCCGGTGCCGCAACGGCTTTCGGATGCGCACGTCTCGGCGCTGGCCGATCAGCACGCCTTCCTGCGACTGTCCGGCGACAGCGCGCTCGCGGTCGGCGATGTGGTGCGGCTGGGACTGTCGCATCCGTGTACGGCCATGGACAAGTGGCGGCTCATTCCCGTCGTCGACGATGCGGACGCCGAGCGGCCCCGGGTCGTCGATCTGGTGCACACCTTCTTCTGAGCGTACGGAATACCATGAGTTACTTGCTGTTCCGGAACGTCGACATCGTCGACGGCACCGGGGATCCGCGCTACCGCGGCGATGTCGCGGTGCGCGACGGGCGCATCGCCGAGATCGCCACACCCGGCACGCTCGCCGCGCCCGATCGCGTCGTCGACGGTGAAAATCTGGTGCTGGCACCGGGTTTCATCGATATGCACGCGCATTCGGATCTGCATCTGCTCACCGAGCCGGAGCATCTGCCGAAGATCAGCCAGGGCGTCACCACCGAGGTGATCGGGCAGGACGGGCTGTCCTACGCGCCCGTCGACGACGCCACGCTGGCCGTGCTGCGCCGCCAGATCGCCGGGTGGAACGGCAATCCCGTCGAGCTGGACTTCACCTGGCGCACCGTCGGCGAGTACCTGGATCGGCTCGACAAGGGCATCGCGCCCAACGCCGCCTATCTGGTCCCCCAGGGCACGCTGCGGCTGCTGGTCGTCGGTTCCGAGCGGCGCCCGGCGACCGCGGCCGAGATCGACCGCATGTGCGAGCTGTTGGCGGCGGGTCTGGCCGAGGGCGCGGTCGGCATGTCGAGCGGGCTGACCTATCCGCCCGGAATGTATGCCGACACCGCCGAACTGGCGGCGCTGTGCGAGGTGGTCGCCGAGGCGGGCGGGTTCTACGCGCCGCACACCCGCTCCTACGGCGCGGGCGCGCTCGAGGCCTATGCGGAGATGATCGAGCTGTCGCGTCGGACCGGTTGCGCGCTGCATCTGACCCACGCCACCATGAATTTCGGCGTGAACCGCGGCCGCGCACCGGAACTGCTCGCGCTGATCGACGCCGCGCTGGCCGACGGCTGCGATATCAGCCTGGACACCTATCCGTATCTGCCCGGCGCGACGACGCTGTCGGCGCTGCTGCCGAGCTGGGCGATGTCGGGCGGACCGGACGCCGCGCTGGCACGGCTGGCCGATCCCGGTGAGCGCGCGCGAATCGCGTTGGACGTCAACGTGAACGGCTCGGACGGCTGCCACGGGGTGACCGTGGAGTGGGACACCATTCAGATCAGTGGTGTCGCGAACCGCGACCTGGACCGGCACGTCGGGCGCACGGTCGCCGAGATCGCCGCCGCGGACGGCCTGGCTCCCGAGGAGGTGTTCTTCGAACTGCTGCGGCGCGACGAACTGGCCACCACGATCCTGCAGCACGTCGGGCACGAGGAGAACGTGCGCGCCATCATGCGGCACCGCCGGCATATGGGCGGCAGCGACGCGTTGCTGGTCGGTGAGCGGCCGCATCCGCGGGCGTGGGGCACCTTCCCGCGCTATCTCGGCCATTACGTGCGCGAACTCGGGGTGCTCGGACTCGAGGAGTGCGTCCATCACCTGACCGGCCGCCCCGCGCGGCGGCTGCGGCTGCGCGGGCGGGGGCTGGTACTGCCGGGGTACGCGGCGGATCTGGTGCTGTTCGATCCGGCCACCGTCGCCGACACCGCGACCTTCGAGCACCCGAAACAGCAGGCGCGCGGCATCGTGCACGTGCTGGTCAACGGGGAATTCGCGATCTTCGACGGCAGACCGACGGGTCGACTGGCCGGGCGGGCGCTGCGGATGGACCCGGAACGGAAGGAGACCCGGTGACCACCGCCCTGGAGGTGATCCGCGCCGACCGCGTGCTGACCGTGGTGCGCGCCCCGCGCATTCCGGACCCGCACGCCCTGGCCGACGCGCTGGCGGGAGCCGGAATCCGGGCCGTGGAGCTGACATTCACCACCCCGGACGTACTCGACGCGCTGCGCGAGGCGAGCGCGTGCGAGCGGGCGGTGATCGGCGCCGGAACGGTGCTGACCGGTGCGCAGGCCGCCGCGGCCATCGACAGCGGCGCCCGGTTCCTGGTCACCCCCGGTCTTCGGGAGGAGGTCGCGCGGGTGGCCGCGCGGCACGACATTCCGGTCGTCATGGGCGCGTTCACGCCGAGCGAGGTGCTGACCGCTCTGGATCTCGGCGCGGCGGCGGTGAAGATCTTCCCCGCCCGCGCCCTCGGACCCGGATATCTGCGGGACCTGCGCGGCCCGTTCCCGGATGTCGCGCTCATCCCCTCCGGCGGGGTCAACGCCGGAAATGCCGCGGAATTTCTCGCCAATGGCGCGGCCGCCGTCACGGCCGGTACCGATGTCGTGGCACCTGCCGATGTCGTCGCGGGCCGTTGGTCCGAAATCGCCTCGCGCGCGGCGTCTTTCGTTCGATCCATGGATTGAGGTACATCATGGGGTCCGCCGTCGACTGGTTGCGTACCACTACGCCGGGACTGCTGGTGCTGTGCGGGCTGGCCATCGCCGTACTGCTCGTGGCCATCATCCGGTTCAAGCTCGAGCCGTTCATCGCGTTGCTGCTCACCGGGCTGGCGTTGGCGCTGGCGGCCGGGCTACCGGTGGAGAAGATCGTCGGTACCGTGCTGAAACCCGGTGATTCACTGCTGGAGACCGGATTCGGCGGGATTCTGGGGCATATCGCGGTCATCATCGGGCTCGGCACCGTGCTGGGGGCGATTCTCGAAAGGTCCGGGGGCGCGGACGTGCTCACCGAGCGGCTGTTGAAGTTGTTCGGGCCCAAGGGGGCTCCGCTGGCCATGGGACTGCTGGGGTTGATCTTCGGAATTCCGGTGTTCTTCGATATCGGGATCTTCGTGCTGGCCCCGCTGATCTATGTGGCGGCCAAGCGGGGCGGACGTTCGCTGGTGCTGTATGTCATGCCGATGGTGGCCGGGCTGTCCATGACGCACGCGTTCCTGCCGCCGCATCCGGGACCGGTCGCGCTGGGCGGGCTGCTGGGGGTGAGCCTGGGGTGGCTGATTCTGATGGGATTGGTCTGCGGGCTGCCCGGATTCGTGGCCGCGGGCATCGTGTGGGGCAGCTTCATCGGCAGGCGAATTCATGTGGAGGTGCCCGACGAGTTCCTGGTGCGGCCCGAACCCGCGCAGCGCGGCGACGGACCCGGCACACCCGCGGAACCGGTGGTGACACTGGAGAAGTCGCGGCCGTCGGCGACGCTGATCGGGGTGATCATCGCGATCCCGCTGGTGCTGATCCTGGGCGCGACCTTCGGAAGTCAACTGCTGGCCAAGGGCTCTCGCCCGCTGCAGGTGCTGACCTTCCTGGGCACGCCCGCGGTGGCGCTGCTGATCGCCGTGCTGGTGGCGTTCTATGTGCTGGGCCTGCGCCGGGGTTCGACGGTGCAGGAGCTGAGCGTCCTCACCGCCGAATCCCTGCGCCCGGTGGGCATGCTGCTGCTGGTGGTCGGCGCGGGCGCGTTCTTCGGCAAGGTCATCTCCGCCACCGGCATCGGGAACGCCTTGGCGCAGACCATGTCCGACGCCGGTCTGCCGGTGATCGTGCTGGCCTATCTGATCAGCTGCGGCCTGCGCATCGCCCAGGGCTCGGCCACCGTCGCCATCGTCACCACCGGCGGCATCGTCTCCCCGCTGCTGGCCGGGAACGACTACTCCCAGCTCTCCCTGGCCCTGGTGGCCATGGCCATCGCCGCGGGTTCCATCATCCTCAGCCACGTCAACGACGGCGGCTTCTGGATCATCGCGAAGTTCTTCAACCTCACGGTGAAACAGACCCTGCAGACCTGGACGGTGCTCGAGACCATCCTGTCGGTGGTCAGCTTCGCGGTCGCGGCGGTGCTGTTCGCGCTCGTCACCTAGTGACGAGCGACTGAATATCTGTGTAGCTGGGCAGATTCGGCGGTAGTGGCCGCCCGTCGCGGATGGTGCGGGCGGCCTCGACCGTGGCGGCGACGGCCGCGCGGAACAGCAGCCCGCCGGTGCTGATGCGGCGCACGCCGAGGGTCGCGAGGTCGGGGACCGTGGGACCGTCGGGGAGGACCAGGACGTTGAGGGGGCGGGTGAGCGCGGCGGCGAGGGTGCGGATTTCGTCGCGGTCGCGGAGGCCGGGGATGAAAATGCCGTCGGCGCCGGCGTTTTCGTATTGCCGGGCGCGGGTGAGCGTGGTGTCGCGGTCGATGCCGAGCCAGTGGGTGTCGGTGCGGGCGTTGACGAACAGGGTGGGGGCGTGGGTCTTGATGGCGGCGATGAGGTCGGCCTGGTGGGCGGGATCGGCGAGGGCCGGGCCGGAGCGGCCGTCTTCGAGGTTGATTCCGGCCACGCCCATGGCGGACAGGGTGACGGCCAGGTCGACGATGTCGGCGGGGTCGTCGCTGAAGCCCGCCTCGATGTCGACCGTGATGGGCACGGGCAGGCGCACGAGGCGGCGGGCCAGCTGGAGGGTGTCCTCGCGGGCCAGGCCGGCCGCGTCGGGGAGGCCCGCGGCGGCCGAGACGCCCAGGCTGGTGGTCGCCACGGCGGGGAAGCCCGCGGCGGCCAGGGCGGCGGCGGAGGTGAAGTCCCAGGCATTGGGCAGAACCAGGGGACGGTCGCCGTGGTGCAGGTCGCGGAACAGTTCGCACGGGGTCATCGGGTTGCCTCCAGGACTCCGGCGGCCAGGGCCAGGGCGTGCGAGCGGCCGGGGCATTCGTGCGGGCCCGCACCGAAAGGCATTGTGGTGAGGTCGATTTCGGTGACGATACCGTCGACGAGTCGACGGGTGCGGCGTACCGGTGGGTCGGTGCGCAGGACTTCGGTGAGGGCGTCGGGAGCGTCGGCCACCCGGGCGCGCTCGATCAGGGCGGCGGTGGCGGCGCAGGCCTGGATGAGGATGCTCACCCGTGCGGCCGTCATCTCGTCGGCGGCCGGGCCGCACGCCCGGACGAGGTCGGCCACCGCGCGGTCCACGGCGGGCGTCACCGGCGCGGGCGGCAGATAACCGCTCGCGGCGATCGCGACGGTCTGCGCGGAAACAGCGGGCAGACCCATCGCCTCGGCGAGCGCCTGGACCTGCGGATGGGGCTCGCAGGCCAGCTCCCGGGCGCGCTCGCGCAGCCGGTCGAGCGAAAGCCGCCGCAGTTCGGCCAGGATCAGCGCACGCCGCCGCCGATGATCGGGCCCGTCGCAGAAGCGCGCGACGGTGGCCCGCAGCCAGGCCATGCCGAGTTCGGCCGGCGGCACGGGCGGTATCGGGGAGGTGACCAGGGCGTTCCGGGCGCGCTCGGGGTCGCTGACGGTGGTGAGCTCGGGCATGGTCGAACCATAGAAGCGGAATACTTCGGTGGTGGCCGAAGTGTTCAGCGCCGGGTCGGGTGCGCGTCATCCACCCGTCGTCCACCCAACCGTGTATGAGCTTGCACGATCGTGCATAATCATCACATGGTGGAAACCTCGAGTGGGCCCGCATTGCGGGTCGCGGTGGCCGGCGCGAGCGGATACGCGGGCGGTGAGGTGCTGCGCCTGCTGCTGCAGCATCCGGCGCACCGATCCGGGCGCCTCGAGATCGGGGCGCTGACCGCCGGATCCAATGCTGGTACCCCGCTCGGACAGTCGCAACCGCATCTGCTGCCGCTAGCGGATCGGATGCTGGTCGAGACGACCCCGCGGACCCTCGCGGGCCACGATGTGGTCTTCCTCGGGCTGCCGCACGGGCAGTCGGCGGATCTCGCGCGAGCGCTGCCCGACTCGACGGTGATCATCGACTGCGGCGCGGACTTTCGGCTCACCGACGCGACCGCCTGGGAGAAGTACTACCAGAGCCCGCACGCGGGCACCTGGCCCTACGGCCTACCGGAACTGCCCGGGGCGCGCGAGCGGCTGCGCGGGGCGACCCGGATCGCGGTGCCGGGCTGCTACCCCACGGTCGCGAGCCTGGCGCTGGCACCCGCGGTGGCCGCCGGAATCGTGGAGCCGCGCGTGCACGTCGTCGCGGTGAGCGGAACCTCGGGCGCGGGCCGCAAACTCGATGTGGGCCTGCTCGGTTCGGAGGTGATGGGTTCGGCGCGTGCCTACAACATCGCGGGCGCGCACCGACACACCCCCGAGATCGTCCAGAACCTCACGGCCGTGGGCGATTGCGAGGTGAATGTCTCCTTCACCCCGGTGCTCGCGCCGATGCCGCGCGGCATCCTCGCCACCTGCACCGCGCCGATTCGGGTGGACGCCGCCCAGGCCCGCGCGGTATACGAAAAGGCCTATGCCGACGAGCCTTTCGTGCACCTGCTGCCCGAAGGCGTCCTGCCGCAGACCGGTTCGGTGCTCGGCTCCAACGCCGTCACCCTGCAGGTGGCGGTGGACGCCGACGCGGGACTGCTGGTGGTGATCGGCGCGATCGACAATCTGACCAAGGGCACCGCGGGCGCCGCGGTGCAGTCCATGAATCTGGCGCTCGGTTTCGACGAGACCGCCGGACTTTCCACCGTAGGAGTGGCACCGTGACATCCTCCGACCCCACCGGCGGAAAACTGGTCCGTAATCAGGGCGTGACCGCACCGCTGGGCTTCCGTGCGGCCGGTATCGCCGCGGGCATCAAGGCCAGCGGAAGGCCCGATCTGGCCCTGGTTTTCAGTGAGGGGCCGGAGTATTCGGCCGCCGGTGTGTTCACCCGCAACCAGGTCAAGGCCGCGCCGGTGCTGTGGTCGCAGCAGGTGCTGAAGGGCGGCCGGGTGCGCGCGGTCATCCTCAATTCCGGTGGCGCCAACGCCTGTACGGGGCCGGGTGGATTCCAGGACACTCACACCACCGCCGAGGAATTGGCGAAGGCGTTGAGCAACTGGGGAACCGAGACCGGCGCGGGCGAGATCGCGGTCTGCTCCACGGGTTTGATCGGCGATCGGCTGCCGATGGACAAGCTGCTGCCCGCGGTCACCGAGATCGTGCACGAGATGGGCGGCGGCCTGTCCGGCGGCACCGACGCCGCGCACGCCATCATGACCACCGACACCGTGCCCAAGGAGGCCGCGTTCCACCACCGCGACAAGTGGAACGTCGGTGGCATGGCCAAGGGCGCGGGCATGCTGGCCCCGTCGCTGGCGACCATGCTGGTGGTGCTCACCACCGATGCCGTGGCCACGCCGGAACAGCTGGATCGGGCGCTGCGCAATGCCACCCGGCGCACCTTCGACCGGCTCGACGTGGACGGTTCCTGCTCCACCAACGACACGGTGCTGCTGCTGGCCAACGGCGCCAGCGAGGTGGTGCCCACCCAGGAGGAGCTGGACGCGGCCGTGCTCGCGGTATGCGACGATCTGGCCGCCCAGCTGATGGCCGACGCCGAGGGCGTCACCAAGCGGGTGCTGGTCACCGTCACCGGCGCGGTCGACGAGGATCAGGCGCTGGTGGGAGCCCGTGCGGTGGCGCGTGATTCGCTGGTCAAGACGGCGTTCTTCGGTTCGGATCCGAACTGGGGACGGGTGCTGGCGGCCATCGGCATCGCGCCGATCACCCTGGATCCGGATCGGATCTCGGTGTCGTTCAACGGCAGTCCGGTGTGCGTGAACGGCATGGGCGCGCCCGGGGCGCGGGAGGTCGACCTGTCCGGGGCCGATATCCACGTCGTGATCGATCTGGGCCTGGGCGAGGGGAGTGCGACCATTCGCACCACCGACCTGTCGCACGGCTACGTCGAAGAGAATTCGGCCTACAGCTCATGAACCTGACCGCCCTGGACAAGGCCCACGTGCTGGCCGACGCGCTGCCGTGGCTGCAGAAGTTCCGCGACAAGGTCGTGGTCGTCAAATACGGCGGCAACGCCATGGTCGACGAGCAGCTCAAGCGCGCCTTCGCCGCCGATATGGCGTTCCTGCGCACCGTCGGCGTGCATCCGGTGGTCGTGCACGGCGGCGGGCCGCAGATCACCTCGATGCTGACCCGGCTCGGCTTGCAGGGAGAATTCCGCGGCGGCTTCCGCGTCACCACGCCCGAGGTGATGGAGGTCGTGCGGATGGTGCTGTTCGGCCAGGTCGGCCGGGAACTGGTGGGCCTGATCAATGCGCACGGCCCGTACGCGGTCGGCATCTCCGGTGAGGACGCGCATCTGTTCACCGCCACTCGCCGCAATGTCATCGTGGACGGCGAGGCGATCGATATCGGCCTGGTCGGCGACGTCACCACCGTGAATCCCGAAGCGGTGCACGACCTCATCGCCGCCGGGCGCATCCCGGTCGTCTCGACCATCGCGCCCGACGCCGAGGGCGTGGTGCACAACATCAACGCCGACACCGCCGCCGCGGCGCTGGCCGAGGGCATCGGCGCGGAGAAGCTGGTGGTGCTCACCGATGTCGAGGGCCTCTACACCGACTGGCCCGACCGTTCGTCGCTGACCACCCGCATCGATACCGACGAGCTGGCGAAGCTGCTGCCGCGTCTGGACGCGGGCATGGTGCCGAAGATGGAGGCCTGTATGCGGGCGGTGGAGGGCGGCGTGCCCACCGCCCACGTCATCGACGGGCGAGTGCCGCACGCGGTGCTGCTGGAAATGTTCACCGGGGAGGGCATCGGAACGATGGTCACCCCACCGGAATCAGGAAGTGCCTCATGAGTACCGAACAACTGCGGCAGCGGTGGTCGGCCGCGCTGATGAACAACTACGGCACCCCGAAGGTGGCGCTGGTGCGCGGCGAGGGCGCGGTGGTCTTCGACGCCGACGGCAAGCGCTACCTCGACTTCCTCGGCGGCATCGCCGTCAACATCCTGGGCCACGCCCATCCGGCGATCATCGAGGCGGTCACCCAGCAGCTGGGCACCCTCGGGCACACCTCGAATCTGTATGCCAACGAACGGACCATCGAGCTCGCCGAACGCCTGCTGGCCCAGTTCGGCGACGGGCACGGGCGGGCGTTCTTCTGTAATTCGGGCACCGAGGCCAACGAGGCGGCGTTCAAGATCTCGCGGCTGACCGGGCGTACCAAATTGGTCGCGTGCGAGGAGGCGTTCCACGGCCGAACGATGGGCTCGCTCGCGCTGACCGGGCAGCCGTCGAAGCGGGAGCCGTTCGACCCCATGCCGCCGGGTGTGGTGCACGTGCCCTACGGCGACGCCGACGCACTCGCCGCGGCGGTCGACGACGAGACGGCCGCGGTATTCCTCGAGCCGATCATGGGCGAGAGCGGGGTGGTCGTGCCGCCCGCGGACTATCTGGCCCGGGCCCGGGAGATCACCGCCGAACACGGCGCGCTGCTGATCCTCGACGAGGTGCAGACCGGCATCGGCCGCACCGGCCACTTCTACGCCCATCAGGCCGCCGGGATCGTGCCCGATGTCATCACGCTGGCCAAGGGCCTGGGCGGCGGGCTGCCGATCGGCGCGGTGCTGGCCCAGGGCCGGGCCGCCGAGCTGCTCACCCCGGGCCTGCACGGCACCACCTTCGGCGGCAATCCGGTGTGCGCGGCCGCGGCGCTCGCGGTGCTACGGACCATCGACGAGACCGAACTGCTGGCGCATGTGCAGGCTCTCGGCAAGACGCTGGTCGACGGCATCGCCGAACTCGGCCACCCCCTCGTCGACCAGGTGCGCGGCGCGGGCCTGCTCATCGGAATCCAACTGACGCAAGAGGTTTCGACGCGCGTGGAGGAGGCCGCCCGGGAGGCCGGATACCTGGTGAATCCGGCCAAGCCGAATGTGATCCGGCTGGCCCCGCCGCTGATCCTCACCGAGGAGCAGGCGCACGGCTTCGTGACCGACCTACCGGGCATCCTGGATGCCGCCCTGGCGAAGGGAGACCAGTGACCATTCGGCACTTTCTGCGAGACGACGATCTGTCCCCGGCCGAGCAGCTCGAAGTCCTCACGCTCGCTGCGGAATTGAAGGCCGCGCCGTTTTCGCACCGGCCGCTGGAGGGGCCGCGCGGGGTCGGGGTGATCTTCGAGAAGAACTCCACTCGCACCCGCTTCTCCTTCGAGATGGGTATCGCCCAGCTCGGCGGGCACGCGGTCGTGGTGGACGGGCGCGACACCCAGCTCGGGCGCGAGGAGACCCTCGCCGACACCGGGCGGGTGCTGTCGCGATATGTCGACGCGGTGGTGTGGCGCACCTTCGAGCAGTACCGGCTCGACGAGATGGCCACGGCCGCAACGGTTCCGTTGGTCAACGCGCTGTCCAACGAATTCCACCCATGCCAAGTGCTGGCGGATCTGCTGACGCTGCGCGAGCGCAAGGGCGAGCTGCGCGGGCGCAGCCTGACCTACCTCGGCGACGGCGCCAACAATATGGCGCATTCGCTGCTGCTGGGCGGGGTGACGGCCGGACTGAACGTGACCATCGCCGCGCCTTCGGGTTTCGAGCCCTACGAGTGGGTGGTGGAGGCCGCGCGCAAGCGTGCGGCCGAGACCGGCGCGAGCGTGTGCGTGACCGACGATCCGATCGCCGCGGCCACCGGCGCCGACGCGCTGGTCACCGACGCGTGGACGTCCATGGGGCAGGAGAACGACGGCCGGGACCGGGTGAGCCCGTTCCGCCCGTACCAGGTGAACGAGCGGCTGCTGGCGCATGCCGCACCGGATGCCGTTGTGCTGCACTGCCTTCCGGCGCATCGCGGCGAGGAGATCACCGACGAGGTGATCGACGGGCCGCACAGTGTGGTGTGGGACGAGGCGGAGAACCGCCTGCACGCGCAGAAGGCGTTGCTGGTGTGGTTGTTGGCCAAACGGGCGGAGGCGGCGTGAGCGCTGCGGGTAGATCCGACCCAGCCAAGTCCGGCCCGGCCATCGCACGCACCCGAGCGGGCCGCCAGCAGCGCATCGTCGAGCTGCTGTCCGCCCATGCCGTGCGCAGCCAGACCGAGCTGGCCGCCCTGTTGGCCGCCGAGGGCATCGAGACCACCCAGGCGACGCTCTCGCGCGATCTGGACGAGCTGGGCGCGGTGAAGCTGCGCGCGGCCGACGGCGGCGCGGGCATCTATGTGGTGCCCGAGGACGGCAGTCCCGTGCGCGGGGTCACCGGCGGCACCGCCCGGTTGTCCAAACTCCTGGGCGATCTGCTGGTCTCGACCGACCACAGCGGCAATATCGCGGTGCTGCGTACCCCGCCCGGCGCCGCGCACTTCCTGGCCAGTGCGCTGGACCGCGCGGCTCTGCCGGAGATCGTCGGGACGATCGCGGGCGACGACACGATCGCGGTGATCGCCCGCGAACCGCTCACCGGGGCCGAATTGGCCGCCAAGATCGAGGAGTTGGCTTAGCCGCGGCACTTGGACCGTGACTACCATGCGGAGGAGCGCGGCAGCACGCCTGCCGCGGACGAGTCCCAGGAGGAGGCCGGTGCCGCCGTGGTGAATCGCCGTATGCCCAGACCTCGGGAGCTGGCTCCGCTGGTGCGATTCGAGCGGCCGTTCCCGGGCCTCGCGCGCAGACTCGCCCGGGCGCAGACGATCTGGGATCTGCGCGAGCTGGCGCGCAAGCGGACGCCGCGGGTGGCGTTCGACTACACCGATGGGGCCGCGGACGAGGAGATCACCTTGCGGCGGGCGCGCCAGGCCTTCGAGGATATCGAGTTCCGGCCCGCGATTCTGCGCAATGTGGCCGAGACCGACACCACGACAACGGTTCTGGGCAAGCCCGCCGCGCTGCCGTTCGGCATCGCGCCGACCGGGTTCACCCGCATGATGCGGACCGAGGGCGAGATCGCGGGAGCGCGGGCGGCCGAGCGGGCCGGAATTCCGTTCGCGCTGTCGACCATGGCGACGACGGCGATCGAAGATCTCGCCGCCGCAACGGGTCCGGGGGCGCGCAATTGGTTCCAGCTGTACATGTGGAAGGACCGCGAGCGCTCGCTGGCGCTGGTCGATCGCGCGGCGCGGGCGGGTTTCGACACGCTGCTGGTGACCGTGGATGTGCCGGTCGGCGGCGCCCGGCTGCGCGATGCCCGCAACGGTATGACGGTGCCGCCCTCGATCACCCTCGGCGGCGCGCTGGACGCCCTGCGCAAACCGCGCTGGTGGTGGGACTTCCTGACCACCGAACCGCTCGCCTTCGCCTCCCTGGACCGCTGGTCGGGCACCGTCGGACAGATGCTCGACGCCATGTTCGACCCGACCGTGGGCTTCGACGATCTGGTCTGGCTGCGCGAGCGCTGGCCGGGCCGGGTCGTGGTCAAGGGCGTGCAGACCGTCGCCGACGCCAAACGCCTGGCGGGCCTGGGCGTCGACGGCATCGTGCTGTCCAATCACGGTGGCCGCCAACTGGATCGAGCGCCGGTGCCGCTGCAACTGCTGCCCGCGGTGCGGGCCGAGGTGGGCGACGACCTGGAGATCCATCTCGACACCGGCATCATGCACGGCGGCGATATCGTCGCGGCCCTGGCCCTGGGCGCACGGTTCACCCTGATCGGGCGCGCGTACCTGTACGGGCTGATGGCCGGGGGCGAGCCCGGCGTGGACCGCGCCATCGAAATCCTGCGCTCCCAGCTGATCCGCACGATGAAGCTGCTGGGCGTGAGCGCGATCGAGGAGCTCGGGCCCGCGCACGTGCGCCTGCTCGACCGGGCGCGTTCGGGGTAGCGGGGAGGCGATGACGACCGGCTCGGATCACCACCATGCGGTGCGGCGGGCGACGCCCGGGGATGCCGCGCTCGTCGCGCGGCTGCTGGACGACTTCAATCGCGAATTCGACACGCCGACACCGGGTCCCGAGGCGCTCGCGGCGAATCTGCGACGGCTGCTCGCCGTTGACGAGCTGTGCGTGTTGATCACCGGGGAACCGGCCGCCGGGATCGCGGTGGTGACCTTTCGGCCCGCGGTGTGGTACGAGGGTCCGGTCGCGCTGCTCGACGAGCTGTATGTGCGACCGCATCTGCGTAACAACGGATTCGGGCACGCGCTGCTGGAGGCGGCCTGCGCGCTGGCGCGCTCGCGCGGAGCGGAATCGCTCGAGGTCAATGTCGACGGCGTGGATTTCGATGCCCGGCGCTTCTACGAGGCGCACGGCTTCCGCAATATCGAACCCGGTGCGCCGGAACCGATGTACTACTACTACCGCGACCTCGGCTGAGACTCAGAACGCGTAGCGGTGGTACTGGGACAGTCCGCGCAGCGCGGGAAGCAGTGACATGAGCTTGCCCATCAGCCGATAGCCGCCGGACAGTCGCCGCAGCGTCGCCGAATCGGACCACGGCTGCACCGCCAGCGGGCGGGTCCCCGGTAGGTCAATGGCGTACGGCGCCCGATGTCGGCTCGCAACCCCCTATTGCGCTGTGCGGGCATTGCCCAGTGCGTCTTCCAAATCGAACCGCTCGCGGGCGTGCCCGTTGTACCTTGAGTCCGGCCTTGCGGTGTTTCGAAAAGGCTTGTCACGCACTGAGGTTGGAGGTAGTCGGTCATGACGGTACGACGCTTGTGGGGTGTGCTCGCGGCCGCGTCGATCGGCGCGGCGCTGCTGGTGCTGCCCGCCGCGCCGGTGCGGGCCGCCGATGGGGATCTGGCCTGCTCGGCGAATCTCGAATTCGCCTTCGAACCGGCCTTGAAGGCGGGCGCCTCGGCCGAGATGACCGTCACCGGCACGCTGCGGGACTGCACCTCGCTCAACGGGCGGCACGGCGATCTGAGCTCGGCCACGGTCAAGGCCACCGCTCAGGCGACCGCGATCGCCGCCGAGGATGCGCGGTGCGGGCTGGCGATTTCCGCCGCGGGCACGGGAACCATCGGCTGGGTCGAGGGTGCGACCAGTGCGATCGAGATGAAGATCGCGCCGAATTCCTCCTCGGGCATGGTGCTGAAGGCCACCGTCACCGACGGCGAGCCGAAGGGTGATGAGATCTCGTTGCTGTCGGTGGGCACGCAGAAGAACCCGAAGTGTGGCACCAAGGGTTTGTCCACCCTCGCGGTGCAGGGTGTGGTGCGGTTCGACTGAGCCGGTTCAGGCCAGCGGATACTGCCCCGGCGGATAGGTGTTGCCGCCGCCGTAGCCCGCGCCGCCGAGGTCGATGAGGTCGGCGATGAGCCGGATCGCGGCCTGCCCGATCGCCAGAATGTCGGTGCCGATCTCGTAGAAGGAGGTACCCCAGTTCGAAAGCATCGCCCGATCCTTCCCGCGCCTGGATAGTGCCTCTTCCAGGCTCTCCCATCTCGGGTCGGGACGAGGGCGTTATCGCCCAGGTGGTGGGCGGCTGCACCCCCGATTATGAATGAGCTTGCATCATCATGCATAATCATTTGCAAGCGGGGGCAAGCTTTGCACACGAAACCTGAGGAGCTACTGACATGGCCGATCGCGTCGTACTCGCCTACTCCGGCGGGTTGGACACCTCCGTCGCCATCAGCTGGATCGGCAAGGAGACCGGCTCGGAGGTGGTCGCCGTCGCGATCGACCTGGGCCAGGGCGGCGAGGACATGAACGTCGTGCGCCAGCGCGCGCTGGACTGCGGCGCGGTCGAGGCGATCGTGGTCGACGCGCGCGACGAGTTCGCCGACGAGTACTGCCTGCCGACGATTCAGGCCAACGCCCTCTACATGGGCCGCTATCCGCTGGTCTCGGCGATCAGCCGCCCGCTCATCGTGAAGCATCTGGTCGAGGCGGCCGAGTACCACGGCGCGTCCACGGTCGCGCACGGCTGCACCGGTAAGGGCAACGATCAGGTCCGCTTCGAGGTCGGCATCGGCGCGCTCGCACCGGATCTGAACGTGATCGCGCCGGTGCGCGACTACGCCTGGACCCGGGAGAAGGCCATCGCCTTCGCCGAGGAGAACGACCTGCCGATCACGGTGACCAAGAAGTCGCCGTTCTCCATCGACCAGAACCTGTGGGGTCGCGCGGTCGAGACCGGCTTCCTCGAGGATCTGTGGAACGCCCCGACCAAGGACGTCTACGACTACACCGTCGACCCGACGATCAACTTCGAGGCACCCGACGAGCTGATCGTCACCTTCGACAAGGGTGTGCCGGTGGCCATCGACGGCCGCCCGGTCAGCGTCTACGAGGCCATCACCGAGCTCAACACCCGCGCGGGCCGCCAGGGTGTGGGCCGTCTGGACATGGTTGAGGACCGGTTGGTGGGCATCAAGAGCCGCGAGATCTACGAGGCCCCGGGCGCGATCGCGCTGATCACCGCGCATCAGGAGCTCGAGGCGGTCACCATCGAGCGTGAGCTGGGCCGCTACAAGCGTCAGGTCGAGCAGCGCTGGGGCGAGCTGGTGTACGACGGCCTGTGGTTCTCCCCCCTCAAGCGCGCGCTGGACGCGTTCGTGGCCAGCACCCAGCAGCACGTCTCCGGCGAGGTGCGGATGGTGCTGCACGGCGGGAACGTCGTGGTGAACGGCCGCCGCAGCGAGGAGTCGCTCTACGACTTCAATCTGGCCACCTATGACGAGGGCGACACCTTCGACCAGTCGCTGGCCAAGGGCTTCGTGCAGATCCACGGCCTGTCGTCCAAGGTCGCGGCGCGGCGGGATCTCAGCAGGAAGTAGTAGCCTGCGCCCATGCGGAGCGACGACGACAGCTGGGATATCAGCGAGAGCGTGGGTGCCACGGCTGTCGGCGTCGCGGCCCTGCGGGCGGCCGAATCCCGGCGGCCGGACGCGCTGTTTCACGACCCGTACGCGGCCCTGCTGGTGGACGCGGTCGGTCCCGGCTGGAGTCGGCTGCTGCGCGACGGGGAGCCGATCGATCCGGAGCTCGACCGCAAGTACGGGCCGATGGCCGCGTTCGTGACCGCCCGCACGGTCTACTTCGACGATTATTTCGCCGCCGCGGTGGCGGCGGGTATCCGGCAGATCGTGATCCTGGCCTCGGGTCTGGACGCACGGGCCTATCGGCTCGAATGGGCCGCTGGCACGGTCATTTTCGAGCTGGATCAGCCGAAGGTGCTGCAGTTCAAGGCGAAGGCGCTCGCCGGTGAGCGACCGGGTGCACAGCTACGCGAGGTGGCGGTGGATCTGCGTCAGGACTGGCCGAAGATATTGCGGGACAGCGGCTTCGATCCGGCGGCGCCAACCGCATGGCTGGCGGAGGGGCTGCTGCGTTATCTACCCGCCGAGGCGCAGGACCGGCTGTTCGACAATATCGCCGCGCTCAGCGCACCGGGCAGCCGGATCGCCCTGAACACCGGTCGGGGCGCGCGGCCGCTCACGGCGGACGGCGATGCGCAGGAACCGGTTTCGGCGATTCCGGACCAGGTCGAGAGGCTCTGGTACTCGATGGAGGACCGCTCCGACCCGCGCGACTGGTTCGCCGAGCACGGGTGGACGGTGTCCGACCGCCCCGCCGCCGATGTCCTGGCCGGCCGCGGCCGCGAGGTGCACGACACGGCCCTGCCGGAACTCGACCGGCACATATTGATGACCGCGATACGACCGCGAGGAGACGACACGCAATGAGCGGCAGCACGAACCAGGGTGCGCTGTGGGGCGGACGGTTCGCGTCCGGGCCCGCCGAGGCGATGGCCGCGCTGAGCAAGTCGACCCACTTCGACTGGGCGCTGGCCCCCTACGACATTCGCGCCTCCAAGGCGCACGCGCGCGTGCTGCACAAGGCCGGGCTGCTCTCGGAGGGCGATCTGGCCGACATGCTGGCCGGACTGGATCGCCTTGCCGCCGATGTGGATTCCGGTGCGTTCGGTCCGGCGGAGTCGGACGAGGACGTGCACGGCGCGCTGGAACGCGGGCTGATCGAGCGGGTCGGCGCGGAGCTGGGCGGTCGATTGCGGGCGGGCCGGTCACGAAACGATCAGGTGGCCACGCTGTTCCGGATGTGGCTGCGCGACGGGGTGCGCCGGGTCGCGGCCGGGGTGCTGGACGTGGTGGACGCGCTGGTCGCGCAGGCGGCCGCGCATCCGGACGCGGTGATGCCGGGCAAGACGCATCTGCAGGCGGCCCAGCCGGTGCTGCTGGCCCATCACCTGCTCGCGCACGCGCATCCGCTGCTGCGCGATATCGATCGGCTGCGCGATTTCGACAAGCGCGCCGCGGTGTCCCCGTACGGTTCCGGCGCGCTGGCCGGATCCTCGCTCGGGCTGGACCCCGAGGCCATCGCCGCCGAACTGGATTTCGACGCGGCCGCGGCCAATTCGATCGACGCCACCTCCGCCCGCGACTTCGCCGCCGAGGCGGCCTTCGTCCTGGCCATGATCGCGGTCGATCTGTCGCGCATGGCCGAGGAGGTGATCATCTGGAGCACACCGGAATTCGGCTATGTCACCCTCGCCGACGCCTGGTCCACCGGCTCGTCGATCATGCCGCAGAAGAAGAATCCGGACGTCTCCGAGCTGACCCGGGGCAAGGCGGGCCGACTGATCGGCAACCTGACCGGTCTGCTCGCCACCCTCAAGGCGCAGCCGCTGGCCTACAACCGGGACCTGCAGGAGGACAAGGAGCCGCTGTTCGACTCGGTGGCCCAGTTGGAACTGCTGCTGCCCGCGATCGCGGGCCTGGTCGCCACCCTGACCTTCCACACCGACCGCATGGCCGAACTCGCCCCCGCGGGCTACACGCTTGCCACCGACATCGCCGAATGGCTTGTCCGCCAGGGTGTTCCGTTCCGCATTGCGCACGAGGCGGCGGGGGCGTGCGTGCGCGCGGCCGAGACGCGCGGCGTCGGCCTGGACGAGCTGACCGACGAGGAGTTCGCCGCGATCGATCCGGCGCTCACCCCGAAGGTCCGCGAGGTGCTCACCGTGCAGGGTTCGATCGCGTCCCGCGATGCGCGGGGCGGCACGGCCGGTGCGCAGGTGGCGCGCCAGCTCGAGGAGGTCGGGCAGGCCGCGGCCGCGGCCCGGAATTGGCTGGGCTGAGTTCTCGCGTCATGCCGCGGGGTGGGCCTGGAAGAAGTCCCACGCCAGGTCGGTGGCGTTCACCCCGGCCTCGGGATCGGAGTGGCTGCTGCGCGCGCCACCGGGCCAGGCGTGACCCATATCCGGCAGGCGGTAGACCGCGACGTCGCTGCCGTCGCCGCAGCGGGCGGTGCTGACGGTGATGCCGTGTGTCCGCTGCTGCGGCGGGCCGTCGGGGGCGCAGGCCAGCCGCTGCTGCCACTGTGCGATGCCGGCGTCGAATTGGCCGTAGTAGCGGTCCTTTCCGCCGAGGAAGGTGATCACCGAGACCGGCCGCGCGGGGCGGTAGGCCGGATCCGCCGCGGCGGGGCCGATGAATCCGCCGCTGACGGGCGCGATGGCGGCGAAGGTGCCGGGCAGTTCCACGGCGAGTTTGAACGACATATCGCCGCCGTTGGACATTCCCGTGGCGTACACGCGTTTTCGATCGATCTTCCACTCGTCGACCACCTGGCCCACGACCGTCCGGATGAATCCGACATCGTCCTCGGATCCGCAGCAGATCAGCGCGTTGAAGGCCGAGCTGTAGCCCTCGGGGTAGACGACGATGAAATTCTCCTTGTCCGCCTTGGCGTTCCACTGCGAGGTCGTGGCGATGCCGGCCGCATCGCCCGGAAAGTAGTGCATCACGACGACCAGCGGTACCGCGGTCGTGCCGTCGTGGCCGGGCGGCAGGTGCACCAGATAACTACGCTGCTTGCCGCCGAAATCCAGGGTGATCTTCCGGTCGTCGAGACCGAGTCCGGTTGTCGGCGTGACGGTTTCGGCCGGGGGTGGCTGCGCTGGTTCCCCACCCTGACAGGCCGCGATGAACAGGGTGCACACTGCGATGGCGACAACGCCGTGAAGCCGGGCCACAGGGATCACTATCCCATCGATGGCCCGGCCGGTCCGGCGAAATCGTCACCGGCGCAAAGCGATCACGAGTTGACAGCGGCCGCGGCGTCGACGATGCCGAAGCCGTAGACGGGGTTGTAAATTCCGCGCACCACGAGGCCGAGGACGTTCGGGGTGCGTGCCGTGCTGAGAATCGCGTGGTAGATCTCGGCCCGGCCGCGGCCCTGGGCGGCCAGCAGCGCCGCGACGCCGGAGACGTGCGGGGCCGCCAGCGAGGTGCCGGACTGCGCGTCGTAATCGGGCTGGCCGCAGGACGCGACGCCGGTGCCCTGGGCGGTGGTGGACCACACGTTCTCGTCGCAGAGCCCCGGCAGTCCCAGGCCGCCGGGCGCCGAGACCAGTTTCAAATCGGCCTTGAGGCCGAACTGCGAGTACCAGGCCTTGAGCTCGAAGCGGTCGGTGGCGATCACGCAGATCACATTGCGGGTGAACGCCGGATCCGAGCAGATCGGCAGCGAGAAGTTGCCCGCCGCCGCCACGACCGCGATGTCCCTGTTCACCGCGTACTCGATCGCGTCGCGCAGCCGTGTCTCGAGGCCGAGCATCGTCAGCAGCTGGTCGTTGGGCAGGCCCGCCAGGCTCAGGTTGATCACGTCGGCGCCGTGGTCGGCGGCCCAGCGGACCCCGTCGGCGACATCCTCGTAGGTGCCGGTGTCCTCCAGCACCTTCACCGGCATGATCTTGGCGTCGGGCGCGACCCCGGCGATGCCGATGCCATTGCCGGTCGCCGCGGCCGCCACACCCGAGACGAGCGTGCCGTGCACGTCGGTGGCCGACCCGATGCCGTCGGTGCCCCGCCAATCACCGTCGCCGCACGGCCGCTGCCCCTGCGGGCAATTGACGAACGTGGCGCCGGGAACGAGTTTGCCCTGCAGGTCCGGATGGCTCAGATCGACTCCGGTATCGACAATCGCAATGACGGCACCGGCGCCGGTGCTTTTCGCCCATGCCTGTTCCGCGTTTATCTGCGTGAGCCCCCATTGCTTGGCATACAGCGGATCGTTGGTGGCCGCGTTCGCCGAGGTCGTCAGGGCCACGACCGCGGCGGCGACAAACAATCCCACCGTGCATATCCGGGTGCGTGTACTACGCATCGCTGTGCTCCTAGAACGGCGCCCAGCCGCCGATGCTGGGCGGTGTGCCGTATTCATCCGGATTCTGCACGAGGGCGTTACTGGGATATTGCTGGTTTCTTGTATTCGTTATGTTTTCGGCATGCTTCGGTCAAGGCTCGTCGACGCCCCGGGCCGAACACCGCCGCCGCGAGTGCCCACCCGAAGACCGATTCCAGGGCGAGGCGTTCGGTGAGTCCGATGGGCCCGTATCCGATCACCGCGAAGCAGAAGGCCACGAATCCCACGGCCGTGACCGCGGCGGCGACCGCAGCGGCCGCGGCGAAGCGGGGCGCGCGGTTTCGCATCGCCCAGGCGGTCAACGGGAGCACGGCCAGTTGGCCGAAGAATTGCGGCAGGGCGACCAGCACGTGCAGGCCGAGGTCGACATCGCCCGGCACCGCGGAGACCGCTACCGCGCTCGCCGCGCATACGATCCACAGCCCGATGTAAACGTAGCGCGCCCAATGGGATTCGATCGCGGCGCGCAGACCGATCGCGGCCGCCGCCAGCAGGACCAGGCCGACCGCGCTGCCGATATTGAACAGCGCGTACCGCGGCGAACACGTTTCCAGCACACCCGCCGGACGCTGCTGCACCGTGCATGTGGTGAAGCCGAGATCGCTGATGGTGTGGTCCAGGAACCGGTACGGTACGGGCCAAGCGGCCACGACCACCAGCTGAACCACCACATACGCGCAGGTGGCGAGGACGAACATCACCCGCGCTCCGCGAAATCGCCTGTGCTCCATGCGTATCTCCCCCCGTGGTGACGCCTATGCGGGATGCAGACCCGGCCTGCGGTCCTCGATGACGAAGCTCGCCTTGGTCTGCACCGGTGCGCCGGGCCGCGAAACATACGGTACCGCACGGAAATCCGCGTGCATCCGGTCGGCGGTCATCCGGGTGCGGACGTAGCCGCGGCGGTTGTTGAAGTAGCGGATGTGCGGATTCTCCAGGCGGATGATCTCGGTGTCGCCGCGGAATTCCGAGCCGTCACCGCCGCTAGTGATCGAGGTGGCCACGAGTTCGGAGCCGACGATCGGGGATGCGGGGTCCTCCCAGCGCTGTTTGATATCGGCGGCCCAGGCGGTGTGCACGTCGCCGGTCAGCACGACCGGGTTGCGCACCTTGGCGTCGACCCAGCCGCGCACGACGCGATCGCGGTTGGCGGCGTAGCCGTCCCAGGCGTCCATATTGTTCGTCTCCCCGGGGCCGGGCTGGACGTCGAGCTGGGCGAAGAACACCTGCTGGCCCAGCAGATCCCAGCGCGCCCGCGACTCGCGGAATCCATCCAGCAGCCAGCGTTCCTGATCGGCGCCGACGATGGTCCGGTTGGCGGCGCGGCGCTCCGGGCAGGTCTTCAGCCCGTCGCCGCAGGCCTGGTCGTCGCGGTACTGGCGGGTGTCGAGCATGTGGAAGGTGGCCAGCGCGCCCCAGTGGATGCGCCGGTACAGTTGGATGGTCGTCGCACGTGGCCGCGCGGACGCGCGCAGCGGCATGTTCTCGTAGTACGCCTGGAAGGCAGCGGCGCGGCGGGCCGCGAAATTCGGCTGGGGACGTTCGGGTCTCTCGGGAACCATATTCGCCCAGTTGTTGTCGAGCTCGTGATCGTCGAAGACCGGCGCCCACGGCGCGATCGCGTGCGCGGCCTGCAGATCCGGATCGGTCTTGTACTGGGCGTGGCGCTGGCGGTAGTTGGCCAGCGTCTCGGTCTCCGGACCGGCGTGGTCGCGCGGATTGCCGCCGGGGACCTGGTAGTCGCCCGCCTTGTACTCGTAGATGTAGTCGCCCAGATGCAGCACCAGGTCCGGGTGGTCCTCGGCGAGGCGTCGATAGGCGGTGAAGTAGCCGTGCTCGTACTGCGAGCACGAGACGAAGCACATGGTCAGCTCGAGACCGTCGAGTGCGCCCGGCGCGGGCGCGGTGCGTGTGCGCCCCGCGGGGGAGAGGTGACCCTCGGTCCGGAAGCGGTAGAAGTATTCCGCACCCGGCCGCAACCCGGCGAGCTCCACGTGCACGCTGTGCCCCAATTCCGGTGCCGCATCAGCGGTTCCGCGCTGCACGATGGTGCGGAAGCCCTCGTCCGCGGCCACCTCCCAGTCCACCCGCACCACCCGATTCGGCATTCCGCCCATGCCGTCCTCGGCCAGCGGCTGCGGCGCCAGCCGCGTCCACAGCACCACCCCGTCGGCCGAGGGATCCCCCGACGCCACACCGAGGGTGAACGGATTGGGTAATCCGGTGGGCGCGGCCTGCGACACCCGGTGGCCGAGCACGCCGGACAGCACTCCGGCGGCCGCCGCCCCACCGATCAGAACGCTGCGACGAGAAATATTGCCGGACATGACGTTTCCTCCTGGCGTGGCGTGGTCTCTCATGGCACCGTGGCCGGGTTACCGGCCCCCGACTTCCCGATGAACGTCCGGCAAGGGCGAAACCAGTTGATGCGGAAGATATTTCGGCGCTCCACCGGATCGTGTCGAGTATACGGCCGAAGGTGCGGATCTCGGCCCGCGTCCGCCGCGACCCGGGACGCAGTTGCTGTTACGTCCAGCGCGCAGCAGAGCCACCTCGTCGCGGCCGAGGGTGTGGGCCGGAGCGGCATCTCCGCCGAGTGACGGGCGCCGCCGCCGGTGCCGATACCCTCGGCACACCGACAGAAAGGGAACCGCGGGTGAGCCGACCCAGCCTGGCCGACACCATCCGGCAACGTCTCGGAGATTTCCCGCCGTCGGCTCGGATTCACCGGATTCCCCGAATTCGAGCAGGCCCTGGGCACCGAACCCGAGCAGCGCGACGCCTCGCCACTGACCCTCTACAGCGCCCCCGCCTCGGAGGGCGAGGCCCTGCTGGCCGAGCTGGGGGAGGCCGCCCACCAGCGGATGCTCGCCTGCGAGGCCGCGGCCAAGCGCACCGATCTGTACCGAAATCCAGTCCATCGCCGTCAGGGAGGACGTCAACCGTGCCCGACACCGCCTACTTCCGAGGCCTGTCCGAAGCGTATTCCGCGCACAACTACCATCCGCTGCCCGTGGTCGTCACCGAGGCGCAGGGCGCCTGGGTGACCGATGTGGCGGGTAACCGCTATCTGGATATGCTCTCTGCCTACGGGGCGGTGAACTTCGGTCATCGCCATCCCCGGCTGATCGCCGCGGCCAAGCGGCAACTGGACCGCGTCACGCTGGTGAGCAGGGCGTTCGATCACGACCAGTTCGGACCGTTCATGCGGGAACTGGCCCAGCTGTGCGGCAAGGACATGGTGCTGCCGATGAATTCGGGGGCCGAGGCGGTGGAGACCGCCCTCAAGACCGCGCGCAAATGGGGTTACGAGGTCAAGGGCGTGCCCGCCGACGAGGCGGTGATCATCACCTTCCAGGGCAACTTTCACGGCCGGACCACCACGATCGTCTCGTTCTCCGACGATCCGGTCGCGCGAAACTCCTTCGGCCCCTTCACACCCGGCTTCCGGACGGTGCCCTACGGCGATATCGAGGCGCTGCGCGCCGCCGTCGACGATCGCACCGTCGCGGTGCTGCTCGAACCGATCCAGGGTGAGGCGGGCGTCAACGTGCCGCCGAGCGGTTTTCTGACCGCGGTGCGCCGATTGTGCACCGCGGCCGGAATTTTGATGATCGATGACGAGATCCAGGCCGGACTCGGCCGCACGGGCGCCACCTTCGCCGCCGACCACGAGAACGTCGTCCCCGACATCTACCTGCTCGGCAAGGCGCTCGGCGGCGGTATCGTGCCGGTGTCCGCCGTCGTCGCCGACGCCGACATCCTCGGGGTGTTCCGCCCCGGCCAGCACGGGTCGACCTTCGGCGGCAATCCGCTGGCCTGCGCGGTCGGCCGCGAGGTGGTCGCCATGCTGCGCACCGGCGAATTCCAGGACCGCGCCCGCGAACTCGGCGCGCATCTGCACGCCCGGCTGGGCGCCCTGCCCGATGTCAAGGCCGTCACCGGCCGCGGGCTGTGGGCCGGGCTGCAACTGGACGGCGACGCCCGCCGGGTGAGCGAACGCCTGCTGACCCGCGGCGTACTGGCCAAGGAGACCCACGGCACGATCATCCGGCTCGCGCCGCCGCTGGTCATCGACCGCGACGAGATCGACACCGCCCTCGAGCAGCTGGCGGCGGCGATGGCCGAGCGGGACCGGTGAGGTGCGCGGTGACTATCCTGCGGCCATGACCTTCCTGCTCCTCGCATTGGCCATCGTGTCCGAGGTCTCGGCGACCGTCTCGCTCAAACTGTCCGAGGGATTCAGCAAGCTCGTGCCCTCGATCGTCGTGGTCATCGGATATGTGGCGGCGTTCTTCTTCCTGTCGCAGGCGCTGAAGCGGGGCATGTCGATCGGGGTCGCCTATGGGGTGTGGTCGGCGATCGGGGTGGCCGCGGTCGCCACGATCGGGGTGCTGTTCTTGAACGAGACGCTGACCGCGATTCAGGTGGGCGGCATCGCGCTGGTGATCCTCGGGGTGCTGGCACTCGAGCTCGGCGGGGCGCACTGAGCCCCCGGAACTGGGGTCTCGATGATCTTCCTCGATTCCGCCGTGGGACCCGTTGGGCGTCACTACCATCGGGCGGGCGGGCCGGTGGTCCGCGTGGTCGATGTCGACGGGGTGATCCGCGGTGTTGGAAGCCGAGGGCTTGGTCAAACGCTATGGCGGTGTGGAGGCGTTGCGGGGAGCCGACTTTCGGGTGGACGCCGGTGAGGTGGTCGCGCTCATCGGCGACAATGGTGCGGGCAAATCCACTCTGGTGAAATGCCTTTCGGGCGCCGAACAGCCCGATGAGGGGCGCATCCTGCTGGACGGGGAGCCCGTGCGGATGCCCTCACCCACGGCCGCGCGCCGCCTCGGCGTGGAGACCGTGTACCAGGATCTGGCCGTCGCACCGGATCTGGACCCGGCGGCGAATCTGTTTCTCGGTCGCGAACTGCTCCGCCGCGGCGTGCCGGGCAGGCTCGGCATGCTCGACCGCAGGGCCATGAAAACCCAGGCGGCCGAGCACTTCCAGCGTCTGGGCGTCACGCTGCCGCGCGCGGACGTGCCGATCGGCGCGCTGTCGGGCGGTCAGCGCCAGACCGTCGCGGTGGCCCGCGCGGTCATGTGGGCCAGCAAGGTGGTGTTCATGGACGAACCGACCGCGGCGCTGGGTGTGGTGCAGCGCGAGCGGGTGCTCGAGGTGATCCGCCGGGTGCGCGATCAGGGCATCGCGGTCGTGCTCATCAGCCACAACATGCCCGAGGTGCTGGCGGTGGCCGACCGGATCGAGGTGCTGCGGCTGGGGCGGCGGGTCGCGCGGTTCGGCTCCGACGCCACGCTCGAGCAGTTGGTCGGGGCGATGACGGGTGCGGTGCGAAACGAGGACGAGGCATGAGCAACGGTGCCGAGACGGCCCAGTTACCGGAACGCACCCGATGGCAACGACTCACGGGCGCGAGCACCCTGTGGATCGGTCTGGTGCTGATCGCGCTCTACACCGCCTTCTCGATCCTGCGGCCCGACGAGTTCCCGACCCGATTCACCCTGCAGACGCTGCTAATCGAGACCGCGGTGCTGCTGGTGCTGTCGATCGGCATGACGTTCGTGATCATTACCGCCGGTATCGACCTGTCGGTCGGCATGGTGCTGATCTTCTCCGGCGTGATCGGGTCGAAGCTCATGGAATGGCTCAGCCCCGGTCAGGACGCCACGCACGCGGGCTGGGGCATCGTGGCGGCCGGACTGGTGGGTTCGCTTGCGGGCGGGGCGTTCTGGGGCCTACTGAACGGAATTCTGGTGGCCAAGGCCAAGATTCCGCCCTTGATCGTGACGCTCGGCTCGTTCGGCGCGGCGCTGGGCGCGGCGCAGCTGATCACCGGCGGCGTCGATACCCGCACGGTGCCCGGGAAGCTGCGCGACTCACTGGGATTCGGCACGCTGCTGGGCGGAGTGCCGATCCTGGTGCTGGTGGCCGCGGCGGTCACGCTGTTCGGCGCATGGCTGCTGCACACCACGCGTTTCGGCCGTTACACCTACGCCATCGGCTCCAACGCCGAGGCCGCGCGCCGGGCGGGTGTCGGCGTGACCCGGCATCTGGTGCTGGTGTATCTGCTGACCGGAACACTGGCAGGGCTGGCCGGTTTCATGAATCTGGCCTACTTCGGCACCACCACCATCGGCGGGCACGGCACCGACAATCTCGACGCCATCGCGGGTGTGGTGATCGGCGGCACCAGCCTGTTCGGCGGCGTGGGATCGGTGCTGGGCACCGTCATCGGGGTGTTCATCCCGTCGGTGCTGCGCAAGGGCTTCGTCATCGCCCAGGTGCCGGTGTTCTGGCAGCCGATCGCGGTCAGCGTGGTGCTGGTGGCGGCCGTGTGGTTCGACCAGGTTCGCAGGCGGTCGCGAGACCGGAAGTAGCACAACACATCCCGAAGGTGAGGCGCAGATGAGGACCGGAACGGTGTTGGCCGCGGTGGTGATGACCGTGGCGGCGGTGCTGGCGGGCTGCGGCGGCCAGATCGGCGACTCGGGTGGCCTCGACGCCAAGAAGATCGTGCTCATCCCCGGCAAGGCCGATGAGCCGTTCTACCTCTCGCTGCAATGCGGTGCGCAGGATCGGGCAAAAGAGCTCGGCTACCAGCTGAATACGCAGGCGCCCACGCAGTTCGACGCCGCGGCGCAGACCCCGATCGTCACCGGCGCGATCGCTGGGAAACCCGGGGCCCTGCTGATCGCCCCCACCCACGCGACCGCGATGGCCAGCCCGATGAAACAGGCCAGGGACGCCGGAATCAAGGTGATCGAGGTCGACACCGCCCTCGACGACACCTCGATCGCGTTGTCGTCGGTCTCCTCCGACAACCGCAAGGGCGGTCAGCTGGCGGCCCAGACGCTGGCAAAGCTGGTGGGGGGCAAGGGGCCCGTGCTGGTGATCAACACCAAGGCGGGCACCTCGACCACCGACGCGCGAGCGCAGGGCTTCACCGACGAGCTGAAGAATCATCCGGGCATGAGCTCACTCGGCGTCCAGTACAACAACAACGAGGCCGCCCAGGCCGCCTCCATCGTCACCGCCACCCTGGCCGCGCATCCGGATCTCGCGGGTATCTTCGCCACCAATCTCAGCTCGACCGAGGGCGCGGCGACCGGCCTGCGCAATGCGGGCAAGCTCGGCGCGGTCAAGCTGGTCGGCTTCGACGCCAGCCCGAAGCAGGTCGAGGATCTGCGGGCCGGGACCGTGCAGGCGCTCATCGCGCAGGACCCGGCCACCATCGGGGCCGACGGCGTCGATCAGGCGGTGGCCGCCCTCGAGGGCAAGCCGGTCGAGCGCACCGTCAAGACCGATATGATCGCCCTCACCCAGGCCGATATGGACGCCAACTCGAAGTATTTCTACAAGAGCAGGTGCTGAACTCAATCCTGTACGCGCACCGCGTATTCGGCGTCGGCCAGCGCCTCGAGGACGTCGCCGCGGTGGGACGGGCCGCGGGTCTCGAGGGTGAGCAGCACCTCGACCTCGTCGATGGCCAGCCACGATCCGGTGCGCAGGTGGACCACGTCGACGACGCTGGCGCCGGTCTTGGCGACCGTCGCCAGCAGGCGGCCGAGGCTGCCCGGCCGATCCGAGAGCGTCACGCGCACACCCAGATAGCGGCCCGCGGCGCTGAGACCGTGGCCGATCATTCGGGTCAGCAGCAGCGGGTCGACATTGCCGCCGGACAGGATCGCGCAGACCGGGCCCTCGAGGCCCAATTCCTCGGTGCTACAGGCCATCAGCGCGGCCACGGCCGCCGCGCCCGCGGGTTCGACGATCAGCTTGGCCCGCTCCATGCACAACAGCAGCGCACTCGACAGCGCATCCTCGTCGACGGTGACGACGGGGGTGGCGAACTCGGCGACGTGCGCGAACGGCACCTCGCCGGGCAGACCCACGGCGATACCGTCGGCCATGGTCGACATGCGTTCCAGCGCAACGGGCTTACCCGCCGACAGCGATTCCGGCCAGGCGGCGGCCTGGGCCGCCTGCACGCCGACGACCCGCACCCGCGGGGCGAGGTGGTGCAGCGCGATCGCGACCCCCGCCAGCAGGCCGCCGCCTCCGGTGGGCACCAGGACCGTGCCCACGTCGGGCAGCTGCTCCAACAGTTCCACCGCGACGGTGGCCTGTCCGGCGACGATATCGGCGTGATCGAACGGGTGGATCAGCGTCGCACCGGTCTGCTCGGCGAAATCCAGTGCGGCCGAGAGGGATTTCTCGATGGTGTCGCCGACCTGATGGACGGTCGCGCCGTAGGCCCGGGTGGCCACAAGTTTGGGCAGTGACGCGCCCACCGGCATGAAGACCGTCGAGTCGATGCCCAAAGTCGTTGCCGACCAAGCGACTCCCTGGGCGTGATTACCGGCGCTGGCCGCCACCACGCCGCGGGCCCGGTCGGCCTCGGGCAGATTCGCGATCCGGTTGTAGGCGCCCCGCGGTTTGAACGACCCAGTGCGCTGCAGATTCTCGCATTTGAGCCGCACCTCGAAACCGGTCCGCTCGGACAACACGCGCGAGGCGACCACCGGTGTGCGGCGGATGACCGGCTCCAGCACCTTCGCCGCGGCCTCGATGCGATCCAACCCGATCAAGTCCATGGCGGCCATGCTGCCAGACCGCGGCCGCGGGGGCAGACGGTCCGGCCGAGAACGACCGGACTGCTCAGCACGCCCAGTGCGGTCCCCTGGGAACTGGGCAACTCGAGCAGTCGCGGTGGGTTTCGCGACACGCGTGCGGACGGGAGTTTCCGGCGCGCGCCCGCGGTGGGGGTCACCATCGCAGCTGTGCGGATATTCGGGAAGGTCGCCGTGGCCGGGTCGGTGTGGGCGCTGGCGATGTCCCTGTCGGCCGGGCCCGGCGCGGCGACGATCGGGCCGATCGGGTCGTGCGGATCGGGCGAGTTCCGCTGGACCGCGGTCGAGGAGGGGATCGGTCTCTCGCCGCGGTATCTGACGTTCACCTCGGTGGGCGCGCTGCGTGATTGTGTGGGAACGGTGCCCGCAATCACCGGCGGCACCTTCACCGGGGTGCACACGGCCTGGTCGGACTGTATGCGCCCGGCCGACGGGCCGATCACCGTGACGATCGTGTGGTCCGACGGGCAGACCAGCGTGCTGTCGGGGCCGTGGCCGGTCGCGATGAGCCAGCCGACGGTCGGCGTGCTCGCGGTGACCGAGGGGCTCGGGCGCGGCGAGCGGGTGCGGATCGTGGCCCACTACGACATCGCGACCGTGGACAATGTGGTCGGATGCCTGGGCGCGGGAGTGCGCACCGGCACCGGCAGGGTGCTCGAGGCCGCGTCGAGCGGATGATCGCCGCGGGTCAGTTCGACCGTTCGGCGAGCGTCAGCACCCCGCTGAGCCAGGGCGTATAGCGCTGCGGATCCGCCTCGATGGCCGCGGCCAGCGCCTCCGGGCGCACCCATGCGAAATCGGCGACCTCGGCCGGATCCGGCTGCGGCGGTTCGCCGTCGAAGCGGCCGATGAGCACGTGGTCCCATTCGAATTCGACCCGCCCGGTCACCGTATCGCCCGCCCGATAGCGGAAGGTGCCGACCTCGTGCACCGGGGTCTGGATGCCCAGCTCCTCGGTCAACCGGGTCCGTGCCGCCGCGACGACCGATTCGCCCGGGGCCGGATGCCCGCAGCAGGTGTTGGCCCACTGCAGCGGGAACCGGGTCTTCACCGCGGCGCGCTGCTGCAGCAACACCCGCCCGGCCGCGTCGAACAGCAGCACCGAGAACGCGCGATGCAGTCGGCCCGGTGCGGTGTGCGCCTCGGCCACCGGGCAGGCGCCGGTCGCGCGGCCCTGCTCGTCCACCAACTCGACGAGCAGCGCCTCACGATCGGTCGTCTCGGACGGTAAGCTCACCGCCCCACCTTATCGGCGGCGATCAGCAGGTATTGAAAGCTCCCCTCGCGATAGGCGGTGAGGAACGGCTTCTCCACCCCCGTCGCCAGCTCCGACTGCGTGCGCAGTTCCCAGTATGGAATGGTCGCCGCGGTCAGATCGACCACATTGACCGGCACCAGGTTGTGCGCCGCCAGCGCCCGGAAGTATTCGCCACGCGGATGGATCATGCAGCCGTAGTGGGCGTCGATCCAGCTCACCGACGACGACCGGCCGCCGGTGACGTCGTTGGAGCAGCCGGTGATGCACACATAGCGCCCGCCCGGCCGCAACAGCCGCGCGAACTCGGCGAACAGCTCCGACAGGTCGACGTACATCGTGGTCTCGTTGGTCCAGATGCCGCGCATGCTGCCGGACTCGAAGCCGGTGTCGAGCATGTTGCGCAGATGGAAGCGCACCCGCTCGGCCACGCCGCGCTCGACCGCCTGATCGTTGGCGAACCCGGCCTGGTACTCCGAGATCGTCACGCCGTCCACCTGGCAGCCGAAGCGCTGGTGCGCCATGAAACTGGTGCCGCCGCGCCCGGATCCGGCGTCCAGCAGCCGGTCCTCCGGCAGCACGGCGCCGAGATGGTCCAGCAGCAGATCGGCCTGGGCGGTCTCGAGTCGGTGCAGTTCGCGCACGATGCGGTCCTGGCGGGTGTCCTCGGGACCCTCGAGCACCGAGGGGTCGGGCGCGCCGATGCCGTAGTGATGGTGGTAGAGGCCGTCGACCTCGCCGAGCCTGGTGTTGACACGATCGTCGTTGGGGTTGTTGTTCCAGTACGCGGCGACCGACCGCTGATAGGGGCTCAGTAGCACACTGTCGGCCCCGGGTTCGAGCATGGTCATGGTGGATCATCCTCTCGATCGGTGGAAATCGCGGCAGATCGACAGCGACGTGGTGCCGATTCCGCTGGGGCCGAACGTGTTTCGTTTCGGTTCCGGCGGTGGTTGTGCGGCGGGCGTCGCCGCCCGCGGCGGTGGCTGGAGCAGGGTCGGCGCGCCGATACCGGTCGGTCCGAGCAGTCGGTACGGCGTCACCCCCGTCACCATCTCCGCCAGCGCCGCCGAAAGCCGTTGGACCGCAGGGTTTTCGGTCTCACCCGGCATCGCGGCTCACCCCGTCACTCGGACTGCCGGGCGACCAGCACATTGTCGAGAACGCCGAGCGCGTCGGGGACCAGCACCGCCGCCGAGTAATAACAGCTGACCAGATAGGAGATGATCGACTGATCGTCGATGCCCTTGAAACGCACGTTCAGGCTCGGCTCGAATTCATCGGGTATGCCGGTCTGGTGCAGCCCGATGACACCCTGATCCTTCTCGCCGGTGCGCATGGCCAGAATCGAGGTGGTCTGGGTGTCGCTCACCGGAATCTTCCCGCACGGGAATATCGGCACTCCGCGCCAGGCCGGTACTCGATGGCCATCGACCTCCACCGGATCCGGGTACAGACCGCGCTTGTTGCACTCGCGCCCGAATGCCGCGATCGCCTTGGGATGGGCCAGGAACAATTTGGTGCTGCGCCGCATGCTCAGCAGCTCGTCCATATCGTCGGGCGTCGGCGGGCCGGATTCGCTGTAGATGCGCTGGTTGAGATCGCAGTTGTGCAGCAGGCCGAAGTCGGAGTTGTTCACCAGATCGTATTCGCGGCGCTCGTAGAGGGCCTCGACGGTCAGCCGCAGCTGCTGTTCGATCTGATTGTGCGGATCGTTGAACAGATCCGCGACGCGGGTGTGCACCCGCAGCACGCTCTGGGCCAGACTCAGCTCGTATTCGCGGGGGGTGGCGTCGTAATCGACGAAGGTGCCCTCCAGCAGCGGCTCACCGGAGTGGCCCGAGTGGATTTCGATATTCGCCTCACCGGCCCGGTTCTTCGGGCGTTCGATCACCGCCGCGGCGCGGGACAATTGCTCGCGCAATGCGGGATGGTCCTCGAGGACCCGATCGAAAGCGGTGCGTGAGAGCGTCAGCACGGTCGTCGGGGTGATGGTCTTGACCGTGGCGGGCCAGATGGCATCGCGGTCGAGCATCATCTCCTCGCCGACGTGGTCGCCGCCGGAGAGAATGCCCAGCCGGGTGGTCTCGCCGAATTCCCCGGTGCCGTATTTACCCACCTTGCCGTGCACGATCAGAATTACCTGATCCATCGGATTGCCGAATTCGGTCACCACGCTGTCGGGCGTCAGATCGCGCTGTTCGAAGCGTTCGCCGAGGGCAGTGAGCACCTGCTCGTCGCCAAATCCGCGCAGCGGCGCCAGCTCGCACAGCTCGCCGGGAATGGCCCGGGCCCGACCGCCGTCGACGTCGAATTCGACCTTGCCGTTGCCCAGGGTGTGGGTCAACCGCCTGTTCACCCGGTAGACGCCGCCGTGTACGTCGACCCACGGCAGCGCGCGGGTCAGCCAGCGGGAGCTGATGCCCTGCATCTGCGGTTCGGATTTGGTGGTGTGCGCCAGCAGATGGGCGGCGCCGGTGGACAGGCTCTTTTGCGTCTGATTTTCGGTCGTCTCGATCGGCAAATCGATGGTCATGCCTGGTGTCCTCACCTCGAGATGGCCATCCGGCGCTGCGGATGGTTTTTATCCATGGCGAACAAGGCAGGCTGAGATCACCTGCGAAAGCGGTGGCGCGAGTGAGTTTTTGTGTGCGACAGTGCGTTCCGGGGATGTCGCGACTCTGCGGCCCGGCAGTTCGATGGTAGGACCTGTGCGGCGGTGTTCGCGGCGAAATCGCTCGATACCTCCCGAAAGGTGTTGCGCGATAACGAATCGGCGTCGATTCCGCGCCGTGACGGCACCGGAACCGGCCCGGCGACGAAGTACCTTCGCCGCGGGTTCGCGACCGGCCGTCGGGGGTTCGGGCCCCACATGCACCTCGTCACACCGCACGCGCAGTAGGCTCGGGATGTGGCAAGCTCAACAGGACACGCAGGGGTCTGTGATGGGTGTCACGCGCAGGGTAAGGGCTGGGAGCAACCGTGAAGTTCACAACGAGGTCGGTCGTCGAGTCGGTGCAGCGGTTGATGGCGACCGCACAGAACGGACTCGAGGTGATCCGTTTCGGTGGGCTGACCCATGACGTCGAATCGTCGCCGTACGAGGTCACCGAGCGCAAGCGGATGTACCGGCTGCGTCATTACTTCCCCGACGACAACACCCCGGGCCGCCCGGTGGTGGTGCTGGTGCCGCCGCTGATGGTCAATGCCGACATCTACGATGTGAACCTCGAGGGCGGGGCGGTCGGTATTCTTCATCGCGCCGGAATCGATTGCTGGGTGGTGGATTTCGGATCCCCGGCGGTGGAGGAGGGCGGCTGGCAGCGCGACCTCGCCGACCATGTGCTGGCCCTGTCGAGCGCCATCGATACCGTCAACGAGCTGACCGGCCACAGCGTGCATCTGATGGGCTACTCCCAGGGCGGCATGTTCGCCTATCAGACCGCCGCCTACCGCTACGGCAAGGGCGTGGAGAGCATCGTCACCTTCGGCAGCCCCGTCGATGTGGTGGCCGGGCTGCCGTTCGGCCTGCCGCACGGGCTGGTGTCGGAGGTCGCCGACTTCGTGGCCGACCATGTGCTGACCCGGCTGCCCATCACCGACGCCATGGTCCGGGTCGGCTTCCAGATGCTCGATCCGGTCAAGACCGCCAAGGCGCGCCTGGACTTCCTGCGCCAACTGCACGACCGCGAGGCGCTGCTGCCCAAGGAGCGCCAGCGCCGCTTCCTGGAGCGGGAGGGCTGGGTCGGATATGCCGGACCGGCGGCGGCGGATCTGCTCAAGCAGTTCGTCGTGCACAACCGATTGATGCTGGGCGGCTTCGTGATTCGCGATCAGCCGATCTCGCTGGCGGAGCTGAAGTGCCCGATCCTGGCGTTCGTCGGCGAGGTCGACGACATCGGCCAGCCCGCGGCCGTGCGCGGCATCCTGCGGGCCGCGCCGAACGCCGATGTCTACGAGGCGGCACTGGTGGCCGGGCACTTCGGGCTGGTCGCGGGCAGTATGGCCACCAATCACACCTGGCCGCTGGTGCGCGACTGGGTGAACTGGCTCAGCGGCCTCGGCGAGCTGCCCGAGCAGATCGTGCCCATGACCGAGCACGAGCCCGCCACTCGGCAGCGCTCGGCGGCCACCCGAATGGTGCACACCGCGGCCTCGCTGGCCGAGACGGGCGCGGGCCTGGGCAGTGCGCTCGGCGGCATCGCGACCAATGCCGTGCGCGGATCGCTGGAGTTGAGCGGGGAGGCGGCGCGGGCACTGCCGCGGCTGACCCGGCTGGGCACCATCCAGCCGCACACCCGGATCTCGCTGGGGCGCTTGCTGTCCGAGCAGGCCCGACGGGCGCCGCTGCGGGATCTGTTCCTGTTCGACGACCGCGCGCACTCCAATTCCGCCGTCAACACCCGCATCGACAATGTGGTGCGCGGGCTGATCTCGATGGGCGTGCGCCCGGCCGCGCGGGTCGGGGTGCTGATGGAGACTCGGCCGAGCGCACTTGCCGCGGTGGCGGCGCTGTCGCGGATCGGTGCGGTGGCCGTGCTGCTGGCGCCGGGCAGCGAGCTGGCGCGGGCGGTCGAGCTCACCGGTGTGCGCACGATCATCGCCGATCCGGAGAATCTGCGCGACGCCTACGCCACCGACTCGCAGGTGCTGGTGCTCGGCGGTGGCACCGCGCGCGAGCTGGACGTGCCGCTGGACGCCGACGTGGTCGACCTCGAGCAGATCGATCCGTCGAAGGTGGTGCTGCCCGGCTGGTTCCGGCCGAATCCGGGGCTGGCGCGCGAGCTGGCCTTCGTCCTGGTCACCGGCACAGGGGACAAGCTGGAGATCAAGTACATCACCAACCACCGCTGGGCGCTGTCGGCGTTCGGCACCGCGACCTCCGCCGATCTGGACCGCCGCGACACCGTCTACTGCCTTGCGCCGCTGCATCATTCGTCGGGTCTGCTGGTGAGCCTGGGTGGCGCGGTGGCGGGCGGCAGCCGGATCGCGCTGGCGCGCTCGCTCGATCCCACCCGGTTCGGCGAGGAGGTGCACCGCTACGGGGTCACCGTCGTCACCTACACCTGGACGATGATGCGCGACATCCTCGACGCCGACACCTTCCCCAACGGTCATTCGCATCCGATCCGGTTGTTCATCGGCTCCGGCATGCCCTCGGGGCTGTGGCGGCGCACCACCGAAAGATTCTCCCCCGCACGGGTTCTGGAGTTCTACGCCTCCATCGAGGGCGATGTGGTGCTGGCCAATGTGGCCGGGGTCAAGGTCGGCTGCAAGGGCCGCCCGGTGCCCGGCACGGCGCGGGTGGAGCTGATCTCCTACAATTCCGAGACCGGCGAGATCGTCACCGACGCACAGGGTTTCGCACGCCGCACCGCCGACAACGAGGTGGGCCTGCTGATCGGCAAGGCCGCGGAGACGGTCGACATCTCCCAGGGCGGCCTGCGCGGAGTGTTCGCGCCCGGCGACGCGTGGATGCCCACGGAGAACCTGTTCCGCCGCGACGGCGACGGCGACTACTGGCTGATGGATCGCCGCGACACGGTGATTCGCACCGCACGCGGCCCGGTCTACACCCAGCCGATCGTGGACGCGCTCAACGACATCACCCCGGTCGATATGGAGGTCGCCTTCGGCCTACACGTCGGCGGGAAGACGCTGGCGGTCGCGGCGGTGAGCATCCGGGACGAGCACACCCTGCGGCCCAAGGATGTCACCGAATGCCTGCGCACCCTGGACGCCGCCCAGCGGCCCGATCTGATCTTCGTCGTCGACGAGATTCCGCGCAGCTCCACCTATCGGCCCTCGACCCGAGCAGTGCAGGCCGCGGTGAAGTTGGAACCCGGCGAGCACATCTGGTACTACGACCGGGACGCGGAGTCCTACGAGATCCTCACCCAGCAGGCGCTCGACACGCTCCTCGACTGAACCGAATTCGCCCGGACAGGGTACGGTCGCACGCGGCGACGTCGGCTGCTCGGAGGAGCTTCTTGAAAACGAGCTTGATCTACCGCAACGGGCGCATCTACGAACTGTTGATGCGTGGGCTCTACGGATCGCATTACGGGGCACGGTTTCGCGCCATCGCGGAGCTGATTCCCGAGGGGGCGAGCGTGGTCGACGTGTGCTGCGGTCCGGCCACGCTCTACACCCGCCACCTGCGTGCGCGTGCGGTCGACTACACCGGCCTGGATCTCAACGCGGGCTTCATCACCCGGCTTATCGCGGCCGGGGGGCACGGCCAGGTGTGGAATGTGCGCGCCGACGCCGCGTTACCCCCGGCCGACTTCGTGGTGATGCAGGCCAGCCTGTATCACTTCCTCCCCGACGCCGCGCCGGTCGTGGATCGGATGCTGGCGGCGGCGCGGGAACGGGTGATTCTCGCCGAGCCGGTCCGCAACCTGGCCACCAGCGACAATCCCGTGCTCGCCGCCATCGGCCGCCGCTACACCGATGCGGGCGACGGAGCGCAGACCCGCAGATTCACCGAGGCCACCCTCGACGAACTGTTCCGCGCCTACGAAAACCGCGTCGTGGCAAGGTCGTTGATCGCGGGCGGGCGGGAGAAGCTCTACGTCCTCGACGCACGAGGATGAGCGCGCTCAGACCGTGAACGCGGTGACGCCGTCGATGACGCGACGCACCTGCTCGTCGGTCAGATCCGGCCACATCGGCAGGCGCACAACGGTTTCGGAGAATTCGGCGCTGCGCACACAGGGCCGCGGCGTGCGGCCCAGCTTCGCCCCGGCCGGACTGGAATCCAGCGGCACATAGTGGAACGGCGCGACGATACCGCGCGCGGCCAGATGGGCGATCAGATCGTCGCGGCGCTGCTCGGTCGGCACACGCAGGTAGTACAGGTGCGCGGTGTGCTGCCGATCCGCGGGCACCGTCATGAGCCGAACGTCGTTGCGGCGCGCCCAATCCGGCAGTGCGGCGGCATAGGCGTTCCATACCCGGTGCCGCCCGGCCTGAATGGTCTCGAACTCCGCGAGCTGCGCGTCCAGCACCGCCGCGTTCAATTCGCTGGGCAGATAACTGGATCCGATGTCCTGCCACGAATACTTGTCCACCGCGCCGCGCAGGAATCGGGCCCGGTCGGTGCCCTTCTCCCGGATGATCTCCGCGCGCGCCATCAGGATCTCGTCGGTGAGCAGCAGCGCCCCGCCCTCGCCGCAGTGCACGTTCTTCGTGTCGTGGAAGCTGAGCGCGCCCATCGTGCCGATGGTGCCCAGCGGCCGATCGCGCCAGCGCCCGCCCAGCCCGTGCGCGTTGTCCTCGATGATGGCGATGCCGTGCGCGTTCGCCAGGGCGAGTAGGCCTTCCATATCGGCGGCCACACCGCCGTAGTGGATGACCATGATGGCCTTGGTTCGCGCGGTGAGCACCGCGGCCACGGCCTCGGGGTCCAGATTGCCCGTCTCGCTGTCGATATCGGCGAAGACACAGGTGGCCCCGCGCAGGGCCATGGCGGTCGCGGTCGAGGTGAAGGCGAAGCTGGGGACGATCACCTCGTCGTCGGGGCCGAGTTCGAGCAGTAGGCCCGCCATCTCCATGGCCGAGGTGCACGAGGTGGTCAACAGCGCGTGCGGCGCCTCGGTGATGGCCTTCAGCTTCTCGGTGGCCGACCGGGTGAACGGCCCGTCGCCGTGGCTGTGATCCGAGGACAGCACGGCCTCCAGATTGGCCAGCTCGCGGCGGGCCCGGTAGGGGCGGCTGAAGATGATGCGGTCAGTGGTCAACCCGATCGATCCCCTTGATGGTCGTAGTCAGCTCCCGATTCTCTACCACGTCCGCCCCGTCGCGCACCGGGCGCGGGGTCGGCGAGTCGACGGTGAGATAGAGGGGCTTGCCCACGAGCACATGCAGCGCCACCCCGAGGTATTCGGCGATGAGCCCGAGCGAGAACAGGATCGCGCCCGAACACAGCAGCAGCACCACGATGGTGGAGGCCCAGCCCTCCGGCGCCCAATCCGAGCGGGTCAGCGCCTCGTAGACGATCAGCGCGGCCATCGCGACGCCGCCGAGGGCGAGGGTGATGCCGAGCATGCTGACCAGGCGCAGGCCGCGAGTTCCGCTGCACAGCACCATCTTCCAGAACAACGAGAACAACCGGCGATAGTTGTAGCCGGACTCCTCGCGGCCCTCCGCACGCAGCGCCACCGGCACCTGGGCGACGGTGTCCACCACCCAGGTCAGCGCGACATCCAGATAGACGCCGTTGGACGCGACCCCGGCGAGCTGGCGGCCGATATCGCCGCGGATCAGCCGGAAGCTCTCGAACCGGGTGGAGTCCGGAAACGCGAAGACGGTGGCCAGCACGAGCTTCGCGCCGCGCGAGGTGAGGTTGCGCAGGAAGCCGTGCGGGCGGGTATTGCTGGGCTTGGAGTAGACCAGGTCGGCGCGCTGGGACAACGCCGCGTCGAGGAAGGCGCCGATGAAGCCGGGATCGTGCTGGCCATCCTCGTCCATGGTGACGATCCAGTCACCGCGCGCGGCCGACATTCCCGCGATGGTGGCGGCGTCCTGGCCGAAGTTGCGGCTGAGCCAGATCGGCCGCACGTTGTCGTAGCGTCCGGCCAGCTCCTGCAGCACCACATCCGAGCGGTCCGGACCGTGATCGTGGACCAGGATGATCTCGTCGACGAGGAAGCTCGCACCACCGGGGCTCGTGGACGGGCTCGCGTAGCCCGCCAGTTCGGCCACCAGGCCCGCGATGGTCTGCTCGCCGCGGTAGACCGGGACGACGACGGAGACGGTGTGCACCCGCGGGTGGGGTTCGGAGGGAATCGGCATCAGCTGGATCAACTTTCGATGACGGTGCGTGCCGGTACTCCTCGCTGGTCAACAGAGCCCGAGCCGCTGTGAACTGTAGCACGGTGGCCGAGGGGCCTCGAGCGTAGCTCATCGCATGCCGGCGGGCGTGACGCAGGCCATGCCGGACACCGAAATCGCCTGTATGGTTGGGAACTCGTGACGGACAGTGCAGTGTCGAGGACGGCACTCGCCCAGCCCGCGCGGGTTGTTCGGGAGGACGATCCCGCGACCGGCTCGCGGCGGCAGATTCAACGGTGGGGACTGATCACGGCGCTCGGGGTCGTCGTGGGCTATGGCGCGGTGCTACTCGGCAATGTCCGCCACTTCTTCACCGACGACACCGAATCCCAGTACACCGGATTATGGGTGGCGCTGGGCCGCGCGCTGCGCGACGGGCAGTTCCCGGTGATGTGGCCGGACCAGTGGATGACCGGCAACAACACCATGGACGATGCCGGCCTGTTCAATCCGCCGCAACTGCTGATCGATCTGATAGCGCCCTCGGTCGACAACGTGGCGCTCTACGCCACCGTGGTGAAGCTGATCTTCTCGATCATCGCCGCGCTCGGGGTGTATCGGGTGTGCCTGGTCTACGGCGGGCGCCCGGCGTGGTCGGCGGTGGCCGGGGTGGCGTTCCCGTTCAGCGGCTGGTTCCTGTTCTTCGACGAGGCCAGCTGGATGACCTCGCTGACGGGTACGGCGTGGATGCTGCACGCGTGGGCGGCGTCGGTGCGCTACTGCCGCGGCCGGGGTGGGCCGATCCCGGTATTCGTCTACCTCTATCTGACCATCTCGACCCAGTACATCTTCCCGGCCGTGGAGGCCATGCTGATGCTGGCGGCCGTGGCGGTCGGGGAGATCCTGTTCCAGCGCGCGTGGCGGCCGGTGCTCCGGCTGACGATCGCGGCCGCGTGCGCCGGCCTGGCCGGACTGCTGACCTTCCTGCCGAGCATGCTCTCGGCCAAGGTGACCTGGCGCGGCACCGCGCAGATCATCAACGATCAGTTCCTCACGGTGCCCTGGTCGGAATCGCTGAACGCCAGCCTGCCCAGTACGCTGCCCGCGCTGACCTCCTGGTGGGGTTACGTGCAGCCGCTGCCGATGACCTATATCGCCTGGTTCCTGATTCCGGGGCTGGCGTTCATCGACTGGCGACGGGCGCGCGATGCGTGGCGGGAGCTGAGCGCGGTCGCGCTGTTCGCGGCCATGATGCTGATGTGGACCGCCGGGCCGGGGTCGATCGGCCCGCTGCGCTGGCCCGCCCGGGTGCTGCCGATGCTGGCGATCGGGCTGCTGGTGCTGGTGTGCGTGCTGCTCGGGCGCTTCGGCACGGTGCGGGACTGGAAGCCGCGCGCGATCGCCGCCGCGGTGCTGATCCTGGCGCTGTGGGTGCGGTCGTTCTCCGCCGATCCACACGCCGCGATCTGGCATGTGGTGGCCGCGCTGGCCATCGCCGCCCTGGGCGCGGGCGTGGTCTGGCTGGCCCGCCATCGGGGCACGGCCGCGGCGTGCGCGCTGACCATCGTCGCGATGTTCCCCATCGCCTACTTCCAGGTCAGCTCGGTCCAGCCGACGCCGATGAGCTGGCAGCTGCCCGCGAATCGCGCCGAGGCGCGGGCGGTGTTCCCGGACTTTCCCGGCAAGACTCTGCAGCTCGGCGAGCGCGGCCTGCTGCAGCCGGGCGACAAGAGTCTGCAGGGCGCCTATGGCTCACTGGTTTTCGGCAACTACGCCAAGAACCTGGAGCTGAACTACGTCAACGGCTACACCCCGACCGGCTACTTTTACTTCGGTGAGCTGCTGTGCATGCGGTGGGACGCGAGCGTCTGCCCGGATGCCTATCGCCGGGTGTTCACCCCGGAGCCGACGATCGGGCGGACGCTGGTCGACCTCATGAAGGTGGATCGGGTGGTGTTGCAGCGCGCGCTGTTCCCGGACGCGGGCAGGCAGGATCCGCCGGAGGGCTGGAAGTGGGTCGACTATCCCGGCCACGAGCGCTACATCGCGGTGCTGGAGCGGGTGGACGGCCCGGTGTCGGGTGTGAACGGCCGGATCGCCGTGGCCAAGGACGTGACCGCGACCTCGCTGGCGGAATCCGACACCGACAGCCGGGTGCGGGTGAGCTCGCCGAACGGCGGCCGCGTGGTGTTCGCGCGGATCGGCTGGCCCGGTTACCGCGCGACCCTGGACGGTAAGCCCGTCCCGTTCACCACCGTCGCGAAAACCTTTGTCGCCGTGGACATTCCCGCCGGTACCAACAACGCCGAGCTGGAGCTGACCTGGCGGCCGCCGGGCTGGAAGATCGGCATCGCGACCATGCTGGCCGGGCTGGCCGGAATCGGCGTGTTGCAGTGGCTGTTCGTGCGCGCGCGCCGCCGCGACGAGCCCGCGCCGACCGACGACCACAACACCGGGGAACCGGAACGCGAGCTGGCGGATATCGTTTCGTGACGGCCCGCCCGCCCGCCGGGTGACCGCCCTGTAGGGTCTGGTTCTCGTGGTGGAAAGTGCTGCTGTGTCGACCGCGGGGGCGGACGAGCGCAAGACCGTCTACAGATGGGGCGCGATCACCGCGCTCGGCGTGGTCCTCGGCTATGCCGCGGTCCTGCTGGCCAACGCGCGCCACTTCTACACCGACGACACCGAATCCCAGTACGCCCCGCTGTGGGTGATGCTGGGCCGCCATCTGCGCGACGGCCACCTGCCGCTGCTGATTCCCGAGCAGTGGATGACCGGCAACTACACGATGGAAGAGGCGGGGCTGTTCAATCCGCCGCAGCTGCTGATCGATCTGCTCGCGCCCTCGGTGGACAACCTCGCGGTGTACGCGACGGTGGTGAAGCTGATCTTCTCGATCATCGCCGCGCTCGGGGTGTACCGGGTGTGCCTGGTCTACGGTGGCCGCGCCCCGTGGGCCGCGGTGGCGGGCATCGCCTTTCCGCTCACCGGCTGGTTCCTGTTCTTCGACGAGGCCAGCTGGATGACCTCGCTGACGGGTACGGCGTGGATGCTGCACGCGTGGGCGGCGTCGGTGCGGTACTGCCGCGGCGGGAGCGACGGACCCGAAGGCGGCAGCTTGCGTAACCACGGTGGGATCCGCGGACGCCGCCATCAACACGGCCGGGGTGGGCCGATTCCGGTGTTCGTCTATCTGTATCTGGCGATCTCGGTCGAATACGTGTTCCCGGCCGTGGAATCGGCGCTGATGCTGATCGCGGTCGCGGTGGGGGAGTTGGTCTACCAGCGCAAATGGCAGCCGGTCGGCCGGCTGACGGCGGTGGCGGTATGCGCGGGGCTGGCGGGGCTGCTGACCTATCTGCCGAGCATGCTCTCGGCGAAGGTGAGCTGGCGCGGTACGGCGCAGATCAACAACGACCAGTTCCTCACCGTGCCGTGGTCGGAATCGCTGAATGCCGGTCTGCCGTCCGCGCTGCCCGCGTTCAACTCCTGGTGGGGCTACATCCAGCCGATGCCGGTGACCTATATCGCCTGGTTCCTGATCCCGGCGCTGGCCTTCGTCGATTGGGGCCGGGCGCGCGCGGCGTGGCGGGAGCTGGCCGCGGTGGCGCTGTTCGCGATCATGTTCCTGATGTGGACCGCGGGCCCGGGCACGGTCGGCCCGCTGCGCTGGCCCGCCCGCGTGCTGCCCATGGTCGCGATCGGGCTGCTGGTGCTGGTGTGCGTGCTGCTGGGCCGGTTCGGCACCGGCGCGAACTGGCGCACCCGGGGCGTCGCGGCGCTGGTGCTGATCGGATTGCTCTGGGTGCGGACGTTTTCCGCCGATCCGCATCACGCGCTGTGGCATGTGCTGTCGGCGCTGGTGGTCGCCGCGCTCGGGGCGGGCGCGGTGTGGCTGGCCCGCAACCGGGGCGGGGCCGCCGCGGCCGCGCTGACGATCGCGGCCATGTTCCCCATCGCTTTCGTGCAGGTGTATGCCGCGCAGCCGACCCCGATGGGCTGGAATCTGCCGGTGAGCCGGTCGGCGGCGAAGGCGGCGTTCCCGGACTTCCCCGGGGTCACGCTGCAACTGGGCGATCGGGGCCTGGTACAGCCGGGGGAGCGAAGTCTGCAGGGCGCGTACGGTTCGCTGGTGTTCGGCAACTACGCCAAGGATCTGGAGCTGAACTACGTCAACGGCTATACGCCCAACGGCCACTACTGGTTCGGCGAGATGCTGTGCATGCGTTGGGATTCCAGCGTCTGCCCGGACGCGTTCCGGCGCCTGTTCACCCCGGAGCCGACCACCGGCCGCACCCTGGCCGATCTGATGAAACTCGATCGAGTGGTGTTGCAGCGGGCGATGTTCCCCGATGCCGGTGCGCATCCCGCCCCGGAGGGCTGGACATGGGTCGACCAGCCGGGGCACGAGCGCTACATCTGGGTGCTCGAGCGCGCGGGCGGGCCGGTGTCGACGGTCGGCGGCCGGGTGGCCGACGCGCACGATGTCACCGCCACTTCGATCGCCGAATCCGATACCTCCAGCACCGTGCGGGTGTCCTCGGCGACCGGCGGCCGGGTGGTGTTCGCGCGGCTGGGTTGGCCCGGTTACCGGGCGCATCTGAACGGTCGCGAGCTACCGGTCACCACGGTCGCGAAGTCCTTCGTGGCCGTGGACATCCCGGCCGGGACACAGAACGCCGAGCTGGAGGTGACGTGGCGACCGCCGGGCTGGACCATCGGCATCGCGACGGCCGTCGTCGGCCTGCTCGGACTGGGCGTGCTGCAGTGGGCACACCTGCGGTCGCGTCGGCCCGAGGACGACGACGACCCCGCCGCGACCGACGCGGCGGCGGATCGTGAACCGGCGGAAGCGCTCTCGTGAGCGGCATGGACGACACCGCGGCCGGGGCGACATCGCTAGCCCGGCCCGGCCCACTGCTGCGGCTGCTGCGACGCCAGGAGATCGCCTTCGCCGTCGTCGGTGTCGGCAATACCGCACTGGGCATGGTGCTGACGGTGCTGTGGCTGAAGGTGCTCGGCCCCGGCTGGCCGCCCGCGGCCGCGGTGGTGCTGGCCTACTGCGTGAGCATCGTGTTCGCTTTCCTCGCCCACCGCACCCTGGTGTTCCGGGTGCGTGGACATGTGTTGCGCGACTTCGTGCGGTTCGTGCTGGTGAATTCCGGTGGGCTGCTGCTGAACGCGGCGGGTGTGCAGCTGGCGGTCGGCGTGTGGCGGCTGCCGGAGACCCCGGCGACCGTGGTGGTGATGGGTCTGGTGGCGGTGGTCAGCTTCTTCGGCCACCGGCACTTCTCGTTCCGCCGGGCGCCGCGAACACCGGTGTCGGAGGACCGGTAGGTTATCGATCATGGCGGAGCAAACCTTGGATACCACGCTGTTGAGCCTGCTGGCCTGCCCACAGGACAAGGGCCCGCTGTCGCTGGTTCACGACGCGAACGGCGAGAGCCTGCTGTACAACCCGCGCCTGCGCCGGGCCTACCGCATCGACAACGGCATTCCCGTGCTGCTGATCGACGAGGCCCGCGACGTGAGCGACGCCGAACACGAGGCGTTCACCGCGCAGGGCTGAGTCCTACCGCCCCAGATCACCGGTGAGATAGCGCTGCAGCGTCGGCCCGACCAGCCGCGCGACCTCGTCGGGCGGCATCGAGGCCAGCGGCTCGATCCCGACGATCTTGCGGCCCACCAGCAGTCCGATCATCTGCGAGGCCGCCAGCACGACGCGCGTATCACCGCTGCCCGGCGGCGAATCCACCCGCCGCCGAACATCTTTGAGCACCACCTCGAGCAGGAACTGCCGCGCCAGCGCCCCGTCGCCGCCGAGCATGGTGCGAAAGGCCGCCACCGCCTGTACCCCGATGGGCGAGTCCCACACCGCGACCACATGCCGCACGATGGTCTCCCCGAGCTCCTCGACGGGCGCGGCCGCGATCTTGGCGACGATGATTCGCGGATCCAGCGGCAAGTGCAGCGCGGCCGCGAGCAGATCGGCCTTGGTCCCGAAATAGTGGTGCACCAGTGCCGGATCCACCCCCGCCGCCGCGGCGATCGAGCGAATGGACGCCTTGTCGAAACCGACCTCGGCGAACCGAGCACGAGCCGCGTCGAGAATCGCCTCGCGCGTCCCGGACCGGCCGGGTCGCCGCCCGCTGCGCGCGGGCGAAGTGGCCATGGGTTCGTGGTCGGATGGGGCGTGCTCGCGGGGAGGTTCTCGGTCGTGGCTATTCGGGGGTTCGTGATCTGGGGGTGTGATGTCGTTGTGCTGGGTGACTTGGTCGTGGTTGGTCGTGGGTTTGCGGACTGCGGGTGGGGCGTCGTCGCGATGCCCCCCGCGGTCCCGGTTGGTCCTGGATTTTCGTGCGGCAGGGGTGGTATTGCCGCGACGAACCCCCCGCCCTTTGCCGGTCGCGGTCATGCCGTGCGCCTGCGTAGCGTGGCCGCGCCCAAACCCAGTGCGACGGTGGCGAATCCGGCCACGACCACCAGATCCCACCACATGCGCCCGGTCGCACCGGTGTGGCGCGAGACCTGCTGCAGCGCGTCGACGGCGTAACTGAGCGGCAGCACATCGCTGATGATCTCCAGCCAGCGCGGCAGTTGATCGCGGGGCACCAGCAGCCCGCACAGGAAGAACTGCGGTCCGACGATCACCGGCATGAACTGGACCGCCTGAAATTCGGTGCGCGCGAACGCGCTCGCCAGCAGCCCCAGCGCCACCCCGAGCACGGCGTCGAGCACCGCGATCAGCAACACCAGCCATACGCTGCCGCGCGCGGTGAGCCCCAGCAGGCCGAACGACACCGCACACGCCAACCCCGCCTGCGCCGCGGCGGCCACCGAGAACGCGGTGCCGTAACCCGCCAGCAGATCCGGTTTGGACAACGGCGTGGTCATCAGCCGCTCCAGCGTGCCGGAGGTCCGCTCACGCTGCATGGCGATGGCGGTGATCAGGAACATCACGATGAAAGGCAGGATGCCCAGCATGCTGATGCCGACCCGGTCGAACAGCCGCGGCAGACCCGGCGCGGCCGGGGTGTCGTGATAGACGAAATACAGCAGGGTCATCAGCAGCGTGGGAATCAGCAGCAACATGGCCACGGTGCGGTGATCGGCGCGCAGCTGGCGCAGGATGCGCACGGTGGTGGCGGTATAGCAGCGCAGGGGAGCGGAAACCGTTGTCATTGCGGCTGTTCCATTCTGATCAGGGCGAGAAAGGCGTTCTCCAAACTGGTTTGGCCGGTTCGATCGCGTAGTTCGTCTGGGCTGAGCTGGGCGAGCAGCCGACCCTCGCGCATCAGCAGCAGCCGGTCGCAGTGTTCGGCCTCGTCCATCACATGGCTCGAGACCAGCAGGGTGCGGCCCTGCTCGGCGAGGGCGTGGAACTGCTTCCACAGTTCCACGCGCAGCACCGGGTCCAGGCCCACGGTGGGCTCGTCGAGCACCAGCACCTCCGGGTCGGCGACCAGTGCACAGGCCAGTGACGCGCGGGTGCGCTGGCCGCCGGAGAGTTGATTGCCGCGCTGCCCGGCATGCTCGCCCAGCCCCACGGCCTCGATCGCCGCGTTCACCTCGGCGCGCGAACGTCCGTACAGCGCGGCGAAATACGAGACGTTGTCGGTGACCGAGAGATCGTCGTAGATACTCGGCGCCTGGGTGACGTACCCGACGCGGGCCCGCAGCCCCGGGCTGCCCGCCTCCTCGCCCAGCACCCGCACGCTGCCCGCCGCTACCAGCTGGGTGCCGACGATGCTGCGCATGAGCGTGGTCTTACCGCAGCCCGACGGTCCCAGCAGACCGGTAATGCTGCCGCGCGGCACCGTCAGCGAAATATCGTGCAGTACTTCGCGAGCACCGCGCCGCACCCGCAGGTGCGCGATCTCGATCGCGGAATCGGGCGCCGCCATGGTCACCTCTATTCATCGAGTGTTGAATTCACTACGTGATGAATTCTGCGCCCGATCGCCGGCCCGTGCAAGACCCGCAGTAGCCCGCGCGGTATTCCGGCGGCCTCGCCCGGCACCACGACCCACGAAACCGCCCGTCCTTCCCTGGTCCTTGTCGGAGGAGGTGACCATCGCGGTCTCGGTGTGCCACGGGCGAACGCAGCGAACCGACCCTGGAGACAGCAGGGGACAACCAGCGGACCGGTCGGGCTGTTCCGGCGCGCGAACCAGTCTGTGATGCAGGTCACTTCATTCGCTGTCACGTTTGCTCGCCCGGATTTGTCCCATGGCCGATCCACAATCCACGGGAGGACACCATGAGCACCACCGCAACCCACCGGGTCGTCGTTCTCGGCGCGGGCTACACCGGCATGCTGGCCACGATCCAGCTGGCCCATCGGACCCGCCGGCACGATGTGCGCATCATCCTGGTCAACCCCTCGGACCGGTTCACCGAGCGGCTGCGGATGCACCAGCTCGCGGCCGGGCAGACGCTGGGCGATCACCGCATCCCCGAACTGCTCGCGGGCACCGGCGTCGAATTCCGCCGGGCCGCCGCCACCGTGATCGACCCGGCAACACGCCTGGTCACACTCGACGACGGCGCGACCCTGGCCTACGACACCCTGATCTACGCCCTCGGCAGCAAGGCCGACACCGATCTGGTGCCGGGTGCGAGCGACCATGCCTGGATCCTCGACGACCCGCGGTCGGCACACCGATTCGGGCAGCGTCTGGCCGAACTGGACGCCACCGGCGGCGCGGTTACGGTCGTCGGCGGCGGGCTCACCGGAATCGAAGCGGCCACCGAAATCGCCGAGAGCCACCCGAAGTTGGCGGTCACCCTGATTGCAACGGCCGAACCCGGTTCGATGATGGGTCCGCGGGCCCGGGCGCATCTCGAGCGGGCGCTCGATCGGCTCGCCGTGGTGCGCAAGGTCGGCGTGCGCGCCACCAAGGTGCTGCCCGATGCCGTGCGGCTGGATACGGGCGAGGTGGTGCGGTCGGATATTACGCTGTGGACCGCGGGCACCCGGGTGCCGGAACTGGCCGCCGCGGCCGGAATCGACACGGATGCAACCGGTTCGGTCGTCACCGATGCCACACTGCGCTCGGTGTCGCATCCGGACGTCTACGCCGTCGGTGACGCCGCGGCGATCCAACAGCCCTGGGGCCGGATCCACGGCACCTGCCAAAGCGGGTTGCCCACCGCCGCGTATGTGGCCGCCGCCATCGCGCGACGACTGCGGGGAAAGAGTGTGCGCCCATTCCGGTTCAACTACTTCCACCAACCGGTGAGCCTGGGCCGCGCGGATGCCGTCATCCAGTTCACCCACGGCGACGACACACCGGCGCGGTGGTACCTGAAGGGCCGGGCGGCGGTGTTCTACAAGGCGACCGTCAGCGCCAGCCCCTTGCCGATCTTCGGACTCAGCCGCCGGGTTACCGTGCCGGTGAAGCTGCGCCCATGAGGAAGTGTGGACATATGCCGGACGATCCGTTCGTCGAACATCGGAGACTGCTGTTCGGCACCGCCTACCAGATGCTGGGTAGCGTCTCCGATGCCGAGGATGTGCTGCAGGACGCCTGGCTGAAATGGCATGCGGCCGATCAGGGTTCGATCGAGAATCCGCGCGCGTACCTGGTGCGCACGGTCACCAATCTGTCGCTGAACCGGCTCACCTCGGCGCGGGCCACCCGCGAGACCTACATCGGCCCCTGGCTTCCCGAACCACTGCTCTCCGCACCGACCGCCGATCAGGAGGCCGAGTTGGCCGACAATGTCTCGACCGCGATGCTGGTCGTGCTCGAAACTCTCGCGCCCGTCGAGCGTGCGGTGTTCGTCCTGCGCGAGGTCTTCGGATTCTCGCATGGCGAGATCGCCGGATTCATCGACCGACCCGAGGCCTCGGTGCGCCAGACCGCCCATCGCGCACGTAATCACGTGCAGTCCCGGCGGCCGCGTTACGACGCCGAAGAGTCCATCCGAGAGGAGGTCACCCAGAAATTCCTCGCCGCCGCGAACGGCGGCGACGTCAACGCCCTGATGGAACTGCTCGCTCCCGACGTCACGCTGTGGAACGACGGCGGCGGCAAGGTGACCGCGGCGCGGCGCCCACTGCACGGCCCCGACCATGTGGCCCGCTGGATCGTCGGCACCATGGCGAAGCCGGTATCCGCGGGTGTGGAACTCGAGGCCGCGCGTATCAATGGTGAACTGGGCCTGCTGGTTTCGATGGCCGGGCACCCGATCGGAGCGCTGAGCTTCGAAATCGTGGACGTCCGAATCCACAACGTCTACTTCCAGGTGAACCCCGACAAATTGAAAGGGCTGCGGAAATAGCACTCATCGGACCTCCGGTTCGATCGGCCGCAGCAGGCGAGACACGGTCGCGCGCACGAGCGGGCGTGGATCATGCGGACGAGCCGGGTCGGCATTGAGGAAGGTGGCGTCGACGATCGCGAGAATCCACCGCGCCACCTCCTCGGGCGGGAAGCCGGAATCGAACTCGCCGCGTTCGGCACCGCGGCGCAGCAGGATGGTCAGCGCCTCCGCGCTGCGGTGGCTGTCGCTCGCTATCGCCGCTGTCAGTTCCGGGTCGTGCTCCATCCGGCGCAGTAGTTCGATCATGAACCCCGGTGTAGTGGGATCGCGCACCTCGGCCGTCAGCCCCTCGGCGATGGCGAGAATCCCCGCGAGACAGTCGGTTCGGCCGACATGGCGGGAGATCAGTTCGGCGTGCTCGGGTAACGACAGTTCGGCCGCCGCTCGGAAGAGCGCGGGCTTGTCCTGGAAGTAGTAGAAGACGGCGGCCGAGCTCAGGCCCGCGGCCTTGGCGATCTGCGCGACGGAGGTGCGCTCGTATCCGTGCGTCGCGAACAGCTTCGTAGCGGCGCGGATGATCGCCGTGCGCCGCTCGGCAACACGTTGCGGGTCAACGGTTCTGGCCACGTCGGCAGACTATCATTGACTGATCAGACAGTTAAAGAAATGCTCGGAAGGCCATGTTCAGGGGGTGGGGATTGCTTCCGTTACGAAATCGCTTGTGGCCGTTGCTGGCCGTGTTCTTCGGTGCGCCGGTGTGTGCCGAGTATCTGTACGCCTACCTGTCGTTCACCGGAGATGCCCTCCGGATGCTGGGCGGCGTGCTGTTCCTCGGTCCGCTCTACGGTGGCGCGGCGCTGCTCATCCGCGAAATAGTCGTGCGCACCCACCGGGGCTGGGGCGCGACACTACTGCTGGCCGCCGGATTCGGTATTGCGATGCCGGGCGTGGTGGACCTGTCATTGTTCGCCGAACACAGCAGCGAGGTCGCCTATTGGGACGAGTTGAGGCTGCCCACCCTCGTCGAGCCGCTCGGCATCAGCATGTACAACACCGTCATGTACGTGACTCTGCACGTACTGATGAGCATCGGCGCCCCACTGGCGCTGCTGGCCGTCCTGGCCCCCGACCACCGTGGCCGACCGCTGGTCGGCCGCACCGGAATCGCCGTCCTCCTGGCTCTGTGGCTGACCACCGCCACCATGGTGCATTTCCACGGTCGACGCAGCTATGGCTACACCCCGAATCTCCTACAGGTCGCGAGCATTCTGACAGCTGTCGCGATCCTCATCGCACTCGCCCGCACACCGCTGGGACGCCCAGCCCGGAGCCAGGCCACCACTCGCCGTATCCCACCGGCGGTCCCCCTGTCGATAGGTGTGATCGCCATGGTTCTCCTCGCCCTGGTGCCGCCGACCTGGCTCGGCCTGGTCGCCATGCTGACCCTGCTGCTCACCGCCTCCGGCGTGATCGCATGGCTGTCCCGAACGCGAAGCTGGACGAACTACGAGATCGGTGCCCTCGCCGCGGGTTCGCTTGTCGGACAAACAATCATGGGCTTCCTCACCCCCATCCCCGAGGGCGTCTCCGCGGCAGCGAAATACACCTCGAGCACCGTGCTACTCACCCTGGCCATCGCCCTGACCTGGGCAGTACTACATCCCAGGCGGCAACCACCCGCCAATGCCGCGCGGCCCGCACCAATCTGATCGGCGACAAGCCCTACGAAGCCGCACCCGCCGTCCCCGAGCTCTAATGAATAGGTCTCGCACTGGCCCACGAGATAGCTTGTGTTCCATGCAGATTCGTGAATACATTCCGGCCGACTGGCCGCAAGTCTGGCCCATCGTTCGCGACATCGTGCGAGCCGGCGACACGTTCACCTACGACCCGGCCATGACCGAGGAACAGGCGCACGACATTTGGGTAATGCGACCGCCCGCAATCACCGTCGTGGCCTCGACCGAGAATCGGGTGGTGGGTACCGCCAACGCGTATGCCAATCGGCCGGGTCCGGGATCACACGTATCGACCGCAAGTTTCATGGTCGCCGCCGATGCCCGCGGCCGGGGCGTCGGCACGGCCCTGTGCCGGTATGTGATGAGGTGGGCCGAGGAAAACCGCTTCGTCGGCATGCAGTTCAACGCCGTAGCGGAATCCAATCATCGCGCCGTGGATGTCTACGAACGTCTGGGCTTCGACATCGTGGGAACCGTACCCGGAGCTTTTCGTCATCCCACGCTCGGCCGTGTCGGCCTACATGTCATGTACTGCGAGCTCTGAACGTTCACTCGTCGGCCTTAGCGCAGCATGCGACTTCCCAGCTGCGTTACGGCTCACCCATCTACCACACCGCAACTCGGCCTTCTTTCGCTGCGCCCAGCTCCCGCTCTTTTGCTACACCGCGATGCCCAGTTTCCCTGTCGAGCCGGAACGTGGCCCTATTGGCCGTGCTCGGCTGCGGCGTTCTCTGCTGGACCGCGACGTCTGTGCCCTTGCCGCGCCGCAATGTGGCCCTTTTGGCTGCGCCCGACTGCATCGTGCTTGCTGCACCGCGACTTCAATATCCTCGCACCGGTGCCCCGGGCGCCGGTGCGAGGATCACTCACTCGGTGCGCTCGGATTCGGCCGAAATGGCCCGCGCGCCGCGTACCTCGACCTTGCGCGGCTCCGGCTTGGGGGCCGCCACATCGCGGACTCGGATTCGCAGCAGGCCGTCGGCGTGCTCGGCCTCGACCGCATCGGCGGTCACATGGTCGGGCAGCGCGAATTCGCGGCGGAACGATCCACTGCGGATCTCGCGGATCACGACGCCGTCCCGGTCCTCGGAGCGCTCGTCGCGCCGCTGCCCACTGATGCGCAGAGTGTGGTCGGCGACCTCCACGTCGACATCCTCGGCCGGAACACCGGCCAGCTCGAGAGTGACGATCACGTCGTTGCCGTCCCGGGTGACATCGGCGGCGGGGACGAATCCGGTGCGCGCGGGGGCGGACCCGGCGAAGGCCCGGCGCACGAGCGAATCGAAGTCGCTGTCGAACTGCCGCACCAGCGCGGTGAACGGATCCCAGCCATTACGCACTGCAAGAGCCATAGCAATCTCCTATCAACTCAATTTGTGCCGTCGACCTCGTGATTTAGCACTCGGCCTCTGTGAGTGCCAACGGCTGGGGTAGCCAGTTTGTTCCCGGCTACCGCGCGGCGCGGCCCGATCTGGACAATGGTTCGTTGTGTCTGCCGAGGAACTTGCCGTAGAACCATTGGCCGCTGCCCGCCGACTGCTCGGCGCCACGCTGTGGTCCGGTCCTGTCGGGGCGCGGATCGTGGAGGTGGAGGCGTACGGCGGCGATCCAGCCGGGCCGTGGCACGACCCGGCCGCGCATTCCGGCCGCGGCCGGACGCCGCGCAATGCCGTCATGTTCGGTCCGCCCGGACGCCTGTACGTCTACTTCAGCTACGGCATGCACACCTGCGTCAATGTCACCAGCGGGCCCGACGGACTGGCCAGTGCCGTGCTGATCCGGGCGGGCGAGGTGATCGCGGGACACGATGTCGCGCGCTCGCGCCGCCCGGCCGCGCGGACCGACGCCGACCTGGCCCGCGGGCCGGGAAATTTCGGCAGCGCCCTCGGAATCGGCCTGGACGACTACGGCATCGATCTGTTCGACGCCAAGTCGCCGATCCGACTCGAACTCGCCGCGGAAATCACCGACCAGTCGGCCCTCGGCGTCGGCCCGCGGGTCGGCGTCAGCCTGGCCGCCGACCGCCCATGGCGGTTGTGGCTGCGGGACTCTGCAGCGGTGTCGGCCTATCGACGCAGCCCCCGCGCGCCCCGCATCGACAAGTCGGCATAGCTTGGCTCAGCGCGCCGCCGCCATCGCCTCGGTCGAATCCGACAGGGCTCGACCAGCGGCACAGACCACCGCCCGGCATACCGCCTGTACCGGTGACCGCCCGATCCCGATAGCCCACAGGCTGTCCCCGGCAACCCGATACTCGAGATAGACAACACAGGTCGCTCCATCGATGGCCTGTTCTATCACCGCGAGAATCTCGATGCGCGGGCCGTATTCGGCGATCAACTCCGCCACGGCATCGACCGCCCGGATATCGCCGATCTCGCGCGCGACCCGTCGACCATCGATCTCCACTGCGACGCGGCAGTTCTCAGCGCGCCGATCGTGGATATCCAATGCGACGGGCCGTCGCCCCGCGTGCGGATCGGCGATGTCCGAGGGGGCGATCCCTTGCCTGGCATGCGGATCGTTGATTTCCGGTGCGATGGCTCCCCGCCCCGCGTGCGGCGCGCTGTCGGTGTCCGCGACACCGGTCGTGGCGATCGCTTCGAATTCCCCGTCCAGCAGGCGGATTCGGTCGCTGTCCGGACTGTAGATCGCCATCAGCAGCTCCCGCAGCGTGCTCGCCGAGATCTCGCTTCCGGTCTCGTCGGCATGCCGCTGGACGTGCCGCGCGAAGTCGATCTGCAACCGGCGCGGCAACTCGAACCCGTACTCGGTGTGCAGCAGATAGGCGATGCCGCCCTTGCCCGATTGCGAATTGACCCGGATCACGGCCTCGTAGGAGCGGCCGACATCGGCGGGATCGATCGGCAGATACGGCACGCGCCACGGTATTTCACGTTCGTCTCGGCCCTGGGCCGCCGCGCGGGCGCGGTGTTCGGCGAAGCCCTTCTTGATCGCGTCCTGATGGGTGCCGGAATACGCGGTGTAGACAAGGTCGCCCACATATGGATGGCGCTCGTGGATCGGCATCCGGGTGCAGTGCTCGACCGTGCGCCGGATCCGGTCGATATCGGAGAAGTCGACCATCGGATCGACGCCCTGCGCATGCAGGTTCAGCGCCAGGATAGCCAGATCCACATTGCCGGTGCGCTCGCCATTGCCGAACACGCAGCCCTCCACCCGCTGCGCCCCCGCCAGCACCGCCAGCTCCGCACAGGCGACGCCGGTGCCGCGATCGTTGTGCGGGTGCACCGACAGGATCACGCCGTCGCGGCGGGACAGGTGGCGATGCATGTATTCGATCTGGTCGGCATAGACATTGGGCGTGGCGACCTCGACCGTGGCGGGCAGATTCAGCGTCACCGGCCGCTCCGGCGACGCGTCCCACAGCGCGGTCATCCGATCGCACAGCTCCAGTACGAAGTCCGGCTCGGTGAGGATGAAGACCTCGGGGGAGAACTGGAAGCGGATGTTCGGCCGATCACCGGCGGCCGCGGCGACGGCGCGCCCGCCGGTGACCACCAGCTCGGTCAGCTCGGCGCGCGACAGGGCCAGCACGGTCTCCCGCCACACCGGCGCGGTGGCCGCGTACATGTGGATCACCACGTCGTTACGGATGCCGCGCACCGAATCCATGGTGCGCGCGATCAATTCGGGCCGGGCCGGGGTGAAGACCACGATCGTGACGTCCTCGGGAGCGAGGTCGGACTCGGCGATCAGCCGGACGAAGTCGTAGTCGGTCTGCGAGGCGCTGGGGTAGCCGACCTCGATCTCCTTGTAGCCCATCGCCACGAGCTCTCGGAAGAAGATGCGCTTGCGCTCGGGATCCATCGGTTCGGCCAGGGCCTGATTGCCGTCGCGCAGATCGACCGGAACCCACAGGGGCGCCGTCGTGATCCGGTTCGACGGCCAGCACCGATCGGTGAGGGGGACCGAAACCCGTTCGTACACAGAGCGATACCGGTGCGACGGCATGACGGAGGGCTGCTGACGATTCCAGGACATGGACTGATCGCTTTCGCGTCGGAGGGAGAGGACCGGCGCGACAGAGCAACCCGCGGACAGGGCGCCGGTCGAATCAGACCCCGCCGCGGCGGCGGAGGAGAATCAGACCAGAACGCATGTGGCATACACTAACTGCCGACGACTCCTCAGACAAGTAGAGAGGTAACCGAGTCTTGGCGCACGTACAGCGGCATCCGCTCGCCGCGCAGGCGGCCGACCTTCTGCTACAGCGGATTCGGGCGGGCGAATGGCCGCTGGGACACAAACTGCCGGGGGAGACCACGCTGGCGGCCCAGCTGGGCGTGGGCCGGTCGACGCTGCGCGAGGCCGTGCGCGAGCTGTCCGGAAAGGGCGTGCTCGAAAGTCGTCAGGGCGCAGGCGTTTTCGTCACCGCGCTCGATGTCGCCGAGGGCTGGGACACGATCCTGCGCCGTGCCGACATCGTGGCCGTCATCGAGGCTCGGCTCGCCATCGAAACCGAGTGCGCGGCCCTGGCGGCCACCCGGCGCACCCCGGCCGATCTGCGCGCCATGTGGAAGGCGCTGGCGGCTCGGGCCGAGGCGTCGACCTCGGTCGAGGATCTGGTCGATGCCGATACCGCCTTCCACCGCACGGTCGTCGCCGCCGCACACAACGACATCCTGACCGGGATGTTCGAGGCCTTCATCCCGCGTTCGCGCCGGGCGATGGTCGACATGTTGAAGATCCGTCCGCTGCCCGACGAGCAGGCCGACCACCACGCGCACGAGGTCCTGCTCGATGCGATTCGCCGCCGCGACGCGGTGGCCGCGGCCTCGGCGAGCCGGGTTCATCTGACGTCGTTGAAACAGACCTTCGGCTGAGCGATGAGTTCGCGCGGTGCTCCCCGTGCTAGGTGGTGAGCGCGTTCGACAGCGAACGATCAGCATCGAAGAGGAAACGACATGACCGCCATCTCCGCCACCATCTCCGTCAAGGCCCCCGGCAAGATCCGCAGCCGCGTGCTGTGGACTCTGCAGATCCTGCTGGGCGTGTTCTTCATCGTCGCCTCCGGCCTGCCCAAACTGGTCGGTCAATCCGACGCCGTGCGCGTCTTCGACGAGATCGGCTGGGGTGACTGGTTCCGCTACCTGACCGGGCTGGTCGAGCTCGCTGGCGGTATCGGCCTGCTGGTCCCGCGGCTGTCGGGTCTGGCCGCCGCGGGCCTGTCCATCACCATGGTCTGCGCGGCCGCCACGCAGGCGTTTCTGATGGATGCCCCCGCGATGGTCCCCTTCCCGCTGATCCTGGCGGTGATCTTCGCCTGGATCGCATCCGAGCGCGGTGTCCGGGTGACGCGCTGAATATTGGCTCGACCTCAGGTCCGCCGCCGATGACAATCGGCGGCGGACCTGTGCATGGGTACCGAAAGCCCGTGCGGAAAGATAGGACGGCGTGAGCGTCGACATCATCGAGGAACTGACCTGGCGTGGCCTGATCGCGCAGTCCACCGACCTGGACGAGCTGCGATCGGAACTGGCGAAGGGCCCGATCACGCTCTATACGGGCTTCGACCCGACCGCGCCGAGCCTGCACGCCGGCCACTTGGTTCCCCTGCTGACCCTGCGGCGTTTCCAGCAGGCGGGTAATCGGCCCATCGTGCTGGCCGGTGGAGCCACCGGCCTGATCGGCGATCCGCGTGACGTTGGCGAGCGCGTCATGAACGCGTCCGACACCGTGGCGGGCTGGGCCGAGCGGATTCGCGGCCAGCTGCAGCGTTTCGTCGATCTCGACGATCCGAAGACCGGTGCGATCACGGCGAACAATATGGACTGGACCGGCCCGCTGAGTGCGGTCGACTTCCTGCGCGATGTCGGCAAGCACTTCTCGGTCAACGTCATGCTCGCGCGCGAGACGGTCAAGCGGCGGCTCGAGACCGACGGCATGTCCTACACCGAATTCAGCTACATGCTGTTGCAGGCGAACGACTACCTGCAGTTGCGCCGCGAGCACGGCTGCCGCTTGCAGATCGGCGGCTCGGACCAGTGGGGCAACATCATCGCGGGCGTGGAGCTGAACCGCCGCGTCGACGGCGAGCACGTGCACGCGCTGACGGTGCCGCTGGTGACCTCCGCCGACGGCAAGAAGTTCGGCAAGTCCACCGGCGGCGGCAGCCTGTGGCTGGATCCGGAGATGACCAGCCCGTACGCCTGGTACCAGTACTTCGTCAATACCGCCGACGCCGATGTCGTGCGCTACCTGCGCTGGTTCACCTTCCTCGAGCGTGAGGAGCTGGACGAGTTGCAGAAGGCGACCGAGGAGCGGCCGCACGCGCGGGAGGCGCAGCGTCGACTGGCGGCGGAGATGACGAATCTGGTGCACGGCGAGGCGAATACCCGCGCGGTGCAGCTGGCCAGCCAGGCGCTGTTCGGGCGCGGCGATCTGCACGAGCTCGACGAGGCCACCCTGTCGGCGGCGCTGTCGGAGGCCGCGGGCGAGGGCGCGATCGCCGCGGCCACCGAGGGCGCGACGATCGTCGACCTGCTGGTGGCGGCTGGATTGTCGGAAAGCCGGGGTGCGGCTCGGCGCGCGGTCAACGAGGGCGGCGCGTCGGTGAACAACACGCGGATCTCCGATCCCGAATGGACGCCGGGCGATTCGGACTTCCTGCACGGGAACTGGCTGGTGCTGCGCCGTGGCAAGAAGAACTTCGCCGGGGTGCGGCGGGCCGGCCGCTGAGGTTCGTCATGACCTGGGTCACATCACGGTGGCCCAGGTCGGGCGACGCCCGGATCGCGGCCCGCTGACCAGCGTCGACTCGCGCTGTCTTGGGGATTTGACGATCCGTTATCCGACACGTAACTTATTCAACGTCAGAGCGACACGGACACCGACCGGGCCGAGAGGCCGGGACACGAGGTTGGACGGAAGAGCGCCTGACAGCCCAGCTCGACCGACACGATCCCGGGGACTTGACTCTGCGGGTCGGGGTGGTTAAGGTGGAAAAGTTGCCTCTCCAGAAGGTCGGGAATCCGGCCCGATGGTTTGTGCGCCTGTTCTTTGAGAACTCAATAGTGTGTCGATGAATGTCAGTGCCAATTAATTTTGGTTCCGGTGCTCATACCCCCGTGTGGGTGTCGGACATTTTGTCAGCTAATTTCCGGCTGGCGTTT